>CP070764.1:2240685-2261202 GCA_020349245.1 Chloroflexota bacterium | reverse complement strand
CCAGACATTAAGCACGCGCCGGGATTCGGGTTCGCACATCGCTGCAGCATGGAACATCGAAGTATCCTCAGGTGAAGGTCGGCTCAGCACCCAGTTGTGGTCGAATCCTCGCCCGATGACGACTTGCTCTTGGTTAGAACGTAGACCTTCAGAAATTTGTTTCCAATTCCTGAAATCAAATGGCGTTCCCTCGACAGATGGCAGGTCGCCAGTCGGAATCAGGGTAGGGTCAACAGGTGTGTACTTATCAGCATTGATCTTAAGGAAATGATCGTTGATGTCACCTTCACCTTCACCAGCCAGATTCCAATAGGTATGATTGGTTAGGTTGACAACAGTGGGTGCATCGGTGGTAGCTACGTAATCCATGATCAGCTTGTTACCGTCCAAGGTATAGGTCACGTAAACGTCCAAATTTCCAGGGTATCCTGCCTCACCATCCGCACAAACATCACCTTCAAAGCCCTCCCCGGCAAGGCTGAGATAATGCAGCTCAAGCATCGGACCACGCGGACCAACTTCCGCGTTTGTCACTTCCCATACTTTTTTATCGAAACCTACGAAACCGCCATGCAAAGAGTTTGGATCGTTGTTAATGTCAAGGCAGTATGTTAACCCATCGAGGGTGAACCGTCCATTGGCGATCCGGTTGGCGTAACGACCGGTTATACAACCAAAATAGGGATTTTTGGTTTCATAGTCCTGGAGGTTGTCGAAGCCGAGGGCTACATTCTCCATGTTACCCCAATTATCTGGAACTACGATAGAGGTGATGATACCACCATAAGTGATGATCTTTACCTCCATCTGTTTCTTGCCAGCACTCGATAATGTATATTCATAAACATCTTGGTCAGAACTAGTAGTGCCATAATATTCTGATGTAATTGTGCCACCTCCTTTAGCCGCCATCGCTGGCCCAAGGGCGAGAAGCATCAAGGGCAAAAGGATGAGAATGTTTATGATGACAGATCGTCTAGATGGTATCATGGTAGCAATTCTCCTATATTGATTAATTTTCGAGTTAATTGTTCTTGAGACCAACTTGGAGTGTTGTCTCCTGTTAAAGGAAAAGGACTGTTTGGACTTCGCCTGATTGAACCAGGTTCAGCCCTGGTTTTGCAGCAACTTATTATTCAAATTTTTGTTATCCTGAATGTCGTCGAAAAAAGATGCACCTCCATCTGGCTTGATTGAATGAACGGTGCTGATGCAGTCCTTTGGGAAAAGGATCAGTGATATGAATATTTACCTGTCAAAGCAAGTAATAGCTGGATATTATCGATAATAGCAAATTCAATCTTTGGAGTCAAGTAAAGTTGTTAATGATGGTGTTAATAGAATAATATAAATGACTTAATGTTTGTTTATTATCTACTCGAATACCGTTTTTGATGAAATCAATCACCCAATCAAAACAGGTTAGCAGCTCGCTTTTCCTTCTTCATCCCTGGTCCAGTTTGGTGCATTTAATGCAGATTCCCGTAATAAGCGAGTGGTGCCCTTTAGGATCTCTGGCAGAAGGCGAATTAGATATCCATTTGTTTCGATCCCCCGCGTTCACTTACTGCCCTAAAACCCACCATTATTTCATCGTATCTGCCGGCCGGGGGGGAAAAATCCGTGAATATTTTGTGGTTAGATTTACAATCCTTGCAACTCCCCCAACCGTTCTTCAAGCACCATGCGATAGCCCGGCGCAACTATCTCTGTGAACATGTCCATAGACTGATGTGGAGACCTTCGCAAATCTTGTGGATATTAAAATTGGTAATTGCGATATTAAACTCAGGTCACTGCTTTTATCGATATCGAATTAAGGGAAGAGAAAAGCATACAAAAGGTTGAAGATTATTTGGTTCACCCCGGATAGCCCACGTAGCTGCGTTTTCCCTCATCGTATAAACGGATTGCCAGCAGTTTGCGTGTATCCCTGAGCGTGATCGGTTCGACGGCTAACTCGGGATGCTGTCGATATAGCCGGGGCAGGTGATAGTTGGGCACCAGGTGGGACAAGTGGTGCAGATGGTGAAAGCCGATATTCCCAGTAAAAAAGCGCAGCACTTCCGGCAATTTATAATAGGAGCTGCCTTGTAGGCAGGCACTCAGGTAATCCCATTCGCCCTTCCGAGCCCAATAAGCTCCTGGGAACTGGTGCTGAACGTAAAAAAGCCAGACTCCAATTGAGGAGGCGATCATCATCACCAGTATTTGAATGAGCAGGTAAGCTTTCCAACCAAACAACAGGATTACCGATACCCCTATAAGAAGCAAGGCAAGATCGGTGAGCAGAATACTGCGCTTATCCTGTGGGTCCATACCGGGAAAAGGAATCCGCTGGGCAACGATCATATTGATCCAGGCTCCCAGGGTAAAAAGAACCAGTGGATTTCGATAGACCCGGTAGATCAGTTTTTTCCATTTGCTGGCCTCATTCCATTCATCAACGGTCAGCATCCATACGTCCCCTTTTCCGCGCTGATCCAGTTTGGCTACCGTTGCGTGGTGCATGGCATGTGCCCGCCTCCAGAAATGATAGGGTGTAAAGGTTAAGATCCCCGTGATCACCCCGAGTACATCATTGGCTCTTTTGTTCTTCGCTCCGAAGAAGCTCTGGTGTCCGCAGTCATGGAAAATGATAAATGTCCTCACCGCGAATCCCGCTGTGGGAATCACCAGCAGTAATGTCCAGTAGGAAATGCGGATCGTGAAAGCCATCACGATCATCAACCCGACATACACAAAGACCGAGGTTAATATTTGTTCTACCGCCTTGGGCAGATCTGGTTCCTGATACTTCCTGACGATTTCAATCCACTTGACATTTTGTAAATTCTGAACCAGCTCATTCATTATGCCATCCAAACTTACGCTAAACCGGGTAAAAATTCCAATCGATAAGTATAAGAAGAAATTGTAAAGGATGTCGCCAAAACAATTCCCCTGTTTTGGCTGTTGATGAGAACCGGGAAACTAGTTATATTATAAATGAACTTTCCTTCGGGTTCTGGGCAACTCTTGGTTGAGGAGGCATACACCGGGGTTCGTAAAGGTGAGAATCTCGCAGGGCTTATATCAATCGTACATCTCGTCTCGCGCATCTACATCTTCGCAGACAAATCCATTTGCCTCGCCATCACAGACCTCATAGCGGTCAAGGATGCGGACTTTGATCATGTTTATCACCTCTTTTCAAGGAATCAAAAAAAGCCCGTCTCCGAAGAGACGGGTGGCATGAATCCCTGCCTCCCTCTCCCCTGCTGCCCGAACAGTGCCCTATGGGGTCACTGATACCCGAAAGGTACAGGCATTGGAGAATGAGATATTCATTTGTAATGCCCCCCCAGGTTCACTTATTGCCCCATTACCCACCATAATTACTCCGTGTCTACTGGATGGGGGAAAAATTCCCGATTAGTTTGTAATTGTTGTTTATTATTCATGCAAATCCCCCCGCCGTTCTTCTATCACCCTGATATAGCCTGGGGCACCCATTTCGGTGAACATGTCCAGTGATTGCTGGTAAGTCTCTCGCGCCCTTTCCAGGTCACCAGGTTCGTTGCGACCTATAAGGGCATCACCCAAGTCGATCAGCTTTCGCGCCAATCCCCAATGATATTTACTGATCTTCATAATATCAATTGTAATTTCGCTAAATTTCACCGCGTCATTCCAGCGTTTCTCTGCGAATGCCAGCTCAAACTCAGCAGAAGCGCGGGCTTCAATCACACCATTGTGTTCGAATTTTCCCGAATGTTCTTCAGCCTGGAGGAGATATTCGTGAGCAGTCCCAAATTGTCGTTGTCTAGCAAACGTAATGACTAACATGGAATATGAACGATATTGAATGTTATCCCAACCAATCTTGATATTCTCTTTCAACCGTTCTTCTACCTCGGTAAGATCATAGAGAGATTCATAACGATTCATCTCCAGTAGGGAACTTACCAGAAAATAATTTCCCCAAGAGATTGCCTGGAAGCTTCCCCCCAGGCGGGTATCATCCACCACCGGTCGGTATAGCCCTATATATTTTGCCCACTCCCCCCTGGCATCGAGGAGACTTCGATTGGCAATCTTCATAACACTTTTCACATCCTCTTGAGATACATTTGAATCCCTGAAGAAATCCGAAACCAGTTGTTCAGCCTCCTTCAATTTCCCAAGACGTAGATAATAGTTAAAACTTTCAACAAATGCAAACAATATTCTCTGAACATCACCAATCTGCTTTGCCAATTCAGCTGCTCGATAATAATGATAAAAGGCAGCTTCAAAATCAACATAATAGGAACCTAAATTAGCTGCAAGACCAAGGTGTGCGCGAGAAGAAGTGCGTAGCAATCCTTCGGCTTCAGCCAAAGTAATAATTTCATGCAAACTGCGAATCGACTCCTCCGGGACATGATTCTGTAATGCAAGCGTGATGCCAGCATCTAAACTTGCTTCCAAGTCCCCAAATTTGTCAGCCATCTCTTGCGCTTGATAGCACAAGGTGATTACCTGGTCTTTAATATCGCGAAAGAAAGCTGTACGGCTTGCTTCTCCAAGCAAGCGTGCATAGCTTACACTATCTGGAGCACCTTTAAGTTTTTGCAGGGCTTCTTGGCATATATTCCACGCTTCCAGGTGATCAATATCCCACAACAGATAGGAAAGGTGATAATAAATCTCCGCTATGTGTTCTTGATTCCCGAGTTTCTCGTATAAATCAATCGCTTGTCGATAATATTGCTGGCTCTCATCATATCGTGACCGACCCTGCATATGTATTGATTTTGCATAGGCAAAGGTTAGTTCAGCTCGAATGGAATCTCTAGGGACTATAGCCAGAGCCTTTTTAAAATACCCTTCCGCTTCAGGATTTGCATAAGACGCTAAAGCGGATTCACCAGCCTGCAAGAAGTACTCGCATGCCTGATCACTTCTCCCCGCCAACAACAGGTGTTCTGCTATCAAACCAAAGTACTCACCAATCCTGTCCTTACTGTTCTTGATTAGCCAATCTGCCACCAAACCATGATAAGTATTACGAAGCCGCTTGATCACACTTTCATAAGTCACCTCACGCAGTACATCGTGTTTGAATAGATACTCCACCGCACCCACAAATGCGGATTCCTCATGTCGATAGACCAGCTCCCGATTTCTCAAGGAATTCAATGTTTGAGGGATTAGCTGTGGGTCACCTCCGTTCCCGCCTTCAGATTGGATATAAATAACAATACGGTCCCAAAATAAGCGACCTACCACTGAAGCCTGTTGAAGAACTGTTCGTTCATGGATTGGCAAACTATCCAATCGAGCTTGCAGCACACCTGCCAGGGTTGGAGGTACATTCACCTCCTCCAACCTGGTCAAATCAATTTGCCAGATTTCCTGATCGGAAATTACCACACCATCTTCGATCAACATCTTGATCAATTCCTCTGTGTAGAAAGGGTTGCCTTCTGCACCCTGAACAACCAATTCGCGCAGTTCAGAAGGAATATCATCAGTGAGTTTGAGGATCTCATCCACAAGTTGACGGCTCTCGCGTTTTGACAAAGGACGCAACTCAATACGAGTGTGATACGTTTGCCCCTCACCCCAATAGGGACGTCTCTCAAAGAGGATAGGACGCGCAGCGCAGATAAGTAATATAGGATGTTGCCGAGTAGACTCACCTATTCTGCTAACCACGTCTAATGAGCTGTCATCTGCCCAATGGATGTCCTCCAAGAAGATAACTACAGGTACTTCCTGCGATAAATCCTTGAAGTACTGAATTAGATACATCAAACCACGGTTACGCAGTTGTTCTGCATCATTAAGCACACCTTTCAAGTGTCGACTGTCGCTAAAATCGAAACCCAAGAGCTGTCCAAGAATTTGGGCGCGCATGATGCCATCACGCTCAGTACCAAAAATCTCTCCAAAGCCATTCTTTATTTTCGTACGAGCTTCTTCACCTGTATCATCATCCAGTATCTGGAAACGGAATGTGAATACATCTCGCAGCAAACTGTAGGGAGAATTTTGCGCTTCCTGCCGCCCCCGCCCCTGGAAGAAACGAACAGCCTGTGAGCCTGGTAGCAATTCGAACCAGTTATCAAACTCATATAACAAGCGTGATTTTCCTACCCCTGCCTCTCCACTCACAGTCATTACATGTCCTTCTCCTTCCTCAAAGGCAGTCATCAAAGCATCTTGGAGGAATCTCAATTCATCATTTCTCCCCACCATGCGAGTGTCGATGCCTTCGACACCTCTGGTTTGTACACGGAAGGCTCTAGGCTTGATTTCTTTGACCAGATAGACTGGAACTGGTTCGGGGAAACCCTTAGCCATGATAGGTTCTTGTGGTTCGACGTTGAATACACCACGTACATGGCGATAGGTATTGTGAGAGATTAGCATACATCCAGGAGGTGCGGCGCTTTCAATACGTACTGCCAGATTGACCACGCGTCCCTTGACGGTTTCCTTGCCCTCAGTTTGTCCTCCAAATGCAGCCAAACCCGTATCTACTCCAATCCGTACCTGGAAATCCTCAATTCCCCAATCTTGCTCTATTTCCTTTTCCAATCCCGCTGAAACTTCGAGAATCTCCAAACCCGCTCGTATTGCCTTTTCAGGGTCATCCTCCCTTGCAATGGGATCACCGAATATTGCCTTGAACCCGTCACCCGTGAATCTTGTTATATGACCACCTTGTGATTCGATTGGAGCTGCTAAACGGAGAATAGCCTTTTCCATAATTTCCATCGTATCTTCAGGATCAAGATCTTGGGTCATTGCAGTTGAACCAACAACATCCATGTAGAGCAACGTGACTAATTTTCGCTTCCGCTGGGGAACGACAATAGGTTCTTCTCTTTGGGATTCGACCAGGGCTTGAAGATCAGCTAACTTCTTTCTGGAAGGAATAAGCGCAGCTTCCACAGCTTCATCACCGAGGATCGCTCTTTGTGCTTCAAGCTCAGCAATGGCTTGCTTGAGTTGATTGATCTGTTCATCCAGGGTTGTTGACATAGTCACTCCCTCTGACTAGATGAATAATCGCAACCTAAAGGGTTTTACCACGATATATCCCCCTTTTATTGATGGACTGATAAACCCTTGCCGATTACTGATTATACAGATGATATTTGAATAAGACAAATATACTCATTGATTGGTTTCAAGGATAATTTCGACAACTATCCTCCTAGGTAGGAGTTGGGTAATATCCAACATTCTCCCAGATATCCAGGAAATAACCGATATCAGGATAATTGATGTTCAATTGTAAAGACCCCCGGGGTTCACTTATCGCTCCACTACACACTATTATTACCCCTTGCCTACCAGATGGGGGTAAAATTCGTGATTAGTTTGTTATTGTTGTTTTGGGGTTTACGATCCTTGCAACTTCCCCAATCTTTCTTCAAGCACTTTGATATAGCCTGAACCGCCCATCTATTTCGTTATTTTATTCAACCTTTTCTCGACTTGTTCTTGATACCAGGTTGCTTCTAAATATGCATATATATCAAATGCTTGTTTGTATAAATCTCGAGCATTCTCAATATGATTGGGTTCTCCTCGTGAAATCAACGAATCTGCCCAATCGCAAAGATAGCGGGCATGATTCCAGCGATAACCTTTATCAGCAAATGTTTTAGTTAGATCTTCAAACGTTTCAATTGCATCCTCCCAACGACCTTCAGATGCAGCTAGGTTTGCAGTAGCCCTTGATATATTCACATGATTCCAGAATTGTGAATAATCGTCTTTTACTAATTTCGCCTCTTCCAAAGATTGGTTAGCATCTTGGTATTTTCCCTGCAAGCTATTTGCAATTGAAAGCAGACATAAGGGCGATGTTTTACTCCAACCTTTCTCTCCCAGATCGATTAATTCGGTTATAGCATCTTCTACTTCCTTCCAATTTGGTTCTCCTCCTGACCAATGTATCTCCAGATTCTTGTCTATTAACCGATTATCAATGTTGACAAGATGTTGAAGATCACCGCTTTTCTGCGCATTGGCTCTAATCTCAACGAGAAGCGATAATGATTGGAGCAACTCTCCCTTCAATCCTAATAAGACCGCTTTGTTCAACTGAAGTACTCTATTTGTAAAATCTGTTTTGGTAATCCCTTTTGAAAGATCCTCCAAAGAATGAACACACTTAATTAATTCACTTAGTCTTCTTGAATGAAATACTACCCCCAGCAAGTTACTAGATACAAGAAATTCCTCATGGAGATTCCCTCGTCGTAATGCTATAACGAGTGCGCGCTCGAGATCCTGATGAGCTTCGTGAATGTCGCCAGTTATTTCAAATCTGAGTTCTCCTAAATTCAAATTGGCTCGAACTCCTATTTTGAAGAAGTTACCCTTATCCGCAAGGTCAACTGCTTGTGTTAAATTTTCTATCACCTCATCAGGTTGCAATCCGGGTAGGAGACCAAGTGTAGCTAATGTGTCCGCTTGAACTTCAATATCACCTAATTGTTCAGCCATATGTAAAGCTCTTGTGCAATACTCATAGGCTTTTGTGGGCATGCCATTGAAGTTATATGCTCGCGCGGTTTCGTGCAGCAATAAAGCAACCTCATGGCTATCCGGCTCATTTTTAATCAACTTGAGCCCTTCAAGACAAATATCCAGACCACGGGGAGTATCACCCAACCACCAAGCGGCGCGTGAAGATTTTGCATAAAGACGAGAAATTTCTGTCATATTCTCTAAACTCAAATTCAATTCGATTGATTCACTCCATTTTTGGATGGCTTCTTCATAGCGATTCTGTCTGCTCAAGGCTTCGCCGTAACCTTCCAACAATTTTGATTTATCAATGTCTTTACACTTCAAACTCAATGCCTGACTAAATTGAGTTTCTGCTTCCTGGTTTGCATAAGCTGATAACGCAAATTCACCCGCTTGGAGATAGTATTGGCAGGCATTTTCCTCTCTTCTTGCCATGACTAAATGTTCCGCGATCAAACCGCTGTATTCTCCGATAAGATCACCACCATTGGCGATCAACCAATCTGCCACTAAACCATGATATGTTTCGCGCAGTTTCTTAATCACGCTCTCATACGTGACTTCACGCAGCACATCATGCTTGAAGAAATATTCGATTGCCCCTGCGAAAGCAGATTCTTCATGACGATAGATCAATTCTCGATCACGCAACGAGGTCAATACTAAAGGTACTCGATGCCGGTCATCCCCATTTCCTCCTTCAGATTGGATAAAAGCCACAATGCTATCCCAGAACAAACGACCAACCACGGAAGCCTGTTGGAGGATTGTACGTTCATGGGCCGGCAGGCTATCTAGACGGGCTTGTAACACTCCTGCTAAAGTGGATGGAACGTCAACCTGCTCCAAGCGACTCAGGTCAATACGCCAGATCTTTTCATCTGGAATGATCACATTATCCTCTATAAGCATCTTGATCAATTCTTCTGTGTAGAAGGGATTGCCTTCTGCACCCTTGACCACCAATTCACGCAGTTCAACAGGGATATCAACGGCCAGCTTCAAGATCTCTGTGACTAAATTGCGGTTTTCACGTTTGGACAAGGGACGAAGGTCAAGGAGTGTGTGATAATCTTGCCCCTCTCCCCAATATGGCCGTCGTTCAAATAATCTTAGGCGGGCAGCACAAACGATCAAAAATGGCAGTTCTGATGTTCTCTCACCTAATTGGTTGACAATATCCAGGGAGCTGTCGTCAGCCCAATGGATGTCCTCCAAGAAAATAACCACAGGAATTTCCTGCGATAAATCCTGGAAATACTGGATCATGTACATCACCCCGCGGTTGCGTAGCTGCTCAGCATCATTAAGCACACCTTTCAGGTGGGAGCTAGAACTGAAATCAAATCCCAGCAACTGCCCCAGGATATGGGCGCGCATGATTCCCGCTTCATCCTGACCATAAACATCACAGAAACCAGTTTCAATCTTTTGGCGCGCCTGCTCTCCAGTATCATCGTCCAATATCTGGAAGCGGAAAGCGAACACGTCACGCAACAAGCTGTAAGCCAACCCCTGTGCTTCCTGGCGTCCGCGACCCTGGAAGAAACGCACATCCTGTTCAGGGGGCAACACATCGAGCCAATTCTGGAACTCATACAATAATCGTGATTTGCCCACCCCGGCTTCTCCTGTAATGGTGGTTACCTGACCTTCACCCTCCTCAATGGCAGTAAGCAGGGCGTCTTTGAGGAAATCCAACTCAGTTACGCGACCTACCATGCGCGTCTCGACACCCTCCACACCTCTTGTTAACACACGGAAGGCTCTTGGCTTGATCTGCTTGACCAAGTAGACTGGCACAGGCTCTGGGAAACCCTTGGCAGTGATCGGCTCCTGAGCTTCGACGGTAAACACACCGCGTACGTGACGGTAAGTATTGTGGGAGATCAACAACCCACCAGGGGGGGCAGCGCTCTCGATGCGTACTGCCAGGTTGACCACCCGGCCCATAACAGTATCTTCCGCCTCCGTTTGACCGCCAAGGGCAGCCAGTCCTGTGTCGATACCAATGCGCACCTTGAAGTCCTCGATTCCCCAATCTTTGCGTAACTCCTGGGCGAGCGCCTTGGCATCTTTGAGTATACCCAACCCAGCACGGATTGCCTGTTCGGGATCATCCTCTCTGGCAACAGGATCACCAAAGACAGCCTTGAAACCATCACCTGTATAACGGGATACATGCCCGCCATGTGCCTCAATGGGTGCAGCTAATCGCGGCAAAGCATTATCCATTATCTCAAGCGTATCCTCTGGGTCGAGATGCTGGGTCATGGCAGTAGAGCCAACGATATCCATATATAGAAGCGTGACCAGCTTGCGCTGCCTCACAGGTTCTTCGGGAGGTATATCCTTCTGTGTTTCAACCTGCGCTTGTAATTCAGCGAGCTTTTCCTGGAACGGCACCAGAGAAGCATCTACAGCAGCATCTCCAAGAACCTGCCTTTGATCTTCCATCTCGGTAATGATTTTTTTGAGATTTTCGATTTGTTCTTCCAGCTTTGGCGACATACCTACTCCCCATAATCAGGTAGAAGTCCTTGCCATAAAGGGTTTATTGCAATGTTTTTATCCCCCACGACTGGTTAATTTGATAAACCCTTAACGCATTTTCATTATACAGACATTAATCCAGGAAAACAACTTATTTTTGTATGTTATGGGTTTTGATCAAATTATCACCTTTCACCCGTGGAACACCGGGAAAAGTTAGACAAAGTTAGACAAAATCAACGATTTCCACCAAGGTTGAAAATGAGATATTAAGCAATTAGTTTGTTGAATGTTCACAAGGATATAGTAGAGTAAAACAGCCTCAACAAAACAGACAGGGAAGATTTTCCTTCCTTTCCGATATAAACATTGGTGCAATTCAGGTGCAAAAACCTTGATACTTAATAGAAATCACAGAAATTTTGGAAAATAAAAAACCCCATATATTGCACCATACAGAAATCCCAGCGCCACATATAGCCCACAGAAACGCCATAGACCCACTTCGAATCAGACGGTTGTGGGTGAAAATCCTGCCATTAAGCATAAATGGATGGGATTTTTATGCCCTCCTCGCTCGATTCCAGACCCCGCTATTTGATATAAAGCAATCGCTAATAAATAATGTTTAGCGGTAAGAGTCTTTGTTGTGGTTTGATTCGAAGGAAAAAATGAATGACCTTGGGAGTAAAAGTAGCCGTTTAAAAATAAATTATGGATTTATGAAGTCTAGCATAATTTCAGCAACCAGTTCATGTTGTTCAGCCAAGCTCATTGAGGCGATAACATCACCTTTTTGGGGTCCATAATCACCAAATTGAGCATGGTTTGCCCCTTCAATTCCGATAAATCTGGTGTCTGCTGGTAACAAGTGTTTCTTGTCATCAAAGTTTTCGGTATTCGGAATATTATTTGTGGTGCCAAAAATTGAAATTACAGGAAGGGTGTTATCGGATAAGTCGGCACTGTTGGGTGGATAAGAATCCCATAATGCAAGGGCGTCTATTTTGTTCGGGTTGTTCTCCACAAATATCGCCGCTGATGCGCCACCTAGTGAATGTCCAGCAAGGATCCAAGTTGTGATATTTGGATAGGCGTCAATTACAGCATTGGCAGCACCAGTGTTTAGGATGGCCAAGTTTAAGGGCATAGGGATAATAATCACCAGAACATCATTTTCTGAGATCTGATGCAAAATAGGGGCATAGGCGGTTGGCTCTACCAAGCCACCTGGATAAAAAATCAAGCCGATCTCCGTCTCGTTATTGGGTTCGAAAACAATCCAATTGTCTTGAGTAACAGTCACCCTGTCCGTAGATTCTAGTGCGGATACTGCGACTAATTTTGCCGGGTATGTTCCTGTTTTTGACCAAACAATTATCCCCAAGACACCAATGACGATGATGACAATAAATCCAATTAATGAATATTGGAAAAATTTCCTTATATTCATACTCACTCCTTCGCAATTTCATAAAAAATCATATTATCGCGAACCTAGCTTTAAGAATGGAGAAATTTCAAGAAGTTAAGTTCAGGTAAGATTTTCTTTGGGAATATTATTGTGACCTGGCCAGCGATTCCCCTCTCGAAATATGAGGTGATTAAGCCGGGTGTCAAGATGACAAGGCGAAAATTTCTGTATTGGTCTCTAAATCGCCATCGTCTGGAAATTGAGAAGCTCGACGAAATTTTGGTAGTTGGACCTTAACCAGTTATGAGCTTGTAGAATCGACCAGTTGATGATTCTCTTGTAGTGTTCACACCGCAGTATACGAGACATTAAAGGGCAGTCCAGTTTATGAACAGCCCTTTATATATCAAATTAGCAGATAATTTTTCTATACAGGTGCCAGGGTTCCAGCAAAGATAATCCAAGCCAGAGTTGTCTTTGCCGTCAGACTGAGAATAATGTAAACGCGTTCTCCGAAAAGATAGTCTTTCCACCTGCCAATTTTCTTATACTGCAGAACCATATTTATGGCAAAGATGTTGAAGAACACAAACAGGGTCGGTACGATAGCATATACGAAAACAGGTGGCTTCGCATCCCCAGAATTGACCGCGCCGACAAAAAACATCGTAATCACGATCCAAGGAACGATCCCTGCAAAGCATCCATAAATGAATGCGGTCCAATTTGGTTTTTCAGTTCGCTGGTTGTGCAGTTCCATCATGATCCCGAACAAGTTCATGGTGGCATTGAGGCTGAAAATTAATATCAACGCTCCCAGGTCCCATAATCCCACCAACATCCCGATTAAAACAATCATCCATGAAGAACTTAGTGCATATTCATAGAAGCGAACTGGATTCATCCCCTTTTCTAGGTTTTGGACATAACCTTTGGAGCCAATTGTTGCCAGATAAAAGTGGGCAACAGCTGATATCAATAGGAACAAAGCGACCGCTGGTCCGAATAATAATTCATATAGCAAGGTTGGATTGGGTGCTAAGGTCAAGGTCTCTACGTCAAAATTCAAGAAGTATGTATAGATCGGATAGGTCGTATCATTACTGAGAACGATCATCAGGATCGCCTGCAGAAGGTGCAGGAAACCCATAATTAAATTAAAGCGACGTAAACCTTGATAAGTTACTTGTGGCCGATTAAACTCAGGTGTAGTTACTTCATTGATTGTCATTTTTCTCTCCTCATTCACTCGAATCTGTCCAATTACTTTTATGAATAGCCTGATTCTAAAGTTTATCTATTAAATCAACAAAGAATTATGAAATATTATTATAAATTATATATTATAAATTACAGCGGCGACGGTGATGGGAATTTCAATAGAAGCCTGCTTATTGTGAAGGAACGATCCTGTAACAGGTTTTCTCAAGAAGTGGTCAGGTGACCAATTGTTTGTGAAGTTCCGTTCCATTCAAACGATAAAAAAATTCTACTTCACTTGTACTTGATTATTGCTAGCGGTAGATCGTTGGTTTATTCAAAATATTGACCAATCAGTCAATTTTAGGTATGAATCAGTTGATTAATGTTCAAATCAAGCTAAGAATTGCTGAGTAATTGGGGTACAGGTCGCATTTCCTTCTTCATACCTGAGCGCACTTCAATAACAATCCGGTGCAGCCCTGGCTCAACCCGGGTACCAAAACATGGAAAAAATGTACCCGACTGAGAACACTTCCCTCATATATGAGACTGCATAGATACTAGACCACTATATGTCCTGGGTGGACTTGTCCTGTGACCAATTTTTTTCCATAGGGTATTTATGTTTTTAGCGATTATTCATGCAGGGCTGGTTTAGACAGGCGATAATTCGAGTGAAATAAAAACAGGGCAGCCTGTTTAATGCTGCCCTGTAATCTTTATGTGGTTGAATTCTTAGATGACCACAACGTCCTGAGCTTGTAGGCCTTTTTCACCTTGGACAACGGTGAATTCTACTCGTTGACCTTCATCAAGGTTACGGAAACCATCAGATATGATGGAATTGTAATGGACAAATAAATCTTCGCCATCTTCACGTTCAATGAAACCGTAGCCTTTGGTACCATTGAACCACTTTACTATGCCTTGTTGTTTTTCAGACATGATTTGGAACTCCTTTCAAAGATTACATGGTTAAGCATGGGTTCCAAATCAAAGGAATATTCTCTATATTCAGAACAAATGTTAATCAAGCAGATTATTATAGCACACTTTATCCAATTTATGTGTAATTCTTATATTAGAATTCCCTAATTTCACCCTGGCTTTCCAACAACTTTCTCATCATTCGATTTGTGCGCTGCGAAGAGATCATAATCTCCAATGACAATACGAAGCAAGTTATATCAGGAATTGCAAGGTATTTCAGGATGCTTTGATATTCGAGCCATTCCCAGATTGATCTCAAAGCTTCAAGAATCATTAATTTCCATTTACTGTAGGAATTTATTCCAATTACTGCTCGGATTCTTGTTGTTCTTTTTGCTTTCGCCTTCGTTCTTCTTCCCGTTGAATTTCAAAATTCTGTTGGTCTTTTTGTCGTTGCAGGCGATCTTTTTCCTGCAATTGCTCGAATTCCCTCTGTTCCTTTTGCCTGAGTTTTCGTTCTTCTTCTTGTTGCTGTTCCATTAGCCGTTGTTTTTGTTGGTCTAGTATTCGTTCTTCATCTTGCTCATTTTCAAGCTTTTGTTGATCTAATGTTCGTTTTGCGCGTTCATCCTCTTGTTTCGATTCCCGATTTTGTATCATTTCCAATTCCTTTTTTAATGGTTGTATTCATTCAAATTTACACTGGATCGGACAAAGTAATCTTAATTAATCAACGTATGAACCCAATGATTTTCTACCTGTCTAATACTAAAATTACGTACATTTATCTTATACTCCAGGTTGTACCACTTTCTTGTCTATGATCAATTAATCAAAAATATAATGATCTTACACTGATCGTAAATGAATTCACAACCTATTTACTTTTGGACTGCAGTAGCGTTCAGGTGTTCAAAGCTGGGAATATTTTCTTTACCCTTATACTCTGTTAACTATTAATGGTTTCCCATGAATAAATATTCGCAATAACCAATTCCCCGATATAGAAATCATTATATGATTATATTAAGTTGCGGTCTTTACTACTTTGATTTACGAAATTATGACAAGAATTTTTTTGGACTGGGTTCTAATTGAATGGGATAAACTCATCCTTTGAATGCGAATTATGACTGTTAGCACCCATCACAATTGAATTCATACCGCTAAAAATTTCTGCATTGATTTTCCTTATTGTTTCTTAGGTAAATCTATCTTTGCCTGGCTCTCTTGAATATAACCATGAAGTCTGGGTCGGAGTTTTTCAACCTCCTCAGGCAAAATCGAGGCCCACTCTCCCAACAATCGTTCTTTATAAAGGTTTAATGCATCTCGCTCATTTTGATTGAGACCTCTAATAGCCTGTTGTGTAGAGAGATCGCGAACGAGGATGCTGATAGATATCAGGTCATTATCAGCTTGTACATCTTCAATCATTTGCTTCCAAAGTTTTCTATCCGTGTCTTGTGTGCTGGCTTTAGACCTCAAGTTCTTGATTACTTCTTGGAATATCTCCTCTGAGGCTACCGGTCGTATTCGAGGATTTCCAAAGTCGGTTGTGGAAAACCAATAAATACTATCCTTAGTTTTTACTTTATAACAAATTGTGTCGATTTCCTGGATAGGTTTTACTTCAATCCTTGTGATTTGGCCTACACCATAAAATGAGTGTACAACCCAATCACCAGGGGAATAGGTAAGATTTGTATCCATATTGGTCCTCATTCTTTTTAATGATTCTAAGCGCCGGTCTACAAGCAACTCACCTTGGACAAGGATTCTTCGATTCAATCTGCTTGTTTGATTTGGCCATAAATTCATTTCTTATACCGATAGGTGATCCGTCCCCGGTTGAGATCATACGGTGACATTTCTACTGTAACTAGATCGCCTAAAATGATGCGGATATAGTACTTGCGCATTTTGCCAGATAGATAAGCGATAATCTTATGACCGTTATCCAGTTGCACTCGGAATTGGGCATTTGGTAGTGCCTCAAGCACAACACCTCTGGTCTCCAATTTCTCTTCTTTATTCACCTTGCATTTCCCTCGCTTAATATCGCCGGCGAACCGTACTGTTATGCTGGTTACGTCTGTTTCTTCGAATTGCTTTCTTTTTCGCGATCCGGCGTAATTCGCTCTTTGAAACGAACCACCGCTTTCGACGAACATCTTTTAATCTTCCACTTTTCATAACTTTTTTGCGAAATCTCCCCAATAGCTGCTGTTGAGATTCGTTAGTTCGCAATTCAACTTTCGTCATTGATAATCTCTCCTATTATTTATGATTTACGCTAACCTGATTCTGGATCAAAACGCAGGGATAGGTAATTTTTCGAATCCTCATTACATAATGTGAAAATGATGGAATCAAAAATAGACCGGTACAACATCAGTTTGGTTGTGTTCTGTGTGCTTTCAGGAGGCATCCAAACTATATTTAATTTAATCTAATGAGAAGCTCGCCAGCACTTAAAAACCATTGATATCTAGCGAAGTGAACCTTTTACCCCCCCTTTTGTCGTTTAATGCACACCAATTCTTCAGGTCATTAGATGTTAATCTCGTAACTTACCAATCTTTTCAAGCTTCGAGAAGTAATTGAATTATAACACAGCCGAGAATTGTTAAAATTTTTGAACAGATATGGTTTCTTTGAATGTGATATATCATACAATATTTATGAATCTAGATTTGAGTTTGCCCTTGGTCAAATATTAATTAAATATATTGAATTTTAGGTTCATCACCAATCGAATTTATATCTGGACCATACTAATAACCATTCGTGAATAAGTAGAGACGAAGAATCTTACTAGCAAAGAACTGGAGTTTTCGTAAAAACCTTTACCCCGATATCTTGTTACAAAATCTATTAAATCTTTTTGATATACCCTCGCATTACGATTGATTCGAATACTTGGAATTTGATTCAGCTGAATCAATAAATTTGCTGCACCTTGGCTGATATTGAGAATTCTTACAGTGTCTGGTGCAGTTGATTGACGTGTTTCAATAGATTCATCCCTAACATCTTTCCACATTAATTCGCCATTCGAATTTTTTGCTCGCTCCATTCCAAGAGCAATTCAATTGCACCAATGAGTTGCATGGCAACTTGCCTTCTGGTTATCCTGTCATTCATGGTTATTGTCTCCTATTTTTATGTTTTCACCATCAACTCAGCAGGACAGGAGGTCGCCATCCTTCTTTATTCTCCTCACATTTCAGCTGCAACCGTGATTCAACGCCCATAGGAATTAGTCATAACAGCCAAAATAATCAAATTTTGGAACCCTGTTCATCTTTCAATCGGAGGTCTTTCTCAGATCTTGCACAGATGCGGGGGAATTCGTATCCCTTCGAACCAGTCGGATTTGAGTTCCCTTCGTTTCTCTCCAGAAAGGCTCCATCGCTCCACTTTGGACAAAGGAATCACACTGGGGGGGTTAAATTTTGTGGTTGGTTTTTTCCCTTTTAATCATTGAAAATCTCGGGACCACCTAAAAGGCTCCCTGATTTGTGGTTCAAATTGATTTACCCCTGAGCATAATATTCTTTCTTTCTCGAGAGGAGAAGCCAATATTGTAACTTTTCCAATTACAGGAATTTACGAAAACTGCTTGAATTATGTAAAATTATCACTATAATAATATGTACTTCGTCAGACAATAATAAACCAACAAAAACATTCATTAAACAACATTAAATTAGAACCATCAATATTTTCTATTCATAGGGGGTAAAGGCACAATGATCGGTTTAGCAAAGTGCATAACAAATACCTTGAAGTGTTGTGCTCGATTTTTTTAAAGCCTTGGTGATGAGAAATCATGGAGAGATTATCGGCACCTTTATCCTGAGCAGAATAAGGATTTACCATGAAAAACGAAATACAAATCACAGAAAGTAGCCAGGATGTAATTCGGGGACCTTCAAATCCTATGATCAGCAATGGTACTCTCCTCAAAGTGGAAGAGGTCGCCAGGATACTGCGATTGAAGCCGGAGACCGTTAGAGCCATGGCTCGGCGAGGTGACTTGCCGGCAATAAAATTAGGCAGGGTGTGGAGGTTTAGAAGATCTTCAATCTCTGAATTGCTTGAGGACTGAGTACTTATACCAATCAAGAAAATTAGGTCTTATTGCTATTTACAATTCGGACAGCTCAATATTTATCAGGATAGATTATACAATTTATTTGCTTGGTACATCCAGTTTGACAGATAATGTCAGAAGGGCGGAGCATGGGAAAAGCCATTACCGAGAACCTTATCCCCATAAGACCGTCAACACGAGGGAATTATTTCCAACCAGGAAAACCCGTGTTGTGCAATTCGAGAATAAACGATCCACAGCATCCCGGACTTTGTTAGATAAATGGTCATTGCCAGGAGATTATGACCCAACCATGGTGCGAGCAGGAGTATCTTCATCACCCCTGGCGGTTGATTCCAGTTTTGGCATTGCGGAGAACATCCTTGAACCAAAGGATGCCCCCAGAGTATTGTAATGAATTTGCGCACGTATCTGCTCGCTAAATTTCATAAGGTTTAACCAGGCACACATTGGATCTCAATCTTGGGTTGGGTAAGAAAGGAATATCTGTCAGGCAGCAAGATTTCGCGACATATCGTGTCAACACCAAGAACCTTCTTGATCATCAAAGAATGTACAAGGTGATGATGTTCATGCTCAAGTCGTCAGTTGTTGTATCCCTGCTTCTCCTGGCAGCGGTCGATGGCGTGTTGTTGCTCTCTATATCTTCGGCCAGCCAATATTTCCCATTATTGGAAGAACTATTTCATGCCCCGAGTACTCAGCCTGTTCGCCCATCACTGTCAGTTGTCCCGAGTGAGAATTTGCAAACTCCAACCCCAATTGACCACTCGTCAACACTCCACATTCCCCTCGTGTTTCGCACCAGGATGACTCCCGATGTGCGATCACCCTTCTCTGTGCAAATTGCTGCCCTCCATCAAGTCTCACTAACCGCTGAAAGTCTACAGACTCAATTGAATGCAAATGCGCAGACAAAGTCTGGTTCTTCAGGTGATGAGTTTCAAGCCTACCAAAACCTAGCATCAGCGATTAAAGATAGTGGAGCAGATTGGGTTCGATTGCGTATTGAATGGGAATTGATCGAAGCAGTTGAACCGGTTCCGGATCAACCGCCAGTTTATGATTGGCAGTACCATGATGATAATATCGTGAAGGTAGCTGACACAGGAGTTAGGATCATTGCCACGATTGCTGACTCGCCAACATGGGCTGCGGAAACCCCCTGTGCACCAATCTATCCTGAGAGGTTAAATGATTATGCTCGTTTTCTGAGAGACCTGGTCACGCGGTATAAGGCACCGCCGTACAACATTCAGCATTGGGAGCTGATCAATGAACCAGATAGCGACCGCTACTCAACCGGCCACCTTTCTGGTGTAGGTTGCTGGGCATATGATGGTGATCGATATGCCCAAACACTGGTTGAGGCTTTCCAGGCGATCAAGGAAGCAGATCCGCAAGCGAAAGTGCTGATGGGTGGTTTGGCTTATGATTGGTTTTTTGAATACGGTGGTCCATTTTACAGGTATTTCTCTGATGACGTGATGAATTACGGGGGGGGCCAATACATAGATGCATTAAACCTTCATTTCTTCACCGATTTCCGCGCAGAGTGGGATCGCTGGAACCCGCAGAGCCAGGATCGATTAAGTGGATGGTTACCTGCGCCAACCTGCGGAGTGGTTGATAATGGCCAGGGGACAGCTTACGAGGTGGAAGGTTTTGATGTGGTCGCAAAAATCAGCCATTTCCGCAACCGGATGAATGCCTGTTTCGGGGTATCAAAACCAATCTGGCTGACTGAAGTGGCTGGACATGGCTATACGGATGATCAAACCTCCTTAATTGAGCAGGCACGTTATGTGATTCAAGTTTACGCCAGGGCTCTTTCTACGGG
>CP070764.1:2216225-2240585 GCA_020349245.1 Chloroflexota bacterium | reverse complement strand
ATTTATAAAGATCGATAGTCCCTTTTTCCCCCAGCACCTGACGGATTGCAGCTAAGTTTAATAAGCGTTCTGTATTTGAGATGTTGTGTCGGTGTTCGCTTTCCACATTTAACTCCTGATACGATAGATACCATATCGGCATCGCATGAGATCCCGAATGAATGATCAATCCATATAATTGTAATAGATTATCAGGGGACGTATTGATAAACTGGAAATGATTCTCCAGTGAGTTCAAATCCAGCAGTCTTATAAAGAGCGATGGAGGCAAAGTTGTCTTCTTGGGTATTAACCGTGACCCGCCTCACTCCTCGCTGTTTGAATTGGATCATTAAATCCCGCAAGATCGCATAACCAATTCCTTTCCGCTGGAAAGCCGGATGAGTTGCCAATCGGGCAAGATGACCCCCCAGTTGCATAGACGTACTGATCTGGTAAGCGACAAGAACCTGGTCGATTTCCGCAAGCGTAGCTATGGTGGCTTGATTGAAAGCATATTCAAGAGATTTCTGCGAGTTATGCCATAAGGTACCAAAGGCTATTTTATCCAGTGCTTCCACACGCGGCAAATCATCGGTCGTCATTGGCCGGATATTTAACTCCACCTGGGCTGGTTTATCTGGAATCCTGCCATGACCCCAAGTCAACATCACAACTTCGCTGGTCATCTGGAATTGGCTTTTTTGAAGGAGCTTCTCGAACCAATCCTGGAGGGGAATGGCAGCGACTACCGGCTTTGGATCTGTGGAATACAATTCCAAAGCAGATGACCAGAGCTGCAACCAGGAATCAGCAAGGTGATCTTCATCATAAACGACAAACAAGCGGATCCAATTGACCGCTTCAGGGTCAGGGGGGCAGGCAAGGGCAGCGATCAGGCGATGATCTGTCTCTAAGACTAAAAAGGGCTCGTGACCAATCCATTCCAGCGGCGGTCGCCAATCCAAGTGGCGGTGGACATAAGTGCCAAAATGGATCAGGTTCGCTAATTGTTTCTGGTCTGAACTTATCGCCTGGCGAATATATTGGTTTACCTTGGTTATCATCCGGTAATCCGATTTCCTTAGGACAGGCGGTTGAAATAACTGAATGGGGAACGCAGCACCTTTTTCAGCAGTTTCTGTTTAAGACTAGGATTTTTAACATTCTCCAAACCAGCCTGCATCGAAATAATGGCATCCATCTGCTGACCCAGCTTTAGTTGGACAGCAGATAAGGACTGCATCACCGTGGGTAGCAGCTCCTGATCGCCAATTTCTTTCAGCAATTCTGAGGAGTTAGAGTATTCTTCAGCAGCATTTACCAGCTGCCCAAGTGCTTCGTGTGCTGCTGCCTGGTTACCCAAGGCGATAGCCTGGCGCTTTTTATCTCCAATCCCCGCAAAATACTGATCTGTATTTTGCGCTGATTTCAGGGCAGACTCTGGTTCACCGGCTTGTAAATATGCAACGCTGGCATTGTTGAGCATTTCTGTTGCGGTAAGTAGCTCACCGTCCTGTCTATACCCATCAGCCGCAGCCTGGAAAGACCTGGCAGCTGATAAAAATTCTTTCCTGCTATATGATTTTTCCGCTTCTTCTTTGAGTTCCTTCGGGGAGATGATTTCTACCATTATCAATTTACCATTTCTGCGATTAAAGCGTGATCTCAAGTAATCCTTCGGCTACCGTGCGTAGTCTATCTACGGACATTTCACTCAAACGCATGGCTATCTCTAAATATGGGCGATTTATGGGTTTGCTGATAAAGTCCTGCATCTCTGGAGATAAATCGTCAAAATGCTGCATAGCTCGCTGTTGCTTGATCCACTTGCCGATCGGTCCGCGACTGGCTTGGAAGTCCTTTACTGTTCGCTTGACACTGCCAGCGAAGACTTCCAGCTCGGTTATCGGGATAGGTTCGACACCGAGCTCATAGTTATTCATTTGATCTTCATTGATTCCTACTTGGGCGGCTAAATCAAGTGTGCTCAGGCCAGCCTCGAGTCGCGCCTGACGTAAACTTGCACCGATCACCCGGTTGCGTAAACGCATCAAACGATCTCTTTCAAAAACTTTGGGTTCTTCTTGAGAGAGTTCGCTGGTCTCACGTCCCCAGAAGTAATCTATTGGCACCCTGAGATAAAAAGCAAGTCCCTCTAACTCCGGTAGAGATGGGGCTTCTTCACCTTTTTCATAAGCCTCCATCCGTTGAGGAGTGATTCCGAGCATCTCCGCACACTCATCTGCTGACTTGTTCGCAGATTGGCGAGCGCCACGCAGCAGTACTCCTAATTTCTTTGATCGAATCACAATCGCTATTGGGGGATTTTCCATAGTGTCTCCGCAGGTTATTTCCTGGATTTGAACATGACTCGCAGATTAAACCGGGGGCATTGTGTAACCCATCCCGGATCGGGTGACAATATGCTGAGGATTTCGGGGATCGTCCTCAAGCTTCTGCCGCAAGCGAGAGATACTCACCCAAAGAATCTCTTTGTCTTCACGATATTCTGGTCCCCACACGTTTACCAACAAATCCTCAGATGTCAAGATATTTCCAAGGTTATGCACGAACTGCAATAAAAGGCGATACTCAGTTGCAGATAGGAATACCATGCTTTCATCTTTGAATACCTCTGCTCGAGCCAGATCGATCCGCAGGTTTCCATGAGAGAAGATGGATTGTTCAAAAGTGCCTCCAGAAACCTTCGCCCGCCTCAATACTGCGCGCACCCTGGCAAGGACTTCCGTGGCTGAAAATGGCTTGACAATATAATCATCTGCACCGACATCCAGGCCCCGCACCCGATCCTGCTCTTCACCCTTGGCTGTGACCATAATAATTGGAACCGAGGAGAATTCTCGGATGCGCTCGCAAGCCCCAAATCCATCTAGACCAGGCATCATCACATCCAAGAGAACAAGATCTGGCTGCTTATCAGCGACCATTTCTACCGCGCTTTGTCCATCGTAAGCTTTGAGCACATCATAACCTTCTGAAATCAAATTTGCTTCCATTAATCGGACATAGCGGGGTTCATCATCAACGACTAGAATTCTTGTAACCATTTGATTGCCTCCTTGAATTGGACTTAATTGCTATCCTCACCTGAAGAATGGTTCATAATGGGGAGGTAAATATGAAAGGTTGTTCCTTCACCGTATTTGGATTCGGCGGTAATTTCACCATCGTGTGCGTTGATTATCCTGCGGCAGATAAAGAGTCCCAATCCGGTTCCACGCACAGAGGGGTTTTGATTAGGCACCCGGAAAAATCGGGTGAAAATATTCGGCAGATCTTGAGATGGAATACCTGGACCTTGGTCGCTGAATTGGATATGAGCATGGTCATCCTGGGTATTTAAAGTGATATTGACGGTCGATCCCGGTGCGTACTTGATTGCGTTGCTGAGCAGGTTATCAAATACCTGGGCCAAGCGGGTTGGATCAGCCCGAACTTTTAGTGGCGAAGTTTGCAGATCGACTTCGATGTACAGGTTTTTATCAAATGTTTTACCTCTCAAGGTGAGATCTTTCAACATCGTGTCAATACGGACCGGTTGGAATTCCATACGCAGTGTTCCAGACTGCAACCTGGATGAATCGAGGAGATTATCGATCAACTCCCTTAATCGGTCAGTCTCTTCATCGATGATGGTCAAGAACTCGCGACGTGTTTCTTCATCCCAGTCTGCGTCTTCCCTGAGCAATGAGGTTGCATATCCTTTGATAAATCCTAATGGTGTGCGGAGCTCGTGGGATACAGTAGCTACGAAATCATCCTGCAAACGTTCCAGCTGCCTCTCTGCTTCAAGCCGGGATAGTTGGGTGACAAGGTTCCCATGTTCATAGAGCTGGGCAATATGTCCGGCAATATACTCAGCAAGATGAGTATGCTCGGGTGTAAATTGTGGTCCACCATAACGAACAAAAACAAGTGCCCCAATGTATTGATCCCCGGCGATCAATGGTAATCCCAAGAAATAGCGGTCTTTCATGCGGTCTTTGGTGAAATCACCGGTGATCTCCTGTCGCACCACGATTTTCCTTGTCTTGATCACATCATTGGCAATGGGTTCACCCCAAGCGAGATCCGCTTCTGAGTTCCGTCCACGTCCGATTGCGCGTGCATACGAAGGTTCAAGACTGTCTGCATCTTCATGTACATAAAGGACGACGTTGTCGAAAATAAAAACAGTCCTCGCAATACCAATAATCTCGTCCAGGCTGGCATCGAGTTCTGAAGCACGCGTCACGACACGACTGATCGCGTAGATTGCGTCCAGTTCCTGTGCGTTCAGGTTTTCAGGATCGCGAATTTTATCTGTCATCATCAAATGCGGCTACTGGCAAGGAGAAGGTGAAAATTGATCCTCGGTCGATTTTTGACATCACCTGTAATTGTGAACCGTGTGCATCCAGGATACGCTTGACCATCGCCAAGCCTAAACCGGTTCCTGAATATTTGCGGGTGATCGAACCATCCAATTGGTGGAAAGGTTCGAATATTTCTGCAATCCGTTCTTCCGGGATACCTATCCCTGAGTCACTCACTTTTATTTCCACAAAATCGACCTCAGGCTCTACGGAAATCCCTACCTGCCCACCTTTGGGGGTAAATTTGATCCCGTTGTCGATTAATTGGTTGATTACCCATTGAATCTTGTCTTCATCGGCATAGATTTTTGGAACACCATTCGGAATCATGATTTCAAGTTTAATGTCTTTGGCGTTTGCCTTCCGGATCAGCTGGGGAAGTTGAGCATCGACCATGTGGCGAATATCAATTTCCTGTTCGGTTAGACTTAATTCACCTCTCACGGCTGTTGAAAACTGAATTAAATCATCGATGAGCTGTTCCAAGCGGTCTTCAGACCTGATGAGAACTTTGAGGGCATCTTCCTGCATTTTTGTCAATGGACCGAGGCTCTGATCAGTGAAAATATCCAGATATCCTTTTATGTGGGTTAGTGGGGTACGCAGCTCGTGGGAAATATTTGATATAAAGTTTGATTTTAATTGGTTAAGCTCAGTCAACTTTAATAATGTGTCTTCCAATTTTGCTGTACGCTCGGCAACTCTTTGTTCAAGTTCCTGGTTTACTCGTTCCAAGTTGTGTTGCAATTGGAAAATCTGGATGGTGACAACTTCATCAATGGCATTTTGATCGACAAATCCAAGTTCAACCAAAGCCTGACCGATCAGGCAGGGTTTTCCCTGCATGATTTTTTCCTGTTGGTAATCTAAAGCAGCGTCCAATTCCTTTGGTCCTAGTAAGCCTCTTTCGATCAGCAGGTCGCCTAGTCTTGGGACAAGCGTTTCTGGCGCAATGCGAATGTCCATCGGGTTTACCTTGGCTGAAAAATAAGTCTCTTCCACGAACTCTACCAGTTCCAAATTCGTCCCACAATAGGGGCATTGGGATAGATAAGGGACTAACTTGGAAAGGCAGCGTGGACAAGAAACTTCAGCATTCATTGGGCTAGGAAATTATGCCAGTTGTTGGTTTTATTGTTCCGCGCGTTAACCAAACTAATAATATCCCTGATTGTAGATCGTTGCAAGATTTAATCCACTGACTTGTAAAGTGTTTGTAAGGTTGCTCAGATCGTTTTTATTGGATAATCAATACCAGCAGATTTGTGGGTTGAGGCAGGGAAGCATTGAGGAACTACAATTTACTTGTGGTGAATGAAGGAGGCAAGAGTGGTTTCCAGCGTCTTAGTTATTGATCATGATGTGGCTTTGACTGAAGTGCTAAGGGGAAAACTGGAATCTGATGCATTTGATATCTATACGGCTGAAAAAATTGAAGATGCGACGGATGCAATACAACGGTACTCTCCAGATGTGGTCGTGATTGATCTGCCTTTAGGGGAGAAAGATGGATGGCAAGTTTTTCAAGATATCCGCTCGAAATGTAAAATTCCGATTTTAATATTGTCTGTACTAAATGATCCCAGTGCAATTGCCCGGGCGCTTGATCTGGGTGCAGATGATTATTTGATTAAACCAGTGCCAAACAACGTGCTGACAGCGCACGTGAAAAACCTTATCCGCAGAGCACACGCTGAACAGATAGCCCAAAATTCGAGATTCGATCTTTAATCCTCGTAGGAAATGGAATAGCATTATAATATCCACTATCGAGGAGGCGGATCATGCAAACCTGTTCACAATGTAACGCCCAATCACCTGATACAGCAGAATATTGTGCGAATTGCCAAGCTGATTTGAAAGAATTCTCTATGACAGCGGTTGCTCGTAAAGAATTCGTCGCAAACGACCGGGTACGTTATGTCCGGGTTCTTATAACAAATGATGCCTGCCCGGCTTGTGAAGCGATCGAAGGGACATATGAAAAAGATGAAGTCCCATCACTTCCAGTGGAAGGATGTTCCCACGGAAATGGATGCCGCTGCTTCTACCAGCCTTACCTGACAACAATATTTCCTTAATTGTTTACGAATTTCCCTGCCAACGACCGCTCGGGTCGTTTAGAATCTCCGAGGCGAGCTCCAAAGCTTGGCGGCGGTTGAATACCTTGCCCGAGGCTTGGGCCTCACGGATTTCCCTGAGCAAGTTCCCAATGATTGGTCCAGGTTGTAACCCCAATTCATCCAGTAAATCGTTGCCATCGATCAACGGCACTGGTGAGATTACTTCCTCCTTGTTCTCCCACCATGCCTCCAGGAGACTGCGTACAACTTCAACTTGGTGGGCCCATATTTCTGGGTTTAAAGTTGGTCCATACGTTGCGAGGGTATCTGCAAGAGACAAGAGGCAGATGTCAACCCCTGCGGGTCCTGTGTCACGAAAGAAGCGATATATTGCTCTTCTGGTCGGCAGTTTTCCTGTTTGGGCGAGGAGCAGTGGACGCATGTGGTGCAAGACAATGGTTTTTACTCGGGCCACCTCTGCGCTGCTGAATTGAAGTTCTGCAGCCATTTTTCCTGTGATCTCGGCACCGATTTCATCATGATTGAAGAACCGCAGTTGACCCTTAATATCAAATTGCTTGGTTAGGGGCTTACCTATATCATGGTATAAGGCACCCAGGAAGATTAATCCCTTGAGTTCTCGGGTGGCGACCAGATTTGATTCAAGATGTTCCCTAATTCGCTCCCGAAATCGGCCTAAGCGGTGAGAGATAACTCCTGAAAAAAGGCTTGCAGATTCATCGGGATTATATACGGGCTGCAAAACATTGATGACTTGATGCAGTTTGGTCAGTACATCCAGAGAGTGGTCCCAAACGTCATGGATATGAGGGGGAGGTTGCGGTACTCCTTTCATTGCGAGGAGTTCAGGCCGGAATTCAGGGAGGGCATTCAGCTGATCAAGTATGCGGAATGCAGCTGCAGGTTTGTCGCTCGCAAGGAGGTGGAGAAGCTCATCACGCAATCTTTCAGCAGAGACCGTGGGGAGCAGGTTGACCGCGGCGTGCATCAGTTCGCGGGTTCCAGGGTCAATACTTAAATTGTAATTGATCGAAAAACGAATTCCACGAAGAATCCGCAGGGGATCTGCCGTAAAAGACTTTGAAGAGCAAGGTTTGAGCCGTTTGGTATGTAAGTCTGCAGCTCCTCCCAAGGGATCCAGGATCTCTGTTGGATGGTGTATTTCCAATGCCATTGCATTAATGGTAAAGTCTCGATTTTTCAGGTCTTCTTCGAGAGATGAACCCTGAATAGGGGTGAAATCAAGGACCAAGCGCTTTCCCCCAGTTTCGGTTAAAAGTACACGTCCGTAGTCTCTTTTCTTATCCAATCCATAAAAATCACCATCCCAACTATCTGCGATTGTTCGGGCAGTTTGGATGGCATCCTTTTGGAGTAAGAAATCAAGATCGACGACTTGCAGGTTGAGGAGTGCGTCCCTGACAGCTCCACCCACCAAATATATGGGCAGCTCCTTGGGAAGCTGGGAAGAAATCTTGTTTACTATTGGATGAACGGTAATGGGGATTGAGGTTGGCACAAATGATACCTGTGGTGTTTCCTTGAACCGGGAAGCTTTGGCTGCGTGAACAGCTTGTTGGGGTGTGCCCCCATGCCCTACAATTTTCCCGTTGATATAGGCTATCCATCTACCAGCATATTGTGATCTTCCTTCAATATGACCCCCAAACTGGTCCTGCTTCACAATAAGCTTTACTCTTGGGGTTGGTATTTATCGGGGTTTACAGTTCCGATGAAAGATAGGTTGCGGTAATATTCATCGAGATCGAGACCATATCCGAATACAAACTTATTTGGAATGGTAAAACCGCGATAATGGATGGGTACTTCAACTTCTCGCCGATTCTTTTTATCAAGCAGGGTGCAAACTTTCAGTGAATGTGGGTGGCGTGTCGCCAACATCTCGAGCACAGAAGCGATTGTATACCCACTATCCACAATATCTTCGACCAGGAGAACATCGCGGTCACGGATATCTTCTTTTAAATCCAAGGTGATCCGCACCTGACCAGTGGATTGACGCGCCCCGGATCCGTAGGAAGATACTGCCATGAAATCTATGGTATGGGGTAAATCGATATTTCGCATAAGGTCAGCTAAGAAAAGTACTCCGCCGCGCAAAATGCAGACCAGATGTAAATTCAAGCCCTGGTAATCCCGGCTTATTTCCTCCCCGAGTTCCGCGATACGCTTTTGTAGCTCCTCAGATGAGATCAATATTTCCTCAAGAAAAACTCGGTAATTCTGCATCATCAGTCTCTCGGGACTTCATGGTGTTGACGACAGCGGGCTTCATACAGCTCGGACGCACCGATCACAACGACCGGATCGTTGTAGTTGGCGGGTTTACCATCCAGCAAGCGCTGGGTGCGGGTAGCTTCCTCACCGCAGATCATGCAGATGGCGTGCAATTTATCAACTCTCTCAGCTTGAGCCATAAGCGTTGGCATGGATCCGAAGGGTTCTCCCCTAAAATCCGTATCCAAACCGGCAACAATCACTCGCAATCCACTATCCGCCATCTGCTGGACGATCAGGGTGATCTCACCATTAAAAAACTGGGCTTCATCCACGGCAACAACCGTGGTCTCCGGATCGAGGACTTCCGGTATCTGGGATGCCGTTTGAATAGGGAGGGCATCATATTCACTCCCTGCGTGGGAGGTTACTTTTGATTCCGCATAACGGATATCGATGGCTGGCTTAAACACCTGGACTTTCTGTTTGGCGATCGTCGCCCGTCGCAGGCGACGAATCAATTCATCGGTTTTACCGCTGAACATCGAACCAACAATGACCTCTACACTGCCAGAGTGGTGTCTCATGGGAAGTTATATCCCTCCTTAATTTATATAAGATTGGTATGGAAGAGAAGTTAGTTCTTGATCTGTGCGCGGTATTATTCGATGAGCCTGTAAACATCACGATTCTGATTTTCTATTTGTGTATGAAGATTAACGATAATTCGCACACCTATTTGGAATTAAGTGGATTTTACCACAGGCGTGTTAAGAGAATTAATTCAAAACTAGTTAAGAAAAACAGGCAGATGAGATAGTCATCTGCCTGTTAATTTTGCGAAGTGGGAATTAGACTTGAATTTCTTGAACTGCTTCCGGCAACTTGTATCCATATTGTCGTAGACGCTTTTTTAAATCGGCGAGCGATTTTCGGCCAAACCCTTCAACAGCCAATAATGAAGCTTCACCGGTTTCCATCATCTCCAACACCTGGCCAACGGTGGTTATCTTGGCTTTAACCAGCGCATCGGTAGCTCGAGTGCCTAATTCAAGTTCAGAAATGGGTCGGTCAGGAGATACCTTGGCAGCTTCGCGAGCTTCAACCTCGTCGATGTAATCTTGGCGTGCTTGCAGCTTCTTATAGAAGCGGTCTACCTGACCTTCGGTGTCAACAATGCGTTGTTCACCTGTAAAAAAAGGATGACAATTGGAGCACACATCCGTGTGGATCTCTTTTACCGTTGAACCGGTTGTCCAGGTATTCCCACAGGCACACACGACTAGAGCATCAGGGTAATAGGTGGGATGAATTTCTTCTTTCATTATTAATTATTCCTTCTACTGCAATTAAATACCAATATTCTCTCAGCGAGATATTTGTTACCCGAGGGGTTAAACCTCAGGAATTACACTAACTCGCTTGCGACCTTCACGAATCGTTTCGTATAGGACGATACCACCCGAAGTAGCAAAAAGGGTGTGGTCTCGACCGATGCCGACATTGCGACCTGGTTTAATCTTTGTGCCACGCTGACGAACAAGGATATAACCTGAGAGTACTTGTTCACCACCGAATACTTTTACACCCAGTCGTTTTGATTGGCTATCACGACCGTTGTTACTCGATCCGCCGCCTTTTTTATGAGCCATTTTTTCCTCCGGATTTTTCAACAATAGAACCAATCCGCAGTCGAGTATACCTTTGGCGGTGCCCCGTCTTTACGCGGTAACGTTCTCTTGGTTTGTATTTGAACACGACGATCTTTGGCCCTTTGATTTGGGCTTCAATCGTTGCTTCTACTTTTGCCCCTTTTAGGTAGGGTGTTCCGACGGCGGTATTCTCGCCGTCCGAAATCAGGAGTACACGTTCGAGATCGACTTTTTCACCGACATCGGCTTGATAACGATCGACTTCGATTGTGCCACCTTCCACGGCTTTATATTGCTTGCCGCCATCTTCGATTATGGCGTACTTCATAATTATTTCTCCAATCTTCACTTCGCCACCCATCCTGCACTCCGCATTCGTGTGGCGCAGAAGAGCGGGGAAGTTGGGGATACACATTTTCGCCCCAGCGGTTTTTTGCCGGGGCCGCAATATTATAACGACTAAGTGAATCTATGTCAACAAGAATTCTCTGAGAATTTCTTCCAAGGGTAACGCTTTTGAAAGGTGGTGAATGCCATTCCCATGGTATATTGAACACAGGTTGAGTAGTTTTATTGGTTTCTCCGGGCTTTCCTCTCACCGATTTGTCTCAAAATAGTAGTCTACCTGGTGAGAAGCTCTTGGCGGGGAAAAATAGGTTTTAACAGTGTGCTTCTTATTTCGAGATGACTTTGATTTGCTCAAGCTGTGGTAGTAATAGTCCGCCGGGGATGCGCTTTTGCGGCCATTGTGGATCTGCGTTGCCTGGATCTGTGGTTGGTAAGACTCTTCAGGTTGGTGAAGCTACTGTACAGAACTCCGATATTGTGATGATGGTAGGGGCCGATTTAAAGCAGCGATTTCTTCAGGCAGGATTGGAATCTGCTGGACAGAGGCGTAATGTAACTGTCTTGTTTGTAGATCTCTGCGATTACACCGGATTAAGCGGGAGATTTGACACCGAATCGCTCTATGAGATAATCCAGCGGTATATCCGCATGCTAGCAGAAAAGGTGTACCAATATGAAGGTATGGTCGACAAACTAACCGGTGACGGTTTGATGGCCTTGTTTGGTGCACCTATTGCTCATGAAAATCCAGCTGAACTGGCAGTTCGGGCGGCGGTAGAAATGCAGGTTGGATTGGAACAATTAAACCATGAATTTCAAGATCGATTGGAAGCGAAATTACAAGTCCATATTGGACTCAACCATGGATCTGTAGTTGTTGGTGGTATAGGATCAGACCTGCTTTTTGATTACACTGCAATCGGGGATACCGTGAATCTTGCCCGGAGGCTGCAGGAAACCGCTTTGCCCGGTACGATTCTCGTAAGTCAGAGTATTTACCAATCTACCCAGGCTCTATTCGATTATCAGGTACAGCCTGGTTTGGACCTTAAAGGATATCAGGCAGGGGAAGTGGGTTTTGTGTTATTGGGAGCCAAAAGCCAACCTGGATCAGTGAGAGGAATACAAGGATTACGATCTCCATTAATTGGCAGGCAGGATGAGCTGGGGATCATCCGATCAGCATTGACGGAGATAAGCAATAAGAAGCAGGGTCAATTTGTAGCCTTGATAGGAGAAGCCGGGATTGGGAAAAGCCGCTTGACTGCAGAATTCAAGGCAACCATTAACCAGGACCAATTTACAGTCTTGGAAGGGCAAAGCCTGACATACCGGAAATCTGTTTCCTATTGGATATTCCTTGAAATCATTAGAGCATTCCTGGGGGTCAATTCCAACAGTGGTCATGATCAAGTCCAAGAAAAGTTGGTTGAAAAACTCGATCTGATCCTCGGAACCAGGTCGAGAGAGGTACTTCCGTTTCTTGAAAATCTTCTCTCTCTGGAGGTCTCCGATCCTTTAGCAAGACAACGCATTCAATATCTGGATGCTGAACAGGTACGGCAGCAGACTTTCATCGCGATCCGCGATCTGTTGCTGGCAGAAGCTCAGCGGTACCCATTGATATTGATTTTTGAGGATTTGCACTGGGCAGATGAAATCTCATTGGATTTGTTGGAATTCCTGCTCGAATCAATCGAGGATCAGCCGATCTTGGTTGTTGCCATAACCCGACCATCATATGAAAACAATTTTGAGAACCTGGTTGATCATGCTACGAATCGCTTCAAGGAACGGGCAAACATAATTCACTTAACAAACCTTTCTGATGAGCAAAGTGATGAATTGATCTCAGGCTTGTTGTGCATGCAAAATATCCCGGAAGAGTTCAAGGCTCAAATTATGCACAGAGCTGCCGGTATACCTTTCTATATTGAAGAGATCCTTCGCATGCTCATCGATAATCAATCCTTGGTTCTGGAAAATGGAAGGTGGCTACTTTCACTAAGTGCTGACTTAAATCTTGACGTGCCTGACAATCTTCAAGATCTCATCCTTACTCGTTTTGATCGCTTGAATCCAATCCAACGCAACCTCCTTCAGACAGCATCGGTGATCGGTAGAGAATTTAATGTATCGATATTGAAACAGGTTATGGGTTATGGGGAGGAATTCGATTTTGGGGATGTGCTTGCACCTTTGGAGGAGAAAGCATTTATCCATCCCGTGCAAGAAGCGAGTTTTGGGAGATATCTATTCCGGCATGTCCTGACTTCGGATGCAGTTTACAAGACTTTGCTTCGCCGGGATCGGATTCGATTGCATGGCACCGTCGCAAATACGTTGGAGATGGTTTATAGGGACCAGCTTGACAATCAGGTGGAGGTGCTTGCTGGTCATTACCTGCGGAGTGAATTTCAAGAAAAAGCGCTGCATTATCTCATCCTGGCGGGAAATAAATCAGCCCGTGAATATGCCAATATGCAAGCCAAGCGCTATTTTGAAGATGCCAAGGATCTGTTGCCTGAAGTAGAGCACAGCCCAGAACAAGCTGCATATGTTTGGATTGGCCTCGGGGATGTGCTGGTTTTCATCGGTGAATATGCTGATGCCCGAGATTGTTATCAAGCGGCAATTAACCTCCAGTTACCTGACCTGAAAATTCAAGCAGAATTGAGACCTAACGTTGTTCAAAGAAAATTGGCTGTCACCTATGAAAGACAAGGTGAATTCGAACAAGCTCTGTATCATCTTGCTTTGGCTGAGGAGTCGTTGAAAGCCACTGGTATATCCACACCAGTTGATCAAGCTCAAATCCTAAATGCCAGAGGCTGGATTTTCTTCCTGAGGGGGAATTTCCAGGAATCAAAGGCAGTCCTGGAGTCTGGTCTGGATCTGGTTGATGGGACAGATGCATTCAGTACCTTGGCAGCTCTCCTCAACCGATTGGGTGCTGTCTCTTATCAATTGCGTGATTATCGGCAAGCAGTGAAATACGTTAGCAAAAGTTTGGAATACAGGAAGATGCTTGGGGATTTATCCGGTGAAGCAAGACTATATAATAACCTTGGCTTGCTTGGCTTGATGTCCGGTGAGCTGTCGGATGCAAAGAATAATTTCAAGCGTAGCGTTGATTTATTAGAAAAAGTTGGTGACACTGAAGGTATAGCACTGGCAAACATTAATTTAGGCCTGGTGAAATTTGACTTAGGGGATTTTGAATCTGCAGAGGAGCATCTGGATAGAGCGAAAATCGTTGCAGATAAGATTGGACATCGATTCTATTTCGGACTGGCTTGCATGTATTTAGGCAGATTGGAAACCGCGATCGGAAATCATCAGAAGGCAGCTGATTCTCTGGAGGAAGGTTTGGAAATATTCGCTGAGTTGGGTGCCGAGGATAACCAGATCGATTGTGTGTGTTATATCGCTGAAAATTATTTGGACTGGGGAAACCTAGCTGAAGCGACGGAATGGAGTCAGAGAGCAAATATTGCCCTGACAAAAAATGGTGAAAAATTGATGAATTCAGTCCAATCCGGCCGAGTTTTAAGAGTCCAGGGGGCAGTCGCCCGCAATGCAGGAGATCTTGACCAGGCTAAAAAGTTTCTTGAAGAAAGTCAAGAAATTTTCAGTGTTGCTTCCGAGAAATTAGAATCAGCTAGAACTTCGTATGAATTGGGATTATTGGCCGAAGAGAGGGCTGATTTCCGGGGTGCACAGGAATATTTCAATCAGGCCAGATTGATTTTCACAGATGTGGGGGCAAAGAAAGAGCTGCAAAGAGTCGAGGCAAGGTTAGCCTTGGTGACTTTGTAATTTGAACCTTTGGGAAGTAATAGCAATTTTCGGAAATGTCTACCGGGGTTTGAATTTTATTCAAACCCCGGTCTTGATGAAGTACCTGTCCTTCACCCTAAACTGGTGGAGGGATCTGGTTGAGTATAAAATAATCAACCATCAAAATCAACCCACTCTCCAGTCTTGACTGGTTTGTTGAATTCCTCTGGTCCAAAGGTGGAAAAATCTAATTGGATTCCAGGATCAGAGAATGATCCAGCCCAAGCCCCGTATCCACCAGCCCAAGCCCCATAACCACCAGCCCAAGCCCCATAACCACCAGCCCAAGCCCCGTATCCACCAGCCCAAGCCCCATAACCGCCAGCCCAGGCACCATAACCACCAGCCCAGGCACCATAACCACCGGCCCAAGCACCGTAACCTCCAGCCCAAGCCCCATAGCCACCCGTCCAAGGACCATATTCTCCAGCCCAGGCACCGTATCCCCCTGCCCAATCCGAATAGTCTCCGCGAAGGCGAAATTCCCCGCTCTCTTCGTCAAAATAAGAATATCCTTCGTAATGTTCTTCTCCAGCCAGATCAGCTGAGATATCCATCCCGTAATTCGCGCTCCCATTGATATCTACTAAAACTGCATCTGGTGCATTAACCCGGCCTGCTCCCTGCTGCCAGAGGCTGTATAGGGCTTCATCTGTGTCTAGATTTACCCATGGAAGTGCTGTAACCATGATCCGGTATTTGACTTCATCTGGTGTTAGCCCCGGATGTTCAGCCAGTGTCAGGGCGGCCAATCCAGAGACGACCGCAGCGGCCTGTGAAGTGCCTGCCATCCAGAAGTATTTGTGTGGCAGCTGCCCTTCGGGGTGCTCTTCAGCGAGGGCGCTGTGTTTTGATAGGGTTGATACCATGTGGGCACCTGGAGCCAGGACATCGGGTTTGGTAAATGCATCTAGCGTTGGTCCGGCGGAAGAGAAAGGCGCCAGGTAGTCGTCGCTCCAATCATCCGGTGTGAAATTATCGGTGAAGGCACCTACGGTGATCACATAGGGATTATTTCCCGGCACACCGATTGTCAGCGGATCTGACCCAACATTCCCGGCGGCAACTACAACCGTGATGCCACTTGCCCAAGCTTCCATGACCGCTAGATTGAGGGGATCAGCCCAATAGGGAAGCTCTGCTTCAGATACCAGAGAGAGATTCATAATTTGGATATTGTATGCATCTTTATTTGCTACCACCCATTGGATGCCCTGGATGACTTTTTCATAATTGCTGTAGCCATCTTCATTAAGCACGCGTACACCTACCAGGCGAACCCCGGGAGCAACACCATTCCATTCTCCGTCAGGGCCCTGTTGTGCGTTGCCAATAATGCCGGCGATATGTGTTCCGTGACCGTTTGGATCGCGGGGGGATTTGCTATCTTCCACAAAGTCAACCCAGGCTGCAAGACGATTGAGAGTTACACCATTCACTTTGTTGAGTAGTCCAGGGTGGGGGCTCAATCCCGTATCAACCACAGCAACGGTGACACTCTCGCCGGTAACACCAGCTTCCCAGACCAAATCAGCACCGATGAGATCGGGGTAATCGCTTGCCGGGGCAGGGTCATCGTCAGGTTGATTCCCGGTCATCTTGACCGCTGCATTGGGAGTGATGGATAAAATCGCAGGTTCCGCCCGCAGCTGCGAGATCGCTCGCACTGGTAAGGTTGCACCGAGACTGTCGATTAACTCTAATTTTGAGGTAGTCTTTCCCCCGTAGCTCGAAATCAAACGGGCAACCGTATTGAGATCAGTGCCTCTGACCAAGTAAGAACCATGTTCGTCTTGGTATTGTGGTGCAGTCCATGTGAGAGAGATCAACATGATCAGCACAAACAGCAGACCGGTAAAATGTTTTATGGGGTTTACAGCTCTTGGTGTCTTCATGAGCTTTCTCCTAATCAGTTTGAAGGCTATAAACCAAAAAGGCCTGGATATACCAAGCCTTAAGATTCGCAGACGAAAAATGTGTCAACGATCTCGGCGGCCTGGCAATCGTAGTCACCTTGACAGTGACTTTAGACCCATGGCTTTGCGTCCCCGGTTTTCACCGGGTTTGCCTTTATCGGATCGCTATGATTTTAGCACGGTAGGGGAGCGGGAGTCAATCAAAATACCTATCAATCTTGCAAGTAATATGATTATAACAATAATTTTTGCATTCTGAATAATTTTCTGTCTCATTCGAGTATTATCTCAGCCTTCACCAGGTTCATGCAACTCTTCCAGTTGAGATTTGATCTTGCTAATTTCCTCATCGATCTCATCAAGCTCGGCGAGCGACCTGGATGAGATTGAGTGTGCTGGTAACCGAGCCTGGAGGTCGACCAGGCGTGATTCCAGGAGAGCCAGCTGCTGTTCCAATTGCTGTTTATTTCCTATATTTATTATCATACTCCTTAGCTCAACAAATTGTGGATTAAAATCCGGCAAGGCGCTGTGGAAGGGTTGCACGTTTAGATTTCCTATGAAAGATGAAAATCATCACCCATTGTACTGACAAAATACATTTTGTGGAATCCTGATCCGAGTGGTAAACTATAAACCGTGCGTCCAGTAGTCAACCCGTCCAGTTTGTGAAGTAATCTTCCCATATCTGGCTAATCATGCAAATCCGAGACGAATGAATAAACAATCCTGGCAAAAGCATCCAGGTGTTGAAGGCGCGAATCTGCAATCATATTGCAAAAAGAATTAGGAGAAAACGATGACAGAAAAGAAATGGGTTTACTTATTCAGCGAAGTGGCAGTGGCTGAAGAAACAGTTGGGGGAGAATGGGAGAAAGTAAGAGCACTACTAGGTGGTAAGGGGGCTGGATTGGCTGATATGACTCGGGCTGGGGTCCCTGTACCGCCCGGTTTTACCGTAACAACCGAAGCATGCAATAGTTATCTGGATGAAGAGGGAAAGTTTCCCAGCGGTATGTGGGATCAGGAGCTGGAAGCCTTGAGAAAGGTTGAAAAAGCAACCGGGAAGGTCTTTGGTGACGCCGGCAATCCCCTTTTGGTATCCTGCCGATCCGGGGCAAAATTCTCGATGCCAGGCATGATGGACACGGTACTCAATATTGGCTTGAATGATGAAACTGCTGCGGGTATGGCCGAGTTGACTGGAGACGAACGTTTTGTTTATGATGCCTACCGTAGATTGGTTGAAATGTTCGGAGAGGTGGTGCTTGGAATTCCTGATGAAGCCTTTGAAGGACCGATGGATGAGTATAAAAAGAAACGTGGGGTTAAGTCCGATACAGAATTGACCGCGGAAGATTGGAAAAATTTTGTCGAAAAATTTAAGCAGGTGGTCAAAGACCATATGGGATTTGATTTCCCCCAGGATCCTTATGATCAGCTGCGCATGGCTACAGAAGCAGTTTTCAAATCCTGGAACGGAAAACGAGCTGTTGATTATCGCAATGCGGCAGGTATAGCGCATAATCTTGGCACAGGAGTCAATATACAAACCATGGTATTCGGGAACATGGGTTGGGATTCTGGTACCGGGGTTGCCTTTACCCGTGATCCAGCCACTGGTGATGACTTGCTCTACGGGGATTACCTGCTGAATGCCCAGGGTGAAGACGTGGTGGCAGGAATTCGCAATACAAAAAAGATAAGCATTCTTGAAGAAGATATGCCAGAAGCATATAAAGAATTTAAACAAATCTGTGACAAGCTTGAGCTGCATTATCGAGACATGCAGGATGTCGAATTCACCATTGAAAAGAATAAATTGTGGATGTTGCAAACCAGAACCGGAAAGCGGACAGCAAAGGCAGCTGTCAAGATCGCGGTGGACTTGGCGAATGAGGGTCTGATATCAAAAGAGGAAGCAGTCCGGCGAGTTTTGCCTTCAGACGTGGATACTTTGCTCCACCCGCAATTTGATTTACCTGCGATTGAAAAAGCTCGTGAATCAGGCGCACTGTACGCTTCAGGTGTAAATGCTTCACCGGGTGCCGCTGTTGGACAGGTGTATTTTGATGCCGATACTGCGGAAAGAATGGCTAAAGAAGAAGGCCAGGACGTGATCATGGTGCGACCGTTCACGAAACCCGATGATGTACATGGCATGCTGGCTTCCAAAGGTATCTTGACCAGCGAAGGTGGGGCCACTTCCCATGCGGCCGTCGTAGCCCGCCAGTTTGGCGTTCCCTGCGTGGTGGGTGCTGCTATGATCCGTCTTGACCTGGAAAAGCGATTGATGAAAGTTGAAGATATGGTGGTCAAGGAAGGTGAGTGGATATCAGTTGATGGAACGACAGGGGAAGTCTATCTTGGCCAGATTGAAACCATTGCGCCCACACTGGAAGAACAAACCGATCTGTTGACTTTGCTCTCCTGGGCGGATGAGATCAGTGCCACTCCTGACATTCGTAAGGCACCCCAGGGTTGGCCAAAAACTGGCTTGGAAGTTTGGGCAAATGCCGATTATCCCGCTGATGCTCGTAGAGCTCGTGCTTATGGAGCAGTGGGGATCGGATTGTGCCGCACCGAGCACATGTTCTTTGAACAAGAGCGGCTACCAACAGTTCAAAGAATGATCCTGGCTGATAATTCAGCGGACCGTAAAGCGGCATTGGATGAATTGCTCCCCTTCCAGCGCTCAGATTTTGAGGGTCTGTTCGAAGCAATGGATGGTTATCCCGTGATCATTCGCCTGATCGATCCACCACTCCATGAATTTCTACCTGCCGAAGAAGAATTATTGGAAGAAGTAATTACCATGAGGGTCAAGGGTGAAAGCGATGGTTTGGCAGAGAAGGAAGACCTCTTACACCATGTCCAGTCATTGCATGAGAGCAATCCGATGATGGGATTGCGCGGTATCCGCTTGAGCATCATGATGCCAGAGATCGTGGAAATGCAGGTCCGGGCGATTTTCGAAGCTGCAGCAAACGTGACCCTAAAAGGTGTCCATGCAAAGCCAGAAGTGATGATCCCCCTCACTGGAACTGTGAACGAATTGAATGTGATCCAACCGAGGTTGATCGTGATCGCCAAAGAAGTTATGCAGGAGAAAGGTGTTGAGTTTCCTTATAAGTTTGGCACCATGATCGAGATTCCGCGTGCCGCGGTGACTGCTGGCGAGATTGCCGAGGTTGCTGAATTCTTTTCTTTCGGCACCAATGATCTGACTCAAATGACCTACGGTTATAGTCGTGATGATGCAGAAAGAAATTTCCTGCTCAAGTATGTCGAAGATGGAATCCTGCCCAAGAATCCCTTCCAAACAATAGACAAGGAAGGGGTCGGGAAGCTGATGGAGATTTGTGTGCGCGCTGGTCGCGCGACTCGAACTGATCTTGAGGTTGGAATCTGTGGTGAACACGGAGGTGATCCAGAATCGATCGATTTCTGCTACTCGATCGGGCAGAATTATGTCAGCTGCTCACCATTCAGGGTGCCGATAGCCCGTCTATCCGCTGCTCATGCAGCTTTGAAGTATAAGGGCGTGGCGATCATGGAGTAAGCCGGCGAACATTGGCCAAAATCGTGGGATTGATCCTGGGCTATCTGGAGATCAATCCCATTTTCATTTCAGAATCGGTGAGCTTATCTCTCAGGGGGTAAAGTCCCCTGTTTTCTCGTAGCATCAGGAAAGTCTCATAAGAATCACGGTCTGGTAAAAAAACCAGACCGTGTTAATTCACAGGGGGGGTTGACCGGTTAATTAGGACGGATCCGAATGATGTGCCTTTCTCTCCCGGGTCAGGGCTTCGAGATACCAAAAGGGCGCACGAGATACAAGATTGCCGAATCGATCCGTGATCGGTTTCCTGCGTTCATCTCCAGGCTGGCCTGTCTCACAGGTAACCATGAGGTACTCATGGCATTCAGTTTCCTGCTCACATACCCGGAAGCAGATTGGGCATATATAGATCACCTGACCGTCAACCAATTTTGTCTCCTGATAATTTCGTAATCGGTAATTACGGATAAATGATGGGTATATTTCATTGTAATCGATTTCTTTTTCAACTTCAACAAATTCGCTGGATTTTGGAGAAGATCTGAATCCGTCTGATGAATCGTCGGTCAAATCCGTTTGATGGGTGAATGTCCTCAATATTTGGGAACTGTCAATTAATTGAAGCGGGGCTGTCTGATTCAGACAGCCCCTTCGTAAATGAGTTCAAAGGACACAGTTTGTTGTTCGTCGATGATCATGAATTCGTTATAACCTGGTCGGAATGAATACGGTAGACGATGAGCTTGGTTGAAATCGTGATGGAGGTCAGTGTTTGATGGATGTAGCCAGGTTATCAGAATTTCAGAGGGTGGTGCAGTTATGTTCCTTGTCCTATCAACTCCTTACGCACAAAATTTGCACCTTCCCGGAGTGCTTCATAGTTAAGCGGAAGTAATTCTCTGTGACGTTCCGGAAGGTGGTTTTTCAAAGCTGATTCAACAGCTTCGAAGGGCAGAACCGGTTCTGCCATCAATAGTGCACCGACCATAACAATGTTGGTCATGCGTTTATCACCCAAGGATTCAGCAATTTCATTGGCTGGGATTGCGACAGCCTTAAGATCTTCTCGCTGAAGGTTTCGGTCGATCAAAGATTTGTTGAATATCAATATTCCATTCTCGATGACTGCTGGTTCATATTTTTCCAGGGAGGGCAGGTTCATGGCGATCAATGCCCTTGGGTGGCGAACCACCGGTGAACCAATCTCTTCATCCGCAATGATTACCGTACAGTTTGCAGTTCCACCACGCATCTCTGGACCGTATGAGGGGATCCATGTGACCTCTTTTCCGATATCCATACCAGCATATGCGAGTACTTGCCCGGCAAACAGCACGCCCTGACCACCAAATCCAGCAATAATTATCTCAGTCTGCATACTGGTTCCTACACCCTTACCCCGCTCAGGTGGGGCGAAACTTTGAAATCCTCTAGAGGATAATACGGGATCATATAATCTTCTATCCATTTCAATGATTCGACGGGATTTAACCCCCAATTGGTGGGGCAGGTGGAGAGTAATTCTACCAGAGAAAATCCAAGACCCCTTTGTTGGGTTTCGAAGGCCAGGCGGATCGATTTTTTCGCCAGGCGAATATTTTTAGGGTCATGCAGACTGCGCCGCACAATGTAGCTGGCGCCTTCCAGAGTGGCGAGCATCTCGGCTGTGCGAATCGGAAATCCAGTCAATTCGATATCACGTCCACCTGGAGAAGAGGTGGTTTTCTGACCGGGTAGTGTGGTGGGTGCCATCTGCCCACCTGTCATGCCGTAATTGGCGTTATTAATGAAAATCGTGGTAATGTTTTCTCCCCTGGCCGCAGCATGAACAATCTCTGCCATGCCGATGGAGGCCAAATCTCCATCACCCTGGTAAGTAAAAACTATCCGGTCAGGGAGAACCCGCTTGATACCGGTTGCCATCGCGGGAGCACGACCGTGGGCTGCCTCTACAAAATCACAGTCGAAATAATTGTAAGCAAATACTGAGCAGCCAACTGAAGCGACACCGATTGTATTTTCTTGGACATCCATTTCCTCCAAGACTTCTGCAACGAGGCGGTGAGCAACCCCGTGAGTGCATCCTGGGCAATAATGGGTAGTGGTTGGCGTGAAGGTTTTTGGTCGTGAATAAACGGTTTCAACTGGTGGGTTTATCCCCATGGCACGCAGCTCCTTAACTGTTCCTGGAATCCATGCGGTTTAACCAGGAAATTCTTGGGTTTTCACTCGGTGCAACAGGTTCATAACAGAGACGGCGAATTTCAGTGAGGATCTCATCAGGCAGGGGGACTACACCTCCCATGCGCCCATAGAATTCAATTGGAATCTTGCCACCCACCGCTGCCTGGACGTCCTGCAGCATCTGACCTGAATTCATTTCAACAACCAGCATTCCACACGCCAGTTCGGTCAGCTGTTTGATACGTGCATAGGGGAAGGGGCTGAGAGTAATTGGCCGCAAAAGCCCGACTGGGATACCTTCCGATCTAGCTGCTCTAACAGCGGAAAGCGCAATCCGACCTGCAGTTCCGAAGCCGATAACTACCAGTTCAGCATTCTCCATGTAATACTCTTTATAGCGTAATTCGTTGGCTTCGATCTCCTGCCAGCGTTTTAACAGGCGGATATTAATCTCCTCTTCGTCCACCGGATCGATATAGATCGAGCTGAGTATCCGTCGCTCACGACCTTTCGCACCGGTCACAGCCCAATTATGATCCTTCTTGTGGACAGGGCGAAGGGGAGGTAATTCAGCAGGTTCCATCATCTGGCCGATGCTGCCGTCGATTAATACAACCACAACTGCCCGGTATTTTTCTGCAAGTTCAAAAGCTTCTGCGGTTAGATCAATCGATTCCTGGATACTGGCTGGCGCCAGTACGATGGGATGAAAATCCCCATGGCCACCGCCGTGGACAATCTGGTTGTAATCACCTTGGGCGGGTGCGATGTTGCCTAATCCAGGTCCACCGCGCATCACGTCGATCAATACCACGGGAACTTCAGTACCGGCAATATACGAAATACCTTCCATCATCAAGCTGATCCCCGGACTCGAGGATGAGGTCATCACCCGTGCACCGGTACAGGCTGCGCCGTAGACCATATTGATCGCTGCCAGCTCGCTCTCCGCCTGCATGAAGGTCCGCCCAAGCTCTGGCATCCTTTTCGAGAGCCATTCCAATAACTCTGTTTGGGGGGTGATGGGGTATCCGAAGTAGGCTTCCAGACCTGAGCGGACCGCTGCTTCGGCGATTGCCTCATTTCCTTTGAGTAATTCTTTTGCCATGCAGTGACTCCTCTGACCTACGCAGCAGCTTTTACCCGCTTGGCAGGGATTTCACGATATACGGTAAGCGCTGCTTCCGGACAGACGATCGCGCATATCGCACAACCAGTGCAGCCTTCTGCGCTGAGGTAGGCAGGGTGGTAACCCTTTGGAGTAAGGTGTTCAAGGTCTAAACTTATTACTTCCTGTGGGCAGGCATTGACGCACAAATCGCAGCCCTTGCAATAGAGTTCATCTACTTCAATCCATCCCCTGATGGGCATTCATTGCCTCCGTATTCATATCAAGAATATTTGAAGATTCTGTTTGATATTTATTACCTTCATTATCTATATTTCAAACAGTTGGGACTAGTGTAGACTGTCACTGATATATTATACAAATGTACTGTATCAGTGAGCAAGTGGAGAAACCCTAAATGTGAGTGCTTCTGGCTTGGATAGACAAGAATTTGAGGATTTACCGGCTGAGGGACTTCTTTCGTATTGATTAGAGAGATAAAAATGCGTGTAGACATAAATGGTGAGTTGATTTAATTCTCATGAAATGATGTAGATTCAAGAATTTGATAAGTTGGATCAGGCAGGTAAGGAAAAATAACTAGAATTCCTCATACCGCGAATCTTCGACCTCTTTATTAAATCTTTCTTCATCAGTCAGCTGCACTTTAAAGGCACTATCATCAGCAGTATTGTTCAGTTCTGCTGCTTCGGCTGCTCGCAATTCCTCAATTGATGACCGTTTAACCATACTCCACTTGCCACAATATGGACAGCGGTCGAATTTACCCACGCCGAGGTTCAGACCATAGACATGTCGGCTGAATGGTCTCGTACACTTTGGACAAATAGCGCCACCATAATAACCATAATTCCTTTGAGCTCCAAGGGGAAGCTTTTCCTTTCTCCCGCGGGTGAAAATGAATGGTACCAGGAAAGCCAATCCAATTGCTCCCAGAATCAGTACGATCATCGGGATGATGATATCCATTGCTGCCTGCCAGCCTTCGCCTGAACTGACAAATTGAACTTGGAGAATATTGGATTGGATCTTGCCGGCCTCCTTCGTAT
>CP070764.1:2183318-2216125 GCA_020349245.1 Chloroflexota bacterium | reverse complement strand
GATGTGCAATTTATCGCCATCAATTCGAATCTCGCTCCCATTCCGCCGCGGAAGGTTTACCTATTGAACGCCATTGTGGAGAAAGCGGAACCACACCCAGCTGGTGGACGATTTTTCGGGCGACCAAACCAATGATCGCTGTGTATGTCGGGTATGCCAGCTCCAGTTCAGCCAAATGTTCAATCCACATATCTGCCGCCATCCCCGCCCCAACCAGTTGAACAATTTCCAAGGCTTGTTCCCCGATGACATGTGCACCCATAATGCGGTGCGTTTCCTGGGATACGATCAGTTTGCAAAAACCCTGCGAGTGGTTGTCAATTATCGCACGGTCCAAGGCAGCATAGGGCACTGAATCGACCAAGCAATCTGGCTCAATAACGCGGGCGCGCTCTTCGGTCATGCCAACACTTCCATATTCGGGGTCTGTGAATCCTCCATGGGGCACAATTTTATGGGTGTAAGGTTGCCCAGGGCCTAGGATTGCATTCTCAGCTGCGATGCGCGCCTCATAGCCCGCGCTTTGCACAAGCATCATGCGCCCGGTAATATCTCCTGCGGCGAAGATGTGCGCCGCAGAGGTCCTTAAATACTCGTCAACCAGTACATAACCCCGCTCACTCTGCACTCCAGCAGCTTCAAGATTTAATTTCTCAGCATTACCAGGCCAACCAGTGGCGAGAATTACTGCTTCACCTTTGAATTGTATAAGCTGTCCCTGGTGCTTATACCAGAGGATCAACTCCCTCTCTCCTTCTTCAATACGCTCCACCCCATTTATTCCTGTGACCACTTCAATCCCCCGTTGTGAAAATGAATCAGCGATGGTATCGGAAATGATTACATCCTCCATGCCAAGCAAGCGTGGTGCGATCTCTAGTAAATTTACCTTTGAACCAAATGCGGCAAATATGGATGCCAGCTGGCAGCCTGTTGCGGAACCTCCCACAATAGCGACTGACTCCGGCAGCTTACTGAGTGACCAGACGTCACTGTGCGTGAGAGCCAGTTCGCTGCCCGGAAAAGTTATCCGGCGGGCGTGACCGCCTGCGCAGAGGATATACTTTTCGGCTTCAAATGTCTTTCCATCAGCAGTGGTGACCGTTTTTGCGTCCAAGAACCGTACCTCACCCAACCCAGTGAAGACTTCTACGCCTAAATCCTGCAGATGCTGCTGTAGCTGCTTCTTCTCGTGGATCTCTTCGATTTTTCGCCGGGTTTGTTCCATGAGCCTGTTAAAATCTATTAGGGGGCTATCTGCAACGAGACCATAATTTGCAAACTGGGTTGCCTCACGAGCCAAACGCGCAGAATGAGCCAAGAATCGCGTGGGTACACAACCATCATTGGTGCAGGTACCTCCCAAAAGATCACGTTCAAGGAGGGCTACGTCTGCACCCAATTCACTCGCTCTCAAGGCAGCTGTCACGCCTGCTGGGCCACCGCCCAGCACAACAATGTCGTACACTTGCCACCTCCCTAATCATCCGACAACGGCAATCTTTCACTATACCCAAATAATCCTGGATCTTGCCGTAAAAACCTGAATCTTTGATATATTTTAAACCACTCTGCAGTAAGACTCGACCTTTTCTGGAGTTTACTCCCCTATTTTATCTTATTCGCGGTTAGATAAATGTGTTCTTGCAGCGAAATTTCTAATTTTCTGTGGGAATCAAGCAATGATAAGTAAATTAATCGGTCATGCTCTGCTGAACACAAATTGCGTGATCTCAGGAGGACAATTGTAACGCACGGGTTCGCTGATCACGCCGATCCCCCGGTTTGTGTACAGCAGCATATCGCCGACCTTGTATAAGCCAAGATCATATTTTCGCCCAAGATAGGGCAAAATCATGGCTCCCAGCCCGGGTACCCGAATCTGGCCCCCATGGGTGTGACCGGAGAGCTGCAGCGATACCCTGCCATCATGGGTATAGCGGTCTGCCAGGTCAGGCTCGTGGCACAAGAGTACAACGGGTTCACCGTTCTTCATCCTTTCCAGGGTTGCATTCAAGTCTGGCCTTCCGCTCCACCCATCATCCAGCCCGGCCAGGAAAAATGAACCTCGACCCTGTTGAATAGAAATCCCTTGGTTGACCAGCACCGGTAAGCCAGCTTTTTCCATTGCCTCAGTGATAACACCAGCATCCAGCCAATAATCATGATTCCCCAATGTGCTGAAGACCCCGTGTTTGGCATCCAAGCCCGCCAATAGGGGCGCCAGCTCATGAATAGCTTCCAGGTCCTGCCAGACATAATCTCCGGTGAGCACGACAAGGTCTGGATGCAGGCTATTGGCCAGGTCCACGGATTTCTTAATCAGGGAAGGTTGGGTCATCGGATAGAGGTGCAGATCACTCATCTGGAGCATGGTGAAATTCTCCAGGGCTGGATGTAAGTTTTTTATACGAACCGGCACCCGGTCAACGACTGGATTTTGCGCTTCATCATTGATCGCCAGGTGAGAGGTAGCCGTTAACAGGCCTCCTCCCAACGCCAACCCGCCGATCTTTAGAAATTCTCTCCTGTTCAATTCTGCAATCCCAAAACTCTTTTTACATCTGAGGTGTTGATCTGGCCAGACGTGGTCAGACCGGTAAATCGATAAATCTTACCATCAAAATACTCTCGGGATCATCAGGGCGACACCCTTTATAAGCAATTGCTAATAAATACATCCCGAAAGCATTGAGAGCTCCTGGACAGGTACAAACCAGATTCTCGTTTACGGGCACAAGCAGGTATAAGATTGCTTCAGGGCAACTTTCGCTAACTGGAAATGGGGGTGGTGTCAGCTTGCTGATCGAGACTGAATATCATGGTGGAACCAAAAAGGCTGTTCAATTGATCAAGTCGTCGTGGGTTGCATTCTCCGCAGCCTAAATGGGAACAAGAGCCACAGGACAAATGTAATTACGCCGAATATCAGGATCAGCAATATCAGTGTTTGCACGCCATTTTGTTGTAATGCCTGCACCTCAGAGCTGTTCGGATTGAGCAAGAATTGATAAAAGCAGAAGAACACGCCCAGGAAAAAAATAAACCAGAGGGCTTTCTTTCAATTATTTCCATTGACCATTACAGATGGCGGCGATATCTGGAAATGGGAAATTATCAATCCGCGAATTGCATTCCCACTAGAGGTGATATCCAGCCCTGTAACGGGCTGCTCGCGCGGCAGGTGGCTTCCAGCGAGTATCACGCCCGCGTTTGCAGCGTCGATGATCACACCTCCCTCGGCTAGGGATGGCAATGGTGAAAGCACAAAAATAGTAACTGGTTCATCAGGTGAAAAGTCTGCAGGATCAAAGAGGATAGTCTCGCCCCCTTGGCTGTCCAGCAAAGCCTGGCGCAAACTGCCCACCCCATGATCGTTGGCATTAATGACCATAATAACCTTTTCCGGTGTTTGTCCCCTTGAGCGGGCATTAACATTGGTTTGAGATGCAGAGGGCAGTCTTGAAGCTGAGAATGTCATCCAGGTGATAAACATGCTCACACCAATAAATAAGATTTGAATTTCCTTGCCAGAGTTCTTCATTCGAATCCCTTTATTGATAATATTACTCTCCCAAAACAGGGAGAGCAATGGCCCGGGAAGTATACACTCTGGGGCTGATAGAAGATGAGATCCATTGGAAAACTCGCTGATTATCTTATGGCGATTCAAGTGCCAACGAGGATCTTGCGTACATTAATCCTTAAAAGCTGCTCATAAAAACCGTTCATTGATTGGGGATTAAAAGGTAATAATCATCTGGGGTCATCCGATTCGCGGCGGGCATATCTCTATGGCAGCGACGAAACAGGAAGTATTCAGTCCGAAATGCTAACTTATCGCGATAAATCCTCGTTGAATCCAAGTTAATGAATTTCTCACCCCCCACAATGTCCTAATAATTTCTATACAACCGATCATATGATTCTAGGGTCCCTGCCACGTGGCAGACCAAGCGCCTTCGTTTATTATCGTCCCGCACAATGAGGCAAACACCTCTGTTTGAAATGTCCCCTCAACCTGATCCGGGGCGATAAACCTTCCTCTCCAGGTCAACTTGTTCAACATTCCGCCCGAGATTGAAAATGTACCGTCCGCAGCAATAGGGATGGTTTGATTTATCGTCCACTCGACGGTACCATAACAGGTCCAATATCCACTCTTCTCTTCATAATATGTGTCGATCCTAGCTCCAGAGGCAATCCGCTTCCCACCAGCCTCCACAATAAAAGAGACAGGTTGAATCTCCGCTGGGTAATCGTCTGTTATCGCATCCCCTTTCCAACTACCATCCAGGGCATGCTCTCCGGGTGGCAAGGCAAATTGCCTGTCGGAAACTATGGGCAGATAGATCAAGGTCTCTGTTGAACCTGTCCCGATCGTTTGCATACCATCTTCTGCGTACGCAGTAGTTGAATTTGCCTGAGAGAACAGGGTTATAAAAACCAGGACAGGTGTAAAAGAAAGCAATATATAGTTAAGTTTATTATTGACTGTTCCCACCATCGATTCCTCCCTGAAACTGAAACGCAACACCCATCGATACGCTTGTTGTATAGAATGAAGTAAAGTGGCTCAAGCTTGTGGCAAGCAACGATACCAGCTATGCAACAAAACATATTTCCTGCCAATTTAATCACATTGTACATCTGATTTTTACGCTGTCAACAATTGTTTATCAATCCGCCTGAACGTACAGTATTTTTGAAAATAATAGGGGTATGATTTTTCTCTAATCCATGAGTAACCGTCGAATCCCAAGTTTGTTGCCATTCAACTCCACTCAGGTAAGCGATGCAGTCATGCCCAGAGTCCCCTGGAAACAACTATAATAGCCCTGCCGAACTGCAACACCTGAGTCTATGATAATCAGGCTGTGTGTAGAAAGTGGGTATTTCCGAGGATAAGTGAGTTGCTGGTAAATAATGGATCGAATTACCCACCAGCATCGATTGGAGGCATAAGAAATGTCCTTGAGAATCGGAATTGAAAACGGCGCTGAAGGGCGAACCATCTTCTGGGTTCTCGATCATCCAGGATGCTTCGCATATGGTAAAGATCAACCAGCGGCTCGTGCGGCGCTCCCCTCTGCAGTACAGGAATACAATACCTGGCTTGCTAATCACGGCCAAGAACTTAGATCCATCGCGGGCACGGATGATATCCAGATTGACAGCACCTGGGAAGTTTACACCATTGATAAAAATTTTATCCTTGCCAGAGAGGGATACGAAGTCAATGCCTGGTTTCAGGATGATTGGAGACCACTCACAGATCTGGAAATCAAGATGGGGATAACATTGCTGAAGATGACCCGGGCTGACCTGCTGTCAAGCGTTGAGGGAGTCAGTGAAGAAGTCATGAACCAGAAATTTCCAAAGGAACGCTGGAGCATAGCTGGTATCCTGCGCCATGTTTCCAATGCTGACTGGTGGTATTTAGACCGACTAGGGTTGGCTTTTCCCAGTGACCAGGTGCCCGCTGAAATCCCTGCTCGGTTGGCGATGGTACGCGAGTTCATGCTGGGGACAATCCCTCAGCTATCTGGTTCGAAGCTGGTCATCGGTATCGATGGGGAGTTCTGGAGCCCTCGCAAACTTTTAAGGCGTGCAGTTTGGCATGAGCGGGATCACACCTTCCATATCCGGAAATTGCTGGGTGCTTGAAGAGGATGAGAGCTCTATAATAAATTACCCGATTTTGCTTCATCACGGTATAATTTTGACGTGTTTTGTCATAAATAGTTAGAAAAAGTATTTTCCATGGCTATCGACAAGTTTGGTCGTTCAATTTCATATCTCAGGATCAGCCTGACTGATCATTGCAATCTGCGTTGTGTCTACTGCATGCCGGAGGATATGACCTTCCGCCCCAATGCCGAGTTGATGCAGGATGACGAGATCATTTTGTTCACGCGCTTATTTGCCTCCCTGGGTTTTCACAAGTTCCGCCTGACGGGTGGGGAGCCAACAGTGCGAGCGAATATCGTCGAGCTGGTGCAGCAGATATCCGACACTCCGGGGGTACAGTCGCTCACGATTACAACCAACGGAATATTGCTCTCCAAGCTGGCAGAACCCCTGGCGAAAGCTGGACTGGATCGAGTTAATATCAGTCTGGACACCCTTGATCCAGAGAAATTCCGCCGCCTTACACGCTGGGGTAACCTGGAAGACGTTTGGGCTGGAGTGCAAGCTGCCGAGAAGGTAGGCTTGACACCGATCAAGATCAACGCAGTTGTCGTGCGTGGCTACAATGAGCGGGATGTGCTCGAGATAGCTCGCTTAACCCTGGAGCATCCCTGGCAAGTGCGCTTTATTGAAATGATGCCATTCGCTGGTGCAACTGATCTCCAGATAAATCAAGTTGTCGATTGGGAGGAGATGTTCCAGCGCATCGATAGTGCACATGGCCCCCTTGAAATTGTCGACGGTGGAAAGTTAGATGGGGAAGCACGCTTGTACCACCTGCCAGATGCTGTTGGGAATATTGGTTTCATCTCTTCGGTGACAAAACCTTTCTGTGCGACCTGCAACCGCGCCCGACTGACAGCTGATGGCCGTCTGCGGTTATGCTTGCTACGAGAAAAAGAGGTCGACCTGCTGACACCACTGCGAGCTGGGGCAAGCCTGGACGACCTGCGCGAGATGATCCTGGAAGGAATTTGGCATAAACCCTGGGGACATGGATTGGAGCAAGGGATTATTCCATTAAACCGGGTGATGAACGAAATTGGCGGCTGATTTGACTCATATCAATAATATTGAAACAATTTATTTCGATCTTGACGGCACCCTACGCCACAACCATCCCTCTTTCACCGAGGCACTTTCTGTGTTCATCTTGCAGCTGGGCTTCCCGGACAAAGTCGCAAATTCCAGACAAGCCCACCGCTGGCTGCATTATTACTGGGCACAATCGCCTGAGCTGGTCGAAGATCGAGAAAGATTTCAGGAGGACGAAGATACTTTTTGGGTTAATCACTCAAATCGCTACCTCCTGGCTTCTGGATGCCAACCAGAAGAGGCTGACAGATTTGCCGCGCAATTGACAGAATGCATGCGGGATAGTTATACTCCCAAGGATTTGTTGGCAGATGAAACCCCAGAATTGCTGGATAAGCTCAAACAGGGTGGCTACCGGATGGCGGTGATCTCCAACCGCAGAAACCCATTTGATGAGCAGCTGGAAGCCCTGGGTATCCAATCTTATTTTGAATATTCACTCGCCGCGGGAACGATCGACACCTGGAAGCCCGATCCGAGTATATTCCGCCATGCTATGCACAAAATGTCAGTAAAACCTGAGAATTCAATCTATGTTGGGGATAATTATTTTGCCGATATCATCGGTGCGCAAAAAGCGGGAATGCATGCAGTTCTGGTAGATCCGGACAAATTATTTCCAGAAGCCGAATGCCCGGTGATCGATAGGTTGCCTGCCCTTGAATATGTCCTAACCGAATAATAACCAGCCCCCAACCGCAATACTCGCCCCCACTATTGAGCATACCAAATTAACCAGGTCATTGTTCAACCAGCGCCAACCGCGCAGGTGCTCAGTTTCTGTCCCGCAGTGATGTTCTGGTGCACTCTCGGTTTCTTTCTTGCATTTCGGACAATAGTAAATCCCTTGGACCGTTGCCCCCAGAAGAGAATCCACGGTCGCACCAGCAAGCCCTCCCAAGACAACAACGAAAAGGATAACACCCGCTGGATAAGCAGGCATGAAGACTGCTGACACAAACCCAATGAGCACAGCTCCTGCAGCTGAAGCCAGGTAACCTGCCAGGGTGATTCCTCCAGAGGTACCGTTTGGTACAACGCGTCCATTTGTAATCAAGCGGGGAGCTACAGGGCTAAGCACACCCAACTCTGTCCCCCATGTATCCGCGTTGACCGCCGCCATACAACCCGCAAAAGCAATCCATAAATCCATATTCTCTGGAAAAAACCAGTATACCAGCGCCAATACCGCCCCCAGCCCACCATTAGCGAGTACTTGTCCATAATCCCGGCGCGAGTCCTTGGCAAACTTTTCATACAGGACTTTCTTTTTTTGACCAGATACTCGCGAGAGTAGGCTGGAGGAGATGAAGAATATCAATAACAGCGTAGCCCATGGCAAACCACCAAACCCAAAAATCAAGCCGCCGATTACCGCAGCTGAAACAGCACCACTCACATTTAAAGCATGGAGCCTGAAAGCTGCATATGCAACCAATATACCTAGCCCAAACCCAATTAGAATCCACATACGAACCTGTCACAAACGAATCCAAGGGTGATTGTGGATAAGTATCGCATTTCTGTGGATAATTTCGGGGAAATCGTGGATAGTTGTCTGAAACCTCGGGGAGAATCACCTGGCTTGCATTATGAAGATGACTGCCACAATAAATAGACCCGAGGTTATTAAACCACTGCCCCAAAGCAAGTATGCTAGGATCTGCCTTTCTTCTAGGCGGAATAAATATAATCCGAGTAACGCGTTGGCAATATAAAAGAAACTGTTCAGCACTGGCAGCAACAGGAGGTAAACCGAGGGCACCTGATCTGTTGGAGTACGATCGGGATTAAAGCCAAGTGAAATCTGCGGGCCTGATGGAATATAAAGGCTGACCAAAACGAGTAATCCCAGGGAAATAAGCAACCCTGCTAATAGCAGATAACGGGCAATTGGTGAAGCCCACACCCGGCGCAATAAGTTCGCTGGATAAATCGAGTGAGGGCTGAGGGGACTAAGTGAACCTAATTCGGTAAAGCGCTGATAAGCCAGAATGAATTCTTCTTGGTTGGCAGGAGAAATCGCAAAAACCCGATCCCCGGAAGCGATGAGAATTAAATTATTCGATTGGGCAGCGATGTACTCCAGGAGAGTTCCATCCTGGAGCTTGCGCATGCCAAGTACTGCTCCTGGCCAGCGCAACCAGGGTTTCGGAAGATTGGTCTCCATCTCCTGCGAAGATCGCACCCAATGGACTACGTCCATGGGAATGACCTCTTCTCGCAAACCCCAACGCATATAGATACCATCACGCTCTATCAAATAATATGCTCTCCACAAGGCGTACGCCCGGTACCCAAACAAGGGGATAAAGATTGCCGCAATGAAGACAGGTATCAGGTAAAGCAAGAATTCCAGCCCAATTGGAGCTTGTGCGACCTGCCACAGACCCAAGACCGCCACGGCAATCAGCAGAAGGATCGCACCGATCTGCACAATTAACCCAACCCGGAAAGGTGGGTAGAATAATAAGGAGTCCATCACAAGCCTAATTTTATATCATTATCCAGGAAGAAAACGGGATCGACATAGAGAGTTAAATAGATTTCCCTGTGGATTTCCATTGAAAAGACGCGCCTTACCTACTCAAGGAGGAATTGAATCGAGAATTGAAGAGTGGGGTTAGCGTATGTTATAAACCACAGAGACTTCGACTGTTAAGCTGAGCTGCCCCAGTGAAGCAGGGACCTGGTCGTTCATCGCGCCCAAGCCGCCGCCGCTTTTTCCTTCGAAGACTGGGACAGGAACTCCCCCGGTTTCATTAATTGACTGGATCTCCCCCAAAGTAACTCCAGCTGCTTGAGCGAGTTCTTCTGCCTTTTTCTGTGCATTTTCAACCGCTGCCTTGCGTGCCTCCGAAAGCGCCTGGGTTTTATTTTCGGTATCAAATTGGATACCAAAGATCGAATTCGCCCCAGCCGCGACCACAGCCCCCATGATCTCCCCTAATAGATCAAGATTGCGCACGGTGACAAATACAGTATTATCAACTATGTACATTGTCCCTGATGGATTTCCATCATCGTCATAGCGCTGCTCGAGGAAGATATTAAAATTTGAAGTCTGGATATCCTTTTCATCTACACCCATTTCCATGAGAACTTCCGTGACCTTCTCCACTTGAGCATTATTCCCACTGACGGCCCTGGCTGCACTCTCATCTTCGGTATGGACTCCAATTGAGATCGTAGCAATATCAGGAGTCAGGTATACCTTACCACTGCCAGAAACTGTAATATCCCGTGGTTGGGGTGTGCTCGTTGCTGTTGGTTCACCTGGATTGCTGTCACAGGCGGCCAGCATTCCTGCCGCGATAAGTATCCCTACGATGGCGGCCAACACGCTAACCCTCATGATTGGTCTCCAAATCAATGGCATTTATTCTTTGCATTAAACTCACTGCTTGATCTCACTAAAGATTAAAATCGTTCAATTATAATCAACTTCCACAACTGCAAACTCTTTCACGGTCACAATCCGATCGATTACAATTGAATATGTGAAGGCTGTAATTCTACCCTCACATGATTATATGTCGCTCACCTGTGATTAAGAAACCCGATTATCAAGGTAAAGAAATATTATCATGAAGAACACTTTAAAAGTTGTAATTCCCATGGCAGGGCTCGGCACTCGTCTGCGCCCACATACTTGGAGCAAGCCCAAACAATTGGTCAGCGTCGCTGGAAAACCCGTCCTCGATCATGTGCTTGATATGTTCTCCACGCTTCCCAACCCGGATAACGTCGAGTTCGTTAATATTGTTGGTTATCTTGGAGATCAAATTGAAGATCACATGCAAAAATGTTATCCGCACATCAAGTCCCATTTCGTGGTCCAGGATAACCCAAAAGGACAATCTCATGCAATCTACCTGGCACGCCAGTACCTAACTGGTCCAATGATGGTCGTTTTTGCCGACACATTGATTGAAACCGACCTGTCAAATTTGCTGGATAAACCTTCAGATGCTGTAGCCTGGGTCAAACCAGTCCCCGATCCGCGCCGCTTTGGTGTCGCCGTGGTTGACCAGGATGGACGAGTCACGCAATTGATCGAGAAACCAAAAGAGACTGAAAACAATCTTGCGGTGGTGGGATTTTATTATTTCCGGTCATCGGAGGCCTTGATCGCAGCTATCGAAGAGCAAATGCAGCGGGATCTCCAATTAAAAGGTGAGTATTTCCTGGTGGATGCGATCAATATCATGCTCGAGAAGGGGATCACCATGCACACGGAGAAAGTGGACGTGTGGCTGGATGCTGGAACACCTGATGCCTTATTGGAAACCAATCGCTACTTGTTAAAAAATGGGCACAGCAACAGCGAGGAGGCTGCAAAACGAAGTGGCGTGGTGATCAACCCACCGGTATTTGTCCACCCCTCCGCAGAGCTCGAGAATTGCGTGATCGGACCATATGCATCAATCGGATCCGGCGCGCAGGTGTCCAGCAGTATCGTGCGCGACTCTATACTCGAAGATGAAGCCCAGGTTTCTGACGTGATCCTGGAAAGGTCTCTGATCGGCCGTCGATCCCAGATTCAACGGCGAGCGGGTTCAGTCAACGCAGGGGATAATACCGTTGTTTCCTTGTGAAGTCGAATGCTTCTCCAGCACAAGGTACGGCGAACGACCCACGACCCTTGTCATTGGTGAAGAGCGCCTGGAAATAACCGCGATCGTCAAAAGCTGGCGTATCCCCACGGGTATTGCTTTCCTCATAGAAACAACCAACAAGCGGATGTACGAATTAATTTATGAAGAACACTCTGATCAATGGAGCTTTAGGTCAACGTAATGGAATTTGAAGCAGTCATTGGGATAGAAGTTCACGCTGAGTTGGAAACCAATTCGAAGATGTTTTGTTCCTGTGCAGTCTTAGATTCTACAGTGGCAAAACCAAATATTGCAGTCTGCCCCGTGTGCACTGGCATGCCTGGGGTCTTACCTGTTATCAACCAGCGAGCAGTTGAATATGCCCTGCGGGTTGCTCTTGCCCTGGAGTGCGAGATCGCCCATACCAGCATCTTTGCCCGGAAGAATTATTTCTATCCTGACCTCCCCAAAGGATATCAGATTTCTCAATACGAACATCCTCTGGCACGCAATGGCCATCTGAAAATTCAAACAGCAGAGGGCGTGCGCCAGATCCGCATTCGGCGTGTCCATCTTGAGGAGGATACGGGAAAACTCACTCACATCTACCAGGAGGAAGAGGCCTATTCGCTGGTCGACCTGAACCGTGCGGGTGTACCACTCCTGGAAATTGTCACTGAACCAGACATGCATTCAGCCGAAGAAGTGCGGTCTTTTGCTACCAATCTACGTTCGCTACTCCGCTACCTGCAAGTTAATTCCGGTGACCTTGAGAAAGGCGTGATGCGTATTGAACCAAACATTTCTGTTCGACCTCCGGGATCAAAGGACCTGGGTACAAGAATCGAGGTTAAGAACTTGAACAGCTTCCGCGCCCTTGAACGAAGTGTGGCATACGAAATAAAACGCCAATCAAGCGAAATTCAACAGGGTAAACCTATCCTTCAACAAACTGTCGGCTGGGATGAGAATCTGGGGATGACTGTTCCTCAGCGTACAAAAGAAGAAGAGAATGATTACCGTTACTTTCCCGAACCAGATCTACCTCCGTTAGTGATCGAACAAGAATGGATCGACAGCCTGCGCAACTCGCTTCCTGAGCTTCCGGAAGCAAAGCTGCATCGTTTCATGACAGAATTTGGTTTGAGTGAGTATGATGCGGGAATTCTTGTTGCCGAACGAAGTGCGGCAGATTATTTTGAAGAGGTCTATCGCTACTTGGTTGAGAGTTCCCGGGAGGAGATACGCCCGAAAGTTATCGCGAATTGGATAATCGGGGACTTATTCGGGGTGCAAAACCAATTCGGCGTGCCCATAGAGCAGGTAGATATCACGCCCAGGGAATTTGCAGAACTGATCCTCCTGGTATCGCAGGGAGAGATCAATCAAAAAACTGCGAAAACAGTTTTGGTGGAGATGTTCTCTACTGGAAGAACAGCAGGCGAGATCGTTGCTGACCATGGGTTTTCTCAAATCTCCGATAGAGAATATATTGTCGACTTGATCAACCAGGTGATATCAGGCAATCCGGCCCAGGTTCAAGAGTACCTCAAGGGTAAAGACGCCATTTCCCGCTGGTTATTCGGCCAAGTCATGCAGGCTGCTAAGGGGCAGGCAAATCCACAAGTTGTTGAACAAGAACTAGAAAGCCAATTAGCTGCCCTGCGCCAAACTGATGGCCTATAGCACATAATAATTACGTGCTTTTTATCACTTGACGAGTCATGGCACCTCTGCTAAGGTTTAAACCGAAAATCCAGGGATAATGGGAAACTGCATTGAGCAACCAAACATACATTTCCCACTCCGTCGATGGAGATTTTTGCGGGCGCCATACCGAGGTGCCCGTTTATATTATCCCCTTTATAAACTGAACAGGAGAGCATATTAATGACTGAAACGATCAATGCATTTACAATGGCCCAGAGCCAATTTGACAATGTTGCGAAAATGCTCAATTTGGACCCCCAAATCGCAGAAATACTGCGCTGGCCTACCCGTGAGTTTAAATTCATGATCCCGGTATTCATGGACGATGGTTCTTTGCGCACCTTCTTTGGATACCGCATCCAGCACAACGATGCCCGCGGCCCGAGCAAGGGAGGCATCCGCTTCCATCCATCAGAGACGCTAGATACTGTGCGTGCCTTGGCCATGTGGATGACCTGGAAAACAGCTGTCGCAGATATCCCCCTTGGCGGTGGTAAAGGCGGTGTTGCCGTCGATCCCGCCTCCCTGTCAATCGGCGAACAGGAGAGATTGGTGCGCGGGTGGATTGGACAGATCTGGCGCAATATTGGCCCACGCCAGGATGTTCCTGCGCCTGATGTCGGCACGAATCCCCGCATGATGGGCTGGATGATGGACGAGTATTCAAAACTAGTTGGGGAATATACCCCGGGAGTGATCACCGGAAAACCAGTTGGTGGGGGTGGCTCGCTGGGCCGCACAGAAGCTACGGGATTCGGGTTGATTTACACCGTTCGCGAGGCGATGAAACACATGGGAATGGACCCCACAAAATCCGTGGCTGCCATCCAGGGATTTGGAAACGTTTCCCAATATTCCGCCATCGGGTTCACAGAGATCCTCGGCGGCAAGGTCGCCTGCGTATCTTGCTGGGACCACGAGGCTCGCGCGCCATTCACGATCAGCCATCCAGATGGAATCAATCCACGCTTCCTACAAACGATTACTGACACGTACGGTTCAATCGACAAAGACAAGGGGCGCGATGCGGGTTATATCATCGAGGATGGGGATGCTTGGATCACGAAGGATGCGGATATCCTCATTCCAGGCGCCTTGGAAGGCCAGATTAACGCCGAGACTGTCACCCGCATCAGCGATCGAGTAAAGATGGTTGCTGAAGGTGCGAACGGGCCTACAACCCCAGAAGCGGACGAAGTTCTCAAACGAAACGACATCTTTGTGATCCCCGATTTCTTGTGCAATGCTGGTGGGGTCACGGTATCCTACTTCGAGAGTGTGCAGAATGATATGAATTATTATTGGACCCGAGATGAAGTGCTTTCCCGCTTAGATACAACGATTACAAAGGCCTTCAACAACGTGGTTGAGATGGCTGAAAGCGAGAAAGTGTTCATGCGGGATGCTGCTTACATGGTGGCTATCGCAAAAGTGGTCAAAGCGATGGAGCTGCGGGGTTGGATTTAGCCTGAATCTACAACACCTGACCGCGGGTCTGTTCGGAGGACACCTCGTGAACAGACCCGTTTTTTGTATACGTTGAGATTTCTTGCACAACTTTTTATTGCGCTTTTCAAAATCGAAAGGAGCGAGCAAATAGTACTTGAGTATTGATTCGTGATACAATGCGCATTGAGCGAGACGCTTCCCGAGAAACCAAATATCCTAGATTTACCAAATATTCCTCAAGTATTCGATTTTGGAAGAAGATTTCGGGTCCCAGGGCAAACTCGCTTGAAATATTTATCCAGAACACGTGAATTAAGGAACAATTAGAGACCGGAATCATTGTAACAAAAGACACCAGAATGCGTTTAATAGGATAGGAATCATGCTTCAATGGCATGATATTGACGACGATCAACTAATCAAACTTGCAAAGGACGGTGAAGCGGAAGCGTTTGGCGAGCTTTACGAACGGCATGTTAACGCAGTTTACCGCTTTCTGTACGCTCGTCTTGACAATAGTATGGATGCAGAAGACTTTACGGAAGAAGTCTTTCTGCGCGCGTGGAATTCAGTGCCCAGCTATGACGAACGCGGTGTACCGTTTCTTGCCTTTTTGTTGATCATCGCTCGGAATGTATTGATCGATCACTATCGAAGGAATGGAAGGTCACCTCAACAAGTGACCATAGAGGATATTCAATTAAAAGATACAAATCCGGAACCTGGTGAAGTGACCGCGCGGAATTTAAAACACCTCGAAATTCGCCAGGCCTTGACACAACTGAGAGACGATTATCAAGAAGTGCTGGTACTACGATTTTTAAACGATCTATCGCCGAATGAAACTGCCAAGGTGATGAACCGATCAACAGGAGCCGTCCGGGTTTTACAACACAGAGCCATTGTAGCATTACGTAAGACAATGGAAGATGAACAATATGAACAAAGAATTTGATGAGGCATTGCAGTCTTGCCTCGATTTGATCCGAGGCGGACGAGAGACAATAGACTCGGTTGTTGCCAGATACCCTGAGTTCGCGCAAGAATTACGCACTCAGATCGAAGTCGCACTTTGGTTATCTTCTGCCAGTGCAGCCCTTGATCCGCGACCGGGCTTTGTTTCTGCTTCCCGGCGCCGGTTAGTCACCAGGATTCAACAAGAAAGCCATCCGATCACCAAAACCCCGTTGACTTGGGGTGAGCGACTGCAGAATTTCTTTACCGTGCAAAAGTTTGCCCCGGTGGCTTTTGTCTTTGTCCTGATGCTGGGTTTATTGGTGAGCGGGACAGTAGTTTCGGCTTCTGAAAAAGCTCTTCCCGGTGACGACCTGTATTCCGTCAAACTCACCTTGGAACAAATAGCTCTGGCCACCTCCCTCGATAATAAAAACGATGCCGAATTGAATATTCAATATGTGGAAAACCGCCTGTCCGAAATGCAGGCCTTAATCGTGGAACAACGTTACGAAGAGGTAGCCGAAACGATCCAGGAACTCCAGGAACAGGTAACCAAAACAGTTGAGACCATCCAGACAGTATCAGACCAGGACAAATTTTTGGCCTACGAGTTAGCCACCCAGCTAGATGGGATCTTAACCGAAAGGAATACCATCCTGACGGCATTGAGCATAAATGCACCTGAGATTATCAGTTTTAATCTCCAATACCGGATGGCACTCAACCAAGAATTCGTCAGGAAGCTGGCGGCTGAGAATTTCGGCGGCTTTGTGCCACCACCATCTGCACCTCCAACCACGGTTCCCACCGCAACGCCGACCCGTACACAAAGACCAATCCCAACTTTCGCGCCGACGCAACCTCCTGAACCGACAGCAACCAATACGCGGGTTCCCCCAACCAACACACCGCTGCCCACAAACACACCACGACCGCCTACAAATACCCCATTACCACCGACGGAGACACCGCTACCGCCAACGAGCACTCCGCTGCCGACAGACACACCGCTACCACCTACAAACACCCCGGTGCCGACCAACCCACCGACTGATCCTCCCCCACCCACGGCTACGCCAACCCCTGTGACGGTTGCCGGGACAACAAGTACGCCAACCCAGCAGGCTGTTATCCAGCCAACACCAACGCCTGCTCCCTGATCCAGGTGAAATCGGCAAATATTATCTCTTGATATAATGTTATAGATAAACCCTGAACTCAATTGGACCTGCCCGAGTGCAAAAGCACCCGGGCAGATTATTTATGCCTGACACATTTTTTTAGCTTGATAAAAGAATGGGCAACCAGATCTCCTGTGGCTTAAATGATTGAGCTCTCGTAACTCAATCCGAGAGCTCATTACTGGTTAATATTTTGGGTACAAGAGGTTTTTTTCTGGACTTACCAAGAAGGTTACACCTCAGGCGCATCACCTGAGCCATCCATCCTTTTCTTGCGTTTGTTCTCGTAAAGCGCCTTATCTGCTTCCATGATCATGCTTTCCAAAGAAGTTATCCGATTGGGATCAAATTGGGCGATCCCGATGCTCAGGGAGAGCTGGTAATATCGATTTTGTAAATTAAGCCGGTCGAGATTGCTTTGCAAGCGCGCAGTCATCGTATGCACGCCAGCAGCTGGTGCATTCAACGCCAGGATAACAAACTCATCGCCCCCCAATCTAGCGATCAAGTCTGATGTCCGGAAAGTCTTTTTCAAGACAGCTGCGATAGATTTCAAGGCCTGGTCACCTTCAGGATGTCCGAAACTATCATTGATATTCTTTAAACTATCCAGGTCAGCAAATAAAAGGACGAGCTCCCAATTTTCGCGCTGTGCGATCTTCAGCTGTTGCTGGGCCATAGAAAGAAATCCCCGGCGGTTCAGCAACCCGGTTAATTCATCATTAAAGGACATCTGCTGCAGTAACACGCGTGAGCGGTTACGTTCGATGGCAAAGAGCAGGGTCCTCCTGAGCAGCTTTACATCAACCTCTCCCTTGATTAGATAATCCTGGGCACCCTCTCTGAGGACGTTGAACGCGTGGTCCTTATTCTCCAAGGCCGAGGTAACCACGATGGGTACTTCTGGAACCCGCATGGAGATTTGTGAAAATGTACCCACGCCAACGCTGTCTGGCAGGGCCAGATCCAATAGAATTACATCAAAAGGCTTTTTTTCGAGTAAAGCCAAAGCTTTTGATAAGGTTGCTACCCGTTCCGATTCAAATTGGTCGCTGTTAACCCCACTGGATACGATTTGGACCCAGGGCGCGTATTCCGGTTGATTCTCTTCCACGACCAATACCTTGATTGGCCTTGAGGTGATCGAGGCAGACACATTCTGCTCCTGAAAGAAATTAATAAAAATTATAACGTGAAGTCAAATATCTTGTTGACAAGTTTAGACTTCGCTGAATAAATTGTCAACGATTATTTAATTCAACACCACCAAACATCCCTGAAAATATTATAAAGCATGATTCAAACACTGAAATACTGGGATTGTCTAGCGATTTTAGCCCACTCGTTGTATACTGATGGCAACCACACATAAGAGAGGTCCGCTAACATGAAAGTCTCCGTCCTACAAGAGAACCTAGCGCATGGTTTAAATATTGTCTCAAGAGCTGTATCACCCCGGAGCACCCTGCCTGTTCTGTCAAACGTCTTAGTGGCGACAGATGAGGGACGGCTCCGTCTCTCTGCCACCAATCTTGAGCTAGGTATCACTTGCTGGATTGGTGCGAAGATCGAAGAAGAAGGTTCTACCACTGTGCCGGCGCGCACCTTCACCGAACTCGTTGGCACACTTTCTGGTCAGCAAGTAGAGATGGCCTTGAACGTACGCACACAAACATTAAATGTTCAATCTGGCTCATCAAATACTGACCTCAAATGCATTGATTCGCAGGAATTTCCGCCGATGCCTTCTCCTGAAACGGGCGATGGGCTGGCGATAAACGTGAACGACCTGAAGGAGATGATCCAAAAAGTGACCTTTGCTGCTTCGACAGATGAAGCCCGACCGATTTTGACTGGTGTGCTGGTCTCGGTCAATGGTGACAGGCTGACCATGGCAGCTGCGGATGGTTTCCGCCTCTCAGTTCGGAAGTCAACCTTGCCATCTCCCACTGCCCGACCTGTCCTAGCCGTGGTGCCCGCCCGGGCGCTGAGTGAATTGGCTCGCATTATCAGCGATGGTGAGCAAGTCGTTGAGATGGTCCTGCCCCAGGATCGCGGCCAAGTGATTTTCCAGATGAAGGATTTTCAACTGGTCTCCCAGCTCATCGATGGTTCTTTCCCCGATTATCAGCAAATCATCCCCAGCAGCAAAGAGACCCGCAGCGTGCTTTCCACCTCCTTTTTCCTCAAAGCCTGCAAACAAGCCGAAATATTCGCTCGTGAAGGCTCTCACATCGCCAGGATCAATATCACGCCAGGAGGAGAATTAAAACCCGGCTTGATTGTGATCACCGGTCAATCGGAAGAAACCGGTTCCAATCAAACCGAGATCGACGCCTCCATTGACGGTACACCACTGCTGATTGCCTTCAACGTGCGTTTTCTTCGGGAGGTCCTGGAAGTAATTAAAACCCCCGAGGTCGCCTTAGAAACCACGATTGAAACTGCCCCGGGCGTCATCCGTCCAGTTGGGGACGAGAATTTCCTGCATGTGATCATGCCCATGCATCTGGGCAGTTAGGAAAATTATTCGTCCAATTATGGTTCAATCCGGTGGCACGTTATCAATTGTGACGTGCCATTTTGCTAAATCTCATCTGCAATGACCTTTCCTGCAGCATCTACCGATCGAGTTCAACGGATATATACAGCACTCGCCCAATATCCAATCCTGCGAGTTCGCATGCGCACCAGGATGCGTAAAGAATTGTTTGAACGCGGGGTGATCAGTCCCCAGCAATTCGAAACCGAGGTCCGGGAAAAAGCGATCGAATCCCAAGCCAGGGAAGGATTGCACAATCCCTTTGATGAAGAACCCACAGAAGTCTGGGAAGTTCGCATGGAACGCGTTCGCAGCCACCTGACGGACTTCTATTTTGCCTACAATTTCCCCTACGAGGTTTTCGAAAAAGTTATCCGGGATGTATTGGCTGAGCGGGGGGCTCAAGCCGATGATCTGCTGGTATCCTTCAATCCGGAGCTGGCCCCCCAAAACATGCTCTTTGAACAGGCTGCAGCGATCGAGAATCTGCCCATGGATGATCAAGAAAGGGGTGAAGCCCGGATTCGGGAGATCAAGGTAGTCTTGATCCGCAGAATGATCAGCGACCAGCTCGCGTATATAACTATTGCCAAAGATTGGTTCACAATTTCCGATTTGGCTGAGATCAATAGACGCAAGATCGGGCAGGGAAAGATCGGGGGAAAAGCTGCCGGTATGCTTCTGGCTTTACGCATCCTGAGTGAAATCGCCGATGAAGAACTCCTCTCTCATTTGAGTATCCCGGAATCGTACTTCTTGGGTGCGGATGTGATGTACACCTTTATGGCCGTGAACAATCTGATGCATTGGAATGACCAGAAGTACAGGTCAGAAGAACAAATTCGCGCCGAATATCACCAAATCCAGGAAGAATATCTGAGGGGGAAATTCCCCGCGGATATTTTAGGTGAATTTAGAAAGCTGCTTGAATCACTTGACAAAGTACCCTTGATCATCCGCTCTTCCAGTTTACTGGAGGACAACTTTGGCACTTCATTTGCAGGAAAATATGATAGTGTCTTTTGCCCAAATCAGGGGGATCCAGATGAGAACCTGGAACAGCTGACCAGGGCTATCGCCCAGGTTTATGCCAGCACGCTCAATCCGGATGCTCTGCTGTACCGCCGCAGCAAGGGATTGCAAGATTATGATGAACGGATGGCTATTCTGATCCAGGTTGTGAAAGGTGAACGCGTCGGTGAATTTTATCTTCCCCATGCTGCAGGCGTGGCCTTCAGCAGAAACTTCTTCCGCTGGTCGCCTGAAATCCGCAGTGAAGATGGATTTGTCCGGTTGGTATGGGGATTAGGAACCCGTGCTGTTGATCGGGTTGGCAGCGATTACCCGCGGCTGGTTGCCCTCAGCCACCCCTTACTGCATCCTGAAGTGTCCTCCAAGGCAATCCGCCGGTATTCACAGCAGTTCGTGGACGTTCTGGATCTGAATCATAATGTTTTCAACACGCTACCAACCGAAGAAGTTTTAGAGCCTCACTATCCTGTCCTGCGCTACATCGCCGAGATCGATCAAGGCGGCTATCTGGCGCCCATCCGCAGTCTGATCCGGGAAGATGAGATTGACACGCTGGTTTTGACCTTCGACGAGCTGTTAAAACGCACGCCGCTGGCTAACCGCATGCGAACGATGCTCCAGATCCTGGAGAAGCATTACAAATCTCCTGTCGACACCGAATTCACCGTACACATTACCGATCCAGGTGCAGTTCACCCCGAGGTGGAGATCTCCATTTTGCAATGTCGACCGCAATCCCACTTGAAAGATAGCCAGGCCCACCTGCCTGCTGACATCCCGAAAGAAGATATTGTCTTCTCTACATCTCGCATGGTGCCAAGAGGCAGGGTGGATTGGATTAATTATGTTATCTATGTCAGCGCTGAAGGCTACCTAGCTCTGCCGACCAAATCTGCCCGCGCTGAAATCGGGCGTGCAATCAGCAAGCTGAATGGCTTATTGGCTGACCAGGTATTCATCAGTATTGGTCCTGGCCGCTGGGGGACTCGCAATCTCGATCTGGGGGTCTACATCGGGTATTCAGATATTTACAATACCAGGGCTCTGATCGAAGTGACCAGCAAAACGACAGGACTTGCTCCAGAACCATCATTCGGGACTCATTTCTTCCAGGATTTAGTCGAAGCTAATATTTATCCCCTGGCGATAGACCTGGAAGACGAGGACGTGATTTTCAACAGGAAATTCTTTTACGATACCCCCAATCAATTGGCAGATTTTATCCAGGTTGACAAGCAGCTATCTGGATGCCTGCGCCTGATCAAAGTCAGCTCCTACCGACCGGGACATTCTCTGAGACTCGTGATGGATGATGAACATGGGCGCGCAGCTGCATTCCTGGTGCCTCTCATGGAGGGAAAATGAAGAAATTCGTTGCCGTCGCCGGTAATATCGGTGTGGGAAAATCAACACTGGTCGCTTTACTCTGCGAAAAACTTGCCTGGCAGCCCTTTTATGAGCCGGTAGCTGATAATCCCTACCTGGCTGATTTCTATGCCGACATGCAAACCTGGGCCTTCCACTCCCAGATTTTCTTTCTTACCCACAAGCTGCGCATGCACCGCAAGCTGCTGGACCATCCGACATCCGTTCTTCAAGATCGGACTGTATACGAGGACGCAGAAGTGTTCGCAGAGAATCTTTATCGACAGGGCTTGATCCATGCCAGGGATTACCGCACATACCATGAGCTGTACGAAGTGGTGACGGAGTTCTTGCCGCCTCCTGATCTGGTGGTTTATCTACGGGCCTCGGTCTCAACACTTTTTTCCAGAATCTCCAGTCGTGGACGTGATTTTGAGCGCCAGATTTCCCCTGAATATTTACAGCAGCTAAACCAGCTTTACGAGAGCTGGACAGCAAGCTTCAGCTTATGCCCGGTCTTAACAGTGCCGACCGATAACCTCAACTATGTTACCAATTCAAGCCATCTGGAATTGATCGCCCGCAAGATCCAGGAAAAGCTAACCGGGAAAGAGGAGGTCGTCTTCGATCTCGAGGAAATGATCTGAAGTCCTGTTGCCCTTATTTCAGGTAAAAACAATCCTGGGGGTAAGTAAACACGATTCTTATAAACCGCATATATTCATCAAAGTCAATTCTTACATTTGCCAATTATCATTTTCACATATCCAGTAAAAACTGGTTAATAAATTCAAATATATAAATTAATTTATCGGAGGTAAAGATATGCTTACTCGTTGGGACCCTTTTCGTGAAATGATGATTGTCAGAAATTCACTGAATCGTCAATTGGATGAAGATCTTTCTTTAGCCCCCTCCTCTTGGAAATCTTTTAATTGGAGTGTGGCGCTGGATGTCATCGAGAATGATGACGAATTTGTGATCAAGGCTTCCTTGCCTGGTATTAACGTCGATGATTTAGAGATCACCTTCAGCGATAACTTGCTAACCATCAAAGGTGAAGTCCAAGATGAGAATGAACTGGATGAAGCCCAGTATCATTTGCGAGAAAGACGCTACGGAACTTTCACCCGAAGTATCAAGCTGCCATCTGGTATCGCATCAGAGAAGATCGAAGCGAATTACGACAAAGGTATACTGATGCTGCACTTGCCAAAGGTTGAAGAAGTAAAACCAAAGAAAATCGTTGTGAAGACAATCGATACGAATTTGATTGAATCAGGCGCAAAAGAGATCATCAGCGAAAATTAATCAAGGAAACGAGTCCGATTAACTCTGACTTTTATTCGGCGATTTTCCGGATGAGTCGCCAAAACCCCCTTCCACGGGAAGTTTTCCAGGATGGGGGTTTATGGATTAATGTCATGAATATGCAAGCAAACGCAACTTGAAACTTTTATCTTCGTCCAAGGATTTAAACCATTTGCCACGTGGTTTAATTCTCGAGCATCAATGTGCCTGGATCGATATACGTCTGTTATTGATCTCGCTTCTCGGATGGTTGCTAGATGGTCAAAGCAAGATCAACCCCCTGCGCACCCCAAGCCTGACCGCCTCTGTCCTGCTAGCAGCGCCCAATTTGGAGTAAATCGAAGAGACATGAAACTTAACCGTGTGCGTGCTTATTTCGAGTGCAGCTGCAATTTGTTTGTTTGTCAATCCTTGAGCGAGCATTTGAAGCACCTCTAATTCACGGTCAGTAAGCGGCTCGATAGGCTCTTCATCAAGATCGATTGCGCCTTCCCAGAAGAGTGCATTCACGAGGTCCGGCATCCCGACAGATAATCCTGAGGAGAGCGCATGCAGGGTTACCTCTATTTGTTCAGCGGTTGCTTCCAGCGGCAGAATGCCCAAAGCATGATCTGAAATGGTCGCTAATAATCTGCCCAATTGGAGATCATCCACGCCCAATAACAGAATCCCGACCTCTGGAGAATCATCCAAAACCTTTTTAAGTTCAAGAGCTGAGTCAAAACCAGGTGCCAGGAGTAAAACATCTGCACCTGAAGAATGCGAGTCATATTCTGTTATCGATTCAAGGCTAAAAACCTGCTCAACAGAATCGATATTGTTCAAGATATTGAACAAGCCGACCTGCAGTGCAGGGCTGTCGGTCACCAGGCAAACAGTCAGCTCCAGCCTACCAGCTGCTCTCCATTGATTTATATTATCCTCAACCACAATCAGTCCACTGCCGTGACTTTATTTCCTGCCGAGATTATCATTAACAAATTCATTCACCACATGGCTGGGTATTGCAACGCCGAGATCGCCCCCGATAATCATCGTGTTGATTCCGATAACCTCACCTGCTGAATTGACCAGTGGGCCACCGGAATTTCCAGGTGCCAAGACGGCATCCGTGCGGATAATATCGATCGGCTTCTGCCGTCTGCGCAAAGATGCGCTTCCCAGGCTTGAGATAATCCCTGCTGAGACCGAACCAATCTGCCCCCAGGGGTGGCCCAACGCCAGGGCAATTTGCCCAACTCGAAGGTGGTTAAAATCTGCCATCACCACAGGTTGAAAATCCTGTACCCGGGTATCGGGAAAATCTACCTGAAGCAATGCAAGGTCAAGCACTTCCGTTTTTCCGGTCACTACGGCGGAATATTCATCACCGTTCATGAGGGTGATGCGCGGTTTGCTCCGCTGGATGACGTGGTAATTGGTGATCACGAAACCGCCGGTTCGCCAGATAACACCTGCTCCAGCACCACGCCTTCCGTTATGGACAACCACTAGACTTCGACACAGGTTTTGATACACAGCGGTCAAGGCGTCTACCAAATGGGCTTTAAACTCGTAACCCTTCATCCAGCTACTCGATCCTGGAAGACATCACTCCCGTTCTCCAATTGTAACCACAATTTCTTGCCGCACACCCGCGCGCAGGATCTCAAGAGAAACCAGTTGGCCAACCACTTCCCCAGCAAGCCTGACGAACAGCGCATCAGGTTCCGAAATCGCTTCCCCTGAAAACCCGGTCAGGATGTCACCGACTATCAAGCCTGCCTGTGCGGCTGGACTATTAGATTCGACACCCACCAGCAGCAGGCCAGTTCCCTGTTGACGGCCAAGTGCTTCCTGCAGTGCAGCTGGAATCTCGACCGGCTGGCTGCGAACGCCCAGGTAACCCCGGCGCACTGCGCCGTTTTCAGCAAGGGCATCAGCGATTTTCCAAGCCAAACCCGCGGGAATGGCTAACGAACTGCCTCTGGTGAGTCCTGATGTGTTCACCCCCAGCACTTTACCACTGCTGTCGACCAGCGGACCCCCAGAAAAACCTGGATAAGGAATGGCATCCGTGCGGATATATTGCTCAAGCAAGCCGCCACGTCGAGTTTGAACCGGTCCTGCGATCGCACTGACGATACCTAAACTGGCTTGAATACCTTCAGATGTCGGTCTTCCCAGGGCAAGAACCAGCTGTCCAACTCGAGGATCACCTGAGGCTGCTTCGGCGGTGGAAACCGCGGGTTCATCGAGCCGTAAAACCGCCAGATCGCTGCCCGGATCTCTTCCCAGTAGATCGCCGGAGCGCTTACTTCCATCCGGAAGCATGACGGGGATCTCATCCTCCCGTTCAAGCACGTGGCTAGCCGTGAGAACCAGATCTGATCCAAAAGCAATCCCGCTGGCCGGAAAACGCCTGCGTCCATTTACCAATACCGTACTCGCAGCTGCATGCTCAACTGCATCAGCCATCTCCTGCGAAAGAGCAGTCAATAAATTGCCATCAGACATATTATCCTCCTGGTATTTTTCAATCTTCTGCAAAACTGATATTAACAAATCTGGCCATTTAACGGATCAGCCAAATGGCTAGGCAGGAAACTAGAAATTTTGCTGGCTGGCAAACCTTAACCGATTTCGCACAACCTGGAAGTCAGCTACACTTCCTGGGAACATTGGTGACCATATAGATCAAATTAAAGAGATAGGGCACGCTGGCGATTGCGTACCCTATGCTCTGCACATACCATTTTATCCAGGTCAATCCGGGGGGTTCTCCGCTGTGCCTTCCTCCCTCCAGGGTGTACCGATCCATTGCAATAAGAAATAATCCAAGCCAATATACCCTGAAACCTTCCAGGCCAGGATCAATCCCAGGGCAATGATGAACATAAGTGGGTTGGTACTGGCAGACCCGGCCATCATGAAATTCCAGTTCATGAAAGCCCCAAAGAAGGCAGCCATCCCTGTGAAAGCACCCAGGATCAAAGCAATCCCTACCAGAAGCTCGCCATAGGCCACGAAAGGTGCAAACCAGGTATACGCTTCTGCATCCAGCAAGGATTGAATAAACCCTCGATACCAATCGAAAGCGATCGGTGGGCGGCCCTCTGCGGGAACGACAACGATATTCGACCAAAATCCTTTCAAAGCTTCACCAGTCTGGGTCCAGGCCGGGTTGTCGATCTTGTGAAGCGAAGCTTCAATCCACTGGTACCCTAACCACACTCGGAGAACCAACCAAATCCAGGCAGCTTTAGGACTGCTGATTAACCAGGAAATGAAGGGGGGATCCTTGATCGATCGACCTTTATAGGCTGTTATATTTGCCATCGCTAACTCCTTTACCATTAAGTTTCCAATAACTTTCGAACTGCACTCTAATTGCCCTAATCTTACAAAAATACTCGTAATTTGAATAGTGACAATTGTCACAAAACAGGGGCTGTTTATAGGGTATTGATGGTGATATTTGTCACAATCAGTAATTTTTATTCCCCATCCCGGGAAAGATATGCAAGAAATTCAACATTCCAAATTTTTCAGCTTCCTTACCAATTTCTTCACAAAGCGATTGGTACGAGGTACTTTTACCAGAGTGCTAATATCATGACTGCCTGCTTATATCTGGAGCAGGCAGTCACGATCTACCAGAAGGTTATTTGTGGCTGGGCCAAAAAAAGATCGAATCCGGCGGCAAGCGCTATCCAAAAAACCAGGATTCCCGCCCCCTTCAAATTACGAGTAACCGCTGGAATTGACAGTTACTGGAAATTATTGTTCAGCGTGAGGGCTGGTTCGATCATCCAACCGATCACATCCCGAGTACCAATCTCGAGTAAAACACGCCACCAATAATAGCCCTTAGCCCACACTCCGTTCAGGCCATTATCATCCCCGAGGATGATCCCCGTGATCCCGGGGTCAACTGTTTCCAGCACATCATAATTGGTTCCGGGACCCAGGCGAACATTGACCCGGAATAATGTTTTGATTGGGTTACCGACCGTGAATATTGGATTCCCGGGGTTGGATAATTCCTTTGGCTGAACCACGACCATCATCATCCCGTTGGCGACCAGGCGCTGCAGGACATCGCCAGTGGCATCGGGAGCAAAGGTGTAGTATTCCTCAGTCAAAGGTAAACCGTCCCCGGAAAGCTGTTCAATTTCACCAGCACCATCGCTGGGAATTACCGGGAGCTCCTCTGAATCAGGCGCAAACAACCCAGATTGGAACTTCACCCCCGACTTGGTCACCAGCGGCAGAAAAACACGGCCTTTGCAGATCACGATATTACAGTACGTATTGTTCATGACTTTTCCATTGACGACCATGGTCGAGGATCCGCCGCCGTCTTCCGCGATACCGTGCGTTGCCCCCAATTCGGTTTTGACAAATTGAGCCAGCTCGGCGATCGACATTCCCCGGCTGGACCAATCATCGCGCCCATCGACGACCACGAAAAAGACATAATCGGCATTGTAGGCGATCGCCGTGCGGGGAGCACGCGCCGTGGCCTCTCCTTTGTCTGCAAAGGCATTGATCACACCATCTTTCAAGAAGTAAAAAGCGCCTCCAATGCTGGCATAGGTATTCTCCCAAGGATAGTCTGGAGCACCGGAACAGCCCCGGATTCTTTGCCGGATGCCGATCTCCACCGCTTGCCCATCCGGGAACAGGGGCTGGATCAGGTTTTGGAACTCATCTTTTTTAGTACCATGGAATGAAAGGACCACGTGATCAAACGGGATGGGAGTGGAACCTTTTCCTGGAAAAAACTTTTCGATAATCCCCCGTGGCATCAGGGTTTCATCGTGGTTAAGCAGCGTGGGGCTGGTCATACGCACCAGCACCTCGAAGGAATTCCCTCCTGCAGCAGTGCCCGTATCTCTGCCGTACTGTGGCGTGTACAGGATGAGCTGATTATCCTGGCGGGCGACATTGATGCCATCAAAAGCCTGGATGTAGTTGCCCCCTTCCAGGAGATAATAAACTTCTGTTGTCGGCGTCCTGACCGACTCCCCGATAAATACTTCCCGGTCAATCTTCCAGGCAAAGCCGCTTCCGCCAGTTCCGGTTTCACACGGGTCGAACAACTTGGAATACCAGCCCGAGTGAATCTGGCCCTGATATGGAATCCCCGTCCCATAGTTGAAGTAATAGCCGTTAATCGCGACCGCCACCTTATTCGTGTTGCCCCAGGTTTGACCCCAATAATTAATCGCCCCATCATAACGCTGGGACATCCCTGATACCGTCTCGGTACCACCGGATAACCTGCCCTGGGCTATGCTGCTCTCGATGGTAACCTGCGGATTGTTCCGCTCCATGCGGGCAACAAAGACATTGTTCGGATCAGGCAGCTGGTATTCACGATATTCGATTCCTGGTGCAATGACCTCACCCCAAGGTTCCTCTGCTTCCTGGGCTGCCGCCAAAGGTGTTCCTAAGGACAACAGCAAAGCGGTAAAGATCATAAGCGACAGCAGTTTCATGGGATCTCCTCATCGGTACAAGAAATATAAATTGATCTTATAAACCATCTTGGCAGTTGTGACAAGGCCCAGAAAAGATGCGCAAATACGGATTTCTGCCAGTCTCAATCATGTACTTCGCACCAGCAAAGGAGGCGATGCTGGCCTGGTACGTGTCTTACCGCCAGGAGTTCATCTCCCGTGTTTACAAGCGAGTGCAAAACAAATATAATAAAGCGCCAAATGAGACGTTGATTCTCCAATTACGTGCCCGCAGGAATTCTATGAACAAGGTGGCTGATGATGACAGAAAAACTTGATCAAGATGCCGTTATCGAGGAGATCTGGCGCAGATACTTGACCACGGGCGAATTTGAAAAAGAACGCCGTCAGCGCCATTTTTTCCGCTTGCTTCCGGGGACCCCGCGCTGCAAAAACTGTTATGCTCCTTTCAAGGGTGCGGGGAGCATTGTTGTCAAGACGATCTACGGGAAGGAACCCTCCAGACTCAATCCCCAGCTGTGCAACATTTGCGAAGAATTTGCCAAGCACCACCAGGGTGGGGCAGAGATTGAGCTGTCACTGCTCTTCGCGGATGTGCGCAACTCTACTTTACTGGCAGAATCCATGAACCCGACTGAATACAGTCGACTGATAAATAAATTCTACAGTACAGCCACCCAAGTGATGGTTAACTCAGACGCATTGATAGATAAGATTATCGGGGACCAGGTAGCCGGCATGTATGTACCCGGTTTTGCAGGTCAAGATCATGCCTTACGGGCAGTGGAAGCCGCCCTTGAGATCCTCCAGGCAACCGGTCACAGCGATCCAGGCGGCCCCTGGATCCAATTGGGAGCGGGGGTGCATACCGGCACTGCATTCGTTGGCTCCCTGGGATCTAAACAAGCCACCACCGATATCACCGTCCTAGGTGATGCCGCCAATGTCGCCGCGCGGCTCTCCTCCAGCGCAGGGGTTGGGGAAATCCTGGTCAGCGAACCCGCCTTATCTTCGGCAGGGCTTGACCCTGGAGGTTGGGAGAAGAGAGTGTTGGAATTGAAGGGGAAGACTGCACCTTTTCCAGTATGGGTACATCCAAGATCTGATGCCTAGTAATGGAATTTTCGCAAAACAAGCAGCAATATTCCCAATAAGCTCTTAGACCTGAATCGTTCAACTGCCAGCAAATCTACCATACCTGCAAGTTGAGGAGCTCAATTTGGAAGAATTCTACCCGATGCCGATGTTTGTCAACCTGAAAGTCGCGGATATTGAACGCTCTATCAAGTGGTACCAGGAGGCACTTGGGTTTCGCCAGGTTTTTCGCAATACGGGGATGGTGCATTTACGCCGGGAGCGCTTCCAGGATTTGCTGCTCTTCCCTTCAGTAGAACGCACCTCGATTGAGCCAGGCAACGGGATGGTGATTCAATTCCAAGCAGGAAAGAGCAGCGTTGCAGAGATCGCGCACCGGGTGCGGCAGCAGGATTCGGCTAAACTTGAAGGTCCGCTGGAGCAGCCCTGGAACGTGCGCGAAGTGACCATCCAGGACCCGGACGGGTATCGCCTGCGCTTCTCGGAGCCAATTGATGTCAGCTTGCAATTTGACCAGGTGATGGGGGAAAATTAAATCTTCGACCTATCATAGAACAGGGAGATCGGGCTAATTATATTGGAACAGATTCAAATGTGATCTATAATTAATCTTGTTAAAGATTTCACTATTCACAGGAGGTAGACAAATGCACGAAAAAAGCATTGAGCTGCTCAACAAAGCGGTTGCAGATGAACTATCAGCTGTCCACCAGTACATGTACTTCCACTTCCACTGCGAGGACCAGGGTTACGACTTGCTGTCCGGGTTATTTTTCAAGACCGCGATCGAAGAGATGGGCCACATAGAGCGTTGTGCTGAGCGAATCTTGTTCCTGGGTGGCGAAGTGGAAATGGTCGCCGCAGTGCCGGTGCAGAAAATCCACGAGGTCAAGAAAATGCTGGAGCTGGCCAGAAAAATGGAGGAAGACAGCGCCAAAGATTACAACCTCTGGGCCAATGAATGTTCTGCCAATGCCGATTCGGCTTCCAAGAAAGTATTTGAGGGTTTAGTGGATGATGAGGAGCGGCATTTTGATCAGTACGATACAGAAATGGAAAATATTGAAAAGTTTGGCGAGCGCTACTTAGCCCTGCAGTCCATTGAAAGGAGCAAAGCCCTGGGAGCAGGTGCTGGAGGAGAATAAAAACCAGCACCGGATTTACCAGGGAGATACTAAAGGCTGCTCGGTATTCGAGCAGCCTTTCTGATCCCGGCAGGAAATGCCCGGGGCAATCTTCTCAACATGCGGATTTCCCTTGAAGAACAACCAGCTCACTCCTCGATTGTCACATAGCTGTTTACCAATTCCTGGGCCACAGAAGATACTTCCAGCCAGAAACGTTTATTTTCCGGGTCTCCCGGCACGAATAAGTTATCGTACTTTACCCGGTCATCCCCGTGAGGAACCCTTTCAACAGCCCGAACTGCAAACTCGTGTAGCTGCCTGGCATTCGCTAATTGCTCATTCAGCGCTACATAATAAAGACCGAGCTTCTCAACGAAGTTAATCTCGTGCCCCAACTCGTGACCCGCCTGAGCAAATTGGCTGAGAACAATCAATATACGGTCTCCAAAACTCATCGGGGGGATGATGAACTGGTTTTCCGCTGGGATACGGCTGAGGAGATCATGTCCTTTTGGACGTACAGCCATCCTTTCTTTCATCCCCTGGAGACTGAAACCTGAACTGCCAGCCATGATTAGGACCAGCGGCGTGTGCCTGGTTAGTGAAGCATCCAAGTAGGGTAGCAAAACGTCGTATGGCCATGACTCGTGCGGTTTTGCATCAATTTCATCGATCAAACAAAGAAGCGGGTTCGACGACTGGACCAACGCGGCAAGTGAAGCCACGAATTCACCTTCCCGGACCTGGGCTAGATTAATCTCGCGGTAGTCAAATTTCTGCCCCTGTGCCGCAGCGATCTGCTGGGCAAAGAATGTCTTCCCGCTCCCTGGGGCAGCCCAAATCAAGAAATTCTTACGCGAGGATGAAACATCCGCCAAGGACGATACAATACTCTGCTTGGCATCCTTTAATTCGTTAAGGACTTGTTCTTCAAAACGGGTATATTTTCCAACAATAGCATAGCGAGGCAGCTTGACAATGTCCATGCCCGCAATCATGGGGTACTGCCAGAAGGGGCTTTGTTTTCCAAAGTTCCTCAATGAGGATTGGTATTCGCTGAAATACGCATCTGCATTTGTCAGGTAATCCGCTTCAAGGCGTCTGCGGAACAATGGACCGCTGAAGACCTGCGCCCAATCTGTGACCGGCATGATATAGTCTTCTGCCATCCGGTAATAGAGAGACCATCGCTTTACATGTTCTTCCGACCGGAAGATATTCATCCGGCTTCAATTAAATGCGCCCGTCCCTTCCCGCCATTTAGCAAAAGGAGACATCAAATAAGCAATCGCGGTCGGAGGATTGATTTCAAGGATCTCTTCATCTCGCATTCGGACCACGATTGGTTCTCCGCAATCCAGACAAACCGTGTCAACGCGGATCTCTTTACCCGGGAAGAGCCAGCGCACGGCCAGCACTTCCATCCCTCACTGCCCATACCATTTCTGCATCCCATCTACAGAGATCCTTATATGAGTGGGGACATTTGAAAAAGGCGCCCAGGACTCAATATAGTCTGTATCGTGAGACAACCAACAGCTGGCGATTGGGGCTGCAGCTGCCGTATCCTTAATCAAAACCCGGGCTTCATCGATTTCAATATCGAGGATCCTCGCCAGCTCGACATAATGGGGGGCTCGCCCATGTTCGATGAAATGCCGTAATACGCTGGTATAAGCCCTTTGCATCAGAATTCCTTCGCTCATTATCTACCCTCTGATTAACAAGAAATAATCACTCGGGAATTATACAATTAAGGTAAACAATAATCAATTTACATGGGGATTGGCTCTTGTCTTCCATCTGTGGAGGAGAAGAGCCAATAATGTCCAGAATACAAAGCCGGTGGACAGGCAGCTCTTGCCCTCATTTTCCCGGGTTAATTGTGCCCACCATACCCGCAACTCGAACCTAAACCCCGAGCAATTTCCTCAAAATTATCACTCCACCTAGCAGCACCCCCCAAGTGAGATAGCCGACCAAGAGCAAGGGTACAAGTCTCAACCCGGCTCGGGAATAAAACCAGGCCGCGATCAAGAATCCAATTGTCGGTATGATGCCCATTAACAAGCCAGCAGTGAAGTCTTTCATTGTATGCGGGTCCCCGTTATTGGCAGAATACACAATCCATATCGCCAGGGTGGCACCAATTGGCATCGTGGCTGTTATTGCAGCTGCAAACTTGCTCT
>CP070764.1:2159798-2183218 GCA_020349245.1 Chloroflexota bacterium | reverse complement strand
GTTACGTATCAGTTTCGCAGTGGGGGTAGCGTTCTGGCAGTTTTTTATAGACAAGGACCGGGTGCGGTGCTGAGCACAGCAATCAATAAATATGTCTACATCACTGTCAATAAGAAATTCGACGATCGGATCAGGGCGAGTTATTCGGTCACGGAAATCGTAGATAATGTGGAAGAGCTCAAACATGTATTAATTCGATAAGCTATAAAGATGATCTTGCCACCCTGCAGGATAGATATCACCTCTATCTCTGATATCCCTTCGCAGGGAGCCGGCTAAGGATCAAGCAGCACATTTACATTGGGGATAATAAAATCTTTGTATGCCTATATAGGTCAACATGTGTGTGTGGAATGATCAGCCAGAGAGGCATGCGAGATAGAAGTTGAACGGTGTAAAAAGTCAGTTGGAGCAATGTAATCAGTAATCCTATCAGTAACAATTGAATTTGAGACATATTATCTAATGCCGCTCGAATAAATGTATGATTTGAATCTTTTTAGCTAATTTTTAGAGAGATTTTGAGTTTAAATCAGGAGGGAAAATAATTTGAATTTGAATGTATTTCAGTGTTTTTAAAGATGCTTGATAAGAAGGTTTCAGTAACAACCGGATTTGCCTTGCAATTTTGTATAAATGATGCGATAATATGCGTGCCCCACTAGGCCCCCTCTGTCCTGGTTGCCCCCCCCAACCAGACAGAGGGGTTATTTATTCAGGGTAAGGGGATATCTGAAAGCTTTAGATCAACGAATCGGTGTAACAAAAAGTTTGATCAATCGTTATTAAATTTAGCCCACGAGAGCGGGGGTTTCGCCGATAGACATCGTTGTCACGTTATTAATGGGCTCTTGGGGCCTGTGGGGCGTGAGGTGAAATTCCAGCATCTCACTGGGATGGGGGGTGTGAGTGTCTGGGCGCTTCCAGCGTGGAGGAGGCGCCCAGACATGTTTAAATCCAAGATTGAATGCTAACGACCGTTCCAGGAGAAAAACTGAAAATGCTGCTTCCCTTGGCCTTTTACCCGGTACATGGCTGCGTCTGCGTATCTGAGCAAATCGCGGGCTTCTCCACCGTCCTCGGGGTATAAACTTATGCCGATGCTGCCTGAGACGGAGATTTCTTGTCCTGCCATCTTAATTTTGCGTGAGAGTGCGATCAAGATTTTCTTCGCGATTGTTGCCGCATCTTCGGGATCGTTGAGGTTCTCACACACAAATGCAAATTCATCGCCTCCAAGACGGGCAACAATATCGCTGCTCCTCAATGCTTCGCTGAAGCGAGAGGCGACTTCCTGAAGCAATTCATCACCCTTGGAATGCCCCAGCAAATCATTTACAGATTTAAATCCATCCAAATCCAGGAAGAAAACTGCAAGCCGCGAGTTATTTCTGCGCGCACGGCGTAAAGCCTGGTCGAGATGCTCATAAAACAGAGATCGGTTGGGCAACATGGTCAAGGGATCATGTGTAGCCAAGTGTTTTAAATGTTTCTCTGTTTTCACCCGCTCCGATACGTCATTGTACATTGCTAGGACCCCAATTTGTTGATCGTCCAGCAGGACTGGGACCCCGTATATTTCGGTATCTATCAAGGTACCGTCTTTCCGCTTTCGCTGACCCATTTGTTCAACAGTCTCTCCATCAAGAACTTTTTGGGTAAGGTTGACTGCTTCCTCGTTCATTGTCGGTATCGCGATCAATTCATCTAAATCTTTACCAAGAACCTCGCTTTGTGAGTACCCATACAAGGATTCAAATGCAGGGTTGCAGGAGAGAATGCAGTGCTCGTTATTCAAAGTTACGATGGCGATGGGGCTATTCTGAACCAAGGCTTCGAAGAACTGTTTTTGTTGGGTGATCTCGGCTGTTCTCTCTGAGATCCGCTGTTCCAAGGAGGCTAATATTTCCTGCATATTCGCATTGTTATCGCGAAGATCCTGTTCGTGGTCTTTGGCGACCTGGAGTGCTTTCCGCATACTTTGAATCGCGATGAAAATGAGCACCAGGCCCAGTGCAAATATCAGGGATTGCAGAATTATATATCGCTGAGCTGTTAGAGGCAGTATTGGTTCAGGCAACCAGTTGAAATGATCTGCAACTAAATAGCTGGCGATAGACAACCAGGCAAGGCTGGTGAAGGCAATCGCTGTCCGCGGCCCAATGAACAAGCCTGATCCCAAAATCAGGAGTAAATAAGCACCTAAAGCAGGGTTGCTGAGTTGACCATGGATAAAAATAACGGCAATGGTGACCATGGCCCACATGGCGAACAAGAAGATCGCGGCACTTATCAGCAATTGTCTTTTACGGATCAAGATCAGGGAAGCCACGACGATCAGGTTGATCAGTGCAAATATTATTATGATCAGCGGAGGATTGTTTGTGCTGATCAGTAAAAACAAAGCGATCAAATTACTGACCACTGGAGTGATCAACAGGAAGATATATAAGGTTCTTGCCCGGCGGGAATCTTCTTGATCGTCGAATTGAGGTGCTACCAGAAAATAGTTAATTTTCTTCCATGGAGCGGTGTTGCTAGGATTCCACCTGGACAACTTCATCCGCCGGAAGAAATCATTGATCACTGGTGCTGGATTAATCTCTTGCACTTATCAACCCCCACAAACCAAAAGTTAGGGACGGATTATTAAAAGTGTTTAATTTACTTATTCTACAGTTAATCGTCCTTTACACACCTTGCATTCTTGTGAGGTCGGATGTACCTTGCGTGTGTAACAATTTGGAAGAAAAATCGTTATTTATAGTGAATGTGGGTGATAGTACTTAAGTAAGGAGAATGGTGAAAACCAGATATATATCAGTAAATTAAAATCACCCAAGAGAGCTTTTATTGGTACCTGGCTCCTTCATTCCTACTTCTCCCTCCTGCACGCCGCCGCCTGGATTTCTCTCCTTTACCAGGCGGCAGGCGTTTAAGTTGGTAACTACCTTTCACAACCAACATTAATAATTTGGCGAGAACTTTCTGGGGACCAGTTGGGCTGTCTATGGCAGAAACCGTGACAGCCAGTAGTTCCCATAGCAATAGCTATCTACTAACTTGCCACTCTCATCCCGCAAATAAGCACAATCCCCGTAATCGTTCCATACCGGCTCAGATCGTCCCCAATAAAGGTTTTGAGGGTCGATCGTGCCAGCTTTGGTCCACACTTTGAAGCTTGCCCATGAGGTCAAAGTATATCTGGGAAAAGTGTAAATATTTTTATTTTCGTCGCGCAAGGTCCAGCCCTGCATGGGGATATAGTTGCCAGTCTGGTTGCGAATGGTCACAAATTCATCCAGGGGGTGAGTATCAGGTGCGAATTCAATATCAATGATGAAGATCCCCGGTATCAGCGTAGCTGTGGGAGTGGCAGTACTCGTCCGGGTTGGTGTTGGTCGTGTTCCTGTTATTGTTGGGGTTCTCGTTGGTGTAGCAGTTATCGTTATCGTACCAGTCGGCGTGTTTGTTGGGGTAAGAGTTTGAGTAGGAGATGGGGTGAGGGAAGCTGTTGGGGTTTTTGTGATCTCCTGTACAGGAACCAGGGGGAGGTAAATATTTGTCTGCATGGAGGCGCGTACAATGACCACCAAGCCCATACTGAGGATAAGAATAATTACCGCTTTGAGGAAATTGGTGGAGGTTCTTTCTTTCAGTGATTTATTCATTGAGACCTTGCAGGCTGCAACCGACGTAAAGAATAAGGAATTTTGTGTTATGCATACCTACTTGGAACGTTTCTCAGTGAAGAGAATGCTTATTTCATGTTTCCTGATGAAGCAATTTTACTCAACTGCTTCAGCTGCTGAACAGCTGAAGCAGTTGCTGACTGGATGATCGTTCTCCTCCGATAAACCTGATCGCTCAGATGAGAAACTTCGCGGTGTGCACCTCTACTTGCTATATTGTGAATAAATCTTTAATGATCGTTGGAGACGGCTTCACTCCTCAACCGGTGCATAGAATAAGCCAGGTTTATAACAGAATGAGTTGATCTTTCTTCGCGTATCATCTACCAGATAACCGCAATCCGCATTGTTATTCCAAAATTCAAAATCTCTGTTCATATAGAGCGTGTTGCTGCTGTTTGTGCCTCTCTTGGTCCATACCTTAACTGTTTGACCGGTATTGAGGGAAAACTTCGGGAAGTCAAATTTATTGCTAGAATCGCTCGAAATTCGCCAACCTTCCATGTCTACAGCTGAACTACCCAGGTTCTTGATCGTGACCCACTCATCCAGTGGGCTGGTTGTTGGCTTATAGACGATGTCAGTGAAGCAGAGCTTCAGGCTGCTTACACCGAAGGTCTCGTTGATGCAGTCAGATGGTTTCTGCGTTGGAGTCGGGGTAGGGGATTTCGTCGGTGTCGGCGTAAGTGTCGGTGCAACATAGATTACCGGTAAGAAATAGTTATTTACAGCCGTGGCCTGAGCGATGACCACGATGCTCAAGGCGATCAATGCTGCGAGAATCCATTTAATCTTGGTTGACATGCACATTCTCCTTTCAGAAATTACTGCAGTCTGATCGATTTGAAGTAGTTTTGATTATTATACTCGGTATCAATTGAGCAGTGAATTAATGTTTCTATGTTCCGCAGAAGTTCTATTGACATAAGAATAAGGCTACGGTACAATCAAAAATAGAACAAATGTTCTTTGTTGTGAACTGGAAATTTTCTGGGAAATGAAAAATCATCCGAAATTATGGGTTTTCTTACAGCGGATCCTTCGCACGCTGCAGCTTGCCATCCGGATTATGCATCCAGGTGGGGAGATCGGTCGGGCCCTGCAGGAGATGGCACGGCAAGAGCTGCGCCCAGAAGATGAAATCGCTGCTGATCTGCTGAGAAATGCTGTCTTGCGCCACCAGGCCGCGGAAGCGAATTTACGCCGCTGGCACGAACTTACCCCGCGCGAGCAGGAAGTGAGTGCATTGGCCTGTCTTAACTTGACGAATACCGAGATAGCTAACTATCTCACGGTTTCCCCTGAAACCGTTAAGACCCATATACGCAATGTGCTCGCAAAATTTAATCTGCGCAGTAAGAGTGAGCTGCGTCAAATCTTGGGAGATTGGGATTTCAGCGCCTGGGTGGAAACAAACATTCGTCGCAAGAATCAAAAAACTGCCAACCAGGAAGCTCCATTATCGTGACTGTTCCTCCTGGATCAATAAATATATACTTTAGAGGTATGCTAAGATCATTGTTGAGAAGGTTGTCTCAACCTATTTCATGCCTGCTTTGAATCCAGCAATTTTGGAGGGTTGAAATCCATGGAACAATCCGCATCGGAATCCATCCTGGCAGTCATTCCAGCTTACAATGAATCCCGGCAAATTGGTTCAGTGATTCAATTGGCAAGTAAATATCTCCCAATTTTGGTAGTTGATGATGGATCGATTGATGATACTGCTCAAATCGCAGAAAACCATGGGGTGCAGGTCTATCGTCAGGTTACAAATCAAGGTAAAGGCGCAGCATTGAGAGAGGCTTTCAGGCATGCCATTGGTTCAAGTTTTGCAGCTGTTGTGACCTTGGATGCGGATGGCCAGCACGATCCCGAGGATATACCAGCTTTCATCCAGACATATCGAGACACCCGGGCAGACCTAATTATTGGGGCGCGGGATTTCAGTCAGATACCAGGCATCCGGCGGATGGCGAATACTTTAGGCAGGTGGAGTTTTTCTTGGGCAGTCGGTCAACCGATCATGGATAATCAATCCGGCTACCGGTTGATTACCAGCAGGATGATGGCAGCAGTTTTGGAAAGTAAAGAAAAAGGTTTCGAATTCGAAGTCGAAATGATCGTAACCTGTATACGAGAAGGCTACCAGTTGGAGTGGGTTCCAATCCGCACGATATATGCCGGAGAAGGGAGCCATATTCAACCTCTGAAGCACACGATAGAGTTCACCCGCATGGTCCTGGAGACGAAGCGGAGGATGAGAGAAAGATAAACAGGTTGGATATTAAACGATACTGCGTATAGATATGAAATTGTCCGCATATCTGGCGATTATTCTGCCGGGGAATCCGATCTGGGCAAATCCAGGTAGCTGCGTTGATAGTGGAGAATTCCCAGGAGCAGCACGAATTGGAACAATGCTGCGAAAATCGTAGCAAATTGGAAGAAATAGAATAAGAAGAGATCGACCATGGTCAGGTAAACCAGCAGTGTGATGTAACCAATCCGTAAACCCTGAGCTTCATCCCTGCTGGTAAATATCCTCATTCCATAAATCAGAAGGATACCAGACATCATCAGCAGAAATTGGATAGCAATATACCAATAAAATTCGGCATCTGGTTCTGGATTAAAATTGCTGAGTGTGGATATCAGGGAAAAGATGGGGAGAATAACAGAGGCGATTCCCAATAGCGCCAAACCGTAAACCAGGTATCTCTTGAGCCGTGTCTGAGTTAAGAAGCCAGCTTCGAATTTCTGGAGACGTTTTTCTAAATTTTGCCACCTGGAGGATGGCATCGGTGCAAGTGAAATTTCGCCTTTTTGAAAGAAATCTAATAAATCTGCTGCAAGCTTGATAAATTCCGGGTTATCGCTGTTTTCAAGGACAAAAGACAATCTATTGTGAATATCTCTCTGCTCGGCAGCATCCAAATCGTGATCGAGAAATTCCTGCATCATCTCTAGAGCGTGGTACAGTTCTCCACGCGGGCTGCGCTGGCGTGGCTTGGCGATCTGCAGATACAAGAGAACGCAGATCAAGAAAAAAGCATAGACAATCGGTGCAGCTGGGGGAAAGAAATAATCATAACTCTGGGTGATAAATTTTCCAACTTCATCGATGAAAAGGCCAATTCCAGCTCCAGCGAATATTGCCGAAACTCTGTACACCCAGCGATTTGCCAGTATCAATGGCAACATGGCGGCCAAAAATAATAACAAACCACCCCACAGCACATGCGAGATGTGCAATCCTTCCCCTCCCAGCTGTGGATAACCAGTCGCCGCAAGAAATAATCTCGTCAGGGAGACAGTGAAGGCAAATGTCAGCAGGGTGATGAGCAAATAATTCTCTACCCTCGGACGTCTTACTGGCTGGCGGACATACCTATTCATGAGTTGTTTTGATATGGTCAATCATGTAATGCTCGAAATTACTTGGAGTTTCCAATTGAAAAGAATTCACCTGGCATCCAGATCTCTGAGCAGATTCATGTCCTTTGATCAATACCCTCGCAGCGCTTCCGGGGAAATAATTATCGCCAGGTTGTAATCTCTCACAAATTGATCTTGGGTCATGTCTATCATTTCCAGACCCAGACGGTACTTAACAAGATACTTGTCAAGGACAGCCTGGGGAACTGGAGATTTAGAAATCTCTGCCTTTCCTAACAGCACGACAATATCTTCACCGTTTCGGGCGCTATCCAAATTTAATGAGACCCGGGGATTATTGCGGATGTGCGAGACCTTATAAGCATCCTGTTGGGAAAATATCAGGATGCTTCCAGCCTCCCATAAAAACCACACAGGACGCGGTTGTGGATTGCCATGTCTATCTACAGTAGTCAGCCAGATAATATCCTCTTCCTCCAGACGACGTGCGGCTCGCTTGCCGAAAGCTGAATTGAGATCGATCATGAGATGCTCCATATGAACATTGACTAAAATGTGGATTAATAGCCAGTCTCCCTGGCGTTTTCACGGTAGTTACAGAAACCGCAATCCGGGTTCTTCGCTGGAGGTACTTCAGAATCGAGAACTGAAAGTACCCCATCAAGAAAGATGAGAAATTCACTTTCATCCTTTGGAACTTCCAGCCAGCTCACTTCTCCTTGTAAAGCGAGATTGTTTTCTTGGGATCTGTTCATCGTCACTGGTTCTACACAGAGAAGTCCCAATGTCGAAATAGGTTTTAACGAAAATGAATCTCCCTTGGGATGTTCCAAAGCATACGCATATGCATGCAGCTGCCGGGAATAGAATGCGATGTGTTCCTTTTTTGGTTGGGTAGTTTTGAAATCAATCACAGCATATGAGCCATCTGAAAAAGCTAACACAGTGTCGAATATTCCCCGGATGAAACAACCTGTGTTGCGATGAGTGAACGAGATTATTTCTGAGTTGACCCATTTGTTAGCATAAGCAACGTTTCCAGGAGGCAGGAGGGGCGAAATCTCTTCACTGGGCAGCTGGTAAAAAAATTCCTTCATGAGCCCATCAATGCGGGTGAATATCGAGGGGAATGCCACTGGTGGCCGATTGAAATTTCGCACTATTTTCAGGTAAAAGCAACGCTTGCACTCATCCCATAAAAATGTCAGATCTGAAGGTGAAAGTTTGTAAACTGCGTTCATAAATTTGCAGACGCTTTCATAATTCCGACATTTTGACCGGATATGATCTGTAATTTATTGACCAAGGGGTGAGTTGACATGGGCCTCTATATAGTGATCAAAATTCAGGCTTCATTGAGCGCAGCGGCAGTCCTTTGTAGCAGCTCCCAGGCCCGCCTGACGTGAACCTCTTCTGTATAAGTTTGACCAACACACAAACGCAGCACGAAGCGATCGTCCAGGGTAGTATGCGTCAGGTAAATATTCCCACTCTGGTTGACCGCCTCCATAATTCGGCGGTTGAATCCATCACCCTTGCGGTGGCGAAAACAAACCAAGTTCAATGGGATTGGGGCAGCCAATTCGAAGTCCGGATGTCGCTCCACCCAGGAGGCGAACCGCTTGGCGAGCTCCACGTGACGGCGGATATGGTATTGCAAACCTTCAACACCGTAATAACGAATAACGAACCACAACTTGAGGGAACGAAACCGTCTGCCCAGCTGGATGTGCCAGTCGCGATAATCTAGCACTTCACCAGATTCGGTCGGTTTGTTGCGCAGGTACTCAGGCAAAACAGACAGAGTCTGGACCAAAGCGGTGCGATCGTCAACGTAGAAACAATCACAATCGAAATTTGTGAACATCCACTTATGGGGATTGAAGCAGTAGCTATCCGCAAGTTCGAGGCCTTCTTGGATGAAGCGATATTCAGGACATAAGGCAGCAGTTCCGGACATTGCCGCGTCAACATGCAGCCAGATCCCCTCATTTTTGCAAATGGTGCCGATATCCTGTATTGGATCCAGTGCATTCGAAGAAGTTGTCCCCAGAGTTGCACAAACGAAACAGGGAATCAAACCAGCTGCTCGATCGACTTGGACATGTTGCACCAATGCCTCTGCGACCATTGCATAGTTCCGGTCAACCTCGATCAGGCGCAGATTTCTTTTCCCTATACCTGCGATTTTCACTGCTTTTTCAATCGAAGAATGTGCTTGTGTGGATGCATATGCAACAAGCTGCCCGTCGCATCCCCTTTCATTGCTGGAAAAATTTGTTGCCCGTTCGCGGGCAGCGAGCAACGCGGTCAGAGTCGCGCTGGAAGCGGTATCCTGGATAACCCCACCACCGGCTGTATGGGACATAAACTTCTCTGGGAGACCAAGCATGCCAGCCAGCCAATCGAGTACATGGGTTTCTAATTCGGTACAGGCCGGGCTGGTGACCCAGGACATCCCTTGGACACCCAAGCCAGATGAGAGCAAATCAGCCAGGATAGAGGGTCCGGAAGCATTGGCAGGCCAGAAAGCAAAAAAATTAGGTGATTGCCAGTGGGTTATCCCGGGCAAGATCAGATCTGATATATCCGCGAGTATATCTTCAAATGACTCCCCGACCAGAGGGGGACCTTTCGGCAGCTTGGCACGAATTTCACCCGGCTCTACCTGGGCAAGTACCGGGTAGTCTTCGATATTTTCATAATAATCAGCAATCCAATCGACCACTGCTCGACCAAACTGGCGAAAATCATCTGGGGTCATGTGATAACCCGACTCTGTTGGCATATTCACTCCGAAAATATGAGGATAATGCGATGCAGCCGCTTTGCTGCATTCACCAGGTAGTAAAAATTTATCCGTGGATTATCCTTCAGGCGCAGACCCTGTAGGAACGTCCATGTCTTGAGCACCTTCTGTTCCAGGTTGGGGCTCTGCTTGCATTTCACCTCTGAGCGAATCTAGCCTGGTGTTTGCCTGCATGAGTTCATCCTGGGACTTGGTCAGCTGGTTTTCGAGTTCTGAGATGCGCTTCCCCTGGTTGGATATCTTGAGACGCTGTTTTATCTGCCCTGGCGCGGTTGCCAGGTAGCTGATCAATGCTCCTGTAACCATAGCGATGAATAAAATGAGCGCCAGGGAACCCTCAGTTTCCCAGAAAAGAAAGCTGATAGAGACGATATCTGTGTTTTGAATGGCGAACAATATGGCTAAAAACGCGATAATAAATGAAAAAATCAGCAAGATTTGCATTGAAAACCTCTTTACACTGAATTATTGAACTCTATTCATCGTCAAACCTATTATAGAGGATAAAGTTATCTCTGCAAGAACAGATCCCCAGAGAAGTTTTTTAGATATGGGGGATTGCCAATCCTGCCGGAATTCATCAGGATTGCGAAAGCAGCTCGATGATTTCCGTTCCCTGTGCTTTCGTGGGTAAGATCTTAAATTCTGAATCGACCCAATATGAAATTCACTGCTGGGAGAAAAGTATGATTCCAAGGGCAAAAAGCAACCCCAGGCTGATGAAAGGAATGGCGAGAATAAATCCCGCTGCAATGTAATGTCCCCAGACCGTGAATGCCCTCAATAAAAAATTCTTGCTGATGATATGCGAATCCGGGAAGCGCTCGCTCAATTCTTGGAAGAACTTGAAAAAGACGAGCTGAAAACAGAGAAGAGGAATTATAATTCACCCGTGAGCGCCTTCGTCATCTCCATCATCCTCATTTCAACGCTCATGCATGCTGGGTGGAATTTGCTTGCTCGATATGCACGCTCCGAGGGGGAATTCTACAGGAGGATGTTGATTATCACCATGATTGTTGGATTCATACCAGCTGTTATTTCGGAGTTACGAACGGGCTCAATGACTCCATTGGCTTGGGCGTGCGTGGTTGGTTCAGCCACCTTTGCAGCAATATATTTATTTGGTCTGGCAAGGGCATTTGAAGAGACCGATTTTACGGTGGTATATCCCGTAGCGAGAGCATTGCCGGTCATATTCATCGCTGTGATCGATGTCCTGCGTGGTCGCCAGCTATCACCCTATGGTTGGGTAGGAATCTTCCTGGTTGTTATCGGTACTTTCCTTGTTCCCCAGACCAGGTTCCGGGATATCCGCTTGGAAAACTTCTGGAACTTCACCCTGGTGTGGATGGTAGTGGCTGCATTGGGTACTGTTGGCTATACTTTTTTGGATAAGGTGGCTGCTGAGGTGGTTCAATCTGGACCGGGGACCGCTGCACGTTACGGCTATTTTTATTTTGGGATTTCATTCTTCCCATACACGATATTGATGAAATTTGGAGGGGGCACTGGGAGGCAGAGGAATAATACGGGCTGGTTGCTGCCTCTCTTTGGGGCATTCCTGGGTTTCGGGGCTTACTGGTTGATTTTATGGGCATACCAGCTCAGCCCCTACGCCAGTTATATCGTTGCTTTTCGTCAGTTCAGTATTGTGATTGGCGCTGTATTGGCCTTCTTAATTTACAAGGAACAGGGTGTCGCTGTGAGAATAAGCGGAGCGCTCTTGATCACATCTGGATTAATCCTGATCGCAGTCCTGGGTGTCTAGTGAGGATTTTCCTGAGAAGATCCGGGGGGTAAAAATTGATCGGGGAGTCAAGAAATCAAAGGATCGCCACAAGAAGCAGATAGAAAACAGCCCCCAGGATGAAGGTAGCTGGGATCGTTAATAACCAGGCCATTGCAATCTGGGTGGCCAAACGCCAGCGGATCATATTTACCCGTTCTGCCGAACCTGCACCGACGATTGTGGAACTGATCACCTGAGTCGTACTCACTGGACCACCGAGAAGGGCTGCGCTGAGTATCACAGCTGTACTGGCGACCTGTGAGGTGAATGCATGAACAGCACGAATGCGATAGAAGCCAGCACCCATGGTACGAATGAGTCTCCAGCCTCCTAAGGCAGTCCCGAGGGCAATTGCCCCTGCGCTAATGGCAATGATCCAGACAGGCACAACGAACTCTGGTATCACCCCAAAGGCGACAAGCCCAAAAGTCAATATCCCCATTGTTTTTTGAGCGTCATTCGTTCCGTGGCTGAGACCTAAAGTAATGGTTGTGATCCATTGAGCCTTGCGAAAGAAATCATTTACCCGGGGGGTGAATCCCTGCCCTACCCACAGAAAGAAAACCATAATGATATATCCAATTAAAAACCCAAGGATAGGAGAAATCAATAAGGCAAGCAAGACAGTTGTAAGACCTCTAATTTGAATTGCTTCAAATCCAAAACCAATCACTGCAGCGCCGACAAAACCGCCAATTAATGCATGCGATGAGCTGGAGGGGATTCCCAACCACCAGGTTATCAAATTCCAAAGAATTGCTGCCAGGAGGGCTGCCATCGCGGTTGGTACGGTAACAGCCTCCTCACTCACAACCTCAGTGCCGATCGTTGTTGCTACTGCAACGCCAAACAAGAAGGGGCCAATGAAATTTGTCAGCGCAGAAATTGTTAATGCAACTCGTGGTGACATCGCCTGGGATGCAATCACCGTGGCAACAACATTCGCGCTGTCATGAAAACCATTTAAAAAATCGAATAGCAATCCTACTGCAATAAAGACAATTAAAAGTGGTTCAACCATTTACACAATTGGGGGATGAAGCATTGTTTCTGGTACAGGGACACCCAACAAATTGCAGATACTGGGTGCAATTTGCAATTGGGAGATAATCTCACCGGTATCACCTTTACCGGGTATCCCGGGCTGGATCAGAAAAAGTGGGACCTCCCGGACTTCTGGAGTGGTTCCGCCATGTAGCCGGTCGGCATTTATCCCGTGATCTCCGGTAACCAGGATGTTGTAGCCAAGCTGCATCCATTCAGCGATCAGGGCAGCCAGGTACATGTCTTGGAAAACAGCCTGGTTGCGATATTCGGGTGAATCTGCCCCGAAGGTCTCGCCTTTGAAATCCATACCCATGGGATGTACGAGCAGGTAATCAGGGTTGAATTTCCGCACCAGCATGCCAGCAGTCACGAAAAGTTCGATATCTGGATAGTCATCTTCTGTATAGAATCGCCCATGCTGGATCAATAATGTCCCATCATCGACTTCCCGGTCATCCAACCGGTCATATGGGGACCGGTTGTAAAGCTCTGAGAACCAATAATACGCTGCAGCAGCGGTGGTTTTTCCTGCTTCGACCGCAGCTTGGAAGATATTCACCTGGTTGGAACGTCGAACGACGTAATTTGCATAAATACCGTGTACAGATACCGGCAACCCTGTATGGACTGTTTCGTACATCGGGCGGGACATACTGGGTAATTCCCCGATCACTTTGTACAGGCTGGCTTGTTTCGTCTCTACGAGGTGCCCAAGGTAGCCCATCCCCGCGACTGCCGCGTCATAACGCAGTGCATCTGAAAGAATCAAGATGACTTTATTCAAGGTGCTGCCTCCCTTTTCAGGTTTGCGAACTGTTGTTTAACACCAGGACTGCCTGGCGGGAGAAGGTGACCCGGTTTTTGTCACCAATCTTGGGTAGCTCCAGGTAGGGATTATTGAAGGTGTCCATATTGAAGCTGATTGACCCAGTATTGACCAAGATACGCACGATTGAGCCCAAGAAGGTGATATTCTCAATAGTGCAATCCATGATGTTCGCTTTTTCGCCACTCGAAGTAAAACTGAAGCGCTCTGGGCGAATAGCGATCATCACCTTGTCCCCCGCTTTGGTGCCATCCAGGCCAGCCTGAGCTTGAATCTGCTGCCCATCCACCAGCAGGATTTGGTTTATTGGGTCAATGACTTCAACCTGGACTGCATTCAGGGTACCAACGAATTGAGCCACAAATTCCGTCTGGGGAAAATTGTAGATTTCAAAAGGCGGTCCTACTTGGTCAATGCGTCCCACGTTCATTACCACCACCCGGTCAGAAAGCGATAAGGCTTCTTCCTGGTCATGAGTGACGTAGATAGCCGTGATCCCTAAATTTTGCTGGATATCACGGATTTCAGACCGCAGCGAGACGCGGATCTTGGCATCCAGGGCTGACAGGGGTTCATCCAGCAGGAGTAAGGCCGGTTCTAGGGCTAGGGCGCGGGCGAGGGCGACGCGTTGTTGCTGCCCACCCGATAGCTGGTAAGGGTAACGCTCACCCAGGCCTGGCATGTGGATCAGATCCAGCAGCTCTTTGACCCGCTTGTCGAGCTCTTCCTTCGGTCTCTTATTGACCTTCAGGCCGAAGCCTATATTACCGGCCACGGTCATATTAGGGAACAGGGCATAAGATTGGAAGACCATGCCGATCTTTCGCTGGTTGGGAGCCTTGTAGGTGATGTCTTCACCGTCCACGATCACGTTCCCGGTGGTGGGCTGTTCAAAACCTGCAACAATGCGTAGAGTGGTCGTCTTGCCGCAGCCGCTGGGTCCCAGGAAGGATACCAGCTCTCCCTTCTCCACTTGCAGGTTGAAATCCTGGACTGCCCAGTTTTCTCCAAATGCTTTACTTACGTCGCGAATTTCAAGGAATGCCATAATAATTACCTATGATTTTCTAGTGTGCACCTGCGATTTGTTCTTGTCCTGCCCCACGCCCGATCAATTGGAGGAGACCAATCGAACCCCAGGTTAACAGGAAGCTGACCACAGCCAGAGCTTGGGGTGTATATGCCCGCATTGCTCCGATCTCTTCCATGTAAGGGCCAAACGCGGGCCAGGCCAAAAGCGAAGCAAAGGTAAACTCACCCATCACGATCGCAAAGGTCAGGAAGACCCCGCTCAGGATAGCAACCCGCAGGTTGGGGAAGATCACCTGGAATAAGATCGTGCGCCAACCAGCACCTAGGGAAAGAGCTGCCTCGGTTAATGTGCGTACATCTATTGCCCGTAAACCGGTATCCACTGCCCGGTACATATAGGGCAGGGATAGGATCACATAACCTGCTATAAGAAGTACTGGGCTGCCAAGTAAAACAATGGGTGGGCTACCATACATGCGGATTAAACCAAAGGTCAGCACTACCGCTGGAACGACGAAAGGCATCAGGGTAATAAATTCAACGTAGGGCCGTAATTTGGGCGTTTTCCAGTGCACCCAGTAGGCTGTGGTCACCACAAGGATCGAGCTGATCACGATGGTGGTCACTGCCCAGAGGACAGAATAACCAAAGTTGGTATAGAATTTTGGATCTTGAAACGCCACTCGGTATGCTTCGAAGCTGTAGGTATCCTTTACCATACGCAGGCTGAATTCAAAAGTAGCGAATAAAGGCAGGAAAAAATAGAAGATGCCGATGATGAAAATAACCCAGGCCAAGATATTGAACCTTCTTTTCGGACCATTTTGTGTGGAATTTCTGGACCGTAAAAATCCCCTTGAAGAAAGTGAACGGGATGTTTCGCTTCTCATTGCACCCACCTCGCGGCTCTCCGCTGCAGGATGGTATAACCCAGCATGGAGATAGTCATGATCACGATCATTCCCAAAGCCAGTGCATTACCCAATCCTGGATTGTATAAAACATCACCCTGAATTTGGGCTCCGATCAGGATGGTCACCAGGTTAATGAAGCTGCCTGAGAAGGCATAAGCGGTAGCATAAGCTCCAAAGGCGTTTCCGAATAAGAGCACCATGGTTCCCATGATGGATGGCAGGAGGATCGGCATAGCGACATAGCGCCAGTACTGGAAGCTGCTTCCTCCCAGGTTCTCACAGGCTTCAACCCACTCGCGGCGCAAACCATCCAGGGCTGGGGCCATGATCAATACCATCAAGGGAAATTGAAAATACATGTATACAATGCTCAACCCCCACATGTTGTAAATGGTGAATCCAGTTTGGTGGATATCAAAATTAAATGTATTTTCCAGAAAGCGAGTGACCAGACCGGCATTTCCCATGGTAGCAATGAATGCAAAAGCCAGGGGAACACCAGCGAAGTTAGAGGCTACTCCCGAGAAAGTGATCATGAAAGATCTGAATGGCCTTGGCATACCTCCCAGGATAATCGCATATGCCAGGAGAAAACCAAATATACCACCGGTCAGGGCAGTTATCACGCTGATACCTAGGCTGGTCCTGTAGGCATTAATGATGTCTCTTTCAGTGAATATGGCGACTATGTTATCAAAAGTGAATCCGCCGTCAACTGACTCAAAACTGCGGATGAAGATGGATATAGAAGGCAAAATCAGGAAAAACAGGGCAAACAAAAAGAAAGGGGCAACTCCCACCCAATCCCAATTAAACCTTCTCCGAGAGGGGCGCGCCACCGGCGCGCCCCTGTCTAAAGACTTTCCTACATCAGGCACACTCACGATATGCGCCTCCTATGATTGTTAACCTTCTCCGAAAACAACCCTGCGCCAGTTTTCTGTGATTTCAGTGAACACCGCAGTCAACATGGGTACGGAGGGGAAGAAAGCTGCCTCATAAGCATCTGCTGGTGGGAGCTTATCGAGCATCTCTTGGGGAATGACACCTCTTGATGCCATGTCGTTGAAGCGGATGGGGTGTGCATAGCCCTTAAGATAAAGGTTTTGACCTTCATCAGACATGACGAATTCCCACCACAGTCGAGCGGCGTAAGGATGTGGTGCATAGGCGCTAATGCCGCCGGCATATGGTCCAGCTAAAACACCAGACTTGGGAACACGAATTTCCAGGGCCGGGTTTCCAGCCAGGGCATCCCTGTTGGCAAGTGCCAGGTAGTCCCATTCCATAACGACAGGGGTCTCTCCCTGGGCGATCTTCCCCTGGTCAGCAATCACGGGGATGAAGTTGCCTGCATCATTCATCTCTTTCCAGAATTGCAAACCAAGTTGGGCTGCCTCGACAGCTTCCTCTACGGAAGTCGGGTGTTTTCCATATCGGGAAATTCCAGAGGCGAACACTGTCTGAACGGATTGGTTCGATTTGAGCACGTCGCCAGCCATGGCAACTTTGCCCTTGTACTCCGGCTTCAGCAGATCTTCCCAATCCTCTGGTACCTCGCTGAATTCACCTTGGATCACTTCGAAGGCTAGCACGCCGTAATACTCTGCCCACCAGTGTCCATCCGGGTCCTTTGCAGACTCAGGGATGGTACTCCAGTCAGCAACCTTGTACGTAGCTACCAAGCCGTCTTTCATTGCAGTCTCGGTATGTCCAACACCGATGTCGATCACATCTGGAGCCTGGGGACCCTTGCTTTCCTTGTTTGCCCGAATGGCTTCCAGCTCGTCAGATGAACCTGCATCAGGGTTGAGCTCGTTGACCTGCATGTTGTACTTCGACTTATAGGTTTCGATGATCTCGCCGTAGTTAGCCCAGTCATGCGGTAGGGCGATAGTGGTTAGCGATCCTTCTTCCTGGGCTTTTCCCAGCAGGACATCCATGGGGATGCTTTCGCCGCTGGCCAGGTAATCCATACCAGCTTCTTCAGTGGGAGCTGCACCACCACCACAAGATGCAAGGAAGGCAGAAAAACCGGTCGCCATGGATAGCTTCAAGAAATCACGGCGGGACAGATTTTTCAAAGGGCGTTCGTTGTTTGACATATTTTCCTCCAGCTATAATATATTGAGACTTGGATCGGTTTTTGCTTTCCTGTCAACTCAATCGATCAAATATTCTCTCCTTCCATTTCGTTGAAATAAGAACCGCATCAGTTAAATATAAAATTACAAACGATATACGCTTGCATGCCCAGTGGCTTTAGTTCTGATATCGAAGTAAAGCCGGTCTGAAATTGCTGAGATATTATTGAAAAAAGTTTTCGAGAAATTTCATTGATGTGTCGGCGGATGAATTATTTGAAGTTTGGGAAACTTCAATTCCTAAAAGCTATGAATGGCTCCGACATACAAACTTGTTGATCTCAAGGCTTGAGCTTGAAGATGATTTTAGCATTATCAGTATTGTTCGTCAATTGAATTATGACATTAGTTTCAAGTCAACTGGCACGCAAAACTTGTGGAACTTTATTCCCTATCTATACCCTGAACACATTGCAGAGCAATTGTTTCTTGCTCTTCCGAATCTATTAAGCAGCATTGATTAGGGACCTGGTAGGCTATCATTCACTACCAGGTCCTTTTCAGTAAGATTAATTTATTCGACTGGTATCTCCTTGTAAACCTTGTCCACATCAATGCCTTGACCGCGGCGATATGCACTGAAGCCAGCGTAAATCACCCCTGCCATGGCGTAGAGGATGATGATGAACAGCATCGAGCTCGAATTCTGCCAGCCAATGCCGTACAAATAATTTGGATCCCAGAACCATTCGATCAAGAGCCAGTCCAGGAAGAGGAAGAAGATAATCCCTGCAAATGTTACCAGGGGCACTTTATCTCCACCGAGAACCCGCTTTCCAAGGTAGTATACAAGCCAGACAATCACCAACAGATTAACGACCGTTAACAATCCGACAACAATCGCCATTACTGCTGTGAGCGTATCAAGGCTGCCGAGATCGGATAGGATGGGTAGCCCGTAGGAGAATGAAAGATAAACCATGTATCCTCCGCCGACCACAAATAGAAGCATACCCAGGTAACCCAACCAACCTGGTACTTTAAACTTTGCTATCGGTGATCCCTCGTAAACATCTTTTGATCGCCAGGGCATGATCATGGCCGCGACTGTCGTCCCTAGGAAGGTCATGGCGATGACCAGGGTAGCATCCAGGACGAGTGTCTGGAAGCCAAGAACATCGTAAGCAAAAAGGAAAGCGACAATCAGTCCCGGGATCACCATCAGCGCCAGCGCTGTTACAGGGGTGCGTGTGCGCGGTTCTACATAGGCGGCACCCTCCGGCAGCATGCGGTCGAACGCCGCCGCGAAGATCACCCGGGTTGAGCTGAGGAATACCGTCCCAGACCAGCCAAACCACCACAGGCTCATCAGCAGAATGACGATGAACATCACCGCTTTACTCTGCACCATGAAGGCCGCAAACAGGGCTGGATAGGGCCAGAAAGGCAAAGGTGGAGGCACTTCCGTATAACCCCAGGCGTAATTCCAGAATGCACCATTCGCGTTGTTGTACCAATCCCATCCCAGGGATTTGGCAATCAGGGCGAAAAAGACCAGGGCACCAACTGCTGTGACGATCACCGCAGCAGTCATCCCCCAGAAATTGCGCTTGTAATCTGTCGCTCCACGCACCTCGCCGTACAGGGTTGAGCCCCAGTTTGGCCACAGGTTGAAGAACACGATCATCGGGATCAACGCCAGGCTCGCTCCAAGGGCAATGGTGTTCAGCGGACCGGTGACAGTTCCGGCTTCCTGGCCTGCGGTAAGTGTCGCAGCATACAGATCGGTGCTCTCGGTGCCAAACATTTCAGGCACGATCGCGTTGAGGTTATTGGTAAAGGTCTCCTGGTTGCCGATCAGAAGCAGGATGAAAACCAGCGCTAATCCGACAGCACCTCCCCAGAAGCAGATGCGTTGTACGCGGGCGTACCATTTCATCCCGATCGCGATGTAAATCGCAACGAGGACGCACAGGATGATGGCTGCCACCAGGATACCATTCGCGCTGGTTGAGAACCAGAGGGCGGTGTCCTGGGCTCCCACGATGGCTAGCAGGGGCGTGAGAACCTGATAGCGGAGCATGTCCGCATAGAGAGGGACCCACAACCAGAGGATGAACCACCAGCCGGTTACTGCCAGGACGAAGCCGACCCCCCTTCCCAGTATCCGGCTTTGCCATACATAATCCCCTCCTGCACGGGGCATGGCTGATATCAAGCTGGCGTAGACGATCACCTCGAAAATGGTGAATATTCCACCGACAACGACTGCCGTGGCTAAATTCCCTTCAAAATACCAGCAGTAGGAAAAGATGTACAGTCCGAGGGTGATCAGGTTGATAGAAAAGGTGGCATAGATGAATGCATCGAACATTGACCAAGAGCGCACCAGACCGCTCGCTTTGCGAACGAAAAGTGTGACTTCACTCATGGGAATCCTCCTTCAAGAGTGGGTGTCTGTTGATTCCGAAGAGACATTGATAACAGACAACGGTAGTGGATGAATGGTAAGAATCATGAACTTGGATCCGATGCTTATTTTCCTGCTATATGACTCCTCCTTTCGGGTTGTTGCTTTGCACAACTTCCCAACTTCCCCTCCTAAATAAAACCAAGGTGGGGTGCTCCTTTGAATGTATCCACTTGTTAATGGACCGGTGATTCTCCAGTATCTATTTATTTAACCCGTGGTCAGGATGTAAGTTCCTACTTTATTGGGTTTCAACTCAACCACTGCCCCGTGCAATATACCTTGTTCATACATGCTGCCGGGATTTATGCACAATGTATGCTTAAATTTACGCGTGCCCTTGCCTTCATGGATATGGCCGTGCAGACCCAGTAGAGGATGGTATTTCTCGATAACATGCAGGACCGCATGGCTACCAACAGGGACCAGTGCCCGGCCTGCATGGGTGGGTCGCAGGTCTTCTGTGAGTTCAGGGGCTTCATCCAGGCCGCTTCCATATGGTGGGGCGTGCAGATTGAAAATTGCATTCCCTGGATTTTTTGCCTTGGCAATCACGGCTTCGATCCGGGCTTCCAGGGCTTCATCAGGTTCTTCTCGGTGTGTGTCCCAGGGAGTGGGATTAGACCAGCCGGAGCTGACCATCTCGTGGTGTTCTGAGAGTTCGACTACCTGACCTTCTGCATGGATGACAGAGTTCGAACTTGCGATCACCTTGTCAATCTCAAAAATATCGTCGTTTCCAGGACAGACATAGCAGCGAATACCTGTCCCAGCCAGCTTCTCATCCGCATAGGCCATCCAGCGTTCAATAGTTGCGATCACTTGTTCCAAAAAGAGCTCATCGGAACGTCCGGGCGTGCTGGATATTTCTGCTACCTCATCTGGATTGGTAAGGTAAGGATAATATCCACGATTGTGGATCATCTTTACCATTTCATCAACATCTTCCTTACTTTCCAGGATAGACTCCTGTTCCAGGAGGGTAACCTTGTATCGATTATTACCCTGCTCGATGATCGGGACGATTGCCTTTCCCGTCATATCCCCACCCAGAATCAAGGTATCAACATCGTAAAATTTTCCCCCGCTGATGAATTTCTTCCAGCAGATCTCTGATCCATGCACGTCCGTGGCGTAAAAAAGTTTCATATTAATTTCCTTTCCAGCTTGGAATACCTGGCTCAATAATTATGCGCGTGATCATTGATTTTTTCCATACCCAGTTTAATCGGGATCAATCTTTTCCAGTTACTTCAATAAGCCAATTTGGGAACTCGTGTGAATCCATCTTATCCTCGGCCCGGCTCCAACGTTCGATTGCCCATCCCCAGAAATCATAATCAATCTTCGAAATCTTTGCTTGAATTGCTGCCCAAAGTGCCCATCCAACATCTGACATGATCATATTAAGCTTCATCCGTGCTAGCATAGCCTTCGTTGTGTGGCCAAAATATGCTGTACACAAGTCTTGAATCCTAGCTTCGTCATACCCTAATTCCTGGCAGGTATTTCCCAGTTCGAAGGTGGGATCATTATTTCCACTGTATTCGAAATCAATCAGGCGTAATAAATTGCCATCATCGATGTAATTTTCTGCCAGCAAATCGTTGTTACACGGTACAGTTGGCAGTGGCAGAATTGACATCGCTTCTTCGATTCGATTAACGGTAGGGAGGCGCTCTGGATATCCATCAGGTATCTTTACTTCCTTATCCTTACAGATATCCAAATAATATTCAGTCAGACGGAACATGTTAAAGTCTGTCAGGAAGCGTGGACCTGCATGCAGCATCTTCAAAGATTTGGCGATCCTTGTCGGCATTTCCGGGGATTGAAGTTTTTCATTTGACATAGTTTCGCCGTCAATGAATTCCAAAACCATAATGCTGTGTTCCGGCAAGTAAAAAACGACCTCTGGTCCAATACCAGCTTGTGCAGCAGCTTTTGAATTATGATACTCATTCTTGCGATCCACGGCTAACAGCTCGGTGCTTTCTCCGGGTACACGAACGAAATATGGAATACCATCAACCTCAACTCGATAGTTGGTATTGGTTAAACCACCAGTCATCGGTGTAAATTTAAGATCCTTTCCATGCCACATGGGTATTACTTGGATAGCTTTCTCAAGAATTGAAGACATTAATTTCTCCAGATAGTTTTGTTTACCGCAACGAAACATTCATTTTGATCATTCTCGCAGACGTTCGCCTTTTGGATCAACAAGGATTGAGGCAGATACCTCTGCTGGAATTAGAGAGTTGAAAACGTCAACGTTAAATTTTGTCCCGGTGACAGCATTATCGATAGGCAGGTAGGCATAGGCTATATTCCGGTTAACCGTAAATCCGAAGCCACCACTGCGAACCCTGGAAATCACCTTATTATCCAGGTAAATCGCCTCGCCTCCATAAATGGGGAGATAATCCTCGCCCTCCAGGATCAGGGTGCACAATTTCTTTGTTCTACCTTGGTTTTTGATCCTTTCTAGTGATTGCTTGCCAATGAATTCTCCCTTATCAAGTTGGACACAAAAACCCAACCCGGCAGAGTAAGGATCCTCCATTGGAGTAACATCCGCTGTAAAGTATTTGTACCCTTTTTCCAGGCGCAGGGAGTCGAGAACTTTGTATCCCCCAACCTCGATACCAAATTCTTCTCCTGCAGACATCAGGGCATCCCATACTTGAACCGCACGCTCGGGGGTTATATAAAGTTCCCACCCTAATTCACCCACGTAACTGACTCTTTGAGCCAACACCTCAACACCATGAATATCAATTTTTTTCGCGTGAAGGTATGGAAAATTCTCATTGCTGACATCATCTTGGGTAACTTTTTCAAGCACTTTTCGAGATAACGGTCCCCATAAAGCCAGGCAGGAAAACTCCATCGTTACATCCCGAATTTCAACCGGGGGATCTTCATTTGAAATATTCATCCGGAGCCAGCCGAGGTCATTGGCGATAAAACCTGATCCGGTAATAGCCCGGAAGTGATCTTCTGCCAAGCGGGTGATGGTTAAGTCAGACTCGATACCACCCCTTGAATTCAACATTTGGGTGTAGATGGCACTCCCAACCGGTTTATTCATTTCATTGTCTGTTAAACGCTGCAAAAATGGCAATGCACCTGGACCACGGACATCGATTTTTCCAAAAGAACTCAGATCGTAAAGGCACGCTCTTTCTCGTGTCGCCTGGTGTTCCTGCCTGAGTCTTTCAAAATAAGGCGGTTTTCCCCAGCCCCATTTTCGCTGGTCTTCACCTGCCATGCGCCACGGTTTTCCGGGTTGCAGGTAAAGAACTCTTTCCCATCCAAATTTTTCCCCGAATACCGCACCCAGATCTTGGAG
>CP070764.1:2158155-2159698 GCA_020349245.1 Chloroflexota bacterium | reverse complement strand
ATTTCTTTTGCGAGATAAATTTTCGCCCGACGTAATGCCTCACCAGCAGGAATGCCTTCCCGCAGGAATTTCCAAAATGCTTGACCCAGTAAATCTGCGGCAATCAAGGGTGTCGTGATTGAGCCATATGAGGTACACGTAGAACCCACTACTGTTTGGGTTCCAGAGTCTAGGAATTTAAGTGCTAATGTGCCATCAATATCTTTGCCTTCTATGTGAGCACCATAACAAGCTTCGCTGAAGACAACTTTCGGTGCATGCCCATCATCCATTACATCCTGAGGGCGTAAAGCTACAGGATAATCAGGTAATTCAGTTGGTTCAGTTGGATCGCGCTGTCCGTACCAATTGCTTGAATCCTGCAATCCATGCAGGTTGAAGTACCCCAATCTGGCGGAAGGAAATAACCTGCCATTATTATTTCCAGTGCCATTCTCCGCTTGCACTGGAGGTGAAACATACATGGTATGTGGAGCACCAATTGATCGAAAAACGGATAAGGAAGCTCTTCGCCATATAGCCGCAGTGTAGCCCCAGCTTGATCTTTTTCCGTTCGACGTGAATAACCTGCGAATCCAAAGACGTTCCCACCATCGTTGTAACCAATTTCGCTTCTGGTTGAGGTTGATATGATGAGATGCGATTTGCCGTAAACTCTTCAACAACAATATTGCATCTTTCTGGTAACCACCTGGCAGACGTCCAACAGGCCATTCTGGAACGAAATAATTCTCATCGCGAGTCGCATATGGATTGTCTGAGGGAACCTCCAAATCTACATCATCAACAGGATTAGGCAAGTTATGGTAGGGAACAACTTCTGGACCACCCACAATCAATAATGCACCGATCATCTCACCTTTTCGACCAAAGAACTTATCCAAATCTGCCAAAACCAGTTTGAGGGACCAGGGATCTTCCGGTGAGACTGGATTGAGATCGAACTTAGACATACAATCTGGATCATCAGCATATACCAAGACTGCACCCCAATCATGTCGAGAGGAGATACTCCTGGTGACTCCTTTCATCTCCTTATCTAATTTTCCGAACTCATCACGACCATATTGTTTTTCTAGACCACTCCTGGTTGAGAATATGACATAGATAGGATAGCGACCGTCTTTTTGAGCGAGAGAGCTTTTATTTAATTTTGCAGCGACCTTATCCAATTCCGCTTGTATGGAGCGGAGTGATTCTGGGATTACTTCTCGGTCGGGATTTAGATTTCCTGCTTTCACAGCCATTGGTATTCTCTGTGTCGGTTCTCCGAGCTGAATGACTGCTGGAGAAATTATTCCAGGACCTGGAGCCCTTATAGATTCCCTTTTATCAGCGAGTTCTCTCTGATCAAGGCTGGTTTGCTTAGGAATAAATACCGATGGAGATGCATGTTGGGGGAGGCGGTTCCAGCCAAATAAGGCAGCGACCTCACTTGGGATAGGGATATCTATCGGGGCTTCTATTATGTCAAGCCAAAGATTTTTATATGGATGATCTGATCCCCAAACGCGTTGAGCTACTTGACCTGTTACATCAAGCG
>CP070764.1:2154825-2158055 GCA_020349245.1 Chloroflexota bacterium | reverse complement strand
GGACAAGAGTGGTTTCTGAATTTCAGCTTACTGGGGATGAATTTCAGGGACCTGTTTCAAATCCATCAGGTAAATCTGAGTGTGGCCGTCTGGGTAGGATTCCTGGCCTTGTTTGGTATTGCCAGTGATAATGGAGTGATCATCAGTACATATCTGGATCAGAGTTTCAACCGCAGACAACCAAAGACAATCGCGGACATACGTGAAGCGACGGTGGCAGCAGGTGCCAGACGCATCCGGCCGGCCATGATGACTGCGGCAACGACCATCCTGGCCCTCCTCCCCGTGCTCACATCCACGGGCAGGGGATCCGATATCATGGTACCCATGGCGATTCCATCCTTTGGGGGGATGACATTGGCCATTATTACGACATTTGTGGTACCGATTCTCTATTCCATTGGTGCCGAACGTCAGCTTGGAAATGGGCTTGGTAGAAAAGGTGATGATGCGGCAGTATCATCCAAATAATTGTCTACCAGTAACAAAAGAGGAAAGCAAAATGAAGAGAAACAGCATAATGGTTCTGGTAGCGATATCAGTTCTCATAGTAAGTGCATGTGGTCGAGCAGACTCCTATGGCAAGAATGGTCAAGTTGCCATGGCACAAAGCCATGAATCCATGGCGGGTTCAGATCATGGCATGAACATGCAAGAAGGCAACAAAATGGAAAAGGTTGGTGAGAAGGCACATGCCATGGTGCAACTGCCAACAATTCAATGTGAGATGTGTAAAAATAGTATCGAGCAAGGATTAGCCAAGATTAAGGGGATTGAATCGGTGCACATAGACCTGGAAGGCAAAATGGGTCATATCAATTATGACGGTACTTTGCTCAAATTGATAGATATCGAACAGGCCATAGCTGAACTGGGCTACCAGGCGAATGATGTCCCCGCAGATCCGGTAGCATACGAGGCTCTGCCAGAATGCTGCAAGGTTCCCCAATAATTTGACCTAGTTTCAGCATTTTTGTATTTTTTTGTCGCTGACAGCAGGAACATGGGATATATATCGAGAGAATTGAATCTGTCTCAAAGTAAATTGACTTATTCTGATTATTAATCAAGGTGGAGTTACTTATATAGGTAAAGATCCATGATTGCGCTCGCCATAAAGAACATGGTCTGTGATCGCTGTATCAGGGTGGTACGAGATGAGTTGACTGCACTTGGCTTGGAAATCCATAGCATTGAGCTTGGCAAGGCAATCATCGATGAGACCGTCAGCAGGCCAGATATGAATAAGGTTAGAAAAGTCCTCGATCAAAACGGTTTTGAATTGCTTGAGGATCAAAAAGCGCAGCTAGTAGACCGCATAAAGACACACGTTCTTGATTTGATCCAACATGATAAGCTTGAATATTTGCAGGAGAAAATTTCTGGATCGATCGCCCGCGAGGTAGGCCGCAATTATCAATATTTGAGCGCGCTTTTTTCTGAAACGGTGGGCATTACCATTGAAAAGTATATAATCCTCCAAAAAATCGAACGAATAAAGGAATTACTCGCGTATAACGAGCTGACCATTAGTGAAATTGCCCATCGACTGGGCTATAGCAGCGTTCAACACCTTTCCAACCAGTTCAAGACCATCACGGGTTTATCGCCCAGCCACTTCAAACGGTTAGGAAACATCCGCAGAAATCCGCTTGATCAGGTTTCCTGACTAGGACCTGAAAATTATGTACCTTTTTGTTTAAGCGATATAACGCCTCATTTCGAAGTTGAGATTATATTCCTTGAGTGGTGATGTATGAAAAACGTTGCTATAAGTCAGCATTATGGCCAAAAGGGAGCAAAGAAATGAAGTTGTCTGATCCAATATGTGGGATGTCGGTGCTGCCCGAAAAGGCGGTGAGCACTTATAAATGGGAAGGCGAGACATACGGTTTCTGCAGCCATCACTGCATGGAGCGGTTTTCAACCGATCCGGCTAAATATGCGGCCGAAGCCCGAGAAAAGTATCCCCATCTTTTCGGAAGCCCATCTCCTGATTCGGAACACGGAAATCACCAACAACACTCCGATCATAAACATATTGCTGGGAGCGGATTACAACATGATCCCGTCTGTGGTATGTCTGTCGATCCAGACAAGGCCGGTGCAATTCTCGAACACGAAGGGATCACTTATTACTTCTGCTGCCACCACTGCGCTGAGAAATTCAAATCAGATCCGCAGAAATACCTGGAGAAAGATGCTGAACGCGAGCCATTGATGCATGGTCCTGCCCCGGATGAAGGAGTGACTTATATCTGCCCCATGGATCCTGAGGTTCGGGAGAATAAACCGGGCGCTTGTCCGAAGTGCGGCATGGCCCTGGAGCGGGAAACCCCTGTTACCGTTACCTCTGTAGAATATACGTGCCCTATGCATCCCGAGATCGTGCAGCCGGAACCGGGTTCATGTCCCCTCTGCGGAATGGCGCTTGAGCCACGTACGGTGACAGTGGAAGAAGAAGCTAACCCGGAACTGGTGGATATGAGCCGCCGCTTCTGGTGGAGTGTGGCCCTAACCGCACCGATTCTGGTCATGACCATGTGGGAGATGTTTGCCGGGGCACCGATTATTGGCGCGTTGTCAGGGAAAGTGGGCAACTGGATTCAGCTGCTACTGGCAACTCCCGTTGTAATCTGGGGTGGCAAACCCTTCTTTCAGCGCGGTTATGCTTCGATCATCCGCCGCAGCTTGAATATGTTCACACTTATCGCGCTGGGTACCGGTGTTGCCTATACCTACAGTATCATTGCGACATTATTTCCAATGATCTTCCCGGCAGCTTTTCGCGGACCCGAGGGTACGGTTGCTATCTACTTTGAAGCCGCAGCGGTGATTACCACCCTGGTTCTATTGGGGCAGGTTCTGGAGCTGCGCGCCAGATCGCGGACCGGTAATGCGATTAAGGAATTACTCAAGCTAGCACCGAACAATGCCCGCCTTGTGAGGGATGACGGGACGGAAGAGAATGTTCCCCTGAGCCAGGTGAAGGTTGGTGATCATCTAAGGGTGCGCCCCGGCGAGAAGGTTCCCGTCGATGGTATAGTTGTGGAGGGATCCAGCTCAGTAGATGAATCCATGGTTACGGGCGAGCCAATTCCCGTTGCCAAAGCAAACGGTGATCTGGTCACTGGTGCAACGATCAATGGCACCGGCACTTTTATTATGGAAGCACAGAAGGTTGGAAATGAAACGCTTCTGGCGAAAATTGTCAAGATGGTCAGTGAAGC
>CP070764.1:2149349-2154725 GCA_020349245.1 Chloroflexota bacterium | reverse complement strand
AAAGAATTGGCAAACATCCCACCCGGCAGCCGCGCTGGGCGCTTTGTCTATGCGCATCGAAGGCGACTCCCAAGATCGCTCCCCACAGATTGATCAGGTAGCCGCTCTCGAAACTCAGCTCCGCCAACGCTATACCAGCATGGACCGCACAGACCTCCTGCAGCTGCCTCAATTGGCAGCTTACACAGCTTATTACAAGCGTTATAAAAAGACCTACCACCTGCTCCTGCAGCTTGAATCGATCGTACATAAGAAAAAATCCATACCAAAAGCACCTCCACTCGTCCAGGCGATGTTCATGGCAGAATTAAACAGCTTGCTGCTAACCGCCGGTCATGATCTCGACCTTATCCAAGGTCCCATTCGATTTGATTCGGCAAGTGGTGATGAAGTTTACACCCTGCTCAGAGGTGAACAGGTGACCTGTAAGCCCGCTGACATGGTCACCAGAGATTCACTCGGGGTGTTTTGCAGCATTATCTATGGCCAGGATTTCCGCACCAGGATCACTGATAACACGCGCAGTGTGTTATATGTTGTCTATATCCCTCCCGGGATCAAGAGAGAATTAATCGCAGCACATCTCCGAGACTTAGAAAAAAACGTGGTTCAGCTTTTTAGAGAAGCAAAAACCACGTTTCGGGAGATATTTTTCGCCACTCCGGAGGACAAATAGCACCAAGACCGGACTTTTTCGGGAGAGTTGAAATAAAGAGGAAATTATTCGGCAGATGCGATTTTCGAATTATTCCTGGCATTCGTCCCCGTAACCAAATTCTTCAATATTCCAGGTGTCACTATCGGCAGTTGGGTCCATCCAGTAGCCACACATATCCGCCTGGGCAGCAGTCACTCTCAGACGGTAGAAAAGCGGCACCACGGGTAGCTCGCGAACAAAAATTTCTTGAGCTAACAGGTGGTTTTCTTCAAATTCGGGTTGGCCAGGGAGGGCAGCAAGGGCGGCAGTACAAGCTGCATCGAATGCATCGCTGCTGTAGCCGCTGTTGTTATCACCTTCCCATCCCTGGGGGAAGCGCTGCGATCCATCTGGGTTAGTAACCTCGGGATCGCCCGGGATATTCTCACTCAGGAAAAGATTGCAGGGAGGTATAAACCCAGACAACCAGGCAAACTCCACCACATCAAAATTCCTGGTAATAACAGGACTATCGGGCAGCTCAAAGAAATCGGCGGAATTCCAGAATTCAATATTGATCTGGATACCGCATTTCGCCAATGAATCAGCCAATATCTCTGCCACCCGCTTGCGCACATCGGAAGTAGTCGTCCAATAATTGAAGGTTAACGGTTTGCCATCGGGCACATTGGATACCGAACGCGCGATCCGGGCGGTGCTTGAATCCTGATCGTGGTCGATCCAACCGATTTCATCTAGCAGCGCGTTGGCTTCTCCTGGAGAGAATGAATAAACAGGGATATCTGGATTATAAAGGGGGTGATCATCCGGGACATAGGTATTGGGGGCTTCACCGATGCCAAATACCGCATCGTAAAGCGGGTGACTGGGATCCAGGTAAGGCTGCTCGTATTCGGACAGCCCGTAAACGGCTTCATTGATCACCCTCTCCCGGTCGAGGCACATGGCGATTGCACGCCGTATACGCACGTCACCAAATAGGTCAGGGCGATCAACCCCTGGCTGGTAACCATTATCATAATCCGCATGCAACAGGCTGAAATCAAAATGCTCCCAAGCTTGGCCGCTTATCACATACGCTTGCAGCAGATCCTGCTGGTCCAGTCCTAAGAGCAGTCCCAGGGCATCTTCCAGCTGTGCATCCTGGTCGACAATGTCGCACTCCTTCGACAGGAGCATCCCGATATTTTGCATCGAGTATTCACCGGTGAACTTGAAAACCAGGCGTTCGAAGCGCGGCAGACCCTCATTTGCACGGTAGTAATTGGGGTTCTTAACCAGCCGAATCTCTGATCCAAATCCCCAATCCTCGATAATATACGGTCCCCATCCAAGCGGCTTAATAGCAACCTGCTCACTCTCAGCCATTTCTTCAATGGGAAGATCTCTAAGCTGGTGTTCTGGCAAGGGGTGAAAGAAATTGGTCATGTACTTGGGATCCAGAAAACCCGGTAGCCCACTCCAGCGTGTAGAACGCCCATCGAGCGCCAAGAACTCCGCGGTTCTCTCCACCAGAGAATCATAAACACACCAACCGCCGTAATAAACTTCACATTGCTTGGCGATTTCGTAACCAAAAACCGCGTCTGCAGCTTTCAGCGGCTCTCCATCTGACCAGCGTATTCCTTCCAGGAGGGTGAAATCAGCTGAAAGCTGGCTCATATCAATAGGGGCACCTTCAAAGACAACTGAACAGTCCTCCCGGTTGCAGCCATATGGTCTCACCCGCTCTCCTTCAATGAGGTCGACTACATCTCCAGCGCTGTTGACTACCTTATCGCCAAGCTGTACGGATACCGCTTCGATATGAGCGTCGCCATCTGCCAGACTGGGCAGTTTTTCGAGGATCACCGCTTGGTAGCCATAGCCAAGCTGGTCAATCGGTCCATCGTAAATCGCCTCCCGCACGCTGTTCGCCACCAGCATGCTGCTCTGATAGATAAATAAAGTATCAGGTTCCGCTCCCAGGCATATGGTCAGGGTACGCGGTGCGGGGGTGGAGCTTGGTTCAGGGGTAGCAGTAATGATAACCGGGGGTAAAGGACTGCTCTGTGGGCAGGTCGGACATGGCGTTTGGACTACTTCCTCTGGGGTTTCGGTGATAGAAGGAGCACAAGCAGCCGACAAGAAAAGTATCATCAAACCAATCAAAACGATCCAGGATACTTTACGAGTTGGAATAAATATTCCTTTGTGAGAAATTATTCGTAGCAGGTAGAGATACTCAGACATACGCGCCTCCGTCGAAGCACTCTAAAGATTTATCGCTTCCACACTTCTTGATATCTGACCAAGGATCTTAACCGATGAAAGAAACTTTTAATTTTCAATTTGGATTTATCCCGCTGAGTGATTAACCAAAACCAATCAAAGCTTATTAAACAGCTCGCAGACCTGGAGCACGCTGCAAACTTAGGGCGATCTGGGCAGCGATGCCGGCATTATTGCGGAGCAGGCCCAGGTTTGCGGTTAAGCTCGCTTCCCCGGTCAGCTCGCTGACCCGCTGCAACAAGAAAGGTGTTACCTGCTGGCCGCGAATACGTTCCTCTTTGGCATCTTTCAAGGCCTGACTGACCGCCTCCTGCATTACCGCTTCCGGCAGTGCAACTTCAGCTGGGGGTGGAACGGTGACCAGCAAGGAACTCTTCAGCCCCAATTGCCAATGCATCCGGGCGAATTCAATTACTTCCTCAGGTGAATCTGCCCTGCTGTTGGTCGGCAAGCGGCTGTGGGCGGAATAGAATGCAGGGAATTCATTGGTTTGATAGCCAACTACCGGCACTCCATGGGTCTCCAGGTATTCTATCGTTGCAGGCAGGTCCAAGATAGCCTTTGCCCCTGCACAGACAACGATCATCGGTGTTCTGGCTAATTGGGGCAAATCAGCGGAGATATCCCCAATTGGATGGCGGTGGACCCCGCCGATACCCCCGGTGGCAAAGACCTCGATACCGATGATATTCGCTAAATAAATTGTGCCTGCCACGGTTGTCCCCCCGGATTCTGCTTTTACCACCATGCGCGCCAGGTCCCGTGGGCTGGCTTTTTTCAGGTCACCGGCGCTGGCCAAATATTCCAGCTGTGCGATTTCCAATCCGACATGAATGCCACCTTCCAGGACGGCGATGGTTGCCGGTACAGCTCCGTTGCGACGAACTTCATTTTCCATATCTTGGGCTAGCTGGATATTGTCCGGATAAGGCAGTCCATGCGTGATCACGGTTGATTCCAAAGCAACAACAGGTTTACCCATGGATTGGGCTTTGGAAACTTCAGGGGAGATACGCAGGGTTTCTCTTAAATTGGAGGCCATTTTCAATCCTTGTAAACCACCTGCTGACTCATATAACCAATTGATCGTAAAGCAGCTCTAAGGATAAATTCGTAACTACAGTACCCCGGTGCCGCAGGGTCAAGGAGGCTGCAGTTACACCCAAACGAACCGCATCGTCCAGGGGGATACTATTCAACAGCGAATAGATGACCGTGGCATTCAATGCATCCCCTGCTCCAGTCGGATCGACGATATTCGTGCGCACCGCAGGTATATATCCGCTGGTCTCTGAAGTCGCATAAACCACACCAAATTCAGCCAGTGTGATCAGGACAATATCTACTCCCTGGCCGACTAGACACTTGGCTGCTTCCAAGGCATCTTCAGCCTGATTGTTCTCGAAAACTTGCCCACACAGGATCCCTGCTTCACCGCTGTTTGGGCTAACCATATGGAGCTGGCTTAGAAAAGGTAATAGCCTTTGGGCCAAGCTTGTTGAAGTTGGGTCGGCACAAACCGGAATCTGTGCTTTTTGTGCCTGGGAGAAAATCGTTTGCAGCGTTTTTTCCGGAAGGTTGGCATCCACCACGACCAGGGAGGCTTCTTTGAACACCTGCCAGAGAGAACGGATATATTTTGGGGTAAGCATTCGGGTGGCGTTTATATCATCCAGGGCAAACTGCAGGACTCCTGCTGGATTAACCACGCCCAAGTAGGAACCTGTCGGGTGCTGATCAGTCTTGAGGATATAGCTCGTATCAATACCAGCTTCGTCCGCCTGATTGATCAATCGCTCACCGTTGTAATCTTCACCCACTGCTGTCACCAGGATCGCCTGCTGCCCCAATCGAGAGAGATTCTCAGCGATATTACGGGCTACACCACCGAAAGAGGTTCTGATCTTGGCGGGGTTTGAGGTACCTGGATGAAGATCGCTCTCCAACCGTCCGATCAGGTCAAGACCGGCACCACCGATTAAGATCACTGGTTTTCCTGGTGAGGGTGAAAATTCCCTGTCCACGTTAAATATCTCCTGCAAAGTGAGCAATGACATGAGCGAGATGAGTCCAAACATCTCTCAACTGGCGTGGTTGGTCACTCATGCTGAAATGATTTTATAACAGAAATGAAGATTGTGGCAAAGTATATTCTCGCATTTATCCCCAAGAATTGTTACAATGGAGATCAGGATCCCTTCCTTTTGGATATCTATCCCAGGAAATCGAGGCGAGGAATGCCTCAAGCCCTGGAATCAGGATGATTGATCGGCATATTATTTGCACCGGTGTTTACCTGCTGATAGGGACCAACCCTCAGTTCAGGTTGCGGATATTCAGCGTGAAGTAATTACCGAAGGAGAATATTCATGGTTGATTTTGCAGGAAAAGGTAAGGTTGCAGTTCTTAAAACTACCCCTGAATCCGTTTTGGATGATATTGCTGAA
>CP070764.1:2145854-2149249 GCA_020349245.1 Chloroflexota bacterium | reverse complement strand
AATTCAAGGACGCTGATCTTCCCAGGTGCTATCGATTTCGCCACCTGGGTGATTCCAAAAGATTTGCCGGATCCGGGAGCACCAAAAACTGCGATGGAGAGAGGGCGTTTGGGCCGTTCCTGACTCAAGTATTCGCCAACTAAAGAATGAATACTGCGGAAACTCTCAATTTCCTGGCGATCGACCGTGAGCAACGCACCAAAGATACCCATGGGAATATCTTTGATCGTTTCTTCGGCACCCTGTAAAACTATCTGTTCACTGATCTCATCCAGGTTATCGCGATATCGATCTTGGAGAATAGTCCAAAAACCACCTGTTGGAGCCTTTCCAGTTTCTTCTCCAATCGAGGTAATAAACCGAACTGGATCCTGGATCTCGGCGACAGCAAAAGGATAATTATTTCCTGTCAAGATGCTGGTTATCCGATCATATGGGAACACCAGCTCTGGTTTGTTTTCCTTGCCTTTATTCTCATAACCCAATAGATGCAGATTTCGCTGCGCTTCCATCCCAGATTGAATGCCGAGTAATAGGTTGGGCGTGCTGGAGGATAGGATTAATTGACGGGCGATTCCGGCAACTAAGCATGTTGTATAACCGATCATTCCACCTGGATGTGCATTCTGCCACATGCCTTCAACTACCTGTGGATCAAAGATAAGGTGTCGTTGTCTAGAGATTGGTGTAGTGAAAGATTCTTCCCCTACCAGACTGCGGTGAAGCACAACTGCACCTGCAGTTTCAAAAGAGACAACTACAGCCGCGCAACGCGCCAGACCATTTACCCGCGGGTTATTAACCAGCTCCCAGGCGACATCTTGTGAAGTCCTTTCCCAGGATAAACCACCACTGATCTGAACCTCGGTACGGCGTATGTCGTTCACCGTGGTTACTACAATCAATCGATCAGTATAATTCTCGAGCAGAGATTCCCACAATGGACCTTGTGCAACAGGTTGTGACATCTTGAGCAGGATCCAGGGTGCATCTTCCCCTGCTTGTAATACTTTTAACAGCGACCGCTGATGGTCTCTAAAGCCTAAATCCGCATCATCGATGATAAGAATATCTTCTTTTGAGAATCCGTCTTGAACCATCGATGTAGGATCCATGTAAACCGGCTCAAGATTGGTGCATCGATCTAATCCAAGGTATTCCTCCACCCTCCATGAATTTATATCCTCAAAGGATGACCACATAGCATACGAGTGATGGTACCTTGTGTCAATTGGTTCGATGGGGGCTTCAAATTTTGTTGGCTGGACAACTTCATATTCTGCGATCCCATTTTCTCTAAGATCTTCAGCTATTGTTGAAATCAATTTTCCGAGCAAGGCAGCACCACCTGGTTGGCAGGTTGCACGGGTGCAATCATCAAATCCCCAGCCCTGAACTATACCTTTCGATCTGTGAATGCGGGCCAGGTTCCAATCGATGGTGATATCGCCTGAAATATATATTTTTTTTCCTAATTGCATCTCATCAGACCTCCAATGTCTAATGTTCATTCCCCCCATAATTACGTGTGCATTTAATTCGTGTAATCTGTTACGTCTGTCACGAATATTATTATATATCAAGGATGGATTGAATTATTTTAGACCTTACCAAATATAAATTCTGGAGAACAATCGCCAAATCACACAGGTTCGATATCTTAAGTCAGCAGATCCCTATTGGCGGTAACTAGCGCAACAGATTTATAAGTTTTAGGTTATCAAACCAATCAAGCAGGGGATACCCAAAAAGCTTCCACCGAACAGGAAGCCTGTTCCAGTGATTTTTAGGGACTATTTGTGAATAATCATTCCGTTGGTTAAGGCCCTACTAACTGTTTCTCCTCAGGGTTATTCCTGCTACTGGACAAGGCTGAAGCTCGCCTTTCCTTCTTTATGCTCGTTGCGCTTCAGGTGCAGCCTGGTGCAACCGTGGTGCAACACCCATAGAAATTAGTCATAATAGCCAAGATAGTCAAATTAAGGAACCTTAGAACCCCTACAGGTAGGGGTAATATATTGATTCTACACAGATGTGGTGGTTTTGCGGGTTTCTTCGAATTAGGATGTTGCAGGTTCGACTCCTGCCGGGGGTATTTCTTCTTTAATTCTTAATAGTTTGATTGTTGAAATTAACAAATCTCCCATTTTCATCCTTTATAAACAACAAAATTGATTACACTTTTAGAATTCTAGGATGAGTAGCACCCAGCATTTATACTAAAATAATTATTATTTTGCGGTTCGAGTCCAAATCCGCCCATTACTCCAAAATAAACTACCCGGCATACCAGTCGAGCAGTTTTTGGTTTCTTACGTATCGAACAAAGGGGGAAGATGGAGCAATTGGGGATCGAAATTGGTTCTCTTGACTGAAATATACTAATTATTGATTCGAGTCCTATTTCTATTTATCAATTAATATATCCTTCAGAAGAAAAAGAATGAGAATTCGAACCCTCAGAGGTTGGGAGTGGATATGTTCGTGGGCTTTCATGCGAATTTGCCCTGGAAATTGCCAAATAAGCCCACCATGTTAGCCACTCCCCATAGGTTCAAACAAGGAGAAAAGATACCTACCATAGTATAATCCGGCCAGGAGGCTCGGCTGCACGATATGGATTACACAGTCCCTCTAATCCAAACCAAACTTCAACGTCCTGTTCAGTCCATTGATCCGGTACCACGCCCGCGTTTGATGGAGTGGTTAGATCAACACTGGAAGCGACCACTGACTTTAGTTTCAGCGCCTGCCGGATACGGCAAGAGTACGCTGATAAGTGAGTGGGTGCGGTCTTTAGATTGCCCATCAGCCTGGCTTTCGCTGGATCAATACGATAATGATCTGCGGGTTTTTTTGGATTATTTCATCACTGCAATTCGAAGCATTCACCCTGAAAAACTTACTGAAACCCGTGCATTACTTGGCGCACCTGAAATGCCCCCTCTGCGCTACCTTTCCGGATCTCTCATCAATGAACTGAATGAGATCGAAGGTGAATATGTTCTGGTGCTGGATGATTACAACCTGATCGAGTTACAACCCATCCACGATCTGGTCAATGAGTTAATCCAATATGCACCTCAAGGAATGCACCTGGTGTTGTGCACGCGCATGGATCCCCCATTACCCCTAATCAAGTTACGCGCTACCGGCCAGATATCAGAAATTCGCGGCCAGGATCTAAGTTTCACGGTGGATGAAGCCCATCTCTTGGTACAGAATCTCCTGAGAACTCAGATAGACATGCAGGAGACCAACAAACTCGTTGCACAGTCAGAAGGTTGGGTGACGGGTATCCGCCTGGCGGCTTTGGCGCAGCGCCTTCGTAAGGGCAATGAGGATGTCAAAGGCAGTTTGTCTGTCGATAACCGGTACGTAGTGGATTATTTGGT
>CP070764.1:2126904-2145754 GCA_020349245.1 Chloroflexota bacterium | reverse complement strand
GCAGGATTTCCATGCTGACACCGCTTCACTTCGTAGAGAATTGATCGGTGCAGGATTGCTGAGAAGATCTCCAGACGGAAGGCAATACTGGCGGGAGATCAAATAAATATTATTTGATTAACTATTTGGTCATCAAATGACTTGTATATAGAGTAATTCTGGGAGGTGGCATTTCACCTCCCAGCAAAATTCTTCTTGATCACCTATATGAGTAGCACTTTGCTTTCTTGATTTAATTCGCTTTCGGTCTGCTCACCAGCTTGTATGGTTGATCAGCTGCTAAAAATCCACTGATCGGTTTGGCTTTAATATCCATTACCTTGCTGTTTTCGAAGTATTCAAAATGAAAGTCCGTTCTATCCCCAACTTTTTTTCCCGGGACAGGCATCAGGCGTGCAGTAAGCGATTTATCTAATCGTTCTGCCAATACCGCCAGATCAAGTAGCAAGGCGTAAATCTTCTCTTCTGATATATCCCCGGGAAGAGGCACCGTATCGATACCGGTTCCACAAACAGCTGAATAAAGTAGTAGATTGTTGATATCCAGTGTTTCCTCAATTGCCCGTTGAGCCAATACCGTATCTTCTAACAATGGTAGCATGACCCCGCTGAATCCGACCCGGGGGTAGTGCGCCCGATCCAGTGCTTCCGCCAGGATCGCCACAGCTGCAAGCGAACCGTGATATCCAATACCAGGTGCACCGAGCAGTTCAATGGCAGTCCCAATTGACTGCTCTTTTCTGGGATAAGGCGCTAGCGAAAAATCAATCCCTGCAAAGTCAACTTTCTTCTCTACAGCCAGCTGACCTCCAAAGTCTGACAGATTTGCGGCTTCCTGCTCAACCAGATCGACCAACCTATCCCTTGCCGATTGTAAACTACCGGATTCCTGGATCGCTCGAACAGCAAGATCCGCGGCCTCCGTGGCGATAGCAAACCTTGGCAAACCGCCAAAGCGATGGTACGCAGCTGGTAGAAAAGGGCCACCTGGTTGAACATTAGCCAGGGCGGCAAATCGCAAGTTTGCAAACCCATCATCCGAGATTAATGCATTTCTCTTGATCACGGAAGCGGACTGCCTGATCGCCTGAGGAGAGATGCCAAACTCGGGAGAAGAGATAACCCCGGCGACAAACACACTTTGTGTATTGGCAAGTATCTCTGGTAAGATCTCAAACCTGGAGGGATTATCCGGTAATGCCGGACCTATCGACGCATAATCTGGTGCCCCGTGAGCAAGGATTTCTTCAATTGATTTTGCATAATTTACCACCTCTTGCGCACTGCTGTCTTCAAGCAATAACGGAAAAGGAGAGGTTGCCAGTCGCGTAGTTTGGACTTCATAACCCCCTTCTTCGAATCTCCTGCGGGCAATATTGAGAAATTCTCTGCACTGCTGGATACGTTTTGGATCCAATGGCCAACCAAGGTCTTGGAAATAGGTGATGGAACGAATTTTCATTGATTCTTCTCTCTCTGGCGAGCGATCTCGAATAAGAGTATTCCAGCAGCAACAGAGACATTCAGGGATTCCCCTCCACCATACATGGGGATATGGACATTCGTCCCAGCTATGTCCCGAGCAGCATCGCTCGCTCCTTCTGCCTCCCCTCCAAGGATTAATGCTAATGGTCGCTGGAAATTTGCTTGGTAATAGATATCCCCTGCCCCAACTGTAGCTAAATACGGATGCAGTGAATATTGCTCAAAATAGGATTTGATCTCAGCCCATCTAGCAGAGCAAACAGGCAAACAGAAATGGGCACCCATCGCAGCTCGCAAGACTTTGGGGGAAAATGGATCCACGGTTCCACGGGTCAAAAAGACCGCCTGTACGCCAGCGGCGGAAGCAGATCGCAGAATTGTCCCCAAATTGCCAGGCTCTCTTATTTGATCAAGAATCAGGACAAAATCTAATTGTTCAGGGATGGAGATCGTCCGCATCTTCAGCACCGCCAGGATGCCTTGCGGAGTCTTTGTCAGACTGATCGCTTTCAGGACATTATCGGTCACGATCTCAACCTGTATGCCACCTTTTATACTTTCCCTCAACAGTTTTTTCCCACGCTCACTCAAATCATCAGAATGAAATATGTATTGAATCTCCCAACCAGAATTCAACCCTTCCTCGATTAAGCGCACACCTTCAATAACAAAAGCATTTTCTGCTTTCCTAGCTGTGCTTGACTGCTGGAGGCGCCTAACCCATTGAATCTTTGGATTCTTGGTGGACGAGATCATAGAAAGTTAATTCCCTGCACAATAACCCGAATTAATCAGCTGGGATCAAATTTTGTTGCCCAGACCTGGTGAAAGGTATCTACGGATTCTTGGTCATATAGGACCAGACGAACCACCATTAAGTTTGTATCTTCAGTTTTATTGAAATAACCCAGAATAACATCGAAGTTTAGATTAGCCGCACGTTTGATTGGAAAGCCAAATATGCCGGTGGATATAGCCGGCAGTGAAATCGAGGTTAAACTTAATTGATCAGCCAACTTTAAGCAGCCCAGGACTGCTGCCTGCAGTTTTCTGTCCTCATCTCCATCACCCCAAATCGGTCCGACAGCATGAATTACATATTTACAATTGAGATCACCTGCGGAAGTATAAGCCGGGTTCTCATGGCGGACTGGGCCATGTTCTTCCACCCAGGCAGTACTCTCGTGCTGAATCTGGAATCCCCCTTTCCTGATGATTGCTCCAGCCACACCACCACCATGTTGCAGCTGTGCATTCGCGGCATTGACGATGGCATCTACCCTTTCCTCGGTAATGTCACCCTGGATGAGCAGCAGGTGTTGACCAGAATTCAACCTGTGATCATTAATTATTTTATTCATTTTGCCTCAATGGCGATTTTAGCATCCCCGTAAATTGAAGTCAACGCGTCACAAGCCCTGGGAAATGATCATGCCCCCAATAACGTGATCATCTCTAATCAAATTAAAAGGTAAATAGGTGGATTATTTTCCACCTGGATCAACTATTGGTCTTTAGTTAATATCCTTAACTGTGCTTTAACTGGATTGCGCTTTTTCGATAACGGCTGAAAATGCCTGGGGATCGCGAACCGCCAGATCAGCCAGCATCTTCCGATTCAAGCTGATTTCGGACTGCTTCATGTGGTGAATAAACCTGCTGTAGGTAATACCATTCATTCTAGCAGCCGCGTTAATCCTGGCGATCCACAAACGACGCAAGTCACGTTTTCTGTTACGCCGATCTCGATAGGAATACCATAGACTTTTCAACATCGCTTCGTTCGCAATACGAAATAAGCGATGCCGGGAATTGAATTGTCCCTTTGTCATCTTGAGTACTTTTTTATGATGACGATGACGATGAGGTCCTGTTTTTACTCTTGCCATTCTTTACACTCCTGCGAACTGTTGGGCGCCAGTACCCGTGTTTCCATGAACACGAAAATTACTCGTTGCACACACCCAATGTTCACCGATAATTTTTTTATCCTGTAACATTAACCGGTTTTTTTCAAGTTTGGAACTAAACGCTCAACACGCTTTTTAATCCCACGACCCTTTACCGGGATCATCTCCGTGAATAATCTTTTGGTCCGTTTTGAGGTCACGCGTCGGCGGTGACTTTTACCACCTTTTGTGCGCACCAATTTTCCGCTTCCGGTTAGGCGAAACCTTTTTGAGGTTGCCTTGTGGGTTTTTAATTTATATTTACCAGTTGTTTTCTTACGCGGCACTTTGGTAACTCCTCTCACATAAAATTCCGCGAACTACATCTCATTCGCGGATAAACTTGCAAATGTTGGTTTGTTCTTCCTGCGGTTTTACTTTGTATTACTATTTCTTTGTTTTCTTCGGCGCCAGAACCATCAGCATGCTATTGCCTTCCAAAGAAGGATTCTGCTCCACAATTGCCACGTCAGATAAATCTTCTGCAATAGCTCTCAAGTCATCCAGCGCGATTTCCGGGTAAGTTATCTCTCGACCTCTGAAGCGAATGCGGACTTTTACCTTCATTCCATTATCCAACCACCTACGGGCATCGCGAACTTTGAAACCACGATGATGCTCGGTTGTTTTTGGTCGCAGTCTTATCTCTTTGATCTCAACTTTGACTTGTGCCTTACGTGCCTCCCGTTCCTTTTTTGTGCGCTCGTAGAGAAATTTTCCGTAGTCCATCACCCGGCATACGGGTGGTTCTGCATTCGGAGCTACTTCAACGAGATCCAGCTCGGCTTCTTGAGCGATGCGTACGGCTTCTTCTGTTGAAACGACGCCAACATTTTCTCCGCTTGCATCTATCAACCGCACTTGAGGCACGCGAATGGAATTATTTACCCTGTATTGAGTTGAGCTAATATTAGTCTCCTTGTACTTTCTTATCTCACTAAATTTCTTTAAACGGACGTGCGCATGATACCATAAACTTGGCTGAATCGTCAACCACGAAGGAACTGATACCCCTACACGCGATTGGCAATGTCACTGTTTGCAATGGTCATAAATCCATCCAGCGACATCGCACCAAGATTCTCTTCAGACCTCAGTCTCACAGAGACCGAATCCCCTTCGACCTCCTTATCACCAATTACAAGCATGTATGGGATTTTCTGATTTTGGGCATCCCGGATTTTGGCGTTCATTCTTTCGCCGCGCTCATCGACTTCAACCCGCAGACCGGCAGCCTTGAGCCTACCAGCCACCTGGTAGACATACTCATAATGGCGGTCAGCGATGGGGATCAAAACCGTTTGAACTGGAGACAACCAAACCGGAAATGCACCCGCAAAATGTTCAATGAGAACACCCATGAAGCGTTCCATTGAACCGAGTAATGCTCGGTGGATCATATATGGTCGATGTTCCTGTCCATCCTCACCGACAAAAACCAGGTCGAATCGTTCGGGTAATGTAAAATCAAATTGGATTGTGCTGAGTTGCCATTCCCGTCCAAGTGCATCTCGAACTTTCAGGTCGATTTTCGGTCCATAGAATGTCGCTTCCCCTTCATCGATTTGGTATGAAATTTGTGCCCGCTCTAAGGCGTTGCGAAGCGCTTCCGTCGGCGCTTCCCATTGCTCTAAAGGACCAGCAGCTTTGTCGGGATTACGTGTTGAAAGATAGGCTTGAAAGTCTTTGAAACCGAAAGCCCGCAGGATATTTAAACTGAAATCCAAAACCCGATCGATCTCTTCCGGCATCTGGTCAGGCCGGCAAAACAAATGCGCATCATCCTGCGTGAATCCCCTGACCCGCAGTAATCCGTGCAGGACTCCGCTACGTTCATAGCGGTAAACCGTTCCCCATTCAGCAAATCTCAATGGTAAATCCCGGTATGAGCGGATTCTACTTTTATAGATCTGCACGTGGAAAGGACAATTCATTGGTTTCAAGTAATATTCCTGGCCCTCGATGTCCAGGGGAGAATACATATTTTCCTGGTACCAATCCAGATGACCGCTTGTCTGCCAAAGGTTTGCCTTCCCAATATGCGGAGAATATACAAATTCATACCCACCGATCTCATGCTCCTCCCGGCAGTAATCCTCTGCAATTTTTCGCACCATACCACCTTTTGGATGCCAGAGGATCAAACCCGCGCCAACTTCTTCGCTGACACTGAACAGGTCGAGATCTTTCCCCAAGCGCCGGTGGTCTCGCTTGCGTGCTTCTTCTAACTTCCACAGGTACTGCTCGAGTTCATCTGCGGATTCCCAGGCTGTTCCATAGATACGCTGCAACATTGGTCGTTCTTCATCTCCCCGCCAGTAAGCACCAGCGACTGAGAGAAGTTTAATCGCCTCAGGATTGATCTCCCCGGTATTCTCGACATGTGGACCGCGACAGAGATCGACAAAACTATCTTGGGTATATATGGAGATCTCCGGTTTTTCCTCCAAAGGCTCACCATACTCGTCATAACCACCCTGTTCCAAACCGTCAATCAATTCCAATTTGTAGGGCTGATCTGAAAATAAATCGCGAGCTTGATTCGCTTGGAGAACCTCTTTCTTGAATTTATGGTTTCCCGCGATAATTTCTCGCATACGCTTTTCCAACACCTCGAGGTCTTCCGGTGTCAAGGGACGTGGTAAATCAAAATCATAATAAAAGCCTTCTTCAATCGGGGGACCAATCGCGACCTTCCCATCTGGGAACATCTCCAAAACTGCCTGTGCCATCACATGCGCTGAAGAATGGCGTACACGGTAGAGTTTGCTCTCTTCATATTTGTTTTTCTCGAATTTAGCCATCGCTTACCTCCTGACAAACATCTTTTTCAAGTAAGGTTCAAATTAATTAGAAAACTCCCGCCTTACTGGGGCGAGAGTTTTGGGTCACGCGGTTCCACCCAGATTAAGCCAGTGGCTTATCTTCGTGTGACCGATAACGGAGTCTGCCGTTTCCCTTACTCAACCCTGTGTTTTGACCAGGGTGTTTCGGGGTTCCACTCGCGGGGGGTTTTCACTGGCAGAATTCCCGAAGTAATTCTCAATCTTCGATCACTTCTCCCTGTTGGTTTCTCTTCCAGCTACTCGTCCCGGTCAGTGTGTTTTCTTTGCAAGATTGGTCAGATTATACCATCTTAAAGGATACCGACAAGCCTCCAGGTGCTATTTCGGGCATTTGAACTTCAATAAACTATTGTAATATGCAGAGAATTCCTTGACGTCATATTTCCCACAAGCGAAATATTGAACTTCGTAATCACCTTTTGCAATCGTGTAATCTTTCGATTCATCCTTATTGAGTAAAAATACGTACGTCGCAGGACCGGTAAGTATTGCGAGAACTTGGGAATCCGATTCATTTTCTACGGTTACCTTGACGATTTTTATGGTATTGGTGATGTTGATGACATTTGGTGAGCTGGGCATTGAACGCATGTTGGCACCGCAGACTGGCATCACCAGTTTGGTATGCCGGGATAAATCAATAATCGATGACTCTCTCACCCCGCAGTAGCTGACCTCCTCAAAGTATTCACCACGCATCACGGTGAATGTTTTCGTCTCGCCTGGTTTTATGATCAGGTAATAAAACGATGGTCCATCTAGCCACAGATAGGCATAGCTCGTGGAATCATTTTTTACTTCCAATGAAACCAAGTCAGATTTTTCATGGAGGGAAGCCAGGGAATGGGAATTTGGCAGGGGTACTGCTGCTGACATCAGGATGAATAACATCAGGCTAGCCAGAATTATCCCAAGGATTGATCTTTTGCGATTCATAATTTGAAATCTCCTTTGAAGGTTCATTTAGTACCTTCTCCAACAATTGGAAAAATCACTCTGAAATCATGGATGTTAATCTTATCAGATCTGCATCAGTTATAACAAATTGAATATTATTTGTCCTCCAGCTAATAACTTACGAGAGGCGAAATTCATTTCTACAACAAGCTGGTGTTTGCCAAAGACTCGATCACGCCGATGACCGCCGAATTATCGAGTTCACTCATGTCCATTTCAAGCATGGCGTTATAAAGTTGATTGTGAATTGAAGCTGAAACCAGGGGGATGCCGTATTGTCGGGCTGTATCCATTACGATGCCAAGGTCTTTCGCCTGCATATACGCTTTGAAACCCGGATTCCGATTTCCAGAAAAAAGTCGGTCTGGTTTGACATCCAGGGTCCAACATTGAGCAGCTCCTCCCTGAATAGCAGTGACTACTTTCCGAGGATCAGCACCAGCTTTTTTCGCAAAGACAAGCAGCTCTCCCATGGCAACCATCTGTGCCGCAACCATGATCTGGTTTGCTGCTTTGGCTATTTGTCCCGCGCCAGCCTCCCCAACGTGGGTGATTGTTTTTCCCACAGCTTCCAGTATAGGGCGCACCGTTTCTAAGGCTTCGATTGGACCCCCTACCATGACTGCCAAAGTCCCCTGCTTCGCCCCAATATCACCCCCACTTACCGGTGCATCCAGACATGCAACCTCTTTCCCACCCAATTTCTCAGCGATCAAGCGGGATGTAGCAGGTTTTATCGTTGAATTATCCACATAGATGAGAGTGCGATGAGCACCTTCGATAATTCCGGCATCTCCCAGGGCAACCTGCTCTACGTCTGGTGAATCCGGCAAATTTGTGAACACTACATCCACCTGCTTGGCTACCTCCTGGGGAGAACGGGCAGGTCGCGCTCCTTCTGCTACGAGTTCCTCCACCGCCTGCTGGCTGCGATTGTGCACAACAAGTGGAAAACCCGCTTTCAAAATATTCCTTGCCATGGATTTGCCCATCAACCCCAATCCAATATAGCCCACTTTCAGCATATTTATCTCCTTGTTCTGCATATTTTTAACCGGGTTTGCAGTTTATAGTTCTTGGATCACGCGTGAATTTACGTTTAGATTTGTTTATGCTAGAATGAAATCGAAAATCGATCGAGAAACCAATTTTACAACAGAAACGGAGTAAGCCATGCCATTAGACATTGTCGTCGGCACACAATGGGGTGATGAAGGGAAAGGTCGTTTCGTAGACCTGCTGGCGGCAGAGACGGATTACGTGGCTCGATTCAATGGTGGGGATAACGCCGGTCACACCGTCCACGTCGGTCCACAAACCTTCAAACTCCACCTAATACCTTCCGGTATTGTTCACCCTCACACAATCGCCGCGATTGGGAATGGTGTTGTTATCAATCCAAGAACCTTGTTGAGTGAAATGAAGAATCTAGCTGAGGCGGGGATCTTGATCACTCCCAAGCGACTGCACCTTTCCTATGCCGCTCACTTGATCACACCTGCGCATCTAGCTTTGGATCGAGCACAAGAAGCGGCTCGAGGGAATGCGAAAATCGGCACCACCCTCAGGGGCATTGGGCCTGCGTATACAAGCAAGATCTCACGAAATGGCCTTCGCCTTGTGGATATGCTTGATAGACAAAATTTCCACTCAGCTGTAATTGATCACGTGCATAGTATCAACCAACAATTAACCAATCTCTACCAGGCAGAACCCCTTGAATCAAACCAGGTTTGGGATGAACTGTACGAGGCTGCAGAACAGCTTAGAGCATATGTTGACGATGTTTCAGCACTGCTGTCAGAGGCTTTGCAGCAAGGTCGTCGCGTCCTGGCAGAAGGAGCCCAGGGAACCCTGCTCGATCTCGACCATGGGACATATCCTTTTGTCACCAGTTCAACCCCGACTGCAGCCGGCGCTCTGACCGGTCTCGGTTTGGGGTTAGGATATGAAGAACGGGTGATTGGGGTAACCAAGTCTTTCCAAACTCGAGTTGGATCAGGACCATTCCCAACAGAGCTGGATGGAATATTGGCAGAGCGGCTTCGTGGGACAGGCGAACAACCTTGGGATGAATTCGGAACCACGACCGGACGGCCGCGCAGAGTTGGTTGGCTTGACTTGGTCCTGCTGCGTTACTCGGTTCGGATTAATGGGATCACGGAACTTGCACTCACAAAACTCGATATCCTTTCCGGGTTCGAAAGCATTTTCCTGTGCACACATTACCAAAAAAATAAACAAGAATTCAAAAACCTGCTGCATGGACCAAGCGATTTATCAGGCTTTACCCCCATATATGAGACTCTGCCAGGGTGGCCTGAGGAAATTCAATCCGCCAGATACTGGGAGGAGTTGCCCACAAATGCCAGGGCATACATCTTACGAATTGAGGAACTCGTCGAAGTCCAAGTACGTCTGGTCTCTGTTGGTCCAGAACGAGAACAGGTTGTAGAAATCAATTAATTTCCCAGCGCACTTCACATCTTACACGGAGGTCACCATGCGCAAGAAGGTCACATTGATCACGGGAGTCAGCGGGGAGGTAGGTTTAGCCCTGGTAAAAAGTCTTGCCGAGCTTGGATATAACAACCTTTTAACCCTAGATCTCCGCTCACTCCCCCCAGAATACAACCAGTACTCAATCCATATCCAAGGCGATATCCTAGATAAGTCATTGTTAAATCGCTTGGTTAGTGAATATGAAATTGTAGCCATATTCCACCTTGCGGCTTTATTATCAACCCGTGCAGAATTCACTCCCGTAGCTGCTCACCACGTGAACGTGGAAGGCACGATGGGGTTGCTCCAATTGGCTGCGGAACAATCGGAATGGCGGGGAGAACCAGTGTTGTTTATATTCCCCAGCTCAATTGCCGCTTATGGAATGCCGGATTTGAAAACAAAATCCCAATATCCACGGGTGCGCGAATGGGAATGGAATTACCCTATCACCATGTATGGGTGTAACAAATTGTATTGTGAAATGTTGGGAACATACTTCTGCAGCAATTACCGGCAGCTCGCAACCGAAGCTCCCCAAATGTTGGATTTTCGTAGTGTGCGCTTTCCGGGATTGATCAGTGCCTTGACCGTTCCCAGTGGTGGCACCAGCGATTATGGTCCAGAAATGCTGCATGCAGCTGCGCAAAGCCTGCCATATTCAGCTTTTGTCCGTCCTGACACCCAGATACCATTCATGGCCATGCCAGATGCTGTAAATGCTCTTCTTCTATTGTCGCGGGCAGAAAGGGAATCGCTAAATCGGACAGTTTATAATGTGACCAGTTACAGCTTGACCGCAGAACAATTCCGTGAACAAGTGTTAATGGCATTCCCTGCTGCCGAAATTGATTTCAAACCTGACCTGAAAAGACAGAAAATCGTGGACAGCTGGCCTGCCGATTTGAATGACAACGATTCCCGGCGTGATTGGGGGTGGAAGCCTGAATACAATATGGAGAGGTCTTTCAACGAATACTTGGTCCCCAATATCCGCAAGCGATATCAGGTTTGAAATAGCAGGGACCACCATCTGAAACAACCCTGGTAATTTAGGTAAGAAAATCAAAAATGATCAACATTTTTCGATGGAAATTTGCTTTCAAGATCAGATCCTGCCCTTTGTATACTCCGGTTATTTGCATATTTTTGCTTTTAACAGCCTGTGCACCCTCTCAGGTAGCCACACCTATCCTTGATATCATACCTTCCCCCACACAAACAGTATCCCCAACCCAAACGATCGAGTGGTTTCCAGCGACCTCCACACCAACCAAAGTGCCCACCCTCCCTGTTACCCCGACCCCAGAATTTCTGACCGATGTGGGAGGAGTAATATTTTCCGACGATTTCTCAAATCCTGACCATTGGACATTAGGTCAAACCCAGTTTGGCAATATCGCTTTAGGAATTAACGAATTGACCATTGCCATCGCTGAACCGAAAGGTTACGATTTCAGTGTCCGCGATGAACCTATCTTGAGTGATTTCTATCTGGAAATCACCACCAGTCCCACTCTGTGCCGCGATGAAGATCAATATGGTATCTTATTCCGGATGTCATCTCCAGGAGATTTTTATCGCTATGCGGTCTCCTGTGATGGGCGTGTTCGCCTGGATCGCATTGTTCAAGGGAGCGCTTCCTCTCCGCAACCATGGATTAACAGCAGTGCTCTACCACCAGGGGCCCCAATCACTTCCGTGCTTGGAGTCTGGGCTCGCGGAAATGAATTGCGCTTATTCATTAATGACCAACTCCAATTCTCGCTATCCGACCCACTTCTCCCTTCAGGCAACCTGGGATTGTTTGCGAGATCGATGGGTGATACAGCAGTCACTGTAAATTTCTCCGAACTAGTTGTCTGGAGCTTGGAACAATAATTACATGTCTAAACGTCCTTTTGTTAATCGCTTGAACAATCTTGATCCCAAGACCTGGTTGAAGTTTCAGAAATCATGGTTTCTCCATGCTCCTCCACCAAGAAAAAAAGGAGTGTTGCGCCACCCAGCCAAGTTCCCGGAAACGCTAGCCCAGGAGTTTATCGAATTCTTTACGAAACCTGAACAGGTGGTCCTGGACCCCATGGTAGGAACAGGTAGTACCCTGGTTGCAGCCCTGAGGTCTGGTCGAAATGGTATTGGTATTGAACTCAACCAGACTTACGCAAACATCGCCCAGAAATCCGTGGAAAGTGAGCGGGAGTTGCTCGGAAAATCCGCAGAACATCTCAGGTCCCAGGTTATCCAAGGAAATGCTTCAGAAATTTCCAGCATATTTTCCAAATACCATCTCCCGTTGATCCACTACGTGCTTACCTCTCCCCCATATTGGGATATGCTGCATGCAAAAGGTGCCCAGACGCAGAAAAAACGGAGATCCTCCCCGGAGCTTGACCTGCAATATTCGGAAGATCCAGAAGACCTGGGGAACATCCAGGATTACGATGAATTTCTCAACCAATTGGTCAGGATTTATGCAAATATAAAACCCTATCTGGAACACCGTGCGTATCTCACCGTGATCGTGAAAAACATCAAAAAAGGAGGGAAAATTTTCCCCCTTGCCTGGGACTTAGCCCGGGAAATGGGGAAGACCTTCACCTTGAAGGATGAGAAGATCTGGTGCCAGGATGACATTCGACTGGCACCATACGGACTGGGTAATGCCTGGGTCAGCAACACTTTTCACCACTACTGCCTCCAATTCCGGAATGAATAATAGCTGGTCAATTCCTTTATTATCTTCACAATTTAGTGTACAATTGTTCTGAATTATCGGTGAGTGAAACGCTGGCTAAATCCGGACGCAACACGTCCGTAACAATAACTTTCACACTCACTGAACTGAAAGGAGCCCCCAATGTATCAAAATCTAATAATCGTCGGTAACCTGGGTCGCGATCCAGAGATGCGCTATACCCCCTCTGGCCAGGCGGTAACAAATTTCAACGTAGCTACCAACCGGAGATATACAACCTCTGACGGCAATCAAGTAGATGAAACTGCGTGGTTCCGGGTATCTACCTGGGGAAAAACTGCTGAGATCTGCAATCAATATTTGCGGAAAGGCAGCAAGGTTCTTGTAGAAGGCCGTCTCAATCCAGATCCCGCCACAGGCGGACCGAGAATCTGGACCAGACAGGATGGTACTTCCGCGGCGAGCTTTGAACTCACTGCCAACCAGGTAAGATTTCTCTCTACCCGAGCTGAAGATGAAGCCGCTTATTCGGCAGATGAACCTCAAAGCATCTCAGAACCGGATGACATTCCTTTTTAATTTTCTGCAAAATTCTTGCGAGCCAGCGAGTGTTCACCAACGATAATTTCGACCAATGTAAACGATCTGTACGTTAACACGCCAAAATGGGCGGAGGTGGATTGAAATCACCAAACTCCTCCGCCCTTTATTATTCAACTGGGAAATATTCTCTTCAAGAAATTCAGGAGGTGGAAATGTCTGATAAACCTGAGAAATCCAAGCCGCCAAAAATGCCCCCTATGACCATACCCGAGGATATTGAGGCAATCTATATAAATTTGGTGCGTATTGCCCACTCTCCATCAGAGATGGTCTTCGATTTTGCCCATTTATTACCCGGATCCAGACCCGCGAAGGTGAGAACGCGCATCGTCATGTCTCCATTGGGGGCTAAATTGCTCTTACGTGCACTCAATGAAAATATCAATCGCTATGAGAAGGCTTTTGGTGAGATCACCGTCCCTGGATCGCAATCCTTAGCTGATTTTCTTTTTCGTGGCAATCCGCCTGGTGACGAGTCAAACGAGGAATAAATCATGGATAGATTAGAAGATATCGCCGACCAACTTCACCAGGCTTTTCAAGCCCAGACAGACGCCCGTGATAAAGCTTTATCCCAAGCGCGGATACTCACCCGACATTGCGCAAATGCGATTCGGGCGGTTCACCGTGACGAGTTTGATCTCGCAAAGGATCACCTCCACGAGGCTGCTGTTATCGCGAAATCCTTGCACACAAATCTAGATGAATACCCCGACCTTTATCATGCCGGATATACGCAGGACGCTTTGAAAGAATATGCTGAAGCTTCGATTGTTTACGCTCTGGTTAATGACAAGGACTTGCCTTCCCCCAGGGACCTTGGATTAGAGAATGCGACATACTTGAACGGTTTGGCAGAATCGGTTGGTGAATTTCGACGGCGATGTTTGGATATCCTGCGTCAAGGATACTCCCAGGAAGCAGAAAAATTGCTCCGGCATATGGATGACATATATGCAGTCCTTATCACCATGGATTACCCGAACGCAATTACGGGAGGGATTCGTCGGCAAACTGATATCGCTCGCAGTATCACTGAACGGACTCGAGGAGATATCACCCTCAGTCTCAGGCAAGAACACCTTGAAAAATCAATGAGCCAATTGGAGCAGCGTCTAAGACCAAAATGAGCACAATTCGGGCTTCGGAAATTGGAACCTACCTATTTTGCCAGCGCGCCTGGTGGTATCAAAAAAAAGGATACACGCCAAGCAATCAAAACGAACTCGCCAGCGGTACAAGAATTCATGTTCATCACACCCGGCAAGTCCTGCTCAGTGGCTGCTTGCGGACTCTGGCATACCTGACTTTTCTTATCGCTATCATTTTGTTCGCTATTTATCTCACTGGAAAGTTGATCTGACCTATATTGCCTTACCTCATTGGAAGCCTGATCATATTGGGGGTGATACTCTTCTGGTTATCCAGCCGTCAGCGAGCTGCTGCAGGGTTGCCAGCAGGGAGGGTGATCTTCAGCGACCATGAGCAATGGGGCGAAGTCCCAGCGCCTTTGTATGATCCAACCTTTAACCTGACAGGCAAACCCGACTACCTTGTTGAAAACGAACGTGGAATCATCCCGGTTGAGGTTAAATCGACGCGCATGAAGACAGCCCCATATGATTCACATATTTATCAGCTGGCAGCATATTGTCTGCTGGTGGATAAATCCTTTGGAATCCGGCCTCCTTACGGCATCTTAAATTATCCCAATAAAGAAATCGCCATAGATTACACAAACTATCTTGAACAAAACCTCATCGAGATAATCAGAGAAATCCACTTGCAAGAAAGGCGAAAGAACGTCGACCGGTCTCACCACTCACTAGAACGCTGCCGTACTTGTGGATTCCGCACCACCTGCGACCAGGCGTTGACTTGAAGGAAGATTTCCACTCTCCGGGCAGTCGTTGAAACAGAAAATATTCACCAAAAATAGTGAATGGATAAACTCGTTTATAATAACGACATGGTAAATGGGGTATCAGAATTTAAGCATATCGTGATCGCTCCTCATCCTGAGATCGCTGTCGCTGTTGAGGAAAGCAAGCATATCGTCACCTTCTTAGAGGACCAGGGTCTCCAGGTCACAATGGGATTGTTGTTCGATGATGACCTGAGGCAAAAGATCGTCCAAGGTGAATTTGATTTATTAGTTGCTTTGGGTGGAGATGGAACCATGCTGCGAGCTGGCCATCTCTGCGGTCCACATGGAATTCCCATTCTCGGGATCAATATGGGTCGCTTTGGATTCTTAATGGAAATTCGCCAAGACGGATGGAAGGATGCCTTCAAGCGATTGTTCCGGGGAAATTTCTGGTATGAAAACCGGATGATGCTCAAGGCTGAACAGGTTCGTGGAGACCAGGTTCTGGGCGAGTGGGAGGTTGTCAATGAAGCTGTAGTCAGCAGGGGAGGTATTGTCCGACCTGTTCAAATGGAAGTCAGTGTTGATGGTCGCTTTCTCGCCACGTATGTTGCGGATGGTATGATCGCCTCCACGCCAACAGGTTCAACAGCCTACGCTCTGGCAGCTGGTGGACCCATCCTTCCACCTGAACTTCGGACAATCCTGCTTGTTCCCATCGCTCCCCATCTATCTATCGACAGAGGTATTGTTCTCGCCGAAGGATCTTCCGTGGCAATTAAAGCTTTCTCCACCCACGAAGCTGTTCTCAGCGTGGATGGGCAACCACCGATCGATTTAGCTGACGGAGACTGTGTAAACATTCGGGCGAGCGACCATAACCTGCAATTTATTCGTTTCCAGGACCCTGGCTATTTTTACCGAAACTTGACACCACACATGAATCAAAATCCATCTACCGGAAATATTCGATGACCATAGACACCAATACGCTTTATTGTGAAAATCACCCAAATGTTGAGACAACCCTGCGCTGCAACCGTTGCGAAAAACCAATCTGTGCAAAATGTGCAGTACTTACCGAGACTGGGTATCGCTGTACCGATTGCGTTCGTTCCCAGCAAAAGACATTTAACACTGCGACTTGGTTTGATTACCTTCTTGCGATTGGCCTCGCTGCCATCCTGGCTTATATTGGCAGCCTGATCACCTCCAGAATCGGATTTTTCACTATCTTCGTTGCTCCGATTGCCGGGATCGTTATTGCTGAAGCGATCCGCTTCGCCATCCGCCGCCGTCGTTCAAAGCGCCTATTCCAAGCGACAGCTGTGGCAACTGCCTTCGGTGGTTTGTTCCCTGTCCTATCCATATTATTCCTGACTGGATTATCAGTTGGATTTGCGGGATTGTTTTATTTCATCTGGCCAGTGGTTTACACGGTTTTGGTTACTTCGACAGTGTATTATCGCCTGGCAGGCATCCAGCTTTGATCTCCAGCTTTTCTAATCTCTATGCTTGCAGAACTTCGGATCAATAATTTTGCCATTATTGATACATTGGAATTGAATTTTGCCCCGGGTTTGATCACTTTTACCGGGGAAACTGGCGCGGGAAAATCAATCATCATTGACGCCGTTCAGCTCTTACTTGGAGGAAGGGCTGATAGCTCGATGATCCGTACTGGGGCAGAGAGAGCAATTGTCGAAGCCACATTCCGGATCCCCAACTCAAATCAAGATGCCATCCAAACTATCCTCGAGCGTGAAGATTTACTGGACGATCCCGATTACTTCACGGTTGGTCGCGAGGTTCGCCTGGAAGGACGCAGTGTTGCCCGGCTCAATGGCCGCAATGTCAACGCTGGCCTTTTGAAAGAGCTAGGCGAGCTCCTGGTAGACATGCATGGCCAATCCGAGCATCTTTCCTTGCTGCGCGTAAAGGAACATCAGAAGCTGCTTGACCGTTATGCCAATGACGAAGAAACATTGAATAGCTATGCACATCTCTATCAGACTTTGATCTTGGTAGATCGCGAGTTAATCGAATTGCGACAGGCAGAAAGCGAATCTGCGCGGCAAATTGACCTGCTGGATTATCAAATAAATGAAATCAATTCCGCGCATTTGAAAATCGGAGAAGAAGATGACCTGCTAGCTGAACGAAATCGGTTGGCGAATGCTGAAAACCTAGCTTCATTAACCCAACAAGCCCTTCTTAAACTCGATGATGGCACTGCTGAATCTCCAGCAGTAACAGATATGCTCGGAGAAATTATGGATGACATAGAGGAGATCGCTATACTCGATTCATCTCAAGCCAGCCTTGCCGAATATCTGCAGAACTCCTTCACCACACTGACAGAGATCTCAAGGGAGCTGCGAAATTACTCTGATGGAATCGAGTTCAATCCAGCTCGTCTCGAGCAGGTTGAGGAAAGGGTTGAATTACTTTCAAGTCTGAAGCGGAAATATGGGGGCACGATCCCCGCTGTCCTTGAATACCTTGAAACCGCACTTGAAAAGAAGAATAAGATAAGCAATGCAGAAGAGCGGATAGCTGAACTAGATAAGAATAGAAAAATCTTGTTGATCAAACTTGGCGAAGTTGGTCAAGCCTTATCCGAAATCAGAAGAAACGCTGCGGAGAAATTAGAGAAAGAAATCGAAGCCGAGCTGGATGAATTAAATATGGCCGGAGCTCGATTTGAAGTTGATTTCCAACAAAAACAAGATCCCAAGGGTGTTCCTCTTTCTGATGGCAGGTTCCTATCCTTCGATGCTACAGGATTGGAGAAAATAGAATTTTTGATTGCGCCTAATCCTGGAGAGGGATTAAAACCTCTGGTCAAGATCGCTTCTGGCGGTGAAACTTCACGATTGATGCTGGCACTAAAGAATGTTTTAGCCCGAGCGGACAACCTGCCAACACTTATTTTCGATGAGATCGATCAAGGAATCGGGGGACGCATCGGGACGATAGTCGGACACAAACTGAGGCTTCTCTCACAGCACCACCAAGTTCTCTGTGTAACTCACCTCCCCCAGTTGGCTGCTTTTGGGGAGCAACACCTGCAGGTCACCAAGCAAGTCAAGGATGGCCGCACGATTACCCATGTGATCAACCTTGATGAAAACCAGCGCCTCTCAGAATTGGCACAAATGCTTGGTGAAAAAAGCGACAGCACTCTTCTCTCTGCCCGGGATATGTTGGTTGCCGCTGCAGAGATGACGGGTAAAGAACACGATTGAGTCACAACTTCACCTACCAGCTCTTAAATGCATCCCAATTTTCCGTCCATCAAAAGTTAAGGAGATCGCCCCATAAAGATTAAATCGGGGAGAAATCAGCCTGCATTATTTGATAAGATTTTCAACGCTACCTTCACGACAAATCCTTATATTGGCGGGACCGAAGAAATTCATCAGGAATCCCAATAAAGATTCACGGAGAACACGAGTAACAAGGATATCCCCGGGGGAGCAAACACGGTTCTATTTCCAGAATACCGAGTTGTATTTTCTGTACCCAAACTGGCAATATTCTCCGTCTTGTGAATTAAGTGAAAATATTTGTTTGCAAAAAGCGTGAATTTCCCAATAATGAATGTATAATAATTTATGTTAATCTGACTCTTCTCTGCAGGGTGCCGGGGTTTATCATCAGGGGTCCTGCAAGAGCCGACAGCGGTCCCGGGGGTGAATCGCTGTCGGTTTTGCTTCCAAGAATTAAGCCACTGGATCTCAATCACCTGTAAATGAATTCGTGTACAATTCAAGCATGTTTGCAATTCCGGAAATCATAAAATCTCGCCAGCGGCGTAGGAAGAGAGCACAAAATCGAATACTCAACTGGCTGAGCCGATTGGCAGTTTTTTTCATCCTTTGCTTATGCTTGATTTCGGCAGGGATAGTGATCTATGCTGCGAACACCTATGCAGATTTAT
>CP070764.1:2124595-2126804 GCA_020349245.1 Chloroflexota bacterium | reverse complement strand
AAGAAGGAGCTGCCTCTGTCTGGTATAAACGCCGGTACGACCATCCCAATGCCAGACCCCAACCAAGGAATAAAATCAAAAGCCAAATAAAGCCAATGACAGTATTTACGCTCGTGTCCCCGAAACCCACACTGATGACTACAATTGGCAAACCAAACAGAGCTCCTATCACCAGACCAGCGAGAATATCCATCTTGATTTGGCGAGCGTTGATGATGGCGTAAAATATTGCACCAGTGAGAATCCCCAGGATCAAAAAAATAATCACCGCCATGCCCTGCTCAGCTAGTTTCGCAGCGTCAGCAACATTGATGCCCAAGAACAACATTGTGTCGATCATCAGGTCAATTCCAAAGGTGATCACCGCTCCCGGAAGCACTCCAGCAATCCAATTGAACAAATCAAATGGCGCGAAGGGCAATCCTGCTATTTGATCGGCCAGATACATTAAACTGATCATTGAGGCGGTTAACAAACCGCCTACCAGGGCTCCTGTTGTTAGAATTTTTATCTTCATCATGCGCCTCCTTTAAAATTATGTGCCTTAAATTTTCCCTGGCATATTGAACTATGCTCACCAATCAAAAATGAACGTAACCAATTATAAACACTCTTACCCCGCTTCTCCTCCACTTCCCATTAATAGGTATAAATACCTGATATGAAGGTCAGCAAATGAAAATTAATCATAAACCATATTAGTACCTGAGGAAGAGGCAGTGCATCAGTTTTTCTGGTGCGTTTATTCTATTTATCCACCTCGGTAAGTATTATCAGGCTTTCGTCCCACCAGATCATGTTTGATCGCGTAAGTCACTGCCTCCAAACGAGAATGGACTTGCAGCTTCTCCAGGATGTGCTGGATGTGATTCCGAACCGTGTTTGTGCTGATAAAAAGAAGTTCACTAATTTCACGGGTTCCATGCCCCTCGGCCATGAGAGAGAGAACTTCACGCTCGCGTCGTGTCAGCTTACTTAGAAGGATTTCAGATCCAAATCCCTTTTCAGCCGGAATCGAATGATACTGTCTGGCCGCCTCCAGTATACGACCCAAAAATATTTCATTCTCCTTTTTACCGTTTATGTCGCGAAACAAATGGACGATCACCTTATTGTGTCCATTCTCGTTCATTTGGTAAGTAAATACGCTCATGTTCAGCCAATGGTTATTCCCTTGTTTCGTACACATGCGAACGTCATAGTTTGACACTCGTCCAGTCTTCAAAGCCATTTCCGCAACCCGACATCGCTTCTTGCAGATCAATCGCTTTTCCTCATCGTAACCCATTAAAATCAGATAACAAGGTTGACTAGCGACATCCCCCCAATCAAATTCTAATATTTCTCCCGCCATATCATTCCAATATTGGATGCGCAGCTCCTCATCGACGACAAAAGCACCATCCCCGGCAGCTTTGAGTGCTTCAAATAAATTACTCACCAATTCCTCCAATAAAACGGTAACCAACATGATACCGAGTTAAAAGGTAATTTATCTAGTTTAGCTAAAAAATGTAAAGAAAATATATGGAAATTATTACGCATTTCTTAAATTTGAAATGCCCTACCATAATTTCCCTTGATTAATTACCTAAAGAAGGTGAAATTGGTTCAGTAAATGAACTCTATTATGAAAAACAACCACTATCCTGGTAGTATTTTGAATCCATCTGACCAGGTCCTTCATCCCCAAATGTGAACCGAACATCTCGATTCTCTTCAATAAGAATAAGCTCCCCCTGGTTTCAAGGTCCTGAGAGCAACGCCAGAAGTATTTATTGGCCATCTGAAATGCCTCTTCTGTGCCTCTAGATTCATCCTCACGTGTGCCACACTGAGCTTGGGTAGCAACAATTTAATAAATTTTCCTGGCTATACACGTGCATTGAAATCCGCCTCCATGCTCGCCGGAAGAAATTCTTTTCATTAGTATCAGGTCCATTCGAAATTGGAAACCATTGTCTACTCCCTAGCACAGCAGAAGTGGTTTTCGCTCGAACAGATTGCTCAACCGTATGAGGATCAGTGGAGAGAATTCATGGGCATTTCTAAGGGAAATAGAAAGTTTTCATCAGAAGTGTCCTTCACTTCATTTCTGGTATCTTATTCCTCAATCGCTCCACCTATTTCTCTTAAATGTTTCCGAAATGAATATTTAGGATTATCTTTTCGCTTAGCCAAGTATTCATCGAACTGAAAGTGGGTGTGT
>CP070764.1:2071126-2124495 GCA_020349245.1 Chloroflexota bacterium | reverse complement strand
ATGTGGGTTGTTTTTGGGTTTATCACTGCCGCAATGCAGCTATCAAGAAAACAAATCTCCCCCGCATGCTAATTCCTGCAGAGTAATTTTGTAGTTATCATATTTATTTTATTGGCTTAGAGCTTATAAATTCCAGGAGTAATTGATGAAGCGAGGTTGGGTAATCGGGGTTCTTGTTGCACTTGCGATTGTTGCATGTGGATGCTTCCTGCTCACCGGTATTTATGGATTGAATTTCCTGATTGATAAGCTTTTAGCCCAGGAAGCAGCTTTTTTCAACCCGGTAATTCCTACTCGCACACCCGAGATCCTTCAATCCAAGCCAATAATGCCATCATCATCCAGTGTAAATCCAGAACTCGTCCATCAAAATGAGACATTAGAAACTTTGAGAAACGCCGAAATTCCAATTAGCGATCTGCGAGATTTGGCAAAACGTCTGGATGGAAAAAGTGATATTCCTCTGACAGTACCCCCCCTGATGGAAACACTGCAGGTTGGAAGCAAAAAAGTATTCTGGGTAACAAATGTAGATTCGAATGAAAATTTTCAGATCCAGACCACGCTAGAATACCTGACTGACCACGTATATTTTTGGATCCAAGATGGTGTTCAGTTCGATTCAGCTGCGCTAAAACAAATTGTCGAAACGTTTGAAAATGAGATTTATCCCCGCAACCGGGCGTTTTTCGGGTCTGAATGGATTCCTGGGGTTGATGGTGACCCACATCTCTACATCATCTATGCACGAGACTTGGGAACCAGACTAGCAGGAGGCTTCTCTTCTGCTGACGAGCTGCATCCTTTAGCACATGAGTATTCAAATGCACACGAACTATTCGTTTTAAATGCCGATACGGTGAACTTAGCCAGTGAATTTGCATATGGGGTGTTGGCTCATGAATTTCAGCATATGATTCACTGGAATCGGGATCGCAATGAAGATTCTTGGGTTAATGAAGGATTTTCAGAATTAGCCGTACTAATCAATGGGTACGAGGTAGGCTCGGAATACAGCTATATCAATGATACGGATATCCAGCTGAACGATTGGCCTTACAACCTAGGGGAAACTTCCCCCCATTATGGTGCCTCTTTCCTATTCTTCACTTATTTCTTGGACAGGTTTGGGGATCAGGCTACACAACTATTAGTTTCAAACCCTGCAAATGGATTCGAGGGGATCGATGAAGTTCTTCACCAAATTCAAGTAATTGATCCGCAAACTGGAGAGCAGATAACTGCGGATGATTTATTTATTGATTGGGCAATAACAACGCTCTTGAACGATACTCGGGTTTATGATGGCAGATTTACTTATCGCAACTATCCGGATGTTCCCCAAGCCAAACCAACTGAAATAATCAGGGATTGCTCGCAGGAATCGCTTACCCGGGATGTTCACCAATTCGGAGTAGATTATATCCAGATAAGCTGCAAAGGTGATTACACCCTCCATTTTACAGGTTCACAATCAATCGAAATTGTCCCACAAGACCCGTTCTCTGGTGATTATTATTTTTGGTCTAATAAGGGGGATGAAGCGAACATGACCCTGACCAGAACCTTTGATTTTACAGGCCATCAGGAACCCATCACCCTCAATTATTGGACCTGGTACGATTTGGAAGAGGACTACGATTACGTTTACCTGGAAGTCTCTGAAGATGGGGAATCATGGGATATCCTGATAACACCTTCAGGTACACCAGATGATCCATCCGGGAATAGTTACGGCTGGGCATATAACAGCAGCAGCGATGGATGGATTTTAGAAAGTGTGGATTTATCGAAATATGCTGGAAAAGTAATCCAGGTTCGTTTTGAATATGTCTCTGATGCGGTGGCATATGGTGAAGGGATGTTGTTGGATGATATCTCTATTCCAGAGATCAGCTATTTCTCTGATTTTGAAGGTGGCGCTGACGGCTGGATTGGCGCGGGGTGGGTGAGGATTATGAACAATCTTCCCCAAAAATATCGTTTGGCTTTGATCACTTTTGGAGATACCATTGAAGTCAATCGGATCCCGTTAAGAGAGGATAATACTGCTGATATCCAATTAAGTTTGGATAATAAAATCGATAACGCAGTTCTTGTTATAAGTGGGACAACCCGTTTCACCCGGCAAAAGGCAGTATACAGGATAGATTTATCCTCTGAGTAGGATCCCGATAAATAAAAATAAACGGTCGGTTTCCCAACCGACCGTTTATTTATTTAATCTGAATCAAATTATTGTTCGTATTGTTTGGGAGCCCGAAGAGCAGCGAGCTGGCTCTCAAGCTCTGCCCTTCTTTCAGCTGCAGCTTTGGCGACTTCAGAGCGGACTCTGTCTGCTCGGACGTTAATTTCAGTGCGCAGCTCTTCTCCTGAGTACGGAGCGAGGAGGATTGCGATAATTGCCCCTAGAAAACCCCCGATAATCGCTCCTAAAATAAAATTGACTGTTTTGTTCATGGTCTACTCCTAATCAAGCGGTTGCCAGGATCCTTTAGTCAGAATTATAATACTTTTAAACCAGATTGGCATCATTATGATTGACCCGAGTATTCCTCTCATCGATTTACACCGGCATCTAGATGGATCTATTCGTATAGATACAATTCTAGAGCTTGGTCGTCAACATAATCTTCCCCTCCCAGCCTGGGATATTGAAACTCTCACCCCTCATATCCAAATTACAGAATATCAACCCAGTGTTATGGCGTATATTGGTAAATTTAAGTGGTTGGTGGGGGTACTGGTAGAGTATGATGATTGTTATAGGGTTGCATATGAGAACGTTGAAGACGCGAAGAACGAAGGCTTGGATTATGTGGAGCTTCGTTTCAGTCCCTGGTTTATGGCGGAATCAAATGAATTAAATCCGGTTGGGGTTGTTGAGTCGGTTGTCGCTGGAGTCCGGCAGGCTGAAGAAGATATCGGTATCAAGGTGAACCTAATTGGAATTATGAGTCGCACCTATGGTCCGAGTAATGCGAGAAAGGAATTAGATGCACTTTTATCTCAACGGGACCAAATTATCGCTATCGACCTGGCCGGTGATGAAGCCAATTTTCCAGGGGAATTATTTATCGATCATATTAACTCTGCCAAGGATGCGGGGTGGCATGTTACAATACATGCCGGAGAATCTTCTGGTGCAGAGAGCATCTGGCAGGCGATCGATGAACTTGGAGCAGAGAGGATCGGGCATGGAGTCCATGCGGATGGCGACGAAAAACTCCTCGAACATATCGTGGAAAAGGGTATTGGTATTGAATCCAGCCTGACCAGCAATGTTCACACGAGCACAGTACAAGATTATGCAAGCCATCCACTGCGCAGGTTTTTAGAACGGGGGGTACTAGCGACTATTAATACAGATAACACGACTATCAGCGGGATAAATATCGAATATGAATACAATGTAGCTGCACCAGCTGCGGGCTTGACTGGAGATCAGGTTTACCAAGCTCAGCGCAATGCACTGGTGGTTGCATTTCTCTCCCCATCTGAAAAAAAGAATATACTCGCGAAACCGAACAGGGCGGCATGAGCGGTAATGCTCAACTGATTATCTCAGCAGGAATGCCGAGAGCAGGTTCAGGCTGGTATTACAACCTGACTCATGACCTGGTGGCAGAAAGTAGAGGGCAAAACGCGCGTTTGATCCGAAAGAAATTCCACCTGCAGCGTTTATTAACTGAAGTGAACTGCAATATGAGCACTCTCAAACCTTATCGCTTGATTCCAGTATATATACCTGTGTTGTTCGGGAATACATACGTGATCAAAACCCATGCTGGGCCAACAAATTTTACCAAACTGCTCATGGGGAGGCGAATGGTCAAAGCATGCTATATCTATCGTGATCCACGGGCTGCGATGCTTTCTGCATACGAATATGGTCAGAAAGGGATAATCAATAAACGTCCAAATGAATTCTCTCAGCTGGACTCTTTGGAGTCAGCCGCGGAATTTATTGATTTCTATATAATGGTATGGGAGGCATGGTCACAGTGCGAAGGAGTACTGGTTGTGCAATACGAGAATTTTGTCGCAAATTATGATTTCGAGCTGGACAGATTACGAAATTTTCTGCAAAGAGATATACAAGCGCAGACAGCCAACAAGATCATTGAGCGATACCGACCAGAAAAAGGGGGTGCAGCCCGTACCGGTATCCATTTCAGCCAAGGAGAACCAGAAAGGTTCAGGAGAGTTTTCTCCCGTTCACAATTAGAAAAATTCACTGAATTATTCTCACCAAAGTTGGCAGCGATGGGGTACACAGAATAATAACCTTGCCAAATTAGGATAAATTAGGGATAATAAGATTTAGCCTGGATCTGTAATGACCAGGACTTTTGGAAGTAATTTTATAAACCCAGGATTTGGTTGCTGGAGGAAATAGGGAAATATTCATGCTCTTGTGCCATATCTTCCACCCAAATCATCGGCCCCTACCACCCGACAAAGGAGGGTACCGTGTCCACAATTTCTGGTTTTTCCCCTGAATCCCGTATAGAAAATCGAAAGAAGGTCACCACCAAGCAGTTCCAGCAGAAAAAGGAACGTGGTGAACCGATCAGCATGCTGACTGCCTATGATTACCCGACTTCGCTGGTCATGGATCGAGTTGGTGTCGACTCGATCCTGGTGGGGGATTCACTGGGCATGGTTGTCCTAGGTTATGAAAACACGCTCAGGGTAACAATGGAGGAGATGCTCCATCACTGCCGTGCAGTTGCCCGGGGGGCAAGATACGCGCTTTTGATTGGTGACATGCCATTCATGACATACCAAGTATCGGTGGAAGAGGCTGTTAAGAATGCGGGTAGATTCCTGCAAGAAGCTGGCATGGATGCAGTAAAGCTGGAAGGAGGTCGCGAACGAACAAGATCAATTCAGGCGATCATCAGTGCTGGAATTCCAGTGGCTGGTCATATTGGCTTAACCCCCCAAAGCGTTAACGTTTTTGGGGGATTCCGTGCCCAAGGGAAAACTGCCACTGCAGCCAAACGACTTTATGAAGATGCCCTCCTGCTGCAAGAAGCCGGGTGTTTCTGCATCGTCTTAGAAGCAGTCCCGGCGAGATTAGCTGAATTGATTTCCCACAGACTTGAGATCCCAACCATTGGGATTGGGGCTGGTGGAGGATGTGATGGTCAGGTTCTGGTGACCCATGATCTGCTGGGATTGTTCGATAGGTTTACCCCGAAATTTGTGCGGAAATACGCGGATTTCTTCGGCGAGATGGAAAACGCTTTTAGTGGATTCATATCGGATGTAGAGACCAGGAATTTCCCCACAGCGGAGCACTCCATTGATATGCCTGAAGATGAATGGCAGCTGCTATTGGAAGATATCGGCGAATGATCCGCTATTGGGCAAGGGTGCAATACCCAATTCACAGCGCACAATATTCGAAATGATTTCTCAATTGCCTCCAGTATTAATCTGCGGTACCGGTGCAATGGCGAGCTTATTTGCAGCGAAACTTGCCTCCAGTGGAGTTCGAGTAACCATGCTCGGCCAATGGTCAGAAGGCATCCGAGCGCTTAATGATTTCGGTATCCGGTTCATCGATGAAGATGGACAGGAATCGCATTTTCCGGTCAGGGCTACGGATGACCCCGCGGATTGCTTAGAATACCAATTTGTACTCGTCTTGGTTAAATCGTACCAAACAGAAAGGGTTGCCAAGAGATTGAAAGGTTGCCTTGCTCCTGGAGGATTGGTTCTCACCCTTCAAAATGGTTTAGATAATCGCAAGATCCTCGCCGAATATTTAGGAAATGAACGCGTGGCTGCGGGTGTGACCACCATCGGAGCCACATTGCTTGAACCTGCGAAGGTCCGGGTCGGTGGAAAAGGGATGATCAGCGTGGGGGCAGAAGAAACAATTATGCCAATCGCCGATCTATTGATTCAAGCTGGGTTTGAAGTTGAACTGGTTGAGAATACCGAATCACTCATCTGGGGAAAGTTGGTGATCAACGCGGCAATTAACCCATTGACTGCGATCCTGAGAATACCCAATGGTGATTTACTAAAGATTTCCCCCGCCCATCAATTAATGAATTTAGTCTCGATCGAATCCGCCAAAGTGGCTGAATCGTTGAACATTGGATTGCCATTTTCAGATCCAGTGGCAGCAGTTGAAGTCGTCGCTTTGAAAACAGCTACGAATTATTCTTCAATGTATAAAGATGTTGCACGCGGCAGCCAAACAGAAATTGAGGCGATAAACGGTGCGATCGTTAAGGCAGGAGAATCTACAGGTTCCCCGGTTAACTTCAATCGCATGCTGTGGCTGTTAATTGAATCGATTTCAATAAAAAACAATGCATGATTTATTCAAAATTCTGAAAATTCACCCGGAATATAAAACACTGAACCGGTCTTTGGGTGAAATAAATTTATCGCTATGAACACCCTGTATTTGATTGATGACCTCCAAGCGGCCCGAAAAAAATTGGCCTTCCCGGTTGGCTTGGTACCAACCATGGGATATCTGCATGAAGGTCATATATCCCTTGTCAGGAGAGCACGGCGAGAATGTGCCAGCGTGATAGCCACCATTTTTGTAAATCCGACCCAATTTGGTCCACAAGAGGATTTCGCTGCATATCCTCGTGATTTACCAAGAGATTTGGCCTTATTTGAACAGAATGGTGTGGATATCGCCTGGCTTCCAGAACAAAATGAAATGTATCCACCTGATTTCCAAACCTGGGTAAACGTCGAAGATGTTACGCAACCCTTAGAAGGGAAAATGCGTCCGGGGCATTTTCGCGGTGTAACCACAATTGTGGCGAAATTATTCAATGCTGCTCAGCCTGATAGAGCTTATTTTGGCCAGAAAGATGCCCAGCAAGCTGTTGTAATTCGTAAAATGGCTGAGGATTTGAATTTCCCCATAGAAATTATTATATGCCCAACCGTCCGGGAGAGCGATGGCTTAGCGATGTCAAGTCGCAATGTTTATCTAGATCCAGCGCAACGTCAAGCAGCCCTTGTTCTATATAAATCTTTAAAAGCTGCCCATGAGGCGTTTATTAATGGAATTAATGATGCTGAACAGCTTCGTCTTGTCATGTCAGATACCATCAGCCAGGAACCCTTAGCAAAACCTCAGTATGTCTCCTGTGCAAATCCCGAGACGTTAGAAGAATTATCAGGTCCAGTCTCCAGGGCTTTAATATCCTTGGCTGTTGTAATTGGAAAAACCCGGCTGATAGATAATCTCTTGATAGGGGAGGTTTAGATGCTACTGACAATCGATGTAGGAAATACGAATATTACCTTAGGATTGTACAAAGGAGAGCAGCTCGGTCCACGGTGGCGATTGGCTACAGACCATGAGAGGATGCCTGATGAGTATGGCTTGCAGTTTGTCGGTTTATTTTCACATGAAAATCAGCGCCAGGAGGACATAACTGGGATTTGCCTCGCCTCGGTTGTGCCCCCTTTGACTAGCAAGATAGTCCAAGCCTGCAAGATCTATCTCAACAATGTGCCTCTGGTGGTGGATGCCGGGGTAAAGACCGGAGTCAGGGTACGTTATGAAGATCCAAAAGCGGTAGGTGCAGATCGAATCGCTGATGCAGCTGCGGTCCAAAAACTATATGGTGGGCCAGCTTGTGTTGTCGATTTCGGAACTGCAACGACCTTTGATGCAATTTCTAAGGAAGGAGATTACCTCGGCGGTGCAATTGCACCAGGGATCGGTATCGCAGCCGAAGCGCTGTTTATTCGCACAGCAAAATTACCCCGGGTGGATTTGCAGCGACCACCCCAAGCGATCGGTAGCAATACGGTGCACGCAATGCAGTCAGGTTTATTATTTGGATATGTATCCCTTGTTGAGGGCATGGTTGTTCGGTTTCGGAGAGAGCTTGGAAAAGAAATGCGGGTAATCGCGACTGGTGGGTTAGCTGAAATTATTGCAGCTGAAACGGAGATCATTGAAGATGTGGCCCCCTGGCTCACATTAGATGGCTTGAGAATTATTTGGGAAATGAACCAGTAAATCTTGATTTATCTTTTCAATGGTCTACAGGCTGATTGGCGTAACTGTTTGTCGTTTTGTTCAAGTTGTATAGTCTTCTCGCTTGAGAATCATATATAATTGGTGGGGATTTTTTCTTCCTCCCAGCTGCAGGTGTAAATACCCCATGATCACTGAAGTTCTAAAGTCTGACCATCCGATCGCTCTACAGCACGCAGCAGATGTGCTTAAAAACGGGGGTTTGGTCTCCTTTCCCACAGATACAGTTTATGGCTTAGCAGCATTACCATCTGGGGAAGAAAATATCGAGCGCTTATACACAGTGAAGGGTAGAGAGAGTACTCGGGCGATTGCTATTTTACTCAGCTCAACCGCTGAATTGCTAAAAGTAACTGTAAATCCAAGTAAGGCGGCTTTGAAATTAGCAGAACGGTATTGGCCCGGTCCTATTACCTTAATCGTACCCCGCCATCCTGATTTACCGCATATCCTCTCCCCCAACCCCACAATTGGTGTTCGAATTCCTGATCATCCCTTTGCCCTTGATCTTCTAAAACTAACTGGTCCCTTGGGAGTAACTTCAGCGAATATCTCCGGACAAGAAAACACGAATACTGCACAGGAAGTTCTCGAGCAGCTGGATGGAAAGATTCATCTGGTAATTGACGGGGGCAGAAGTCCCGGGAGTGTGCCCTCAACGGTTGTAGATTGCACACTCCCAGAACCAGTAATCTTAAGAGAAGGACCGATAAAACTTGCAGATATTCAAACAGTTATCGGAAACTAGCCACCTCTATTGGTTTCAATATTCTCACCATATATTTAAGTTATTTTCATCGAACATTCAGGTGATTATGGGAAAATGACTGTGCATTCTCCTCACTCGAAGCCGCCCTAGGGACGTAGTACGAGCCAACCCCGAAGGGCGGTTTAGTTTTATGCGATAAGCTCAGGTTAATTCTGATAATGGCCAATTGGGGAGAGCATCAATATTTAGATTATCCCGCTGACCACGGATAAAACGATAATATCCAGCACCTGAGATCATGGCAGCATTATCCGTACAAAGAATTAATGGGGGGATATGCACGGTGAATTCACTATTCTCAATAAACCGGGTTCGCAGCGCGTGGTTTGCTGATACTCCACCGGCGACTAGGATATCCTTGGCTGAGAATTCTCGGGCGGCGGAAAGAGTCTTGGTCACCAATACATCAACCACTGCGGTTTGAAAACTGGCTGCAATATCATTTACTGGTAGGGGGAGTTCAGACTCTTCCAAACGACGAACTTGGCGGAGTACTGCGGTTTTCAAGCCGGAAAAAGAGAAATCCCAGCTGTCTTCAAGCCAAGCTCTGGGGAAGTTATACGCACGATCGTTCCCACCTTCGGCAGTTGTCTCAATCGCGGGACCTCCTGGATAAGATAATCCGATCAGTCTGGCTACTTTATCAAACGCTTCACCAGCAGCGTCATCCAAGGTCCCTCCGAGTCGCTGATATTGCAAATGAGTCTCCATCAATATAAGTTCAGTATGGCCTCCAGAAACGATCAGCGCTACCAGGGGAAACTGCGGATCATCATCTATTCGCCTTTCGGGAGAATCGAGCCAGGCTGAGTAGATATGGGCCTCCAGGTGGTTGATTGCGATGATCGGCAAATTATTGGCTAGGGCGATTCCCTTTGCCGTATTGAGACCTACCACGAGTGAACCAGCGAGTCCAGGACCTTGGGTAACGGCAATCCCATCCACATCATCCAGGGTTAGGTGAGCTTCCTGCAATGCTTGCTCGACAATCGGGTAAATCTTTATGGCGTGTTCCCGGGAAGCCACTTCAGGATAAATACCTCCGTATTGGGCGTGGATATCTACTTGGGAGGCAATGATATTGGAGAGAATTCTACGACCATCCTCTACAACTGAGGCTGCTGTTTCATCACAGGATGTCTCAATTCCTAATAGACGGATTGGTCCTTCGGGGGTATTGGGTTTCGCTGGTAAAGATTCTGACATGGATAGTTGTGTTCCTTGAATATTCTTAGTTTTTAGGGTTAGATTAGCTGACGGGTATGACGAGATCAAGTGGATAATCCGCCAGAATCTCCATGACTCCATCTGGTCGAACCCACACTGTGTCCTCCAAGCGTACACCCATATCTTTTTCTGGATAATAAAGTCCAGGTTCGACTGTGACGATCGAACCGGGATGCAAACGATCCTCTTTTACATAGGAACTGAAGCGAGGATACTCGTGGATGTGCAGACCTACCCCGTGGCCTAAGCTGTGGACATAGCCTTCCTGGGTTTGGGGATTGCTCTTAATGGTTGGATGACCTTTCATTTCAAATAATTCACAAGTTCTATCCTGGTATTTAAAGCAATACGAGTTCATCTTCAGTTCACTTAATATTTGCTGATAAACCGATAAAACGTCTTCGTATAACGCCATGACACTATCAGGTGCATATCCCAGGCACCAGGTGCGGGTAAAATCATAGAAATAACCACCACCTGCTTCTGCTGGGAAGATATCGAAAATTATGGTTTTCCCAAGATATAGTAAATCATCCGGGTTTCCGCTGCTATGAGGTACTCCAGCATCACGACCTATGGCGAATATCGTCCCTTCGGGGTTCTCGACGCCTGATTCCGTCAGCCAGAGGTTGATCTTCCGCTTGATGTCCCTGATCCGAATCGGATCGCTGTTTTCATTTACCAGAGCACCGTTCTTGCTTTTCAGTGAGGATAGATAATCCACAACTTTCCATACCACTTTGACAGTTACTGCTCCCATGGCACGAATTCTTTCAACTTCCTCGGTATCTTTGGTCGCCATGGCTTGGAGTAGGATGGAGTCGCCCAGCTGGCCGACAAGTTCCAGGTTGGGAATTTTTTCCCGCAGACCTGAAAAAACCCCATATGCGCTTCCAACGTCCATTCGTCCAAATATCCCCACCCTTGCAGAAGTGAGATCCAAATCCGATATCATCCTTTCATAACGCAAGATAGTAGCTTCAAGAATGTTTCCATTTGTTTTCTTCATCAATTCATCAAAACGATAGTCTGCTAAATTCTTTGTTTTGAAACCACTTTTTGCTGCTTCATCCCTTTCCATGGGATTGTAGAACAAAACTGGATCCGAACCCCGCTTTTTGATTAAATCTCCGTTCGTCATATGGATAATTCCAGTGAAGTAACTCATTGCCGGATTGTGTTGTGCTGGACCTGTGACCAGGATTGCGTCCAGATCATTTTTTTCCATGATTTGATCTAGATCTGATTTCATTGATTCTCCTATAGGCGATTACGATGGAATGGTGTTTATTACAGATTGTAGACTTGTTAGTAATTGTTCTTCTTGTTCTGCTAAAACCGTCCGGGGATCTACTACCACCTGATCCTGTTCAAGACGGGCGATAACTGGAGGTTGAATTGCTCGTAATCCGGTAAGTATTTTATCAGGATGGGGAACACTCAGAGCTACTAACCAGGTAGGCAGGGTCTCTCCAGGTAAGCTTCCGCCGCCGACAGTTGATTCTCCCGGGATTAGATCGCCTCTGCCGAGAACTTCAATCCATCTAGTCCCTCTTTCCTTAATTCGTTCGAGCGGTTCACTGATCATTATCCAAACCGGTATCTCTGTCAGAGCTTCAGATTTTAGGTAATGGAGCAGGGTTGCTGATAGCGCTGCAAGACATAGTTTATCAGCCCTTATCGCTCTGGCTAGCGGGTGTTTCTTGAGTTTATCGACCAGCTCTCGTTGACCAAGGATAATTCCTGCCTGGGGTCCTCCCAGGAGTTTATCGCCGGAAAAACAAACCAGGTCTGCCCCGCTGGATAACGATTCCTGCACCATCGGCTCATGTCCCAGGCCAAATTCAGCGGTATCGATCAATGAGCCGGAACCTAAATCATCGACCACTGGCACGCCAGCACGGTGGGATACAGACACGATCTGATCAAGAGCAGGTTCGCTGGTGAAACCGACAATCTGGAAATTTGAACGGTGGGCGCGCATGACGAGTTTAATGGACTCTTCCCGCAGAGCATCTTCATAGTCATCCAGGTGAACTCGGTTGGTGGTCCCGACTTCGAACAATTTAGCACCGGATTGGGCCATAACATCCGGGATACGGAAGCCTCCACCGATCTCGACCAATTGTGACCTGGGGATGAGAACTTTTCGGCGCTTTGCTAAGGCGGTGAGAATCAACAATACCGCGGCTGCATTATTGTTGACTACCAGGGCTCCGTCTGCGCCAGTTAATTGTCTTAGATAACTTTCTGCGTGGATGGAACGTGTGCCTCGACGACCGAGTTCGAGCTGGTATTCCAGGGTGCTATAAGTGGATGCTGTCTCTTGAACCGCCTGTATTGATGCTCGGCTGAGGGGAGCGCGCCCCAGGTTTGTATGCAATATCACCCCGGTTGCATTTATGACCGGCTGCAAAGTCGGCATGGTCCAGCTGGCAAGCCGGTTTGCGACCTGTTGAATCAGCTTCTTTTCAGGGGGTATGGAATCACCCTCCGCGTGATGAGAGCGTACGTCATTTAATACGCTGCGGATAGCATCCACAGTTAATGAACGACCGTAAGTATCAATGTATACCTCAACAGGCTTCGTCTTGATCAACTGGTCGACTGATGGGATGCGCCTTAATTCAGTCATCTATTGATGTGTATATCATTTTGGCTTCCACTGGCTGATTTCCCTCAATCGCAGCAGGATTTCGATCGCGATCAAACCCACAGCCAGGAGGAGCATTAAGGTGGGTGTTAGAACTCTACCCAGCTGCAGCCAGGCGAGTGTGGGGAAATAAATGCCAATCCACAATGCTTCCCTAATTACGACGCCTGCGGAAGCTGGAGGATTTGTAGGGAAGCGCTGATTCAGAAATGCGGTAAAGGGAAGTGCTGTACCAGATAAAGCAAGAACGCTTAGGAAAAAGAACAACCACCTCGGTCCAACAGTGGGAATTGTGAAATTAAATAAGGCATAGAGACCTCCCCAGCCGATAACTGCCAGGATGATCGCTGCAGGGATAAAAGATCTCACTTGAAGGGAAGATTGGGAGCTCATCAGGTAGCTATAATTATAACTAAAAATAAAAAACCCCGGCAACCAGATGATGCTTCTGATTAACCGGGGGAGAGGAGAAAAATCTTGGGGGTTAAACTTCTCGAAACTCGCCTTCTACAACTTCATCTTCACCTTCGTCAGCGGATCTCTGCGCTCCGTGACCATTATTGCCAGATTCAGCTTGTTGCTGGGCATACATCTGCTGGCTGATTGCATGGAAAGCGTTTTGCAGTTCTTCGGATTGCTGGCGGATCGATTCAAGATTATCGGCTTGGATTGTCTCGCGAAGCTCTTTGATCTTGGATTCGATGTGCTCCCGATCTTGCAGAGGGACTTTATCGCCAAGCTCCTTCAACGTTTTTTCAGTTTGATAAGCCAAGCTGTCAGCATTGTTTCGGGCTTCGATTAATTCCCTGCGCTTGCGGTCTTCATTTTCGTGATCGATTGCATCTTTAACCATCTTGTCGATTTCTGATTGGGATAGATTGGTCGAGGCGGTGATGGTGACTTTTTGTTCTTTTGCGGTAGCTTTATCCTTTGCGGTCACGTTAATAATCCCATTCGAGTCGATATCAAAAGTCACTTCCACCTGGGGAATGCCGCGAGGAGCCGGTGGGATCCCTTCCAGCCGAAACCGGCCGAGGCTCATGTTGTCATTCGCCATTGATCGTTCTCCCTGCAGGACATGAATATCCACAGCAGTCTGGTTATCTTCGGCAGTTGAAAAAACTTCTGATTTCTTAACCGGGATGGTTGTGTTGCGGTCGATCAGCACCGTCATTACACCTCCAAGAGTTTCCAATCCCAGGGAAAGCGGAGTGACATCCAGCAAAAGGATATCTTTGACTTCTCCGCCCAGGACTCCGGCCTGGATTGCAGCGCCTATGGCCACTACTTCATCAGGGTTAACCCCTTTGTGGGGCTCTTTGTCAGTCAGCGAACGGACCAGATCCTGCACCATCGGCATTCTTGTGGCACCGCCAACCAGAACGATTTCGTCAATTTTTGATTGATCAAGGTTGGCGTCCTTCATAGCTGCCTGGAAGGGCATTGTAAGCCGCTCAATCAAGTCCTCGGTGAGCTGTTCAAATCTCGACCGTGTTAGTTTCATCTGTAAATGTTTTGGACCGGATGAATCGGCGGTGATATATGGCAGATTTATCTCTGTTTCCATCACGCTAGAAAGTTCGATTTTAGCCTTCTCAGCAGATTCCCTCAATCTCTGCAGCGCTTGACGGTCTTTTCTTAAATCTATGCCTTGATCCTTGAGGAATTCACCCGCGACCCAATTTACAATTCTTTCATCCCAATCATCACCACCAAGATGAGTATCACCGTTTGTAGATTTCACCTCGATCACACCATCGCCGACCTCCAATATAGATACATCGAATGTACCTCCACCTAAATCGAAGACCAGAATGGTTTCATTTTCTTTTTTATCAAGACCATAAGCTAAAGCTGCTGCAGTTGGTTCATTTATGATTCGAAGGACTTCTAAGCCGGCAATTTTTCCAGCATCTTTTGTTGATTGGCGCTGACTGTCATTGAAATACGCTGGTACGGTGATCACTGCCTTGGAAACAGGTTCACCGAGATACGCTTCTGCGTCGGATTTGAGTTTTGCCAGGATCATCGCAGAAATTTCTTGGGGGCTATATTCCTTGTTTATTATTGGGATGTTTACCCGGGCATCGCCCGCAGGACCTTGAACGACTTCAAATGGGACCATTGATCTTTCAGTAGCGACTTCTTCATACCGACGGCCCATAAATCGTTTAATCGAGTATATTGTGTTTTCGGGGTTTACAACCGCTTGCCGCTTTGCGGTTTGTCCAACCAGACGTTCATTATTTTTATTAAATGCAACAACAGATGATAATAAGCGTGTACCTTCCGCGGTTGGAATCACGGTCGGATCACCACCTTCCATGACAGCAACTACACTGTTCGTAGTGCCTAAATCTATACCTATGATTTTTGCCATTGAATTTCTCCTGTTCATATCGTTTATTCGCCATAATCATACTGAAGGAATGCAAGAAAACTGTTAACATCCTGTAGGATCATTGTCAGAATCTCTTCCTGATTGGATTAATGCAATTGATTATCTTAAAGAAGCAGTGGAAAAGGGGAATGTTAAAGAAAACATTTCTGATCATTGACTAAATTTTGTGGCAGAGTTAGATACCTTGTAAGGTTAAGACTTGATCTTGTTTTAACATTACGCTGCCAGGAAATCTGACGGGGTGATTACGGTGAGTTTTATGCCACATATTGGGGTGATCAGGATTTGGCATCCCACAAGTGGTGGTAAGCGTTAATCGTTATATTGAATCGTGATTGGAAAGGACACCGTTATTTCTTTAACATTTTGTTTCTTAAATTTTCGTTTTTTTTTAGGATTCCGTAGGGTAAATCTCTTGATTTTTTTTGATAATCTCTGCTAGAATGGGTTTCGCAAGGGATGCACTATCGTCTAATCCGAAGATCAATCCTGGGGGTGAAATACCACAGGCGGTAGGTTTTCTCGAGTACACAATTTAGATAAATTGAACCACTCATTGTGGAGAGCAGTGATTTGGTTGGTAGAGAATTGTTGGTGTATGCAGATTGTCAAACTATCTTTCGTGCAGGAGGATGCCATTGATGAAAGCTGAGCAAGCTTGGCGAGCGGCGCAAGGTCAGCTGCAATTAGAAATGCCAAAAGCAGCTTATGATACCTGGGTACGGGATGCGGAATACTTCTCATATGAAGATGGTTTATTCATTCTCAGTGTACGCAATGCATACGCCCGGGATTGGTTAACAAGCCGACTCTCCAGCACGGTCACTCGCATTCTTACCGGTATGATGAATCGGACGGTGACCGTACGCTTCATCGTCTGGCAGGAGCAGGAACTGGAGTCAAATGTTGAGCCCTCCCCTCAATCCGTTGAAGCCAGAGAGATCAATTCTCCCACAAACCAGACTCTGAACGCCAGGTATACATTTGAGAACTTCGTCGTTGGAGCCAGCAACCGGCTTGCCCACGCTGCTTCTCTGGCTGTTGCCGAGAATCCAGCCCAAGCATACAACCCACTCTTTCTCTATGGGGGTGTGGGTCTGGGAAAGACTCATTTGTTGCATGCGATTGGTAATCTAAGCGCATCAAGAGGGCAGGAAATTTTATATGTCTCCTCGGAAGAATTCACCAACGATTTGATCAATGCTATTCGCACCCATAAAACGCAAGCCTTTCGTGAAAAATATCGTCGGATTGACATTTTATTGATCGATGACATCCAATTTATCGCCGGTAAGGAATCTACCCAAGAGGAATTTTTCCACACATTCAACACCCTCCATGGGCAAGATAAGCAGATCATCATTTCATCCGATCGCCCTCCAAAGGCATTGATCACCCTGGAAGAAAGACTGCGCTCGCGCTTCGAGTGGGGGCTGGCAGCTGACCTGCAACCACCAGATTTTGAAACCCGGATGGCCATTTTACGATCTAAAGCAGAGCGAGCGGGCAGAGTTGTGCCCAGTGAGATCATCGAGGTAATCGCCCGGCGTGTCCAATCCAATATTCGTGAATTGGAGGGCGCGTTAACCCGGGTAGTGGCATTTGTCGACTTGAGCGGATTACCGATGACGCCTAAACTTGTCGAAACCGCGCTTGTTGATTTGCTACCGCGGCGCAGCAAAGTTGAACCCGAGGAGGTAGTGCAATCGGTTGCGGATGCTTTTGGAGTACACCTCGATCGCATGTTAAGTCGTGATCGGTCCCGTGAGGTCGCCCTACCCCGGCAGGTCGCCATGTATCTCCTTCGGGAAGAATCGAATATCTCTCTCCCATTGATCGGGGAGACACTGGGGGGTCGCGACCATACAACGATCATGTATGGCTGTGATAAAATCGCTGATTTACTCGAAAGGGATGATCGGTTAAGACGCCAGGTGATCGAAATCCGGAAAAATTTGTATGGTCAGGCGGATATCTAAACCTCAAACCCCGAGAAGGTTGTGCGTATAGGAATTTATACACCCGAAGAATTTCGGGTGTTTTATATTTGGTTGAAATATATCTTTTGAACTCTAGAAAAAAGCAAGATGCCAAAATGAAGGAAATAACTTACTGCAAGAATTTGTTTCGTGTCGTGATGAGATCGATGAAACACGGCTGGTCATCAAGTCAATTGGTGCTAACTAGCAATGCGTCTTTTGATTATTGATGAAGAGATAGAAGGACTTGAACAGAGGGGAATTCTGCTGAAGGATGGTTTAAACCTGAAATGCTACCTACCTTATTGCGAGGTATTGAAAAAATTACCTTGCGGAAATTGGAGCGCTGCCAGCTGACAGAAATGGAAGTAGCTGCTATCAATGCAGTTTCACCAATCCGCAGGGTGAAGCTTAGGCAGCCTTTATAAGCAGAGGGTAAAGACGTGAATTCATAATACGACAGGCCATTGATTTGACCAGTTAAATCTGCGCGTGAAATTGTTCCACCTGGCGAATGTGGTCGGTTAAAAAATTAATTATCTTTCTCTGGTTGGGAGAGTTCTGCCGTGGGCTCTTCGGAGTAGGCGTTGGTTTTTCTGCGGTTCCAAAGTTTATTCACAAAATCTACCCAAGTAAGACCTGCTCCCTGGGATTCCTCATCATTAGATGGCCATGGATCTTGATCCAGCATCTTGCTGATGAAGTAGCGGCTGATCAGGACCATGGAAGCGAGCACCGGGGCAGCAAGCACTAACCCTACGAATCCGATTAACCTCGCAGCAATCAATGCCGCGACCAATACAGCCGCCGGGTGCAAACCCAGTGTATCGCCGTGGAATCTGGGCACAATGAGGTTATCAAGAATGGCGTCGAGAATTAAACACGTTCCAACAACCATTATTGCATAGACCCACGGTTCCAACCCGAAATAGTTGGAACTCTGAAAGAATGCCACTAGCGCAGTTACAATCCAAACAATGAACGGACCGACGTATGGTATAAACCTGGCGATGCCTGCCAATATGGCGATACCTAATGTATAGCGAACGCCAAGTACGGCAAGCAGGATCGAATAAAGGATGATCGCCAGAATAAAAATGACCACTTGACCGCGTAAGAATACATTCCAGATCCTACGAAACTCTGAATTTATTCTCCTGATATCGTCGTTGTATCCCGGGATGTCGATGTCGATCATTTCATCCGTAACTTGCCCTGTCTGGGCGAGCAGGAAATAAGAGATAACAACCACGAACATCCCCCATCCCAGGGTGACCAGCGCGCCTGTGGCGAAAGAGCTCAGCACCGAGCCAAACCTTCCCAAAACTGGCTGCAAGGTATCCAGTACTTGGTTGACTGCTGGTTGCAGCTCCGATTGATTCAATCCAAATTGATAAGGACCGATGCTGTAGATTTGTGAAGAAATTTGTTCGACAAAATCTGGAAGGTTGACGGTAAAAGTGGTAATGACACCAACCAGGCTCTGCATCTGTTGAACGATTGCAAAACCAGACACGGTGAGAATCGCAAGCAGGATGAGAACAAATACAAAGAAAACAATATTTACTGACCAGCGCCAGTTGAGGTGAGTTTTCTGACTCAATATCGCTGCTAAGGGATGTAAAACATAAGCCAGGATGACTGCCAGAAGAAGTGGGCCGATAATCGAGCGGAAGTAAATTAAAAAGGCTGCCAATATTGCGACAAAAGTCAGCCCTATGATGAGTTTGGTGCCCGAACTCCATGCAGGTGAAGATGGAGGGGAGGTTGAATCACTCATGTCGATCGAACCTCACAATCAGTCTCGCCCAATAGTTTTTCATAACCCCAATTCACCAGGAACCGGTTATCTTGTAAGCCTTGTGACTATAGCTCCAAGATAGACATTTAGAATCGATTAGATAAAGAAAGATAAAATAACCAGAAAGGCGATGAATATGCCAGCGAGAATTCCAATATTACGCAGGTCTTGTTTTACATAGCTGTAATCGGGATTGAAATTATCTGGTAATCTGGGAGTGCTGGAACCAGAATTTGACGAACTCATCCTGGATTGAATTTTGATTTTTCTCTGCTTGCTCATGTTAAGATTTAGACTCCAAGAATTAATTATTTGATTCAAGACGGGCAGTGATGGCGATGCGTTGATCATCAACCAGGTAAGGATAACATGAAATGAGGGTTAAAGTTGGTTGGGTAGTACTCTCCATGACATCGACTTGTGTCGGTTCTACCACTATGCTCTCGCTAACGATATATCTATATGACCTTTGGTTAGTGTAGATTGTCACTTCGTCTCCCGGGCGTAAGCGGTCTAGATCACGAAAAATCTCTCCAAAGATATCGTTATGTGCGGAAAGAACGAGGTTACCTGCATCACCGGGATTTGCTGTACCAATATGCTGACCAACACCTTTTTTCAATTGTTCCCATCCATCGCCTTGGACAATAGGTGCATCTACTCCTATAGCAGGGATTTGAATGCGGGAGGCTTGTTCAGGTCCTGCGGTTGGGATGGGGATATTTGATAATGATTGTACCAACGGTCTGAGATGTTGGGGAATTTCAGCTTCATTTGGTCGGGCACCCTCTGGAGAAGTTGGTGGCGTATGTCCGGAAGGTAAAACAACAGAAACGATTAACGGCGTGGGGGTCAGGGTTGGCTGTTCCAAGGCAACCGCAACTTCATCATTCAAATCGCGCATCATGTTAATGCCGTTAAAAAGCAGGAGAATCAAGCCGACTACAGCCAAAATTTCCACGAACAGAAGCACACCGTCGAGAATCCGCTTGCGATTCGTGGATGTTGCTGTGGTTTCATCAGCGGAGGAATCGTCCACTTTACCGCTTCGCATGTCTTCTAGGGAGGAACCATCGATATCCGGAGCAACAAGCACAACCCTGCCTGTACGACGATAACGCTCGAGACGGTCTCGGCGCGATTCCCGTCTTTTTTCCACGAGCAGGCGGCGAAGGTCTTCGGCTGATAGATCCTCGGGAGCAACTGGTTTTCCCACGCGATGGATTATACCTTATTCAACTCGATCATATTTTCCAGGATTTTTATAAATTTTTCAGCCTGTGCAGGCCTGTCAAAGTGGGTAAGCACATATTCCCGGCCATCAGAACCCATCTGAGCTCTCAATTCAGGGTGATCAGCCAGGTGGCGGATCGCACTTTCGAGGGAGGCAGGATCTCCAGGGAGCACTGGAATTCCTGCTCCGGCAGATTCAATCACTTCCTGGATCACACCTTGCATGGCTAGGATTACTGGTCTACCGGCAGCCATATAATCAAAGACTTTATTTGGATAAACTGTGCCATATAGCGGTATGGGTTTTAAGATGGCGATACAAGCATCGGCTGCTGCCAGGGCAGCAGGGATCTTCATCTTTGGAATAGGTGGGAGAAACTTTACATTCCTCAACTGCATTGCCTTCGCCCGAGCCTGCAAGGCTGGTTTTTCTTTTCCATCTCCAAGCAAGAGGATTAGTATTTCCTCTCTATCTTCTAGTTTTTGAGCTGCTTCTAAAACCACCCCGAGATCGTTCGAAAGTCCGTGAGCGCCAGCATAGAGGGCAATAAACTTGTCCTGAATTTGATTCTCCTGCCTGAAGTCTTCTCCCCTCGCCTGGGGATCGAACATCTGGGTATCCGCGCCATTGGGAACCACATCCACTTTACCTGCCCCACGAGCGGTCACATGATCAATAAAGCCTGGAGAATTTACGATGACCCTATCCGCATGCTGGTAGAGGAATTTTTCCAACCATTCGGAGGCACGGACGAGAAAAGGCTGCCGCAGGACGCCAACCTGGATGGCAAAAGCCGGCCATAGATCGCGAATTTCAAGCAGGAATGGGGTGTTGTTCAGACGTGCCAGGAGCCATGCCGTAATACTCTGAAAGATTGGAGGTGAGGTTCCCCATACCAGGTCAACCTCCCTGACTGACAATCCGATAAAGAAAGACGTGATCATGAAGGAAAGGAAGCTGAAAACACGGTGGATAAAACTGCGGTGAAGAGCCGGGTAGGTATAGGCGCGGATGATCCTGATCCCCGCCACAGCGGTTTGTTCAGGCTCCTGGGGATCTTCTCCCTGGGATATATCCCCGGTTAAGTAGCTGATGGGACTCGCGATGATGGTGACCTTGTGTCCGCGGGCACTTAAATAGCGGGCGATCTCGTGGTGACGGGTACCGCCAGGTTCGGCAACAGTAGCAAATGCTTGGTGAATTAGAAGGATGTGCATGAAATCGTTGAGCGTAGGGTTGAAGGTCTATCTTGCAGCTGGGTCGCCTCAAGAATCTGCGGGAAAATCCCAGCGGCTTTCGAATGCCATCGGTAGCTGGGAGACGAACTCAACAGAGAATGATAGAGCTGGAATTTTATACCCATAAGTCGGAGAAACCCACCCCGAAGTTAGTGGAACCGAACTCGAATCCAGCAGAGATTCACCAGCCCGGACAAGTTGAATTAAAGGTAGCTCTGCTTGGTGGTCCGTGTTCCCGGTCCTTACTTCAACTTGCAGACCGATCCATCCATGAGGTGAGCGGATGCGTAAGGATCTCTGATCGGGAGTATCGTTTTCACCGAGTTCCCAGGACCAATCGGGAAGCAACCAGTGGAGTCGGACTCGATAGGTGTTTTTCGATGTCTGATGCGAACTCGTATTCCCTCCAGGGTTTCGCATTTTCCCAATCCCTTGGTGCACGATCTGATCATGGATGACCCATGTTCCTGAAAGCTCGATGGACACAGATCGGCGGTGAATCAGACCCAGATGGCGATAAGCGTCGTGTTCGGCAACCAGGTTGATCGACCTTGCGTCCTCAGCCAATTTCTCTTCCAAAACATCCACTTGAGCCCAATTTAGCCACAGGAATCTGCCTGCGGGTGTCATCTGTTCCAGGTTATCAATGATCAGCGTGTTATGGACCCCGGTTCGAGCGAACGAATTATCCCATGGAGGGGAAGCGTTGTAGAGATACGTGCCGGCATCCTGGGCGATGTTGAGTCCCCGCCACCATAGGTCAAGGTGAAGCTGATCGGCGTGTGCGGGTCGGGCATGGAAGCGGGCTGTTCTCAGCAGAGCCCAGGATTGTACCGCTGGATTCCGGACCAGCACGTGAGATTCCGGGACGCTGTGAAGCTCGAGCAAAGGCTGTCGATCGTTTGAATCTCCGGGTGAGAAATCATCTTGATCAGAGATACCCAACCACAAAGGAAGTTCATCCCAGGGGCCAGCTGGATACAGTGTTTCACCAAGGAATGCCAGGGAGGCAGCCTGTACGACTGGGCGATAATCATGGTATGAACAGCTGGTCAGTGGCTGTAGGTATGTTCCATCGTTGTGACCTAGGTTAGGTACGCGTCCAGTCTGTGGATCAAGCATTGTTGAGAGCCAACGTGTGGCGATTGCCAACCTGTCCAATGTTTCTCTTGGAAATTCAGGCCGCAAGTTAAATACCCAAAGTGCAATCTGCAGCATCAGGCGGTGGTAGTTGGTGCTATGCTGGATATAGGTTCCACTTGTCGAGATCTGTGTTTGCAAAGCGCGGTTGAACCAGTACCAGCCAAGATCTTGCCACTGTTTGGCCTTTGGATGGTCGGCAATGCTCAGGCCTGCTGTGATCAATCCAGCCGCTTCACCTAACAGGTGGTTGTTATTCTGGGCTCGAGCGTAAACCAGTGTTGGTGGAATGCGCGTGGCGTGGTGCGCGATGGTAAGACCCAACCGCTCAATCCTTTCCATTGAGCTGGCCTTTGATTTATGGAAAACTTGAAATGCAAAGACAAGAGCAATTAACCGAAAAGCGACTTCCTGGCTGGAAACCCAATTCGGGCCTAAATTGGGCAGGTTGATATCCACGAAAGCCTCAAATTCACGCCAGAAGATCTCTGCAAAATTATCGTCCTCGCTCAACATGTAAGCTCTTGCCAAAATATAAGCCCAGGTAAATCGAGCTGGCTCCCAAAGGTACTTGATATCTTCTACGCCGGATTTTTCATGATCCAGGGCGATTTTTGTCCAATGCTCAAGCGGGAGTGGAACCAGAAAATTAAAATCCTGCGGTGGCCCTCCAAAGAACCTAAATTTGCCTTTATCAATTTCATTCGCTTCAGCTAATAGTGAGGAAGCATTTTCACCGATCACTTCAACGAGCGTTACCCGATGAGGAATTCTTACCAATCCGTTTGAGATTTCAAGCGTCTTAGTATTCATTAGTCCTGCTGGTTCTTGCGCGGGTGTGTAGCGCCGAAACAAACCACTTCGTAATCCAAACTGGTAATAGGTGTACAACGCGATTTGCGGTATCCCGAGTTCTTGTAAAGCTTTTATTGAGAGAGTGATACGGTTAGTGAGTGACACTTGAGTGACAATTTGGGAGTTATCAGGATAAAAAGGCAGCCAGCTGGGCCATTACTTGGCTGATGATCTGGATTGAGCGAATTGGATCTCCCGGAATTTCCAGGCTGTGATTAGCTTGGCGAATAGTCAATGTGGTCACATTGGTATTGGATTGAAGGTCAGCAACAGCCTGGGATTCATAGGTGAGATCGGAGTCGCTGCCTGCTACAAAGGCTTTACCTGACAAATCGAGAATTGCCCGGGAAACAGGGGGTAAATGCATCAGTGGGGTAAACCAGATGGTTTTCTCGCTGGAATAACGCAGATCCTCGCTGATGATGAAGGTCATTGTCAAGGTACCCAATGACTTTCCCGCCAGGAGCAGGTTTGAATAGTTCTTTACCTGGAGACCTGCAGCCAGCAGTGCTTTGCCATCCTCAATCAATTGGAAAGTTTGTTCAGCCCTGGGCAACTCGTCGAATGCAGGATCATTATAGTCGGTCCACAATTGAAGAACATCATATCCCCGCGCCAAAAGCAGTTTGCTTGTGTAATACAGCATAGGTTTATCGCATGTGTAACCTAGACCTGGGAAGATTACAGCAAATTTATCTACTGCTTCCTCGTGCTGATAGAACTTGTTGTCCACCCGGTGTCCATGGGCACCCGGGATTTCAAGCGAGATTGGGTCAATCTTGTTACTGGTCATGCGAATTTTCGCCCAGGAATAGGCACGGTTGATCCTGATCTGAGCGCTTGAACCGCACATATACCGGCTAGGGTTACGCCGTAAAGCTGATCATACGGTATAGGAGGGCGACCTGCTTGAACGATCGCGTTAGCAAAAGCCTGCCACGCAGCTCTGTGCCCTTTGTTTTGTTGTAGGCGTGATTGGTGAACCCTGCGCTTTCCATTTTCTACCAGCTCTAACTTGCGGAAATCATCCAAGACCGCGATCCTACCCGCGGAAAACACTTCCAGGCGTTCTTTGGGAAAGCTTTTGTCCCCGCTAGAAACATAGATTACGGATCCTACCGAACCATCAGGATAGGTGAGGGTGATGTGTACATTATCTTCCTGGAACTGGCCTTCATTCTCGAGGGCAAAAGCCGTGACCGCGCTTGGGGATTGTCCGGTTAGGAAGGTCAGGTAATCGATGAAATGGCATGCTTCCCCGATGATCCTGCCGCCGCCTTGGGATAAATCATTCAGCCAGTGAGATGCGGGTAAAGGGCCCGCATTGACCCGGTATGTGGCCATCAATGGCAACTGGAGTCCACCAATGAACCCTTCGAGTTTCTCGCTGAGAGGTGCAAAGCGTCGGTTGAATCCAACCATCAGGAGCTGGGACTGGTCGTGTATTTCATCCAGTGCATTGAAAACTTCATCGAGGGTCTCGGAGGTGATCGCCAGGGGTTTCTCACAAAAAACATGTTTTCCGGCTTTTAAGGAGGCCACAACCTGTTGGGCGTGCAGGTTGTGGCGAGTGAGGATGGCGATTGTGTTTATAGCCTTATCCGCAATGATTCTGGTCTCGTCCGTAGTGGCATACTGAAAGTGATATTTGTTAGCAGCATTTTGAGCAGAAAGACCGCTGGCTGAGGCAACACCAGTAAAAGCGATCTCCTCAATACTCTGCACCGCAGGCAGCATCACTGCAGTGGCAAAATTCCCGACCCCTAAAAGCCCCAGATGGATTTTATCTTGACCAGGGCCGGTTTGCTGCTCCCTGGATAGCCTGTGAACCGTATGTTGTTCAATTCCAGGTAAAGCTGATTCAGCCTTGGTCGTTTCGAGCGAAGCGTAGGTCAGCAGAACTCCCATGTAATGCTGGTTAGTATTCCCGCTGATCATTTGAAATGCTTGCGGGGCTTGGTCAACAGGATAGCGGTGGGTGATCAACGGCTGGACATCCAGCCGATCGTTGGCCATTAAATCGATGAAAGATTCCAGGTTGCGCCCTTCTGTCCAGCGTACATAACCGATGGGATAATCCTGAGCCTGTTCTTCATATCGCGGGTCATAGCGTCCGGGTCCGTAGGACCGGGAATTGATGAAGGATAATTCTTTTTCGTAATAAACCTTGCGGGGGATCTCCAGCCCGACTGCCCCGGTGGCGACAACTTTAGCTCTATCCCGGGCGATTAAACCAGCCAGCTCGACTGGATCCGAGGAAGGGGTATCCGCGCAGATGAGAAGCACATCACTGCCATGGCCGCGGGAGAAGCCCAGGGCAGCGGTTTCGGCTTCCTCCCTGGAGACTGCCAGTTTCGCGCCCATTTGCTCAGCCAGCGAGACCCGTTGTGGATCGAGATCGATCCCCAGCACCCTGCAGCCAGCGGCGTTGGCAATGGCGACTGACAACAATCCGATCAAACCCAAGCCGATGACGGTAACTTGTTCACCGACTTTCGCTTCGGAGAGACGGAAACCGTGCAGCGCGATTGCACCTAAAGTGGTGAAGGCGGCAGAATCAAAACTCACGTTATCCGGTAACGCGGCGAGCAGATTTTGCGGCACCAGGGCATACTCGGCGTGCACGGCATAACCTCCTCCTGCGCAGGCGACGCGCTGCCCAACTTTGAAACCCTTCAACCCTGCACCCACACCGCATATCGTCCCTGCGGAGGAATATCCGAGGGGCATAGGTTCGTCGAGGCGGTTAAAGGCAGCTTCAATCGAGGTGAGGATCCCTTCCCGGCGGGCTTTATCGATCACCTGTTTGGCCAGATCTGGCCTGGAACGCGCTTTTCCCAGTAGAGATTTTCCTGCAAAATCGACCAGCATGCGTTCGGTTCCAGGTGAGACCAGGGATGCCGCTGTTCTTACCAGGGCCATACCGGGCTGGGCGATCGGGGTTGGTACCTCGACCACCATCGTCTCTCCCGAACGAAGGTTTTGCACGACTTGTTTCATGGAATAATCGGGTGCTTTAATGAGTTTCGAACCTTAAAATATTCCCAAACAGTATACCGCAAGTTCGGGAAAAGGCGTTGATTTATCTCGAAATGTTTTTTTATCCTTTATTCTCCATTCAGCGGTAGGTGGGGGTGGGTGATATAATTTCTCAGATTCAGCGACAATAATCGATACCGGAGAATACCTTGACTGATACTCGTATAAAAAAATTTGCACAGATTCTGATCGATCATTCCACCCAGGTGCGGACAGGTGATAAAGTGGCGATTACCACTACTACCCGAGCTGAACCGCTGGTGAAAGAATTATTCTCCTTAACGTTGGAAAGAGGTGGGTATCCGCATATCTTGATGGATTTTCAGGGACAGGATGAATTGTATTTTAAATCTGCGAGAGATGAGCAGCTCGAATTTGTGCCATTGTTTCACAAGATGGCCTTCGAGCAATTTGATGTGTTGATCAAGATCAGGGCTGAATCAAATACCCGCGCTTTGGCCTCCATCGATCCAATGCGCCAGGCACAGCGACAAAAAGCACTGTTCTCGCTGATACAGGCGCAGCTCAGACGAGGTGCGGATAAATCTCTGCGCTGGGTGAGCACTATTTTCCCAACCAATGCCTACGCCATGGAGGCTGGCATGGGCTACCAGGAGTACGAGGATTTTGTCTATCGCGCCATGCACGCCGTTGAGGATACACCGGACCCGGTTGCCCACTGGCAAGGCGTGAAATCCAACCAGGAGCGGCTCGTAAACTACATCCAGGGTCATGATCGTGTGGAACTGCGCGGACCCCATGTCGATCTCTCGCTCTCCATCAAAAACCGGGTATTTAAAAATGCCTGTGGCGAACACAACATGCCAGATGGTGAAATTTACACCGGTCCGGTTGAAGATTCCGTAAACGGTTGGGTGAACTACACTTATCCCGCCATGTATCAAGGTCGTATCGTGGATGGGATCAAATTAGGGTTTGAAAATGGAAAGGTAGTCGAAGCCAGCGCCAGTGAAAACGAAGAATACCTTTTGAAGATGCTCGACACGGATGCCGGTTCGCGCTATGTAGGGGAGTTTGCCATCGGCACCAACTTCGAGATAGACCGCTTCACCAAGAGCATCCTCTTTGATGAGAAAATCGGCGGCACTTTCCACATGGCGTTGGGCGCGGGCTACCCGGAGACCGGCAGTCAGAATAAGAGCGATATTCACTGGGACATGATTTGCGACCTGCGTCAGGATTCCGAAATCTTGGTGGACGGGGAGGTGGTTTACCGGGATGGTCAATTCCTTGTTTGAGTGAACCAAATATATATTACTTGCCAACAGGAACTTTTTACACAAAACCAGCTTACCCAGCTCTGTATGCCAGTTTTGTTGAGATGTGGCGCGAATGTGTCATCACCATAAGGAGCAATTATGAATGAACCAACCAGCCGGGTAAAAGGATTAGGGGAAGTCTCAATCCGCGTCCAGGACCTCGATATGATGCAAAAATTTTACGAAGAAGTAGTCGGACTCCAGGTTCTACGACGAGAAGAAAATTATGTTTTCTTCAAGATCGCAGAAGGGTACGGTGGACACACCCAAAACCTGGCGCTCTTTGCTGCCAAGGAACGCACCTTCCTTGAGAATAAATCAAGCCAGCTGAATCCTGAAACTTCAACCCTGCACCATATTGCTCTCAATGTCGATCTTGAGGATTTCGAAAAAGAGAAAGAGCGTTTGGAAGGGTTAGGGTTGAAATTGCTAGTTGCCGAACACAGTTGGATTCATGTACGCTCGATGTATATTCCAGACCCGGAGGGAAACTTGGTTGAATTCGTCAGTTATGATGAGAATTTGTGATGTGGGTTGCATAGTAGGGTGATAAGAGCTCTAGAAATTCATCCCTAGATATCTACCAAAACTGCTGCAGGATGAGCCAGAAGGGGTTCCCCGGATTATGGTTGGGTGGGGAAGTTTCACGGATTTGATCATCCTGAATGCTTCTCCAATGAAATATTGAATGTGAGCTGAAGGGATTCTTCGCCTCTGGCTCAGAATGACATTGAAATTGGGGCATTGAGAAATCCGTCCTACTTATTCATTGGGTGGCAGGCCGAACTCTTGGCATTCTTCAGGGGTCAGCACGCGCATTACACAGCACTCCCTGGCGTAAGCGACCAGGTCGTCGATGGTATCCCATGTGGGAAACACGTAACCAACGACTTCACCTGAATAGACGAAAAATTGATTTCCATCTAGAGAGAGGGCTGCATTGGCCCAACCTCCCACCTTGTAGATCAGCAGTTCCTTGCCTGTGGCAACATCAAAAGCCCGCGCAGTGCCTTCACCGTTGACGGTATAAATTATCTTCTCATCCGGTGACCAACTGACGCCGAACAAATAAACCTCTGGATAAGGTAATTCAACCAGTAATTTGTTCCCAGGTGGGGATTAATCCATCCGCTGCATTTACTGTCGCCAATTTTCCATCTGGAGACCAGGCAATGGCTTTGGCCCGGGTCTAACCGCTGATCATGCAAACCAGTTCATCAGGATCAGCGTCCCACAAGCGGGCAGCGCCATCCTGGTAGCCCTGGATGGTGTGGGTAGAGATAGCATTCATCTTGCCCACCTATCTTTAACCACAAAATACCTCGATTAAATTGTTAGTGAGTTGATAACTATGGTATGAAGAATAGAAGTTTCGATTTCAGGACTTAATAGAAAAAAAACAGATGCTCACGAAAATACCGGTATCAATTCTCCCCATGATCGTTGCAAATAAGTGTGATTGCATCAATCCTATAAAATTGTAAATCCGTCTGTTCTCGGACAAAGTCAACTCGCAATGAAATTATCATTTCATCATAACTTTAATTCCAACCCTGTAAATTAGTCACAATAAAGCCTCTACCAATCCACAATAAAGGTTCATAAATAGGATAATGATAAATTCCGAAAACTGGGAAATTGTAACAATCGACGATCTTCAATCAAGACTCAAGAACCCGCCTGCACCTGGATGCTGAGCTGTCTCAGCATGGAAGCTCCGTTATAGTACAACCTGCCTTGAGTAATTTTCCCTTTTTCCAGGTCATAAATTACGCACATAGGGATTTCAACCGCTTTGCCTGTGGCTGGAATGCCCTGCCATTCTGCTTGGTGTATACCACGGAAGGTGAACTCCATCACCACGCATCTCTCACTGGTCACGATGTTGGTGAACTCTGCTCCTCCATCCCGAAACCAGTGGTTGTAATGCTTGGAGATATAGTTGCTGATTGCCTGGCTGCCCAGGATAGGTTCTGATAGGTTGAAATCAAAAAATTCAGCATCTTCCATTATAGCTGTCAAATCCCCTTCCTGGAGGAACCGCTGCACCACCTCAAGGTTTTCATGATTTGCCATGTCTGCTCCTTTTCGAATTAAAGTAAATTAAATTCACTTGCCAATTGCAGTGCTCGTTGAAAATCAGTCTTTATTGCATAACTTCCTTCCTTTTGCCAGGAGTCAATCGCTGCCTGCAAAACCTCTGCGAGATTTCCGGGCAGGCATTGTTGATCTGGAGCAAGCAACCCTCCCGCGTAATGGACAGCGCGTTCATAATCGTTTTTTTCCACTGCGACAGCGATTAACGGCCATAGAGCAGTCCATTGGAATGGGTAAACGAAAGGAACTTGCGACCATAATTTAAGCGCTTGCTGTCCGAAATCTTCTACCTGGTCAAATTTCCCCTGGTAAAAGGCAAACCAGGCTTGGTTTCCTCGGGCAGTAGCAAGATAATTAATCATGTTCCGATCGGTAGCTGTCGAAATACTTTGGCGAATATACTCCTCGGTGTGCGGTAAATCCCTCCTCTGGCGGTAGAGGATAGTTAGGTATGTGTTGCAGAGAGTCTGGCTGTATAAATTACTGCATTCCTTTGCTAAAGATAATGCTAATAATATTTGTTCCTCCGCCAATTCAAGATCTCCGTACCAAAGAGTGGTGAATCCAAATTCGAAATGGGCATCACATAGCCGTTGCTTGTCGCCAATATCCTGGGATATGGAAACCAATTTTCTGCTAACCTCCAGGAGTTCATCTGTAACTGTATAACGATCCCGCCGAAAGTACATTCGTGCTTGACCTGAGAAGTAAGCTGCATGCTGCTGAGGGGTTCCAAATCGTTCGACGATGGGCTGTACTTTTTCAACCAGCGAAATTATCTTGGAGGTATCTGCTCGGGCATAATAACCATCCAGGCGGCTGATCTGGATAGCGATCCATTCCTGCCACCAAGTGTCCACAGGTTTTAATGGTTCTGGACCTAAATGGTCTTCAGCAGCTGCGAATGCCTGGTCAGATTGGTCATAGTTCCCTTCATCCTGCCAGGTTGTGGCGATCTTTCGCTGTAGCCGGGCTAATTCCAGCAACTCGTCACCAGGAATTAATGCCATGGCTTGCTGGAATTCTTTCCGAGAGGCGGCGTGTTTTCCGCTTAGTGAGAAGATATTCCCCAGGCTCTCATGAAGACTTTGCAGGTGCTTACTATCAGACTCGTCTTTTCCATCTGGGTGTGAATATATCGCCAATGCCCTGGTGAAATAAGCTATCGCTTCTTCATTTGCATATTGTCTGGTCGCTCGTTCTCCTGCTAATTGCAGAAAATGGAAAGCGCGTTCGTTCTCACCGGCATTCTCGAGATGTTTTGCGATCAAACCTGAATATTCCTCCAGTTTTTGATCGCAAATACCGATCAGCCAGTCAGCTACCAGCTTGTGGTAAACCTTCCGATTTTTCTTCAAAACACTCTCGTAAGCTACATCTCGTAGCAGGCTGTGTTTAAAGCTGTATTCAATTGAATTGGGGAATTCTGAAGCTTCCCGGCGGAAAACCATTTCCCTGCTGCGCAGGGAGTCCAGCTGTTTGCTGATTGCCTGCAGGTCCTGTACATCTGGGGAAGATGAATTCGTGATATAGCGGACTGCCTGGTCCCAAAAGTTTCGTCCAATAACTGAACCTGTCTGGAGGGTGATTTTCTCATATACTGGCAGTCCATCCAGACGTGCCTGCAGGACTCCCATCAACGTGGGCGGGATATGGATCTCTGCCAGTCTATCTGGTTCCACCTGCCAATGCTCAGCGTGTTTGGTGATAACCCCCTCGCTGATCAGCATTTTGATTAATTCCTCAATGTAATAAGGATTTCCTTCCGATCCACTAATGACCAGCTCGCGTAAGTCATTTGGTATTTCTGGAACCTTATTGAGAATCTCGGCTAATAGCAGCCTGCTCTGGCGTTTGGACAAAGGTTTCAGGTGTATGCGGGTGTGGAAGGATTGAGCCTCACCCCAATAAGGACGGCGTTCAAATAAGCGCTCCCTCGCCAGACAGAAAATGACCAGAGGAATATTCGCGGTTTCACTCCCCAGCTGGTCGATGATATCCAGGGTGCTGTCATCCGCCCAGTGGATATCCTCTAGGAAAATTACCACCGGTTTTTTCCGGCTCAAAGCCTGGAAGTATTCTGCCAGGTAATTAACTGCCCGGTTGCGCAGCTGTTGTGCATCCTCCAGGAGGCCTCTGAGGTGAGGACTGGTGCTGTAGTCATATCCAAGCAGCTGTCCGATAATGTGGCTGCGCATCTCTCCAGATCGATCAAACCCAAAAATCTGGTTGAGACCCATTTCCACATCTCGCTGAGCTGGCCAATTCTCGTCTGAATTCGGATCCTGAAAATGGGAGGAAAATAAATCCTTGAGTAAACCATAAGGCACATGTCGTGTTTCCAGCATTGACTGTCCCTGAAAGATACTCACAGGGTTTCTGAGTTCTGCTAACCAATCCAGGAATTCTCCAAGCAAGCGGGATTTGCCGACCCCGGCTTCACCGATGATGGTCACCACCTGGCCTTCCCCTTCCTCCTGGGCAGTATAGAAAGAATCCTGCAGGTACTTGAACTCGGTATCCCTGCCAACCATGCGAGTATGGATACCCTCAAGGCCACGGACAAGCTTACGGAAAGCGCGAGGCTTGGGATGATTAACGATGTAGACAGCAACTGGATGGTCAAAACCTTTCACGGTGATCGGATCGAGGGGGGCAACCTCAAAAAGGCCGCGCACATGCTGGAAGGTGTGCTGTGATATCAGCAGATTTCCCGGTAGGGCAGCGCTCTCCATCCTGGCAGCCAGGTTGACTGTACTGCCCATGATGGTATCTTCGCCTTCTGTGAGCCCCCCCAGGGCAACCATGCCGGTATTAATACCTATCCTCACCTGGAAACGCTCAATACCCCAATCTGCCTGCAACTGTTTTTCATACTCCTGGGTGCGTTCTAGAATCATAAGCCCGGCGCGCACTGCCATTTCGGGGTCATTTTCCTGCGCCATTGGTGCTCCGAAAACAGCCTTAAATCCATCACCCATGTAGCGAGTGATCCGACCGCCATGCTCCTGGACAGGTTCGCCGAGAAATTTCAGCGCGCTATCCATGATATCCAAGGTATCTTCAGGGTCAAGGTGCAGCCCAATTTTGGAAGAACCAACGATATCCATGAAGAGTACCGTAATCTGCTTGCGTTGTTGTTCAGGGAAGCGATCCAAGTCATGCAGCTGGTTTTGCAGGGCGGCAATGGTGGCATCTATAATATGGTCATCCAGCGTACCTCGCAGCCCTTCCTGGGCTGCGATCGCTTCCAGAATCTGTTCTCGCTTGTCCATTGAGATTTATTTTACCGGATTTCTCCTTTTATATTGGGGGAAAGCTGGATAAGTGGAATTTTTCTCAAAGTTAATTCATTTTCCGATCCCCATGTACCGGATCGAAATTGCTATTCAACTACCCTTTCACAAGATAATACTCCCAGTGTATTTCCGATACCTGTTCTGCATCCAGGTATCTCATGTTTGAGAGGTGATCAACCGGTCATGAATTGGGTGTTTCCCATTCTTTTCACATTCCAGGGGTGATGTACTTCACAGTAATTTCATAGATCGATTGGTAATTTCACAATTACCTGGATTACTGACCGAGATTTGAAATCTTGCTACACTGTTAACAGTTAAGTCGTTTCTAGAAGGAAGGAGTGATGGACATGCTGCCAAATAGTAATTTTGTAGTCAGAGCGGAATTTGAACGGCAGAACCGTAACCGGCTGGAAAGGGAAGCGCGGAAATCCAGGGAATTGTATAGCTTGAGTTCGAGAGAAAATGAAGTGGTTGAAAAACCAGCCAGAAAAACGAAGCTGGGCTGGGATTGGCTGAAACTGCTCCGCCCCCACGCCGCCACCTGAAATCTTGGCAATCCCGTTTGGAAAGGTAGTAATTGCGAATTAAATTGGCTGTGGTCACACGATTGCAGGGGCAAATCAACTGACCCGTACCCCAAATTATTGCTCCTCCAGAGAATGAATTTGGGGAGGATTTGGTAAGCCCCGGAAATGAAAGCCATTTCCGGGGCTTCCTGTAATTGAATAAGCAAATGAATTGCGAACTAGGTGCGTAATTTCTCTGCAAAAGACTTGCGGAATTTTGTCACCTTGGGAGCGATCACCACTTGGCAGTATCCCTGGTAAGGATTGCGTTTGAAATATTCCTGGTGGTATTCCTCGGCAACAAAGAACTCCTGGAGAGGTTCTACCCGGGTAACGATTGGGTCAACCCAGATTTTCTCTGCAGTGAGCTCTGCAATGACTCGTTCAGCTGTTTCTTTTTGACTCTCATCATGGTAGAAGATTACCGACCGGTACTGCGGTCCGACGTCGGCACCTTGCCGGTCAGGCGTGGTGGGATCGTGAATGCTGAAGAAGATTTTCAGTAGTTCACCATACCCGATCACCCCCGGATCGAAAGTCACCTGGACAACTTCAGCGTGCCCGGTGGTTTTGCTGCAAACCTGTTCATAGGTCGGATTATTGACATGTCCTCCAGAATAACCCGAGATGACCTTCTCAACACCCTTCAGGTCGGTGAAAATTGCTTCCAAACACCAGAAACAACCACCTCCCAGGGTGGTAACCTCAAGCTGCTTTTTGCTGTTGTATTGATCACTTGACATTCTATTCATCCTTTTCTATTCCTAACAATAAATTTCTTTTCATGACGATTGCCAGCCGACCCTGGTAAAGTGGCCGCTCGATCACCTGCCAGCCGAGCCGGGTATAAAAATCCTCATGGTCCCTTGTATACAGGTAAAGGTTTCGTACTCCTAAATCCTTTGCCAGCCCGGCGCTGTATTCTACCAGCTGTGAGCCAATTCCCCTTTCCCGATAGTCCGGGTGGACATACACGCCTCCCAACCAATAAGTATACTGAGGATGGGTTTCCATTTCCTGAATTTTCAAACTGGTGCTGGCTACAGGCTGGGAGCTCTGCAGTTTAACGATCGTCAGCGGAATCCGATCCCGATTTAAATATCCTCGGAGAGTGGCTTGCATTTTCACCGTGGAGCTCTGGGGGTCGCTACGCCCCCATTCATCGTAAAACCATTTTGCCAGGACTGGGACCAGCTCCGGTCGATCGGCCAAGTATACGATTTCACGTGGAGTTTTATTCACGGGATTCCGGGTTAACAGGTTGTGTTTTTTGATCAACCAATGCCATGCGGATATCGGCGGAATGAGAATCAAAATGTCGTTTTATATAGCGAAATAGTCTTTCCAGGTTGACCTTCCCGCTGAGCAGCGGATCCCAATCCGGATAGTGAACACTGTATTGCCATTCGTGATCCTGGACACTTTCCAATACCTTTCGCGTGCGCTGATGCGCCTGGTCATACTCTATTGCCAGGGATTCCTTGGTGGCATTGCGGGCACCCCTGCGGGTAAAGTAGACATTCAGCCGGTTGAATGGTCCGGCAGGAATTTTCGGCACCCATTTTAGACGCCTGATCAGGCGGACATCTGAGGGGAGGTTTTTGGGGGCCAAGGTCATATGGTAAAGAACTTCGGCGATATTCCAGGCAGGATTGAGACTCGGTTTCGTCAGATCAGTCTCTGCAACCTCCCCAAGCAGTTCATGATAGGCAAGGCGGGTCTTTTCGATTTCAGCTCGCAGCTTGTCACGATTATCTGCCAGGTCATTCTTTGTCGATTCAGGATTTCTCGGCATATTGACGTCCTGGAACGGGAAAATATTACCAAACTCGCCTAGTTTTCATAAATTTTTCTTATTTGATCTGCATAATCCCTGACACTCTCCCGCAAAGATTCGGGAGCGATAATCATCACCGCTCCTCCAAAGTCCAATAATCTTTTGCGAGCTTGCTCGAAAGTGTCAAAGTAAAGTGTCAGGCGAAGTTTGCCATCTACCTCGACAGCCTCATCCAGGTTCAGAGTGCTGAGTATGGGGTCGTGAAAGTAAGTCAGCATCTTGAACAAATCGGGGCTCATTGCCACCTGGACAGGAAAAATGGGGCGATTTTCTTCATGTCTCAGGCACCATGCCGTCCAGAATTCTACCAGGTCGAAATCCGCCGGCTGGACAAATTTCTTCCCGGTTGATTCGGCATGGATCACATCCGGCAGGGGAACAACAGTGATGAAATCCTGCCTCGCGCAAACCAGGTACCAAGTATTTGCTTTTGCCACAAGTCCATATGGTTCGACAAGATGGTCTCCCCGAGCTTCGAATGCCAGGCGGATAGTTAATTTTAGCTCGGTATCTTCCCAGAGAGCTTGGTGAATGGTGTGGATATGCGGAGTCAGTTCTCGTTGGTGAAACCAGATGGAAGAATCGAGATGGATCCTTTTATGGGCGCGAGCTCCTTCAGGACGGAGAACTTCTGGCAGGGCAGCAGAAAGTTTCAAGAGGGCAGCTTTCAGGTTTTGGTCAACGCCCAACTCTGTGAGAGGGGTGGGGATACTCAACATGAACAGGGCTCTGACCTCGTCCCTGGTTAACCCGGTGAGATCCGTGCGGAAGCTTTCCAGGAGAGAACAGCCTCCACCCGGTCCGCGTTCGGTATATACCGGAACGCCAGCTGAGCTCAGCGCATCCATGTCCCGGTAGATGGTCCGTTCGGAGACCTCCAGCTCTGCTGCCAGCTCCCGGGCAGGGAGGCGTCCCCGGTTTTGCAGCAGGATCAAAATTGAGAGCAACCTGTCGGCGCGCATTTCACCTCGATTCAATTTTAGCATTAATTCCTGACATATGATGTCAGGAATGCTATGATAGGATTTGGGTAGGTTAGATAAAGAGCGCTCTATCAGATTGAGAATGATCATGGAGGTTGTTGATGGACGAGATAGAAGTAAGAATTATAAAACTTGAACCGATGCGGGTAGCCAGCGCTTATGGCTTTGGCGAACAGCCGGAGTATATTGCCTGGGAAAAGCTGCTGGAATGGGCCAAAAGTCAGGGATTCAAGGATCTGGGCCAACATCGCTTTTTCGGTTTCAACAATCCGTCTCCGTCACCGGGGAGTCCCAATTACGGGTATGAACAGTGGATGACGGTTGACCAGGGTGTTGAAGGGCGCGAGGAGATCGAAATCAAGGAATTTCCTGGTGGGCTGTATGCGGTTACCCGCTGTGAAGGACTGCAGCATATCACCGAAATCTGGAAGAAACTGGTCGTCTGGCGGGAAGACAGCCGGTACCGGGAAGCTCACCACCAGTGGCTTGAGGAGTGCTTCACCCCTGAAGTGGAACGCCTGGAAGATTATGTGTTCGACCTCTATGCTCCAATTACGGAATAGTGCTTGGAAAAGGCGCTGGATAATTTGAGCTGCAGAAAAGTTCAGCAAATAAATGCCAGATGGTTGCCCCTCCAGGAGATCGGAGGGGCAGTTTTGAACCGATAGTCTCAAGGTTTTGGTGAATCTCAAATTGCAAATCGCGATTCCTTTGGGTGATATGCGAATGCTCGAGGGAAATGCTCGCACAAGGTTTGGGGACCTAGCGGATAGCTGTCGTTTATTCCGGCAGCGACCATGAAAACCATCTCCGGCACAGATTTCTTTTCCCAGGACGGCAGCTCTTTTGGATCAATTTTGGTTCTTGGGGTACCTGGGAGAGGATTTCAGCAGGTAATACATCCCGGGGGAGCGGTATCGTTCCTGCCTTCAACCGGTGCAGATGTTAAGCCAAGAAAGATTGGTCCCCAAAGAAGTGCAAGGTATCGGAAGGGTTTCTTGCCTGCAGTCATGGTTCCTGCATGGCTTGAAGGGGATCATGCGCGACCGTGGCTAACTCCAGCCCAACCATTTTGTTGAAGTCCTGGAACTTGGCATCGCTGGCGAACTGGTCCTGAGGTCCCACGCGCGGGAGAGCGAGACCGGGGGTGCAGTAAGGGGGCTCCTCGCCGAGGGTCCCCACCCAGGAGATGGAGATGCTTCGCTGTCGCTCAGCATGACAGCGACTGTGTGGAGGTGGGACAATCATATTTTAACGGTTAGACTTATCCTTGGTCATGAGAGCGGATAGCAACAAGTTGGATGATCTGGAGATGCTTCGCCGTCGCTCAGCATGACAGGGAATATATGCGGAGGTTGGACAATAATATTTTGGCGGGTAGACTTATTCTTGGTCATGAGAGCAGATAGCAACAAGTTGGATGATCTGGAGATGCTTCGCTGTCGCTCAGCATGACAGGGTATGATCATTAATTTCCCTCTTCCTGGGCGCGGTGAAACACCCTTCGTCAAGGATGGATATAAGCGGTAGGTGGGGAGAAGGTGTTCCAGGTTCGAAGGGATGTAGAACTCGATGTCACTCTGAGCGCAGCGAAGAGTCTCCCGCTGCCAGCCAGCGCTCAACATCCAGGATGTGATCCCGGTAGTGCTCGTAGGTGTTCTGGGCGATGATCATCCAGGGCTGCCAGTCGGGCGGCATATTAGGAAAGCTGCTGGGATCGGTCAAATCGTCATCGCTGAGGCTTGGCAGGGCTCCCAGCAGCTGCCGGTGAACCTGGGCTGATTCAGCAAGCACCTGTCCCAATGGCTGGTCCTTTGATTCTTCATAGATGGCCGCGTTGCGCTCATCGGTTGGCAGGTTCCACAGCTCAGAGCCAACCAGGGCATGGGCTTTCACCAGACCGAGCATCTCTTGCTCGTGCCAGGTGATGTGGGCGATGATGTCCTTCACCGACCAATCCCCGGCTACGCCAGGCTGGCTCATGCTTGCCGGGTTGATGGCCGCGAGCAGCTTTTCCCAGGCTGACCATGCGGATTGAATTTCCTCGATTAATTGGCTGACTGACCAGAATTGTTCCATTATTTTCCTTGTGGATTGTTGATGAAATAGTGGTAATTTGAGCTGAATAATCGTATTAATTCTGATCACATCCATTCAACAAGCAGGAAATTTCATCATCCAATTAATTCTTTGAAGCATGATCACTTTGTTTGAGTGAGATTAAAAGAATTTTTTGATGAAAGGCGAATTTTCTAACAATTTCTCCCTTTCGAATGTGAAAATGATCCCGGGGAAAAATCAGAGTCAATGGATAGAAAGGACTATCTACCGATGGCTATCGGAGGATCGATCCAATTATCGATAAGTGCGAAACAATAGCCACTCCAACCATTCAAGTATAATCCAGGCTTGAATTTAACAATTTTGAATTGGTGGTTTGTTTCGTCAAATTTTACCCACCTCTTGCGATTTTTATCCCAGTAGGCTAATTTAATTCTCTCGTGGTTTCCATTAGGTAAATCAGAATCCTTGAAATATACTCTTAATTCAATCTGAGGATTGAATGAGGTTAATTTAACACTTGAATCATCTTCGTCATAGAGAGAAAGATCAATTACTTCACGTATATCACTTATCTGTGACTTTTCATTTTTCATTTGGTTGGTGGCTTTATAATCAATTCCATCAACCCGAATTTTTTTGAATTGATTATCTCCCTTTGGTTGATCGGGTACCAACAACATTACACCTTGTGTATCAAAATCAAATTTTCTTATTTTTTTCATGATTCGTCCTCCGCTTCATGATTAAAAATTTAAGGAATTCACCAAAAAGAAATTTTCAGGGATTCCTCCAACAAAAGCCATTTTCCATTGAAGATCGCTGATCTTCTCAGCACGCTCCATCAACTGCTGGTAGCCCTCTTTGATAATCTTTCGCCTCCTTTCCCCATCCCCCAATTCATCACAGACCCTGGCACAGGTCAGGTAAGCCAGGGTGGGGAACTCCATCCCCTGCGAACCATGCTGCCCCAGGTACTCCAGGACCTGGCTGCAGAGCTGGCTGGCCTGCTCCAGGTCTCCCGCCTCCATGGCGCAGCGAGCCAGGCCTGCCAGGGCATCCATGGCGTAGCCCGAAGCACCCGTCTGTTGGAAACCCTTTAATGCTTCAGTAAATGAATCATTTGCCTTGTCAAATTGTCCTTTATCTTGCAGGGTCAATCCCAGGTACATCTGGCAGGCAGCCAGGCTAAAGGCATCCTGGGTTTCCTGGCAGATACTTCGGGCTGTATTGAGACACTCCTGGGCAAGTTGGAGCTCCCCCAGCCGGTAATAAGCCAGGCCCATATTGAGCTGGCTGTAAGCTGCAATCCGGGGATTCTCAATTGTCCGGGCAATATCCAGGGAGCTGTGGAAAATCTCAACCCCGCGCTGGAAAAGGCCGGATTGGGTGTAGATATAGCCCAGATTGATCATGGCGAATGCCTTGAGATTCGTCTCCCCCAAGCCATCCATTATCTGGATCGATTCTTCGATCAGGCTCACAGCCTTGGAGATATCCACCACCTGGTAGTAGGTGGAAGCGTTGCCCAGCACCTTGGCCAGTGTATCCTGGTCGCCCAGCTGGCGGGCATAAGCGACGGCCAGTTCGGCGCTTTGCTGAGCAGCCGGCATCTCGCCGAGGAAGGTCAGGCAGGCCACTTGTAAACCCAGGGTAGAGGTCTCGACCAGGCGATTTCTGGCTGAGCGGGCAGCTGCCAGCGCTTTTTCATGGGCAGCCAGCTCGGCCTGATAGTCGCCCTGCGTGCCGAAATAATATGCCTGGCGGTGGTATGCCTGCGCCAGCAGGTTCTCATCCTTGATCCTTTGGGCGAGGTTGATCAGCTCCTGGTCCATAATGAGACGGGCTTCTTTATCTCCCAGGATGAGGATGATCTCATCCAAGAGGAGGAGCACCTGCCAGCGTCTCTCCAGGTCGTCTGCGGGAATCAAATGGAGGGATTTTTCCAGGTAGGTACGGGCTTCCTTCATGGCGACTTGCGCTTTAGCCCGCCGACCTGCCCGGTAAAACCAATCCGCAGCATAAAGTTCGCTGCCAGCTGCCAGATAGTGATCGGCGATCACGGCAGCATACTCTTCAGCACGCTGGTTAGCCTGGGTCACCGCTACAAACCAATCCGCAGTCAGGCCGTGATACAGGGCTCTCTCCCGCCTGGGGATGGTCTGGTAGATCACGTCCCGGAACATGATGTGCTTGAAGCTGAACTGGCGCGTCCCGGCGAAAACCGATTCGCCGCGTTTGAAGATCAATTCTCGCCGGATGATGGAAGACAATTTCTCCTGAGCGTCTAGGGGGCTATCCAGGTGTTTATCCGCAAATGGAGATTCGCTGACCTGCTGCAGGGCCAGGTCCCAAAAATCCTTGCCAAAGACCGCGGCAATCTGTAATATTCTCCTTTCATCTGCTGGCAAAGCATCCAGGCGGGCCTGCAGCACGCCAGTCAAGGTGGGTGGAATCTGTAAATCGATAAGATCTACCAATGCTAACTGCCAGTTTTCTTTCCCGGTTAAAATCACTCCGCTTTCGATCAGCATCTTGATCAGTTCTTCGATATAAAATGGATTACCTTCAGCCTGTTCGACCAAATGTTGGCGCAGGGCTGTGGGGATTTCGGGGACTTTTTGTAAAATGTCCGTTACCAGCTGCTCGCTCTCTATCTCTGTCAGGGGTGCTAATCTCAGGAGCTTGTGATAATCCTGTTCTTGGCCCCATTGTGGAAAACGCTCGAAGAAGATATTTCTACAGACATTGATAATTAACAGCGGGTGATCGGGGGTGATCGCGCCAACCTGGTCGAGTAAATCAAGGGAGCGATCATCGACCCAGTGCAGGTCTTCGATTAAAATGATCACCGGTACAATTTTCGAGAGGCCTGTGTAGTACTCCAGCAGGTAACGGGAAGCCTGCTCGCGCAGTTGTCCTGGGTCGCTGAGCACACCCTTGAGGCTGGCACACTGGCTGCAATCAAAGCCCAGCAGCTGGCCGATAAAGTGGGCACGCATCCGACCAGAATCTTCCTGGCTGAAAATTTCACCGAATCCGGATTCCAGCTTCTGGATGACGATTTCATTGGGATCTGAATCGAAGATCTCAAAACGGAAGGCAAATAATTCCCGCCACATGGCATAGGGCTGGTTCTGGATATCCTGGCGGCCGCGACCCAGGAATAGGCGAATATATTCCTGCTGGGTTTCCTCCCAATTGCGGAATTCAAAGAGCAGTCGCGATTTTCCGATCCCGGCTTCACCGTGGATTGTTAGAATCTCACCTCGACCCTTTGAGAATAATTTTTGGCGAGCTTGTTTGAGGATATCCAGTTCGGAATCGCGACCAACCATGCGGGTCTCGATGCCTTCTACCCAGACAGTGTCAATCCCCAGGCTGCGTTTCTTTGCACTAATTACCTGGTAGACAGCCACCGGTTGATCGAAGCCTTTTGCAGTGATCGGCTCGAGCGGGTTGATATCAAAAATACCCCGCACATGGCGGTATGTATCGTGAGAGATGAGCAATTCACCCGGCGGGCAGGCGCTCTCGATCCGCTTGGTTAAATTCACCGTGCTGCCCATATGGGTATCTCCTGCCTCTGTGGATCCACCGACCGCTACCAAGCCGGTGTTGATCCCTACCCGTACCTGCAAATTTGGGATATTCCACTCCTCCCTCATTTCCTCAGCCAAGTCGCGGCAGATTTCATGGATGGCCAAACCAGCATAAACCGCCTGCCTGGGATCATCTTCGTGGGCTTGCGGAGTACCGAATACAGCTTTGAAGCCATCCCCCATGAACCGCGTGACGTGCCCGCGATGTAGCGACACTGGTTGGGCCAATCGCTGCAGGGCGCTGTCAAAGATATCACGCGTGTCTTCCGGGTCGAGGTGCTGGCTTATCCTGGTTGAATCGACAATATCGGCGAAGAGAATGGTGACCTGTTTGCGCTGCATATCGGGGAAATTGAACTGGCGCTCAATCTCCGTGACCCGCTCCTGCAGCGGGGCCAGGGCGGTATCGACGACTTCATTCCCGAGGTTTTCGCGCTGTGATTCGAGATGTTCAATCGCTCGTGACAGGCGTTCAAGCTCGTTCATCTGGATGATATTGCCTTGGATTTATTCGCGATTATCCCGGTAGTGGCTAGTCGCTCTTGCAAGCGATGATGGGGTCCTTCGTCAATTGACTTATGAAGCCGGCTGCATATGACCAGAGGTTTATCAAGATTAGCCAAATCCACCTCCACCTGGCACCTCTCCAGAAATCGGCACAATTCACTTGTCACTATTCGGCTTGGATGATGGCTTGGATGTCAATTAGGCAAAAAAGGAGATGCCCCCTGGATAATTAATCACGGAATGAATCTGGTTGGCCCGGGTGAATGATCAAGGATTAACATGGATTGTCCTTCACCCGAAGCTGAATCAAGGATACAGGGTTTTTCTGTCCTTGTCAACTTGAGTATGTAATCCATTGTGAATTTTGATCCGGGTTAGTAGATTAGATGATATACATTTGTTCTGGATTTCCCTTCTGCGCTGGTAGATGCCACTCGTTTTGATAATTTAGTATGGGATCTCCGGATATCAATCTGCCCGTGGTCCAGAATCAGGATATTATCGAACAGCACCATACCAGCCAGGTGATGGGTGATCCACAGGATCAAGGGATTTTCACTCAAGGGATATTAGGCGCAAATAAGTTCTTTTGCCGTGAATGGTCAACAATGACCAGTTGGCTCGTACAGGAATCGCGAGGGTGCGTTTTTCAAAACTGCCCGATCGATTATAGTAGAAATTTCTGATAATTCTGCAGCTTTATTCGAACAGAGGTAGATAACCTCTTGGAGAGTAAAGACTGGAGCGGTTGTCAGGCCTCCAATCAATGCACAGGGATATAAACCAATGAGAAATCCGCTGGAATCGCTACTCAATTCCAAAACCCCCGCTGGACGAGATATACATTTTCTGCAGTGATGAAAGCATCTGGATCGAGATTGATAATTGAAGTTCGCAGCTTTGATTCGCTCCTTCTTAAAACGCTGCAATGAAGAATTGAAACCATGCCGCCCCGCCCTTGAGCTGAGACTTCTGTTACGGCGTACCCCGCTCCGCGCAAACCCTCTGCAATCTCAATCCCTCGATTGGTGCTGATGATGCGTATGTTGGTATAACCGATCGCCAGACGGTTCTCGATAACCATCCCAGCCACCAAGCCCGTGGCAAATCCCATTGAATAACCGAGAACCTTCAGCCAATTTCCCATATCTTCCAAAACCAGGCCCAAAGCGGTGACGTATGTGAATGCCTGTATGAGGCCTAAAATCCATGCTAAAGATTTCATGCCCCGGACCACCATCAGGATACGCAGTGTTGCACAGGTTAACCCTACCAAACGGATTAAGAAAATGATTGCTGCAGAGATAATGACCTGGTTCATCAAAGGTATTTCTAGGCGCGCCAAAACCCCCGTCTAACCGGGCGGATATCCTCTGAAGTGATGAACGCTTCAGGATCTACTTCATTGACCATGACTCGAATCTTCTTGATATCTTTCCGCAAAACGCTGCAGTTCAGCATGGTGACCGTACCATCCTTACCCCGAGCGGGGACTTCCGTTACCGCGTAGCCTTCCAGCCGCAATCTTTCTGCGATGCCCGATCCTCGCCGAGAGCTGATAATGCGCATGTGGACATGTCCAATCGCTAGACGTTCTTCTACAGCCATGCCAGCTACCACGCCAGTGGCGAAGCCAGCCGCATACCCGATGATATTCAAGGGGTTAGATAAATCCCGCAAAACAGAGCCGATGGCAACAACATATACAGCAGCCTGGAAAAAACCCAAGACCCAGGATATGGATTTGCGTCCTCGCATCACGAAAAGGACTCTCAGCGTATCCAGGGTCATATCGGTCACGCGTAATGCAAAAATCAACCCGGCACTCAGCCAGGCCTCAGAAGTTAAAATTAATTCCATGCTTAATTAATCAAGTATGTCGTATTCGATTACTTTATTCTGTAAGGCATTCACATAGAGCTGCTCGACATATTCCTTTACCATGCGGCGCATGCTGAACTGTGGGGAAAGGGTGCGGATTGATTCCTTCATCATATCGATCCAATCACCGGGGAGTCCGTCCGAGGAGCGTTTCTTATAGTATAAGGGGATGATCTGGTTTTCCAGGATCTCATAGAGGCTGAGAGCATCCTCTTCATCCTGCTGGTTGGGATCATCAAATTCAGAATCCCGGCCGATAGCCCAACCATTGCGCCCATTGTATCCTTCCCGCCACCAGCCATCCAGAACGGAGAAGTTCAGGACACCATTCATCGCAGCTTTCATTCCTGAAGTGCCTGATGCTTCGTGCGGGCGTCTGGGTGTGTTCAACCATACATCGACGCCCTGCAATAGATATCTGGCAAGATTCATATCATAGTCTTCTAAGAATACCAGGCGGCCACCATTTTCAGCTTTTTTCACGATTCGGTAGACTTCTTGGATTAACATTTTTCCTGGTTCGTCCGCAGGATGCGATTTACCAGCGAAAATGATCTGCACAGGCATATTCGGGCGGTTGATAATATCCAGGAGACGATCGAGATCACGAAGGATCAGATTTGCGCGTTTATAGGTAGCAAAACGACGGGCAAACCCAATGGTCAGGGCGTAGGGATCAAGGAGGACCCCCGAAGCGATAACCTGAACCGGGTGAATACTTCCGTTGAGCCACTGGTCCCGGCCTTTTTCGCGCACGTAGTGGACTAATTTGCGCTTGAGATGCCGGCGGACATCCCATAATTCAGCATCAGGAATTTTCTCTATTGCATCCCAGGTTTGGCTTTTATCCAGCAGGTCCATCCAATTTTCACCCAAGTACTCGTCGAAAAGGCTGCCGAGTCTGCGGGCAAGCCACGAACCAGTGTGAACACCGTTGGTGATATATGTTATGGGTACATCCTCAACATGCAGCTCAGGCCAAAGATGGCGCCACATCTCCCGGGCGACCTGTCCGTGGAGCTCAGAGACCCCATTCCGAAAGCGAGCCATGCGGATGGCCAGGACTGGCATGCTGAAGGTGCTACCCCAGGGGTTTGGATTGCGACCAAGGCTGAAAAATTGTTCACGATCTAATTCTAATTCTGGGATTAAATTCGAGAAGTACTTGTCGATCAGCCATTCGGGAAATTCATCATTACCAGCAGGCACTGGCGTATGCGTCGTAAATATGCATGAGGCGTAGATATGTTTTTTAGCTTCCTCGAATGTATGACCGGAGGCGATCATTTCCCGGATTCGCTCAAGGTTAAGAAAAGCAGAATGCCCTTCGTTCAGATGCCATACGCTGGGATTGTAACCCAAACTGCGCAGGGCTCGCACGCCACCAATTCCCAGGATGATCTCTTGCGAAATGCGTGATTCTAAATCACTGGTGTATAAACGGGCGGTTAATTCACGATCGCTCACCGAGTTTCCATCCACGTCGCTGTCGAGCAGATACAGCTTTACCCGGCCAACGTGGATTGCCCACAGACGTGCTTTAACCTCCCGTCCAGGTAAATCGACGGAAACCGTCATGGGTTCACCATCAATGGTTGTGATCGGTAATATCGGCAGATCGGAAAAATTGAGGCGCAGGTAATGTGCTTCTTGCCATCCATCTTCGCTGATGCGCTGGGAGAAGTAGCCATGTGTGTATAAAAAGCCCACCGCGATCAAGGGTATGCCGAGATCGCTGGCACCCTTGAGATGGTCACCTGATAATATCCCCAGGCCGCCAGCATAGATCGGCAGCGTCTCGTGGAGTCCAAACTCCGTTGAGAAATAGGCGATCGGTCGGTGGTTATATTCAGGGTGATTTCGTGCACACCAGGTATCCTGAGTATTCATATAATCATCGAATTGGTTAAATATTCGATCGAAGTTATCAAGATAATAGTGGTTTTGGGTAACTGCGTTGAGCTGTGCGCGCTGGACCTGATTCAAGAATCGGATCGGGTTGTGATTTGTGCGTTCCCACAAATCGCGATCTATCTCAATAAAAAGCCGCTGTGCGTTGGGGTTCCAGGTCCACCATAAGTTATAGGCAAGCTCCCCGAGGCGCTTCAGTCGGCGAGGTAAAAGAAAATTGTTCGGAATTTCAGCCCTATAGGTCTCCATTACCGGTATCTTCCTCCAAAAATGAGCCGCAACCAAGGATCGGGTGGGGATACTTACAGACACCTTTACCGAGTCAGCGGAAATGCTGGTTGATGGTTGCGACCCAAATATAAATCATCAAATAGACAGGTTTAATCTTACCACTTTTCTGAAGGAATCAACGGATTGAAAAGTTTAAATCCAATCGCCTAATCCCGGACTTGCGCCAATTTCTCCAGCGGTATACAATGAATGCAGATGGTTGATTTGACTTTATGAATAGCATTCAAGGATCTTCAATGGAACGGTCAACTCAATTATTTATAACATGCATCATTGATACGCTATATCCACAAACGGGTGTCGCAGTCACCAAGGTACTCCGCCGCTGTGGAGCAGAGGTCCATTTCCCGCAAAACCAATCCTGTTGTGGCCAACCTGCCTTCAACGCTGGGATGCGCCCACAAGCTCGCCAAATGGCTGAGCAAACGATTAGAGTCCTTGAGGAGAGTCTCGGGGACATTGTTATACCTTCTGGCTCATGCACGGGGATGATTCGCCATGGATATGAGGAATTATTTGCGGATGAACCTGAATGGCAAAAACGGGTAAAAGGTGTTGCATCCCGGACATATGAATTTACCCAATATCTGGTGGATGTTCTTGGAATCGATAGCTTAGGTGCAAGGTATAACCACAAGGTTGCCTACCATGCTTCCTGCCATTTATTGCGTGATCTGGGCATCGATACTCAGCCGCAGCGTCTCTTAGCGGGTGTTGACGGGTTAGAACCAATTCAGCTCCCCAATAGGGAAGAATGCTGTGGGTTTGGAGGGCTTTTTTCTATTGAACATCCTGAGATTTCAAAAGAGATGTTAGGGCGAAAAATCAACCATTTCCAGCAAAGCGGCGCTTCTGTATTGACTTCTTGCGACGCTGGTTGTATCGCTCACATCAGCGGGGGACTGCACCGGATGGGTATCAATCTATCCGCTGTTCATATCGCGGAAATCCTGGTTCAGGGGTAATCATTTTACAAATGGTCTCTACGTTCCGTAAACACATTCAGAAATCACTGCACGACCAAAATTTACAGGTTGCGTTGGATGCAAATGCTGAACGCAGGATCGTGGCACGCACGCAGGCAATAAATTCTTTGTCTGAACCCTGGGAACTTCTCCGCCAGCAAGCACATGACGTTCGTTCAAAAACGATTGCTCAGCTGGATGATTACCTAGATCAATTCATCGAACAGGCGATTGGTAATGGACTGATCGTTCACAGGGCAGAAAATGCAGACCAGGCGGTACGATTCGTGCTCGATATCGCTCGGGAAAAAGGTGCCAAGCTGATCGCAAAATCCAAAACAATGGTGAGTGAAGAGATCGAACTGAATTCAGCCTTGGAAGCTCACGGATATCGAGTCGTTGAGACAGATTTGGGGGAATACATCATCCAATTGAGAGGTGAACCACCTTGCCATATCATCACGCCAGCTGTGCACTTGAGAAAAGAGGATGTGGGATTAACTTTCCACGAAAAGCTGGATATTCCATATACCGAAGATATTCCCTCGATGACTGCAGTGGCTCGCAAGCAATTACGAGAGACGTTTTTGAACGCAGATATCGGCATTTCTGGGGTGAATTTCGGGGTTGTTGAGAGCGGAACAATTTGCCTGGTCACCAACGAAGGAAACGGGCGCATGGTGACAACCCTTCCGCCGGTTCACATCGCCTTGATGGGTATAGAGCGGCTGGTGCCGACTTTTGCGGACTTGGTTTTGATGTTGAAGCTACTTCCCCGGTCTGCGACTGGTCAAAAAATCACGGTTTACACGACTTTGATCAACGCGCCTCGCCAACCAGGTGAAATAGATGGAGCCCTTGAACGGCATCTTATACTCGTGGATAATGGTCGCCAGGTTATGCGAGATTCTCCTCTTGTAGATGGATTGTTGTGCATCCGCTGTGGAGCATGTTTGAATGCTTGCCCGGTATTTGCAGAAATCGGTGGTCATGGATATGTGGATGATCAGGGGAAGAACACTACATATCCTGGGCCAATTGGCTCAATCGTATCTCCTGGACTATTCGGCCAGGATGAATTTGGGCACCTGGCGCGTGCTTCGAGTCTTTGCGGGGCTTGTCGGGATGCCTGTCCAGTGGATATCGATCTGCCCAAGCTGCTTCTGCGTGTCCGTGCTGGGGGTGTAACGGTCGATTCAAAGGAAGTAATACGGAAAGTCCCCTCTGCGCTGAACATTGGTCTTCGGTTTTACACTTGGTTTGCAGTCAATCCGCGCCGTTTTTCATCCGCATTAAAATCTCTAGGTTTTTTCAGCAATTTGATCTCCCCCAGATCGGATTGGTTGCGGGTGCCGGGCATCACAGGTTGGGGCTATAGCAAGGATTTACCAAAACCCGCTGAAATACCCTTCCGAGATCTTTGGAAAAAAGAACTGGAAACAGAATCAGATCCCCTAGGTGGTCAAGCATCAAATGAAGGGCGGGAGCGGACTGCAGCAGATATTCCGCAGGAAGCTCCTCAGGTAGAAGAAGATCTGGTGGAAAAGTTCGCAGCAGAGCTGATTGCTCTCGATGGTCAATTTACCTTCTGCAACAAGGATGATCTTGCAGACCTGATCTTTGCGGAGCTTCAGGATCACGGGATTTCTTCTATGCTTTCCTGGGCAAGGGATTTACTCCCAGACGGGCTGATTGAAACTCTGGAAACAAAAGGAATAAGAATCCATCATGAGTTCGATCAAAGTGTAAAAGCTGGTATTACTGGGGCTGCAGCGGCAATAGCTGATACGGGTACAATTCTGACGCTTTCTGGACAGGGGCAACCCCAGTTTGTATCCTTGACCCCTGAGATCCATTTCGCAGTGCTCAAGGTCAGCAGTATATACAAAAATCTGGGCCAGGTGATGCAACTGCCTTTGATTCGCCATGCTTCCAATTGTGTGCTGATCAGTGGCCCATCCAGGACTGCTGATATTGAGATGACCCTTACACTTGGGGTTCACGGACCCCGGGAAGTACACGTATTTTGCCTGCGAGAAGAATACGAACTATTAAGATGAATTGTGGTTACGACGTGATCGAATCAGTGCCTTGAAATCTCTTCAAGGCACTGAGTAAAACAGTGATTTCCTATAAAGTTAATAAAATTGAATCACCCGGGGTGGAGTAATAATCGTCTTTTGTTCAAAATACATCACTTCTCGCCAGCCCCAGCAGGCCAATCACCCGTTCCAAGACAAATCTTGCAACTTCATCCTTGCCCATCAATGGAAGCTCTTCCTTGCCTCCACCTGCATCCAGAAGAAATACCCGATTGGTATCCACTTCAAAGCCTGCGTCAGAAGCAGAAATGTCGTTGGCAATGATCAAATCCAATTTCTTTGCTTCGAGTTTTTGTTTGGCATTTTCGAGCAGGTTCTGGCTTTCAGCTGCAAATCCGACTGTGATTTCCGGGAAACCGCTTTTTGATTTTAATTCTGCAACTGCGCTGAGAATATCCGTGGTCACCTCGAGAGATAAAGTGGTAAAACCAGAGGCTTTTTTGATCTTCTCCTTTGCTGCAATAGCAGGACGGAAATCGGCGACTGCAGCAGCCATGACCAAGGCTGATGCGTGTGGAATGGCATCGAGGACAGCAGCAAGCATTTCTTCAGCTGTATTTACTTGGTAGTACTCCGCGCCAATCGGTATCGGAAGATGGTTCTTGCCAGCAATTAAGATCACATCAGCACCGTGATCAATAGCGGCTTGGGCTATCGCAAATCCTTGCTTTCCTGATGAGCGATTTGTCATACCCCTGACAAGATCGATGGGTTCAAATGTGCCGCCTGCTGTGACTACGATTTTCTTCTTCCTCAGCGGACCCCGGCGAGACATCTGGTAGCGAAGATGACCCAATAATTCGCCCGGTTCTACCATCCTTCCGATACCCATCATGCCGGAAGCAAGGTGCCCTTCTGCAGGCCCGATGATGGTCGCGTCTCGTTTTTTTAATGTCTCCAGATTCGCCTGGGTTGCTGGATGTGCGTACATCCCCCCATCCATGGCTGGGGCGATCAGAATTGGGCAGCGTGCAGCAAGAGCTGTAACGGTCAGTAAATTATCAGCCAGTCCATGGGCTAACTTGGCAATCGTATTAGCAGTAATAGGTGCAATGACCATCTGCTGAGCATCCTTGGCTAGGCCGATGTGGAGGATGTGACCCTGTGAGCCCCAGAGGTCATTATCTGTATATGCTGGTTGGCCGGTAACCGACTGAAAGGTCAGCGGGGTGACAAATTCTGATGCGGAATGGGTCAGGATCACATCAACCAGAGAACCCGCCTGGGTAAGTCTTGAGGCGAGTTCTACTGATTTATATACTGCGATGGATCCCGTAACTCCCAGAACAATTCGTTTGTTTTGAAAAGGAATAATCATACCCACCACCCTGTTTTGATCGGTTTCAGGTATACGCTAATCCAATCGATAGCTATTACTTACGAGCTATGAACGTAAATGTTGTCTTAACTTCATCCTCTGTATTAAGGATACCACCGATACTGATTGGTCCGAAACCAAAATCGCTCATTAAGATCATCGTTGTCGCTTCACCGATTATCTCATTTCCTTGCCCTGAAAGCTGCACATCGAATGTTACTGGTTTGGTGACATCCCGGATGGTTAGATCACCGCTGACCTGGAACGTAATTTCCTGACCTTCCTGGTAGCTATCTGGCAAGCCCTGGATTTCTCGCGGGGTGAATTCCACGATAGGGAAGATCGATGATTCCAGATATCTTTCCCGGATGGTGTTGTCTCTGCGCTGACTATCTGAGGAGAATTGGCTGATATCAGCACGGATGGGACCAATTGTGCTGTTTGCAGGGTTATTTCGATCGACGATGATTTCACCTTCAACTTGCGAAGTCCTACCAACAGCAAGGTTGAAGGCATTATTCTGGTTAAGAAATACCTCTCCAACTTCATAAGACAACTGTGATTCGCCGGGGACAATAATGAACACTTCAGTCCCTGTTCCAGTCTCTCCTTCAGGCGCGGGATAGGCTGAACCCAAGTCGACCAGAGGTGTTGCGGTTTGGAAAGGTGGCGGGTAGACTTCAGCGCTAGTTTGTTCCTGGGTTTGGGTAGCCTGCACAGGCTCTGTTTCTTGTGGAGCAGGATAAATATCTTGCGGACTTTCAGTTGGTGACTGTGAACCGCAACCTGCAATTAATAATGCGATTAACAGAAATATGAATATTATTCTTGACATGAGGTCCTCCGGGCTGAAATGTATTGGGTTATTTTATCATTTTGAGGAAAGATAACAGGAATTCTTCTAAAACAATTATTTTGCTTTAAGGTAGTTTAATTTGGAGTAAACGGTCTTTTCCAGATAGGTCAGGCATTATTTTTATTTCTGCTGAGGGAATTTTTCGGCTGGCAAGGTGGCACACTTTCTCTCCCTGTGAGCTATCGATCTCTAGCAGCGCGGTCCCCTTCTTTGCTGCATGATCTGGCAATTTATTGATTAGACGGGCGATATAATCCAGGCCATCTGATCCCCCATCCAGGGCAAAGTTGGGTTCCTTGCCAGAGATTTTTAATCGCTGCAGGGTATTGGTGGGTATATAAGGTAGGTTCGCACAGATCAAATCAAACCTTTCAATGATAGGCGGGAAGAGATCTGAGTTGATGAGGTTTACCCGACCAGCTACGCCATGCGCGTTTGCGTTTTTATGTGCCACCTGGAGGGCAGGTATGGAGATATCCGTGGCGATAATATGCACATCCGGGGAATACCTAGCGATCGAAATCGCGATACACCCGGACCCGGTACCGATATCTGCAACTAGGCAGGGTTTGTGCCATGCCGTGATCCAATCGATAGCTTGTTCAACCAGTAACTCAGTTTCTGGGCGGGGGATCAGGGTGTCCGGAGAGACATGAAAATCCAGACCAAAAAATTCCCAATGGCCCAACACATAAGGTAAGGGTATTCCTTCAAGCAAGGATTCTAAATCCAACAGGAAAGGAGTGAGGGCAGCTTCAGAAAGGTTCTCTTCCGGATGGGTGAGCAGCCAGGCCCGAGTTTTTCCTAAATTATGCCCCAGCAGTGTCTGTGCGTCCAGGAATGGGGTTTCACTTATCCTTTCCAACCTGGCAGCACTTTGGTTTATCAGTTGGGAGACTGTTATCAATCTTCGAATCCTGCAGCAGCCAGCCGGTCGGCTTCTTCCCGGGTCGCAAGTTCATCGATGAATAGGTTAATTTCGCCATCCATCACTGCAGGGAGGTTGTAGGACGAAAGGTTTATCCGGTGATCAGTTACCCGAGATTGAGGATAATTGTAGGTGCGGATCTTTTCCGAACGTTCTCCTGTACCCACTTGTTCACGGCGGTCCTGATCGATCTCAGCCCTGCGTTTTTCTTCTTCAATTTCGTATAGCCTTGCCCTCAGTATACTCATGGCACGAGTCTTGTTCTGCAGCTGCGAACGCTCATCTTGGCACTGCACAACCATTCCAGTTGGCAGGTGGGTGATCCTCACCGCGGTCGCGTTCTTCTGCACACTCTGACCGCCGGCACCGGCTGATTTATAAACGTCAATGCGAATGTCATTATCTGGTATGGAAATCTCAACTTCATCAACTTCTGCAAGAACAGCGACCGTTGCAGCAGATGTGTGAATCCGTCCCTGGGATTCTGTTATCGGAACCCGCTGCACAC
>CP070764.1:2066518-2071026 GCA_020349245.1 Chloroflexota bacterium | reverse complement strand
CACCGCGATCGCGGTGCTCGCTCCACCGCCAAGTTTGAAGAATTCACTCCAGCGGCCGTGTGATGAACCGGTTTCTTGTGGAGCATTCGGTAATACTTTCACCTTACTGTTACGCCTGAACGCCACGAGCTGAGCAGGGCCGTTAAGATACTCCAATAAATCACACTACTTCCGGCAATGTGCTCTCCAGCGAGTTGTTAGCCATCCAAATTATCGCTATAAATCTTCAAATAACGAAAACATCGGATAACGTTGGCGTAGAGATTTGACTCCATTGCAGTTGTCCAACCCAATCGATATAATCCCGGCAACTCGAGCACCTTGATGTTCAATCAAGTTTGCTGCTGCCCTGACCTGTGAACCGGTTTCGATCCACTCATCAACGATCAATGCGCTATTGGACTTGATAAGTGCATCTTTTCGAATTTCGAGAGATTTTTCAATCCCCGAGTAATCAACAAAGTATTCGCTATCCACGCTTACGGGTAGCTTCCCTCCCTTTCTAATAGGAACAAGTGATTTACCAAGTTTTATTGACAAAGCTGAAGACAATATAAATCCAAGGGCATCTATTCCTGCGATAACATCGAACTCAAGATCCCTGCATTGGAATGCTAAATCATCAATAAGAGAAGCAAATGCCCGGGGATCTGAAAAGATTGGTGTGACATCATATCTATTCCCTGGCGTGTTTGTGTCAATAAGTTCGAGATAACGGGTTTTTTGCATATTCGAGAATGTAAATTCAGTCTGATCCTGGCTAGCTATCTCGTTGATTAGTCCAAATTTGAGTGGTCGAATTCCTCAAGATCCTAAAATTTCGAATCAAATATTCGGCTTATGATGGATATTATCATCCTTCCTGAACCAATGAATGGAGAGCAGGACACTTAGTTTTGTATATTTTTACAAGTATATAGAAGAAACCTTCTCAGCGCAATATTCATACAAGTACTTTCACCTGGATTTCTTCCCCTCCATTAGACAAATGGATATGCGTGATGTTGACGGACCTCAAAAGTAAACATGGGGGTCATTACAATTGAATACCTAATTCCCATAGCCTGTGTCCCGCATGGGGTACCGGTATCCCAGGGGAACCTCCCTGGCAGCAGCTCGCTGATTTTGGCGCTGGAACGACAGTTAGAGATATCCTGCACACCAACCAGGGCAAGCTCGTGGTTGCACTTGAGAAACCCGATGGCGGTGAGATCCAAACCACATCCAATCCATCTATCGGATAAACCAAGGCAAGCGATCTTTCGTCTATCCTTTCCATAGTTTCCAGCATATTGGCAACAGATTAGCAACAGCAAATTATTTGGAAAGGTGACTTGGCACATGCCCCAACCCCGAAAAACTGATCCAGATGCTGTGTTTGCTTCTGGCACCATCTCGAAGATTAGACTTTGTAAGCTAGCGACCTTTCACCTTAGAACAGATCGTCGCCAATATAGTATTTTCAATGATTTCGCATATATTTGCCCCCGATACAATTTCGCCAAACTGACAAAATATTCGGATTCCAAAAGACCGTTGATTCGTAACGATTTGTGACTCGAAGGGTTTTATACTCATCTCAAATCGAAATGTACCAAGGAGCTACTATGAAATACCCGGAACGCACTGTAACTGTTTCGTTTGTCATCCTTACATTCCTCCTCATCATCATTGGTGTATTTGTCAACAGCCAGATAAAACTTGGTTTTGCTGATGCGGACAATCCGGCGGTGATGATGGCCTTGCTTTCAAAGCATGTTCATGTCTACCGATCTAGCGGGATTGTGTTTGTTGGTATGGCTGTGTCACTGGCTTTTGCACTTTCCGCCATGTGGGAAATCTACAGCCCCAAGCCTTCGCATGCGGCGCGTGTAGGCTTCCTGTTCTGTGCTTTTTGCACGGCATTCTTTCTAGCATTTGGGTTACTTCGGATGCAATCGACCGGGACTTTACGGCATTTGGAATCAATCAACCAAGAATGGGCCCAGGCAGGGTATATGGTTGTGCAGGTCGCAGGTACGCAAGGATATATATCAGCCGCTGTGGTTTCATTTGCGTTTTTCATGATGTGCATCAGTTTTGATAATATAAAAAGTCGCCGCTTTGCTATCTGGCTTTCTTGGGCCGGTATGGCAGGCCCCAGTTTCGTGCTCTTTATGCTTTTCTTTGGCCCCTTTTTCCCAGGATTAGATAACCTGTTCCCGGTTTATATCTTCTCTATTTTGTTAATCTTCCTTTGGCCAACCTTTTTTGGGATAAGCCTGTTACGCAGAAGCAGAATATCCAAAGAGTTATCGACTTAAATTAGGGAAGTTTATCCCTTTGGACTTTACTCAGTATAAGAAATAATTTGATTCTCATGCCCACACATAACAGCAAAATTACCAATGTTTATTTTGCAATACCTGTTCTGATGTTCATACTTGCATCTTGTCGTGACCACTCCGCCCCAACAACCTATTTTCGGGTAGCGGTGATTGTGGACATAACAAGTGACCGGGTCAGCGAAGAGCAGGCTGCTGCTGTTCTAGCGATTGCCAATGAACAATTGATTGAGTTAACAGGATTTGGTTTGAAACTCGTGGATTTTGTCGAAGACAATAGTGGTGGATCGATTGAAAGCATCGTCATAGATTACATGCAAAATAATAAAGACAAACTCCCAAATGGAATCCTTATCTTTTCTGAAGGAGATGAGGACCGAGCGAAAATCAACCGGGCATATGCCCAACATTTCCTTGCTCCAGATGGATTTAGAAACTCGTTCGTTTCCCCGGTTTTGGGGAATGGTTATATGTATGTTGCCGTTGTGCAGTTTAATCATCTATATGCTGCTTGTGGTTATGGAGGGATGGACGAAATTCAAAGTCCTGTTTCTATTGGTGTTGAGTGTGGAGAGCAGGATGGCTCGCCTTGTGCCTCATGGGAAGGTATCCAGGTATGCCAAAGTGCCTTACCTTATCTAGAAGGAAAAACGGTTGTTGATATGGCGGTTGGTCCGGTCATCCATGAGTTTATGCACTCCTTTGGGGACAAAGGACCAGGTATTCATTACACCAGCGAAGTTTGCCATGAGGATATGGGCTGGGAATTGGGACATTACAATTTGGAAGAAGCGGAATACTATGTTGATATTTGTCCATATGTATTTGACATTTTTTCGAATTCGTACCGTCCATAGCAACTGGACCCCACAACCTGGAGGGCTTTCAGGCCTTACTTGACAATATTGCGAAAGATGGGCCATTTTTTCAACAGGAACAGTTATTATGTTTACTCCACAAAAACTCTTTTCAAACTATTTGAAATCGGACGAAGAAGAGTAAAATCGCATATTTTTATGTTGTTTCAAATGCGAAGGAGTGTAAAAATAAGTAATTTTACAATAAAGGAATTAATATCCAACTATTGTTTGCCTTCAAAGAAAATGTTCGTGAAGATTTCACCAATGCGGATCGCAACCCAACCGTCGTTGCCGAATGGGTTGGTGGAGATCAATCAGAAATAAGTATGGAGGGAATTGAAACTTATCTTGGAGGAGAGGGCTACTTGAATCCAATGAAAATGCTTCTACCGTGTTTTGCTGCTTGTGAAGTGGATGTAGTTGCTCTGCATGCCTCATTCATTGGTCTAAAAATCGAGAGCCTTTCTCTTGAAGCCACAGGACATTTTCAATGTGCGGTCCTATTCCAGTGGGGTATTTGTCCCAGCGAGTTGTTTTGCGATCTCCCTGTTTCAATAAATTCCGGAAGTGATCAATTCATAGAGGATCACTCCTTATTTTATCGATCACACAATAACAATTGGAGCATAAAACCGCCATCTCTGTATAAGGATCAACAACCCGCTCAGCTTCGAGAGATGCGACTGGAATTAGGTGATGTATCTCTACAAACTCATGTCTTCTACCTCCATATAATGCAAGCAAGCCTTCTCTCACCAATATAAAAAAAAAGCGAGATTCAAAATCCTGATCGATCAAAATCCCAACAGGGCGGATTGGGAAACCAGCCAACTTTTGTCTCCGGGGTTGGAAATATCTCGCGTTCCGCATATTACTGTCAAGATCCAAAATATTTATCACCCTACTTCTTTACCTTGTTGACTTTTCCTCCATGGTGATGTAACCTTATTCAGATTTGTTGATAGAGATGACCAGATTTGTACTATTTTTGAAGGTTTTCTCAATTAGGATTCTTTTTTCTCCTTTCAGCATCCCATTTCGTTCCCTGAATTGTTTCCAGCGATTTACCTCTCTATCCAAATACATACAGTAGCTCGACAGGAGGGTTTCATGGAAGAACCAGTCCGCCACTCGATAAAAGGCTACGATCTTCTTGAGCAACTCGGCGAAGGTGCCTACGGTGCTGTATACCGCGCCCACCAGCAGCACGTCGAACGCGAAGTAGCCATCAAGGTCATCCAGCCCGAGTTTGCCAACCAAACCGCCTTCATCCGCCGCTTCGAGACCGAAGCCCAGCTGGTCGCCCAGCTGGAGCACCTCCACA
>CP070764.1:2045060-2066418 GCA_020349245.1 Chloroflexota bacterium | reverse complement strand
CTGGCCACAATCCGTAAAGCTGCAGACGGGGAGATCGTGATGCCCTCCAGTCTGCTGGTGGGTTTATTGATGCGTTTACCCAGGGACAAGGCAGCAGCCTATAAGGAAGAAAAAGGATGGGAGCGGTTAACAATTCGGGAGCAAGAAGTATTAGAGTTGTTAGCCAGCGGAAAATCGAGCAGTGAGATTGCAGATGAACTGCATATTGCTCCGCTTACTGTGCGAACACATATTCGCAATATGATGTCGAAAATGGGCGTGCATTCTCGACTAGAAGCAGTTGCATTTGGGATGAAGAACGGGTTGATCGAGCCTCCAACGTAGTATTTTAGCAATTTTTGTATTATCTACCTCATTTGGATTAGAGATAATACCTCGCTTGAACCTTTTTTGTATACCCGTTTCTTAGTATATTCAATTTTGAAAGGGCAGCATTAGATGGTTATCTCGCGAGTTCTAATCCTTTACGAACCCCGCTTATATTCTGACCTTATAAACGAGCTGATTGAACAGCTTGGCTTATTGGATATTGTTGAGATCACGGACAATCATTCCGATCCCGGAGAATCGAATAACCAGGATAACGTTGATGTGGTTATCTTACCTTTAGATGGGGATGGAATTCCTAAGACGAGCTTGTTGCCAAGCTCAATAAATGAAGCGAAATTAGTCGCATTTTCTCCTGATGGCACGCTTGGCATGCGCCGGATGCCCGGAGAAGAAGATTGGGTTGAAATGCGACCTTTTGGTTTATCGCAGTTAATTGTCGAGATTCTGCGCGCAAATCCAGTTTATTAGATTTATTTCCCGGTCACGCGGCTAAATACTTATCCCTAGTTTTACTAACAAATAGAGCAAACCAATTTTTAGACTGTTATTTATAGCGTGGATAATGATCGCGGTCCATAAAGACCGGCTGTATTCGAATGCAATTGCAGCCACAACGCCGATTATGAATCCAGTTATAGCGACAGCAAAATTCCCATGAATAATTCCAAACAATAATGAGCTCAAGAAAATGCCAATCCAAATCCCCCATCGCTCTCTAAACATCCTGTATAAGACGCCTCGGAATAAAAGTTCCTCCCCAAAAGGTGCAGCGAATCCAGCCAGAATTAACATCAGCAGGGCATCCAGAGTTGATAAACCTTCGGGGAGCAAAAAATCTAATTGGGGGTTTTCGAGGGGTTCGCCAATTAAGTAAAATACCAGGATAGTTACCAGGCTAATAATTGGGATAATGACAAGGGTAGCTATAATCGCAATGAAATACCAATACGGCGATGTCGATCGCAAACCAACCACGTCCCATCCGAAACCTTTTCTCTTCAAACCAAAAAAGTAGACTCCAGCGGTGAGGGCGATGGCTTCCAAGGCTGTGATCCAGATAGTTTGTGCAACGGATACTTGCATTAAATCTTCAGGTTTGACTCCTCGGATCAGTTCGATTGTTACGAAGAGAACCACACCAACAACAAGAAATAGAAAAGTTCCTAAAAGAATCAGGATGAGATCTCTCCACCGCCATAAGATTCCTATTTCATCTGTTGAATTACGATTCATGGTTGATGCCATATCCACCGCATTTAACTTAGACTTATTGAGTTGATTTCTTGGCGCTATACTGGAAGTTTTAATTCCCTATATAGAAACCATTGTCCTTTACGTTGATCGACACCTTTTGGGGCGCGATCGTAATAGATTTCGAAGATTCGCTTGTCTTCCGTCAAGACGCGATAGTAATCCTGACCGACACCCCAGGAACCCTTGCTCTCTGCTGCGGTGGCGTGACCCGGGGTCATATTCCGGGTCATGCGGCCTCGTCGCTTGTAATTGTGCCACTCGCCAAGTATTTCCGTGATTCGATATTCTTGCTCTCGCCAGAGGAAGAAATCTGGGCAGCCAGGTTTCTTCTCAAGTGCTGGTGGGGACTCGTAACGAGGAGTAATTGATTCCCCGATGAATTGAATGGGAATATATTCCATCTGCATACCTGATTGAAGTTATCTAGGTGATCGTGATCCCGCTCAAATCATCTTCAGGCGTTGGATAACGCATTTCGAGTTTTTTTAATGTATCAATCAAAATCGTTCCAATAACTAGATTACGATACCATTTCCGATTGGAGGGGATGATGTACCAAGGAGCATATGGGGTACTGGTCTTGCTCAATACATCTTCGTAGGCCAGGATATATTGGGCCCAGAGCTTCCTTTCCTCCAAATCACCCTTGCGGAATTTCCATCGTTTATCTGGATCGTCCAATCGTGCTTGTAGCCTCTTTTTCTGTTCATCCTGGTCGATATGCAGGAAGAATTTTAAGACGGTTGTCCCTTCCTCGGAGAGTAATCGCTCAAAGTCATTTATTTGGGAAAACCGCTTCGACCATATTTCCTTGGCTACCAGTGCGTGTACACGAACCACGAGTAAATCTTCATAATGGCTGCGGTTGAAGATCGTGATTTCCCCTTTGCCTGGAACCTGGTGGTGGACCCGCCACAGGTAATCGTGATCAAGCTCGATACTGGTGGGCACTTTGAAATTTGCGATGCGCACACCTTGAGGATTGACACCCAGAAAAACGTGCTTGATGGTGCCATCTTTGCCACTTGTATCCATCCCCTGGAGGACGATTAGTATTTTGTGCTTGTGCTCAGCATAGAGAACATTTTGCAGACTCATTAAATCAATATTCAACTCTTTGAGATGAATTCTCCCCGCTTCTTTTCCTGCATCAAAGAAAGATTGATCATCCGGATCGTGATCTTTGAGGTTGATTTTAGATTTTTGTTTGACACGGTAGCGATCCATGAATTTCTCCGCAATAAATTTGTTTATTGGCATGCCAACGCTGGTTGGGGAGATCATACCATGTCTACTTGAAACCAGTGAATATCTAGAAAAACGTTGAAATAAGCAGAATGAGTACTCAGGTCCGCCGAAACTTTGGTGATAAATTATGATATATGTCACATGACAGAAATCCTTCCATCTGTCATAATAAACTTTGATTTGACTCCTAGGTGAAATGATTATTAATTTAAATCCTTCGATTTCATTATTTCCGAAGTATATTCAACTATCTATTGGATATCTGACATCGATCCAGAATACGCTCAAGATATCTGCAGACCATTAAATTCCGGTCAACATTATAAGGAACAGATATAATCTATAGAGTTTGGAGGGCAAATGGAAATAATTGATTTGACAGTACCCATCGGGGAGGATACTTTAAGTCCGCCGTCAGTAAATTTACAACTGAAGATGACGAGTTACCACCGTGGTCCCGGGTTTTGGCAAGCCAGTAAAGTCGAAATGCTCCTGCATACCGGATCTCACGTGGATTTTTTGAGGCATGTACAGGCAGACGGTGAGACAGCGATCGATGTTGAACTGGACAGGGTTTTTGGAAATGCTTTAATCGCCAACCTCAGTTTTGCCGGACCAAATCACGCCATCTCTGTTGGGGACCTTGAAAAATTGGACCTGGATATTCAAAAAGGGGATATCGTCCTGGTACGTACCGATTGGACAGAAAAGCAATGGGGAAATTTTCCAACTTATTATCTCGAATCTCCATACTGCACACCTGAAGCTGCTCAATGGATGGTTAATGCAGGAGCAAAGGCGATCGGATTTGATTGCTTTAGCGAATATTGTGCCCGTTTGCCTGATTTCACATCTGAAGACTTCATCATCCATAAAGTCATTCTTGAAAATGGATCGATATTGATGCAGCAAATGACCAACCTCTCAAAATTACCAGTTAAGGGAAGATTCGATTTTTTTGCACCTTTCATAAAGATACGTGGTGCAGAAGGTTCACCTGCTCGATTTTTCGCCATCCTAGACTAAAAAGGAGATGTTGATGTGAGCACCCAATCATATTATTTACCCAAATCAGTCGATGAAGCGATCACTTTGATGGCTGAGGGAGGCCCGGATTTGTTTGTCATGGCTGGCGGGACGCTCGCCATGCCGTTGATAAATGAGGGGATCTCCAAACCCGAACGGGTGATGAGCTTGAAGCGGGCTGGATTAAACTACTACAAACAAACCAGTGAAGTCATCACCATTGGTGCGACCACGACGCTGACCCAGATGATCGCCCAGGATGAAATCCCGATGTTAAAGGAAGCAGCCAAAGCCGTCGGAGGGTGGGCTGTTCGCAATATGGCAACCATCGGCGGGAACCTGTTCGCTCCACCCCCGGGGGGTGATTTTGCCGTAGCTCTGCTTGCCCTGGATGCGGAATTGGTGTTGAGGAATGTTAAGGGGGAGAGGAGTATTCCACTAATTGATTTCTTCACCGGTTTTATGTTAAATTCGCTGCAACCTGGTGAAATTATTTCTGAAATTCATGTGCCGTTGCCAATTGGGCGAACTGCTTATCAAAAATTTGGTCGACGACATGAGAATACACCGTCGATTGTTACAGTCGCAGCAAACCTATTCTTTGATGGACAAAGAATTAAGGACGCAAAAATCGCCCTGAATGCTGTTGGTCCATTTCCTTTCCGAGCAAGAAGAGCGGAAGAATATTTGGTCGAGAATTCATTGACCAAGCAGTCAATAGAAAATGCAGCTGATTTGGCTGCTGAGGAAGCTGAACCCTTTACGGATGCCATCGCGAGTGAATGGTACCGCAGCAGGATGATCCCTGTGATCGTCAAGCGCACCCTTGAGAAGCTGATCATCTAGGAGATTGACATGTCTGCAAAAATTGTGAATTTCAACTTGAATGGAAGAAATATCGATGCCATGGTTACCCCCCTGATGACCTTACAGAATTTTCTCAGGGAACATCTTGGATATACTGCAACCAAAACTGGTTGCAAACAAGGGGCATGTGGAAGCTGCACTGTTCTCGTAAACGGGGAACCAATATTAGCTTGCTTGCTGCCAGTTGAAGACGTAGAAGGGGAGCAGGTCCTGACTCTCGAAGGCTTGACTGAGAATGGAAATCTACATCCGATTCAGCAAACCTTCTTTGACACTTTTGCCATCCAATGTGGATATTGCACACCGGGTATGATCATGGTTTCAAAAGCACTGCTGGACCAGAATCCTGTTCCGAGCAGGCAAGAAATTGTTGGGGCATTGACGGGAAACTACTGCCGGTGCACTGGCTACGAACCGATAATCCACGCTGTGGAAATTTCTGCTCAAAAGATGAAAGTTGCTGGTGAGGAGTCATAGGAGAAGGCGATGTCAAATAAACCATTGAACGTTGTCGGAAAATCAGTTGCGAGGCGGGATGGGCTGGGACACGTGACCGGAAAGACAGTCTTTGTGAACGATATTCGCTTTCCTGATATGTTGTATTTAAAGATGGTCAGGAGTCCAGTGCCACATGCGAATCTGAAGAATGTAGATTTTTCCGCTGCTGAGAAAGTCCCCGGATTCGTCCGTGCCTTAACTCATAAAGATGTGCCAAAAAACATATATACAATCCTGACTCTCATCGGGGTTGGACCTGATGAGGAGTATGTTCTAGCTGAAAATACAGTTCGCTACATTGGGGAGCCGATCGCTGCGATTGTGGCTGAATCAGAGGAGGCAGCACAAGAAGCAGCTGCCAAGGTGCGGCTTGAGCTGGAGGAGCTGCCAGCTGTATTTGATGTTGAAGAGGCTTTGAAACCTGGAGCACCTGTTCTTAAGGAATGGGGGACAAATTATTTCATTTATGAAGGTCATCACTGTCGACGGGTTCGTTATGGTGATGTTGATAAAGGCTTCCAGGAGGCGGATTACATCATCGAAGATCGGTACCAGACATCGCCCATAGAACATGCACCCTCCGAAACTACTGGGTGCATCGCAAAGCCTGAAGCAGATGGTAGGGTGACTATCTATTCAAACACGCAAGCTCTGTTCTTCACCTTAGATAACGCGGCCATCATCCTGCAGGTACCATTTCAAAAACTTCACCTGGTTGGAGGCACTGTTGGGGGAGGATTTGGGGGTAAGGTGGATGTGATCGTCGAGCCTATCGCAGCATTGGCTGCCATGAAGACAAATCGCCCGGTGAAGTTCGTCTTCACCCGCCAGGAGGAGATGCAGGCTTCCTCTTCACGGGGTGCCTGGCGGATGTATTTCAAGGACGGAGTTACTAAGGATGGCCGGATCATAGCTCGCAAGATCACCACTTATGCTGATTCGGGAGCTTACAACCGCCATACTCCGTACGCTGTCACGAAACATGCTGCCAATATTTCCGGACCGTACCGGATTCCCAACGTATGGATAGATGCATATTGCGTATATACAAATAAGCAGCCCGGGAGTGCAATGCGCGGTTTCGGAGTTACCCCGGCTTCATTTGCGCTCGAAATGCAGATGGATAAAATCGCAAGAGTGCTCCAAAAGGATCCCTGGGAAATCCGATTTATCAATGCATATCGAAACGGGGACATGAAACCTCATCAAAAAGTTGTCGAAGATGCGACATTGATAGAAGTCATGCAAGCTGCAGCGACTCTTGTTGGACACCCCCTTTCGAATGAATTTATGAAGATGAGCTCTTGGGATGGTAAGGAGGATAAAAATGGCTAAACGTAGAGGTGTAGGGATTGCAGCAGTTAATTATCCGACTGGAATGAATCTGGGAGGAGATCCTTCCCAAGCATTGATCCATTCGACAACTACTGGAAATTTTGTTATCTCCTTAGCATCCACCGATCTTGGTCAGGGATTAAAAACGGTAATCGCCCAGATCGGGGCTGAGGTCCTTGGGGTACCTTTTGAGAATGTGATGATTGATACTGCGGACACGGATACCGGACCTCACTGTATGGGTACATTTGCAAGTAGAGCGACCCACCGTGTCGGTAATGCTGTTATACAAGCAGCAGAAGAAGCGCGCAAGGTGATGCTCGAAGTTGCCTCTGACGAATTAGAAGTCAGCCCGGATGATTTAGAGACCGATGGAGAAGGGAACATCCGCGTAAAAGGTTCACCGGAGCGTTCGATTAATATAATCGACCTTGCATTAGCTGCCCATTTTAAGTACGGTAGAACGATTTCTGGTAGGGGGATGTTTATGAAACCAAAGAGCGATGTTGATCCTGAGACAGGAAAAATGGATCCAGATTCAACGGAAGCACATGCCTGCACGGTTGCTGAAGTTGAGGTCGACACTGAAACTGGAGAGGTCACTGTTCTCAGTTTAAAAAGCGCGTATGAGATCGGATGCCAGGTAAACCCAGCCCTTGTCGAAGGTCAAATTCGAGGAGGATCGGTGATGGGTATGGCCCACGCATTGTATGAGACTACCCATCCTTATTACCCCCGGGTCGATCATCTGCCAACAGGTTTCAGCGACTACCCTCTTCCAGGACCGATGGAACTCCCTGAAATTGAGAGTGTGGTGCTTGAATACCCTTCCAGCAATGGTCCGTATGGTGTTAAAGGACTTGGTGAAATGACGGCAAATTCACCAATCCCAGCGATCGCAAACGCCATCACCGATGCAATTGGTGTCAGGATCACCGAACTCCCAATTACCCCTGAAAAAATATTGCGAGCCTTAGAACAACTGGAAGCTGGTGAAGAATAATACGATAATACAGACCTTCCAAATTAAGGAGTCAGTTTATGTTAAAAGTAATCTCGCTGTTGAAAAAGAAAAGTGATATTCCATTGGAGGAATTCCGTAAGTGGGCGTTAGAAGAGCATCCTGAGAAAGGGAAAAAACTCCCCGGAATGCGGCAGTACCGGATGAGTGTTGTCCAGGAAGACTCTCCAGACTTGCCTTACCATGCAGTCTCGGAATTCTGGTTCGATGACAATGAAGCCCGGTTAGCTGCATTTGCTACCCAACAGGGAAAAGAAGCAGCGGAAGATGCTGCTTCCCATTGTGAGTCGAGAGTCCATTTACTTACTGAAGAAAAGGTTATTATCGAGTAAAATAAAGTTGCCAGGGTAGCTCCACGAGCTACCCTCCTTCTTTTTTATTGATTTGAAATCACTTAAATTGGTATGGATAGGATATGAAAGATGTCATTGGTAAGTTGGATGAATGGCGAAATACCGATCAAGAACTCGCCCTGATCACGGTAGTTGAAACCTGGGGTTCAGCACCCCGCCCGGTTGGCTCAAAAATGGTGACTTCAAAGGCCGGCGGGATTGCTGGTTCTGTCAGTGCTGGGTGTGTTGAAGGGGCTGTGATCCAGGAAGCAGAATTCGTCATCGGCTCGGGAATTCCCAGAACAGTGGAATATGGCGTGGCGGATGAGACTGCCTGGGAGGTTGGCCTCGCTTGTGGAGGTAAGATCAAGGTATTTATTGAGCCAGGCTTTGCTATTGATAGCATTTATGATGAATTACATAAGAATTTGTCCGAAGGAATACCATTCGCTACAATTACTTACCTATCTGGACCAGACGAGCTGAAGAATAGAAAATTATTGGTCCAGGCAAATAGTCAATACACAGGAGATTTACCCCATACTGGGCCAATGGGAGACTTTCTAAAAATTGGGGTGGATTATCTACAGCAGGAAAAGAGTGGTGTTCTATCTCTCCCAGATGGTTCAGAAGTTTTTATTGAAACTCATCCTTTACCCCCAAAATTAGTAATCATCGGGGCTGTGCATTTGTCTGATTACTTGGTCACGATGGCGAATTCAGTCGGCTTCGAAACTATCTTGATCGATCCAAGGGAAGCCTTTGCAAACCGAGATCGCTTCCCACTTGTCGATCAATTAATCCAGAGCTGGCCGCAGGATGCCCTTTCTCAAATTCAAATTAATAAACATGTGTACATCACCGTGTTGACCCACGATCCCAAGTTAGATGATCCTGCGTTGATCTACGCCTTGAAGAGTCCCGCCGGTTACGTTGGTGCTTTAGGTAGCCGTCGCACCAATGAGAAACGGTTGGAGAGACTCAAACAAGCCGGGTTATCGGATCAGGACTTATCCCGGTTGCACGCTCCTATTGGCTTAGATCTTGGTGGGCGTACTTCAAGTGAAATCGCAGTGAGTATTATAGCTGAGATAATAAAAGTCAGGAACACTTCGAGTTAAGATAGCCATGTTTGATAGCATTGAATCAATTCAAGCTGCGCTCTTCAATTTCCAATATGTTGCTAATCGTGATTTAGCGACGATTATTTACATTGCATTGAAACTTAATAAACCACTTTTCCTGGAAGGAGAAGCTGGTGTGGGTAAGACTGAAGTTGCGAAAGTTCTCGCCAGCATGATGGAAACGACCTTGATCCGGTTGCAATGTTATGAAGGCCTGGATATCAGCAATGCAGTCTACGAATGGGATTACCCTCGCCAGATTCTGCACCTGCGCATGCTGGAAGCCAGTCATGCGACCAGAGACGATATGGAAACCAGCTTATTCAGCCGGGAGTTCTTACTTGCAAGGCCGCTGCTAAAGGCATTAGAGAGTCAGGCTGAAAATAAACTTGTTCTGCTGATCGATGAGATCGATCGGGCTGATGAAGAATTTGAGAGCTTCCTTTTGGAGCTTTTATCCGATTTTCAAATAACAATCCCTGAAATAGGGACAATTACCTCCGAAGAACCGCCTATCGTGGTGATTACCTCAAATCGGACTCGAGAAGTACACGATGCTTTAAAGAGACGTTGCCTTTACCAATGGATTGATTACCCCAGTTTCGAGACTGAATATCAAATCCTGAAGATGAAGGTTCCAGGAGTAGAAGAAAATCTAGCCCAGCAGATTACATCCATAATCCAGCAACTTCGTGCAGCTGAATTGTATAAAGCCCCCGGTGTAGCCGAGACTCTGGATTGGGGTAGAGCGCTTTTGGCCATGGACGTGAATAAGCTGGAAAATGAGACGATCGAATCAACCTTGGGGGTTGTTCTAAAATATCAGGATGACGTTCACCGGGTAAAGGAAATTCTTGCTGACGAGCAGATCGATGAAACTACCAGAGCATGAAAGATTACAGGGTGGTAGCGGATACTTTTTACCTAATTTGCTTCAATTTAGTCGCTTGCTGCGCCAATTGGATATTCCGGTAAGCACTCAGCAGGTATATGAATTTGCTGAAGGGGTCACGTTTATAGATTTGTCGAAGCGAGATGATTTCTATCATACCTCGCGAGCTTTCTTTCTACATGATATTAGAAAGATAGATTTATACAATATAGCATTTGACTTATTTTGGGCGAATCACCTCAAAATGATGCTTGAGCTATCCACCGGGAGAACACAAACCCGATCAGCTGAGATCGATGCCGATCCTGAAGGAAACACCTCAACGCAAGGAAAAATGGGCGGCTCAATTCAGTATCTTCGGGAGGGTGAGGATTTGCAATTTCTGGGTTCACCAGAGATGGAATTGAAACCGGTCTTCAGTCCCATTGAGGTTCTAGATCAAAAAGACTTCCGGAACTTAAGCAGCGTTGAATTACAGGATATTAAAGAGATTGTCAAGGATATCACCATTAATCTGGGAATGAAGCGTTCGAGACGCAAAATCCTGGCGAAGAAAAAAACTAGTCATCTCGACTTCCGCCGATCCATTCGCAAGAACCTAGCCTCCGGTGGAGAGGTCGTTTTGTTGGAGTGGCATCGCAGGAAACTCAAAGTCCGCCCTTTGGTGCTAATATGTGATATGAGTGGTTCTATGGAGAGCTATGCCACAATTTTCTTATATTTCATGCATGCAATGGTTGAAAGATTGAATCGGCTCGAAACCTTTGCTTTTGGAACAAGATTGACTCGATTGACGCCAGCCTTCAAATCAAGAAAATTCGAGGATGTGCTGGAGAATTTATCTGATCGTGTCAATGATTGGTCGGGAGGAACCAGAATCGGCGAATCGATCAGAGAGTTTAATTATCACTGGTCAAAAAGAGTGTTAAGGCACAGTGCTGTCGTGATCATCATCAGTGATGGTTGGGATAGAGGTAACTTGAGATTGCTTGAAAAGGAAATTGCCCGCTTAAAGCGCAGCTCATCCCAATTGATCTGGTTGAATCCGCTAGCAGATTCTCCAGATTATCAACCTCTGGTTGGAGGCATAAAGACTGTTATGCCTTATGTCGACCTCTTTCATCCGTTCAACAATTTGAAGAATTTAAAAGAATTTGCTGGAAAACTGAGCAATATGGCCTGAATTCGATCTCATAGCTGATTATTCTTTGATGAATGAGGTGACAGCTCCGAGACCCGCTATGGCAGCGGCAACCAGCAGACTCACGCTGACCGCAGTGAAAATTGCTTGCTCACCTTGGGACTGTTCCATAATCGTCGTAAAAACAGCGCCAGCCAATCCCACACCTAAAACCATTCCTGTGGAACGCGCCGTAGCTAATATACCTGCCGCAATTCCCTGGCGTACCAGTGGTGCGGAACCCATAATAGCGCTGTTGTTGGGCGAGATAAATATTCCTGTCCCTAAACCGACAATTCCGAGAGACATACCGACTTGATAAGTTGGTGTGTCAGACCCGAGTCTGGACATCAAAACTAAACCTGCGCATAGGAGAACCATACCCAGCACTGATGGGATCCGCGTTCCGATCCTATCAGATATGCTACCGGAAATCGGGGCCACAATTGCCATAACAATGGGTTGGATGGTTAATATCAATCCCGCTTGAGATGGGCTCAACCCACGGCCTTGCAATAAATAGAAAGGGAGTAAAAGTAAAATACTAAATATCGCGATATAGTTTAGAACTGCGCTAATTACAGAAGCAGAAAATACGCGGTATTGAAACAAATGCAGGTCCAGGACAGGGTTCTCAGTTCTTCTTTCGATAAAGATGAATGTTATCAACAAGATACCAGAAAAAAGAAAGAGACTGAGAATGAGAGGCGATTTCCAACCCCAAGCATATCCCTGGTTCATCGCTAAGAGAAGTGCAATCAACCCAGCAAGGAATAAGATTGCTCCTCGTAAGTCAAATGGTTCTCGCGCTTCGGTTTTTGAATCTTGGGGGATAAAGCTCCACGCAAGCATGAAAGCAAGTAATCCTACTGGAACATTAATATAAAATACTGCCCTCCATGAAATGAGATCAGTTAACCAACCCCCAAGTGAAGGAGCTACAGTTAAGCCCAAGTAAGTCATCGTCGCTTGCAAGCCCAATGCCTGCCCGCGCTGTGTTGCAGGAAAATTTTTTGTGAGGATAGCTGGTGAGTTAGCCGCGAGCATTGCTGCGCCAAATGCTTGAAATCCTCGAAATGTGATCAAAGCTCCGATAGAAGGTGACCAGCCACACAGTGCGGAACTAACGATGAAGATTGAGAAACCAATTAAGAATATGCTTTTATGACCACGAATGTCACCCAGTCTGCCAAATGAGAGTAAAAGCCCGCTCACAATTAATAAATATATGATCACCACCCACTCGACCGTAGCGATTTCGCTCCCAAAAGCCGAGTTAATCACAGGTAAGACGGTGTTGACAACGCTCGTGTCGAGAGCAGACATGAATGTGCTCATCCCGATGGCGATCAGCACTAACCACTTTTGTTCAATCTTGGGAAAGGTTTGATTCATGATTATTGAGGTTTGATTGAAACAGTGCCTGGTTGGTTAATATCACCAGAAATCTTGATCCTGGCCGGAGTGAAAATTTGAATTATTTCTGCATTGGTAATCAGATGCCGGGTGATCTTTGCCGTGGAAAAGACAGAGGTATTTTTCCCGAAGGCAAGGGGTAACAGGAGTTGGTCGGCAATATACTCATCTAGAGCTGCGTTTGTTGACATTAGGTATTCAATCTGATCGCAAACTTCATCTGCAACTTTCTCGGCGGGTTTTCCCCTAGCCCCAAGGGAGAAGTAGCAGCATTGTGAATTTTCGAATTCACAGACAAGGCATAATGTTGTCCCTTTATAATTGGAGGGAAGCTCCCTAATCCGAATATCATTTAATCGATATTTGTTACCCAGGCGGTGAATTACCCGCTGGCGTTGTCTTTCAGCGATGGTCCGATCAAGGTTAGCGATTGCAGAAATACCCCGAATTTGCTTGAGCGGACCAGGCTCGATAAGATCAAGCTCGCGGATTGATCCAGCAGGAGAGAGTTGAGCGTCTATCAATCCGCCTCCTTGGGGGAAAAAACCGGCTTGCTCTAATCCAAGTGCTACTTTGAAGCCAATTGAATTCAGGTAGTACGCCCAATGTAAACTTAAAAAATCGAAGCTCGGTGCAAAAGCTGCATGAGTCCCGCCCGAGATGCTTAATCTAGATGACTTTTCGCAGAAGCTTAATGGCAAATAAACAGTTTGCAAAGCGAGTGAGGTTGAACCAGCTGTTTTGATCTGGCAGTGATATTTTCCAGGTGTGACCTTCTTCGGGGAAAAAAGCAACGTCTTTGAGTTTAGCTCTGCTCCAATTACCTCTGCCTCACTTATCTCGGTGGCGATTCTTACTGCAGCCAAATGCTGTGCCTGTAATCCTGGATTTTTCCTTCCCTGCCGGATATTCGAGATTCTAATTGTTTGCCCTGTGACGAGTGATAGGGATACTGCAGTGCGTAATACCTGACCGCCGCCCTCTCCGATTGAGCCATCGATAGATATCATTTTTACCCCGGAGCCTAAAGATTCAGTTTACCTGAAATCATTCACAGCGTCAAATTAACGAACCCTTTAATAAATGTTTATAAATTTGTAATATTTTTGTAGTATTCTTGAATAAATTAGATATAATTAGTCATAATTTGTGAGGATATATGGTAAAAATGGACACTTCGGAAATCACACCTGAAAATGTATATTTATCCCGCAGGGAGTTCCTAAAGGGGATCGGTATTGCCAGTACGAGTGCCATCATTCTAGCTGCCTGTAAAGGACAGGGCACACCCGTCACTTCGATACCTTCCACACCTACCGGCACTGTCGCTGATGATGGGGAGAAGGAACCTTTAACTTCTTTTGAAGCGATAACAAATTACAACAACTATTATGAGTTTTCGACTGACAAGGAAGCAGTTGCGCGCCTTTCCAAAGATTTTCCAATTTCTCCCTGGAAAATTGAAGTTGGGGGTTTGGTAAACAAACCAAAAACATTCGACCTTGATGATTTGAATAAATTCTCCATCCAAGAACGGGTATATCGGCTGCGCTGTGTGGAAGCTTGGTCGATGGTTATCCCCTGGATGGGATTTCCCCTTGCGGAGTTGCTAAATGAGGTCGAGCCAACTTCTGCGGCAAAATTTGTACGCTTTGAGACTCTTTACGATCCGAATAAGATGCCCGGGCAAAATAACAGTTGGTACGAATGGCCATACGTTGAAGGTTTGCGTTTAGACGAGGCGATGAACGATTTGACACTGCTTGCTACCGGTTTATACGGAAAGAATTTGCTCCCCCAATCGGGGGCACCAGCGCGTCTGGTTGTGCCTTGGAAATACGGTTTCAAGAGTATCAAGGCCATTGTGAAAATCGATCTCGTAGAAGAAATGCCAACATCGCTTTGGATGGCAGCTGCACCAAATGAGTACGGTTTCTACGCTAATGTAAATCCAGATGTCTCCCATCCAAGGTGGTCCCAGGCAACAGAACGCCGGATAGGGGAGACAGGCCGCAGGAAAACCCTGATGTTTAATGGGTACGCAGATGAAGTGGCTCATCTCTATAGCGGGATGGATTTATCCGCGAATTATTAATCAAGATCTTTTCTTGAAACCACGGTTGATAATAGGATCATTCGATTGGCAAGAATTACTTTACCTCGGTTATCAAAATTTCAATTGGCTGTGCACATTGGAGCGCTGCTGCCATTATTTCTTTTAATCTTCGATTGGACCCGCGATAACCTCACCTTCAACCCGATCCAAGCCTTAGAATTGCGAACAGGAAAATATGCCTTGGTGTTGCTCATCCTTTCCTTAGCATGCACCCCAATAAATACTGTTTTTGGTTTTCGCCAAGTATTAAAAGTACGCCGACCTCTTGGTCTGTATGCATTTTTCTATGCAAGCATCCATTTCTTAATCTTTATCGGTTTAGATTATCAGTTTGACCTGGGTCTCCTTCAGGAAGCGATTTTTGAAAAAAGATACGCTTTTGTTGGATTTGCGGCTGGTTTGATACTTCTCGCACTGGCTTTCACATCAACAAGGGGGTGGATGAAAAGATTGGGAAGGACCTGGATGAAATTACACAAATTTGTCTATTTAGCGGGGATATTGGTGATAATTCATTATGTATGGCTGGTTAAATCGGATATCCGTACACCGTTGCTATATGGTGCTTTGGTACTTTTGTTATTGGCTCTAAGAATCCCATCGCTCCGTCATAAAGCCAGCCAAATCAAACATCTCAGGTTTATAAGACGAATGCAGGGATCATTCACGAATTTGTGGCAAAAATTTCAAGCGAGTCTTTTCACAAATTCTATGCAAAGTGGTGATTAATTCTCTTGACCAGATTAATCGGAAGGCGAAATTTGTGAAAACCGTGATTTAGTCGGGGAGGCGAGGTAAATTAGTGCCAGTGATATTAAGAAAGATACTGGAAAGACTATCAGGGAAATTTCAAAACTTACATATCTAACCAGAGTTGACATCAAGAACGGAACCAAGATCCCCCCCAGGGGGATGGCGACTTTTATGGATCCTAATACAGTCCCTGCGATTTCCGGGTACAACAGCCCGGCTTGGGTCAGTATCAGGGGGAATAGAGCAGATAAGGATAGACCTGCAAGAAAAATTATTCCATAGGTAGCAAATCCAAAATCGAGAAAGTACAACCCGGCATAAGCGACAGCGGAGGAAGTAAAAAGCGCGATAAGGATACTAAAAATTTTCTCCCGCGGGGATATATAACCCATGATCAATCTGCCTGAGGCCATCCCTACGAGAAAAATCACCAGAGCAATCTTGGAGGTGATTAGGGTAAAATCACGCAAATCCATCAAGTAGGTTGTTAAAATTCCAATCGTACCTGCTTCAACACCCACCACCAGGATCGTAATAGCGAAAAAAGCGACCACCATCTTCTCTCGGGTGAGGATGCGCATGCGAGCTAGATAAGGTTCAGCCGATTTGGTTTTTCTTCTTAAATTGGTGAAACTGAACACCAGGGCAAGTGCTAGAACCAGCACCCCTGATTGAGTGACAGCTACCCGCCAATCCATTTGCAAAAATATTAAATATACGGTAATAAGGATCGAGCCGAAGGTCACAAAAAAGTGATTGATGTTGATGTGCAGACTCTCTTTCTGGGGGTGGATATCAATTAATAAAGCATCCGTAACGCCCTCATATGTCCCGATGCCCACACCTATCATGAACATGATGAAGAGGTTCAAGGAAAAAACTTGTGTCGAGTAGAAGGAGAGAAACGAAGCGGAAAGGATGATACTGCCGATCAAAAGGATTTTCGGCTTATCAACCGAATCCGCCAATGCACCGGATATCATGACCGAGATCATGAAACCAAGATTTTGGAAAGTGATCATCAGTCCAATTTCATAAGGAGATAAACCAATATTGCGCGCAGCTGCGCCAATTAGGCCACCAGCCACGCCCAAGAATAGCATAGATAGGTATGATGAAGCTGTGATTACCTTGATGTTGCGGATCATGACTCTCCTTGATGAATTTTCGGGTGCATACGGATGAGAGTTAGGGATTAAATATTGAGAACTTTAGATAAAAATGCAAAAATATCCGTCTGTTCTTCTATCTGGATTTTTGTGGGTTTACCAAAACCATGACCAGCTTTGGTTTGAATGCGGATGAGGATCGGGGCAGTCCCTCCTTGAGCAGCCTGTAAGGCAGAAATGAATTTATACGAATGACTCGGAACAACACGATCATCATGATCAGCTGTGGTCGCCAGGGTTGCTGGATAGGAACTGCCAGGTTTTATATTGTGTAGCGGGGAATACGCGCGAAGTATTTTGAAGTCCTCGGGGTCGTCCGGTGAGCCATAATCACTCACCCAAGCCCACCCAATGGTAAATTTATGGAAGCGAAGCATATCCATCACACCTACCGCTGGCAATGCAGCTCCAAATAAATCGGGTCGCTGGGTAATGCAGGCACCTACCAACAAACCACCATTCGAACGCCCCTCTATCGCGAGCTTTTTCGGGGAGGTATACCCACTCGTGACCAGATATTCTGCACAAGCGATCATGTCGTCGAACACATTTTGTTTGTTCTGCAGGCTTCCCTGTTTGTGCCATTCCTCGCCGAATTCCCCACCCCCGCGTAAATTTGCCACCGCCAGTGTGCCTCCCATTTCCAACCAAACCAAGCGGCTAATTTGAAATTCTGGTGTTATGGAAATATTGAAGCCTCCATAACCGTATAACAGGACAGGTTTATTTCCCTTTGCAGGCAAGTCCGAATTATTGATAAGGAACATGGGGATGAGGGTACCGTCTTTTGAGCTTACAAAAACCTGATCGATCTTATAAGGTGAGAAATCAAATTTCAGGTTTGGGGTGTCTAACTTTTCGCAAAGATCCTCTTCGAAAAGATACTTCATCACAGTGGGTGGATGTGTAAATGAATTGAAAGTGAAAAAGAGTTCATCATGATCCGGTTCCCCAAAGAGGAAATTTTCCCTGTCAAAGCTGAAAATTGAACCTAGCATCGGCAATTCAATTTCTCCCAGATAATCTCCTGCTTGATCATAACGTTTTAGTACATGGTATGCATTTTGCAGGTAAATGATGATGAACTGGTTGTTGGCAAATTTGATAGATTCGATCGAATCTTGATTTTCAGGGATGATAGTCTCCCAATTTGTCTTGCCAGGATTGCGGAGATCAATGGCAATTAATTTTCCGTGCGGTGCCTGGTCATTTGTGTGAATGTAAAATCTCGAACCATATGATCCGACGAGTCGATAGGTCGCCTCAAGGTCGGGGATCAATTCTGTAAATTGCTCAGTACCAGAAATTTCCCGCAAAAAAAAGCGATTTCTCGTATCCGTGCCATGCCAAACTTCTAAAACGAGATAATTCCCATCGCTCGTTATGATCGGATCGAATCCCCATTCCGGTTGATCGGGACGGGCATAGACCAATGTATCAGCAGATTGCTTATCTCCCAGGCGATGAAATAAAACTCTTTGGTTGAGGTTGACACTTTCGTACGCGCCGCCGTCTTCTGGGGGTTCATATCCACAGTAAAAAAATCCCGAGTTATCTGGATGCCAGGCAATATTGGCAAATTTACTCCAGCGAATTATATCTGGAAGATCTTTACCGGTATTTACGTCCCGTATCCGCCACACCTGCCAGTCTGACCCGCTTGCATTCGTAGCGTAGGCGAGCATCTGTCCATCCTGGCTGATTTCCCAATTTGTCAAGGCAATTGTCCCGTCCGGAGACAATTCATTCGGGTCGAGAAGTACTCTCTTTTCGCCCCTTAAAGATTCCATGATGTAAAGAACGTTTTGATTTTGTAGCCCGGAATTTCTGAGCTGGAAATACCTGCCTTTAACTCTCCTTGGGGCATAAGCTCGGGGGTAGTTCCAAAGCTCTGTCAATCGATTTCGTATGTTCCCTTTTTGAGGAATGTCACTGAGATAGTCTTGGGTGAGCTGGTTTTGGGCATCGATCCAGGATCTTGTTTCTGGGGAGCTTGAATCTTCCAACCAGCGGTAGGGATCAGTGATGGGAGTGCCATGAAAATCATCGACCTGATCAACGGTATAGCTCCGGGGATAGTGCAGTTTTGGCATGTCAAATATTCCTTTGGCTCGGTTTAATCGTCAAGGTCTTCTCCCCATTTCAATACGTCCTCCCCAAATTTATCCCTGATGGCAGAAATCGCGGATTTCAATTGTTGCTGTGATTTTTTCTGCGCCAGTTTCGATTGGTAGTTCCAGAGATCCAATTGTTCTGGGGCTAGACCGCTCACTCCTACACCTATCAGGCGAACTGCTTGCCCTTTCTTCCAAGCCTTATGAAAAAGACCAACAGCTTCATCCCGAATTACAAGCTGGTCATTTGTTGGATGAGCCGCTGTTAGTTGCCTGGTGATAGTTGTGAAATCTGGCCAGCGAAGTTTTATTCGCACTGTTGTGGCTTGGAGGTTTTTCTTTATCAACCGTCGGCTGATCTGTCGTGCAATCCTATCGATTGTATCAATCAAGACTTCCTCATCTTTGATGTTCTGCGCAAAAGTTGTCTCCTGGCTGATTGATTTTGCTTCGTGTTTGAGCGATAGCGGGCGATCGTCGATCCCCCGAGCGCGCTGCGAGAGAGCATACCCCCATTTACCGAAAAGGTTAATCATCTCCATTTCAGGGATTTTGGTTAAGTCACCAATCGTATGGATATTTTTCTCCTTCAGGTTCGTTTCGGTTTTTGGTCCCACTCCCCATAAAGCTTTTACCGGTAATGGGGCCAAGAAATCTGCTTCCAGACCAGGGGGGACAATGTGGATCGCATTTGGGGGTCGGTCGAATTGCCCGCTGGATATCTTGCCAAAGTCTGTGGCTATTTTTGCGACCAGTTTATTTGCCGCGATGCCAATTGAGCAGGGCAGATTCAATTCTGAGTTTATATAAGTCTGGATCCGCACGGCGAGGTCTTTACTTGAGGAAGGAAGTGAAGACACGTCGAGGAACGCTTCGTCGATGGAAATCTGTTCAACCTGATCCGTGATTTCTTTCAAGTAATCCATTACCTGGTGAGAAGCCTGGCTGTAATCGTGATAATGACCTCGGATGATCTTAAGATTTGGGCATAATTTGACCGCCTGCGCCATTGGCATTGCGGAGCGAACCCCGAATTTTCGCGCTGGATAAGAACAGGAAGCAACCACACCTCTTTGATCGGGACTTCCCCCTACTGCGAATGGTTTGCCCTTCAAGGAAGGATCGCGAATTTCTTCAACCGCGCAAAAAAAAGCATCCAAATCGATATGAAGAATCCTTCGAATATTGTCCATCCCAGGGGGATTATAACCAAGAAATCCTGTTAAAAATTATTCAACCTTTCCATGTACAAAGTGGATCTTAGTTGTTATTTCGGAACTTAAATAATCGATAAATACTATCTGTGTTACACAGGTTTCAAAGTCGCGCTCGAATTAGATTCCTTGGGTGTACGGATCGATTTAATCTTATCAATTATTATTGTTTTCGCTATCAAAAATAATCACCATTGGCTTCCGTGGGCATTATTCCAGGCGACAGAATGCGGTGTAAAAAGAGGTGCCCCAAATTGTTCAACGCCGAATTCAGAAATTTTTTCTTGGGTCGGTATTGAAACAAGCCAATCGATAAAGTGATCCGCCATTTCCGCATTGATATATTCCCCTTTTTCCGGGTTAACCGCGATGACACCATACGGATTAAACAACATTGGATCTCCTTCAACGACAATCACCAGGTTGATCCCTTCCAACTTTCTGGATAAATACGTGGCACGATCACTTAATGTATAAGCTTGCATCTCATTTGCCATAGTCAGAACCGCACCCATTCCTTGGCCTGCCGATATATACCAATCACCGGAAGGTTCAATCCTGGCAGCACTCCAGATGAAATTCTCTTTTGTATGGGTTCCTGAATCATCCCCACGCGAGACAAAAAGGCTTCGGGATTGGGCGATCTTTGCAAACCCATCAGGAGCTTTTGAAAATCCCTTGATTCCAGGAGGGTCATTTTCTGGACCTAAAATCACAAAATCATTGTACATGACATCTTCACGCCGTACACCGTGGCCCATAGCCATGAATTCGTCCTCCAACGAACGGGCATGAACTAGAAGCACATCCGCGTTTCCATCTTTGCCCAATTTGAGTGCTTGTCCGGTTCCGACAGCAACAACATCCACCTGTGCATTGTATTCCTCTTCGAACTCAGGCAATATATACGCCAGTAGACCTGAATCCTCTGTACTTGTCGTCGTTGCCAATATTAGTTTTCGAGGTTCTCCCGGTGGAGGTGAGTCTTGATCAGAATAAGATTGACTGCAACTTGTAAGAATGAATGCAGCGATTGAAATCAGGTTGATTATGGTCAGGAATCCTTTTTTCATGTTAGATCGCCCATTCGTATGGCTCAGTTTTCGATAAATCCGCAACTTGTTTCGCAGTTAATCATCAAGTCCAGAGAAAGACTCCAATGGTTGATTTTCGATTTAGATTATGAAGTTAATAAACCATTTCGCCCCGGACAAATGCTGCCGTTCTTGAGTCTTCGGGCTGTTCAAAGATTTTTTTTACATCAGCAACTTCAACCATCTCGCCATTGAGCATAAATGCTGCCCGGTGAGCCAACCTGCGGGTTTGGAATACATTGTGGGTGACAATGACTATCGTGGTCTGCTTTTTGTGATTTATCCCCTGCACAATTCTCTCAATCAGGTCAACATTATAAGGATCAAGGTTTGCAGTTGGTTCATCAAGTAGCAAGACCTCTGGTTGAATCACCA
>CP070764.1:2040974-2044960 GCA_020349245.1 Chloroflexota bacterium | reverse complement strand
TATAAATGGTTTCAATTTAGAAAGAATGAAGTTTGTATGGGGTAAACCTATACCCCCGTGAAATCCTTGACCATTCTTCTCCCGGGTATATGATCTGATATTCCTAATGAAATTAGTAGTGATTATCTTCTTTTCAATTTCCTGACCCTAGTTCATTTTCTATGATACTGAGAAAGTATTCAAGAAGTCCCATTTGACCCTGCTCTTGCAGTAAGAGCAGGGGGGTAGCATGAAATTGGGTTGCATATATTTGCCTCTTCATTCTTTCCCCAAAATATTAATGATGATAATTATGGAATTACAGTTTGGAACAAGAATACCCCAAACGCCAATAAGATGATCATTGTGAACATGATCAAAACAGAAAGAAAGATCACTTGATGGTTTGTAAATCCCGCCTTTTGAATGAGTTTGTTGAAGGAAGCTTGACCTATTCCGAATAAAAGTATCCACCCCAGAACCATAGAGACTAATAAAGAATAGATAAATCTAAAGAACCTGCTTAGGATATTTCCTATCGGATTGAAAATCTCTTCGAGCGAAATACCGCTCCTATTACTACTTGGATAGTATGACGCTCCGTACTCCCACCCAATTGGCAAATTATCTACGAAATCAGGATTTTCTCTAAGGTAGTCGATTTGTTGCTGCATTGCTTGATTTTGTCTCTGAAGCTGGATCATCCGAAATGCAGCAAAGGTCATCATGCTCTCTCCAAAGTCTACATATCCATCCCCGTCCCAATCAAACCCCATCCAATCCATAATTCCCTCCTTTTGAGAGTGACCAGTGAAATATTTCTCTCATTCAATCTGAGTATATAGAACTAAGAATGTTTAGTCAACAATTCATCACATTACTTCTTGCGTGGAAGAGGTGCTCTTATGTCAGAGCAAGGGGAGAATTGTTATAGCAAGCATTATGATTATCTCTGAAATTTGAACTTCCAATAAAAGAATAAATTGTCTTATTGAATAATCATCTGTATAATCAAATATAGGGTTTCAACACTCAAGTAATTTAGGGGAGTACAAGGCGCAACAAACTCATATTTTGTTGGCTTTCATCTGGTCAGTGGGAGTGCATATGGTCGCAACACTGGATGAGCAGATCAATCAATTGAAACAAACGATAGCGGAGATTGAATCTCAAAGGTCAATACTCGGTGACCAAGCAGTGGAGGCTTCGCTAATACCAATTCGCGAGAAGTTAGCTGACCTTGAATCCCTAGCTGAATCCCCAAAGGAAGCACAGATTGATGTTCACCAGAGGAAGCGAAAGCTGGTCACGCTGCTGAACATGGACGTGGTCGGCTCAACTGCCATGACCCAACATCTTGATCCCGAAGATAATCTCGAGATGATGGAAAACGCCCTGCTGCTCCTGGGTGAGCCTATCCAGGTATACGGCGGTCGCATAACTCGCTACACAGGGGATGGTTTCAAAGCCCTTTTTGGCGATCCCATATCCAGGGAAGACGATCCTGAACAGGCTATCCGTGCTGGCTTGAAAATACTGGAGGTCTCTAAGGAAGTTGCTCAGAAGATAAAAAAGGAATGGGGCATTGAGAATTTCCAGGTGCGGATCGGCATTGATACAGGCTTAGCCGCACTTGGTGGGCAGACTGAGGCTGAAGATACCGTGAAGGGGAATGTGGTTAACCTTGCGGTGCGCATTGAGAGTGCCACACCTCCCGGTGGATTATTGATCTCACACAACACCTACCGGCATGTACGCGGTGTGTTCAACGTCGAACCGCAAGAACCGATTTCTGCCAAAGGATTTCCCGAACCAGTAGCTGTTTATCGCGTCCAAGAACTCAAACCAAGAGCTTTCAGGATGCAGACAAGAGGTGTCGAGGGAATCGAAACACGGATGATCGGACGAAGGACAGAACTTGATACCCTCAAAGATGCGCTATTCACCACCTTTGAAGAAAGCGAAGGTCAGGTGGTAACCATCTCTGGTGAAGCAGGTGTTGGCAAGTCTCGTCTGTTGTATGAGTTCCAAAACTGGCTTGAACTGTTACCAAGCTCCCAAGCTGTGCGGTTTTTCCAGGGCCGCGGCAGACAAGAAGCGCAGGGATTGCCTTACAGTCTGCTGCGTGACCTGTTCTCCTTTCGCTTTCAAATCTTGGATGCAGATTCTGGTAATCAAGCTCAGCAGAAAATTGAGACTGGTTTCTGCGATGAATTTGGTCAGAATGAAGAAATCGTCATGAAAGCCCAAATTCTTGGGCAGCTACTGGGCTTCGATTTCAGCACTAGTCCACATTTAAAAGGTGTGCTCAATGATGCGGAACAGCTGCGTAACCGCGGTTTGATGTACTTGATCCAGTACTTCCAGAAATTATCACAGGAGATGCCTGTTGTCATCTTCATGGAGGACATCCATTGGGGGGATGATAGTTCATTGGATGTACTAAATAGGATAGGTGAGTACACCCCGCAACACCCGATTTTACTCGTCTGTGCTGCGCGGCCAAATTTATATGAGCGACGTCCCTACTGGGGTGAGGGCATAGAGTACCATAAACACATTGAATTGAATCCTCTCTCCAAACGAGAGAGTCGTAAACTTGTGTCTGAAATCCTCAAACGTACTGAGGAAGTTCCTGTTGAATTGCGGGATTTAGTGGTTGTTGGCGCAGAAGGCAATCCCTTCTACACAGAAGAACTGATCAAGATGCTGATCGAGGATGGTGTGGTTGTTCCAGGTGAAGAAACCTGGCAGATAGATTTGACCCGTCTGGAGGAAATAGACGTCCCTTCAACCCTGGCAGGTGTACTACAAGCACGATTGGATAGTTTGCCAGCCCAAGAGCGTGTTGTTCTGCAACAAGCCTCTGTGATAGGTCGCCTATTTTGGGACAGGATTGTTGCATATATCCAGGATGAGGGTGGGAATGGTGGTGATCCACAATTTGTTGCAAAGGTTTTGACCTCATTACGCAATAGAGAATTAGTCTACCGCCATGAAGAATCAATCTTTGAAGATGCAACAGAGTATCTCTTCAAGCATGATGTGCTGCGTGAAGTAACTTATGAGAGTGTCCCCATGCGCCAACGAAAAACATATCATCGATTGGTTGGGGATTGGCTGATCAAAAATAGCTTCGATCGAATCGGGGAATACGATGGTAAGATCGCAGACCACCTGGAAGAGGCTGGCGAGCGGAAAGAAGCGATCAGCTATCTTAAGAATGCGGGCGTACATGCTGCGAAGAGATATGCAATTCAGGAAGCAGTTAATTACTTCAGCCGGGCGTTGGAATTGCTGCCAGAAAGGGAATTAGAGACACGATTTGAGCTGCTGCTGGCGCGCGAAGAGATCCTTAACATGCAAGCTAAATTGGAAGCAGTGCGCGAGGATTTGGAGGAATTGGAATATTTGGTAAAAACACTTAAATCTCAAGAAAAGGAAATGGAGGTGGGATTAAGGTGGTCACAATTTTTCTTTTCCACCCAAAATTTCAGGGCTGCTGAAGACTGGGCAGAACAGGTGGTCACCCAGGCAGTCGCAGTAGGGAATCTACATTATGAAGCTAGGGGTCGCCTCAGATTGGGTATGGCATTAATCTGGCAATTTCAATATGGTTCCGCTCGCCCGCAACTTGATCAAGCCCTGAGTATTTTCCGATCTATAGAAGATCAAAGCATGCAGGGGTACACTTTGCGTATGCTAGGTGCACAAGCAGCCGGTTCTTACAATCTTCAAGATTGGCAAAACTTTGCCCAGCAAGCGCTAGAAATCGCTTCTCAGATTGGAGATTCATCGAATGAGGCGGAGGCAATCAACCACTTGGGTTATGTTGCTAGTTTATTAGGAGACTATGCAAAATCAAAAAGATATTTTATGCAATTCTTGGGCTTGACTCGTGAAATCGGAAACAAGCGAAGTGAAAAATCAGCACTCCTCAACCTCGGATTAGTAGCATACATTAGGCAAGATTTCACAACAGCTTTGGAATATTATAAACAATCGCT
>CP070764.1:2034142-2040874 GCA_020349245.1 Chloroflexota bacterium | reverse complement strand
GATCTCCGCATAAGATGCAGCATGTGCTTTAGGGAAGCCATACCCGGCGAAGGCAGCCATCAATTCCCATACATGGTCAGCTGTTTCTGGTGGAATTTTACTCTGCTCCCAGGCGCCGGCGATGAACTTCGCTTTCAGGGTCACCATCTGGTCGCCAGGGTCGAAATGGCTCATTGCCCTGCGCAGCAGGTCGGCATCGGCCAGGTTCAGCCCGGCTAACTCGTGAGCGATGCGTAAGACTTGTTCCTGGTAGAGAATCACCCCGTAAGTTTCCTCGAGGACGGCAGAAAGAGCGGGATGCAGGTGGCTGATCTCTTCTTCACCCAGGTGGCGCTGGACAAAGGCGTCTTTCAGGCCCCCGGTGAGTGGTCCGGGTCGATACAGGGCTAGGGCGATCATCAGGTCATCCATGGTTCGTGCATGGATTTCCTTCAACGTGGCGCGCATCCCGGGGCTTTCGATCTGGAAACAGCCAATTGTTCTCCCCGATTGCAGCAGCTCTGCAGTCGCCGGGTCTTGATCGGGGATGACATCAAGGGCATCCAGGGGAGTCAGGTAAGCACCAGGTTGGCGGGAGTGCAGCTCCTGGGCAACGTCTCCGAGAACGGTTAAACCCCGGATGCCGAGCAGGTCAATCTTGACTAACCCCAGGTGTGAAACCGATTCAAGATCAAATTGGGTGATCACGACGCCTTTGGAAGCCAGCTGGGTGGGGACCAGATCTGTCATCGGTCCAGGGGAGATCACCATGCCCCCCGGGTGGATCGATAGGTGGCGGGGTATACCGATTAGGCTGGCTGCATCTGCAAATAACTTCTTGTACCTGCTTCCCGCGAAAAACCTGGATAATTCTTCAAAGGGAGGCGATTTCCGGCGTGTTGATGGACCTCGCCAGCGATGAGGCAGCTGATTGACCATGCTGGTGATCTCATCTGGACGGAATCCATGCGCCTTGGCAGCTTCCCGCAGGGCTGAGCGACGGCGAAAACGGTTGACCGTGGCTACCATGGCGACATGTTCTTCACCGAATCGCTGGTAAACAAATTGGATCACCTCATCCCGGCGCCGGGAGCAGATATCTGTATCGATATCCGGTGGGGATTCTCTAGCCGGGTTTAAAAAACGTTCAAAATACAGGTTTAATTTCAGCGGATCGGGTGTAGTTATTTCTAAGCAATATGCGACCAGTGATGAGGCGGCCGAGCCGCGAGAGGAGATCGGGATGCCTAACTGGCGGGCGTGGCGAACGATCTCCTCCATGATCAAGAATAATGGTGCATAACCTTTGTCATCGATCACTGACAGCTCATGGTCCAGGCGTTTTTGTGTGCGTGGTGAAATTTGTCCGTATCGCTTCACCGCGCCACTTTCAGCTTTACCTCTTAGTGCCAGGATTGCAGTTTCACCAGCAGGTAAGTCGATCTTTGGGAAGCGAGGTTTTCCCAATGGTAACTGCACCTGGCAGCGTTCAGCGATTTCGATTGTCGAGTTGATCGCGGCAGGCAGGTCACTGAAACAGCGCTGCATCTCTTCAGGCGTGGCGAAATGGGAGCCAGGTGGCGGGGTTGCTTGCGGGGACAGTGAGTCAATGGGTTGGTTGTAGCGGATAGCAGCTGATAGTCTCTGCCGGGCAACCTGATCTCTTCTAATGTAATGGACATGGTTGCAAGCCACAGTCGGTAAATCGAGACGCCCGGCAAGTTTCAACAGCTGCTCCGAGGTGAGGCCTTCCTCCGGTGTCCGGCGCAGCAGTTCGACGTACAGACGATCCGGGAAAAGTTCGGACAAGCTCCCAAGAAAATGCATGGCTGGATCAAATTGCTCCAAGCGAACCAGCTGATCGAGACAGCTGCGACTCCCGCCGGTTAAACACAGGAGTCCTTGGGTTTCAGCAGCGAATTGGGTAAATGGGATTGCACTGTTTACATCAGCAGGGTTCTGGTTTTGGTTCAGGCTGCTGAGGCGGCAGAGGCTCCGCCATCCGGACAGATCGTAGGCCAGCAGTACCAAATCGCCTTCAAATGGAAAGGTCTTCAGTGGCGAGGTCACGGAAATCTGCAAGCCAAGGATGGGCTGTACACCGGCTTTCTGGCAAGCCAAGTAAAATTCCACAGCTCCTGATAACGAATCCCGGTCGCTGAGGGCTAAAGCCTGCATGCTGTAGCTGGAGGCGGCTTGGACAAGATCTTCAGGTGAAATCAGTCCCTCTAGATAGGAGTAATACGAATGCGTATGGAGATGGTTGAACTCGACCATTGCTCATATTGTAAACCTTCTGGTCCTCTTGAGAATCCGGATTTCACTAGAAAGTAGGGCCTTTTTTTTTTAAAGATCAGATGGAGAGTATAATTTTCCTGACTTCTTTTTTTGGAGAATGAGGATGCCAGCAGGGTTCATGAATGTCTTACGGTTGCATGGAGTTGGTGATTTGCGCCTGCACACCGAATCCATCCCGCGGGTATCCCCCGGCAAAGTGCTCCTGAAGGTCTCGGAGGTTGGAATCTGTGGCTCTGATCTGCATTGGTTCGCAGAGGCAAACATCGGGGACGCTCATATTTCCAGACCGCTTGTTTTAGGCCATGAATTTAGCGCGATCGTGGAAGATGCCAGCTCGGTCTTGGATGGCCAGAAAGTTGCTGTTGATCCCGCGATTACCTGCCAGTCATGTGAATTTTGTTTGGCAGGAGAACCGAACTTGTGCAGTCGTATCCAATTTGCTGGACATGGGGAGGATGATGGTGCCTTGTGCGAATACCTCGTCTGGCCAGAAAGCAACTTGTACCCACTACCCATTTCGCTGCAAAGCGAAGAGGGGGTTATGCTTGAGCCGTTGGGGGTGGCGATGCACGCGGTTGAATTAGGCGCTATCCAGCCCGGAACCGTGGTTGGTGTTTTTGGTGTTGGCCCGATTGGATTACTGGTCGTGCAGCTGCTCCGATTAGCTGGGGCGGATGAAATTATCGTTACTGACCGCTTGGAACACCGGCTGGAAGCTGCCCTGTCCTTAGGCGCGACGCAAGGTATCCTGATCGAGAATGGCGCCGGTGAGCAGCTAACTCGTTCAGCAGGAAAAAGAGGAATAGAAGTTGCCTTCGAGGTCGCGGGTGAAAACCAGGCGGTAGAGGATGCGATTAATGTCGTCAAGCCCGGAGGGAGAGTTATCCTGGTGGGTATCCCCTCAACAGATAAAACTGCTTTTACCGCCTCAACCGCTCGTAGAAAGGGTATCACAATTAAGCTTTCACGACGGATGAGATATACCTATCCAAGGGCTATTCAGCTGGTTGAAGATGGCTTGATCGATGTGCTTTCTCTGGTCACGCACCGCTTCCCCCTGAGGGATTATCAGCAGGCATTTCGCACTGCAGCCCGCCGGGAGGGGATCAAGATCCTTATCCGGACTTGATCTACCCGGTGTGCGGGGATTAATTGCCAACCAGCTTGATGAGCAGCTAAACCCAGGAATGGACAAGTTGCACCAGGAGTTAGCTTCTCGTTCCCCGCCCTGAGTGGAATCCGGGGGGGCCAGGGACAGCCAAACCTGCTAAGTTAACGCGGCGATACCTGCCAACGTTCGGCGGCTGTAGAAATATGAAGTTGAACGTCCGAGTTCACTCTTTGCCAAAGAACATTGCGGTTCTAATCTTCTTCCTAAAGAGAAAGATCTTCATATATATTAGCGATCCTCTTTTTGAGGTGAAATACCGCAGGGCTAGTACAAAACCAGGGGAATCAAGACGACCGAAGATTGCCGGCTTTAGGCTAAATGGTAAATTTTTCACTAATCTGAATCCCCTGGATTTTACTGTATAATGTGAATAACGGCACAAAGTGTGCAACCTTCCAGTAAAGGTAGGAAGGTTACAGAATGGCTCATTTATCACAGTTTGCCTTCAATGAATACGGCGTACGATGAGTCAACAAGTCGAGTCCTAGATACCCGCTCGTGGAAAGCGAGCCTGGGGGATGTTTCACCGGTGGATAGGACAGAGAGATGAGAGTTTACGCACGTACCCCCCTTGATATCTCGCAAGTGATTGTTCCTCGTGGCCAAATCTACCTGATTCCTGACCGCTGTAAAGGCTGCCGAGTCTGTATTCAATTTTGTCCTCGAAATGTCCTCTGTCTCTCAGAGGAGAGGAATAGCAAGGGTTACCATATACCCAGGATTTCAGAGGGTATGCAAGAAGGTTGTGTAAACTGCGGATTCTGCACCATCGTTTGCCCGGAATTTGCAATTTATACCCTCCCAGTGAATGGAGACCAGGATGGATAATCGCCGGGTCCTCACTGGAAAGCATTTCATGAATGGTGATGAGGCCTGTGCAGAAGGTGCTATAGCTGCTGGATGCTCGTTCTTCGGCGGTTATCCAATCACGCCCTCAACAGAGATCGCGGAACACCTGGCCAATCGATTACCAGAAATTGGGGGTGTTTTCATCCAGATGGAGGACGAGCTGGCCAGCATGGCAGCAATCCTGGGTGCTTCGGCAGCGGGTGCCCGATCCATGACAGCCACTTCGGGTCCCGGTTTGAGCTTGATGATGGAAAACCTGGGTTTGGCGGTGATGCTGGAGCTGCCCTGCGTGGTGGTGGATGTACAGCGAGGTTCTCCATCCACCGGTTTACCGACCATGCCCGGGCAATCAGACGTAATGCAAGCCCATTGGGGTTCACACGGGGATTATGAGATTATCGCTTACAGCCCTTGGTCTGCCCAGGAGATGTTCGATTTGACAATCCTGGCTTTCAATATGGCTGACCGGTACCGCACGCCTGTACTGCTTCTTTGTGATGAAGTTGTTGGGCACATGATTGAACGAGTTGTGATTCCAGCGAAGGAACAAATCGAATATTGGCCACGCAAACAGCCGAAGGAGCCCATCAATGGGCACTTCGATCCCTTCAAAGCGGACGAGGCGGACCTTGTGCCACCGATGGCTCACGCTGGGGATGGATATCGTGTTCATTTCACTGGCCTCACCCACGATGAGCGCGGTTATCCCGATATGTCTGCGGAGACCCATCACCAGTTGGTCACCCGATTAATAAATAAAATTCGGCACAATGCGGGGAAAATTTACCGCACTCAAGGCTACTTCTTGGAGGATGCGAAGATCGTCGTGGTGGCTTACGGCTGCACGGCTAGGTCGGCTCAGAGGGCAGTCCGGGAAGCACGAGGCAAAGGAATCCAAGTTGGACTCTTGCGTTTGATCTCCTTATGGCCGTTTCCAGAGGACGTAGTTGGCAGCCTCTGCAAGGAGGCTGAGGCTATCGTGGTAGCGGAGATGAATTTAGGGCAGATCAGTCTCGAGGTTCAAAGAACGACAGGTCGTCCAGTTCGCGGCGTTTATCATGCGGGAGGCGAAATGATCCCTCCGGAGCCTATCCTGGAGGCGATTCTGGAGGTGGGTGGATGAACCCGGTCGAAATCGCAGAGAAACATCCCCTGGATGACATCATACGCGCAGATCGGATGCCACATATCTGGTGCCCGGGTTGTGGGATCGGCATCGTGATGCGCTGTTATGCTCAAGCCATCTTGGATTCACAAGTTCCACTCGACCAGCATGTGGTGATCTCCGGCATCGGCTGTTCGGGTCGTGTTGCTGGATATATGAACATCGATTCTTACCATACAACCCACGGCAGGGCGATTCCTTTCGCGGTGGGGATGAAGCTGGCCAACCCATCCTTAATCACGACCGTGTTCAGCGGCGATGGTGACTTGGCAGCCATTGGTGGCAATCACTTGATCCACGCAGCCCGGCGCAATGTGGATATCAACGTTATCTGTGTAAACAATTTCAACTACGGCATGACCGGTGGCCAGGTCGGCCCAACCACTCCGAGAGGAGCCCGGGGAACTACTGCCCCCTATGGGAATCCGGAACTACCCTTCAATTTACCATACCTGATGTCTGCGGCAGGGGCGAATTTTGTCTCTCGCTGGACCACGATCCACGTCCATCAGATACGGGAAGACATCTTGTATGCTTTTTCGCGTTCGGGTTTTACCTTCATCGAGGTGCTGGCTCCTTGCCCGGTTGGTTTTGGGAAATCGAACAGCATTGAGGATGGTTTAGAAGAGATGGAGCTCTACCGTCAGCGCTGTGAATTGGTGCGGGATGGGGATGTACGCGGTGATGATTTAAATATTGACTTGCGCGAAGACAAGCCGATATACGTGGGTAGATTTTCTGATCGGGATCGCCCACCCTATGAGCCGGTCAGTTTGGTATCGAAATGAGACAAGAGATTCGCATCGCAGGTTTTGGAGGGCAGGGGGTTGTTTTAGCTGGTTATATCCTGGGTAAAGCATTAGCTCTCTATAGTGATCATGAAGCGGTGATGACACAATCTCATGGACCAGAAGCTCGGGGTGGAGCATCGAGTGCAGATTTGGTGGTATCAGAGGAACCAATTGCTTATCCCTTCGTGCAGCACCCGGATATCCTGGTAGCCCTTTCCCAGGAGGCATATTCAAAGTTTCGCCCGACGGCGAAACCCCAGGCCTTGGTCTTGATCGATCGAGACCTGGTCAACATTGACGACAATGACCATGTTCGTGCTATTCCCGCAACCCAATTGGCAGAGGATTTAGGTCATCGGATCGTGGCTAATGTTGTTATGCTTGGCTATTTCACTGCGGTGACTGAACTGGTTCACCCAGATTCGATGATCAAGGCATTGGAAGCCTCGCTCAAGCCAAAAATTCTGGCAATAAACATC
>CP070764.1:1988302-2034042 GCA_020349245.1 Chloroflexota bacterium | reverse complement strand
TCTAAGGCAAAAACGCGAGGCAGATAGATTTGATATCTTCTCATACACCTCGCTGATAAATGGACTTGCGCTGATCGCTGTATCGATTACCAGCAATTCTCGTTATACCGAATTTATCCGATCTTAGTTTTTCCAGATTCGATCCTTTCGGGTGTTGGGACTTTCTGGTGTAGCGATTCTTTCTGGATCATGGCTGGCGGTATTTACTGCGATTGGGGATAAGATTTATGGTTACGGTTGTGAATTCACAAGAGGGTGCATCGCGCTCCTTACCGAGAGAAATCACAAAGGGTTTCTGGTTTTGTCCAATCAAGCTACCAACGTTATTTGCATTCAAAAATATTTACCATGGTTATATAACCGACAAACAGAAAAGGAGCTAGCCAACATGAACCCGCGCCAAATTCAAGCACCCCTTCCGGTTAAAAGTAATTTGTCCTTGATGTATCCACTCTCCTTCCTTGTCACAATTCTCCTGGTAGCGGCATCCATTACCGGATTCATTTTTCAATCGAGTGTTTACCCGACGGATGAGCTGGTACAGGCGTTTGTACCCAACGACTTCGTCAACCTTTTCATTGGCTTACCCATCCTTTTGGGATCGATGTGGATGACTTATAAAAAGAAGCTATTCGGTTTGCTTTTATGGCCTGGAGCGCTCTTCTTCGTGTTTTATGTCTATATCGTCTATATCTTTAGCATGCCTCTGAATTGGATATTCTTGGCTTATCTAACACTGGTGATATTGAGTAGCTATGGAACTATAGGCTTAATCAGTTGTATTGATGGAGATAAACTTAAACAGCTTCTTTTCAACAAGGTGTCTGAAAAAATATGTGGAGGGGTCTTGGCAGGGTTGGGCATTTTATTCTTCGCCCGGGTCGCGATGGCTTTGGTAAGCTCAATCTCTTCAGGAACTGATATCTCGACGACTGAACTTGCTCTCAACATCGTTGATTTCTTGATTGCCCCTGCTTGGTTTATCGGTGGTATCCTGCTCTGGAGGACTAATCCAGTCGGTTATTCGATCGGTCTTGGATTGTTATTCCAGGGATGTATGTTATTTATTGGATTGATCATCGCCTTATTCTTTCAACCTTATTTGACCGGTGCACCGCTTCCATTGGTCGATATTTTAGTAGTATTTGTAATGGGGTTCGTTTGCTTCATCCCATTTGTACTTTTTTTACGCGGCCTTCTATCTCTCAGTGACAACCAATAAGATTCAACTGTTAGTTAAATCCCAAACAACTTATTGGTGACCAGAAAAAACTCAACCATTGATTTGCATAAATTGCAGATCATGATAAAAAAATCATGTTGAGATGTGCTGCCGGGAGACATCTCCAAGATTCAGCAGGCAGGGGAATTTATCAGGATAGTAATTGCCAGGCAGGTAGCAATACTTCTTATGGATTGGTAACGAATTACAGCAGGTACAACTGCTCTTGATACTTGCTGACGGAAGAGATCCCTAACTGAATAAATATTGATCTTTAATTGGTCTTTACGCGAATATTTAGAAGATAGTGATCTCAACCGGAAGATAAATCTTCTAAGAAGGTCAAGATTAAATTTTCCAATTCTAATCAAATCAACTAAAGATTTTCACATAATATGGGGGATTGAGTTAAGCAGTGATTGTTAATTCTTTCAGAATTTGCACGATTACTATATTAAGGCAGAAGTTTTCTCCCTCATCGCAAATATATGGAAGCTTCGTCCCGCCTACACAGCGTGCTTCTTTTCCGGGATAGCAATCTTTAATTCAGAGAAGTTTCAGTATAAAAATTCGTATTCCTCAATCGATATTCAAACAGCCTTGGTATGCTTCTACGACACTTTTTGTACTTTTTCAGGGTAAACTCCAGGGAGACCAATTTTGGAATTCCCTGTTGGCACAAATCAGGAACGGTTAATAAGACAAGTCGATAGAAAAATCCGATGTCTGGTTTATCAAACGATATCGAGGATAGTGTAATGGTTGAGGAGAACAAGCCAAAAGAATGGTTATCCAATGAAAATCTGCCACGCGGCTTCACCGAATGGATTAAAGATTACATACGGGAGAATGAGGTTTATCACCAAAAGGGATTTCAGCGGATTGCTGGTGAAATTGGCGTTAATCCATCGATCTTAAGCCGCTGGATTGCAGGTAAAGGTCCCCTGACTCAGCATGATATACGTTTGCTTGCTTATCATCTATCCGATATCGTTTATTCTTTTCTTGGTTTATACCCTCCGGATATGGATGGTGAGACACAAGACTGGCTCGATGAATAATATCGAGTTATTCTCTTTCCCTGACAACCAAGATCGGGCGACTAATGCGCTTTAAAATCTGGTGGGCGATATTATCCAGAAGCAAGCTTTGCGGGCTGCGCACAGGGTGAGCGCCTACGACAACCAGGTCGTATTCTCCCCCCCTCGCTTCTGCAAGGATTTCATCCACAACTAGACCATGGCGGACTTTTGGCAGCGGATGGATACCAGGTTTTGATAACATCTGCAGATCATTCTCCAGGATTTCTCCCTCTGGCGAGTGTTCTTCAACCAACTCAATTGCATCTGCGCGGAGCTGTTTTCCCCGTACTCCAGGACCTGCGCTTATCTGGGACATAACATGTAAAACTGTAACATCCTCCTCACCTTCGAGCAGATCGGATAGTTGAAGAACCAACCTGCTCAGAAGCGATGACCTTCCAGCTCCACTATCACATAATAGAATTCTGTGGATCTTGGGATAATCTCCTCGGATAATCAACACTGAGCAAGGAGCACATTCTGCAACTCTGATCCCAGGAGAACTCCCCCTAATCCGGGAGAAAAATCCTTCTGGTATTTGATCCCCTAAGATAATCAGGTCATACCCCCCAGATTCAGCTTCCTGGACAATGCCCTCAGTGAGCTCACCTGACAATACTCTGGTATGGGCGTTATCTATCCCGATCATTTGAATAGCCCGGTCGATAATATCCGCTGTCTGGCTTGGGTCACTCTCACCTGAACCGTTTACGAATGCCAGGATCGTTGGTAGATCGGTTGATCTTTGAACGATCGTCGCGGAAAAAGCTAATGCTTTTTCAGCTTCGGGGGAGCCATCGGTAACGATTAATATCTTCAAATTCATTTCCTTTCTTAGGCAAAGCCCAATAATAGTAATGGAATCACAAATATTGTTATTATGAATATCACCATATTTCGATTTGTGGATGTTGTCCAACCTACAAATTTCAATGAAATGTGCTGGTAGTAGCGGAAGGAAGTCAGCAAAATTGCTACCGACACAACTGTGGTACTGATCATACTTACCATAACAATTGTGAAAGCAATTGGGTTGTCCAATAAGGCAGCAGCAAACAGGGTATCAATAAAAGTTGTGATATTCGCTCCCATTATATAAGGGATAACGTTCTCCCGGCGGACAAAACCTCGATTGCTGAGGGGAACTAATATACTAAGTGAAAGGGTTACCGACATTGAAATCAAGGTGACTAATGCCCCAAGTGTAAACATCACTAATGGATGATAAACCACACGAGAAACTCTTCCCACCTGGCTTTCTTTTAATGTCATCTCCGGCAAGCATCTATCGAAAAGGCTGAAGCTGATCATGATGACACCCAATCCAATAACAAACACGGTCCATTCAGGCAATCGGCTGCCGACAAAACCTGAGATGGGGTAAATCGCTTGATCAAAAAAAGCGTCCAGCATTGCTCCTGATCCCATTTGCCAGCTATCAAGCAATTTTTCCCTCAAGAGGTATGTCCCAAGAAAGTAGCTTGGAATATAAGTGGTGGCTGTTATGATCAGTGACAACAATCCCATGCTCAGGTTTGTTGAGCGATCACGCCCCCGCAGGACATAGATCACTCCTATGAACAGGACGATGAAACTTGCACCCAGCCGGCTGCCCGTGATCATTGCATAAGCGCTGAGCTCATCCAATAGCCCTGAATTAAAAAACGTGAGGGCAGAGGCAGCAATTGGAGATCCGCTCATCACCAGGTAAGCAGACAGCCAACCAAATCCAAGGCTGTTTGCAGGGTTTGAGATTGAAAATAAATCTTGGATCAGTGGACCGACACCTCTGGCACCATCTTTCATCAGCGTAATCGCCAGCACGAAGAGGTATAGACTGATAGTGAATAGAGCTACCTTCCTGAGATTAATAGATCTCCACCAGCTGCTATCTCTCACTTCGAGATATTCTTCTCGATGATCAGCTAGTTGTATCCCGGGATTCTGATCAAGGGAGGTGACCGCCGGATTTGATTCTTCAGATGTCTTTTCGTGAGATATGTTCGTAGCGTTCTGATTATCTTTTTGCAAGATAAGTAATCTCCAACTCGCTGGACCAGATTTCAAAATCGGAATTATATATCAATTACCAGAACTTTTCGAAACTGATTTTCCCCGATCCTTTCCGTTAAATCCTCAGCGGATTTATACCGCGGGATCCAATAATCTCCTTACCTGCAGCAGTACATTCACCATTTGCTGGAATCCTGGTTTTGATACCTTTGGACTTATTGCATTGCCAGGGTTATATTCTTTTTTTATCTTCGATGAATATCAAATAATTTGATACCCCAGCTAGGCAGAGAACGAATCTCAGAGAATTTAGTGATTGAATTCTACAAAATCTGCGTATAATTTTTGTTGAAAAGGTCTATTAAAATGATAGAAGCTCGGTTTGAATGTATAAATATTTGTACAAAGCTGCGTGATAATTCCGATCACCCAAAATAGGTAAATCAAGATGCAGGCGTTACTTTTTTCCCCACATATTGAAGAAGCTTCTGTTCTCATTCTGCTACTCCAGCGAGCAGGATTTACCGTGAGGACCGTTCATAACCTCGGCAAAGCCATTGATGCCTGGCCTGAACAGCCAGCTGATTTTGTTTTGATCACCTTGCCCGAAGATATCGAGCGAGCCAAGAAACACATCGAGAATATTCGTCTACATACGGTGATTCCAATTTGCATCATTTGTGATCCAATAGATGAAAGCACCCAGGTTGAATTATTGGAGGCAGGTGCTGACCTGGTTATCATCCGCCCTTATGGAATTCGCTTCTTATTGGCTCAAATAAAAGCTTTATTGAGAAGGAGTGCGGGGATTGCTTTCTTCAGCTTGCCAAGCCTTTCGTTGCAGGAAGTAGTTTTAGATCCTTCAGTTCGATCAGTAAAAGTTGGAGACGACCAGGAAAAGAGGCTGACTCAATTGGAATTCCGTCTTCTCTATACACTGATGACGAATGTTGGACAGATCATTCCTACGGAGCAGATTGTGGAACACGTGTGGGGGTATACCGGTGAAGGAAACCGGGAGCTGGTTCGCGGCCTTGTTCAAAGACTGCGTTCAAAAGTAGAACCAAACCCGAGGGAACCGCGCTACATACTGACAGAACCAGGTATCGGATATTACTTTAATCGCACTCCTTCATCGGCAGAATATCGGGACAGATAAAACCACATTACCTTTGGGGGGGGATTCAATCCCTTGACCTGGAAATTATTATTTGCAGTCTTGGGGAGCTTTTAATTCTTGTATAAAAATTAATACGATTTTTACCGATTTTATACATCTATGCAATCGATTTTCCATGAAATTTTTACACCTGACCAGTATATTAAGCACATCTGTTTACGCAAAGGAGGACATATATTATGGTAATAATCTGTCCGGCTTGTCAGGTCGAGTTCAAAATTATGGATGAAGAACCAGATATCAGGGGGCTAATCACCTGTCCTCATTGTCAAAGAGCATTTGAAGTGACTTGGCTTTACCCTTTGACCTTGGACTATGTTGAAGATAATCCATTGATCTCAAATCCGTCAGGTTGATTTATTGTCCATTGTGAAAGAATTTCAGGTTTTATCCACTGGAGTTTCCACCTTGAAATTCAATAAGGAATGGTCATCGTGATGCCTATCAAGTGGGGATCAGATTCTAATTGGTGCGGGAACAAAGATTGGACAATATTTACTCTTTTCAATATTCGATGGACAGGTCGAGATCATCAATTTGTGTCCTATCTAATTGGAATTGATCCATCTTCTCAACGGTAGTGAACCAAGTGTTGAAGATTATAAGCACCGGGATAAGTGCTGGGAAAGAACAGAATTAGTCTAGAAAATATATTGAGGAAATGATGAACGCGCCAAATTGTCCCATCTGTGAACAGAAAATTGAGTTGCTTAATAAAGTTAAGTATCTTGAACGATTTGTATGTCCTACCTGCCAGGCATTGCTGGAGGTGGTTAATTTAGAACCTCTTGAGCTAGACTGGATATACTACGATGAAAACTTGGAATCCAACGGGCGAGAAAGAAGCAACAATCAAAATAATGCAAAATGTCCACTTTGCCGAGAGAATGTTCACATCAGTCCAAAATTCAAAGTCGGAGACAGGGTGATTTGTACCGGATGTGACGCGCAGTTGGAGATAGTTTCTTTGGTCCCGCTCGAACTAGATTGGCCTTACGATAGCTACGACTATAATTATCAAGATGACGATTACTACGAAGAAAGTCTTGATAGTTACGATGATTAAGTGGTTCCTAACAAGAAGAGATATGCTTACTCAAAATTACTCCAGGGCTACAAGGCTTCCACGAAAAAGGGATGATCTGTGCCATCTTCTTACTTGACTTTATCTGGTTACAAGAAATTATTGAGTGAACTTGAATATTTGCGAACGATTAAGAGACCCGAGATCGCCGCTCTTCTACGCGATTCTGTTGGAAATAATGAGATCGATGGGGATATTGATCCAGATTTCGTGATGGCAAAAGATCAACAGGCTTTCATCGAAGGTCGAATTCAAGAATTAGAAACTCTGTTGTCTGACCCAGATATCATCGATTACCACCAACATAGCAACATCGTTGAGATTGGTTCACGGGTTACAATTTCTGAATTGGGAAATGAACCCGTTAGTTATACCATTGTTGGTCCAGTAGAGGCTGCTCCAGAAAAAGGTTTGATATCATTTGCCTCACCTCTTGGAAGTGCCTTGATCGGTCGCTCAGTCGGTGATGAAGTGGTGATAAAATCACCCGGGGGAATCTACACCGTTTCCTTACTTGAAGTTATTTAGCGATATTGCATCAGCTGGTTATATATAAGTTCACCCTCTCCCCCACATAGCGCTGTGACCAATAAGATATTTCAAAGAAGCATTGAGAATCGAGGGATAGACTTTTTTGATAACTGGAGCCAAAAGAAAAGCTCAAGTACTAAGTTAAATTATTATCTATAGCAGGGATTTTAGATTAAGTTGAAAAAACACCCAGTATTCGCTAATTTCGTATATATATTAATCGCTGGAATGGGAAATGTGAAAAAAGGCAGCTTGACAGGTATTTCGATTTATTTCACTTTCATGTTCCTTCTTGGAGCAAGTATTTTATTTCTGGAAGAAAAATTAATTGCCCCCATTTTTCATATCCCTCAAACTGTGTGTACCTTTTCCCTTTTGATTTATGTGATGTTTATTTTCTTCTGGAACGGGACAAGTCTACTAAAGCCAGAAGACCAACAGCTCCTATTCAATAATCAAAATAAAGACTCTCCAGGTAAATAATTGCTGGAGCATGCAGAGACAGATTAATCTGGGGAAATCTTTCGCGGATACACATTGATTTCTCTCAATCAACCAACCAAATTCTGGGAGATTGAAGTTTTTTTAAACATTGATCTGTGCTGGATTAGCAAGCTATTACCTGTCAGATAACAGACCTGCCTTTTCCGATGCGAACCGACCGACCCCGTGTGTTATGTCGGACATCGGGCTGATTCGGATCAACTGTCACTTCATTTATTAACAGATTTCCACATCAAATAATTAAACGGATTTTATCTCCTGCATTTATTTATCTGCTGTATACTTACCACAATGGAAACCAGGATCGAATCTTTAGAAGCTGTCTTGAATGGTCACTCTCAACTGCTGATTATTCCTCATAATGATCCTGATCCTGATGCCATAGCTGCAGCCATTGGCTTACGATATCTGGTTGAGGAGAAATGGAAAATCAAAGCCCATATCGGTTATCGTGGCATTATTGGTCGGGCAGAGAATAAAGCTCTGGTTCGCTACCTGAATAACCCACTATTCAAGCTTGGACATAAAGACTTTCAGCAAAACCTGCCGATAGCCTTGGTTGATACCCAACCAGGAGTGGGCAATAACCCCCTTCCGCATGACATCCCGGCATCAATCGTATTTGATCACCATAACTTGCCGGTATTAAATACCTTTATCAAGTTTGCTGACATTCGACCGGAAATCGGCTCCACGGCAACCATTCTCACAGAATATATACAATATGCCGGGTTGGATTTCCCCCGTTATTTAGCAACCACACTTTTTTACGGGATAAAAACTGATACGATGGGTTTGGGTCGAGGCGCTTCATCAAATGATGCAGCTGCGTATTTCTTACTACAACCAAAAGTTGATGCGGAGGCGCTAGCTGAAATCGAACGCGCCCAGGTGCCATCCACCTATTTTAAAAATTTGACCTCTGCCTTCCAATCAACCCTTGTGTATGAAGGTGATTTGGTGATTTCAACAGTCGGTATGATGAAATATCCTGATCTCGGTGCAGAAATTGCTGACTCATTGTTGCGATTGCAGGGTGCAATCTGGGTCGTCTGTTTTGGGATATACAAGGATGACCTGATATTATCTATCCGGTCCCGCAGCCAGCAAATTGGTGCGGGAACTATCGCCCGTTATGTTATTGGAAATCGCGGGACTGCAGGAGGACATGGCACCATGGCAGGTGGACAAATTCGCCTCCGCGATCAAAATCCAGTAGAACTCATCGAGCAGCTCACAAGGCTTGCCTTACAACGGGTAAAGGGCGATCTCGAGACACCAGGAACTCCCCTGGTTTAGGAGTATATTTTGCAGGCTATATTGTTTTGCCATCATGCAGATGAATCGAATGTCATCCAAGTGATTCTGCACAAAGCGGGTTTCATGGTTCGCAGTGTCAACAACCTTGATCTGGCAATTGAAGCATGGCCAGAAAATCCTGCGGATTTAATCATGGTCGTTCTTACTGGAGAACATTCAAAATCATTGGTCCAGATCAAACAGCTGCGGGCTCACACTGTTGTACCAATTTTTCTTGTGGCTGATTTGCTCCCGGATGATATCCACGTCGATTACCTTGAAGCTGGGGCAGACCTGGTTGTGATCCGACCCTATAGTGTCCGGGTCCTGCTTTCACAGATCCGGGCAATAATCCGACGCAGCACCGGGGTCCCATTTTTCAGCCTGCCCAGGCTTTCCCAGCAAGATATCATCCTTGACCCATCTGACCGCACTGTCCAAGTCGGTGAAGGAGAATCAAAACGATTGACCCACCTGGAATTCCGCTTACTCTTTACACTTATGACCCATGTCGGGCAGATAATCCCCACCGATCAGATTGTTGAACATGTTTGGGGATACACAGGTGAAGGGAATCGGGAGTTAGTTCGGGGTTTGATACAGAGAGTGCGTTCAAAAATTGAAGCGGATCCCCGTAATCCTCAATATATCCTGACCGAAGTTGGAATCGGGTATTATTTCACCCGTTAATCAACCGGCTTCAAGCTGCGTTCTCCAGTTGACTAACCTAGATTAAAACTGCACTTCTTCTCAGGGGGAATTACTGATCTGTATAAAAATTTCGATGGGGGACGATCATTTAATACATACTTTCCATATTCATTCAACACCTTTACTATTTAAACAACATATTCTGATTCTAGAAACCTTGAAATTATGATTAATACAATTTGTCCGGAATGCCAGCAACGCATTCAATTCGATTCTGAGCCAAAGATTGGGCAAAAATTAATCTGCCAGACGTGTAATACAGCTTTACTAGTGACCTGGCTCTTCCCAATTTCCTTAGACTTCTTAGATACCAATGAGCAGTCGGCTATCCCTCCAGAAAAAGGTTCTTCTGAGGGAACATTCGGGTAGTTGGATTCGTTTAGTCATTGTTCTTCTCTGACATCCAGTAAATGAATTCGGAGAAACAAAAATGACAAAAAAGAAAACTTTTCAGATATTTGGTTATTCACTCCTTCTCAGTTTCGTTAGTGGCATCGCGATCATCGCGTTCCTTATCCAGGTCAATACCCATCCTGCGGTAGAGCCCATTCAAAAAATAGAGTCTAATATCAGCCGGCCGTTGGTACACCAGAAGCTGGAAGCAGAAACTGCTCTTTTTCCGGTTCCTGCGTCATCATCTAGAACAAACCAGATAGTGACAGCGGCGGACATGTCGACAGAACTAACCTCTCAAAAAACACCTAGATAAACACCAGTAGAGGAGATTGAGTATTTATGAATCGAATATTTTATGTTCCAGCCGTAGAACCTGATTTCTTATTTGGAAGTGAATAACGGATGAAGATCCAATATTCACCGATATATTTCTCATTCACGAGGTGTGAGATGAAAATGAGTAAAAGATTGACCTTATTGTTGTTGGCCTTTGCGATTTCGATCAGTTTGGTTATTACGACCCACCAAACAGCCTCTGCTGCAGTGGAGAAACCTGAAAACTGCACGAAGTGGCACACTGTCAAGCAGGGCGAATACCTCTCCAAGATTGCGGAGCTTTACGACACAAACTGGTACTCGCTGGCGAGTATCAACCGCATGTCAAATCCCAGCTTGATATATCCCAACCAAAAGATTTGTATCTTCTATAGTGGATACACCTACAGCCCACCTGCTAACACACCAACGGGGAGTACAAGCACAACTGTCTTCGCTATTAGCGTAAAGGAAGATAGCTATGTAACGGTCCAGGGGAAAAACCTGTCAGCGGAAACCCGCTACAGTGTGTATCTCAACAAATACTATGGAAACCTAGAATCCAAAATCTTGGTTGGCTCCGCTTCTACTGATAAGAGTGGCTCTTTCAAGGGAACTTACACGATCCCAAAGAAACTTTATGATGTAATGAAAATCAGTTTAATTGTGACCAGCCCGCGCGGATCCTCAACATCAAATTGGTTTATAAACGCCACGAGTTCGAACAATGTTGGGGGAATCAATTCTCCAAAGGTAAGTGTATCTATTCTATCTGTTAAGAAAGACAAATGGGTAAAAATCAATGTTAAGAATTTACCCACAAATGTCACATTCAAGGTATATATTAACAAATTGGATGCATCCATGAGAAAGGCTGTCGAGGTTGGCACCATTCGCGGGACGAAAAATGATCTGGTTTCGGATTCTTTCGATATCCCTGGCACTTTCAAGGATCTGTCCAATCTAGAGATCTTTGTTATAAATAATAATGTGGGGATCTCTGCAGAAGCACAATTTAATAATAAAACCACAAATTAAATCAGATGACATAACGACCAAGGTCCATCATCCATTTGAGATAGATGGATCTTGGTCGTATCCTAGGATGGCAATTCCGCAATTTTGTCCACCATTAATTTAACCAACATATTACCCTATCAAGTTTGCTTTCTCCATATTTGTTTTCCCTGCTCAGGTTGATTTACCGGTCACCTGTCCAGTAACGATTTCGAATTTACTGATCCTCTGCAGCTCAAGGTATGTGACTTGAATTGGTGGGAAAAGTATCTCTCAGGAGAAAGGTTTTACGGATCACGTGAGAAATTAGGGGTAGCCAGAGCATTTTACTCCAGAAGAGAATCTTAAACAACGAACCTGTAGTATCCAGGTCAAATGCAATATTTGCGAATTAAATTACCGCTTATGTTTCCTATGATTATGCTCGCGATATCCCGTTTCACCCACGAATTTAATGGTTGATCACTTCTTTGTATAAAAATTCGTACACCAACCCACCTCTTCACACGGATTTGAAATTCAAAAGATACACAATTTCCACACCTAAATATTACACTTATGCCGATTAAATTCTGGTAGAGAATTTAATATCTTAAAGCACGATTGAAAAGAAACCTAAGACGCTCTCAAGTACTTATCGGGAAATAATAGCCATCAATAAATGGACAATCAGAAGCAGATTTCATCACCAAAAATTACCTATATCACTCCCAGTGGCCTGTCCAATCTTGTAAACGAATTGGACTATTTGCGGAGTGCTAATCAAAGCCTGAGTATTGGAAATTTCCAAGATTGCTTGGAAGAGAGAGAAGATAATGGATTTTCTCTTGAAATAGAAGAGGATATCTCGATCGAGGATCGTATCCAAGAGATAGAAAACTTATTATCAAATTATCAACTGATCACACCAGGAACAAATGACAAGCAGGTGTTCTTGGGGGATACAGTGGTAATCCAAGAAAAAGGCTTCCCAATTGAAAAATACAAAATCGTGGAAGCTGCACAGGCAAATCCTGCGGGGGGATTCATTTCCATCAAATCACCCCTCGGAAAAGCCCTCATTGGCAAAAAAGTAGGGGAAAGGGTCGAAATCAGAGCTCCAGGGGGAATCATGAATTACCGCGTTGTGGCTGTTCAATAGGAACAGTAATCTCATTCTGAAATTAGAGTTCTATACACGAGCGTCCCCCTTAAGGGTAAATCAATGAAAAAGGCAAACTGTCCTGCGTGCAATCAAGCTATCCAATTACAAGAAAAACTAAAGTTTCAAGATTTGATATCCTGTCCCAACTGCAATTCACTCTTAAAACTCGTTCAATCCACTCCAAACAAATTAGACTGGGCTGAGGACCCGGAAATCTTCTCAACCCGCCGAAATTTATTACGAACCTATTAAGTTCTACCTATAGAGGTGTAAAAAAAGAATGGAAACATACCCACGATTCCGAATCAACGAAATGATCCGCCCTTTGATGAGGAAAAAACAAACCTGGCGGATCGCATTGATCGCCAACTTAATAGACGATTTTACCCGCACCCCGGACGATCCCCTGGATGCGGGTGCAGAATTTGATCGTCGGCAAACCATCGAATCAATCTCTACGGCACTTGAAGCAGAAGGTCACAAAGTTATTTTTGTCCAGGCAAACAGTGCCCTGCCCGAAGTATTGATGAAAGTAAAACCGCAGATTTGTTTCAACATCGCTGAAGGAATTAGTGGTGATGGACGTGAAGCCCAAGTACCTGCTTTATGTGAATTACTGGGCATTCCCTATACAGGATCCCAGGTAGTTGCCAATGCAATCTCATTAAACAAGACTATGACCAAGCGCATCTGGCAACAACTCGGTTTACCGACAGCTCCATACTATGAATTTACCTCATTAGAAGATGCCGCTCATGCTGAACTTCGCTTTCCATTATTTGCCAAACCAGCCCGAGAAGGAACTGGTATGGGTATCGATAACAGATCGATCATCAATAATCATGATGAGCTCTTTGCACGTGTGGGCTGGCTGCTTTCCAATTACCGCCAACCGGTTTTAGTAGAAGAGTTTTTACCTGGTCGAGAGTTCACCGTTGGATTTATTGGAAATCGCGGCAACCCAGCATACCGCAGCCGTCCCGACCTGTATGATGCCGATGGTTATCATTGGTTTCCCATCTTGGAAATTGATACCCTGAGCAGTGTCAGCCCGACAATTTACGGTCACGATGCAAAGTCGTTGGACATTGGAACTGAAGGTGCACCGAATTATCTCTGTCCAGCCATGATTTCCGAGTCGTTACGCGCCCGGCTGATTGACCTAACCAGGCGAGCAGCTGAAGCGCTTGATGTTCGGGATGTATCCCGGATCGATTTCCGCTTGGGTGCAGATGGTGAACCATACCTCATGGAGATCAACACGTTACCAGGGTTGAATCCGTTGATTAGTGATCTGTGCATCATGGCAGCCACGGAAGGGATGTCCCACCAGATTTTAATCTCAGAGATCCTCCACCTTGCTGCTGAACGGTATCAACTGTTCTCTCCTGATCAAGCCAGCAAGGTCAAAAATCAACAACAGCTGAATTCATATGTCGAAACTGAGCATAAAATAATAAAGTAATGCCAGGATTAATTCGTAAACGATCGCTGAAATTGGATAATGAGTTCATCCGAATTCAAATCCGGGAAATGGTGATCCTGAAGGAGAGAATAGATACACTATGACACAAATGCGAACGAAACCCAGGAAAATCGTAGTTGAATGCATCGCCTGCGATGATACCATCAACATTGGGTATAACCCAAAAGTGGGCAATTTCATCACCTGCGGCAACTGTAAATCTCAATTTGAAATCATCGATCTAGACCCGGTAACGATTGACTGGCCATACTTTATTGATGATGACGACTTATACGATGATCTTGATGATGAAGATGATTATTAAGCGCCTAGGGCTCGCACCTGGAAAAACTCATCAGAAGGATCCAATAACTAGCGATTTCTAATTTTGCAGACCATTCGAATAACCTTCTAATTTCTCGTGCTGGTGATTATAGAGGCGGTTGCCTGACAGCCGCCTCTTCTGATAAATGCGAAAGAGGGCTTGAAGGCTTATTCATTTCCGATGTATACTTCCCAGCTGAAGGTGGGAAATGCGATCTGAATTGTATGTAATCCGGGGTATTGGATAGTTTTATTTGTGTGGCTATCTGAAACCAAAGGTAATTCATCAGGAATAAATTGATAGCACATTTTCGGTGCTCAAAAATTATAGTTGAGAGTAAAATTTTAAAGCCAATGATCAATTGAGGTATTTAACTTTCATTTTTCTGGAAAATAATTGATACCAAATATCTCATAGACGAATTTACTTCTATACCCACAATCATATTTGCAATGAAGAAAGTTTATCAATCAAATTTATATAAAAGCTACATACAGCACACCTGGAAAATCAGCTCCGGATAGGTAATTTACCTGGATAAGGTAGTCATGAATAAATCAGAAGAACCAAAAATACATTTCCAGCAAGCCCCATATCACTCACCATCAAGATTGCACTCCTGGTTAATTGGATCTCCCCTGCCGACCGCGGACGCTGATCATCAAGCAATTGGAAAACGAATCGGTTTAGCGGTCTTTTCATCCGATGCTCTCTCTTCAACAGCCTACGCCACCCAGGAGATTTTGGTCATCTTGGCAGCTGGGGGAACGCTTGCATTTGGATATGCTTTTCCGATCGCCATCGCGATTGTTGCCCTGCTGGCAATCGTCACGATCTCCTATGAGCAAACCATCCACGCCTACCCTGGTGGCGGCGGTGCTTATATCGTCTCGCGTGATAACCTGGGTCAATTTGCAGCACAGGTTGCCGGCGCTGCGTTGCTTTCGGATTATATTCTCACCGTCTCTGTTTCAGTCTCTGCAGGCTTAGCCCAAGTTGTATCAGCATTTCCTTTCTTACTTGAATACCGGGTATATCTCGCTGTGGTTATGGTTTTTCTGATCATGTTGATCAACCTGCGTGGGGTCAAAGAATCGGGATTTATTTTCGCCATTCCAACCTATTTCTTCCTTGCAATGCTGTCCCTGACGGTTGTCACCGGATTCATTCGCTATTTCACCGGTAACCTGGGCAGCCTGATCGATCCTCCTATCATCGATATCGGAGCTACCCAGGCGATCTCCTTATTCCTGATCCTGCACGCGTTTTCCAGCGGAACGACTGCCCTGACAGGTGTTGAAGCAATCTCCAATGGGATTCCGGCCTTCAGAGAACCGCGCAGCAAGAATGCTGGTCAGACTCTGGTATGGATGTCTGTTATCTTGGGGACCTTGTTTTTAAGCATCACCTTTTTGTCCGGACAGATCGGCGCTTTGCCTTCTGAAGCAGAGACGGTCATTTCCCAGCTGGCCAGGACAGTTTTTAGTAATCGAGGTGTGATTTATTTGCTGGTGATTGGTGCCACCACACTGATCCTTTTCATGGCAGCCAATACCGCATTTGCAGATTTCCCCCGCTTAAGCGCCTTGCAAGCCTCCGATCGTTTCCTTCCACGGCAGCTTACCTACCGGGGCAGCCGTCTAGTTTATTCCTGGGGCATCGTGACCCTGGCACTGATTGCCGCTTTGATCATCATCATTTTCCAGGCCAATGTCACCTCCCTGATTCCACTTTACGCGATCGGCGTGTTCTTATCCTTCACTCTTTCGCAAGCGGGAATGGCACGGCGATGGTGGAAAATTGGCCGGGTCGGAGTAGACGAAGAAATCAAAGAGAAAGGATCAACGCTCCGCTTCGAGTCAGGCTGGCGCTGGAAAATGCTGATCAATGGCTTTGGAGCAATCTGCACGGCTATCGTAGTAATAATTTTCGCAACTACCAAATTCTTGGATGGCGCTTGGCTCGTGCTGGTTCTTATTCCCACGCTTGTATCTGTCTTTTATGCAATTCATCGCCATTATGTCCGCCTGGCAGATGAACTCTCCCTATCCAGTTATACGCCCCCAGGAAATATCATACGGCAGAGTGTAATCCTGCCCATCTCCGGTGTTCATAAGGGAACATTGGAAGCAATTCGTTATGCCCGAACCCTCACATCCAATATTACAGCTGTTTATGTGGCCATTGATGATGAAGAAACAAAAAGAATTCAAGGCAGGTGGGAGAGGTGGACAGCTGATGTTCCCTTGGTCGTGATTGACTCCCCATACCGGGAATTAATGCATCCCCTGGTCACTTACATTGAGGCGCAAGCTGCGAAAAGCAAACCGGATGACATTATTACCGTAGTTGTTCCAGAGTTTATCCCCAGTCGCTGGTGGCATAATTTCTTGCACAATCAAAATGCCACATGGTTGCACTTTGCTTTGCGACACGTACCAGGCGTTGTTGTAGTCAATGTCCCTTACCAGGTTGAGCAATAAAAGTGGCCAATTTTCCTAATTAATCATCCTGGGCTTTTAGTTCCTCGCGTGGTTGGTTTCAACGGTCAAAAAAATAACTGGTACTGAGGCAGACATCAGAGATTTCGACAGTGAATAATCAGAAGGTGAGTCTGGAACGTCAAATGACCATTCGATTATTGTTCGCCGGTTTGATCAGTCTGGTGGCTTATGCTGCCGCCACCCTGTTGAGTCTTGGATTATTTGTTGAAAACGTTCCGCTGTTATGGATGGTAGTATTATTCAGTGCCGCGTTTGGTCTGGGGACGCAACCACCCATCAATAATTATCTCTCAGGAATGAGCTCCATTTTCGATGATACTTTCTGGATAGGAGAAAAGATTGAACTTCTTGGACCGGTAGTGGTGGCAGGCGTTCTTGAAAATTTCGGTTTGCGGGTAACCTCAATAAAAGCGCTATCAGGAGAACTGCTAGCTATCCCCGATGGGGAAATTCGGACAGTTCGCAACTTCAGCCGAGGCAATTTTTCGTGGCAAATAACACCCTGAAAATTGGTTCCTGTTATCTGAACTCGGCATTACTGGTTCTGGAAGAATTGGGGAAGGAGGCAGTAATTATTTTCCCAAATTTACTTGAACCTTGGCAAATCATCCGCGAATCCGGAGTGATGGGTCAGGAAACGGAATTAACCCTAATGGCGAAAGCCGAGTTTGGGAAAGTATCCGAGTTGTGCCCAAGGTTGCTCGCGTTAGTCCAAGATAGGTTTTTAGAGGAGCAAATCAAGCTCGTTGGCAAGGAGAAATTTTTATGATCCGAGTAATCAGGATGATGGAATCTGGTGATATTAATCCAGTAGAAGTCGAGCAAATAAAAACAATACTGCAAGATACAGGTGATTTTATCTGGATAGATATCGCAGCTGAACAACCGGAAATTTGTAAACCGATTCTCCAAGAAATTTTCAATTTTCATCCCTTAGCGATTGATGATGCCCTGCATGAAACCCATGTTCCTAAAGTAGACGACTGGAATGATTACCTATACCTGGTTTTGCGTACAGCATTACGTGAATCACCCCAAACGGAAGGCATCGCTATCCCCGAGCTTGATATCTTCCTGGGAGAAAATTACCTTGTAAGTTACCAATCAATTCCCATACAATCTGTTGAAAAAATCTGGGAACTCTGCCAAAAAGACCAGCGGTACCTGTCCAGGGGCGCGGGCTTTCTGCTTTATCAAATTGCGGATGAGATGGCCACTGATATTATGCATCTGATAGAAGAGATAGATGAGCATGTCGACCAAATTGAAGATGAAATTTTTACCGACCCACAATCTGCTACATTGGCAAAGATTTTTTCCATAAAACGCACGGTCTTGAAACTCCGTCGAACCCTGCTCCCGCAAAAAGAAGTCTTCAATAAACTGGCTCGAGGAGATTTTGCCTTGATCAAGACCAATGACCAGGTATATTTCAGGGATTTATATGATCATATGGTCAGATTGCAAGAAATCAACGAGAGTACCCGCGATCTACTCAGCGGAGCTTTAGATACTTATTTATCTGTGATTAACAACCGCATGAACGAGATCATGAAAGTGCTAACTATCATCGCAACGATATTCATTCCGTTATCCTTTTTCACGAGCATTTATGGTATGAATTTTGCTTACATGCCTGAACTGCAATGGCGGTGGGGTTATTTCCTGATATTGAGTTTTCTCGCAATAATATTTTTCGCAATGTTGATCTTTTTCAAGCAGAAAAAGTGGTTTTGATTGAATTCGATTAATCTATTTGGCTGGTAACACCTTAAAAAAAAATTACTGCTGAGATGATTTGAAAATCCGCCCCAAAACAGAATAGATCTTTTTTCAGCAGGTTCTCTCAAAATATGATTTGCAACCACCAATTGTCCAACTTTACTCTACTTTATCGCTGATTCCCCTAAGGATTTTCTTGCGATTGGTTCTCAAAAACGAGGTATCGATAAGCCACCAGGCCATTCGCCAGGCACAACTGGAGTGCCTGGCCTCCTGTGACACTTTGCCAGTAGACATCCCCGGAAGCAACAGCTGTGATAACTCCCGAAAGTAGTCGGAATATCCTGGTCGGAAGCGGTCGCAGCCTGAGCATCGGAGTCAGATCGAGCAGTTTAACGGGGATCAGGTGTACGCCTGCAGCGAGCTCCACTACTTTTGTGGAGGAGATTACGCTTTTTACCTGCCACCCGTGACGGAAAGCATCCAGCCAGAACTGGTGATCTTTGGATAAAAGTTTTTGGCCATCTTCAAAATCCAGAAAATCATCGCAGAGAATCAGTCGTCCACCAGGTTTGATCAACCCTTTCACAACTTGAAAATATGCCTGCGGATTGTATGCATGTGCGAATGCCTCGATGGAATAAATAAGGTCAAATTTCTTGCGAATCGGGGGACTTAGAAAATCTCCCACGATAAATTTGCAGCAGCTTGCCAATTCATTAATTTCAGCTTCCTCATTGGCTTGATGGGCTTGCAGGGGACTTATTGTCAGCCCCAAGCCGGAGAAATTCCCTCCAATATTTTTCGCCAAATAAAACAGGCTGGCACCAACCCCACACCCTAAATCCAGCACTTCAAGTGATCTTGATTGTTCCGGTTGTAATGAATTCGATTCTGCCAGGATGAGCTGGTGCACAAAGTGTAATGCTTGTTCTTCTGTCTGAACTCCTTTACCCCAAACCTGGCGGTGAATTGTACGCGTCCTACGCTGCTTCCCATAAGACAAAAATCTTTTGGTATTGTGATCATAATAGCTGCGGATTGATTTGAGATCGCTTTCTTGATCTGGGATCATAGCCTCAGAGCATAGCGGATATATGGATGAAGGTGCTCAGCGCTTGGCCAGGAGAGGTATATAGATGAGTTTATCCTGGATAAAAGCGTTTACTTCAATCGATACCTCATCATAGCTAATCAAATCGCCATCATCTGCCACCAATCGCAGTAAGTAGAGCCCTTCTTCAGAAAAGCTTGCCGTCGTGTCAACCAGCGTTGAATCGGCAATTTGAACCTCTCCCGGACCACTGACCTTACTCCAGGATACGGAGAACTCACCTGGCGGATAGGGTAGCCCGTCATCGTGTACATGTCCATCTAGGTTCAAGACTTCTGTAAGATCGATCACTTGATCAAACCCAGCATCAACTACAGGTTCCTGATTAGTGAATGTTCCATTCTTCATAGTGACGGTCAATTCATCGAAACTATCGAAGGTCCCATCATTAGCTGTCAGCCTCAGCAAATAAGCTCCTTCGGTGGAGAAGGTGGCTTTTGTGTCTACTGCGCTCGCATCCGCAAATGTGACCGATCCAGGTCCGCTGACTAGACTCCACGAGGTGGTTAATTCACCCGGTGGATTGGGTTGTCCATCATCAATAACTGTTCCATCCAGGGATGGGCTGGCTGGTAAGATCACGGTTTGGTCCGAACCTGCTTCAACAATCGGCGCTTCGTTGCCAGGCGATCCACAAGACTTCAACGATGTCAGTTCATCCACCAATTGACCATCTAAACTGAAGAATTGATACGTTATTTGTTCTTCATTCGCGGTTATCAGCATTGCGCCATTTTTTTGATTATAGCGAACAATGGATTCGACTCCATTCGGCAAATTCCCAATGTTCGTGAATTCATAGAGGGATGCCCCACCAGCACCATTTACAAAATAGGGAAAACCGTTGAGATCCAGCCGTTCATATGTGTGGTCGTGAGCAGAGATCACAACATCTGCTCCCCATTCATGAAAAGGCCACTGTAATGCCGGGATCGAACCGTGCCGACCAGAAGAGTATGGTGAATGGTGAAAATAAACCAGGTCAAAACATGAATCCGAGATTGAAAGTTTGCTTCTTAACCAAGCCGCTTGGTGAGAATCCTTGTCAATTCCATCAGGTTCACTATTGTAACTATCTAGAGCGTATAGATGAACTAAACCCAAATCAACATCATAATATCTTTCGTTGTTCGGGAGTGAAAAATAATCAAAATAAGGTCCGCTGCAGCCACCTGTGTTACAGCTGATGCTATGCCAGTCGTGGTTCCCCAACGAAGGATAAAAGCGGTTTACTATACTCCCATTCCCATAAGAACCCTGATAGTTTCCAATGAATTGGCTGTAGAACTGGCCGATTTTCTCATCGATCGTCGCTGCAGCACCATCAGGATAATTGTTATCGCCGGTGGTCAGTACAATGTCGGGATACCACCCCGCAACCATGGCAGCAACGAGGGCTTCATTACTGGAACCATTTCCAAAATCGCCAATCACCGCGATTCTGAATCCATTCAGCTGCGTAGATTTTGGCGATTGAGGTGCTATCCCACGATCAGAGTAAATCAAACCAGATTCATGATACGGCTCTTCGTTTCGTATATGCAACTCGGATAGTAAATGAGGCGAACTATCTGTGCAAAGAGAGAGCTTGCTACTTTCAGCGGCAGCCTTGTCGGCAGCTGGGAATGATGCTGCAGAAACAGGGTTAATCAGCAACCATATCCATGAAATGATTATGGCGAACCGCCCGATTTGACCGGCGGAGAAGAATCGGATCTTCAATCTTGCTGCCTCTGAGAAATAAACTGGAATCTGAGCTGAATTTACGATCAGTGCGAAGTAAGTTTGTTAATTGTTGGATTATTGCAAAGGATGATTTACCAGGGCAGGTAATTTATCTTGCAGAACATTCTACTTTATTTCGAATTTTGGGTCAACATGCCTCCAAGCCACACGCATGATCTTCAATAACATACCCAGGGAGAGAAAATCTCTGCAAAATGATTCTCTTTCAGTGCTATTCTCTGGTATCCTCAAAGGATGAAATCTCAGCCAGAAATACAGCCTGGTTGAAAAAGCAAGACGACGGGAGGTAAAGAGTGGGTTTACCGACAAAAAAAACCAAGATCGTCTGCACGATCGGTCCTGCTACCTGGGAAGTGGCTACCTTGGAGAAATTAATCGGAGCAGGCATGGATATCGCCCGGATCAACCTGGCACACGGTGATCGCAATAGTCATCGCAAGGCAATTGCGAATATCCGTACGGCTGCTGAGAACCTCGAAGAAAGGGTCGCCATTTTCGCCGATCTGCCAGGACCAAAAATCCGTATTGGTCAAATCAAGGAGGGAATTCATCTGGATCAAGGACAATCATTTATCTTGCAAACCGAGGATGTCCTTGGCGACCAGGAAAAGGCCTCCACAGAATTTGAACACCTTCCGGATGCCGTCAAGCCTGGAGATAAGATCTACATGAACGATGGTTATATTCAATTAACCGTTGACCAGGTCAAAGGCGACCAGGTTCAATGCACTGTAAATGTGGGCGGCGAACTGCGGACAAATGTAGGCATAAATTTCCCCGGTATCGACCTCGGCATTAGCGCTTTTACTGAACATGATCGGGATCTGCTGGAATTCGCAGCTGAACAAAACCTGGATGGTGTCGGTGAGTCATTCGTTCAAAGTCGGGAGGACATTCTTGCCGTGAGGGAAGCAGCCGCTTCAATGAATTACTCGCCTTTCATTATCGCTAAGATCGAGCGGGCCAACGCCCTGAAAAATATCGCCTCAATCCTTGAAGAGACGGACGTAATTATGGTGGCGCGTGGCGACCTGGGTGTGGAAATTCCCATAGAAAAAATCCCCACTGCCCAGAAACAATTGATCCGCCAGGCAAATCTGGTCGGAAAACCGGTGATCACAGCCACCCAAATGCTTGAATCGATGATCCTTAACCGTCGCCCAACTCGTTCGGAAGCCACTGATGTAGCAAATGCGATCCAGGATGGAACCGATTGCGTTATGCTATCCGGTGAAACCGCTATCGGGGGTTATCCCGTTGACGCGGTACTGACGATGGCTAATCTGATTCAAGAAGCTGAATCCGGGCTTGAATTCAGAGGTATTGCCGATCTTCTCAAGATGAAACAAAAAAGAGAAGAGATATCCACACAGGATCTCGTATCCCTCGCAGTATACTTCACGATCGAAACAATACAACCCGCGCTGGTTATCATTCTGGCGAAGAGTGGTGCGACTGCCCGCCGAGTTTCGCGTTTCGGACTACCACAGTGGATCATTGCTCCTAGCCATGCGGAGGTCACTTGTCAGCAACTACAATTTTCTCGTGGAATTTTTCCCGTGCTCGTATTGGAAGAAGGGGCATTAGATTCCCCGGAAGCCCGGCGAAACTATGCCTGTGACATGCTCGCTCAGCTTGGTGTGGATCGTGGTTTAGTCGTACTCCTGGAAGGATCCGGCACCTTGAAAGCTGAGGACACCAAACGCATCGATATCATAAATCTCGACTAGATTGGGTAACCACCCTTCATTTGAAATCATGACTTTTAGAGTCTGTCCTGGGATCAAGATTGATCAAGGATCAGAAATCTACTGTTAGTAAGGCTAGCAAATGAATTCATGAACGAATGGCAAAGAAATTTTGATAATTTCGAGGCTGATTCTTAATCATTATCATTTGTGCTGACATACAATAGGCAACAGGTACTTCCAAACAAATAAGGGATTTAATGAATATTCCTTGTTAACTTTTGGGGGAATTCTGATATAATTAGGTCAATATTGGTCCGATTTAATGGTCGGTTCGTACGCAACTCAGCGGAGGGATAAGCGACTTTAGAGTTGTACCCCATTTTCACAAAAAGAATACACGGGTAAGGATATAAAATCAAAGCTTATCCTTACCGGATAATCATATCCTGGAGCAGATCAGATCATCGAGGGGTGTACATTCACTTAATCGAATTAAAAATCTCCTCTCGCCGATACAAGCCCAAGTCATATTTTGGAATCATATTTTTGTGAAATAATCAAAAATTACCCATCTTTAGGAATAGCAGACATGGACGCTTATAGATCCTCAAATAATGAAGCTTCAAGTGAGCAATTATCGTCAACAAAAAATATCCTCACAGGATTTTTCATTAAACGTGCCGAGGTTATCTTTCAGCCCAATATCCTCGCATTGTTATCGTTATCGATGGCAATCGTGATCCTTCTCTCCACAGGCTGGATTACTCCCGGAGCAGCAAAAGAAGGGAGCGAGCACGTGCACGTGGTGAGAACTTTCGAAAGTGATGAAACTGGATTGGGAGCACCGGCTGGTATTGCATATTCACGGGGGACTGGTGTTTTCCATATCATAGAAAGTTTTCACGGAGAGCAACCAGCACCTCCCGAGACAGATATTATCCAATTAACCCCTTTTTCTGAACGGGCCAGTTCTGTACGCATCGCAGCCATGGTTCAGAATCCGCTTAATATGGTTTATGATGACTTTCGCGATCGCTTATTGGTATTACAGTTTCCAGCAAATATATTAATCGAGGTCGTTGAAGGATCAGACAGTAATTTGAACGGTGCATCCCTGATCCGTCACGATATCCGGCCTTTCGGTTTGCAGGACCCGCAAGGGATGGCAGTCGATGGAGAAAGCGGCCGGCTGTTTATCCTCGATGGAGTGGGCCCGCGAATTTTACAGGTAGATGCACAGCCTGATGGCAGCTTCGATGGAGCGGTTCTCAACTGGCTCAGCCTTGGTGCAGAGGGCCTGAATGCAGGACAAGGACTAGGATACGATCCAAGCACTGGGCATCTGCATGTATTTGATATCACAGATTACCAGCTGTATGAGTTCAACCAATCTGGTCAACTTATTGGTGTCCGCGACCTTTCGCAGTTCGGATTGATCGACCCACAGGGAATGGTATTTGCGCCAAGTGGAGACCAGACAGACGATCCTGGAGAGATGAGTCTTTACCTCGCCTATCGCGGGGTTCCCGCGCAAAATGGCGGAAATCTGCGGCTGCAACAAAATGGCGTGCCGGATACTCCCTCACCGAATGTCTCAGCTTTCGGACAAATTGAGGGTCAAATCCTCGAACTTTCCTTCACGCAACTCGCTGCCCCAGCAGCAAGCTCGTTTAGCTCAGTTTTAATCGCCACAACAGATATGGGAGCCTCTTCCTTCTCTCCACCAAGCCCGGATCCCTCCGGTCTAGCATATGTAAATTCGCGCAACTCGCTGGTGATGTGCGATGGCGAAGTCGAAGAAACTGTCAGCGGCATAACCCATTTTGAAGGTGCAAACGTTTGGGAGATGACCCTGAGGGGAAGCGTTTTGAAAACCGCCAATATCTCCAAGATCGCACCAACCGTCGTCCCAATGAGCAATGAACCCACCGGCGTTGCTTGGAATCCTGCCAACGGTCATTTTTTCTTCACCGATGATGGTGGAAAAAGGGTATACGAATTGAATCCTGGAGCAGATCAGCAGATAGGTACCTCCGATGATACCTGGACACGATTTGATACCCTGGCAGCTGGTAGCGGAGATCCAGAAGGTATTGCTTTTGATACCTGGAGGGATCGTTTGTTCGTGGCTGATGGGGTGAACATGGAGATTTACGAATTCACCCTGAACGGCACACTGGTTGGCCATTTCGATGTTGAAACTTTTGGGGTTGTAGACCCGGAGAGCGTCGAGTTCAATTCCGATCGCGGCACCTTGTTCATCATGAGCAGCAACCGCAACAGTCCGGTGATAGTCGAGACCGACATAAACGGCACCCTTCTGCAAACGATTGATATCTCCACGCTCAGCGCCAGAGCTGCTGCTGGATTAGCTTATGCACCAGCCAGCGATGGCTCAGGCGTAAAGCGCTTCTACATAGTCGATCGGGGGATCGATAATAACACTGATCCCAACATTGTCGATGGGAAAATGTATGAAGTAACCGCTCCTTCTTCTGAACCTCCAACTGCTACGCCAACTCCCGTGGTTACCGATACACCTACAACTACACCCTCACCCTCTCCAACACCTACCACAACGCCTACCCCGACGCCTGGCTCCCAAGACCAACCAATTCTGGTATCTTTCTCGAATAGCGGCAACTATACAATCGGTGGAGTTGCGGGGGTTAAAGACGAGGATATTCTATATTTTAATGGCACGTCATGGTCCATGTACTTTGATGGTTCAGATGTGGGTATTGGCGGTGTTGATTTAGATGCCTTCCACCTACTGGATGCAGATACACTTCTTCTCTCGGTCGATAAGGCATTATCATTGGGCGCACTAGGGAATATCGATGATTTTGACATCCTGCAGTTCGATGCCACCTCGTTAGGGAGTACCACCGCGGGGAGTTTTAGCCTTTATTTTGATGGTTCGGACGTTGGCTTGGATTCTTCGGGAGAGGATATCGACGCCTTGGGATTACTGCCCGATGGAAGACTGATAATATCAACCAATGGCAACCCTGTGCTGCCCGGCGTGAGCGGAAAAGATGAAGATTTGATCGTCTTCCAACCCACTTCCCTCGGGTCGAATACAAGCGGCAATTGGGCGATGTTTTTTGACGGATCAGATGTCGGGTTATCAACCAGTAGCAGTGAGGATGTGGAAGGTACCTCTATCACGACAAACGGTGATATCTTCCTGAACACACGTGGTTTGTTCAGCGTGGATAATGTCTCCGGGGATAACGAAGATGTATTTATCTGTATACCTGTCTCCTTGGGAGATAATACAGTCTGTAACTTTTCACCGACGCTCTACTTCGACGGAAGCCTGTACAACCTTGTAGCCTACGACGTGGATGCGATTCACATTCCGTAAGTAAATAAGTCGATTTGAATGGGTGGTGGTCGCCAAGTTCTTCCCAACTTTTAGCTTGCGATCGCCACCCTTTTTCTTATCCCCTCTACTGCAAGACAGACGAAAAAGCAGGTAATACATCTCCGTATGGAGCTCAAAGGATTTGCTCTCAAAACGGAGATGTTTATTATTGGCCCACCTACCCCATATATATTCAACGTGGTGATAAACTATGATTATCCAAATTTTCATTTGCTTAGTACAAGCAAAGCTAGATTAGGAATAGGATGATTTCGCTTTTTTATTTCAGGGAAAAGATTACCAGGTTTGTTTAAATCGGCAAACCTTCCCAGGGATTCATGATTTTGAAACCTTTTACAGTAATGACCTGCAATGTGGGGAATAATCGAGCAAAACCGGAGAAACTGATACCCGTGGTCCAAGAATCGGAAGCTGACCTGATCGGATTCCAGGAACTCAGCCATGAACAAGCTGCTGCCCTTGAGTCGGAATTGGGGATTGCGTACCCGTATAAGGCCTTATTTCCCGGTGGTTTTGCAGGTAAAGCCGTTCTAAGTCGCTATCCAATTATTCAATCAGAGCAACTGGAACTATCCACAGTCAGGCCTGATATGCTGGTGAAAATCGACCTGGCAGGTTCGCTGCTTTCATTTATTGTCGCCCATCCTCCCCCTCCCCGGCCGCATTGGCGCGGCCTAAAATTCGATCGCCAGACTTGGGAACAAATCATCTCCCTGGCAAATATTGCCGTTGAGCAACCACCGGCGATCCTATTGGGAGATTTCAACCTTGCCGATTGGTGGGGAGAACATGCTTACCTGCGTAGCACGGGATTAAAAGATGCCTACCAGGAAGCAGGGATTGATCGTGGCCACACCTTGCCAACCCGCATCGGCCCATGGAAAAGAATGCTGGCTCTCAATCGAATGCTGCGTGGTTTACCCCTCCTTCCGGTGCTGCGTGTCGATTACATCTGGTTCACAGAGCCGCTAGTTTGCACTCAAGCATGGGTCGGTAAAGACACCGGCTCCGATCATTTACCTGTCATGGCTAAACTGCATATTGAAGAATAGCTCTTACGTGGGGCAGCCATGTGAGAATCCCATTTTTTCCCAGCTTGAGATGCGCGACAGATCCTAAGTATGCTTGCAAGGTTAACCAGGCGAGAACATTTACAGCCAGATCATATTTGAATCAATATTTACGCAGCCCTCATGAGAGCTAGATTTTAGCCGAATCAGACTGGGAGAATTTATGGTGACAACCACCCGGTGAATTTTGAACGCGGCCAAGGATTAGTCATCCAGGAGGAATCTGGCAGGGGTAGTTTACTAGCTTCCTCAACTCTTAACCAGCCTGATGACAAAGCCAGGAATTGTGGCCGTCCACTGTTGCTGAGCCAACGAATTTGGCGATTAATATCGACCAAGTAGGCAAGATCTAAGATTGTGTGCACATCTTGCCGGAGATAATCTAAGACCTCCTGGAAACGACCCTCGGCCCACAACCTGGGTGCCATTTCTCCGGTTAGTCCGGGTGGTTTCCCACTTAAACCCATCCCTTTGGCTGCCTTATCCAATCCCAGTGGATAACCTTTCAAGCAAAAAATATGGAACATCATATCAATGTGGTCTACAGCCAGTGAACTGCATACCTGATGCATACCGCTCTCCTCAGCCAAGATATCAAAATCGAATCCAAGACCGTTCCAGGTGACGATTTGATAACCAGACTCGACCTGGTCTTGAAGGTACCTGACCAGTTCCCGGGTTTCTTCAAGGCTCATCTGGGGTGCAAAACCTGCAGAACCTTCCTGACCATACCAAAATCGAGCTGCCTCATCATTCGGCAGCGTTGCAGCACAGGAGATTCCCAATGGTCGAAAAATCGCCCAATCCTGACTGCCAGGCGGCATGATCCGGGTGATTTCAATATCAAAAGCCAGGTATTTCATTTGATTGCTCATGAAATCTCGATTATGAACCGCATACACTGATTTTGGGCAGGTTGTACTTCCTCAGTTTGCAAGTATTTTATATTCGAGAAGTATCTCATATGGTTATCACCATTCGGTGAGATGTGTATTCACGGGAAAAAGTCAAGTGACCTAACCGAACATTTGTCATCAATTATACAAGGCGAAGAAATTTCAATATTAGTATTCGTGGAAGTATCATTCACTGGCTTGGGAATTTCGATCGGAGCAATCTCTCGAATTTACGCCTAAATTGATTTCCACTATCTGACAAGTTCAGGATAAACCTGCGGGTAAATATAATCATATTATCAATGAAAGCGCAAGATGAGCGATTTGTCAAATTCCTTTTTTCTTGTTATGATTGTCCAACTAATATTGGGGAAAGAAACCATATTCTATTCGAGATAATCGGAAACCCATATGTAATCAAAGTTCAAACTTATAAATTATATTGATTATGTATTGGAAGGAGAAGAAAATGAAAAGATCATTTGCTGTACTCACATTAGTGCTGATTTTACTCATCAGTGCTTGTAGCAGTGCCACTACTGAGCCACCGGCACCGACAATGGATCAAGGACAGGTAGAAGAGAGTGTCAATGCCACATTGACTGCAATGGCACCATCCCCACAGGAGCCAACCACTGCACCAACAGAACTCCCTCCGCCAACAGAAACCCCTGAACCTTCACCCACAGCCACCTCAGTACCAATTGAAGGGGATCCAGCCACCATACTTGGAGAACCAGACGGGGTGGATACCTTCGATGCCAAGGGGAATTGGACGCTATTCGATAATGATTGCTTCAAATCTGAGATCACCGGGGGCAGGTACCTGATGGAATCAAAAGGATTGGAAGGGATTATTTGCTGGGAAGTTTCCTGGCCGTTAATTCAAAACTTCTACATTGAGACCGAGGTTTACATGCCGGAAACTTGCGAACCGAACGATCGCTTCGGCATGCTCTTCCGGGCGCCGGATAATTTTCGTGGCTACCAGTACGGTTTGACCTGCGATGGCCAATACTACCTGACCCTCTGGGACGGGGAACAGACCAAAGTTGTGATTGAACCGGGTAGAAATGACGCAATCCAGGTTAGCCCTGGTGAGAAAAATCGGATCGGTGTTGTCGCCTTTGGCAGCGAATACCTGCTTTACGGGAACGGCGTTTTATTAGCGGGTGCCCTGGACAACACATTCACCGAGGAAGGCAAGATCGGTTATTTTGTACGTGCAACCACGGTCCAGGGATTTTTGACATCTTACGACAACTATAAGGTCTGGCTGCTAGATGACGAATATATCCCCCCGGGAGCAACACCACCTCCTGGAACGGGTGAAATCCCCACACCTGAACCCGGTGCCGCAACAGTCACTTCGACCACCTATGTAAACGTTCGCACAGGACCTGGTTTGAACTACCCGGTGCTTTTCGTTGCAGCCCCAGGCGCGACCGGGGAAGCCATCGGGATCACCTCAGATGCCGGCTGGTATGCGGTAAAGCTGCCGACGACCCTTTCGTCAACTGGCAGTGGGTGGGTATCAGCTGCGTATGTTGTTCCTCAAAACACCGGGGGCTTACCAGTTTTGCCAGTACCTCCTCTGCCTCCAGATGTTCCGGCACCGACACCTGAGCCCCAAGAACCAACTGTGACAACTACTGATGTGCTCTCTGTACGCAATGGCCCCAGTAATCAATGTGAATCCTACGGTAAAGTTGGTGTTGGTGTTACCGCGGAAGCAGTGGGTATCAGCGAGGACGGTGGTTGGTATGCAGTGCTTGTTCCAGAGGAGTATGCCCCGGATGGAATTGGCTGGTTAAATGGGAATTATCTGAACGCCAGCAATACCGAAAACCTGCCAGTGACAGAATCGCAGTTCTGCCCATAAGCAACTTCAAGCCCTGCATGGGACCATGCAGGGCTTTTTTTTATTTACCTGAGAGGGAATTTTCTGAGAGCAAAATATTCCGAAAAATTTTATTCCTGCTCTCTCATTTGATTGCCCGATTCAAAAAAACTTGGTATTCTACTGATCACCCTGAGGAAAGCAAGCAGGTTGGGATAAAATTTAGCAAAGGCAAACAGTATGGCAGTTACCGTTTGGATACTCGGCGATCAATTATTACAAGAACATCCTGCACTTTCCTTGGCTGAAAAGGATGTCAGTGGGAATGGTTTACGAGTCTTGATGATCGAGAGTCAAGAAAGAGCACAGCGTCACCCATACCATCAGAAAAAATTAGTGTTGCTCTTCAGCGCTATGCGCCATTACGCTGAGAAATTGAGGAACACTGGCTTCGAAGTGGATTACAGGATATCCTCAACCACCAGCATGGCGATTGAAAACCACATCCAGAGCCATCACCCAGAGAAGATCTACACCATGGCGGCCAGTGAATATCGTGGTCGCGTTTTCCAAGAAAACCTGCAGGAGAAGTTCAAGATTCCTGTAAAGTTATTGCCCAACACCCAATTCTTGGTTGGTCGATACGATCCATATCCAGATCCCGATCCAGACAAGCGCTACCTGCAGGAGAACTTCTACAGAGAAATGCGCCAATACTTCAATTTGTTGATAGGACCGGATGGTCAACCAAGTGGAGGCGCATGGAACTTCGACAAAAACAATCGATTGCGCCTGCCAAAAGACGTTCAACCGCCTGTACCGATCTCCTTCAAGGCCGATGAAATCACAACCTCCGTCATTGAAGAGGTTGAGCAGAAGTACATCGGGATAGGCCAGGCAACCGGTTTCGATTATGCAGTCACTCACGAGGCAGCCCAGTCTGCCGCAGATGATTTTTTTGATAACCGGCTGGCCGATTTTGGCGCTTACGAAGATGCGATGAGCAACACACATGGCACCCTATTCCACTCCCGGCTCTCACCTTATCTGAACCTGGGCTTACTGGAGCCATTGAAATTAGCTCAGGAAGCAGAAAAACGATTTCTTGATGGAAAGGCACCAATAAATTCCGCAGAAGGATTTATTCGGCAGCTCGTTGGTTGGCGCGAATATATATACTGGCAGTATTGGCGCATGGTGCCGGGAATTGACGAAGCGAATTTTTTTAATGCCAGGCGCGAACTGCCGCAGATGTTTTGGCATTCAAACACCCAATTGAACTGCTTACAGAAGGTCATCTGGCGAGCACTGAATGACGGATATACGCACCATATTGAACGCTTGATGATCCTTTCAAATTTTTGTCTATTAGCTGGTATCGCCCCTCAAGAAGTAAATGCTTGGTTCCTCAGCGCTTATATCGACGCTTACGAATGGGTCATGCTGCCCAATGTATACGGCATGGGACTCTATGCTGATGGCGGACAAATCTCGACCAAACCGTACATCTCTTCAGCGAACTATATCAACAAAATGAGCGACCATTGCCGTAATTGCTCTTTTGACCACAAGCTGCGCAGCGGTGTCACAGCTTGCCCATATAATTACCTGTACTGGAATTTTATTTTGACCCATGAGGACACCTTGAAAACCAATCCCCGCATGGGAAGGAGCTTACTCGGCCTCCGGCGATTCGATTCGAACCAGCGCGAACAAATCAAGGAAGACACAGGTAAATTCCTTGAAAGCCTTGCATAAATTCACAGGGTTTAGCTTCCCGGGTATAATCTACAAAACCTTTGCAATTACATGACATTATAAAGTTTTTTCTGGTAAAATACACATATAGCAAAATATTCTACCCAACAGTTTTAACTAAAGTCAGCAAGGTAGGAATGAAAAACCTAAGAAAGTCATTACCTTGTGAGAACAGGAGCCGTAGCTAGCTCACTTTGGGATAAAATCTCATTGCGCCAACTAGTGGATGCTGCTTCCCCAGAAAAAGTGGCGGAGAGAATCCTTGAAGCTTACGAAACGGGTCAGAAGGGATAAGTAGATCTTTTGCATTCAATCTGAAGCCAATCATGGAAATCATCATCATCGGGGCCGGGATCAGTGGTCTGATTGCCGGGAAAATCTTGAACCAGGCCGGACATTCTGTGATCATATTAGAGAAATCCAGTGGAGTTGGAGGTCGCATGGCGACTCGGCGCTTCAAGGGTGTTGTGGCAGACCATGGTGCCCAATTCTTTACGGTGCGGGATGCCAGCTTCCAGTCCTGGGTTGAAAGCTGGACCAGGCGAGGTGTTGCCCAGGTCTGGTCATGCAACTTTTCTGGATCAAATGGAAAGTCGGGTGAACATCCCCGTTATATGGGGATTGGCGGTATGACCTCCATTGCCAAACACCTGGCGAAAGGCCAAAAGATTTATCTCAACCACCAGGTCAAATCGATAAGTTACCAGGAGAGCTCCTGGGTAATTCATTCAACAGGTGGGGAGCAATTCACCGCCCGGTATGTGCTGCTGACAGCCCCGGTACCGCAATCGCTTCAAATGCTCACCGATACTCATAGCTTTCTATCGTCAACAGATTACAACACACTCAGCGCGATTCAGTACCACCCCTGCATTGCCACTATCCTACTCATCGACGGACCCAGTCGAGTTCCACCACCTGGAGGATTGAAACTTGAAAAAAGCTCCATCCAGTGGCTGGCAGATAACAACCAAAAAGGTATCTCTACTGGCACAACATCCCTGACGATTCATGCCTCTGTAGAATTCAGCCGAGAAAACTTTCAGCGAGATCCCGGATACCTTGCTGAATCCCTGATCGAACAAGCAAATCCGTGGCTAGGTGGTCAGGTGTTAGATTGGCAGATCCATAAATGGCGTTACAGCCATCCAAATAAAATCTACCCGAAAAGATTCTATCAATCAACAACTCTGTCGAATCTTTATTTTGCTGGTGATGGTTTCGGTGGTCCCCGCATAGAAGGCGCTGCGCTATCGGGAATTTCAGCCGCTCACCACCTGTTAGAAAGGGAGTAACCAAGATACATGATGGAAAATACACATACGCTTCAAAATATGTTCAATCGCATCGATATCCAGATCACCCGCTGGATGGCAGACTACAGCTTGAAAATCCTACGTTTCGGCCTTGGAGTGATTTTTATCTGGTTCGGGGCGCTGAAGTTCTTCCCCGGATTAAGCCCAGCAGAAGAATTGGTCCGCAATACCACATATTTTTTCAACCCAGATTATTTCCTACCCATTCTAGCTGCCTGGGAAGTCCTTATTGGGATAGGCTTCTTATCCGGTTTTGTAACCAGCAAGTTTCAGCGCCTGACCATCTTGCTGCTCTTCTTACAAATTCCAGGAACAGCATTACCCTTGTTTATGTTGCCCGAGGTGTGTTGGACCAATTTCCCCTTTGTACTGACCTTGGAAGGTCAATACATCATCAAGAATTTAGCGATTATTGGTTCAGCCCTGGTGCTGGGTGCTACTGTGCGGGGCGGTCGCGTAATCCCGGAACCAGAGAACTCGCAGTAAACTCGAGGTTTTGATGAGTCCACAGGTAATTCTCTTGATCTCAGCTCTTGTGATAGGAGTCGTGGGTATTATTTGGAAAATTGCTCCTGGAAAGAGTAAGCTGATAATTCTGCCCGGTCAATCCCGCTTTCCAATTGTGTCAGGTTATAACCTGAACCGGCGGGAATTTCAATTTCCCCGGGATTTTGAAGGAAAGTTAAACTTCGTGATCATTGCTTTCCAACAAACCCAGCAAACCGCAGTGAACACCTGGATACCATTTGTCCAGCAGGTGGAAGCTGCTTTTCCTGGATTTGTTTACTACGAGCTACCCACGATTTACGAGCTCCCAGCAATTTCGCGGACCTTCATCAACGAGGGCATGCGGGCGGGAATCCCCGATCAAATCGCCAGGGCGAGAACAGTAACGCTGTACCTGGAAAAAAATTCGTTTAAAAATGCACTTGAAATTGGTACAGAAAATGAAATTGTTGTCATGTTGGTTGATCAAGAAGGCCTAATCTTGTGGCGGACATCTGGAGAATTCACCACCCAAAAATCAAGCGAACTCCTCGAATTGCTGGGCGATATCCAGCCGGGGAGATGAGGTTATCAATGAGTAATGAATATGATGATGAGTTTATTCGTTTAAATGATCTCTGGAAGGAATTTCAAGAGGGAAACCAGAAGCGAGCTGTGCTGCGCGGGACCGGTGCTTTATTTAAAAAAGGAGAATTTACAGCAATTTTAGGTAGGAGCGGCAGTGGAAAGAGTACCTTGTTGAACTTGATCAGCGGAATCGATCTGCCTGATAAGGGAGACATCCAGATCAACGGTCAAATGCTAACCCAGCTCGATGAAAATCAACGCACGCTTTTTCGCCGGCAAAAAATTGGATTCGTTTTCCAGTTCTTCAACCTGATCCCAACTCTAACAGTTCTGGAAAATGTAAGCTTACCACTGGAGTTAATCGGTCAAAATCTGGATGAAGCTGAAAGGCGGGCGACCAAGATTTTAGACCAGGTACAGTTAGCCGACCGGCTGGAAACATTTCCCGATCGGCTATCCGGGGGTGAACAACAGCGGGTAGCGATCGCCCGAGCCCTGGTCCACGATCCCTTGCTTGTTTTGGCAGATGAACCTACCGGCAACCTGGACCAGGAAACCGGGGCACAAATCCTCACGCTTCTGGATAGGCTGACCCGTAACTCTGGCCATAACTTGATCATGGTCACCCACAGCCGGGAGAATGCCCAATACGCAGACCGCTCGTTAGAATTATATGGAGGCTGCCTGCATCCATTGGAGCTTATCCCAGCTTGAGCGGCTTGACTTGGACATGAACAGCAGAACTCGGATCCCACGTCCTCTTATACTTCTGGGTTGGCGATATCTCGGAAGACATTTCTGGCAAAGTTTGTTAATGGTGATCGGGATCACTTCCGGCGTGGCGGTTGTCATTGGAATCGACATCGCCAACGAAAGTGCGAGCCGAGCTTTTGATCTCAGCACGGATGCGGTTGTTGGGCGGGCGACGCATTACATCTCGGCTGGCTCGCGGGGAGTTGAAGATTCTCTCTACTTTAATCTCCGCCGGGAGGGTATTGATTTCCCCGCAGCTCCGGTGATCTCTGAATATGTGGTTGCACCCGAAATGGATGGGATCACCCTGCAGCTGCTGGGCATCGATCCTTTCTCCGAAGCCCCCTTCCGCAATTACCTGGTTGCAAGAGGTGGAGTCCCAATAAATGAACTGACAGAGTTCCTGACTCATCCCGGGAGTGTTTTAATCTCTGAAGAGGTATCGAAGCGCTATTCGCTCGAACCAGGCGCGACGATTGAAATTAAATTTGCCGGACGTACCTTGGAAGTACAGGTTGTTGGTTTGCTGATGCCCCCTGATAAGTTGGCTAGCCAGGCACTCGATGGCATGTTCTTAGCCGATATCGCCACTGCCCAGGAACTGACCAACCGACTCGGTCGCATTGATCGCATCGACCTGATCTTGCCGGAAGATGGCGGAGTTACTATACAGGCCATCCAGGGTATACTGCCGCCCTCCGTTTTAGTCCTGCCGGTGGAAGCCCGCAGCGGCACGGTTGAGCAGATAACGGCAGCCTTTCGCCTGAATCTGACCGCACTGAGTCTGCTCGCCTTGGTCGTGGCATTATTCTTGATCTACAACACGATGACATTTTCTGTCGTTCAACGCCGTCCATTATTAGGTACCTTGCGCAGTATTGGAGTTACCCGCCGGGAGATTTTCTTCCTGGTGGTTGGGGAAGCTTTCCTGATCGGTGTGATTGGTTCTGCCTTCGGCATCCTTGCCGGTATCCTGATGGGGCGGGGGACAGTTGCTCTCGTCTCACAAACCATCAACGACCTGTTTTTTGTCAGCACCGTTCAGGATATCCCCCTGCCCCTGAACAGCCTGATTAAAGGCGGGGTGCTTGGCGTTCTCGCTACCGTCATCACCGCGGCTTTTCCTGCCTGGGAAGCTGCCAGCGTTCCACCGAGGACGGCTCTCTCCCGGGCAAATCTTGAATCGAAAGCACAGCGGGTTATTCGCTGGTTAAGTACTGCTGGGATCGTGGTAATTCTTGCTGGGATCGGGATATTGCTGGTATCCGAAAGGAATCTGCTTTTGAGCTTTACCGGTACATTTGCAGTAATTCTGGGTATCGCCATTCTGACCCCAACCTTCACAACTTGGATGATGCCGATCGCTGCCAGGTTGACTACCCGCATCTGGGGCGCGTTGGGACGCATGGCTCCCCGCGAAGTGGTCACCTCTATCAGCCGTACTTCTGTCGCTGTGGCGGCTCTAATGGTAGCCATTGCAGTCACGATTGGTGTTACCTTGATGGTCGGCAGTTTTCGCTACACCGTTGAAACCTGGATGAACCAGATCCTCCACGGAGATATTTACGTTTCCGTACCCAGTGCAACCGTCACTCAGCCAATCCAGGAGATAAACCCGCAGGTGATCTCCCGATTGGAAAATTGGGATGGAGTCCTTCGGGTGGATTTGCTTCAAAATGCAATTGTCGATTCTCCGGAGGGACCAATCCAGATTTCGGCGAACAATAACCCCAATGATGGTTTGGAGCAAGTCTACCTGGCAACTGATTATCCTCCCGATCAGATCTGGCAGGCTGTAGAGCAGGGTGCTGTGCTGGTCTCTGAGCCATTGGTAAACAGGCTCTCATTACCACTACACGGAGGCGAATTATCTCTCTACACCAGTTCTGGACTGCAGTCCTTCCCTATTGCGGGGATTTACTACGATTATGCGTCCAGCCAAGGCAACGCGATCTTTGCCCTCGATAATTACCGGAAATTTTGGGATGATAGCGGGGTTGCTGCGGCAGCATTGATCCTCGAACCGGGTGTAGATCCCCAATCCACGGCGGAAGCCATCCGCATGGATCTGGCTCCCATTCAAAGTTTGTTGGTGCGTCCGAACCAGGTACTGCGTGCGGACACTCTGGAAGTATTCGATCGCACATTCGCGATCACCAGTGCTCTGCAACTGATGACAACCTTCGTAGCATTTGTGGGTGTCTTGAGCGCTATGATGTCCCTGCAGCTGGACAAGCAACGCCAGCTGGGAATTCTGAAAGCCATAGGATTAACCAGCCGCCAGCTATGGCGTCTGGTAGCGCTTGAGACGGGATTGATGGGTGCGGTTGCTGGTCTCCTATCAATGCCTACCGGATATGTCCTGGCTTTGATCCTGGTGTACATCATCAACCGGCGTTCATTTGGCTGGACGCTACAAATGCAAATCACTCCAGAACCCTTCCTGCAAGCCCTAATCCTCGCCATCACTGCTGCCTTACTGGCAGGACTATACCCAGCCTACCGGATCATCCGCCGCAACACCGCGGATGCGATTCGATTTGATTAAAAACGGACATCTCGCCGTGAAAAGAAGATACTGGTTCCTCATCACTACATTACTGCTGCTATTGATCGCATGGTTGGTTGTCGGTTTAGGATTCTTTGATGCTGCGAATACTGCCCCCAGCATAATCGTGGAGTTCGATCCACCCCTTGGATTTCAGCAGGCAGATGGTCCTTGGGAGTGGGATTTTCCCCGGGATTTTGGCCCCCATCCAGATTTCCAAACTGAATGGTGGTACTACACAGGCAATCTTGAAACAGATACAGGTGAACGATTCGGGTACCAATTGACTATATTTCGCCGTGCCCTACTGCCCGAGGAAGATACCCCAGAGCGCGATTCCGCATGGGCTGCAGACCAGGTGTACATGGCCCATTTTGCTCTCAGCGATATCAGTGCTGATAAGCACTACGCTTTTGAGCGATTTTCCCGTGGAGCGGATAGTTTAGCTGGGGCACAAGCCGATCCATTCAAGGTCTGGTTGGAGAATTGGCGCGTCGTACAAACGCCAGATGGGTTATATCATTTATCCGCAAAGAATAAGGATATCGCGGTGGATTTAATTCTCAAGGATCTCAAAGGCCCCATACTGCATGGGAACCTAGGCTATAGCCAGAAAGGATCTGCACGCGGAAATGCATCGTACTACTACAGTTTGCCACGCTTAGAGACTACTGGAACTTTACAGACAGCAGAAGGGATTTATCAAGTGGAAGGTCTCAGCTGGAAAGACCATGAGTTCAGCACTGACGCGCTTTCAAGCGGCCAGGTGGGCTGGGATTGGTTCTCGCTCCAGCTTACTGATGGCAGCGAGTTGATGATATACCAGGTCCGTCGAGATGATGGAAGTATCGATCCATATTCTAGTGGCACCTGGATAAGCCCTGAGGGGGAGACGGTTCAATTAGGTCGGGAGCAATTTGAAATCCAGGTGACAGAATCCTGGAAAAGCCAGCAATCTGGGGCTGATTACCCCGCAGGATGGCGGATATCGATCACTACTCTGGATTTGGATTTGGAAGCAAAACCCATGATGAACGACCAGGAGATGAACGTTTCATACACATACTGGGAAGGAGCGGTAGAACTCAGCGGTACAAAGGAAGGTATGCATATCTCAGGGAAGGGTTACATCGAATTGACCGGTTACACAGAATCGATGGAAGGCCAATTCTGAAATGAACCGAAATCTAAAGATTCTGGTAACAGGCTCTACAGGCTACATCGGGGGGAGATTAGTCCAATCTCTGCTGGATTCCGGTTATTCAGTGCGGGTGTTCGTCAGAGATGCAAGCCGACTCCAGGGGCGATCGTGGATGGATGACGTGGAAATTTTCCAGGGGGATGTGTTCGACGAAAATTCTCTCACCACCGCCATGGATGGGATAGAGGCGGCGTTTTACTTAATTCACAGCATGAGTGGCAGCGATGATTTTCATCACCGTGATGTGCTTGCAGCACAGAATTTTGGCAAAGCTGCAAAATCAGCTGGCGTTGGCCAGATCATTTACCTGGGCGGATTGGGAGATCCCAACACGAATTTATCAGAGCACCTAAAATCCAGGCAGGAGACCGGTCGCATATTAGCCCACTGTGGTGTTCCAGTTACCGAATTTCGGGCGGCGATCATTGTCGGTTCGGGAAGTGTCTCCTTCGAGATGATCCGCTATCTCACTGAACGGATCCCGATCATTGTTTGCCCAAGATGGGTATATACCTGTGTACAGCCGATTGCTATTGATGATGTTTTAGCTTATCTGACTGCTGCATTAGTGGTGCCAGAAAGCTCGGGAAAGGTAATTGAAATCGGAGGTTCAGAGGTGATGACCTATGGAGATATGATGATGAGATATGCAGAAGCGCGGGGGCTCAAGCGTGTACTAATCCCAGTCCCCATACTGAGCCCTCAGCTTTCATCCCATTGGGTGCAGTTAATGACCCCTGTGCCAATCTCAATTATTCGACCGTTAATCCTGGGATTACGTAACGAAGTTGTTGTTCGAGACAACACCGCCAAAAAACTCTTCCCTGATATTACTCCGCTGGACTATTCCACTGCTGTCAAGCGCGCCCTCGCAAATCTGGAAGTGGGGAAAATCGAAACACACTGGACGGATGCTCTCGTTTCCAGTCAAGGTGATCGCACACCAACTGTCATGAAAACCCAGGAGGGTATGATAATCGTCCACCGGAAAGTGGTTGTCCAGGCTTCTCCGAGGGAGGTCTACGATGAATTCACCACCCTGGGTGGGAAGCGTGGTTGGCTGTTCTTCAATTGGGCATGGCAATTTCTCGGCACGATCGATCGCCTGCTGGGTGGTGTTGGATTGCGGCGCGGTCGGCGAGATCCCGTAGATGTCAGGGTTGGCGATGCGATTGATTTCTGGCGCGTGGAACAGATCAAGCCTGGCGAGATGATGCGATTGCGAGCAGAGATGAAGGTGCCTGGTAAAGTCTGGCTGCAGTTTGAGGCGAAATCCATAAACGGTGCTCAGACCTTGCTCCATCAATCCTCCTTTTTTGCGCCTAAAGGATTGTTCGGCATTCTCTTCTGGTATGGTCTATACCCGATGAACAGCTTCGTCTTTTCAGGCTTGTTGCGCAAGTTGAAGGAATCGGCTGAACACCATGGTCGATCCCCAGATTGATTACCGGAGGCTGCTCATGAAAAATTCAATGCGTGAATACCAGGAGTACTTAGATGCGATCCACATACCGCTGCGACTGGCATGCAACACGCAATCAGGATGGCCGATTGTACTCTCGTTATGGTTCCTGCACCGGGGAGGTCTCTTATACTGCGCCACGCCCAGATCTGCAAAAGTCGTCGCCTACCTGCAACACGGCCCCCAGTGTGGTTTCGAAATCGCTGCCGATCGACCACCTTACTGCGGTATTCGCGGGCGGGCTGAAGCGAGCATCGATGCCCAGTTGGGAGCAGAAATCTTGGAAGCCCTTATCCTCCGCTACCTTGGAAACACAGAGAACAACCTTGCGAAAGACCTGCTGGCCAAGGTGGATAACGAGGTAGCGATTGTCCTAAAACCGACCCGGGTCTACACCTGGGATTTCACCAATCGCATGGCTGGTATCCCCCTCAGCCATTCGACCAATCGAGTTTGCCCCTAACCCGTCAGATTTTGCCCGGGATTTTGTAATCAAGTTGTAAAACCGCTCAGACTGAACCGGTAGAATCCCGGCTTTCCTGCCTCGATTTAAGACTGGATTTATTTCACGCATTAAACCTGCTTAATTGGAGAGATATTTTCATGTTATAATGTATCGGGCATTTATTCAATTATGGGCAAATGCTCAGGGAGGAAAATCGGGATGCTTTCCACAGAACACGAACGCTTGCTGGTCAAGGTTTCCCGGTATTACTATGAGCATGAGCTGACCCAGTCACAGATCAGCAAGCGCCTCAGGCTATCGCGCCAAAAAATCCAGCGTTTATTAAAACAGGCCAAAGAACAGGGGATTGTGCAGATCACGATCCGCCCAGTGATCGGCGCATTTCCTGATCTCGAGAGAAAACTTGAAGACCGCTATGGGCTGCAGGAAGCAGTGGTTGTGGAAACCACAAATTTTGAGGATCAATTTGTTGTCGCCAGGGAGGTCGGAGTAGGCGCTGCAGATTACCTGATGCGAGTCATCCAGCCAAACGATGTGATTGCAATCAGCTGGGGAGGGTCATTGCTGGGGATGGTGAATGCCCTGTACAGTGGTCCTCGCCGGTCTGATCTGGTTGGAATCAAGGTGATCCAGGGATTGGGCGGTTTAGGCGATCCCAATAAGGAGGTGCATGCGGCAGATTTAACTCGCAGGTTAGCTCAGGTCTTCAGCGGGGTGGCGATCCTGCTGCCGACTCCAGCCGTGGCTGGTACACGGGAGGCACGGGATGCTTACATGGAAGACCCATACGTGCGCCAGGTCTTAGACCTGGCGAGGTCAGCCAAGCTGGCAGTCATGGGCATCGGCGCACCGAGATCGGATTCAATCCTCATGCGGGAAGGGAAGATTGTAACTGAGCAGGAGCTCAATAACCTCATCAAACAAGATGCGGTTGGGGATATGAATCTGCGCTTCTTCAACAGCGAAGGAGTTTTGGTTGACTCAAGTCTTGATCAGCGAGTGATCGGCTTGACCTTAGATGAAATCCAAAAAATCGAGCTGGTCGTGGGGGTCGCAGGCGGGTCGGCAAAAATTCCCGCCGTTCGTGGTGCCCTGGCAGGGAACCTGGTGGATGTACTGGTAACTGATCAGATGACGGCTCAGCAAGTCATCTGAGCTGCAAACGCAGTCCTCAGCCTGTTTGATTATTCCCTGCACAAGGCACTGATAACCCGTTTCTAATTGCTATAGTAGAAGGAGAATAAAATGATCAAAATTGGAATCAATACCGATAACTGGCGCCATGCAGATAAACCTGTAGACTATTGTTTCGAGGTGATCGAGAAACTCGGCGTGGAATATTGTGAATTGGAAGCGGTGGGCGGAACGGAATTCTTCACGGGTTTGGGATTCGCGCCGTTTGTCCAGCTCAACAGCGATCCCCTGGACCTTAAAAAGAAGCTGGACAAGCATTCCCTGAAAGTATCGCAGCTGGATGTCTCCTTCCCCATCAACCGCTGGGAATGCATTGAGTTCATACAACAGGGCATCCTCTTTTCCAGCCATCTCGGCGTTCCCTGTGTTGACACAACTGATGGAAAATACAAAATAGAAGGAATGTCGGATAAAGAGCAACTGGACTATATCAAGTATCACCTGCGCCAATGCCTGCCCTACGCAGAGAACCACAAGGTGATCATCAATGTGGAGCCGCATGGACCATTCACCACCGAACCGGAGACTCTGCTGGAGATCGTTGAATACTTCGAGTCTGAATATGTCCAGATAAATTTCGATACCGGCAACACATTTATCTCCGGGAAAGATCCACTGGAATTCCTCAAGGCGGTTCGCAAATACGTCACCCATGTGCATGTCAAGGACGTCAGCAAGGAGCTGGCAGACGCAGCCCGGGGAAAGAGCACCGGAATCTCCGCCTCAGTCGTGCACATCGGAGAAGGCGTCAACGCTCCGAATATCGCTAAATGCATCCAATTCCTCAGCGAAACAAACTGGGATGGAGTCTTCTCCATCGAGAGCGATGGTGAAGAAAATGTCGTAAAATCTGTCGCCTGGTTAAAGGACCAGATCGCCGCAGCCAGTTAAATTTGATTGATGGACCTGTCCTGGAGAATACAACGCTTACTGGTCTGGGGGCAGAATTATCACTGCCCCCCAGAGCCACATCCGAGGAGATCAAATCATGAGTGGAAAAACAATTGTCGTATTGGCTACTCTGGATACCAAGGGAATTGAAGCACATTATCTCCGCCAGCAGATAGAAAAAGCAGGCGAGACAGCGCTGATTATTGATGTGGGTGTCGTCGGTAAGCCTGCCACGCAGGCCGATGTTTCCCGCGAACAGGTTGCTGAAGAGGGTGGGACTCCACTGGCGGAACTGCTTAAAGATCCGGATCGGGAGGTGGCAGCCCCGATCATGGCTGAAGGTGCCACGAAAATCGTATGCCGCCTTGTTGATGAAGGCAAGGTTCATGGGATCGTTTCAATGGGAGGCACCCAGGGGACAACCCTGGCGACCAGGGTCATGCGGGCGCTGCCCTATGGATTCCCCAAGGTGATGGTCTCCACCATGGCCTCCAGCAACGTCGCACCCTGGGTAGATATCAAGGATATCACCATGATGTATTCCGTCACGGATATCCTGGGTTTGAACCCGGTGATGCGAACCATCCTCGCCAATGCTGCTGGGGCAGCAGTTGGTATGGCTCGTTCTACCATTCCAATGGAAGCCGGGGATAAGCCCCTGGTTGGTGTGACTACCGTCGGTATCACCACCCAGGGCGCGATGAAAGCCATCGAAGTGCTGGAATCTGCAGGTTATGAGACAATCGTATTTCATGCAGTCGGCACCGGGGGACGCGCCATGGAGCAGCTGATGGAAGAAGGTGTGATCGGCGCCGTGCTGGATTATTCAACCATCGAAGTCTCGAACGAGATGTTCCATGCCTTACTGGCTGGTGGTGCGAAACGCCTGACTACCGCAGGGAAGCTGGGCCTCCCCCAGGTACTGGCACCCGGCGCAATTGAGGTCCTGGTCTTCAATGAACCAGAAACTGTCCCACCGCCCTTCAACACCCGCACCCTGATTCGCCACAGTCCGCAGATCACCGATGTGCGTTTAAACCGGGAAGAGATGGCTAGAGTAGGTGAAGAGGTTGCCAGGCGGCTTTTGCACACCAAGGATGAGGCCATCTTCATGATCCCCACGGCTGGCTACGACAGCTATGCTGTAGAAGGAGAAGGTTTTTATGATCCGGATGCAGACCAGGCGTTTGTGGATGCTTTAAAGGCGAATCTTCCTGGGAATTTCCGCCTCATCGAGCGGGACACCCATATCGAAGATCCTGCCTTCGCATCAGAAGCGGCAAAACTTCTCATCCAATTGATTGAAAAGAAAAATCAGCAGAATTGATATTCTAAACAAGGAGGCGATAATGGCAAAGAGGTATACCCGCCAGGAATTTCTCGACCGGTTGTGGGCGACTGTGAAAGCCGGTAAACCGCTTGTTATGACTGGTGCAGGGAACGGGATCGCGGCCAAGTTCATCGAGCGCGGCGGTATCGATATCCTTGGCGTCTATAACACCGGTTATTTTCGCATGCAGGGCTACGGATCACTGGCAGGCATGCTCCCCATCCTTGATAACAATGAATTAATATACAACATGGGAAAGCGGGAGGTGTTGCCCCAGGTTCAGGAAGTTCCCGTAATCGCGGGTGTGGCAGGTGTTGACCCACTGCGGGATATGCGATTGTACCTGCAGGACCTCAACCATATAGGATATTCTGGCGTGCACAACTTCCCTACTGTCGCCTGGTATGATGGCGAATTTCGCCGAACACTCGAAGCGACAGGCTTGGGATATGAACACGAGTTGCACATGATCAACATCGCCCGTGATCTGGATATGTTGACGATCGGGTATGCATTCAATATGGAAGATGCAAAAAGGTTGTTCGCGGAAGCTCCACCAGATATCTACATTTTCCATGCCGGCATCACCCGTGGCGGATCAACTGGCTACAGCGAGGGGCGCGGCATCGAGGAGATGGCTGAAATCTCCCAGAAGCATTACGATTTCGCCCGCAGCCAAAAGCCGGGGGTGATCTTGCTGGCGCATGGAGCTGCACTGTCTGGACCTGATACCGCCCAGTACATGGTGACACACACAGATTGCCATGGTGTGCAGCTGGGATCTGCCATTGAACGGATGGCTGTCGAACAGCCCCTGGAAGCACGCGCCGCGGCATTCAAAGCGATCACATTCCCGGAAGGTTCACAGCGCTGGATCTAAGCCAATGCCAGTTCGGATTGTTTTTTTCGGAAACTCTCTGAGTACATTTTCTGCCAAGTTTTTCTCTGCCTTGCTGCAAGAGCTGTGCGATCTGGTAGCTGTTGTGGACGTTCCACCTTCACTGCAAGCTACCACGAACCCTTTAGCCCCTGGATTGGTGAATTTTTCTGCCACGGCAAGAGAACGGCAAATACCTTGCTTCCAGCCATCGAATCCAAACACCCAGCCATTCGCCATGCAACTGGCCGTGCTCAAAGCAGATTTATTTGTGGCAGCTGGCTACCCAGTGATCCTGAAGGAGAGCTTGCTATCCTTACCCACCATGCTACCGGTAAACTTCCACGCCTCCTTGCTACCCGAATACCGGGGAAAGCACCCTGTTTTTTGGGCTCTCCGCGATCGAGAGCGTTGGTCCGGCATGACCCTGCATGTCATCGATCCTGGCATAGATACCGGCGACATCATCTATCAGGTGAAAATCCGCACACGCCGTTCGGATAGCGTGGCAACACTCTATGAACGCATCATCCAGAACAGCCTGCACCTGGTCGGCAGGTTAATCGCTGATGCTGAGAGAGGCCGTATCCCCCACCAGCCGCAGCCTC
>CP070764.1:1972595-1988202 GCA_020349245.1 Chloroflexota bacterium | reverse complement strand
AGTAGGGCGCCTTCATCGTGATCGCTGGCTTCCCAAGCATACAAGGCAGACCGAAGTCGCTCTTGCCAAGAACGAAAAGTGCGGTCCTCTTCCATCCAGTCACGCAGCTGACCCCAGCTGTGAATCAATGCTTCGTGTACCACTTCGACGGTCTCCTGGCCTCTGGCGACCTCCTGTCCGGTGACTACCAACCGGGCATCGGCCAGCTCCTGTACCAAAGCCCAATGTTCTTCACCCAATTCTTCACGGAATGCTAACCGCCGGGTATCTACAGTACCTTCACCAGGCCGGACCATCTGGGTGAAGATGTGCCTGGATTGCTCGCGTTTCGTTTCGTCGAAATCAGCATATATTCGATCTGCGTAGCGAGATAAGGCACCCTGCACGCGCCCAATCGCTTCATAAGTGGCATGAGATAATTGCCCGACTGCCTGCTCTTCCCATAGCTGTGTCAGTGCAAATTCGAGCAGTGCTAAGTTGCCGGGTTCCTCGCCAATATCGTCTAAAATCCGTTCTACCAATCCTGGTTCAAATGTCACGCCCAATTTGCGTGCAGGGCTTTCGACTGCTTGGACCAGCTCCCATTTTCCCATCGGTCCAAGTTTGAGATCGGCATGCTGAAGGGCATCTGCAAGCGGTCTGTTGGATAAAGCCTGGCCCAGAAAATCAGCCCGCAAGGTAACTATAAGAGATAAATTGGAGCCTGTTTCGATGGCTTCGAGCAATGCTTGTACAAATCCCAATTGGACAGCAGTTGATGGGCACAGCGTGTAGAGCTCTTCGAACTGATCGAGCACCAGTAAAAAGCGTCCGTACTCCGGATTTTGAACCAATATCCGGTGGAACACATCAGCCATGGGCAAATCACCATTTTCCATGGCAGAAGCCAGCTTGCGCGCCTCGAGTAAATAATCAGTCTCACTGAGCGCTCTCTCGAGGAGAGGTATTAATGCGGTTGCCAGGCTATAGAATGGATCGACTCCCGGACGGCATTCGGCGATCATCCAGGCATATCCCTGGGCGCCTCGCAAACCGGAAGCTTGGCGCAGGTGAGGCAGCAACCCGGCGAATACCACAGAAGACTTTCCGCTACCGGAGGATCCGAGAACGGCCACGAATGAGCGATCCTCCATTGCTTCAATCAGCTGGTCTGTGAAATCCTCTCTGCCGAAGAAGAAAGGGGCATCTTCTTCACGGAAGGCAAACAAGCCCCGATATGGACAGCTGGGCAATGGCCTATTTGCGGACTCAAATTCCACAGGTGTCGTATAAATGCTTTGCAGACCACCTACACCGATGACTTCCTCAGCTGAAAGACCAACCGCCTTGAGCAGTTCAAGCGCCATCTCGCCTGCATGCTGGTAGCGATGCTGCGGGTCTTTCGCCAAGGCTTTGAGAACGACATTTTCTACTGTTTTTGATAGGTCGGGATCAATTTCTCGCGGTCTGGGGGGTTCGGCACGGATATGTTGCTGGATCAGCCCAAGAGCTGTATCTGCTTCAAAGGGTAAGCGACCAAGGAGCAGTTGGTAGAGCACGACCCCCAAGGAGTAGATATCCCCACGTGCGTCACCCGGGCTGCCACAGGCTTGTTCAGGGGATATATAGGCAGGCGTCCCCAAGGCGCTATCGTTCTCCGTGTACTGTGTCGTACCCACGATGTGTGCAATGCCGAAGTCAGTCAGAACAACCTGCGCTTCACCAGTAAAGAGGATATTACCAGGCTTGATATCGCGATGCACAACGCCGCGATTGTGGGCATAATCAAGGGCACTGGCTACGGCACTGACTAAATATGCGGCTTCCTGTGGTGAATAAATCTTTCCCTGCTTCGAGCGGGTTTCCAATTCGTCCAATAAGGAATCGCCTTCGATAAACTCCATCACCAGGTAATAGCGTTCATCCTGGCAGTCGAAGTCGATAACTTGGACGATGTTGGGGTGGCGCAACCGTGCAACCGAAGCAGCCTCACGCTCGAAACGGCGGATGAAAGTCGCCTCTCCTGCCAAGTGCGGGTGGATCACCTTGATCGCCACATTGCGGTCGAGACCAGGCTGGTAGGCTTTGTAAACCTCCGCCATGCCGCCACGCGCCACAAGCGAAAGGACTTTGTATTTACCCAGGGTAAATTCGGTTGGTTGGTTCATGCTGATATTATTGCGATCAAATTAACAGCTAAATTTTGATCATTGATCTGTCAGGCTAAGGCATGAAAATAACTGATCCTCGGATCTGATCAACTCCGAACCACCGATAATGGAAAGAGCTTATAAAAAATCCCCGCTGGATATTTGTCCCGATTTGGACTCCTTGTGCGATCAGCGTTTCTCGAGTCTTCTTTTTTCAAGCAGATCCCCTACAATCCTTATTTCCCAGCTTCGATATGAGGTGGGCTGAAGAAATTCTGGATTGATCTGATAATACATTAACCGATTTATTAATGCAAGCGGAAATTGCAATTACATGTTTACCTTTCGGTGAACCTCCATCCGGTGAGCAGACCTCGAGAAGTATTCAAGGAAAGAGAATTGGGACTTTCATTCTCAACCCCCCATGGGATGATATGAGGATCGAAATTCGAGTCCTGGGGCTGTATAATTATCTCTATTCTCTCATCATGAGCAGCTAAATTGGAGTGAAACCCATGAATACCCAGGTTGAGGAGCTCAATCGCTTATCTCTTTCTGAATTTCCTGGTCTGTATGCTTCCTTGAAACCGCCTGAAGCCGGGTCGCTACGCGGTTTATTTAAAGGTTCGTTTGTGGGACCAGCCTGGTTGAGACGCCTTGCAAAACCGCTGCTGATCATCACGGGGATGGGGGATTGGTGGGGCAAGGAATTTGACCCGCAGGGAAATGTGGTTAACCTGGTATGGCGGAAAGGGGAAATCGAGCGGCGTTTGCCAATGTTTGTCGTGGAGCAAGCTTCTTATATCGACCAGGGACCAAGTTTAATTGTCAGCTATGCAGCTGATAACCCCTTCCCCTGGCCGTGGATTGTGGATGAGCTGCGGATCATCAGGCAAGATCTACTGTTGGGGATGACAATTGCCAGACCTAGACCACTCAGAAGATTACCCCTTCCGTTTTTACTTCAGCCGAGGGATACGATCGATGGATTATGATGTAATTGTGATCGGATCCGGCTTTGGGGGGAGCGTGAGCAGCTTGCGACTGAGTGAAAAGGGTTACCGGGTAGCGGTATTGGAGCAGGGACGGCTATTCAGAGGTGAAGATCACCAGAAAATGCGTGATTCGACGCGGGAATTGTTATGGTTGCCAAAACTGGGATTGCACGGCTGTTTTAGCCAGCGTTTTTTCCGCGATGTGAACGTAGTGGCTGGAGTCGGGGTCGGCGGGGGATCCCTGGTTTATGCAGCTGTGCTGCTGGAACCAAAGCGGGCTTTTTACCAAGATCCTGCTTGGGCAGATCTGGGTATCGATTGGGAAGCAGAATTGCGGCCGCATTTCCAAACCGCGGCAAAGATGCTGGGCCGAGTTAGTTGCCCGACTGCAGACATCCAGGATGCTTGGTTGAGACAAACCGCTGATGTGATGGGAGCAGGAGAGACCTACGGCGCGGCACCCCTGGGTATCTTTTTTGGCCCCCAGGAAGAAGTACCTGACCCGTATTTCCATGGAGAGGGTCCATTGAGACATGGCTGCACGTATTGCGGTGCGTGCCTGGCAGGTTGCACATATAACGCAAAAAACACCCTGGACAAGAACTACTTATACCTGGCGGAAAGTAAAGGTGCCAAGATCATACCCCAGCGCAAAGCAACCTTGATCCGACCTATCGAGGGTGGGTATGAAGTGGAAACGGTTAATCCGCTCAATCCTAAAGGAAACCCGTATCCACCCTTGAGGGCAAACATGCTGGTGTTGTCAGCCGGCGTGCTTGGCACGCTTGAACTGCTCATGCGCAGCCGGGAGGCTGGTGCCTTGCCCTCTCTCTCCCCAACATTGGGCAGTCAAGTGCGTACGAATTCTGAAGCAATAACAGCCGTACTTGCAGAGGAGGAAGAGATCGACCTGACCAAAGGTCCCGCGATTTCATCTGATTTCCACCCCAATGCATTCACCCATATCACCCAAAACCGGGTACCACCCAGCTACTGGTTTATGAAGCTTTATGCCAGCCCATTGATAGATAGCGACCATGCACTTCGGCGGGCGTTGAGATCTCTCGGATGCTTCCTGCTTAACCCGCTACGTTCGACTGCCTCATTACGAGTGAGAAAGGACTGGCACAAACGGATAACCCTGATCTCAACCATGCAGAATAGGGATAACCAGCTGGCCTTCACCTGGGGTCGCAGCTTGTTTACCGGATTTAAGCCAGGATTGCGTTCAGTTCGTCCACCTGGGGAAACGGCTCCAACCTATATCCCGGAGGCGAACTTGGCAGCTCGCAGCTATGCCCTGGTTTCCGGCGGGATTCCCTATAACTCGCTGATCGAATCAGTCTTCAATATGTCAGTCACTGCTCATATCCTGGGAGGGTGTCCGATCGGAGCTGATATTAATAGGGGGGTGATTGACACAAACCAACAGGTTTTCGGATACCCGGGTTTATACGTCATTGATGGATCTGCGCTGCCTGCTAATGTGGGGGTGAATCCCAGTTTGACGATCACTGCCCTAGCTGAACGAGCGATGAGCAGAATTGAGTGAATATAGCGATCTTCCGTTGAGAGGTGGGGTAAGAAATTGGTGGGGAGAACAGATTACTGGCTCATGATTCCCATTAATCAAAATATTTCCCGGACAAGAATTTGAAGGTAATTATAAATTCAGGACGCTGTTTTGGGTTCAGGGGATTTCAGCGCACGTAAGTTCCCACCAATCCATAAAACCACAACAGGTAGGTAAATACCATGATCACTGCAGCTGCCCAACCCGGGATCCGCTGAATCCGCTGGATTGCGGTTGCCCCCAGGGTGATCACCCACGCTCCTGTGCCGATGATGTAAATAGCGATCATGTATGTCCAGGTGAGCGTTGACCAGAATGATCCGAACTCACCATTCATCGCTGCAGTGAAAGCATAAGGGTGACCGGAAAGCAAATTGGCTGGTATGCCAGCCAAAACCATGTCGTTGAGCAGGGATTGGACCAGGATAGATGGCACCTGGACAAAGGTAAGTGTGTTTACCATTTGCTCGAATTTACCCTGTCCACGCCAGATTTTGCTCAATATATGAGCCAATCCAGGTACGACAACCAGTCCAAGGAGAGCGAGCAGCGGTCCGACCACGAAAAAGAAAATCGCGACGTAGTTTTCAGTTCCAAGCGGGAGACGTCCAAAGAATCCCACAAAGGTAGGACTAGGCAGTTCACGGCGTGTTCCCAACCAGTCCTGGTCAAAAAGGATAAAGAGAAGCAGATTCAGCAATCCGAGCAATTGAACCAGGATCACCAGCATCACTGCTGGCCGGATGGAGGTGAGCTGAGCAAGTTCATCGATCGTCACTCTTGGATGGACGATGATGCCCCAAATGTAATCGAAAAGCTTGCGGACCATCGGGCTCTCCTTGGATCAGAAATCCAATATTATATTCGTCCCCTCCACTACGCATTGCCGATCTTGACCATTTGATCGTAGCGAGCGTTCACTAAATTGCAGCCACGGTACCCTGGATGGTTGCAAACGCAACTGCTCTCGGGATGTTTGTTACTGAAGGTTGTGCATCCCCAGCACTGCAGTCCGCTGAAGGTATAGATCTTGCCGCGATACTGCTTTTGAATCTGGCTGCAAAGATAGAATGCTACTTCTTTTGGAATTGCATTCGCTGTATAGGGTTTAATTTTCACTTTTTTTCCTTTCCCAATTGCTGAATAAGCTGGGCGGTCATCTGGCTGAGGCCGGTATATATCGGGCTGTCGGGGGTAAGGATTTCAGCAATGTATCGCCTCAATACTTCCCGTCCAGCTGGAGTGAGGTGATAGTATGTACGCGGGGGTCCTATGGTGGTTTTTTCTTGGGATTTGGTAACCAAACCCCGTTTTTCAAGACGGGCCATCATCTGGTAAATCGTGCTCGGAAGCACTGGTAGAGCACCTTGGGTACTTTGCTCTATCTCCATTTTGATCTCAAGTCCGTACATGGGACGGGAGACTAGCAAACCAAGCGTCCAGAAGGTCAGCATGCTGCGTTTCCATTCCTGCAGCATGTGTTCGATGATCTCATCGATTCCGTTGGTTTGGTTACCCATTAATTCCTCCTGAAAACAATTTCGGTATTACAACTGTTAGTATATCATTAGAACGTATACTAGCACATACTATAGTGAATGTCAAGACCTGTTTATGGAATTTATCTTGCTGTTTAGATTTATCATTGACTTACTGGAGAAAATGCCCTGATTCAATTTTGAGAGCATCTGGGGAATTACTGATCTCCCTGCTTGAGCCTTAAGGCACCCCTGTTGTCAGGTAATAAACCTGAAATTTACAGGATAACCCGGGAATAAGCCTTTCAAATCCCCTGCTGCCCATAGTTCGACTGGATTGTTAATGGTAGGATTCAAAGTATGGTAAGTATGCCCTTATTGATGACCAAAATGCACCCACCAGCCCCGAGCACTCAACTGGTGACTCGCCCTCACTTGGTTGCATATTTGGATAATGGGATTCAAGAAGGCCATAAGCTGACCCTGATCTCTGCCCCTGCTGGTTTTGGGAAAACAAATTTGCTTGTCGAGTGGGCCGGGAGTGTAGCGCTGCGAAAAAAGGTGGCTTGGCTGTCGCTAAATGCGGGTGACAATCTCCCTACCCGGTTTTGGGCGTATGTGGTTTCTGCCATTCAATCTGTACTCCCGGGAGTGGGTGAAGCCTCGGCAGCCTTGCTGCGTTCAGCTGAAACCCCTTCGTTCGAAGTGATCTTGACTCCCCTGCTCAACGATATCGCTGTTCACCCCGAGCCGTTGGTGCTTGTATTGGATGACTATCATTTGATCTCGAGGGATGAGATCCATTTGGGGGTCGATTTCTTGATGGAGCATCTGCCCTCGCGGGTCCACCTGGTTATCTCCACACGAGCTGATCCTCCTCTTTCACTCGTGCGGATGCGTGCTCATGGCCAGCTCACGGAATTGAGAGAATCTGATATTCGCTTCACCTATGCCGAGTCCAGCAACTACCTTAACCAGCGAATGGGATTGAATCTATCTGAGCTAGATCTGTTGGCCCTGGATGCCCGCCTTCAAGGCTGGATCGCGGGACTGCAGCTGGCTGCCCTATCTATGCGAGGTCGATCTGATCAACATGAGTTTGTGCGAACTTTTTCTGGCAGTCATCGTTATATCGTGGAGTATTTAGCCGAGGAGGTGCTCAATAACCTCCCCACAGAAGTTGTCCTGTTCCTGGAGCAAACCTCCATTTTCGATCAATTTTGCGCTGAACTTTGTGATCAGGTGACTGGCCGGAAGGATGGCCAGGAGATGCTCTCGCGGCTGTTTCATGAAAATCTATTTATCACCGCGCTGGATTTTGAATCCACTTGGTACTGTTACCACCCATTATTTTCCGATCTGCTGCGCAACCGGTTGCAGCAAAAAATGGGCAGTCAAGAGATCGCAAACCTTCACCAGCTTGCCAGCCAATGGTATCAGCAACATGGCTTCTTGCAAATCGCTGTTGGTCATGCTCAGCAGGCAGGAGACGTCGACCGGGTTGCTGATTTGGTTGAACAGGCAGTAGAGGCCAGCTTGCTGGACAGCTGGATGACGAATCTCCTAGTATGGCTTGAGGAGCTACCGAAAGATGTTGTGCGCAGCCGGCTGCGCCTGCGGGTCTACCAGGCCTGTGCATTATTCTTTGATGGACAAATTTCCCACTGCCTCGAAGTGTTGCAAGAAACCAGGCAAGAGGTCCAGGAACTCCTTAGCAGCCCTGAAAATCAGATTCTGCAGGAAGAGCTCTTTCGCCTGATCGACATCACTTATGCTTTCATTAATGGATTGGAGATAAGTTTACAGGGCAAGTTTGATCAATCCAAGCAAACCGTGCTTAATTCCATCGAACTTGCCGAAGAAGCAGGCAATGTTTTCCTTTTAGCCCATGCTTATGAAGGCTTAGCCTTGAGCCTCTATCACCGCGGGGAGTTGCGTGAGGCTGAAGCAACAAGCCGCCATTTAATTGAATTGGCAGGGGGTGGAGAAAGCCAGGCTGATTCTGTTCGCCCTTTGCCCATAGCCAGCACAGGGTACCTGTTGTTGGCCAATATTGCCCTGGATCAAAACAAGCTGAACAAAATGAAGCGATACGTTTCCAAGGCCCTTGACTTGTCTCGGGAGAGTGGTGGGGCCAAGAGTTTGGTGGAAGCTTACGTTATGCAATCCAGGCTGCAACAGGCGCTGGGTGAACAAGCAGCAGCGTACCATAGCCTGAAACTTGCGGCGCGGGCCTATCACTTGAAAGCCTCAAGAGTAACCCGCTTCCGGCTGGAATCTCAAAAAGCTCGCCTTGACCTGGAGAGAGGTGCGCTGGATGAAGTCAACCGGTGGATCAGGCAGCTGGCAGAAACAGTTCAGGATTCAACTGTGCCATTGCCGACCATGTTTTTTGAGGTAGTGCAGCTTATCCTGGCAAGCGTGTACCTTTACCAGAAGCAGCCAGATAAGGCTCTTCGCGTGTTAGAAGGCATCCAAGAAGAGGCGGCAGCTGAAAATCATTACCGGCACTTGATAGAGATTCACGCGCTTAAAGCCCTGGCGTTTCTCATGCTCAGGCAAAAGCAGATGGCGCTTGATACCATCTCCATCGCTCTCAGGATGGCAGAAGGTCCGGGTATAAAACGCATTTTCCTGGATAGTTCCATCCTGGTGAATGGTGGTTCCATGGCGGACCTGCTTTCTCAGGCAGTCGAAAATGGTATCGCCCCGGGATTTACAAGTGGACTGCTGGTGGTGTTTCTCCAGAAAGAGAATATTACTTCCAAGGTGAAAGGAAAAAAACTGGTTGAGCCATTAAGCAAAAGGGAGGTGGAGGTTCTGGAACACCTTGCGATGGGAATGAACAACCGGGAGATCGCCGAACAGCTGGTGATTTCCCTGGATACCGTAAAAACTCACACCGGAAATATTTATAGCAAGCTGGGGGTCCATAATCGGACTCAAGCAGTGGTTATGGCGAAGAACTTGGGTTTGATCGACAAGTAGTTCAGCACTCTTTGATCGTTTCCGTTTTAATCAGCAACTATCCACATATCACCGCCCAATCATTGTTGAAGCTTTGAGGGCTCATATAAGCGCGGGTACTTCCCAGTATAAACAAATCATCCCGATTTGGTACTTGTGGGTGATGACACTGGTACCTCTTCTGTTCAATAATCATGACGCACAATCAGCTGTAATTCATTGGAGGTGTGCCTTTGACAAAACAAGTCTATGAAATTCGCGTGGAAGGCTTTTTGGGGGACCGCTGGGAGAGCTGGTTTGAGGGACTTACCATCAGACAACTCCAATGCGGTCAATCGCTGCTCAAAGGGCCTATGGATCAGGCTATGCTGCAGGGTGTGTTGTTAAAGGTTGGTGACCTTGGTTTGAAATTGATCAGCGTTCAGCCGTCGAAAAGCGGGGGATTAGGAGAGACCTTTACGATAGGAAAAGATCAAGATGGCTGATTTTATAAGGATGAATTTTATGAAAGATTGATTCCAACAATAAACTCTGTGGATTATTAAATCTCTGAATCTAGACTTTATGCTTATGGAGGAACGAATTATGTTAGTGCAAAAAAGTATGCAAGAAAGACTAAGTGTCCCTGAAGTATTCCGAAGTATCTGCCTGGCAAGCGGAATATTTGCTGTATTGATGATATTATTTTCCATTGCTGCCTATATTCCCACCCATCCGGATTTTTCACCGTTCAACACATTCTTAAGCGATATTGGCGATACACCTGGTTGGCCGCAGATCATCTTCAATTCAGGAACCTTAATTGCCGCCCCCCTTCGCTATCTGGTCTTGATACTGTTAGTCCTGCGGATGTACCAGCTGGGGGCAGGTATTAATTTTGGCAGAACCGTGCTCTTGATCGGCGCATTGGCAACCCTGGGTACAATCCTGATGACGGCAGTCCCCTTCAGTGTAGCCCCCAGCGTTCATAAAGCTGGAATTCCCCTTTATTTTCTTGGGGTGGTGCCAATGCAGATCATCATCGGGGTGAGAGAATTAACCCTGAAGGATATCCCGCGTTCACTGCCGGTGATCAGCTTTCTTCTAGCGGGTTCTTACCTGGTTTTCTTTATCCTGGTGATCCTTTATGAATTGGGAGTGGTGAGCAGGACAACAAGCATTACCCCGATGATCTGGCAGTGGTTGGGATTTTCCTTTTCGATCTTATGGGTATTTATGCATGGATTGGTACTAGGGAAAAAGTAGGCAGAACCTTCCAGGCCGGAAGGTAGAACATCTTCGTTCGATGCCTCCGGCCTGCGAAATTTACATCTCGCTGGGCAAACAAACCACGGAAGATTATAGATAGCATCGATATCTGAAGGAGCGCTATCCGATGAATAAGAACAGCAGGTTTGTTTTTTCTATCTTCGGCTTGTTTATGGTGGGAGCCGCAGTGTTCCTGAGCCTGACTCTGATTTCCCCGCCTGCGCCGCTGCCTGTCGAAGCCCCGGCGAATGAATTTTCCGCTGGACGGGCGATGCGAGACTTGGAAGTCATTGCCAGGGAACCGCATCCCATGGGGGAATTTCAAGCTCATACCGCAGTGCGGGATTATCTCTTGGACGAGATCCGTTCTCTTGGCCTGGAGCCGCAGGTCCAGGAGACCTTTGGGGTTCGCGTTGTTCATCCCGCCTTCATCATCGGTGGGTATGTGGATAATGTCCTCGTCAAGCTGCCAGGCAGCGACCCAGATGGCGCACTTCTCCTCATTGCACATTATGACACCACGCCGGGAGCTCCCGGGGCAGGAGACAACGGCTCCGGAGTGGTTACCCTTCTGGAAATCCTGCGCAATCTGCATGCAGGTTCTCCCCTTCGCCAGGATGTGATTTTATTCTTCACCGATGGTCATGAGCCCGGAATCATCGGGACTCATGCTTTTGCCGCACAAAACCCTTGGTTTGAGGGGGTAAAAATGGTGATCAACATGGATATCTTGAGAAAAGGTCCGCCAGTCCTGGCACAGATCAGCCAGGGAAATGGCCTCTGGATTCAGGCATTAGCCCGTACTGCCAGAAGACCAGCTTATATATCGCTCCCATCGCACCTCTTCGCTTCGGGGGATAGCGATTTGATTCCATTCCAAAAAGCAGGGTTGCCCGGGATTAGTTTTGGTACAGCGGCCGTTGCCCAAGAAAACCACACGATGATGGATCGCTTTGAATCCGTGGGTGCGGATAGCGTGCAGTACGCCGGGAATCATATTCTGGCATTGGTCCGCTACCTGGGAGAGAATCCGAACCTGGATCTGGATGTTGCAGGGAGAGGCTACCCACCCGAGCAAACCTTCTTCCCGCTGCTGGGGAGGATGGTGCATTACCCGGCGAGTTGGGCCTGGTTGCCTGCGGTCCTGGCTGGATTGAGCTTCCTGGGGGTGATTGCATATGGCTTATTCCGGCGTTTATTGACCTGGATGGGTATCGGCCTGGGTTTCCTGACCCTGCTGCCCTGCCTGGGTCTCAGCCTGGGGATTAATTATCTATTGTGGGAAGGCCTTCAAGCGCTGCATCCTGAATACCAGTATTCACCATACCGTCCACATTTGAGTGACGATGCTCTTTACGCGCTTGGATTTTTTATTATTGCTCTGGCTGTTTTCGTTTTCTCGACTGGGTTAATGCGTAAAAAAATCTCTGCGATGGATTTGGCAGCTGGCTCACTGCTTGTTTGGCTGCTGGTTACGGTTGTGACGACGATCTTGCTCCCAGCCTCCAGCTACTTGGCTGCCTGGACGCAGTTGCCAGGCTCACTGGCACTGTTGCTATCGATGTCTGTTCAATCCAAAAAGCAAGGGGAGATCATCTCCGGGCTTGGTTTCTTGGCCAGTGCGGTCTTGGTAACTTTCTTGTGGATACCCGTGTTGAAGACCGCTTTTCTTTTCCTGGGTCTGATTATGAATTGGCTGTTGATTGGGGTGGCAGCGCTGTGGTTTGGGGGCATGCTGCCGGCCATAGATTGGCTCACCAACCCAAGGCGCTTGACCTTCGCCTGGACTATGCTGCTGGTGGGTTTGGGATTCTTACTGGCAGGGAATTTCCTGGTGGGGAAGAACTCGCCTCCACCCCTGGTCAACCCGATTGGCTATTGGTTAAACGCTGAAAGTGGCGAAGCACACTGGTTGGCTTTCATTGGCGGTCAGCGAACAGATGCGCGTACTACGGCGAGGATTCAAGTCGCCTTTCCGCCGGAACTTGACTCAAGGCAGAAAAGACTACTTGTCGATCCGGTGCGGAAGCCATATGCAGAAATTTTTCCGGCAGCCCCGCCGTTTTCAGTTTTGACAAATACTGCACCCAACCTTCCATTAGATGGTCCACACCTGGAAGTGATCGCTGATGCTTGGGTAAAGGGTCACCGGGTGACAAAGATCAAGCTCGTGTCTTCCATGCGTGATCGACTTTATCTCATCCTCCCGGGAGATAATCCTCTTCTGGCTCTGACCGTCCCGAAGAATGAACGAATCGAGCTATCCCCTGAGGCCGACCCGGCAAAGATGCTGCGTATCGATGGCATACAGGAGGAAAGTATCGAAATTACGCTTGAATTCTCCAATCCGGATGCAACCCAAATCCTGGTTGTTGAGGAAAAAACAGGTCTGCCAGAATTTCCGGGGCTGTCCACCCGGCCTGAACCGGGGACGATGCCATCACCAGGCGAATTTGCCCAGGGGGTGCCAGCTGATTTTACCGCTGTCAGCAGGGTTTATGAGATTGAAGAAATCGATAGTAAGTGATCCCGATTCACCTGGATTGATGATCTACCGAAAAATCCACAGGTAAATTTAGTCTCCTGATTTTTCTCCAGGATTGGTTTTTTTCATGTGCTCAACCGATTTTCTTACCAGCTGCTGCAGTACATCCTGATCGACATCTTCAAGCTTCTTGATATACAAACAGGATTTGCCAGTTGAATGCTTGCCGAGCTGCTTGAGCAGCTGCTCATAATCATCAAAACCGGACATGATGTAGAGGGTCAGATTCTGCTTGCGGGGGGAAAAACCGGTTAAGAACCAATCCCCCTCTCTGCCACTGGCATATTTGAATTTATATGAGCCAAAACCGACGATGCTGTCCCCCCACATGATCGGGTCTGCACCGGTCTCGCTTGCCATTAAATCCAGGATAGTGAAGCTATCCTGGCGCTTGGTATCATCATCAACATTGTTGAGAAAATCTACAACACTTTGTTTGTTTGGCTGGGTTTTCAACTTTGCCATGAACTGCTCCTGGTAGTGGGTACATTCCTGAATGGTTCATCCGGGGTATATGATAATTATTTCACTGAAAAGCAAAAATTGCGTTATACGGATCAGGACCTTTCCCGGATATTTGAGGAAGATCAGATGTTTTTGCTGAATTTTTAGCTTGTGATCATTCCCCGGCTGATGATCAAGCATTGAAGATAAAGCGCGGCTAAATCGGATTAATCTCGTCTAATATACGGAGATATTAAACCATGATATAGTTCAATTTCTTAAGTATCCCAAGGTGATATTGTTTATGCAGACCTCACGCCCTTTGTATTTAATTCTGTTATCACTTCTGCTCGTGGCGACTGCCTGTTCCAGCCGGATATCGAGCGCTCTCGAAGTCGATGTGGATCCTTTAGCCTCGAGCGAGGCGACCAAAGAGTCGCTCAGCACTCCAAGCCCGATGGTTACTGCCACCGCAACTGACTATCCTACCGCCACATTGACTCCCACGGTTACACCAACGCCGACGCTCACGCCTCATCCGATGAGCATTCCCGCACTGCGCCAGATTTCATACCCGGGTAGCGAGATAATAATCGAAGAAACATTAGAGCCGGGAGCCAACTACAACCGTTATTATGTATCCTACTTGTCGGAAGGATTGAGACAATATGGTCTTTTAACCATTCCTTATGGCGAGACACCCCCTACCGGTTGGCCCACGATTGTGTTCAACCATGGCTACATCCCTCCCGATCAATACCGCACCACCGAACGGTATATTGCCTATGTGGATTGGCTGGCACGCAGTGGATATATTGTCTTTCGAATTGACTACCGAGGACATGACCGCTCAGAAGGGATTGCCCGGGGAGCTTACGGCGATCCAGGATATACAATTGATGTATTAAATGCAGTTTCAGCACTTAAACAATTTCCACCGGCAGATAACAGCCGCATTGGAATGTGGGGGCATTCAATGGGAGGCTACCTGACCCTCAGAGCGATGGTGCTCTCCAAAGATATCAAATCAGGTGTGATCTGGGCCGGTGTTGTCGCCTCTTATCCGGATTTATTCACCCGCTGGCGGCGTGGGAGCACGAGTGGAGCGACACCGACTCCTTCAGCCAGGAGACGCTGGCGGACAGATTGGATCGCACAATTTGGTTCCCCTGAAGAAAATCCCGGGTTTTGGGATTCGATTTCCGCCAACTCATATCTCAATGATTTATCTGGTCCTGTCCAGCTCCATCATGGGACCGCGGATGAATCGGTGCCGCTGGATTTTTCCGAGATTCTATACGAAGAGATACAACAGGCAGGTAAATATGTCGAATTGTACACATACCCTGGGGACAATCATAATATTTCCAATTCCTTTGGTCTGGCGATGACCCGCACGATCGAATTCTTTGACCGCTATCTGAAGGGTGAATAATTTCCCTGAAAGCATTTCCCCGGGAAAATATAAATTTGATCTGGTGGAAATCGCTTAATTTACGAGGAACTTATGCTGTTGATTCGCTGCAGCGGCGATGATATCCACCAGGATCCAGGTATCGCCCTAATTTACCAGAGTGGAGAAGATGAATTTTTCTGCACTTGAAGAATTTCCAGGTCACTTTTGCTACCCAGCTGCATGTGATTTTGGGAGGCTGAAAACCTTTATAATCATGCTATCTTGGGAGATTATTCAGACCGGGGTCCATTGAAGGGGATTATCGGTGATCAAAATCACCTTGTCCCTCCCGGAAATGATCTGGATACCCATGGCACGGTGATAATCTGTTGTGTACTACTTGAGTGATCTTTACCAACCCGTAGCTCAGACAGCAGGGAAAAGGAACACAACTAATCAACAGCATCTCTGTTAACAGGAGGAAGTCTCATGATTAAACAGCTTGCCCATATCAATATTGGTTCGTATGACCTGAAAGCCAGTGAACATTTCTACTGCGATGTTCTGGGCATGGAAAAAACCTTTGAATTCATTAAAAATGGTGAATTGTTTGGTTTCTATGTCCAGGCAGGCAATTCCACGTTCATCGAAGTCTTTTTCGAGGAGCAGGAACTCGAAGATCATCCCACCCTTCTGCGTCACTTGTGTTTTGAAGTGGAGGACTTGGAGGCGGTCATCGCTGAACTCCGTGAAAAAGGCTGGCAGGTTAGCGAGAAAAAGTTCGGTGGCGATAAGAGCTGGCAGGCGTGGCTTTCTGACCCCAGCGGTGTCC
>CP070764.1:1929145-1972495 GCA_020349245.1 Chloroflexota bacterium | reverse complement strand
TGAACTATTTAACCGCCTGGTCGATCTGGCAGCTTTGGAGCTATCAGAGCAGGAAGCGCAATACCTGAGGCAGGAGCTCAATAACCAGATGAAATCAATCAACGAGCTGGAGGCGATTCCGCTCGGTGATGAGATTGAGACCACTTCCCATGGAGTCCCATATACGACCGATATCACACCTGATACGCGGCTTGATGAATGGGTCGCTTGTCCAAACCCCGAGGAGATCATCGCCCAAGCACCAGAAGTAGAAGATGGTTATGTGATCGTCCCCGATATCCAGCATACAGATTTGGAATAACCGGTTTATGGAAATTTTTGACCTGCCTGCTCACATATTGGCGAAGTTAATCCGCAGCAAGGAGATTTCCGCGGTCGAGACCCTGGAGGCATGCTTGGCGCGCATATCTGCCGTTGATGGTCGCCCGGGGAGATTGGATGGTGGGGAACCTGATGCCGCAGACGAAGATAAGGTTCACGCCTTTATTACGCTTACCGCAGATCGAGCCCATGAAAGGGCTGAAGAGATCGATCGTTTATTGGCCGAAGGTGAAGAGCCTGGTCCCCTCGCTGGCGTACCATTCACGGTTAAAGATATCTTTTGTGTTCAGGGTACGACTTCAACTGCTGGCTCGCGCATTCTGGCAAATTTTGTTGCCCCATACACCGCCACGCCAGTTGAGCGCCTGGAAGCGGCTGGCGGGGTGATGCTTGGCAAGGTTAATTTAGATGAGTTTACTTATGGCTCCTCGAATGAGTCCTCCGCCTTCCAACCGAGTCCTCGCAATCCCTGGGACCTGAATCGAGTACCCGGTGGTTCCTCTGGTGGCAGCACGGCTGCCGTAGCGGCCGGGGAAGGTCCACTTTCTCTTGGGACAGACACCGCGGGTTCCATCCGCCAGCCAGCGGCGTTTTGCGGTGTTGTTGGCATGAAGCCGACCTACGGGCGGGTATCCAGATATGGTCTGATTGCCTTCGGATCATCCCTTGATTGCCCCGGGCCAATCGCAAATAATGTCACCGATGCAGCATTGATGATGAATGTCATCGCTGGAGCTGACCCCCGGGATGGCACGGCAGCAAAATTGCCAGTGCCTGACTATACCAAGGATCTAGCGCAGAGCATCCGCGGTATGCGAATTGGTCTCTCACCAGACTATTTCCGGATCACTTATTTCAATCCACTCACTGGAGAATTGGATCAGCAGTCGATTTCACCTGAAATTGAATCAAGGGTGATGAGCGTGGCTGGCTATTTAGCGCAGATGGGCGCCGATATCGTTGAAGATGTGCCGATGCCCCATACCAAGTATGGTGTCCCAGTATATTTTGTCATTTCGCGCGTCGAAGCGGCCTCCAACCTGCATCGCTATGATGGTGTCAAATACGGCTACCGCACGCCGCAGAGGGTCGCTTATCTGCCTGAGCTTTACCGGAAATCGCGGGCCGAGGGTTTCGGAGTCCAGCCCAAGCTGCGCATCCTGATGGGGATGTATGTCAGTGCAGCCCAATACAGTGAGCAGTATTACAATCGGGCACTGCGTGTACGCACCTTGATCCGAGCTGATTTTAACCAGGTCTTCGATGCGAGTGGTTCGCATCGCCTGGATGCCTTGTTGACACCCACAACACCGACCACCGCCTTCCCCATGGGAGAAATTTACGGCGACTCGGTGCTGATGCAGTATGCAGATCAGCTGACTGTACCGGCAAATCATGCCGGTATTCCCGGACTGTCGCTGCCTGCTGGATTTGCCGCGGATGGTTTACCGATCGGTGTACAGCTGCTTGGCCCCGATTTCTCGGAAGCAAGACTCTTGCAAATCGGGCGCGCTTTTGAGTTGGCTACCGAAGGCGAAGACTGGCGCAAAAGGAGACCCAAAATTTTGGTGAACGAATGGGATTAGCCCTCCATTATTCAATGTCTGATCATGTAGCTGTGAAATTCTTATGCCAGAATACGAAGCAATCATAGGACTTGAGACTCATATTCAGCTCAACACAAAAACCAAGATATTTTGTGCATGCAAGGCTGATTCCTGGAACGATCCACCCAACACCAATATCTGCCCGGTCTGCACGGGATTACCAGGTGTACTGCCTGTTCTAAACCAGCTGGTGGTCGATAAAGCGGCCTTGTTAGCCCTTGCCATGCACGCCGAGGTCCAACCTCTTTCCTATTTTGATCGCAAAAATTATTTTTACCCGGACTTACCCAAGGGCTACCAAATCTCGCAGTTTGATATGCCCCTGGCCCGTGGTGGTTATCTGACCCTGCCAATGCCGGGTGGGGGATTTCGCCAGGTAACGATTCACAAGCTGCATATAGAAGAGGATGCAGGGAAAACTGTCAATCATGACGGGCAGCGTTTAATAGATTTTAATCGCTGCGGGGTGCCGCTCGTGGAAATGGTTACCGGACCGGATTTGCGTTCACCTGAAGAGGCAGCCCAGTACCTGATGCGTCTCCGCCAGCTGCTTCGTTGGTTGGGAATTTCCGAGGCAGACATGGAGAAGGGTCATTTGCGCGCAGATGCGAATGTCTCTATCAGGCCGATAGGTGCGGATTATTTCAATCCCAAGACCGAGATAAAAAATGTGAATTCGATTGTCTCCCTGCGGGAGGCGATCACAGCCGAAATTGAACGCCAGATCAAGCAGGTTGAATCAGGAGTGCAAATAGAAGCTTGGACCCTGGATTGGGATGATAACGCCGGTGTCCTGCGGAAGATGCGCTCGAAGGAGACCGAGGCGGATTACCGATATTTTCGGGAACCTGACCTGCTGCCCATACGGGTTGACGAGGCTCGGCGGGAAAAAATCCTGGCAGAGTTGCCGGAATTACCGCTTAAACGGAAAGCGCGCTTTATGGACCAGTATGGATTGCCCGATTACGATGCTGATATCTTGACGAATGAACGCAGCCTCTCTGATTACTTTGAAGCTGCTGTTGCCTACTACGGCGCGGATCCAAAGCGGGTTTCAAATTGGGTGATGAATGACGTTTTGCGGATGATCAACGAGCGAAATATCCGGGTGGATGAACTGCAGCTGACCCCGGAATTCCTGGCGGAGATAATTAAATTGGTAGACGCCAGTACGATCAATACATCGACGGGGAAATCTTTGTTGGAGAAAGTTGAAAATACTGGCAAATCACCAGCCGCGCTGGTCGAATCCGAAGGGCTTGCCCGGGTTTCCGACGAAGATGCGATCCGGGAGATTATTCTCGAGATCATCAAGAATAATCCAGACCAGGTAGCCACTTATAAAGGTGGCAAGACAACGATAATTGGCTGGTTTGTCGGTCAGGCAATGAAGCAATCGCGCGGCAAAGCCGATCCACAGGTCACCCGAACCATGCTGGAAGAGCTCTTAGCACAATAAAGCCATCGGTAAATTTACAATAATCACTCCTTTGGGGATATCTTTCATTCAACTTCTTGCATCCGGGATATTACCTGTTAATCTCGGGTCAAACTTTTTGATAAAACTATGTTCGTATTACGCCCGGCGACAGAACAGGATGCTGCAAAAATCCGCCACCTGGTAAACATTGGCAAGATCAACCCCACGGGATTGAAATGGCAGCGCTTTATGGTCGTTGAATCTCCTCAAGGGGAGGTGATCGGTTGCGCGCAGGTGAAATCGCATGGGGATGGCTCCGATGAACTGGCTTCGCTGGTTACCCATCCAGATTGGCGAGGGCAGGGAGTCGCTCGGGCACTGATCGAACATTTCTCAGAGAACCATCCGGGGGATTTATACCTGATGTGCCGTTCGAGCTTGGGTCCGCTGTATGAGCAATTTGGCTACCAGACTGTTCCTACGGATGAGCTGCCGCGCTATTTCCAACGTATCCAGCGCATGCTGGGGTTATTCGAGCGGCTGCGGGACGATGGTGAAGGCGTCTTGGTCATGAAGCGGTTGGCTAACACCTAAAGGTTGACGAATCTTTGCATTGGGCTTGGCCGGCATGCGCTCCATGGCATATTCTGCCAGGGCAGTGATCGTCAAACTTGGATTGATACCTGGATTCGCCGGTACGATGGATCCGTCAATCACATAAAGCCCGGGATAATTAAACACCTGGCAGTCTAAATCGACCACCCCTTCGCCTGCATCTCTGCCGAATAAGCATCCGCCAAGCATGTGGGCTGTGGCTGGTACGTTAAATAAAGCCTCGAGGATAGTTCCGATCGGTTCGCCTTTAATTTCCTCCGCAAAGCTTCGGGCGACCTGGTGCCCTACTGCAGTATTGACGGGAACGGTGTTCAGGGGATCATGCCTGGCATATAAACCACGTCTGAACAAGGTGCGCAGGCTCCTCCCCCGGTGCAAGCTCATGAGATTGTTTTCTGTCTGCATGACCATCAAGGCTGTGCCTCTGCGTGTCAATCCAGGCTTGAATTTCATGCGGAAGAATGATGCAGGGTGTTTGAATATTTCCAGGAGAAGAACAGCTAAACGTTTCAGGAAATTTCCTTGGGATTGGTAGAACGGTGCTGAAACCAACCAATAAATTAATGAAGATCCATCGGAAAATCGCACCGGTTCAACACGTGTGGTCTCATCTGCTTGGAAAATTGAGGTGATTGCCAGTCCTTTTGAGTGATCTGCGACTTCTCTGTTGTTAAACCCACCGAGGAAGGCTTCGCTATTCGTGCGCACAGTCTCTCCCAGTCGCGGGGATAGATCGGGTAAGGAGTTGTTTTCATCTCTGCATCGCAGCAGTAGATCGTTGGTCCCTAAAACCCCGGCCGCCACGATCACGTTGCGAGCTCGCACACTTTGTTCGGGTTTGTAGAACCAATTTGTTGAGGGGCGGTAAACGATATCATAGCGAGCTCCATCCGCTTGTCCTGCAGGGAGTGGGCGGATGTCCTCAACCATGGTCTCATCGCGCACTTCTGCTCCCCATTTTTCGGCGAAGTAGAGATAATTTTTTACCAGGGTGTTCTTGGAATTGAAGCGGCAGCCAACCATACAGCCTCCGCAGTGGTTGCATCCTGCGCGAGGGGGACCTTCACCGCCAAAATATGGGTCGGGTACTTCCTGCTTGTCTTCGTTGAAATACACACCGACATCGGTCGCTTGAAAAGAGGTACCGTAACCAAGTTTATCCGCTACAGTCCGCAGTGCCTCATCGGCAGGCCAGAGATGTGGGTTCCTGGCCACGCCGAGCATGTGGCGGGCAGTGGCATAATGGGGTGCCAGGATCGTTTTCCATCTTGCCAGGTGACCCCAAGTTTCTGCCTCAAAAAATCTTTCATCCGGCTCCATGAGCACGCCTGCATAGACCAGGCTTCCCCCACCCACTCCGCTAGAATGAAATACAAAGAAACCGCGGAAAAGACTGAGCTGCATGATCCCGAAACAGCGCAGAATGGGAGCCCAGAGGAATTTGAAGATATTCCAGTTTGTCCTGGGGAAATCCTGATCGGCGAACCGCTTGCCTCGTTCAAGGACTAGCACTTTGTAGCCTTTTTCCGTTAAACGCATAGCAGAAACACTGCCCCCAAAACCGGAGCCGATAATGACGAAGTCGTAAGTTTGGTCGCTGGTCAAAATTTGTTCTCCTCGGAAATTTTTACCTTTTGTGCTTCTTTGGTCCGGTGGATATCGGTAGAGTATACCGCACAGTCAGGAGCTGCATGGATCGCCATGGATTATCTCCGGGCGGACATCCAGCGGCGAATTTGAGTCTTCGCCCAACGGTAGTGATTGGCTGTATTGGCCAGGATAAAGATTGCCAGGTTTGAATTACCGGTCCATGCGTAGCGCCCAACGGGGAAGATATCTTCCTCGGGTATTGCTTCTACCATCTGCAGGACCTGCTGGTATGAGGCTTGAAATTCCAACTTGACTGCAGACAGAGGCTGGTCTTTATGTTCTTCGTATATCATCTGGTTGAGTTTGTCCATGTCTTTCCAGGTCATCCCGGGGGCGGGAGTCTGGGGGATTTCTCCACGCAGTCCTGCCTGATACCAACCTAGAAAGCGCTGTTCCCAGTCAACAAGGTGGGCAAGCAGGTCCTTTATTGTCCACATGTCGATCACACCGGGTTCTACCATCTCCTGGTCTGATATGTTTTCCAGGTTCTTTTCCAGCCGCCTTCTTTCGGTTTGGATCCGGTTGAGAATTCCAGCCTTGTCCATGCCTTTTCTACCTCCTTTGCGTGACCAGGTGCGGATGTGCTCCTTCGCCCAGCGGTATTGCCTCCAGGTCACTTCGTCAATCCGTTCTTGAACGCCTGGTCTGATGTCCCTGGCGAAATCCGGGGTGGAAGTTAATTCTTCTTCCGGCAAGGTTTTAATGGTAGCACGCATTTGCTGAAAAGATGAACGAAAGTTTATCAGGGAATCATCCAGGGAGCTGGTCCTTTTCGCCGCCAGAATCGCCTTGTTGATCTGTTCCCTGTCTTCCCAGGCTAGCTGTAAGGAGAAACTGGAAGGCTGTTCGCCAAATTTTGCCTGGCGGTACCATTCAATGAAATGGCTTTCCCAGCCCGAAATAAGATCAAGAACATCCTTCACGGAAAGTTTGCCTGCAACTCCTGGCTGCAGCATCTTCTCCCTGCGCAGTTTATTCCTCGTTCCGGGTACAAATTCCCCATCCGCGTTTTTCTCAAAGTAAAAGAGGTAGCGCTCCAGCTGCCGTCGATCGATATCAATCTGCTCGAGTAGCTCGTCTTTTGTCATCATCTTCTTGGATTTCCGCCTGCTGCCCTCTTTGCGAGGGCGATAGCCCCCAGGACCCCTGCTTGTGAACCGAGACCTGGAGGCACGATGTAATCTTCGATTGCCTCCAGGATTTTTTCCGCAGAGATGTAATTATGCAAGATCTCCTGGACATTATTGCGGATCAAGGGAAATAAGTGCTCCTGCTCCATGACTCCACCCCCCAGGATCACTCGCTGTGGAGATAGGATGGTGATTATATTGGCAGCGCCCAGCGCGATGTACTCGGCTTCCAGGTACCAGGCCGGGTGCCCTGGGGGAAGATCTTCTCCCCGACTCCCCCAACGTGCTTCAATCGCAGGACCCGTGGCCAATCCCTCAAAACAATCACCATGATAGGGACAGTTCCCAGGGAAAGGGTCTTTATCCTGGTCGTGGGGAATCCGCATGTGGCCCATCTCGGGGTGGATCAGGCCGTGAATCAGTTGCCCGTTTACCACGCCAGCTCCGCCAATACCGGTGCCGATGGTCAGGTAGATAAAATCGCTTAGACCCTGTGCTGCCCCCCAGGTTGCTTCTCCCAGGGCCGCGGCATTGACGTCTGTATCAAAACCAATCGGGATTTGAAAGGCCTTCTGGAATGGGCTGACCAGGTCGCGATTCGCCCAACCTGGTTTCGGCGTGGTGGTCACATAACCATAAGTGGCGGATGCGGGGTCCAGGTCGAGCGGTCCAAATGAGCCAATTCCAAGACCGGATAACTTTGCAGGATGGGTTTGCCCAGAGATAAAATCGATGGCTTTGGCGATAGTTTCTTCTGGGGTTGTGGTTGGAAAGCGATGGGTAGCCTGTATCTCCTGCGGGTTCGCAGCGATCATGCAAACCCACTTTGTACCTCCGGCCTCGATTCCGGCATACAAGTCCGTCATATCCTATCCATGCAAAAGATGAAGTGAGGTGAAGTTATATCACCCGGCTGCATCCATTATATACTGCCGGGTAAATTTAAACAAAAATCCCCTTCCCCAAAAAAGGATGTCCTTCGGGGAAGGACCAATATCCACTACATTTCACTTATGCCCAGAAAATCTCCCCGGCTGAATCTGAAATACCGGCTTCTTGCAGCAGGGCGATTCCCTTGGCGAGACCCTCGTCCACAGACATCATGGCATCCTCGTGTTCGATGGAGATCACATAATCATAGCCAACCATGCGCAGTGCGCTGATGATGTCTTTCCAGGTTTTGGAATCGTGGCCGTAACCGATGCTGCGGAAGGTCCAGGAGCGATGGGGTATCTGGCTGTAAGGCTTGGGGTCATTGACACCATTGACCATCACGTTGAAGGGATCGATGTAAACATCTTTTCCGTGCACGTGGAAGATCGCTTCACCCAATTTGCGGATCGCCGCGACTGGATCGACGCCGTTCCAGAAGAGGTGGCTGGGGTCGAAATTGCAGCCTACCGCCGGGCTGGTGGCATCTCGCAGATGGAGCAAGCTCTCAACGTTGTAGACCAGCATGCCGGGATGCATTTCGATCGCAATTTTGATCCCATGTTCCTCGGCGAATTTCCCGGCTTGCTGCCAGTAGGGAATCCCAACCCGGTTCCACTGGTAGTCCAAGATCTCAGTGAAGTGGTCGGGCCAGGGACAGGTGACCCAATTCGGCTGGGTATCCGTTGGTGAGCCAGCTGGCAATCCGGAAAGCACATTCACAACTGGCACCTCAAGCAGTTGCGCCAGGCGCACGGATTTTCGAAAGGCTTCATCGGATTCCTGGGCGATGGACCGGTCCGGATGAAGCGGTTCGTAGTGGCAGCTGAGCGCACTGATAATCAAGCCGCGCGAGTGTATAGCTTCCAGGTAATGCTTGCGTTTATCCGCGCTCTCGAGCAGTTCATCTACAGGGCAGTGATGGTTGCCTGGATAACCCCCGGAGCCGATCTCGACAGCATTCACCCCTGCAGAAGCAGCCTTATCAAGCGCCGCCTCGAAGGCTAGATTCTGAAAGAGAACTGTGAAAACACCGATACGCATGAGAACCTCCTGATCAAATTAGTTGAAAAGGTATATCAGAATATTTTTTATCCAAGGGCATCCTGCTGCTGGCGAAGCTGGACAACCCGGCTGGTTTCATCCAGTGATACATCCTCCCAGGTGAGTATTTGCCCGGCGGGAACTGCCCGCACCACTTTCGCACCTGGTGCGAGACCAACCGGGAGGGCATTCAGCGATCTGGCGACCTCCGCGGTATCCATCACCCCATAGAATGTGTATCCCCCGAAATCATCCAGCTGCTCACCCGGTTTTAAATCGCGCTTGGCAATCGTCAAGACATCTGCCACCGCTTGCTCTTGCGGAACCAGGGTGACCTGACGGTACAGGTGTGCCCTGGCAATGGAAATCGGGGCTTCCAAGAACCACAGGTGGTATGGACGAAAGAATGTGAAATATTTACCCTTGCCGACCTTGAGGTACTCCAGGTCTTCCTGGATGCGCTGGTCTTCTATGCGCACGGTGATAAAAACACCGCCTGCCATGGAGCTGCCCTGGACAAAATCAATCGATCTCGCTCGCGTGGTGATGCCGCCATCCTCTTGGAGGGCAAAGATCTGGGAGACATTCTCCAGGGTTGCCTGCGGACCGTGCATCCCGCGCTTCATCGGACGGCAGCCTGTGGCGTTGGCTGCACAGGTCATCTCAAACATGGTTTTGGTGCCGTCAACATAGGAAGCGACCTGGAAGGGATCCTTGTTTGATTTTTGAGCGGATTCTGCCACCAGGTCCGGATTTGCACTTGGATCGAGAGGATTATTTTTTCCCTTGCCGATCACGATCGGTTCATACCCGAGAGTGCTAACAAAATCCCAGAGTTCCATCAAACAGCCTGGCTCATCACCTGATGAGACGGTATATAAAACCCCTGCATCCCTGGCGAGTTTGTGCAGGATTCGACCCACGGTTACATCCGCTTCAATATTGACCAGGACAATATCCTTGCCATGCTGGATGCAGGCATAGGCCGTTTCGGCTCCTGATGCTGGGGAGGGGGTGATGTCGGCGACGATATCTATCGATGCGAGCTGGGCGGCCAGAGCGTAGGATCCCGTGACAACTTTTTTCCCTGACCGGAGGGCATCTTCAGCGATACCAACTGAGGCAGTTTCGACAAGATCATTGGTTTCCAAGCCGGAAGCCAGGAAGGCTTCCCGGGCGGCTTCAATATCCTCGTCGGCTAACAACGCTACTTGCATCCCCTTAACGTGCGAAACTTGGGCCACGAAACCGCTGCCAATCCAGCCGGCGCCACTCACCCCGACCTGGATCGAATTGTTCTCTGCCTCCAGCCTGGCCAGATCTTCTTTAAGCATGCTCCTCTCCTTCGTTAATTTCCTTTGGCGAGGTAAACCTCGCGGGCAGCGCTCTGAATATCCTTGGCTGTCAGGTGATATTTCTCCAGCAGGTCGTTTGGATCGGCCGATTCGGTATACACATCCGCTAGGCCGACAAAGCGCATTGGTACCGGGCAGGATTCAGCCACCAAGCGGGCGACATTGCTGCCCATACCACCCTGCAGCAGGTGCTCCTCTGCGGTCACGATTGCACCTGTTTCCCTTGCTGCCGCGGCGATCGTTTCCTTGTCTAGCGGGCGGATAGTGTGCAGATCGATAACCCGGGCCTGGATCCTATCTTGCGCTAGGTCGGCGGCAGCATCCAGCGCCATCCCGACCATCAATCCACAGGCGATGATGGTCAGGTCAGCCCCCTGGCGGACAACATTGGCTTTTCCGATCTCGAATGGTGGATCTTTATCTGGATAGATGTGAGGCATGGGTACCCGGCTGGAGCGTAGAAACACGGGTCCGACATGCTCTGTAGCAGCCCGCACAGCGGCGTGCATGCTGGCAGGGTCACTTGGTACCAGGATCACCATCGTTGGCAGCCCGCCCATCAAGGCCAGATCTTCAATCCCCATTTGGGTAGGCCCATCTTTCCCCAGGGTAATACCACCGTGGCTGCCGAGTATTTTGGCGTTGATGTTGGAAAGCGCGACTGCTAATCGAATCTGGTCATAGGCATTGCACAACAAAAAGGAGGAGAAGCTGGTGATCCACGGGATCAAATTGCAGGCAGCCAGACCAGCGCCTACACCCACCAGATTGCTCTCCGCGATGCCGATATTGAAGAATCTCTGCGGAAAGTTCTGGCGAACGAGCTCGGTTTTTGTTGAGTTTCCCAGGTCGCCATCCAGCACCACCACGCGTGGATTTTCCTGGCATACTGCCAGCAGCGCCTCTCCGAACACATCCCGCATCGGTTTTCCCAGCTGCAGTCCTGCTTTTTCTCCTATTGGCATTGGATCTCCTCCCTGGCTGTTTTCGCCTGCTCAGGATTGAGTGCCCGACCATGAAAAGTGAAATCCTGCTCCACGAAAGATACCCCTTTGCCTTTGATGGTGTGGGCGATGATTATCGCCGGTCGGTTGCTGACCAGTTGGGCAGCTTCGAGCGCCTCGATAATCGCGGAAATGTCATGTCCATCGATTTCCGAGGCCTGCCAGCCGAAGCTCTGCCACTTTTCCACCAGCGGTTCGAGGGCCATCTCGCGGCTGATCGGACCCGTCTCCTGGTATTTGTTGTAGTCCAGGATGGCGATCAACCGCTCAGCTTTGAAATGGGCTGCGGCCATCGCCGCTTCCCAGATTTGTCCCGCCTCGCACTCCCCGTCTCCCAAGAGGACATATACGCGGTAATCCAGGTTGTTCAGGCGGCCTCCTAGGATATGTCCCAATCCTATTGACAGTCCTTGTCCCAGAGAACCTGTCGTGGCTTCTATACCTGGCAGCAGCCCCTGGATCGGGTGACCCTGGACTGGGCTGTTGATTTGGCGCAGATCCCATAGCAGCTGGCGATCGAAATAACCTGCCCTGGATAAAACTGCGTAAAGCAGCGGCGCGGCATGGCCCTTACTCATAATGAAGCGATCCCTCTCAGCCCACCAGGGATCTTTGGGTTTGTAGCGCAATATGCCGCCAAAATACAGAGCTGTCAGGATCTCGACCGCGGAAAACGAGCTCGAGGGATGCCCGGACCCGGCTCGCGTAGTCATGTCCAGGATATCCAGGCGGATATCACGGGCGATGCCTATCAGTTGGTCAAGATCAGCTTGCTGGTGCTTGGTAATATTCATTGATATTCCTCAACAAGTAATCGGAGTAGCTAGCCTCTTTGTGTGCTTGATGCTTCCCTTGTGCTTCCCTGGTGGGCAGACATCGATCAATGTTTTTGAAGAAATTCTGCAACCTGCCCGGCATGCGGCAGGGCAGGTATCACACCCTGTGCAAGCGCAGTGAGTGCTCCAACGGCATTGGCGTACCGCAGGGCTTTGCCCAGATCGTCTGCAGGCAGTTCGTCGATCGGGTGGCTTGATCTCACCAATTGGGTGAGCATGCCTGCGACGAAAGCATCCCCGCAGCCAGTCGCATCAACAGTTTCAACCGCAAAGCCGGGAATGAAAGCGTTGTGTTTCCCGGATTGAAAGAAACTGCCCTCCGCACCGAGGGTTACCACGCACAGTCTCGGGCCGTGGGATAGCAATTCAAAGCTGCCTTGCTCCATCTGTTCAAAACTGGTCAGCAACTTCAATTCGGTCTGGTTGACTTTGACCAGGTCAACGAGCGGCAGGGTTTCAAGCACCCGCTGCCTGGCTGCCTCCTGGTTTGACCATAAAGCCGGGCGGTAGTTCACATCGAATGAGATCAGCGCGCCAGCTGCACGAGCAATCTCGATGGCGCGCAGTGTTGCCCCGCGGATGGGTTCATCGATCAGGCTCAGGGAACCGAAGTGCAGGCAGCGGGTTAATTGCAGGCTGGCAACCGGCAGTTCATCCGGCCGAAGTAGCATATCTGCCCCAGGGTTGCGGTAAAAAACGAATTCAGCGCTGTGTACATCTGGCATGGCGATGAAGACCAGGGTGGTTCGAGCTTGGGTATCAAAGCGCATGCCCTGCGTATCGACACCTTCATGAATTAATACACTTTCCAGGAAGCGGCCGAAAATATCCTCGCCAACTTTACCAATGAATCCGCTGCGGGCGCCGAGCCGGGCAGCTGCCACAGCCACATTGGCTGGGGCTCCACCCGGCTTGGGGTGAAACGCAGATACCTCTGTCATGCTCCTGCCGATCTCTGCTGGAAACATGTCGATCAGCAACTCCCCTAAGCAAAGAATATCCATGTGCATGCCTCTTTACGACGATTATTCATGCAGCTCGTTGAATAGGGAATAACGATCTGCGCGGTAGTAAATCCGCAGGAATTCGACGGGAATCTTGCCCTGGGAAAATGAGACACGTTCGATGAAGAGCAACACGGCTGGGGTTTTTATATCTAGCAGGTCGATCAGTTCGGGGGGAGCCAGGATGGCTTTGATCACCTGCTTGGCGGAAGCGATGCGGATGCCGAAATCTGTTTCGAGAACTTTTCGCAGCGGCTGCTGTGCGTAATCGTGTTGCAGGATCTCCGGGCAGTAGCTGTGGACCAGGTAGGACTCTTCAATACTCATCGGTTCACCATCGGCTAAGCGCAGCCTGCGCAAACAAGCTAGCTGCTCGCCGGTTTGAATTTGGAGCTTAGCAGCAATCTCCGCTTCAGCGGGTAAAAGGGTGGCAGATAGGACTTGTGTCCCTGGAGTAAACTCGCGCTGCTGCATATCTTCGGTAAAGCTGACGATGCGGGTCATGGATTGTTCGAGACTAGGGTGGGCGACAAAAGTGCCGCGTCCCCGCTGGCGATATATCAAACCCTCATTGACCAGCATGTCAAGCACCTGGCGGACAGTGTTGCGGCTGACCTGGTAGTTTTCGATCAATTCGGATTCGGGCGGGATCATGTCTCCCGGTTGCCATTCTCCCTGCTGAATTTTGTTGAGCAGGATTTCATACAATTGCTGGTAGAAAGGGAGTTTGCTGTAGCGGTCGATTGTCTCTGGATACATTGCAAGATTGTCCTGGGAGGAGGGGTTGGAACTTGTACACTAAATATACCAACATACCTATATTCTAACATTGGATTTTCGTAGCGTGTTTATCTTCCATCAAGGAGGATCTATCCAGTGGAGAATTGACAAGGGGACAAAAATTGCTATAATTTAGTTTGTTGGTACAACAAATTAATTGGGTTGGGAAAGTCTGATTTCTTAGCGTAATAAAATTATTGGTACCTGTCCTGTTGTTCGTTGACGAGTAGTTCTGCATAACCACTTCATCGCATCGACCATTCCGAGGATAAATGGACTACGTGGCAGGACAATCCCGTTCGGGTCAATATCGATTTCGCACCGGCGATCAAGCACTCGTCCGCCAGATAAACCTGGCGGTTGTTATGCATCATTTGCGTGAGAGTGCTCCCATTTCGCGTGCCGGACTGGCTGAAGTAACCGGTTTGAACAAGACCACTGTCTCCAGCTTGGTGCGTGAATTGATCGAACGCCAATTTGTGCGTGAAGTAGGTTATGAATCACCTGAAACTGGACGGGGGGCTGGACGACTGGCGATGCTGCTCACCCTCAATCCGGAAGCCGGTTATATCGTCAGTCTTGAGATCGGTGTCGATTTCTTGAAGGCGATCTGTACGAATTTTGCTCCACAAGCGATCTGGCAGTATAAAGAAGAAATTGATCCAGATATGGGCCAGCAGGTCATCTTTGACCGTTTGCTGGCCCTTTTGTATCAGGGCTTAAGTGTAGGCAGTGAATACTGCCAAACGTTGTTAGGTGTCGCGGTTGGAGTCCCAGGTCTGGTTGATCAGACTACTGGGACTTTGTTGTTTGCTCCAAATCTGCGCTGGGAAAATGTGCCGCTGCGCGCTCGCCTGGAAGGGCTCGTGGACGGTCATCTGGTGGTGGACAATGAAGCCAATATGGCCGCATTAGGCGAACACTACTTTGGCGCTGCTCGGGGATACAAAGAGGTTTTGTATCTCAGCGCAGGGGTTGGCCTGGGGGGAGGACTCGTCCATGAGGGTCAGGTATTCAGCGGGATAACCGGGTTTGGATCGGAATTCGGCCATATGACCATGGATCCAGAAGGTGAGATCTGCAACTGTGGCAACCGCGGCTGTTGGGAGACCCAGGTCAGCCAGCGAGCATTGTTTCGCAATATTCGGCGCTTTGCCGGTCAAGGAAATGAAACTCTGCTAACGGCTATGACCCGGGGAAATTTGGGGGCGCTCACAGTCCCCATGGTAGTGGAGGCGGCGGAGAAGGGAGATCGTTTGGCATTGCAGTCTTTAGAAGTGCTGGGACATCATCTGGGGATCGGCATTGCCTCCCTGGTGAATGCCCTGAATCCCGAACTGGTTGTTTTCGGCGGCATTTTGAGTTTGGCGAGTGAATTCTTGCTGCCGGTGATCGAGAGTGAAGTTCACCGGCGTGCTTTACGTTGGAACAGGGAGGCCATCAAGGTGGTCGTGGCCAGCCACGGCCAAGAAGCTTGCGTGATGGGCGGCGTAGCCAGGATCTTCCAGGCTGTGTTGGTTGAACCGAATTTGGTTGGAGGACAGCCTGCCGGTGTTTTGACAATGGTTAACGCCTGAATGGTTATTGAGTCTTAAATGACATCGAAAGGAGGTGATACAAAGGGAAAATCGACACAAATTTGAAAGCCAACATAACCGGTTATTGACAGAAAAAATAATTGAAGGAGAAGATTCAAATGTTGAAAAAAACATTGTTTGCGTTGACGCTGATTTTGGTGCTGGTCCTGGCTGCCTGCGCACCAGCCGCGACAGAAGCACCTCCGGAGGAAGCACCACCAGAAGAAGCCCCGCCAGAAGAAGCGCCGCCGGAAGAAATGCCCGCAGTGGAAGAATTGACCATCATGTGGGCACAGTGGGACCCGGCTGACTACCTGCAGCAGATCGGCAACCTGTACGAAGAGCAGACCGGCATCAAGGTCAACGTGGTCCAGGAGCCCTGGGGATCGTTCTATGATGTCTTCTCGACCGAGATGGCCGCTAAAGGCGACGCCTACGACATGGTGGTCGGCGACAGCCAGTGGATCGGACAAGGTGCTACCTCGGGTTGGTACATCAATATGACCGATTTCATGCAGAGTGAAGGTATCACAGATTCAGTTACGGAAGCCACCCTGACCTACTACGGTGAATATCCCTCAGGGTCTGGTGAATACTGGGCTTACCCAACTGAAGGTGATGCTGATGGCTGGGCTTACCGGGCGGACCTGTTCGAGGATCCAGATGAAATGGCCGCTTTCGAGGCTGAATACGGCTACCCGCTGGCCGTTCCTGAGACCTATGATCAGTTAACGGACATCGCCAACTTCTTCACCCGCCCCGATGATAACCTGTACGGTGTGGCGATCTACACCCAGAAAGACTACGACGCCATCACCATGGGTGTCGAGAACACCATGTTCAGCTGGGGTGCAGATTGGAAAGACCCCGCCACCAACGAAGTGTTGGGCGTGGTCAACTCCACGGAAAGTGTCGAAGCGCTCCAGGCCTATCGCGACCTGTATGCATGCTGCCAGGTGCCCGGATTGAGCAACGCCTTCTTCACCGAGACCAACGATGCCATGATCGGCGGCCAGGCGGTGATGATCATGAACTACTTCGCCTTCTTCCCCGCTTTGGCCAGCCCGGACATCAGTCCTTATGCTGATGTCACAGGCTTTTTCCCCAATCCGAAGGGACCTTACGGTGATCAGGGAGCAGCCTTGGGAGGCCAGGGTATGAGCATCGTGGCTTATATAAGCCCCGAGCGCCAGGAAGCAGCCAAGGACTTTATCCGCTGGTTCGCCCAGGAAGATGTCCAGGCTGAGTGGGCAAAGAGAGGCGGCTATACCTGCAACAAGAATGTACTCGCCACCCAGGAATTCCTGGATGCAACTCCCTTCAACCCGGCTTTTGCCGAGACGATGGGCTTTGTAAAGGACTTCTGGAACATCCCCGAGTATGCTCGACTGCTCGAGGTTGCCCAGCGCGAGTTCAGCGCCTTCGTTGTTGAGGGTACCGGAACGGCTCAAGAGACGATGGACACCATCGCCAACGAGCACGACGCTATCTTGAGGGAGACTGGGTACATCCAGTAATTCGTATCCCGTACTTACCTCTTGAGATCGACAAGTTAGGGAGGCGGTGATCCCGCCTCCCTAGCCGGCTTCTGTATGGTCGTTCGGACAAAGATATTAAAGTTTTCTTGGAGGAGGTTCAATTGAGTACAAGTCAGGCAACCTCTCAAACCCAACCCGGTCAGCGCCATCTCAGCGATCGCGCCATCATCAATCTTTTTATCTGGCCTTCGCTGATCCTATTGATCGCCCTGAATGTTTTCCCCTTGGTCTACAGCCTGTATCTCGGTTTCACCAATTACTCCGCGGTGGCCGGGAAAGCACCAGTGTGGATTGGTTTCCAGAATTTCGCCAACATCCTCAACGATGAACTGATGTGGAAATATTTCGCTACCACGGGAAGATACGCACTGCTTTCCGTGGGTCTGCAGATCATCCTAGGTTTCGGATTGGCCATGTTGGTTCACGAGAAATTCAGAGGCAGCGGATTGGTAACGACATTAATCCTGATCCCGATGATGCTCTCTCCTGTGGTTGTGGGCCTGTTCTGGAAGCTGATGTACAATCCCACCTTTGGCTTCTTTAATTTCCTCCTGGGTTTTACCAATCCGATTGCCGGTCCAGATATGCTGGCCAGCAGCTTCGCCCGCCAACCGGTGCCAGGGTTAGCGCTGTGGGCGGTGATCCTGGTGGACGTCTGGATGTGGACGCCCTTTGTCATGCTGCTGGTGCTCTCTGGCTTGAAAGCCATCCCTGATTATCTTTACGAGGCAGCCGCCATCGATCGAGCCAGCTCCTGGTTCCAGTTCTGGCGGATCACCCTGCCCCAGGTAACCCCGCTCCTGCTGATCGCAGTCTTGTTCCGCACCATCGAAGCGTTTAAATCATTTGACCTGGTGATGGGTATGACGGGTGGCGGACCTGGAGACCAGACGGAGCTGATCGCGGTCAACCTTTACCGCCAGGCATTTTTGGGACAGTTCCGCACGGGCAGATCGAGCGCCCTGGCCTACATCATTTTGATCATCATCGTCGCCGTCAGCAATCTGTATATCCTTTATTTGAACCGCATGCGGGGTGAGGAGTGAGCCATGGCAAATTTTAAGGAAACCGGTCCCAGCAATCCCACCACAGAAGCGACACGGGTCGATAAGATCACCCCGCGCTACAGGCTGTTTCACAACCTGCGTGCCATCATCGTGATTCTCATCGCTATTGTGCTCCTGATCCCCATTTTTGTTATGGTGATCACTGCATTCAAAACCAGACAGGACATCGTCTCCACCCCACCTTCGGTGGTCTTTTCTCCCACGCTGGAGGGCTTTGTCTACCTCTTCACAGAACGGGCAGTCGCCTCCCCGGCTCGCCTGCAGGAGTTGAAAAACGAAGCGGATGCAGGCCAGATGAGCCTGTTTGAACGCATCGCGCTGTCTGTTGGTCAGGAGATCACAGATACCAGCGATTACGTCGATCGCCTGAAGAACTCGCTGATCATCGCTGGACTTTCGACGATTGCTTCCGTCATCCTGGCGGTTTTTGCCGCATATGCTTTCAGCCGCTACCAGGTGAAAGGCAAGAACGACTTGCTCTTTTTCATTCTCAGCACGCGCATGCTGCCAGCTGTGGTGGTCACAATCCCGCTTTTCTTGATGTACACCCAGGTCAAGCTGCATGATACCCATATTGGCATGATTTTGTTGTATACCGTGTTTAACCTATCACTGGCCGTGTGGCTGATGAAAGGCTTCATGGACGAAATCCCCCTGGAATATGAAGAAGCTGCCCTGGTGGATGGCTATACTCGAATGCAAGCTTTTTTCCGGATTGTTTTACCGCAGGCAGTGACCGGCATCGCCGCCACGACTGTTTTCTGCCTGATCTTCTCCTGGAATGAGTATGCTTTTGCGCTGATGCTGACTAGTGAAACCGCCCGCACGGCGCCACCCAGCATTGCCACCATGCTCGGCCGGGGCGGAATTGAATGGTCAGCGATTGCGGTCGGCAGCCTGGGCTTCCTCATCCCGGTGATTATCGTGGTCTTCCTGCTGCGCAATTACCTGCTGCGCGGGGTGACCTTCGGAGCAGTGCGGAAGTGAACCGGTTTTTATTAATTACGCTTGTCATGGTGAGTGGAGCCCCGTCACAGATCGTCCGGACAGTAGTAAAGCAATCTCGATTACCTAACGAGGGGATTGCCCCGGTTTGTCCTTTCCCGGGAAAGGCTTCGTCGCTAGACTCTTTGCAATGATATTTACTTAATAAACCTCCTGGATGCCAATCCAGATGATCATTTACCTTAGCGGAAAAACATATGGCTACAATCGAACTCCAGCAAGTGGAAAAGAAATTTGGGGACCTGCAGGCCGTCAAGCCGATGGACTTGACCATCCAGGATGGTGAGTTTATAGTCCTGTTGGGGCCTTCAGGATGCGGAAAGACAACCACCTTGCGCATGATCTCCGGTTTAGAAACCGTGACCAGTGGGACTATCCTGCTGAATGATCGCAATGTTACCTGGTTGCATCCCAGTGAGCGGGATATCGCTTTCGTTTTCCAATTCTATGCGCTATATCCGCACATCTCCGCCCGGGACAACATCTCCTTCCCGCTGCGCGCACAGGGCGAATCGAAGGAGGCCATCGATCAGCGGGTCAAGGAAGTGGCTTCCCTGCTGCGAATTGAACACCTGCTCAATCAACGACCAGGAAAACTAAGTGGCGGTGATCAACAGCGGGTGGCCTTAGCCCGTGCCCTAGTCCGTAGTCCAGCAGCTTTCCTGATGGACGAGCCGCTGGGAGCCCTGGATGCTGAGTTTCGCGAAAGCATGCGGGCGGAGATTAAGAAGCTGCATATCGACCAGCACGCCACGACTGTCTATGTCACCCACGACCAGATCGAAGCCATGGCGATGGGTGACCGCATTGTGGTGATGTCCGCTGCGGAGATCCAGCAGGTAGGAACGCCCATTGAGGTTTATTACGATCCCGCCAACCTTTTCGTGGCACGCTTCATTGGCAGTCCCGGCATGAACCTGGTCAGGGCTGAATATGCTCAGGGCATTGCCAACTTCCCGGGTACCGAAAACCGGTATCCAGTACCAGACGATTGCCGCGCAATTATAGATAAATCTCTGGAGGGAGAAGGACCGATCATTGTGGGCTTCCGGCCAGAGTCTGCCAAGCTAAAAGCCGATGGTGAGCTATCCGGAGAGGTCTATGCCAGCGAGCTGCAGGGCGCCTATTCGGTCCTGCACGTAAATGTCAACTCCCAGGATATCGTCCACATCCGAACAGATCGCCAGGTTGATTATCCCATCGGAACGACGGTAAAGTTCGATATTGATCCAAAGATGGTGCGATTTTTCAACCCACAGACCGAAAGGGCAATTATTAGAGAGGTGAGTCAATGAGTGACCTTGAATTACGAGAGGTGACCAAGGAATTTCCTGGCGTAACTGCCCTGAATAAAGTCTCATTTGATGTCCAGGATGGGGAGTTCTTCGTCTTACTGGGGCCGACAGGCGCTGGAAAAACGACCACCCTGCGGGTTGTGGCGGGTCTGACAAAACAAAATAGTGGCTCCGTTCTGTTTGATGGGCAGCTGGTTGACGACCTGCCTCCCGCTGACCGGGATGTGGCTTTTGTCTTTCAGCAGTACTCGCTCTATCCAACCATGTCGGTTTTTGATAATTTGGCCTTTCCACTGCGTTCACCCATGCGCAAGATAGCGGAAGCCGAAATAAAGTCAAAGGTGGAAAGTGCCGCAAAAACGTTGCGCATTGAGCACCTCATGGATCGGAAAACTGCTCACCTTTCCGGTGGTGAGATGCAGCGGGTATCGATCGGGCGTGCCATTGTGCGGGAGCCACGCATTTTCTTAATGGATGAACCCTTATCAAACCTGGATTTTAAACTGCGGGAAGCCTTACGCGTGGAGCTGCAGCACCTGCAGAAAACCCAGGGCAGCACAACCCTGTTTGTCACTCATGACCAGATTGAAGCGCTTACCATGGCTGACCGTATTGCGGTGCTCAACCTGGGCCGCATTGTCCAGATTGGGACCCCAGAGGATATTTATGACCGCCCGAAAACCACTTTTGTGGCCCAGCTGGTCGGCACGCCGCGCATCAACCTCCTCAAATCGCATCGCGAGAATGGCACCCTCAAGATCGAGAAGAGCGATCTCCACCTGCCGATGCCGCCGGATTGTGAAGTCCCCGAGGAGCTGCTGCTGGGTATCCGCCCCGAAGATGTCAATATCGTCGACGATGGAGAGTTCTTGGGGCAGGTGGCGCTCACCGAGCCGCTGGGCGTGGAAACGGTTGTCCACCTGCGCTCCCAGGAGCAGACCCTGCTCAGCCTGATGCCTGGCTTGATGAATTTCCACATTGGGGACGAAGTGAGGTTCAACATCCTCCATGACCGGCTTCACTGCTTCAACCTGGATGGGAAGCGCGTTGAAGGTAAATAATCACTCTTTGGATCGGAGAGAATAACATGCAATTCGGAGTAAATACTTGGGTATGGACTTCACCAGTAACGACAGAGGAGCTGGAGAAATTAGCTCCCCATGTGAAACAAATGGGTTTCGATTGGATTGAAGTCCCTCTTGAAGATTTGGCAGATATGGACCACGAACGCGGGGCGGAGATCATCAAGGACCATGGCCTTGGTGTCAGTGCCTGTGCTGCGATGGGACCAGACCGGGATTTGATCCATACTGATAAAGCTGTCCGTGATAACGGGATGGCATACTTGAAAGGAGCCATTCAAGCCACCCAGACCCTGGGTGGAAAAAACCTGGTAGGTCCTTTGTACTCAGCTGTCGGCCGCACTTGGCAGTCAACGCCAGAAGAAAGGGCGCGAGACACGGATATTCTGGTGGAGAACCTGGTTGAGTTGGCAAATTTCGCAGCAGATTTCGATGTGGTCCTGTGTGTCGAGCCGCTTAACCGCTTTGAAACCAGTTTTATCAATCTGGCTGAACAAGCCATTCCCATCGTAGATCGTGTCGATCACCCGAATTGCCAGATGATGCTGGACACTTTTCACATGAATATCGAGGAGAAATCCCTGGGTGATGCCATCCGTGCCGTCGGACCTCGCTTGCGCCATGTGCATGCCTGTGAGAATGACCGCGGAGCGCCAGGAACTGGCAATATCCCCTGGAATGAAGTCGCCGCAGCGTTGAAGGATATCCACTACGAAGGCCCGGTGGTAATCGAATCTTTCACCGCCAAAGTGAAAAGCATTGCCCGGGCGGCTGCCATCTGGCGTTCGTTGGCACCCAGCCAGGATGATTTGGCAGAAGGTGGATTGAAGTTCCTGAAACAGCTTCTGGATTGATGGACCTGAGACATGATTGTCTGTGTAATTATGCCCTGTTTGGGCATTGGCCCTGGGTTTACATCCAGTCAGAGAGAAATTCTACAACCACACAAATACGAACGAAGGAGAGTAAAAAATGGCAAGACCAGTCACACTTTTCAGCGGTCAATGGGCTGATTTAACCCTGGAGGATTTAGCCAAGAAAGTCAGTGAATGGGGTTTTGACGGCCTGGAACTGGCCTGTTGGGGGGACCATTTCGAGGTGGATAAAGCCTTAGCAGATGATGGCTATGTCCAGACTCGCTGGGATATCCTCAACAAGTACAACTTAAAATGCTTCGCGATCAGCACCCATCTTGTTGGTCAATGCGTTTGTGATGACCCGATCGACCAGCGCCATAAGAGTATTCTGTCAGGGCGCTTATGGGGAGATGGTGATCCTGAAGGTGTGCGTCAAAGATGCGCAGAAGAAGTGAAGAACACCGCCATCGCAGCCAAGAAGTTTGGTGTGAATATCGTCAACGGTTTTACCGGAAGTGCTGTCTGGAAGAATCTCTATTTCTTCCCCCCAACTTCGCAGGATGACGTGAATAAAGGCTATGAAGATTTCGCCGCGCGCTGGAAACCGATCATGGATGTTTTCGCCAAGAATGAGGTTAAATTTGGCCTTGAGGTCCATCCCACGGAGATAGCTTATGACCTCATCACGGCTCAGCGGGCTCTGGAGGCAATCGATTTTCACCCTGCCTTTGGTTTCAATTTCGATCCCAGCCACTTCATCCACCAATTTATCGATCCCGTGGAATTCATCGATGAATTTGGGGAACGAATTTGGCATGTGCATGTCAAAGATTCACGAGTCCAGCTGACCGGGCGCAACAGCATCCTTTCATCTCATCTCGATTTTGGCGATTCCCGCCGCGGGTGGGATTTCGTCTCCCCAGGTCGGGGTGATGTGAAATGGGACCAGATGATCAGAGCGCTGAACCGGGTAGGCTATGCCGGACCACTGTCCATTGAATGGGAGGATTCAGGGATGGATCGTGATTGGGGTGCGCCGGAAGCATTGAAGATGGTGCGCAGCCAGGATTTCACACCTTCCCAAGTAGCCTTCGATGCAGCCTTCGCGTCGAAGGATTAGCACAGTGAGCAGAGGAAACGTATCTGCTGTGTAAGCAGCAGAGCGAATTCAGGAGACATTTTCGGAGGATTCTATGAGCGAAGAAACTGGCTTCACCAGCATGGCTGGAGCAAAAGCGGAAGGCGAAGCACCCGAGATCGGCTTTGGGATGCTGGGTTACGCCTTCATGGGCAAAGCGCACAGCAATGCTCTCAAGACCCTGCCTTACATGATGTACCCACCCGTGGCGATTCCAAAGCTGGCCGCGATCAGTGGACGGTCCGAGTCCGAGGTGGCGGAAGCCGCAAAGCGTTTTGGGTATAAAAAGTATTACACAGATTGGCGCGCCATGCTCGAAGATGATGAAGTGCAGGTGCTGGATAACGGCGGACCCAATGATATGCACGCGGAGCCAGCATTTTTCGCTGCCCAATTGGGGAAGCACATTCTTTGCGAGAAACCCCTTGCCCGGACCGCCGAGGAATCAAAACAAATGTTGGATGCGGTCCAAAAAGCAGACATCAAGCATATGGTGGCCTTCAACTATCGCTTTGTCCCCGCGGTGCGGCAGATCCGCAAGCTGATCGATGCCGGTGCCCTGGGTCAGATTTACCACTTCCGGGCGGTTTATCTTCAAGAGTGGATCATGCCCCATTACGGAGAGAAGAAGATCTGGCGCTTGGATAAGAAAGTAGCAGGTAGCGGTGCCCTCGGTGACCTCGGCGCACATATCATCGACTTGGCTCATTACCTGGTGGGTGACATGAAGACCATTGCTGGCAACACAAGGACGTTCATTGATACACGACCTCTCCCGGATGGCAGTGGAATGGGGAAGGTTGACGTCGACGATGCCTTTGTGGCTGCAGTTGAGTTTGATAACGGCGCTGTAGGGACACTGGAGGCGACCCGTTTTGCGGGTGGTCGCAAGAACTACAACTGCTTTGAGATCAATGCCGAGAAGGGAAGTGTACGCTTCAACCTGGAGCGGATGAACGAATTGGAAGTCTTCTGGGTGGATGAAAAACCCAAGGAAACCCAGGGATTCCATGATGTCCTGGTAACGGAAGGTCACCATCCCTGGTGGGAATACTGGTGGCCGCATGGACATATCATCGGTTGGGAGCACACCTTCATCCACGAGATCAACCATTTCCTGGACTGCATTGTCAACAATAAGGAAGTTGGACCGCACGGTGCCACATTCGAGGATGGTTATAAGGCCGCGGTGATATGCGATGCCATTCTTGAATCGGCCAGCACCAAGCGTCACGTGGATGTGAAGTATTAACTTGGTCCCTTTTTGCGGGGCAGGCTGCCTGCCTGCCCCGCACTCGGACCTTTAAATTCCGAGACCTGACTGGTGGCACAGGGCAAGCTCTGCTCTTGGCGGAGAACCTCCCCGAGGATTCACCAGTCCGCAAAAAGATTGTTGATCCTGACTTGGTAGAGGTGTTATTATGGCGGTTTCTCGCCCTCGCATACCGATCGCATTACCCATCATCATTATTGTCTTGCTTATCCTGGGATTTCTCGCCGGACCGTTTATCGAATCCCGGACGACAGAACAGCAGCTGGCCGACAATGTTCTCCTGAACGCGATTCCCTTTTTGTTGATATTTGTCGCAATTCTACTGACATATATCTTGTTGATCGTTATCCTCGGCAGCATGCTGAACAATAATGTCCCACCGCGTGTCTACAAGATCATCGAATCGATCTTGATCGCGGGAATCGTGTTGGGTGTGGTTGGCATGTTCCAACCCTGGGTTTTTCTTGCCTATAAATACGGGTTTGTTCTGCTGCTTGCCTCCATTCTGCTCTTCATTGTTTGGAGTCATGTGTCTCCTCGCCGGGAAGCAATCCAGCAGGAGGAGGGACCAGGGGCTTTGAGTGAAGCAAAGTCCAATAATGTCGAAAGTAGCAGCAGGGTTTGATTTAAATGAGTCAAAGATATCAACCAAAAGCTGAAGACAAATTTACCTTTGGACTGTGGACCGTTGGAAACACTGGTCGTGACCCCTTCGGTGAACCCGTGCGGCAAAGCCTTTCACCCGTGGATCTGGTCCACCTGCTGGCAGAGGTTGGCGCATATGGGGTGAACTTCCATGATAATGATTTGATTCCCATCGATGCACCGCCTGGTAAGCGAGCTCAGATTCTGCGAGAGTTTAAAAACGCGCTTAACGAAACCGGTCTGGTTGTGCCCATGGCGACCACGAATCTATTTTCAGATCCGGTATTCAAGGATGGCGCCTTCACTTCCAACAATAGCGAAGTTCGGGCTTATGCACTTCAAAAAACGATGAAGGCGATCGATTTGGGGGTTGATTTGGGTGCCAAGGTATACGTTTTTTGGGGTGGTCGCGAAGGTACCGAAACAGATGCAGCCAAGGATCCGGTTGAAAGCTTGAAGCGTTTCCGCGAAGCATTGAATTTCCTGTGCGATTACTCGTTGGGTCAGGGTTATGATTTGAAATTCGCCTTGGAAGCGAAACCCAATGAACCCCGCGGGGATATCTACCTGCCTACCACTGGTGCAATGTTAGGATTCATCTCCACGCTGGATCACCCTGAGATGGTGGGTGTTAATCCGGAAGTTGCCCATGAGCACATGGCGGGGTTGAATTTTACCCATGCGGTTGCCCAGGCTTGGGAGGCAGGTAAGCTGTTTCACATCGATTTAAACGACCAGGCGTTCGGTCGATATGATCAAGATTTCCGTTTTGGAGCGGTGAATCTCAAAAGCGCTTTTTTCCTGGTTAAATTTTTAGAGGATGTGGGATATGAGGGCAGTCGGCATTTTGATGCCCATGCTTACCGCACTGAAGATTATGAAGGAGTGAAGCAATTTGCCCTGGGTTGTATGCGGACTTATCTGGCTTTGAAGGAAAGAGCCGCCCAATGGAATTCCGATCCTCAGATCCAATCTTTAGTAAAAGAGATCATGAAAACTTCCGCAGTGCCCGTGGAGGTGTATAGTGAGGTGGTTGCAGACCAGTTGAAATCCCGCGCCTTCGATCGGACGGATATGGCAGCTCGTGGATTGGCGTACGAGCGACTTGACCAGCTGACGATCGAGTTGTTATTAGGTATCAATTAATTATTTATGCACCAAGAATCCCACAGCAGTACATTTTTCCAGCAATCGGTGACAGCCTTTATATGAATCAGCGTTTACTGTTGGGAGTAGATATATCCACCACCGGTGCGAAAGCCTTGCTGATCGATCAGGAAGGCCGGGTGGTCTCAAGTGCGACAACACCGCTGACTCTGCAGACCCCCCAGCCTCTGTGGTCAGAACAGGATCCTCAAGAGTGGTGGAAAAGCGCTGTGGAGAGCATCCGGCAGGTGATTGAAGCAGCGGACATCGATCCCGCGGATATTGCCGCTATCGGTTTGACCGGGCAGATGCATGGGCTGGTTATGCTGGATAACTCTGGCCGGGTACTGCGCCCAGCTATCTTGTGGAACGACCAGCGCACAGCAGCCCAGTGCGATCAAATCCGCACCAGAGTTGGGAAGCAGCGCCTGATCCAGGTCACGGGAAATGATGCCTTGACTGGCTTTACTGCACCGAAGATTCTCTGGGTGCGTGACCATGAACCGGATGTCTATTCCCAGGTCCGGCACATCTTGCTGCCCAAGGACTACATTCGCTACCGGCTGACCGGTGAATACGCAGTAGATAGAGCTGGAGGCTCAGGAACTATCCTTTTTGATCTCAAGAAGCGTACCTGGTCTCCCGAGATTCTTGCTGCACTTGAGATTCCCGCTGAGTGGCTGCCAGCGACATTTGAAGGCCCCGAGATTACCGGTCAGGTCTCTCAGCAAGCAGCTTCAGAAACTGGCCTCGTCCCAGGGACACCCGTTGTGGGTGGTGCTGGCGACCAGGCGGCGCAAGCCGTTGGGGTTGGCGCAGTTGAACCTGGCATCATAGCCTTGACTCTGGGTACCTCGGGCGTGGTTTTCGCCCCTACAGAATCAGCGCTGATTGAGCCAGAAGGTCGCCTGCATGCATTCTGCCATGCAATACCTGGCAGGTGGCACTTTATGGGCGTTATGCTCAGTGCTGCTGGCAGTTTGCAGTGGCACCGGGATACGATTGCCCCTGAGCTGAGCTTCGATGAGCTGGTAGCCGAAGCGGTCGAGATCTCCCCCGGGAGTGAAGGCTTGCTCTTTCTGCCTTATCTCACAGGGGAACGTACGCCATACCCCGATCCTTTTGCCCGGGGAGCCTGGATCGGATTAACCATCCGCCACCGTCGAGCACACCTGACCAGGGCGGTTTTGGAAGGAGTAGCATTCGGTCTGAAGGACAGCTTCGGATTGATCAAAAATGCAGGTTTAGGTGCTGTAGACCAGGTGCGCGTTTCAGGAGGCGGTGCGAAGAGCCCATTGTGGAAGCAGATCCTGGCGGATGTTCTGGATGTGGAACTGGTCACTGTCAATACCACTGAGGGAGCAGCATTCGGTGCAGCCCTGCTGGCTGGAGTTGGTGCGGGAATCTTTACCGATGTGCAGGAGGCGTGTTCTCAGGCCATTGATATTACCGGCAAAACCTCACCAGGTGAAGCAGTACGCGCGTACCGCGATTTTTACCCGCAATACCAGGAGCTCTACCCGGTTTTAGCCGATCAGTTTAAGGCGATCGCCGCGGCTGGTCTTCCTTTTGATGCTGGAGTGGAATCGGCATGATTGGTCAGCATAAACCGGTGTTGTGCTTGGGGATTCTGGTGGCAGATGTGGTTGGAAGGCCTCTGCGCACGGTCCCTGAACCAGGGCGTTTGGTTTTAGTCGATGAGATGGGCTTGTACACTGGCGGCTGTGCGGTAAACGCTGCCACGGCACTGGCTCTATTGGGTTTGCCAGTGGAGGTGATAGGCAAGGTTGGCGCTGATCCATTTGGAGACTTTGTTATCGATGCGATGCAGAACCGGGGAATAGGCACCCGGGGTGTGATACGCGATCAGTCTGTTGGTACCTCTGTTACCATGGTGATGGTCGATCCGGATGGTGAGCGGCGTTTCGTCCATTATATTGGAGCCAATGCTCGCTTAACGGAGGCAGATATCGACCTGAAGTTGTTGGACGGGGCTTCGATCCTGCATATCGGGGGCAGCCTGGTCTTACCGGGGATCGATGGTGAACCGACGGCGAACTTGCTGCGATACGCACAAAAAAAAGGCCTCACTACGTTCCTGGACACAGTCTGGGATGATACCGGGCGCTGGATGACACTTCTCGGACCCGGCTTGCCGTACATAGACTATTTCATCCCGAGTTTACCGGAAGCACAGGCTGTCACCGGTTTGATTGAGCCTGAAGAGGTAGCCCAAGCGTTGATTGAGCACGGCGTTGGAGTGGTGGCATTGAAAATGGGTGCAGATGGTTGTCTGGTGAAATCCCCGGATGAAACCCTGCGTATGCCTGCTTTTGATGTTGATGTGGTGGATGCAACTGGCGCAGGGGATGCCTTTGCTGCAGGATTCATCGCTGGAATTTGGCACAGATGGACCTTAGAAAAAACAGCCCAATTTGCTTCGGCGGTAGGAGCCCTGTGTGTTACCGGAGCGGGTGCTACCGGCGGCGTACGTTCTTTGAGTGAAACGATGCAGTTTATTGAGACTGCTAAGGTGAAACCCTGAGCAGGGTGTATTAGTCCGAAACATTGATAGGCAGTGGAGATCCTGATGGAAAAATTTGGTTACCGATTTTCATTTGGTCCGTGGAACATTCATGAAGGGGCAGATCCATTTGGGCCGGTTGTCCGACCATCGATTGGGTTTGATCAGAAATTGGAGAGCTACAAAGAGCTCGGTTTTGATGCGGTGCAGTTTCATGATGATGATGCCGTGCCGGATCTGGATCAGTTATCCGCAAGCCAGATCAGTCAGCAAGCACAGCAGATGCGCAAGAAGCTCGCCGATCATGGATTGGTAGCAGAATTTGTTGCCCCGCGCCTCTGGGAGCATCCCAACACGATCGATGGCGCGTTTACTGCCAACGACCCGGCAGCACGTCAATATGCACTGGAAAGAGCCAAGAAAGCCATCGATATTGGTCACGAGCTGGGTACAAACCTGATGGTTCTCTGGTTAGCTCGCGAAGGTACTTACCTGCGCGAAGCCAAGGATGCTGTAAGGGCGACTCATTTGCTGTTAGAAGCGGTCAACGCACTGCTGACTTATAACTCGGAATTACGGATCGCTATAGAACCAAAACCAAACGAACCAATGGATATGGCGTATATTCCCACGATTGGACACGCCTTGTCGCTCGGTTTTCAATCCCGGGATCCGGGGAGAGTCGGGAGTCTGGTCGAAAGCGCACACGCAGTGCTGGCTGGCTTGGATCCATCCGATGAAATGGCCTTCGCCCTAGCCTTCGATAAACTGTACAGCGTACACTTGAACGATCAGAACGGTTTGAAGTTTGACCAGGATCGAACATTCGGGGCAGTTGATCTCCGGCGTGCATTTAACCAAGTGCGGGTTCTGGATGAAAACAAATATTTCGAAAAGGGTATGGTTGGCCTGGATGTAAAGGCCATGCGGACCCAACCGGCGGAAATTGCGACCAAGCATCTACGCAACAGCATGCTGGTTTTCCTGAAATTGGTCCAGGTCGTTCGCTCAGTGGACAAGGTGCAGGTCCAGGAATTAATCGCCGCCCGGGATTACGAAGAGTTGGACTGGTTGCTGCTCACCAGCCTGATGGGAGTTTGAACACAGGTGTATGAATCATTTAGAAAAGGGATGGATGAATTATGAAGCATGATCAATTCCTGACAGAGATGATCCGTAGCGAACTGGTTGAAATCGTAGGCCAGCAGTACGTCTCTATAGGGGAGAGTGACAAGCTCGTTTATTCCACGGATTGGGCCTGGATGCCGCAAATGTGGCTGGATCGCGGTCAGCGGCTTCACCCCCCGGATTTCATTGTCCACCCGGGGTCCGCAGAAGAAATTTCGGAGATCATGGATATCGCCAATAAGTACCGTATCCCGGTAGTACCTTGGGGAGGTGGCTCGGGATCGCAAGGCGGTGCGCTGCCCATCTTTGGAGGCATCTTGCTCGATACAAAGCGGATGAACCGCATTATCTCGATCGATGAAAAGTCAATGACGGTCACTGCGGAGGCGGGCATCATCATCTCGCAGTTGGAGTGGGCGGTAAACGAAAAAGGCCTCACCTTCCCGCATTACGCCGCGTCAAGCAACTGTGCGACGCTGGGCGGTGCCTTGGCTCCCCGGGGTACGGGCACTGTCAGCACGAAGTACGGTAAAGCAGAGGATATGGTCCTGAGCATGCAGGTCGTCCTGCCGACTGGAGAGATCATCCGCACTCCGCCAGTACCGCAGCATGCTGCCGGTCCGGATTGGTTCCGCCTCTTCCTTGGAGCAGAAGGCACCTTTGGGGTGATTACTGAAGCGACCATGCGCCTGGATTATATTCCGGAAGCTCGTTATTTGCGAGCTATCTTATTCGACGATCTTACCAAGGCGTTGGAAGCAGGAAGATTAATGATGACCAGGCGGTTGGAGCCTTTCGTCATCCGTCTCTACGATCATGCCTCGACTGCCTCCCGGGTCAAGAAGATCCTCGGCTATGAATACCAGGGTGCATACATGGTGATCGGATTTGATGGTGATCCAGAACTCGCCGCGCTGCAGGAAAAGAAAGCCATGCAAATCTGTTCTGCCCTGGAAGCACAGGACTTAGGACGTGAACCCGGGGAGAAGTGGTGGGAGCATCGCTATGATTTCTATTATCCTCCCCAAAACCTGAAATTGCCCTGGATGTATGGAACGACTGAAACGGTCACCACCTATGACAAGATCGAAAACCTTTATTGGGCAGAAAAAAGGGCAGTCGAAGAGGGTTTTGCAGACCTGGGGATAAAGTTCATTGGGCATTTTTCTCACTGGTTTCATTGGGGCGTGATGCTGTATTCCCGTTTCATCGTGGAAGATCCCCCGGAGGATGCCCAGGATGCATTGCGGCTGCACAACCAGATCTGGAATACGGCGATGCAGGCCGTGATCGCTAATGGTGGCATGATCAATGAACATCACGGCGTTGGTCTGAAGCTCTCCCGTTATATGCGCAAGCAGTATGGGGAAGCTTGGCCAATGATGCTGAAACTAAAGAAATCCCTCGATCCAAATGGGATCATGAATCCTGGAAAGACTGGATTTGGCTTTTAACGGTTCTTTCCCGGAAATCATCAAGGAAAATATGATACGGAAGGATGGCATGCCGATCGAATCAGTCATAGACACGATAGAAAACTGTCGCTACTGCTTGATGTGCCGCCATATTGCCTCGGTTGAGTATGTGACGCACAAGGAAACCCTTTCCCCGCACGGTTGGGCGCTGGTGATCGCCTCTGTCCAGCGGGGACTCCTGGACTGGGATCAGGACACAGTGGACGTGATATACAGTGCCCCAGATCATGGCAATTCGCGCGCACACTGTGCAACCCAACAGCCGTTGCCGGAAGCCATTGCAGCTACGCGAGCGGAAATTGTTAAACTGCAGCGCGCCCCCACTGTTGTTTACGAACTGGATAAGGTCCTCCGTGAGTACGGCACCCCATTTGCTGAACGGAAGCCAGGTGTCGTCGCTGGAGAAGGCGAGGTTGCCCTGTTCATCGGTGACGAGGCACAATATCTCTGGCCAAAGGCAGTTAAAGCGTCCAGCGATTTATTGGCTTCCCTGGGGATCCATCCTGTTATGATCGGAGTCGGACGCAGCAATGGCTATTTGGCCAGCTCCTTGGGACTGCTGGATACCGCGAAAAAACTTGCTGAAGCAACCCTGGAAGAACTGCGGCTCAGCAGTGCAAAGCGTTTACTGGTTCTTTCTCCCGGTGATTACTTCACTTTCAATCAATTGTATGATGAGCGTCTGGGGATTGAATTTCCGGGTGATGTTGAATTATTGGAATTAACCACGGTTTTGGCAAGCAATTTAGAAGGAGGTGAAATCTCATTCAAGAAAACAAGCGACACAACGAGCTACGCCTATGTGGATCCAACCCACGCAGTGCGAGTTCCGGATAGGCATGCAGCACCCAGGCAGCTACTGTCGGCGATTTTCCCTGGTAATGCTCACGAGCTCTTCTGGCGGCAGGAGCGCGCCCACCCCGTTGGCAGTACTGGACTTCAGTTTACCAAGCCGGATATTGCAGAAAAGCTTACCGCAGCAAGGCTCGAGGATGCCCGGCGCAGTGGTGCGAAACTGCTGATCAGTGATGATCCTGGGACATTAAAACAATTAGATAGTATGGCAGAGAAATTTGACCTGCAGGTTAAGGGCCTTTACGAACTGCTATTTGACCGGTTGGAATAGACTCATTGCAACACAGGTACAACCTGGTCTGAGAGCGAGTACAACCAACTCGCATAATTAACTAGTAGATTCCAAAAATTTATTTTTCAACAGGAGGTAAGAAAATGCATCTATCAATGCACAACTGGATGAGGGCTGAACCGATTGACGTAACCATTCGTCGGCTGGCGAAATATGGTTATGAAAGCATCGAGATCAGCGGTGAGCCTTATATCTACGACACAAAAGAGGTCCGGAAGGTACTCAAGGAAAATGGCATTCGCTGTTGGGGTTCGGTCACCTTGATGCTCGAAGACCGCAATCTGGTGGCTAAGGATGAGGCCCAAAGAGCCAAGTCCGTTCAATACACCAAAGACTGCATCACGATGGTCAAGGAACTGGAAGGATACGAGATGACGATCGTGCCCGCGACCGTTGGTAAGATCCTTCCTGATGGCCCACCTGAAGAAGAATGGCAGTGGGCGGTAGAAAGCTTGAAGGAATGCTATGACTGGGGTAAGAAAGAAGGGGTTGTGCTGGCGGTCGAGCCGATCAACCGCTTTGAGACTTACTTCTGTTCTCGCACCGCTCAAGCATTGGCTCTGGCTGAAGCCGTGGCGCCGGATTGTGGTGTCTGCCTGGATGCTTTCCATCTGAATATCGAAGAAGCCGATCCATACGAGTCGATCCGCTCAGCGAAAGGCCGTCTGGTCGATTTCCATGTAGCAGATACGAACCGGTTTGCTTGTGGTCAAGGTCATTGGGATTGGAAGCAGCTGGTTGGGACATTGAAAGAGATCGGTTATGATGGCGCCTTGACGGTAGAATTCGTGGCACCCATTGATCGCACTCCCGCCAATCCATACCCAGATGCGATCGAAACCAACCCCGTGGATATTTCACCTGAGCAGAAAAAATTCATCGAAGAGCATGGTTCCAGCTTGCTGACTGAAGAGTTCTACAGCTGGCAGGTCGAGGTTTGCGCCCAGACTCTTCTTCCACTCATTTGAGATCAGTTCCCGGACAGACCTCAGCCAGGTTTGATCCCAGGGTGAAATCCTGAGAAATTCCCCTTCTCCTCCCCGGAGGAGAAGGGGAAACGAGAAATCTAAGCAAGGCGATACATTGGTGTGGTATCCCGCTGCACAGAAGAATTTCTCGGTTATTCTGCTTGGAGGGGTTGCTTCGAACCGCGTCCGTTCTAATCTCCCTCCTTTTGCTGGACACGCTATCCCCCTTTCTGACCCAAATCGGTCAGTTGGTATATTTACTTGGTCAACAGACCAAGAGGAGTCGATATGGGAAAAAATGTAGTCATCATTGGGACGCTTGACACCAAAGGTCCGGAAATTGCTTATTTGCGCGATCGGATTCAGGAACTCGGGTTGCAAACAACAGTGATCGATTCGGGGATTCTGGGAGAGCCACTGGGTATTGTTCCCGATATAAGTCGTGCCGAAGCCGCATCTTATGGCGGGACGACTATCGAGGCACTCCGAAATGCAGGTAGCCGGGGAAAAGCCGTCCACGGGATGCGGGAGGCGTTGGTGGTACTCACTCTGGAGCTGTACAAAACGGGCAAGCTGCAGGCGATCACCAGCATGGGTGGCGCAGAAGGTGCCGTGATGGGTGCAGCCGCGATGATGCAGCTGCCGGTTGGCGTGCCCAAAGTTCTTGTTTCCCCGATCGCCTCGGGGAAGCATTACTTCGATCCACTGGTCGGGACCAGCGATATCATGGTTGTGCATTCAATTGTCGATATTCTAGGGCTGAACCCGATTGCCAGGACGATATTTGACAACGTTGCCGCAGCCTTGAAAGGGCTGGTTGAGCACGGTCATGAATTGCAAAAACCGAGTCCAACGGATCGGTATGTAGCAGTCACGATGCTGGGAAATACCACCCGGGCTGTGATGGCTCTGAAAGATCGACTCGCAGAAGCGGGATACGAGGCGGTCATTTTCCACTCAAATGGTGTTGGGGGACCCGCTATGGAAGAGCTCGCTGAAGCGGGACAGTTTGTAGGCGTGATTGATTTCACCACCAATGAGACCTACGATCCTATGACCGGTGGAATCCATGATGGAGGCCCCGAGCGGCTAAAAAGAGTGGGTCTCCTGGGTTTACCGCAGGTTGTTGTCCCCGGGTGTATCGATTTCAGCGTTTTTCACGCCGGTTCCATCCCGGATGAATTGCTAGGTCGTCCAGTATATGACCACAACCCTGAATATACCTTGGTCCGGGCTTCACACGAGGAGATGCGTGCCTTGGGACATTTATTTGCCGAACGATTGAATCTGGCGCGTGGTCCAATCGAGCTGGCCGTTCCCACCCAGGGGTTATCGATCCCCAATGTGCCCGACGGTCCTTTCTGGAATCCGGAGGCAGATGCTGCCTTCCTGGCTGTCTTGCGCGCAGAGATCCGGGAGGACATACCAGTAATCACCTATGGAAGACACGTAAATGACCCCCTGTTTGGTCAGGAGGTCGCCGATCAATTTATCAAGTTGATGAACAAGGAGAAATTATCATGATCGCTGATAACGGGAGAGATTATAAAGATCTTACCCATCTCACTGAAGGGGATCAAGAATTTCGGGACAAGTTCCTCTCCTGGGATCTGGGGAACCTGTCCTTCACGGATGTGCAGGAATACCTGAAAGTAAAAGATACAATCCTAGTGCCCATGGCCAGCTTCGAGCAGCATGGACCCCACTTGCCTATTTATACGTATACGATCACCTGTGTGGAGGTATCCCGGCGGGTGGCAGAGATGATCGCGGTGATCCATACCCCCCCCATCTGGACCGGGTATTCACCACAGCATATGTATTCTCCTGGCATGGGGCGAGGCACGATCACAATCCGCAGCAGTGTGCTGCTCGGATTGGTTCATGATGTGGGACGCAGCCTGATTCATCATGGCTTCAACCGGATCATATTTATTAACGGTCACGGTTCGAATGTCAAGGTGATCGATCCAGTTCTCCGGCAGTTGCGATATGAAACTGGCGCGCTGATTTCGTTTGTCAAACCCTACATGGAAAATTATGTGGGCATCCTGGAAGGTTTGATGGAGAATCCCTGGGAGGAGACCCCTGGCTGGCATTCCAGTGAGCTGGAAACTTCTCAGGACCTGGCTTGGAACGAGCACTATGTACGCATGGATCGGGCGAATTTCACCAGGGCTCACATTCCAGATTTCCTGCCGAAGAGTTTTGAAAAGAAAGATGGTATGCCTGACGTTGAATTTGAAGGCTATAAGTATTTCACCTTCCCCATGGACCATCATGAATTTATCGAGACAGGCGTGATCGGTAACCCGCTGCGAGCTACAAAAGAGAAAGGTGAAGAGGCTTTTAGACGCTTATCAGAGCATGTTGCAAGAGGAGTTCTTGAACTCCAGAAGGTGGAAGTCAATGTCCACACAAGGGAATTCGTGGATAGAGTCGTATAATCGATCGCCGCTCCGGTGGGGGCTGGAAAACAGCCCCCACATTTGATTAACAGGAGGCCTTCAATGAAAGTCGGTGTATTTAGTTTTGTCTTCCAAGATTTATTACCTTTTGATCAAGCGCTGGATTGGATTGCAGGAGTGGGTGCTGAAGCGGTTGAAATTGGCTCGGGTGGCTATGTGGCTGAATTAGGGGAGTCGTATTGCAAACCATTGGAGCTGCTGGCAGATTCGAAAAAGCTTGCTGATTGGAAAAAAATGGTCGCAGATCATGGCTTGGAGATCAGTGCATTGAGCTGTCATGGAAATCCGCTGCATCCTGATCCAGCTGTCGCCCGGCTGCACGCGGAAGAGTTCCGCAATACGGTCAGGGTTGCGGAAAAACTGGGTGTGAAGCGGGTGGTTACCTTCTCTGGGTGCCCTGGTGATAGTGAAAACAGTAAGTATCCTAATTGGGTCACCTGCCCCTGGCCGCCGGATTTTCTCCGCATCCTTGAGTGGCAGTGGCAAGAGAAGGTGATTCCCTACTGGCAGGAGGAGGTTCGCTTCTGCAGGGAACACGGTGTGGACATGATCGCCTTGGAGATGCATCCGGGATTCGCGGTCTACAATCCGGAAACCTTATTACGCCTGCGTGCTGCTGTCGGTCCCGAGATTGGGGTTAATTTTGATCCGAGCCACCTGTTTTGGCAGGGGATCGATCCAATATTTGCCGTGCGCGAATTGGGAGAATCCATCTTTCATGTACATGCCAAGGATACGATAATCGATCCGGTAAACACGCCGGTCAACGGAGTCTTGGATACCAAACCGTACGCAGACGAAGCCCATCGCGCCTGGATATTCCGCACGGTTGGCTATGGACATGATCTCAAGTTCTGGAAAGACCTGGTCAGCAATTTGCGCCTGGTTGGTTATGATTATGTCTTATCCATGGAACACGAAGACAGCCTGATGTCATTACGAGAAGGATTGGAGAAAGGTGTTGGTGCTCTGCGCGAGCTGGTGCTCACCGACGAGCGTGGAAAACCCTGGTTTGAATCCTAAAGATGAAAATCTCTCTAAAATATGGACGGCAGGGTCTTATCGTGGATCTACCCGGAACGGTGGACGTATTGGAGACCCGTTTCGTTCCGGGTTTGGGCGATGAATCTGGGGCAATCCGAAGATCCTTGCGCGAGCCGATTGCTTCTGCTCCTCTCTCAGAACTGGTCAAAATGGGAGATAAGGTGGTCGTGGTGCATACAGACATTACCCGGGCGACCCCGAATTGGCGCATACTGCCCGTATTGTTGGAGGAGCTTACCAGCTTGGGTGTCCGGCCAGCAGATATCACTCTATTAAATGGATTGGGCACCCACCGATCGCAGACTGAAAAAGAGCTCCGCCAGCTGCTGGGCGATTGGATCGTGGATAATTATCAATGCAGGCAGCACGACTGCAACAATGACCGAGATTTGCTTTCTCTGGGTGCGACCTCGCTGGGCAACCCGGTGCGGGTCAACCGTTATTACATGGAAGCCGATGTAAGAATCCTGACAGGTTTTATCGAGCCACATTTTTTTGCAGGTTTTAGTGGAGGCCCTAAGGCGATCCTGCCTTCACTTGCGGGTAGCGAAAGTGTTTTCAGCAATCACGGCTTGGATATGATCGCCCATCCGCAAGCCGCTTGGGGGATCACGATTGGTAATCCAATCTGGGAGGAAATGCGGGAAGTTGCACTGCGAACAAACCCCACGTTTTTGTTAAATGTCGCCCTCAATGCCGGGCAGGAGATTACAGCAGTCTTTGCCGGAGAGATGCTCGCAGCGCATGCCCGGGGTTGTGCTTATGTAAAACAGAATGCGATGGTTGCGGTGAGCGAGCCTTTTGATATCGTGATCACAACGAACAGCGGTTATCCCCTCGACCAGAATTTATATCAATCCGTCAAAGGGATGAGTGCTGCCAGCCAGGTGGTTCGCCAGGGAGGGAGCATCATCATCGCCGCAGCCTGCGAGGATGGGCTTCCAAATCACGGTCAGTATGCTGCGCTACTCTCAAAAGCAGGTTCGCCGCAAGGCATCATGGATCTGATCTCCCAGCCAGGATTTTGCGTGCAAGACCAATGGCAGGTGCAGATCCAGGCCCAAATACAAAATAAAGCTGAAGTGTATGTATACAGCGATGGGCTTAGCGATGAACAAATCCGCCAAGCGCTCTTTACACCCTGCCGAAATATCGAGCAAGCTGTTGCCCAGCTGCAGGAAAAGTACGGTCGGGCAGCCCGCATCTGTGTCATGCCGGAAGGACCGCAGCTGATCCCCTATTTGGCTGGTTGAGCCGCCATGCTATTGAAGTTGACGCCCACCTGGATTGCACGGCATTAGACTGACAGGCCCGCGGTTTCTTGGTAGAGCGACAGAAGGTTCTCGGCACGAAAGTTGAAGGTGATTTCTATGCAGAGCAAAATTTATCGATTACGAGAATTTATCCATCCTGGTAATGAACACAGCTTGATCGTTGATGCCAGCGCAGGTCTATCCCTGGGGCCCTTACCTGGATTGGAGCAATTCACGCCGGCCATCCAGCCTGTTTTGCCCCTGGTGGACGGGCTTGTAGTCAGCCCTGGTCAGGCTGGGAAGCTCTCCGGGCGTACCCGCCGTGATGCTGCCCTATTGGTACGGGTGGATTGGACCAATGCACTGCGGGGACCTGATTTTGTCCTTCCCCCGGATACGATCAGCCATATCCCGCTGCTTACGCCAGTTGATGCCCTCGATTTAGGCGCCAGTGCGATGGTGACTTATTTTCTGCTTGGTTTTGAAGAACAGGTTGAGGCAGGCTGCCTGCGCAACACGGTCCAGTTAGCTCTCGAGGGGAATAAGGTTGGAATGCCGCTGATCGTCGATGTCCAGGCGATTGGTCCGCGGGTTGTCCTGGGCAGTAAAGCAGTTCAGCTGGGAGTTTCGTATGCCCTGGAGGGTGGGGCGGATGGTGTGGCAGTCCCCTGGACGGACCGCGAATCATTCCATATTATCTTGGCGATGGCGGCAGGGATACCAGTATGGATAAAGCCTTCGGGTTTGGATCACTACCAGGCTGAGCTTGGAGAAGCCTTGCAGATGGGTGGAGTCGGGCTCTGGCTTGATCAACAGATTTTTCTCGAAAAAGATACAGAAGCGACACTCGAAAAAATCAGTGCACAAATCCACCTACAGGGATCTGAGACATAATGGTAAGAGGTGCTTTATGAACGCTGGGTTACAGGCTCGCATGGATAGGTTGTTTAATCGCCACGGGGATGGACGAGCGGTTTGTGTGGCGGCTGACCATGGTTATATGAGCGATGTTACTCCGAATGTGGTCAACCTGCGTCCAGTAACCGAAGCAGTGATTCGGGGAGGCGTGGATGGAATCTTGCTCAGCCCAGGCCAGGCACTGCGTTTGGCTCCCCTTTTCCAGGGTCGCGAGGGTCCGGCTTTAATTGTCAGGGCGGATTGGATGAATATGCCTCGGTTGGGAACCTCCAATGTCGCCAATGCTGTGCCGCAGCGTCTGCTTACTCACCAGAAGGTCATTACCGCCCAGCAAGCACTCGATTTGGGCGCGACTGCGATCACGATCTATCTTTTCCAGGGCTATAACGATCGAGTGGAGACCACTGGTGTCGAGGTCTGCTCCCGTTTTGTTCGTGAATGCCACCAGGTAGGATTGCCGTGTATTATTGAACCTTTGGCATATGGGGGCCAGGTTACCGGTGCGAATGTGGTCGAGATTCTCACCTTGGGCGCCCGCATGGCAGTTGAACTCGGCGCTGATGCCTTGAAAATCCCTTATACCGGGGATGTTGAAACCTTTAGAAACCTGGTTGAGGTAGCAGGGGTACCGGTACTGGTATTAGGCGGTGCTCGCTCGGATAACGAGCGGGATGCACTGGAGCTGTTTGCGGAAGGGTTGCAGGCCGGGGGCAGTGGCTGCCTGATGGGCCGCAATGTTACCAAATCACCTGATCCAGAGAACATGGTTGCCCAGTTATGTGGGATTGCACATCACAATTGGTCAATCGACCGCGCCCTGCGAACTGAGACCTGGGACTACCTGCGCCTGAAAGCTCATCCTGCCAAGTGTACGGGCTGCCAACTATGTGTAGTGGCTTGTGTAGCCAGCCACGATACCTTTGATTTTGGTACCAAGCTTTCTCGTTTGCGGATTGAGCCGGGGAGAAAACATGGGCAGTACCGGGTCATGTTCTGTACACTTTGCAAGAAGTGTTTGGATGTCTGCCCGACAGAAGCCCTGCGCTGGCACAGCCAATCAGGAGCAGTTGAGCTGCTGGTTGATCTGTGTACCGCCTGTGATGAGTGTGTCAAAATATGTCCAACCGAGGTAATTATCCATAGTGAAGATGGCATCCGCATTGCTTCAGGCGAAAACCTGGATTGGTATCCAGTGGTTTGTGATCTGTGTGGCGGAGAACCTGAATGTACTGCCATCTGTCCAACGAATGCGATCTTTGTTGCTGAACGGAAGGAGCTGGCCTGATGGACCTGCAGAAAAGAGGCTACTGCAACCGGGTGTTGCGAATTGATTTGTCAGCCAGAAAAATCGAGAGTTCACCTTTACCAACTGAGGCTATGCCGCTTATCCTGGGAGGGAAAGGTTTGGGAGCCTGGATGCTATACCATGAAGGCTCTCCAGGGGCCACGCCACTTTCTCCGGAAAACCAGCTCATCTTTCATAATGGTCCCCTAACTGGGACAACTGCTCCGACCGCCGGTCGTTTTGGATCCACGACTATCAGCCCGGCTACCAAAACTTACAGCGACTCGTATTGTGGTGGGTATTGGGGACAGATGCTCAAGTATGCTGGCTACGATGCGCTCGTCCTGACCGGGGCAGCTGATGAACCGCTAGCCCTGCTTATCGAGGATGGACAGGTCGAATTGAAGCCGGCGGAGCATTTGTGGGGTTTAAATATCTCGGAAACATCTCGAGTACTGCATGAGGAGTTTGGTGATGGATGGCAGTCGCTTTCCATCGGGCCACCTGGTGAGAAGCTGCGTAATTTAGCCGGGATATTCAATGATACTCGTACCTTGGCCAGGGGTGGGGTAGGCGCGGTTATGGGTTCCAAGAATTTGAAAACCATCCTGGTTCGAGGGAGCGGATTGGTGAAAGTCCACGATCCACAACGATACAACCGTGCACTCCAACTCGCTTTCCGGGCAGTACGCATGTCCAGTGAAACGACTTTGCTCAACCAAGAGGGTACGGTTAATATTCTTGAGATCATCGATGTCATGGGAGCGTTGCCGACCAGAAATTTCCAGAGCGGTCGATTTGAGGCTGCTGATGCCCTCTCCGGGGATTCGTTCAGGAAGCATGACTGGATCAAAGATTATGCCTGCTTTGGCTGTCCAATCGCCTGCGGAAAATATACTCGCCCTCTCGAGGATGGCATTGTTATTGAAGGACCTGAGTACGAAACCACATACGCTTTTGGTCCCAACTGCGCTATCGGCGATCGAGAGACCATCATCCGCTTGAATTGGTGGTGCGATGAATATGGCTTAGATACCATCAGTGCCGGAGCGGTGATTGGGTTTGTGATGGAGATGTTTGAACGCGATCTGATCAAATCAAGCGATTTGGATGGTATCGCTCCCCGCTTTGGAGATGCCTCGGCTGCTTTGGCGCTGATGGAAAAGATGGCCAAGGTTGAAGGCTGTGGAGAATGGCTGGCCCAGGGAGTTGCTTCAATAGCAGGAGAGTATCCTGAAGCTCAGCCGTTCGCCATGCATGTCAAGGGTTTGGAGATGCCGGCTTACCATCCCAATGCTGCCAAGGGCACTGCCCTGGCGTATGCAGTCTCTGAACGCGGTGCCTGTCATCTGCGCGGGGCACCCTTGGGTGAGCTCTTCAGCGGGTCTGCTGATCCGCTGACTATCGAAGGGAAACCCCAGCTTTTCCGTGATCACCAGGCAGATAAAGCGGTTTGGGACAGTGCCTGCCTCTGCTATTTCCCAGGATATGGTATGAAACTCAAAGAGCTCTGGCAGCTGGTCACCGCCGCAACGGGTTTTGATTATCCAACCGTGGGGGACCTGGAGCTGGTGGGTGAACGAATATCAACTTTAGCCCGAGCTATCAATGTTCGCGAGGGTTTCCAACGAGCAGCTGATACGCTTCCGGCGCGCAACTTGACCCAACCCATGGTCGGTGGTCCTGCAGATGGGCACATCGTCGAGCTGGCCGCAATGCTGGATGAGTATTATCGAATTATGGGCTGGGACATGGAAGGTGTGCCCACCCTGAAACGGATGCAGGAGCTCCAGCTCGTAAATGGAGAGGTGAACCAGCATGGCCGTTGACCCGATTGTTTTTTATCTCATGGTGGCTTTGGTAGCTTTTATGATTGGTCTTGCCAAAGGCGGGTTGGGGGGGACTCTGGGAGCTCTGGCGACTCCCATGCTGGCCTTGGTTATGCCCGCGGACCAGGTTATTGGATTAGTTTTACCGATCTTGATGTTGGCGGATATCTTTGCGGTGTCATTTCACTGGCGCCGGTGGAATGGTAAGTTCGTGCTGCTGCTGATTCCTGGTGCAATTGTGGGAGTCACGATCGGCACTTTTTTTATCACGAGTGCGCCAACCGAGTCCTTAAGAACGGCTTTAGGTTTAATCGTGTTAGTTTTTTCTCTATATAAGATCTTTGAAAACCGTGTCCAGGGTTATTTAAAGTACAAGCCTCACAACTGGCATGGCCTGCTCGCGGGAACTGTCACTGGATTCTCTTCCGCTTTGGCACACACAGGCGGTCCTCCAGTCTCTATCTATCTGTTGCTCCAGAATGTCACCCCAAGGGTGTTTATTGCTACTTCCGCGATCTTCTTTTTCCTACTCAACTGGATTAAAGTTCCATATTACTGGTATGCGGGTTTGTTCGATTGGCTTCAGCTGAGGCAAATCGCATGGTTACTACCATTGGTGCCCTTTGGCGTGTGGGTAGGGCGGTGGGGAGCCGACAAGGTTGATAAGACAACTTTTGATTGGATCATAACGGGTTTACTGATAATTGCAGCCTTGATGCTGATTTTTATTTGAAGTCAATTACGAAGTAACTTGGTTGGTCAAACTCATGATTGACAAGCCAAGCTAATTTTGTTATAATCTGAGTGAATACTCACTCAGTTTAAGGAGAAAGCAGAATGCCTCGTTATCAGGAAGCAAAACGCGAAAAATTGATGAACGAAACCCGCCAGCGGTTGCTTAAAGCAGCGACCAGTGCTCTGGCTCTTGATGGCTTCGATAAAGCCAATGTCAACTCGATCGCGGAACAGGCGGGATATTCCATCGGCACCTT
>CP070764.1:1874822-1929045 GCA_020349245.1 Chloroflexota bacterium | reverse complement strand
CATTTGCGCTTTTCCAGGAAATATATCGCACCTACAGAACGAGAAGTTCCTTTGGATCAGCCCCCCAAGTTGGGAATACGAGCTGAGGAATCCAGTCTTCGATTAGATCTCCATCAATTGGATAACGGCCCAATTACCGTTGAATCTCCAATCCGGGTCCTGTTCATCCAGGACCTGCACTTGCTGTGGCGATAACCCGAGCGCAAGTTCTGCTTTCAATACTCGTAGTGCCATAAGCGAAGTCGGGAAATAGCGCATAACCTCATTGAACGCAGTGGTGGGGGGCCAGGTCAAATCCCCGGCCAGGCGGCGGTAATTGGCATCACCTTTGGAGATCACCAAATCCGCTTTACCTAGTTCCTGGTGCAAGCTCTCCGGCATCTCCCAAAAATATAATGGCGAAGTCCAAAAATAATCATCGGTTAATTCCAGACGGCCAGATTGAAGATATCCATTCACCCGCTCCGCCACAGCCTGAACAGCTCTTTGCGGTCTCTCAGCCAGGTATTTGAGTGTGCTGTGTACATCTTTGATCATGGCATCAGAAACATAGTGCGGTGTCGGCTTCGCATGAAAACGGACTGTTGAAAATTGATTTGCGCTGAGCAGATAATCAGCCAATCCAATATCATGAACCAGCTCAGGACCATAGTTGTCCAGGATAAAATCTACCCGCATCGCCTGATCCTGGGAGGTCATTAGAAAATTACAGATTTTCTCCGAATCATCTACCAAGAGGTTGCTACGCTGGACATTTTTATCCTGGTGGTCAGGGCGTTGATCATCTGCTGACCACATACTCAGGTCCCCCTGGTTTCCCCACACATTGGACACCAAAAGCTCTTGAAGATCAGCACAGCGTTCCTTCGAGTTTTCCTTCAGGGTGTAAAGTGCTTTCTCCAGGTGATCGCCAAGTCTGGCAATCGAATCGTTGGCCATGGTTAATAATCGTTCTTTCTGCCTAAGAAAGGGGTCGTATCCATGCATCTCACCTGACCCGTGGAACCCAATCCCAGCGATTATCCGCCGGTAAAAATACATTTCGGCGAAGAACCATGGAACTTCCAACCAATTCTTTCCAAGATAAGGTGTTAAATCGCGCTGCCAAGCCTCTTTATCCGCTGCTGCAGGATCATCCAGCTGGCTGAGAGCAGTGAGCGGTATCTCTGCAATTAGGGATTCTAGATTTTCAACCACCCAACGTGGAAAATCATTAGCCGCGAGAGTCTCCTTTACAATTTTGGGGAAGCGTTCTGTGATCGTGTAGTGGGCGAACGTCCCGCTAATCAATCCGCTCAACGGTTCAGGTAAAGGTGTTATTGGTGTAGTAAATTTCTTCATTTGTTTTCACTTTTTTCTTACTTCATCGAATTTTTGTCAACTTGACAGGTATTGCAATATCCAAAGTGTGATCATCCCAATAGTGATTGTATAAATCACATTTTTTGTCCGCCAGGCAACCACGATGGCCAGCAAACCTGCCAGCAGGCGGGGATTCACGATGGAAAGGACCAAGTCTCCCTCATTAACCATCAGCTCTGGGAAGAATATCGCCGTGAGAACAGCTGCGGGGACAAAACGAAGCGCACGCTCCATAAAGGCGGGCATACGGATCTGACCATAAAGCAGAATAAAGGAAAGCCTGGTTGCAAAGGTTAATACACCAGCGGCGATGATTGTCAGCCAGATCATCCTGTTTTCCTTTCAACCATCACGCCAACCAGAATCCCGATAACCGCAGCAACGAATAAACCCAGTTTCAATGGCAAGCTGAATAGGAGGAGTGATACTAAACCGGCTGAGAGCGCAGCAGCAACACTTGCTCTATCCTTAAGCGCCGGGACAACCAAGGCGATGAAGGTCAACGCCAGGGTGAAATCAAGCGACCAGCTGGCAGGAATAGAAGCACCGAGAAATATACCTGCTGCTGTAGAAAGCTGCCAAGTAGACCACAATGTCAATCCCGCACCCAGGAAAAACCAGTGCTTGTACCGCTTGTTGCCATCCTGCTGGTAGTGAATAATAGATACTGCGTACGCCTCATCAGTTAACAAATATGCCAGAATCCACTTCCAGCGCCAGGGCAGCTTCTGCAGGTAAGGTGCAACCGAAGCACTGTACAGGGCATGACGCAGATTAATCAATCCTACTGTAAATATGTTGATGATCGCCGGGACACTCAATCCAAATAGCTGAGCAGAAACAAATTGGGATGAGCCTGCAAATATAATCACCGACATCCCCTGGGCGACGGAGGCCGGCACACCAACACTCAGCGCAAGGATACCGTAGATCATGCCAAACGGAATGACACCGAGCACCAGCGGGAGCTCAGCTTTTATCCCTGAAAGAAATTCAGCCCCTGAGGGGCTAATTGCCGGGTACCTATTGTTGGCATCCATCAGTTCGTTTAAAATTCTCCCATTGGAGGACCATTCTAGAGATCCAAGCCAGGGTCATGGCAAAACCAAAGGCATATTTTAGCAGTGAAGCAGGTAAGTTACAATCTATCCCAACAAGTGCACCAGCGAAACCATAGCAGACCACAGCGGGATAAAAAATCTGCAATCTGTTTGCAGCTCGCTTATCCATAACAAATACTTTTGATGAATATAGCCAATATCCTCAGAAAAGGTATAAGAATCAAGTCTCAAAAGCCCGGTTATCCCGAGGATGGTCCGATCACCCCCAGCTTGAAAGTTCTATCTGCGTTAATTCCAAGCAAGGAATCACGATCAGATCTGGCGGCCGATTATAAAACAACCTCCCCCGTCTCATTAATCGGATTCGAACTGGCCAGGATGTTCATGGCGCGCAAGGTGCGCGTAATTTTCATGAACACTGGTGGCAGTGGTATCGCTCCCTGGCGGGGATTGATCGTTCTTGATTCTGATTTTCAAGGGCAGGGACAGATCATGAGTCCAGCAGCCGTGGCCAAGGTTGCTCACGAGCTCATTCACGTACTGCAGCGCGAAATGAACCAACCTCATTATTGGCCCAGCGGTTCACTACGGCCCAGGATTGGGGGACGCTGGATAGGGGATTCGACGAATTACATGGAATTGATTGCCTACCTGGTGAGCTTCACCGTGGAATACGATCTGACTGCTGCCAAATTCCCCGCCGGTAATGAAACATCCCAACAGCAAGCGGAAATTGAAACCAGACCCGGCACTATTCGCGACCTCCTTGCCACCATGACAGAAAATTCGCCACAAAATGCTGGCAAGTTGCTGCTTAAGCTATTTCCAAACAATCCGATTTACCGGACAAATCAGAAGTTGGAGGAACACTTTCCAGATCGAAGAATTCCACCAGGTAGCTGGCATTACTGGTTGCGGCACTTAGGCTTCTCTCGGCAGGCAGTTGACCATATCATGGTCCTGGCAGCACAGGGAAACGCAGAATGGTTAGACGAGTAACCCAGCGGTTGAGAACCGATTTCTACCCCCTCTAAAAAAAACGAATTTATTGCGACCAATCCGTGGGTGTTCGATCCCAGCGATGTTTTTTGAGCTCAGCCTGCAGCGAAACTGGCAGGGGACCTTTATCGCTGGATGCGATATTACCCTCAACGTGCTCAACCTTACGCATTCCTGGGATGATGGTGCTGACAACTGCATTATTTAGAATAAAACGCAGGGCCATATCAGGCATCGTCATACCTGCAGGAACCAGCGGTTTCAATCGCTCAGCATGCTCAACGCTGGATTTGAGATTCTCCGGTACAAAATAGGAATTTCGCCAATCACCATCCGGCCAAGTGCTTTCCAACGTCAGGTTGCCAGTCAGGGTGCCTTCGTCAAAGGGAACCCTGGCGATAACGGCCACATCCATTTCCTCACAAGCTGGAATTAACTCGTCCTCAGGATTCTGATCAAAGATGTTGTATATCACCTGGACTGCGTCGATCAAACCCGAACGGACTGCTTTAACCCCGTTCCAAGGTTCCCAGCGGTTGATACTGATACCGATCGCAGAAATCTTACCTGCCTGGCGTAGTTCTTCCAGTTTCTTCACCCATCGGCGGTCATTCAGCCAGCTATCTTCCCAGGTGTGGAATTGGATCAAGTCAATCATCTCTACACCAATGTTCTCTCGACTGAGCTGAACATATCGATCAATATGCTCGGGAGGAAAACAGTTCTCCAGGGTATATTCCCTGCGACTCGGCCACTTCCAATTCTTGGGTGGGATCTTCGTCGCAGTATAAAGTTTTTCGCCAGGATTTTCTTTGATCAGCTGGTCGAGCAATTTTTCACTGTGCCCCGATCCATATGCCCAGGCAGTATCAAAAAAATTGCACCCCAGGTCGACGGCTTTTTGCAGGGATTCGAGTGATTGCTTATCATCTGAACCTTTCCAACCTCCCATCCCCCACATCCCATAACCGATCTCGCTGACTTTCCATCCAGTTCGTCCAAATCTCCGGAATTTCATTTTAATCTCCTCCGTTTAATCCACGGGGCTATTCTGGTAAAACTATACTCGCTGATCTCAATTGTGAGAAGAGTTTCCCTGCAAATTATTGAGCACCCAGACTGTCTCGGCCTGGATCATCCCCCGCTTCTGGAAAACACACAGTGTGCTTCAAGAATGTGCAGGTTGTGTTTCATAAGATATACTTTTCGCAGCACAATCAATACCATCAATAGAACAACCTGGAAGGTAAATGTCTTCCAGGTTGCGATATTGAACCTACACAGATAGACGGGATTCGCTGATTTATTCCTATGGCAAATCCCAGTAAGCAATTTCGTCCACCAGGACTTGCACGTTCGAGGTAGCTGCGGAGCCAATGAAAACGCCAAATCTGCCTTCTGGGTGGGTGTCATCCTGATACTCACCAATCAGTTTTCCATTTCCGTATAGAGAGAATTTATTTCCATTCGCCATCAGTCCAATACGGTTGGTTTGATTTGCGCCTGCATTGAGCTGTTCGCTTGGCGTCCAATCGATGAGCTGCACGTATTTTTGCCCATCCCAGCGGCGTAGAGAATAATGACCATCGCAAGATACACCATACAAGTAGCCGATATACCCTTTTTCAGTCTTCACCGCCCGAACCATCACACCGAATTGATCTTTCCCGGAACACTGCTTTGTTTCAGCAAGCATCTCTATATAAAAATCACTCACCACGGGCCAAGTGAGCATCCAACCGTTGTACTTGTCAGGGTTGAATGCAGTCATCATTAATTTTGAATCCTTTACCTCGAAAGATACGTGATCGTCCGTGTAAAGCGGCCAATTACTTCCATCAGAGAAACTGTCAGAGAAAGCTGCATCACCCAACCCAGCCCTGGGATCGTTGGCATCCAGCGTTGGCGTGGGTGCAGCCGTTGAGGTTGCAGTGGCAGGCAGCTCTGTTGGTGCTTCGGTCGGTGCTGTGGTTGGCTCAGCAGTGTCTGTTGGATCTGAGAGAACGGGGGTTTGTGTCGGTTCAGGTGCCGGGCTTTCAATTCCTTCCGGAGTCAATGTTTCCACAACCACCGTTAGTTGGGCGATGATGGTCTCTGCACCGGCCGTACTGGCAGCTGACTCATCCAAAGGTGGGGGTTCTGTTGATGCCGGTAAATTGCAGCCAACCAGAACCAGGCCAACAGCAACCAAGGCAAGTACAATAAGTGACCTATGTATTTGCATCATCTCCATCCTTCCATAACTCATGAAAGCTATATCCTACCAAGAACCAGTAAATTCTATTATATAACGTGTCGCTGGGAAATTTTGTTCCAATCCCTGTACCCGATTGGGTATGGCCCTCTCAAGAATGCCACTATAAGAAGTATCCCTTTCGACCCTTCGCTATGCTCACAACCGGGCTAAAAGACCTTCCTTCTTGTCTTTGAATTCCTCTTCCGTAAGGATGCCCAGCTCAAGCAAACGATCAAGGCTAGCGATAATCTGGAAAATGTCCTCGGTGGGGGGGATGAGGTTTTCGCCCTGCTCCAAACGTTCTTTCGCATTAAGCATGGCTGTTTTGAAGATGATCGGCTCTCCAATCCGTCTGAATAGATTCACCCCTAACTCGCTTGCAGTAAGGATTTCGATATCCCCGTAATTGAATAGGCGGCCAAAGGCTGACTGAGCCATCTTTACATCGGTTACCTTAACCAGTGAAGAATCCATCACGTTCTTGTTGAGCACCCCTGAAATCTGGATGACGCGCCGGTTGGTAACAATATACTGGCGATTCGTCCAATCCAGCACATCTCGAATCAGGGTGGAGAGGGGCAACAAGATCAGAATTGCTCCCACGGCACCAATGAGCAGGGCAAACTGGGGTAAATACCCTCCGGCGATAATCATCAATGTGATTAATATCAAAATCAAGATAATCTCAAAAACAATTGCCCTCACCAGAATAAACCAATGTTGGTGAGCGATTAAGATGATCTTCTCTCTTTCACCTAATAGACTTTCGATATATCTGGCCATATTCGTCCTCAATTGTCACTCGAATTCAATGGAACCTCGCGGTTAGAAATCCACCAGCATCACCGCCTTCGTCGTCAATTGACTTTTCATTCAAAGCAGGTCTAGCTGCCAGGATAGCAAAATAATAACTTAAAAAACACTAATAACACCTTACCATTGTACCGTTATAATCCAGATCACACTATGAGGAGTGGTCGAAAATCGTGGATTGGCAGAAAAGTTTTACCCGGTTTGTCCATGCAGTGGAAATACTTTTTGATCGGATTAGGTATCGTAAGATCGACAGTTCGAAGCCATGGATAATTATCCCATATCTGGGATTTGGCTCAGGCAAATTCCTTGATTTGAAAGGCCGTGTTATCGAGGATAAAGGTATCCAACCCTCCAGCGAAACAGACCGAGTATGGACAAACCTGCTCAATATGTACCGCAGGTTTGAAAGTGATGAAATCCCGTATGCCAGAATTCGAGCCCGGTTTCAAGACCTTGAGCAAGAAGTCACTGCAGATGAAGAAGGCTTCTTCAAAGTCTCATTTTTATTCGATACCACGCTGCAATTTAAGGGCAGATGGCAAAACATTGAACTTGAGCTGCTTGAACCCAAGAATTCCAGCAACCAGAGGATTTCAGCCATCGGGAAAGCCTTGATCGTCTCCCCTGGAGCCCAATATGGTGTGATCAGTGATATCGATGATACTGTGGTTCACACCGGTGTGACCAGCCGGTTGAAGATGGTTTTTACAGTTCTCCTAAAAAACGCACGCACTAGGCTACCTCTCAAGGGTGTGGCGAATTTCTATAATGCCCTTCAACAGGGTACGGAAAGAATCGCTGACAACCCTCTTTTTTATGTTTCCAGTAGTCCCTGGAACATCTATGATCTCTTTCGCGAATTCTTTCAGATCCACGGCATCCCGCTGGGACCGGTCATTTTGAGAAATTGGGGAATTGAAAGCCAATCCATTTATGCAGTTAAGAACCGCAAATATAAAATGGATTCGATTTGTTATATACTAGATAGGTTCCCAGATCTTAAGTTCATTTTAATTGGTGACAGCGGGGAAGAAGATCCAGAGATCTACAGTCAGGTAATGCGATCCTATCCCCAGCGGATCCTGACGGCATACATCCGCTGTGTGATGAATAAGCCCCAACGCAGAGAAGAAATCCGTCTACTCGCCGAGCAAGCCGCAACTTTCGGAAGCGCTTTAGTCCTCGCCGAAGATACGCAGACTATGGCTATCCATGCCGCTGAACAAGGCTGGATCAGTTTATCCGCGGTTTCTCAACCAGCTCAGTAATTTTTCAGGTTCCCAAGTGTTGATCACCTGTCTGGCTTCTACCCACCCCCTGCGGGCTGTCGCCACCCCAAAATGCATCAGGTCCAATTCTCCAGGTGAATGCGCGTCAGTATTGATGCTCAGCGGTATTCCCATCTCGATTGCCTGGCGAGCGTGAATATCATTTAAATCCAGCCGTTCCGGGTGCGCACTGATCTCCATCGCTACACCAGATTGGGTAGCTGCCGCAAAAACCGCTTCCATATCAAGGTCGGCTCCCTCGCGATCTGGAATCAGGCGACCTGTGGGATGCCCGATCACATCTACATTTGGATTTTGAATAGCATTGATCATCCGCTGGGTGACCTGCTCCCTGGGTTGCCGCAAGCTTACATGCAGGGAGGCAAAGACGATATCAAATTCAGCCAGAACTTGATCAGGGTAATCCAGTGAGCCATCGGCTTTGATCTCCACTTCTGATCCCTGCAATATCAGGATCGAATCACCCAGTGCTTCCTGAGCTGCTGCGATCTCCTCCCGCTGACTGCGAATATCCTTTATCTTCAGCCCTTGGGTGATGCCAAGGCTTGGTGAGTGGTCGGTGACCGCGATAACTTTATAGCCCCGATCTCTTGCCGCCCTGGCCATATCCAATATGGACACCTTACCATCACTCCAAGTTGAATGCGTATGCAGCTCGGAGAGGATATCGCTGAGCTCGATGAATTCAGGAAGTACGCCATCTAAAGCCGCTTGTACTTCACCCCGATCCTCCCGGGCTTCTGGGGGAATCCAGGGAATCCCGAGAATTTCATAAACCTGTTCTTCGTCAGCACAAAGGATCTCGCTTCCATCCTGACGAGTGAAGGCATGCTCTGATAGCGACAAACCCCGCTTCAATGCCAGCTCGCGTAAACGAACATTGTGCCCTTTCGATCCACTGGCATACTGGAGTGCCGTTCCAAACCGGTCTGGTGGATGAACCCAGAGCTGCGCCCGCAAGCCATTATTGAATTCAACGCTGGATTTCGTTTTGCCTTTCCCGGTCACCCGCAGAACCTCAGGCAGGCTGGTGAAAGTATCCATGACCTGGGAGGAATTCTCTGCAGCCACCAGCAAATCCAGGTCCCCTACTGTTTCCCGCATCCTGCGCAAACTGCCCCCTGCAACTGCTCTCTCAACACCAGGGACCTGTTTTATTTTGCCAAGAAGATCTTCCGCAACTGGCCAGGCTTTCCACAATGGAGTCCGTTCAGTCCTCCGGGACAGCGATTCTATCCCAGCCAAGACTTTCGCTTCTGATTTCGCCCCCATACCCGGCAGGTTCTGTAATTCGCCTTTCCGGGCTGCTGCTTCTAACCCAGCCAGATCGGTGATATCCAGCTCTTTCCAAAACAAGGCGACCTTTTTCGGACCCAGGTCAGGAACCTCCAGCATCTCGGTCAAACTGGGAGGAATTTCCTGTGAGAGTTTATCCAGGAATTCCAGATGGCCCGTTTTGTATAGCTCGTCGATCTTCTCTGCGATGGCTTTCCCAACACCAGGGATATCCGTCAGATTACCTTCTTGCCAGACATCATAGACGCTTCCCCCGTAATCCCGCAGGCTGTCAGCTGCTTTCCGGTAAGCCAAGATTTTGTAGATGACTTCACCCTTGATCTCCAGAAGATTGGCAATCGTTTGAAATATCCCGGCGAGATCTTGGTTTGAGAATTTATTTTGGGTCATTTGGGATTAGCTTACCACAAGCTCCGCTTTGTTTGTTATAAGAAAAACCTACTTTATTGGTCAGGAAAAACAAAGGTTTCTGCCTGGGAAAAACGAATATCGCGAATTCATTTTGGTAATTTCCTGCAAATATGAGCGGATTCATTGAACATAACTCTCAAATAGTGAAATTTTTTCCTTTTAGCGTGTTGCCAACCGATTGAAAATATTGTATAAGTAACTATTGCCACGATGTAAATATTATTCGAACGAGCAAGCGGTCGTCTCCCAGCTTCTGGGACGAAAACTCATGGACTGGACTCCTTTTCAATTAATAATCGCTGGGATACTGGTAGGTTTGTTCTCTGGGGGAATTTTTCTGCTTATCTGGCAACGGATCCATTCGGACAAGACGCCACAACGTGTTCACATCCAGGATACTGATGAGGATCATTCCCTTCAGCAGAGATTGGATCATTTGACCGGTCTTCATGCAGTTGCTGCAGCTGGGGCAGAAGCAACGGATGAGAATTTATTCATCGAAAAGGTAATGATCATCATCGGAGATCAGATAACTTGCGATAATTTTGGCCTGCTTATGGTAGATGAAAAGGCTGAGCGGTTGAGAACTCACCCTTCTTACCAAGAGGCAGGTAAATTGAAAGGACCTGAATGGATTCCGATCGGAGAGGGGGTGTGCGGACAGGTAGCTCTCATCGGCGAGCCCATATATGTTGCCAATGTCCAGCGGGAACAAAATTACATTGAAGTAGATAGTGAAGTCCGTTCAGAGTTATGCATCCCACTGAAGATCGGGGAAAGGGTGATCGGAGTACTGAATGCTGAAAAAAAGCAAGTAGATGGCTTCAGCGAGTCTGATCAGCGATTCCTGGGGGACATTGCCAGGCAATCAGCAACTATAATTCGACGACTGAGAACCGAATCTAGTGTCCAACGCCGGTCCAGCCAGCTCTCAATCCTCTCTGATATCAGTCAGGAGATTGTCGCAAGCCTGGTCCCTGAACAAGTTTATGCCACCATCCATAGGGCAGCAGCCCAATTATTGCCTGTACAGATCTTTCTCATTGCCTTACGCGACGAAGATCGCCAAGAATTATTCCCGGCATATTTAATGGATCAGGATGGACCTGTCTCAGCGGACGCGTTTCCTGCATATAAAAAACTTGGCGCGCAGATTACTACGACCGGCAACCCGATACTTCTCAATCAACAACAAGGTTTGGATTTGCCTGGGGCGAATGAATTAAATGGATTAGTTAGCAAGCATTCGATCCTCGCCGTGCCATTGAAATTGGGTGGCAGAGTTTTTGGCATGCTCACCTGCCAAGGTTCTCACCAGAATGAATATGGGTCCGATGATCTAGATACGCTGAAAACCTTGGCCAACCAAGCAGCAATTGCCATCGAGAATGCCAGGCTTTTCGAAGAAACCCAACACCGCTTGGCAGAATTGACCTTCCTGAGTCAAATCATCGCCATCACGGCAACAGAAAACGATCTAACTGTCGCATTAAATTTGATCTGTTCTGAGCTGGCGAAATTCCTCCTGGTTCCAGAAGTTAGTTTCGCATTGTTCAACTCGCAGCTCACCATGGCTCAAATAATTGCGGAATACCACCATGCTGACCGGCCTGATATATTGGGAAAACAGATTCCTGTCATCAGCAATCCAGTCTTGACTTCCTTACTTGAAACCAGCTCACCGCTGGCTATTGATGATGTGCAAACCGATCCGCTACTGGTCAGCATGCCCGATTCAGGCATGGATCGCGGCGTTGCCTCCCTGCTGATCGTCCCAATCATTTTTGGGGGTGAGGTTGTGGGGATTTTACAGGTAATTTCCCAGGTTCCGCGAAAATTCCTGGAGGGAGAGATTTTGCTTGTCCAGAAAGTAACCAACCAGGTCGGACAGGTCTTAGAACGCCTTGGGCTCTTTGCAGCCACCCGGGACCAAGCCGAACGGATGTCCCATTTAACCACAATCAGTGAAGGCCTCAACCGTCCATTAACCCCCTCAGAGGTAATCGAGAGCATTGGCAAGGGGGCGATGTTACTGGGGCAGGCAGATCGAGCTGCACTTTACCTGCCAAAAGAGAATGGGCAGGTTACCGCGGCCTGGTCTGAGAATCTATCTGCGGATCACCTTCAACAAATCACCCAAAGTTTCCCACAGGTATCCGAGGAACAAGTATTCAGCAGCTCAACTCCGACCCTGATCCCTGATATTCAACAGCTACCTGCTAATTCCATCTTAAGAAGTAACGGGATTCAGGAAGGCTTTCTGGGCATGGATGCCTGGCCGTTAATTTATAAGGATAATGTCGTTGCTACAATCCTTTGCTATTACGATGAGCCTCATATGGGTTCTGATACAGAGCAGGAAGTCATGCTTACCTTTGCCCGTCAGGCAGCAGTAGCATTGGTGAACGCTCGTCTCTTTGATGAAACCCGGCGCCGAACCGCCCAATTGGAAGCACTCAATGCTATCATCACGGAAGTCACCGCAGCCTCGGACCTGGAGCACCTGCTGGAGATCACGCTTGAACACACCTTGAGGGCTCTCAGCCTAGATGTCGGCAGCATCTGGGTTGCCGAATACTGCTTTCAGCAAGGCATGGCAAGCAACATGGTGGATCTTTTCAAGCAGATCACACAGGAAGCCATGGACAGGGGAAAACCGGCAACCCAGATTCACGATTGGCATAAATTAACCGAAGATGATCATCTATTTTCTCACTCATCGGAGTTGAAGGGATACAATCTGCGCGCTTCATTAGCTGTCCCGCTAATCTCCGAGGGGAGGATGATTGGTGGAGTATGTCTTGTTTCAGAAAAACCCCATGACTGGCTTGACGAGGAAATCGCCATCGTTGAAGGGGTGAGCAGGCAGCTCGCTGGTGCAGTCGAACGCATCGCCTTGCTGGAAAGAATCCAGGAAAACGCAAGACAGGTGCAGCACATCATCGATACAGTTCCCGAGGGTGTGATTCTGTTAGATGAACAAATGCGGGTAGTGCTAGCAAACCCGGTTGCCCAAACCTACCTGATCAAACTTGCTGTTTTCGAAACCGGGGATATTCTTACCCACCTCGGGCAGAGTCCTTTAGAAGATTTCTTAAAACCAGAACAGCAAAACATCTGGCACGAGCTGGAGGTTTCGGGGCCCCCAAGAAGGGTTTTTGAAATTGGGACCCAACCTTTAGAACAGGGAGATAGCTCCGGTGGGTGGGTCGTGGTCATACGTGAGGTCACACAGGAAAGAGAGACTCAAACGCGCATTCAAATGCAGGAGCGCTTGGCGACTGTAGGACAATTAGCCGCTGGTATTGCCCATGACTTCAATAACATCCTGGCTGCAATTGTGGTCTATGCGGATTTGTTGAGGCGTGACCCCAACCTGTTATCCGCCAGCCAAGAAAGGTTGACCATCATACAGCAGCAGGTTCAGCGAGCAGCCAGCCTGATCAGGCAGATACTTGATTTCAGCCGTCGATCCGTTATGGAGCAGAGCACTCTCGATTTACTCCCCTTTGTTAAAGAATTGGATAAACTTTTACGCAGGGTTTTACCAGAAACGATTCATATCGCCCTGACTTACCAACCCGGTATATATTTGGTGAATGCTGATCCAACACGGCTGCAGCAGGTTTTTATGAATCTGGCAGTAAACGCGCGGGATGCTTTCAGTGATGGTGGAACCCTTCATTTCGAACTTGACCAGGTTCAGATTGCTGCTGGTGAACCAGCACCTTGCCCGGATGTTCCAGAGGGAGTTTGGAATCGCATCACGGTCACCGACACCGGGGAAGGGATCCCCGCAGAGGTTCTTCCCCATATTTTCGAACCCTTTTTCACCACCAAGGCTGTTGGAGAAGGCACTGGTCTTGGTCTGGCACAAGCGTACGGCATCATCAAACAGCATAATGGACATATTGACGCGCACAGCGCGTTGGGGCAAGGGACCACCTTCCATATTTATTTACCCGCTCAACAACCCATAAGCGAGGATATGGATCTCCCAGATTTTCGATTAGAGATTAAAGGTTCAGGTGAAACCCTGTTGCTCGCCGAGGATGACTACTCAACCCGAGAAGCCTTGAAAACACTGCTTGTTGATTCTAATTACCATGTGTTGACTGCGACCAATGGGCGGGAAGCGCTCGATATTTATGAACAGAAAGCGGGAAAAATCGCCATGGTCATCAGCGATATCGTGATGCCGGTGATGGGCGGAGTTGTGCTTTACCAGCACCTCCTGGAACGTTGGCCGGAAGTGAAGATTCTATTTATCACCGGACACCCGGTCTCAGAAAAAGACCAAACTCTTCTCGAATCGGGCAACATTCATTGGCTGCAGAAACCTTTCTCTGTGGGGGTATTAAACGAAGTGATCCACAATATCCTGCACCAATAGAGATCCCACTGCGCAAGCAATGGGAACTTATCTCGTATATCCCCTCCCAGTTGGGTTTATTTTATTGTCATTCTTCCCTGACGCGGTGGATAAACGTTGGCGTGTTCAGATTTCGTTCCAAAAAATACATGAAGTATCTTTGCAGGAGCTGCTCTAAGTTGAAGTTTAGGTCTGGAGTCAGTTTTGCACGAGCAGCTTCTTTAAATGAACTGCGCTGGAAATGACGAAAATATTTCAGCGTATCCAGAGATATTATGGTTGCATCGGTAAATTTCGGACCACAGCGCGGGCAGAGGACCCCTCCCATAGAAACAGAGAAGTATTGATCTTCCGCTTGAATTGTAGAACTACAATTCACGCAGTGAGTCAATTCGGGTCGATACCCTAATAAATCAAGCAATTGGACCTCAAAATAGCGAACGGGAAGATTCGGGTCACTTTCAAGATCGATCCGCTTCAAAGTATCCTTCAGCAATCGATAGAGCTTTTCATTCTCTTCCTCTTCTAAGGTAAAACGATCTAAAAGTTCAATGATGTACGAAGCATATCCAATGCGGAGCAGGCTTTTTCTCAAGTTGTGAAAAGGATCAACAGTTTCCGCCTGGGTAATGATTGGAAAAGATCGTCCCCGGGCCATTAACAGGTTCGTACAGGTGAAAGGCTCAAGATGACCTGCTTTTCGCGACCGGATCTTGCGAACACCTTTGGCAATTGCCTGAACTTTCCCGACTTTTCGCGTAAAGAGCCATACCATCCGGTCTGCTTCCCCCCAATCCTTATGTCGCAGAACGATTGCTTCGCTACGGATAGTTCGCTCTTGAATGGGCATGAACGCATTATACTCGAAAGGTCCGTACCAAAAACCACCTTTTACTGGTCAGGAACCTGCAAGCCTGGTTGACGCTTGACCTCCCATCTGGTACAATCCATGCGCCCGGAGCGTTGTACCCTTCGCCCGGGCACGCTTTCTGTGAACCTTGAGGTACGCAGAGCGTAATCCATTGAAAGAAAGGGCTTGAGAAAATGAAAGTATTGCTATTGAAGGATGTATTTAAACTCGGGCGGGCGGGAGAAGTGAAGCGAGTAGCTGATGGTTACGGTCGCAACTATCTATTACCACAAGGTCTCGCAGTTCTAGCAACCCCAGGAGCACTCAAACAAGTTGACAGGATCAAAGCCCAGGCTGCAGTCCAGCGAGAAGCTCTGAATGAGGAGCTGAGTGCTGTCGCTGAGCAGCTGAACGGTATGATTTTGACCTTCACCGCCAAGGCGAGCGAAACCGATAAACTCTATGGTTCGATCACCTCCCAGATGCTCGCAGAAGAATTGACTGCGAAAACCGGGGTGGAGATCACCCGCCGCCAGATACTCTCACAACCACTGAGGAATTTAGGTGAACACACGGTTGAAATTCGCTTAACCGTTGATCTGATTCCTGAAGTGAAAGTGATCGTCTATGGTGAAGGTGAAGAGCAAGAAGCTCCCGTAATCCAGGAACCTGTTCTCCCAAGCAGTGAAGAAGAAGAAGAAGTAACATCAGTGGAAGAAGAAATACTAGAAGAAGAACAGGTTGAATCTTCCACTGAGGACGATGAGCAGGAGATTATCTCCGAAGAAGAGCCTTTCGAAGAAACAGAGGTAGAATAGTCCCGGCAAATATTGCATCAGGAATTGCTGTGAGGCAGTTTGATTGCATTGCATTCTCTCACCGGCCTGGTTGTAGCCTGGGTGCTACTAGGCCGGTGTTTTGCACCTCAATATACCTGGTTGCCGTGAAACAGCTCAATAATTTCCAAAGCAATTCGCCCGAGTAAAAATAAATGACTGATAATATTGGCCGGGAGTTGCACAAGGCTCGCGAAGATAAGGATATATCTCTGGAGCAGGCTGCAGAAGAGACATATATCCGCATCCATTACCTTGCAGCATTGGAGCGGGGGGATTTCAGCCAGCTGCCCTCAAATGCGCACGTCAAGGGTTTCCTGAGAGCTTATAGTGAATACCTGGGTATTGATGTTCAACCATTCATTAGCCAGCTCGATCATACCGAAAGAGCAGCGCCTGATACCACTCCGGATGTAGAGGAAGCACAACCGCCCCGAGTCAATGAAGCCCAAGGCAGCGCAGTCCTTATATTTATAAACCTGGGAGAAAATCTAAAAAAACAGCGGGAGATGCTCGGTTTCTCCTTGGAGGAAGTTGAACGGAATACCCATGTCCGCCAGCATTACTTGGAAGCACTCGAGTCAGGAAATCTCGAACAACTGCCATCTCCAGTTCAGGGTCGAGGCATGCTGCAGAACTACGCCACGTTCCTTGGTCTGGATCCCGAGCCAGTCCTGCTGCAATTCGCGGATGGTCTGCAGGCTGGGCTCAGTGAAAAACAGGCCACCAAACCCATCTCTTCGGAAGCCAAAACTAAACGACGAAGAATAAATCTCCCATTTCTTCGCTCTTTTCCAAGTGATTGGTTGCTTGGTGCGGTATTAATCGTGGCGGTGATAGCATTTACCATCTGGGGCACAATTCGCATCACCTCCATGCAAGCAGCTCCCAGCCCTGTTGAAACTGTGCCATCGATTGCGGATGCACTTCAAACAACGCCTCAGGGAACGCCAAGCGAAGTTTCATTGACGACGGTTACCCAATTACCAGCCATCGCAGAGGTCACAGACTCGCCCGGATTGGAGGAAAATCCAATCCCGCCCCCTGCGGGAGAGGCTCCACAGGAAACGGCGGAACCGATCGTGAGTGATTCACCGGTCCAGATTTACGTATCCATCTTGCGCAGAGCCTGGATGCGGGTAATTGTGGATGAAAATATCGAATTTGAGGGGCGAGTCATCCCTGGGAGTGCATATACATTCTCAGGTGATTTCCAGATCGAACTGCTAACTGGAAACGGGGCTGCGTTGCAGGTTTTCTTCAACAACACTGATTTGGGCGTTCTAGGTGTGTATGGGGAAGTGGTTTACAAGGTATTTACCCCCGAAGGCGAGTTGCTGCCGACACCCACTGCCACACAGATTCCAACGAGTACACCTGTAGCAAGTCCAACACCTCTATTAACTGAGACTCCCTGATCTTGTTCGAGGTCATGGTGTGAAGGAAACTATTATCTTTACGGTAAAGGAACATGCAAAATAATTCGTATCACTTAATCTCTTTAGGCTGTTCAAAAAACACGGTAGATTCCGAATCGATGGGCCAGCTGCTGAACAAGGCAGGGTATATTCCTGAAATAAACCCGGAAAATGCCAGTGTATTGATTGTCAACACCTGCGGTTTCATCGGTCCCGCCAAAGAAGAATCGTTGCAAGTACTTAAAGAGCTAGCTGCTCAAAAACGCGAGGAGCAATATTTAATCGCTGCCGGGTGCCTGACCCAGCGCTATGGGCGCGAGATCGCGAGGCAAGTCCCCGGAATTGACGGGATCATCGGCACCCGACGCTGGATGGATATTCTTGAAGTAGTCAAACAGATGCGGCCTGGAAAACACCCTGAACCAATCTACCAAATCCCTGAGATTGAGAAGACGGTTATGGATAAAGAGGGCATTCTCCGGGTCGCAGTTCAGGGTCGAAGTGCATATTTGAAAATCTCGGATGGTTGTCGACGTCCGTGTGCGTTTTGTGCTATCCCCTTGATCAAAGGTACAGCCGTCAGCAGGCCAATGAATGCTATCCTTTCAGAGACCAGGTTACTAGACGAAATGGGTATGCGCGAAATTATCCTGATAGCCCAGGATACAACGGATTACGGGCATGACCAGGGAATGAAGGATGGCTTGGCGGAACTGTTGGAGAGCATGGTCGTAGACCTGCAAAAACACCGCCAGGGGATCAATCCTGACCACCAAGGAGTACAGTGGATCCGCATCATGTACGCATTTCCTGGATACGTGACCGATCGATTAATCGATGTCATGGCGACCCATTCCCAAATCATACCTTACCTGGATATTCCTCTTCAGCATGCCGATCCAGGAATTTTACGGCGTATGCGCAGACCGGCGAATATTGATTGGGTCCATAAAACAATTGAGAAAATGCGCAACAAAATGCAAGATCTAGCGCTGCGCACCACCTTTATCGTCGGGTACCCTGGTGAAACCGAGAAAGAATTTCAAGCGCTCCTGGATTTCGTTGAGGAAATACGGTTTGATAAAGTAGGGGTTTTCCAATTCTCATTTGAGCCGGGTACAGAGAGTGAGGCCCTGGGTGATCCTGTTCCAGCGGAGGAGAAACAAGAACGCTGGGAGCGGATCATGGCCTTGCAGCAAAGCATCTCGCTTGAAAAGAACCAGGCAATGGTTGGCAAAACCATTGATGTCCTGATCGAGGGAAGTGGTGATGGACTTTCGATGGGACGCACTTATCGAGATGCCCCTGAAATTGATGGTTTGACATTAATTGATGGCGAATATCCCATCGGAGAGATGGTTCCGGTCTTTATCACGGATGCGCTGGCCTATGATTTGAGTGGGGTTGTTGTTAACAATTCTCAGAAATTATTTTTAGCATCCTAGAAGTATTCAATCCTGGGAGAAAGGATATCCAACATGTTGAATCTTAACCGTCCAGAAACTGCCTTTGCCATCAACGTCGTTCGTCAAGCGTCGCTTCTGGTGAAGCAAGTTCAGAAAGAGCTGGTTTCGGTTGCATTGACCAAAGACGATCGCTCTCCTGTAACGGTGGCTGATTTCGCTTCCCAAGCACTGGTCGCAAAAGCTCTGGGGGAAACTTTCCCTAATCTACCGCTGGTTGGTGAAGAAGATGCCAGCGATTTGCGCCAGCCTGCTGGACAGGCTACCCTGGACCAGGTTACCAAATTCGTATCGCGCTACGCCTCTCAAAGCACACCAGAGCAGGTATGCAATTGGGTCGATTATGGTGCAGGTGAGCCCGGCGCTCGATTCTGGACCTTAGACCCGATCGACGGCACGAAAGGTTTCTTGCGAGGGGATCAGTATGCTGTGGCCCTGGCGTTGATCGAGGATGGTCAGGTTGAGATCGGTGTGCTTGGTTGCCCGAACCTGGCAGAAGGATACCAAACAGATCCCGAAGGAAAAGGTACGCTGGCAGTCGCTGTCAGAGGGGAAGGAGCCTGGATAACATCACTCGAGGGTGAAGATGATCCTTTGCAGCAGTTACACGTCTCAGATACGGCCACTGCAGATCAAGCCCGATTATTGCGGTCCTTTGAATCTGGACATACGAATATCAGCCAAATTGATTATTTCGCCCAGGAACTAGGAATTGCGGTGGAGCCCGTGAGAATGGACAGCCAGGCGAAATATATACTGCTGGCTCGCGGCAACGGCGAGTTATATCTCCGTTTGCTTTCTCCAAAAAAACCGGATTACCGGGAAAAAATCTGGGATCAGGCTGCCGGTTCTCTAATTGTTCAAGAAGCTGGGGGAAAAGTGAGCGACCTGCATGGAAAAAACTTGGATTTTACTGCTGGACGCATGTTGCTCAATAATCGCGGTATTCTCGCCTCAAATGGTCAATTACACGAGGAAGCCCTGCAGGGTCTCCAGGCGATCAAGGCATAATCTCGTTTTCAACCGAACAGGTGCTAATGTCACGAGCGGACCGCATCGCCCTTGTACTGAGTCTCCTCACAATCCTGGTGACGTATTTTGTCACTGAAAGGTATTTTGAAGGCATACCACATATTGAAGACGAGATCGCCTATGTCTGGCAGGCCCGGGCAATCGCAAGTGGTCATCTTACGGTTGACACTCCCCCACAATCAGATAGCTTCCTGGTCCCCTTTGTTGTCGACCATGATGGCCAACGATTCGGGAAGTACCCTCTGGGTTGGCCAATAGTCCTGGCAATTGGCATTCGCCTGGGTATTCGCGCACTTGTCAATCCTTTATTGGCTGGCCTAGGTGTTTGGTTAACATACCGAATAGGCAAAAAGGTATTTGGGGACGTAGTAGCGATCATTGCTGCCATGCTAACATTGACTTCCCCATTTTTCTTGATCAACAGCGGAACACTTCTCTCCCACAACTTGGGCCTGGTTTTATGTAGCGCTTTTACACTGGCTTGGATAGATGGATTTAGCAATAGTAAACACTCTCGGCGGATCTTTCCAACCATTGTCGCTGGAATTTCTCTGGGGGTACTGGTGCTCACCCGGCCATTCACAGCTGTTGCAATCGCGATCCCCTTTGCCATCCACGGGATCTATCTCCTGATCAGGGCGGATTGGCAGACTCGCCGGCACGTGATCGCTGTTGGAAGTATTGCACTCATCTTGGGTTCGTTCACATTCTTTTGGCAATATGCTGTCACGGGGGATGCCTTGCGCAATCCCTATACCCTCTGGTGGTCGTATGACAAGGTCGGTTTTGGACCGGGCTATGGATTAACGGAAACCGGTCATAACCTGCAACTTGCCAGGATTAATACTCGCTTCAGCTTACGAGCTGGATACAGCGATTTGTTTGGTTGGGGACGGTTCTCCTGGATCTTTCTTCCCATTGGTGTCTTGGCAGCACTCGTACGTCGCAACTGGCGTGGCATCCTCATCGCAGCCATATTCCCAAGTCTGGTTATATGCTATATGGCCTATTGGGTTGGAGCTTGGGTTTTTGGCCCCCGATATTATTTTGAAGGCCTGTTCAGCTTGACCTTGATCAGCGCTGCCGGGATTGCATGGCTGGCTGGCTGGCCGATTCAGCCAATAGAAATATGGTCTCCGCTTCATGGCTGGAAACGGTTCAGACCACTGGTCGTTTCTGCTGTGGTTCTAATTCTCGTGATTGGAAATCTTGTTTTCTATGTCCCCACCCGATTAAGCAATATGCACGGTTTGTACGGCATGCAAAAGGCGGACCTAAAGCCCTTCTTCACGGAACAAGCCCAGGAATTGACTCCCGCATTAATCGTGGTTCATCCCAGACAGTGGACGGAATACGGCGTCCTGCTGGACTTACAGAGTCCGCTGCTCGATTCACCTTTCATTTTCATCTTTAGCCGTAACCCGACCGCAGATGATGCCTTGCGGGCTGAATTTCCAGAGCGCGCCTTCTACCATTATTACCCACAAGAACCATACGTGTTTTACAAATCCCCGAAACCTTGAAATATCTTTGGTAGAAAGTTAAGAGGCTCGCGCCAAAGAGGTCAATCCCAGGATCACAATCCCCATGACCAGATTTATCCGCAACAGGATCACCTCACGCTTGTAGAGCTTTTCTGTATCTTCAGACTGGATACCTTTTGCCCGCATCAGCGCGATTCGGCGGAGAGAGGGGAGTATCCCCCAGGTGAGGTAAGCGCTGACCGCAATCATCCCGAAGAACAAGATGTGTTTAATAAAAATTACTACTGACCAGCGGTTGGAAATGCTAAGAAACCCCTCATAATTAGAATTGGCACTTAGTTGGAATAAACCAGTTGCGAGCAGTACCGCCAGACTTAACCACCCCAGCGGGTCTAGGCGGCGCTGAACCTGCTCCAGAAAATTGGCATACAGATCAGCTTCCAATATACGCCTGGCTATTGGCAAAACAAGAATAACCAGGGCCACCAGACCACCTATCCAGGCAACTGTTGCCAGCATGTGCAGCCAATAAGCAAGGCTGAGTGCCCAGAATGGGATCGTATTCCCTGGAAGGGTCATGGGGTTTGGGTTGGTTGCGGAGGTGGCTCAGTTGTCGCTGGAGGCTGTGTAGGAGGCAGGCTGGTTTCTGTCGGCTGCGGTGGAGGGGAGGCAGTCGGTTCAGGACCAGGCGGTGGTGGTGATTCGGTAGGTAGTTCACCCGGAGTCGGGGAAACTTCCTCTGGGGGTGGTGGTTGCGTTCTGCGGGTATCCTGCTGCGAATTGGCGCAGCGCTGAGTCACCCAGGAGGCGGTGGGCTGGACAGAAGCATCTGCGCCCAAATTAAAGGCAGCCTCATATTGCTCCTGTGCAAGGCACCATTCCTTGCTGGCAGCTAAAGCATCTGCGTATTTGATGGTTGCAATGCGGAAACGTTCCGCAGCAGTCAGATTGGTATTATCTCGCAAGTTAGGCGCAACAACCACAATCTGACCGAAGTAGAACACCGATTGACCCCAATCCAATCCCCAGAAGCTGGCCCCAGTTTTATACAGATCAGCCCAGGTTCGCATATTACTGGCTTCAATATCGAGTGGGCCGAATTTTTCAGCTAAAGCGAGATCGTACGTGCCGCCTTCCAAATCGCCGTCCACCAGTATTCGATCGACACCCCGGTTCCGGAGTGCTACGTACAACATTGAATCGACTTTGATCGTTTGGTAATCCGGCTCATCCTTACGCAGCTTGAGCAACGTATCGATCGCCTCTGTCCACTTTCCATCGGCTAAGAAGATTTGCGATTGGGAGTATAGTTCATCAGCCCCGCGCATATCTGGAGTGGGAGTTAATGTGGGTGTCGGTACTTGAGTGGGGGTGGCAGTAGTGTTGATTTCCAGGAGCACCATCGCGAGTTGCTCCGTAACACCCGGGTAATTCGGATCAAGCCGGATGACATACTCGAACCGCTGGCGCGCCAATTCATAGCGCTTTGCCTCAAGATCCTCTAGACCCAGCTGAAACTGTTCGGAGACTTGTTGGGCGACCTGTGTCACCTCGAAATTCGTTCGTTCATTGATCCCAGACAGGTACCCACCGAAAGCACTGGTGGCAGCAATTAATAATAGGGCAATTAGGCTGATGATTATCAGCCAGGTCAAAGATAGCGATCTGCGTTTCTTGCTTCCATTTCCATCTGTACCAGAATCGATGCTATCAAATTCTGAGTTGACTTCATTGGAATTCGTATCCTGAACTGCAGCCTGGTCTGGTTGGGGTGATAACGACTGCGTTTCATCACCCAGCGGAATTGATTGTGTCTCGTCTTGGTTCATACTCTCCATGGCGCCGATTATACCGTAAACACTGGTTTGATATGTTAATGCAAATTTAGAACTCCCTGAGCATGCTTTTGTTGTCCCTACCGGCTTCGGAGGGTATAATTTTCATACGTTATCAATATTTCATCATACGATTGAAATCAAGCACCAAGGAGCAAAAATGAAAAAACTGCCACCTATCAGCAGTGATTACTTAATTGAAGTACTAGTCGAATTGTTGAATACACCAAGCCCAACGGGCTTTGCTGCAGAAGCGGTTAACCTGGTGGCAAAAACGATGGAAGACTTCCCATTTTTATCAATATTGAAAACTCGCAAAGGTGCCTTGGTCGCAACCTGGGAGGGAACCAGCACTGACTCGCCGCGCGGCGTAACAGCCCATACAGATACCCTGGGAGCGATGGTAAAGGAGATCAAACCCAACGGTCGCTTGAAAATGACCAGGATCGGGGGATTTGCCTGGAATACTGTGGAAGGCGAAGGTTGCATTGTTTTCTCCTCAAAAGGTGAGAAAATTCGCGGTTCAATCTTGTTAACCAAAGCCTCCGGACACGTTCATGGCAGCCAGGTGAACGAATTGAAACGGGACGACGACAACCTTGAGATTCGCCTGGATGCCCGCACAGAGAATGTGGAACAGACAAAGGAGTTGGGAATTCAGGTAGGTGATTTCGTTGCTTTTGATCCCCGAGTGGAAATGGTCAATGGCTTTGTCCGCTCTCGTCACTTGGACGATAAAGCTTGTGTTGCCTGCATCTGCACCGCGATCAAATCGATCCATGAAGCTGGGTTGAAGCCTTCCCAAACGGCTGTATTCCACATCAGCAATTATGAAGAAGTTGGGCATGGGGCGGCCTCAGGATTTCCAGCAAACCTGACGGAGCTGGTTACAGTGGATATGGCTGCAGTCGGTGAAGGACAGACATCAGATGAATTTCATGCCACATTATGCGTAAAGGATTCTGGCGGTCCTTACCACCATGGGTTGAACCAGAAACTGCGCCAGCTGGCAGAAGAATACCAGGTTCCATATAAAGTGGATATTTATCCCTATTATGGTTCCGATGGCGAAGCTTATTGGCGAGCAGGCGGCGATGTGGCGGTTGCCCTGATCGGGCCTGGCGTGGATGCCTCACACAACTACGAGCGTACCCACACCGAGGCATTGGTCGCCACCACACAGTGGCTTATCGCTTACCTGTTAAATTGATTGCAAAAATTTGCGATCGCTCCGCACCTGATAGGTGAATTTCTGCTAAGCAGAGAAGCATTTTATTCCCAGGAGCTTGATGATGTTGCTCGATGCCGGTCTACCTCCCGTACCACTCAATATGGTTGCCTCCCTAGCCCGGGAGGCGGATAAATTAGGATTTGATACCCTCTGGTCAACAGAGACGCTCCACAACCCATTTCTACCAGGCGCTTTGGTAGCTGAGCACACCGAGCGTATCAAGTTTGGTACCGCGGTGGCAGTATCATTCGCTCGCAGCCCGGGAACCATGGCCTACACCGCCTGGGACTTGGCACAGGCATCCAATGGACGTTTTATCCTTGGATTGGGAACCCAGGTAAAAGCTCATATTGAACGCCGGTTCGGGATGCCTTGGCCAGATTCACCGGTGAACAAACTCCGGGAACAGATCTCTGCCATCCGAGCCTTGTGGCATTCCTGGCAAACCGGGGAAAAACTCAATCACCGGGGAGATTATTACCAGCTGACCTTGATGTCACCTTTTTTCAATCCAGGACCGATCGATTTCCCCAGAATACCTATTTATATCGCGGGCGTGAATACAGGTCTGGCAAGACTTGCTGGAGAGAGTGCAGATGGATTTCTGGTTCACCCATTTCATAGCCCCCAATATTTGGAGGAAGTGATCAGACCAGCTATCCAGCGTGGAGCAGCAAAAAATGGTCGAGAACCGAGGGATATCTCAATATCCGTGTCAGCTTTTGTAATCTCTTCTCCAGAAGAACGAGAATTTACCCGACAGCAGATCTCTTTTTATGCTTCAACACCTTCCTATCGCCCAGTGATGGCTCTGCATGGCTGGGAAAAACAAGCCGAAGCATTATCTTCCCTGGCTGCCCGGGGAAAATGGTTAGAGATGACTGAATTGATCGGCGATGAGATGTTGGATGTATTTGCCACAATAGCCCCGATGGAAAACCTTGCAACAAAACTAAAAGAACGCTACGCTGGCCTCGCTGATCGCCTCGGCTTGTACAAGCCCTTTCTGCCAGGGGAGGCAGATTCATTTTGGAGAACGCTTTTGAATTCCTGGAGCTAAGCTGGACCTAGTTGTATCTGCATGAGATATAATCAAAGGGGAATATTGAAGAAAACAGATGGTCAAAGAGGCTGATTATAAAACTGAACGCCAGCGCATGGTGGACGATCAATTACGCAGACGTGACATCCGGGATAAACGCGTTCTTGAGGCCATGCTTAGAGTGCCCCGCCATCTCTTTGTTCCAAAAGAACACCAGCATCTCGCTTACAGCGATTGCCCATTGCCGATTGGTCAGAACCAGACAATTTCCCAGCCATACATTGTCGCCCTGATGACTCAGATGCTCGAGCTGCAGGGTCATGAAACCGTGTTGGAAATCGGCACCGGTTCTGGATACCAAGCAGCGATACTCTCCCTGATGGCAAAAGAAGTGATTACCATCGAACGCCATGAAAACTTGGCTCAGAGAGCCCTCCAATCGATTCTCCAACTTGACATCAAGAACGTAACCCTACATGTCGGTGACGGCACACGAGGCTGGCCGGAGAGTGCACCATATGATGGCATCCTCGCTACAGCAGCTGCACCAGAGGTGCCCAAACCACTTCTTGAACAACTCGCTGATGGTGGTCGCCTGGTCATCCCGGTGGGTGGCCGGATCGGCCAATATTTAGAAATTTGGCAACGAGATGGCATGAATTACCGGCACGAACAAACCGTGGCAGTCGCTTTCGTACCTCTGCTTGGAGAATTTGGGTGGAAGGATGACTCCTGGGATTGGCTGTGATCCCTTAGTCGATTATCTGAATCAAACCGAGGCGGTCAATTATCCTGACCGCCTCTCCCCTGAATAAAAAATGAATTACATGCGGTTAATGGTTACAAAAACCATTGGCCGGCGCTTGGTCTCATTGTAAAAGAAGGCTTTTATAGATTGTTCAATGTCTTCCTGGATATTTCCATTACCCCGGTTGATTGTATCCGTGATCCGGTCTCTGGCATCTGCAAGCAGATCCTTTGCATCGTATTTATAAACAAACCCCCGGGTAATGATTTCAGGTGCTTCCATCAATCGACCGCTGTGTTCTTCTAAAACCAAGCTGATGACAACTATTCCATCCTTGGCAAGAGCTTCACGCTCGCGAACAACGCTGGGACCCACCTCACCCACCCGGGACCCATCTACGAACACATATCCACCTGGCACACGATCTCCAATCGATAATTCCCCATTTTCAAACTCAACCACCTGCCCATTTTCGATAACGGCGATATTCTCTTCTGCCAATCCGACTTCCTTGGCGATGACGGCATGCTGTTTTAAGTGGCGCAGCTCACCATGAATTGGGATAAAGTATTTTGGCTTGACCAGATGGATCAAAAGCTTCATCTCTTCCTGGCTCGCATGGCCGGAGACATGGACCGGCGCAATTGGTTCATAGATGACATTGGCCCCCCGGCGAAACAGGCGGTTTATCGTCCGATAAATACTTTCCTCATTTCCAGGAATCGGGTGAGAGGAGAGAACAACCGTATCTCCAGGGATAATATCAAACTGGCGATTTGTTCCAGTGGAAAGACGTCCCAAAATCGAGGAGGGCTCACCTTGTGTCCCGGTTGACATCAATACGACTTTTTCCGGTTCCATTTTCAACGCTTGCTCGATACTCACCTGCAGTCCATCAGGAATCGTCAGGTAGCCTAATTTACGTGCCATTTTCGCATTATCGACCATGCTGGTGCCCACAAAGGCAACCTTGCGGTTGTGGCGCTGAGCAGCATTGGTTACCTGCTGCATGCGGGAGATTAATGAAGCGAAACTGGCGATAATGATGCGCCCTTTGGCATTGCTGAAGACCTGATCTAAAGCTGGATCAATGACTCGCTCAGAGGGTGTCCAGCCTGGTTTGTCAGCATTGGTTGAATCAGCCAGCAAGGCAAGAACACCTCTCCCAGAAAATTCTCCCAGCTTTGCGTAATCCGTCGGCCAACCATCTACTGGCGTGTGATCGAACTTGTAATCGCCAGAATGTACAACCAGTCCTGCTGGAGTGGTGATCCCCAGGCCTAACCCATCTGGGATAGAATGGCATACATGGAAGAATTCAACCTCAAAAGGACCGATTTGGACCCGGTCACCCGCCTTGACCGTATGCAGAACTGTACGGTCAAGCATGCCTCCCCTTGACAGTTTGACCTCCAGCAATCCCCTGGTTAGTGAAGAGGCATATATTGGCGCTTGAATCTCATCTATAACATGCCGGATAGCTCCGGTATGATCTTCATGACCGTGAGTGATTATGATGCCGCGCACCAAATGACGCTTATCCAGCAAATAATTGAAATCTGGGATGATGTAATCAATCCCCAGCATATCATTTTCGGGGAACATGATGCCAGTATCAACAACGAGGATATTATCCCCATATTCATAGACCATCATGTTCTTCCCGACTTCCCCTAAACCACCTATGGGGATAATTCGAAATTTCTTATTACTCATTATTCTTTTCTTTTCCTTAATTACAACCTCCACTAGCTAGGATTGATTCCCCAGATAGTGATGATTGGTAGAGTTTTGTGTCGAGAGAGAGTATTCAACAATACTACAAAAAAATGCCCCAGAAGGGTTCACCGACCGGGGCTTGCAATCTCTGTCCGATATCCAAGTGGATTTATTCTACGTGGATGCGGTATTGAATAGCAGGCCGGATTTCCGGCCGAGTGTCGATCTCGATAACAGGTGCCATTGTAGCACGGCAGGAGCACTTTGTCAAAAGAAAAAGGCGAGTCAGACCATGGGTTTCCCGGTCGTGCCTCGCCTTGGTGAATAATAAAATCAGCTTCGGTTTAGTATTCCGGCATCGGAGGAGCAGCTGGTGCTTCTTTCTCGGGGATTTCAGTCACCAAAGCTTCAGTAGTCAAGATCATCGCAGCGATGGATGCTGCATTTTCCAGTGCGCCGCGGGTCACCTTGGCTGGGTCAATCACACCATCTTTAACCATATCGACATATTCTTCGCTGATCACGTTGAAGCCGATATTGAGATTCTTCTTTGCCTCCTGTGCCCGGCGGACTTCCTGAAGGATAACGGAGCCATCTTTACCAGCATTCGTTGCAATCTTCTTCAAAGGAACTTCCAACGCTTTGCGGACAATGGTAACGCCAACCTGGGCATCATCGTTATCCATCTTCAACTCGTCCAACGCGGCCATGGCATTTATCAAAGCCACGCCACCGCCCGGTACGATACCATCCTCAACTGCAGCTCGAGTTGCAGAGAGTGCATCTTCAACACGATGCTTCTTCTCTTTGAGTTCAGTTTCGGTGGCTGCGCCTACACGGATGATTGCCACACCACCGGAGAGTTTTGCCAAGCGTTCCTGCAATTTCTCGCGGTCATAATCGCTTGTGCTCTTATCAATCTCGACCCGAATTTGCTCAATTCGGCCTTTGATCTCTGAGGTTTCCCCGCGACCGCCGATGACTGTGGTGTCATCCTTGGTTACAACCACTTTTTCAGCACGACCCAAATCGTTGAGTTCGGTGGTGTCCAGCTTGCGACCGGTTTCTTCTGAGATCACGGTTGCACCTGTAAGAATGGCAATGTCTTGCAGCATTGCTTTACGACGATCACCGAAACCTGGGGCTTTCACTGCAACCACATTCAGCATCCCGCGCAGTTTGTTCAGCACCAAGGTAGCCAGTGCTTCACCATCGATATCCTCGGCGATGATGACCAGCTCGCGCTTTCCAACCTGCACCATTTTTTCCAACACAGGGACGATATCGGTTGCCGCAGAGATTTTCTTATCATGGACCAGAATATAGGGCTCTTCGACATCCGCTTCCATCGCTTCTGGATTGGTGATGAAATAAGGGGAAATGTAACCACGGTCGAACTGCATACCTTCAACGTATTCGGTTTCGAACTCCAAACCTTTTGATTCCTCAACTGTGATAACGCCGTCCTTACCAACCTTGTCCATCACATCCGCGATCAATTCGCCGATTGTCCGATCTTGGGCTGAAATGGAAGCAACATTGGCGATTTCGTCTTTCGTGGTAACCTCAATCGCCTGTTCGCTAATCTTCTCTGCCACAGCTTTGGTCGAGGCCTCGATGCCCCACTTCAACAGCATGGGGTTGAAGCCCGCTGAGAGATTCTTCATACCATCGGTGACGATGGAATGGGCCAGAACAGTCGAGGTTGTTGTCCCATCTCCAGCAATATCATTGGTCTTGGTAGCAGCTTCTTTGAGCAGCTGTGCACCCATGTTCTCAAATGGATCTTCAAGCTCAATTTCCTTGGCAACGGAAACACCGTCGTGGGTGATCGTAGGAGAACCAAATTTGCGATCGATCGCGACATTGCGGCCTTTTGGCCCCAAGGTGGTGACAACCGATGTCGCTAGGAGATCCATGCCGTGTTGCAGTTTTCGACGTGCATCTTCAGAAAATACAAGTTGTTTTGCAGCCATAGAGTCTAGCTCCTTATTCTTTTAGTTTGTATATTATTCGACAATTGCCAACAGGTCGCTTTCACGCATGATGAGCAATTTCTTGCCGTCCATCTTGATCTCTGTGCCTGAATATTTCGCAAAGAGCACGGTATCGCCCTCTTTCACGTCCAGAGGGATCCGTTTTCCATCGTCATCCCGATCTCCAGGTCCGGTTGCCAGGACTTTCCCCTTCTGGGGTTTTTCCTTGGCTGTTTCGGGCAAGACGATACCGCCAGAGGTCACTTCTTCTTGCTCAATGGGTTCGACCACTACACGGTTTCCTAACGGTTTAATTGATATCGACATACTTGCCTCCTTACAGATTGGATAAAATATATGGTTTGTATGGTTACACACATAGAAGTTAGCACTCGAAGCATTAGAGTGCTAACTCTTGCCAAGATCATACCTGACTTCTTGGCGAAAGTCAAGGGGGGATTCGAAAAATCCCTGGGGATGGATGATCTTATCTTCAGGGGGTGGGGGTAGACTCTGGAGAAGACCGCTGATCGACCAAATCACAGATCGCGATATTCTCCGCAACAATCTGATTGAATGTTGGATCTTCAGGATAGCTCGCCTGGACTTCTGCTAAAACTTCAAGTGCTTCAGGACAGTAATTTTGATTAGGACGGCTGAGTGCGGCGAGCACTGATCCATATTGAGCATAATAAAATGCCACAGTTCCAGAAGTAAGCGGCATTCCATTGACTGGAACACCTTCACCCAAAAGCTCAATCGCTACTTGGTTTTCCTCAGCACTGCAGCCGCGCACTGCACACTTCAAGACAGGCTGGGCTCCCTCAAAATTCCTGGCTTTGGTGTAGATAATCCCCAATTGTCCATAAGTGTTCGGATTGGTGGGATTAATCCTTAATGCTTTCTCGGCATTCAGCGCTGCGATGAAAAATTCGCCATCGCGCGAATACGTCTTGGCAATTTCCACGTAAGGAACCGGGTCCTGGACACCCAGCTGTTCATTGATCTGAGCTGCTTTTTCAAATTCCTCTAGTGCCCGGTTATGAACTTCCAGGCTGCGAAAATTTCGTCCGATGAAAATGTAAAGGAATGTCAGGTTAGGTTGCAGATTTACCGCCTCTCGGTATTTCTCAATGGCCAAGCGGTACTGTCCCAGTGATTCAAGCACATAACCATAGACGCGCTGAACGTCCATACGGTCAGGTTCGATCGCCACGGCTTGCTTGATCGTTTCCTCTGCCTGAGCCCATTTTTGTTGGTCAACCAGGATTTCGGCCAGAAATGCCAGTGCCAATGCATTTTCATTGTCAAGCTGCAGGGCTCTGACCGCTGCGGCTTCTGCATCATTCAAGGCAGCTTGGCTCTCCTGTGGGGATACGAGCGGATTAGATGCATACCAGTCGAGCACAAATGAACGCACAGCCTGCAACTCTGCATTATCCGGATCAATCGCCGTTGCTTGGTCGATCGATTCTCTAGCCTGGGTCAGACGTTCAAAACTTTCTTCATTCGTACTGAGCAAACTTGAAGAATATGCCTGGATGCGTGCTAATTCAGCCCAGGCATGCGAATTATTAGGCTCCACAATCACCGCTTGTTGATAAGCTTCGATGGCTCCCCCCAGTGAGCCTGCCTTGAATAATGCCTCACCTTCCATGACATACGAATTTGCGCTACGGGTCGGCGTTGGAGTAGGCTGAAAGAGTGGCTCGACATCACCGCGGTCTATACCCATTAAGATCCAAATCCCACCCATGATCAAACCCAGCAGGATGATCACTCTGTACGGGTTGATGCTGCGTTTTTCGGGACGGAAGTGAGGTCTTTCCCCAGTTAAATGGCGATTCATGACTCACTCTACGGAGATTCGATCTCCGCGGTCGGCTCTTCGGTAGGAATCTCCCCCATATTTTCCTGGCAGATGATCAGGCCTTGCTCTGCATTATAGACATTGATCTCGTCTTCCGGTACGCCGCTGCGGATGGCCTGAAAAATTGGGACAGCTTCATTGCAGCGCTGGGATTTTGCCAACGCCAAGCCATAAACCGCATAAAATTCTGCCACAATACCATAATCCAGGGGAAGAGCGTTGACGACTTGCCCATCCTCCAAGGTACCACCTTGGATCGCTAATCCCAAGGATTGAATAGCTTCAGAAAGCTGATTGTTCTTATAGTACATCACACCAAGATTGCCATGCAGCTTTGCGTCTGCAGGATTCGTTTTCACCGCCTGATCTGCGTACTGAACAGATTGACTGAAATCGCCAACAGTCGCATAGGTGCGGGATATTTCAAAAGGTGGGGTTGGATCGGTCGGGTTCAATGCATACGCCTGGAGATAAGATTGCACTGCCTGGTCATATTCGCTGAGCAGGTAATAATTGTATCCCAGTGCCAAGTGCAGATCGGCGATTTTATCATTAATTGCCAGGGCTGCATTGTATTCTTGTATTGCTTCGTTAAAGTTGCCCGTATTCCACAGGATATAACCCCGGGCACGCCGAGCTTCCATCAACGTAGGATCGAGCGCAAGGGCTGTTCGCGATTCCTCAGCTGCTTTATCAATAGCATTGATATCGCCTTGCCCGGAAATTGCTTTATCCATCAATATCTCGGCGTATATTGCATGGGCAAGAGCATTCTCTGGATCCAGCTCGAGTGCGGATTTTATAGCAGCTTCGGCTTGAGTGTAATCGCCCAGAAAATCCAATGACCAGGCTTTTAAGGAATGGGCTAATGGATTGTTATTGTTTAGTATCAGCGCCCGCTCAGCGTTTTCCAATGCTTCCTCGTATTGACCGGTGTAAATTTGCGCCCTCGCGATGGCAAGATAAATCGAGGGATTATCGGGATCGACCTGGATAGCTTCTTCGTAGGAATTTATCGCCTGCGAATATTTCGCCGAGGCGAATAATGCATCCGCTTCGCTGACGAAGGATTCCGGATCCCGGGTTGGGGTTGGCGTCGGGATAAACAGGGGAGGCATCGCCGGTACGACAACCTGGTTCACGTAGAGTGCGGCACCGATTAATATTAACAAGAGAATTACACGCCATGGGTTTGGTCGCCGACGGCGCTTCTTCTTCATATTCCAATTGCTGCCCTTCAAATACATATAACCATCTTACCATTCCGCTGGAAGCAGCGTCAAGATTAGCAAAACCTTGTTATTCTACCTCCTTGGGGTAGAATGCAAGTATGAGAATCGAAGTTTTTACCTTATTTCCCGAAGTTTTTCCACCCTATTTGCAGACCAGCATTCTGAACCGTGCAATCCAAAGACAGCTGGTGCAGATAAATTTGTACAATATCCGTGATTGGACAACAGACCGACACCACATCACCGATGATGTACCTTACGGCGGAGGTGGGGGGATGGTTATGAAGCCAGAACCTATCTTTGCTGCGGTTGAAGCTGTTTTGGGGGAAGAACCCGATTGTCCGGTTGTGCTGCTCACCCCTCAGGGTCGATTGTTCGATCAGACGGTCGCCTATGAATTGAGTAACCAAGGGAGGTTGGCATTCCTCTGCGGTCGATATGAAGGGATTGACGAGCGGGTACGGGAGCATCTTGTCAGCGATGAAATATCGATCGGTGATTATGTGCTCAGCGGTGGGGAACTACCGGCAATGGTATTGATTGATGCTATCGTGCGCCTACTACCCGGTGCATTGGGCGATCCGGGAGGTGCTGTTGACGATTCCCACGCATCCGGGTTGCTCGAATACCCGCACTATACCCGTCCCGCAGTTTATCGCGGTTGGGAAGTACCCGCGGTGCTTACCTCCGGGAACCATGCCAAGGTGGCACGTTGGCGGCGGGAACAATCCCTTATTCGCACCCAACAGCGTCGCCCAGATCTGTTGGAAAAAATTGAATTGAGTCTTGAAGATCAAAAATTTCTTGATCATTATTTAAGAGATCAAGGAGGCGATTATCCACTGGATGATCTGCAATGATGGCTGAAAATTCTGAGATACCAATTATCTGGCAGGACGATCACCTCCTGGTAATCAATAAACCTGCTGGCCTGTTGGCTCTTGCAGATGGATACAATTCATCCTTACCACATGTAAAAACCGCTCTACCTGCTCATCTCGGACCCTTGTGGATCGTTCACCGGCTGGATCGATTCACCAGCGGCGTGATGGTTCTGGCACGCAACGCTTCCGTTCACCGCCAATTAAACACTCAGTTCCAGGATCGCAAGGTCAAGAAAGTCTATATCGCCCTCGTAGAAGGTGTTCCAGACTGGGAGCAGAAAGTTTGCACACAACCCCTCAGAGAGAACATGGGACGCAAGCATCGAACCATTGTCGACCAACTGCATGGGAAACCATCTGTAACCCGGCTGAAAGTCCTGGAACGTTTTCCCGGCTGCAGCCTGATCGAAGCCAATCCAGAGACCGGACGCCGCCACCAGGTCAGGGCTCACCTCGCTTGCGAAGGTTTTCCAATTGCCTGCGATAACCTATATGGAAGTGGGCTGAATATTTTTCAAGCGGTTGATTGGGCAGCCATGGATCAAGTTGGCATGCAGATACTCGAGAGACCCGGTTTACACGCGCTGTCGATTGAATTCATTCATCCTGAAACCGGTAAACCCTCCCATTTTGATGCTGGGTATCCGGGAGATTTCACTCTAACCTTAAAATTACTGCGGGGAAACAACCCAGCAAGCTGAACCAGATCCTTTTTATTGTGTTAATCTTGCGTTAGAAGATCCAGCTTATTAAGGGGTCTGCTTGACGATCTTATAACGACGTGGTATTATCAAATAAGCACGATTTAGCACTCTCTTGATGAGAGTGCTAAAATATGGGAAAAATTATGGACCTTGGTGAGCGGCAGAAACTTATTCTTGCCTTAGTAATTCGAGATTACATCGATAACGCCCAACCTGTGGGGTCAAAAACACTGGTTGATAAATACGGTCTCAACTTCAGTCCCGCGACAGTTCGCAATGAGATGGTTGCGCTGACAGAGGTAGGGCTTCTCCGACAACCGCACACCTCGGCGGGACGGGAACCGACAGAAGAAGGGTATCGCTATTTTGTTCGCCAGCTGATGGGTCAAACCGATTTGTCCCCACAGACAAAACGCATGATCACCCACCAGTTCTATCAAGCTGGTCAGAATATTGATCACTGGTTGCGACTGGCCGCCTCCATACTTGCCCACCAATCACAGGCAGCTGCACTCGTAACCGCGCCTCACCCTGAAAAAGCCCGTTTTAAGCACCTCGAATTGATCTCTACCCTAGGCCGACAAGTTCTGATGGTGCTTGTACTGACCGGTGGTGAAATCCGCCAGCAGATGCTGGCTTTAGCCGAATCAGTTTCCCAAGAGACATTAAGCGCAGCCGCCGCTCGGTTGAACCAGCTTTGTTTGGGTTTGAAGACAGATGCGATTGCCAAATTGGTTCCCCAAATGGAACCTCTGGAACAAGATGTTCTTAACCTGGTTATCGATGAGATGGAGCGCTCAAGCGCTGTTCTCAGTGGAGAGGTTTATCGCGACGGTCTGAGCAATGTCCTCTTAGAACCCGAGTTTGCTGAAATAGATTTAGCGCGCAGGGCTTTAAGAGTCTTCGAAGAAAGAACTTTTCTCCAGGATTTGCTGACCAGCACAGTCCTTACCACCAGTGTCGGTGGCGTACAGGTCTTAATTGGAGGTGAAGGCACCTGGGAAGAACTCAGGGAATGTTCAGTCATTCTTGGCCGATATGGCGTGCCAGGATTGGCAACTGGTACATTGGGTGTATTGGGTCCAATCCGCATGTCTTATGGTCACACGATATCCACCGTGCGCTTTGTCGCTGATTTGTTGAGCGACTTGGTCGTTGATATGAATCTTGATTGAGCAGAAGCCGGGGGTTCCCTGTGGCAAACCCGGTGGCATAGAAAAATAAAAATGTAGTCCGGTTGGCTGGACTACACTTTTCATTATCAGCATGGAACCGATGTCTAAAGAATTTTGCGGAGGCAAGATGACCGAAGAAATCAAAGAAAATGATGAGCACACCGAGAAAGTTGATGAGCAAGAGAAGGAGAATATTGAAATCATAACTGAACCTGAAGAAGTTGAAGTTGAAGAGATTGATGGTTTACAGGAAGAGATCGCAGCCCTGCAGCGACAGTCCGAAGAGTATTTAGATGGCTGGCAGCGAGAACGGGCTGAGTTTGCAAATTATAAGAAGCGCATGGAGCGAGAGCGGCAGCAGTTGCAACAGTCAATTACTGGAAACATCATTCGCAAATATCTGGAGATTTTAGATGATTTGGAACTCGCCTTACAAAATCAACCTGCTGATGCAGATGATGTTTCCTGGGCAAATGGCATCGAGTTAGTTTATCGAAAATTCTTGTCAGCATTGGAAGCAGAAGGTGTTGTTCCAATGGAGGCTGCAGGGCAACAATTCGACCCCAATCGGCATGAAGCCATCTCCCAAGAACCCAGGGAAGGAATTGAGAGCGGACAGATAATCGAAGTTGTTCGCAATGGGTATCTAATTGGCGAACGCGTACTTAGGCCTGCCACTGTGCGGGTTGCACAATAAAGAAATTATCCCGATCGTAATAAACAGCGGTCACATGGAAGTTATTTTACGGAGGATCATCAATGGCAAAGATTATCGGAATTGATTTGGGCACTACAAATTCAGTTGTCGCAGTAATGGAGGGTGGCGAACCTGTGGTCATCTCCTCCGCGGAAGGAGAACGACTCGTTCCCTCCGTTGTCGCTGTGAACAAGAATCACGAACGCCTCATCGGACGTGTAGCCCGCAACCAATCAGTAGTAAATCCAGAAAATACGATCTTCTCGATCAAACGATTTATGGGGCGCAAGTTCAACGATCCAGAAGTAAAAAAAGCGATCTCCCGCCTGCCTTATAAAGTCACCGAAGCGCCCAATGGCGATGTGCGCGTAATCCTGGATGGAAAGGAGTATTCCCCGCCTGAGATCTCCGCAATGATCCTTGGCAAGCTGCGAAGCGATGCGGAAGCCTACCTGGGCGAACCAGTCTCCCAGGCAGTGATTACTGTTCCTGCCTATTTCAATGATGCCCAGCGCAACGCCACCAAAGATGCCGGAAAAATTGCCGGGCTAGAGGTATTGCGTATCATCAATGAACCCACAGCTTCTTCCCTCGCCTATGGTTTAGATAAGAAAGCTGATGAGATTATCGCAGTTTATGACCTGGGTGGTGGAACCTTTGATATCTCGATTCTCGATGTAGGGGAAGGTGTCTTCCAGGTTCGCTCCACCAGTGGTGATACTTTCCTCGGTGGGGATGATTTTGACCATCGAATCATTGAATACATCGCCGACGAATTTAAAAAAGATAACGGCATCGATCTGCGCCAGGATCGCCAATCCCTACAGCGATTAAAAGAAGCTTCTGAAAAGGCAAAAATTGAATTGTCCAGCATGATGCAGACAGAGATCAATCTCCCTTATATCACCGCAGATGCCAGCGGCCCCAAACACCTGGTAATGACATTCACCCGGGCAAAACTGGAACAGCTGACCGGTGACCTGATAGAGCGCTCTCTTGGCCCGGTCCGACAGGCACTTAAAGATGCCGATCTGGATCGATCAAAAATCAACGAGGTTGTACTGGTCGGTGGCATGACACGAATGCCCGCAGTCCAGGAAGCCGTACGAAAATTGTTCGATAAAGAACCCCACCGTGGCGTCAATCCGGATGAAGTTGTGGCGGTTGGTGCGGCAATCCAGGCAGGTGTTCTCGGCGGTGATGTGAGTGATATCCTTCTGCTGGATGTCACCCCGTTGACTCTCTCGGTTGAAACTCTCGGCGGTGTCGCCACCCCATTAATCGAACGCAACACGACTATCCCCACCCGGAAAGGCCAGATCTTTTCCACGGCCAGTGATAGCCAACCCCAGGTGGAGATCAATGTCCTCCAGGGGGAACGCCCGATGGCAAACGACAACAAATCACTTGGGAAATTTATCCTTGATGGTATCCCCCCGGCACCTCGGGGCGTACCGCAAATCGAGGTGACCTTTGATATAGATGCGAACGGCATCCTGAAAGTCACAGCCCTGGATAAAGCCACTAACCGCAGTCAGCACATTACAATCACAGCTTCCTCAGGTTTAAGTGACAATGAAGTCGAACAGATGCGCAAGGATGCGGAAGCACATGTCGAAGAAGATCTCAAGCGAAAAGAGCTGATCGAAGCCCACAACTTGGCTGACAATGCCGTTTATACTGCCGAGAAAACTGTGCGCGATTTGGGTGACAAATTACCGGAAGATTTGAAAGCCAGAGTTGAAACAGAGACTGCCAAGGTGCGCGAGGTGTTAACGAGCGAGGATGCCAAGCAGATCCGCGAAGCCACAGATGCATTAATGAAAGTCGTCCAAGAACTTGGCGCAGCAGCCTACCAACAAGCGCAGCCAGAAGCCGGATCCGGACCTGCGGGTGAACCCGAACCCGGAGCGGATGAAGAAGATGGTGAGGATGTCGTTGAAGGTGAATTCAGGAATGAATAAACCTTGGTAAATGTGATTTGATGACCACGCGTGATTATTACGAAGTATTGGGTGTCGGGCGAGATGCCTCCAATGAGGATCTAAAGGGGGCATTTCGCCGGCTGGCTCGACAATACCACCCGGATGTAAACAGCGCTCCGGATGCTGAGGAACGCTTCAAAGAGATCAATGAAGCCTATGCAGTTTTGTCTGATGCCGACAGAAGAGCTGCATATGATCGATTCGGTCATGCAGGTGTGCGCGGAGCTGGTGGGGTCCCGGATTATACGGTTGATTTTTCAGACTTTGCCGACATATTTGGCGAATTCTTTGGCTTCGGGCGGACCTCGCGCCAGGCGCGCAATGTCCCCCGCCGTGGAACCGACCTCCAATACCGTTTAGACCTCGAATTTGAAGAAGCAATCTTCGGTGTCGAGAAGGAGATTGAAATCACTCGTGATGAGATCTGCGATCGCTGCAGCGGTAGCCGATCCGAACCAGGGACGTCACCCGTGCGGTGTTCTACTTGCGACGGGCGCGGTGAAGTTCGCCAAGCTCGTCAAACCATCCTGGGTTCAATGGTCCAGGTGACCACCTGCCCTGCTTGTGGCGGCAGCGGTGAGACCATCACCTCACCCTGTACGAAATGCAGCGGAAGGGGCTTGGAACGCGTCACGCGCAAGAAAATTGTCACCATACCAGCAGGAGTCGATGATGGCAATCAAATTCGCCTTGCCGGCGAAGGTCAGCCTGGCACAAACGGTGGACCGAATGGGAATCTTTATATCCTGATCCATGTTAAATCGCACCGTTACTTCCGCCGCCGCGAGCGCGATATCCTCTTGGACCTGGAGATCAATGTCGCCCAAGCAACCCTCGGTGCAGATGTACCCGTCCCTACCGTGGATGGCGAGGCGGTCTTGAAAATCCCTGCCGGTACCCAACCCGGGAAAGTGTTGCGCATGCGCGGGAAAGGTGTCCCCCACCTGCGGGGAAACGGGCGCGGAGATCAATTGGTGATGGTTAACGTGACTATTCCAAAAAATCTTTCCGCCGATCAGCGCCAGATTTTCGAAAACCTGGCCAAGAGTCTGGGAAGCGAAGTTCGACCGCAGGAAAGAGGTTTCCTGGATTGGTTGAAAGAAGCCATCAGCGGTTAGTTCAGACAAAATATGGCGTAGCAGAAAATGGCTGCGCCTTTTTCATACTAACAATGGACAAGAATGCCTGGCTAGAAGCGAGTGTCATGGTTGATGGTGAGATGGCGGAGGCGGTCTCCGAAGTCTTTGCCCGTTATGTTGCTGGGGGGGTAGTGATCGAAAGCACAAAAATCGAAGCCGATCCCGAGGGAGAAGGCAAAGCAACAGGCCCGCTGCGGGTTTGTGGATATCTACCAGTTGACGGAAGCATCGAAACAGAAAAACAAAAATTGATAGAGGCAGTTTGGCATTTAAGTCAAATCCGCCCAGTACCTGAATTAACCTTTAAACCGGTTGCCGAATTAGATTGGTCTGAGCATTGGAAACAACACTTCCATCCAATAACCATCGGAAACCGTCTGATGATCACGCCAACCTGGTTGGATATTTCAACCACCGATCGCACAGTGGTGAGGATCGAACCAGGGATGGCGTTCGGTACTGGTACCCATCCCACGACTCAGCTTTGCCTCGAAATTTTGGACAGGCAGCTTTCTCCCCAGGTAAACACCGCAATTAATATCCATGAACCCCAGCTTTCAATGATCGATGTTGGCTGTGGATCTGGCATACTGAGCATCGCAGCCGTCAAACTAGGTATCAGTTATGGCTTGGGTGTGGATGTGGACCCTCATGCAGTGGAGGCTGCTAAAAAGAACAGCCTTCTCAATGCGGTACAGAATCAACTAGATTTTCACGTGGGATCCTTGGAGGAGATTCGAGCTGGAGCTTTCCGCATCCAGCGGGCACCGATTGTAGTAGCCAACATTCTTGCCCCCGTCATCGTGCAGTTGCTGGCAGCAGGTTTGAATGAAATACTCGATCCTCAGGGTAAACTGATCCTCTCTGGAATCTTAGAGGAACAGGTTCCAGATGTCGCCGCAGCCGTTCAAGAGCGGGGGATGAAGATTAGGGATCAACACCAGGATGGGGACTGGATTGCTCTCCTGGTCGAGTAAACTTACTGATTGTCGAGTGATTTATCTCGAGGCTATCCGTGTCGTGTCAGCCAACGGTCGAGGCTGCTTGGCGGTTGATATGCTAGCATCGTCTTAATCAAAGTACCGGGATTATCAGAGGCGGTGAAAAGAGCTCGGTGTTCTTCGTAGATAAAACCTTCTGACTGTGCTTTTTCCACCAGGCTCAGCAGAGGATCGAAATACTGGGATGTATTCAGCAAACCGACAGGTTTACGGTGCAACCCGATTTGCGCCCAGGTTAGAATCTCGAACAGCTCTTCGAAGGTGCCGTAGCCGCCTGGTAAGGCAATAAAACCGTCCGCCAGCTCCGCAAGCCTAGCCTTTCTCTGGTGCATATCGGCAACAATCTCAAGACGGGTCAATCCAAAATGAGCCAGCGTGGGAGTATTGAAGATTTCTGGCAAGACGCCGATCACTTCTCCCCCGTTTTCCAAGGCGCCATTGGCGACCGCACCCATCAAACCCGTAACCCCAGCACCGTAAACAAGCTGCAACCCCTGAGCGGCGATCGCGCTTCCCATTTCATATGCAGCATTTAAATATCCTGAATTTGGTTTGTCACTGGAACCACAATAGACACAAATTGATTGCATGGGGGTTTTCTCATATACAGCTGAATAAATGTGGGTGCTATTATAGCACTCGACAGAAGGTGTATAATGCGCTACGCTTGTTTAATTACACCCATGGATACAAGGCTATTTTCCCATTACTGTATTCGCGGCAAACAGATGAACCAAGCACCTTCCCGGATAAAGATTGATCATATTCCATTCGATGGTTTATCGAAGGTGCACTGGCGACCGGGGAGGGAAGCTGAATCCGGAATTTCAGGGAATTAACAGGACCCCGATGAGCAGGGTTTGGAATGTAATGGCTTTCGAGTATGCCCGGCATGTGTTCCGCAAGCGCTTCTTGCTCGGCGTGCTCAGCTTGCCAGTTTTTATCGGCGTGATGGCTATCGTTGTATTCTTATTAGTCAGGTCAGAAATCAATCTGGCACCAGTTGGATTTGTCGATCATTCCGGATTGCTTCCCGACCCCGTATCCTCCTCCAATCCTGCAAGTATCATCGACCAGGTGGACCTGATCGCTTTTGAAACCGAAGAAGAAGCTCATGCTGCTTTAAAATCCGGTATCATCCAAGCTTACTACGTGATTGACCAGAATTACCCAGAAACCAGGCAGGCAAAGCTCATTGCCCTGGATGAGCCAAGTTCCGCTGCAACCAATCAATTCAGCTTATTTGTGAGAACAAACTTGCTGACGGATTTTCCCCCTGAGGTTGTCCAGCGCATAACGCGAGGGAATCAACTCATTGTCCAATCCATTGATGGCACCCGGCGGTTTTTCGAACAGGATTGGTTGGGATTCGCACTGCCATTCTTTGTTGGTTTCGTATTTCTCCTCGCAGTTTTTGCAACCTCGGGATATTTGCTTCAGGCTGTGGTCGAGGAGAAAGAGAACCGGACCATGGAATTATTAATCACCGCCATCTCCCCAAACAGGTTGATGGTTGGAAAAATTGCAGGAATCATTGGGGTTGGATGGACCCAATTAATCATCTGGTTTTTAATGGGTGTTCTGTTGGTGCTTCTTGGAAGCATTTTCTTCACTTTACCACCTTGGTTTTCAGTATCCATGAGTTATCTTGCCATGACTATAGGACTTTTTGTGCCAACCTTTATCATGCTTGCCTCGTTGATGGTGGCGGTCGGGGCAACATTGACTGACGCACAAGAAGCCCAACAGGTCACCAGCATTTTCACCCTGCCATTATTTCTCCCCTTTTGGTTTGCCTTGACACTGATCAATCATCCAAACGGTCCTGTTGCTGTGGGTCTGAGCTTCTTCCCATTCACTGCCCCAATCACGATCGCCATCCGGGCTGGATTTACTTCAATTCCAACATGGCAAATCGCACTCAGCATGAGCTTGCTCCTCCTGTCTGCAGTAATCTCTGTCTGGATTGCCGGGCGTGCACTTCGGATCGGCATGCTGCGCTATGGTCAGCGAGTTACCTGGCGAGAACTTCTAAACCGGTGAACTAACTGTGATTCCAATGAAGCATATCTGGCTTGTGCTACGCCACGAAGTGATCAGTACGGTAACCAGGCGCTCCTTTCAGCTGACCGCCTTTGGCCTCCCCCTCATCTCAATCATCTTTTTCACTGTGCTTTCATTATTCAGCAGGTCTCTTCCAGGTACCATCTCTGGCATCATCAATCCCGCTGAACAAGATTTACCGATCCCGGAGGGATTTGTCGATTTGAGTGGATTGATCGATTCAATGCCGGAAAACATAGCCCAGGAGGCATTGCTTGCTTTTCATGACGAGACTGCTGCCAAGAGTGCCTTGCAGTCAGGAGAGATCAGCGCATATTATCTGATCCCAGAAGACTATTTAGCCCGAGGTGAAGTGACCTTTGTCAGCCGAGATTTTAATCCCATGGATGCCTTCAACGGTGGAACCTTAATCGATCGAGTTCTCCAGTTCAATTTGCTTGAAGGGGATTCTCGTTTGCTAAACATAGTCAGGGATCCTTTCGCTTTGCAGGTCATGATACTCAATCCCGGCAGCAGTTACGACCAGGATTCAACACTGGCATTCTTGGTACCGTATATGGTGATGCTGCTTTACTATATGCTGATATTAATGTCAGCGGGTTTTCTGGTCAGCAGCCTGAATAAGGAGAGAGAAAATGATATCCTTGAAATCCTGCTGGTTTCGCTCACACCGAGACAGCTACTGGCTGGAAAATTCATCGGGCTGGGATTGATGGGGTTGCTGGTCAATATCCTCTGGGTGGGCTCGGCTTATGGTTTATTTTTTCTCAGCGGGAGCAGGTTCCAGGTCCCTCCCCAATTCCAGCTAGCCCCTCAGATCCTTGTTTGGGGAGTGGTCTACTTTCTATTGGGTTATGCAATCTATGCCAGCCTACTGGGGGCATTTGGGGCATTGCTGCCCAACCTGAGAGAAACCTCGCAGGCTACCATGGTCGTCATTCTGCCAATGATCATCCCCCTGATGTTCATCAGCATATTGATCGCCCAACCTAACGGCCTTCTGGCGGTTAGCCTGAGCCTGTTCCCGCTGACCGCGCCGGTTACGATGATGCTCCGCCTGGCAGTTACGATTGTTCCTGTCTGGCAGCTTGTACTGTCAGTATGTCTTCTGCTCTCAGCAGCTGTGTTCACCCTCCGTGCAGTCTCCAGGATGTTTCACGCCCAGATGATGCTCTCCGGACAACCCATGAGTTTGAGAAATATATATCGCATGATCATAGGCCGGGTTTGAACAGGATTATCTATACCGTGCATCGCTCCCCCTTCTCATACATTTCATTTATGTGCTTACCCGTTGATGATAACCGCATCATGCGGTACTAGCATTAGAACCGGGGAGAACATTAACAAATTCTCTCCTCAAATTGGGATAAATCATCCCCTTCAGGGATTGGTCGTTACGAAATCTAGCGCATATTCGGCATCTTGGTAATAGGGATTTTCTACCAGGGCTGACCTGAAATCCTCTATTGCCCCAGACGTATCTCCCGCTCGGTATTTCCCCCATCCCCGCCAGAGCAAGGTCTCTTCTGAATTTGGTGTCCTTTGCAGAGCATATTCTGTTATGGAGAGTAAATCATCGTTTCGCCCGCTGAAGAAATAAGCGAAGAAGGGACCAAACTGGTAGCGCAGCATCCGCTGTGGTAATCCGACCTCCCGGGCAGTATCATATGCCTGTGCAGCTTCGTTAAAACGTTCGAAATAGACCAGGTTACTGCCTAAATTGAACCAGGTAAAGGCATTATTCGGGTCTTGTACCGTCTGGGATTGAGCCAATTCCAATGCATTTTCGCGGTTGGTATCCGGATCCCAATCCTCACCAAGAATCGATTTAACCAGTTCGGTTTGATCAGGTCGGAAGACAAGGATATAAACGTAATTGAATTCTTGCCAATTTTCCGCGATAGATTCATACGCGACATTGCGGTCAGAACTGCGAAAAGTGTCTTGGGCAATAAATGTTTGTGTTGGATCATCGTATCCGGTGAGTAAGAGGTAGTGCCCTGCCCAACGGTCATCGTTAGGCCAGTATTGTTCATCCAGGTAATCCCCTTCTTCGATCATCACTGGGAGGCCAGCTGCCAGGAATTTTTTCATTAATTCAATGTCACCGCCAACCCTGTATTCCGCGTTCAACCATCCTACCTGCGTACGCACATAATAAACCAGCTCCTCGACATTCACGTTGCGGTCGCCAGTTTCAGGCTTGAGCAAGGCAGAGATATCTGATTGGTTTCCCTGCCAATTATGAGAACGCAGATAAAGTGAAAGCGTTGCTGGACCACAGTTGTTGGGGGTTTGTTTCTCCCAGGAGGGCGAGCCCAGGTTGACCGCCTGTGGGATCGCGGTGGCAGTCGCAGCCTGGGTGGCTGGAGGACCTGGTGAAGGTGTGGCAACCGTGATTTCCGTCGCCGCAACTGTCGGTGATGGCGTGGGCATCAGGGTTACCGCGGCAACGGGCTGTGGCAGCGGCGTAGGCATCTGCCCAACCGGATTGATTACATTCCGGATATAAGTAGCGGCGACATCCATCCTCCAATTCAGCCGGCTCTTGACTGCTGGCACTTGATATACCAGCAACCCTATTGCAATGATGATTATGCTGGCCAGAGCCAATTTCAACAAAGTTGTTTTCGACATGGCGCGAATTTTATCATCCCATGATTAATAGTTCATGAATTATTTACATTCCCGGCATTACCTGCCCTGTACCATCCCGAGGATTTTCTGCTCCAGGTGATCTGCAACGACCTCATCCCTGATATAATACCGGACATGAAATATCATATTTGGACGGAAGGCTGCCAGATGAATGTAGCGGATTCCCAAAGAGTGGGCTCCGCTCTGGAAGGCCTTGGATATCAGGTCACGGTCTCTCCCGGGGAAGCTGACGTGATCGTATTGAACACCTGCGTGGTGCGTCAGAGCGCCGAAGACAAGGCAGTCGGTCGGCTGTACTCTCTAAAACCATTTAAAGAACAGAAACCAGCCCTGGTGATTAACCTTATGGGCTGCATGGTAGGCGTAAAAGGCAGCCAGCATCTCAAGCAGCGCTTCCCCTTTGTGGATATCTTTTCCCCACCCTCAGATCCGGGTCCACTCGTTGCATATCTAACCCAGGATGAATCCAGGGCTGCCGAGCAGGTACAAACTGCGCAACGCTTCGCCATGATGGATGGTGACTTTATCTTGCCTGAACATGAACGCCATCACCTGGTCACTGCGTTTGTGCCGGTTGTCCTGGGCTGCTCCCACGCCTGCACCTTCTGCATCATTCCCTACCGCAGGGGCACAGAACGCAGTCGCCCCGCAGAGGAAATCACTGCGGAAGTGCGTTCGTTAGTTGCCCAGGGGGTCAAAGAGATAACCCTGCTTGGGCAGATTGTCGACCGTTATGGGAAAGATTTGAGCGATCGGCCAAACTTGGCAGGTTTACTGCGCAGGATCCATGAAGTAGAAGGATTGGCGCGCATCCGCTTCCTAACTTCTCACCCCAATTGGATGACGGATGAGTTGTTGGATACTGTTGCGGAGCTGCCCAAAGTCATGCCCCACATCGAAGTTCCAGTCCAAGCTGGCGATGACCAAGTGCTCGCGGAAATGCGCCGCGGATACACCGCTGACGAATACGAACAGCTAATTGAAAAGATCCGCCTGCGTTTGAATAGTAATTTCCCAGGGGTTTCGATCGCCACGGATATCATTGTTGGTTTTCCAGGTGAAACTCGGGAACAATTTCAACGCACTTATGACCTGCTTGCGGATTTAAAGTTGGACGTTGCCCATCTCGCACGCTACTCTCCCCGGGCGGGAACTGTCGCAGAACGACGATTGGTGGATGATGTCCCCGAGGGAGAAAAATGGGAGCGATTTCGCGCCCTGGAAGAACTTCAGGAAGAGATAGCAGCAAAGATTAACAGCCATTATCTGGGTAAAACGGTCGAGGTGCTTTTCGAAGAAAAGGTACGCGGTCGCTGGAAAGGACGCACAACCACGAATAAGCTGGTTTTCGTCGAATCAGAACAACCCCTGCAAGGTGAGATATTGCCAGTAACGCTCTCCTGGACTGGACCCTGGTCGATGCAGGGACGCCTGAAAGAAAGCCAGGCTGCACCCGTATCAATTGACATGATCCAACCTACGCTTTCATAACTATCTGAAATCACAAAATTTCTGGCAGGTTTATGCACAAAATAGCTGCATAAACCCGTTGTTTTTTTACATCTTATTCTTGACACCATCACGCAGGAACAGTATAGTAGCCATACGGCAGCTGGAATTTGGGTGATTTTTTCTTTGTCCACCGGTGTTCAAGGACAATTTCATGCAGAAAAACCGTCATTTTCGCCTGGTCTTCCCCCTCTTTATCTTGTCGATGCTGGTCCTAGCCTGCAATTTTCCCCGGGAAGGGACTCCTACGCCCTCCGGTCCCGAATTGCTCAAAACCTACGCAGCGCAAACGGTTCAAGCGCAGCTAACCCTTGCTGCGACAGCGGTTCAACCTACCTCTATACAAGGTGATTTCACCGCCACTGCTGCCCCCCCTTCTGGACCAACTGCGTCTCCAGCACCCATCGCAACCAACTCCCCGACCCCAACGCAGGGAGTGTGTGATCAAGCCGGTTTTGAAAAAGATGTCTCGGTCCCCGATAACACCGTCCTGGAAGCTGGCCAAGAATTTACCAAAACCTGGCGGCTGCGTAACGATGGGGTCTGCAGCTGGAATTCGGGTTATGCCATCGTTTTCGACCGGGGGGATGCTATGGGTGGTCCTGCTTCTTCCCCGCTGACAAGTGGGACTGTTGCCCCCGGTGAGACAGTTGATGTCTCGATCGATCTTATTGCACCAGAATCAACCGGAACCTATCAAGGGTACTGGAAGCTGCGTAACCCAAGTGGCCAAACCTTTGGTCTAGGTGATAGCCGGGACAAGGAATTCTGGGTTAAGATTAAGATTGAAGCGCAGAGCGGGCTGACTTATGATTTCAACATACAGTCCGGAGCAGCTACTTGGGTTGGTAGCGGCGGCGGCAGTTCTGCTCAAATACCATTCAACGGTGCTGAAGATAATCCGGATGGCGTGGCCAAGGTAAAAAACGACTTCCTCCTGGAAAATGGGAAGCGATCCGGCTATGCCCTGGTTACAGGTCCTATGAAGGTGGATGATGGACGGATTACAGGCACATTCCCGAAATACACGATCGAGGACAACGATCACTTCAAGGCAAAGCTGGGTTTCCTGGAGAAATGCAAGGATGGGCAGGTCATTTTCCAATTTTCAATTAAGCAGGGAGATTCTGTTCAAAAAGTTGGCGAGTGGGCAAAATCCTGTGATGGAATATTAATTTTCCCCGACATCGATTTATCAGCGCATGCCGGGAAGGAAGTACAATTTGTTTTGGACGTGCTGGCTGCCGGTTCGCCGGTTAATGACCTGGTTGTATGGGGTTCCGCGCGGATCGAAAGGGAGCAGTGATAATTACCATGATGATTAAATCAAAATTTCTTATCCTATGGTTTGCCCTGTGCCTGCTCCTCGCGGCCTGTTCCTCGGCTGATGGAGAAGCAAGCCCAACTCCTGAGCCTGAAGCGGTGCTGACAGCTGCTGCAGAAACTGCCAATGCACAGCTTACAGAGCTGGCTAAACCAACAACTATCACTTCACCTACACAACAAGAAACTGGAGATATATCCTCCACGCCATCTGCCACTTCAGATACAGGTTCGGGAGAGGAACCAGCCGGGACTAGCACACCACCTTCAACTCCAATAACCGGTGGTACCGACCAGGCTGTATTCTGGGCAGATGTAACCATTCCAGATGGCACGGATTTCAACCCTGGAGAACAATTCACCAAGGTTTGGCAGCTGCAAAACTCTGGAACGAATACCTGGACAACCGATTACTCTTTTGGGTTCTTCAGCGGAGAACAAATGTCTGCCCCAGCAGCCGTACCACTAAGCGGAAATGTTGACCCAGGTGATACAGTGGATGTTTCCGTGGACATGACGGCACCCCAGTCCGCAGGTTCTTATCTCGGTTTCTGGAAGATGCGCAATCCAGCAGGTGAGTTTTTCGATTACCAGGTTTACGTGCAGATTGATGTGGTTGGTGGGGGAACCGGGGGTACGGCTGTGCCAACTATTTCCGGGGCAGGCCGGGTCACGCAGACCTCCATCCAGGTAGATGAATCTTCGCCCGGTGATTGCCCGTATACCTTCACCTTCACCGCGACGTTTGACTTGAGTGAACCAGCAACAGTCACCTACCGTATGGAAGCTGGCAGCGATACACCTGGTTTTACTTTCAATCTCCCCGGTGATCTCACGGGCACATTTGATGCGGGTGCCCATTCCGTGGTCTACTACCTGGACATCCAGGACTCTGTAGATGGGTGGGCGCAGTTTCATGTCCTATCACCCAACGATAAAATTTCCAATCAGGTGAGTTTTTCTTTATCCTGTGGTTCTTAGCTTTATGGCGCTCAAGAACGCGATTGGAGCTGAAGCAAAACGATTAGGATTTAAACTCGTTGGGGTAACCAAGCCTGATCCACCTCCTCACCTGGATATCTATGAGAATTGGATAGATCAAGCTCGCCATGGAGAGATGGGTTATCTTTCCACAGACCGAGCGCGCACCCGCAGGGCAAATCCCAGCCTCATTATGCCAGAGTGCAATTCTATTCTGGTCCTCGGCATGGAGCACACCTTACCTGAGTCATTCCAGGAAATGCTGGATTTAGAAATATCCGGAGGTCAATTCCCTACTGGTAAAATCGCCTCCTATGCTTGGGGCCCTGATTATCATGAAGTAATCCCTGAACGCTTGGAACAATTAATCGCTTTCATCCATGATCAGGTAGGAGAACCTGTTCCCTACCGGACGTATACCGATACAGGCCCCATTTTAGAACGCGAACTCGCCCAGCGAGCCGGGCTGGGATGGATCGGTAAAAACACCTGCCTGATCAATCCTCTCCGGGGATCATTTTTCTTGCTGGCAGAGTTATTCCTGGGGATAGAACTGGAAGCGGACCCTCCTTTTGCCCCTGACCGCTGCGGGTCCTGCACCCGCTGTATCGAGGCCTGTCCGACAGGCTGCATCCTCAGCGATAGAACCATCGATGCCTCTCAATGTATCTCATACCTGACCATCGAATTGAAAGGGCCGATTCCCGAAGATCTGCGCCCTAAGATCGGAAACTGGATTTTTGGTTGCGACATTTGTCAGCTGGTATGCCCCTGGAACCTGCGCTTCGCGACTGCCAACCAGGACAGGGAGCTTGCCGGTGAGCTCAATCAAGCTCGCCAGCAGCTGCTTGACGAACTTTCACTTTCCAACAAGGACTTCAATCACAAATTCAAAGGAACCCCACTGAAACGGGCAAAACGGCGGGGATATCTGCGCAATGTTGCAGTTGCCCTGGGGAACAGCAGACCCGCTGCTGGAATTCAACCGCTGGTACATTCACTCTTAAACGAAGCCGAGCCTCTCATCCGCGGCCATGTTGCCTGGGCCCTCGGACAATATGCTGAAACGGTAACCAAAAAATCGCTTGTCAAGGCAGCCGGTGTCGAAAGAGATCCTTACGTGCTGAAGGAAATCGAGGCAGCATTATCTGGATAATCCATTTCAAACGAGACATTCATGGTGAAAAAAAGTTGGTGGCTTTTGTTCTTATTCTTTTTTGCTGCGGGTTGCCAGACCGCAGCGACCCAACCGAGCCAGTTGGATCCGGCATCCGGGGAAACTACCCTCCTCCCCGCACTTAGCCCCGATCAGCTTACACCAGTCGCCCCCAGTGCTACACACCAGGCGTCACCAAGTCCCACGACACACCCCTCCCTAACCCCCAGTCCAACAGCTCCAACTCCCACACCTTCACCTACAGTGCTCCCGCGGACTGAACTGCTCTTCACTGGCGTGATTGTCCCAGCCCGCTGTGTTCAAGCAGCAATCGATGCCTCCGGGGATGCTGATTACCTGTATGACGAAGTGCGCGAGACAATCTACAAGACCGATCTAGCAATTGGCACCCTGAATGCCACGATCAGCGATTATCCACCCCATACCGGCTGCGTTCCAACTTATGTGCTGGTGGGCAGTCCGGAAAATGCGGATGCCCTAGCAAGGGCGGGATTTGACCTGATGAGTGTTGCCACGAACCACATCAAGAATTGTGGACTCAGCAACTGCGGCGACCGGGCTTTTTTCGACACCCTGGATAACCTCAACCGGGTAGGGATCTTACCCATCGGAGCAGGGATGAATCTCCCGGATGCCATGAAACCGGTCGTGGTTGAGCTGAATGGGACTCGCTTCGGGTTCGTCTCGCTCGGACAGCTGGAACCATTGACCTTTGCCACGAACGATACACCCGGGATAGCCGTGCTGGATGAGACGAATTTGAGAGCAGCCATACAGGCGGCGCGCCAGGTTGCGGATGTCGTCATCGCCATGCCCCATTGGGGACCTGAAGATTCTCCCCTACCCAATTGGTCACAAAGAGAGCTGGCAAAAGTCGCCGTACAGGCCGGCGCAGATTTGGTAGTGGGCAACCATACCCATGTAGTTCAGGCCATAGAGGAGATCGACGGGGTAAAGGTTTATTATGGATTGGGGAATTTTGTTTTTGACCAAAATTGGGCACTGGATCACCAACAGGGGGTCATCCTGATTGTCACCTTCCAGGGGACCGAATTGGTGGACACAACCTTGATCCCCACCCATGTGGATGGCGATGGACGGGTTCATATCGCCGATGAACAGGAGGCGGCCGAGATTCTTGCCCGTATTGAACAGGCCAGCCGTTCGCTTCGCTAGCATTGCCCTACCCAGAGATGGAAATCGGGGAGGTATAGGGAAATGCGATGGAGAAATATAAAACATCCCGCAGAAAATTTTCTGCGGGATGAAATGCTTGTCCTATGGGGTCGCAGTTGGGGTGAGCAGAGATGGTCTAGGTGTGTTTGTAGGCACCGGGGTAGCGATATTCACCCGGACATTGATGATCTGGCCTACAAAAATTTCATTGGCGTTGTCCAGGCCTTCGTTTTCATCCAAGATCGATTCCACAGTGCTGAAGAACCGCAGGGCGATCAATTCGAGGGTATCTCCGACGGCGATGCGATACTCTATCGTACCTCGCCAACCTGTTGGAATGGGCGTGGGCGTATCCAGGGCAAGGTCAGGATTGGGAATCAGCAGCTCGTCCCCCACCCGGATCAGGCTATCAGTCATATTGTTCAGCGCCATGAGTGTCAGCACGTCGACCCCGAACTGGGCTGCGATCGAATCCAGCGTGTCGCCTTCGACAACAACATAAATAAATGGCCCGGAAGCTGTGGGTGTGGCAGAGGCAGTCGGCGTTTCTGTCACCGTGGGGGTATTGGTTGCTGTTGCTGTTTCCGTCGCAGTTGCGGTGGGGGTTGCAGTTTCCGTCGCCGTTGGTGTTGGACTGGCAAAGAAGGATATCGAAATACCATCTGAACCTCTCAGCCAGAGAACAATCACGACGATGCCCACTGCGATCAGGATGATCGCTACGGCACCGATCAAGAAGGGAGTTGTGCTTTGACGCCTCTTGCGATATGAATCGATAACATTCTGGGCTGAGTCTTTATCACTCATAAATTATCCTTTGTTTATTTCTGTCCTTAACGGCAGATTTATCCACCCGATTCTACTCGATTTTTGAAGCCCTTGCCACTGCGGTCAAGGGCAGCACAGCGCTGGCGAACATATTTTCACCCTTATGAATTGATATATTCATGTTTTTTTAATACTCACAGTGGTTTCTAGGCGAAAATATGGTACCAAATAGGGAAATTTTGGTGGCAGCTCGGAGAAGTCTCGGGCTCTCAGCGATTGGAGTTCAGGGGTATTTCGACGCTGCATCACGGAACCAGTTATCGATGAAAAAGCATGATTGGATTATGATGCCGCGGCGCGCACTATCGTACAACCATAAGCTGGTGTCAAGTCCGGATCAGGTAATTGATCTCTCAGCAAACTTTTCACCGCCAGGTAGAGATAATGTTCACCGGGTGTTCGCTGGCGGAAGGTCACATCATCGAATGCTCCCTGATAGCGTAACACACCCCCGGTATCGATCACGAATATATGCGGGGTGCTCGTCGCACCATAGAGATTGGCAACCCTGTTTTTCTCATCTTTCAAGAGAAGGTCCAGCTTGCGCGTGGCGGCCTGTGCAACAAGGATTTCACGATCTTCATTGAGGTTGGAAGCTACCGGCAGATACTGAACTCGGTCCCCCCATTCCAGTAAGTACTGGGCAATTAATTCGTCAGCCCGTTTCGACCAGGTGCACTCAGCAGACCAGAAATTCAGGATCACGATCGATCCCAGATAATCGCTGAGTGCATGGCTCTGATCGTTTATGTCCTGCAAATTAAAATTCGGTGCCGGTTTATGATTTTCGATAGGGTCGATATTTTCCATACCCTGATTATAAACGGGGGCAAAGACAAAATAAAATAGGAAAAATGGCGTAGAATTACTCTGGCAGTGATCTCTGGAGTGAACACAAGCTAACATGTCAAATCGCACTCCGCATAACTTACACCATGATGCCAGAGCATTCCTTCCCTTATCGGTCCATCCGATAAGAAGGGAGAATTATGGCAGCTTTCAAATACCAAATCGAGCACAATTCCAAACAGGCTGGGTGAGATGGTAGAATTCGCGGCATGAGACGTTGGCAATTTTGGGCTGGAGTAGCCATCAGCCTGGTTTTCATATATTTTGCGCTGCGAGGTCTGCAGTTCGAAGACGTCTGGGAGACCCTGGAGGGGGCAAATTACTTCTGGTTGATCCCGGGAGTATTGATCTACATGGTCGGTGTACTCGCCCGTGCCTGGCGCTGGCATTACTTACTGCTGCCGGTCAAATCTGTACCCACGACGACCCTGTTCCCGATCACAGCCATCGGCTACATGGGCAATAATATTTATCCGGCCCGAGCCGGGGAAGTACTGCGCGCCATCGTGTTGAAGAAATTTGAGGGTGTTTCTATTTCCGCTTCCCTGGCAACTATCGTTGTTGAGCGGGTATTTGATGGCGTGGTCATGCTTGGCTTCGTATTTCTCAATCTGCCCGAGCTGGCCCGGTTAACCGCCTCCTCCGGGTTTATCGGCAACATCCAGACGCTGAGCTTATGGGGGGCAGGGATATTCCTAGGAGTCCTGGTCCTGTTTCTGTTGGCAGCAATGTATCCCGAGCGCATGATCTGGTTTATCAAAGCCATGTCAACTTACCTGGTCCCTGCCAGATTTCGCCAGCAGGTTTATCAATTGGCAGAAAACTTCCTGGGCGGCTTGGCAGCCTTGCGATCACCCAAGGATGTCCTGATGATCTTCTTCACCTCGATCGTGATCTGGCTCCTGGAGACCGCGAAATATTGGTTTGTGATGCATGCCTTCCCCCTGGAAGTCAGTTTTTTCACCTTGATGTTGATGAACGGCATTGTCAACCTGGCGACGACCATCCCTTCTGCACCGGGATACGTGGGCACGTTTGACGCTCCAGGGATCGCCGTACTGCAGGCTTACGGTGTGGATAAAGCCCTAGCTGCTGGTTACACGCTTCTGCTTCATGTCGCTTTATGGGTACCGATCACTGCACTCGGCGCTTATTACTTTGTCCGGGCAGGCATGAAATGGGACCAGAGCATGGAGCGGGTTCGCCTGGAAGAAGAGTGAAACAGGTTTATTCCGAGAAGATAAGATGGGAGATCAAAAACAGGTCGCGATAATTGGTGCTGGCATCGGTGGGATGGCAGCCGCATATGATTTGGTCCAGGCCGGGTACCAGGTGACCATCTTCGAAAAAGATGGGAACGTCGGTGGGTTAGCCAGCGGGATTAAAGAACCTCACTGGAAATGGTCCCTGGAAAAATACTATCACCACTGGTTTGCCTCGGACCGGCATATATTGGGCTTGATCGACGAGCTTGGCTGGCGGGATAAAGTCC
>CP070764.1:1837946-1874722 GCA_020349245.1 Chloroflexota bacterium | reverse complement strand
AATATTTCCCGGATGATCACCCTTTTTGGAAATACTTCAACTCCGTTTGGCTCCATTCTGCGGAAGTAAATATCATTGATGTACAATTATCGGACATCGACAAAGATTTGTTTCAGGCAGTGTCAGCCCAAAAAACTTGTGCCGTGAAAATTCCTGTTGCTGCAGTTTTCTTTACCTATGATTACCCTGAACGAATTCAGCAATGGGAGCAATTTATCGATATTTTTGGTCGCTGGCACCAGATGCTGGATGATATCAGAGACTTTCCGGAGGACGAAAGGGAAAAACATTGCACGTACTTTCTATCAGAAGCTCAACGAAAGAAGAGACCTGACGAGCTAGTGGTGGATTGGGTAATACGCGAAGGGCATGATTGGGGTGTAAAAATCTTGAATGACTGGATGGCACAGATGGAAGAAATGGCAACTGAACTCAAGAGTCCTCTTCTATCAAATTACCTCAATTATAGGAAGCAAACATTCTCTGAACAGGAACATAATTCAAAACTCGCGTTATTGAATTTGCAGGAGATATTGTCCTCTCTGAAGCATGGGTGAGGATAATTGATTGATATGTGTTTAAATTGAATAGGGTATTCCAACACCCCATTAGCATCTAGCGAAATAATTCCATGATATACTTTTTTTACCTGAGGGAAAGGAGGAAAGCCAATCGAATCAGTCGCAACAAAGAAGATAGACTGAGATAGTCCATCGAGTTAACTGGGAAAAGTTCCCGTTATAAAAAGGAGGTACTGTATGCCAAGAAAGTCGAAAATCCCCGAACATGTCATCTCATTAATAGCTTCAACATTGATTGCTAAACCTGATATTGCCGAGCAACTTCAAGCGAATCTCACAAATTACAATGAGGGGGAAGTAAGGAGAATTATCGGAGAAATCTTAGAAGATGCTGGTATTCCCCCTGAAAAAGATGAGGAACTAGTAAATGATCTGGTAGCTGAATTTGAATCGTTGAAAAATCCCGATCTATCAGAGCTATCAAAGGGATATTTCAAAGGAAAAGATGTAGAACCAGCGGTGATTTAAGTTTATCCTCAAAAATTTTTCCAAGGTGATCGTCGTAGTTGTTGATCTTCCAAAGATTAACTCCTCAATGAACAGAATCGTCAATTGATTTGTAAATGACGATTCTTATTTTTAAGAATATTGAAATCCAGGTTTAGAGATGGAATCTACCAACAAAAACGATCAGAAACGGGCACACTTTATCCACGCGGTAGAAGATTTTTTTAATTACTTACCCCAGGAGTTATATAAACAAGGCAGACTCCTGCGAAATAAACTATCAATTCAATTCTCTGAGACAGGAAAATTTGAGGAAATTCTTTCCAGAGAAGAAGATTATCCTTCACTTGAATTTACAACATGGCTTCTGGATGATTTCGGTTTCCCAGAGGGTAAGGAACGCAGGAAATTAGAACCACATTTGACCCTTGGGAATTTCTTCATATTTGCTTCGATTTTCACCCAAAATCTCATCCATAGTGAGAATTTATTTTTTGACCGTGAATATATTCCGCTGGTAAATCTATTATCACAAGAAGCTGATAAACATTTTGCACACATTTTTTCTGCTGACTCTAAATTTTGGGAATACCATCGGAACCTGTGGCATGCATATGCGGATGCAAGATTAATCAGTTGGGAGAACTACGCAGGTTTTCCAGAAGTCGCTACAGAAGAGATGGTGATCCAGCGAGTAGATTTATTAGCTCCTTTCCAGCTTGTCCCGATTGCCGTAGCCATCCTGACCGGGAAAGAAAATAATCTAAGTAAAGTAGTGACCCTGATGGGACACCTGCACACACTTCGAACCATCCTGACTGATCTTACAAATCTTCCTATGGATCTCCACAAGGGAAAATTTACTTATCCCATACTCTATACCTACGCAGATTTAGAATTACCCTTATCACATTTTTCCACTCCTGAGGGAATGATCCTGGCGATGAGGCTGGCCAGAACTTTCTCGAAAATTGCCAGGGATTGCCGGAAAAGGATAGCCTTATGCCTCGCAGAAACTGCAAACCTCGATTTGGTCAATCTTGGCGTCTATTTTTCAAGTCTTGAGACGCGTATTAATGAACAAATAAATCATCTCCCGCTGAATTTTGATGAAGCTTCTAATGTATTTAGAAAGAACGAGCTTGATGTAAAGCGCATAAAACCATCGGCAACCTTCGTCAACAATCATCTGGAAAAAGCAATCGGTATGGCAAAAGAATATTTACTATCCGATCTATCCTTCAGAGAAAGCTGGGAGGTACACCGCTGGGGAATGGTTGATAAAGCCACAGTAATATCTCGATTTCCCGCGGGACTCATAATTGAGACGCTTTGTTTGAGCGGACATGGTCTAAGCGACCAGGTGGAATCATTCTTCAGTTACACGGGGGAGAATATGTTCAGTTATTACGATCATAAGAGCCTGCCCCATGCAGACTCAGATACGCTAGGAGTTTTATTGAGGTTGTACCGTTATTCAGTGAACAAGAATACCAATCGTGAGCAATTGCAAATTCCACTTGCCTGGCTTCGCTCAAGCGTGGAGGAATCAGGTCGAATCCCGGTTTGGATTAATCGGGCAAACGGAATTGATTTGGTTGAGAACCTGCCTGTTCGTTTACTGGGTGAAGGTTGTGGTTCGATTGAAGCAAAATTATTAATTGGTTTGTGTGAATACGATTGGATTTCTTATAAGGACCTCATCCATAAATCAGCTATGCAGCTCCTCAGACGATTCCTCGATCAAGGTATCGGTATCACAGTTAATTACCCGCGTCCATACTGCTTGTGGAGGATCAACCAATTACTGGATACCCTAAATACAAAACCTATTGAAATAGAATTGCAGGACTTGATTGCAGAGGCAATGAGAATTTATCCGCAATATCTGGCAGCAGAGGCAAATTCTTACCGGATAACGCCGCAACAAGCGGCATTTATGATACTTGCCTGTTTGGATTCACCTGCTGAGCATAGGATTGACGATCGATGGGTAAATGTGCTGTTAAGCAACCAGCGCTCTAACGGGAGTTGGTATGGTGAACCTTTGTTTTTTGTACCTAACCAAGCGGCGTACACAACCTGGCATTCAAGTCACCAGCTCAGTACAGTTTTTTGTTATATAGCAGTAAAGAAATTTGCTGGAACTGTCCAGTGACAATAAAAATCTTTTCCAAGCGAATTTATTGGGATAATAGTTCAGTCTGGCCGTTTTTATAATTCTTATTGACAAACGTCTTTGGATTATTCAAACACGGGGGCAAAATCTACACAAATTGGTAAATAGGACTTCAGGTCCGTGTGCACGAAACCGCCGGACATATACAAGCCGAGATGATTCTGGAATAGCATAAGAATTAAATTATTTTATTGAGCCTCATTTTTTACTATTGAATTTTTCAGCCCTATTAACAATTGTTGAATCCAGGCAGTTAATTCAAGTAGAAAGTAGGATGAATGATTTTTTGAATATAGAGAAAACCATTCATGAGAGAGAATCTGAATGGAGACCTAAAGGTCTAAGATCAATCGCAAATCAAATTCAATATATCCATTATTGGGAGCCATTCTTGATGACAAAATCTCTATAAAGATTAATTGGAGATTATGGGTAGAATGATCGCACGATTGGATTGGTAAATCTTCACCGCATCAAGGCGAATTTAGTGGTTGTTAACGCCCAGGATGTCTTTGCTTTGGTAGACCAAGCCGCAGCCATCTCAGTCAGGCAGGTTCTTCCAGCAGAGATAGCATATATTGAGTCCCGCCAGTTAAATCGGCTATCGTGAGCGAATACTTCTTGGGTCATAGCGGGTGGGGCGATCAATTCATTTTGGCAGAGCCACAGAGCAGCGTAATTATATTGATTAACAGCCAGCTAACCAGCAAACTTCCAGCGCTATTCAATCGTCTCAACAAGCTCTTCAATACGACATTTGATATCTTCAGAAATTACCGTGTCGAAAATTTATGGGGTGAGTTTTGGGCCAAGTCCCAGGCGTTATTTCAGAACGAATCTCGTGGGAATGTTTATGTAAATCAAGTTGACCAGGTAGTATTGAGGTCATTTGATGATATCGGATGGATCGATACTGGTTATAAATTTCAGAAGTATTCTTCATCTAGGATTGGTAAGTTTCGTTTAAATCAAGCCTTTATTAATATTAGAATCCCGGTAAGGATTCCTCGGAAACTAGCAATCAACAAGACGATGTAGATTGGTTCCCAGGAGTAAATTAATCCAATGCCTCCCAGGACCAATTGAACAGAACCAACAAGAAACCACTTCAGGCAAATTGGGAACTGTACGCCGAACTGATTCTGAAACCACCAAAGATTTGCACGAAGCCTGTGATTATCACAAGCACACTAAACCGTAGAACGATTGTCTGACGTGGGAAATAATTCGTGAGTAATGGTGGCATCAAAGCCATCACGGCAGCGTTGATTTCCACAACACCGGCATTGATTGCCCGATGAGCCAGGCGAGTATAACCTATCCTTGAACGCACCTTGGAGGTATCGATCAAACCAGTAGTCAACAAAAAATACCCAAATATTGAACTATATTCCACTGCGCAATTTGAACGAGTAAATGCATGCCAAGGATAATACCCAGGACACCACGGAATTAATTTACAGACCAGTTCTGGGAATATCTCATCACCAGCATTTGTTGATACACAATTATTCAGATTGTGGTGGCATGAAGATCAGGTTATCTTCTCCAATTTCTGCCTCGATCAAGGCGTTTAGTTTGGCGTTCATGGTTTTCAGCAGTTCTTCATCGTAGTTTGGATTATCTTGATTTGCTAAATTGATCATTTCTTCCGGATCCATTTGCAGGTCATATAGAGCCACGTCATTATTCTTGAATAGTTCTTCAATAGACCGAGGTTGATTGTAATGCGCGAGGCCAAAATAGCGCACAAACTTATATCGCCCGTCAAACATACCCCTGAACAGCTCACGGTTATCCATATTGGGTTTTTCTAAATTCTTGACATTATCAAGGAACTCTTTACCCCTTGTGAACTCAATTCCTGCCTCAGCAGCAGCCGAGTCCAATAGTATGGGGGCATTACGTTGCAGCCATTGGGCATCAACTGATGCGATCATGTCGTAGGTATACAGCGCTCCCTTACCAGGATTCTTCGAACTGCCCCTTGGGCCATCTGATCTGGGATCGGCAACCACACCAGACAGGTCATGACCTTTTATGAATGGATAGCGCTGTTTTTGTTCATCCTCATGCAATCCAGCATACGACAAAATTGTTGGTACCAGATCGAGATGAGAACCTACTGTATTTGTGCGAAGCCCGCCTGGAAGCTTGGGGTCAACGATTATCATTGGTACATTCACGATCTCCTTGAAAGCAACACTGCCCTTCTGGCGCAGGTGATGTGCACCTCCCATCTCCCCGTGATCGGAGGTGAAAATAATGATAGTGTTTGCTTCTTGTCCGCTACTTTCCAAGGCATCTAATAAAGTTCCGATGTGCTTGTCAACGTCAACCATGCAGTTGATATAGTAATTGACGTGGTTATGCCACAAATCACGCCGTTCCACGGGTATGCGGCCGAAGGTTCCATCGCATGCAACCTTATAGTTGCGAACTGCTTGTGGTTGTCCATCTAGGTCGTCGAAAAATGAGGCAGGCAGAGTAGTCGGCCATTGTTGACTGTACAGCGGGGATTCGGGTGCGCCGAAGATGGGGAACATGCCGCGCACATGCACCATCTCTTCGTCGTCCGTGTCGAAATACATGATGTCGTGGGGGTTAATAAAATTCACCGCTAAGAACCAGGGCTGTTTATCAGCGATTTCAGCAGAGCGGGTTTTCAACCAGTGAACTGCCTCAACAGCAGTCTTAGGATCTTTGGTAAAACCGTCCAAAGGCTCACCATAAGCATCTCCCCAACCTTGGAAATCAGCAAAGCCGAATGGTTCCATCGCATCCGTTGTATCTCCCTCAGCGAACTCCGATTCGTGCCACTTTCCCTTATATGCCGTATAGTATCCTAATTCGCGAAGCATATGACCGATTGTTGGTAAGGTCTCCGGATCAGAGCGCATATCCTCAATCCAGGCGAGATTTGTGTTATCAATCATACGCGTAAATGGTGTGTGCTGCCCGGTCCACATCACCGAGCGCGATGGTGTGCAGACGGTCGTAGTTACCTGATGGTGATTAAATGTAACCCCACGGTTATGCAATCGATTCCGATTTGGTAAAGTGACACTTGTCGGCAGGGCTTGGTGTGCATATTCCTGATCTGTCACAATCATTAAGATGTTAGGTCTCATTGTCATGTCACCCTCCTGGTAAATATCATATGCTATTGGAATTATCCGTTATTGATATATGCCATTATAGCATCCTGCTGAACCGAAAGATTTGAAGTTGATATACATGGGATTTCGAAACGTCGATTAATGATTTTTGATTTAACCATTAACCAGAATAAAGAACTTCCGATAACTATGCAGGTGTGGTCACTCCCAGTGGGCTTGCCCGAGGATGATGAGTGAGTGATTAGGTAAAATCACGTTCATCAAGTTGCCACTAGTCCCTGTCCACCAGTTACTAGAAAACGACCTGCCGGACATACCAGCTCTCCCAAATTTTCCGAACTGTCCCAGGAAATTTTAGCAGGCAAGCCATTACAGAACTTAGGTGCTATAATCTAGAATAACAAAACCGCGTTTCCATCTATGCAATTTAGTCACCAAACTGGAGGAAAAGATTCCCGAACCGCGCGTAATTCAAGGGCCAACTTTGAGTTGGCTCTTTTAATTTTCCCTCAAACTCCTCATAAACAGGGTTCATGTGCCTGTCATATGCAATATCAATGGATAACTGGTTATAAACCAAAATTAATTCAAGCTCAGTATTCATCAATTACACAAAAGGAGACGAAGAACGATGACTACCAGCGAAAATATGAAAGCGATCGTGTACACAGAATATGGACCACCCGAGGTTCTTCGACTCCAAGAGGTTGAAAAACCTGCCCCCAAGGAAAATGAAGTACTCATACGAATACATGCCACATCGGTGAATTTCGGGGATATTGCCGCACGAAATTTCGGTAACATCTCCCATAAGGAATTCTTCATGCCCCTGCCCTTTTACCTGATCGGGAAGCTTCAATTTGGCATTAGTAAACCGAAAAACCCAATCCTGGGCAACGAGTTTGCCGGGGAAATTGAATTAGTCGGCAAGGATGTGACTTCGTTCAAGCCCGGCGATCAGGTCTTTGGCTACCCCGGACCACAAATGCGCTGCAACGCGCAGTATCGATGCTTGCCGGAAGATGGGCCTCTCGGATTGAAGCCGACAAATATGAGCTATGAGGAAGCTGCAGTTGTTCCTTATAGCGCCTTGATGGCAATCGATCTGCTCCGAAAAGTGGGTATTCAGCGCGGCCAGCGAGTTCTTATCAATGGAGCCAGCGGGGGGATCGGTTCGGGAGTGTTGCAGCTTGCCAAGCATTATGGAGCAGAAGTGACCGGGGTTTGCGGCACTCCGAGAATTGAATTCGTGAAGTCTCTTGGAGCGGACAAAGTTATTGATTACACCAAAGAGGATTTCACCAAAAACGGTGAAACTTACGATTTGATTGTTGATGTATTGGGAAAGAGTTCATTCTCACAATGCGAGGATTCTTTAAAGGAAGCGGGTAAATATGTCATGACCAGCTTCAAGATGAGAGACATTCTTGACATGCTGCGAACTTCGTTTGGCAGTGGCAAGAAAGCAATCTGCGCGATCCTGAACGAAAAAACGGAAGATCTAGTTCTCACCAAAGAGCTTGCAGAAGCGGGGAAGCTGAAAGCCATCATTGATAATAGCTTTACCCTCGAACAGACTGCAGATGCCCACCGATACATGGAATCAGGACAAAGAAAGGGCAATATTGTCATAACCGTGGATAAAATGGCATAAACTAGCAAGAGGTTGCTGTTCTGGTTCTATAGTCTATGAATCCGTTTGATTTCGGTAAATCAAGTGGCTAAAGACCCAGGGATTGGTGAGCGACCAATGCAATTTTTACTAATTTTTAAAAGCAACGATCATGGCTTCAATAGTGAATGAGGAGGAGATTATGGTATCAAACGAAAAACTCGCAGGAGGTGTACTCCATTATCAAATTTCCGGCGCATTAATCCATGCAGCGAGGAATTGGGCTAGCGTTCTTGAAAACTTTCCTTATGGAGGGGGCGCGCTGATATTCTATCTCGTTTTATTTCAATCAGAACTCGCTCCTCGATGGTTATCAGTCTGGGGTCTTGTTGGCGCTTTATTGTTGCTCGGGATGGGCTTCCTGCGATTATTCGGCAAGCCCGTAGTCTACTTGGCTATTCCGCTAATTCTGAATGAAATCGTTCTGGCAGGATGGCTTATCTTTGTCGGATTCAATTCATTTGCAATCGCTTCTGCGATCGCGGGATCATTATTTATCACTGCGCTGGTTTCGACTATCCTCAATGGCTTCTTTACCAAATCTCTAGATGGTCCTGATTATCTTGCCGCTGCGTCTGCAAGCGAAAACAAAGTACTGATAGGAGTGATCTTTCAGGTGACTTTGACCGCTTCCGTTGTTGCCATTCCAATTGTGCTTTATCCTCTCTTGAGCGTGCATCATGAAATCCTAGCCCTTGCGTACGTTGTTGCCCGGGTATTTGAAGGTATTGCGGATGCTGTCATGGCTCTCTGCCAGCTATTACTCTTGACATTAAGCAAGGAATTTTTAAAGGCGGAATATCCACAGACAACAAAATCCCAAAACGAGATGGAATGAGCACTGCTGCAATATTGACAGAGGAATTTTCCAGAAGACACCAGGCAATTACCTGCGAAAATTGCGCTGCTAAGGAACTAGATCAAGCAGGATATCAAAAGTTTCTTTCCTCAGAGCTGTGTTGGCAGAAACCGATTGGGGTCGATTCAAAATAGATACCACCAGCGTTCAATATAATCATCCGAATAGGTAAATTCTACGCGATTCAATTCTCCCAAATATGAAAATTCAATCAAGATTATGGGGAAGGCGATCCACGGCCGGTTATTAATTAAGGACTTACGACTTACCCGCACCCAGGTACGCCTGTGTGGCGTTGTTGTTTCCGGGGGGAGCTGACCAACAGAAATTCCATGATCGCGATGCGGAATCCTGCCAGTACGCACCTCCGAAAATTAAGTTTCAAATTGTTGAAGAGTATATGAATTCATTGCCCAGCTGCGGTGGAAATCTTTACATGGATATCTAGACGCTGATAGAGTTTCTCGGATAATGTTCACCAGTGTATGCGCCTAAAAATCGCACCAAACTACAGATTGAGGATTGATTCAAATATTCTTTTCGGTTGTATAATCGAAGATTAAAAAACGGAAGAACGATCATGAAACCTTCGCTTGTCAAAGAGGATCGCAATGGTTGGCCTTCTCAAGCCAGACCTGATCACGAACTGCCAGAACCCTGGAGCCTCGAACTTTTGGTGGCGGTCAATCACATTCACCATCATCGCCTCTCTCCAGATGGAAAACATATCGCCTTCGTGTGGCAGAGGGAAGGTAACAGCGATATCTGGGTGCTGCGAACGAATGGAGCTGGTTGGCCACAGCGTCTGACTTTTGATCGACCACAACAAGCATTCTGGACGGATGATCAACCTCGCTGGAGTCCAGATGGCAAATGGCTTGTCTACTCTGCTCAGGATGATATCTGGGCTGTTCCCCACCAAGGTGGCAAAGCGCGCAAGCTGACCGATTTTAAACTTGGTGATGAACATCCCGTCTTCAGCCCAGACGGATCACGAGTTTACTTTCTCAGCGCCCGCAAAGAATTTCTCAATTTATGCTGGACTTCAATGGAAGGAAGCTGGCCAATCCCTTTGACCGACTTCAAAGCTGATGTTGCCGATCCCCATCCCTCACCGGATGGAAAATCAATCGCCTTCACCTATCATCCGAAAGAAGATTTTAATCGCTCGGAGATTTGTTTAGTTTCGAGTCAGGGTGGTGATATCCACCATTTGACTGGCACTCCGAAAGTGAAAGATTCCCAGCCTCGCTGGTCTCCCGACGGACAGCACCTCGCTTTCCTTTCGAATCGCTCTGGTTGGGTCGAGCTCTACCTTTTGCAAACCAGCTCTGGAACTATCACAAAACTCACCTCAGGAGAGGCGGATGTCAAGCATTTCGCTTGGGATCATTCGGGGAAGCGTGTCGTCCTGGTGACTAACCATAAAGGACAAACCAGGTTGGAGTTGCTCGAAGTAAAGGACGGTCAGATTAAGACCTTACATGAGGATCAAGGATGGCACAGCTTTCCCCAATGGGGTCCTGATGATTCCTGGATCAGCGTGGAATTTGAAAGCCCCGTTCAAGCTCCGGATATCTTCCGCATCGATATTGAGAGCCGGAAGAGCAAGCAGCTTACCTTTTCGCACCCATCTGCCCTGTCATCGGCTAACCTGGTTCATCCGGAATTTGTGCAGTTCCCCTCTACATCGGACAGCCAAATCCCCGGTTTGTTGTTTCGCCCCCAGCACGCCTCGCCAGATCAACCCAGTCCAGCAATTGTATACCCGCATGGTGGGCCAACCGATGAGCATGCCCGCTATTGGGAGATGCTTCCCCAATGGTTGGTTGCCAAGGGTTACGCGGTATTGACACCTAATTACCGAGGCAGCACTGGTTACGGGCTTGATCACCAATTTGCACTGCATAATAATTGGGGCATCGTCGATTCCGAAGATATGCTGGCTGCTGCTGATTATTTATCTGGATTAGATTGGGTTGATGGGAATCGATTAGGCATCTATGGTGCCAGTTATGGTAGCTATTTAGCGCTTCTGGCACTGGCGCGCGATCCCAAGCACCGCTTCAAATGCGGCGTCGCGAAATACGGTGATTGCGATATCCTGACTTCCTGGGCACAAGGGGACCGTCCGGGTAGAGAAGATCTTGAGCGGCAGATGGGACACCCAATGAAAAATCTAGCTGGCTACCATGCCGGTTCTCCAGTTTATGATGTTGCCCAGATCACCTCTCCCTTGCTCATTTTGCATGGTGATCAAGATCGCCGCGTTCATCCCAAACAAAGCCAGCAGCTAGTTGAAGCATTGCAGCGGGAAAACAAAGTGTTTGAGTATTTCCTTTACGAAGGGGAAGGGCATGGTTTCCTCGGCAAAGCGAACCTGCTCCATTTCTACTCAACGCTAGAGCGATTCTTGGATTGGTACCTTCTTTGATCTTGGCATCCGACCAACCAAAATGATCAATCATGCTGATTTAATTTGGCTTCTAGTGGAGCAATTATCAAGTGATTTCCCACTGCTGGTGCCACTCGGATTGGATAGCTAAGATTTACAATTCTTGGCGCACCACCTGTGAGCAGAGCAGTCCCTCGTTTTAGCGGCAATCCCCTATGGATTTCATCTTGCCAATAGTCCCCGTTGGATGACCTCGCTGTTCGTCAGGGCTCAATCCACAGGTTGCTGATAGGAATATGTCGCCGCTTAGAATCCCGGGGCATTCACAAGATTTTATCGGTCAACGGTTATTGTGAGCAGAAACTAAATGAATCCTTGGTGCAGATCATTTAATGGCCTTACCTGTACCAGCCCGGATTTATTTGGTCTAAAGCTATACCTGTGCGTCTGCTCCTGATCTATAGTGGCCACCGGGAAAAACACGGTCACCATTTTACACCCAGCTCAGACAGTTTGATTATTTCAGCATTGGCCTCTCAGCTCTGCACGCTAAGCTCACAAGAGAGGTATTGTTTACCTGCCTGGCCATATGGGGTGAGCAAGAAACCCAGGCATCCCCGGAGACATTCAATCTGGGAGGAAGGGTGTTTGAAGATTTCTTCCTGGCGATTATTGATCGACTCGAACCCCTCGGTACATTGATAGTTTACTTCTCCAATGGCCATGGTGGCAATCATTCCTTCCTGGTCAATGTGATCCAGCATGCTTGTGAGCGCTTCCCGCATATCTTCATTGCCACAGAGTGGCTGCATACAAATATGCTTGACCTGGCAACTTACCGGCAGGGTAATACGGGAGGTATGGTCCACGGTGGTGAGTTGGAAACCCGCGATATTCTGCATTTGTTCCGAGACCAGGTGAACATGGACCATTTGAATCGGAAGGTAGAATTCAACAGTACTTCCAATGATTCTATGGATTGGATAGCAGGGGGAAGCTTGGTTACCAACCCCCTATGGACGGATGATTCCTTTAGTGGGATTTATGGTGATGGTACGCTTGGTACTGCCACGAAAGGACTGATATGGCTGGAACAAGCTGCCAAACAAATAAAAATATGATAATTAGTGAAAATCAACAGTACCATAATCAGGGTAAGCAAAACATAACAATGGGGTATCATTATTAAAATATCCCATATAGTGGAGCGCTAAAAATGTTGGAAGATGCACAGCACATCAAAAGCGAATTGATCGAGTGGCGGCGAGCTATTCATCGTTACCCGGAGCTGGGATTTAATGTTTTCCGTACCGCCGAGTTGGTTACACAAACCTTGAACGGGTTGGGTATCGAAACTCAAAACGGGGTTGGTAAATCTGGAGTGGTCGCTTATTTGGGAGAGCAGCCTGGACCAATCATAGCGATCCGGGCGGATATGGATGCCCTTCCTATCCAGGAAGAGAATGAGGTCGATTATGCATCACAGATACCTGGCAGTATGCATGCCTGTGGTCATGATGCCCACACAGCAATATTGCTTGGCGTCGCTAAGCTGCTCAGTCAGAAGACGCTCCGAGGCCAGGTTCGTTTGCTTTTCCAACCATCAGAAGAAGTTGCAGATGAGGACGGGGTCAGTGGCGCACCACGCATGATAGAAGATGGAGCGCTGGAAAATGTTGATGCAGTTATCGCCCTGCATGTCGATGGAAAACTTAAAACCGGGGAAATCAGCATTGAGGAGGGCTGGGTCGGTGCTGCTGCGGACACTTTTCGTGCACACATCATCGGTTATGGTGGTCATGGTGCCTATCCACACCAAACAGTGGATTCAATTTGGCTGACCTCAAATGTGCTTAACGCATTGTATGCAATACCATCTCGTCAAATTCGGCCTCTTGAACCTAGCGTAGTAACCGTGGGGGTAATCGAGGGAGGTACAGCGGACAATGTCATTCCAGATACTGTGTACCTAGAGGGCACGCTAAGATCATTTTCAAATGAAATACGTGAACAATTGATCCAGGAAGTAGAACGCGTTCTCAGCATTACCCGTTCACTCGGAGGTGACTATGATCTGGAAATCGAACGTGGCTACCCACCCCAACATAATGATGACCAGGTATCTGCCTGGATCCGCCAAGTTGGGATCGACCTCTTAGGCCATAATAAGGTCAGCGGTGCACAAAGAACAATGGGCGCTGAAGATTTTAGCTTCATGACACAAATCACGAAGGGGGCAATGTTCAACTTAGGTGTAAAACTACCTGATTCCGATCCACGGTACTTGCATACTGCCACATTTGATCTGGATGAGAATGCGCTTCCGATTGGATCTGCTGTTCTTGCAGAGATCGCCCTGCGTTTTCTAAATGGGGACCTCTGATTTTTGATTCTTCCATTTGGCAGAAAGACTGAATTTCGGAAAGAATCCTGCTGATATGAGGATTTAAATTAGCCAAAATAACCTTGTTCCAACGAAGAAAATTAATCCCTCCAATTGATTGACATCGATGTTATTTGAGGGTATAAACGCACATACGATGCTCGGATTTTAGACAGATTTTTGTTCTCCAAATCGGCCCTTGTAGGTCACCCAATTTCTTAGGAGGATGAAGATGTTCGGCATAAGAAAATTACTTTTTATGTTCCTCTTGGTTATAGTGCTGATTGCTACGGCATGCGCTAGAACCCCAACAGAAGCTCCAACGGAACCTGTTGAACCAGCTGAACCAGTCGTAACAGAAGCCCCCCCACCAGCCGTAACAGAAGAATCTGCTCCCGAACCACCTGAAGCTATGGAACCAGTGGTTTTGCGAATCGGTTATGGAGGTAGCCCTGATACACTAAACCCGGGTACCGCGGTTCTGTCAGAAGCATACTACATGTTCGAACTGGTTTATGACACCATGTTCGATCTGAACTTGGATGGTACCTATCAACTTACTCTGGCTGATAGCTTCGATTTGTCAGATGATGGTACCGTCTGGACGTTTAAGATCAATCCGAATTTTAAATTCCACGATGGAGAGCCCCTCACTGCTCAGGACATCGCATTTTCGTATAATTTCTACCAGTCACATGAAGATTTCCCATTCCTGCCAGTCTATACTGAATACTTCGACAGCGTAGAAGCTCCAGATGATGAAACCGTCGTAATTACCCTTTCTGAAGCTATCCCCAACATGGAAAGCCAGCTCGTCTTTCTCTATGTTTTACCGGAACACGTCTGGAGTCAATACGACGATCCGACTGGGGCGGTTGAATTCGAAAATGAAGAGATGATCGGCACTGGTGCATTCAAAATGCTCGAATACGGGCAAGGTGAATTTGTCCACCTAGCTGCGGTTAAAGATCACCCTATCAATCCTCCAAAAATCGACGAAGTGGTCTTCCAGACATTTGATAACCAGGATGCTCTGGTCCAAGCACTTGTAACCGGGCAAGTAGATATGATTACTGAAATGCCCAACACCGCTGTGCCTACTTTGAGGAATACAGAAAATGTTGAGCTCGTAGTGGGTGCGCCCTTAGCGCCAGAGGTGACAGACATTATCCCCAACCAGACATCGGAAGAGAACTGCCCTCCTGAGGACGGTGTTTGCTCTGGTCACCCAGCCTTAAAAGATCTCACCGTGCGCAAGGCACTGGCTTATGCCACGGATAAACAGAAGATTATTGACGTTGTGCTTTTAGGTTTGGGTACTCCTGGTCTAACCTTGATTCCCGATGGGCTAGGCGTGTTTTATAACGATACAATCAAGGATTTCCCCTTCGATACCGAAGAAGCTAACCGCTTGCTGGATGAAGCAGGTTACCTAGACAGTGATGAAGATGGCGTACGCCAGATGCCAGATGGCAGCAATCCTTTGGATTTTCGCTTGTATTGGCCAAATGACAGCGCTACCGCACCCCGCATCGCTGAGCTGCTAGCAGAATCCTGGGGACAGATCGGGGTAGCCCTACAGCCGCAGGCACTCGATCCGGATGCACTCACCTCGGTCTGCTGCCCAACATTCGACTTTGACGTCATCATCTGGGGTTGGGGATCCGACCCGGATCCAGGTTTCCTGCTGAGTGTTCACCTCACGGACGAAATTCCTACCGGTAACAGTGAAACTGGCTACTCGAATCCTGTTTTCGATGATTTATATGGTCAACAGGCAACCGAACTGGATGCAGATAAGCGCAGAGAGATCATCTGGGAGATGCAGCAGATCCTGCACGATGACGTTGCTTATATCATTCCTTATTACCCGCAAGCCACCCAGGCATACCGCACAGATCGATTTACAGGTTGGATCACCGATCAACCCAAGGTAGCGCTTGAAGATCCCTCTTCGCTGACCGTGATCGAACCTGTTCAATAAGAACAAAAAAAGTAATCTTGGATAATAATCCAGCATCGTCATTACAAATGAAAACAACCACTTGCAGCTGCCTTTGGTTTGCTTGCAGGTGGTTGTTTCCTATTTATTGTTAATGCAAATCAAAGGTGAGTAACTACCGTTATCTCTTTACGAAGCTGAGCTGGGCGCTGCTGACGATCATCTTCGTGATCGTGCTAAATTTTTTCTTGTTCCGCGTGCTTCCAGGAGACCCTGCTCGAGCAGGTTTGCGAGATCCACGCCTTACCGTAGAAGCCCAGGAAGCTATTCGGGCTCGTTTCGGTTTGGACAAACCGGTAATTAATTGTTTTAATTCATTGAATCCACTAAAAATCGGCAACTGCGCGGTTAACCCCTTACAAACTCAATTTATTATTTATATCGGTAACCTGCTGCGTGGCGAGCTCGGTATCAGCTATCACAGTAATAGACCCGTGGTCGATGTTTTGGGGGAGCGCTTATGGAACACCGTGCTCCTAGTCAGTGCTGGGCAAATTCTTTCGATTTTTATCGGCATCACGCTGGGAGTCGTAGCAGCCTGGAAATTACGCACAATCACCGATTATAGTTTCACTGTGACAAGTTTGGTTGCCTGGAGTCTTCCCACCTTTTTCCTAGGCATAATTCTGCTCTTTATTGGCAGCCGACATTTTGGTATGCCAATCGGCGGGAAAATGACCCCCGGAGCTAACTTTGAATCGACCTGGGAGCAATGGATGGATATCGCCAAACATCTTATCTTACCTACCATCACTTTCACTATCATCTTCATCGGTGAATACATGCTGATCATGCGCAGCACCATGGTGGATGTGCTCTCAGAAGATTTTATCCAAACCGCAAAAGCAAAAGGATTGCATCCCTTCCAAATCTTGAAAGACCATGCTTTGCGTAATTCTATGCTGCCAATGGTAACCATTATCGCCCTTAATCTGGGTTTTACCGTCGCTGGAGCAATCCAAATCGAAACTGTATTTTCCTGGCCAGGTTTAGGCCAAACCATTTTTGAAGCTGTCGGTCGCCGTGACTATCCTATGCTGCAAGGTGCTTTTCTAATCCTCGCTATCAGCGTGATATTCGCCAATCTGGCAGCTGATCTTTTATATTCATATTTAGATCCACGGGTACGTGCGAAATAATTATGCAAGAGCAGATTGTTGTTTCCGGCTTTCGAAATATGTTGGTGAATCTCAGGCGAAATCGCATTGGCCTATTCGGTTTGGTAATGGTGCTCATGGCTATTGGAATGGCAATTTTCGCACCCTGGCTTGCCCCGTATGATCCCAAGGCACCGGTAAAAGTGACAATTGATGATATCTATGCACCCCCCAGCCCAGAGCACTGGTTGGGAACCGACGATGCGGCGAAGGATGTGCTTTCAAATTTCATATTTGGGTCACGTGTCTCTTTAACTGTTGGCTTTTTTGCATCTTTCATTTCCATCTTCATTGGTGGCACAATCGGCATCATAGCTGGATATTACGGTGGGCGTGTTGAGAACGCGTTGATGCGCATCACTGATATCATGCTGGTTATCCCTGATCTTCCCCTGGCAGTTGTCCTTGTCGCTATCACGAAACCCAGCTTGTTGAATATTATCCTTGTGATTGGGATTCTCGGCTGGACAGGAACCGCCCGTTTAGTTCGTTCCCAAACCCTTTCAGTTAAAGAGCGAAAGTTCGTTTTGCGTGCCCAAGCAATCGGTGCCGGAAACTTATACGTCATCCGCCGCCACTTGCTGCCCCTCGTTTTGCCCTTAATGGTTGTCAACACGGTTTTAGTCATATCACTCGCCATTCTCAACGAGAGCACCCTCAGCTTCCTCGGACTATCTGATCCAACGAATTTGAGTTGGGGTCAGATGCTGAATTTCGCTTTTACCAGGGGTGCGATGAGTGCCGGTGCTTGGTGGGCTTTGGTTCCACCAGGTTTTGGGATTGTTTGGGTCGTTTTGGGATGCACATTACTTGGCCATGGAATGGAACAAATCCTCAACCCCAGGCTGGAGACACACCATCTAGCAGTCGGTGATAAGATGGTTGCCCGGGAGGAAAGCAGCATTACTCCAACGGGAATTAAAGAGCCAACATGAATAACTTTCCCTCCAGTTCCAAATCAACGCCTTCTGCAAATTTACATTCAAAATCAATAATCTTGGATTTACAAAATATTTCGGTAGATTTTGTCTCTGAAACCCATCCCCCTGCTCATGCGGTTACAGATGTTAGCTTTACCCTGAAGGAAGGAGAGATGTTGGGTTTGGTCGGTGAAAGCGGATGCGGAAAGACCACTCTCATGCTCAGTATCATGCGTCTCTTGCCAGCTGCAGGACGTATCACAGCTGGAAAGATCAATTTTATGGGGCGTGATTTGCTTGATTTAACTGATGCCGGCATGAATGAAATTCGCTGGAAAAACATCTCCATCATCTTCCAGGGGGCGATGAATGCATTAAATCCGGTACGAACTATCGGTGATCAAATTGCAGAACCAATTGTTCACCACATTCCAGGAGTTACGAAACAATCTTTAGATGAACGTATCGAAGAATTACTCGAGTTAGTTGGCATTAGTTCCAATCGCAAAGATCAATACCCACACCAATATTCAGGGGGTATGCGGCAACGTGCCATGATCGCCATGGCTTTAGCCTGCTTTCCCCAAATTGTCATCGCAGACGAACCCACAACAGCCTTAGATGTGATGATACAAGCTCAAATATTGGAGCTCCTTGATGATCTGCGTCACAAGTTGGGCATATCAGTTATCCTCGTTACCCATGATTTAGGTGTCGTCGCAGAAATCTGCGATTCAGTTCTCGTCATGTATGGAGGTGTAACCGCTGAATACGCGGATGTCGACAATATATACAATAATCCCCATCATCCTTACACCCAGCAGTTATTACGAGCTTTTCCAGACCTCACCCACCCAAAAGAAAGGTTGATCGCCATCCCAGGCTACCCACCTCAATTGAATTCACTCCCGCCTGGATGCAGATTCGCACCTCGCTGTCCACAGGTTTTTGACCGATGTAATGATGAATCTCCCCAGTTATTCCAAATAAATCAAATTCACCAGGCCAGTTGCCACCTCTTGGATCAACGATGAGTACAACACCTATTCTCCAGGTAAAGCAGCTTCGCAAACTCTTCCACTTTAATACTGAAGGTATTTTCAAGCGGCAGGAGACCTACGTCCATGCTGTCGATGGAATAACATTCGATTTAGACCAAGGGGAGGTTCTTGGTCTGGTAGGCGAAAGCGGATGCGGAAAATCCACCTTAGCGCTTACTCTGCTGGGTTTGGAGCCAGCCACAGAAGGGAATATTCTTTTCGAAGGCCGGGAAATTAGCCATGCAAAAGGCAAGCAAATCAAAGAATTGCGTCGCCACATCCAGATGGTCTTTCAGGATCCTTATGAATCACTGAATCCATTGATGACCATTGGAGAAATCGTTGCGGAACCATTAAAGGTTCATGGATTAACACGCGATAAAAACGAGATCAGTGCTCGCGTCAACCAAGCCCTGGAGGATGCAGGATTGAAACCGGCGGATATATATTACCATCGCTACCCCCATCAGCTATCCGGTGGTCAGCGTCAACGAGTAGTGATCGCAGGTGCCTTGGTATTGCAGCCCACCTTGCTGCTGGCAGATGAACCAGTTTCCATGCTGGATGTGAGTATACGCGCGGAGATACTCAACTTATTAGCAGACTTGCGTACCAATTATGGTATTTCGATCTTGTTCATCACCCATGATTTAGCCACTGCGGCTTATTTTACCGACCGGGTCGCGGTTATGTATTTGGGGAGGATTGTTGAGATAGGACCAACGCTGGAGGTGCTCTCCAATCCCGCCCATCCATACACGAAAGCGCTACTGTCTGTTATCCCAGTACCAAATCCTCGCCAGCGCCACGAGCGTATAATCTTGAGTGGTGATCCCCCGAATCCGGTAAATTTACCAGCCGGATGCCGCTTCCACCCTCGCTGCCCCATGGTTTTCGATCGCTGCCGATTAGAAGATCCAAAAGTCTTTGACCTTGGCAATAATCATTCGGTACATTGCTGGCTTCTTGAAAACTAGTAGCCCAATTCAAGCGGAAAGCCCGGACTCATTCAATCAATAACTTGCAAACAATATCATCACTCCCTAACAAAATCTGGGGAACAATCTAAGCGATCAAAGATCAGTTCTTTTAAGTAATTTTTGTGCAGGCTGGCATAAAGGATTAATAGAGAACCAGCTATTTATTCGCCAAAGCTTTGATCTCAACTAACGCCAAATCTTGCTCCCGACTCAACGGGGGAAACTGGGTTCAGCCAGGATGTGCTTTACTTCAGCTTGGATGTGATCCAGCATCCCCATAGGCACGCTGGTGCCCGGATATTTGAAGGCAATGCGGATGCTGTCAGGGCACTCAGCTAACTATTGCGACTGACATTAAGTCGGGAATTTGTAAAGGCTGGATATCCACCGACAACAAAACGAAAGATGGGATGGTATGAGCTCCTCTGCGTTATTGAAAGGTGAACTTTCCAGAAAAAACCAGGCGAGTACCGTGCCAGGGATCTGGTAACCTTCCTGGCAAATGTGAACCTTTCCAAAAGCGGTTCTGGAATGGCTCGCATCAGGGATCGCATCAGCGATCGGTGAATCAGCTCAGGTACCATCGATACCCCTGTAATCCAGACCCGGAATTGAGTAAATGGTTCTCAGGCAGGATTGGACAAAGTGACTCGTGAGTGGAAAGAGGTCGACAGATTATGGGGTAATCTCAGATTAAGGATTGGAGGGGTTTTCTAGCTTGATAAGGATTTTCCCAGCGATAATATCAGCTCTGATCTGCTCCAGGTCGGCTTTAATCTGCTCGGGGATTAATGTCTCCAGTTCGTGAAACGGGGCCAGGTCGACCTCGTCGGTTTCCAGGGTACCAAAGTAGCTACCGCCCTTGAAAGTCCCTGCCGCGATGGCATCCGCTGCACGCAGCACACTTTGATCTAAGCGCTTCAGGACACTGGTCAATACGTGATCGGCGCACTCAAGACACAGGGCTGTATAATCTTGATCAACGCCGATCAAGTAAACATGCCCCTTCTCCATCACCACCTGCATGGCAGCTGACCCAGGGCCAGTCCCCGCTACAGGGAAGATGATATCGGCGCCTTGCTCAATTAATTCCAGGGTGTATTGGGCTGCCAAGTCCATATTTGAAAATGAGTTCAGGAAATAACCCTCATGCAAGGCTGTATCCCAACCCAGTAACTTGACGTGAGTGCCGTTCTTCTGATTGTAATAGTCCATGCCCGATTGAAAGCCGATCATAAAATCCGTTACTAATGGAGTATCTACCCCCCCAAAAGTTCCGATCACTCCTGACTGGGTCATGGCGGCTGCCAGGTAGCCTGCCTGAAAGGCACCCTGGTCAACAGCGTAAGTCACGGTCCATACATTCTCGAGTGGTGGGTCAAAGTGAGCATCTAACAACAGAAAGCGTTGGTCTGGGAATTGGTGTCCATAGTCGTAGACCACGCCTTCGTAAGCAAATCCCGCAGAAGCGATGATCAAGTCGCAATTCGAGTCAAGCGCCCTGGCCAAATTCTGGGAGAAGGGTTCGTATGCATCAGGTACGAAGGTCCATCCTTCCCAGCCATGATTCCCAGCTGCCTCAATGGTGCCAAGATAAGCTGCATATTCGAAGGATTGCTTGTATATCCCGTAGCCGTCTGTCTCCAGGCAGATCCGGCCAGCCGCGTTCTCCGGCATAGATTCAGGGGCAGATTTTACCTGGACCAGGTTTTCACAGCGAGCTTCAGGCAGGTAGCGGGCACATTCTTCGGGTGTGAATCCGCGTGCGAGGCGCGCCATTGCCAGGCTGGTCAGTTCTTCAATACCAAGCAGGTAAACCCGCACAGCATCATCGCCACTGGTGGCCAGCATCTTTCCATCCGGGCTGAAGGCCACATCTACCAGGCCAAAATCGCCTTCAGCTTTTAAGAGCAGCAGCTCTTCCCCACTGGTTGCATCCCACAGGCGGGCGGTCCCGTCCTGGCTGGCAGTGGCGATCAGGCTCCCGTCCGGGCTGAAGTCTACCCCCATGACAGGTGCTGAATGTCCCCGTAATATCAGCTGTGGCTGGTCTTGACCAAGCTGCCAGATGCTCACCTTACTATCAGCGCTGGCCAGGGCCAATTTATCCCCTGCCGAGTTGAATGTTATATCCAGTATCTCATCGGTAGAAGCATACAGGGTCTGAATAGTGTTACCTGAACGATCGATCAAAATAACATAGCCTGACCTATTGGTGACAGCACACAGCTGTCCATCAGGGCTGATGGCAAGTCCATCAACAGCAGAGTTTACGGTGAAATCGTCCAATTTTGTTATGGTTGATGCATCAAAATATTCTAATGAGTAACTTTCACCACCGACAATCAACAAATTGCCGTCCGGGGTGTAGACAACGTCGTGAATAAAGGTTAATCCAAGCTCACCTGTATTGGCGATTAATTTGCCATTGCTGCGGGACCATACTTTCAGGCTGTCATCTGAACCGACGGAAGCCAACCTGGAACCGTCCGGGCTGAATACAACTGCTTCCACGCCTCCCTGGTGGTTACCCCCAGAGAATTTGACTGGTTCGTCACCTGATTCCAGGTTCCAGACATGGACTTCGCCGATCAGTACTTTTCCGCCCTGGACCTCTTCCTCGCGACCGGTGCCAGCTGCCAGCAAGCTGCCATCCGGGCTGAAAGCGATGCGCCCACTACCGCCACCTGTAGGGAAACTCAAGTATTCCCGGCTGAGGGAGACATTCCAGATGCGGATAGTGCCATCCTGGCTGGCAGTAGCCAGGCGTCCACCTTCAGGGTGAAAAGCGAGGGAAACGATGCCATCGGTATGCCCGGAGAGCTGCAGCAGCTCCTGACCGGTAGAAATCTCCCAAATCTTGGCGGTGCCATCCAGGCTGCTGGTGGCTAACCAGGAACCATCTGGGCTGAATTCTATATCGAGCATCCAATCAGCATGGGCGTGAAAGGTCTGCAGCACATCACCACTTTCCACATCCCAGATGGTAACCTTGCCTGCTTCACCGCTTGCGGCCAGCAGGGTGCCATCCGGGTTGTATTCAACGGCAAACATCATAAGTTGGCCCTCATTAAGGACACTCAGCTGCTCGAAAGTGTTTGCATCCCAAAGCCGTACACTCCCATCAATACTGGCAGTGGCGATTTGTTTCCCGTCCGGCCTGAAGTCGATGTCCGCTACCGTACCAGTATGGCCAAAAAAGTTGCCGATCTGTAACCCAGAGGGGAGGTCCCAGACAATTTGACCTTGAAAGCCTAGTGTGGAGCTGGTCACCAAGCGATCGCCTTCCGGGCTGAACGCTAATTCGATTACCCCACTCTCATGACCTTCCAGGGTAGATAATTGGTTGAGAGAGTGGCTATCCCATATTTTTGCTGTCCGATCATGATCACCAGCAGCAATGTGATCGCCATCTGGTGAGAAAGCTACCTTTGTGAGATCTACATAGCTAGCTAGAATGGATTTTAATAGCTCACCACTGCCAGAATCCCAGACTTTTAGTGTGCGATCCTTACCTACGCTGACGAGGCGTTCCCCATCCGGGCTGAAGTCGATTGAAGTGATGCCACCCCGGTGGGCGTTGATGAGCATCTCTAAGAGCGAGGCGGCCTGCAGGCTTTGATGCAGCGCTTCCTCAGCCTCCCTGGGCACCGGCAAGCTGGCATCCTGGACTTCAGCAACCGCTTCCAGGGCCAGTAAGGAGCTTAACTGTGGGTCCATAGACAGGTTGTTAATCGCGGCTGCGGCAAGCCTGCGCGAGGTTGCCAGGTGGGCTTCATTTTCAGCGCGATTGCGCTGGTAAAAGGCGAAAGCCGTGCTGAGGATAGCCACCAGAAGGATCCCTGCCAGGCCGGTAGCCAGCCAGCGCCGCCAGCGGTTGGCGCGGGCCTGTTCCTGCTGCCTGCGCTCAACCAGGTCTTGTGAAGCCTGCAGGAAGGTTTGCTCGAGGAGGTTCACCTGGTCGCCGTGATCCTGGGCCCATTCAAGGGCAGCAGCTAATCTTGCTCCCCGGTAGAGGGCACTCTCATCCTGATCCATCGCCTCCCAGGCCAGGGCGGCTTCAGCCAGCTGGTGGTGAAGCCTGACACCCTCTCGGTCTGCCTCCAGCCAGCTGCGCAAGGTGGGCCATTCGCGGATCAGGGCTTCGTGGGAGACCTCAACATAGTCCTGGGAAACGATGACCAGCCGGGCTGCGACCAGTTTATCCAGCACTACTTCCACCTGCGAGCGCTGGTCAGCGGAGGGCAGCAGTTCTGGCATCTGTACCCGGTGGCGGGTCTCAGGGGTATCTTCACCCAGATCGGTCAGGCGCAGGAAGATGTGGCGGGCGATGACCTGCTGTGCTTCATCCAGCTCCTGCTGGTAAACCGTTTCAGCGGTATGGGCGATGGCACCGTGCACGCTGCCAGCTTCGGCGTAGCTTTTCAAAGTCATGATGCGCCCAAGGCGGCGGTGCCAGGTCTCGAGCAGGGCGTGGGATAAGAGCGGCAGAGAACCGGGTTGGCCTCTGACCTCACGCAGGATCAGGTCCACCAGGCCGGGCTCAAAGTCCCAGTTGTTACGGCGAGCGGGTTCTTCGACTGCCATGCGCAGCTCTTCGCTGTTCATGGGCCCGATGTACTCCTGGTGCAGTGCTAGCTGCTGGCGCAGATCGGGGTATTGAGCACATTGGGAGTAGAAATCAGCTCGCAAAGTAACCACCACGTGGATTGGACCAGAGACTTGCGGGTCAACTGCGGTGAGCAGGTTGGCGATGAAAGCTGAGCGCTGGTCTTCATCCTGGCAGAGGGTGAAGAGTTCCTCGAACTGGTCCACAACCAGCAAGAGATGTTCGGCAGTCTTTTCCTGGCATAAACGCCTGGCGCACAGGTGCATGGAGCGTGGGTCGTGGCGCAGGTCGTCGATCAGGGTGGTCATACTGCGCAGGGAAGGTTCATCCTGGCACAGGGCACTGGCCAGGGATTCAAGCGGCTGGGAGGTGGGCTGGATCACGTGCACCAACCAGGTGGGGCTGATGCCTGGTGGGGATGAGCCGTCCATTACCGGTTTACCCCGGGTGAGGGCGGGGACCAGGCCGGCTCGCACCAGGGAGGATTTCCCGCTGCCCGAAGCGCCTACCACGAACAGCAGCTGTTCTCCCTCCTGCAGCCGCCCAGCGAGTTGGGCGGTCAGCTTTTCGCGCCCGAAGAACAGGTCGGCATCCTGGGTATCAAAAATATCCAGGCCTTTATAGGGGGCTGGACCTGGAGCGGGGTTCTGTTCAGGTATGGTGATGGTTTCAGGTTCGGGTATACCCAGTATCGTCGGTAAGGGCGCTCCGGAGACGATCTGTTCGAACAACTTGCGTGTATCCGGGGAGGGATCGAGACCCAGGTCGCGGTTCAGGGCAACCACACAGCGCTGGTAGGCTGCGCTGACCATGCCCTGGTCCCCCAACCCGGCATGGGCGATCATCAGGGCCCGGAAGGCAGGTTCGGGGGAATAGCCCAGCAGGATCCACTGTTCAGCCCAATGCAGGGCATCATGCCACTGGCCAACTTGCAGCAGGCCTTCCAGCAGCTGGCTCATCTTGTGGTGATAAGCAGCCTGCAGGCGCTCACGCTCCAGGATGACCCACTGGTCATAGAATCCTGGCAACAGCTCCCCCTGGTAGAAGTTGACGACCTCGATCAGGTCCTCAACCTGCCTGCCTATCTCTTGAGTTAGCAGCAGGTCGGCATCCAGCCAGTAGTTGGCGTACTGGTTGAAGGTGACCTCAATATCACTGATCTGCAGGTAGTCTTCCCAGGCCAGGGAGGCATCCGCCAGGGTTTTGTGAATGCGCCACAGGGTCTGGCGCAGATATTTGCGGGCGTTGGGTTCGGCTGCCTCAGGCCACAGCAGGCTGGCCAGTTTTTCGCGCCGGATGGTTACCCCAGCGTTAAGGGCCAGATATGCCAGCAGGGACTGGGCTGGCCTGGATGGCAATTCGAGGGAGTGATGGTTGGCTTGAAGATTGAATTGCCCAAGCAGGTAAATTTTCAGCGACATGCCTGGTCACTCGTTTCCCACTTTGGAGGGCTGTCTGCCAGTGTCTGCAATACTTGAGCATTGAACCTAGATTGATTATAGCGAAGAAAACCATTTTCTCAAGTTAGTACCCATTTTTCTAATCAATTTGAGACGCTGAATATACGCGTTTAGATACGGGTTTATCCATGTGGCTTGCTAAAGTAGGGGCAGGTGAGGGCCTTCAATGCCCCGGATAACCAACTTCAGTAAGGAGATAAAACGATGACTACCAGAACTCATGTACCAGATTTGGCAGCAGCTGTCGAGTTTCCCCTCCTGGGAAAAGTAGACCGCAAGTGGTTGTATGCGCTGGCAGCAGTGGTCGTGGTGGCTTTACTTGGGGTGGGTGCAACAGCTGCCTACAACAGGATGGTCGATATAAACCGCAGCCAGCGGGCGCTTGAATCGATCTCAGCCCATTACCAGGGTTTGGCCGACCGGTATGCGGCGCAGAAAGCAAAAGAGGAATCCCTGCGGGCACTGGGGATCGTCTCTGAGCGATACCAGCGCAGGGCAGAGATGTATGCAGAGGAGAGCCGGGCAAAATCCCTGCGCAATCTGCAAACCATTTCGGCTCGCTACCAGTATGCAGCTGATCTATTCGCTGCCCAAAGGGAGGCTGACTCGCAGAGGGCATTGGAATCGATCTCAGCCCATTACCAGGGCCTGGCTGACCGGTATGGGATTACATCAGTGGCAATCTCACAACGCATCCTGGAAACCACCTCAGCTCGCTACCAGTACGCAGCTGATCAATTTGCCGCCCAAAGGGAGGCTGACTCGCAGAAGGCACTGGAATCGATCTCAGCCCATTACCAGGGCCTGGCTGACCGGTATGGGGTTACATCAGCGGCAATCTCACAACGCATCCTGGAAACCACCTCAGCTCGCTACCAGTATGCTGCTGATCAATTTGCCGCCCAAAGGGAGGCTGACTCGCAGAAAGCACTGGAATCGATATCAGCTCATTACCAGGGCCTGACGGACCGGTATGGGCTCGTTTCACCGGCAAACTCACAGCGTATTTTGGAAGCCATTTCAGCCCGCTATCAATACGCTGCTGACCAATTTGCTGCCCAGAAGCAGGCTCATTCACAAAAGGTCCTGGAATACATCTCCGCTCGCTACCAGTACTCAGCTGACCAGTACGCAGCGTTGAATGAAGCAAAATGATGCAAGAAGCTGGAGTGTTCTCGATTAATTCCCAGGAATAGCTTACTCAGGACAGGTTCACAAATCTCAGCTACAAAACCTTGTAACCATGTCGATAAAAGCAAACAATCAGGTTTTCAAGGAAAAATAGGATCGCAGGTGAGTGCAGTACTCACTTATTCTGGGCACGAATATTGATGGCTTCCCTCCGGCTCAATTCTACAGACACCTTACTCGGTAGGGTGTCTGTTCTATGCCAAAAGGGTAATGGTATTCGAATTGCGCCAGAGTTTTTATAGATCTGTTGGGAGAAATTCACCGCTGATGATCTACGTGATAGGCGCGAAAATACGACCGATAACCTGCCAATTCTTGGGCTGGTTTGGGCATCCAGGGATATCTTCCATCCTGTTTGCCTTTATCGTCCTGGAGTCCGAAAAACTACCAAGATTGGTGCACCAATAATTTATTACTTTGCTTGCAGTTCTACTAAGCATTTTCTCGCATGGAATTACCACTACTCTACTGGTAAATCGCTATAGAGTTCGTATGGAAATAGCGGAGAAAATCCAGGAAAAAACTTCTGAGACCGAGGCTGTCACCGAAATGCCACTGCAAGTCATGAGTAAGTCTAAAGAACGCATTGGTTCATGGCCGGGAAAGACTCTGGTTTTAAAGAACCGACCAAAGTCTAAAATAATCGGAATCCGATTATTCTTTTGGTAGATTAGCTAGAAACATCATTGGAATGAAGATTAATCAGGAAATGCCACCGTTCCTTGACGATTTCTGATGTCAACTGCATCATTCAGGATGGGTAAAATCTTCGCGACTCATTACGCCATTGAGAATTTCACGAATGTCTTTGATTTCCAGGGAAAATTGTGTAGCAGCTCTCGGAAGAATCCAGTTACTTCCTTTTCACCTGCTGAAGGTTTCAGGAGTTAATATGGGATAATAATAAGGACAAGCAGAAAAACCAGGCCTCCGGATTATCTTTGACGCGAATTGAACATAGTGAGCGAGGGTAAAAGCGAGTTAAGCAGGCGAGATTTTTTAAAAGGGGTTGTGGTGGTCGGGGGAGTTTTAGCAGCAGGTGGGATTGCTGCCCGAGTCTACCGCAACCATGAAGGTCGGGATTTCGACCCGGTGCGGACAGAGCAGCTGCTCAACAGCTACTTGCAGGCTGAAAATCTCAGCCGCCTGCCAAATATCGTGCTGATTTTAGTTGACGATCTCGGATATGGCGATCTGGGAGCCTACGGTGGTGAGCTGGTCAAAACGCCGGTCATCGATCAGATGGCAGCGGAGGGGGTGCTGATGACCAGCTTTTATGCCAGCGCCTCGGTCTGCACACCCTCCCGGGCGGCCATTTTAACCGGGCGGTACGCAAAGCGTACCCACATGACTCTGCCTCTATATCCAAATAACCATCCCATGGAGTATTTTCTTAAAGCGGTCGATCGATACCAGTATGATGTTACCGGTTTGCCAGAAGATGAAGCCACTTTTCCTGAAATCCTGCAGCGGACAGGGTATCGCACGGGATTGGTGGGGAAGTGGCACCTGGGGGACCAGCCTGGTCACTTGCCGAACGACAAGGGTTTTGATGAATTCTACGGTGTCCTTTACTCGAATGATTCCCCAAAATTTGAAGTTTGGCGCAACGATGAAATCGAAATTCCAGGGCCGGCTGAGCAAAGTGGTTTAACTCAGCAATATACCCGGGAGGCAATCCAGTTCATCCAAGCACATGCAGACAAGCCATTTTTCCTTTACATCTCCCATACCGCAGTCCACGAACCACTTTTTGCGGGTGAAGATTTCCAGGGAAAATCGCAAGCTGGCTTATACGGGGATGCAGTGGAAGAATTGGATTGGAGCACCGGGCAAATTTTTGGTCAATTAGCCGCTCTAGGATTGGATGAAAACACACTGGTCATTCTGACCAGCGACAATGGTCCCTGGTGGCAAGGGAATCCAGGGGAATGGCGTGGTCGCAAGAACAATATCGCGGAGGGCGGGCTGCGGGTGCCGTTCATCGCTCGCTGGCCTGGGACACTGCCACCGGGGGTCACCAGTAATGCGCTGAGCATTAATTTCGACATATTTCCAACTTGTTTATCCTGTGCAGGGGTCCCACTTCCGCAGGACAGGATCATCGATGGCAGGGATTTGCTCCCGATTCTAAAGGGAGAAGTGTCAAGTCTGCATGAGCGGTTTTTCTATTATGACGGTCCCATCCTGGTTGCCGTGCGGTATCAAAACTGGAAATACCAACGCAGGCATATGTCAGATAACGGCGGCTACCCGCTGTTTTCGCATGGTCCTTTTTTATTCGACCTGGAGAGAGACCCCAGTGAATCTTACAATTTGATCGAAACCTATCCGGATGTGGCGAGAAATTTAACAAATATGCTCGATGAATGGGAAGCAGAGCTGAAGGTCAACCTGCGAGGTTGGCTCTAGTGCTGTGAGGATAATACTGATCATTCTATTCTTGAATTCAGCAAGTATCGTAAAGTAACCCTGCTGGACCTGACTACAAATTATCCCGGAAGAATTCCACGGTTCGCTGCATTGCCTGGTTGAAGTACGGCGAATTCAGGTTATGACCTCCACCTTCGTAGCTGAAAAATTCGTATTGCTTGCTATTTTCCTGCAACACAGCTGCCAAGTCGAATGAATAACCGATATTCACCACGCTGTCATCCTGGGCATGGTGCAGCTGTAAGGGGTTAACCAGGTATTCAATATTTTCAGTCAAAGATACTGCTTGCCAGTACTCGATCTGGGTGTCTGGCCGCCCGTAAGTGTCAAAAATTTCTCGGGAACTTCTGCGTGGATCGGGTGTTTCCTGGGTTTCTGGCGTGGCTGGTGGCCGATATGTATTGTCGGTGATTCCGTATTGGGCAAAATCGTCATAACTGTAGACAGCACCAGCCCAGATCACCCCAGCCTTGATATCCGGTTCGACCAACATTGCCCTTAGAACCAAGTTGCCTGCCATGCTGTGACCCCACATACCGATCCCCTGTGGGTCGATAATATCCAGCTTCTGTAGACTCTTGAGCGCAGCGATTGCGTCAATGGTATAAGCTGGGGAAAAATAGGAGCCAGTGGGCTCTCCTTCAGAGTTGCCATGTCCCCGGAGATCGATTTTAAAGACCACAAAGCCGTTCCTTGCCAGGTAGTCAACGTAAGCCGTGTAGCGTTCTATCGTTTGGTAGGTCGCAGGAGGAATATAGCCATGGTTGAAGACGACAGCTTTATACCCAGCAGGAGGCGGTTCCTCGAAAGGGATCGTCAGCAGACCGTAGATCCTGTTGCCTTCCGAAAGGTAGCTGACGAGGTGCTGGTGATAATTAGAACGATCCGGGAGGGTCTCTTCGAAGGTGATCTCGCTGCCACTGATCTCCAGGTCCCGGAGATATTCGATGGTGAGCTCATTACCGATATTAAAGACGACTTCGGTTGCCGTCGGCGTTGGGGAAATTGTGCTTGTTGGGGCATCTGTCTGTGTTGGGAGGTTGGAATTATCATCCAATAATGGAGACTTGGGAGTCGGAGCAAGAGTCTGGCTTGGGTTGACCTCCGGTTCGGTAGGTGTGGCACTTACCGTGGTTGTTGGAAAGAGTCCTATAGTTGGTGGCGTGATTAGTTCACTTCCTATTCCCACCTGGCAGCCGGTTATCAGCAGTATAAACAAGAAAAGTAGAAGGAGATTTTTTTTCGTGGTGACCATACCAGTTACCTGTAAGAATTTTTGCGATTAAGACAACAGAATCCTGGCTGATTGTACCTGCATTCCCTCCCGCTGAACTTAAATAATAATTTAGAAAATCCTCAACCAGATAATGCGGAGACTAATTTGTTAATTGGTTTAATAATTCTGTTATTTGTCCTGGAAAGCAACAGGTAGGTTTCGCATCAGTGGGACATTTTTCTATTTAGATTTTATTATTGAATTCAACCCATGATCGATCAGCATCAAGAATGGCGTATCACAATCAATCTACAGAGATATAAAATTTTGTGACTATGTTGGATAAAATCCATGGCTCCATTGAAACTGATGCCCATCCGTTAGATGCTAAGTCTGAAATCAAACTGCAGTGAAATCCTATCGAAATATGCAATGCTATAATTTTTATAAGAAATCAATTATTTTGATGACCCTTAACTGGTTGATCCCCGGAATGGGAGAATCTCCATTAAGAATTCAATCTCTTACCGGTATGTCTCGATATAGATTTGGTGGATGCCAGTCAGTTATGTTTTTGTGATTTCAAGGGATAAGTATAGAGGAGGATAGCATGCCAATTGATCCGAAAATGAGCAAAACTGTAAAGGTTGCTGCTATACAAATGGATGCCAATCCTGCTTCAACGATCGAGCGTTTGGAACGCGCAGAGCGTTTGGTGATTTCCGCTGTCCAATCCGGCGCACAATTGGTTGTCCTGCCCGAATGTTTTAACACGGGGTACACATACTGCGAAGAGAATCACAAGCGTGTGGAAAAAATTAATGGACTCACTGCAAACTGGATGCGGGATACTGCTACCCGGTTAGATGTTCATCTATCAGGTTCCCTGATGCTTCTAGATGATAGCGATGTTTTTAACTCGCTGCTCCTGTATGCACCTGACGGTAGACTCTGGCGTTATGATAAAAATTATCCCTGGGGTTGGGAAAGAGGATACTTCCGTGAGTCTCGATTAAATCCCAGGGTAACGGTAGCAAGAACAGATTTGGGTGATATAGGTATGCTGGTTTGTTGGGATATCGGTCATACGAGCTTGTGGAAGTTGTACGCAGGACAGGTTGATTTGATTGTCATCAGTAGTTGCCCGGTTGATGTCGGCAAAGCTACCTACTACTTTCCAAATGGTGATTATTTCACGATTGAGGATATGGGCAGTAGAATTGCTGCAGCTGCTGATACTGTCCAGCTGACTTTCGGAACAATGCTTGACCAACAAACTGCCTGGATGAGAATCCCAACAGTTCAAGCGGCCCAATTTGGTCAAATTTGGACGGACATCCCCAAGGGAAGACAGGCATTTTTAGGTTATGCCCTGATTGCTCCCTGGCTGTTTAAGTATCTTTCCCAAGCGGACAGGGCCAAAATGCAATGCAATCTGGTGCAGGAGTGCAAAATTGTGAATGGCAATGGGGAGGTTATAGCAAGATTATCAAAAGAAGATGGAGAGGCATTTACCCAGGCTGAAATTGGATTACCCTCCAATAAACCCTCACCGCAACAAACACAACCTGAACCGCCTTTCCCGAGTTTATCGTACTTTATCGCAGATACGTTCTTACCAGGGATCATGAGGTCAGTTTATTCAAAAGGAAAGCAACACTGGAAGAACTTATAATTGTTTTTGTATTGCTGAATGTAAACAAAATAGACCAGAGATGTTGTTTGTAGGAAAAAGAAAATTCAATCATCATGGGGGAGTAACTGCCTGCGATCGAATTTTATATTCTTTTCTGGAGTTTTGATTTGAAAATTAAGGCACAAATCAAGGATAAGGTTTCAATTAAGGTGATTTTATTTAACAAAAATACTCCCTTGATGGGGAGTATTTTATTAAATTGAGGAGCTTGTCAATGCCAGCGGTGATCATTCTCCCTTGATCAATTTCAACCAGCGCTGCCAGCCTGCCTTCCACTGGAAGGATCTGGCGCGGATCGTGCCAACAATTCCGAAGGGGAGAAACATGACGATCATCATGAAGATAAGACCATAGATCAACGTCCAGGATGGGCCAAACCAGCGCTCAAGCCAGTAGCCTAGCAGCTGCACAATGGCAGCACCGATGATCGGGCCGATGAGCGTCCCGGCACCGCCGATAATGGTCATGGCCAGAGCATCAATGGTTTTATTGATGCTGAATAAGGCGGGGGTGACACTGACATTGTAAAGTGCAAGGAGGGCACCGGCTAAGGCAGCGAATAAACCCGCTGTGATGAACGCGACCAGTTTGAACCAGAACGTGTTGTAGCCGATCATCATGGCTCGGTTCTCGTTTTCACGAGTGGCTATCATCACTCGACCGGTGGGTGAATCGACCAGTCGCCGGGCAGCCAGGAAGACCACGATGAAGAAAATCAATGCCAGGTAATAGAACTGAGTGCGGTGAATCGTGGCGCTTAAAAATTCGGGTACTGGAAAACCATGCAAGCCATCGTCTGCGCCGGTGTAGGTGCGAAAATCACCTGCTTCAGCGATAATGAAAAACATCTCGGCAAAGGCAAGCGTGACCATCGCCAAGTAAACACCCTTGACGCGCAGGGATAAAATGCCGAAGATAACCCCCTGGATCAGGGCAATAATGACGACAGCCAGCAGGGCTGAATATAATGGCCAGTTAAAGTGCTTATCGATCAAGATAGCGACCGTGTAGCCCCCGGTGCCAAAGAACATGGCGTGACCGAAAGATAAAATGCCTGTGTAACCCAACAGGAGGTCGTAGCTCATGGCGAAGATGCCCAGGATGAACATCTGGATGAGCATCCCCTGCCAGAATTTCGCATAGCCACTTCCTGCCCTCTGCAGGATGCTCTCTACGGGATTCGCGCTTCCCTGGATCGCGGCAGGATCGCCGATAGTCAAACCGGCGATGAAGGGGAAAAGGATCAGTAGGACCAGCACCACTAAGTAAGGCCACCACTTCGACCAGAAAATGGAGAGCGAATTCTTAGATCTGCTCAGGGAGGTGGTTGCCATGCAATTACTCCTTCTTCCCGAAGATACCTTGTGGACGCACTAAGAGAACAATCGCCATGATCAACACTGAGGAGGCTTTTGCGATGGCAGGACTACCTTTGAAGGTCAGATCCAGCATGGGGATATCGATCCCCGCAGCGACGAAATAATCTCCAAAGGCACGAGCTAAGCCCAAGATCAGCGTACCAACTGCCGCACCGGCGAAACTGCCCATGCCACCAATGACGACTGCCACAAAAGCCTGTAATTGGAAGACGCCGCCCATTGCGGGGTATACACCCAGGAATGGGGCCACGATCACACCTCCCAAGGCAGCCAATCCAGAACCAAGAGCAAATACGAAGGTAAATACCTGGCGCACGTTAATACCCAGCGCTTCCACCATTTCGCTATCCTGTACTCCAGCCCGGATGATCATCCCGATCCGGGTTCTTTGCAGAAGTAACCCCACCCCGATGAGCACCAGGATGCCAACGGTGATGATGAACAGGCGGTAGGTTGGGAAGGCTCTGCCTAATACATTTATCGAACTGCAATTCTCGGATAACCAAGCGACGATCGATTCTGACCGGCAGCTCTCGGCAAACAAGGACGGTGGCTGCATGGGTGGATGTCCCTCGTCTCCCCAAATTAATTCGATCAGGTCGATCATCACGATCAACAATCCCAGCGTCAGGACAAGTTGGGTAACCGGACGTCCATAAAATGGTCGGATCAAAACAACTTCGATCGCGATTCCGACGATTGCTCCGGTCAAGCTGCCGATGATCAAGGCCAGTAAGAATCTTATATTCGGGGAAAGACCCAGGAAAAATGTTTCACCGGGATCTCTATATATCAGTACAAGAAAAGCTGTGATCAGGATAATCAGCGTAAATCCAATAATTTGCCAAGAAGGTCGCTGGCGGCCAATATCTCTGGCTTCTTTAGGAGCAGCCAGCACACCGAAAATCAAGCCCCCCAGGATGACGAAAGCCACTCGCTGGATCATGATCGCCAGTGCTTCTTGGGCTTGAGGTGTTGGCACCGCTCCACCTACCGCAGTTACGCTGAATGCATTGAGCGCACTGATCGGAAAGCGACGCAAACTGAAAGCGACAATCCCGAATGCAACGATAAGCAGCACCCCCTGGATGACACGCCGGGCAGTCAACCTCGTGATATTACGCCACAAATAGTAGCCATATCGTTCTCCAAGGAGCACGCCGGCGGTAATGGTCAGGATAAAGGGGACCGTATTGAAAAAAAGTCTCGGGTTGGCAAATACCGACAAACCCACAAAGGCGCCCAAGACAAAAATAGCGCCATGAGCGAAATTGAGCACATCCATCAAGCCAAAGATCAATGATAAGCCTGAAGCGAGTAAAAAATAAAGGGCTGCCAGGGTAACGCCGGAAAGAAGGATCGAAACCCAAACCTTCGCCTCCAGCCCTTGAGAGATAAGAATAATTAAAAGGAGGACAATGGCGAAGGTGATCAAAAGCGCGCGATTGGTTTTAATAAGGTTGGCCATCGGTTTATCCTCAAGTCGCTCCGAGATAGCGATTGATGGTCTCCTGATCATCGATCAATTCTTCCATCCGGCCGTATTTGACGGATTTCCCAGATTCGATGATCGTGTAACGATCAGCAAGCTGGCTAGCCATAATAAAATTCTGTTCTACAAGGAGGATTGTAGTGTGGTCAGATAGCTGCCGGACTGCTTCCATGACTTGCTCAATGATCACCGGGGCCAAACCCTCGCTAGGTTCATCAATGAGCAGGAGGTCATTATCTGGCACCAAAGCGCGGGCGATGGCAAGCATCTGTTGCTGGCCTCCGGATAAATTCCCTCCGGGCAGCTTAATGAATTTTTTTAGATCCGGGAAAATGGTGAAAATAAATTCTGCACGCTTGGCAAAATCACCCTTCTGGCGCTCTGCGATACGAAGGTTTTCCTCCACTGATAGATCGGTGAAGATCGCCCGGTGCTCAGGTACATAACCGATGCCTTTTGAGGCGATCTTATAAGATGCAAGACCCTGGATTTCTTCCCCATTGAAGACGACTCGACCCTTGTTGGGTGGAGTCAATCCCAGGATGGATTTCAGGGTTGTTGTCTTCCCAGCCCCGTTACGACCGAGCAGAACTGTGATACTGCCTTCAGGCACCTCGAATGTGATCCCCTCCAGTATGTGAAACTGACCGATAAAAGTCTCAATTTCCTTGACTTCCAGGACATTGGTCATTATTTCACCTCGGAGAAATCACCATAAAATTCGCCCAGGTATGCGGCTTGAACGATCTCATTGGCTGCGATCTCGCTGGGAGTACCCTCAGCAAGGATCTGACCCTGGTGCATTACCGTGATCCAATCGGAGACATTCATAACCAGATCCATTTTATGCTCCACGAGCATGATTGTTCTATCCCCCTGTTCACGGATCTGGTTGATGGTATTCATGAGCAGGGGAATTTCTTCCCGGGCCATGCCTGCAGTGGGTTCATCCAGGAGGAGTAGTTTCGGGTCGCAGGCTAAGATGATGCCCAATTCCAATTTGCGTTTATCGCCATGGGGAAGCATCTGGGCAAGCAGGTGAGCTTGTTCCTGCAAGCCAATTTGCATGATAACCTGCTCTGCCCGGTCTTCATAGCGTTGGAAATGGCGATAATGCTGCCAGAACTTAAAATTGTCATTACCAACCGCTTGGGCAGCGAGGCGGATATTCTCAAATACAGTCAGGTTTGGAAATATATTCGTTATTTGAAATGAACGACCGATGCCAAGATGAACGGTCTGGTGGGCAGGCAGGTCTGTTATATCCTTTCCCTGGAAAAAAACCCTGCCGCTGGTTGGCTTGAGATTTCCAGATAGCAGGTTGAACAGCGTTGTCTTTCCAGCACCATTCGGACCAATGATGGAATGTAATGCACTGGCTTTCACCTGAATATTGACATCACTCACGGCGATAAGTCCACCAAATTCCTTGCGCAAGTTTTGAGTTTCAAGGATTACTTGATCTTCCATAAGCAGGTATCCTTCATGATCTGCCGAACAAAGATACTGCAGTTCAGGTTCCCAGTGGGAAGGTTGAATGGGTATTATAAAGCCAATTTTATTGGT
>CP070764.1:1799015-1837846 GCA_020349245.1 Chloroflexota bacterium | reverse complement strand
TGGTCAGGCAAGAAGAAAGTCTGCTGAGATCTTTGAGATTGTTTTCTTATGCTGAAGGCATCCCAAACGCGATTTCTGAAAAAGATATCAGCCGGTTGCAAGACTTGAGTTATGGTATCGCCGCAAACCAGGGGGAGGAAATTGTTGAGTTTCTGGATTCCGAAGGACAGCTCGTAATGCGGGTAATTCACCAGAGTGGGGGCGATGCCGCAGATTACGAATTCACAACAAAATCCAATATTGACTACGCCAGTATCCCCTTTATTCGCAACGTAATTGAAGGCAAAGTCGATGAATATGGGGATAAGTTCTCCGGCTTGGTACATGATGATTGGAATCAGTTTTTTTATGTAGCTGGTCCATTAAATAACGACCAGGCGGAATTCAGCGGGCTGATCTTGGTGGGAAAGAACCTGGACTCACTGCTTAGGCAGATCCATGATGAAACTCTGGCTCAAATCACAGTTTACGACAAAGAAGGCTCCCCTTATTCGAGCACGTTCTACGATCCATCTCTGCTGGGTCCAGCAGAAGCAGGATCCGTTCTAAATAACCAAGATCAGGCAAGTTTTAAACGGAATATCGGCGTACGCCGCGGATTGAACATCAGTAACATCGATTATGAAGAGATCCTGGGACCATGGGAAGGACGGGGGAATGAAGATCTTGGGGTAATTGGTGTCTCTTTACCGCGAACGTTCCTGGTGCGAGCAAGTAGTGCTACCCGTCTTCAAATTACTGGTTTGGTGAGTTTAATGCTCTTACTGGTCATCCTGCTGGGTGTTTACATAGCCAGCGTGATTACCCATCCGATTCGAAACTTGGTGGAAGCCTCCGCGGAAGTCGCAGAAGGAAATCTGTCTGTGCAGGTGCCTCCCAAGGGAAACGATGAGGTTGCGGTCCTGACAAGATCTTTCAACACCATGGTATCCAGCCTTAACCAGTCCAAGATCGATTTGCTCAATGCATATGACCGCACATTGGAAGGGTGGTCTATGGCTCTTGAACTGCGCGATCAGGAGACGGAGGGACATACCCGGCGAGTTGCCGAGCTGACATACAACCTGGCAGAAGTGCTGGGCTTTGAAGGGGAAGAATTGCTCCACATCCGACGTGGTGCTCTGCTGCACGACATCGGTAAAATGGCTATCCCGGACAGCATCCTGCTCAAGCCGGGCAAACTATCCCCAGAAGAGTGGGCGATTATGCGTCGGCATCCTGAATTTGCGTACGAACTCTTGTGGCCAATTGAATACCTGCGGCCAGCGATACCCATTCCATATTGCCACCATGAGTGGTGGAATGGAGAGGGTTATCCGCGCGGCTTAGCAGGAACTGATATTCCATTACCTGCCAGGATATTTGCCGTGGTTGACGTCTGGGATGCGATGAGCTCAGATCGGCCGTACCGGAAGGCGCTCCCGGAGTCTGAAGTTCGTAATTACCTGCAGGATTCAAGAGATGTGCATTTCGACAGGCGAGTGGTGGAAGCTTTTTTTGACTTGAGGTCCCAGAATCAAATGGTGGGGAATAAGCAGGCGGTTAAACGGTATGAGATTGTCAGTAAATAAACGCTCAATCTTCCAGCGAATAAAAAATTTACCAGGATTGCCATTCCATTGGAGAGGGGGAGAGCTGGTCCTGGCTAGCATACTGGTCGCAGGCATCCTAATCTTGGGTTCCGGTATTTTCGGCAGGTGGATGGATGATACTGGTGAGGCCGGCTTGCTTCCAATCCCACTTCATTCCTTGGGGGAAGCAAACTACGGAGTCGATGAATTCACCCAGCCAATACCGGTCATCGGGCTTGAGATCATCCAGGATATTCTGGGTATTGAAGAACCACCTGAAACCGGAGGGAATTCGGGTATTGCGTATATCACCGCAACTGCTCAAGTTCCAACTCCCTCGCCGACTCTACCAAGTTTCGGAGAGTTCTCCACCACTGCAACAGATGATTTTTCCGATAGTCAAACAGCAACCCAAAATCCCAGGCAATCAGCAACACCCTCTCCATTTCCAAGATCTTTCTCAACTCCAACCTTGACTCCCAACCCCACCGCGACGCAGAAGCCGACGAATACACCGATTTTTATCGCCACGAAGACTCCAACTCTTTTTCCCCCAACCGCTACACCACCCCGGCAGGCAACCAGCACTCCCCTTCCGAGCCCAACAACCGTCATAACAAACACCCCTAACCCAACGCCGACTTCTCAACCGGCAACAAGTCCCACCCCGCGACCAACACGATCATCTACTTTAGCGATTACGCCGACCTCTCAGTATAATCCGGGGATCACACCAGGGACGCCTGGCTTACCTTAGGTCTATTCTCGATTTCGAGAAATATCAAATTTTGGGGAAATCCTTTGATATCATTAGGGGACTTTTATTCAATTTGCTTGCAACTGATCGGCTATTTTGTTGTTAAATAATATGAACACACACTAACTCTCTAGGAGTAACCATGCATATCCGCATCATCGATACCTACCATCCAAATGATGTTGATAAATTTGTCCACCTGCCTTTTAATCTGTATAAAGATAATAAACAATGGGTCCCACCGTTAATCTCATCAGCAAAAAAGATATTAAACAGGGATAAACATCCTTTCTATACCCATTCAGAAGCAGATTTTTTCCTGGCGGAAGATGACGGCAATATTGTTGGAAGATTAGCGGTGATGGAAAACAGAAATTTCAATAATTACCGTAAGGCAAATGCTGCTTTTTTTGGGTTCTTTGAGGTGATCGAAGATTTTGAAGTTGCTCAAGCCTTATTTTCAGCAGCTTTTGAGTGGGCGAAGGCGAGAGGTCTTGATCAAATTGTAGGACCTCGGGGCATGAATCCAACTGAGGCGACCGGGATGCTGGTCGAAGGATTCGAATATCGACCTGCGATGAATATCCCCTATAATTTCCCCTATTACGATGGTTATGTAAAAGGAGTGGGATTCAAGAAAGATACGGATCATTTGTCCGGTTATTTATCGGGGGATTACGAGTTGCCGGAGCGAATTATGCGTATAGCCGAAAGAATAAAACAGCGCAGAGGGATGTGGATCAAGAATTTCAAGGATAAGGATGAAATTCGCCAGTGGGTGCCAAGGGTTTTCGAGGTATATTCCACCGCATTTTCCAATTCCCATACATTTTTCCCTCCCACGGAAGAAGAGAAGACGATGATTGCAGAGACGATCATTGAAATTACCGACCCTGGATTGGTCAAAGGTGTTATGAAAAATGAAGAGCTGATCGGCTTTATTATCTCCTATTATGACCTTTCTGCAGCCCTGCAGAGGTGTGGGGGAAGACTGTGGCCATTTGGCTGGTATTGGTTGTTAACTGAACGCAGGAGGACCAAGTGGGCAAATATCAACGGGACGGGATTGCTCCCGGAGTACCAGGGGTTAGGAGCAAATGTCCTGCTTTACACGGAGCTGGCAAAAACAATTAAAGACTATGGTTTCGAAAGCGCAGACCTTGTCCAAGTCAATGAAGTAAACCGGGCTAGTATGGCTGATATGGAAGCTGTTGGGGTGAAGTGGTATAAACGCCACCGGGCATACTTTCGAGACCTGTGACCATTTGATATATTCCAATCCTCACATTAATCATTATATTGATATAGACATGAAGTCTTTCCTCAAGTACCTGCCAATAATCTTTCTTTTCCTGGTTGGATTATCCTTGTCGCTCAAGAATGCTCCCGCACTTGCATCAGGCCAGTCTGAATTAAGTATTTACCTGCCTATAATCATTGATAGGGTATTTATTAATCCAGGTTTCGAAGAGGGCAGCATTGGTTGGGAGCTGCAATCCAACCAAGGGGATAACATGGTAACGACGACGGAATCGCACGCTGGTCTCCACTCAGCGGCATTGGGGAACGGGGCTAGTCATCGGATTGCCAGCCTCAGCCAGGTCGTCACCGTACCATTTGATTCGTACGCAGTTAGTTATTATCAGAAGATCACCTCTACTGAAAATTGCCCAAGTAAGAATGTTGTTAACGTTTATATCAACACTCACATTTACCAGCATTACAATATCTGCTCAGATTCATCCAGTACGGATTGGGTTAAAAAGGTAATTTATCTAGCCCCCTATACAGGGCAGCGGGTCATCTTCCGCTTGCAATTTGCGAGTTCCGATTCATCTGGAAACCATATTTATGTTGATGATTTTGCTTTTGAATCCCCTTGAAACGCAGTTTTCGGAAATACGAGAGATCCCCGCTGGAATAAACTCCAGCGGGTTTTTGATCATTCTATGGATTTGGGTTCTTCATTTGCTGATTCCTGGGTGAAAATCCCGAATCTTCAGGACAGGATATCCTTCACATCGAAGGAGCATTTTCACCTTAGGAGAGAGACTCGCAAATAGGAGCAAGACTCATTTAGGTGAAATATTTTGTTACCTTTCCATCTTACGGAGATTTTCAACAGCAGCAGCTGCTGCGGAGCGAACTGCCTGAAAGCTATCCTTGACTGCCACATTTTCTAGTGTGGGGATCACTGCTGGATCACCGATCATTTCGAGTGATTGAATGATGACACAACGCACCATCCAGAAAGGATCTGTTTGCAGGCATGATTCGAGTACCTGTATAGCACCCGTGGTGCCAATGCTGCCCAGTTTTCTTGCTGCTGTCTGTCTTTCCAGCCAGGGGATTTCAGGTGATAAACCCGCAATCAGTTCTTCAATCTCGAGATCGGGGTGAACTTGAATGGCGATGGGAAGAGAGGTCATAGGGTATAAAATTTCAGCAAGTTCTTGACCTTGGGTTGAATTTACTCGGAACATTTTTTGCCACCTTTCTCTACCTAATGGCTACAAGATACCCTTGTACTTGCTCTCAATATAATGGATCACATCTCAGAAGTCATCCAACTTTTGGTCGGTAAAAAGTAGGTAATTCCGGTAGAATGGTATTATGGATATCAACCTCTGAGATTTTTTTGACTCGATGAAAGGGGTGTGACGAAAATGGTACCGATATCCAATGGTGTACCTCCAGTCGAGGAATTGACTTGGCGGGAACAGGAAGTGTTAATATTGCTTGCTGACCGCCACACAAACCGGGAGATAGCTGATCGCCTTCATCTTGCAGAGAGCACCGTAAAGGATTATGTAGGGAGAATACTCAGCAAGCTTTATGTAAAGAATCGCAGACAGGCTGTTGAAAAAGCTAAAGCTCTTCATCTCCTGGAGGTGGAGCCTGACCGACGGTCTACCATACAAAGCAACCTGCCTACAGAGACAACCCCCTTCATTGGACGCAGGGAGGAATTAAAAGAAATTAAGCAACTTTACAGTGAGACGCGCCTGGTTACGCTCACCGGGCCAGGTGGTATTGGTAAAACTCGATTGGCATTAAAGGTCGCCGAGGAGTCAATAGAAGATTATAAGGATGGAGTGTGGTTTATATCCTTGGCGAAAATCACTGCTTGCGAGCACATCACCCAAACCATCGCGGAAGCCCTGGAGTTTCCCCTTGCGACGAGTGAAGATCCTCGCTACCAGCTGTTGCGTTACATTCATGATAAAAACCTGTTATTGGTTCTGGATAATTTCGAGCACCTCCTTGAAGGTGTGAATATTGTCAGCGATATCCTTCGTAATTCCTCTGGGGTGAATATCTTAGCAACTTCCCGGGAGCGCTTGTCATTGCTCAGTGAGACGGTTTACCAAATACGGGGTCTGGATTTCCCACCCTTGTTTGATTCGGCAGACACAAAAACCTATGACGCAGTTGTCCTGTTCGTGCAGAGCGCAAATAAAGTATGCCCAGGTTTTGATCCCGCTGAAAAGGACGTGGAAAAAATTGTTAAAATCTGCCAGCATGTGCAGGGAATGCCTCTCGCAATTGAATTGGCTGCGGCATGGATGCAGATTCTCACCTTGGGAGAGATTTCCATAGAGCTGCAGAGAGGTCTCGAGATCCTCGCCGGTGATGTCCGTGATGTGCCTGATCGGCATCGTAATATCTATGCAGTGTTTGATTACTCCTGGTCTATGCTGCAGCCAAATGAGCGGGATATCTTCAAACGTCTATCTGTTTTCCGGGGTGGATTCACCCGAGAGGCAGCTCAGTATATCTCAGGTTCCACCATAGCCCAGTTGAAAGGGTTGGTCGATAAATCTTTCTTGAGTCACAATCTCTTTACTCGGCGCTTTGAGATGCATGAATTGCTTCGCCAATATGCAATTGAACAATTAGCAAATTCCCCCAAGGAGCTGCTCCAGGCACAAGAATCCCATGCAGCGTATTATGCAGCATTCATGCAGGAGAGAGGACAACAGCTGCGAAATCAGCAACAGATGAAGGCTCTTAAAGAGATAGAAGAAGACATAGAAAACGTGCGCACTGCTTGGCGTCTCTGTTTGGCTGAGAGACATGTATCAAAATTGTGGATGTTTATCATCAATCTCTGGTATCTGCACTGGATCCGTTGGTGGAACCTGGCAGGCATGGAATTGTTCAGGGAGGCTGTCCAGGTCCTGCAGGAAGATGATGACCAGGAAGCGCTTACCCTGTGTGCTTTGGCAAAAGCTTTCCAGGGATACTTCATGGCCTGGTTGCAGTTGGCTGACCAGGGGTATCTGCTGGCAGTTGAAGGAGTGAAGACACTCAAGGCACAGAACGTTTCAGAGGCTTTGATCTGCGCTTCTTATAGCTTGAGCGTGAACGCATATTTTCTTGATCACTTCGAAGCAGAGTCGAACGAAATCAAGAATATGGTCGACCTTGCTGAAAGACTCGGTGATCGCTGGCTAATCGGATTTTCGATGTTTCCTTATTCTTTGAATTCCCTCGCCCAGGAGAATTTTACAGAAGCGGAGCGAATTGCGCAGCTTGAACTGGAGATTTTTCAGGAAGTTGGTGACAGAATCCTTACGACGCTGCCATTAATTGTGCTGGGGCATGTTGCCCTGGCAAGAGGTGACTATCAGCTGGCTTGGGATCATTACCTGCGTTGTTTAAATATCTCGGAAGAAGTCCGCTTCCATTATTCTATACAAACTTCGTGCAAGTATTTGGGGAAGGTGGCTATTTCTTTAGGCCGCATCCCTGAAGCGGAGAGGTACCTGTATCAAAGCCTCTTGATCGCTAAAGATATCGGCTTTATCAGGGATATCGTTAATCTCCTGTATGAATTTGCCCGCTTGGAAGTTGCCCGGGGAAATCCCTATCAAGCCGTAGAGCTCCTAACTTTTGTTGTGCAACATCCCGCGAGCAACCAGTCCCGTTTGATGGAGGGGCGGATAAGAGATGATGCGGAGATACTGCTGGTAAATTTGGAGGGAGAGCTCCCTCAAGATAACTTCAGGGAAGCCATGAATATAGGTGAGGATCTGGAATTGGAGTGGATTTTTTCGAACCTGATCACGCCAAATCCTTGATCCTCAAATATATCAATACCGCAAATCTATCGATTTTAATTGATCATTCCTCGAAAGTAATTACCACAGTCATTCCCCACCGCAAGCGAGGATCGATTTCTTCGATAAGGATGCGAGTTGTATAAGTGATATCGCCCCGTTTCTCCTCGAATTTATCGCTGATTGTTTCTACGATTCCTGCCAGAGAAAGTTCGGGAAGTGCATCTGGGACGATCCTAACTTTTTGATCTGGGCTGATATCGACAACATCGATCTCGGTGAGATTGTCAGTCTCTACATACCATTGGGAAAAATCAGCTAATGTAACGATGGGTTTTCCAGGTGTAACTTGTTCCCCGGGGGTGAGATTCAAATCGACTACGGTACCATCGATCGTCGCTATAAGGTCAAGATCAGATAGTGCCGATTCTGCTGCGACCAGGGCTGATTCAGCCGCAGAAAGACGGACTTCTGCTGTGGTTATTCGGCTATCTGCCAATTTGACTGCATCCGGGTGAGGGCCTGCCTGGTACATCTGGTAATCCTCCTCAGACTGGTCCAACCGGGATTGGGCGATCTGGAGTTCAGCTTTTGCTTGTTCCAGGTCAAATTCATCACCGGTGATTCCTTGGAGATTGTTCAATCGGCGAACAGCGTCATCGTAATTCCGCTGGGCCACGGCAAGTCTGCCAAGTAAGTTTGCTCTGATCAGGTTTGTTTCTGCTTTGTCCGCGTATGGTTCATATGCGTCCTGGGCTTTTTCCAGAGCATCTTCGGCGAGGATCACGCTGGCTTTTGCTTCATCGATATCCGCTTGGTCGGCAGTTGAGCTGAGGTTGCGGACGCGGCGCTCGAACGTGCGCACCGCTTCCTTCGACTGGGTGATTTGATCCAGGGTTTGTGTCAGCGCGACAGACAGGTCGTCATCAAGCGTAGTACGGGCCACTTCTGCTGCTAGAAGGTCATTTTGGGCTGCCTGTACCTCCAATTCTGCAGCCGCGACCGCGGATTCCAGGCGTTCCCGCCCACTCAACCGGGCAATCACGTCACCTATCGATAGTACGTTCCCTTCTTCAACCAGGACCTCGGCGACTTCTCCCCCTGCAGCAAAGGCCAGATCGACTGTTTCTTTTGGCACCAGCATTCCGTCAGCGACAACTTTTGTCTCGGCAATTGCGATGGGGATCTCTTCAACTTGGGGTTCATCAGTGGGTGTATTCACCGCACTACAGGCAGCAAGGGATATCCCGCTAAATAACAAAACAATTAGGAAGAACTTTACTTTCATGCTTATATTTAGAACTTACCTCAACTTTCTAAGTTAATTAAATTATTGATAACCATAATTACAATTCCAGTGTTTGATCATTCATATGCCAAGACTTCTCTGATCGTCAATTTTGCTGCTTTTCGGGCTGGAATCACGCTTGCTACGATGGATAACAGGGATACCACGAAAAACCATATGATGAATCCAATGGGTGTATAGGTGATCGATGTCGATGCATCGAAAAGGGCCAGGCTGATGGAATTGGACATCAGGCTCGTTATTGGAAAGGCTAAAATTGAACCGATTCCCCAGCTGATCAAGCCGATCAGATATCCTTCAATGATTACCATCACCATCAAGATCGCATTCGATGAACCTATGGCGCGCATGATTCCTATCTCTCTGGTGCGCTCCATTACATTAATACTCATCGTTCCAGTCAAACCAATGCTGCCAACAAAAGCTGCCAAAATTGCCATGAAGAGAAGGAATGCGGTCAAAATGGTGAATCCATCTGCGGCGGTCTGGCTGACTGAAAGCCCTGCTTCAACTTCGCTGATCTGAATCCCCTTTTCTTCAAGCAGGTTTTGAACTTTTACTCCTATTGCTTCCTGTTCCTCAATGGTCAGATTTGGACGATTAGCCACTAAGCGAAAAAGAATCGCCTGGTTGGGTAAGCCAACCAGCTCAGATAAATACTCAGCGTTGGTATATGCCATGTACCCAGCACTTTGACCAGCGAATTGAAAGAAACCAACAACAGTCCAATCTGTTTCATCTCCGTTCACCTGGAGTCGCAGAGTGTCCCCAACCTGTAAATCAGGGTAATTTGTTCGAAAGAATTCATTAAGTACGATCGCATTTTGATCCTCCGGGTATAGCCAGCGCCCTTCCAATAATTTTGGTTCTACTAGTTGGCTTCCCCCTGGGGGAGCAAGAAGTTGAATTGCATCACCTATCGACCCATCCTGGCGAAGGATCTCGCTGCGAGCCGTCATCCAACCCTCAACATGACTGATCTCATCGAGAGGGGAGAGCAACTCCTCAATCTTCTCAATGCGGTAGGGGTAAGCCAAGGTGAGGTTGAGATCGCCAATAAAGTATTGACTAATTTGCTCAATATAATTGGCCATCGACAATTGGACATTGAAAGTGGATATGAATAATGCCCCACCCAGGGATAAGGTTATCAACGTCAAGGCCATGCGGCCCTTGCTTCGAAAGGTGTTTCGGAGAGAGATAAGCAGTGGTCTGGATATTATTCGAAATCTTGAAATACCCTTACCTCCCGTTTGCCGTGCTTTGTTTACGCCTTGCCGGATCCCACTCAATGCCTCTTGGACGCTGAGTCGTGAACCTCGCCAGATGGGGATGAAGGCTGCCAGCTGAGGCACGAGAACAGCGATGGCTGCTTGAGCAATGATCACTTGGGGAACGACGCGAAATCCAAGCAGATTGAAATTGAGCTGAATTGATAGGAAACTCATCAGCTCAAAGGAGATCCAGCTGGTTAATGGGGCTGCGATCAGGAATGCAAACAGGCTGAATGAGAATATCAGCATCATGTAGATACCGCTGATTTGGGTTCTTTTTGCACCCACAGTTTTCATGATCCCAATCTGCTCAACTTGCTGCTGGAGCAAAGCCTGCAGCGTATTGGTGATCAGAAAGGTGCTCAAAAATACGATGAATAGACCTAGCAATAGAAGTACCCCCGAGATCGCATTCACATATGGGCTGTTGGGGTGATCATCACTGCGACGTACTGCCAGGCTGCTGATGGTAACATCGCGATCTTCCAGCCCCTCCCGGACCCTATCCGCCACAACCTGAATCTGGTCCTTATCCATGCCATCACCTTCGACAGTAATGTAAAGCGTGTCATAAAAATCAGGCAGCGGCATGCCAAGCCATTCCAGTGTGTCCGCATTAATGTATCCTTGGATTGGTGAGAGGAAAAAACCACCTCCGCCAGAAAACGAGCCATTGGTCTGATCACTAACAACACCAACCATCTCAAGCTCTCGGAGTTGCCCTTCTGTAGTTTCGATAACGATTGGATCCCCGATTTCAGAATCAAGATCGGGGAGTTTATAACGTTCTATCAAGATCTGACCCTTCTCCGGATTCATCACCCCCGTTTCGAGGTTCAATTGGTTGATATCGGAATTTTCAAAATCCTTCTGGGATTTCAAGTCAATCGTGACCCATTCTTCCAGACTTTTTTGAACTCTCAAGCTGATTAATCGAGCACCCTGGGCTTGATTAACACCTTCGATATTCTGGATGGATGCCACCATGTCATCATCAATGAGCGATGTGCGTAGGCGAATATTGGCGGGTTGTTGGGCAGCGTATCCCTCGCGCATATCCTGGCGAATAACGACGTAGAGAGTGGCGATTACACCAAATGCAAATAAGCCGATGGCGATCGAAATAATCACCAGCAGGGTGCGTCCGGGGTTGCCCCGGAGATCGGTAAGGACTTTTTGCCAACGAGGACGGATTATCATTTACCTGTTGAACTTTCTCCGATGTTTCGCCAAGCCGAGAGACGATCCATGGCAGCTTTGGTCAAAAGCGACTTGTCATGGCGATCTTCATCCATCCACCTTTGGAATGAGTTCTTGTCCAAGACCAAAGCTTTTACTTCTTCCCCGTTTAATCCTCGCAGGCCGAGAACTTCTTCACTGAAATTCTGCACATCTGCATGTGAGAGATAATCTCCTGGATTTAACCTTACTTTATGCTTGCCAAAGAAACCATTGGAGGTGACAAATTCAACCGGTCCGGTGGTAAATAGGTACAAGGCAGCCTGCTGATTACTTGGCAGAGGAATTGATTGGTGTGGATCAAAGGAATGAACGCTCATTTGCTGGGTGAGCCACAGTAAGCGGTTGTCCGGAAGGTAAGGAAATGCATTCGCGATCCAAGTGTTAACCAATTCTCCATCACTGAGAAGTAGCATCCGGTCTGTACGCTTAGCAAGGTTGCTGTCGTGGGTGACCATGATGATGGTTTTTCCTTGTGCAGCTAGGGTTGTGAAAATTTTAAATACTTCATCAGCAGAGCGAGAATCCAGGTTTCCCGTGGGTTCATCTGCGATGATAATTGGTGGGTCGTTGGCCAGCGACCTGGCGATGGCAGCACTTTGCTGCTGTCCACCCGAGACTTCTGCGGGCAAATCGTGGGCATTGTCGGCTAAGCCAACCATATCCAAGAGGTGCATGGCGCGCTCTTCTCGCTCCTGGAAAGGGATAAGCTTGGCAAAATCCATGGGCAGCATAACGTTTTCCAGGATAGTGAGCATTGGAAGCAGCTGGAAAAATTGGAAGATGATCCCTAAGTTTTCTCCTCGCCAAATGGACATCTCGCCCTCAGACAGCTGGTGGATGTATTTCTCACCAACTTTTACTATTCCAGACGTGGGGTGATCAATGCCGGTCAGCATGTTTACCAGGGTTGATTTACCACTGCCGGATTTGCCCACAACGCTGACAAATTCACCCTGATAAAAACATACATTAACGTGATTCAGTGCAGTGAAATCCCCGGCTCCGGTTTTAAAAATCTTTTCTATATCCCTCATCTCGATCAGCGCAGAGGTGCTATTGCCTTTTGTCGTAGCATCTGTCTCTATTTCCGTATACATAAGATCTGTCATCTCAATTTATTCGCTCGATTTGTGGAGTTCTCTTTGAAACGATCTCACCATCAGCGACTTCAATAACGCGTGAAGCTTGCCTGGCAAGACTGGGGTCATGGGTGACTATGATGATCGTTTTTCCTTCATCAGCGAGAGATTGAAATATCTGGAAAATCGAGTCGGCAGTGACACTGTCCAGCCGCCCGGTGGGCTCATCGGCAACGATAATTGGTGGATCATTCACCAATGCCCGGGCGATTGCGACACGCTGCTGCTGGCCACCGGAAATTGCCGAAGGTGGTTTGTGGGCATGATCCTGTAATCCAACCTGGGTTAATAGCTCCATTGCCCTGCGAGTACTTTCTCCTTTTTGATAGAGACCACACAGGTCAACTGGAAGGAGAATATTATCGATCAATGATAGATTTGGCATCAGGTGAAATGATTGGTAAATAATTCCCATGGTGCGACCTCGCCATTGGGCTAATTTGTTTTCAGGTAATTTGTGGATAGGTTTGCTGTCAACCCAGACTTCCCCAGATGTGAGGCGATCGATTCCGGTAATCATGTTGATCAGTGTAGTTTTTCCTGCACCTGATTTCCCTGTGATGGCAACAAATTCGCCCGGGAATATTTTTAGATTTATGCCATTAAGCGCAGTCAGATCCCCGGCAGCGGACATATAGGTCTTCACCAGGTTGGTGAGGTGTATAAAAGACCTCGGTTGTTGAACTTCTCGCTCATTCATTGATCCGCCCGAGCGAGCATTTGACTTGACAAAATTGTTAACCATTCTCTAACCATATCTGTCTAATAATCGATTAAAATACATTAGGGTGGCTAAATTAGACAGTGTATAATTTCCTACATAGCATTATATTAGATATTGTGTTATAATAGACAGTGTTCGTGATTATAATCGAATGATATGCCTCTGTCAAACGTTCGGCATGGAAATTGATGCTTCATGAGCAAACATTAATGTTAGGATAAATTCTGCAACTAGCACTAGAATATCAATCCGATTCATCATTGAGGAGACAAAATGAACTCAGGGCAGGATCAGAGAGCAATGGATCGAAGAGTCCGGAGAACTCGCCGCGCTTTGCGAGAAGCCATGCAGAATTTAATGGCTGAAAAAGGCTATGAACAGGTAACTGTCGAGGAGCTGACTGAACGGGCTGATATTGGCAGGACCACATTCTACCTGCATTACAGTGCGAAGCAGGACCTCCTGCTGGAACAGTTTGACGAACTCCTGGAACAACTGGTCGAACAACTTTCCGAAATTCCCCTCTCCTCCTGGAGCCCTCAGGGCACCCTGCTTCAGCCATCCGAGCATCCCGAACGCCCGATCTGCATGATCTTCAAACACGCGGCAGCAAATGAAGAGCTTTACCGCATTGTTTTGCGTGGGGAAGGAGTGGACCAGGCTCTAGAACGATTGCAGGCGATCATGACAAATGCAGTAAACGATTTTGTCAGCCGGAAGATGGGGGATAAACGAGAGAAGATGACTATTCAGGTACCAGTGCAGGCCTTTGGGAACTATTTTGCCGGGGCGCTATTGGGCGTGCTCAAGTGGTGGCTTGAAGCCGGGCGTCCTTACTCACCGGAAGAGATGGAAGCAATTTTCTTCAAGTTATTCTTACCTGGTGCCAGCCAGACTCTCGCTATGGAGATTGATTAAGGTTACCAATATGGTGAGCTTTTGACCTGAGTAAAACAGGATTACGTCGGGAGAAGCCTCAATTTATAGTTTATTTTCAACCTTTGGGGTAAGAAAGCAAGCTAAATATTTTTTTTAAATCCAGATCTTCCTGATAACAAAAAACCGCTGGAACAACCAGCGGTTTTGTCGTATTTATGAATAAGCAAATCGTTATGCGGATTTTTTCAATAGCGGTAAGCCATTCTTATTTTCAACGACGGTGTATCCAGCGGGAACTGCATCTAAACCGCCTTCAGGTTTTTGTTCCTTGGCAAAGTAATAAAGCCAGGTTTCTTTCCCGCTCGAGGTTACTCGCTTTTTCCCGTGCAGATAATATGTGACACCTTTTGAGTTCCGGAAACTAAATGCCATGTTACGCTCCTTCGCATAGATTTGGATAGATTGACATCTGAAAGGAAATTTCACCTGATGTCTTGAAAATGCTTCGCTAATTACTTTACTCCAATATCTCCAATTAAGCAATACCAAGGGGTGATCGAAATTATCCTAAATAACTTACAAGAAATACTGATAATGCAAATAGAAATGTTACCACCTGTGGGGGGTCACTCCTATCACTGCCAATATATTGGGGTTATTTATGAGTTTTGGGGTTGGTCATTACCTGTGCGAGATTTCACCTGAATTTCAAGGTCAATTTAACTTTCCCAGGGGAAGCAGGCAAAGGGGTTGTTCTTCCGATGCTAAATTGAAAAGTCTTTTTACCTGATCGTCATGAAACGCGCCGATAAATACGGTGCCAATATCCAATGAATATGCCTGCAAGTAAACGTTCTGGGCTGCACTGCCGACCTCCATATGCACGTACTGTCTGCCGCGCGGACCATATTTTGCGGTGGTTCGCTCGTAGATAGCTGTGATAAGAAATACTGCAGGAGCGTTTTGAATTGCCTGCTGGTTTAAACCTGCCTGGCTGAGTTCATAGCGAAAATCGCCCCGGAGGAGCTGTTCGATGGCGTGCCCTTCTGGATTGTAGTGATAGAATCCGGCGGGAACCTGATCAATCTGGTTGCTGACAAGATAAACCTCAAGGGGATAAAGGGCTCCAGCGGAAGGCGCCGTTCGGTAGCCTCCAGGACGATTGATCCCTTGTGCCGCCCAGAGCAATTGAGAAATTTCTTCAAGGGTGAGGGGTTCAGAGGAATATTCGCGGATCGACCGGCGCTGAGCGAGCGCTTGCTCAATCGAAATTCGGCTGGATAAAACTGGTTTTGGAAGTGAGATCCTTTGATCGCCAGATTTCCCGGTGGTCGCTTTGTCCCTGCGGAAGTAGTTAAACAGCACGCCTCCAAGGAGTACAAACAGCAAACAAAAGAATATGATCAATACCCACTTTTTAATCATCGCTCGCGGATGGATTAAATCATCCTGTATTCACTATACAACAATTTCAAGGAATCAACAAATCATTAACCATCCAATCGGAAGCCAAGCAAATCTTGCTTGTCCGCAAGGTGGTTAAAACAGAGTGCGGTTTGAGATTTCGCAACCTCAAACCGCATTCCATATTGAGAATCAGAGAATTAGAAGAGGCCGAACAGGGCAGCTCCACCAAGTCCCAATAAGCTTACTACGAAGCCTGCAACTGCAACAATTATGATGTATACGACCCAGCCGATAACGACGGTGATTATGGTTTGCATCCATTCCAAATCCAAGGCTTCTTTCGCTGCGAGCATCGCAGAAACAAGAAACAGAATGGCACCAACGAAGAGTGCTGGGGCAACTAAACAGCTGAGGGCTACCGAGAATGAACCGAGTATGCCTAGGAATCCAACCGCCTGCCAGACATATGCCAAGCCAACAGTCCGGACTAATTCCTCAAAGGAAACATCGGCTTTGTAGACTGACTTACCTACAAAGTTTATTACATACGCTGCTAAGGCAAAGCCGACCACGGCGAACACGGCGTTCAGGATGGCAGCCAAGAATGAAGAAACAAAATTATCAAACGACAGCGATCCGAGGGAATTGACGAACGAAACAACCGCCACGATCAACCAGGCAGTTGTGGTAAACGAGGGATCTCCCTCAACTTCTTTGTACACTTCAGTTTTGAATGTAAAAGCTTTGATAATGCGATCCATTACTCATTCTCCTTGATGATGATTGAGATAACTCCTAAATTGTTCAAATTTTGATTTTCTATAAAGCCATCTCCTTTCTCGGTATGAGTCCGACTTAAATCAATGAAACACGCTGATTATCCCAAATAACCTCAAATAATTAAACCCATAAAATCAAAAAAGTTTCCTCATGAAAACAAGATTTCCTCGATTTGGTTTGCATATACAGCGCTGTCAGAATCACCCGTGAGCAGGTCGATCTTCTGTGGGCTCTCCACGCCGATACCTAATTCCACAGCTCTCATGATTTGATCCTGATCAAATATCTTTCCATTTGCTACTTCGGTTCGGCAGCCATGATAGCGGAGCAAAGCTACCCCTACGGCATCGATAGCTACCCGATCCCTGCCGGCGAGAATCACCTCCGATTTGACCCGTTCACCCTTTGCCGGCCCACCTGATATAAACGCTTCTACTCCATCAAGCAGGATCAAGTAAGGGGAATAGGCCGTATTGATCTCCGCAATCATGTGGCGTTGGTGAGGAGAAGAATGCAGTTCATTCATGAAATCGTGGTTATCAACCAGGTTGTGTTTTGCCACCATGCCAACCGAGTTTTTCAGGGACATGGTGAATTGTCCGCCATAGCGATGCGTCTTCAGGCAGCAGGCTTGGACAATTACCTCCGATTCTATGCAGGGTCGTGCAAAGGGAAAACCGAACTGCCAGTTGCTGCCTGGCGGTTTGATCATCACCCAATCCTCAGCAGGCATTTCGTCAAATACGAGGGTCTCAAAACCAAGATTTTCCGCCATTTGGAATACACCCAGAATCTCCATAGTTCGCCGGGTATCACCCATGCCACTCCGATCTCCGACTTTAATATTTCCAGCTCCTCCATCTCTAAGCATGGTGACAATGCTCTTGAGGATATCCGGATGGGTAGATCCAGGTGCCGGATCAGAACTGTTGTAGTTTGGTTTGATGAAGATATTTTTATTCGTGACCTCCAGATGGCCAAGCATTTCAATCGCCTGGCGGGTCCCCCTTACTCGGTCACTAGTTTTTACAAATGCAATTTGTGAGATTCCAGTCTCGGGCGTCATTGTTGGTGATTGGGATGGGCTGACAGTTGGATCTGTAGCGTCAACATGTCCAGCAGACGTTGTAGGAGATGGTTTCTTGGTTTCTGTTGGTATTGATGAAGTATAAACAGGTGAGGGTGACAATAATGAAGTAGGATCGATGCCTGTTTGATTGCATGCCTGTATTATCGAAGCCAATGCTGCCGCGCCGCCTAATTTTGAAACGAGGTGAAGAAAATCTTTCCGCGAAATGTCTGCTTCTTGCCGATCAGGCTCCATGATAGCTCCTGGCGTAAATCATATCATCTCATAGTGCCGATGAGGGATGACCTTCTAAGTAAGGGCAATCCTTAAATAATCACTCCCAGAAGTTAGGAAATGCCTCGCACTAACATATGTTCAATAATATTGCGAGGCATTAATTAAGTTCTTTCCTTTAATGAAATTTTAGTGAGTTTACTCACTACTTCTTCAATTTTTTCTTCAATTCCTCTGCTTCTTCTGCCAGCACCTCCGCTGCACCTATCTCAGCAGCACCCTGGGCGATTTCGGAAACACCCTCTCCTGCGATTTCTCGGGCTATCTGAGCTCCTTCGATCGCGTTGGCTACTTCAGCAGCACCCTTTGAAGCTAGAACCAAGCCGGCATCCGATAAATCTTCACTAGTCTCAGCCATGCCTTCTGAAACCGCCATGCGCACTGCACCTTCTGCAGCTTCACGCATGCCGTATTGGGCGATCTGCTCACCAGTCGCAGCCATCACTTCAGCCAGGCTGCGTGTACTGGCGGCGCGCAGTATCTGGTCTACTGCCATCTCCTGCAACATGTAGCCGCGTTCTTCGAGAAATGCTGAGATGACCGGCATCTGTAACAGATCGGTTACATCACCAACTACCCACATTTCTCCAGCCATCCGGGCTAGTTCAAGCCCGTGTTCCAGGTCATCCGCACCCATGAGACCTACCATTGAGCTGAGCACATTTACATCCTCGGAAGTGGCCAGGATCTCAGCGCCTTCCAGCATATCTGTGACGCCTGCTGCTGCAACAACGTCGCTGAGTTGGGCGACACGGTCTGCGACCACTTCTAAGTCAACCGCCCGGGTGAGATCGCTTGCCCCAGCCGCCAGTTCAGCTGCGCTAGCTGCAGCCACATCCGCAGCGACCTCCAAAGTATCCACGCCTTCGGACATATCCAGGGCTCCTTCGATACCGGTCAGGGCTGCTGCGACTTCTTTTTCTTCAGTTTTTTTTACGAGCTGCTCTTTCCCGGCAGGTTTTTTCTTGGATTTGCTTTTTGGTTTTTCACTCATCATTTCACTCCATTATTAATATAGGTCAGATTTTTTTGCTTACGTTCCATATTATAGCAACAGATTTAATCCAGGTTTGGTATTCTGATTTAAACATGCTTTGGTCTCCATATCCAACACCCTGGACAAAAAAGTGCTTCCAGCTATTGGTATGATCACACTATTCTGCTGGAAGCACTACTTGAATTGGAAAATCAAAGTCTCACTCTTCGCTCTTTGCTTCCCCTTCCTCTTCTTCCTCATCCACGAGCTTAGCAACACCTTCTGCTGCGACAACACCGGCATCGGTTGCGATAAACCCGCTGACTTCTGCTTCATCATCCGTGGAAGCTATCCTTCCAGCAGCGAAACCTTCTTCACTGGAAACCGCAGTGTAGGATAGCTCGCCACCTTTTTTGAGTTGATCAGCAATATCCGCAGCCAAGGCAGCAGTTGCCACGTCAGCACCTACTTCAGCAAGTTCTCTCTCGAGATCAGCTACCCAGCGGTGTTCAATGACAGCCACGATAGCAGAGGTACCTGGTTCCAGAGAGGTGCCGATCTGCCGCAATCGTTCATCCTTAAATCCACCATCGTACAATTTTGCAGTGAGTCCACCCACAGCAGCTCCTAATGCGCCTCCTGCGACAACACCGGGCGGGCCAGCAATCAATCCGATTACACCGCCTACTAATGCACCAATTCCAGCTCCTTTACCGCCCCCCATATCTGCAGTTTCCTTGATATGCAGCTTCCCGTCGTCGTCTTTCTTGATGACTGCTGCATTATCAATACTGATCAATTTTTCTCTCCTGGCTTCTTTTAAGGTCGATAAAGCCTGGTCTGCGGCGTCTTCCTCTTGAAACGCGGCGACGATGATCTGTAGAGGTACTTCTGTCATTTTTCTGCTCCTTTAAATAATATTATGTTTGATCTTTACATGGATTGCCTGAATTGTACCATTTAGGGTAACAAAGACCATTAATATTAGTAAAGAAAATCTGGATTAAGAAGATTTTATTCCAATGGACCGATTCGATGAACCGAGCGGAAGCTAGAGATGATTAGAATAAAATTCAGCGCAACCAAATTAGTTGCGCTGAACATGGTAATGTGTGTAATTTGATCAGTTTTTGTGCTGAAGATCAATCAATCGTTTGTTATCTTAATTATTGATTACTATCGGCAGGAACAAGGGACCTGGTGGAGAACCTGGACTTGTCACTGTGAGCTGGGTGCAGGTTTTAACACCCACATTTGCCAGAAAGTCTTTACCCTGAACACAGATTTCAACTGAACTATTATGTTCCGGGGCATTGAATTGAGCTGTAACCACCTCGCTGGCCGAGTCAAAACTTCCATCCTGTGCGCTCATGGCGAACCAAGCACCTCCGTCAAGTTGGTATTCAGCTGATTGAATATTGGTATTGCCGCTCGCAGTGTCATCAACTGTTGCGGTCACTGTGACCTGCGCTGATGGATCGCTGGGATTTGGTAAAGCGACCAGGGAAGAGGTTAGCGGACCTTGGCTATCAACTGTCAGCGTGGTGCAAGATTCCGGACCGACATACAGATCAGTATCTTTTCCCCGGACACAGACATTCTTTTCCCCGCTGGGCAATGGTGCCAGGAAAGAACCGCTGACCACTTCAGTAGTCGAGTCGAAGCTCCCATCCTGAGCAACCATCCCGGTCCAAATTCCACCGTCAACACTGTATTCAGCAGAGAGGATGGTTCCACCGCCTGTCGTGGAATCATCCACAGTTGCAGATAAGGAAACACTCATACCCCCGGCAACTTTGTCAGGGATAACTGTGACCGCGAATGTTAAAGGTCCCTGGTTACCGACCAATAGGGTGACGCATTCTTCAATGCCAGTCAAAGGGGTTGTGTCTGTTCCCCGTACGCATACTGGGTATTGACCAGATGTGGTCGGGGCATTGAAGTTAGCGGTCACGTTTTCAGTTGCAGAATCGAAGGCACCATCTTCGGCACTCATGGCTGTCCAACCACCGCTACCGATTTGGTATTCAGCAGATTGAATATTGGAACCACCTGTAGTGGTGTCATCGATCGTTGCGGTGAGTGTCACGCTCCCACCAAGTGGAACAGGATTTGGCGTTGCCAGGACATTGGACGTGAGAGGGGCAGAAGGATTAACATCGGTCGTGCCGAAAGCAATCTCTACATGGTTCAATTCCCCACTTGGGCTGGTGAGTCCAGACAAATTGAAAACTCCCGTCAGGGTAAACCCGGAACTGAAATCATAATTCGCGACCTGCCAGAATTGAGTTCCGTGATAAACTCCAGGAAACGTGCCTGGGCCCAATAAAATCCCATCTAAATATACCTCATCCAAGCTGAGCTGGGCTGGTGAACCTTCTCGCAGGGTGGTGCTGATTTGCATGTAATTTAAATTGTTCAAAGCATAATCCGCCAAGGTTTGATTACCGCCAAACACCAGGTCGCGAACCTGGTTTGAGTATGTTGTGAATCCAGGATATTCAAGCGAAGTCTCTGTTGTTCCATTGTGAATGGTGACTGATAATTTTTCAAGGCTAGCATCATATTCAAGAGAGAAGGTGTTGCTGGCTCCCCAGGTGAGTCCGATCTGGTTGCGTTGGGCTGCATTTCCCAAATCCGGAATCCCGAGATATATATTATTGTCATTCGCAGTCGCTAATTCCCGGAAGCGCACTCCTCCAAGGAGAATCGCAGCTGGGTTTGTCCCACCAGAGACAACCGGTGTTCCGGCTGAAAATGCCACACCCAGTGACACTGTTAATAACAAAATTATGTTTACCGATAGGGTGAATAACCTTAAAGGATGTTTCATAACTAGACTCCAATACCATAGTTTATAAACAGACCGATCGTGAAGATCCGATCCAAGGGTAAAAAAACTTACTTGATAAGCAGTAGATGATAGGCAGGGCAGATTATAAATTGTCACACTTCAGGAATACTATACATTTCTGAAGGTTTAAAATTTTCCCCCCAAATCCGATCTGGGATGGGTTTTTTGTTAAATCTGGTGAAATAACCAAACAAGAATTTGGGATATTATTGGAAAGGGATTGTCGAATTCATTCTTTGCCAGTGCCAACCCGAATAACCGTCTCTAAATTTTCTGAGATGCCGACAATTGTTTCCCAGTCCAGGAGAACAATATCTTGAGCGTGGGCTAAGTTATTCCGCAACTTCTCCAAATTTTTGATCACCTCTTCGCCCCGACGCCGGGATGAAAAGCCAATCTGCTGGCGCAGCTGGCTGTCTCTGATGATGATCTGCGCTTTGTCTGAGAACTGCAGGCATTCCAACAAGCTTGGATTTTGATTTCTGCGCTGGCGTTCTGCTTGCAGGGCGGTGGCTTTTTCCAGGCGGGATTGGGATAGGATTTCTTGCCATTCATCTCCCTGAAAACGGCGCTCGATGATTGTCAGGAAGCGGATCTCGATTAAGGTGATTAATCCAAAAAGCCACATCCTCACCGGGGGGTCTTGCAGATCTGCCCTGGTGACAACCCCCCCAATTTCTCCCAGGAAGTGGACGAAAAGGTAGGGTACTTGGTTCAAGGCAAGGACAAGCTCGGATAAAGAGGCATGACCGGGTAGTATCTTGGCTGGTTCAATTGGATGGCTGTATTGACCGCAAGTACCTTTTCCAAGCTCTTCTCTCTCCACGTACCTGCACACGAAACCGTCCTGGCGGATACCTGCGATATGAAAATTTTTGGCTTCCATTGCACCCAGGACGTTATTCGCTGGTGTCTGGTAATCAAAAGATGGCAACGGCTCGGCAATGTCCCGCACCGTTAGTCCTCGCAAAAATATCTTGTCTATGTCGTAGTAAGAATCACGGCTCATGATTTTGATTATACCGGGATGGTTGTGCAATATTCAAATCTTCGGTGGAATTAATTGGAGGAGATAAATTCTCATTAATAATTCTAGGTCGATCCCGATCGCATGAAGTAGGCATCAGGAATTTTTTACCGGAACAACTATCCCGCCTGAAAGTGCAGATTCTTTTATTGCTTGGTAAAGGCAGGCCATGCGGAGACCTTTTTCCGGTGGCGAGGAGTTTTCCATTTCACCTTTGCGAATGGCCAGGAATTGTTCCCAAACGCCTTGAGAATCAGGAAATTCCACTGAGCTGAAAGACTCTTCACCTGAGTACTGGATTTCTAAGCACTCACCCCAAATGCCGGAACGGATTATCGCCTTTGAGTAATAGGCAAAGATTTCTGAATTGCAGGAAGGTATTGTATCGCCCGTGGCGTGCAGTGTAACCAAGGCCTCGGAGGCCAGACGAGCGATGATGGCTGCCTGGGTTTCGACACGACGGCCGTTATTTCTAAACCAGGCTGACACCTCAGTGAATTCTTCACCCGCCAGGTCTGCGACGGTATTGAGCATATGGGCGCCGGTGTCAAAAAGGAAACCACCACCTGACATTTCAGGATCTTGACGCCAGGTCCCTGCGGTTTTTTCTCCCCAATCTTGCCATACTGTCGCCGAAATGCTCTGCAGCTTCCCGAGCGCTCCTGATTGCAGGAGTTTGACGGCAGTTCGGATTTGAGGGGATAAACTGCCCTGGAAGGCGATTACCAACAGTTTCCCAGATTTTCTAGTAACATCAATTAGCAGCTGTGCTTCTTCTGGCGTCATCACCATCGGTTTTTCGAGCAAAACATCCAAGCCAGTTTCAAGCGAGGCTTTTGCCTGGTCAAAATGGTAGACATGCGGGGTGATGATAAATACTGCCTCCAAATTTTCCGCGTATTGGGAGAGCATCCGGTTGAAATCTGGTTCGTTCGGGGGTGGTTTCACCCCTGCGTCGAGAAATAGTTTGCGAGATTCTTCATATACTGGCCTTGATGGCTCACACACCACAACGACTTCCGTTGAATCTTTTTGCTTGAGGATTTCAGGGATGTGGAATTGCGCCATCAAACCCAAGCCTGCGATTGCTATAGATGTTTTCTTATTCACCTGGAAAATTCTCCTTCACCGGCATAATGAAAATTGAGGCTGACTGTGCACGAATTTTGTCAGCAGATAATGAAAACCGGCACACCTCCCAAGATTCGGGTGCCGGTCTTAATCAAATCAGCTGTTTAGTTATTTATATCCGGTTTTCAGGGGCTTCGATCACATATGTCCTGTTGGAGGCGATTTGAATGGCAAATCCAGCAAACCCCAATACTAGCCAGACAATTAACCAAAAAATTGAATCCTGGAGTACAAGCTGAACTGGATTTTCACCCAATGATTCGAATTGAATCCGGCCGAACAGGAGTAATACGCCAGTCATTACCGCTGTTGCTCCCCCGAAGGAGGTGATAAACTCCAAGACCGGTTTTTGAATATTTAGGGCGATGACAATGAATGCCATCATGACGGCACCAGCCAACCCGACAAGCGTCACAATCAAGCCAGGATCCAGGAAGAGGAGCATTATCCCGGCACCGAGGAAATAACCAAATGCTGCGGACAACAAGGCAACCCCAACGATATATATCAAATAGGAGAGGACAGCGAAGACCAAACCTGCAACAAAGCCGACAATCCATCCAGTCACGGTTGCCAGGAAACCTTGTCCGAGAAGGAGTGCAGTCGCATGTGCGCCCATCGCAAAGCCACCAAAAAAACCCCAGATAGGTAGCAAGAACAAGAACAAGCGATATCCCGCCAAAAGCGCCAGGACCCCAATGATCAGGGCTATGATCGCAGTGCAGATAATTTGAAATGTCATTTTATTCTCCTTTATTCGTTTGAGATGGATTCATCCATTCAGATAAAACACTTGGATCACAGGTGAGTTGCGGGAAAAAGCTTCAAAAGGGTTCGTCGGTGAAATGAAAGATTGAAAAATGTTTTGGAAATCTGAGCATGCCTATTTCGTTAATTTTGAATGGTATTTCAACGTATTGAACTCGACCTTCTCCGGATTGGTGATCGCTTGCGCTGGAAAACGGTTGGCAAGCCGGATGTGTTTTACGACAAATATGTTGAAACTTTTATGATCGATCGAGAGAACATTAACAATTAAAGCCCCAATACCACTGTATTCAACTCGTAGTGAATTCAACGAAAAAGCCACTTGTGAATGTGGATTTATCTAGCTCAATAGATCGGTTCGAAAAAACGTTATCGAAAGGAAATTAATTGTTATGAATCAGTTGATCCCGCATTTGACTGCTGCGATTGGAATACTGATTACCTCATAATTTTGAGGGTCAACCCATAACAGCTCGTCTGCTGCTGTCTGCAAGTAAACTGGGAAATTGGGCAATTTATTTGATTCGATAAGGCACCAATTAATAAGTTCAGGGGACAACCAATACCATACGCTGCTCTCCGTTCCTTGGGAGAGGAATGAACCATCCGGGAGGATTTGCAGCCCGGGGTAATAGTTGAATTGAGAGACATCGGATGAGATGGGAGGCAGTTCGATATCCTGCCAAGTGAGGCCGTCGTCCTTAGAAATCCGTACCGGAGAAGTTCCTCCACCAGAGGCCGAGAGCTCAATAGAACCAGAGATGATCATCCATGATTCATCCGGGAGCTCCACCAGCTGATTAGGAGACGGTGCTCGCAATTCAACCATTGGGTCAACTCTAGACCAGTTTTGCCCTGCATCTTTTGAGATCAAAACACTCTGTGGCAGCGGTGATCCCATCCCTGGGATATTGGATGGCGCTGGCCCCCAGCGAAGACAGGCGTTGGAATCCGCGCAGCGAAGTGTCTCTGAGTCCCAGGTATTCCCGCCGTCTATAGTTTCTTGGGACAATAAATTTATGGTGACTTCGTTGGAACTGGCCGTATTTGAGTAGAGAACTTCGACAGAGTTTCCATAGAGGTTCCAGAATCCCCCAAAATCTTCTATAGATGTCTGGTTTGGGGCCTGCACGAATTGCCAATTCTGTCCTCGGTCCGTTGTCAAAAAACCCATATAGAAAACCGGTGGGGCACCGTAGGCTTCCATTGCGGTGATGAAAACTGTGTAAAAACTGTCTGGGTAGTTCGAATCCAACGTTACCGAATGACAAGCTGAATCTTGATCGAATATGGTGTAGCCAGATTGTGCAGCGATCTGTGTGATTCCTTGGGTGGAAATGGAATCCGGCCACGTTCGACCGCTATCCTGGCTGAGTCGGATCTCACCAGGTGCGCAATAAGCCATGCGTTGAGGATTGAGCGGGTCAACAAAAATTATTTTATTGAACAGATCTGTTGCAGGGACGCTGATGAATTCCCTGGATTGGGTCAGCTCCTGTGTGGGTGTGGGCTCCGCATCTGTGGGCAGAAGCTGCGGTGTATCGGTTGGCTGTGGAGTGGGAGAATCCTCGATCACGATTGAAGCCGTGGGAAACTCCTGGGTTTGACTTGCTGGAATTTGTACACAGGCTGCGGTGGAGTAGATGAAGAGAAATCCAATCAGTATTACGCTGGTTTTTTGCATGAAGAATCACTCTCGAGCAATATCGGTGGCTGATTATATCGCTATAAAAACGTCTATCGCAGTAGATTTGTTCCGTATCATTGATTATAGATGATTTCTTCTACAAATTTTGTAAATACTGTCAAATGCTGTGTTTGGGCACGAATCGTGCATCGCCATTTTTATCGGAAAGGGATCCGTTTTGGATTGATCACCTTAGGAGGTCCCCATGTACAAGATATTATCCATCGATGGTGGTGGAATCCGGGGGATAATACCTGCCCGCATTCTAGAGCGGTTGGACATCTATCACCCCGGGGTTGTAAAGGAATTTGACCTCTACGCGGGAAGTTCGACTGGAGCCGTGTTAGCTGCAGGTTATGCGTTCGGCTTTGATCCGAGATTTTTACGCCAAATGTACCAGGGGTTTGGGAGAGAGGTTTTTGCTGATTCCCTTTGGGATGACTTGCGGGATTTGAAATACATATTCGGCGCTGATTATTCGATAGAAAACCTGAAATCGCTGCTCGACAGGGTAATCGGTGAGACGACTTTGGGTGAGCTGGAGAAAAAGTTGTTGATTGCCACGTTTGATCTTAAAGATGAAACCCGGGATCCCCCTCGCTGGAAACCAAAATTTTTTCACAATTATCCAGATTCTAGGGGAGATAGCGAAGAGAGATTGGTGGATGTAATCATCCGTTCAGCAGCGGCTCCGCTTTATTTCCCCATCTACCAGGGTTACGTCGATGGCGGGGTGAGTGCGATTAACCCTTCGATGTGTGCTCTTGCCCAGGCTTTTCACGAGGGATTCCTGGATATACGCCTCTTGTCCCTCGGTACAGGCAACAACCCACGCTGGTTGGATGAAAAGGATGGAGATTGGGGCCTGTATCAATGGGGTTTAAACCTGGTCAACATGGTTATGGATGGCGGTGGTGAAGTTGCTGATTACCAGTGTCGGCAGATACTGAAAAATCAATACTTTCGTTTGCAGGCGGATATGCCTGAATCTATCGGACTGGATGCCTGGCGTTCGACGGATGAATTGATAGAAATTGCAGATGGCATCGATTTAAAGCCGATCAACTCCTGGTTGGAAGCCTATTTTTAATCCAAATCTGGTTTAATTAAATCCAATAGGTATCTAAATACCACCAAAATTGCACTGATTATCGCCAGTTATCTTTTCGTGAGGTTAATCTTGGGCAAGTTGATATCAGTAGTGGGAAACACGGGGGTTGGCAAGACGACCCTGGTTAAAAACCTTTGTCAGGCTACGGGTTTTATTCAGGAGTTAGAAGAGAACGAAAAGCGTCCATTTCAGAAACTCTTCTTCCAAGATAGGCAGCGTTTTGCCTTAGCAAACCAGATAGATTTTTTACTCTTCCGCTTGGATCAAGAGAAGGTTGTTCGCCAAGGAATTAAGACGGGTGTTCATGATGGTGGATTAGACCAGGATTACCATGTCTTCACGAAGCTTTTTTACCAGAAAGGTTACCTGAACGAAAATGAATTCTACCTTTGCCAGAGAACCTACCTGTTAATAAGAGAGATGTTACCGCCCCCTGACATTTATATCTGGTTGGGGGCATCAATTGGAAGAGTTGCAGAGCGATTTAATTCTCGAGGTCGTGAGGTATCGATCGCTCTGGTCGAAGATATGGCTGCGATTGAAGACCTGCTGGAGGATTGGTTGGGGGAGATTGAAGAATCGAAAATAATAAAGATTAATTCGGAAGCTGAAGATCATAATTATCAAAAGGCTATCGCCCAGGTGAAGCTTAGGATTCAATCCATGAAATGAACTGTGGCAGAGTCTTGGTAGAATCAAAATCCCGAACCCTGGATTTCAATAAAGGAGGCCTTTATGGATAATCCAGAGCACAAGTCATCTGAACAGGCATATGCAAAACCAGCTGCAGTATATGCTGCCCGGTGGCTGTTTGTGCTCTTGGGGATCATCTGGCTAGTCTTCGGTGTATTCAGCTTATCGAGGTTGAACGATGGCACGGCAGGCACATCTGACCCGACCATGCTTCTTGTGGAAGTCCTGATGTTCATAAACGCTGCAGTGTTAATCTGGATTGCCTGGGGTGTTGGTCAAGGCGTGCGATTATATTATTATTTCGGATTGATAGTTCTCTCTGTAAATATATTCTTGACATTAACCGATGAGTTTGGAGTTTTCGATTTTATCATTCTGATTCTCGCTGGGGGTTTGATGTTTCTTTTAGTTATCACTCGAACAAAATATCTTTTGAAATAAGCGATTCTTGAATCCAGGTACTACCTTTAATCCAGCATTAGATCTGCAGAGGAGTATAGAATGTACAAGGTAAGTCAAATCCTTCCACATGAGACGCTGGATCCAGATGATTGGGATTCCTTTCGGAAGCTGGGTCATAGAATGGTAGATGACATGTTGGATTATCTTGAGAGCATAAGAGAACGACCTGCATGGCAGCGAGCGCCGGAGGAAATTAAGCGTTTCTTTATTGCAGATTTACCCCGCGAATCTCAAACTGCCGAAGATATCTATGAAGAATTTCTTGAGTACGTACTCCCGTATCCAATCGGTAATATTCACCCGCGCTTCTGGGGATGGGTTTTTGGAACGGGGACTGTTTTGGGTGCGATGGCTGAATTCTTAGCTGCTGTAATGAATACCAACGCTGGAGATATGGACCACCACAGTGCTAACCATGTGGAGAAGCAGGTGCTCACATGGATCAAAGAGATGCTGGGATACCCGGTATCTGCCAGTGGTTTATTAACAAGCGGTTGTTCTGCGGCGAATTTAATCGCCCTGATTGTCGCCCGAAATGCGAAAGCAGGCTACGATCTTCGCTCTGAAGGGATCAAATCTGGTGCAAAACAGATGGTTTTGTACGCTTCTGAGGAAATTCACAGCTCGATTCAAAAAGCGATCGAGATCATAGGCCTGGGGAACCAAGCCCTGCGCCGGATTCCCGTGGACCACGATTTTCAGATGAATATCCCCGACCTGGTCGCAGCAGTGCACAAGGATCGAGAATCTGGTAAGGAACCATTTTGTGTTATCGGTGCTGCTGGAACGACGAACACCGCTGCGTTTGACGATCTTGGTAGGTTGGCTGATTTCTGCAGCGAAGAGGATCTCTGGTTCCACGTTGATGGTGCTTTTGGTGCCTGGGCGGCCTTGACCTCATCTAAAAATGCAGTGGTCGGCATGGAAAGGGCAGATTCGCTGGCCATAGATCTCCACAAATGGATGTACCTGCAATATGACATTGGCTGTGTTTTAGTTCGCAATGCAGCGCTTCACAAAGATGCTTTTTTTCTAAGACCAGCATACCTGGAGAGAGCAGCTAGTGAGAAGGGTATGACCAGTGGTGATTTGCCTTGGTTGACAGATTATGGCTTCCAGCTCTCCCGGAATTTTCAGGCGTTGAAAGCCTGGATGTCGATCAAGGAACATGGTAGCCGTAAGATTGGCCGTTTGATTGAACAAAACATAAACCAGGCCAAGTTCTTGGCAGACCAGATCAGGGACAGTAAGCAGCTGGAATTGATGGCCCCGGTTTCCCTGAATGTGGTTTGCTTCCGATATTTCTCGCCGGAATTTTCAGAAGGGCGAATGGATAAACTTAACCAGGAGATCATGGCTGAACTCCAGGAAAGTGGGATTGCAGTAGTATCTGGGACGCGCATCAAGGGGCGATTCGCGCTCCACGTCGCCATTACCAATCACCGCAGCGCATTCTCTGATTTTGAGATCTTGGTTGGAGAAGTGGTAAAACTTGGAGAGCAGATCTCAAAAGACCTGATGAAGGACCGGCATAACGAGTGATTTGATTACTTCGATCATCTCTGAAAGGAAAAGGATAAATCAACCCTCAAGGATATATTGCATATGTCTTCTGTGCGTATAGTATTATTTGCTGATACCCATCTCGGATTTGATTATCCAATTAAACCCAGGGTTGAACGCCGCAGAAGAGGACCTGATTTTTTTGATAATTTTCGCCGCGTGCTCGATTACGCCCGGGAATCAAAACCGGACTTGATTGTCCATGGGGGTGATCTGTTTTTTCGTGCCCGCATTCCTCCGCCGATCGTGGATCTTGTTTATGGAGATATATTTGCATTTGCCAGCGAAGGGATCCCGATGGTTATCGTCCCTGGAAACCATGAACGGTCGATTCTGCCGTCTTCACTATTCTTGAGTCACCCGGGCATTTTTATCTTTGATCAACCCCGGACTTTCAAATTCAACTTCGGGGATTCAAATTTATTCTTATCTGGATTCCCCTGCCAGCGGAATTCTGTCCGATCCGAATTCCCGTCTTTGATAGCAAGAACGGGTTGGAAAACGATTGAAGGAGGTGGAAAATTGTTATGTTTTCACCAGACTGTCGAGGGTGCAAAGGTTGGCCCCTCCGGATACACTTTCAAAAGTGGCGCGGATGTGATCAGGAGATCTGACCTGCCAGTAGACGCCCTGGCTGTCCTTTCGGGACACATTCATCGCAACCAAATATTGGGTGACTTCGCAGTCGGTAATAAAATGTCTCCTGTAGTCATTTATCCTGGTTCAACAGAGAGGACGTCGTTCGCAGAGCGCGATGAGCAGAAAGGTTTTTATGATATAGAATTTTCTCCGAATAGTACAGGAGATTTGCAGGTCCAAAAGATCAACTTTATCCAGCTTTACGCACGACCGATGGAAGATTTGATCATCGAGAACACAGTTCAAATTAATACCTTGAATGACTTTATCCGCGCACATACAGCCGATATGAATCCGGATTCAATTATCCGGCTGCGCTGTGAAGAGGGACTTGATCCGGCAGTGAAATCCCAGATAACCAGCCAGTTGCTGAGGCAGGTCCTGCCAGAGACGATGAATTACCAATATAGTGGGGATTTTCGTCAGTAGCATTTACCATCGATTTGGTGATAACATAGAAAAGTTAACATTACAGAGCTGGATCTGTTAACCACTCGATTCGTTTGCGGAGTATCACATCTAAGGAGGCTGAAAATGGATTTTGGAAAAGTAATCACACGTGCTTGGCAGATAACCTGGAAATGGAAGGTTTTATGGATCCTTGGGTTTCTGGCTGCTCTAGGTCAGAGCAATGGGCCACAAACGAATTATTCATTCACGGGTGGTGATCTTGAGCGTTATAGTTACCAATTTGGGGATTCCGGTCGAGAACTATTAGGATTGGTCAGCGGTTTACTAATTGGATTTATCTGCCTAGTCATATTAATTGTGATCATTCTCTGGGTGATCTCCGTCATAGCTCGCGGCGGGTTAATCGCTGGCGTTCAGCAGGTGGAAGAACAGGGCTCAACGAGTTTTAGGAAAGCATGGTCAGGTGGAGGGCGAAAATTCTGGACACTGTTCGGAATAGGTGTTCTGGCTGGGTTGCCAGCGCTGATATTGGTCATCGTTGGTTTGATTGTTATCTCGCTGGGTATCTTCGCCGGGGTTAACCTGCTGGATGTCTCTGAAGCAGCCGGGATACCATTAATCACCTTCGTGGTCCTTGTCTGCGGTGGTTCCCTTTGCTGTGGATTGATTGTCCTGATTATTGTCCTGGAGCAGATCAGGATTTATGCTGAACGGGCAGCCATTATTGAAGATCTAGATTGGATCCAGGCCTTCAAAAGAGGTTGGGAAGTGCTAACAGACAACCTGGGTGCCACGATAGTTCTCTGGTTGATCTTCTTTGCCCTCGGGATTCTCGTTTTTGGCATTTCCTTGGGTCTTATGTTTGCTATTATGGCACCCTTGTTCAGCTTGTTTGCCTTCAATGAACCGGGCTGGTGGATCGTTGGTCCAATGTGCCTGGGTGGGTTGATAGGGACGCTCATCTTTGCATTAATCCGCAGTATCATTATGACCTTTACTTCAGCTACGTGGACACTCGCCTATCGCGAGATGACCTCAATATCAGGGCACCCGGTATTGGACAACTTGGAAATCATTGAGGAGGCTTAAATTAATGAAATTTGGTCTCTTTGCGTTGGGGATGATATCCCTAATGCTGATCGCAGCGTGTTCCACTCCTGGTTCGGCTAAAAGATTAAGTGGACGGAGTTGGGTGTTGAGCAGGTTGAAAGATCAACCTCCAATTACTGGCACTACCATCACAGCAAATTTTGATCAAAATGGTGAAGTAAGTGGCTCGTCTGGATGCAACAGCTATCGGACAACTTATGAGGTCAAAAACCGCCAGCTCACCTTTGATCAAGCGATAGCCAGTACATTAATGGCCTGCCCAGAACCAAACATGGAGCAAGAGAGGAACTTCTTCGAGATTTTGACCAATACCACATCTTTTGAGATAACAAATGATGAGCTGATATTGATTGATGCTCATGGAGGTGAGCTCGCCCGGTTCGATGCCGTTGATCAAACTCTAGATGGTTCAACTTGGCAGGCGATCAGCTACAATAATGGTAAAGGAGGGATAGTTAGTTTGATCATTGGGACCATAATCACTGCTGATTTTGGTTTGGGTGGACGCCTGACAGGGAACGCAGGGTGCAACGATTATTTTACTGAGTACCAAACAGACGGTAGGGCCATTTCCATTGGTACTGTAGGTGCAACCCGGAAGTTTTGCGGCGAACCTGAAGGGATCATGCAGCAGGAACAACAATATCTAGCTGCATTGGAAAAAGCCAATACTTTCATGACGAATTGGATCACACTTGAAATTCGATCCTCGGAAGGAGCCTTAGTCGCAAAGTTCCGGAGAGTTGCTGCACTTTGAAGTATGATTGTCAAGAACTCATGAAGCTGGATTTCCAGAACAAATCCCTTCCCCGAAATTTTGGAGAAGGGATTTTTGTAAAGTTAAATTGTTCTATGACAAATTCGGAGGTTATTTTGTCACGATATTAAGCTGCCTACTGGTCTAACACCTCATGATTTTATTGTTCTTGAATGATACCCTTCCCGGAGAGATTTTCTCTGCCGGGGATATTGAATTAGCCATTAGATTGAGTTTCATATCCTCAAAGAGGACATTTAGAATAAAATTTGCTAATATTTCATTAATCAGGTATTATATTTTACTGGTGCAATGCACGATTTTCACCCGCAGATTATATAAAAATCAAAACACTTTAAGATACCTTGCTACTATCTTCTTAATCTTCACAGGATAACTGCCTCCGGTAGTTATCGGCAAGGAGATCCAAATATGACCCAAAAAGAGATCGAAGTTATTTTATCTCGGCAGCTTGCAGAATATCTGAACCTCGCGATATTTATCGTAGATCCCACTGGGGACCTTCTATATTACAACGAATCGGCAGAATCAATCCTTGGCAGCCGCTTTGACGATACTGGTCCCATGCCGGCTGGGGATTTGGCGGAGATTTTCAAACCGATGGATCGAGATGGGCGACCGATGGAGGTTGAGGAACTGCCTATTGTGATCGCGCTGAGAGACCATTGCCCTGCTCACAGCAACTTCTGGATCCAGGGTTTGGATGGCGCAATGCGGCAAATTGAGGTAACTGCCTTCCCATTGATGGCCCAGGCACAACGCTTTTTAGGCGCGATCGCCATTTTTTGGGAGGTGGCTTATGAGAGTTGAGCTGTGGGGCACACGCGGGTCTCTTGCTTCCCCGGGTGCGGATACCCTGCGCTTTGGTGGCAATACCTCCTGCGTCTCGGTTGTTGGTTCAGAAGATACGATAATTGTTTTGGATAGCGGCACCGGTATTCGCAAATTAGGCTCCAACCTGCCCGATTCGATAAAGCGGGTCTATATTTTGCTCACCCATCTGCACATGGATCATGTGCAGGGCTTGCCATTTTTCGCCCCTCTCCGGCGGCAGGGTGTGGAAGTCCATATTTGGGGTCCAGCAAGCACGACGCTGGATTTGCGCTCTCGTTTATTACGATACCTTTCCCCACCGCTTTTCCCGATCAGCGTTCGGGAGATCTTGTCCGATCTCCATTTTCACGAACTACCTGCAGGCACGATCGAGATTAGGGAATTCAAGGTGACAGCTCAGTTGATCATCCACCCAAATCCAACAGTAGGCTACCGGTTAGAAGAAAATGGCACCTCGGTCACATATTTGCCAGACCATGAACCAGCCCTTGGGGTAAAATCATTTCCCTTGGGTGAAGAATGGACTTCCGGATACGATCTTGCTGAAGGTTCGGACCTGCTAATCCACGATTCCCAGTATACCGTTTCTGAGTATGAACAGCGCGTAGGATTTGGGCATAGCTGCCTGGTGCATGCCTTGCGTTTTGCCCGGTTGACTGACGTAAAACAATTTGTCCCTTTTCACCATGATCCCGCCCATACGGATGATATGCTCGATAAAATGATCGCAGATACCCTGGCTCAAGAACGGCCCTCATTCGAAGTGCGACCCGGTAAGGAAGGTGAGATTCTCGATATTGGGAATTGATTCTAACCAAGATTCATTCAAACTTATTTGAGAGATATACAAATGGAATGGTTCTTTGTTGCATATTTAGATAACCTGGAAGAACTTCACCAGGAAGTACTTAAAAAAATAAAAGATTTACCGATGGAAGCATTAGATTGGATACCGGTAGCAGGTAGCAATTCATGCAATATTCTGGTTGCTCACATTGCTGGGGCAGAAAAATTCTGGTTGGGAGATGTTGTCGCAGGGATCTCCTCCGGTCGAGATAGAGAAGCGGAATTCACAGTTTCTGGAAAATCAGTTGATGAATTGGAGATGATCCTTGCACAGAGCCAAGAATTTGCAAAGAAAATGCTTGGGGGCTTGACACTTGCGGATCTTGATACTTCACGTGTGTCACCTCGTGATAACAGGCAGGTTACTGTTGCGTGGGCGCTGGATCATACCCTGAAACACACCGCCCTTCATCTGGGTCATATCGAGCTCACCTGCCAGCTGTACCAGTCGGAATATAAAAAACAAGCTTGATTGTTCATTACTTCCGGTATCGGTATTATAAACTTTAAATTTATTGCAGCAAAAGGATCAAATCTGGACTTCTATTGGCAGTTTGATTCTTGATTTCCATCCCAGAGATTTACAAATCATCATCCGATTAATGTGACGAAAAGTTATTGACATTTGAATTTGAATATTGGAAAATATAATGGAGATATTTTATACAACTCTTAATCTTTCGAGCATAATGGAAGAAGGAGGTGACAATCAGAATATTAGCTGTAATTAAATCGTGAAGAAGCAGGAATAATTAATTTAGAAAAGGAGAATGTTATGTGCTGTATGTTGACAACGCTGGTCTTTTTTGGCCCGCGTCTCGGTATTTTGGTTTGGTGGCTGCTAGCTCCAATTTATGTCGGTGCTGCTTTCGCTGATCGCTGGTTGTTGACCCTGCTGGCGTGGCTCTTTATCCCCTGGACGGTATTGATGTTCCTGATCGTTTATCCTGGAGGGATTGTGGGATTTGATTGGGTGATCATTGTCCTGGGTGTGCTTGCCGATGTTGCCTCCTACAGTGGTGGCTTCTGGGGCAACAGGAAGCAGATACCTGGATACGAATAGAATTTACATATAACCAAGGAGTGGTGTGAAAGTACCGTGCACTTCTTTCACACCACTTTTCGTATTAAATTACATAATAGATAATTATTCAACATTAATCAAGCAATGAAAACAATGTGCTTTAATAGACGACATGTGGCAAATAACTATTTGAATGAAGGTTGAGGATATCCGTGGGAAGATTTTCTAATTTTTTCTACCAAGTATCGAGTGGTTGGGTGACCTTAATTGGATTGGTAACATTTCTCCTGTTCACGATCTTTGTTCTGCCCGGTCAGTCCACCAGCTCTCAGGCTGAAATCGATAGCGCCGATTCACCAGACATGTCATTTTATTACTCGGCAGAAACCTTGTACGAAATGGCGGAAGTATATGGCGATAGCGGACGAGCAGCTTACATCCGAGCCCGCTTCACCTTTGATTTAATCTGGCCGCTGGTCTATACTTTTTTCCTGACCACCTCTCTCAGCTGGATATTAAATCGGTCAGGTGTTTTTGAAAATCTCTGGAGGCAGCTCAATCTTCTCCCTTTCTTTGGGATGATTTTTGATTATCTTGAAAATATCTCAACTTCTCTCGTGATGTATCGTTTTCCTGAATACACCATAATAATCGATTCCTTGGCTGGTGTATTTACTTTATTAAAGTGGATGTTGATCGGAGCCAGTTTTCTTTTGTTGGTTTTCGGGGCTTTTAGCGCTATCTGGAGCTGGTCGCGGTCAGCTCGTGAGAAGTAATATATAGGTGTGAATTTGGTAACGGTTATAAGCAGTCAACAAAGAAAAGAATTCTCAAAGACAATCATGGAGCTCGTCCAGCAACGGTACTCCTGCCGTACATACCAGGCGCAAATGCTTGAAAATGAAACCCGGCAGAAACTGGAAAAATTTCTCGCAGGCTTGTATCCAGGTCCCTTGGGTTCAATAACCAGGTTCGCTCTCATAGCAGCCAGCGAATCGGACCGGAAAGCGTTGAAATCCCTGGGAACATATGGATTTATCAAAGCCGCTCCTGGATTCATCGTCGGCGCTTGTAAGCCGGGTAAATTCAATCTGGAAGATTACGGATACCAGCTGGAATTGAGTGTTCTGTTTGCGACAGAATTAGGATTAGGGACTTGCTGGCTCGGTGGAACATTCACGAAGTCCAGTTTTGCCAGGAAGATCGCGGTAAAGGAAGATGAATTAGTCCCCGCAGTAGCTTCCGTGGGGTATATCGCCGAGAAACCGCGCATGATCGAAAGCTTCTTGGGAAAAGGTAAAGGGAATCGTAAGCGCCTGCCATGGGAGAATCTCTTCTTTGATCGTGGTTTTTTTCATCCTTTATCCCCCGAATCTGCGGGAAATTTTCTTGATACCTTGTATATGGTGAGATTGAGCCCCTCTGCATCCAACCGCCAACCCTGGCGATTGGTGAAGGATCATCGAGCCTGGCATTTCTACCTCCAGCGTACACCTGGCTACCGCGAGAGTCCCCTGGTTCGTTGGACAACAATTGCGGATTTGCAGCGTATAGACCTGGGTATCGCCATGTGCCATTTCGAATTAGGTTCACACGCGTCTGGATGCGAGGGAAGTTGGGAGCACAATGATCCAATGATTGAGCTGCCAGATTCCTTAACAGAGTATATCGTCAGCTGGAGTTACTGATTCGAAGTGCTCCGTCGGTGGCTGGAGCTTCGTTATCGAAGGGCAAAAACGAAGTCTCCAGGCTGAACGAATATTGCTTCCTGATCTGGATTCAATGCCAGTAAGAATCCCCGCCTACCATCCCCGAGTAATTTGAGTGTTTCTTTTAACTCGCCAGCTGGCAATCTTTTCCCCTGGCTGTTTGCTGCAAAATGGCTGAATTCTTCACAGGGAGCGGCAATTTTCTTAACATCTAGCAAGACTTGTCGCCTTCCGCTGGGTCCCTCGACTAGCACTTGGTCACCCAGATCAGCAAGCCAGACCAGCTCCTCTGATTGGATGATAATGTTCTCACCAGCTATTCCATCAACCATGTGGTCACCAAAATCAGCGCGCATCTGCCTGTAATGCGCGCTGAACCCGACGGATATGGCGTTGTACCCTTTACCATGGGTTTGGGGATGGTTAGTATGGTGAATGTCGAGAATCAGCTCGCCATTCGGGGATTTGACTTCTATACCTTGGTGCGTGAGGAAAAGTCTTTCTACCTGCAGCAACCGCGACGGATCGTAAATCTCTCCAGAAGGCGTCTCAACAATCAAACCAGACGGTTGAATTTGGGTTATCTTTATTGTCCCTAGCAAGTGCTTATTCTCGGACAATTGCATCTACCTCCGAATAATTTATGCGAAGCCAGGGAGGATTATTTCCCTGCGGCGAGAATCACTTCCTGGCGGTGTTCTACATCGTGCTCTACCATATACTTGACCAGCTTGGTGATATCTCCCCGCTCGTCGCCCCAAGGATAGAGCAAATCAGAATTGAAGAGCTCCACAGGGAGCTCATCAATTGAATTGATAAAGTCCACCCGGGTTATTTTATATCGCTCGACCACCTGCTCGCTGGAAAATTCCTGTCCTTCCTGGAATGCACGCTCATTGAAAGAATGTTCATCTAGGGCGGGAATGCTGTACTCATCTTTTACCGAGAACGCGCGGATGGATTTTGTCACCTCTCGATCCCAAACCGAGAGATGCCAGAAAATATCTCTGACTTGCCAATTGGAATCTGGATGAACGGGAAGGTGTAAATTAACACCCTCCAGCGAATTCAGGTTTGCATGGTGTGATTCGGAAAGCAAATTGAGTAAACGTTCTTTATCTAGTGCTGTCATGGAAATCCTTCGAGAATTTAGAATCTGTTTGATTTGACCTATATCCGGCAATCCATTAATTCTACACCTTATTACAACCGGAAAATAGTATTCAGTTTGATATTTTACATCAAAGACTCAGTTGCATTCTTTTTAGATGGCACTGGATGAGCCCAACAACTGACCGCCATCGATAATTATGGTTTCGCCGGTGATATAGCTCGCCGCATCAGAAGCCAGGAAGAGAGCGGCACCGACAACCTCTTCAGGATCTGCAATGCGTCTTTGGGGAATCGATTGGATTACCGCTGCACTAATTTCTGGATTATCCCAGATTGCCCTGCTGAAGTTCGTTTTTATAAATCCAGGGGCGATGGCATTAACTCGTATATTCATGGTTGCCAGTTCAGCCGCCAGAACTTTGGTAAGCATCAATACGCCTGCTTTGCTGACACAGTAAACCCCCAATCCAGGTAGTGGAATTTTTCCTGCGACAGAGGCTATATTGATTATCACGCCCCCACCTCGTTTCTCCATGATCCCTGCGCAGACTTTGACCAGGCGGAAATATCCGACAAGGTTGGTATCC
>CP070764.1:1793924-1798915 GCA_020349245.1 Chloroflexota bacterium | reverse complement strand
AATTTGCTCGCAAATCCTTGTTGAAGTTATCCTTTTTCGGAGGAGGTGAAGCAAAATCTAGGACATTTGGAATCACGATGGAAGAGATACCTCGGCGAGCTTTCAGTCGATCTTTGGCAATCGAGTTGATCGTCACGTGCTGAATGCTGGGGAGTTTAGCGGGAAAGGCAGTATCTAGGAGATCCAAAATAGCGTTAGTCTGGTATCGCTGCCGCTCCCAGAAGAAGTCATGGTGGTGAGCGATGGTATCAATTCCCAGCTCGGCTATTAGTCCTGTTAAACAAACACCGAGGGGAAGATTCATTGGGATGGTTAATGCATTTTGAACGATAATCAAATTTAGGCGGTTCGAACGAATGAAGCTGCGCAAGGGCGCTCGGATTTCATCCGCCCGGCTGTAAATTTGATCCGCTAATAAGTCCCCATCTTCATCCGGGTTGTTGCCAAAGGCTCTTTGGCTGAGGGCGAAGACAGATTGATCTGCGAAATGGAGTTCTGGGATAAGTGTACCGTTTTTCGCATAGCCACCAAGATCGCCAGCACAGAAGAAAATCTCATGGCCCAAATTGGTCAACACTTTTGACCATTTCTCAACTTCTAATGTAACACCATCTGTGCCGTGCAATCGTGTAGCAATGAATCCAATGCGCATATTAATTTCCTATTGTACAGGAATAATACATTCCGGGGAATCGTTTTGAGGGCTATTGACTACTTTAGAAACAGCATACGCCTCCATTTCTTCACTCGGGTATGGGCGAAGAAGCGTTCTCAGCAATTCAGGATTGTTTTCACCCTCTTTTAACCATTCACGGTATGTATCGGGTGCCAGGATGACCGGCATCCTATTGTGAATTTTTTCAACAAGAGAATTCGGTTCGGTCGTGATAATTGTAAATGATCGAATTTCCGATCCATCGGCTGCTTGCCAGACATCCCAGAGACCTGCAAAGGCAAATGGCATTTTATCCTTCATCCGCAGGTACATGGGTGTTTTTGACGTGGAACCTGGTTCTTTCCGCCACTCATAAAATCCATCTGCGAGCACCAGGCAGCGTTTGTATTTAAACGAACCCCGAAAGGTGGGTTTCTCTGAAATGGTTTCAGAACGTGCATTGATCATCCGCTGACCCATCTTGGGATCTTTCGCCCAGAATGGGATCAATCCCCAATTGAAGAAATCTACCCTGTTGAGACCATCATTCGGCACCACAGCTGCCGGTTGGGTAGGTGCGATGTTGTAGCGGTTTGGGATATCTACTGGGAACTCAACCCAGGGAAAAGCATCTTGGAGCTGACCGGGATCAACAGTCAGTGTAAACCTTCCACACATAACACCCTCCTAATATTTTCATTCTGCACTTTTTTCAATAATACCGCCACCTAAGCAAATATCACCATCATAGAATACCGCTGCCTGACCGGGCGTGATATCCAGCAATTTCTGATCAAATACCACCTCGACAGCATTTGATTGGATAGGTTTAATCGTAGCAATTACTTCCTTCGCTTTATAGCGAATCTTAACCTTGGCTTGAATTGGTTCTCCAGGCGGTTCAATCGAAATCCAATTAACATTCTTTGCCCACAATCTATTTTGTCCCAATTCATCCTTTGTACCGACAACTACCGTATTATCGGATCGGGATTTTTCGATTACATATAGTGGTTCAGGAGAGGATAATCCCAACCCTTTCCGCTGACCGATAGTATACATCGCAATTCCGGTGTGTTTTCCAATAATTTCTCCCTGAGTATTGAGAATATCACCTTCAGTGATTGGTTGGTTAGAGTTTCGTCTTAAAAAATTTCGATAGTCGCCGTCATCTAAAAAACATAAATCCTGGCTTTCTGGCCTATCAGCAACGGGTAAATTTAATTCCCTGGCGATATTTCTGACTTCATTTTTTTGCAACAGCCCAAGTGGAAATACGGCATGGGAGAGCTGGTTTTGATTTAGGATATGCAGCACGTAGGATTGGTCTTTTGAAGGATCCAGCGCTTTGAGCAGCTGGAGGCGATTTGAAGCTTGAACAACCCGGGCATAATGTCCGGTGGCCATGAATTCTGCACCGAAAGCTTGCGCATGGTCGAGCAGATATTCCCATCGGATGTGGCGATTACAATTCAAGCAGGGATTCGGTGTAGAACCCAGCAGGTAATCGTCAATGAAGGGGTACACTACCTGATCATAGAATACATTCTGTGCATCCACTGCATAAAATGGGATGTTTAGAATAGCACACACTCGTTTAGCCTGGGTCATTGCCTCTGGTGAACAGCAGCGATTCGCCCGCCGCGCACCAGGTTCGTTCCAAAGCCGCAGCATGATCCCGATGACATCGTAACCTTCTTCAACTAACAAGGCAGCAGCAACGGAACTGTCAACCCCACCACTCATCGCTACCGCAACTCGCTTCGCGAATCCGCTCTCTGGAAGTCTATTATTATCTTGATCGGGGATTAATCTTGAAGACAGGGTGATTATCCTGATTATAGATATTGGGTCAAATTGATATCAATTCTCGTACCTGGTGGATGAGATCGGGTACGACATTCAAGAAATCTTCAATTTCATTGAATGTGGTTTGTTGACCCACCGTAACCCTTAGCGATCCTAATGCCCAATCTCTCGGTATCCCAAGGGCTAAGAGAACATCTGATGGTTCTGGATCGCCGGTTTTACAGGCTGATCCAGAGGAACAAGCAAATCCAGCCGCGTCCAGCATCATCAGCAAAGTATTGCCATCTACTCCTTGGAAAACAAAACTGGTGTGGTTTGGCAAACGCTGATCTGGATGCCCTGTCAATCTTGCCGAGGGAATTTCACTAAGAATATGATTGATGATTCGTTTTCTCAGGAGATCATAATGTGCATGCCGTTCCTGAGCATTGACTTGAGTCAATTGGAATGCTTTTGCCAATCCGACAATATATGGAGTGTTGTGGGTACCTGCCCGGAGATTATTTTCCTGGCCACCACCAGTCAGCTCCGGGATAATCGGAGTTCCTTCTCTGATGTAAAGTGCCCCCACACCTTTCGGACCATAAAATTTATGGGCCCCGATGCTCATCAAATCCACATTGAGAGTATCGACATTGATGGGTAAGTGAGCCGCACCTTGTACAGAATCCGTATGGAAAGGCACACCGTGACTCTGGCAGACTTCACCGATCTCTTGGACAGGATTTATCGAACCAATCTCATTGTTCGCGTGGATCACGGAAACGATCGCTGTTTCGGGGCGGAGATATTTTTTTACATCATCCGGATCGACGATCCCGAATTGGTCTACCGGAAGATACTCTACGTTGAATCCATGCAGGTCTTGGAGCTGGAGAGCGGTGTTCGATACCGCATGGTGCTCCACGGGGCTGATCAGGATGTGAGATGCGCCGCGATTTTTTCTCTCGGCCAAGGCCACCCCTCGCAATGCCAGGTTATCGCTTTCTGAGCCACAGGAGGTGAAGACTATTTCACTCGGTCTCGCAGCGATAATTTCAGCAACGGTATGGCGGGAATTTTCTAGAGCTGCTTCTGCCTGCTGGCCAAATTTATGGATAGAAGATGAATTGCCAAAATATTCGGTAAAATACGGCATCATCGCTTCCACAACTTCCGGGTCCACGGGTGTCGTAGAAGCATAATCTAAGAAGACGGTTGGTTTATTCTGCATGAAGATCTACCACTGTTGTTTTTAACCAAGCAAGATTATAGCATGTATACTAATTTATCATTGCTTTCCAAATCTTGATTTAATCTCGAGAAGTAACCATTGAAATTTTGGATAATGCGGGTAGCTAATCTATCCCTTGATATAATAGGCGGGTTATTATTTCTAAGTATGGAGGATTTATGACGGGGACAATTCGCTTTGGAACAGATGGCTGGCGGGGAATGATCGCCGAGGATTATACTTTTGATAACGTCAGGAGATGTGCTCAAGGTTTTTCAGAGTACCTGCTATCGAAAGGATTAGCAGGGGAAAAAGTCATCATTGGCTACGATAAGCGCTTTCAATCAGAGAATTTTGCTTCCGCATGTGCTGAAGTTGTAGCAGCCAATGGTTTTACGGTGTTCTTGACCGGAGAAGCGACGCCCACCCCGGTAATCTCTTATGCTGTTGTGGATAAAGAAGCTGTGGGTGCAATCAACATTACGGCTTCTCACAATCCACCTGCAGATAATGGATTCAAGGTGAGGAATAAATACGGTGGAGCAATCCCTCCGGAAGGTCTAAAAGAGATCGAAGAGAGAATTCCAAGTTCAGTTGATGAGGTGAAACGGATCCAGTTTCAGGAAGGACTTTCTCAAAACAAGATTCTGCTCTTTGATCCAAAACCCGCCTACGTTGAACAAATCAGGGGCTTGGTTGATCTTGAAGCGATCAAATCTGCTGAATTAACCGTCCTCGTAGATCCGATGTGGGGGAATGGATCTGGATGGTTTTCTCAGTTACTGGCTGGCGGACAAATAAAGGTGATAGAGATCCATGACACCCGTAATCCAATTTTCCCAGAGATGACCAGACCGGAACCGATCCCGCCCAATGTCGATGTTGGATTACATAAGGCTGTAAAATACCAGGCAGATGTTCTGATCATCACAGATGGTGACGCCGATCGTCTTGGTATAGGGGATGAAAATGGCGAGTTCATCGACCAGCTGCGTGCATATGGTTTGCTGGCTTATTATTTGCTTGAAGTGCGTGGTGAACGTGGACCGATTGTAAAAACACTCTCTACGACTGACATGTTGAAGAAGCTCGGTCAGATTTATGACGTGCCGGTGATTGAAACCGGGGTAGGGTTTAAATACGTGGCACCTGCAATGCTTGAGCACGACGCATTGATCGGGGGGGAAGAATCTGGTGGATATGCATTCCATGGGCACGTACCGGAACGCGATGGGATCTTAGCTGGTTTGTATATACTTGACATGATGGTCAAGCTGCAGAACAAACCATCGGAGTTAATCAAGCTGTTGTTTG
>CP070764.1:1757201-1793824 GCA_020349245.1 Chloroflexota bacterium | reverse complement strand
AACTAAATCGATTTTCTCGGGTATCAAACCAAGCATGGCCAAGGCAACACAATCTGAAGGTGCACCATCCGTAGTGAAAGCGATGGTTTGATCTTCCAATAAAACCTCACTTACTCGTAATGGGCGGTGCAAAGTTTTTGAGTGCCCTGAAGCTGACCAATTCCGATCGGGTGCTAAGATTGTCACCTTAAAATATTTCTGCAGTTCAACTGCTAATGCGTGCAAACCAGGTGCGGTCACGCCGTCATCGTTCGTCACTAAAAGATGCATAGGTTAAGCAAGATCCTCTCCAATTTTTTCAGACAAACATTATAATCATATAATTGCTTGGATTGTCATAGGGAATCAATAAAAATATATTCAGAATTTGAGGAGGGAACTATGGCCCGCAGAATCATTGGTTACTCTTTCGTCGTTGCAGCGATTATCGGCTTAATATTCAGCATTGCAGGCATTGCTCTCGTTTGGAGTGTAAAGGGTTCTCTTTCAAATAAAATGGTGGGAGCATTAGATTTAATCAGCACAACATTGGATGCAACCAGCTCCGGCTTGGACACTTTGGATAACACCCTCACTGGAACAATATCACAATTGACTTCCCTAGAACAAACCTTGCAAACTGCCAGCAAAGGTGTTGATGATACTGTACCGATGGTGGATACAATGACAGGTTTGCTTACCTCGGATATTCCCCTAGCTATAGACGCGACCCAAACTGGTTTGGCTACACTCCAGGAAGCTGCTGGTGCACTGGAAACAACCCTCCAACTGGTAACTTCAATACCCTTCCTGCCGATCGAGCCCTATGATCCAGACACCCCATTAACTGAAGCCATTGATGGAGTCTCTCAAAGCTTGGATGCAATCCCGAACTCCCTGTCTGACATGAAAGATCCACTGAAAACGACCACAGGGAATCTCACCATGCTTGCTGCCCAGCTCAAGATAATATCACGCGGGGTTTCTGATCTTAAAGCTGACTTATATGAAATGCAATTAGTGCTTGGCCAGTATAAGAAAGTAATTTCCAGAATCCAAAAAAGAGTAAATGCAATTCAAACCAATCTTGACACCATTATCAATGTTTCTGCGTGGGTTTTCACTGTGATTTTTGTCTGGTTAGGAATCGCCCAGCTTGGCTTATTAACTCAGGGTCTGGAAAGGATCCAATTACCATCCCAAGACCAAGGACAGGATGAGGAAGATAGCCAAGAAGAAGATTTTCCAACCAATGAGACGATCCCCAAGGAGGGAGAAGAGGTTCTAGGAACAGATAACCCAGCTTCATCGGGTGATGAATGAATTATGGGCGATCAAATTCAACAATCAAAAATCAGGTCTGGATATATATCAGACCTGATTTTTTCATTTCTGAAAGAAATATTTACATGGTTAATTTTCCAAGAGCATATCCCGCAATACCTTGTGCAGAATGCCACCGTTGCGATAGTATTCAACCTCCAAGTCTGTATCGAGTCGAGCAATTACCTTAAACTCGCGAACATCCCCATCCCTATTATCCACCCGAACAGTTAAATTACGCTCCGGTTTAATCTGGTCATCCAATCCCAGGATAGAGTAGACTTCTTTGCCAGTGAGGTGTAAACTTTCGAAACTATCTCCCGCTTCAAATTGGAGAGGTAAGACCCCCATACCAACCAGATTAGATCTGTGAATTCGCTCGAAAGATTGGGCGAGAACAGCTTTTACATTGAGCAAATAGGTACCTTTTGCAGCCCAATCCCTGCTTGATCCGGTGCCATATTCCTTTCCTGCGATAACTAATAATGGCACCCCTTCCTCCTGGTACTGCAATGAGGCTTCAAAAATACTTATTGGAACTTCGTCAGGCAGGTGCAGGGAAAAGCCACCTTCAACCCCTGGAACCAATTGGTTTTTCAAGCGAATATTCGCAAAAGTACCCCGAGTCATCACGCGATCATTTCCCCGCCGCGATCCATAGGAATTAAAATCTCTAAGAGAGACACCTTGTTCAACCAAGTATTTTCCGGACGGACTGTCTGCAGGGATAGCCCCTGCTGGCGAGATATGGTCCGTTGTGATCGAATCCCCCAGAACAGCCAGGACCCGGGCCCCGCGAATTTCGCTGATTTGCGGCACCTCCGGGGTTAGTTCAGTGAAAAATGGAGGTTCCTGGATGTAAGTCGAATCTGGTTGCCACTCAAATATCGCACCTGCGGTCCCTTCAATCGCATTCCATACCGGGTTACCAGTGAATACATCTCCATATTTTTCTTCAAACATCTCGGGGTGGATCGTTGCCGCAACAGTTTGCTGGATATCCTGAGTTGAAGGCCAGATTTCGTTCAAATAAACCGGGATGCCATCGCGATCTTTACCCAGCGGGTCTTCACTCAAGTTGATATCAATTGTTCCGGCGAGTGCATATGCAACTACCAAGGGTGGGGAGGCTAGGTAGTTTGCCCTGACGTAAGGATGGACCCTGCCTTCGAAATTACGATTCCCGGATAAAACGGCCGCGACCACTAATTCACCCTTGGTAATCCCTTTTACCACTTCACCAGAGAGCGGTCCAGAATTTCCAATGCAGGTGGTACAGCCGTATCCCACCAGATTAAATCCGAGTTGAGCCAGGGGTGCAAGCAGCCCCGCACTTTCTAAATAGTCACTGACAACCCGTGATCCTGGCGCCAGGCTGGTTTTTACGTAATTTTTCGATTTCAAGCCTCTCTCGACTGCATTTTTTGCCAGCAGTCCCGCGGCTATCATGACATAAGGATTGGAGGTGTTTGTACAGGAGGTGATGGCTGCAATAACCACTGACCCATGGGTCAATTCTTCCGTGGTCCCGTTAGCCCCGATCGATATTTTCTTGTCCAGGTGTTCAGGAGCAAGTGCAAAACCACGCTCACTTTTTGGCTGTGTCAGGTCAGCTTTAAATTTCGCCTGCATATCAACCAGGTTTACCCTATCTTGAGGCCTTTTTGGCCCGGCCAAACTGGATGTAACCTCCGCCAAATCAAGTTCGAGTAAATCAGTAAATTCCGGATCCGGGGTTGTTTTTGAGCGGAACAAACCCTGTTCTTTGGAATACGTTTCTATCAGCTCCAGCAAATCTGCCGGGCGAGCGGTGAGTGCCAGATAGCGCATTGTCTCTTCATCGATGGGGAAAAAGCCTATCGTCGCACCATATTCTGGCGCCATGTTGGCTATCGTGGCCCGGTCGGGTAAAGAAAGGAATTCCAGACCCGGACCAAAAAATTCAACAAATTTTCCGACTACGCCTTTTTCACGCAGCATCTGCACAACAGTCAATGTTAGGTCTGTCGCGGTAACTCCTTCTCTGAGTTCCCCAGATAATTTGAAACCAATCACGTCTGGGATGAGCATATCCAGGGGTTGACCTAACATGGCTGCTTCAGCTTCGATGCCTCCAACACCCCATCCAACAACCCCCAGGCCATTAATCATCGTCGTGTGCGAATCTGTTCCCACGAGTGTGTCTGGGAAAGCCAGCCATTCGCTATTTGTTCTTTCCGACAGAACCACATGGGCGAGATATTCTAAGTTAACCTGGTGGACAATTCCTGTGGATGGGGGCACCACACGAAACTTATCGAACGCCTGCTGGCCCCAATGCAGAAATTCATATCGTTCACGGTTCCTTTGAAATTCAATCTCGGCGTTTCGCTGCAGTGCATCCGGACTGGCAAAGAAATCGACCTGCACAGAATGATCGATCACTAGGTCAACTGGAATAACAGGGTTGATTTTGTGGGGATCACCGCCCAAACGGAACATTGCCGAACGCATAGCTGCAAGATCGACAACTGCGGGTACACCGGTAAAATCCTGCATGATCACTCGTGCTGGTAGGAATGGGTAGCTGGGGCGCTGATCCGGATTGGCTTCCCATGAAGCCAGGTTGATTACATCCTGTTTTTTGATTTGTTTTTCATTGCAATTCCTGAGAACGGATTCAAGCAATATGCGAATTGAAAAAGGAAGACGACTCAGATCAACCAGACCCTGTTTTTCCAGCTGCTGTAAACTGTAGATTGTAAAGTCTCCTTGAGTAGTCTGCAGGACTTGCTTGACTGAAAAATAATCTTTAGCCATTGATCTCCTTTCTAGGCATTGAAATTTTCAAAATATTACAAATATCAAAAATATCTATTGAATAACATGATCATCGAGGAAAAGGCTTTCGCACGATCGCATCTGTCATCTTCGCAACCTGATGCATGAACTCCACATCGTGAACGCGCACGATATCGGCACCTCTTTCAATACCAATCGCCACTGCTGCCGCGGTACCTGCAAGGCGTTGATCCGGAGGCAGGTCTAATGTATACCCGATAAATGATTTACGCGAGGGGCCATATAAAATCGGGTAACCCAAGCTGCGGATTTCAGGGAGTGAATCGATCAATTGAAGGTTCTGCTCTATTGTCTTACCAAATCCTATCCCGGGATCCAATATGATGTTTTCATCTGGGATACCCGCAGAATGGGCAATCGTTACACTTTCAATCAGTTCGCGCTTGATATCTTCAATGAGATCATCATACGGAACCCCAACATAGCGTCCACCTAATTTTTCTTTGATATCTGCATGTGCCCATGAGCTCCGGTTGTGCATTAAGATCACAGGGACACCAAATTCCGCAATGGTTCCAGCCATTTTGGGATCGGCATTCAGCGCCCAGACATCATTGACCAAATTCGCACCTGCTGCTAAAGCTGCATGGGCTACTTGATGTTTATAAGTATCGATAGATATCGGAATATCAAAAGCCTCGGTCAGTGCCTTTACTATAGGGATTACCCGGGAAAGTTCTCCGTCTAGATCCACCTTGGTTGCCCCGGGTCGGGTGCTTTCCCCACCGATATCTAATAGATCTGCACCTGCGTTGATAAACCTTTGTGCTTGTTCCAAGGATTTTTCAATGAAACTCTCGAAATCCGCGTCATTTTTTCCCTCATTGGGATCTGAGAGCAAACCATCTCCCGAGAAACTATCCGGGGTAAGATTTAAAATACCCATCAAATAGGTTCGTTCACCCCAATAAAAAACCCGGTTACCGATAATCAATTTGTTACTATGCAGCATGAATGGTCCTCACCACAACCCATATTAGAAATATTTATCATTCATGGATTTGGATCAGACCATATAGGTAAGCGGTCGGTCTAGCCAGGCTTCGGATTCTTCGATGTCTGTAAAGACCTTGAATTCAACACCACCAGTGGTAGTTAAGGAAGGTATTTTTTCAATTGCCAGGCGAACTTCATCGTTCTTGACCACAACCGCGAGGCGAATATTCCGAGCGGCAGGATCTGAATTCACCTCGATCGCGTAATCGATGGCTTCTTGGGTGATATCCTTCACCTCCCGCAGATCATAAAGGTTTGTGGTCAACCGGTCTGAATCCAGTAGATGTTCCACTGCAAAATTGTGCCAATGGACCAGTGTTTCATGAGACAAATCTGTGAAAGTGTAATGCATGCCACCATCCGGCCTTCGGACAACACTATATCCGATGCCGGGAATAGGTTCCCAATTAAGTGGTTTTACGCTTTCCTGAGTCATGAGAACACCTCCTGTATATAGGGATGATTTTACCAAACTTACTGCCCCAAATGATCGCAGCCTTCGGGCGAGACCTGGATAATTCCATTTGTCTCCACTTTAGCAAGCAATTCTGAAATGCTTTTACCATTGGTTGGATGGAGCAAATCTGGATTCAAATCTGCTAAAGGCAGCAATACAAAGCTGCGCTCTGCAAAATGTGGATGAGGAATGATCAGCGGAGGAGTATTTATCACTTCATTATTGTATAGGATTATATCCAAATCGATCAGCCGTGGTCCGTAGCGAACTGATTTCTTTCTTCCAATATGACCTTCGATTTCCTTGAGTAAACCCAGTAATTCCATGGGGGAAAGATCCGTTTCAGCTTCTACAACTTGGTTGAGAAATTTGGGTTGGTCAAGATAACCCCAAGGAGGCGTTTCATAAACCGGAGAGCATTTTAAAGGACACACAGCTGGTTCTAAAGCTTTAATCGCAGCTCTCAGATTCCCGGCTCGATCACCGAGATTTGAACCCAAGGCAATATAAACGATGCTCTTCATTTAAAGTTTCTCGATCATCGTCGCGGTAGCCATACCATGGCCAATGCACATCGTCTGCAGTCCGATTCTCCCACCACCGCGCTCAAGTTCGTTGAGCAATTTGGTCATCAAGACCGCACCCGTTGCACCTAGCGGATGACCGAGTGCAATTGCACCGCCATTCGGATTGACACGCTCCATATCTGCTCCAAGCTCTTCAGCCCAGGCTAACACGACCGAAGCAAATGCTTCATTGATTTCAACGACATCAATATCAGAAAGCTTCAAGCCAGTCCTCTCCAAAATTTTTTCCGTGGCCGAGATCGGGCCATCCAACATCAGGACAGGATCCGATCCGACCACCACGCGTTCAACTATCCGTGCCCGGGGGAGCAAGTTGAACCTTCCAACGACTTTCGGAGAAGCAATGACCAGAGCAGCAGCTGCATCGCTGACCTGGCTGGAATTTCCCGCAGTTATCACCCCATCCGGTTTGAAAACCGGCTGCAGGGCGCGCATTTTTTCCCGGTCAGGAGGAATACGAACCCCCTGATCTACTTCGACAGGCTCTTCTTCACCAGGTGGAATGACAGTTATGATTTGATCATCGAAGTAGTTCCTTTCCATAGCTTTCATCGCCCGGAAATGACTTTGGTAAGCGTAATCATCCAATTGATCGCGAGGTATACCCCATTTTTCTGCCATTAATTCAGCACTTATCCCCTGGTGGACAAGTTTGTAGGGAAAATCTTGCGGCCAGTGTTTTGGCCAGTCAGAGCCTATGGGCTGGTGGGACATCATTTCGGTTCCACCTGCAATCACCAAATCCGCATCCCCGGAAAGGATTGCCTGTGCAGCAAAATGAACTGCCTGCTGACTCGATCCACACATTCGGTTCAGAGACACTGCCGGTACGCTGACCGGAAAACCAGCTTTAAGTACTGAAAGGCGGGCTAAGTTTGCCCCTTGATCGTCTATTTGGGTTACACATCCCCAAATTACATCATCGATAATCTCTGGGAGGATCCCTGCCCGATCAACTGCAGCTAACATGACGATTGCCCCCAGATCAACTGGATTGAATTTCGCCAGGGAGCCATTGGCTTTTCCGATCCCAATTGGAGTCCTAACTGCCGAGAGAATATAGGCTTCTGACATGGCTTAAATGTACCATTAAGTTTCGGATTTTTAGCGATCCATATTTGAAAACCCGGTTGTCAAAAAATGTAACACTGACTACAATTGACCTGATCTCCTTGAATCCTGTTTCCATGGAGTAGTAAATGCCGCAAGCCACATTCCATTTCCCACGGGGTTTTCTATGGGGGACTGCCACTTCATCCCACCAGGTGGAAGGAAATAATCGAAACAATAATTTTTGGGCTTGGGAGCAACAGCCAGGGCGGATTGTTGGTGGGCAAAAATCTGGTCTGGCTTGTGATTGGTGGGGTGGTCGCTGGCGAGAAGATTTTGAGCGAATTGTGGAAGGTGGTCAGAACGCCCACCGCTTCTCCATCGAGTGGAGTCGGGTACAACCTACACCCGATCGTTGGGATGAGGACGCCTTAGACCATTACCGCGAGATGTTAAGACGCCTGTATGAACTTAAAATCACCCCCCTGGTGACGCTGCATCATTTCTGCGACCCCCTTTGGGTGAGTGAACTAGGCGGATGGGAAAATGAAGCCATCATCAATCTGTTTGAGGCGTATGTCAAAAAGACTGTTCAAGCCCTATCTGAATATGCAAATTTGTGGATTACGATTAATGAACCCAATGTCTTGGTGATATTTGCATATTTACTTGGCACATTCCCGCCTGGAAAAAAAAGCCTCAGTAGCATAGGAAGAGTCTATGCCAATCTGGTGCGAGCACATAGTTCTGCTTACCACACCATCCATAACGTTCAGCCGACAGCTCGAGTTGGATATGCAGTCAATTATCGCAGTTTCATACCATCACATGCATGGAATCCACTAGATCGGATGTCAGCGAGTCTGGCATCCAGTGTTTTTAATAATGCTTTTCCTGGAGCGATAAATGATGGTGTTTTGCGTCTGATCCTTACTCGCAAGAGAATTCCGGAAGCGAGAGGTACACAGGATTTTTTGGGTCTGAATTACTACACGCGTGACCAGGTTGTATTCAGCTTACTTCATCCGGAGGAACACTTCATCCACCTGTTCTTGCGTCCAGGTGCAGAGTTGAGCACCACCGGTTTTATCGCCAACGAACCAGCAGGGATGTTTGAAGCATTAAAATGGGGAACGCAGTTCAACATCCCGATCATTATCACTGAAAATGGTATTGAAGATCAGGATGATAGGATACGCCCGAGGTATCTCCTACAGCACTTGCATCAGGTGTGGAGAGGGATCAACTTCAATTGGCCAATAAAAGGATATTTCCACTGGACCCTGGTGGATAATTTTGAATGGGAGCGAGGATGGACTCAGCGATTTGGTCTCTGGGAGATAGATATTGAAACCCAGATCCGCAAAAAACGTCCAAGCGCCGATTTATTTGCAGAAATTTGTTCCAACAATAAGATCTCATCTGAGATGGTTGAGAAGTATGCCCCGCAGATTTACGATCAGATGTTTCCCGGTTTGTGATTCTGAAAATGTACCCTCCATCCCTGGTTGATTACCAACCCATTGTTTGTCGGCCTGCGTTGCCAAAAGACACCCCGGGTATGTTTGAATTGACCCGCTGGATCTGGGAAGGGGATGATTATATTCCAGATGTGTGGGAAGCGTGGCTCTCAGACCCTCAGGGGATATTAGCAGTCGCCGAGTGGAAAGGAAAAGTAGCTGGATTTGCGAAGCTGACCAAACTCTCCGCAGGCGATTGGTGGATGGAAGGTTTGCGGGTGCATCCCAAATTTGAAGGTAACAGGATTGCGTCTCGATTGCATGGTTATCTCCTGGAATTTTGGCAGCGATATGGATCGGGTGTTCTCAGATTGGCAACCTCATCCGCACGCGAGCCAGTCAAACACCTCTCCAGGAAATGGGGATTTGAAACAATTGGAGAGTATTCAATTTATAAAGCTGAAAAGACAGTCGATAACTTTATTGATGCCCAGCATTCGCCATTCCAAAGATTCACCCTGGAGGATATTCCTGACGCGATCACATGGTTAAAAGATCCGCAGAAAGACCGATTACCGTTCGGCATCATGGATCTGGGTTGGCAATTTGCTGAACCGAAAGAAGAATATTTTGTCGCTTACCTGCAGGGCAACCAAGCCTGGTGGTGGGAAGGGCAACAAGGCATTCTCCTCATGGTCGATAAGAAAGATGGTGAAGAAACTTGGGCGCGTATTCGGATGTTAGCCTGTGATAGAGAGAAATTAGCTGAATTATTACACGCGGTCCGCAAATTTACCAATCAATCTGGTTACGCCGGTGTGAACTGGATGGCACCGATGCTTCCAGGCATGGAAGAAGTTCTGGTTTCAACTGGATTTAAAAGGGATTGGGAAGGATCCCTACTGATTTTTGAAAAGCGTCAAGCCCAGGGTTAGACCTTCCTATGTTTAACTCTAGCTGTCATCGGAATATTGCCATGGTATAATTTCCGCCGCCACAAGGGATAAGGTGGCAGGATTTAATGGAGAGGTCGCATAGTCTGGCCTAGTGCGCGCGCCTGGAGAGCGCGTTTACCGAAAGGTAACGCGGGTTCGAATCCCGCCCTCTCCGCTGTTTTTTTTAATCGAGCAAATTGAAGGAAATAAGCCAAAATTGAATAAATTTGACCTGGATGACCCTGGACATAGACCGGGTAGAGAAACCCCTTCTAGGGCTGTTTTTTTTGAATTTAGCATAGCCTAGATAAGATATTCTCCTCCCCCAACCGCTTTTTTCTCAATCCTATAGAGATTATGACCAAAGCCGTTCCACTGCCGATTTTATTTAACCATATAATTGGAAGACCTATATTGATAGGAGAAGAGAGCAGGAAATCCAGCTCCCTAGCCACACAGAGAAAACTAATACCGGTAACAATTCTAAATTCATTTTGCACAGAATAGAAAGCCCATGGTCTGTGGGATAACAAACCAAGGTTCCAGAATCTAAGTAAAGTTATCATGGAAAGAAATTTATCGAAACTCGGAGATTCGGGTGAGCAATGCAAATTAAACTTCGTGCTAAAAAGCCTTTCTCGTTAAGTTCTGTCATTCATTCCCATGGATGGGCAAGATTGTCACCATTCGATTATGATGACGAGAAAAACAGCCTGGAATATACAATCCATTTGAAAAATGGGCGTACTGTTCACCTCCAGATAGAAGAAACTGCAGATGGAGTAGTTATTAAGTCGAAATCAAATCTTGGTACGCCTGAAGAAGAAGAGATAACCGATAGCGTAACCTGGATGCTGGCTCTGAATGAAGAGTTCTCTGAGTTTTACGAGCTCGCCAGGCGTGAACCAAAACTGCAACACGTTGAAGATAAAGCTCAGGGTCGCTTGCTTCGCTCCCCGACCCTTTTTGAAGACACCGTTAAGACCATCTTAACCACAAACACTGCCTGGGGTGGTACCATCCGCATGACAGAGGCATTCGTCAATCAATTTGGAGATACACTTCCAGAGGATACTTCCAGACATGCCTTTCCAACGCCGAATGAGATTGCTAAAACCGATGAAGAAACACTGCGGAATGACACTCGTCTTGGGTACCGCGCCCCTTATATACTTCAATTGGCTCGAGATATCGTATCTGGAGAGTTAGATCTCGAATCCATGAAAGATATCGATTTACCTACCGAGGACGTTCGCAAAAAGCTACTAGCAATCAAAGGCATTGGTAATTATGCAGCTGCAAACCTTCTCATGCTGGTAGGACATTACAATTATCTGACGATCGACTCATGGGCATTCAAAATGGTCTCGCATGAATTCTTTGGCGGAAAGCCAATCAGCAGAGATGAAGTAGAACAAGTATTTGAGAAATGGGGGAAGTGGAAAGGGCTGGCATACTGGCTCTGGGATTGGTCCTACCCCGCAGAGCAGTGACCAGTTAAAATATTCCAGGCTTGAGCGATTTACAAGCAGGAACATAAACAGCCTAACAAATAATCGATTGCCTCCACCTGTGACATGATAAGAACAACCCAATATGGAAAGGTCACCCGTTTTGATCTGAGTCGTGATATCTACGGTATTCGAAGATACTGGACTACAGCATACCTGGTGGATAACTGGATGATCGATACCGGCTGTGCTCATACAGCCCGAGAACTCCTTCGATTATTAGCTGACCAGAAGATCGATGGAATCATCAATACTCACAGTCATGAAGATCATATCGGTGCAAATTTCCACCTGCAACAGAGAAATCCAGATTTGCAAATTTATGCCCATCCCGCAAGCATAAAAATCTTGGAATCACCAGAAGAATATCAGCCTCTTCACCCTTACCGACATATTTTTTGGGGACAGGTTGGATCTTCTTTCGCCAAACCTTTCGAAGCAGGATCTTTGATTGCGACAGAGAATTACAGGTTCCGGGTAATCTACACGCCTGGACATACCTCGGACCATGTGTGCCTTTACGAACCCGATGAAAAATGGTTATTTACCGGGGACCTGTACGTCGGTGGAAAAGATCGTGCTTTACGGGCCGGTTGTGATATTTGGCAGGTGATTGAATCCCTGGAAAAAGTTGCTGATTTACCTGCAGTGAGAATGTTCCCAAGCAGCGCGAGAGTCCGGGAAAATCCGGCAAAACACCTCCGGGAAAAAGCCGATTATCTAGTTCTCACTGGGCAAGAGGTCCTCGATATGCACCAGGAAGGAGCAAATGTTCAGCAAATCGCCCGTTCTCTCTTCGGAGGCCCTATGCTCATTGAATTGATCACTCTGGGGCATTTTACACGGCGCAGGTTAGTTCTCTCGTACTTGAATCAAAATTATGATTGAGATGGCAATTCAATTCTATTAATTTCTAGATGATCAGGAAGCTTATACTGGTGGAGCAGCTGTTACCATAGCCCTTAATACCAAGGCCACCATGATGATGAATGCCACTGAATACAAAAGCATCTCCGGGCGATCCTGTCTGCCTTTTGTATATGCATAGACAACTGGTGCACCCATCAGGAGAACGATCCCGTACAACCAATGGACCCATCCTGGGCGATATGCAGCTGCACCAAACCACAATATCAACCCAAATAATCCCTGCGCAGCTAATAAAATCTCTGCAACAACAACTGCACCAAAATACCCACCACTGATACCCTGTTTGCGAAAAAATCGCCACAATCCCCAGACTGCCATGATAATACAGTAAATCATCGCTGTATTGGCTAAACGGGCATGAATCTCTGCTATTGACATATTCTCCTCCACTCAAAAATGAAGCTTGTTCACAGATTGATAAATTTTACCAGGGTGATGGCTGAATCATCCTTTTGGGATAAATAAATCACACCACTTCATCAAGCGATTGTTGTTCCATTTGTCAAAGATTATTGGTAAACTATTCCCATCTTGAGGGAACGTTTTTTACCTGAATTGTCTTGTTCCCTCACAATCATTATGCTAAAATACCTTTTGTTAATGATAGATTAAGAGAGGAGCGCTCATCTATGGCCGCTGAGGAAGTTAGTCCAAACGAAGAAGCGAAAGAAAGATTACCCATTAATCGCCGAGAATTTTTGAACTATGCCTGGCTGGTCTCTCTAGGATTTTTTACTATTTCTGTCGCTGGTATTACTTACCTTTTTGCCTTACCGCGCTTCAAGGAAGGCGAGTTTGGGGGTGTGATAACCGTTGGAACCGTCGAAAATTTGCCAAATATCAGTGATCCTCCGGATAACTACGCCAAAACAAAATTCTGGTTGAGCCACACGCCTGAAGGTTTGGTTGCCCTTTACAAAGTGTGTACACATCTCGGTTGCTTATATAACTGGAACGGACAGGAAATAAAATACATTTGTCCCTGCCATGGTTCTCAATTCGAAAAGGATGGGAAATACATTCAAGGACCCGCCCCGCGCTCTTTGGATCAATTTGTGGTCCGGATCGAATCACCTGAAGGAGAACTGATTGTCGAGACCGATCCGGCGACTGGTGCCCCTATCCCTGTACCAGATAATCCAGATGCAATAATTAAAGTCGATACCGGCACACGCATCATTGGCAAACAGCACGCTTAATTCGCTCATAACCAACCATCTCATGTTTGGGGAAGATATATGCTAAGGACCATAAATTTTCAAGACCTACGTCAAAAAATTGGATCTGCGATTGACAACCGTGTACGGATCATCACCGCAGGTTTGGGCATTGATGAATTGCGAGCGGTTTTACGGGGTGATCCACCGACTGAAAAACCTAACCCGCGCTTCAAAGTTCACACCACCAGTTTCTTGTTTCACATCAGACCCCGCTACTACCAGAAGGGCAGCACAATCCTAACCCACACCTTTCGATTAGGCTTCATGACTGTTTTATTTTATACGATTGAACTGGTAACCGGGATTATCTTGATGATTTATTACGTTCCTACTCCTACCGAAGCGTATTCTTCGGTGCTCAAGATTATGAGCGAGGTGCCATTTGGGAACTTGTTACGAGACCTTCACCGCCTGGGTGCCGAAGCAACAGTAATCTTCACTTTCTTGCACATGATGCGCACGTATTTCACGGGATCATATAAGAAAGAGCGTTCCTTTACCTGGTTTACCGGCGTGATTTTGCTCGGACTGACCTTATTTCTGAGCTTCTTCGGATATTTGCTTCCGTGGGATCAGCTTGCTTACTGGGCTGTGACAATCGGGACCAGCATGGCTGAGGCAGCACCTATGTTTGGGAATGAAGTAAACCTGCTACTTCGTGGCGCACCGGATATTGGAGCTGGCGGTTTACTCAGAGCTTATCTTCTGCATGTCATCTTGCTCCCGCTCTTGGCTATCCTGGTGCTCAGCATTCACTACTACAAGGTATCTCGAGAACACGGAATTTCACTTCCAGCAAGGTACGAAGAAGGAGATATACCTGATGAGAAAAAGAAAGAATCCAAGCGCAGGATTGATTTCCTGCCAGATCTTTTTTCTCATGAGATCTACCTCACTATGTTTGGCCTTTTCCTTTTGCTCCTAGTAACCATTTTCTTCTACGGCGGGGCTCCCTTGGAGACAATCGCCAATCCACAGCAAACACCACTGGATACGAAAGCACCCTGGTATTTCTGGTGGCTGCAGGGTTTACTCAAGCTGGGAGATAAATCCTTGATGGGAATCATCCTTCCCACGCTTCTAGTCATCCTGTTATTTGCTGTTCCTTACATTGATCGCAATCCAAACCGTTCATTTGTTAAACGACCGGTTGCAGTCAGCCTTGGTGTCTTGGGTATATTGATCCTCATTCTATTAAGCTATATGGGTCTTCCCCAATATGGCATTGAGACACCTGCAGCAACACGCATCATACAGGATATGTCACCTGAAGAAGGCGAGGGACCACTCCAACATGTCCCCTACGAACAAATGCAGCAGGGTTATTACATCGTCAATGAGACACCTACTGAGAACATGTGCTCCGACTTGGATTATGGCTGCCCAGAATTCGAAGACTTTTTCACTCTTTACTCAAATCGAGTGAATTCCGCCATTGATTCGGGGGACCTGGAAAACGGTGAGGGGATCATGGTGGTTGAAAATTGGCAACAAGACCTGAAGAAAGTCACATTGCGTATGACCTGGGATGATTCAGAGTCAGCTGACACAAAAACCTATGAACGGCACATTTATATTCATAGAAATATTCAAGGGGAGTAATGTCTCCTTCTTTTGGAGGGTATTAAGATCACTATGTCGCGATTTAATTTAGAGATCCTTCTCGGTATCATCCTTGTTTCACTAACAACCGCTATTCTTGTCTATTATGGTTTGAATGAACAAACCAGAATGGCGCAGGCCAGTGAATCTCAACAGGCTCGAGCAATAGAAGTCGGTGCTGGATTGTTTGAGAATAACTGCAGTGGCTGCCATGGTATTAAGGGGGAAGGGATTCTGGGGTTATGCCCTCCACTTAATGATGCCGGATTCTTTACCAACCGCATGAAAGAGGTTGGTTGGTCTGGAAGCCTTGAAGATTATATTATCTCAACTGTTTCCAGTGGTCGTGCTGTATCTACACGACCGGATCAATATGCTGGGCAGGGCAACCCAGCCATGCCAGCCTGGTCAGATCAATATGGTGGACCTTTGCGTCCTGACCAGATTGAAAATATCGCCACATTCATTCTCAACTGGGAAGCAACTGCCTTAGAAGAAGTTGTGCTGGAAGAGTTAGCGACACCAACACCTAGCCCGGAAGAAGCAGATGATCCTGTTTCACGGGGACGGAGAGTCTATCTGGATACGGGTTGTGGTGGCTGCCATACGATTGAAGGTTTGAGCGCAGGAGTAGTGGGTCCCAATCAAGCAAAGGTCGGCTCAGTCGCTGAAACGAGAGTGCCGGGTATGTCAGCTGAAGATTACATCCTCGAATCGATTATCAATCCAGGTGCATACGTGGTTGAGGGTTATCCCGATAATGTCATGCCAAGGAATTACAGTGAACTACTTTCTAATGACCAGGTCGCGGATTTGGTCACTTTCCTGCTTTCATTAAAATAGTATGGAACAACATCAACAATGTTGAGATTCGTAATTAAACACTCAATCGGATATTACTTTGCACTCGGGTTAATTGTCGGTTTCCTCACCCTGGTTACTTCTATTCGGTCCTTTGCCCAGGAAGAAGAAAATCTAGAACAAATCGAGCTTGGCGCACAGTTATTTGCAGAGAACTGTGCGGTGTGTCACGGTGAAGACGGTCAAGGAAGAATTGGTGCCAGACTAGCCAAGGATTGGCCTTCAATCCGCCCAGATTTACAGGTGAAAGACACCATCATGAGAGGAATTCCTGGGACCCTAATGCCAGCTTGGGCACAGGTAAACGGTGGACCATTATCAGATGAAGAAATTGATGCGTTAGTCTACTACATACTCACCTGGCAATCGGGTGGACCAACCTACATATTCCAAAGTCAGACACCCACTTCCCAGTTTAAATTGACCCCTCCGCCCGGGATAACCGGTGATCCAAACAGGGGAGCATTGTTATATGGAAGCAACTGTGCAGTGTGTCATGGTGTTGAAGGAGAAGGTCGTGTAGGAGCTTTGTTGGCGAAAGATTGGCCATCCATAAGACCTGAACTACGGATTAGATCTGTAATAGAATCCGGGGTTGAAGGCTCGGTGATGCCTGCTTGGGGCAAGGTAAATGGAGGGCCTTTAACCAATCAAGACATTGATGACCTTGTCGCTTTCATCCTGACATGGAGTGGGGATGCAATCTCGATAGAGACAGGGGAACCAGCCGTTGGACCTCTCACCGGTTGGCCGGTCTGGGTGATAGTTATCGGTGCTTTTGTCCTCATGATCGTGGCGATTGTTTACTACAGCCGGCAGAGAACCTCCGAAGATTGACACTGCTGAAAAGATGAGGTATCCTCTCGAACGAGTAGCCGGGTGGGTCCGGCGCGGCGGAAACCTGTGAACCCCGTCAGGTCCGAGAGGAAGCAGCGGTAAGTAGGTCCCTCCGGGCGCCGCCGGGTTGCCTGCCCGGTCACTCCTTGATCAAAAGATCAAAATGAAAGGGCTGCCGTGTGTATGGCAGCCCCTATCATACCCCCTACGCCCGGAAAATTTGGAAGGTTACTTATTCAATTCAAGCCTCGCTGGTATTTGATAAACCAGCTTGTCATTGAATGTAACGACAACATTGGTATTCCCGTGAACTTTCACATCGTTTCCTATTAATTGGGTATAAATTTCTCTCATCAATGAACTGGTACCACCGGCCTGGATGGTTCCACTCGGTGCATATACCAAGCCGCGAAAAACGGAATCTTCAGTCCCCAGCAGGGTGACTTCATTTGTATTGCCTGGAGATAGGTATACCAGGACACCTGGCATGGCAAAAAAAGTATCACACGGTGGACCACAATTATTGGCGGGAGGGGCGATGATACTCGATGTTGCATTCCCGCTGGTATGAAAATCTCCATTCACAACGTAGAAGGTCACATCGGATCCGGCGACGATGCCGCCATTTATTTCCACGTCTCCTGTCACGCAAAATAAGCCAGGATCAAATTTATGATCCCCATTTTGAATACGGATGGTGTCGTAGCGCCCGTATTCAATCTTTCCATCGCCATTATAGTTACCACGGTATGGTAGAACGGTGCAATCAGGCGGTGGCACATGATATGTTTCGGGAGGCAGGGGGACACCTGTATTTTCAATTGGGGCTGGTGAAACTACACCGGTGCTGCCGTGGTCATCATAGCAATCTGGAAGCACACAAGAGATGTTGTCATCACTGGTTCCATAGACATTCACACTGACACCACCACGGGTATCAATACAGGAATTGGAGAATATTCCCCCACCTGTAACTGAAACCACATTAGAACCATCGAATTCTATACCACCCAAGTCACAATCTTTGGCTAAAGCCACAATCGCATTGCCGTATGCCAGGGGAACCCTGGGAAATACTCGCGCAACTGCCTCGACCGTGTTGCGTAAAGGGCCAGAATAGACAAAATGGGCAAAGGCTGTCGGCGTATCTGCAGTAATATATGTCTTGACATCAATGTATCGTTCTATCCAGCTGCCATTGCTAGCGCCCTGAACACATTTTGCATCAACACCGTGCTTATCGGAGATGTCATAATCCAATGAGTAATCATTTGTTAAGGCACTATTTACTGCGATTATCTCGGCCCCGTTTGTGCTGTTCGACATCGCCCTGATCACTCTCAGGTCGGAGCAACTCCAATCCCGGTAGATAACATAGTGATTCTCCAGGTAAAGCGCTGCGGCACTTCCACCTGCCAGTGAGGCTGCATCGGCAGCATTTTGCATGTGACGCCGATTGGCATACACCATGCCGCCATCCACTGCCAAAGCAGTAAATCCCAGCAGCCCAATAAAAGCCAAAGCGAGCAGAACTGAGGTCTGTCCTTTTTCCGTGTTAATGAATTTCCTGATCATTCATTGTCTCCACGCAATTGCAAAATTTTTAGTTACACCCCGGACTCAATATGGTGTCCGTTACACTGGCCGTGATGCTTACAGTCTGGCTGCCTATCACTGTACCGATGAATGGCATTGTGATGGGGAAATCACTATATTGGGCGCTGACCCGGATGCTGTTTCCAGTGCACGGAGCACCAATGACTTCGACCGTGATATCATCACTGCCGATCAAATCCGGGATCATATCTGAGCTACCCAACACATGGTTGCGGATCGCTTGAGTCTGGGTCGGGTTGATCGAGCCGTAAAGCGCACCTTCCTGGACAGAATCGCGCAGGGCCATATAGGTGAAGAAAGCTCTACCGATATCCACGATGCCACCTACCAGAAGCAAAAGGATAAAGAGTGCCATGGCCATTTCTACCAGACTCTGCCCGCGTTCAGGTCTCCTCCCAGATTTGTCGGTCTTTCCATGCATAGAAGTGTCCATAAATTCACACATAAACTTACTCGCTGGGAATAATCCCACTGACTGGTTCACAATTCTCGAATTTCGCGATCACCTGGTAAAAATCACCTGCTACACTTTTCGGCGTGCGGTCGAACGCAAAAACCATTTGCCGGGCATCAAAAGCGCCGCTCCATAAGGGATATGGGGTGTTCACCGCCAGGTATGGTGGGGTAGAATTCCCAGCATAGATTGTGCTGCCAAATGTAATCCCCGAAATATTCGCAGTTGATCCAACGGGCCAATGCACGGTTACTTGAACCAATTTGACCGGTACGATCGGATTTGGAGTCTTAAGGTTCCAGGTCAGCAGATTTCCGGTTGCATTTGCACCAAATACTGGTAAACCAGTTGGTGTTGGACAATTTGGTTCATTATCTTCAATCTTTAGAGTATGGGTCGCGGGTGATCCCAAGGTGGCATTAACCGGAACATCCAGGATAATCACGACATCTTCAGTCAGTTCGATTAACTTATCATCGTTCACCTGCAGCTGGATATCCGCCGAGCTGGAGCCGGCTGGAATGAATAACGGACTGGCTGAAATTGTATAGTCTTTATCCACCCCGGCTTCTGCTGCACCGAGAACGATAAATGGAGCAGTGATATCCTTTCCCGAGATTACATTCAATTGGGCCGTGATTGTGACGATGCCGGCATCTTCCTCGACTATCTGACCATTCGTCACAAACGAAAGGATTGATTCAGGGTCGTTGTCTGGGATGGTTATGATATGAACACTGGGACTCCCCTTGGTGGCATTTATGGGTTGTCCCATGATAATCTCTATCGTTTCATCGAATTCATCAATCGCATCATCATAGAATTTCACAAATATACTTGCACTAGCCCCCCCTGCTGGAATCACAACACTCTCAGCGCTCACCGTGTAATCCTGGTCTTTGGTTGCTGTACCCGCAAAAGTTAAGGGAACAGTAACATCTGCACTCCATGCTGCGCTCAGCAGGACTTTTACCTCAACTCGTCCATCTGAGCTATCATCGCTGCGTTGGTTAGCTGATGCGAAATGGACATTCGGCTCCATGGCTTCCGAGGTGATTGTCGCTGTATGCTTGAAAGGATTTCCACGGCGGGCGTTCACCGGGTTCTGTATCATCACAGTGATTGTTTCATCCCCTTCAGTATTATCCCCATCTGGGATAACAGTGATTACAACAGATCCGGTCAATTCTCCTGCAGGAATGAAAACGGGTGTTGTGTCAATCTTATAATCTGCATCTCTTGCAGCAGTTCCACCGAGGTTAAAAGGCACGGTAATATCCAAACTCGATTCAATGCTGAGTTGAAATTCAACCGTCATCGTACCGACAGTTTCATCACCGCTTTGTTTTTCCCAGGTGAAAAAGACCTCTGGCGGTTCATCATCGTCTTCGATGGTATAGATGTGTACATCCGGGGACCCTCTGGTCCCGTTGGTGATATCTCCAAGTGTCAATATGACGGTTTCATCCACTTCATCGATTAAGTCATCGTAGATATCTAAAACAATTGGAAAGGTCACATCCAGGGCTGGAATTGTGATCGGGCTGGCAGTGAGTGAGTAATCATAGCCAGCTTGCGCATCACCACCGACGCTGTAATTCACAGTGATATCCCTGCTGGATGGATTGCTGAGAACCAGCATTGCTAAACCATCCATGCTCTCGGGATGTGATTGATCAGCTAAAATAAATGAAACCACAGGGGGATTATCATTGTCTTTGATGGTCGCCACGTGAGCAAAGGGGGTACCCTTGATCGCATTTGTCGGTGTGCCCATCACCAGCACTGCAGTTTCATCATCTTCATCGATATCATCATCGTTTATCGTAATCTGAATTTCACCAACCGTGTCCCCTGGCAGCAGAACGACTGGGTTAGGCGAAACAGAGTAATCCACCAAATTCTGGGCTGTACCAGTCAAGCTATAAGGTACGGTTACTGTTTTATCAATTGCTGCAGTAAGTTGCACCATCACCTTGATTTTGCCAGCTCCTTCATCAGCTGTTTGATTAGCAGTCACGAAGGATATTGTCGGTGTCACCGGTGAGGGCGGTGTCCCTTGGATTGCCACATCCTTGATAATCGTCCTCCTTGTTACCGCGGAGATTGGAACAGGTCGGAATTTGACAAGAGGCAGCAAGGGCTTAAAGGTGGATACAACTTGGACAGTGATCCTGTCACCCAAATTGATATGGTCATTACTTCCCAAAGGACATATCGCAAAATTTGTACTGCTTCCTGGACCGTGATCATATGAAATTGAGACATCTGTCGAAGATACACCAGCAAACCTTCCGATACGCATTGCTGCTGCCCGGATGCCGTTGCAGTCGCTGTAGTATGGCACATAGCCAGTGATTTCTCCGGCAGCTGACCCATACCTCGCGGCTTCCCTGCTGGATGAAAGTACCGCGCTGTAGATGAATAATAAGCGGCCAGCTTCTATGATCCCGAACACTAAAATAAGCAACAAGGGCAAGGTCAGGGCAAACTCCACGATTCCCTGTGCCTTTGGTTTTTGGGTAAATTTATTAAATATAGGTAGCTCCATAGTCTCCTTCCGCTAGATTTATAGAGAACTAATGGGATATCATCAGTCGTATTGTATCTACTAATAATCAACGATTTCATAACCAAATTGTTACCTTACAACATTGCAAACGAACAATTTTTTGCAAAATATTTTTCATAAGTGGGGTAACCTTCGGGTTGAAATTCTCACCCGCTTCAAAAATAGAATCCGAGGGGGGAAATTTGCTTATTACGGATGAAATCAGGAAATATTATGAAAAAAAACAGAGAAGACCATATGTCTCCTCTGGATGGCTGCTGGTTTTATCAGTTTACAATCTACACATTCTCAAGGGGTGGAGGTCGGCCAGTAGGTTGGGTGATTGGTAGGTTTTGGTTTCTTTGTTTTATCTTGCGTTGGTTCAGGTGTACTCGTCGGTTCAGGTGAAACCGTTATCGTCGGCGCACTCGTTGGCGTATTTGACTTCGTCGCGGTTGGCACCGGGGTTTGAGATGGTATTGGAGTGTTTGCTGGAGCCGCCTTCGCGGTCGGCGATTTGGTTGCAGTGGGGGTATTCGTGCTGGGGATAGTGGTGCTTTCTTGCTCCGGTTCAGCTGTCTCAATCTGCAGGTATACAGTCGCAGTAAAAGTTGGGGTGGTGGTGCTGGTAGGAATGAAATCAGTGAGCAATGCATTTGTAGGTGATGAGGTCGCCAAAACCAGAATCGTTTCAAAAGGTGGCAATTCGAATATCCCGGCGGTCAAGGTTTCTACGGTTTCTACGAACTCCACGGAGGCTAATACTTTGGTTGTATCAAGCAACCCAGCCAGATTTTTCACAGGGACCCGTAAAGTTTCCTCAAATAATGAGGACAGGATTGCCGCGTCGCTTTGATCAACTTTAGCAACACTCATAATGCCTGATGCAGCCTCGGCCATTTGAAATTTGAAGTTTTCAAAAGTCTGATTGACAAATGAATCACGACCGACCAGAATCAATTCCTGCATTTCGATCACTCTTCTCTGAGCAAATTCAATTCTCAACCGAGCCTTCTTTGACTCAGTAGAGGTCAACGAAACCGTCATCTCCTCTTGTGCTAATTTGGTTGCATATAGTGGATCACCTGGAATACTCCGCTGGATGAGAAATATTGTACTGCGGTATCCGATGAAGAGCAAAACTGCGGTGAGAGTCAGCAGCGCCGAATATTGGACTACCATCCTTCTATCTTGGAAGAATGCAGGGATCCTGCTCATGGTTTCTGTGTGGTCTGCTGCCGGCTTGCTCATATTTGAGCGAAATCGATTTACCAGCCGACGCTGGGAGAGCTGAATAAACCCAGGCCGGGGATTAAATACTTCGCTGCGGGCTTGCAGCCACTCAGCCGCCTCCAACGCAGGTCTCAGTTCCTCACTGTACTCTGGGTATTGTTCGATGACCGTATCGACAGTTCCAGAACCATCAGCGATCAACCCGAGGCAGGCATCTAATATCCTGCTTAATTCATCTTGGTTTCGAGTTGATTTTCCTATCATTTATCACCAGCCGAAAAATGCTAAACCGTCAGCTAGATTTCCAATAAACCACGTAATGCGGATAATGCACGATGCTGCAAAATCCTGACCGCACCAGGAGTCCTTCCCATGACCTGCCCCGTCTCTTCGGGAGATAATCCACTCAAGAATCGGAGCACTAAAACAGTCCGGTAATCTTCACGCAGTTGGGTAAGCGTTTGCCGTACTTCCTGGTGTTCAATATTTAGAATCGCAGTTTCACTAGGATCAGGATTAAAATCTGTAATCTGTTTTTCTTCTATGGACATGTGCCCCCCGGACCGCCCGGCTCGCCGATAGAAATCGATTAACACATTGCGAGCGATTTTAAATAGATAGGCGAGGAACGGAACTCCTTTTTGCCGGTAATTTGATAGTGATCGCCAAGCTCTTAAGAAAACCTCTTCCGTCAGATCCTCAGCATCCAGGCGGTTATTCAGGTTCGCATAGATAAATCTGAATACTATCTGAGCATAACGCTGATAAAGCTCGCCAAAGGCTTCTGATTCACCTTCCTGAGCAATTTTTATTAACTCACTATCTTCGGAGTGCTGCCAATCAGGCATATCCTCCACCCTTATGAACGTTGGATTTCAAGTTTTGTTACATATTTATACAATACGGCACCAATCAATGATAATAAGACACATGCTGGATTCTGATCCCAATCTACTATCCACAGACATGCGGCTCTAATGAGATATTTCTCATCATGATACCCTGTTGGAACAGAGATTTGGTCTACAAATCTGTTAGAATCAGACCCCATGCGTAGAACTCAAAAAATGAGCATTATGCTAGTCATAGCACTCATTGGGCTCGGCATCGTTGTGGTTGGAATCGAAAAAACTGTCACGTTGACCATCGACACACAACCAGTCGAGGTCACGACTTCAGTCTGGACACTTGCAGGATTGCTGGGCGAACAAGGCATAGTGTTGAACGAAGAAGATGCAATTAACATTCCACCTTCCAGCTGGCTGAGGGATGGAGATGAGATAACCATCGATAAAGCACATTGGGTCATAATTCAAGCTGATGGAAATACTCAATCTATTTTCACTAACCAATTGGCCCTCCAAAAAATTCTGGCTTCCGCCGGAATCCAGCTTTCCACAGGTGATCGATTAATCGTCGATGGCCGCCTGGGTGGCATTGAAACCCCATTATCACCTGGGGGTGATCACCGCCTTCAGATTCAGCGGGCTGAAGAATTTGAACTATCTATACAGGGTCAGGAAAAAACAATTTCCTCAGACAGGGGTACACTCGGAGAAGCTTTGTGGGCAGCGGGGATAGAACTCTCTGCTGGCGATAAGATTTCCAAACCCATGGATACTTTATTAATACATACATCGAGTGTTGAAATTGAGAAAGCTCGGGAAATTACTATCCTGCACGCTGGGGGTGAGGTTACATCCAGCACGACGGCGGGCTCTGTTAGCGAGGCACTGTCTGAAGCCGGTATACCTCTCCAGGGGTTGGACTTCAGTATCCCAGGCGCGAATTTGCCGATCCCTGAAGATGGTATTATCCAGGTAATCCGGGTAAAGGAAGAGGTAATCCTGGAAAATGATCCCGTTCCTTATGGATCTGATACACAACCTGTGGCAGACCTTGAAATCGATAGCCGCACAATCGTTCAACCTGGTGTCTATGGTTTGAATACGAAGCGCGTCCGGGTGCGGTACGAGGATGGTATTGAGATCTCCCGACAAGTTGAGTCTGAATATATTTCCCAGGAACCTCAAAACGAGATTATTGGATATGGCACAAAAATCGTCCCCCGCACACTGGATACTCCAGGAGGCAGGTTAACCTATTGGCGCGCCTTGAACATGTATGCAGTTTCTTATAATGTCACCAGCAATGGCGGCTATGGTACTGCAACTGGGATCCCACTGGCTAAAGGTGTCGCAGCGATCGATCCCAGTTATATTCCATACGGCACAAGGATGTACATCCCAGGCTATGGTGAAGCACTCGCTGCAGATACTGGCGGTGGGATAAATGGCAGGATGATCGACCTGGGTTATCTGGATGAGAATTATGTCTCCTGGCATCAGTGGGTGACCGTTTATTTCCTTTGGCCACCACCGGAGAATATTGTGTGGATAATTCCCTAAACCCAACACACTTTGACGTCATAGATTTACTCAAACGCCATGGCTTACAGCCAGAAAAAAAACTCGGTCAAAACTTCTTGATTGAACCAAGATATTTAGAACGCGTTGTCGAAGCAGGGATGATTGGTAAGAACGACACTATCCTGGAAATCGGCGCAGGGTTAGGAAACCTAACCTGTTTATTGGGCATGCAGGCAAAGGAAGTCTTTGCTGTAGAATTAGATCAAGATTTCATCCCCATTCTCGAAGAAACCACCAGGTCTTTTCAAAACATCCACATAATCCAGGGAGATATCCTGAAAATCGATCTGGAAAATGTCATCCAAATTTCCAACTATCTGGTTGTGGCCAATATCCCCTACTATATCACCTCCAACTTAATCCAAAAGCTGTTATCAACAGAAAGACAACCAGCGCGCATCGTGCTCACAATCCAAAAGGAAGTTGCCGAGAGAATATGTGCTGAACCTGGAAGGTTGAGCCTGCTGGGGCTGAGTGTCCAGGTATATGGACATCCACAAATTCTTTCGAAAATACCTGCGGGTGCTTTTTACCCAGCACCCAAGGTAGATTCTGCTATCATCCGTATCGAACCATACCCTGATCCCATCATACCTGCAGGGACCCTTCCAAGTTTTTTCCGCTTGGCAAGAGCTGGTTTCAGCCAAAAAAGAAAGACCCTGCGAAATTCCTTGGCTGCTGGTCTTCACCAAGACAAATCTTCAGTGGAAAAATTGTTAGCGGATGCGGGGATAAATCCAATGAGAAGAGCCGAGACACTCAATTTGAATGAATGGGCAGCTCTCACGGAAATATACGAAAAGCAGCCTCCCGAGTTTTGACTCTTGCTAACCAGGATTTCACATGACTAGTGGATCAGATTCGGATCGATGGAGGGATTTCAGGTCGCGGTATTCATAAATCATCTGCCATACCCGATAGGCAGCTTCATATTGAATCTTTAGCGACATCTTTGAATTCCCCCATTGACGATCTGCAAAGTAAAATGGTACTTCAAGAATTGAGTACCCAAGCTTATTGGCTAAATATATCATTTCCACTTGAAATGCATAGCCATTCGAACGGACTCTTTCCAACGGCATCCCGAGAAGTGTCTCCCGACGCCAGGCGCGGAATCCACCCGTTGCGTCGTTTACCGGCAAGCGCAGGATAATTTTTGCATAAAGGTTGCCAAATACCGAAAGGCTCTTCCTCCATAAAGGCCATTGCACATCCAAGCTGCCTCCGGGAATATACCGTGAGCCAATGGCAACATCCGACAGGTTGAGTTTTTCCATTAACTCCAGGATTTTTTCAGGTGGATGGGAAAAATCGGCATCCATTTGGATGATTGCGTCATGCCCTTTAACAAGCGCTTGTTGAAAACCAGTTATATACGCTGTACCCAAACCATTCTTTTTCCCTCGGCGAATGATTGAAATCCGATCTGGGTCTTCTTTTCGCAGACTATTAACAATATCCCCAGTACCGTCTGGGCTGTTATCGTCGACAACCAGTACATTTAAGCCCTCCAACGGTAGCGCAAATATCTCCGCAATCAATGTGGAGATATTTTCCGCTTCATTAAATGTAGGAATCACAACGCAGATATTCTTAAAAATTCCCATACCTAGATTATAACCACAATGGGAAATATTATCTCACCGGAGTTTTTTGAATCACAAATTCACAGACATCATCACCCATGGCAATACATTTTGACTCATTAACCCGAAATTCTTTTCCCCCTGAAAGCCATCGTAATCCTTCTTGCAGCAGGCCAACGGCGATGAAGCATACCGGGTTATCGAGGTCATGCCTATTCCAACAAACTGGACAGAGGTGAATTGTATAGACAAAACATTCATCAAATTCCTGCGAAGTGCTGCGTTGATCACTAACCTGAGTGAAAATTCGCGCCATCGCAGGAACACCGATGCGCATCTTGGTACTGAGGGGTAGTACTTTGAAAGCCAGGTCACCAGCACCAGCTAAAGCTCCAAAATTTCTTAATGAGTCAGCAAATGTTGCCCGGCCTGCTCGTAATGCCAATCCACGTCCACCCCTCGGCCCGTAAATCTCCTCCAATGCCTGGTTAATCGCAGAGACATGTGCAAAATCAAATGCTTTCTCAAGGTTGTCAGGAGGAAAATTATCGATCAAGTTTGGTAGATGAGCTAGATTGAGGACCGCTTTGAGCCCATTTTCCCCTAAAACATCTGCCAAAGCATCCAGCATGATCAATGCGAATTTATTGGCGTAATAATATCCGCTTGGTTCAACAGATTCCATGTTGGGAGCTCAACCCTAAATTAATTCGACCAAAGCTTCAGTCGCCCGGCGCATATCTAGAAATATTAGCCCCAGTTTTGCCTGTTCCCTTGCGAGAGCTGTCAGCACCGCTTCTTCCCCCACAGACATCAGGATCACATAGCCATTTTCACCCTTTATATACACCTGATCCAGGGTTCCCCGGCCTAATTCAGTAGCGATCCGTTCTCCCAAGGAAAGCATTGCTGCTGACATGGCTGACACACGGTCCTCCTCAACTCCAGCGGGGAGTGCAGAGGCGATGCTGAGACCATCGACGCTGACCACTGCGGAGGCTTCAATATCAGGAGAAGAAGCCTGCATATCCCGTAAGCGATCAACCATTAATTGAGATCGTGATTTCATATATGAACACTCCTGGCGGAAATTAAGAGTCAATTCCTTCTCTGGGTCCGTGGGTAATGTAGCATAGCCATATTTCACTGTCAATTGAGTGACTTGTTAATATTGATAACCTAACTAAAAAATTAGGTTATGCGTATATATAAGTCCTCAAATCATTTCAGCCCACAACGTCAACTGGCATGCTATAATCAGCCTTGTTCCCAAAAGGAGTTCGATATTTGTGAAAGATTTGCGTGAGTTTATTACCCTGCTTGAAGCGCGAGAACAACTCGTTCGTATAGATCATCAGGTATCCGCTAAACTAGAAATCACCGAGATAACGGACCGGGTCAGTAAATCCTCACCTGAGAAAAACAAAGCGCTTTTATTTAGTAATGTAGCCGATTCTTCAATTCCGGTATTGATCAATGCATTCGGTAGTCGGAAAAGAATATCCTGGGCTTTGGGAGTTGAAGATTTAGAGGAGCTGAATCAACGTTTATCAAGGATAATTGATCCAAGATTACCCAATGGATTGCGGCAGATGATCAACCGGGGTCAAGATCTTTTAGATGTATTACGCTCCATTGGAATAGGACCAAAAATCGTCAAGAAAGGCCCTGTCCAAGAGGTTGTCATCGATGAGAACCCATCATTGGATTCTCTACCCATCCTGCATAGTTGGCCGGAGGATGCTGCACCTTTCATTACTCTGCCCCAGGTCATCACTCGCGATCCCCAAACTCAGATTCGCAATGTCGGCATGTACCGCCTGCAGGTCGTCGATGATAAAACCCTGCTGATGCATTGGCAGCGCCATAAAGGCGGCGCTGATCATGCTCGTATTGCCAGAGATTTGCATAAAGAAGAAATCCCTGCAGCGATTGTTCTCGGAGGCGACCCAGCCAGCATGTGGTGTGCCTCTGCGCCACTCCCACCAAATCTTGATGAATATCTTCTAGCAGGTTTTCTGCGTGGTTCCCCGGTAGAATTTCTCCCTTGTGTGAGCCAGCCACTCGAAGTCCCAGCCAATGCTGAGATTGTGATTGAAGGGACTTTTAATCCTAACGAACACCATCCCGAAGGTCCTTTTGGTGATCACACAGGGTATTACACACCCGTTGAGAATTTTCCAGTATTCCATGTCACCGCCATCACCCATCGATCTGAACCAATCTACCCTGCCACAGTCGTTGGAATCCCCCCCATGGAAGACGTATGGATGGGAAAAGCAACCGAGCGGATCTTCTTACCGCTGATCCGCCTTTTCCTCCCAGAGGTTGTTGATATCAACATGCCAGCTGAAGGAGTTTTCCATAATCTAGTTTTGGTTTCCATCAAGAAACGCTTCCCAGGTCATGCCAAAAAGGTGATCTCAGGTCTCTGGGGTCTTGGTTTGTTGTCTCTCGCCAAAGCGATCGTCGTCTTCGATGATTGGGTGGATGTGCAAAATCTCTCTCAATCTGCTTGGCAAGCACTCGGCAATGCGGACTGGTCCCGGGATATCATTTTGATGAATGGTCCGGTCGATCATCTCGATCATGCTTCCTACCAGCATTCATATGGTGGGAAGATCGGAGTGGATGCCACTGCAAAGCTTGCCGAGGAGGGGTATTCCAGAACATGGCCGAAAGTTATCCAAATGGATTCTGCTATCAAGGCAAGGATTGATGAGATCTGGGATGATCTCGGAATTTGATCTGTCGCTAATGGATTATTTGAGGTATTTCTACAAGCAAATAAAGGAGATTGAAATAATGGTAAAACGCAAATTTCTTGGATTGATAAGAATCCTTTCCCTCTTGCTCCTCTTTGTCGCTACCTCCTGCAGCACAGGCGGTAAACCTCAAGAACCAGTCAAATTAAAGATTGCAGTACTGCCAATTCTGGATGCACTTCCAATGTATGTCGCCGAGGAAAATGGCTATTTTGCAGATCAGGGTGTCCAAGTGGAATTTATCCCGGTCAGTTCCGCTGCGGAACGCGACCAAATTATGGCTGCCGGTCAAGCAGATGGCATGATCAATGATTTGATCTCCACTTTATTGTATAACCAGGACACCATCCAAATTCAGATCGTGTCTTTTGCCCGTGTCGCTACTCCTGATTTTCCTCAATATCGCATATTGGCTGCGAAGGATAGCGGGATCACTAACGTTGAAGATTTAAAAGGCGTCGAAATTGGTATTTCTGAGGGTTCTGTGATCGAATATACAACCGATCGATTCCTCCAAGCGGAAGGATTCTCTCCAATGGATATTGCAACGATCGCAGTTCCGAGTATCGCCATCCGAATGTCATTATTGGATTCCGGGGAATTAAAAGCTGCAAATTTACCTGACCCTCTCTCTTCACTCGCTATTCAAGGGGGAGCTGTGCCAATTATTGACGATACCACCTATCCGGAATACGGCAACAGCCTGATTTCTTTCCGCAAATCAGTTATTGATGCCAACCAAGACGCTATCCGAGGTTTTCTACAGGCAATAGATCAGGCGGTTGAAGACATCAATACAAATCCTAGCAAATGGGATCAATTACTCACCGAAAAAAATCTGGTTCCAGCTCCGCTTATCGGCAGTTATGATATTCCAACCTTTCCCTCAGGCGCGGTACCTAGTAGGTCTCAATGGGAAGATGTTGTCGATTGGGGTCTGGAAAAAGGGTTAATTTCCACAGATATTTCCTATGATGATTCTGTAACAACCGAATACCTGCCCTGATATCTGTTCTTGAAATACCCGCATGATTGAGATCGACTCCATAACCTACGCCCACCAACCTGGCGCCCCTGTTTTTGAAAGATTCAGCTGGTCAGTTGACCGGGGAACGGCCTGGGTGATTTTGGGACCATCTGGTTGCGGCAAGACGACATTGTTGTATCTGATCGCTGGATTGCTTGCACCACAAGCTGGTAACATAAGTATTGATGGAGCACCGCTCTCCCGACCCCGACCGGGATCTGGACTCATATTGCAAGATTATGGTTTACTACCCTGGGCAACTGTCAAGCAAAACGCTGATCTTGGCTTGCGAGTGCGGTCTTTCTACGGTCCAGATGGTAAACATGCACCCCTGGCAAATCACGCCCCTCACGACGTGGACCAATGGTTAAACAGGCTGCAAATTACAGCTCAGGCAGATAAATATCCGAGCCAATTATCTGGTGGCCAACGCCAGAGAACTGCGATCGCCAGAACGCTCGTATTAAAACCTGATTTATTATTGATGGACGAACCATTTTCTTCGCTGGATGCCCCAACCCGCGAAGGGTTACAGCTACTGACCCTGGAACTCGTTTCGGAAGAAAAAATTACATTAATCATTGTGACTCATTCGATCGAAGAAGCCGCGTTCATGGGGAAAAAAATCTTGTTACTCCATAAACCTCCCAATAAAGAACCGGTTGTTATAGAAAATTCTGCCTCTGGGACAGGTGAATACCGGCAAAGTAGTGAATATCAGCAGCTATGCCAGTATTTACGTGAGCGCCTGGATAAGGTATGAAGATCCAAAAAAGACATCTGCTGTTTGCTATCCTAGGGCTTTTGGTAGGTTGGCAGATCCTCGCCTGGTTGGTCAATCGTCCAATCCTGCCCTCCCCGATTCAAGTCAGTCAGGTCCTGATCGAAGAACTTCAAACGGGTCTGGTTAATCATTTTCTAGCCAGCTTATGGCGAGTGCTGGCCAGCACAATATTAGCAATCCTAATCGCTGCCCCGCTAGGTTTAATCCTTGGTCAATCAAAAACACTCAATCGGATATTCTCTCCGGTCATCTACCTTGTATATCCTATCCCAAAGGTTGTTTTTGTTCCCATTATCCTGCTGATCCTGGGAGTTAGCGATCTACCCAAGATCGTGATCATATTCTTGATTCTCTTTTTTCAGATCTTGGTGCTCGTCCGGGATCAGGCTGCAGGTTTACGACCCGAATTAATCCAGAGTGTGCGCAGTATTGGGGCTGGGAGAAGGGCACTTTTCCGTTTTGTTTACCTTCCTGCTAGCCTGCCGGCTGTCTTAACCGCATTACGCCAATCGATCGGTACCGCTGTGGCAGTATTGTATATAGCAGAACTTTTCGCAACCCAGCAAGGGCTTGGCTACTACATTTATCTAAATGGCAGTACCCTATTTAATTATCCAGCCATGTACGCAGGGGTCATTGCCATGAGTATTTTAGGTTTGGGTTTGTATTTCAGTGTTGACTGGTTGGAAAAGCGCTTTTGCCGCTGGCAGTTCATATCCTCCTAATTGCCGGGCCAATAGATTTCCTTTTGATACAATCTAACAGTGAAAGCAATTCGTGATTACCTCGAGCTGATAAAATTCGAACATACAATCTTTGCCTTACCCTTTGCCTACCTCGGGATGTTATTAGCTGCACAGGGATGGCCAACTTGGGGTCAGTTTTTTTGGATCACTATCGCTATGGCTGCTGCCCGCACATTGGCCATGGGCTCAAATCGCATCGCGGATCGCTGGCTTGATGCAAGAAATCCACGCACCGCCCAGAGACCACTCATCACGGGTGCCATCTCTCCCCACACAGCCTGGGTAGGTACAATCATTGCTGGTTGCGTACTTGCTCTGGCAGCCTGGCAGCTCAGTACCCTGACTTTCATACTGCTGCCGGGGGCATATCTATTTTTGATCGGGTACTCGTTTTCAAAAAGGTTCACCTGGTTATCTCATTTCGTCCTGGGATTTACAGACGGATTGGCGCCAATAGGCGCCTGGGCTGCAATCCGAAACTCCCTATTTTCCTCACAGGATCTACCCGCGTGGATACTGCTTGGCGTGGTAACTTTTTGGATCGCTGGATTCGATATGATTTACGCTTGTCAAGATATTGATTTTGATCGCCAGGAAGGTTTACAATCCATGCCAGCTCGATTTGGTATCTCCGCTGCTTTGCGCTTCTCATCAATTTGTCATATCATAACAATTGGATTGCTCATCAGTCTCGGGTTCACTTCGCAATTGAACTGGCCATATTGGATTGGTTTGGTCATTACCGCTGGGCTGCTAACCTGGGAGCATCTCCTCGTAAAACCAGATGATCTATCAAAATTAGATCTAGCTTTCTTCAACATCAATGGTTATATCAGCATTACCCTCTTTCTAGCAATTCTTGGATCACTTTACATACCATAGAAAAAACATTAAAATTTTACTCTCTTGCTGTTAGTCAATTTATGGAGAACCGTGTTATATGGTCAACAGAATATTATTGTTAAACATATTTTTATTATTAACCCTCTTTACTCTGCCAATTTCGGCTTCTGCTCAGGAAGCAGACTATGAATCCAGCAACTCCGCGGGGGAAATATTGTGCCTGCCAGGGGACGTTTACCAGTCGGGAAATGGCTGTGCCATGCTTGGTCCTTCGGCCTATCTTTCCCGCATGCAACATCTCGGGATATCTTTCCCGCTGCAGCCTTTGAATGGAAAAAACCCTGATCCTGCGCTTACCTATGTGGATATTCGTTATGGGGAAGTCGTTCGCCAAAATGCACCAGTCTATGCAAGCCTCGAAGATGCCGTGAAAAAGGGTTCCGTGGTACGAAAAATCGATTCTCCATACAGTTTTATCTCATACACAGATGAAGCCGTTATTGACGGTAAACGCTACTATATGGTTGATTATGGTGGCTGGATGACAGCCAATGATATTTCCAGAATTGGAACTCCCTCCCTCTTCCAGGGAAAACTATTCAGCTACACCCCAGAGAGACCTTTTGGATGGATTATCTTCCCAACAGAAACCAAGCAGACACCTGGATTTGATATCGAGGATTATACAGGCAGGGAGGTTTACCGCTACCAAGAAGTTCAAATTTATGCTACTGAGACGATCGACGGTATCGAATGGTATATGATCGGCCCTGACGAATGGATTCCCGAGAACCGTGAATGGCAAAGATTGATCGGCCGTGTACTTCCCAACCCGAATCCTCCAGATGGGGTAAATAACGGCAGGTGGATCGAAGTTAACTTGAAAGACCAAACTGTGGCTGTATATGACCAGGGCCAATTGGTTTTTGCTTCATTGATCGCCAGCGGTATTGAACCATTTTGGACCAGGCCTGGTCTTTTCCAAATTTACGAAAAATACGACTCAACTCCCATGAGAGGCGCTTTCGAGGCTGACCGTTCAGATGCATATTACCTAGAAGATGTGCCCTGGACCATGTATTATGACAAGGCACGGGCACTACATGGGGCTTACTGGCACAATGGATTCGGTGCGCCGCGTTCTCACGGATGCGTAAATATGTCTGTTGGGGATGCACGTTGGCTCTACGACTGGGCAGATATTGGTGATTGGGTTTATGTCTGGGACCCTTCTGGAAGAACTCCCACCGATCCCGAACAGTATGGTGACGGGGGAGCCTGAGATATTTCTTAACCACTTTTCTTTGTTTTTCGTGGATAATTCAACTCTCGAAACAGATTAAGATTGGCATAAATTATCGTTGTTATTCTTGACTTAAAACCACCTTGAATTGAAAACAAGATGGCTCGGTATTTCCATGAAAAGTGGAAATTATCCAACATAACATTGCTTACGCTTGTAGTATTGAAGTTAATAAGTGAGTTTCGATGAATATGTGAATTTGCACCAAAAATATGGCTATGGTAAACTTTCCTGCAGATTCAAGTTTCTTTTCACTAGCTTTCCAAGAGGATATATTTATCATCACGAAGAGGACATCTTGCTGACATTCATTGAAAAAATCATCTTCATCGTCGCAATCATCCTGTCCGTCGTTGCTGCTTTTTTGATTGCAAGGAGGATCGTTCGCACCATCACTCGGGGTCAAGGAAATCTTGATTGGAAGGTTATACCCCAGCGAATCATCAGCGTATTTTTTGAAACGTTGACCTTTCAACCGGTCTTCCGCCTTAGATTATTGCCAAGCCTGTTCCACGCATTTGTTGGCTGGGCTTTCATTCTTTACCTGTTGGTTAACTTGGCTGATATTTTAGAAGGGCTAATACCCGATTTCAAATTTCTTGGCAGCGGAACATTGGGAAATATTTTTCGCTTGACAGCAGATGTATTCAGCGTTGCCGCCCTACTTGGCATGGTAGCTCTTGTTATTCGCCGCTTTGTAATAAAACCAGCCACATTGTCCGCACGATCTGATATCCTCCTCTCTGAAAAAGCCAGGCGTGGGATACCTCGAGATTCTGCTATTGTGGCAGGATTCATCCTGGTACACGTCGGCGCAAGATTCGTAGGTCAATCGATCAATATTGGTATCCACGGAAAGGATCCCTGGCAACCCTTTGCGAATACTCTTGCAGACCTCTGGACTGGTATTAATTTACCTGCATTGACAATTCTGCAGCATACATTCTTCTGGCTCGCGCTTGGAACGATACTCCTATTTATCCCTTATTTCCTTTTATCCAAACACCTGCACCTGATAGTTGCACCGATTAATTTTCTGGTTTCACCTAAAAGGCGTTCAACCGGTGAGCTGAGTAAGCTGGATTTTGATGATGAAAGTATAGAGCAATTTGGTGCTTCTGTGATTGAAGACCTCGAATGGAATTTGATCCTGGATTCATATGCCTGCATCATGTGCTATCGTTGCCAAGAAGTCTGTCCAGCCTACAATACGGGAAAAATTCTGTCACCAGCTGCGCTGGAGATCAATAAACGTTATTTCCTCAATAGCGAAGGGGCGCGTTTGGCAAATGGCGAGCGCTCCGAGACACCCTTGACCGAATTTGCCATTCCATATGATGCTGTCTGGGCATGCACTGCCTGCGGTGCTTGTAATGACATATGCCCAGTTGGAAATGAACCGATGAGGGACATAATCGATATTCGTCGCTCGTTGGTTTTAATGGATAATCATTTCCCTGAGCAATTACAAACTGCTTTTCGAGGCATGGAAAGAACCGCTAATCCATGGAATATCTCCCCAGCTGAACGAATGAAATGGGCTGAGGGTCTGCATGTCCCAACGATTGAAGAAAACCCAGGTGCTGAGCTATTGTGGTGGGTAGGCTGCGCACCGGCAACAGATGCGAGAGCTCAAAAGACCTCCCGGGCATTTGCTGATGTCTTAAATTCAGCGGGGGTGAGTTTTGCAGTGCTCGGAGAGAACGAACAATGCACCGGTGATTCAGCTCGTCGCGCAGGAAACGAATTCTTATTCAACGAATTAGCGATGGCAAATGTTGAATTGCTCAATGAGATCAATCCAAAGAAGATCGTCACCACGTGCCCACACTGCCTTCATACGATTAAAAATGAATATCCCGCTTTCGGAGGAAATTACCAGGTAGTTCATCACTCGGAATTGATCAACCAGTTGATCGAGCAAGGTCATCTTGAGTTGATCTCCAATGAAAACCAGAAAACAACCTTTCATGATCCTTGCTATCTCGGCCGGCAAAACGATATTCTCGCGGAACCTCGCCAATTATTAGCAAGGACGAGCATAGAATTGGTGGAAATGTCTCGCAACCAGAGAAAATCCTTCTGCTGTGGTGCAGGTGGCGCCCAAATGTGGAAGGAAGAGGCAGAGGGAACTGAACGAATTAACATCACCCGCTTTCGCGAGGCAGAAGATTCAGGCGCAGAACTTCTCGCAGTTGGCTGTCCTTTCTGCATGGTCATGCTAGATGATGCCAAGAAGGATACCAACAGCGAAATGGAAGTTCTCGATATCGCGGAAGTAATCGTTCAATCGCTTAAGAAACCATGAAATTAACGAAGTCCTTCATACCCCAGCATCTCATTTCCCGAATTCTCCAGTACATTCCCAAATCACACGGAAAAATTCCGATACCGGCAAAGAATATCTTTACCTGCAATCTAATTCAATCGTTATCGATGGGAGTAGCGCGGTCTGCTCCCATTTTTTCTCGACCGATAGTGGCAAATTCATTGAATATATCGGTGAAATTGTAGGAGTTTTAATGAAAGCTATAAAAATGGCAAATAAGGAAATTACCTTCGATTCCGGGGAGATCATCACTGATTATCGGTTGGCGTACCACAGCAGACAGGTAAGCCTCGTCGGCAGACGAGAAGTTATGAGCGGGAAGGCAAAGTTTGGCATATTTGGAGATGGCAAAGAACTCCCCCAAATA
>CP070764.1:1753518-1757101 GCA_020349245.1 Chloroflexota bacterium | reverse complement strand
GGACTTTGGATTGTCCGGGAGGTAATGATCCCTGGGGAAACTATAATCTTTGTACCGCTAATCAGAGAATTTCTGACTCACTCGAGATTTGGGTGAATGATAAGACTCAGCCTATTCATTTGGATCAGGGGACTGACACTAATATTAAAGTTGGGCCATTTACAGGCTCCTCATTTACTTATAATTGCCGGGTCAAAGATGATGGGTTAATCGTATCTACAGGATGGCGTACTGTCTCAGTTGGAGATGAGATTCCAGGAAAATATAATGATATTGCCCCAGTATATTATACAGGGAATCGTAGCAGATCCCTTGATGTCATTTTGTATCCAGAAAAATCAGCCCACTCGAATGACCCAAAAAGTCCGAAATTTATGCAGGATGCTTATACCGTGATTTGGGAAGGGCTATTAAATGAAGATATTTTTGTAATTAATCAAGATAAGTTCAATTTTTGGCTTGCACAAGATCTAGCTGATGTCAAGCAGGAGATACCTGGTGATTCTACTAGTAGCTGCGAGAATATAAACAATTTACCGTATAGATCTTGGGCTGAGGCTTCAGTAATTCTGCATGATAAAGATTGTAGAGATAACCTGCTTAAACATACTAAAAAGGGAAACTTTGCTACAACAGAAATGAATGATCCTGATCAAAGACATCGAATTTTTCTGCATGAGAGCGCTCACGCCTTATTTAATTTGTCAGATGAATATGACGACAGTCCTGCTTTTATAGCTTGGCCATTTCCTAATGTCTATGACTCTAAAGTATATTGTGAAAGAGACACTGAAGATTATTATGATTATGGTAGCGGTGTTTGTGAAGAAAATGCAATCCTTTTAAGCACTGAGAGATTACCATCAGACTGTCGGTCTTTTCAAACAGAAAGTGGTAAAACCTATTGGACATCAGACCCAATATATAATGATCTCATGAAAGATAAAGGTAGTCCTCAATTGCTGGATATCAGGAAAATTGAATGGATGTATTGCATATGCGGCCAAGGGGGTTGTTAGGAGGATGATATGAAAAGATTTAACGTGATAAAAATATTGGCATTATTCAGGCAGATTTTATTATTTTGTTTTTTAATGATACTCGCAAATATTTCAGTGGCTCAGTCAGAACTTACTCATGATCCAACAATAGACCCTATACCTACCTTCGATTATGACACCACAGAAAAAGCTGTTGTAATACGTTTTGATTTTATTTCTCCTTTAACAGCTGAATTTGTTTCTTTGGAAATAACCCCTGGTCCGGGTCTAAGCCATTTAGGAGAGCCGTTACATCTTTACACAGAACTTTTGGACCTAAATAGTAATGTTATAACAGAATTTAATTTGTGGCATCCTCTATGGGTTATAAGTTTCGATGAGGGAGGGAAAGAACACCTTACTGTGCGCTCAGCAGGGTCTGCCGCAATAAGTTTTCCATTTCGGCCTGATATTGCGATAATCAAAATTACCAATGTGGAAACTGGGAAAGATTTAATTACGGAAGACCTTGTCCCACACTTTCATGATTTTTGTAGAGCTAACCCAGATGATCCTGATTGTGACGGAATAGTAAATCGTTCACCAACTTGTGATGCAAATGGACCTTATTTTGAGGAATGTACTGGTCCAACTACAAGTGTTGCATTGGATGGGTCAAATTCAATAGATCCCGACGATGACCCACTCACTTATGATTGGAATGGTCCATTTACTGGAAATACCACAACAGGTGCAACTCCTACAGTCGAATTCTCAAATTATGGGGATTATACAGTATCCCTTGAAGTCAATGATGATTTTGGTGGCTCTGCGATGTGTAATGCTCAGGTTCAAATAATTGATACTACTCCTCCTGAAATATATTGCAATGCTCCATTAACAATTGTGCCTTCCGATGCCCCTGTTGCTTATACGGGAACCGCTACCGACACATGTGATGGGCAAATTGAGCCAGTTATTTCAGGATTTGACTGTTATAAACTATCCAAAAAAGGAAAGCGCATTGACAAAACTGAATCATGCATTGTTTCTTTCGAGGGAGCTGCTCTTTCAATCCAAGATTCTGGAGGGATTGATGATATTATTACTTGGAGTCTCTCAGTAAGAGATAATAACGGAAATCAAGCGATTAAAGAATGCAAAATTCAGGTAATTAAAAAGAAATAAGGTTTGGTGGTTAGCTACAGATTACTAATAAGAGTTTTATCTATTGTCCCGCCGCAATATTAAAGCTGAGATTAGCGCGTATGCGGTTTATCTAGATTGACAGCAATAGCTGCATTTTAACGATAACAGCGAGAAAAATTAACGATGAGATGACCATGAAAGTGTCAATTATAGACCAATTGATTTTCACCGTGCCAGTGGCCGCACAAGCTGCCACAAATGTGAAAGTAAACAAATTCATAACCGCCAAAAGATTGGCAAACCAACTGTTTAGAACGCCTGTTAAAATAAAGCTGGTACATGTCTGAAGGAATTTGCATCTGGTCCAATAAGAATGGAAGGGCCAAATCTACACCGCCAAACAAAGTGAATAATCCAAAAAACAAAACCAGGGTACTCGCCGAAAGCAATAGTTTTTCCAACAAGCCAGCCTACAAAAACCGGTTCGGAACTACTTTTAAAGGTCGATTTGTGATACCTGCTACGATCCCCAACCTATCATGTGACCGATTTTTTGAGATAGACAACTCGTAGACCAGAACCAATAGGGTGAACCCGGCATACGGATTCAGCCCCTGTCAATTCAGCCTAAAGATTCTCGATCCATCTCATGGCTTCAACATCGCTGATTTTGCCAAGATAGCGCTGTGTCATTAATAGATTGACGTGCGTGAGGATCACTTTGCTTACGATTTCGATCGGAACACCTGAGCGAGATGCAAATGTGGCCGAGTGCCGGCGCAGATCGTGCGGCCTCAACCGGATACCGACCATTTTTCCAGCCTTTGTGACCATCACCCTGGAGGCCTCATAGGAAATCGGAAAAATCCAGTCCTCCGGATTGTCGCATTTGGAGTTGGCATAATTGCGGAGTCTATCGGCCACCTTCTGGGGGATAAACACGATCTCGTGGTCTTTGCCGCTCTTGGGATCGCGAAGGATCAGCTTGCGATCCTGGATGTCGCTCAGCGTGAGTTTGAGGACCTCGCCGATCCGCATGCCACCGCGAGCCATCAGCTCCAGAATAAGGCGATTGCGGACATTGGTGGTTCGAAATATAATCTCGTCGACGGTTTCTTTTTCAATGATCTCCCATTTCAGCGCAACCCGTTCCCGGTAAAGCTTGCGAATCATCGGAGTATCACAGGGATTGGCGCAATTGGGGTCGATGTTGTTGCGGATGAAATTGAAAAACGACGACAGGTGGGCATAGCGGACGCGTTGGGTGTAGGGCTTGTTGCCGTCCGAAACGCGGTTCAGAAACGACAGGATTTAACCGGAAGAAATCTGTCCAAGCTCATGATCTGCAAAATCCTGACAGAATTGTCAATGATGGATTGGTAAGACTTGAGGGTATTTTTTTTTCGAATGGGCGTTGTGGTAATCGATCCAGATTTTTGCGGCTTTTGAGACTT
>CP070764.1:1716374-1753418 GCA_020349245.1 Chloroflexota bacterium | reverse complement strand
TGCAACTACTGGACTCATCGTGGGCTTTGTCTGGTTGATATCGGCAGCCCGAGTTGGTTTGCTACGATTTTATCTCCAATCCATCGTTTCCTTCCTCCTGGGTATAGGCTTATCTCTATCCGGGATGGATACTTACCCAAGCCTGGCCGTTTATTATGCAGGAATGGGTTTAATTCTCCTCATTTCTGGGTGCGTAATCCTGGTGAGGTATTTACACGATTTCCCCACTGAGGGAGATGCACCTTTGTGAGTTAGTGTACCCAAATCAAACCTTTTTGATTACTTTAATTCTCGTTTCTGCAGGCAACCAGTTTTGATAATGACATGGAAACTTAAGCATGAATATTGACCCTCGGAAATTGACTGAAGTCGATCGACTGATCCATGAACCTGCTCGCTTGCTGATCCTGAGCATCCTTTCAGCTGTTGAAAGCGCTGATTTTCTCTACCTGCAACGAGAGACTGGTCTCACCAGGGGTAATCTATCCTCTCACCTCTCAAAGCTTGAATCTGCAGGCTATATCGAAATTCAAAAAACCTACCGCGGTAAAATCCCGCTTACCATTTGCATTCTCAGTGAGACCGGAAGTGAAGCTTTCCAAGATTACCGCGAACAGCTTAAGTACATAGTTGAAAACACGAAGGACACAAGAAGATGACCACCCTTGCTATAAAGACCGAAGAATTAAGCCGAGATTTTGGTTCAATCCACGCCGTGGACAACCTATCGATTGAAGTTCCGCACGGGAGTGTCTTTGGGTTTCTAGGACCCAACGGTGCAGGAAAAACAACAACCATTCGACTGCTTCTGGGATTGCTACAACCATCTCACGGCACTGCTCAGGTTTTGGGGTTTGATGCTATTCACCAGGCTGATGAGATACGTTCCAGAAGCGGTGCGCTGCTAGAACACAACGGGTTGTATGAACGCTTGAGTGCAGAGCATAATCTTGATTTCTATGGCCGCATCTGGCAATTCCCAGCGACTGAACGGCGGGCTCGAACACGAGAGTTGCTCACACACCTGGGATTATGGGAGCGGCGAGGCGAGCCAGTCGCCAATTGGAGCAGAGGCATGAAGCAAAAACTAGCCATGGCACGTGCACTTTTCCATCGCCCCCAATTGCTTTTCTTAGATGAACCCACATCAGGTCTCGACCCATCTGCAGCTGCCCGATTGCGCGATGATTTAGAAAACCTGGTTGAATTGGAAGGTGTCACGGTCTTTCTGAATACACACAACTTGGCTGAAGCTGAACGGCTATGCCAACAAATTGGAATTATCCGGCAGGGAAAACTAGTAGCAAACGGCTCCCCGAACCAGATACGTGCCCAGGCTGGCAATCCTCAATTGGAGATCAGCGGCAGCGGATTTTCCAATACCACTATCCAGGAGCTTCGTGCTCATCCGGAAGTTGTATCCGTTTCACACCATAATAGCCGCCTGACGATCCAATTAAGAAATCCAATCGAAACTGCCCCTCTGCTCACCATGCTCGTACAATCAGGCGCTCAAGTAGAAGAGGTTCTAAAAACTCAATCCAGCTTAGAGGAGGTTTTTCTCAATCTGGTAGATGAAGGTGAACAATATCCGGAAGGTGAATCATGATGACCGATATAATGACCATTATTTGGAAAGAATTTAGGGAGCTGCTCATTCAGCGCTCAGGTTTGCGCGGCGGATGGATAGGATTATTGATCTTGGTTGGGGTCTTCGGAATTGTTTTCCCACTCCAATCCGGATCTGAATGGCTCACCTCACCAACGACGATCCTAATGTGGTCCTGGGTGCCATTTATCCTGGTAAACAGCATCGTCGCAGATTCGTTTGCTGGTGAACGAGAGCGACATACCTTGGAAACTTTATTAGCTTCACGGCTTTCTGACAAAGCGATCTTGATCGGAAAAATATGCTCGGCTATCGCCTATGGTTGGGGGATCACATTGGTGGGTGTTATAACCGGGATAATCACCATAAATGTCGCAAATTGGACAGGGATGCTTCAATTCTTTTCTCCACTTAATGGTTTGGCGATTTTTTGGCTGTCCTTCTTGATTTCCTGGCTGGCAGCTGGATTGGGAGTACTTGTGTCCCTGCGCGCAGCCTCTGTACGCCAAGCACAACAAACCCTCAGTTTTGCATTTTTATTTCTGTTCATTCCGCTGATGATTTTGCCCTTGCTTCCTGAAAATTTACGCCTTATCGTGGCGAATGCGGTCCAGGGATTGGATTTTCAGCTGCTTGGTATAATCATCGCAGTCTTCTTGCTGGCAGCTAATCTATTCCTGCTGATCCTCGCCTTGCGGCGATTTAATCGTGCTTCCCTCATCCTCGCCAACAATCCATAACAAAAATTCCCAAACAACTTGATTGACCTCTCAAAATGACAAGAGCCCAGGTATCTCTGGGCTCTTATTGCCGTAAGATAGGATTTTCAGGGATTGTATAATTCAAAGATTATTCAACAGGGTGGCAAGCAGCAACCATACCGCCGATATCACCACCAGCCAGAATGCCCAGCCGGACAGAAAAGGTAGATATCCCATGTATGCTACCACACCGACAACTAAGAAAACAAGGGCAGCAAACCAAGATACTTTCCGTGGAGGTGAGAGTCTGAACATATTTCTTTCCTTTCATTGTCTTGGATTTTTTTCATACGAGAAATTGCGTTTCTAAAATTTTATTTCCGCGAAGCACTCTCCTTTCTTCATTCACATAGATTGAAAGTCCTTTGAATTATCCTGTGATAATTATGCTTGCATGATCAATGCCATGTGTGATCGTTCTCGCCATGCCTTGACTACTCTGACAACGTGCGATATAGTTAATGACGCATTGCGTCAATTCAAACCTAATCAGGAGGTTATTAATATGGCAGCGAATGATGATCCGAAAGTAATCGAAGTTAGTGATGAAGAATTAGTTGTTGAAGAGCGTTCAATCTTGGAAAGCTTGCGCCGTGTTTTGCTTGCCAGCGTGGGCGTGGTTGCCTTAACAGTTGAAGAAATCGGTGATCTGGTGGACAAGTTAGTCGAACGTGGCGAGATCGCCGAGCAAGAAGGCAAAAAGCTAGTCAATGAGATCAAGGAAAAGCGTCAGAAGAAAACCGACGAAGCAGAAGATCTTGCCTCCAGCCGCATGCGCGAGATGATGGACAAGATGGATATTCCCACCAAATCTGATATTGAGGCATTAAGCGCCAAGATTGCCACGCTTTCGAAGAAGGTAGACGAACTAAAAAAATCTCAGGGATAGAATAGCTACTGTTAAAATGAATCAGTGCGCTTGGGTTCCTTGATCATGGATTCCAAGCGCATTATATATTGGAAGCAAGGAGTGCTTAACGATTAAATTTTGCCCGCCCCGAGCGGAACACTGACCAGGCCAAGCGAATTGCTAAGAATACCAGGACAAAGAAACCAACGACAATAATCCAGGTCAGCAGTCCCCAAGGCCAAGCATAATCTAGGCGGGGTAAGAGTAAGGCTAAGGCAACTACCAGGGCGGCAACCAAGACACTGAAAATAACCCGGTTGATCAAACGATCGATGGCATTGATGGTTGGTTCGAGTTGCGGTAGTTCTGCCTGCACGGTCAGCTGGCCGCGCTCCACTTGATCGAGGATGCGCGTTGTTGTCCGTGGCAGTACGGACACAAAATCCCTCCAATCCATGGCAAGACGAATCGCACCGGGTCCCCACGAAGTAGGCAACCACATGCGACGGAACAATTTGCCAATGTACGGTTGGGCGGCTTGGATGATATCGAAATCGGGGTCCAGTTTCAACCCTACCCCCTGCATCATGATCACCGTCTTCATCAGCAAATAATAATTGGTGGGTACATTGAGTTTGTACTCATACATGATCGGCTGAACAGCCTTCGCCACCTCCTGTGCGTCGATCTCATATATCGGCAACCCGTAATATCGGGTTAAGATCCGTTTCATATCACGCTGCAACCCCATCCGATCAACCCGGTAATCCGCAACCCCCATCCGCTGCAGTTGGTCCACAATGCCATCCACGTCTAACTGCACTCCAGCAATAAACAACCTGGCCAAATTTGCCCGGTCCGAGTCATCCAGTCTACCAACAGTTCCAAAATCAAGAACGCCGATCACCTCACCGGGTAAGATCAGCATATTTCCAGGGTGCGGGTCAGCATGAAAAAAGCCATCAATCAAAACTTCTTTTAGGGCAAAATCCGCGGCATAACCCGAGAGCCTTTGGCGGCTGTAACCTGCTGCCTCTAAGGCATCCAAATCATCGATCTTGATTCCCTGAATGCGTTCCATGACCAGCAAGCGACGGGTGGAATATTCCCAATAAATCTTTGGTACATACAGGTGAGCTTCATCAGCAAAATTTTGACGGAAACGGTCTGCGTTCCAGGCTTCCCTGCGAAAATCCATCTCTGAGCGCAAGCCCGCAGAAAATTCCTCGGCAATATCTGCGATCTCATATCGAGAAGCGGTAGCGATACGCTGTTGTGCCGTGCGAGCCAAGTCATAGATGATGTCTAAATCCAGATTTATCGTTCTTTCGATATTAGGTCTTTGAATTTTAACAACCACCTCTTCCCCGCTTACCAGACAAGCGACATGCACCTGGGCGAGGGAAGCTGAAGCGATTGGTACGGGATCTACTTCCGCAAATAATTCCTCGACAGGAGCACCCAGCTCGGTTTCAACGACTTGGCGTGCTTCCTCCCAAGTTACTGGGGGTACTTCATCCTGGAGGTAGCTTAATTCCTCAATATACTGTGGCGGCAGAATATCCGATCGGGTACTCAGGATCTGCCCGAATTTGATAAATGTCGGGCCCAAATCCTCCAGTGCCCGTCGCAATCGGCGAGGATTGGTCATTTCATCACCAGGTATCTCCTTGCGCCTTCGCCACCAGCGAGGAATATTTAAGCGTTCACTCATCCCCATTTGAGCCAAGAAGGCTCCGAACCCGTAATCGGCAAGAATTTCAACTATTTGACGGTAGCGGCGGAGATAACGTGGTCTAATCAGCATCAGGTTAAATTTCTAGGAAAGGGATAAATTCACTTACGAGATTTGGGGAATTGGAAGTCCTGAGCTCATTCCTGCCTGTAAAAATCATGACTGGATCAGCTCACACCCCATAACCAAGTCGATTCTATCACATGAAAATTATTTCTCCTCCGCAGGAAATGAGGCAACCATGAAGCAGGTATTTCACGCCTAACCTCATCCAGATGCTTTATAATCGATGCAACAAAGTCCTGTCTAAGATCTGGTGTGCGATGCTGACGATTAAAAGATATCCAAACCGAAAATTCTACGATACCGAGGAAAAGCGCTACATCACGCTTGATGACATCAGCGCTCGAATCCGTGAAGGCCGGGAAGTGCGGGTCATCGATCAGGCCAGCGGTGAAGAGATCACTTCGGTTGTATTAACCCAGATCATCTTCGAACAAGAGAAAAAACAGGCTGGTTTTGTCCCCCGATCCATATTAACGGGCCTGGTACAAGCGGGAGGATTCACCATCAGTCGCATGCGCAGCGCACTGGCAAATCCACTCGAACTGCTCAAACAGATTGATGAAGAGATCGATCACCGCATCGAAATTCTTACTAAACGGGGGGAACTGGCGGAAGATGAGGCAAACCGCTGGAGAATGAAACTAATAAACCGGGACCTCTCACCTGCTGAAAGTTCTCCCCTCTCTGAAGCAGATATTCAAAATCTGCTCGATGAACGTGAAGTACCATCCCGCCACGATCTCGAGATACTTTCTGACCAGCTGGAGCAATTGATGCTCAAACTTGAAGATCTTGAATCTGGTCCAGATTGAAAAGGTAACCTTTTTGCACTCAAAAGCATCTAATGATTAGCGACGCAGAAGATAAACCGATTGTATTGGAAGCTCTCCGAAACGGCGACCGCGCCGAGTTTGCCAGACTGGTGGAAACTTACTCACCAATGATTTACCGCCTGGGATTGAAAATGCTGAATAACCCTCAGGATGCCGAGGATATCTTGCAGGAAACTTTTATCAAAGCCTATAAGCACATTGGAAATTTCGACGGGCGATCCAATGTTTCCACCTGGCTATATAGAATCGCCACGAACGAAGCATTGATGTCCCTGCGGCGCAAGCATCCAGAGATTATCTCATTTGAAAAACCAACTACCTATGAGAGTGAACCCCAGGAACCCCTGCAAATTGTTGATTGGTGCTGTCTTCCTGAAGAAGAATTCTTGACCGCTGAGGTACGCGATCGGCTCAATGAAGCTGCGGCGAGGCTGCCGGCGAACCTCCGGGTGGTTTTTGTATTGAGAGACATCGAGGGTCTATCTACTCGGGAAACCTCCCAAGTTCTTGACATCAGTGAAATGGCCGTAAAAACACGCCTCTCACGGGCACGCTTACGTCTGCGTGAAGACCTCTCGGAATACTTCGACAAGTTGATGGACAAGGATTAAGAGATGCACAGACACGAAGATTGTCGACAGTTGCTGAACTCACTCTCAGATTACGTGGATGGCGATGTGCCTCAAGAGCTGTGCGATGAAATCGAATTACACATGAAAGATTGTGATAACTGCCGTATTGTAGTCGACACACTGAGCAAGACGATTTCCCTGTACCAGACGTCTTCAGAGACTACTGATTTTCCTGAGGATGTCCGTCAGAGGCTGTTTCATCGGCTTGATTTGGACGAATTCCTAAATTTGTAACCATATCGGCATTCTTGCATCTAAACTTATGATGGAAATGAACAGGTCACATGCAGAGGATCTGCCCTTCGTATTGTTGGTCGATCAACAAGAAATCGCTGCAGAAAGCAAAATAGCTCCCGTTCGAGCCGGTGATGTATGTCCAAATTGTCGAAAAGGTCATCTTGTTTACAACGGTCTTCTCAACCTCGAATGCGATCAATGCAAATTTACCCTCAGTGGCTGTTTTACCTGATAGCACCTCCGTCAACCCCGGCGGGGTGCATGTGTCAAAAATATAATCATAAGGAGTTACAAAGTTAACGTGGAACCATTATTAAACGATCAGATTGCAAGTCAAGTCAAGGAAGCCTTCACCCAGCTGAATCAACCAGTCGAAGTACTTTTTTTCGGTCGTAAAGATGATTGTGAATTTTGTGATCAAACCGAGCAGCTGATCGAGGAAGTTGTTCAACTATCTGAAAAACTTCACTTAAGTTCATACGATCTTGAATCTGATGGTGAAACGGCCAGTAAATTCAACGTAGACAAAACCCCTGGCTTAGTAATTACAGCTCGAGATGGAGATCAGCTGATTGATTTCGGTGTTCGCTATGCTGGTGTACCCTCAGGCCATGAATTCTCATCACTGATCCAGGACATCATCTTGGTATCCGGGAGGGATTCCAGATTAAGCCAGCAGACTCGCGATATTCTGGCAAATCTAGAAAAACCAGTCTCCCTGCAGGTTTTTGTCACCCCAACCTGTCCATATTGCCCACAGGCAGTTATCTTAGCGCATCAGATGGCCATGGAAAGCCCCATGGTTCAGGCAGAGATGGTCGAAGCAATGGAATTCCCGGAACTTTCTAGTAAATACGGTGTCAGTGGAGTTCCTCAAACGACGATTAACCAGGGTGCGGCGAATGTTGTTGGAGCAGTACCTGAACATAATTTAGTGGCGGAAATATTGCGTTCGATTAATGCCAATAAATAATAAGAACAGAAAACAACAACAAAAAATACTTTCAATGGTCTTGATCGGTGGAGGCCTGGTCGTCATTGGTGTGGTGAGTATGATCATGGTTTCTGCAAGCCTCACCTCCCCGATCCCCTCTGAGGTCTCCACAAATCCGCCTGCTGAAGTGAATTTCCCCGCACCAGATATCCAGCTTCACGATCTTGCTGGGAGCCAAGTTTCACTGGATGATTATCGCGGGGTAGTCATATTGGTCAACAATTGGGCGACCTGGTGCCCTCCTTGCCGCCAGGAAATGCCAATCCTGAATACATACTACCAGGACCATGATCAGGAAGGATTTATCATTGTAGCTATCGATGCTGGCGACTCGGTAGATGTTGTGGCAAATTTCGTCGACCAATACAGCTTGACTTTCCCGGTGTGGTTGGACCCGGATAGTTCCGCTTTGAATAGTTTTCGCAATAATTATCTCCCCAGCTCTTATTTAATCGATCGAAATGGACAGGTGATCAAGGTTTGGAGCGGAGCTGTCACCTACGATTCCCTGGATCAACATATAACCCCATTACTAAAGGACTGATTATGGATGCGGCTGTAAAATGGCAGAAAGGCTTGACATTCACCGGTACCGCGGATAGCGGTTTTTCTGTACCCCTCGGGGGCAGTGCAGATGTTGGCGGTGATGATGATGGATTTCGCCCAATGGAGCTGATCGCCACCGGTTTGGCTGGTTGCACCGCGATGGATACGATCTCCATCCTGAAGAAAAAGCGCCAGGATGTCACCGATTTTGAAGTGATGGTACATGCTGAACAAGCTGAACTGCATCCCCGCGTGTTCACCCACATCAAGATTACCTATCACATCACTGGTAGGGGTATCGATGAAGAAGCAGTTCTACGAGCGATCCAGCTTTCTGCTGAGCGCTATTGTCCGGCACAGGGAATGCTCGTACAAATCGTGCCGATTGAACTGGATTATCACATTTACGAGGCAAGTTTGAACGGAGAACCCGAATTGGTATCCAGCGGAACCTTTCAACAATCTGCGCGGTGAATCTGGGGAGATTAATTACCGAATAACCAATTCGCATTAGGCACACTTTCCAAACCCACCTTAAACAGAACAGGAAGCGATCGAAGAACCGCCATTGTGCGGTTTTTTTTCACCCAGAATGACAATTTAAGGCAGGTATGCCGGGGATATTGCATCAGCATTTCCCCAATGAAAACCCTCTCCAATATATATGTTTCCCAGATACCTTGCAATTGAATGACCTGGCTTTAATCCTGCCAATGGAGAATTCGGCGTATGGATGTGTCTTCTTAACTAGCAGTCCATACCGCTGGTCCGTTCAAGAATCTTAATCGCAATCCGAGCAAACCTAAAGGAAAGGAGACCATCCTTTCACTTATCGCGGAAATCAAGATTCAACCCCAAAAAGGATTCACTCACCAAAATCTTCATCCAATTCCCAAGATTAATGGTAAATTAATAAGATAGCAATAAGGAGGTGAGAAATGAACAAGGTTCTTGCATGCCTGGTGTTATTGATGGTCGTTCTCCTGATTGGTTGCGCACAATTTACGATAACAGGGTCAGGAAATGTCGTCACTCAAGAAGAGACCATATCAGACTTCGATAGTGTGGATATCAGCAGCATGTTCCGGGTGAAAATCTCGCAAGGTGAGAACTTCCGGGTTTCTGTCCGCGTTGACGAGAACCTGGTCGAACATCTCGATGTGAGTAAACAAGGCAGCAAATTAATACTCAGACTCAAACCCAATCGCTCCTATAATATCCTTAATGCAACCATGGAAGCTGAGGTTACGATGCCAGTGCTTCACCGGGTGGATCTGAGCGGTTCCAGCGAAGCGGAAATCAATGGATTCGCTTCTTCAGAATCGCTGGAGATTGATTTATCTGGCATGAGTGAATTATCGGGTGATTTCCAGGCCGGGGATACCCGGATGGACACTTCAGGTGGGAGCACGATCAGGATCACCGGTTCCGGTGGAAATCTATCCATTGATGCATCCGGGAGCAGTGAGGTCGATCTCACAGATTTTCCAGGTGCAGATGCAACTATCTCTGCCTCTGGCTCAAGTACTGTAACCGTTAACCTGAGTGGGCGATTAACCGCGGACGCCAGCGGCAGCTCAGATATCTACTATCTTGGCGATCCGGTCTTGGGCAGCATAGATACATCTGGCAGCTCAACTATCAGACCAAAATGACCTTGTTTTCGTACATCTTGAGGAGGTGAAGGATGATTTTTCATGATCCATCTTGACAGGAGGTTTGGGGCAGATCATCGGTATGAATTTTCTATTTTTTTGTTGAACCACCGATTTTAAATTAGTTTTAGACATACCGTACAAATCATAGCCAAAGTAATCCAACCCACAAAGAAAGTCCTTAGAATCATGTTTTTGTATGGATAGATTGAAGTACAAAGGAGAACGCTCATGAATACACCAACAAAAAGAGCTGGATTAGTCTGGGGAGGTCTTTTAATCGTTTTCGGAGTGATGGCATTATTAGAAACCTTCCTCGATATCGGGCCTTGGATTTGGGTGGCGGTGCTGGTTGTTGGAGGGCTAGCCGTATACGGCGTTTATGCAATAGATCGCACCGAGAAATGGCTGGTGGTTATCGCCTATGCTATGCTGGCAATTGCCGGACTTATCACCCTGCTTACTCTCAATTTGCTCGCCGATCCCTACGTCGCAACTTATGTCCTGCTCGCCATCGCACTTCCGTTCTTTCTCGCTTTCTTATATAACCGCCAGAGATGGGGATTATTGATCCCGGCATACGTGCTCCTTGCAGTGGGAGTCATGGTTCCACTTCAGGACCTTGGAATCCTGAATGACTTGCTTACCACGGCTTATGTCCTCTTCGCCGTGGCGATCCCCTTCTTCGTCGTTTATTTACGAAACACCAAGAACTGGTGGGCGCTTATCCCTGCCGGAATTTTGACCGCGATCGCCGTCTCATTTCTCATTGCAGAAGCAGCTGTTGAATACATCTTTGCTGCCGGGTTAATCCTGGCCGGGGTTCTGATCGTTGTTCGCCAATTCACCAGGAAAGAAGAGTTGGTAGAACCCGAATCCCCACAAGAGGAAGAGGCCGTAGAAAGCGAGAGCGAATAATCGTACAGACGAACGATCGAAGTATAAGGCAGAGCAAGCGAATCAAATCCCTCTGCAAGAGGATTTCACCGGTCAACGAGCGAAAACCTCTCTTTGACCAGGATGGTGGGCGAGATTTCTGCTTGTCATCCAACACGCCATTCTGGAATGGTTGTAAGACACGGCGTGTATTCAGGCGTGGATAAACCTCACATGGAACCCATGATTCACGGAAACCAAAGCATCCGGAAACTTAGAATTCTTTGGAAAACATGGAACTATTGAACAGGTATTGCTTCACACTATAGAGTTAACAATTCCGTTTTTCAAAAATTCAAATGCAAAGAAATCGTGCCTGGGAAAAAACTCCGGCACGATTTTAAATCTTGGATCGCAACATCACTTAAGAAGAATTATGGTTTAACCCAGATCAGACCAGGGAGGGAATACTATATTCCCTGAAATTACTGGTAATGTAATTTCGTTATTGGAACTCGCATTTTGCCTATTGGGCAAATAATTACTACCGGCGTCCAAGTTCACGGATCTCCCTGCTGATCGTCCGCAACTCCTGATCACGTTCCACCGTAGCTGGAGCGGTAATCAGAATCTGGCGTCTGGCGAGGAGTGCCTGGAGCTGCTCGCGCAGGTCAGCGCTTGGCTCCACAACGACCTCATGATCTGGTAAGATGTTCTCCACGTCTCTGACTACCCGGAATCCATACCCACCTAAGCCAACACCTGCCATCGCCAAGCCAGAAAATACCATGATCAACGCCATGCCAGCGCCGGCACCATACCCCACCATCCATCCAAAATTTGCCGACAAGAAACTGGGTTGACTCATCGCCGGTTCAAAAACGAGGTCTGCCAGGGGGCCAACAATAAGCGTCGCTATCGGATTAACGAGCCAGGCGATTAATCTGCGTATGGCAAAGACCCGACCCTGGAGGTCAGCCGCCACCTTTGACTGCCAAATCGCTTGGTTCGAGCTATTGATCAATGGAACGACAGACGCGCCGATAAATGAACCTAATGCCCAGATGGGTAATCCCTTCCCCAGACCCGTCAAACTCGCCCAGAACAATCCGGATATCGTCCAACCTATGAGCACACCGTGAACCTTCTTGCGGGAACCACCCCAGGCGCTCATCAACAGCCCCCCCACAACGCCCCCAACGGCTCCCGCAGTCTGCACGCTCCCAAAGATGAGCGAGTTGCTGTCCGTGCGGGCCAAGATCATCGGTGCAATGAGAGTATAGGTCATGGCGGCGAAAAAATTGCCGATCATGAAAATGCTTTGCAGCCCAAGTAAACTGGGGCGCTTAAATATGTAACGGAATCCGAAGGCTGATTCTTTCCAAATGCTGCCCCGGCTTTCCAGTCCCTCCTCGGTAACTTCCGGCTGTGGGATAACCACGACGAGCAGTGCCACAACCGCCACGATGAAGGTGATAATATCGATCGTTAGGATCCCACCCAAACCTAGAAAAGGCAACAAGGCACCAGCGAGTAAGGGCGCAAATATCCCGGAGGTATTGCCAGCCAGATCGTTCATGGCGTGCGCCCGGGCGTAATGCTTCTTAGGAACGATCATTGTAATGGCTGCCGAATAAGCTGGCCATTGGAACGTTTGAAATATCCCCATGACTGCACTGGCTGCATACAAATGCCAGATCTGCAGCTGCCCAAACAGGAAAAGGATCAGGATGGCGATTGTCGCAACGCCTGATCCAAGGTCACTGAGCATCATCATCAGTTTCCGGTTGGAGCGATCAACGATTGCACCGGCAACCGGACTGAAAATCAAAAGAGGTGTAACATGGAAAAAACCCACTAATGCTAAAGCGGTTGCTGTGCCAGTCAGCTCATAAGCCCAGATGGTTAATGCGAAGGCAGACATTTCTGTCCCCAGGAGAGAGACCGCCTGCCCGACCCAAACAACTGTGAAAGCGAACATACCCTTTGGGCGTCTGTCCACGATAACCTCTTTCTTTTAAATTATTTCAATTGTTACAAGGGCTAATTTTACTGCAAACAACCATTGCGTGTGGGATTAATGTGCTGAGCGCGCATACCACCGTTCGCGCGCTCAGTTTATCGAAGAATTTTTCCATGGGAGCAAGATTTAACTCATATCACAATTGGATTCCCAATCATTAGATGAATCAATTGGTATTTACTATTCCTACCGGGCAGAGCTCCATGTTATTCAAATAAGTGACGAACTCATCGATTGAGTCGATGTGCAGCGACCCGCCCGTTGGTATCCCATTCGCCTGTCCGAATACCGCCTTCGTCTGGGCGTGGCGTCCTTTGATGGGAACAACCAGATTATCGACATTCGAGTAAAATTTGTAGGTCGAATGCACGCGAACTGGTTCCGGGTAGAAGAATTCCAGCATGATCATCTGCGGACTCGTCTGATATTCAAGATAAGTCTGTTCGGACATGGTTAGAGAATCCCAGCGCTTCTTTCCTGTCATGCTCTCGTTCATAATTTCCTTCAATTTTGAGAAATGGAATGTGCCGGGATCGATTTCAATGCTCTCACCATAACAATGGAGCACGATTGCATTCGGCGTCTCTCGGAAGGAGTTTGAAAACCACAAAAAATCTCCTGTTGCAAAAGAGATAATCGTATAAACCAATATGGCAACGACCACCACTACGATAAGAGCCAACCGCAGGATGGATGGATCATTCCGTACACCAACGTTTTGCATTGCTAGTTCCTCTCTCTCAGGATAAAAACCTGCGTCTCTTCTGTTTCTTTTCCGTTAGGCTTCTCAACCACCATTATGATTACTATTGGCTAATACCGCGGGTTCAACCAATAATATTTTTTATAAACTCAAAATTTCTTCTTAATTTTTTTCAGACATAATCTGCAGAGCTTGGTCCACGGTCAATTCACCACTCTCAATTTTCTGCAAAATAGTCACACCATCCACGGTCAGATCTTCAATGTGCTGTTTCTCGGGGTGGGCTAAAGAAGCATTTTCCTTTTCTCCACCCATTATTCGAATGTCACCCGAGATACTGGAGAAGCTGATATCGGCTTCACCATCAGCGATAATAATCCTGCGGAGGTTCCTGGTCCGTTCGACCTCAGTAAATGGCATTGAAGTAAGCATACCTCCACTTATGGTGCTGAAAGAAATATTTGCCCCCTTCGAAGAATGGATTCCCAAATGAATATCACCTGAGACCGAATTAAACTCAAAAGGTCCCTGGCCGATAAGATTCTCGGTAATCAAATCTCCACTAACAGTTTTACCAGATATTTTCCGGAACTCGCATTTTTTCAAGCTGACATCGCCCGAGACAGTTTTTATCTTGGCAATTCCAGAAAGATTTTCACCGAAAATATCCCCGCTGACTGACTTCAGCGACAATTGGTCACCCAGAGATTGGCAATCGACCTTGCCGCTGACAGTTGAAATCCCAATCGAACCTGATATCCCTGCAACTGACGTCTTGTTGCTGACCCCATTGATCACCAAATTGCATTCGCTCGGTACAATTATCTCGTAATCTACTTTACAGGGCAGTCGATTGTGAAATAAGTGGAATCCATTATGATCATAATGGGTTTTAACCTTCACTGACTCATCATCTCCCTGGGCGATCTCAATCCAGGTATGTTCTCCATCACCGCTGTTCTTGTGCAATACAGCACTCACTGAAATCACCCCCTTTTCGCCTGGCTGAATTTTCACGGAGCCGCGGATGTTAGAAATCTCCAGATGGGCGTTATTTGGGCAGCTAAATTTTCTTTCAATCTTCTCGCTGTTCATAGCAAATATCTCCAATCACTCGATGAAGATCTCAACGTGTTCCCCATCCTCCTCATCGATAACGTCAACGACTTTACCTTCAACTCCGGATTGGAGCATTTCCTTCAGCTGTTCAAAATCGAGGTCGCCAACTTCTGGAGCGAATTGAGCACCGATCTGCAGCCCCCATTCCATCAATCCAATTGGAATATTTACACTGACTTTCGTTTTCCCGTTGACTAAATCAGTCACCCGCACCCGGAACCAGCGGGGTTCACCGGTGGATCTGGCCCCGGGGCTTTTTGAATGCTTATGACTTTCACCGAGTGCTGAAAGCAACTTTGCCCCTTCTTCGGCGGTGATTTTCCCCTCCCGAATCATGGTAAGGATTTTCATTCTTTCTTCTGTTGTAGCCATTGTTATACCTCCTCAGATTAACCTATATAAATCTGCACAGTCTCACCGTTATCACCTTCATCAACTTCAACAAAGAAAGGTGTTTCAGGTGTTGTGCTTTTCTCAAAGACCAGAATCAATTGATTGAAATCGATATCCATTTCATTTATTTTGGGGATAAAAACTCGAAATGTCTGCATGAACCAGGCTGCGAAACGCAGCGGCAGTGGAAAACTGAAGGCAATTGTCCTCGGCCACTCTCCGGGTTCCTGCTGGATTCTTAAATGCATCCAACGTGCTGACCGGCTTCCCCATGCCATTGCCATCAAGACAACACCCAGCAAGAATGGAAACCAAGAGCAAACAAACCAAAAATTAAAACCACCGTTTTGGTAAGTCCAGAACAGGAATATACTGGCAATAATAGTTATCCCAACACCGACCCACAATGGGATCATCCACCAGCGCCGCCACTTGTCGATCTCGGGTTCGAAAACCTCTTCGAGGACCTCTCCATCCAATGTTTCAAAACTCTCTTTACTGCTTGGTCCTGACCATTCCGCATCAGGATCGGTCACACCTTCTGATTTTGGCAATGTGTTTTCCCATTCACTTACTTCGACCAACCGATCATCTTCGTCCAGTGCCTGCAGCAATCGTGCGCCTTCAGCAGCCGTGATGATGCCATTTTCGATCATTTCGAGTATTTCGATTCGCTCATTCTTTGCCATCATAAGATTTTCCTCAGCCACCTCTACCTTCTAATGCAGCCAGTAGCTGTTCTGCTTCTTCAGGCGTGACCTTGCCTTGTTCAAGCAATTGGAGAATCATCAGCCTCTCCTCATCGGATACCGGTTCAGAGATTCTCGCTGAAGGTCGGGGAGGTTCCACCGGTGCCGGTCGACGCCTGCGGTCACGAGCAGCTCTTTCTGCAGCCCGGGCTTTTCGCTCCGCCCGTAAGCGGGCAGATTCTAGTTTGCGTTGCATTTTCTCTTGGGAGCGCTTGATCTTCTCCTGAGCACGACGGCTTGCCCGTTCGCTGGCTTCACGGGCGCGTTCTGCAATTCTTTCAGCCTGTTCTGTACTCAGGGCAGTCTTCTCCAATGAAAAGGACAGCATCTCTAATTGTTGCTGCAATTCCTCTTCCATCACCCCCAGCTGGGCTTCAATTTGACTGGTGATCTGCTCATTTAAAGTCTCAGTCATGAGATCGAAATCTTCCCCTACCTCAAATTCACCAAAGTCCCAATCCGCTGGTCGACCAGCGAGGCTTACCTTCCCTGATGCGCTCAAGGTAAGTTTTGCATCCCCATCCCCCAACTTTAGTTCATAGGGTGCTTCAATTTGGGTTGGAATATCAATCTCTGGAAAATTCACCGCTATTTTAGATCCACGCAGTATGGAAACAGTTACACTTGCGTCAGGCAAGAGGCGGCAGGTAATATTCTCTTTCGTTTGGAGTTCATAATTGCTCTCAGGAGATGGATCTAACTCGGCACTGATATTTCCGCGTGCATATACCTGCGCGCTGCCATCGATCTCTTTCAGCGATAAATTCCCTGAAATACTGTCACCCACATGCAGATCCCCCTGGATATCACGAATAGAGACGTTTCCCAGACATTTTTCCAGTCTTAGGCTGCCATCAAGATTCTTGGCAGCTAGATTTCCATTTACGGTATCAATTTTCACTTGGCCAACACTGCGCAAAGATAGGTTTCCGTTTACCATGGCGATGGAAATATCTCCTTCCACGGATTTGAACACAGCATCCCCATTGATGGTACTCTCTTCGATCAAAACACCATAGGGAACTCGAAGGGAGCAATCACTTTGGCAGGTTACCCGGATAACATCATCATTCACTTCGAGGGTGAGATCTTCAGGTTTTGAACATTTCGCGCTTATCTCCAGCTTTTCCCAACCTCGCAGGGAAAGATTCCCATCGATATTAAGCCTGATTACTGGATTCTCACCGGTTTGCACTGACCGCATTTCCATGATCTTAATCCTCCCCTTCTTTCAACATGCTCATGGCAACTTCGTAGGTTATTTTGCCCTGCTCCAGATCGTTGAGGATGCGCCTGCGTTCCTCATCGCTCATTCCCGCCTCTTCACCTCCGGGTTCATATCCTAAGGCGCGGATGATCTCATGCAACCTATTGCGTATGGTTGGATAGGATAAACCGATCTCGTCCTCCATTCGATTGATTTTCCCTTCACACCGCACAAAAGTTTCCACAAAGCTCAATTGTTCAGGGGTCAGGGTTTCAAAAGTACCATGGACAAAACGTCCTTCGATGGAACTATCACAATCCTGGCAGTGCAGCCGGGTAACGATAATCTCACCACCGCAAACAGGACATTTATTGGGTAAAGTTCTCATTATTTATTCCTTTTCATTAATGCTGGGTGTAAATCCTCATCGTGGTGTTCTCTACAGGTGTTCGGGACTGCTTTTTAAGCCAGGAGCCGCATTTTATTAAGGCATCACCCAATCTGGCAGCGGTTTTTTCAAGCAATCCATATGGGTGAGTCCTGGAGTGTTTAAGTGCTGCATCGTTCTTTGCTTGGAGAACCATCTCCTCCAGGTGATTCGAGATAAATTCGTAATGGGGGTTCATGCTTCCCTCCATAAAACTCTAATAACCTTCAAGAATACTGAAATTATTATAGCCACTTTTTAAATTTTGTCAAGTACTATATTTAATATATTCAAATATATGTTTAATATATTTAATGATTCCCCCAATGAATCTTAATAAACCTGAGAATCGCCGGCTACGGAGAGAAGACCCTATTCTCGTTCATCCGGAGTGATGAAACTGTCACCATCCGAACAGATACAAGCAGTGACAGTATGCGAGAAACGGGTCATAGTTCCAAGGTATGGTTGGTCGCCATTATGTGCAATCCAGCCTTCCAGGTTGAATGCCAGCGGACCATCGGCGAGGATCCATTCCCCGTTGTATTTGCGGGCGATATGGACATGGCTGCCCGTACTGGTTCCCCCTTCGCAAGAAGGGTGACCAACCTTACCACCGGCTTCCAGCATTGTACCCACCTGAGTGCGGTCATCTGAAGCAACGTGCAGGTAGAAAATCACCCAACCGGTGCGCTCATCACCATCACCGTCCAAATCCAGGACCACGATACCCGTCTCAGAACGCACAACCAGACCGGAAGCCACTGCGGTCACCCATTCACCATTGGGGATACAACCTCCCATGTAGCTGGGAGGCGCAAAATCAAGCGCGGCGAACGGGGCACCGCTACCCCATCCGGTATGAGGTCCACCGGTAAATGCCCAGGTCTCTCCTGGTTCAAACGGCAGCGCCATTTCAGGTTGGGTCAAGCTGCCAGGAATATGGGCTTGATCGTTCTCCCAAGGATCCCCGAACAAAGAGCGATAAATTGCCGCATATCCATCAGCATTAACCGCCCGGGAGTATTCTTCAACAGAATAGACCAAAGAGAAATATTTCTGCAAAGCGACCGTGGCAGCATTTTGCCAGGGGTCTGGTCTTTCCAGGGTGCCATCGAGGTGCAGGATAGGTTCTAACTCACCCGACCGCCAGGCATAGTAATGGTTATTTAAAGTATTCGCAGCCCAGACCAGTTGTAAATAGAAACCACGGTGTTTCCTTTCATCATTGCCTAAGACATACTCCTCCAAATCTCCTGGGGGTACTGATTGGGTTACACCACCAACCTGGTACTCCAATAAAGCCAGCAAAAGGCGGGGGCTAACGCTGAAATTTTGCGCAACTAAATCAACTATCTCTGCACCAGTGCGGTTTTCTCCCGAGGCATAGCCAACATAATGCCCGAGCCAACCAGGCTTGCCATTCAGAAAGGCAGATGTATCAAAATCTAATTGGTGAGGCCCATTGATGAAATGGCTATCAGGAAGGATCTGGTATGGCGTTCCCCACAAAGGGACATAATAGATCGGAATCTTCATCGGCATCCCTGGCGGCAGGGTGGTGACATTTTCAGGAATGATGGGATTTGCTTCCCGAAGTTCAGGAATGCTGGTGTTAAACCGGCTAGCCAATGCGGGCAGTGTATCTCCGGTTTGTACGAGGTAATCAACCAGTTCACCAGGCGAATATGCCGGTCGTGTTGGAACCGGCGTGGTTTGTTCTACAATTTCAATTGGCACCGAGGTATTTGGCATTACCTGAGCTCCAAGTTCACCTGCAGCAGAGGCATCGTCCTGCACCTGGCAACCTGACAGCAAGCTGGCGATCACTCCCAGGCAAGAAACCCAAATTATGAATGTTGCCCGCGGGGTCAGAAATACTCGTTTAATTTGAACCATCGCTGCCCATTAAACCATACTTAATACGGGATTCAGAGGATATTTAAGATGTTCCTAAGGTCACCTTTTTCACTTACGATCACCCAAAAGAGAAATTCTCAACGCTTTACTTTTCCCACCAAAGATCGCGTGAAATCTTCAGATCCAAAGGCAAATCCTGATCCGACAAGCTGATCAAAGCCGCGGCCGGGGAGAGCGGGTTGGCAATTATCCTTTGCGTTCCCCTGGTCAGGCTACCGCTGTATGGACGAAAACCCGCGTGGGCTGTCCATCCACTCATCATGAATGGCAACGGTCCATCCGCTGCGATCCATTCACCATTATATTTTCTGGCGATGTGCACATGGGTTCCGTCTGCTGGACCGCCTTCGCAGGAAGGATGCCCAATCTTATCGCCTCGCTTTAGGAATGTCCCTTCAGCCACTCGCTGGCGATCTTCCACATGCATATAGAGAATCACCCACCCAGTCTCTTCAAATCCATCTTGATCGAGATCCAGGATCACAGCGCCGTGCTCTGAACGGGCGATCAATCCATCTGCAGCGGCGACTACCCAGGCATCAGATCGGGTGCAACCATACTGCTCACTCGCGGGAGCAAAATCCAGTGCTGCCAGAGCCCCTTCCGTTTCCCACGCCGGATGCGGACCGCTGGTATATCCCCATAGTTTATCCAATTGGAACGGCAAGCTCAAATCAGGCTGCTGCAAGCCGGGTGGAAATAGCTGCATATCAGTATTCTCGCTTCGGACGCTTCCCGCAAACATTTCATCCTGAAGTATGGCAAATCCTTTTGGGGAATCCATTGCCTGTTCCCAGCCTTCTCTGTCGTATAACCGCGAGAATAGATATGCAACCGCGACGGTGCCCGCGTTTGCATCTGGCGGTAAATGAACCCTATCCCCAGATTCAAATGCCATATCTGTGAGCAGGCCCCGTCTCCATCCGTAATATCCCAAGGAGAGCTGGTTGACTACCCAACCCAATTGACGGTAAAGGCCTCTCCGACCTACTTCATTTACCCCCATCAGATACTCTGCCTGGAATCCATCTTTCAAAGGGCCCCGCACACAGCCGCATTGATATTCCAGCAAGGCGAGAAGCAATCGTGGGTGAATGGAATTCTCAATTGCCACCCTCTCAACGATTTCCGCGGCACTGGTCAAGCTCGTACTGCGCATGTACTCCTGGTGGGTACTCAGATATCCACCCGCCTTAGAAACATAATCGAGCGTATCAAACCCACGCCCGCTGGGTGAATAGACCACCTCGTGATCTGGAATCAAGTTCGGAAAATCATAGGGGTTGAGTGGAGGTCTGGGAATAATTAAAAGTGTTCCTGGATCGAGCAGCTGCCTTTCAATGACTTGGGTGTTCAATCCGATATCTTGAAGGCGCACCTGGAAGCGAGCAGCCACGGCTTTCAAGGTATCTCCAGGTTGAGAGAAGTACTGCCATTTTTGATCATCATCCCCGGATATACTATGATGGACTGGAGTATCATCCCAAGGTGTACCGCTTGCAGGAGAAGCTATTTGAGGTCCCCGGGATAATATCCCCCCTGCTGAATAAAATGCATATGGCAGGATCAATGCCAGTCGGGCAATTGATACCCATGCTGACCGTTTATCTGTTCTATTGAATAGGATTGGCAGCCTTGAGTTTTGTCCTTCTCGTGAAGACATCGAACTAAGGATCCGTACTTCTTCGAATGATGCGAGACTCAAATGGGCTCAATGGATTTGCAGGGATAACCCGCTCGCCGCGAATTAATGTCCCTTCGTAGGCTTTTTCGCCGGCATTAACTGTCCAGCCACTCATTACAAAAGGCAGTGGTCCATCCGCCATGATCCATTCACCGTTATACTTTCTCGCCAGATGGAGATGAGTACCGGTAGAAAAGCCACCTTCGCAGGAAGGGTGTCCGAGCAGGTCGCCCTTCTCAACCCAAGTTCCTGACGTTACACGGCCTCGATCCGCAACGTGTAAGTACATTAATACCCAACCGGTTTGTTCCCGTCCATCTCCATCCAAATCCACGGCAATAACCCCGTTCTCAGATCGCACGACCAGTCCTGGAGCAGCTGCTACTGTGTATACATCGGTATCAAAACAGCCGTGCTCTGTACTACCTGGTGCAAAATCGACAGCCGCCCAGGCACCATCCCGCTCCCATGCCCCGTGCGGTCCACCTGAATAACTCCAGATTTGATCGATCATGAACGGCAGGATCAACGGTGGCTGATTTAAGTCAGGCGGGTAAAGCGGTTCAACGCTCAGAGCTCTAACCCAAGGGCTGCCGAACATACGCTCGTAGAGAGCTGGAAAACCTTCATCCAGATCAAGCGCGGCGACCCATTCTCCACTACCAAAGAGTTGGGCGAAATAATACTGCAAGGCAGCGGTCCCTGCGTTCAGGTCAGGAGCCAACCGGGTGCTGATCCCATCTTTTAATTGGATTTCCGTCAGTCTTCCCTCCCGCCAACCATAATACCCGATTGACAATTGGTTTACTGCCCAAGCGAGCTGTTTGTATAGTCCCTGGTCGCGCTGAAGCACCCTGCCCAGCGGATAATCAACCGACCCGGTGGGCTCGGGATCATTTACCCAGTTGCTCTGGAATTCCAGGAGAGCCAGCAAGAGGCGGGGATTGATCGAATTTTCAATAGCGACGCGCTCGATCACTTCCGCACCAGTCGTGATTCCAGTCGTCGCCAGATATTGGCTGTACTCCGCAAGGTACCCCCCGGATTGATCAACGAAAGATTGCACATCAAAATCCAAAGCCGACGGAGAATAAACAATTTCACTGTCGGGCATAAAGTGCTGGGAGGAGGTCGTGTTCGCCAGGCGGTTAGGGATGATCAGCAGCTGACCAGGATTAAACAGCGCTTGTTCGGGGATATCTTCGGGGGAGGAGATCTCCTCTGGCTGAACGCCAAAGCGTACAGCAACCACGGGTAAGGTATCTCCGGCTTGGGTATAGTATAGGATCGGTGTTGTATTGACAATCGGTTGAGTCGGAGTGGCAGTTGGTGGTGGCGCAATGCCAGGATTTTCCGTAGATTCAGCATCCTCGGACAGGTTGATTTCAGGCAAAAGAATCTCCGTTTCTGGTGTGGGAGCCAAACCGCCACCTATCGGTGCAGGAGCGGCAGGGGTTTCCGTGGGAAAATCTTCGCCCCCCGGAGCGAGAAAAATTGGCGCAGATGCAGAACGGGGAGACATGGAGCAAGCCAGGCTCACTGCAGCCAGGAACATTACTAATCCTGTAGTGATCTTCAAGAGAAGATTTTGCATTTGCTTATCTCTGGATTTCATTTATCGAATCACGCCCGTCCCAAGCCTCAATGACCTGTTCATCTTTCACCAGATAACCATCATATTCCGAACCCAGGCCAACCGTCTTCCAGCCATCTAAGACCATAGGCAAGTCTTGATCGGCCGGGATCCACTCCCCATTATACCTACGAGCCAGGTGCAAGTGGGTGCCTGATGAGAAGCCTCCCTCACAGGAGGGATGCCCAATGCGATCACCGGTTTTTACCAACGTGCCTGGCTTCACCCGGTGGCGCGTCTCCACATGCATATAGAGTATTGTCCAGCCAGTTTGTTCAAGCCCATCATCATCCAAATCCTGGACAACCGCTCCATTTTCAGCCCGGATAATAATGCCGTCAGCTACCGCAGTAATCCAGGCATCGCTCTGAACGCAACCCAATGCGTTCCCTGGTGGGGCGAAATCAACCGCAGCCCAGGCAGAACCACTCCCCCAGCCGCCATGCGGCCCCCCAGTAAATGCCCATTTTTTCCCCGGCTCAAATGGCAACTGCATCGCTGGCTGCACCAGGTTTCCAGGCACCTGGGATTCCACGCTCCTCCGGAATGGAGACCCAAAAAATCGCTCGTAGACAGCAAACAAACCCTCGGGATTTACAGCTTTTTCCCATTCATCCCGTTCATACAACTGGGCGAACAGATACTGCACGCCTGCTGTACCAGCATTTATTGATGGATCAATATTTAATATTGTCCCTTCAGCTAATATCCATACCCCGACCCCGTTAACCCGCCATAAATAGTAACCGCGATTGAGGTTGTCTGCAGCCCAGGAAAGCTGCTGATATAGTCCTTTCCGCCACTCCACCGGTACCCGCATAGGGAATTCCAGGGTATCTTCTTCTGGCTCAGGATTGGTTACCCAACCACTCTGGTATTCCAGGACAGCAACGAGCAGCCTTGGATTGACTGAAAACTCCTCCGCAACGCGCTGAATGATTTTCACACCGCTTAATTTTCGCTCATCCACCTCTTCCCGGTAGCTTGACAAGTAGCCACCCTGCTGGTGGATAAATTCCGCCAGGTTGAAATCAACACTGCCGGGACTGTACACCAGCTCGGAATCGGGTATGATCTTGAACGCCGGCCCGCTTCCTGCCGGCTGGGGTGCTGGTATGGTCAGCACCTGGCCGATCTCAAGATAATCGGGCTGGTTGATGTCATTCGCGGCGAGAATCATATCCACGCTGACGAAATATCGCTGTGCAATTGCGTGCAAGGAATCAAGCGGCTGCACAACATATTCTTCCTCTTCGGTGCGCAGTGGAGGAAGAGTGCGAACTGCATCAGGCGTCGGTGTCAGGAAAGGCAGGTCTTGGGTTTCCACTGCATCCGCGCTGCTGAGAATCTTCTCCCCGCCTCTAGCCTGCTCAAATTGGGTTTGGTTTTCACCTGGAGGCAGCCAGAGGCTGCTCTCTGTGGTCACCAGCAGTATCCCGGCAAAAAGCAGACCAAATAAGATCAAACCAGAGAGGATGATCACCCCGGGTGTGATAAAACTGCGCTCCATTCAGGTAATTCTATCCCGAAACACCCTGTTCATAGAACAATTCTCATCTTCTTGTTATCGGTCACGAAAAGCAATCTTTTACTACTTTATTGTGCAAATATAGTGCCACCTTGAGGATGTGGGTATCCCCCATCAGTAATGAGACCAACCATGCCCTGGCGGTACCAAAATTGACCTTCGGCAAACCCTTCCACACCCGGTACTCCTCAGGTGATTTCCAGTACATCCTGATCCTTAACCAGTACAATAACCTGATCGCCTCCCTGGATGTCAATTTGAGCAACAGCAAGACATGCACCAAGAAGAGCTTTGACCTCACGGGTGCTCATGGTTGAGGACCGTTCAAAATTCACTTCAGCACCTATAACAACGGGTATGGCTGTGTATCTGCACTGTAAGTCGACGTCGTCGCCTTGGAAGTATGCAAAAAACTGCCCAGATCAACAAGATAAGACCCCATGGGATGAGAACATTGGGGTTTTTGGTGTATATCAACAATGGATGGAAGTATTCAAGAGTATAATTGCAGGGTTATACCCGCTGCTGAGCAGGATTGATAGATCCCTTTAGATTCAACCGATTGGAAATCCCTATGCCACAGCCTTTGATTGAATGTGTACCAAATTTTTCTGAAGCCCGCCGCCCGGAAATCGTGGAAGATATTACCAATACTATCGCGGCGGTTAAAGGTATAAATATTCTCGATCGCCACTCGGACTTTGATCACAACCGCACGGTGATTACTTTTGTCGGGTCCCCAGAAGCCGTCGAAGAAGCCGCTTTCCAGGGTATCGCTCGCGCAGCTGAACTGATCGATCTGGACAAGCATTCCGGCGAACATCCCCGGATTGGTGCAACTGATGTAGTTCCGTTCGTCCCAATCGCGGGAGCGAGTATAGAGGATTGCATTCAGGTCGCCAGGCGACTTGGCCAACGCGTTGGCGAGCAGTTGGATATACCGGTATACCTGTACGAGGCCGCCGCTTCCCGGCCTGACCGGCGAAATTTGGAAGACATCCGCCGCGGAGAATACGAGTCACTAAAGGAGGAGATTACCTCCGATCCAAACCGGGAACCTGATTTCGGCCCCCTGAAAGTTGGTCCCGCGGGGGCAACCGTGATTGGTGCCCGCCCTTTCTTAATTGCCTTCAATGTCTTTCTAACCACCGATGATGTCTCTATTGCTGAAGAAATTGCCCGCGCTGTCCGCCATTCATCTGGGGGATTGAGATATGTCAAAGCGCTCGGCATGCAGGTAGATGGGCGCGCACAGGTATCAATGAATTTAACCAATTATCAGAAAACGCCCGTTTCCCGAGTCGTGGAGCTTATCCGCCGTGAGGCTGAACGCTACGGGGTTACGATCCACCACAGCGAGCTGGTAGGTTTAATTCCCCAGGCAGCGCTGGAAGATGCTGCTGTGTGGTATTTGCAGCTGGATGAATTCGGACATAACCAGGTCCTGGAGCGAAAACTTTACACAGTTCAGCAAGATTCTGCTGACGGAGTATCCGAGATTGGCGGCGACGGGCTTTTGAACGCGCTCGCAGAGGCCACGCCTACCCCCGGGGGAGGTTCAGCTTCTGCCTACGCAGCAGCTATGGCAGCTGCGCTGATCTTAATGGTCGCTCGATTGACAATTGGAAAGAATCAATACCTCGAAGTCGAAGAGGAGATGCTGGCTGTCGTTGAACAAGTTGAAAGAATCAAAAGCCAGCTGGTGAAGGCGGTTTCTGCGGATGCGGCCGCTTTCCAAGCAGTGATGGAATCTTTCCGCCTGCCGAAAACCACACCAGAGGAGAAAAAGTTGCGCTCAGATCGTATCCAGGCTGCCACTTTACAGGCTGCTCAGGTTCCCCTGGAAGTGGCAGAACAATCGGTAAAACTACTGGGATTTGCCCAGATTGTTGTTCAACGGGGGAATCTCAATGCGATCAGCGATGCAGGCTCTGCGGCTGCTTTAGGGGGTGCCGCGCTAACCGGCGCTGCTCTGAATGTCCGCATCAATGCCGCAGGATTGAGAGATCAGCAGGTTGCTTCAGACCTGCTTGCGAAAATCAGCCTGCTTGAGAGCCAAGGTGCAGACCTCCAAAATCAAATCCGCTCCCAATTGTTTCAGCGGGGAGAATTTGGAGCAGGATGACCCTCATCAATAATATTCGCTCGTTGAGCAGGTTCTGGTTATTAATCCTGCTTCCCGCCAGTTTGATACTCAATTCCTGCAGCACATTCCAGACCCCGGCAGGTGAAGTCCAATCTTCTCCTGCTACCTCGAAACCAGGCAGAATAACGCCCACGCCATTTCAACCTATTCTAGATACCGCAACCACACTCCCTGAAGAAGGATCGCTGCCGACAGAAACGCCCAGCATAGAAGCCACCTCCTCTCCAACGCCAGATATTGAATCCCCCACGAAGTCAATCTGGCTCCCATCCTACTTGCCTGCTGATATGGTCTCACTGGTTTCCCTCCCCCACGATTTCACCCAGAGTACCTCAAAAGATTCTAGCCAAGTTCAGCTGATGGTGGATGGTAAAGAGCCAATTGGCCAATGGGTTTATGCAGTCGTCGCTCCATACCCAACGATCACAGACAATGTTTCCATCGGCGATGTCAAGCAATCCTGGCAAGGAATTTCTATGGGTCCCTTCGCTGGTCGACCACTGTTGATGAATGAAAGCACCTTTGGTGTTTTCTCTGCCTGGTGGGGAGCACCTGCACCAGATGCAGTCCGGGTGATCCCCAGTGTGGAATTACTCGAAACAGCCTGGCAGCAGCGCCCTTCCTGGGGAATTATCCCTTTCGGTGCGCTTGAACCAGGTTGGAAAGTCCTTGCGGTAGAAGGGCAATCACCTCTGCTGAAGGAATTTGATCCCAGCAGTTATCCATTGATTGTCCCCTTCTCGTTGCAAGGAGATTCCCAGTTAATCAACGAGGTGCGTGAAAATATCAGCGGTACCCTGACAAACCGCGATCCAGATTTGTTGACTACTGTAGCTGTTACCGGGGTGACGGCTCTGGTGCGGGCAACAGCCTTCACCATGCACCGCAACGGCATCACCTACCCTGCCAGGGATATCGGACAAATTCTCCGGGATGCCGATATCACTCATATCAGCAACGAAATTCCTTTCACACCTGACTGTCCATTCCCCAATCCGACCCAGGAGGACTTGCGTTTCTGCAGCCGACCCGAGTACATTGAACTGCTGGAAGAAGTAGGTACGGATGTTGTTGAGCTCACCGGCGATCATTTTGGAGACTGGGGACCGGAGGCGATGCGCTTCACTCTGGACATGTACACGCAGCGTAATTGGATTTACTATGGCGGCGGGTACGACCGTGAGGATGCTCGCCAACCACGATTAATTGAACATCATGGCAACCGCATCGCATTCATCGGCTGCAATGGCAAAGGCGGCGGTTATGCAACTGCCAGTGATAACCAGCCTGGTGCTGTTGCTTGCGATTTCAACTGGATGCAGTCAGAAATCGCCCGGCTGGGGGAAGAAGGATACCAGGTAATCGTTACTTTTCAGCATTTTGAGTATTACACCTATTATCCACAGCCCGATCAAGTGAGAGACTTCAGAACACTTGCCGATGCTGGTGCAGCTGTCGTCAGCGGCAGCCAAGCTCACCAACCACAGGGTATGGAATTCTATGAAAACGCCTACATCCATTACGGTTTAGGCAACCTTTTCTTTGACCAGTATCATTTCTGCACAGATTATGCCTGCGACGATGGATTTATAGACCTGCATGTGTTCTATGCGGGTAAATATCTGGGGAACGAATTGATACCAATTGTATTTGAGGATTATGCGCGTCCGCGGCCAATGACAGCGGAGGAAAAAGCAGTCATCTTAACTAAAGTGTTCTCAGCAAGCAACTGGTAATTTTCAAATTCACATTGACCGGAGGTAATCGTGGGACTCAAACCAGACCATTGGATAAGAAAATACGCTCTTGAGAAAGGTATGATCGAACCCTTTGCAGACAGCCAGGTCCGTGATGGCGTCATATCATTCGGAGTTTCATCTTATGGATATGATATTCGCGTCGCGGATGAGTTCAAGATATTTACCAATGTTTATTCAGCGGTAGTTGATCCGAAGAATTTCGATCGCAAATCGATGGTAGATTTCAAAGGCGATATTTGCGTAATTCCCCCCAATTCATTTGCCTTGGCCCGCACGGTTGAATATTTCCGCATCCCGAGGGATGTACTCACTGTCTGCTTGGGAAAGTCCACCTACGCTCGCTGCGGGATCATTGTCAATGTCACCCCATTTGAACCAGAATGGGAAGGATTTGTCACCCTTGAGATTTCCAATACAACTCCGCTACCTGCCCGGATTTACGCCAACGAAGGAATTGCCCAGGTATTGTTTTTTCAGGCAGACGAGGTTTGCGAAGTATCTTACGCGGATAAGAAAGGTAAATACCAGAAACAGGAAGCAATCGTCCTGCCGAAATTGTGATCACGATGCCCCAACAGTTTGCTAGTCGCGTGGAGAACTTGCTGCCAGAGGGGGCATATGCTGTAATGGCTCAGGCCAACGCACTGGAGGCTCAAGGTAAGCAGGTTATTCACCTAGAGATCGGCCAGCCATATAGCGACACGTTTGCTCATATCAGCAAAGCGGGAATGGATGCTATCCAACAGGGCTACACCCGCTATAATCCCCCCGCTGGAGTTCCAGATCTACGCGGGGCGATTGCTAGGTACGCGGGTGCCCAACGCAACATGGACATCGATCCGAAACAGGTGGTTGTCGGTCCTGGAGCAAAGCCCGGATTGTTCTTCCCCACGCTCGCCCTCATAAATCCTGGGGATGAAGTTATCTATCCAGATCCTGGATTTCCAACATATCCAGCGATGATAGAAATTGCTGGCGGAACCCCAATCCCAGTACCCTTATGCGAGGAGAATAATTTCTCATTGGATTTACCTGCTCTTAAAGCGCTGATCAACGATCGCACCCGGATGATTATCCTCAACTCACCTGCGAATCCAACCGGGGGTGTGCTCCAGATTCAGAACCTTGAATTCATAGCCAAAATAGCTATCGACCATCAAATCTGGGTTATGTCAGATGAGATATATTCCCGCTTGGTTTACGATGCGGACTCTTCACCCAGCATCGCCGCCATGCCGGGCATGGCTGAGCGTACGATTATCATAGATGGTTTCTCAAAGACCTACGCCATGACTGGTTGGCGCTTGGGATATGGGATAATGCCCGAAGAAATTGCAAACCGTGTTGAATTGCTCCTCACTCATTCGATCGGTTGCACAGCAACTTTTACCCAAATCGCTGGGATCCATGCCCTGACCTCCAGCCAAGAGAGGATAATTTCGCAGACCCTCGATTACCAGAGACGCAGAGATCTCCTTGTGGAAGGTCTCAACAAAATCCCTGGGGTGAGATGTCAAAAACCTCAGGGGGCATTCTATGCTTTTCCAAATGTGAGTGCTTTCGGAATCCCAGTCCGCCAATTAGCCAGACAGCTGCTAACACAGGCTGGGGTTGCAGTGATTCCAGGTACTGACTTTGGCAAACTTGGTGAGGGGTATCTTAGATTATGCTTTGCTACATCCCCCGGCGAGCTTGAATTGGCGATAGAAAAAATGACCCTTTTCTTTTCCACAATTTATTGACCATCACTCGGTCCGGTGACTGTGATAAAAAATTTGATATTTTCAAATGTCACCGGACCGATCCCGGACACGTTTTGAATATCCTCGATCTCCCTGAAGGGACCGTGTTCTAACCGGTACTCGATTACTGCTTTTGCCCGGACAGGTCCAATACCTGATAAACTCTCTAATTCACCCTGACTCGCGGTATTGATATTAATTTTCCCTCCGCCGATTTCAGTTGTGCTCTGCCCAGGAATTATTGTAGAGGCACCAGATTCCACGATTTTTTCAACCTTGTAGGGAACCCAGACCTGCATACCATCTTCAACCGGCATCGCTAAGTTTATCAAAGAGGCATCCGCTTCAATCTCCAGCCCTCCCGAAGCTGCGATTGCATCCTTCACTCGCGAACCGTATTCCAGGAAATAAACACCAGGTGAAACGACTGCACCAGTCACATGGACAACAAGCGGTGCCCTGGTGGGTGGTGGAGATAATTGAATGGATTCTCCCCTCGGTCGATTGGTGGCTAATAGAAGCAATCCCGCTCCTAAGAAGCCACAAACGACACCAAATGCTATCCCCCATAATTTTCTCATTGCCTAACTTTCAATTTCGTACAGGAACTTTAAATTCGCTGCAGCAGACCTTCCAAGAAAAAGTTTAATAACTCAGGTCAATGATCCTCCCGTGGTATCGGTGATCAAGCTCAATCCCAGGCGTTGCTTGCTTGCATCAACATGAAGCACACGCACCTGCACCCGCTGACCTTCCTCGACAATCTCTTGAGGTTTAACCAACGTATCCTCAAATGACATCTCCGATACGTGAATTAGCCCGTCCAACCCTTCCTCCAAGCGTGCGAATGCACCGAAGGGCATCACGCTCGTGATTACAGCTTCAACTTCCTGTCCTGAGAAGTAGCGTGCCTCAGCAGTCTCCCATGGATTGGGATCCATGCGTTTCAAAGAAAGGGCTACCCGCTGGCGACCTTGATCGATGCTGATCACGTATACCTGGACCTCATCTCCAATTTTCACCACTTCAGCAGGATGCCGTACACGACCCCAGGATAATTCGGATACGTGGATCAATCCTTCTAAGCCTCCGAGATCGACGAATACACCAAAATCAGTAATATTGGTAACTGTTCCCGATTTCGTTTCCGTGGGCTGCAAATTATTAAGCAGCTGCATGCGGCGTCCAGGCTCGAACTGCGCTGCGCGCTCAGAAAGCACTACCCGCCCTCTGGCAGGATCACACTCGATTACTTTTAGCTGCAAATAGGAAGCCAGATAGCTGCTCAGGAGCTGATCGCGTTCGTTATCGACTGGATCGCCAGGGTCACAATTAACATTCACCAGATGTGAAATAGGGACGAAGCCTTGCAGTTCTTCCCCTTCGACCAGCAGTCCCCCTCGATTGAAATCAACAACTTCGAGGGTTATAGTCTGGTCTGAGTCATAAATTGATTGAGCCCGCTCCCAATCAACACTTGTTTGTTGCGGGCGAAGTTTACCTTCAGGTGGAGATGTTGCCTCTACCTTTTCACCAATCTTTTCTTCCTCTGCCAGTACTGCAGCCCACCAAGATTCATCTAAAGGCTGCGACCCTCCATGCATTTCTTCAAAATCCGAAATGTTTACCATTAACCTTTACCTCGTTGTAAGATAGTGCTTATTCGGTGCCCTCCATTAGGTCAAAACATCACGTGTTCTCTTTCTGTATCAACTAATTCCTCCTTTCTGGCTTGCTGCTCCATCTCAACTATCACGTCAGCAACTGCCTCGATTGCTACCCGTTGTTTCCGGTATAAATCTGCCTCCGACATTGCCAATCGCATCGCGATTTCTCTTACCTTGCGTCCCTCTAAGAATTTCAAGTCTAATATATTATATAAGATCCATTCCCCTGTGAATCGGCGTTCTCCACCTGGTCGAACCTTTTGGATACCTTCCAGTAAAATTGCGCGCAGTGCATTGGTTGGATTACCCTCGTGCTGGTTTATGGCTTGTTTGACAATTTTCAAGTTCATCAAAGGACTCTGGGATAGCTTGGGACCACCCCAATAATGGCTCAGAGCATCCTTGACCCATTTAGACATATTGCGATCGTTCAGGGAGACCTGTTCAGCGGTAAGTACTCCGGTGCCGTCGTAGCGTGCAGCTGCTCTCAGCCTTTGAATTAGATCAACCTGGGGTGCAAGTTGCTCCACCGAAGTGAAGACCTGCTGCTGCAAACGGACATCCAGCAGCGCCATCTCTGCTCTACGGGTCAAAATCCCGATCGCCTGGGTTTCATCTTCCTCAAGCCTGTCATCCGAGGATCGCTCTACCCCGATGATCCCCGATAATCGTTCTTCACCGTTGTTATCTTCAAATAATGGGGCTAACCAGTAATTACGCCAGGTAAATAACCGCTCAGCTTCAGCCCGTTTAACCACAACGCTGCCATTTTTAGCGACTACATTTAACAAATCCGTTTGAGAATCAACCTCTTCAAATGGGCTATCATCCCCGATGGTCAGCAGCATCTCAGGGCTATCTGTATTGAATACCACCATAAATGCATTTGTCACCTGGAGTCGATCACATAATGCCGCTAAGACCGATTCCAAGAAATCTCTCAGGTCTCCGGTGGTCAGCAAGCGCTCTTCCAGCGATTGAATTAGCTGCAGTTTGTCCGGGTTGCCACCATGGAAAAGCCACCTTTCCCAAAAAGGGGCTGCCAGCGTAATTAAATGCTCCAAAATCAATACACTGGTTACCATGACAATCGGGATTACCACGGGATTTGAAAGGCCAAATCTTTCCCCGTATCGATTGACAACAGTCACCAAAACGATGGTGAACGAAGCAGTCAGGGGACCACGCATCAACCATTTGAACAAGCGCCGCTTTACAACCCGGTCTGGCCAGGCAACACCAAAAAATGCAACAGCATAGGCCATGAGCACCAATAATAGCGAAACAAGCAGATTGCTCAAAGTTGCAGCAAGCCAGAAGAGCAGTGGGTGGTTAGTCGCTAAATCAGAACCAAACAACAAGAATGGGTATGAACCGAGAACTGGGGCCAAAGCACCAAGTAGCAGATACCGCATTCGCCGGCGACTCGTCCGGGTAACAGCCCGGCGGTAAGCTCTCCACAAATTCACCCCAGACAAGCACATCGTAACCAGATAGTAAAGAGCAAACACCCATGTGAGGGAAGTTCTTTGCAGATGGGGTGCAGGTTCAATATTATTGACCAGAGGACCTACAAGCCAATCGGTTGGCAATGTAAGTACGAAGCCAAATGATACAAAATACAGGAGCCAGACCAATCGTCTCCTCCTCCCACGGGAGGGACGACCTGTTGTCTCCAAAAGCGCATCAGAGAAATGTAAATATGCAGGGGGAAGGAAACTGATCCCTATCCATTGGATGCGCATCCAGAACTCAATTTGATCTGCCGCAGCAGATATGCTGGAAAGGACATCGCCAACAGATACAAAGACAACGCAGAGCAAGATGATTGCAAAAGATCGGGCAACACGATCTCGAAGGTTAAATGAGAGTGCATAGAGTAATAAGGAAAAAGCCGTTATGGCAATTCCTGCCGTGAGCAGTTCATTGATTCCCCGTAAAAATTCAACCAATGTTTGGATCATTTCCACAAGATCTTTCGCGAAGCCCTATCTCTTATATTATCCACTTTGTGAAGAAAATTGCAATGTCTCTATTGGGATAATAATGATCGATATAACCAGAATAATCAAACCCTAATTTTTCAGCCAAATTGATCCCGGGGAAATTCTTTGTCTGCATCCCCAAAATTAAGCGTTGACTTTTCGTCTTGGCTCTTGTCCAATCCAGTGCGGCGAGCATTAATGCACTGCCAATTCCCCTGCGACGCAGGTTGGGGTGAACAACTAAATCCATCACCCACGTGGTGATCGGCATCATATTCTCGACTAAACTGGTATATCCAACTACTTCACCTGCATGGACTGCTACTAAAACACCCGAGTAGCTCTCCCAATGCTTGGACAACAATTCCGTTGAGCGGGGGTAATCAACCTTGGCTTCCCTGGGTAAACGCACTTCGCGAAAAACTGCCCCTGTTTGACCTGAGGTAAAATGCGGGTCCATTTGCCAGACATGGTCACTGAAATAGCTGTGGTCAATCTTCACTAAAGGGGCGATGTCCTCTTGAACAGCTGGTCGAATCTCAATTTCTGGCATTTATTTATACATCCTCTGCACAAACCATCAGGGTTCCGATGGATTATTGACACGCACACGGATTATACAAGGTTCAAGACTTTCTCCTTGATTATCCGTAACTATTAATCGTAACATATAATCGCCAGAGGCCAGTGTGCGGGTATCCCATTGGCCTAATTCTGAATCTTGTTTTATCTCGCGTCCAGCCTGAATTGTCAACCAGATCGTCTCTCCTGGGCGTGCGGTTTCATACTTGTAGAAACCGAAATTCGGGATATTTGCTGTTCCACGAACAACAATCACATCGTTGATATCGCTTCCGTCTACCGGGTCAGTTATCATAATTTGGTCGGGAATACAACCTTCTCCTACAACGGGTACAGTCGCCGTCGCCAAATCCCCCTCCTCGGTTGGAGATGCTGTCCCATCTTCGGTCGGTAGAGTACTTGTTGGCGAGGCTAGGATATCCATCGTCGGGGTCGACAAAGGGTTTGATGTCGGGAATGCAGGTGCAACAAATGACACCAGCAAAAATATCCCTACCGCCATCAAAAACAGTAAAATCAGCATGCCAGCTGCCTGGTTTAAGTGAGACTGGGCGCTTTCACGCTCCAGGCCAAAAGCTGCCGCGCGGAGCTCTTCCCAAGCCAGGATAAATTTTCTGATGTAAACCAATCCTGCCAAAGCCAGGATGACATACATCCACATTTCGTAGGTTCTGAAAAAGCGAAGAGTTTCGTCCATCGCTTATTGGGTAATCCAATTCGTGCGCAATTTCCGGAGGAAATCAATCCCCCCACCTGGGATTACAAGCGCCGTAATACACCTTTTATTATATGAATCAATCGTGGTAATACGATCTTACCTGCTGCAAGTACCTCTTCATGGCTGGTTGTTGTTTTCCCATCCAGATTTGCTTTATTACTGATTGTAGACAGACCCAAAGTGCGCATACCACCATGTCTGGCGACAGTCACCTCTGGGACGGTTGACATCCCAACAGCGTCCACGCCAATTAATTGCAAGAAACGCAAATCTGCTGGGGTTTCAAAGGAGGGACCAGCCAGACAAACGTAAATACCTTCGTGCAGCGGAAAACCGCCATCCTCTGCTGATTGGCGCGAAAATTCACCTAACTCTCGATCATAGGCAATGCCAATGTCTGGAAATCTGGGGCCGAATTGATCTAAATTGGGACCCCGCAGAGGACTTTCACCTGCCATTCCCAAAAAGTTGAGATGGTCCGTGATCAACATCACATCACCTGGTTTAAAATCCGGATTGACTGCACCCGCAGCATTTGTGACAATCAATATTTCCAATCCAAGCTGTTGCATGACTCGTACCGGGAAACCTACCTGAGTCATGCTGTAACCTTCATAGTAATGAGCGCGTCCTTGCATAACCAAGACTTCTTGGTTCTCTAAGGAACCGATCACCAGCCTCCCTTGATGTCCTTCGACGGTTGATACCGGCCAAGTAGGGATATCCCCATAGGGAATGATCACAGCATTCTCAACCTCTTCAGCAAGGCTTCCCAAGCCAGAGCCTAGGATCATCCCCACTCTAGGTTTTTGTGAGATTTCTTGTTGGATAATCCCTGCAGCTTGTTCTATCTCCTCTGCGCTGATAAATTCACTCATGATTAGGTTCCCTTCAATTAATGTGGCTTTACATCTGGTTATTATAAACAGGAATTCTCGAGGCGGCGGATAAGCGCCTTCGTCGATAACGGATTACTGTGACCCAAACGGATTTGGATGTCTGCACCGGATATACCTGCCTTGATCATCCGTAATACGGCGGTATTCCTAAGGATCCTCGGGGATAAGGATAAAGGTGGATTTACCAGTTGTCCCCAGTAATTCAATATTTGCCAAATTCCTTGGCGGCTCAACCGGCCATTCATCTGGCTGATGAATAAGGCTGGTTCACCAGGTTGATGGACCAGGTTTGGTCTTCCATCCTGGATATACAGCTCCACTGAATATTTAGCTTCCCCCAACGCCAGCCACAAATCGCCTTTACCCACTAAGTTTACATGAAAACGTCCCGACCGCAAATCCAAATCGGACATATCCAGCTCAGTCAATTCACTCACAGGAAGTCCGGTCTCCAGTAAGAACATCAAAATTGCTTGGTCGCGTAGAGATCTCGGTCTGGGGGAAGATTCCATACAGGTTAATAAGGAATTTATTTCATCTGGAGTAAGACACCGTTGAGAAATCCGCTTAGGCACCGCAGATATGATGCTTTGAATCTTGGGATCATCAACAGCAAACGCTTCTTTGGTAATTATTCCTTTTCCTGCCATGAACTCACGAAAATTCTTTAAGGCTGCCACACGTCGCACCAGCGTGCTGCGGCTTCGGCCGATCTGCCGTTCACTTTCCAGAAACGCAGCTACTCGATCAGTATTGAGATCAGTTGGCTTCGGAAGATATCCCTGGGAAGAATGTAAAAAACGAAGAAAAGCACGCAGATCACTGGCATAGGCCATTTGCGTGCTTTTTGAATATGCTGGCTCTATCTCCAAGTTGGTGAGAAAACTATTAACTTCAGTCTCCATACAACACCGACAAATCTTGAAGATACATCCGTATTATCACTACCCCATTCTGATCAAGCGCACATTACAAACCATTTATGCGCCTGGCAGGAGCAATATTATATCATACTCCCCCCATCACCTCCTGATAGCCAGATATCGCCAGCTGGATATCTACATCTTCAATTCCATAATGAGTGACCAATCGAAATTGCCGTTTTGAGACGACCCCGACAAGCAAACCTTGCTTCTCCAGTTGTTTTGCTGTTTCATCTGCAGTCAGAGGAATATCATCATTCAACGCAACGAAAACCATATTTGTCTCTGGAGTGCCCATATATAATGTCAACCCCGGGATCTTGTCTAAACCCTCAGCAAGGATTTTTGCCCGTCGATGATCATCTATTATCTGTGTGATCATAGTCTGCAGGGCTACGATCCCAGCTGCAGCCAGGATACCCGCCTGGCGCATACCACCCCC
>CP070764.1:1705966-1716274 GCA_020349245.1 Chloroflexota bacterium | reverse complement strand
AAACTCACCTGTCAATTAAGCAAGCTTCAACCATAATTCGTTCAGCGCTCGATTGCAGTCCGAGTCGCCATCGAAGTGGCTTAATTCAAGCTCGAGTTCGTTGATTCCAGGAGTTCTTCATAAGAAGTCATCCAGGCGATTCTCTTCAGGAAGCTTTCCAGAGAGAGACTCTGTTTGAAGAGATTGCGTACTGCTTCACCGATAGGGTCTTCACCGGCTGCCCCACCAGGTTCATCTGCATATGCCCCATGGAAGGCAAAATAAGCCTGGTTGAGTTTACGCAGGTGATAACCATTGTCCCAAAAAAATCTCCGCCTTTCTTCCATGTAATCTTCTGCTTGATCGACCTTTCCTGCAGCAAGCAGCTGGTCCACCCTTACGCGGGTCTGACGCATTTCATCCCGAAAATCAAATGCTGGCGGTTCATCAGGTCCACTTGGCTCTGTCACTTCTGCTGGTGGAGGTGGTGGCAGTAAATCTGGATAAAACCGTTCCATCACCGCTCGCCCGATTTCCAAACCGGCTAATGAGGCTGCAGTTTCATTCATCGTGCGCAACTCTGGACTGGCATAATATTTCACTCCCAGTGGGCGCAAGGAAAGGAAATTATGCACCCACTCATGAGCCACGACCTCCATTAAGTAATTCAGATCGCTAGTTTCGATCACCATCGTCGGATAGACACCGATCCCACCAACGTCAACGATTAATGATGAGACATCTAAGGCTTGGTCCACCTGATTTTCTATCCTATCTCGTTCATCAACACTGAGATTTGGTTCCAAAGAAATATTATGCTCCTGCTTGATCTCCTCCCTTGGAGAGACGATCAATGCTGTTGGCAAAGGCGTACCATGATAAAGTACGGGTGGTAATGGTTGACCGCCATAAGTCAAACCGAGATCGGCAACAACCTGACTGATTTGGGCTTGGATGATCGATTCGGCTATTGGCCCCATCTGTTCCCGCCGGGCTTCTAATTCACCGAGCTGGCTGCGAACCAGCTTTGAAGCAATATCAGGATTTTTAACCTCCGGGTTTGCATAAATATCATTTAGATGGGCTTCTGCCTCGTCAATCCGCCGCACTAGATCTAGGTATCCAAGCAAGATTTGACGCTGTTCTTCTGGTGTCAGAGTCTCAGTAGCCTCCAAGGCAGCCTGAGTCAACTTCGTCCCAATAGCATTCAGGGTCCATCCGACATAATCAAATTCCAAGGACCTTGAGTAGGCACGAATACGTTCCAGCTCATCTCCTGGCGGATAATTGCTGAATGCCAGCAGGATACTTCCAGCTGCCAGGACCAGAACAATCTTAAACCAACGTTTAATCGGCATGGCGCAGATGATAATGCCTTCTAGGTTGACTGTCAAACCCAGGGATTAAGGGCAGGTTAATATAATGATTTCTCATGCTATAATCGCCGAACGATGAATTTTTTAATTACAGGCGCGGCAGGCTTCTTGGGTTCAGCGCTGGCAAATCGCTTAGCACGCGAAGGTCACCAGGTCAGGGGTTTGGATGACCTTTCGACTGGAGATCCACAAGCTTTATCTCCTGATGTGCTGTTCACCCGGGGAGATGTCAATGACCGACCCAAGTTGTGGACACTGCTCCAGGAAGTTGATTGTGTATACCACTTGGCCGCGCGTGTCTTGGTGGCTGAATCGGTGCTTTACCCACGCGAATACAACGCGGTGAACGTGGGAGGAACGGTTAGTCTGATGGAAGCGATGCGCGATGTCGGCGTCCGCAGGGTGGTTTTTGTCTCCTCCGGAGCAGTGTATGGAGACCAGGGAACTCAACCGCTCGACGAAGGTTCCCCACCCAATCCTCACTCGCCTTATGCTGTATCCAAGCTGAGTGCTGAATATTATGTACGCACAATCGGCGATCTCTGGGCAATTGAGACGGTCAGCTTACGCGTGTTTAACGCATATGGTCCTGGTCAGCACTTGCCCCCCTCGCACGCACCTGTTATACCAAATTTTATCCGCCAGGCGGTGCGCGGTGGGACTCTGGTCGTACACAGCGATGGCAACCAAACCCGGGACTATGTTTTTGTTGATGATGTAGTCAATGCCATGGTCGCCGCCGCGACCGCTCGCAAGATCAATCGCTTGGTGATCAACATCGGCAGTGGGCAGGAAACCAGTGTCCGGGAGCTCGCCAATATGGTTCTAAAGACCACCAAGAGTAACGCTGAGATCATGTACAATCCGCGCACTGACCCCGGTGTTTCCAGGATGTGCGCAGATCTCAGCTTGGCGAAAGATACGCTTGGATACAGACCGCGTGTCCCTCTGGCTGAAGGGGTTCGCTTGACATTGGAAAGGGACCCGCGCTTTCGAAATGAATCTACCCGCCCCTTAAAGAGCAATTCACGTACCTAATCACACTCGTCTCCCTGCCTACTTGTGGTCCTATAAAACATATGGTTGATCCTATCCGATTGAAGCGCTCATTTTTTAATCAGTCGACAATCAAAGTTGCCAGAGATTTACTGGGTGCGCGCCTGGTCAAGGTAGAAAATGGTGAACGAATCGGTGGTCTGATCATCGAGGCTGAGGCTTACCGGGGAGAGACAGATTTAGGATGTCACGCAAAAGCAGGAATAACACCGCGTACGAAAACTATGTATGGTCCTCCTGGACATGCTTATGTTTACTTTACCTACGGTATGCATTGGATGCTGAATTTTGTCACTGAGCGGGAGGGATTTCCTGCTGCCGTGCTCATCCGCGGGTTTTTCCCCACGGAGGGGATCCAGGTCATCGAATCACGGCGTGGGAAGCAACCTCGCCGCTATTGGACTGATGGGCCGGCAAAGCTCTGCCAGGCTCTGGCGATCGACAGCGCTTTCAACGAGTATGATCTCTGTGCTCCAGATTCGCAACTGTATGTAGAATCCGGAGATCCAATTCCAGAAAATTACGTTACTACTGGACCTAGAGTGGGTTTTAACAATGTACCTGAACCCTGGTTAAGTATTCCCTGGCGATTTGAGGTCGTACCTGATTATTACTACAAAGATGCTGATGGCAGCGCATAAGGAATTTCTCTTGGAAATCCTGATTACGGACATTCAGCACCAAGGAATCAGATCGGAAAACCATCAAGGTTGTAGTTAGGAGTCTGAACCACGATTATTTCGATGAAGGAGAATTCCTAATTATCCATTAGCAGATCCATGCTAAATTCTAAACTTTTACTGGAGGAATAATGAAACTTCTAGAAGGCAAGAACGCCATGATCTTCGGTGTTGCCAACCAGCGTTCCATCGCCTGGGGGATTGCCAAGGCATTCCACGAGCACGGGGCATCGATCGGGTTGAGTTATGCTGGCGAAGCACTCGAGCGGCGTGTGAAACCACTGGCAGAGTCAATCGGCTGTAACTTGGTTGAGCAGTGCGATGTCTCCCAGGATGATCAGATCGAAGCTGTGCGGCAGCGGGCGATCGAGGAATTTGGTGAAATCGATGTTCTGGTGCATGCCATCGGTTTTGCGAACCGCGATGAATTGTCCGGATTCTATTACAACACCAGTCGGGCTGGTTTTCATCTCGCCATGGATATCAGCGTCTTCTCTTTCACAGCACTGGCGAAAGCATTCCAACCTCATTTCCGCACTGGGGGTGCATTGCTGACCATGACAGCATATGGGTCAGAGAAGGTATCTCCACAATACAACATAATGGGGGTTGCTAAAGCCGCGCTGGAATCCTCTGTACGGTACTTGGCCTACGATTTTGGTAAACAAGGCGTGCGGGTCAATGCGATCTCTGCCGGTCCAGTGCGCACCCTTGCAGCTGCCGGTGTTTCCGGGTTCAAGGAACTGTACCGGCATTTCCCGGAGTTCGCACCGCTGCACCAACCGATATATATCGAAGATGTAGGTAACGCGGCAGTATTCCTGTGCTCCGACCTGGCTGCGAAAATAACCGGTGAGATCACCTTTGTCGATTCTGGATATAATATCTTAGGCAACCCAGAATCTATCGACTAGGAAAACATGTTTCGCAGGACGAGTGATACACAACCACTATCTGATCTCCCAGCATCCACTGACCGGGTTACTTCAGTAATCGGCCCAGGGGTTGTTTGGAAAGGTCAGCTGAGTGGCAAAGGAGGCGTCCGCATCGAAGGTGCTCTCGATGGGGATATTCAACTGCAGGGTTTGCTGGTGGTTGGAGAAACCGGTCGCATAAACTGCCAAGAGCTGCGGGCAAACGTTGTTATTGTGGCTGGCGCGGTTCGGGGAGACATCGTCGCCGAAAAACTCGAGATTCGTTCGACGGGTCGCGTCTGGGGAAACGTGGTCACCGCGGCTTTCTCTACAGAGGAAGGAGCTTTCCTGCGTGGTCAGGTTACCATGGAAGAGCACGTGGAAATTACCGCCAGAGTGGAACCAGAAGCAGAAGATGCAGAACAAGCAACAGATTAGCTATGTGACCTGCAATCGTGGATTTTCACTCCCTCCATCTCATGAGCTGATCCCAGAAGAACGGACCAGCTTGCTAAGCATTTTCCATCTATAGATACTGTTGAGATTATCCAAGCATCCCTGGTCGAAGGAGAACAGATTTCCCTTCGACCAGGGATGCTTCGTTTTCTTCTGATTTGGATTACTTATTTACCCTGCCAGGTGGGTTTGCGCTTTTCAACAAAAGCCTGCATTCCCTCTTTTTGATCCTGGCTGGAGAAGAGAAAGTAGAATGCGCTTCGCTCCTCAGCCAGTCCATCGCGGAGAGCAGATTCAAAGGCCCGGTTAACAGCCGCTTTTCCAAAGCGAACTGCCAATGGTGCCCGATCCGCGATCTCTCTGGCTAATTTAAGCGCCTCCTCCAAGTAAGTCTCCACCGGTACCACGCGGTTTACCAGCCCGTGTTCCAGAGCTTCCCGGGCAGGTAAAGTTCGGTTATTGAGCACCATTTCCATGGCGACCGCCTTGCCAACCGCCCGCGTCAGGCGCTGGGTGCCACCTGCGCCCGGGATTACCCCCAGGTTGATTTCCGGCTGCCCAAATTTAGCACTTTCAGAAGCAATGATCATGTCGCACGACATCGCCAGCTCGTTCCCGCCTCCTAGGCACCAACCCGAAACAGCTGCAATGATTGGTTTGGTGATTTCCATAATCCTGTCAAATGCAGATATGTTGTCACGCTGCAGCATTTCCACAGCCGAAGAATCAGCCATCTCCTTGATGTCTGCACCAGCAGCAAAAGCACGCTCATCCCCAGTGATCACCATGGCACCGATACCTTCATCGCCATCAAAAGATTGCAAGGCGGTATTAAGCTCCTTGAGAATAGTGGCGTTTAACGCATTGAGTGCTTCTGGCCTGTTAAGCCTGATTAACCCTACTCGCTGGTGAGTTTCGACGAGGATTGTTGAATAGTCTTCCATATTGAGCTCCTAATTATTTATCTTCTTGGAACCTAACTCTACCCACACTGGTCAGTTCATCACTTTCCCACCATCCACATTGATCGCCTGACCGGTAATGTATTTCGCGGCATCAGTGCATAAAAAGAGCACCAGGTTCGCCACATCCTGGGGATCTCCAAGTCGGGATTGGGGGATATCTTCCAACCATTTTGCTACCATTGCCTCATTCTGCCGTAACCCGGCTGTCATTTCGGTTTCAATAACGCCCGGGCAGACCGCATTGACCCGAATATTGTATTCAGCTAACTCACGAGCGGCTTCACGAGTCAAACCGATGAGACCCATCTTGCTTGCCACATACGATGAACGATCTTTCAATCCATGAGCCCGCCCGGCAATCGAAGCGATGTTTACTATCACTCCTCCTCCTTGTTCGCGCATGATTCGCCCAACGACCTGCGTAGTGTAGAACGGACCGCTTAAATTTACATCGATGGTGCGTTGCCAATCCCATGCATCTAATTCCAATAGCGGTGCGTGAGGTTCTACTCCGGCATTATTGATGAGAATATCGATCCGCTCCCATTGTTCGAGAATTTGTGAAACCATGGCCTGGACGGGCATTTTCTTGGAGATATCCGCCACAAAATCCGCCGCGATCCCTCCTGCAGTATTAATTTGCTGAACGGTCGGATCGAGGTTGATCGGCGTGATATCGTTGGCAGCAACCCTAGCGCCTAGCTTGGCAAAAGAAAATGCGATCTCTCGACCAATTCCACGCCCAGCTCCTGTGATCAAAACAACTTTATTTGTAAAGTCCATGTCTTTACCCCAGGGTCAAGAATTGCATATCATTAGACATAATCATCTGTACAATTTGCCTTGTGTTCAGGAAGACTCTACCACTGTTGGGCATACAGGAATATCTCCCTGGTTTTCTTCAGCGTTTACCGGTAAACCCAGATACGGTGAGGGATCGATCGTATTGCTGAATTCGAGTTCGTTTTGAAATTTTCCACGACCATCATCTTTAACGATTGAGAAGTGCAGGTGGATTCCGACAGGATTATTTGGATCGCCTGAGAAATTTCCCTGATATCCCAACAGTGTTCCCGCTTCTACAAAGACTTCATGGGTACCAGCAGGAAACTCAGGAACAATATACGAATTTCCCTCCTGGTCTGCCATGTGTGTATAGTATGTCCAGATCTGCCGGCTTGGCATTAGCGGGTCGTCTGGAATACGGATGATTATCGACGATTTCCAATCTGGCAGCCGGGATAGGTAGCCGGGATAGGCGGCAATCACAGGGGTTTGGTTGAGCGCTTCACCACCAAATATATCCAATCCCTGGTGCCTGTGTCCGGGTCGGAAGGAGTCTCCCCATAAAAATCCAATGAATCCATCCGTCGGCATCGCGAATGGCACCGCTCCACATCGCTGGCCGGATTTAACTGCCCAGTGCTGATAGGATTGAGGATCGCGCAGCCAGGCAAAAACCTGGGGAGCACGCCGACCTTGGCCATTGAACCAACGATATGCCTGGTAACCTATGACGATAATCCCCACCATCAACAGAAACAGCACAAGGCGCCCCACAGGGTGAATTCGCTTATCTGAATTCATCTTCACGAATCTGCCCGAGTATTTCCATCCTGATTAGGAGGAATGAGTAAATCCAATACTTGAGCATTTGTCACTGACAAGATTGTCTCTGGTTTGATGCGCAGCAGGGTATGTTCCGATCCCCCACCTGCATATACCACCTGCTTTTCCAGGACTCGTCGATCGATGATTGTCGGTAAAGGAGACAAATGTCCAAATGGCGGCATCGCCCCAACCTGAAAACCTGTTTCTTCAAGGACAGTAAGCGGGTCAGCCAATTTTACTTTTTTGCGTCCAACCATGAAATGGACAGCGAGTGCCCGACGTTCGATGTGCTCCGCCCCGCAGGTAATTGCCAAAATATAACCTTCCCCAACATAAAAAAGGAGGGATTTTACAATATTATCAGGTTCAGTTCCAACAGCAGCAGCTGCAGCTTCCACCGTGGGTGTCGGCACTTCCAAATGAAGGATTTCTCCGGGGATCTGGTTTACCTGCATAAAATTTGACAGATGGGAAGGATCGAGCTCAGGTTTTTGCTGCATTGTTTTCGTTGTGCTGGAAGCTTTGGATATTTTCGATAAGATCTTCTTTGTGATCGGCGATGAAAAGATTAATCCGCCCGGCGGTCATTTGCTGGAGCAGTTCTCCTGTTGACCTGCCCTCCGGGGAGCTCATCGCCGCTCTTAGCTCATCCAGCGAATCAAAATACAATTCATGCACCAAGATTGGGCGAACACTGCCATAGAGAGAGCTCTCGACACGGCAGGTTGCCTCCTTGACCAATCCCGGCATCCTTTCCGACACGTGGAGGAACTCCGGCCACGTCTCATCGAATTGTGCCTCGTTGGGAATTTCTTCAATCATGATCACAAGTTTATGCATTTTGGTCCAGTTCTCCGGAATTATACCCTGCAGGTAAGCGGGGTTATTCAATTGATAAATTAATCTTCTATAAGAATACCATCATCCCAACAGAAGTGGAATTTGTTGATAATCAAATCATGGTATGATTCGAGTTTAAAGGATGTGAATCTATTTGCATTATTGGTAAATAAGGATGGAAGACAAAATAACGATCATAGAAGGCCCACCTCCCACATTTGAAACGGTGACAGATGAATGGGCCTTGGGTTTAAGTGAAAGTCCCCATCTCAGCGAGATCGTGATGACTCGCTTGAGAACATTTAATGGTCCTGAACTAGTCGAGCGCTGCCATCGGGCTTGGCGCCACCAACAACCGATCTCCCTGGAATACCGCACCGCTGACGGTTTACAGGTAGAAGCGCCAATTGTTGCCGCGCGATTCATTGAAACGGAAGAGGGTCACCTTCTGCTGCTCTGGATCAGGCTATCGAATGAAGGCATTGAACTTCAGTTTGGTTATGATGACGACCTTGGAGATAGCGAGGAAGGAGACTTAGACTTTCCTGACCTGTAGGTTCAGTTTTTCTGAAAACCAGGAACCTCGTTACCAGGGAGGCATAATTTCAACCAGCAAAGATAAGGCGGAAAGTAGATTTTCCGCCTTATTATTTTATTCCAAGCAAATCACTACAGAGAATAATGAGGAGGTCACATGCCAGAAACTGACCTGGTGCTGAGCGAGCAAAAATCTGGTGTGCTGCGCATAACACTCAATCATCCCAAGGCCAATGCATTCACGGAAGAGATCGTCTTTACAATCCAACGGCTCTTCCGCCAGGCTAAAAACGATGAGAAGGTTCGTTGTGTGCTCTTGGCCGGGAGTGGGAATATTTTCAGTGCAGGCCACGATCTTGAAGAAGTCTTTCGCCTGAGAAATGAATCTTTCCGCAATCACTTGCTGCAATCATTTAACCCGCTGATCCTGCAGATCCGCAGATTGGAAAAACCCGTGATCGCCGCGATCAACGGTCCTGTTGCTGGTGCTGCCTTTGGCGTAGCCCTGGCTTGTGATTTGAGAATTGCCTCGGAAGGAGCGCAGTTTTTTGTGGGTTTTCTGGGGATAGGGTTAAGTTTTGATTCCGGGGTATCGCTCTTCCTCCCCCAGCTGATTGGCCTTGCCCGAGCTACAGAATTCGCCTTCACCAACCGACCTATCAGTGCACAACAGGCGTTAGATTGGGGTTTAATCAACCGCCTGGTACCTCAAGCGACATTCAAGCGCATGACAGAAGAATGGGCGCAGGAGATTGCCAATGGACCGGTACGAAGCTTCGGTCTAGCGAAACGAGCTTTAAACAATGCTCAATTCCCCAACCTGGAAAGTGTGTTGGATTATGAAGCCTATCTGCAGGACATTGCCAAGCATGGTGCAGAATTTAAAGAGGGTTTGCAGGCATTTCTAGAAAAACGGCAGCCGAAATTCTCCGAATAAGTAATCCAGCGGGATCATCAATCAGCTGCCGCGCAAATAGAGGGTGACAAAAGCCAGAAAACCGAATATCAGAAAATCAATAATAGCGGCCCTAAAAACCGCGCTTGATTCTCTTGCATCGGCGACCACAACATCCGGGATCATTCCTTTTACTTCTAAAATCGGTCCACCTAAGAAGGCGAAGATCGCCCCACCCAGCAGCCCTCCCATGTGTCCCCAATTGTCAATGCCGGGAGATAGACCGATGATCAGGTTTACAACCGCGATCATAATAATATTATTGAGCGCTCGCCGGGCAACTCCACCAAAAACCCTTTGATTTTGATACAGAAATACACCTTCGGCTGCTAACAACCCAAAGATAGCTGTTGATGAACCCAGGGAGTTGGATGCAGAAAATATGAAGGAAAATACGTTTCCGGCAAAACCACCCAGGAAGAACAAGACCAAGAAACGTCCATGTCGATAATAACGCTCCAATCCAGGACCGAAGATGAACAGGGCATACATATTAAAGCCCAAATGGAGGATGGAGCCATGCAGGAACATCGGCGTGATCAATCGCCAGTATTCCCCTTGCAGGATGAGCTCATTTACCTTCATCCCCATGCTCGCCACGAGGTCGAATCCAAACAGTACATCCCCTGCTGATTGCAGAAGGAAAACCAATATATTGATGACCAGCAGCGAATAGGTGACATAAGGGCGGCTGGAGGGTGTGCTGACAGCCACCCTCTGTGGTGGAGGGGGAGCTTGGGGAGGTAATTCTTGAGGATATTGGGAATATGATGATGCGGGAGGATAATTACTATCAGGTTGTTCTTGGGTCACAGGGTTACCTTTTGGGGAATGGTGCGATGGTGTTCGGCGCAAATAATGGCAAGTATTGTATCAACGGTAGCATCCAATTGATTATCATGGTTTATAACAACATAATCAAACTCGTCAATTCTTTTC
>CP070764.1:1693992-1705866 GCA_020349245.1 Chloroflexota bacterium | reverse complement strand
ATTTGATCACTTTGAAAGAGCTTGTGGAAGCTGGCAAGGTCGCCCCGGTGATCGACCGGAGCTACCCCTTGACTGGAGCGGATGAGGCCATGAGATACCTTGCGAGCGGACACGTGCAAGGCAAAATTGTCATCATTGTGGACCATGACCCCAGAGTCTGAGAGAGCCACGGTCCGAGTCGGAGGTAACTCGTGAAAGCTATTGTCTATGAAAGCAGTGGGCTACAACTCCAAGAGGTGCCAAGACCCATCCCGAAGAGCCATGAAGTCTTGATCCGAATCCACGCGACAACCGCTGGGGCAACCAACCTTCAGGCTCGCCCATCCGAAGCAACTGGCAAGTCCAGGCTTCTTGGTCATATCCCGGGGCAGGATCTGGCCGGGGAAATTGAAGCAGTCGGGCTCAAGGTTACACGATTCAGAAAGGGCGATCAGGTCATTGGATGGAGCGGCTTTCGTTTGGGGACGTATGCGGAGTATACGTGTCTGTCTGAAAAAGGGGTACTCTTCATCAAACCAGCGAACATAACCTACGAGGAAGCCGCCACCCTTCCAGTTAGCGGACTTGACCCGGTATTTATGCTCAGGAAGGCCAATATTCAGGGAGGAGAGAAGGTTTTGATCAATGGTGCCGGTGGAAATATGGGCACCTACGCGGTGCAGATTTGCAAGTACTTCGGGGCTGAGGTGACAGGTGTGGACAGCACCGGAAAACTGGACATGCTGCGCTCCATTGGCGCCGACCACGTCATTGATTACACTCAAGAAGATTTCACCCAAAGCAGTGAGACCTATGATGTGATTTTTGATGTGATCGGCAAGAGCTCATTTTCCAGTTTTATGAATCGACTAAACCCCGGCGGACGCTATCTGACGGCCGTTCCGCAGCTGTCACAGATCGTTCGATGGCAGTGGATGGCGCGGAGGAGCGATAAGAAGGTCATCTTCTGGGCACCGAGGACTGTTGGAAGATACATCGAAGACTTCGCCTTCCTCCAAGGCCTGATTGAGGCCGGAGCGATAAAAGCGATCATCGATCGAAGCTATCCATTGGAACAGACAGCTGAAGCTCACCGGTATCTCGAAACGGGTCAAAAAAAAGGAAATATTGTAATTACCCTTGAATGAATGGTGGACAGTTAACAGACCAGCCATCTCGAAGATTTGTTTAACCATGATCTCGTTGAGATATCTGAGCCTCCTGTACTGGCTACTTGACTCTTCCATGGGAATAATCAACAATTTCCCTCCCTACTAACACAATCTTCATCGGTTATTTTTCAGCCCGATCAACTACTCACGATCTCGGGCTTATAATGAATTCTATCTTCTCGATTTTTCTTCTAGGTTCATTTAATTGACTCGTCAACCAATGGAACCGACCGATCCCTTCCATGGTTTCACCAACAATTAAACAAAAAAGCACCTTTCTAGGTGCCTTTTTCAGAGTAGCGGGGAGAGGATTCGAACCTCTGACCTTCGGGTTATGAGCCCGACGAGCTGCCTCTGCTCCACCCCGCATCGTTGATGCCCCTTTGAGGCGGAAGGATTATAGCATCCCCATCAGCATTGGTCAAGGAAATATCAAAAAGTTAACGTGACTCTAAGAAAAGGGAAAGCCAAATCTGGAAATTACTTTCCGGTTCAGGTGTTGCAGTCGGGAGAACAGTGACTTCCGGGGTGAATCCTGGATATTCCAAGGGAATCACCAGGTTTTCGCCCTCCCGGACCATATGCCCTTCTTCGTAAGCCCACTTATCCACCGCGGCTTCGGAAGTTGCATAAGCAATCTGAGTCTCCAGAAATACCTGCGTGTTCATTAGGTTAGTAGCCTCGAAGGCCACATCATCACGCCTGTCGCTCAATCGCCTCAGTTCAGCCATGCGGTTGTTAAAATCCATTACAAGGAGCGTCAGGACAACTAAACCGATAACCAGCAGGGCATATTTCCAACCAAGCCAGGTTCGCTTCATGATCTCATCTTACCTCAGCCTCTGGTTTGATGCAAGTACTATGCCGGGCAGATTAAAAGAAAAATCCCAGATCATGCAGGCTGGGAACATGGCAAAGTAATGGAAATTTTGAGTGCCGAAGGTGGGAGTCGAACCCACATGAGCGTAAAGCTCACTACGCCCTGAACGTAGCGCGTCTGCCAGTTCCGCCACTTCGGCTTGCCGAGCTATTGTACCCGGAAACATTGTTTTGTCAACCTTGTAAGACCTTTGCCCTTGGGTTATCAGCATGCTATAATCGCTCTTAGTAAACAAACATGGATGGATCCTTTTACGAACAAATTATTATCCTCCTGGCTGTCCCTCCAGGCAACCTGGTCTATCATCTTGTACTGGCATTTTCCATTGCCGGTGCTTTGCCTGGAGCGATAAATCTCTGGCAAAGAGGGGTCTTGGCAGAAGGACGCCGGATGGTCATCGGCCTGAGCATGCTCCTCTTGGCACAATTTGTGCTGATCATCACAGCGGGTTTCGCCAGGTTCTTCCCCACCTTAGGAATCTGGTTGCCGATACTGGATCGGGCGACCAGCACTTTCAACTTGATAATTATTGGCTGGCTTTGGATCTTCCCCCAGAAATCCCGCCAGGGGGATTCTGCAGCAACTATTCTCAGCCTGATCGTCCTGATTTCAACAGTAGGGAGCGGGTTATGGTGGCTGAATCAATCAGTCGAATCGAATTTCAATGGCAGCAGTGTTGATCTACTCTGGACAGGATTTTCCTTGCTCATCACCCTGGGAGCCATTGTGATCCTGACCTTTCGCCGCCCAGAGGGATACGGCATCGGTCTGGGCATGTTCACCTTGTTCTTTCTCGGTCAGCTGGTTTATCTGATCAGCCCGCTGCCTCTAGGTGATTTCCCAGGCATTATCAGGTTAAGCCAGATAGCAGCTTATCCACTTCTTCTCACCCTGCCAACCCGTTTCAGCCTGCCTGTTCCAGCTGAAAAATCCGGGGCGCACAGCGAATATATCGAGATATTTCAGAATTTGGAGACACTATTCAGCACGTCCAAACCCATGGAGCAATGCCAAGCGATCACCGGCCTGGCCTCAGCTGCACTAAACGCAGACATCTGCCTGATGATCTCCCCCCCAGATGCTAAAAACCACATTACCCTGCACTGCGGCTACGATCTGGTTCGGAAGGAGAAAATTGGCACGGCAACCTTCGATAGTAAACTTGTTCCAGTCCTATCCGAATCGTTGCGCCAGGGGCGTCCGCTGCACCTGCCAGCAGAGGGGAATATCCCGGACCTGGCTGGCTTTGAGAAGATATTAAACATAACGATTTCAGGTTCCCTGCTAGCCACGCCCATCCTCGCCAAAAGTGGGGATTCGGATCGGGCATTGGTCTTGCTTTCCCCATATTCCGAACGCGCATGGACGGCAGCGGATCAAAATTACCTGGCAGACGTTGCGGATTCCCTTACAGAGATATTCGATTATCAGAAAAAGCGCCTTTCATTGAATACCCAGCTGGCACAATCTAACAAAACGATAGAAAGTATCCAAGCTGAAAATATCCAACTAAACGCTGAGATCGCTGACCTTAACACGAGTTATCGTAAATCAATCCAAAAAATTCAGCAACTAACCCACCAGTTGGAGAATGTCTCGCCGACAGGAAAGGAAGAACAGGCTAAGTGAAGAATGGGTTCCTTGGTATCAGCAGCGTGCTCGTGGGTGCCCTGGCAGCCGGGTTCTCAATCATCCTTGTCCTGGGAGGCATCCTGCTGGCATTTGCTGAAGGTAGGCAGAGCAACTCATTTGCCTCTTACCCCACATTAGAAAGCATCGATATAAACACCCCAGCCCTGCTGACTCCATCTCCAACCGTGAAGACAGCCATATTGCAGGCGACTGCAACTCGTACTATCCAACCGACAGAAACATCAATAATAACTCCTAGCTCATCACTTGCGGTCACATCCTGCAAACCACCTGAAGGCTGGGTAGTCTATATCGTGCAAAGTTCAGACACATTGAACAAACTCTCTGCAGCTGCAGGGTTAACCCCGCAAGCGCTGGCAGACGCAAATTGTCTCTCTGATTCGAGGTTAGATCCGGGCATGATCCTGTTTATGCCACCTATCTATCCAACCACTACTGTGGTAACCTGTGGACCACCTTCTTATTGGCTGATTTACATCGTTCAGGCAGGAGATACGCTGTTCAATATCGCCCAACGAGTAGGCTCAACCGTCAGTCAGATCAAGGCTGCCAACTGCCTGATTTCCGATCAAATCCGCACCGGTCAGAGATTGTTCGTACCGCGTTTACCTGTCCCCACCCTCAGTCCCACCGCTATCTCGCCAACAGAACCTCCCCCCTCAGCGACGAGCACACCAATACCAAGCATCACACCAACAGACAATAATATATCTGTACGCACGCCTCCCTCCCCTATCCCTTCCCCCTGAAAAAAAGCTGGCAGTCTCTCGAATTTCTGTTACTATTGCAATGGAAAATCTTCTCCAAACGGGCTTAAGAAAAACAATGCGCATCAAGCTCCCTTTCATCCTCACCGCAATCACCAGCTTAATCTCGGCCTGTAATTTCCCAATGGCACCAATTGCTGCTCCTGCCGCGGTGAGCATGAATCCTGATTTTCTCTTCGTACCAGTGAACGCAACTGCCACGGCGACTCCTTTTCAACCGCTCCCCCCTACGGCAACATACCTGCCATCACCCACCCCTGCCCCACCAACCCCAGAACCTACTCAGGAAATTGGCTCATTCACCGCAAACCAGGACTCCAATTCAACCCCTGTCGGGCTCCTCCCCCAGCCTAAAGGTCAGGTGAACATCCTTCTCCTGGGTTCAGACCAGCGCTTCGGGACCGGCGGCTTTCGCACCGATACAATCTTGTTAATCACCATAAATCCCGCAGATAATTCCATTAACATCACCTCGTTTCCCCGCGACCTTTACGTAACCATCCCGGGATATACCACCAACCGGATTAACACAGCTCTCGCACGCGGGGGTTTTGAAACCATCGCAGATACTTTCGCATACAATTTTGGGGTGAGACCTGATTATTACGTGCTGATCAATTTCTGGTCTTTTGTCGAGTTAGTCGACAGCTTGGGAGGTGTCGATGTCTATGCCTCTCAACCGCTGAGTGAATATACTTCCGTCGGCTGGGTAACAATTCCCGCCGGGGTAAACCACATGGATGGCACCTTGGCACTCTACTATTCCAGATCACGCATGTCTACCAGCGATTTTGACCGCAACCGCCGCCAGCAAGAGGTGATTGTAGCTATCGTTGACAAGCTGATCAATCTTTATACCATTGCAAAAATTCCAGAGCTATACCGGATTTATGCAGAAAATGTGACCACAAATATCAATATGAATAATATCATCCCATTGATCCCAATTGCTGCCCGCATCAGGAAAACGAAGAATATCGAAAATTACTATATTGGGCGAGGACAGGTGACCAGCTGGGTCACCCCTGGTGGCGCTCAGGTGCTGCTACCCAATCAAGCGGCTGTGATGAGTGTCATGAGAGCGGCACTCAACAGTCCCTGATCTACTATATTCGGTGGGTATATGAACACACTCCAGGGAAAAGGCTTTTTTATCTGGAAGATTCCGAGTTGCGAGAAAGGCGATCCGCAAGCGATTGCTTCTTTAGCGGGTGAGGCGCAGCTGACTCACCTCCTGATAAAGATCGCGGATGGAGTCGTCTCTTATAATATTTATGAAGGCGTAGACCTGGTGCCTCCCCTGGCGCGCAAATTACGCGATGCCGGCATTCAGGTTTGGGGCTGGCATTATGTGCGCGGCGATAACCCTGTAGGTGAGGCCAGCAAGGCCATCGAGCGTGTTCAAACCCTGCAACTAGATGGATATGTCATTGATGCTGAGGGGCCATATAAAGAACGGGGGAAAGCAGCTGCGGCGAAGATATTCATGTCTCGATTGCGGGAGGGCTTACCCAACAAGCCGGTTGCACTCAGCTCCTACCGCTTCCCATCTTACCACCCGCAACTACCCTGGCGGGAATTCCTTGAAGGCTGTGACTACGTCATGCCACAAGTGTATTGGATGTTCTCCCCCCATGCTGGAGAGCAACTTACCCGCTGTGTACGCGAATATCAGTCCATGACGCCTCAAAGACCGATCATTCCCACCGGGGCTGCATTCAAAGAGAGGGGCTGGAAACCCGCACCTGAAGAAATTACCGACTTCCTGGAGACAGCCAAGCGCTTGAACCTGCCCGCCGTGAACTTGTACAGCTGGGATTCTTGCCGGGCAAATTTACCTGAAGTCTGGAAAACCAGCTCTGAATATGATTGGTTCCCCCAAACCAAGCCCGAGGATATTACCGAACGGTATATCGAGGCACTAAATAACCATGATCCTGAACAAGTACTCCAATTGTATAATCCCAATGGTGTCCATATCACCGCGGCACGCTCTGTTCAAGGGTACGATGACATGCGCATCTGGTACCAGGCATTGTTTTTCAGCCTGCTTCCCAATGCAAAATTTGTCCACACCGGATTTAGCGGAAAAGGTAATTCACGCCATCTAACCTGGACCGCGACTTCGGATCTGGGTGAAGTATTCAACGGTAACGATACCTTTGGGCTATACAAAGGTAAGATCACTTACCATTATTCGTTTTTCACCATCACCGGAAAAGAAACTGGATAAATTTATCCCTTTTTAGCTCTCGAGCGAGTAGTGGTTTTCCCTGTACTGGTTCTGCGAGAAGTACCTCTTGCGCTTGATTTTGAAGAGGTCTTATTAGCCGCCTGGCGGGGAAATTCCCGCAAATCAACGATATCTGTTACCCGGTCCCCGGCTTTCATTGCGAGGACCTGTTTACCTCGGGCAGTTCTTCCCTGCAGCGGTGCATCATCTATGCGCATTGATTTCGTCGCCATCTTCGCAAATTCAACTGTTACCCGCTGGGTGCCTTTTCCAGAGGTAACTCCAGCAACCTGTACATCCTCAGGTAGTTTCCAGGCGATCACACCCTGACCATAACGTCCCTGCCGCGGGAACTGCCGGGGACTTAGGCGTTTCGCTGAGCCATCGGTCGCCACCAGAAGGATCTCTCCTTGAACCGGGACCAAGGTGGACCCCACCAGGTAGTCACCCTCCTGCAGCTTGATGCCCATCACGCCTGCAGCTACCAATCCCATGCTACGCACTTCTTCTTCAGAGAAGCGGATTGCCATCCCGTTGGCGGTCACCAGCAATAGCTCATTCTTTCCAGCGGTCATATGGTACCAACCGAGTTCATCCCCTTCATTTACCTTCACCATCGTGAAAGATTGTGCTGAAGGACCAGGGATATCACTCAATGGAGACTTCTTGACCATGCCCTGGTACGTGGCAGTCAGCAGGTAACCCTCCTCAGCTCTCTCTTCCTTCGGGGGAAGGCTGAAGGCCGCGACCAGTTCATTTTGATCCGAGAGCGGGCTGATTTTATTAAATGGCGTGCCCTCACTTGGTTTATCCGCAGTCTGCAGCACATGCATGGGGATCGCAGCCGCTTCACCATTGCTCGCCACGAGATAAAGTGTATCCCGGGTCTGGGCTTTGACTAGAATCTTGGCGACATCGCGGCCGCTGATTCGCGGTGGTTTGTCATCCATCGTTCTGGAGATGAGACCCTCCGGAGAAACCATCACCCACACAGATTCATCCGGCACGAGGTCCGTGGCAGTCAGCATGGCAGACTTGGTTTCACCTTCCCCCAGGTGAACGACCTGTGTCCGCCTTGGATCGCCGAAGGTTTCCTTGATCACAGTTAATTCGTCACTGACTACCTGGCGCATCTTGCGCGGTGATCGCAGCAGCGCTTCCAGATCCTTGATCAAGGCACTGACCTCCCGGTATTCCTGGTCGATCTTCTTTCTCTCCAGGGCAGCCAGTCGCCGCAGCTGCATGTCAAGGATAGCCGTGGCTTGAATTTCGGTTAATTTGAAGCTCTTCATCAATCGCCGGCGGGCGATATCCACGCTCTGTGAACCGCGGATCAGCTTGATCACTTCATCCAGGTTCTGCAGGGCAATTTGCAAACCTTCCAGGATATGAGCCCTGCGCCGGGCACGCTCCAGGTCAAATTCGCTCCGGCGCTTGACGATTGTCAGGCGATGTTCCAGGTATACCCTCAGCGCCTGCTTCAAGGTCAGCATGCGGGGTTCTCCGTCAACCAAGGCCAGCATGATGAAGCTGAAGGTGTTCCTCATCTGCGTGCTTTTATAGAGCGATTTGAGGATCTCCTCCGGATCGGCGGTCTTTGTCATCTCGATCACGATCCGCATACCCTGGCGATCCGATTCATCCCTCAGGTCAGCGATGCCTTCCAGTTTTTCCTCCCTGGCAAGCGTGGCAATGCGCTCGATCAGCGTGGCTTTATTCGTCATGTAAGGCAGTTCGGTGACGATGATCCGGTTACGCCCCCGGCTCATCTCTTCTAAATGGGCGCGAGCCTGGACGGTGACTTTCCCCCGCCCTGTACCATAAGCACTGACCAGAGAATCGCCATCGGTCTCCTGGATGATCAACCCTCCGGTGGGAAAATCTGGTCCCTTGATGAATTGCATCAAATCCTCAACGGAGATATCATCCTGCTTATCCCATTTCTCCAACAGGAATTTGAGGGCATCGATCACTTCGCCCAGATTATGCGGGGGTATGCTGGTTGCCATGCCAACTGCGATTCCCGTAGCGCCGTTAACCAACAAATTAGGAGCAGCTGCAGGCAACACATCCGGTTCAGTCAATGTTCCGTCGAAGTTCTCGATGAAGTTGACTGTGTTCTTCTCGATATCCGTGAGCATGTGGGAGGCCAGCTCGGTCAAGCGGGCTTCGGTGTAGCGCATGGCAGCTGGAGAGTCACCATCCATGCTGCCGAAATTTCCCTGCCCGTCCACCAATAGCGCCCGCATCGAGAAATCCTGGGCCATGCGGGCCATCGCATCGTAAACTGCCATATCACCATGGGGGTGATATTTCCCCAAGACCTCACCCACGATGCGGGCTGATTTCTTGTGCGCTGAATTCGGGGTGATGTTCATATCGTGCATGGCATATAGTATGCGGCGGTGAACTGGCTTTAAACCGTCTCTGGCATCCGGCAGAGCCCGGGCCACGATCACGCTCATGGCGTAATCCAGGTACGCCTGCTGCATTTCATTATCGATATCGATCTTATGGACCAAACCGATCTCCATGTTCTACTCCTGCTTCGGGATATTTTCAGCGAAAGATGTGCCTGCGCTGGTTTCGTAAATAGAATATATGTGCTGAATCCTATCTTAAAGGTAAACGGTCAAAACGTCAACCTGAAAATACTGGTAATTTCTTTTTTCATGGAATAAGTGCTTACCTGTATGGTTTCCACCCGTAAAAAAATCCCCAGCCTCGCATCCTGGGGAATGAATTCTTTTAAAAGTTATTCTTACAGGTTAAAAAGGTTTGAACATCATCAGCCAGATGATGACCACGAAACCGCCGTATCCCACCAGCAGCATCAGGTGCGGGCGGGTTTTGGCGATCAGCGCTTTACTTTCCTCAACCGGGGCTGGTTCCTCCGCAGGCATCTCCCTGCCTCCCGCTTGGTAGGGCATGCCCAACGCCTTGCGCAATTTGTGAAAGGTACCCTGGCCTATGGTGAACATCCAGATCGTGATCACCAGCAGCAAAACGGTCGAAATCCAAATCCACCATTGGGACCACCAGCGAAGCATGAATCCCAGGACCACCCCTGCAATTGCTGCCACCACCAGTGAGAGCATCATCGCCACCCACATCGTTCCGGAGAGGTCCAGCATGGTTTTGACCTTGTCCATGTCCGATTCCCCTTTCAACCGAAAGGAGATAGCGATGGAAGCCCCATGCGAGACCATGAAAGTAACCGAGGCGATGACGTGGAGGAATTTAACCCATTCGTATAAGGTATACATCTCCGCTCCTTAGCAAGCACAAGCCAGTTGAAATGGAATCTTAAATTGGTATATCTTACCATATAAGACTACTTTATTTTTTCCCGGGTTCGGATGAGTAAGAAGAAATTTCCGTGAACTGCTTAGGGTCAAGGCAAACAATTCAATATCATCCGAACTACTCCAGGTATGATGCCTGGAGTCCACGGTTTTCTCTGGAATTCTCCAGGTTGCAGCACCGCAGGTCTGCAGCGCTGGTCCGCCCTGCAAACGTCCTCATATACTCATACGCTTTTCGTAGGAACTCACCCGCTACTTTTCTGCCACCCTTTGCCCGCAGAGCTGGCGAGTGCTGGAAAAAAATTTCGGGTATCACGGAAAAGCGCTGTATTCTAGAAGCCTTACGTTTCTGGCGTGCATTTCTCCGCCCAGATCACCTAATAAAATCTATACCTTCAATGCTACTGCGGCGATGCAATTGAGTAAATCCATCTATGAAGTCCACCTTTTCATTATGCAACAGGAATTTTTAATCCAGATGATGGAAATGCTGAACTGGTTGATGCAGAATAGCATGATTCCCCGTCCTGAATAATAGAATTTCCTAAAATTTTGATCAAAATATATGGTACATTTTGATCAAGGAGGCTTCGATTGATCATGTCCACAAAGGTGATCGCGGACATACTTACGGCCTCACGGTTTGGATCGGCATGGGTTCTGCTGTGGATCGGTACCAGCAAGGGGGCTGAGGGGCTGCCGCTGGCGGTGATCATCCTGGTGATCGCCTGGATCACGGATGTACTGGACGGACCGCTGGCCCGCAGGGAACCTTCACGGGCGCAAACCTGGGTCGGTGAACACGACCTGGAGATCGATATTGCTGTTAGCCTGGGGGTAATGACTTATCTCGTATTCTCAAATTACCTTTCCGCCTGGCTGGCGGTGAGCTACGTCGTTTTGTGTGCCCTGGTGCTTTGGCGCTACCGCTCCTTGGAGCTGGCCTGGGCGGTCCAGGCACCACCATATGGCGGAATGCTCTATATTGCCCTGTGTCAAGCCCCCATCTATGGTCTTGTCATGGTAGCTTACTTGGTCATCATTCTAGTCGCCACCTGGCCGCGCTTCCCCCAGGTAACCCTGCCCCAATTCTTTTCTGCCATGCGCAGCCTGCAAAAAACTGAAATATCACCAGAACCTTCACAGGAAGAAACACCCCTCGAGAACAGCAATAAATCCAGCCAAGCGTGAAAACGTACTAAAATTGGGGCGATTGACAATTTGGATCTAAAAATTTCAGACAAATAAGGAAATTAAGGCACCTGCGTCCAGTCCGGTGCATTGCGCGGCGGCGGTTTCTTCCCATAAAACAGGTCATCTGCTACCAGCGCAGCGCGCCTGATAAATCCTGAACGTGCAATGCCCATTCTCAGGAAATTATGGGGCCGTGAATCGGGGTGAGAATAAGGACAGACGGTCATGCATATACCGCAGTCGGTCCCGATCACATTCCAGTAATGGAAGCAGTTCTCTGGATTGATCCGCCAGCGCACAGCACCGTCGATCTCCTCTCGAGGACCAAAAGGGATGGAGCGGCTGGGGCAGTTCTGGGCACATTTTTTACAGATTGTGCAGAAATCGATCACCGCCTCATTAGAAATACGCCGATCCGGGATGAGCGCCAGGCTGGTTGTTACTACCCCTAACCTGACCCTGGGACCCTGCCTGGGTGTCATCAGGAGACCCATCCGACCGATCTCACCCAACCCGGCATCCCTGGCCACCAGGGGAGCGATAACCTGGTAGTTGCCATCGATGTGTGCCCGAGCGGGATACCCCAGCCGGCGGATGGCATCGGCTAATTGCACTGCCACCCGACCAGCTTCGACATACTGCTTTGCGGATTCCATCACCCCGGCTGGATTCGGGTTGGCAGCCACCATCT
>CP070764.1:1648015-1693892 GCA_020349245.1 Chloroflexota bacterium | reverse complement strand
TCAACGATATCTTCCAGAGTCACCAGACCAGCAACACCACCATATTCGTCGACCACGATAGCCATGTGAATGCGTTTTGCCTGCAGTTCAGCGAGCAATTCATCTGCTTTCTTCGCCTCCGGCACGAAATATGCTGGTCGAAGGTAATCGGTGAGGAAAATATCCCGCTTCCCTTCCCGCCATATTCCCAGCAGGTCTTTCGCATACAGCAAGCCGAGAATATTATCCACCGAATCCTTATAAACGGGTACCCGGGAATGACCGGACTGTTGGAGGCTTTCCATGGTCTGTTCGATCGGCGTGTTGATATCCAGGGCTAATATATCGATCCTGGGAACCATGATTTCCCGCACCAGCGTGTCACCCAGGCGGAATATCGATACGATCATTTTCTGCTCTTCCTGCTCCAGGAGTCCTTCTTCCTGTCCAGCTTCGACCAGGCTGATCAGCTCTGTCTCAGTTACACTGCCTTCTTGGCTGCCGTTGGAGGTATCCACGAAGAGGAAAGGGATAGCCAAGACCGGGGACATCAAAAATGACAAAACACGCCCGAATGCGCTCAGCCGGATTGCCCAGGTTTCTGGATGTTTGTTGATCGCAACAGCGATCAGCCATTCCAGGAAGAAGGTGACCAGGGAAGCCAGGACCAGGACCCCCAAGGCATAGAGCAGCTGGTATGGGGCAGCTGTCCAGGGGACAAAAAGCAGGACTGCCAATCCAGCCACCAGGAAGCGCATGATCGATTGAAACAGTTTGAAGGTTGCCTGCAGTCGATCAGAATTGGATAATAAATCGAGGGTGTGGCTGGCTTGAGTGCCCATTTCATCGCGCTGGGTCAGCAGCCTTGCCAGGCTGGCATTTGAAAATGCAGTTTCAGCTGCAGAAGTGATCAGATCGAGCAGCAGAAAGACTGCCAGGCCGATCGCCGATATCAGGTCAGGATCCATCGCTCTCTTCTTTCTTGCGGATAACCCTGGCTGGAATGCCAACGGCCAGGGAGTACGCCGGAACATCCTTGGTGACAACGGAACCCGCACCGGTCCGTGCCCCTTCACCAATCTTTAGCGGTGCAACCAGCATCGAGTCGCTGCCGATAAATGCCCCGGCACCAATTTCTGTGCGGTGCTTTTTCTCCCCATCATAATTTGCGGTAATCACCCCAGCTCCAATGTTCACGCCCGGGCCGATCGTGGCGTCACCGATGTAAGAGAAATGACCCATTTTTGTCCCGGGACCCAGGTAGGCGTTTTTAACTTCGCCGTAATTCCCCATGTGCACACCCCGTGCCAGGTGAGCACCTCTGCGAAGATGGGCGAAGGGTCCGATGTCGACATCTTCCTCCAAGACCGCATTTTCTGCTTCTGAGAAGGTGATCGCGCAACGGTCACCGATATCTGTATCCAAGATCAGGCAGTTCGGCCCGATCGAACAATCCTCTCCGATGCGTGTTTTTCCCCGCAGATAGGTGTTCGGGTGAATCACTGTATCCCTACCGATGGCTACTTGCGCATCGATATAAGTTGAAACCGGATCGATGATCGTGACTCCCTTGAGCATTAAGCGCTCATTGATCTGCTGGCGCAGGATGGCTTCCGCTTTTGCTAAATCGACACGGTTTTCGATCCTCAGCGCTTCATCGGGATTAGATACATTCGAGCTTTTCGCAGATAGACCATCGGCAGCTGCTTTATGAACCAGTTCATCCAGAAGGTTATCATGATCTTCAGAGGCAGTCATGGCACCTCTCAGCCATTCAAGGCTGAGGCAACAAGCTCCAGGAAAGAAATCCGCTGTCTCTCTACTTGATGGCATAATCAATGCTGTTATAGTCCCTGGGGTATCTATCTCCTCTGGCGACTCCAGGTGAGTTTTCAGCATCTGGCGCAGGGAATCCACTCGCAGCAAGGGCATGTCTGCACGCAGCAGAAGCAGGTGATCGGTACCCTTGTCGAATGAATATTCATTCAATACCTGGGATAGGGGGTTATTTCTTTCCCCAGTGGTCAGGATACAGACAGCAGCCTGTTCGACGACTGCTTTGATCTGCTCATCCTGTTTATCGATGATGAGAATCGGGGTTGTGCCCAGTGCTTCTCTGGCAGTATGGATCGCATAAAAGACCAGCGGCTGGCCGCACAGAGGGTGCAGGGGAAGGGGTACCTTGGAATGCATGGCTGCACCCATGTCCCCGGTCAGAATTACGGCAGCAACCTTATTCGATTTTTTAGCTGGCATATGAATTATTTCAACTGGCGGCAATAAAAAAGGCGAGCTGCGTCATGCATGGCTCACCAAGTTGACCATTAATTCCACATATAGGTTGTCTTCTTGTACCACAATATTTGCTCGTGACGATGGGCACTCAGACTGGGGCGCCCGGATTCGAACCAGGATAAACGGATTCAAAGTCCGCTGTGCTACCGTTGCACCACGCCCCAATATACGCTTACCTAAAATATTTAGGCGGGCTGTATTGTAACACAAGCCGTTATTGGGTGGCAATAATATCCAGCAGTTACCCGAGCGGTCGCTGCTATTCTACCCGCCAGCAAGCGACAAAATGGTCATCGCTGACCTCGATAAAGGGCGGTTCCTCCAGCGAGCAGTGTTCCATGGCCACCGGACAGCGGGGGTGGAAGCGGCAGCCAGTGGGGGGATTCAGCGGGCTGGGCACATCACCGGGAAGGATGATGCGTTTGCGGTCTAAATCCGGATCGGGAACGGGGATGGCGGACATCAGCGCCTGGGTATAAGGGTGGAGGGGGTTGCGGAACAGCTCCTCCCTGGTGGTTAATTCCACCATTTTTCCCAGGTACATGACCGCCACGCGATGGGAGATATGCTCCACGACCGAGAGGTTGTGGGCGATGAACAGGTAGGTCAGGCCGAATTCTCTCTGCAGATCGTTGAGAATATTCAGCACCTGGGACTGGATCGAGACATCCAAAGCAGAAACAGGCTCATCGCAAATGATGAATTTCGGCTGCAGGGCTAATGCCCGGGCGATACCGATCCTCTGGCGCTGTCCGCCGGAGAATTCGTGAGGGTAGCGGCGCGAATGGTAATCTTCCAGGCCGACCTTGCGCAGGTTATTGATGACGATATCGAAACGTTCTTTGGGAGTACCGATATTGTGAATCTTCAATCCTTCGGCGATCGATTCGCCGATCGGCATGCGTGGGTCCAGGGAGGCATACGGGTCCTGGAAGATGATCTGCATGTTACGGCGCATCTTCTTCAAATCGTTGCCGCGCAGGTCAAAGACATTGGTATTGTTGAAGATCACCTCTCCACCGGTTGGTTCGATGAGACGCAGCATCGTGCGTCCCACGGTGGTTTTCCCACAGCCAGATTCGCCTACGAGCCCCAGGGTTTCCCCCTCCCTGACGGTGAAGCTGATATCATCGACAGCCTGCACCCAGGCCATCACCCGCTGCATCAATCCACCACGGACTGGGAAATATTTCATCAGGTGATTGACTTTGACCAGGTCTTTTTTTCCATTTTTTCTATTAGATACTTGTTCACTCATTGAATGCCTCGTATTTGCGGTGGGGTCAGGCGACTGGACCGATTTCTGATGCTCTTAATGGAGCGGTGTGTGCTTGCTCTTCGTGGCTTTGGTATAGCCAGCAGCGGACTGTGTGATTGGGGAGCACCTGGAGCAAGCTCGGTTCAGTTTCGGTGCAGATTTCCATTTCATACTCGACGCGGGCGCGGCACCTGGAGGCGAATTTGCAGCCAGGTGGGAGATTGATCAGGTTGGGAACTGAGCCGGGGATCACGTCCAAGCGATCCTTGATCTTACCCAAAACGGGGATCGAAGCGATTAAACCCTGGGTATAGGGATGCAGTGGTTTGGCAAACACGTCATTGATGTCGGTTTGCTCAACGATTCGCCCAGCATACATGACGGCGACCCGGTCTGCCATCTCGGCGATTACCCCCAGGTCATGGGTGATCAATATGACTGAGGTACCCATGCGGGTGCGTAAGTCGCGCATCAGGTCCAAGATCTGGGCCTGGATGGTGACGTCCAGGGCAGTGGTCGGTTCATCGGCCAGGAGTAGCTGCGGGTTGAGGGCCAGGGCCATGGCGATCATCACACGCTGTGCCTGGCCTCCGGACATCTCGTGGGGGAAGGAGTGAGCTTTCTCTTCCGGGTCTGGGATACCGACCAGGCGCAGCAGATCGACCGCTTTTTCCCAGGATTCCTCGCGCCCCATGTTCTGGTGAATCTGGAGAACTTCGGCGACCTGGTCGCCAACTTTGAAGACCGGGTTCAGGCTGGATTGCGGCTGCTGAAAGATCATCGAAATGCGGTTACCCCGCATATCAACCATCTCCGCCTCGGAGAGCTTCAGCAGGTCCCGGCCTTCGAAGAATATTTCACCTTCGATGACTTTCCCGGGGATCCCGATCAGGCGCATGATGGACAGGGAGGTGACGCTCTTACCGCATCCTGATTCGCCCACCAAGCCCATCACCTCTCCTGGGTAAACCGTAAAATCCACACCATCGACAGCTTTGACCACACCGTCTTCAGTGTAGAAGTAAGTTTTAAGGTTCTGAACTTCGAGTAATGGTTGTTTGTTGTTATCGCTCACTAGTGTTTCTCCAAATCTGCGTCCTCTGGGTTAAGGCTCTCTACACAAACCTTTTTCAGCCAAGTAATTCTTGACAGGAGCAGTTTCTCGTACATGGAATGATCCTGCTGCCGGGAAATCCATCCGCCGCCCAAAAACCGCGTTGGTATTGGCATGCCGACCGACCAGGGGGATGATGATCCGGTCGACGTTAGAAAAGAATTTGTAACGCGAATGAACGCGGACCGGTTCCGAGTAGAACAATTCTACCACCATCATCTGCGGGTGGGATTGGTATTCCTGGTAAGTTGCATCGGATAAGGTCACCGAATCCCAGCGCTTCCGCCCGGTTAAACTCTGGTTGACCAAATCGGTCAGTGCCTGAAAATCTTCTGTACCACGCTCAAGATAAACGTCTTCGCCAAAACAATGTACAGTGATCCTTTGCGGCTGGTAATTAAATACGGGTGAGACCCAGAGCAGGTCACCCGTATTAAGTGCAATAATACCGTAAATGATCGGTGCGATGATCAACACCGCCATTCCAGCCATCCGGAGGATTGAGGGTGAAGCTGGCTGGTGGTCCACGAAGGCTTAATGTTTTAAGCGTGGATCCATGGCGTCGCGCAGACCGTCGCCAATATAGTTAAAGGACAAAACGCAGATGAAGATCACCAGACCCGGATAAAAGACTTTTGCAGGTTGGGTCCACATCTCGTTCTGGTACTCGTTGAGCATGTTGCCCCAGGTTGGTACCGGGGGTTGGATGCCGAATCCCAGGAAGGATAGGGCAGACTCGATCACGATCACAGTTCCCAGGCTGAGTGTTGCGGCAACGATGATCGGGGCCAGGGAATTGGGGATCATGTGCCGGATGATAATGCCAATATTGCCCAGGCCAAGAGCCTTGGCAGCTTCGGTGAATTCCTGGTTGCGCAGCGAGAGCACCATGCCGCGGATCAGCACGGCGGAAGTTGTCCAGTAGAAAATGATCAAAACCATGGTAATGATCACCGCGCTGCTCCATTCGGGCGGTAATCCCGGCACTTTTACGCCGCGCAACAGGGCGGAGAAGGCCAGGAGCAGCGGCAGCAGGGGAATGGCGATGATGAATTCCACGAAGCGCTGGATGACTTCATCCACCCAGCCGCCGTAGTACCCGGAAAAAGCACCGATTACCACCCCGATGACCGTGGTGAAAATAGTGACGATAAAGGCCACTGAAAGCGAGATCTGCCCGGCGTAGAGCAGGCGGGTGAAGACATCTCGACCAATATTGTCGGTACCCATCAGGTGCTGCATGGAAGGTGGATCGTTGCGCAGGATCTGGTCGTTCTCATCCCTGGAGATATCCCGGATAGGATCGTAAGGCGCGTAGAGCGGTGCCAGGAAGCAGGCCAGGGCGATCAGGGTGATGACCACGATGCCTGCCAGGGCTAATTTGTGCTTGCGGAAGCGCCTCCAGATGACCTTCCAGGGAGATTCTTCGGTCACGGTTGATAAGGTGTCACTATCCAGGGTGGCGATATTAGCCATTCTTTGAACTCCTCAATAATATTGGATACCTACTTAAGAGAAACGGATGCGCGGGTCAACGATCGTATAGACGATGTCCCTGACCAGTGTGGCGATGACCACCAGGACGGCGGCGATGAACAAATATGCCATGACCACTGGCCAATCGCTCTGTCCCAGGGCATCGAAATACAGGCGCCCCATACCCGGGTAGCTGAAGATGGTCTCGGTGAGGATCGCCCCGCTGAAAATGCCGGCCAGGTCAAAAACCAGGATGGTTATTACCGGAATGAGGGCGTTGCGCAGGGCATGCTTGATGATCACCACCCGCTCGAAGAGACCCTTGGCGCGGGCAGTGCGTACGTAATCCTGGCGCAGGACTTCCAGCATCGAGGAGCGCGAGTAGCGGCTCCAGCCGGCCATGTAGAGCAGGCTCAGCATCATGGCGGGCAGGATGATGTGCACCACCCGGTCCACCAGGCTGCCCGGTGTAGCGTTGATCAGAGCCAGGAAACTGCCTGGGGGAGCTTCCCGCACGGAAAATACGCCCGTGGAGGGCATGAAGGGCAGCCCCCACTCCTTGAACTGGTAGGTGAAGATCAGGATCAGCATCAGGCCAAACCAGAAGACCGGCATGGCCGAGCCGAAGAAGGCAAACGTGGTAGCCACATAATCCAGCTTGCTGTACTGGTTCACCGCGGAGTAGATGCCAACCGGGATGCCGATCAGCAGCGATAGAATCACCGCGGTGGACATCAGGATGATCGTGTTCCCCAGGCGGCTCATGATCAGCTCCGTAACCGGCTGGCCGGGAGCCAGCTTCCAGGAGAAGCCGAAATCCATGCGGACCATGCCCTGCGTGCCGCCGTGGAAATGTGCGTAGCTGCCTAAAAGACCGCTAGGACCGGTAAGCCAGGAGATATTCGCCCAGCGGCCATTCTCGGGGCGCGGCTTACCCTCACCGGGCGGGAAATTCCAGACCGTGTTATCGTCGGTGGTAATCAGGTAGGCTTTATTATTGAGGTCTTCGATCACCAGGTTAAAGCGGTCTTGCGAGTCGACATATCCGGCGATGGCGATGTCTTCCGGGGCTTTGGCAGTTGACGGAGGTTTGACCTGGATCGCCTCCGCCTGGAACTCCCCGGGCGCGGTCTCCTGTCCCCAGACCCAGAGCAGGTAGCCCGGGTTGATATATGCCACGCCGGGATCGGCCCAGAAGCGGTGCTTGGTAAAGGTATAGTATTTCACACCGGTCTGGCGGTCAGTTTCAATGCGCGGCGTGCCATCCTTGTTGGTATCCAGGTCCGGGTATTGGGAGAGTCCCACGTACACCCAGTTGGCCCCCAGCCAGTCATCTCCGCCGAGCCAGGTGAGATACCTGAGCAGCATGGGTTTGTCCAGGCCCAGGTAGGCCTCCAGGCGGGCGATGTCGGCATCGCTGACCCGCGATTTTACATCCGCGGCCAGCTTTAAGCCGGATAGCGGGCCACCGGGGGCGATATTGAGCAGCAAATAGATGGCGAAGGTGGCCAGCAGGACAACGATCGACATTTGAAAGGCGCGGCGAATCAGATAGGCAGTCATCTCTTAACAACTCCTTCTTGCTGGGGTTTGATCAGCTGAGCTTGGCGCTGAACCTGGGTTTGTCGGTTATCAACCACCCGGTATGGGTTGGAAGGCACGCGATCAGCGTTCATCTCATCAATAGTACCCAAAATTGGGTCGAAAGGTTCAAAATTTGCTGGTACCAAGAAATAATTACTAGCGGTAAAGATGATCATTTTCACTCAAAGTCGGCAATTATACCACGGGCAGGTTGTTAATACAGAAGATCTAAAGCGGGGTTAATTTTATCGATTGCTTCCGTTCTCCCGGGCTTCTTCTTTTTTCCCGGCCAAGTTTCCGATTGAAGAATTAACCGGGTCATCATTTTGAATAATCTCAACTACCAGCCTGTCTTTAACCAGCTGCCAAAAATTCGCGGTTTTCGTTTTCTGCCTCAAAGTGGCCTGCCCATGTAGGCAATGAAAAAGATGGCAGTCAAGCGACTGCCATCTTTTATGCTTACTGTTCAGAACCTGCACAAGCGGCTATTCGCCAGCGCAGTCTCCGTAATCGAAGTTTTCAATGTTCCAGAACTCACTGTTGGCGGTCGGGTCCATGATGAAATTGCACATATCAACCCGTGTGGCAGCCAACTTCAAGCGCAGGAACAGCGGAGCCACGGGCAGCTGCTCGGCAAAGATGCCTTGGGAGTCCTTATGACCCTGTTCGTATTCGGGTTGACCGGGCAGCGAACCAAGGGCCATGTTGCAGGCGGAGTCGTATGCCGCGTCAGCGAAGCCAGGATCGTTCTGGCCGCCCCAACCGGAGACGCCGAAGTTGCGGGTCTCACCGTCCATGACAGATACCCAGTCTTCATTGGGAGGACCAGGGGTCTGGGTGGAGAGGTAAAGATCACAGGGCGGCTGGACACCGGTCAACCAGGCGAATTCACCCAGGTCGAAGCGACGGCCGAAGAGCTTACCTTCGGGACCATCTGCAAACCATTCGCCAGCCTCGTATAGCTGGATATCAGCCTGGATACCGCACTGGCCGAGTGATTGCTGGATGACAGCCGTGACCTGCTGGCGCAGGGTGGCGGTGGTGGTTTCGTAGGCAACCTGGAGTAGTGTTCCGTCGGCAACGCCTTCCACACCGGAGGCAACCCGCGGGGTGACGGGATCGCCGTCATCATCCACCCAACCAATCTCCTCGAGCATGGCACTGCCCGCTTCAGGATCGAAGGGGTATGAAGTGACGCTGTCGTTGTACAGCGGGTGCTGGGGCGGCAGGTAGGTGTCGATGACGATCGACTGGCCGAACAAGATCGTGTCGACCAGTGCCTGGCGGTCCATGCACATGACGAAGGCCTGGCGGGTGCGTGCGTCGCTGAAGAAGTCAGGTCGATCGACGCCCTGCTGGTAGCCATCATCGTAATCGATCGGCTGGATGCCGAAGTCGATATGCTCCCAGACGGTCCCGGTGACGAAGGTCGGGTTGATTGAACCAGCAGACTGCAGCTCGAGCAGAAGTTCGCTCTGGTCATCCAAGCCGGAGGTCTGGTCAACGATGTCGCATTCACCGGAGAGAACGGCAGCGATATTGGCGTTGGAGTTCTCGCCCACGAAGCGGTAAACCACGGTCTCGAATTTGGGCAGTCCCTCATCGGCGCGGAAATAATTCGTGTTCTTGGACATGGTGATATTATCACCCTGAACCCATTCATCGATCACATAGGGACCCCAGCCGATGGGTAAGCGGGAGGATTCTTCCGCTTCAAGCAGCTCAGCTGCGGTGTATTGACCCCATACATGCTCGGGGGCAGGACCGAAGAAGTTTAGGTAGTAGGTGGCGTCCTTGAACCCGGGCAGGCCGGTCCAGACTGCGGTCACGTCGTCGGCGGCCTCATAGGCAAAGGTGCGCTCGTTTGTGTATTTGGTGGTTGGTGTGTCAGGATCAGCGATCAGGTTGAAGGCGTAAACTGAATCGGCGGCAGTCAGGGGGGTTCCGTCTGACCACATGAGTCCTGGCAGCAGCTTGAAGGTCACCACCAGCTGGTCCATCTCGAAATCGCCGCCCTCGTAGGGAACGGCATCCGCAGCAGTCCCACCGGCAGGAACGACCATGATCGGGGGATCAGCAGCAGCATCCAGGGTGACTGGGGTTTGATCCATGTCGACGACAGTGTCGCCATCGGTGACGGTGACGGTGTTGAGCACGGCATCGCCATCAGCCAGGCTGGGGATCTTCTCCAGGATCGTCGGCTGGTAAGCGAAGGAGTTCGAGTCAAAAGCGCCCCAGGAACCCTCGGAAATCGCTTCATAAATATGGGAGGCTGCCAGCATGGAGCCACCATATACATACAGGGTCTCCGGTTCCTGCCCCTGGCAGATGACCAAGGTGCGCGGGCCTTCCGGTTCTGGGGTTGGGGTAACGACTTGCACGACTTCAACCGGCTCGCCCTCGACGATCTCGGTCACCACCACGGTCTCAATGATAGTTTCCGGTGGGGGTGCGGTCGCCGCTGGTGCACAGGCCGCAAGGACCATGCTGGCGACCAGCAGGACACCGAAGGCAATAACGAGTTTCTTGCTATTAAACATTTGCTCCTCCATGAATTAATGGATTTGGATTTGGGGGGTTAATAATTATTTTTGCGCAGTTGCGCGCGGGTATATGCCATCTGCTTCCAGGCCTCACCTCCTTCCGATTAAATACACTATGCCAGTCAGCAAGTAACTGGTTGCCAAATGTGATATCATAGGATAAGTCCATTAAATTAGTAGTTATTCAGAGAATCAGTCCTCGGTGGATTTTAAGCAGGTTCAATATAGCACAAGACTCCGGATTCGTCAAGAAACCTACGATTGCTATACGGAATCTCTACGATTAACCTACGCTGATTAAATAGAAAAACTTCTGGAAAAGTGATCTTCCCAGAAGTTTTTATGTCAGGTGACGATCCTGGCCGTGGTTAATTTCTGATCGACGCAGTAAACCATGGCCCAGGAGATCATATCGGCGGTGATCGGACTGGCAGGACGGGTGGTCTTTCTGCGACCACTTTCAAGATGTGCGGCGGCGTTTTTGATCAGCTGCGCCTTTCCCCCGGCAGGTAGCGGCTGCTGATCTGCCCAACGCTTTAAGTATCCTTTTAACTCTAAATCGATGTGGTTCATTTTATTAAGTAAACTCGTACTGAATCTCTCGGCTTGTTTTGCCATCTAATCCTAGATAGGTTTTCAAGGCGTTGCGACCGTAGTGCAATCTGGATTTTACAGTTCCCTCCGGGATATCAAGAACCTCGGCGATCTCATTTAAGGACAGGTCGTTGATGTAATACATCACAACGACCACTCGCTGGGGTAAGGAGAGTTTGCCAATCGCCCTTTGGATCATCATCGATTCGTCATCCTGTTCAGTGATGTACTGGGGCGAGTTTTTCGTCCCTGATGACAGCCATTCGGCGATCTCTTCCAGCGGCTGGGTCCAGCGCTGGTGGCGCTTCACCCAGGTGTAAGACTGGTTTGCGGTGACCCGGTAAAGCCACGGCTCCAGCGGTCGCTCAGGATCGACCCGGTTCGCGAAGCGGAAGAGGCGCAGGAAGACATCCTGCAGCAAATCTGCAGCTGCCTCCGGATCGTTGCTGATTGCCAACGCAGTGCGATAGACCAGGCGCCGGTGTCGATCGTAGATGACGCCCAGGGCATCGAGACTGCCAGCCTGAATCTCGAGGATTAAATCGTGGTCGCTAGGATTAGCTGCTGCGTTGGTCATGACCGATTTTCTTATCCTATATACTTTCTCATCCTGTAAAAAGTTCAATCGCATCTCAGCGGCTTTTCCCGGATAGGGAAGCCCTGCATTGATTATAACCTATTCTAAGCGAGGATTCATGCTTCACCGAAGCGTAGGCGAAGATAAGAATCATATCTCCCCTCATTGATCTCGCCTTTTTCCACCGCCTCCAGGACCGCGCAGCCAGGTTCGTGGACGTGTGTGCAATCGCTGAACTGGCAGTTCGCCACCAACCGGCGGATTTCCGGGAAGTAGCCATCCAGCTCTTCCGGTTCGATATCCCAGAGAGCTAAGGCTTTTAAACCCGGGGTATCGGCAACATATCCACCCCCAGACAGGGGAAACAGCTCGCTCGCCACGGTGGTGTGTTTCCCTTTTCCCGTGGCCTGGCTGACTTTTTGAATGGATAACCCAAGGCCTGGCTGGAGAGCGTTGAGCAGGCTCGATTTCCCTGCCCCGGAGGGACCAGCCATTGCTGAGATCTTGCCCTCCAGTTCTGCCCCCAGCTCGTCAATCCCTTCCCGTCTGGGAACCGAAGTGTAGATGATTTTGTAACCGATCTCCACGTAATGGCCGAATAAGTCCCGGGCATATTCCTGCGTCACCAGGTCGGTTTTGTTGGCGATGATCAGGGCCGGGATGGACTGCTCTTCAGTAATGATCAGAAAACGATCCAGCATGCGCAGCCGGGGATCGGGTTCAGCGCAGGCAAAGACCAGCACGATCTGGTCTGGATTCGCAATGATGATTTGTTCGTATTCGCCGCGTGGGGTGGGTGCCAGGCGGGAGATCATGCGCTGGCGCGGCTCAATGGACTCGATCAAGCCCTGCCCATTTCCGATTGGACTGACCTGGACTCTGTCCCCGATGGCAGCCAGATCCCTTTCCTTGCTGCCCTGCTTCAGGCGACCCCTCAATTGGCAGACCAGGATCCCGCCGTCAGTTTGCACGCTGAAAAAGCCAGATTGCGAACGGACGATCAAACCAGGGATGAATTCTTGTTCCGGGGACAGTCAGTCCTCCTTATGAGGTTACGGAGAGGGTGTCTCGGTTACTTCTGGTGTGGGAGTCTTCCATACACCGGGCAAGACTTCCCAGGGAAAAGCGTCCCGCTTCCCGGTGAAATACTGCTGCAGGATGCCTTTTACCACCGGAGCGGCGACTTCAGAGCCCTCACCTGAATTTTCAAGGACGACAACCACGGCAACGTCGGGCAGGTCCTCGCGGTCAGCATAGGTATAGGCTGCAAACCAGGCATGTGAATCGCGAGGGGGATCCTGGGCGGTGCCCGTTTTCCCGGCGACATTGATAGGAAAGTTGGCGAACACCCTGTGGGCCGTCCCGCGGCTGTTCTCAATGACGCTCACCATGGCTTCCTGAATGGCAGTCAAGGTATCTTCGGTGATCGGCAGGGTACCGATTACTTCTGGGGTGAAAGAATAAACTGGTTCTCCATCGGGTGGCTGGATGCTCTCAACTACCCTGGGGCGGTATAGCGTGCCCCCGTTGCCGATGGCGGCGATGAAATTTGCCACCTGCAGGGGAGTTACCTGCAGTGCCCCCTGGCCGGTAGAAACGTTGGTCGCATCCAAGGGGCTGAGCAGCTCGGGGACCTGGCCCTCCTCTTCTGCCACCTGTTCAATGCCCGTGGCAGAACCCAGGCCAAATCCGCGGGCCATATCCGGGATTGCCTCCGGGAGACCTTGCTGGTATAGATCGTTTCCGATGTGATAGAAATACGGGTTGCAGGAGCGCATTAAACCTTCCGACAGGGTCAGCTCACCGCTGGCAGGCAATTCTTTTTCGTAGGTCCAATCGTATAGGGTGACTCCAACAAGTTCGGTAAATGTATGCCCGCAGTTGTAAATGGTTTCCGGGGTATACAGGCCGCTTTCCAGTGCAGCGGCCATGGTGATAATCTTGAATACTGAACCGAGAGGATATTGGCCCTGGGTAGCCCGGTTCAGCAGGGGTGTTTCATCAGGGTCAAAAAGATCGCCCAGGGCATAGCTGCTGTTGAGGTTTGAGGGCTCGAACAGGTTCGGATCGAAACCTGGTGAGGATGCCATGGCCAACACCCGCCCTGTATCCAGCTCCATCACCACGGCGGCACCCCGGAAGCCGTCTATGGCGCGCTGGACGCCCAGCTGCAGGTCCTTATCCAGTGTCGTGTAGATTGCTTTGGAAGCCTGCGGTGAGGATTCGGCTAATTTGGTCACCGTTAAACCATCCGGATCAACAACGTAAAGGTCACCTCCCCGCACGCCGGAGAGATCCTCCTCGCCCCATTTTTCCAACCCGGCGCGACCGACTCTCTCGTCCTGCCGGTATCCCAAACGGCGGTATTCCTCAACCTCTTCCGCCGGGATGGCACTCACATAACCGACGACATGGGGCGCGATTCCGCCCTCAAAATAGTAGCGGGAACGGAACGGTCGCATCACCAATCCAGAAAGGCCGGAGAGCACGCTCTCCCGCTGGCTGACCGCATCGGCAGAGACCGCCATCAAAGGTAAATACCAATCGGCTCCTTCCGGGAAATCTTCATACATGGCCGCGATTGTGTCCGGATAAATTCCAGTTAGGCGATACAGCTCGCTGAGCAGGGTGTTTTCCTGGTCAGGATCGATCTGGTCTGGGAACAGGCCCAAGGCGGTGGCGTCCGCCTGGGCCACCAGGGCCTGGCCGTCTTGATCATAAATATTTGCCCGGGAGGGAATTAGATAATCCATGCGCAGGGCGTTGCCGCCGCTCAGCTCGGGCAAGATCAAACCATCATCCCACTGGATTCGCCACTCGCCATTTTCCAGGCTGAGGTTCATTATCGTGTCCCGCTGGATATCCCCAACCAGGGCGCTATGCATGGTAACCAGGTAAGAAGCCTGGGCAGACTTGGTCTGAGTCAGCGTGGATAATATTTGTGTTTCCAGTTCGCTCAAGGCGACTTCTCCCGCTACCTCCTGGTATTCTTGCTCGAACTGCTCAGCGGAGATCGCATCCTGGCTGATAGCGGTCAGCATGCCGTACATTTTGGCATACTCCTCTTTTTTCCAGGCTTCCAGGTAGGCGCGGACAGCCTCCTGGATGTCTGGTGCTTGAGTGGTATTGACTCCAGGTTGAGAAAGTGTCGGGGTAACCTGTACGGTGGGGGTTGTTTGGATTGAACCCCCATTGCAGCCCACCAGGAGCAGGGCAAAGATGGCGATAATGAGCCAGAAAGGTTTCTTCATTAATAAACGAGCAATTCCTTCTTTGATTGTGCTAGTCAGTTGCAAAAACAATGCCGATTCTACCTTAGTTCCTTGGATGGTAATTTAACCTCGGATGATCTCTAATCCTCTTATTATCTTGCTTTGGCAGGGAGAGTCTCAGCTCATGGCGAACCAAATTCCTGGATTTTCTCGATCATTTTACAATCGTAGCCTTTGGAGGTGCGGCAGCGGCGGACAGGGTATTCTTGGTGTCTGATCGCCACCTTGTCTAACAAGTCTACCAGGTGACAGAGGGGTAATCCAACGACATTTGTATAACAGCCGGTGATCTGCTCAACCGGGTTGAAACCGGTATGTTGAATGGCATATGCCCCGGCTTTGTCAAGCGGATCCCCGCTGGCAACATATTCTTCAATCTCCGCCTCGTGGTAGGATCGCATCGTAACTTCAGTCTCACACAAATCGGTGAGCAGAGTTCCGCTCCGGGTATCGCGCAAGGATAGCGCGGTATAGACGGAACGGGTTCGTGAGCGTAGTTTGCGCAACATGGCTGCCGCCTGGGTGCGGTCTGCTGGTTTGCCCAAGATCTGGTTTTCCGCAACCACTGCCGTATCCGCGGCAAGGATAATCCAGCTTTCCCCGGAGGGTGGATTGACCGCTCGAGATTTGAGCAACGATAATCGGCTGACATAATCTTGCGGGGCTTCACCAGGCTGGACGCGCTCATCGATCGCTGCTGAACGGGTCTCATATGCCACACCCAGCAGGGAGAGCAATTGCTGTCTTCTCGGTGAACTGGAAGCTAAAATCAGCATGGGCATAATTTTAGCATAGGGCATTCATATGTCTTTGGTTGTATCCATAGGGAATTTATAGCCCCCAGGGAAAAGAAGATGTAAAATCGGATCAGCAAATGGTTATTTTACATCTGGATAAGGAGGTCGGGATGCAGGCATTGAAGGACCGGATATTAAAGGAAGGCAAAAACCTTGGGGATGGCATCTTGAAAGTAGATGGATTTATCAATCACCAGGTCGATCCCCAGTTGATGGACCAATGCGGGCAGGAGCTGGCCCGGCGCTTTCGCCACGTTGGGGCAACGAAGGTCCTAACAGCCGAGATCTCGGGTATTGCGCCGGCACTGACGACTGCCCTCCATCTGGGCTTACCGGTGGTTTACGCTCGAAAATCAAAACCGATCACCATGCCGGACCAAGTCTTCCTGACTCTGACTCCTTCCCACACCAAGGGTCGTACCGTCGAATTGATCGTCTCCCCTGAATACCTGGCTGGAGGTGAGCGAATCCTGATTATCGATGACTTTCTCGCCTCGGGTGCCACCATCCTGGGTCTGGTGCGGCTGGCACAAACTGCAGGGGCAGTTATCGTGGCAATTGGGGCGGTGATTGAAAAGAAATTTGAGGGTGGGCGGGGGGCTCTTGCAGCCCTGGGTGTCCCGATCGAATCATTGGCTGTCATAACCGCGATGGAAGGCGACCAGATCGTATTCGAAGATGATTGAGGCAGCGCAAATGGTAGACTCGATCGCGATTCTCGACTTTGGCTCCCAGTATGCACAGCTGATCGCTAGGCGGATCAGGGAAGCCCAGGTGTACTGCGAACTTTTTCCCTGGGATTCCTCTGTGGATCAGGTAATGGGCATCAACCCCAGGGGATTTATTCTCTCCGGAGGTCCGGCATCCGTATACACCAGGAACGCGCCTAATATTCCTGGATATGTGCTGGAGAGTGGTTTGCCGGTTCTGGGAATCTGCTATGGGCTGCAGGCGCTCACCCATGCGTTGGGGGGTAGGGTCGCCCCTGCGGTAGAGCGAGAGTATGGACCTGCAGATTTGGTCACCACAATCTCGAACCCGCTGCTGGAAGCCGGTAGCCACAGGGTTTGGATGTCGCATGGAGACCGGGTGGAGCAGCCGCCTGCCGGGTTCCAGGTGCTGGCGAGGAGCGATAATTCCCCGGCGGCTTTCATCGGCGATCTGGAACGGGGGTACTTTGGGGTGCAATTTCACCCGGAGGTTCGCCATACACCCCGGGGAGAAGTATTTCTGCAGCGCTTTTTCCTGGAGGTTTGCGGGGCCAGGCCGGATTGGACCCCGGAATCGATCCTCCAGCAGAGCATCCACCGGGTGAGGCAGCAAGTTGGCAACGGGCGGGTCCTGGCTGGGGTCAGTGGCGGTGTCGATTCGAGTGTCGCTGCTGCCCTCGTCCATCAGGCGGTTGGCGATCAACTGGTGCCTGTTTTTGTGGATAACGGCCTGTTGCGCGAAGGGGAATCCCGTCAGGTGCTCTCGGCGTTTCAGCAGAACCTGGGGATGGAGCTGGTTGTGGTTGACGCCAGAGAAGAATTTCTGACCAGACTAGCCGGGGTCATGGAGCCAGAAGAAAAAAGAAAGGTGATCGGGGAGACATTTATCCGCGTGTTTGAAAATCGGGCTACTAAGCTTGGTCAGCCGGACTTCCTGGTCCAAGGCACAATTTACCCCGATGTTGTCGAATCGCGGGCAGCAGACCGCTCAAAAGTTGAGCGCATAAAGACCCACCACAATGTAGGTGGATTGCCCCCGGATCTGCAATTTGAACTGGTGGAACCCCTGCGCTACCTGTTTAAAGATGAAGTTCGCCAGGTAGGCGAAGCGCTGGGATTACCCAGGGAGCTGGTCTGGCGGCAGCCATTCCCGGGTCCTGGATTGGCGGTCCGCTGCCTGGGCGAGGTTACCCGGGATCGCCTGGCCCGCCTGCGTGCGGCTGATGAAATCCTGATCGCTGAATTGCGGCAGGCCGGTTTACTCGTCCTGGAGCAAAAGGGCGATGAGTTGCGGGGTACAGCGCAGGCATTTGCCGTGCTGCTTCCGGTACGATCAGTGGGTGTGATGGGCGACCAGCGCACCTACCAGGAGGTCATCGCATTGCGCGCCGTCACCACAGAGGATTTCATGACGGCAGACTGGGCACGCCTTCCACATGATTTGTTGGCTCGCGTCGCAAACCGGATTGTAAATGAGGTGCAGGGAGTGAACCGGGTGGTATACGATATTACCAGTAAACCTCCAGCAACAATCGAGTGGGAATAAGAAGGCTACTAATTTTATGTTTTCCATCCTGTGCTAAAATTCGCCTATGTCGGTCTCCCTACCCAGGGTCGTCACAACCCTGATCTGGATCCACGTCCTGGTATTGGGGTTATTCATCCGCCCAGCAAATGCTCAAGAGGGGGTTCAAGTTTGGTTAGCTCCTATCAATACGGAAGAATTTCCAAGCGTTTCGAGCTACCTAGACGTCCACGATGCTGAGCGGGAATTCGTATTTGGACTGGAAGAGAGCAACGTGCGCATCATCGAGGACGGCAGGAGATTGCCAGTAACAAAGTTGGAACATGTCCACAGTGGTGTCCAATTTGTCCTGGCGATCAGCCCAAGTGCGGCGTTCAATATTCGCGATGTGCAGGGTGTCAGCCGCTACGAATATCTGGCCCAGGCACTGGTGGATTGGGCAAGAGCCAGGCAAGGATCGACGGTTGATGATTTAAGCATTCTCATTGCCGATGGCCCTGAAGCAACTCACCTGAGTGACCTCGAACGCTGGATATCGCTGCTCGATTCATATTCCCCAGCGGATGATGCCCTGGGACCTGATTTTGACATGATGGCACGAGCACTGGATGTGGCAGCTGATGCAGCTCGGCAAGTATCTATGAACCAAGCCGTACTGTTTGTGATCCCCTTGCCCAGCGAGGATATCTCCCTCGGGTTGCAGAGCCTTGTGGCACGAGCGAGCCAGCAGGGAGTAAAGGTGTTCATCTGGCTAGTTGCATCAGCGGAACTGTTTTCATCTCCCCAGGCTTCGCAGCTGGCGACCCTCGCCGAACAAACCGGAGGACAAATGTTTGCCTATTCCGGGATTGAAGCAGTGCCTTCGCTTGAAGATTATCTTGAGAGCATGCGGAATGTTTATACTTTGACTTATGAATCCCGCATAACCGCCAGCGGATCTCACCAGGTTAGCACTGAAGTAAGCTTGGACGGAGGAGCATTTTCGTCGCCGGTACAAGATTTTGACCTCGAGGTGATGCCGCCGAGTATTGCTTTTATTTCTCCACCCATGGAAATTAATCGGGAAAATATCGCTGAGGAGGGCGCTCCTGAAGAGTGGTCTCCCTCCGCTCAGCATTTGGAATTGCTGATTGAATTCCCAGATGGACACGCGAGACCCCTTGCTCAGACCGCGCTCATAGTTGACGGACAGGTGGTGGAAACGAACACCAGCCCACCCTTTGACCACTTTACGTGGGATCTGGATGCATTCGAGGAAAGCGGGGAACACATCCTGGTTGTGGAGGTTGAAGATAACTTGGGATTGACAGGCAGGACATTTGAAAATGCGATCCAGATCACGGTAGGGCATGCAAGTCCAAATATCTGGGTTGGCATCTCCAGAAACCGGATGATACTGGCAGGGGTGATCGTGGGGATCTCCGGTGCGGTTTTACTCCTAGTTTTGGTTATTGGAGGCAGGCTTCGCCCTGGTTTTGTCAGAGAACTGAGGCGCAGGAAAAGGAAAACCGATCCCGTGACTCAACCGGTTGTCATCCAGCAGGAGGATGTCAGCCGATCTCGCTCGGCTTGGATCAATCGCTTTCAGTGGTCAAAAGGGCATGTGACTACAAAATCATTCGCCCAGATGGTTCCCTTGTCGGATATCACCAAAGAAGAATCAAATCCGCCCATCGCAATTTCCTCCGACCAAGTGACATTTGGTAGGGACGCCGATCATGTGGATAAATTGGTCGATAATGAATCCGTAGAAGGTCTGCATGCCAGGCTTCACCGGGAAGCGCAGGGGATTTTCCGGTTGTTTGATGAAGAATCTACCGCGGGCACGTGGGTGAATTACGAACCTGTGCCCGCGGAAGGGAAGATCCTTGAGCAAGGGGATTTAATTCATTTCGGCCGGGTTGGTTTTCGTTTTATCATGAGAGATCCTCACCGGGTGCGTAAGCCTGTGAAGAGGCGGGAGGATGCAGTCCAATGAGGCCTGCCGAAAGCGCCCATCTACCTGTTTATGCAGCCACCGATCCAGGCAGAAGTGGCAAAAACAATGAGGACAATTACGCGGTATCTGCACATGTGTTAAGTGAATCAGATCCAACACCATCGTTAGTAGCGATCATCGCTGATGGTGTTGGAGGTCATCAAGCCGGGGAGATCGCTTCGTCAATGGCGGTCGAGATAATCAGCCAAATCGTAGCGGACAGTGATGCTAGCCAACCGTTAAACACACTTGAAAAAGCATTTTCTCAGGCCAACCAGGCGATTTATTCCCAAGCGACGATCGAACCCGCAAATGCTGGCATGAGTACGACCGCGGCATCCGCTTGGATCATTGGCAATCGGCTATTCCTGGCGTCGATGGGGGATTCGCGCATTTATCTCAGGCGAGATGGCGAACTGGTCCAATTGACTATTGACCATACCTGGGTGCAGGAAGCAATTGAATCCGGGATTTTAACGCTGGACCAAGCTCGTTCGCACCCCAATGCACACTTGATTCGCCGCTATCTGGGTTCCAAGCAGCCTGCCATCCCGGATTTCCGGGTGCGACTCGGAACTGGTGAAAGCGATCAGCAGGCTGTAGCAAACCAGGGGTTGTATCTCCAGCCAGGCGATTTCATCCTTCTGAGCAGTGATGGCCTCACAGATCTCGTAACGGATGACGAAATCAACGTCGCGATCAGCAACCGACCGCTGAAGGAGGCACTCGACTACTTGATCGAATTGGCCAATAAACGGGGAGGTCACGATAATATCACCCTGATAGGAATACAGATTCCAGATGAAAAAATCATTACCACTGCTCCAAAACCTCGCAAATGGCCGCTGATCTTGCTGATCATCCTGGGTGTTGCTGTACTGCTTGTAGCAGGAAGTTGGCTATACCAATCTTATTTTAGCGGGATAGGAACTCCGACGGCGACTATCCAATCCGTAGCACCTTTAGAAACGCGACTACCGTCGCCCACGCAAACAGGGGTGCCCACTACGCAAATACCAGAGACGACAGTACCTACTCCCCCGGTCAGCCCGTCGGGGAGTGTCTCGGAAATACCCCCCTCTGCAACACAGGTTCCTGCAACTTATACACCCTGGCCAACTTCCACAACTGGCCCATAACTCTCATTTTAATCTCAGGCTTTTTAAACCTATACCCTAGGTCTGAGAAGTCGAGTCGGAAATTGCCAGGGGAAGCCAAGGATTCCCTTTTCTATTGGGGATAGTGAGGCTGGGGGGTTAGGGTAAAGGCGCGTAATAAATCTGGTTACCGATAGCCAGGAAAATTGTATGGCTGCTGCGGTTGATTGTAAAGCCAGAGGCAGGCTGGGGTGGGAGCGGTTCCTGGGATCGAAATTGCCGGTCGAGGGTAAGCCTGACGCTGAATCGATAAATCGCTTGCGTGTTCGGATCTAACAAATAGATGCTTGGTTCTGGAGGCGGGGCGAATTCAATCTGCGAGAAGAAAGTATCTTCAATGAAGGGACCACTCTGGCGACCCGGGCGCGGATCGGTGAATATTTCAGGATTTTTGCAGCGCGTGGGTGATGTACTGAGAGCGCTATAGATACAGGTGGTCAGGTGTCCATCTTCATGGAGCAGGTAAAGATCATTTTGATTTACCTCCATGTCGATTACATCGTGCAGTGGAGGGATTTGCTGATCAAAGAAAAGTCGAGGAGATTGGGTGACATCCATCCCCCGGTATATCCAAACTGCATTGGTCTGGGGATCAAGCACGTACAGATCGCTGCCTTCAACGACGATACTGCGTGGGGTTCCCCACATGATATCTGGCGGTTCCATTGGTGAAGCCAGGGGTGTATCTCCTGGAACGCAGTACAACAGGGTTCCGTTGCCATCAATTCCCACAAGTGTCGCTTGGAACTCATTCCCGGCTGGTAGCGGAGCAATGTCGATCACTGGGCCTACGATCATGCCCTCGTAGGGTCCCGGGCCGCATTGAAAAGTCGTATCGAGGCGAAAGCCATCATCTGTAAGGATGGCTCGTTCCACGATGCCGTCCGATGCGTTGAGCATGTATAGGCTTTCATCCTTTGAGACAATCCGGGTTATCTGGGCATTTTCATCAAGCTGGTCGACGATGGCAATTCTGAATTCGAGGCGTTCAATGGCATTGAGGTCATCCAGGATCCCTTGAGCTTTCGCGTGCAGCAGCCGTGATTCTTCCGTCGTTTGATATAGCTCGGCGTTATTGATATGGAGCAGTGCTTTCTCCCAGGCCAATCTGAGTTCATGGGGATCTGTTTTTGTCTCGGCGAGTTCGGCTGCCTGTTGGGCTGAGGTGAAGTGCAGGTTATACTGGGCTTCTCTTCCCCGTTGAAAATAAACCACTGCAGCCACAGCGACAATTGTCAAAGGAACGACGATAGCTGTAAAAGCCATTGTCGCGGGCGGCAGGGTGAGGATTCCAGAATCTGGCAGGATTCCTCTCAAGAAAGCGACCAGTCCAGCATAGATTTTCAAGGCGGAATCGGTTAATGAGCCTCCGATTGAAGCGGATTGATCTTCCCGTTCTGCTTCCGACACAACCTTGTTGGTGGATTGGTTTGCCTCAGGAACTTCCAGAGGAGTAACGGGACTCTCGTCTGGACTCGGGGGTGATGTTTTTGTTGGCTCGAGCGGTATGCTCGGCAGGGATGTGCCTCCGAGCTCGGATATTGATTCCACAGTTGCAGCATCTTGAACTGGAATCTCCGCTTCTACATGCGACTCTGTAGTGGCGGGTTGAACGGGAACAGGGATCGGCCGCGGTTTTTGAACGGGGCGCAATAAGCGCAGCTCTCCGGATCCTGCCTGAGCGTGGATTAAGAAGGCGTTGAGCTCTGTACCAGCCTTTGAAAGTAATTTTCGGCGCAGACTTTCCGGGCCTTGATTTTGAAGATTGGCCAGTGATTCCTTACCCCAATTCACCGGTGATTGAATCGAGATGACAAGAGCATCATTTTGTTGAATATCAACCTGTGAAAAGTGCAGGTGTGTGGTGCGACTCAAGCCCAATCCGTTTCCTGCTAATTGTATGTCATGAACGTGTTCGATGTTCGACGAAGTTAACAAATACGCATGTGAGAGACCGGATTGGGCGATCGATACTCTTTTATCCCGCAGGACGATTTGGGTAAGATAACCGATGGCTTGGCGGCCGGTGCTGGAATTGCGGACATTGCGGTCGAGCAGATACTGGTTGAGTTGTTCTGCGGTGGTTCGCAGGGCAGTGGTTACTGTTCCTGCTGTTTGATAGTATTTTTTTTCTAGGTTGGAAAGGAGCTGCTCAATTCTATCGGGAGGCAGGGGGGCATTGCCTTCCAGATGCAGATGTAAAATCAATCGGTCGCGTTTCCGCAAACGCGCCGTTTTTCTCGGCAGGGAGGCGATATGCAGACCGGTCACGCTGGATTGATCTTGTCCAGCGGTCCGTTCTAGGGGCAGGATAAGAAGGTCGATTGAATCTCCCATTTTATTTCCCAGTCATTGTAACCGTTAATTTATTGAAGTGCGAAGCATTCTCCACTACATCTGGTGCAAGTCATATGCCGAAAAATAAAGGGTCGATGCAGGTGCCTGACGTTTTACCAGCTACCAATAAACTCCTCTTGGCGCACCCAATCCTCCAATCTGTACTCGTTCAGGTTTGTCGGTCCATATGCCCGGAATCTCTGTGCCGCATTTAGGGCATGTGCCTTCAGCCGTGATCCTGTAGCTGCGAATCACATAGCTGTAGCGTTCTATCAAGTAAGTTCCACAATGAGGACACGAGGTGTGTTCGTATTCCTTGGTACGTCCCGGGATATTCCCGGCATACACATAATTTAGGCCCGCCTCTATACCGATTTCGGCAGCACGAACCATAGTGGCAACAGAAGTCGCTGGGGGATCAACCATCCGATAATCCGGATGAAAAGCGGTGACATGCCAGGGGATATCAGGAGAGACAGAGGCAATGAATTTCCCTGCATCAAGCAGCTCTTCAGTTGAATCATTGAATCCCGGGACGACAAGGGTGACAACCTCGACAAATAGTCCAAGTTCTTTTGCCAGGCGGATGGAATCAAGGACATTGTTGAGGACGCCTCCCAGTTTTCGATACTGCCGGTCCTGCATGGATTTCAAATCGATCTTATAACCAACCAGGTAGGGCTGCAGATAGTTTAGAACCTCCGGAGTCGCATTCCCATTAGAGACATATACACACTTCATCCCCTGTTCTCGGGCATGTTTGAAAATACTCACTGCCCACTCAGAGGTGATCAGCGGCTCGTTGTAAGATGAGGCGATAATTTGTGCGCCTGACCTCACGGCATGAGAGACGATTTGTTCTGGGGAGATGCGCTGGATATAGTTTATTGAGATATCAGAGGCTGGGTCGCGCAAAGTTTGCGAAGAAAGCCAATTTTGGCAGTAAGCGCAGTGGAAGTCACAACCCAGCATACCAAAGGTGAGGGCATCTTCACCGGGCAGGATGTGGAAAAAGGGTTTTTTCTCAATTGGATCGATTTGAAGTGCTGCCACATACCCCCAGGGGACTTGAATTTTCCCATTTTTATTAAAACGCACTTGGCAGATACCGCGTCGCCCTTCCCGGATCAGGCAGCGGTGACCGCAAGCGGTGCAGCGCACTGCACCCTCCTCTGCGGGTTCGTATAATTCTCCCTCCTTCGTCAGTTGGTCGAGAACTTGAGCTAAATTCGACATGTCTGTTCTCCAGATAGTCAATGGAGCAAAATTCTCCGGGTGGAGAAATTTGTACCCGGGAGTAGACAAAGAGGGTTCCTGGGTAATTCCTCCAAGTTATACCTCCATTATAATCTTACTATGATCAGTGTAGCAATCCAGGCAGGTGGCGAGTCGCGTCGTATGGGAGAGGATAAGGCACTCTTACCCTTCCTGGGGGAAACTCTCGTAGAAAGGGTGATGAGGAGGATAGCCCCCCTCGCAGATGAGTTGTTTATCACCACAAATCAACCGGAGACATATCCTGATTTCCAGGTACCCTTATTTAGAGATATTTTGCCGGGTAAAGGTGCCCTGGGGGGATTGTTCACAGCATTGAGTGTTGCCCAAAATCCTGTCTTGATCCTGGTTGCCTGCGATATGCCTTTTATAAATGCTGATTTGCTCCGGGCACAGGTAGAGAGACTGCACACCCAGAATGCTGATGCAGTTGTTCCCCAGACAAGCCAGGGTTATGAACCTTTTCATGCTGTATACCGCTGCGAAATTTGTTTGCCCGCGGTTCAGCAGGCATTGGAAATTGGCGAGAGGCGTTTGATATCCTGGTTCCCAGCGGTCCGGGTATCTGCTTTTTCCCCGGAAGACATCCGCAATTATGATCCCCAGCTGATTTCCTTCTGGAATATTAATACGAAGGAAGACCTGGCGAGGGCTGAGGATTTTGCCCGTTCAGGGTCTCAGTGAGCTGCCAGGTAAAGAGATGAATTTTGTGGACCACTAATATCTGGTTGGGGTTAGCCGGACAAACAACTCAACTTTGCCTCCTTGGCAACCAGCTTTGTATGCTGCTCGTGCCGCAGATGTCCAGGAGGTTCAAACCAAGGTGAAACTCCTCGATAACCTGCAGGTTGAAGCGACTGGCTGTCTGAAGGCTTATTACGTCAAAATTCTTGGGGATTAACCTCAGTGAGAATTTTTGGGTTTGTTGTCAGGCGCTGAATTTCGCTTTCTGGTTCAATCAAGATAATCTTCTATGGTGTAGGTGTAGCCATCAAGAATGGGTTGAGTGGCAGATAGGTGTTTCTTGATGTATTGACCGCAGTTGCTGCCAATTAAATTCTCTTCAACCTCGCCGATGCTGACTATTACCTGGTATCCTGCTTCCTGCAGGGGTTGCACAATTTCATAGCCATTACTATCCATCTGCGGATCAATATACGAGGAGAGGTTATTTTCGAGGGCTCTATAGGTAGGGTTGAGTGGTGTGATCTTGATCAGGAATTTCTCTGGATCGAAATAGCGGAGCAGCAGGGATGCATCGACCGGCATATCTTTGGCCAGGGCAAAATTCAGGGTAATTTTTCGATCTCCAGGAGCATAGTACCTTTCCCCGTATCTCCCCATCTCGGCAAAGCTCCATTTCTTAATCGGGATAAGCTGGTCGCGCAAGGATTCATCCGTGGTGTGGATAGAAAACTGGAATTGGAAATGACCACCAGAATAATTCTTATATTTTATCTGCATTAACCGGTCCATGAATTCTTGGGAACCTTTCGGGGCAACAGTCGAAAGGGACGGCATGAGTCCGGGGGCAGTATATAGACCTGGCAGCTCATCCAAGACATCGAGGACATTGGGATTCAGGGATGGTTCTCCCATGCGGGCAAATTGAATTTTGAATTGTTTGGCAGGAATAATTCCATCTGGGTAGCGCTTCCGCACTAAGAAGTCTATTTGGTCCAGGATCTGGGCTTTTGATGGCTTTCCCTGGTAATGGCCACCGGCATCGCACATGGAGCACCCGATTGGACAGCCGAACATGGTGGAGACTAACAGCACCCACTTTTCCTCGCGGGGTATGGGAGGCTGAACAGATTCTACGCACTCGATTAATCTGTTATCCCCCATATCGATCACATAAACCATGGCCACGTCTTCTCTACCGGTTGAAGCAAGAACTTTCACAAATTACTCTCCTGTAAATGGTTATAAATTTTCATGGCGGTTAATATACCATTTCCGACTGCGATCGCGGTCTGGCGATATAAACCGTTGATGACATCACCGACATAATATAGGTCGCCCGAATTTTCCAATTGTATGGCTTTTTTCGAGAACTGACCAGATATAAAATCAAGTTGAGGTTCACGGCCGATAGCTCCAACGAGCAAGTCGACTTCAAAGACTACCTTTCCTGCTGGTGTCTGGCATTCGAGGGAGATAGATTTATCAATTGTTGGGTGGAGGGTGGAAATTTTTGTCCCTGGATGATAATGGATCCTGGGAGATTGTTTCGCTCTTTCCCAGAGCAAGGGCAGGCAGCTGACCTGCTCCCCCCGGTTTAAAATCTCGATTTCGTTTCCCCTGGCTAAGTTCAAAGCGTAATCAAAGGCGGCATCTCCTGCTCCCACGATTGCGATCCGCTTTCCAGATAGATGGAGCAGCGGGTAAACCTGGTAAAAAACCTGACCCTGGATTTCCTTGGGAATCTTGATATCTGTGAATCGCCGGGGTTTCGTTCCGCTGGCAATCACAAGAATATTTGAGTGGTACTCTTGCCGATCCGTCCGTACCTGAAAATTTTCTTTCCTGAACTGAAGTACTTCAACCTTTTCATTTACAATCGGAATTGAATGGTTCTGAAGCTGGTCGATAAATAACTTCACCAGTGCGGGACCGGGTATGCCTTTCGGAAAACCCGGATAGTTCTCAACCAGATTGGCGTTATTGAGCAGCCCTCCAACCTGGTCTTTTTCGAAGATCAAGGGAAGAATACCGTATCGTTTCAGCTGCAGCGCGGTCGATAATCCCCCCGGACCGGCGCCAATGATGATCACATGCTGGGTTTCCACCGGGGCTAGACCTCTTTTTGTTTGGCGAGCAATTCTCTGATTTGTGTGGAGAGCATCAGCGTGGCGAATCCGTGCGATAGGTTGCGCAAAGTTGCCTGGTGGTGATCCTGGTTGTAAGTTGCAGTGCCATCGACAACGAAAAACACATCGAACCCCCGGATAAAAGCAGAGCGAGCGGTCGTCTCACAGCAGAGGTGGGTCATCACGCCAGAAATCACCACCTGGGTGACCCCCTTCTTCTGAAGTTTCTCTTCGAGATTTGTCTGGTGGAAGGCATCATACTGGGTTTTACGCAGCACGAAGCGATTTGAGAAATCAAAATCAGGAATAAGTGCACTCAACGGATTTTCTACCAAGATCAAATCTTTCCACCACCGGGCCATGGATCCTGCATCCTGGCGGGTATTTAAATGCTGGGTGAATATCACTGGTAAACCTTGCGTGTAATATGCTTGAATAAGACCTTTAATCTTGGGCACAATCGCTGGTGCACTGGGGATAAACGCATGCGATGCTGGATCGAGAAAATAATCCTGCATATCCAAAACCAACAAGGCAGATTTATCTGCTTTGAATGCAGCCGCGAGATTTTCTTTTTCAACTTGGGTGTTCTGGAGCATTCTTTGGGCTTGCTCGTCGATTGATTGTGGGGAGAAATATTGTGTCTTTAAAGTCAACCTAGACACCTCTTTGCCTGGCTAAATACGGATCAAGGATTTAGGAAAAACTCGTGATGAAGAGAACCGGAAGATCTGAATCAAATGATAACAGAATTCCGCCGTTAACTGCTGTTCAGTAGCTAATCTGGCAGATACAGGTTCTCAGCAGGATAAATTCAGGCAGCTGTTTCCTATTCTGCCCGCAGTTAAGGTCGGGGTCCAATAAATTAATAAAAAATACTATCTATTTGTGATTAATGATAGCGGTATTTTGCTTGAATAAATTTGCTAATTTCACCCAAACTGTATTTACTTAGAGAATATAATTATTAATGATAAGTATCAGGAATGAAATATTCAACCAAAAATAAAAAAGCACACACAGCCAGAGTAGGCAATCGCTATGTGTGCTGGATACCAAAAAGCTGTGAGGTTTTAATTCGAGCTGGGGTCGCAGACTGAGAACCCTCTATGCATAACACCGGGTTTATGTCCACCCTGCCCCAATTGTAAACCTTTATGAAAATCTGCCATATCCTGACCGTTAACCTTCCCATCTTCATTGAAATCATGGCAGAATGGAGGCGCTTCGTGGGCGAAGGCGGGCACAGTAGCCAGCATCGCGATCATTATGACCAGTCCTAAAATAACAAGTTTTTTCATTGGTTACTCCTTGACTATTTGTTTTGTTGCCTACCTGTAAATCTATACGTGAAGGAGATGTATTTGGATTTATATTATCGAAATAGTCATGTTGATACCCGGTTGAATTCTCAAATTGGAAGCTGGAATTGTGTTTACTCAGCCATTGTATCCAATGGATACAGGCCAAAACAGGTATAATTTGGCTTCCCACTATTAGCATTTTGATGAAGGATTCAGGTGGACTATCGCAAATTAGATGACCAAACTCTCATCCGCTTGGTATCCCGCTCACAGGAACTAGCCTTGAGCGAGCTATATGAGCGGTATAAGGGCCTAGTCTACAGCATTGCCATGCATGCTGTGGGAAATAACCAGCTGGCTGAGGAGATCACGCAGGATGTTTTTTTACGCGTCTGGCAGAAAGCGGACACCTATCAACCCTCCCAGGGAAAAGTCTATACATGGCTGGCAAGTATCGCCAGGTACCGGGCGATCGATGTCATCCGCTGGCATAAAATCCGTCCAGAGAGCGCTCTCTCCGCCTGGGAAGATCTAGAATCTCGTAATATTTCCAATGGCAGTGACATTGAATCGCAATCAGAATTCGATTTGCGGGCAGAGAAAATCCGGCGTGCGCTATATGATCTACCGGAAGATCAGCGAAAAGTATTGGCCTATGCTTACTTTCGGGGTTATTCGCAGAGTGAAATTGCTGAATTGCTTGAATTACCTCTGGGAACTGTGAAGACTAGGATCCGCCTGGGCATGCAAAAGCTGCGTTTTACACTTTATGAAGAAGAAGATATCCCGGAATAAATCCAAGATTATCCTAATTTCGTATTAACATTTAGCCAGTTGATAAATTTGCAGGTAAATTATGGTTACTGAAGAACATGTACTGGAACTAATCCCGGCTTATGCACTTGGTAGTCTGGATGAAGAAGAAGAGATCAGGGTGAGTGAACACCTGATCCTCTGCAATAGCTGTGTAGAAGAGCTGCACACCTACGAGTTGTTGGTTGCTGAGTTATCGTTAGGCGTAAATCTAACGGACCCACCACAAAAGCTCAAAGAACAGCTCTTTACTCAGGTAAAGGCAAGCGAACATCCTCCCCAAACTGTCGATCAAACCAGCTTGTGGAAGCGTCTTAAGAGCCAGTTTCGCCTCGTACCAGGCTGGGGATGGGCTGCGCTGGGCGTGATTTTGCTGCTCAGCCTGAGCAACTTTTTCCTTTGGGGCAGATTAACAGTCCTTGAAAACCATCCCGGTACTGATTTCATCACGGTCCAAATGCAAGGCACGGACATAATACCGCTCGCTACCGGAGTCCTGGTCATCAGCCAGAATGGAGAATATGGGACGCTGATCGTGGATGGTTTGCCGACAATCGATGAATCAATGGCATACCAGCTGTGGTTGATTGAAGATGGCCAACGAACCAGCGGTGGTTTGTTTTCAGTTAACGAGGAGGGCTATGGTATGTTGGAGTTAACCACGCCAACCTCCTTATTGATCTATTCTGAATTTGGAATCACAGTTGAACCCGAGGGGGGTAGTGAGGGTCCCACGGGTGAAAAAGTATTGGGCGGGGTCTTTTAGTTAATCCTGGATTTGTGTGAGATAAACCCCACCATTAGGAGAGAGGTTGCACCTAGATAATTAGAAAAAGGTTCACTCTTTCCATGGGTCAATGTGGATTGTCTGGGAGATAGAGAGCGCCCTGCCATGGTTGAACATCAACAGCACCGGTAAACCAGGTAGCGACATCTCCTGGGTGAGAATTTAATCCGATCCACCAGCTTCGCCTCTGGACTTAAAGAGGCGTGAAAACCAGCGGCCAAAATCTTTACGCCACATATCCAAGCCTACAGCCAAAATGATGATCATGCCAAGAGTGATATTTTGCCAAGCTGCGGGGACAGCATTGAGGTTCAACCCGTTCTGGACGACTGCCACGGTCAGTGCGCCAAATAAGGTAGAAATGATGTTGCCATAGCCCCCAGCAAGGCTCGCCCCACCGATAACTGCAGCAGCGATCGCAGCCAGCTCCAAACCAACTCCGTAGTTAGGAGAGCCTGAGTTTAGCCTGGCTGCCATCAGAACGCCCGCAACTGCAGCTGCCAATCCGGCGAGAACAAATGCTAATAACCGCGTCCGGTTCACATGGATTCCAGAAAGGTGGGCAGCAGATTCATTCCCTCCAATAGCATATATTGCCCGGCCACTTCTCGTGTAGCGCAGAAAAACTGCGGTCAAAGCATAAAAAATAAGCATATAAAGAAATGGCAGGGGAATTCCCAGTATCTTTCCATAAAATATATTTTCCAGAACCGGTGAAACTGAAAAAATCGGATGCCCTTCAGTGATCAGGAATGCTAATCCCCGATAAATGCTCATTGTTGCCAAGGTGACGACGAACGAGGGTATGCGCCCAAAAGTGCTGAAAAAACCATTGAATAATCCCATGACAATGCCAAGGATAAGCATTGCCAGCATACCCAGAGGTAAAGAAATTTCCATATTCTTAACTAAAATGGCTAAGGCACAGGTTGTAAGCGCAGCTGCCGAGCCTGGGGAGAGATCAATACCTGCGGTCAGGATGACCAGTGTGCTTCCAATTGCTGCGATCGCCACCGTACTCACCTGAAGAGAGACATTGATCAGGTTTTGGGCGGTTAAGAATCGATCCGTTGTCAGGCTGATGACTACCACAGCAATGATTAACGCAACCAGTGGTCCTACGATGGCGGAACGAAAGAAATTGAGCAAATTATTCATTCCATACTCCCATTAATGTTTGTGAACGTCTGGGCATAATCGCTAATATCAATATTTGGGATCGTCTTTTCGGACGAGGTTTAGTGGTGAACGAGAACGCCGTTTGCTTCTGCACCGGAGGCGATGGAAAGTAATCGATGCTCCGACAACTTTTCCGAATCTGAAATATGCAGGATCTGACCGTCTCTCACCACAGCCACCCGATCGCTCATAGCCAGTAGTTCAGGATAATCTGAGCTGATTAACAATACGCTGATACCCTGTGCGGTTAATTCATTCATCACCCGGTAAACCTCAATTTTTGCTCCGATATCGACACCCTGGGTGGGTTCATCAAAGATCAGCAACTTCGCCCGAGAAAACAGCCATCTGGCGATAACGATTTTTTGCTGATTTCCACCGGACAGGAACTGGACTGATCTCTCTAAAGCGCTGCTGGTGATATTCAATCGGTCAACATATTCTTTCCCGGCACGATCTTCTTGAGCCAAATTTAAAAAGATACCCCGCATCAATAGATCCAGCCGGGAGAGGGTGATGTTGGGCGCGCCATTAAAATTGAAGAACAAACCATCTTCCTTCCTGTTCTCCGGAACTAATCCGACTCCTGCTTTAATCGCTGCTGACGGAGATTGAAAATGAACGGGCTTCCCATGAAGTACTATTTTTCCTTTGGTGATCGGATCAAATCCGAAAATTGCCTGGGCAATTTCTGTTCGTCCAGAGCCAACCATGCCTCCAAAACCGAATACTTCTCCCACCCGTATATCAAAGCTGACGTTTCGCACACCAGAATCCGTAGATATATTTTCAACTTCTAAACATAGTTCAGGCTTTACGTTTACTTCCTTCGGGTAATGCTGCCCGATTTCCAGGCCGATCATCATTTTGATCACGTCATTCATATGCAGTTCTTCAGTTCGATTCGTTCCAACCAGACGACCATCCTTCAGAACGGAAATAATATCAGCGATTTGAAAAACCTCGTCCAGGCGGTGAGAAATATAGAGAATGGCTTTACCCTGTTCTGCCAGGTGACGGATCAGCTCCTGGAGTCGTTGGGTTTCAAGCAACCCCAAAGCCGCAGTCGGTTCATCCATGATCAGCATAGTGGATTCTGTGGACATTGCTTTGGCTATTTCAATCAGCTGCTGTTCTGCCACAGACAGATCCCGTACGATTGCATTTGGATCAATACGGATCGAGAGCTGGTCAAGCACAAATGATGTTTGGACATACATGGCTTCCCAGTCGATCCCGCCAAATCTTGTTTTTTGAAGCTGTCTGCCCAGAAATATATTTTCCGCGACGGAGAGTGTGGGAACCAGAGAGAATTCTTGATATATAGTTGCTACACCGTGGGATTGGGCGTCAAATGGGTGCAGCAGTTCAACCACTTCACCGTTGTGAAGCAGCTGTCCCGATTCTGGTTGGTGAACACCCGCAATGCATTTAGCCAGGGTCGACTTTCCACTACCATTCTCGCCGATCAGCGCTTGGATTTCTCCAGCTTTGATTTCCAGGGAGACATGGTCTAGGGCTTGAACACCGGGAAAGCGCTTGGAAACCTCGCGGAGTTCCCACAGCGGAGTAGTCGTCTTATCCATAATTGCTGTGATACCAATTTTACATCAAGGATCACCCCGACCGCAATTTGAATATCACGGCCGGGGTCAACATTCTAATGACCTAAAACCGGAAAACTTCCCTATTCACCCACGCAGGGGTATGTTTGGGAAGGTTCAGGATACAGGTTCTCAGGTTTGCAGAGGTAATCATTGACGTTTGTTTGATCAACGATCACCGTGGGTGTCTCGGTCCAGCCACCCGGATAAACCTTGTTCAAACAATCCATGGCGACATTTAATGCTACCTGTCCCATGAGGTAAGGCGTCGTGTTAACGGTTGCATCCCAGCGACCTGCAGCAATATCTTCAAGACCGGTGGTATCCCCGTCATTTCCGAAAATAGCCACGTCTTCACGGCCAAGTGCTTCGGCAGCTCTGGCAGCCCCAATGGATATATAGTCGTTGGCGGTGACTACCACTTCAATATCTGGATTTGCCTGGAGCAGGTCCATCATGGCGGTATTGCCAGTTTCAACATTCCACTCGGTAGGCAGGCTAGCAACCACTTCCATACCTGGGAAATCAACAAAAGCATCCAGGTAGCCACCGATCCGCTCTGTTGAATGGTAGCCGGGTAATCCTTCTAGAACCCCAACCTTGGCTGAACCACCGAACATACCGATGACATACATGCCTTCTTTGTAGGTACCTCTTCGCTGGCTGTACCCAACGACTCCATGGACAGGTGTTGGGAAGTTGGGGATATCGGAGTTCACAATGATCACCGCGATTCCAGCGTCGACAGCTTGCTGCACCAGTGGTGCGGCTGCAAACTCATCATGGGTAGAGAGGATAATCGCGTCTACTTCTTGAGTGAGCACATCCTGGATCATACCCATCTGGCCCTCGATGTCCGATCCACTCTGGGGTGCGAGCATGAATGTCTCCACACCCAGCTCTCCAGCCAGATCTGCAATACCAGCCCCAATAGCCTGGTAATAGTTGAATTCGGTGGCTGGTGGCATATAGGCGATTTTGGCCGACTTGCTCCCATCGAATGCTACGGTTGAACAGGAAGCCTGAGCCCCAGCATCAAGCGGTACTGGATTAAATGCAGGTGCAGGCGCAGTGTACCCCTCGCCTGAAATCTCCATTTCTTCTTCAGGTGCGGCTTCCTCTACTGGAGCGGCTTCCTCTGTGGGGGTTGCAGTTGTGCATCCCACAACCAGAATCACCAGAAGGAGCAATATTGCCAGTAACTTTTGTTTCATCTTAAGATCCTCCATTTTCTAGCTTGAATATTTGGATAGGGCGATAAATATGATCGAATTTATCAAATCACCTCCTTTTTTGTCGAACCCGGCATGTCCAGATGAACGTTTGCAAAATTCTCTTTTCCAGAGGAAAGTCACGCTCAGTAGATGAGGATATTTGGCAATCAGGTCTAGCCATTTTCTTAGCTGCGGCTTGCTTTCCTCCGTTCGTTTAGCACATCAAACACGACTGCAAGAATGAGAATTAATCCAGTAACAAAGCTCTGGTAGTAAACATCGACTCCCAATAAATTCAATGCGTTTGCCAGCATACCCATGAACAATGCACCGAGAAATGCACCCAATACGGATCCCTCTCCGCCACTCAGGCTGGCGCCGCCGATGATACAGGCGGTAATCACGCGCAATTCAATCCCCGATCCCACGGTTAATGAAGAAGAACCAAAGCGAGCCGTGATCATCATCCCGGCGACTCCGGCAAGCATGGCAACCAAGCAGTAATTAAATATCTTCACGAGATCGACATTTATGCCTGATAGGCGAGCAGCATTCTCGTTGCCACCGATGTAATAGCTTTGGCGGAAGAACCGTGAATTTCGCAGTAATAAATCGCCACCGATCACCAGAAAGAGCAGGACAAATATCGGGTACTGAATCCCAAAGAGACGACCTTGTCCAATCACCGTAAAGGATTTGGGCAGGTTCAGAACTGCCCGCCCTTCTGCAAGGATCAACAGTAATCCTCGGATGGTGATCATTGTGCCTAAGGTTGTGATGAATGGATTGATCTTCAGTTTCGCCACCAGCAGACCATTCAACAAGCCAACGCTCAGTGCGGCAATCAAGCCGATAATAATAGACATCGGGGAATTTATCCCGGCTGTAAGGGCTAATCCAGCTACGACCCCAATAAAAGCCAGGGTTGAACCGACGGATAAATCCAGGCCTCCGGAAATCAGCAAGATCACCATCCCGACAGCAATGGTCGCTTCCACAGATAAGGCAAGGATTATCGCCTCGATATTCAAGCGGGTGATGAAGATAGGGCTGGCCAGGGCCATCACTATGGTGAAAGCGATGATGACCAGCAGTAAAACGAATTCACGAAAGGAGGCCAAACGCTTGATACCGGCGATGAAACCGGCGTTATTTGAATTCGTCCTCACTGACTCAGATCTTTTTTCTTGACCAGTCATGCAGAACCTCAATGCTTTTTGTGATTTTTGATCCCTGCTGCATACGCCATGATAAGTTCTTCCGAAAACTCATCCCGAGCGACTTCACCCGTTATTCGACCCTGATGAATGACGAGGATTCGGTCACAGATACCGATCAATTCCGGCAGGTCAGATGAAATCATAATAATTCCGGTGCCGCTTTCAGCCAGCTCGCGCAGCTTGTGGTAAATTTCGGATCTTGCGCCAACATCCACGCCTCGGGTTGGTTCATCAAAGATGATCACTTTTGGTTCAATACCCATCCACATGGCGATCATGCATTTCTGCTGGTTTCCGCCAGATAAATTAAGCATCTTCTGAGTTATGGAAGGGGTTGTGATATCAAACCTATTCACACGTTCTGAAACATTTTCAGAAATTTTTCCGCGAACCAGGAAACCAAATTTATTGGCAAATTCTCTCAATACGGGGGCGATTAAATTTTCGAGGATAGACATGTCCAGGAAAAGACCCTGACCTTTTCGGTCTTCAGTCAAATATGCGATCCCTTGATCAATCGCATCCTGTGGATTACTTACCTGAATCTCAACATCTTCTAAGATTGTGTTTCCCTGGTCTTTTGGATCAATTCCAAAGATCGCTCTGGCGAGTTCAGTTCGTCCTGCTCCGACGAGCCCTGCTAATCCCAGTATTTCTCCGCGCTGCAAACCAAAGTTAATATCCCAAAATACACCTCTTCGGCTGAAGCCAGTTACCAGGAAATATTTTTCTCCCGGACCTCCAGATTGGTATGAAGCTCCATACATATCGCTGATTTCTCGACCTACCATCATGGAAACGAGATCGTCTTCGGAAACATCAGCGACACTGCGGGTTCCGACGTTTTTTCCATCGCGCATCACCATCACCCGATCTGCGACCTGAAAAACTTCGCCAAGCTTATGGGTGATGTAAATGAAAGACATCCCCTCCTGTTGAAGGCTGCGGATGATCTCAAACAGGTCTTGAATGTCTGTTTCTGGGAGGGATGAAGTTGGTTCATCAAGTATCAGGATTTTTGGATCGGTAGATATGGCTTTCAAGATTTCTAATATCTGCTGTGTGCCCATCGGCAGTCGCTTTACCAGGGTTGCCGGATCTAGGTCCAGTTCGAAGCGGTTGAGCAGCGCGCGGGTTTCACGATGCAGCTCCCCCCACTTGATGTTGTTGAATCTACCCACGGGTTGGCGATTGGCAAAGATATTCTCACCGATTGAAATGCTTTCAACCAGGGATAGTTCCTGAAATACCATGCTGATGCCGGCGTTAAGTGCATCATAGGCTGAGGAAAATACCCTGGGCTGATCTTCAAGGATAATTTCACCAGCCTCTGGTCTTTGAACTCCACACAGCATCTGCACAAGCGTGCTTTTCCCGGCCCCGTTTTCTCCGACCAGGGCGAGAATCTCTCCCCGGCGCAAGCCGAAACTGACATCGTCCACTGCCTGGACACCGGGAAAACTCTTTGATAAGTGGTCTGCCTGCAAAATGTGCTTCACGTGTTTTTTATTTATGTCCCAGTTTTCGGGGGACCCAAGCATTTGGGACCCCCGAATCGGTTTGACTTTGATTATGGTACGTAGAGTTCGTTGGCTGCTAAAAAGAAATCCAAGTTAGATTCATCTACGTAGTTTACGGCCATATAGACCTGGCTGGGTCCAGGATTGACGCCTGCAGCAGGATTGTCAGAGGTCAGGGCAGCCTGATTGTAGTTATAGGTATAAAGGGTCAGTAATGCCCAATAAGCCATTGCGGCATCATTCTGGGCAACAGTCCCGGTTACCACGCCTTCACGAATCTTTTCCAAGACATCCGAGTTGCGGTCCATGGACACTATCTTGACTTCACCGACCCGGTCCAGTTCCTCAACCGCGGTTGCTGCCCCGATTCCTCCGGTCGAATCTGTTGCAGCAAAGGCAGCCAAATCAGGGAAGCGCTGCATTATGTCCTTGGCAGTATTGATCGAAGTGACTGTATCTGCCTTAGTATCACCCACTTGGACAACTTCAATCCCGGGGTAGTCCTCGAAGGCCGCCCGGTAGCCATTTTCTCGATCATCGAACATTTGGACACCAGGGATACTGAGAATGGCGACTTTTCCTTGACCACCCAGAGCTTCGGCGAGGTTCTTACCACCGATAAAGCCGAGGTCGTACTGGTAGGAACCGACAAAGGCTAGGCGTTTTGTATTTGGTAAATCGCCGAGTATCGTCACTACGGGTATGCCGGCGTCAACCGCTTTGTTGATCGATGGCTCAAGAATTGGTTCAACAGCGAATACGGTGATGCCTTTTGGATTTCTGGCGATCGCCTGATCAAACGCTGCAACCATGGCGTTCATATCATATTCAGCCGGCCCGACATAGCTGGCTGTTACACCCAGGTTTTCACCTGCCCACTGCCAACCGTATTTATGGGCATTGAAGAATTCCAGGTTGCCCATCGAAGAAACGTAGATGTATTCATCTGCGCTGTGATCTTCCATCTGAGAGCCAGACCCGCCTTCACTGGGAGTGGCTTGCGACTGGCAACCTGATAGGGGCAGGACCAAAGCCAGCAGAATGACCACCATTAGGGTAACGAAGACTTTTCGCTTCATGATTCAACCTCCTCATCCTTTCCGATCTAATTGGTTATTCAATGCAGTCGATCACCTGCAGCAAATTTTGATTGTGTATCTCTCCGAACTGCAAGAATTTCAACATTTGCCATTTCAAATATCAAACAACTTATAGCTACTATCTGCTTGCACCTCCTTGATTTTTTCTTGTTAGCTCTCATTCGAGATTAAGATCGCCGCATATTATGGGAAGACCTGGTCCAGGGGCTTTTGTCCCAAGAGAATTGCTTTCGCGTTTTCAGCTGCCACATAGCGGCACTCGTCGAGGGACTGAACAGATACATACGCAGAATGGGGTGTAATAAAGCAGTTTTCAAGCGAGAACAAGGGATTCATTTCCGGAGTCCAATCATGCAGCTTGGCAGGTTCTTCTTCGGTATCATCAAGGCCTGCCGAGGCGATATTTCCACTTACCAGGGCTTGGTAGAGGGCAGTGTTGTCAACACACTTCCCACGAGCACAATTGATCAGGACTGCTGTCTCTTTCATCTTGTCAAAGGATTCGGCGTTGACGATGTGGTGAGTCTCAGGTGTGTACGGGCACATCACGTTCACCAGGTCTGCAGTTTCATACAGCTCGTCTAACTCAACTTTCCGTACCCCGTGCGTGTTCATTAAGCTGCGTGAGACGTATGGATCATAGGCAATGATCTCAAATCCAAAATCGTCCAGCTTGCGGGTGATATTTTGGGCAATCCTGCCAAAACCGATCAATCCCCAAATCGAATTCCGGAAGCGAAAGATTTTGCCGCCCGAAGCACTCCAGTGCCATTCTCCTCGCCGCGTGGCCTGGTTATACATCGGTATCCTTCTTAAAAGCATGAGACCCATCGTGATGGTGTGGTCTGCGACTTCATCGATACTGTAATCCGGAACATTGGTTACGATCATGCCGTTGTCATAGGCTGCCTGAACATCCACAATATCGACACCGGTGCCGTAACGGCAGATAGCTTTGCAGTTCTTGAGTTTCTCGATTGTGTTGCGGTAGATCTTGGCATATTGCTGGAGGATAATGTCAGCATCTGCGGCAAGTTCAGCAATATTCTCTCCAGTTTTACACTGCAGACCGATCACTTCAGCACCGATGGGCTCGAGAACACTCCGCTCAATATCCAGGTTTGGGTAGTCGTAATCACTCACATATACCTTGTACATTGCCATTTCTTGTTCTCCGAACCGAATTGGACCCGTCAAGTTCGCTTAATCGATTGCGTGTTGGTAGGCACCTGCAGAGTATGTAAGCTCGTAGCTGTGGCTGTAGATTTCAAAGACGATGCCAAAGGGGTCCTCAACATAGACCATGCGATAGGGTTTCTCACCCGGGTAGTATTCCCGGACAGGCATCCGCTGCTTACCACCGTGGGCAACAACTTTTTCCAGCAAACCTTCTAAATCAGGGTCCTGTACACAGAAATGGAAGACACTGGTTTTCCAATATTCCAGGTTGTTTTCTGGCTTTTCCGAGTTTCGGAACTCAAACAGCTCGATGCCGATGCCATCGCTGGTTACGAGGTGGGCGATGCGGAAACCACCATATCCAGCGCCGAAGACATCGTTGCACATAATGCCAATAGCGGTCTCGGTCTCTTCGAGGACATCTGTGGGGGGCATGATGACGTAGAAACCGAATACCTCGGAATAGAACTTGACTGCGGCCTCCAGGTCCGGGACAGATAGCCCGATATGGGAAAAAGAACGTGGATATGTCATTTCAACCTCCTGTATATTTTTAGCGAGCGGTTCGTTTTCCACCGCCCATGACATCAGATTTCATCAATGCTTGAGTCTCTGCTTTGGTGACAATGGGCAGGTCAAACATTAGCGTTTGCTTTATACGGGTTGCAGCATCGCCTACCAGTACACCTTTCTCAATTCCATCGGGGGTTAACCCTTCGGTCAGTAAGCCATAATAGAAACCGCCGTTCCAAGTGTCGCCGCCACCCAGGCGATCCAAGAGCACGATAGGTTTCACTGCAGGGGATCGGAAAAAGAATCCCTTGTTATCCATGGCGGCGGTCTCCCAACGGTGCTGCTCAAAAGTATCCGGGTAGCGGATAGTGATGGCGACGATCTTTGTAGCAAACCGTTCGCTCACATCCGCAGCAAAGGCTTTAATATCCTCATCTTCAAGGGGGCCAATATCACCATCGACGATCTGCTTGGCGCTGTATTGGCCGCAGCCAATACCGTAGATCTTTGCCATATCTTCAATTGTGGTTATGAATATGTCGATATACTGTTTAATCAGGGGAGTCATTACTTCTGAACATTGTTCAGGTGACCAGAGCGTGCCCCGGTAGTTGAAATCCATGCCCACCAAGCATTTATCGGGCTTAGCAGCCATCGCTTCCTGAAAGGCGTTGAGTAGATAATTTTGTTCATACCCGCTATGGGTTGCCAATCCAAAGGAGATACCAGATGTGTGGAACAGCTGGCAGTCTTTCAAAGCTGAATGCCAATCGACCATTCCCGCATCGAGTCGACTGGCAGCGGAGTACATACGCTGGTACCAGCCTGTATTTTTCCTGGGGGTCCTCCCGATCTCATAGATAAAGCGACCGATCGGTTCAGCTTTTGGAGCCCAGACAAAATAGTCAGTGTTGATCCCCTGTCCCCGGGCGGTATCCCGCAGTAGCCAACCGTAGGGGTTATCTGGAACCCGAGTTATATATGCTGAGGGGATCCCAAACCGGGCTAATATCATCGCCAGGGTATATTCGCTACCGGCAAAAGCGATGTGGATAATCTTTGTCATTTCAGCCCGCTGCATATCCGCAGGTGTATCGCGTAGCATTGTCTCACCAAAGGTAACAAAAGCAGGGTGTTTTTGCTGAAATTGACCCAGGTCATCCTTGGTAATATCCCACTTGAGTATTTGACCATCCATCCTATTAACCTCCATCGATCACCACGGTAGGCGAGGTGTGGAAAGAAAATCTGGACCATCCTTGCTCACAGCAACATTGTCCTCGATGCGAATACCGCCAAAGCCAGTGATATACACGCCAGGTTCGACGCTGGAAACGATCCCTTCCTGCAAGGTTCCTGTTGCTCCCGGCATCAAGAAGGGAGTTGATTCGTGGAAGCGGAATCCGAGGCCATGGCCTGTAACGTGGACGAAGTACTCTCCCAATCCGGAATCCTGTAGAACTTTACGGGCAGCAGTATCCGGGTCCGCATAGGAATTCCCCGGAACCATCTGGCGGCTAGCAGCCTGCTGTGCATCCAGGACTGCATTGTGCACCTCCCGCTGCCGTTGGCTAGGTTCTCCGGCGACTGCCATATAGGTCAGGTCGGAATAGTAGCCGTCCATGACTGTAGCCATCTCTACCATCACGAGGTCTCCCTCTTCGATGACCCGATCCGTGGAAGGGATGAGCAGGTTCGCTTTTGCGGTATTGACTGCACCAGAAGCGACTTCTACCTCTGCCCACACCAGGCGAGCACCCTTGTAACCAGCTCCCTCCTGGCGAATGGTCCCTTCGATCAGGGCACTGATCTCGACCTCGCGCATCCCGGGCTGCAGATCGCTTAGGAATTTTGCTATGCCAATCTCGGCCAATTCATTCGCCACTCGCAGACGCTCCAGATCATAGGGGGTCTTGATCAGTTTGGCAGTTTGCAGTAATTCGGTCGCATCCAGCAGGTTAGCACTGGTAAAGACCTCATCCAGCAATGAGTTCCAGGGCGCAGCAGGTACAATGGGCTCTGCGTGGCGGTAGGTGGTGCCGACAATTTCCAATTCTTTTTCGACGCCAATGCGGGCTTTTTCCAAGCCCAGGGTGTGGCGAATCTGAGTCAGCTGCTGCCGATAGCTGGTGTATAAATCCTGATCCTTTAGCAATGCCCAACCGAAAGGTACTACCTCTGCCCAATCCGGGTTGCCCCATGCTGCTTCAACTTCTGGAATAAATACAGTCGGTTTGCCTTCTTTGGGCAGTACCGAAACTGAAATGCCATGATGCGGCCAGTACTCGGTGATATAAACCACATTCTCTGGAAGCCGGCAGACCAGGCAATCAAAACCCGATTCTTTCATCAACTCCTGCAGGCGCCTCACGCGCTGTGTTTGGTAATCAGACATTAAATCATCTCCTGTACGGAAAAATTTGCAGAATTGGCTTCTAGCAGTTTATTTCTACCCGCGCGCTTCACAAGCGACCAAACTCGGCCAGGATTTCATCCACAGTTTTACCTTCGCGGATCCTTGCCCTGGTTTGTTCTTCCATCTTCGCCTGGTGGCGTGCTTTTTCCAATACCTCCACCGCGTTTTCCAGGGGAACGACGGTCACACCGACTTCATCACCGATAACAATGTCTCCGGGGTTCACCACCACGCCTGCGCAGTGGATGGGAACATTGATCTCAATCGGCTCCATGCGTCCCGAAACGATAGTGTGGGTGGACCGGGGGACTATCGCCTTGGCAAAGATATAAAAACCTAGGTCGCGGGTTTCATCTGTGTCGCGGATAGCTCCATCGACAACAGCACCTACCACACCTTTCATTTGGCACAACCCTGCCATGAGACCCCCCCAGATCGAAGTTTCGGTCTCTCCCGCAGCGTCTACGACGATGACATCCCCATCCTGTGCAACCGCCAGCGCATCCAGGCAATCCACCTGGTTGCCTGGTTCTAGGCGTACGGTCAGTGCAGGTCCCGCAAAACGGGTCTTCGTATCGATCGGTTTCATATAACTGCGCATCACACCTGCCCTTTCCTGGGCATCAGCAACCACGCAGGATGGGCTGTAGACTTTGAGCAGTTCTTTGAAACCTTCTAGTATTTCAGGTGGGGGGGTGATTTCACGTTTATTGATAATCTTGCGCATACGGAGCTCCTTCGTTAATGGATTTATTTTTTGTACCCAAGGTTTTTTGAAATGTTGTTCGCTGCCTTAAGAGTGCGCTGGATTAATTCCTGGTTTTTATCCACAGGGTCAATACGCCCACTGGGACCGGAAACGCTGATCGCGGCGACAACATTGCCATACTGGTCAAAAATCGGAGTAGCTACGCACCGCACTTCCTGTTCGTGCTCCCCGGAATCGAGTGCATATCCCCGCTGGCGCACCAGCTGCAGGTGATTTATCAACTCACTATGATTGGTAATAGTTGCGGTGGTATATCTCTGCAGTTCGATCTGCTGGAGGCATTCCTCGATAAAGTCCAGGTCGCTGAATGCCAGTAATGCTTTTCCCAAACCGGTACAGTAGGCAGGGGCTCGCCTACCGATCCTGGAGGACATTAACCCGATAGCATGCAATCCTTCTAGTTTCTCCAGGTAAACTACCTCCAGGTCGTCTAAAACTCCTAGGTGGACAGTTTCCATGGTTTCATCGCGCAGCGTCTTCATCTCTTCCAGGGCTGCCTGGCGCACTGCATTCCCTGAATGGTACGCACGAGAGAGCTCCAGGCAGGCTAGTCCGAGTTGATAATTCCCCGTAGAGTCGTCCAGCTGGACAAGGTTATTGGAGCGCAGGGTGGCCAGCAGACGAAAAGTGGTGCTCCTGTTGATCTGCAGCTCCTTGCTCAACTCGGTGAGGGTGCGTGGTTTGCCATCCGAAAGCATTTTGAGGACGCGCACCGCTCGATCGACCACGCGGATGTTGTAACGCGCTGCGTTTTGTGGTTTAGGCACCCGATCTCCCTTCAGGCGAGAACTTCGTAGATCTGGAGCTCGCTGCCGTTGTACATCGATTTTAGGCGTGGCTTCAGGGCAGCATGCACTTCGGAAGCCCGCCAATCAGCTGCAGCCTGGCTAGATTCAAATCGGAGAACCATCTGTAAATCCTGTGGGTTCTCCGAATCTTTGAGTAACTCTGCTTTGATGAAACCAGCTATTGTCGCCATCGCAGGTCGGTAATCCTGAATGAAGAACTTCTCAAACGCTTCCACTTCTGCGGCTATAACGTGGAAGGTAACATGACGTTCAATCGCATTACCCATATCAGCTGCTCCTGCCTTTCTGCACTTCCTCCCGATAAAGACGGGCGTTTTCGCTGATCTTGGTGAATTCCTTGGCTTCCAGCAGGCTCTGGTTGATTAACGAGCTGCCAACACCAACGATCTCTGAACCAGCACGAATGAAATCCGCAGTGGTTTTCAAGTTCACGCCGCCCACCGGCACCAGCTTGACCTGGGGTAGGGGTGCTTTGATCGCCTTGATATATGCTGGCCCACCAACACTGGCCGGGAAGATCTTGACCATGTCTGCACCAGCTTCCCATGCGGTGAGTACCTCGGTTGGTGTGTAGGCACCAGGGACAACGAGCACCGAATAGCGTTTGCAAATTTCGATAGTCTCCACCTTCAAGGTCGGACAGACAACGAACTGGGCTCCGGCCAGGATGGCTGCTCGTGCTGTTTCTGGGTCGAGAACAGAACCAACACCGAAGATCACCTCGGCACCGTATTTAGTGGTCGCTTCTTCGATCACACGCAATGCCCCGGGAGTGGTCATGGTCACCTCGATGGCGTTGACACCACCAGCGAGCACTGCGTCTGCTGCAGCCAGTAGCTGGTCGGAGCTCTTGGCGCGCATGATGGCTACAATCCCGGTCTCGCGGATTGAGTCGCTAATATCATTTTTCGATACGCTCACATTAGCCTCCCGATGATAGGTTTGTTTTGTATATGGGGGAAATACAAGATGTCATTGCATCTTATAGGTAGGATGCGTTTATTCAGATTACTTTGAAGAACCCTAATATATTTTTGTATAACGAAAAGGGTTTTTACCTGATGAAATTATAGCAAAAACCGAGTGGATTGTCAAATATTTTGGTTGGAATTCAACAAAAATAGAGGTATATTGGTCCGAAATATAATTATTAGCAGGCTGGGTTGGGGAGCTGGCAATTGGGACTAGGACCCTGAAGCTGAGATCTCTAATCGGATACAAAAAAATCTTTGAATTTTGGCCGGAGATTCACCTTCAGATTTGCTGTTCACTTCTGTTCTTCGTGGTAAGGATTTGAATAGCGGCGGATGCTGTCAGCAAAATTGGGTGAAATACAACCCCTCCCGGGAGAAATAATCAACCGGGAGGGCAGTGTATTTTGCTTCTATTCCACAAGGATGGTTTGAATTCGTTTCCGCAAATTCTATAAAAAACGTGTTTATCTTTTTCCTTAATTAAGCAGCTTGTGCATTAAAAATCGATGGCCACTATGTTCGAGCAATTTACAGTGCTGCCCGCATCACACACCTGGTACTCGAAGTTGCCACCCTTTTTTAAATATGTTTCATCGCGATAACTGCTGAAAGGCCAATTATCTTGAAGCAAAGAGCCATTGCGATAAATATCAAAACTGGTGGCTGTGCTTCCACTCCAGTTCAATTCCACTACGTACAGCCCCCTTTCCTTGAAAAGTGCGGCAGTCAAGAAAATCCCTTCGCTCGTGGTCGCACTGGCGACGTTTGAGTAGCTGGATGTCCCAGAAGCATTGTAGGCCCTAACCCGGTAGGAGTAGGTCGTACCCGGCACCAGGTCTGTATTGCTGAAGCTGGTCACATTTTCAGCAACAGTGGCGATCTCCTCCCAATCACTTCCGTTGAGGGAGCGCTCAACGTAGAATCCCCATGCATCTTCAGCTGTGGATGACCAGGTCAGATCGATTTGCCAGGGTGAGACTGCCGCGGCTTGTAACCCTGTAGGCGCGGCTGGGGGATCGCCTGGCTGCGACTCAGAGCGAACAAATAAGTGATCGACGTATAGCGTGTCTTGACTCCGGTTTCCCGGGGTTTGATCGCTATCTTTGACCCTGATATACAGTGTGCCCTGGATTGATGAAGGCAAAACGAATATATCGTACCCGGAATCCGAATTAGCTGTCACCGTGAACAT
>CP070764.1:1616376-1647915 GCA_020349245.1 Chloroflexota bacterium | reverse complement strand
CCAATCCCAAGTATAGTCCAACAAGGGGATGGATGAAGGAATTCGCTGCGGAAAAGCAGACGATGTGAAGATTCGGTTTACTCTGCCGACGCTCCTGGTGAATTGGAAATAAAGTCCCAGTTAATGTCTTGCCTGAAATAGGTAGGTCGTGTGCTTCTTCGATACAAGCAATGGTCACATCCGCTCAGGTGGCTACGTGCGGTTGGAAGGAGGTTTAGAATCGAATAATCCGTTTATAGAGTAATTTATGAATAAGATTCTGTACGGGTGCGATCTTGGGACCAGAAATTAAATTGTATGGCTATACAAAGCGTAAAAATTTTTTCGAGGCAGCGGTAAAATCTGCATACATCCCACGGTATTTTGGAGGCAACAGCATTGCGAGTTGGAACATGATTTCATCGGTGATCTTGCGTCGAATTTCCCCATTTACCCGTTCACCACGAGTAGTTAAATAAAATGGTTGGCCAACCTCGATCCAAAAATCTGTCCGTCTCAGGCGGCGAAGATTTTCAGAAAACTTTTCACCGCCGTAATATGCCAGGGGTAAAATGGGTGCATTCGCCCGTAAAGCCAGGGTAACAATCCCCGGGTGACCTTGTTGCAGTCGTCCATCCCAGCTGCGGGTGCCTTCAGGACTGATGGCAACGATTTTTCCCTGTTCCAATGCTTTTAGCCCACTCCTCAGGGCGACAATATCCGGGTAGTCGCGCTTGAGGGGTATCGCACCCCACATATCAAACATCTTGCCAAGGAGGGGATTGTCCCAGGTTTCAGATTTTGCGAAACCAGTCACCTGTCGCGGGGTCAGGCGGGAAAATACCAGGGGGACTTCCAAGGAATTGATGTGATTGCAGACTAGGATCATGGGTCCTTCAAGGGGTATCTTCGCCAAGGCGCGGTCATCTACTCTGCAGAGAAGGCCAGTCAAGCCCCGCACAGAGAAAACGAGGGCACGAAACTCCAAGCTCATCCGGAGAGCCCTGCTGAAGGGGTAATTACATCCATTAATTCCGGAACAATGCTGATTGTCAACGCCTGACCAGCGGTGCAGAGTGTTTCTCCATCACCATGGGCAGGGAGTGTCCCATCGATGGCTGAGACCTTGATGGCAGCAGCTTGCTGGGTTTGAATAGCAGGGTGGGAGGCCTGGGTGCCAGCCATGAAACGCGGGATCAGCGCCAGGATGCCCAATCGGCTGACCTGGCCGGCAATGCACAGGTCTAATAGGCCATCATCCATCTCGCCGTTTGGGGCCATCATGAACCCTCCACCCAATCGTCTGCCGTTCATCAGCGATACCATTAGCGCTGGTTGGGTGTAGGTTTGACCATCCATTTCAATCTGCACGGTTGGTGCCTGGAAATAGAGCAGGATCGTTTTCAACGCCGCAACGATATAGGAAGGAAATCCATGTAATCGCTTTAATTTCAAAGCCTCGAAACCGACCACGGCATCGAATCCTATGCCCACTCCATTGCCGAAGTATCTCCCTTCAGGATAATCTCCTCCGACAACCAGGCCGATATTAATCGGCTTGGTTTCACATTTTGCCAGTAACTCGCAGGCTGCTGGCAAATCATGGGGAACATTAATGCCATAGCAGAAATCGTTTCCACGACCAATTGGGATCACCCCTAATATCGTATTTGGTCTACCATTTGAACGGGCTTGCATGAGACCATTGAGAACTTCGTTGATCGTGCCATCACCGCCGGCAGCAGCAACCACATCGTAGCCTTCCATGGCAGCCTGTTCAGCCAGCTTCACGGCATGTCCAGGAGCTTCCGTCCACTCCATATCGAAATCCAGCCCCAGCAGCCCCAGCTGTTTTTCAATAAGTGGATAACTCTTGCTCCCCAAACCTCGTCCTGAAGCAGGATTAACTATTATTTTGTAGCGTCTCATGGTCTCCTTGAATGATCGGTTTTTATATTTTCATTGGATCTATGAATAATTAACACCCCCCTGGAGGACAGGTTTCGCGTTCGGTCCACAATGAAAATTACGGGTAAACTAATCAAAGAGGGAGGTTTGCCTTATATGCTCTGGCAACAGGCAAACCTCAATTAGAAAGAGATGAGAAATTTCTGGGTTTCTGAAAATCTAGGGTTGGCAATGTTGGGCGATCTTGTTTGACTCCTTGATGGCTTCCAACCAGGTGAAATCCTGATTATCACTGGCGTAATAATAGCTCGATCCGTTCGGCATCATCACGACCACGATCCCGCTATAGCCCAGCATGTGGGGAACCCAGAATTCGCAATCGTATCCTTCCTTTTGATCATAGATCCGGGCCCAGAAGGCATTATTGTATTTCGCTCGTGAATCAATGCTGACACCGCGGTCGCCTGGGTTTTCCTGCATAGCTGCTGCCAATAATTGCGGATGAAGAATTTGTTCACCGGCGGCTTGACCTCCGTCAACATTCAGAAATTGTGTGAATTTAGCGATATCGTCGGGGATCCACCATAAACCGTAGCCCCCATAAGGTTGTCCCTGCCAGTTATTGTCCTTTGTCCGCAGAGTTGTATGTGCACCTGGACCGATACCGATGGGAATAAATACCTCCGCGACAAGAAATTCGAAAATATCAGCATCTTCACCCTCAAGGGACTGCAGGTAATTCTGTAAAGCCCGTGTGACGATAAAAGTATCGAAGGTGCGGTACACCCATTGAGTGCCGGGGTCCGCACTGTGAGGCCAGTTAAAGGCAGCTGCGATTCTTTGCGCATAGTATTCTTCAATCCAGAAAGGATCCGAGTCAAAATGCTCTTCGTCCTCCATGTAGCCAGCTGACTTGAAATTTCCGGTAGCCATGTCGAGGGTGTCATCGAAGGTTACTTTGCTCCAATCTCCAGGGCTGCTGATGTATTCTGGAACATAATCTTTGATCAACAAATCAGCAACCCCGGGTCCGTATAGTTGCGCGAGATGCATTAATACCAGGCTTGGAAAAGTCGATTTGGCTGTGGAATATGACGGTGCACGCATATATTCACAATAGGCGTACTCGCCATACCGCGTGGGGCAGGTGCTGACGTAGTTGACACCATTGATAACGAACCCGAAATAGGTTAAATGCTTTTTTGAGATGCCGCGTCCAAATTGGTTGACGTCCACCTGGGGGTAATCCACGGATAGCTGTTCAATGGGTTTGGATGGAAACCTGTTTGATAGCTCTTCGGAAAAAGCTGCCCGCACCGTGTCTGCACCTGAGACAGGGCCGGGGCTGTATGCTGCCTGCAATTGACCCCACAGGTCAGCGTTTAAAGAGATGGTTGTTTCCTGGGTGATCTGGTACCAGACTCTGGAAACGCTATCCTCATCAAACAGGAATGTCATCACTCCATTAAATATGGCATTGGAACCTTTCCAAACCAGGGAGAAGGGGAAGGATACTCGTGAATATGTGCCATCTCCCTCTTCGTACCAGACTCTGCCTGGCTCGATGATGTAATTCCAATAGGGATGTTCCGTGATGATAAGACCGCGCTGAACAGGGATGAAATAATCCCCACTTTGCACGAATTCAAAATTGAATTCCGGCAGATGTGCAACCTCAGGTTCTATACCGGGATCCCCTTTAAGGACATTGATCTCGCCAGTGGAATCTTCGCCAATTAATTCAAGGCGTCCTTCAAAGGTATGTTTGGGGAGTTCAGCACTGTCCGGGATGGTGAAGGCACCCTCATCCACCGGTGATCCCGGGTCGAATGGATCCAGCAGCTGATCAGGTGTGAGAATGTTCCGACCAGCTGACCGTGGTTCTGGCAGGCTGGATTCTTGGGTGTTGTGATCTACAACACTCGTTTGGGGGATCGATTCACCCGGGCTGCAGGCAATTAAAGTCAACATCAAGACCATTGAGAAAATGTGGCGGATCTTCACGGTGCAGCTCCTCTATCGTAAATTAACGATTGGCGAAAACAAACTTTGCCTGTTAAGGACGGGATTTCCATGGTGGATCTCGAAACGTGGAACCGGATACGATCTTTACAGCACGTAGCAAGCAACCAAGCAGAATTCCTATAAGGTATGAAAGCACAGGTCTGCAGGATATGGACTCAGTGAAGTGTAATTCTATAATTGGATAACAGGCTTTACATCGTGGGGTAGATGGATTTTAGGGTATAGCCATGTGGCTAATTTTCTTCATCCACGAACGACATCTCTCATTTATGTAAATTCTTGACGCCAGGGCAAAAAAAATGCTATAATAGGGCAGATCATGTTGGTATATGTTGGTACAGGTGGGTATGATCGGGTTCGAGGATCGTTGGAGTGATGATGGCGCGAGAAGGATCAGCAAAACCGCTTTATCAAATCGTAGTTGAGGACTTGTTATCCAAGATCAATTCCGGTCAATTGGGAGCAAACGCACGGCTCCCATCTGAAAATGAGCTCTGCCGAATTTATTCGGTCGGTCGCAATACTGTCCGGCGGGCGATCAGCGAATTGGTCAACGACGGCATTTTGAGAACTGTTCCTGGCGTGGGGACCTTTGTTGTTGATACCCGGCTGGATAAAACTGCAGAATATCTATTTGGTTTCTCCCAGGAGATGGGCTTGTTAGGCAAGGTAGTATCCAGCAGGTTGCTGGAAGCTGCACTCATCCCTGCGGATACTTTCCTTTCTCGGCGATTGCAGATCCAGCTGGGCGCAGAAGTGGTTTTCTTGAATCGAGTCCGGCTGATGGATGGCGAACCGACTGCCATTGAGCGCTCCTACATACCCCATGCGCTCTGTCCAGGGATTTTGGACTACGATTTTTCTAAAAATTCTCTTTACGAAATCCTCTCTACCGTTTATGATAAAAGACCCGATCATGCTGAGCAGGTAATTGAAGCCAGCTTGGCTACACAAGAAGTTTCTGAGCTACTGGGATTGACACCACCAGCGGTGGTATTTGTGTTTCGTCGCGAAACGCGTATGGCTAACGGGCAGGTCATCGAATATGTCGATTCGGAGCTGCGCGCTGACCGCTTTCGCTTCTTCACCAGCTTGCGGTTGTTATCTTCACCAGATGAATTTGACTTCCGTCGGTTACCTTCGAAGTAGTCACTGAGAATGACGCATCTTGAGGAACAGGATGCAGGGATAAGGACGAATGACGGATCTATCTGAAGCTGAAATCCAGGAAATTGTCCAGCGCATCGTGCAGCGTACGCTTGGCGAACAGGTGGCAGATTCTGAGCAATCTGCGGGGATTTCAGCAATCCCTTCTTCGTCGGACGATGCTGGGGAACCTGCGCCGAAGAACCGCAGGATCGCGATCGCTGCGGATCATGGTGGGTATGCCTTGAAGGAGAACTTGAAACCTTTCCTTCAGAAGCAGGGTTACCAGATTGATGACTGCGGAACCCACAGCTCGGAATCAGTCGATTATCCTGATTTTGCATTCATTGCAGCCAAGAAAGTCAGCGATGGCGAGGCCTGGCGAGCAATTATTATCGATGGGGCAGGGATCGGCAGCTGCATGGTTGCCAACAAGGTGCCTGGTGTCCGGGCGGCGATGTGTTATGACCATGCCACTGCCCTGAACAGCCGGGAGCACAATAATGCCAACGTGCTCACCCTGGGTGCAGGAATGATAGAACCAGCCTTGGCACGGCAAATTGTGCTTACTTGGCTGAACACAAAATTCGGTGGAGGTCGTCATTCCCGCCGAGTAGATAAAATTATGGATATTGAAAAGAACAGGTAAAATCAAAAACTATGCTTACGAACGACGAAAAAGTCCATGAAATTGTTGAAATTGTAGCCCGTGAGGTGCTCATAGCCTTGGCAGATCGGGAAAATTGGTCTCCCAGTACGAAATGCGATCACTGCACGATGGAATGCACCGGGGATGTTTGCGTGAAGACCTGCTATGACCGGGTTGGACGGGTGATTAATGCCGGGGCAGCTCGCATTACTTCGTCCCTAGGTGGTATCCCCGAAGATCCCAGTGTTGCAAAAATGATCGATCACACCTTGCTCAAACCCGATGCAACCCCTGATCAAATCGCCCAATTATGCTATGAAGCTCGGAAATTTGAGTTTGCTTCTGTGTGTGTCAACCCCACCCACGTGAAAATGTGCGCGGAGCTTCTGCGCGGCAGCCCGGTGAAAGTTTGTACGGTGGTAGGGTTTCCCCTGGGGGCTTCATCTACGAAGGTAAAGGTCTTCGAAACGGAGACCGCTTTGCGGGAGGGCGCTTCCGAGATCGACATGGTGATCAATATCGGGGCTTTAAAAGCCAAAGATTATGATCTGGTGGCGAAAGACATTAATGGCGTGGTAAGAATGGCCCATGCTTCGGGAGCCCTGGTCAAGGTGATTATCGAAACTGCCTTATTAACAGACCAGGAAAAAGAGATCGCCAGCTTGTTAGCGAAGGAAGCCGGTGCGGATTTCGTAAAGACCTCCACAGGGTTTTCCAGCGGTGGGGCAACGGCTGAAGATATTGCTTTGATCAGGGCCACGGTTGGTCCAGAGATGGGCATCAAGGCTGCAGGCGGGGTATCCTCTTATGATGATGCCCAGAGAATGGTTTTTGCCGGGGCAACACGTATCGGTGCCAGTGCAGGTGTGAAGATCGTCCAGGGCGAGAGTAAAACAAGCAAACCAGCCGCAGTTCCGGTAGCTGCAACAGCGTTATACGGATAAAATCGGATGAAAATCGCGCGGGTAATCGGGACAACGATATCAACGATCAAGGATGAAAAAGTGCGCGGCAGTAAACTGCTGATCGTGCGTGATACCGATCACACCGGTGAATTTATCGGTAAACCGTATGTGGCTGTCGACCTGGTGGATGCAGGAGTGCACGAGCTGGTATTAACCGGGCATGGGTCAAGCGCTCGCCAGACATACCTGACTAAAGATTGCCCGGTGGACGCGGTGGTGGTGGCAGTGATCGACCATCTCGAGGTAGATGGCGAAGTGGTCTTCAAGAAAGAATAATGACTCGGACTGATTGAAAATTTCGAGATTATGTTTATGAATTTTTTGGCGGAGTGAGTGATGCTGATCGCAAAGGTGATTGGAACAACGATTTCCACCATAAAAGATGAGAAGCTGATAGGACGCAAGCTACTCATCGTGCGCCAGACGGATGAGACAGGCACACCTTATGGGAAACCATATGTGGCTGTGGATACCCTGGATGCCGGGGTAGGAGATCTGGTGCTTACTGCTCACGGTTCGGGTGGCCGCCAGACAAAAATCACCAAGGATAGTCCCGTGGATGCGGTCATCATGGCGGTGATCGACCATTTGGAGGTCGCCGGTGAGGTGGTATACCGCAAAGAATGAGTCGAATCTTGATGCACGAAACGCATAGGAATGAGTATGGCTTTATCTGATAAAGATTTACGCTCTGTACAAGAAGCCCGCCAAATGGTCGAACGCGCCCATGAAGCCCAGCAGGTTTGGGGGTTTGCCAACCAGCAAAAAGTAGACCAGGTGTGTGAGGCGATGGTGCAAGCCGCTTTCCTGGGTGCTGAAAGGCTTGGTCGCCTGGCCGCAGAGGAAACCGGCTTCGGCGTACCGGAACACAAGAAACTGAAAAATGAATTCGCTTCCCAACATCTGTGGAAGCGGATTAAAGATATCAGGACGGTAGGTTTTATTCGCAAAGATGAAACGAACAGGATCTATGAGATCGCTTGGCCGATGGGGGTTGTTGGGGCTTTGATCCCCAGTACGAATCCGACATCCACAGTGATAAACAAGATCCTGATCTCAGTCAAAGCCCGGAACGGGATAGTTGTCGCCCCACATCCATCAGCAGTGAACTGCAGCCTGCAAACCGCAAAGGTGATGATTGATGCTGCGGAAGGAGCTGGTGCGCCGCCTGGCCTGATCAATTGTTTATCCACTATCTCCTTGAGTGGTACCCAGGAGATGATGGCTCATAAACGCACCTCGGTGATCCTGGCAACAGGCGGAAGTGATATGGTCCGGGTTGCCCATTCCCAAGGGAAACCCGCATATGGTGTCGGCCCCGGAAACGTGCCGGCGTATGTTGATCGCAGCGCGGATTTAGAAAAAGCAGCCAAGTATATTGTCGCCAGCAAGGCATTTGATTATTCAGTGATTTGTGCTACAGAACAGGCCGTCGTGGCAGATAGGCCGATCGCCGGTCGCCTCCAGCAGTTGATGGAAGGTGAAGGTGCTTACTTTGTTGATGAAACACAGGCTGAGGCTCTGCGCAAGGTTCTGTTCAATCCGGACGGCAGTATCAACGTTCAGAGTGTGGGGAAATCCCCTCAATATCTGGCCGCGTTGGCTGGTATCCGGGTGCCAGCTCATGCACGAATCCTGGTCGCCAAGCTGGGTACGGTTGGTCGTGAAGAGCCTTTATCCAGGGAGAAAATGACCACGGTTCTGGGCTGGTACGAATCCAATGGCTGGGAGGCGGGCTGCGAGCGCTGCATTGAGTTGATAAATTTCGGCGGACGCGGCCACAGCCTGATCATCCACGCTACGGATGAAAAAGTGATCATGGCTTTTGGCTTGGAGAAGCCGGTGTTTCGCATTGGTGTCAACACGATGGGGACACTGGGCACAATTGGGTTGACCACCAACGTGATGCCCTCCTTGACATTGGGGCCTGGAGGGATCGGTGGCTCGATTACCGGTGATAACGTCGGTGTTTATCACCTGTTCAATATCAAGCGGATGGCATTCGAAACCTCCCGACCCCCGGAAATAGCCATGCGGTCGGGGACGACACCTTCAGGACCGATATATGGACCTGATCCAGGTGAAATCGAATCGGTAGTGGAAGAAGTTGTCCGGCAAATTCTCAGGGCATAATCTACTCTGCCCGGGCATATAATTCTTTTCTTAGGAGTGACATATGGTTCAAGATCCAGCTTTTATCGCCTTAGGAATGGTCGAAACTCGTGGGCTGATCGGCTCCATTGAGGCTGCGGATGCGATGGTGAAAGCAGCCAATGTGGTCCTGATCGGCTCCGAGTATGTCGGCGGCGGCTACGTGACCGTTATGGTTCGTGGTGACGTGGGTGCTGTCAAGGCTGCCACGGATGCTGGTGCAGCTGCTGCGAAGCGCGTGGCTGAATTAGTTTCAGTGCATGTGATCCCGCGGCCACACGAAAACGTCGAAATGATCCTACCGCAAAGGACCAAAGGTGGTTTCGGCGGGCGATCGGGAGGGGATGAGAAATAGCAGCCAGGGTGGTTGACACCCGGTCTGACTACATCCAGACGCTTGCCCGCGCAGAACAGGTTTTTCGTTGGGTCCCTGACCCAGAACCACCTGGGCTGAGCGAAATCCCCCCTGAACCACTCTATGTCGGTGTGGATCTGGGCACAGCATACTTGGTACTTGCGGTACTCGACCAGGACAAGCAGCCGCTTGCCGGGGAATACCAATTTGCCCAGGTGGTGAGGGATGGTCTGGTAGTAGATTACCTGGGAGCGATCGATCTGCTGGTTGGGATGAAACAGCGGGTGGAGAAGCGACTGGGTATAACCCTGGACCACGCAGCCAGCGGCTATCCACCTGGGGTACCCCAGGTTGAAGTGAGGGCGATGGCAAATGTGGTCGAAGCAGCCGGGTTCCGGTGCACTGCGATGATCGATGAACCATCCGCAGCCAACAGTCTCCTGGGGTTGCAGGATGGGGCGATTGTCGATGTGGGCGGCGGTACGACTGGTATTGCTATCCTGGAGGAAGGTAAGGTGGTCTACACCGCGGATGAAGCAACTGGCGGTACGCACTTTTCCCTGGTCGTAGCTGGGGCTCAAGATATCTCTTTTGAAGCGGCAGAAGAAATCAAGGTCAATCCAGCTGAGCAACCCCGCCTGTTTCCAATAGTGCGTCCGGTCATGGAAAAAGTAGCTGATATCGTTGCCCGGCACATCTACATAAGTCAGGTGGATGTAAAAAAATTAACCTTTGTTGGTGGAACAAGCGCTTTTTATGGGTTGGCTGAGGTGATCGAAGAATACACCGGGATACCGACTTTCATCGCACAGCGACCGGTTTTTGTGACCCCGGTGGGCATCGCCATGAATGATTTACCCATAGAGACTTAAACGAGGTCCCCAGAATGGAGATTTATGGCTAGTGAGTTCTCACTTCGTTGTTACTGTTATTTAGATCGCATGCAGCCGCAATACGCGGCTTTTGTTGGCACAATCACCCAGGGCGACTTGCCGGTGGAAGGGATGGCTTCACTGTATATCGAAATGGCTCCGGGGAATGAAGTCTTCCGGACAGTGGATATTGCAGTCAAAGCAACGGAAGCGAAACCGGGCGCACAGGTGGTTGAACGAGAATTCGGCATGTTTGAAGTCCATTCTTTGAACCAGGCTGCTGTGCTCGAATCGGGCAGAATTGTCCTGGAGCGAATTGGATTGAATATCGAGGAGCGTATTCGTCCGCAGGTGGCTTCAATCCAGCTGATCACCAATGTCGATCCTTACCAGGCGCAGCTGCTCAACCGCTGGAGAAGGGGCAGCATGCTGGTCCCTGGCCAGACACTGCTGGTTGTTGAGTGTTTCCCTGCAGCTTACATAAACTTTGCCTGCAACGAAGCTGAGAAAGGCGCTAATATTGATATTGTCCATGTCAGCTCGGTTGGTCGGTTCGGCCGTATGTGGCTGTCCGGAACGGAATCAGAGGCAAAGACTGCCAGGGATGCTGCCGTGCATGCCCTAGAGAGCATTGAAGGTGTGAAGAGCGAATTCTAGTTGAGGAAATTTTCAGGAGAATTCCATGCCAAAGACATTTTATACCGATAGAGATATTGAAGACCTGGCAAAGCGAGGCGTGATTTCGCTGGTCCTGGATGATGATGTCGTCCTGACTGATCTTGCCCGGGATAAGGCAATGCGTTTGGGGATTGAACTGGTGCGTAAGGAGGAACGTCCACCCAGCGCGCCTGAACGCCCCTACATCACCAAGATGGTCTCCCCGAGTGCCTCGGAGGATAAGACCGGGACGGGAAAATCATCGTTAGGTCCTGAGCGTCCCTACATCACCAAGCTGACCTCTCCCAGTGCCCAAGATCCGACCGGTGAAAGCGACGCAGGTAGGACAACGACAGAAGGAGAGCTATACGAGAGTGTGCGCGCCGAGGTCATCTCTCGCCTTGGTGACGCGGTTGATCCGCAACTTTTGGACACGATCATCCGGCGGGTTCTGCAGAATGTGGGTGGGAAATAAGGTTTCGACATGCTATTCGGGCGTGTACGCGGCACTGCGATTTGCACGATTAAATACCCAGACATGAAGGGTATGAAGCTGCTGATCGTCGAGCCGCTGAACAAACATCTTGAACCGGATGGTCCTCTTCAGGTAGCCGTGGATGTGGTCATGGCAGGACCTGGCGACCTGACGGTGATGGTCCGCTCCCGCGAGGCCTCGCTCGCCTTGCGCGAGCATAAATTTGTCCCTGTCGATTTAGCGATCATTGGTATCGTCGATGAGCTCGTGGTGCGTCCGGATGGCGAATTCGATTTCAAGCTCAAGGAAGGCTATACAAAATACACCTAGCACCTTATCTTTCCCCGCTCAGACCAACCAGTATAGACATGCAATTATCTCTTTTATCCGCAATGATTGTTTAACCCACTCGCAAGATTTAACAGGTAGTATATGACCCTGGGAAAAGTTATCGGTACCGTCGTCACTACGATCAGCCACCCTGATTATAAGAACAGGCGCTTGCTGGTCGTTCAACCGCTGACCCTGCCTGGAGACCCTCCAGAGGGGGATTTTATTGCCCTGGATAATACCCATGCAGGCATTGGGGATACAGTTTTGGTAAACAGAGAGGGAAACGGTGCCCGCTCAGCGCTCAACCAACCGGATGGTTGCGTCATCTCTGTGATTGTGGGAATTGTCGATGCCCTTGACATCGTGAGCTTGAGCTGAGGGCAACCGGCAATAATTGCGGGGGACCAGCATCCTGATCAGCCTTTTTTAATTGAAGCATAGCTGTTTTTCCTGAGCTGATGAGTAATCAGGAGAGATTTTCATTCTAAAGGGGAGCGGCGTGGTTCTTGCCCATTGAAGGGTTTCCAGCAGTGGATTGATTCAGTGACTGTGAAATTTTTTCAGCTTTTAATGCGATCGGGGAAATCTCGAGATCAGGCAGGAGAGAACAAATCGAATGGATTTGCTGTTGTATAATGGATCATCACTTTGCTTAACCGCTGAAAATCTTTTCAAACCAAACGCTGGACAAAATTCTCTTTCCGCATAAGAGTTGTTGAAGGGGTAATTCTTTGGAACAGAAGATAATCGGCTCTATCCTTAAGGATCGCTATCGCCTGGATGCGGAAATCGGTCAGGGCGGTATGGGAGTAGTCTTTCGGGGGTTTGACCTGGAGTTAGAACGTGAGGTAGCGGTAAAGATTCTCAAAGCGGATGTATATGGTGAGAAGGAGAGGGGAAGATTCATCCACGAAGCCAAGGTTATCGCCAAACTCAAGCACCCGAATATCGTCGAAATTTATGACGTTGGTGAATTCAAGGGGGCGCCATTCTTTGTTATGGAGCTGGTGGATGGAATTTCTCTCAAGTACATCCAATCAACCAACCTGGATGATATCCTGGAGCTCTTTGAACAAATATGCCAGTGTCTCGAAAATGCTCATCAGAATGGTATCGTTCACCGTGATTTAAAACCTGAAAACGTACTTATTGATCATGAGGGAAGGGTAAAACTGGCGGATTTTGGTATCGCCCATTCAGAGGTATCTGATTTCACCACCGCGGGGGAGATTATTGGAACGGTTAATTACCTGGCACCGGAATTGGTCAAAGGAGAGCCTGTTGACGGACGCACGGATCTCTATTCGCTGGGGGTTATGTTATACGAATTAACGACCGGTCGATTACCGTTCACAGCAGATAATCCCGCAGCTGTGCTCACCAAACATTTATTTGAGAAGCCGCTACCAATTAACCAGTTAAACCCTGAACTCCCTGCGGGGTTGAATTATCTGACTAATAAATTGCTGAGTAAATCTCCCGACGAACGTCCCTCCTCGGCGGCAGAAGTGCAGCAGATGTTGCGAAGCTGTCGTGCAGACCAAACAGGAACACTTGATATTCACGGATATCCATCGCTGGATGGGGGAAAAATGGCTCCCGCATTCATCGAAAATTTGCCAGTTGGTGAGGTTATCGACGAGGTTTTTGTTGGTCGCAAGCGGGAGATTGCCCGCCTGCAAGAATATTTGGATAAAGCAAGATCTGGAACTGGCCAGATTGTCTTTGTTAAAGGCGGCCCAGGGAGGGGAAAGACGGCTCTCGTACAAACTTTTGTTCGTCAAGCCCAATCTGAATATGAAGATTTACTTGTTACCTGGGGAACGTGTAATGCTTTTTCGGGGATCGGGGATGCATATCTTCCTTTTCGTGAAATTTTTGCGATGTTAAGTGGTGATATTAAGACCAGGCAAAAATCAGGTTCAATCACCCGCATGCAGGCAAAGCGGCTGTGGGGGTCTTTTCCCATCCTGGTCGAAGCATTGCTATCCCGGGGCAACAACTTGGTCAATACCTTTATACCCGGGGAAATGCTTCTTTCCCAGGCTGCAGTAGCCTTCCCGGAACGGATCGATCTCCTTGGCAAGTTGGCTATGCTTGCGGAACAGAGATCTGATCCCGGTGGAAAACTTGAACAAAATATGCTTTTTGAGCAGTGTGTTAATGTGCTTGATAGGCTGTCTCAGACGAAAACCCTGATCCTGATTTTGGATGATCTTCAATGGGTGGACTCTGCCTCAGTGAGTTTGCTTTTCTATTTAGGGAGGCGGATGACTGGCAATCGGATATTAATTCTGGGTACGTATCGACCTTCCGAAGTGGTCCAAGGTCGGGCGGGGGAGGTCCATCCCTTGAACACCTATTTGGCAGAGACGAAGCGCCTATATGGTGAAATGGAAATCGATCTGGGTGTGATGGATGAAGCAGAAAGCAGGGAATTTATCGATGAACTGATAGATTCTGAACCAAATCTATTGGATGAAGAGTTCCGACGCAGGATTTATATGCAAACACAGGGACATCCCCTGTTCACGGTCGAAGTGTTGCGCACCCTGCAAGACCAGGCAAAAATTGTGAAAGATGATCGGGGTCGTTGGATGCAGGATTCCAGTCTTGAATGGGAGATGATCCCTGCCCGGGTGGAAGGAGTGATCGAAGAAAGAATTGGCAGGTTGGATGATGACTTAAAGGAAATCCTCGAGGTTGCCAGCGTTGAAGGACAGGATTTCACCGCCCAGATAGTGGCAAGAGTACAGGAAAAGAAGGAGCGGGTAATTCTTGGTCAATTGTCTGGTGATCTGGATAGGCGTTTCCGGCTCGTCAGGGAACGCGGGGAAGAGAGAAGAAATGGTAACCTTCTTACCCATTACTATTTTTCCCACCACCTTTACCAGCTCTATTTCTACAACCATTTGGGAATCGGGCAGCGCCGATTATTGCATCGTGAGATCGGGCAGGCAATCGAGGATTTATATGTTAAGTTAAATGACCAGACCGAATCGCTGGCCTATCATTTTCTCCTTGCTGAACATTGGGAGAAAGCCTATACCTACCAGTTGGCGGCTGGAAAGCAGGCTTTCAACCGTTTTGCCTGCAAGGAAGCGATCGCGTTTTTACGCCATGCCCTGGATATCACCAAGCAGCTACCAGATTTAGAGCTTGGCGACCAAGTTGAGATCCATTCGCTAATTGCGGATGTTCTAAGGAGTACAAATGAGTATGATGAAGCCATGGCAGAGCTGGCTATCGCGCTGAGCTTGATTTCCACTTCATTACCTACCCCTGCCAATAGATTGAGGCAGGCAAGTATTTATCACCAGATGGGACAGGTGTTGAGAAATGAGGGCAAGTATGCCGAAGCTGTTGAGGTAATTCAGCAAGGCATCGACAGCCTTATAGATGAACAACCCGGGATTCGCGGGGCACTGCAGATCGCGATGGCCAGCGCGCTAACCCGGCAAGGTGAACTTGGACCAGCCCAATCGTGGTGTGAAGAGGGTATGCTTAACGCAGAGAAAGGGGGCGATCTGGCTGAACTTGCCCATGCTTTCAGCTTACTGGGTACAATCCGCAGGGATTTAGGGGATACCGCTGCATCCCTTGAACATCGCCTCAAAAGTTTGGCGATAAGCGAGGAGATCGCCAACATCCCTCTGCAAATGGAAGCGCACAACAATTTAGCCGTGGCATACTACGATTTAGGCCAGCTGGAGAAGGCGGTATACCATTACAATCAAAGCCGGGACCTAAGTCAACGCATTGGAAATTTGAACACGGCTGCCAGGGCGGAAATTAATCTGGGCGAGGTGCAGCTCATCCGTGGGGATTGGGACGCGGCTGAACGGGCATTTTCCCAAGCATTGAAGATCTGGGAGAGTACGGGATACTTGCTGGGACAGGCTTATGGCTCCTGCAATATGGGGGCGGTGCTGACCAGGAAAGGAGATTTTAAGGAAGCGATCGTCTACTTGGAACGAAGTGAGCAGCTATTCAGTGATATCGGTGCACATAGCTTCTTACCGAGCGTACACCGGAGTCAGGCGGATGCTTATCTGGGAATGGGGAAATTAGACATTGCTGAGAAATTGGTTCACAGCGCTATTGCCCAAGCCCGAGAACTATCGATGAGCCAGGAAGAGGGGTCTGCATTGCGAATCCAGGGGGTGATATCCCGGGAGAAGGGGGAGTTGAGCCAGGCTGAAGAGAGTCTTGAACAAAGCACTCGCATTTTTTCAGCAGCAGGATTGCAGTATGAAGAAGCCTTAAGCAATTACGAGCTGGCAGTCACCTGGAGCCGGGCAGGGAAACTTGAGCTTGCAGAAAGCTCACTCGAAAAAGCTTTGAGAACTTTTGATCAATTGAATGCTAGCCATGATCTAGCACTGGCGAACGAACTGAAATCTGTATTAAAACTGTAAGGCGTGCGAAACTTTCTCCTGCAGAGAGCGAAAATATTTGACTTTCCAAGATTATCCTGTAGAATGATTTATACAATTAGTCTTAATACAACATTGCCAGCATGGATTTTCAGGGGCATTATCATCGTAATCCACATTCCGCTGCCCTTTGCTCATTGATGGTGAGGGATTTTTTTTATTAATATCAATGAAATCAAACTTACGTGTAAGAAGTACTCAACAGGGACCATGATCAAATAAGGTGGTTTTCTGGAGGCTGTAATGCAAAAATTACATCATCTTCGCCAGGTCGCCATGATTGCGTTTATCATGGCGATTTTCATCGTTTCACAGAGCCAACCCGTGGAGGTTGGCGCTCAGGGGCTTGTGGAATACCTCATCTGGCAGCTGAGAATCCCTTTAGATCACGAGCCAACCACCCTTAACCCGCTCGAAATGGGAGCTGACCGTCCGACTTACCTGGTTGTCAATCAAATCTATGAAAGTTTCTTCAGAATCAAGCCGGATGGATTCCTTGAACCTGCCGGGGCGACGGATTTATCGATTTCAGAAGATGGTCTGGTTTACACCATTTACCTGCGCGAAGATGCCCGTTGGTCGGATGGGGAATTGGTGGTAGCTCAGCACTATATCGATGGCCTGCTCGCCATGGGGAAAGCTGATCTAGGAGAGAGCAGTTTCAAAGAAAATTTCTTCATTATCCAAGGTTTCCAAGGATGGAGCGAGGGGACAATCACGGATCCAGATGATGTCGGCATCCTGGCCATAGATGATTACACCCTGGAAATACACTTAACCACAGGTGCTGCCCATTTCCCCTACTTGTTGGCATCCTCCAGAGTGAAGTTCGCAGTCAGGCTGGATGAAAATGGTGATATTTTGCCATTATACAATGGCGCATATCAGCTTGAAGCTTGGCAGCCGGGTGATTACATCGAGCTGGTCAAGAATCCTTACTACTGGGATACAGATAATGTTCAAATTCAATCGGTCTACATGCCGATCATCCCTGACCTTGCCGATCAATTTGCCGCATATAAAAATGGTGAGCTGGATGTCAGCGGTTATCCTGGTGGAGACGTAGCAGAGATCCAGGCAGATCCAATTCTACTTGCGGAGCAATTCACCCTGCCGTACGGGATCTTTTATATTGCCCTGAATCCTTCTCTCCCACCAACGGATGATCTAGATCTGCGCATCGCCCTGGCTGCTAGTATAGATCGCGCATCGCTATTGGCGGGGGCAAATAAGCCCTTCAGCTATCCTGCGACAGGGATCATTCCACCGGGCATGGCTGCATACCAAGGAGAAGCAGTAGGATATCCCTATGACCTGTCACTCGCCAGCGGTCATCTTCAAGCTTATATGAATGCACAGGGGATCTCCGACCCTGGGGATATTTCCTTAGAAATCTGGTCAACAACTGGTTCCATTTACTCCGCCCTGATCCCTACCATTGCCCAGATGTGGAGGGACAATCTAGAGGTGACGGTTGTGGTGATCGAGGATGGCTGGAATGAGTATATGGGCAAGCTGGACACCTGCAGGGCTGATCCATTCGACTCCAGCTGTACCTACAATGGATATCGTTTGGGTTGGCTGGGCGGTATCAACGATCCCTGGATTTATCTTCACTATGTTTTTCACCCACTCGAGGGCTGGGCACCGCACAATTGGGATAACAGCGATTACCGGGATCTGCTCACCACGGCCAAGGGAACACATGTCGACTCTTCCCGAAATATTCTATACCAGGAGGCGGAGAAAATACTGGTCGAGGACGATGCAGCCGTTATTCCATTAACCTTTATCGATCAAGAGCTCTTGATCAAATCGTATATCGATTTCGAGTACCCTGGAGAGGGGATGGCGCCGTATATACAGAACTGGTCAATCACTTCGCTGTCAGTCACCAATAGTTCAGACAGCGGCCAGGGTTCTTTACGCCAGGCGATCACCTATGCAAACCAGAGACCGGGACTTGATTTCGTTGAATTCCAGATCCCGACTTCTGAATGTGCTCCAGAGACGGGCGTCTGCACCATCCAGCCGTTATCTGCGCTCCCGGAGATCGGCGATCCCATAATCATTGATGGCTACAGCCAGGCCGGGGCGAGCCTGAATACCAACCCAATGGGACTGGGCAGTAATGCCCAGCTCAAGATTGAATTGGACGGCTCCTCTGTGTTAGGCGGGGGCTCGGGACTGCATTTTACTGCAGGGCCTGGTCTGGTGCGGGGTTTGGTGATCAACCGTTTCCCGGATGATGGTATTCATCTGCAATCTGCCACGGCGTCAGGCATCCATCTTGAAGGTAACTTTATTGGCACTGATCCGACAGGAACATTTGCAGAGGGAGAACAGTATGCCGGGATCCGGATAAATGATGCTCCTGAAAATATTGTTGGCAATGGGACCGCGGAGGGCATTAACCTGCTCTCTGGGAATACACTCGGGGTAGTTATCCAGGGTCCACCGGGTATCAACAATGCCGTAGACAATCAGGTATCGGGAAATTTAATTGGCACAAATGCATCGGGTACAGTACCTTTGGGCAACTTGAATCATGGAGTATTTATCGGTGATGCCACGAACAATACCGTCGGTCCCGGGAACTTGATTTCGGGCAATCTCATTCTTGGGATTTTACTTATCGACGACGCCTCAGGCAATCGGGTGATCGGAAATTACATCGGTACAGATATCTCTGGGACGTCAAGCTTGGCGAATTTCATCGGGGTTCACATTCTCGGGGCGAACGACAATACCATCGGGGGGGATATGCCAGCGGAGAGAAATGTCTTATCTGGGAATACAACCGAAGGGGTATTAATCAACGGCGGTGCTTCGACCAGCAACATCGTGCAGGGAAATTATATTGGGACCGATTTTACCGGGACTGCCCCCTTACCCAATTCGGGTAACGGTATCCGCCTAGATATTCAAAATGGCTCCCCCAGCAATAATCTAATCGGAGGCATTGCTCCAGGAGAGGGCAACCTGATATCCGCGAACTTTGGAGTTGGGATAATTTTAGCCAATCTTAGCCAGGACAATCGGCTAGAAGGAAACCTGATCGGAACTGACATCAGTGGTTCGCTAGCGATGGGTAATCTTGGTAATGGCATTCATATCCATGATTCAAGCGGCACCCTGATAAGGCGAAACCAGATCAGCTTCAACGCTGGAGATGGTATCACTATTGAAGGCGTAAATGCTATCGCCAACACCATCAGTGAAAATGCTGTGCACGCAAACATGGGAAAGGGAATTTCGTTGATTGGTGGAAACGAACAGCTGGCTTCCCCAGTGATCAGTAATGTCCTTGGGGATTATTTCCTCGGTACTGCACCATCGGGCAGCCTGGTTGAAGTCTTTGCTGATTCGAATGGTGAGGGTCGCAGTTTCCTGGGTTCCACATTTGCCGACCCTTCAAGCGGCGAATTCACCTATTCTGGTCCATTGAGTGGGCCGAATATCACCGCAACTGCGACCGATTCAAGCGGCAACACCTCGGAATTCTCAGTGCCGGTACAATGGGCAGCGGATAATTGCGAACCTAATAATTTGTTCGAACAAGCCTGTGATGCTGAAGAGGTCTTGGACTTGACTTTTGAGAGCTTGGGTTCTTTTGAGAGTTACATCAGCGGTCCGCAAGATGTGGATTGGTTCTTTTTCGATTTACCCGAGGGTGTCTTACCCGGCTCTCAGATCTCGATCAGCCTTTCTGGAAGTGGTGGCACGGATTTACCAGCAAATTTTGATCTCGCCATCCTGGCTGAGCTGGAGACAGATCCTCAAACCGGTGCAAGTCCGCTCCAGGGGGTCCCCCTGCAGGGAGTACCCCTGCAGGGAGTTCCCTTGCAGGGTGTTCCCTTGCAGGGTGTGGATGCTGAAGGCGTACCTCTGCAGGGAGTACCTCTCCAGGGTGTCACCGTTAATGATATCCCGCTTCAAGGTGTGCCGTTGCAGGGCGTACCTCTGCAGGGTGTACCTCTACAGGGTGTGCCTCTGCAAGGCGTCCCCCTGCAGGGGGTTGGGTTTCACCAGGGATCCCAACCGGAGGAAATATTGACCCTCTTCCGTGGCGGTATGACAGGGCGCTATTACGTGATGGTGTGGAGCAGCAGCGGGGAGTTCAGCAACGATCCGGGCAGCAGTCCCTACGAGGTGACAGTTACCTGGGATGGGGTCACTGCCCAAGCTTGCTCGACTGCCCTAGACAATGTGGAATTCTCAGATCCTCTCGATCAACCGCTGGGAAACACCAGCGATCCGCTGACATTGATCCTGATCAATAAACCACGTATGGTTGCTTTGTATGGCGAGGGCAGCATTAACGCCCTTATGGATGTGCTGGTCAACGATGGGGATTCGAACTTGGCAAGCCATGAACGAGTGCAGGGCATGATAGTCGATCTCGCTTCCTTCAGTGCAGTCAGGGAGGCGTACAGCAATTGGGATGCCAACGGCTGCGATCCAGAAGCAGCCAATCTTGTCACCCTGGCCATTAAGAACGTGATCAATGATCTTCTTGTTCAATATGCATCCATACAAAACCTGGTCATGGTGGGGAACGACCTGGTCATCCCAATGCGCAGGGTACCTGACGAGATCGTAAGAACCGAGGACGGCGCGACGGTCCCCAATGAGTACGATTACGTGAAAGAGCAGGATGATGGCAGCCGGACTGTTGGCATGGTCGAGACCGGGAACAGTCCCACTTTTGCCACGCTGCAGCTTCAATATTATCTGAGTGATGATTTTTACGCAGATCGAGCGCCGATCCTCCTCGATCACGGGCATGAGCTTTCTGTCCCGGATATACCCAGTGGTCGTCTTGTGGAAACACCCGAGGAGATAACGGGATATTTCGAGGTCTTCATGGCTCGAAATGGCCTCCTCGTCGGTGAACAAGTCGTACCAAGTCTGACCACGGGGTATTCTTTCCTCAGCGATCAAGCGGATGCGATCGATGAAATCCTCACCTTCAAAGGTTTCTCGCCGGCCGTGAAATTGAATTCGGAAAACTGGCAAAGGGCAGATTTCATCTCCGCCCTTTCCGCTCAGGAAATACCCCCCTCTGTAAATTCAATCAACGGGCATACCGATCACCGCCAGCTGGCACCGCCTGTATTCGAAGTGGAGGGAGACCTGCTGAAAACGGAGGACGAGGATTTTATCACCTCAGATTTTGCCGGCTCCTTGCTGTTCTCGGTTGGCTGTCACATGGGCTTTAATTTCATTGACCAGGAAATACCTGGTGCCACACCCCTTGGTGCATATGACTTTTCCCAGGCATTAATCGGTCACGGGGGGACGCTGATCGGAAACTGGGGTTATGGCTACGGCGACGATGCGGCGTTAGCATATTCCGAGGAATTGATGACAGAATTTGCCCGTCAATTGGGGAATTCGACACTTGGCCACTCGCTGGTGGAAGCAAAACGGGAATATATACTCAACCAGGTCTTGCTGGATCCCGTCCACGAAAAAGTGTTGATGGAGGCGATCTTATATGGCTTGCCCATGTGGGAGGTGACGTTACCCGGTCAATCTCCTGTTGAAGGGGTTAATGTCCAGAGCACACAAGACTTACTTGGTGATTTATCTACGGTGGTCTATGACGTCAGCGTCAATCCTGGTCAGCTGACCGATAATCCCGTACCCGGCCGGGGGACCTTCTATTCCCTGGCGGGCAGGACGCAAGCCGCGGTATTTCATCCACTGCAGCCCAAAGCAAGCATCCCGGTGACGGGGGGCCAGGGTGAGGTCGCGCATGGAGTTCTGTTCACCGGTGGTAATTACTTTGAAATGCCAAATATCGACCCGGTTATCACCATGCCTGCCTGGACCCGCAGCCTTCCTGAGCCGCAATTTGTCTATGAAGGCTGGGATCCACCGCGCTTCTGGAGCCTGGCCCAGATCCAGGATTCTGCCGAACAGTATGAAGAGCGGCTGGTTATGATCCCAGGACAGTTTCTTGTCGACCGGGAGGCGACGATCAATTCCGGCACTACGATCGGTATGCAGCGTCTCTATGAGAATATGCAGTTCCAGGTTGTTTACGGTCCACAAACGGGTGAATTCCTGCCTCCTGTGATCAGCTCGGTCCGTGTAGTTCAGAGCAGCAATCCTGGAGTGACGATCCTGGTAAAGGTCGAAGATCCAGAGACTGACCTGATTCCGAGTTCGGGTGTCTTGCAAGTGTTGATTACCTATACTGAAATAGGAGGCGAAAACATCTGGTACAGCCCTGCCTTGGAGGAGATCGATCCCCTTTCTGGGCTGTGGGCAGGAATTTTGGATGTAAATGGAGAAATGGATTTCTTCGTGCAGGCCGTGGATGGCTCCGGGAACGTCGGTATGTTTGCCGGGAACGGATACTTTTCCCCAGTAGCGGTTGATATTAGCGGACCTGGTGCAGCTCTGGTCGGACAGCCAGTCAGCTTCACTGCCCATGTAGCAAATGAACTTTCGGAGGTGAATTACCTCTGGGACTTCGGGGACGGGTCGAGAGATGCCGGGCAGAGCACCGCCGTCCACACTTTCAGCGAAGCGGGTCCTTTCACAGTATCCGTCAGGGTTGCAGACCGCGATGGAAATCTTGGGGAAGCGACAATGGAAATACTCGTGGAAACTGCCAGCGACCCGAGTTTGCATGACATGTTCACACGTCTTTTTGCGCTGCAATATGCCGTCGAGGGGCTGGAGGATGATGCTTTTAGAAGCTCGGCTGAAGACCGCAGGTATTCCCTGGTGGTCAAGTTCAGCGAGGTGGGCGGAATGATATTTACAGGTAATTACGAAGGCGCGATCAATAAACTAACCAATGATATCTTGAAGAAGATGGATGGCTGTCCTGCGGAGGCAGATAAAACCGATTGGATCTTGGATTGCGAATTTCAACTTGGACTTCAGGACCAAATATTCGGATTGATTGAAGCGATAGAAGCGAACTTGCCCTAAATTGGTTGTCAGCTCCCGTGCAAAGGATACACTCCAGGTTCGATATTTGGACGCCAAAATTGAGCTTGCAGGCGTCCTGAGATAAGTTCAGAGTATAAATAACCTGATTTCTGTTGGTGATTGGAAAACTCGTATCAGGATTTCAGGGCGCGTTTTGCCTGGCGGAGCTGCTGCTGCAGGCCAATCTCTCTGATCGTAGATAGCTTTTGCTGGGCGGCAGCTTCCAGCCACAGGCGACCCTTCTCAGCTGTTGCCAAGGTCGCATCACCGTAGATCCCGCTGGTCGTGTCATCGCTCCAGGGAGGGTTGGCGATCAGGCTTCCCCCTTCAACCCAATCCATGTAGTAATTCTGCGTGGCAGCAAATTCTATCTCGCGCGTGGCGCGATCCATCTTCACCAGGTCCGGACGTAAATGCAGGATATAGCTGGTTTCCAGCTCCCCTCCATGTCCCATTCCTCCGATGGCGCTTTCTCGATATTTATTGAGTTCAGGACCTGTGGTATGCAGCCATTCAGTGGCGATGAAAGCCTTCGGGTGGTTCTCACCTGCGTATTTGATCACATTCACCAGGAAAGAGTGGTTGCCGCCATGTCCGTTAGAGAAGTAGATCTTATCCGCGCCCAGGCCAATCAGCCGATCAACGATCACCAGGAAAAAATCCTCAAATACCCGTCCGCCCAGGTTCAGGGTTGCCGGGAACTCCCGGGTGTGCGTACTCACCCCGAACGGCCAAACCGGCAGGCAAAATACTTCATCGGGAGCGAGTTCTTGGAGACGTGCAGCGATTGCCTCGACGATCAGGCTGTCTGTGCTCAATGGGAGGTGGTAGCCATGCTGTTCTGTATGCCCGGTGCTGATCAAGACCACACGCTCGCCCAGATTTTCCGGCCAAGTTAACTCAACCGGTTCTAGATACGGCTGGTCGATGAGTTTATAGTCCGTCACCTTGATCTTTTGTTCACCATGCCCGTTGAGAAAATATACTTGCTGAAAACCCTGGATATTCAACCATTTGCTGATGCCAGCCAGGGTGCGCTCCAGTAAACCAGGTGGCACCTGCAGGCGGCTTCGAGGGGTCCTTTGATCACATTGGAATCCATAAGGAACAGCCGGCAGGAGGATGATCACTTCTGTGGAAAGCGCTCGGGCGGCTGTCTCCAGGTCGTAATGGTCTAGGCCAAGTGGCACCAGTACTGGCCATGGGCGGGGTAATTCTCTTACTTCCGGGTAAGACAGGTCGGCATAATTGATTATCTTCATAGCAGGTTTTCTTTGTTGATTCGTGTCCTATATCTTGGAATGATCAATCCTTCAAGGCTAATTTTAGGGAGGATTCGCGCAGCAGGGAGATTTTATACTGCTGGTTCTGGAAGCCGCTCATCAACCTCGGTAGTTCGATTCTAACACCTGCTGACCTCTCGGGGTATGGGAAATGCGAGCGCAGGTTGCTGAAAATCCCCCGGTTTAGAGCTTGGCGAGTGTAAAAACTCGTTCGTGGACTGTCATTTTTTCCGTGCCTGGAACCCAATTCGCATCTATACTTATTGAGAGGTGAAATTACTCCATATAAGTTTAGGCTGGTATATATCTTGGCTGAAGCAGTGTGGACAGGAGGAAAGATATGGCTGGCGTGCGTATACGTGAACTTGGCATCACCATTGGATCTTTACTGCCGGGACCCAACAATGCGATAACAGACGTCCCTGGGGTCTGGGTGGGGCATAAAACATTGATTTATGATCAGCCGCGCATCGCCCGAACAGGGGTGACCGTGATCTTGCCTCGCGAAGGGAATATATGGAAAGATAACGCCTTTGCAGGCTACCACACCCTGAATGGTACTGGCGAGATGACCGGTATGCATTGGCTGGAGGAATCTGGTTTGTTATGTTATCCGATCGTATTGACCAACACCCACCAGGTTGGTACTGCTCACGAAGCGGTGGTGGCGTATGGCCAGAGAACTGGCCAGACCAGCCTTTCCGCCTTGCCCGTGGTCGCGGAAACCTGGGATGGCTGGTTAAACGACCTGGATGCCTTCCACCTGACCCAAGAGCATATTATCGAGGCAATCGAATCGGCACGACCGGGAATAGTACCGGAAGGGAATGTTGGCGGCGGCACCGGCATGATCTGTCATGATTTTAAAGGGGGGATCGGCACGGCCTCGCGTATTGTGGACACGCCCAGCGGACGTTTTACCGTAGCTGCATTGGTCCAGGCAAACCACGGAGACCGGCAGGATCTCAGGATCAACGGCGTGCCGGTAGGACAGGTACTTGATTACCAGCATACTGCCAATCCATTTGAAGCGGAGTCATCCGCCGGGAGTTCAATTATCATGGTGATCGCCACGGATGCACCCTTGCTGCCTATGCAGTGCAAGCGGATGGCACGCCGGGCTGCCTTAGGTTTGGCCAGGGTGGGCGGGATTGGTCACAATGGCAGTGGAGATATCTTCCTGGCTTTTGCGACCGGAAATCACTTTCCCAGCTCCCATGAACAGGAATACCAGCTGACCATGCTGCCTCACCATCACCTGAATGTCTTCTTCCGGGCAGTGATCGAATCAGTTGAGGAATCGATCCTCAATGCCTTGACCAGTGCTGAGACAATGACGGGTTTTCGAGGACATTCTGCCTATGCCCTGCCGATCGAAGACATGCTCGAGGTGATTGACAGATACCGGGCCTGAAGATAGGGGAATTTCCCATCCTATTTACCCCTCATTCATCGAACCAGGTCAGACATCCCATGCCCAGTTATTCCCGAAGTAGCCTTTTTGCAGCACCTCCAACCAGCGAACTTCGCCTAAATTGAGCTGCCTGAAAGAGCCTTCGATGGATAAGTCGGGGATGTGAACCGTGCGCAGAATTTCTTCTTGCGTCAAAAATACCCCATCAACCTTGGCAATCAAAAAGTCAGGCGTACGCTGCCCGGGCAAATATCCCAACCACACGAAAGCCTCTCTTGAACCCTTGGCTTTGACCAGTTTTACTGCGACCTGGCGAGCGCGCAGTGCCCCACATTTATCGATCTTGTGTGGATCTTTGCCACATAATGCCCCACCGCCTATGGGGATGCAGGCACCGTAATGGTCAACAACCAGCTTTTTACCGGACAATCCATTATCCCCCTGCGGTCCACCCTGGATAAAATCCCCTCCGCCGTTTATCCGCAGCAAGCTGGGGTCCCATCCTTCCACCCAGCTGATTTCCCCGATCCTGGGTGTGATTAATTGGAAGAAATCCTGGTAGCTAACCCGCGGAGTGTGCTGTATCAGCACGTTGCAGCGCCTCCAGCGGAGATGGCTACCTTCTTGTTCAAGATGTACCAGGATCTTTCCATCGGGTCCAAAATATTCAGATTCTTCCCGGCACATTTCAATCAAGAAGCTGCGAATTTTTCTGGCGAGGAATACGGCAGGTGGTAAGTAATTGAAAGCAGGCTCACTGCAAGCATACCCAACGACAATATTTTGGTCATCTGCATATCCCCGGACAGCGCGCTCTTCAGCAGGCAAGGAGCTCAAGATCAATGCACTGGTATCAACAATCGGTTCTATCTGCCAGCGGTCTCGATACCCGGCTTGCCAATATACATCCCTGACAAGGTCAAGGATCTGGACCTGGAATTCCTCGGCGGTTGCAATGCGTCCGGTTAGGAATACACGGTCCAGGTTGATGGCTGCCTCAACGGCGACCAGGGCGTAATCATCACATGCAATCGCTTCATCAACCAAGAGTTCAACGATTGCGTCCGCCAAGCGGTCGGGGTGTCCGGGCAGGATTTCTTCTGCAAAGTAATTCATATACCCTCCATATCAATCCAGGGATGGCAGAACCGTCAGCGAAGCCGCGATCCCCACTAGGTCCTCCCGCCAGTTTGATTCGTGCGGTAAGACGGCATGCAGCTGGATGTGTTTTAACTTCAACATCTGCACGTAATCATCCCGAGGGATACCTGTACAACCATCGGTGAGAATAATTGCCGTGCGGATCTGGTTGTCAAAAATGTGTTCCAGTACACAGTTGATATCTGTACCGCGAGACGAGACCAGATTGCCAGACTGGAGATCAGCAAAATGCAGGGGCTCCACGATTCCTGAAAACTGGTACAACTGGATTTCCCCGCGAGCAGCATAAGGTAAAACAAGGTGAATCAGGTGGGGCAGCAGGTTCACCATCGATCCCGAAACATCAAAATAAACATATGCACGGGCTGCCTGGTTTATGCGGGTTTTGATTGGTAGTGACTGCTGCCAAAGCAGCTCACCAGCGCCGAGCTCCTTGCGGGCAATGTGGAGTCGGTCTCGGGTTTGGGGCAGGACCCCCAGGCCGCTCATCACTTCCAATTCCTGCCATTGCCGTAAGTTATGGCTGCCACGGCGAGGGCTCAGGCAATGCCTCAGCAAGCGGGCGAATTCGCGCTGGCTCTCCCGGCTGGAAGAGCCGATGATTTGATTCCAGCTATCAAGCCGATTGCTGGAACTGCGACCTTTTATTGGGATTGGCGGCGGAGGCCACGTTTCGACCACCCGGCGGACTGCTTCTTTAACCAGGGGATCTTTCATCACCTCCGCGACTTTTTGATCTTCATGACTGCCTAATAAGATTACCGGTTTGCGTATCGATCGCGAACTACTGCGAAGCAGGTCGCGGATCTCTTCATATAGGGGTTCCGCATAGTTTCCTCCCTCTGTGGCCGGGGAATACAATCGCTCCATGATCTGGCAGGTTCCCCTAGGGGAGTCCGGTGGATAGAGGGGATTATCTGGCCAGCCAAGCGGTGGGCGGAGAAGCAAATTTGGGAATTTGTCAGCAGGATTGATCGATTCAAAAAAGCCGCGATATTCTGCTGCAGGAAACTGGAGAGTCAGTCCCGCGTTGATCAAAGCATCAAAGGCGATGTTATCTATCAGGGTAGCCTGTGGAAAAAGGCGGGAGTGACCCAGGAGTATGTGCCATATTTCATGCATCACCAACAGGAAAAGGTGTTCATCCCGCTGGCAATATCGCTGGACGAAATCCGGGTTGATCAGCATCCTGGAGTGTACACCTGGTTCTACCGCAGCTGATACGATCTCTCGGCTGGCTTCAATCCCGACCAACCGGCAAAATGTGTCCATTTCAAACGTCGCTGCGGGTAAGCACAAGGCGATCCGCTGGGCTAAAGATTCACTTTCATTCATTGGATTCCTCCTTCCAGGCAATTTCGATCAACCGATGATCGCTGGTAAGTAAATCACGCCGCAAGAAAGGTGCCTCCAAAGCCAGGGGGATATTGGGTAGTAAAATCCCCGACCTGGACCTGCAGAGGATATTCAGAACCAGCAGCGGATCATCGGTATTTATGATGTGGTACATCTCCCTGGTTAATGACTGGCGATCCTGGTTGTGGAGCAATTCTTCTTTCCAGGGCATCAACAAGATCGCCCCGTGCAGTGCATATTGTGCCCAAGCTTGATCCAGCAACGGACCAAGATCGACGGCAAAGTCTTCAACCTTTTCATGGGAACCCTTGGGAAAATTCAGCATGAATGCTAACTTTTCCCTCACCTGAAAATTGAGATTAATCCGCAGAAAGGTGTTGGTGAGGGGTGTGATTTGGCACTTGATCACCGTGCGTGGTGGGCAGCAATAATTATGAATCAATTCAACCTCCTAGAAGCCTATCTTGAACTTATTCAGGTCTGCGCGGAATTGTTGCAGCGCTTTTTCCCAGGGGGTGTGCCGCCAGAGTTCTGGGAATCCTGCGAAGATGAAGTTTCTTTCTAACTGGGCCCGCGCGGTGTTCGGTTGAATTGCTGCCCAGGCGTTAATTTTCTGCCACTCCTCGAGGTCTTTTCCGGGTGGTAAGCGAAGGTTAATTTCACCCAGCTCGAGAACCCTGCGGGCCCGTGAAGCCAGCAATTCCCAGGTAGCCGGGGGAAAGTCACGATCCAGCTGGTATTTCAGGAGCAGTATCACAGAAATCCCTGTCAGGCGGGCTTCGCAGGTTTCCTGACTCAATGCTTGCGTGATCAGCTTTGACAGCATCCCGTCCGGTAAATCGTATTCATCGGCGATCAGCAGGCGCTGATATCTGTCAGGTTCCCGAAATATCCTCCGCAGCCGATTGTCCTTGGTCAGGTGAGATATCTCCCAGGCCTGTTTATGGGCAGCGGTGAGCTTCACGATCGATGGAGGAAATTCTGAGGCGTTTTGCGGAATCCCCATTCGGGTAGCGATGCTTGCGCTGGATTCGAGGTTTGCTCCACGCCGGAAGAGGCACTGTTGTGCTGCATACGTAGCGAGGATCCCGTCAGCCAGCATCCTGGCTCGCCTTCCGCTCTGCGGAAGATCGCATTTGCTCAATAGATCTAAATAAGTGAGAACATAATCAACCACTCGCGGTCGCAAAGATTTTTGCAGGTGATTTACTCTTTTTATGCATTCAAAAACGATTGATTGGAAATTAACTGTTGGGCGTTGCGGTTGGTTACCCGAGAGGATCTTCTGATGATCACTTAGGGAAAGGTCATCCCAATTGGGTACCCGCACGATGAACAGGAAGCGGTCCGCAAGGGCGGGATCGATGGGTTCTGCTCCAAAGTAAACCGTGTGATGATTGTTGAAATCATCTCCAGCGGGTGGGTTCATCGCCGCCCAGCGGTGTTTCAGCCGTTCGAGGGGGATCCCGGCAACTTTGCGTTCATGAATGATGGGGAAGAGCTTGTTCTGTAAGTCCGGACGGCAGCGTGAGATCTCGTCAAAGAAAACGAATTCTGCTTCCCAGATCGCTCCGGGGGTGGCGATGAAGCGCAAACTGCCGTTCTCTGGGATGGGGATTCCAACCAGGTCATCGTAATTCAACAAGGACGCATTGTAGTGTCGGAAATCCTGCTCTAAGGCTGAGGCAACTCGTTCGATCAGCAAGGATTTCCCCGTCCCGTGATCGCCAACCAGCAGCAGCGGCGCTTCCATCGCCAACGCAGCCAGTAATATCGGATCGAGGTGCGCCCAACCGTATATGCCTAAATTTTCTGTAATACTATTGACCATCTCGCCTTCCTTGCCACAGAAGGCGCTTTCCCGCCACACTTAAAACAAAAATCTGCCCGGGCATCAAGTTGGCAGATCGCTGTTTTGGACAAGGGATTGCTGAAAGTTTCCTTTCAACCACATCTCCGTCGTTTGCGGAAAGCACCTTAGGTGTCCAACCCAGGTTGCTGGACTTGCTTATTTGCAAGTCACTCCTGATGCGTTTTAGATTCTACTCCCTTTATCACCACCTGTCAATCTGGGATCAGGGTAAGGTATTCAGAATGGATAGAATCCTATTAACCTTCCTGCGAATGATAGATCGGATGATTATTTTTTTAGTGAAGATGCCTCCACCACGCTGTAATTAGTTTGGAAACGATTAATCAAAAATCAATAATACATACCTGGAAATTTAATCGGAGGTAGGAAGTGACTAAAAACAGGGTATATAAATTGACGAATGGAACTTTTGGCTACAAAGATTATCTGCTATTATGAGTAACTGATTTATACGAACTTTTCTTCCTCCGACGCAAAAAATCAGGTGAGGTATATGGTTACATCAACGGAGAATCCTCAACAATCAAGGCAAGACAAAAACCGGGTGGCCCTGATTTCTGTCATGGCAGCGGTCCTGCTAACTGTCACAAAGCTGGCTGTCGGCTTAGCTACCGGAAGCCTGGGAATCCTGTCTGAAGCTGCCCATTCGGGATTGGACCTGATAGCGGCGGTAATCACTTTATTTGCGGTGCGCATATCATCAGCACCGCCTGATGATCAACATACCTATGGTCATGGGAAGGTTGAAAATTTGTCGGCGATGGTTGAGACAGGCTTGCTGCTGTTGACCTGCATTTGGATCATCTATGAAGCCATCCAGAGATTGTTTTTTAAAAGTGTAGAAGTGGAGGCGAGTGGTTGGGCGTTCGGCATCATGGTCCTTTCGATCGTGGTGGATTTCAACCGCTCGCGGGCACTCAGCAAGGCAGCTCGCAAATACAAGAGCCAGGCATTAGAAGCAGATGCACTGCATTTCTCCACGGATATTTGGTCATCTGCTGTGGTGATCCTGGGCTTGTTGCTGGTTCGCCTCTCAGATTATTTAAATATCCCCGCTATCGCCCAGGCAGATGCCATTGCAGCGCTGGTCGTGGCGGGGATCGTGGTCTTTGTCAGCTTACAACTGGGTCGCCGGACCATCGCTGGGCTGATGGACGAGATACCGGTAGGGCTGCGGGATGAGATCGTTGACGCCGTGGAACAGGTAGGAGGGGTGAAGAGAGTAAACCATGTCAGGGTGCGCTGGAGCGGGGCGGATGCTTATGTCGATCTTGAGATCACCGCCAGCAAGGAATTGAGCTTTGAAGAATCGCATGAGATCTCAGATAAGGCCGAAATTGCGGTTCAAAACACCATTCCAGATGCTGAGATTTCTGTGCATGTTGAACCAGCGTGATTCCCAAGTGGCACGTGTCCTGACCAATTTATGCCCGGGATAGTCTGAAAAAACCACTGAACCATAAATAATTGCAGCAGAATTTTAATGGCAGGCAAGTAGGATCTTGCTCACCCGGCATCCCCCTGTCATTCTGAACAAAGTGAAGAATCTC
>CP070764.1:1613873-1616276 GCA_020349245.1 Chloroflexota bacterium | reverse complement strand
GAAAAGTACCGACGATCAACGTCAGAATAAAATAGTTCTATAAAATAATAAGGTAAATAAGGCATTGATGTATGAATATCAATGCCTTATTTTATTATGGGAATATTTTTCAGAGGTTTGAAAGGGTACCTTCAGAAGATAAAATTATGTTTGATCAAAATTGATCCCCGGTGATTTTATATTTAATCCTCAAGGATTTGAGGGGGGAAAGGAACTCTTCCATTAGTGTAATTTGGATATCAATATATTATTGATTTTATCCCTGTCTCTTTCTCAATCTCTGCAGCATACTCTTCTAGTTCAGATATTTGGAAGGCGCTTTTTTCGTCACCTGGCCTCCCCAAAAGTATTAGTGTAGCGTTTTCCTCGAGAGCGACGGCCTTGATCTCCTCTCGCACCTTTCCCTTTCGTAGGATTGTTTTGGCATCAATTCCTCTTTCTTTTGCGCGTTCCTTTGCCATCAGCAGCATGAATTCACCCATATCTTGAATTTCATTGCCAACGTCTACAACCACTGGGGCAGCTGTCTTGTCAAGGAAGTGTAGATCAACAACATAAAGGAAGATCAATAAATCATCTCTTATCTTTGCATAAGCAATGGCTTTATCCTGATTGCGGTAACCTTGGGGACCACCGCGTGTGGGGCACAGAATAATTCCCATCCCAAACCTCCAATTAATAACGAAGCAGTAACCAGAAAGTAGCGATGATGAGCGTAATTATGGTAACAGGAACACTATCACGCATGAACCGACTAAAAGACAGTTTATAGCCTGCTTGAGCGAGTAAGCCAACGGCAACAATATTTGGTGCTGAACCAAGGAAGGTAAAATTACCGCCAAAATCAGCACCCAAAATGAGTGACCAATACAATACGAGACTCTCTTGAGCACCTGGTATTTTGGCGGTTAATAAATCGTCGATTGGTAGCGCAGCAACTGTGAATGGGATATTCGCAACAACTCCCGAGACGATACCAGATATCCAGGTGGTGAGAATGACTGCGCGTGAAAGATTATCTCCCGCGAGGACGAGGATGCGGTTGGCAAACCAACTGATTGCACCAGTTGTTACCATGCCACCAACGATAACAAACAAGGCGATGAAAAAAATCAAAGTCGTCCAGTCAACCTCATGTAGCAGGTCTTCCATATCTGGCCGCACCCATACGATCAATAATGCAGCCCCGCTTAATGCAACTACGCTAGGGGGCATATTTCCAAAATAATTTGCCACAAAGAACAGGATGAAGGTTAGGGTTCCTAGAAAAAGCGCTATGTAAAGTGTAGAAAATTCTTCGATCTTGGATTCGGATTCCAATTTTTCTATAAGCGTCGGTGTGATTGATTTCTTTCCTCCAGAATATTCTTTACGATATTTTATTTGATTGAAAATTATAAGAGCAATCATGCAAATGATTGCCACAGGAGCCATATTGATTAAGTATTCTCCAAAGCTGAGTCCGATGTGGGATCCGACAATTGTGCTTGGTGGGTCACCTATTAAAGTTGCCGCACCTCCTATATTTGAAGCTAGCACCTCTGAGATCACCACCGCAAAGGGGTTTATCCCAAGCGCGATAGAGAGCTGTATTGAAAGAGGTGCAATAAGCAAGATAGCCGTTACGTCATTGAGGAATGACGAGGTTACACCAGTCAGGATTACTAGCCAAATAACAATTAACCAAGTATTGCCTTTTGCACTGAGGTAAAGGCGAAATGCGATCCATTTAAAAACATTCGTTTCTGAAAGAATAGCCATGAATATCATCATTCCCATAATCAGAAAGATGACATTCCAATCAACGAATTCCATCGCCTCCTCAAAAGTGATGATATTCAAAGCTGGATTGAAATGCCCACCGATATAGGTCACCAGGAAGATCGCAATTGCACCGAGCAAGGCGGCTGCGGTTTCATGCAGGAGGCGGAAAGAAATAGCAATGAACGTAAGAATAAAGATCCCTGTCGATATGAGCGCCGCAATGCCTATTGTCCGTTCATTTGTAGCATGATTAAGGACATCGATTGCAGTTCCAGCAAGTTGAAAAGAAGAAGATGGGAAAATAAGATGGCTCAAGTTTGAGGACCTCGAATATCCTTACATGACACAATCTCAAAATTTATTTTCAAACCCATCACAATCCCCATGATCCAGCATTAACAGAAGGGATCATCAAGTAGTCTATGTATCTAGTTTAGGGTAAGATTTGTGATTAGTCAATTAGCAAGGTTTAAATTTACAGGTTCACCTTCCTTGGCACAATTGGATTTTTAATCCGATTGTTTCTCGCTTTTCTGAGCAGCCTATTTCCTATGCTGGGGTTGGGATGATTGGGAAAGGACTCCTTGTTTCAGCGGAATAGTCGCGTGATCATCATGCTGATTCAAATCCACGTCGAGA
>CP070764.1:1596918-1613773 GCA_020349245.1 Chloroflexota bacterium | reverse complement strand
CTACTCCGTCTCCATCCAGATCGACTCGCATCCAGTCGTTGCCAAACAGCCAGACGATGTACTGGACTGGCAGAGGCTTATCCAGACCGAATTGGCGTTTGAGCTGCTCTGCTTTTTCAGGTTTGATGCCCCGGGAGCGTCCATGCCCTGCCAGTGGACCTCCCGGCGCGATGTTGACGAGTGAAAAGAAGAGGATGCTCAAAAGAAACAGCATCGGGATGGCTTGCAACAAGCGTCGGACGATATAGCGATTCATAGTTTGCCCAAACTGAGTCAAAGGTTTTGGGGGAAAATTGCAAGCAGGAATAACCTGGTCGTCATGCAATCTTCCCCCATCTTGTTAATGCTTAGCTCATATTTATTGGCAGGTTAATCTGTCACCGTCCAATCCGCGATATTCCAGGTAAGTGGATCATTCACGTTTGGTTCTGCACCTTGAATGCGCTTGGATACACCATGGGCTTCCATTGTCGAGTAGAGCAAGATCTGCGGTAATTCTGCTTCTAAGATATTTGCCAGCTCGCAGAAAACCTCTTTTCGATAGTCCTCGTCCAATGTGTATGCTTCATCAAGTAAAGTGTCGAATTCCTCATTGGACCAGCGGCCCACATTCCACCCATAGTCCGGTTCAGCTGAAGCAGTCTGGTAGTAGTAGTACAGGTCATTATCTGTCGGATCGGTGCCTGGATAGCCATCATCCCACATGTTGAGGTCGAAATTACCGTTTTGTTCTGTACCGCCCTCTTCATAGGGTGCCCATAGGACAGTTCCTTCAACCATTGAAAGGCTTGTGCCGATGCCAATCGCCTTGAGATTTTCAGCAATGTACTGCTGGGCAAGCTCAAGCTCCTCGCCGTACTCGGCATAGATGGAGAATTCCATGGTCATCACATCCCCCTCGGCAGCATGGGCACAGCCGCGGCATTCACGGATGCCATCGCCGTCGGTATCGGTCCAGCCTGCATCGTCGAGGAGGGCTTTTGCGGCTTCTGGATCGTAAGCAGGTCTGGGGATATCACAAACATCATACGGCGGTCGGAACATTTCTGTCCACACCGGACGACCGTGACCGAGGTGAATATCGTTGACGATCGTATCGACATCGATTGCCATCCGGATCGCACGACGAACTTCGACCTCTGAAAGGAAGGGGTGCGGATCTGCCACGGGGTCGATCGAACCATAGGCGGCCAGGTTGGGGAAGAGGCGCATCACCCAGCGCTCAGTTGGTGCAGTGAGTGCGTTCACATTATCGGAAGCCTTGTATTCTTCGAAGATCGCATCCGGGGGCCAATAATGCACATCCGCGTCACCCTCGAGCATGAGGCTTTTGCGCACGGAATGTTCGGGGACGATCTGCACAATGACCTTGTCGATGCTGGGCTTTCCTGCTTCGAAGTAATTGGGATTCTTTTCAAAGGTCATGTGGTCATTGGTCTCCCACTCCGTAAGGATGTACGGACCATTGCTTAATGGCTCCATGTTGCAATCCCAGGTTAGAAAACCTTGCTCAGGGTCGCAATAGTGTTCCGGGTAAATAAAGAAGTTCTCCCCACCAAATTGCAGGCGGTAGTTTGGATAGACCGAACCTTCATAGAAGTGGACAATGAAGGTGAAGTCATCTACCTTTTCCAGCGATTCCGTGTAATCGACTCCATCTGCCCAGATCCCGGTTTCTTCATCCGTAATGGCATCCCAGGTGAAAATGATATCGTCCACGGTGACCTGTTCACCATCAGCCCAGAAGACATCGTCGCGAATCTGCCAGGTGACATCCATGGTCCAGGTGTCTTCATCAAATTCGACTCCACCATTCTCGAGAGTGGGGATATCCACCGCCAGCTCGGGAAAGATGTTGCCCATTGGATCAGCCTCTGTCAGGCCAAGCATGACCAGTTCCCCGACCAGCTGTTCGTAACCAGTATCCGTGATCAAACCGTTGAATCCTGCGGGATCTTGGGGGATGGTGATCACAATCGTGGTCTCTTCTGCAGGAGGTGGGGCTTCTTCGGGTTCCGTAGGTTCAACTTCGGGTGGTGGTGGTGCAGTGGGTTCAACTTCTGGCGGCGGGGCTTCCGCTTCAGTCGGAGCCACTTCAGGTGGTGCTTCCGTAGGAGCTTCAGTCGCTGCCGGCGCACAGGCAAACAAGGTGAAAGCTGCTATGGTCAGGACAGCGATAAGCAACCAATAGTTCCTGTTCTTTATCATTTGATCCTCCTTCTGGGTGATAAAGCGTTTCTGGGTATTGTTCTCTTCTTCCTCAGGCTGGGGCGTCAACCAGGCGAAAGGCGAGATCGACTGCTGAGATGGCGTCCTCCGCATATCCATCCGCACCGATCTCTGTGGCAAAGGTTTCAGTGACCGGCGCGCCACCAACCATCACCTTCACCTTGTCCCGGAGATTTGATTCCTTCAGCGCTTCGATCAGTTTCTTCTGTTGAAGCATCGTCGTCGTTAATAGAGCAGAAGCGCCGACGATGTCAGCATTGTTTTCCTGAATAGCTGCAATGAATTCCCCAGCACTTTTATCCACGCCGATATCAAATACTTGGAATCCGTTCGCTACCAGCATGGTTCCGACCAGTGTCTTGCCGATTTCATGCATATCGCCTTCGACGGTCCCGAGGACGACCCTGCCGACGACTTCCCGCGATTGGTCGCCGAGCATAGCCGGTTCAAGCACGGCCAAGGCTTTTTTCATCGCTTCGGCCCCGATAATTAGCTCTGGCAGGAAGTACTCACCGTTGGCGAAAAGCTCTCCTACTTTCTGAATCCCCTTGGTTAACCCCTCGTTGACGCAGGTGAGTGCATCGAGGCCCTGTTCCAGGGCTTCCTTTGCCAGCTGCTCTGCATCCTCGGGTTCACCGTCAATCACTGCCTGAGCTAATTTCGCGTACATTTCATCTGACATATATGCCTCCTTATGATTACTAGATCCGGATATTCAGGATAATTGCAATATCTGCACAAATCTTTACCAGCAATGGATAAATGTTTATCTGTTGATTTCCTCTCCTGCCTTGATCAAGATTTTTTCGATTTCTTTTGCCACGGCCTCCTCCAGCGGTTGCGGAGCATGCTCAGCGAGAATCTGGTCTAATTTCGCTCGCGCCCTTCTGCGCAGATCGCCTTCGATCACAGTGGAGGAGGTTGTACGTGGGTGGGTGAAACCCGGGATCCATATCTCGCGCATATGATCCCGGGTGTGCTTCTGGGATAAATAGTTTCCACCGGGTCCGACACCCTCAATGATCTCGCTGGCCAGATTTTCTGTTCCTGTATCCAATCCCTGGGCGAGGAGGCGGTGGATGTGGTAAATCTCATCATCGAAGATGATCTGTTCTGGGATAAGGAGCGTTGAGGCATCCAGTAAACCCAGACCAATCGTGATATCTGTACCAGCCAGGCTGCACATCAAAGCTGTGTAAACACTATCCCGGCCGAGCTGCCAGGTGGCAGGTTCAGTGTGATTTAATCCAAAGGTCCCGGCAAGGGCGGGAACACCCCAATCATGCGCCATCTGCACGGCAGCCACGTTGCACAGATATTTTTCCGGCAGCGTGATCAGGTACTCCGCGGTCTGCGGGTCCATTGCTGAAACCAGGAGGGACTGGAAAACCGGCGCACCCGGATTGACAAGCTGCATTAAGACCATCGCGCTGACTGCTTCGGCATTCCCAACGACCAGGGCACCACCCGGCACAGCAGGTGCCGTTGATCCCATGGTTGGCATCGCCATGAATCCCACGGGGATGCCTGCTGCTGCGAACACCATGGCTGCTTCGATCCCTTCTTTGTCCTGGCAGAGAGGTGCAATGGTGCAGATAAGGCTTGAAAGTGGTGGCTTTTCCCGCAGCATTTCTTCATTTCCAGCGATTACCCGTGCAATCTCGACTGCATATCTGGCGAGATTCTCGCCCATTACAGTCTCTGTTTGAACGTGTTTCTCAGTATTCCTGAAAGATGCGTCCAGCTCATGGAGAGGTGCAAGGTGCCTGTAGTCCTGAGCACTGACCATCGGCCAGTAAAAGGAGATGGAGGTCAGGTAATCAGAGACTAGGGCCATCTTCGCAACGTCTTCTTTGCAGGAGAGACGCCGTTCACCGCTCTCAAAATCGATTGTTTCCACCCCGCACCCATCCGTGGCAAAGTAGGATTGTCCGTTACCCAACTCGAGCTCTGTACCCGGATTGCGCCCGGAGAGAATAAATTTTCGGGGAGCGTTTGCCATCTGCTGGAGGACAAATTCAGCTGGTAGCTTTACCAGGTGTGACTCTTCGTCGACCGGAATACCATGCTCCATAAAAAGTCTCAGCGCCTGCTCGGAAGGGAAGCGCACACCGACATTTTCCAAGACGTCTAGGGTCGCCTCTCTGATCTGCTCTAATTGAAAAGGATTTAATACTTTTAGATCGAGTTTTGATTTTATCGGTTCAAATTTTGTCATTTTTACATTTTCTATATTTCTTATTAATTCCGGAATCAAACGTGTGCTGTTTAGTAATGTTCTGTCTTAATCGATAATGAACTCAGGACTGATATAACGCTTGAGAACACGCTCTATTTCCATTTCCACCTCGTCTGCGAGAGGTGCAGGTTTGTGGTTCTGCAGGATGTCTTTCGCTCTCCTGCGGCAGACGTCTTCTAAAGATAACCCTTTCTCCTGCCAGGTTTCATAGGCATCACGGCTCAAGATTTCAGGCTGCCAATGTCTTCCGTAATTTTTCCTGGTGTGGTTCTCCTTGAGAAAATTGCCTCGTGGGGTGTTTGCTTTTATCAGCGCAACCTCCTGGTCAATGTCCGAATCTTCAAAATCATCGAATAGGCGGGAGATACCGGCGATTATCTCGTTATCCAGAACCATTTGAGTGTATGAGATCGAGGAACCTGCATCGGTGGCACCAACGCCATAGATAATATCTGCCCTCTCGTTCAGCAGTGGAATCGCCGTGATTACTTTCTCAATCCCAGCCTGGGCATCCAGCTGTTTTGCATCTGATGACAAACCACCACACATCGAGGGAATGCCGTAATGCCGGGCCATAATCGCTGCCCCGCTATTGACCATACCGCGCTCCGGACCGCCCAGCGGCAAGAGACCAGTGCGCATATCCAAAACAGCTGAGACGCTTCCATAGAGCAGGGGGGTGCCGGGGTAAAGCATCTGTAAGGCGGCAAGCCAGGCCAGGATGTCCGTGTTAATCACGATCAATTCACCCATAAGTGTTACCGGTGCAGAGGCGCCTCCCATGGCCATGCTTAATATGGTCACGGGAACGCCCAGCTCAGCCCAGCGCAGCATGCAGCGCACATTTTCTGGGGTGAAGTAACCCGGGCTAATTGGGCAATACAAAGTAGCAAAATTCGGTCGATCTCGGAAGGCTTCTTCTCCCCCGGCTACGGCAGCCAGCATTTCGAAGGCAGACTCTACTCGATCAGGGGAAAGCACTCGATGTACTATGGGTTTGTGGGTGTTACGCAGCAGTTCAGCGATTTCGACCAGGTCTGAAAATTCACCCTGGTCTGTGGCGGTCACCGTCGGTCGCACGAGGTCCACATTGGGTAAATAGTCCTGGATCTTGACCAGCTGGATGACATCTTGCCGGGTTGCCGAGCGGCGTAAACCGGTCTCTAAATCTAAAACATTAACCGGGGTGCCGCCACCCATGAAGCAGCTGCGTTTATCGTATGGTGCAGGCTGATTTCCACTGCGTCCATAAAGCTTCACATCACGAGGCAATCGAGAGAGAGCGGTCTCCAAGATCCCGGGTGTCAACCGGACCATCTGTGATTCAAAATCAACAAGAAAACCACAAGCAGCTAGCCGTGCCAGGGTATCTTTATCAGGTACACAGAAACCGACCTCTTGGAGGATTTCTGCTGATTTTTGGTGTACGAGTGAAGCGATTTTCTCAGGATTTGGGTTCTTGAATATCATCTCAAGGTGTTGAGCTCCACGTGTACGGAATTTTTTTGCTTATCTCCGCTGAGTTTCCAAAAAGGAAGGTCGCTTTACGCCGTTCTCATTGGGTGGGGCATCGCCCCAGCGGTAAGAAAGCTTGTACATCTTAAGGATCAAGAACGATTGAGTTTTTCTGACGCCTGGTACCTGTTGCAGTTTGTTGTTAAGAAAATTTACAAAATGCTGTCTATCCTGGCAGTAGACTTCCACGAACAAATCGAATTCACCTGCTGCCTGGAACAGGTAGGTAACTTCGGGAAGCTTTGCGATTTCATCAGCGACATCATCGATGGGCTTTCCCTCAACGGTCACGCCGATCATGCTGGCTTCTTCTAAGCCGATATGACGTGGTTGGACGATCCCAACGATTTGAAGTATGCCTTCATCGGTCATCTTCTTGACCCGATGGCGAACACCCCCCTCTGTCAGACCCAATTCAGAGGCAATTTTGGTATACGGCATACGCCCGTCATATTGAAGGAAGCCAATGATCTCCCGATCCGTTTCATCCAGCATATTTATATTGTACTGATATTCGTAAGAAATGCAAGTTAAATTAACTAAATTCGTATTATTAATTACTAATTGCTACGATAAATTCGTCTCTTGCACGTATAATATCTGGATATCGTAATAGAATTCATTATTCTTCGGTGGATCGTAATTAAAGGGTGAAATTTATTCCATATATAATTAACAAAATATCTATGACCCTGTGCCCGGATTGGAGATGGATGTGAAAGATCAACGTTTCACTGAAAAAATGTCCCTTAAACCTATTTCACCCAGTATATTTTTGATCACGGTTAGGTAAACCAGGAACCGATTATGTCCAATCTTGTACTGAAAAACGGCAATATCTATACCAGCGATGAACGGAATCTGCGAGTCCAGGCTATGGCAATTTCGCAAGGAAAAATCGCATTCGTCGGATTGAATGAGGGCGTGGACAGGTTTATCCACCCAGGAAGCGAGGTGATTGATCTGGAAGGGAAGATGGTTCTGCCAGCTTTTGTTGACGCTCATGCTCACCCTTCCCAGGCAATGGACTTGTTCGCCAACATTAATCTTTACCTCCAGGATTCGCCAGAAACATATCTCCAGATCATCCAGAACTACATTCTTGAGTACCCGGATAAGCAGCAGTACCGCGGCAGTGGTTGGGATAATTCACTCTTCCCGGATCACGGTCCAGATAAGAATTCCCTGGATGCCATTCTGGCTGAGAAACCCATCGCCTTGGTTTCGTACGATGCCCATTCTCTGTGGGTAAATTCTATTACGCTCGAACGAGCCCAGATAACCAGGGATACACCCAATCCGGAAGGCGGAGTCATAGAAAAAGATCCCGTATCCGGGGAGCCGATTGGAACACTCCGGGAGAGCGCAATGAAATTGGTGGCAGGTGTGTTCCCGGATTACTCCCTTGAAGAGCGGGTGAATACTCTGCTCACTTACCAGCGCACAGCTCTCCGCTACGGCATTTCGTTGTGCCATGATGCCATGCTGGACGAAAAATCTATCGCTGGTTTTAAGGCCCTTGAGCAGGAAGGCAAATTGCATATGCGCTTTCGCGGTTCGATTCTGGTCGAACCGGATTCCTCAACTAAAGACCAGATCGTTCGCTTGATCGATCAGCGCGCAATGAACACCCGGCCGCGCTTTCAAACAAATGCCGCCAAGCTATTTGTTGATGGCGTGGTTGAAGGGGGTACCGCATACCTGCTGGAACCTTACCAGGATAGATCGGAATATTATGGCGAACTGATTTGGCACCCGCAGCAGTTGAAAGAAATCTGTGCTGCACTGGATAAAGAGAAATTTCAAATTCATCTGCATGTGATTGGCGATGCAGCTGCTCGCATCGCCCTGGATGCTTTAGAATTTGCCCAGCAGCAGAACGGTAAACGGGACGCGCGCCATTTAATTACGCACCTGCAGCTGGTGGCGGAGGAGGATATTCACCGGTTTCACCAGCTGGGTGTTATCGGCATTCCCAATCCTTACTGGTTCAGAATTGACGACTATTACTGGAAAATAGCCCTACCTTTCCTGGGGAAGGAGAGAGCCGACAGGCAGTATCCACTGCGAAGCTTTTTCGATACCGGGGTCAGGATGGCATCAGCCAGTGATTTTCCTGTCACTGTAGATTTCAATCCGCTGATCGGTATCGAGATGGGGCACACCCGTGCGAAAGTTGGCAGCCAGGGGAGCGAAATTTTGTGGGCAGAAGAGAGGCTGGCCCTCAAGGACATGATCAGCAGCTTCACCATAAATGGCGCGTATGCGAATTTCCTTGAAAACCAAATGGGTACCCTGGCAGTTGGAAAATCAGCTGATTTTATTGTACTGAACCAGGATTTATTTTCAATTCCAGCGAACAAAATCGCCGAGGTAAAGGTGCTGGAAACCTTTATCGAAGGGCAATCAGTCTTCAGCTACCTTGATTGAATTTAGCTCACGGAGAAATTATTTCTGAAAATTTGCAGGTCAAGAATCCTGGTGAAACGTGCCTGAAAGTATTCGATGAAAATATCACTCCCCAATTATGATCTGCGTAATTTGATCCCGGATTTGACCGCGGGCACGACAACAGCCTTGGTGACGATCCCGGACGGCCTGGCTTCAGCGATATTGGCCGGTGTAAATCCGGTACACGGATTGTACGGCTTGATGGTTGGTACACCTATAGCGGCATTAACCCTCGGTTCCCAATTCATGTATGTCGCCAACACGGGTGCGATTGCCGTCGCCGTTGGCGATGCGCTGGTTGGTGTCCCAGGCTTAGCGGAGCAGGTCACCGCATTGATCACCCTGACCTTGCTGGTCGGTCTATTTCAATTGGTCTTAGGAGTGCTCAGGCTGGGTTGGATCACGCGCTACGTTTCAAACGCAGTGCTGGTGGGATTTATGACCGGGATTGCAGTGCTGATCATCCTGGGGCAAGTACCCAATATCACCGGTTACGAGAGCATTTACACCAATAAGGTGATCGCCTTTGTGGATACCTTGCTGAATCCAGGAATCTGGCATCTGCCGACAATATTGGTCAGCTTGCTTACCCTGGGAGTGATAAGTATTCTTACCCGTACCAGGATCAGCAAATTTAACATGATTATTGCCCTCATCGCAGCATCTGTGCTGGCGCTATTCTTGAATCGATTTGCACCTTCCCTGGGCACTGTCCAGATCATCGGTGATATCGCCAAGATTCCGGTTGGATTTCCGACACCATCCTTGCCAGAGGCCTCATTGGTACTCGCTCTGCTTGCACCGGCGATGGCTATCGGCCTGGTCGGATTGATACAAGCATCTGGGGTGAGTAAGAGCGTTCCTAATGCTGATGGAAATTATCCAGATATCTCCCGTGATTTCGTTGGGCAAGGTTTTGCCAACTCTGCATCCGGGATTTTTGGTGGTTTACCCATCGGTGGCACGATGTCAGAGACAGCAGTAAATTTGAGTTCAGGCGCGAAAACTCGCTTCGCCAGCTTCTTTTCCGGTCTGCTGATCATCCTGCTGGTTTTGCTCTTCGCTAATTTTATCGAGGTGGTGGCTTTACCAGCTGTGGGTGTCCTACTGGTTGTTGCTGGATATGGGTCGATCAAATTTGCTGATATTGAGGATGTCCGGGATACCGGCCGCGGACCGCGCTGGACCATGGTCTTCACCTTGATTGCTACTTTATTTCTTCCGATCCAGTACGCAGTTATGCTCGGCGTGATCCTGTCGATCCTGATCTATTTATATCGTTCATCTACAGATATCAGGTTAGTTGAGCTGGTCCTGGAGTCCGATGGGTCAATCAAAGAAAAAGAAGCCCCAATATCATTGAGAGACAATAAGGTCGTTATTCTCAGAACGTATGGTAGTCTACATTTTTCTGGTGCTGCTACGCTGGAAGAAATTCTACCTTCTGTCAGGGATTCAAGGCGGGCGGTTGTCATTCTGCAGTTGCGTGGTCTGGAGAATATCGGCAGCACATTTATCCGTGTGATTGAACGTTATGCAAACCAGCTGCAGAGGAAAGAAGGCAGGTTGTACCTGACCGGTGTGCATCCCCGGGTGCTGAAGCAGCTGGAACTGACTGAAACGACCGAAACGATACCCGAGGAGGCTATTTATCTGGCCGAGGAAACACTCGGTGCTTCGACCCAGCAGGCTTTCCAATCAGCCTTGGACTGGTTGAATGAGGTCGATCTCGAGTAAAACATGCTCAGATTCGAACCTGCGGCAGCCGTGGCTTTTCAAGATTTGTGAGGAGATTGTTGTACTTCGAGACCTCAGACTGTATTTAAATATTGGTGAATCAACTTTGCCGCGACAGCTCCCTCACCGACCGCAGTTGCAACCCGTTTTGTTGAACCAAGACGTACATCGCCAGCAGCGAAGATCCCGGGTACGCTTGTCTCAAGAAAGAAAGGATCTCGTTTTGGCTTCCAGTCTTCCGGACGCTTGCCATCATCGACCAAATCCTGTCCAGTGAGGATGAATCCGACCCGGTCCCGCACAACCACATTTGCCAAAAATTCAGATCTGGGCAAAGCACCGATAAAAATGAATACTGCTCCTGCAGGCCTGGATTCAGAATTTTCAGCTGATTTCTTCTTGAAGGTGATAGATTCTAAGCGGCTAGATCCTTCCACTTTTACAACCTCTGTTTCATCAAGCACATCAATTTTATCCGAAGCAGCAATTTGTTTGACCAGTTGAGCGGACATGCTCCTGGTAAGTGAAGTGCTGCGGGAAAGCATGGTCACCTGTTTTGCATAGCGAGCAAATAACAAGGCCGCATATCCGGCTGAATTTGAACCCCCAACGATAAATACATCCTGATCCCGGTAAGCTATCGCTTCTGCCAGAGATGCGCCGTAGTAAACGCCGGTACCGATGAATTCCTCAATACCAGGCTTATTTAATTTGCGGGTGTTTACCCCTGTGGATACTACCAGTGCATGGCAGCTGATTCTTGTGCCGTCACTGAGTATTACATAGCGGTATGGATCTTCAACCAGTACCTGCTCAACCTGTTGGGCAGTCAATATCTCGACCCCAAATTTTTTTGCCTGGGAAGTCGCTCGGCTTACCAGTTCTGAACCGCTGATGCCATTCGGAAAACCAAGATAATTCTCTATCTGCGAGCTGGTGCCGGCCTGGCCTCCGATAGCTTCTCCCTCAATCAAAAGGGTTTTTAATCCTTCGGCACCTCCATTTACTGCCGCCCCAAGACCTGCAGGTCCACCGCCAATGATGATCAGATCGTAGAAGGTCTCTGCACCTTCTGTCTTTAAACCAATTTTTTCTGCCAGTTGGCGTAAATCTGGTTCAACCAGTATGCTGCCATCCGGGAAAAAGAGGATGGGTAAGCGATCATCGCGATCTTCCACGGTTTCCAGTAATACTTTCGCTTCGTGGTCTTTCTCGATGTCCAGCCACTGGTAAGGTATCTGGTTGTGGGTGAGGAAGTCTTTTACACTATGGCTGGTATTGGACCACATTGCACCCGCAACCCGGACGCCATCAAACGGCACTCGCATCTCGGCAGTCCATTCACTCAATAGATCGTCAAGCAGAGGATATAGTTTTTCTTCTGGAGGATCCCAGGGCTTTAATAAGTAGAAGTCAAGTCCAATGGCGTTGATGCTTTCAATTGCAGCTTCGGTATCGGCATATGCGGTGAGCAGGACTTTCTTTGCCTCAGGATAAAACTTGACCGCTCTTGCCAGGAATTCAGTGCCGCTCATATCTGGCATGCGTTGATCCACCAGGAACAGCGCGATGGGTGTATTACGCTGTTTCAGCTTCAGGACGAGATCAAGTGCCTTGACTCCAGAACCAGCTTCCATGATCTGGTAATTCCGCTGGTAATGAGATTGCAAATCTCTGCCCACAGCTTTAAGCACAACCGGCTCATCATCAACACTCATAATCACGGGTTTCAACATGTAGTTCTCCTATTCTTCCTCTCCAGATTATAAATTAACATAAAACCGCCAACACTAGGTTAGCGGGGTTTAATGGAAAATTCGATGATTATTTACCCACATTACAGCAGTATTTTATCCACATTTCGTCCAAACTATTATATACAACTTTCACCGATTTAGTCAATTATAATCACCGGAATTTTTGCCTGGATGCAGTCTTCAATGTCAATTGAATCATTTCATGGAGAGAATTTCCAACTCGATGAATTCGGGGTGTTCGAACAAAATTGTGACCATCGTTAGCATCAAAAATGAATTCCCTGTATTGAGATAGAAGAAGTATAATAATTCCTCCGCCATTCTCCAACCTGGAAGAGATAAACCTATGTACAATGCCGCCTTATATGTCCTCACCGTGTTGATTTGGGGTTCAACCTGGTTAGCGATTAAATATCAGCTGGGTGTCGTATCGCCAGAATTGTCGATTGCCTATCGATTTGGATTGGCAGCTTTTATCCTTTTGATATATAGTCTATTACGGCGATTGCCCTTGCGATATGGCCTTAAATCTCACGGCTTCTTCGCTCTTCAAGGCTTCCTATTGTTTTCCCTTAACTATATCCTGGTTTATGTGGCTGAAGGTTACCTGACCAGTGGTCTGGTAGCGATCATTTTTTCATTGATTATCGTGCTTAATGTCATATTTGGTGCGGTATTTCTACGCAATCCAATCAGAACCAGGGTCCTTTTCGGTGCAGCGATCGGGTTAGCTGGCTTATCTTTTGTGTTCTGGGGCGAGCTCTCCTCATTCAGCCTGACCAGCCAAAAAGCATTCGGGATGATATTGGCCTTGGTATCAACTATTTCCGCCTCATTAGGCAATGTTGTTTCAGCTCGCAACCAGCGCCATGGTCTCCCTGTGATCCAGACCAATGCATACGGTATGCTCTACGGGGCTGTATTCATGCTGGTTTTCGCCATTTTTCGGAGTGCTCAACTGGAATTTGATACCTCTGCAGGATATATCCTATCCTTGTTTTACCTGGCCATTTTTGGGTCTGTCATTGCCTTTGGCAGCTATCTCACCCTGATAGGAAAAATTGGTTTGGACCGAGCGGCATATGTAACAGTGTTGTTTCCCGTCATTGCGCTCTTGCTTTCGACATTTTTTGAAGATTTGGAATGGGGTACTCCCCAGCTGGTGGGTGTGATCCTGATTCTCCTGGGAAATGCGGTCGTGGTGACAAAAAAATGGGATATTGGCTGGATGAAGCGTTCAAAGCAGGATACTTTACCCAATAAATAACCTCCGGATTTTACTTAAATGTCCGCGAAGCTAGACTGTTCATTGTCTGCTAATTGATCACCCTGGCTTTACAGAAATCGCGGGCAGTTCATTGACTGTTAGTTGAAATACGTCAGGGCGGGAATAATGACCGACGACATCAAAATCAAGTTTTGAACGGATAAGCTCGCCCATATCCAGGTCAGCATATAAGATGCCTTCCCGGTCGAACAATGGACCTGCGATCACCTTTCCCATGGGTGAGACTATCACGCTGCCCCCGCGGCAGAGCACCTCTGGTTTTCCGGATAAATCAGGATTTTGCTGTAAATCTGCGGGATACATATCCTTGGTTACGTACTGGTTGCATCCCATAACGAAGCACCGTCCTTCACAGGCGATGTGGTGCATCGTTGCCTGCCAGGTCTCCCTTTGATCGGCAGTCGGGGCAAGGTAAATTTCGATTCCTTTACTGTACATCGCCATTCGCGCCAGGGGCATGTAATTCTCCCAGCAAATCAAGCCGCCAATTTTCCCTAATCCGGTTTGAATAACGGGCATGGTACTGCCATCACCTTCGCCCCAGATCAACCGTTCTGCGCCAGTGGGTTTAAGTTTGCGGTGCTTTCCAAGGATTTTGCCATCGGGTCCGAAATACACCAGCGAACAGAAGAGAGTACCGCCGCTGAATTGGGTGTCCTTTTCAATGAGGCCTATCGCCAGGTAGATATTATTCTCTCGAGCTGCCTCTGCGAGCAGTTCGGTCTCCAGGCTGGGGATTTCGACAGCATTTTCCCAGTATCGCTGCCACAATCGGCGGCCTTCATCTGAGCGGCTGCCGACTACCATACCGAAGCTCAATCCCCGTGGATAGGCAGGAATAAAAGCCTCGGGAAAAAGTGCCAGTTGAGTGCCTTCTTTTGCCACCTCATCGATAAGTTGGCGCGATTTTTCAATCGTTGCTTGGCGGCTAAATACGACCGGGGCTGATTGGATGACTGCAACTTTTGCTACTGGCGCTTGATCGGGTAAGTATTCCATAAGTCCTCCGGGGACGTTTAATAATCTCCTATTTGGCCAGTCAGTGATTAAACCCAATCGCTGGTGGTGCAACCATCATATCATGGGTGATGATACCTTCATTCCCGTTTTCAAGGGAATTTAGGACCTTCTTCTGCAAGGGATTCTCCAACTCTGAATGCGTTCACAAAACTTGTGGGGTGCAGGGGAAAAGGGATTGCAAATATTTGTTTGAATTTCGATTGATAAGCAGCCTGCTATTGGAACGAGCTGAAGGGATCTAATCGATCGAGTTAGATTTAGCTTTTGCCCACTCTCCGCTCGGCAGTTTTTCACCTGCTGCTATGGATATTTGCAGGCGGTTTTCCCAGGGTGTAAGCGGACATGAATAGAGATCGTTGTACGCGCAGTAGGGATTATAGGCGTAATTAAAATCTACCAGTACCCTGCCGTTAGGCAGCTGTTGCGGTTCTAAATATCTTCCAGCGCCGTAGGTTTCTTTCCCTGCCAAAGAATCCACGAATGGCAGGAAATAGCCATGTGCATCTTTATATAACGTCAATTCAACATCTTCACCTGCAACCTGGAAGCGAATCTTCCCATAACGTGTGTGAATCTGAATGTCTCCCGTCGAGGTTTGCATCTGGATCTCGTCTTTAGTGGGAAATTCTTCAACCTCGAGTTCCAGCTTCAGGTCGGGATTCTCTGGAAAATATTCCAGACCCTCAAACAGCTGTTTTTGGTTCTGGGTCAGCGGGCTGTGGTGGTCTTTTGCCAGGTATTCGTCTTTTGCGGCACGAAAATTAATTAAAACGCTCATATAGTTCTCCTATCATGCGGAGCCTGGGATGAGGCTGAATAGAATTCCCCGCTTATTGATGTTGAAGATAAAAAAAATCTTACATGGATGGGTAAAAAATCTCTACTTGTATTGTCCATAATACCATAAGCGCTTGACTCCGGATCGAATAATTGCTATGCTGATAATCGACGCAATCGTTTGCGCAATCGTTTGCACCGATCTTAAAGCGAGGTGAACCATTATCACGATGCGCGATGTGGCAGAGCGAGCCGGGGTCTCTGTCACTACTGTCTCTCACGTTGTCAATAAATCCCGCACTGTCCACCCGGATACCCGCCTCCGGGTCGAGAATGCCGTGCAAGCATTGGGTTATCAACCCAATTTTTTGGCCCGCAGCTTGAGAAGGGGGATTTCACATACCGTCGGCATCATTCTCCCTGACAATGCCAACCCTTATTTTGCTGAAGTTGTTCGTGGTATAGAAGAATCGATGTTTGCCCAGGGTTACAGCGTGATCTTGTGCAATTCTGATAATGACCTTCATAAAGAACACCACCATACCAGTGTGCTGATTGAGAAGCAAGTTGATGGCATCATTTTCGTGGCTGCTGGACTCAGTACGGAAAATATTACCAATCTAAAGGCACGCGGGATTCCCTTGGTCCTGGTTGACAGATATGTACCCGGTGTCGATGCCGATATCATCGTGGCGGATAACCATCGCGGGGGTTGGCTAGCCACGCAGCACCTGCTCGACCTGGATCATCGAGTAATCGCCTGCATCTCTGGACCAGAGAGTATTGAGGTCAGCAGCGACAGGGTTGGTGGATACCGGCAGGCTATAGAAGACGCAGGAATCAAATTTGATCCCGCCCTCGTCGTGGCAGGGGATTTTCAGTTTCAAAGCGGTTACTTGGCAGCCAAAGTGCTTTTTGAGCACAGAGCACCGCCCACTGCCATTTTTACCTGTAATGATTTGATGGCTATTGGAACATACCGGTTCGCGAATGAAAACGGTATCAAAGTTCCCGAGGCACTTTCGATTGTTGGCTTCGACGATACCCGTCTCGCGGTTTATTCCAATCCACCGCTGACCACAATTCGCCAGCCGAAGCAGTTGATGGGGGTCCGAGCTGCCCAATTACTGCTTGAACGTCTCAATGATGGGGAGCTTCAGACAAGGAAGGAGAAAATGGGTGTCGAACTGGTCATCCGCAGGTCAACCGCTCCCCATATCCAACCCCCAGGAGAGATAAATACATGACAGCAAGGATTACCGTTGTGGGCAGCTTGAATATGGACCTCGTGATCCGAGCTCCCCATATCCCGAAACCTGGCGAGACTATCATTGGGGGTGAATTTCAAACTATCCCTGGCGGTAAAGGGGCCAACCAGGCAATGGCGGCTGCGCGCCTGGGGGTTCAGGTAACCATGGTCGGGCGGGTTGGAGAGGATCCTTTCGCGGATGTGTTGTTGGCAAACCTGATTTCTGCTGGAATAGATACAGGATTTATTGAGCGTGATGAGCATGCCGCGAGCGGCGTGGCTTTAATCGTAGTCGACGACGATGGGGAAAACAGCATTGTCGTTGCCTCTGGTGCAAACATGCAGATGACCCTGGAAGATGTTGAAGCAGCTGCAGGGGTGATAACCAATTCAGATGTGCTGCTCCTGCAGCTGGAGGTGCCGCTCCCCGTGGTTGGATGGGCTGCTCAGATGGCCCATTCGCACGGCGTTCCTGTGATCCTCAATCCGGCACCGGCGCAAAAATTACCCGCGGACCTTTTGAAGCATGTTGATGTGGTAGTCCCCAACGAAAGCGAGGCAGCGATATTGACTGGACTGCCGGTGGAGAGTAA
>CP070764.1:1565446-1596818 GCA_020349245.1 Chloroflexota bacterium | reverse complement strand
GAAAGGGCGATTAAATCCAGATCAGGACGGTAAAGGGGGGCACGCTGTACATTCAGGTACCATTCCCAGCCCTCATATTCTTCCATGGACTCATGGGGATGAAAGGCTTTCCAGGAAACAAGGCTCCGTTCTGGGAGATCAGTTCTTCCTCTCAGCGACCGAATCTTGTATCCCTCCGGGAGCACAGGTTCTTGAATCGGAGATGAAATTGACCGGCGGTGGTGATGCTCCCAGGACCCGGATAATCTGTAACCGCGGTCGATGAGGATCTTTCGACGAAGCAAATCTTGCTCATTAGCAAAGATTTTTAACTGGTAGTCACCTTTTGAGGAGGTGGTGCGCAGGTTCTCCTCCGCCACAGCAATCATTGTTTCTTCTAATCCGGGATGCTTATATCTCGGATCTACCTGCAGGTAAGCATACCCCGGCCCTTCTGGATTCAGCACCGCCACGATCTCTTCACCAGTTGATTGCCACAAAAACACATCCCTTTCAAGAAGACCATGCCCCAAATTCTGAATAACGTGCCAGCGCCAGTAATCAAAGCGGTAAGCCTGCCAGCTCAACTCGCGGCGATCGTTTAACAAGAAGACGCGCTGCAAGAACGCCCGGATGCGCTCATAATCACTTTCACCCTGGTATCTGCGCATCCGAAGTCTTCTACTCGACATCCTTAATTCCTTGAGTGCTGTCTTTCCAACCGGGTTTTATGAATTTTCCGATAGACCAAGGAAACCTTATGTTTCCAACCACAAATAGATCCTTTTATTAAGCAATGCTCATACCTGCATAAATTTGGATCCAAATTTCATAAGTCATTAGGGTGTTTTCCCAGCCCTAATTTCCACAGGCACACCATCCAGCCGCATGAGCCTGTAGGATAAAAAAGGTTTCGTATTTATCCTTCGGGGATAACCTGATCGGGGAGATGAATAGCGATTTTGCACCATTGATCACCCAGCAGAACTGATTCAACAATCTCGGCTTGCAGGGGTTGGTCGAAAATCACCTCCCAGGGTTTCTTATGAAATGCTGCACTGCAGTTGCAAAAAATTGGCGGGACTTTCACTTGCTCTGTCTTTAATGATTCTTTCACCCAAGGACAATGGCAGTAATAATACCGCTTCATGGAATCATCTGTTTCCGCCAAATATTCTTTTGCCATGTGAGGGATTTTCACCTCAAATAGGATATTTCCTTCTCGTACGCCCTGGCGAATTTCTGGCACCCGATCGACGTAGGAGATCACCTCATCGGTAATCTCCTGGTTGAAAAACAGCTTTTCCTGATCTTTTATGTCCTTTAACTGGGCGATAAAGTCCTGCCCTTTCTTCTCCAGGTAATCATCAATATCCCTGCTTTCCGTGAACTTTTTCTTTTCCTGCTCATACCAGCCATATTCCAAATCTCGAAGACCACTCCCCAAGATCTTTTTACAAGTTTCCGCACCCGCCACTTTTTCAAGACGGTCAACTACTAGGCTCATCACCCCCGGTTTTCGGCTATTGGGAGTACCCAGTGGAGGGAGCTGAATTCCAGCGAAGATCTCGTCCCTTTCGGCAACGCCCAACTGCTGGGCTACTTTGCGGTGCAGATTGCCGAGCGCTTCCGAACCATCCAGCAATTCGAGTACGCTGATATAAAGATCCTTGTTCTTAGAAAAAAGCCCGTAACGCGCCAGGGCAACGTAATTATCATAGCTGTTTAATTCCTGGTCGATCATCACCGCAGAAAAGGCTTGGGCATCTTCCCGGGAAGCGGTCTTGAGGGTTCTACCCTGCTGACCATCCTGCAGGAAGATCTCGTATTTCTTCACAATGGCTAAAGATCTATCGATTTCATCTTGGGACAACCCCCTCCCCTCCAGGAATTTACCAAATCCTTCGCTATCCATCGCTATCCTCCACACTCGTTCTTAAATTGATTACTTTTCCACCCCACACAGGGTTCACGACCGCGATGAACTGGATTTAATGGAGATGATAGCGGCTAATCAATTCATTTGAAAGCCTGTTTTACCAATCCTCGTTCTGCTCTTCTCCAGTTAAAATTGCCGATTCCTTAAGCAGGGTGGATAATATTAAGCCGATTACCATCAATCCTGATAATACGAGCAGGGAAGCGGTCATGGAGCCGGTATCTGGATTCTTGAAGCTATCCATCCCCAGGATGAAAATTATCCCGGAGATTTGTCCCATTAATAAAAGCATGCCATTTGAAGTACCCTCTGGGGCAGGAAATGTTATTTCAGCACCATATTGAAATCCGATAGGACCAGCACTCAATAAGAAAAATCCCAATATAAAAGCTGAGAGCAGAAGTAATGTGTAGTTCACGGCGAAAGCGATCCCTACTAAACCAAGCGTAGCTGCGGCTAATGCCAGGATAATAAAAGGCACTCTTTTGCGGAAGCGATCGGAAAGTGCTGGCAAGACAAGTGCCCCCAGAATACCGCCGATGACCATCACGCCACCAATGACCCCGGCCTGAAGGATAGAGAAACCCCTCGGCCTGAGTATATCTTCGATCCAGGTTGTTACGCTATTAAAGACACCCAAACCGATAAAGAAGATAACCATCAGTATGATGAAATTGCGCATACGAAGCATATTCTTTAAGCCATCAAACACGAGAGATCTGTCTTCCATACCAGGTGGGCTCGAAGGAGTCGGTGGTCGTTCTCTTGCAAAGATCAGGAATAATCCCCCTGCAATGATTGCTGCGACACCATAAATCAGCAACATGCTGTTGATATCGAGCCTCAGTACCAGGAAAGGAGTCAGCATCATCCCCAACACAATGCCAATATACATGGCTAAAGTACCTAATCCGGAGGCTGTGGCGCGCTCTTGGATTGGATACCAGCGAGCAGCCACCTTTGTTAATGCATTTAAAATGAATGGCTGTCCAACAGCAATACCGATTTGGGAGATCAGCACCAGAGTATAGTTTTCTCCAGATAAGCCGCGAGTCAAACCGAAGATGGCTGTCAGCACAGCTCCTAAACTGACTGCAGGTTTAAACCCATAGGTATCAATCATCCATGAGGCTGGGATCGATACAAAGATATAGACAAGCATAAAGCTCATCGATAATAAACCGATGCTGAGGTCAGTGACACGATAATATTCCGCGGCCACTACAGTGATGGGGGCAAATGTGATCCATGCCAGCTGGTTTACCGCGATCACACCCATAAACAAAGCCAGGACAACCCATCGATACGGATATACCTTCAAGCTCTCTTTAGGCATTTGGACCCTCCTTAATTGACTGTCATCGGTTGAATCAACACCTTGGGTGCAAGTTAGTTTCTACTTCCTCAACAATAGGTATTTTCAAGTTGGTAAAAATGAAACGAATTGCTGGTATACCCGGTGAATCTATTACGGTGCCGAAGTTAATGGGTCTATTTAAGTGCCTGATGGCAAAACACAAATTTATTCCGATCTCCACATCCAGACCGCGGGTTTGAGTGGATATGCATTCGTTGAGGAGGATCTGGTTGTTTTTAATGCTGTACCAGAGGTTCCTGCACGGCTGCGGTAATTCAGGGGAGATATGAGTGAAAATTGATTAAGAAACACCAGGTCTCGATCAATTCGGCATTCTATTCGTCGAACTTCAAATTATCTCTAAACTTTTAGGGTGCAACAAATCTGAAGGCAGGAACGTAAATTTAGCTCACCTAGAAGGTATGAATCTTTTCAAAAACAATCTCGAATTTCAAAACCAAATGTATAATCAATCCATAGAAAATTTTTATCCAGGACATTACCATGATCACATCCACTGATAATATGCTTATTCAAACCCGAGATTTGACCAAACGCTTCGGTGATAAGACCGCTGTTGACCAGGTCACCTTTCACGTTAATGCAGGGGAGGTTTTTGGCTTTCTCGGTCCGAATGGAGCTGGGAAAACCACGACGATCAAGATGATCGTGGGCTTGCTTCAACCCACTTCTGGCAGTGTAGAGGTAGCAGGATTTGATATCCAGGCTGAACCAATCCAGGCGAAATCAGTTTGCGGCTATGTCCCTGATACACCCAATCTCTACCCCAAGCTCTCGGCACTTGAGCTGCTACGCTTCGTCGGCGACCTGTATGAGATCAACCATCAGCAGGTGGAACGGCGCAGCCTGGAATTGCTGAAGCTCTTCGAGCTGGATGGAGTTGCTGACGATCCAATTGATACCTACAGCCACGGAATGCAGCAGAAGACTGCTTTTGCCGCTGCCTTGCTCCACGATCCGCAAGTCCTGGTACTCGACGAGCCAACTTCCGGATTAGATCCCCGCTCCGCACGCATAATCAAGGACATCCTCAAACAGCTCGCTCAAAGGGGATCAGCTGTATTTCTTTCCACCCACATCCTCGAAATTGCCGAGCGCATGTGTGACCGAATCGGGATCATCAATAAAAGCCAGTTGATCGCTGTTGGCACCATGCAGGAGCTGCGCAGCCTCGGCAAAGGGGAGACCAGCCTGGAAGACATCTTCCTTAGCCTTACTGGCGGTGCGGAATATGCCGAGATCGCAGAGGTCTTAAAATGATCCCTCCTTCGATATCCAGGACCAACCTCTGGTTCCCTGTCTGGAAGCTTCTGCGCTTGCGCGGTGTGATCTTTATCAGCAGTTTTCGCCGTGCCCGTCTGCGAAATAAAATCGGTATTATCTTACTCGGGATAATTTTTCTTGCCGTTCTAATCGCTGCGTTTGTGATCAGCTTATTGATTCTTAATGCCTTACGCTCACCCCAAATAGCCAACCTGATACAAGATCCAGATCGATTGCTGGCTAACATTCCAATCCTGGTAGTGACACTTGTTTTCTTGATCATCCTTATCACCAGTTTTGGCTTACTCCTCCAGGCTCTTTACCTGGCAGGTGATATGGATTTCCTGCTCTCTTCCCCATTACCTATCAGAGCGGTTTTTCTCTCGAAATTGCTACAAGCCATCTTGCCAAATTATGCTTTCGTGCTTCTATTCGGTCTGCCAGTGCTCTTCGGGTTAGGCATTTCTCAAGAGTATCATCTGATCTATTACCCGCTGGTCATCCTAGTCCTATCCCTGTTTGCCATCACCGCGGCCGGTATATCCAGCCTGATCGTGATGGTCGTGGTGCGGGTATTCCCTGCCCGGCGCGTGGCTGAGGTATTGGGGTTTTTCGTAGCTGTTACTTCTTTTCTTTGCTCTCAATCCGGTCAGCTGGCCAGATTTTCCGAGATCTCTGGTCCCCAAGCATCGCAGGCATTGAACCAGCTGGAGCCGTTATATTCCCCGCTTTCCCCGCTGACCTGGGCCGGAGGCAGCCTGGCGGCGATCGGCCAGGGACAATGGCTACCCGGCTTTGGTTATCTTCTCCTTACGTTGATCCTGTGCGGGGGCATTTTCGCTCTCTCTCTGATCACATCTGAACGCTTGTATTTCTCTGGATGGGCATCAGTACAGAGCTCCAATCGTCGGGCGAAGAAAATTCGCAGACAATCTTCAAGATCATCCACCAGGCCGGATATAACAAGGGCGATCAGCCACCTGGTTCCCTCTCCAGTGCAGGGCATCCTGGTGAAAGATCTTCTTGTCACGCGACGCGATTTGCGTAATTTGTCCCAATTGATCACCCCCCTGATCTTAGGCATCTTTTATGCAGTGATGCTGATCCGGAGAGGTAGTCAACCTCCCGAAGGAAGTGGAGAAGCCCCAGCTGTCTTCATGCAGGTTCTCACCAATCTCGCGGTCTATGCAAATGTGGGCATTTCGATTTTTATCGGTTGGTCTTTGCTCTCCCGTTTGGCAGGAATGAGTTTTTCTTTAGAAGGAAAGCAATATTGGCTGCTCAAATCTGCACCAGTGAGTACGAACAGGCTTCTCGGCGGAAAATTCTTGTTTGCCTATCTGCCCACCCTGCTCCTTTGCTGGAGCTTCTTGCTGATCACCTCCTTGCTCCAGCACATCAGCTCGGCCAATCTCATATATAGCTTGGTGGTTGTGGCATTCACCTTGGCTGGTGTAACAGGATTCAATCTTTCTTTCGGTGTGGTTGGGGCAAATTTCGATTGGGACGATCCCCGCCGGATTCCCTTGGGTGCGATCGGCTGCCTCGGATTCTTCATCAGTGGAATCTGCCTGGTCATCATCTTAATATTCTTTTTTGGACCCCCGATCCTGTTCGAAATCTTCAGTTTACCGCCAATTATTGGCTACCTGACCGGATTTCTGATCGGGAGTACTGTCAGTCTGGGTCTGGTTTTTATCCCTCTGAGATTTATTCGCCAGCGCGTACCGCGCCTGGCGGAATAATCCCCCATTAACCCAAATTCCAATAATGCCATCAGTTGAATCCCAATTCAATGCCCATGGCAGCACTTATCTACTTTACCTGCAGTTGACGATCAACCTTGCTAGTCAGCGCATCCCCTTCAAACCCATTGCAGTTAAGAAAATTCCTATGATCTGCTGTGATTTGGTCGATCACTGCAGTCGCTGGACCAGCGAAACTGAAAAAAATATTACCACATCCTAAGGTTGTACCGCCCACCCAACCTCTCTGGCTGTGGCCAATCAAGCCGATTTATAACAACTCAATCATGGGATGTCTCTGGAGATACTGGACAGCCGCATAATTATCTCCTGACCGCCCCTGGAGATAGTTGTGCATCCAATTTTCATCCGAGTCACCCAAACCACGCTTGTTGATCAGCCGGACAGACGTATCGCGGCGGAGGAAGACCTCCAGCACAAACTCATAGATAAACTATTCAGGATAAGCCTGGTAAATCCACTGACCCTAGCCGCCAATTAAGACAACTGCTGGCTTCGCCACTCTTCCGCCATCAGGTTCCAACAATTCAGCTTCCAATTTGATATCACCGTCCTGGATTAAAGAATGCCCCACAGAGACGTCCTGCCTGGCAATAATTTCTTCCCAACCCGGTTCGAGTTCAATCTTGAGTGGTTGGCCATACCAGGAAGCCAGGAAAGCAAGAGAAATTATTGCGATTGCAGCATTACAGAGGATGACAGTTTTTCGGTTTATCCACTTTATTTCTTTGCTCCAGGATATGACCCTTTGAATTTTGAGTCAGCTTCCTGGTTAATACTTCCAACAGCTCGAGGAATGGTCCCAGGAGATGAGGATTTCCTTCCTTCAATTAAGAAGCATAGGGCTGCCGCTTTAACGACCCTCTCGCTCCATAACTCTTAGCATCCTGGTTCCAGCGCATCCAAGTGATCAGCCAATACATCCAGTGGGGGATAATTGGTTGAGCCAATCCCTCTCGCGCTTTTCTTGGGATATCATCCCCTCTTGCCAATGCTTCAGCTGCCAGATCCAGCGCTTGGCGGATGCGAATGGTCTTACCTCCTCCTTCAGCCAGTGGAAAGCCATTGATCATCCCACCGCCTCCTAATGCCAGCGAACCTGCCCAGGTAAAGCCTGCCTTCCTGGCAAAAATCTCGCAGATCGCCAGCGCTGTATCGCACTGGTATGCCTCCGGGAAACCACAATTGGCAACGGCAGTGAACAACTTTCGCTGAGACCATCCCCTCCCCTGCTGGTGGGATGCGATCCGCTCCAGCGCATCAATCACCGGGGCAGGAAGGGAATCGCAATACAAGGGAAAAGCCAACGTCACAAGATCAGCAGCTTCAACGGCATCCAATAAAGCCTGCATCTTTTGGGTATTCCGCAGCACTGTGTGCAAGTAAATTATCTCTGTGTGAACAGAACGCACTGCTAGCTGATCGAAAAGGTAACCACCCAGAGAATGAGAGGTACTCTTGCGCGTCTTTGGGCTGCCCACAAGCAGGAGTGCTCGCTGCACCGTGAATTCCTGATGATCTTCTTTCATCCCATGCCAAAAAACACCACTCCTTGAGTTCTGAACCAATTGACCGCCATTCCCCATTTGGACAACGAGCAAAGAGGATTTATGATCACGAAGATCAAGCAAATGCTGGTCCATTGAAGCCCGCATTTCGACTTCTGATTGATTTGCCAGAACCACATCAGCAATCCAGGTTTTCGAATGCCAGTTTAAAGCAATCCGCTGCACGAGATGGCGGAAGACCAACTCAGAATGCTCATCGTTTTCCTCCATCCAGCCCACAACCAGCAGGTCAGGGTTCTTCTTGTAACGCTTGGCATGATGGGTTTCACCAGAAACCCGGGCGAAAAATGGCGATATATTCTGAATCTGGTGATCCACCATGCTTTTCAGCACGGACGAAAACCCGCCAAAGGTTACGGGAGTGAGATAGATCATCAAGTCACAATTTACGAGTGATTCAGCGATCAATCGGTTATCGTCATTAATATTACAAACGCCTGGCGTGCGGATAAAGCAGAAGAAATCACCAGCGCAGTTGCCGATTTTTTGATTGCACAAGGCGAAGTGTTCCACCTGCCATCCTTGCGCCTCAAGTTGCGCTGCCAGTACCGTGTGTACCCTTGCTCCTACACTGTCATGAACCTGTGATCCATTTAGAATAGTTGCTCTCATGGTTAATCCATCTCCTTTGCCGAGCATCGCTTTTCACCCAAGATCGAATTTTTTGCGAGATCATTTAGTGAAAAAGCACCTTGTATATGCTGGTTCAATTCTCCTTTCGCCCTGCAACCAAAGCCCAGACGATGGTGAATAAAAACCCAGCTAAAAGTAACCACTCAAACCAATTCCCAATTGAAGTGTATAGGGTCGGAACGTGCTTAACGGGGACCTGAGCAACCAGCGTGCGATCCGTCGAGCCAAAGAAGTTGGTCTGGGCCAGCACACGCCCATAGGGATCGACGGCGATTGACTCTCCCCCTTCGACTTGTCGCACGAGGGACATGCCATTCTCGATGGCGCGGAACACGGCCATGTACGTGTGGAGCGGGTGGATTTCTAGCCAGTCAGAGGAGGGGACCAGCAGTAGACCAGTACTGTTCTGGCCAGACTGCTGAACAATTGCCGGGTAGTCCGCGTCATAACAGATGATCCCCGAAAGGACACCGAAGGGAGTATCTACAGTTTGCAGTTTTCCATCGCCCTGAATGCGATTGCGCTCAAAAATGCGACCGCCGTACTTGACATGCTCCATCACGATCTCACCAACAGGATCGATCACCAGAAGCTTGTTCTCACTGAGTTGCCCTGAGTCAGAGTCGTTGGGTTCAGTCAAGAGGGGGATGGCCAGGTAGATGCCATTTTGGCGGGCGACTTCCTGGGCGCGTGCGATGTGGGAGGCTTCGTCCGAGGCGAGCCCAACACCTGCTAACTCCGGCCAGACTACCACTTTTGCGCCAGCCTGGGCCTCGCGGGTGGTTTCATTAAAGTAGGCATCCCAATGAGCCTCAATTAATGGTCGGGCAGCAGGAGATGCAAGATCCGGGTCCGGCAATTCCTGCAATCGCTGGGATAAGGTGCGAGAGGGACTGGCAGTGATCCCAGCAACCCGCACAGTTTCAATAGTGGGCGCCAGATTCAAGCGTAGAAAGCCAAAGAGGTACACGGCGGCGACAACCCCCCCGAAGGCTGCCAATCCCCGGAGCATTTTAGCGCCACGCATGCGGTTCTCCCAAGCCCAATTGGCAACCGAAGCGAACCAGCCCAGCAGGAAGGTGATCCCGATCATGCCGGTCACCGAAGCGAGCTGCATGAGCGGCAGATCCCCGTACTGGGTGAAGCCGGTCGCGCCCCACATGCCGACCGGGTTGGTATAGATATTCACGAATTCGAGGGTCGCCGCCACCAACGGGTAGACCAACGTGCTCGCGAAGCCTGTGAGCCGCCTGCCAGCAAGCCGGTCGGCGAGATAGGGCAAACTCCACAAGAGTCCGTAGAAGACCGCCAGGATGATGGCAAACAGTGGCCCATTCCCGAACGATACCCAAATGGCGCCAAATCCGATGAGAAACGCCAGGAAGTAGGCGGCGATGATGGAGAGGAAGCCTTGCCCGACCTTGTGATCACGCGCATAGCGCATGATAAGGACGGGACCGATCCAGGCAGCGAGTGGAAACAGCCAGCGCCCCATCGAAAAGCCCACCAGCAATGTCCCGGCCAACAATAACAAGATGGAGTAGTTTTTGTTCGATCGGGTGTTCATGATTTTCTCCTTTGGTTGTGAAACGACTTGTTTATGACATCATTCTATTGATGAGCGGCAGCGTGTAACCTGTCTCTTTCGACAATTTCCACCTGTCTCTTTTAACCAAAATACCTGTCCATTTGGACAGGTATTTGGATTGACACGAACCGCTTTAAAATATCAATTCGGTAAATCCTGCGATGTACCAGACAGGCTCACCGTTAATGATCCTGGTGATCAAATCCGGGAAAACCTCGATGTTCAACGGCTTGGCGATCGCGCCGTCAAAACCACCGCTCTTCAGGAGTGATACTTCTTCGTTGGTCACGCTGGCTGTCAGGGCAATCACCTTACTGCATTTGAACTGCGGGTCTTTTCGTAACATGGCCAACAATTCAACCCCATCAAAAGGTTTCATTTGAACATCCAACAGAAAGACATCTGGAACAACCCCGAGTCGCTTGACCTGCTCTATAAAATCAGCGCGGCTGTGCAGAACATGCAGGGCCGGTAGTTTCATGACTCTTTCTACTACCAATTTCATCACCAGGATGCTGTTTTCATCATCTTCCACATAAACAAGAATGGGTTTTTGAGAATTCATCGTGCAATCTCCTTTATTGCGTTATTGACGGGCGGAATGGCAAGGTAAAGATGAATATGGACCCTTCGCCCACGTTGCTCTCCACCCACAACTGGCCGTCGTGCGCCTCGACCAGGCTGCGTGAGATGGGCAGGCCCAGTCCAGTTCCTTGAGTATGTTTAATGTCATCCGTCGCCTGGACAAATGGTTCAAAAATGCTTTCTTGCATTTCCAGGGGTATTCCCGGACCAGTGTCCATCACGGCAAATAGGGATCCTTCTTCCTTCGCTTTAACACTCAAGGTGATGGTGCCCTGCTCGGTGAATTTAATGGCGTTGGAGAGCAGGTTCAGCAGGACTTGACGAAAACGGCGTCGATCACAGGCTGTCAAAGGTAGATCATCATCAATATCCTGGATAAAGCGGATAGGCCGTTCCAGGGTGGCATTTTGTTTTCCCAGTATGGGTTCAGCCATGTCCACAACAGCCTGGATCTCTTCTTTCAGGTTGACGCCCTCCTCGATGTACAGGCTTAATTTACCTGCCTGGATCTTGTTGATATCCAGCACATCATTGATCAATTGGAGTAGGTGCTTCGAACTGCGAAGGGATGTATTCAACATGGTCATCTGTTCCTCGGTCACTGGTCCGGCAACACCCATGGCGATCAGTTGGGTGAAATTGATAATGGAATTGAGCGGCGTGCGCAGTTCGTGGCTCATGCTGGCCAGGAACTGGCTCTTCATCAGATCGGTGCGCTCTAATTCCTGCGCGACGTGCTCCTGCTCCTGGTATAACTGTGCATTGCGTATTGCAATGGCGATCTGTTCGGCCAGCGTAGAGAATATCTGGGCATCGCTTTCCCGGAAGCGTCCCGCACTCTCTGATTGCAGGTCAAGCACACCGATCAACTCATCGCTGATCAGCATCGGAAAGGCTGCTTCAGCTCGCGTCTCCGGCAAGTGTGGGTTGGATGAATAAATGGCAGATCCTTCGGTATCATTGATGATCTCGGCCTGCCTATCTCTCGCAACCTGCGCCACCAGGCTTGGTCGGGTTTCGAGATGGAATGACTTCCCTTCCGACTTCATCCGCGCCCCAGCTTCTCCCGTACCTGCCTCCAGAGTTAGTTCGCCAGTTTGTGGATCGAATAAATACAGGGCTACGTAGTATAAATTGAATCCCTGCCGGGTTTTTTCCACCAACCCCGGTAAGAGCAGATCCATATCCAGGACCCGTGTTATCTCGCGTGAAACTTCTGAGGCAATGGCCAAATTGCGGGTTCGTTCTTCGACCTTGCTTTCCAGGTTGTATATCAGGTCTCGTAGACGGGCTGTCATATTGGCTAAGCTATTTGCCAGAACCGCAATTTCACCCTCTAGATCAGTTTGATCAATCGTGGCATCCAGATTTCCGGAACCAACCTGATCGGCATAGTTTGCCAGCTGCCTCAGGGGTCTGATCACTGCAAGGATGGCCACCCCACTGACAATAGAGGTGATCAGGAGAATCACGGAAAGTTGCAGGAAAATTGATCTGGAGAGAGAGCTCAGGGTATTGACAACTGCCTGGTTGTCTTTAACGATCACTGCCACAGTATTTTGGTCTGGCATCGAGGCATAAGCAATAATTTGATCCGAGGCGGTATCCTCAAGACTCCCATTTTCGTTGGAGGAGAATCCAAGCAGGATGTCGGCAGTGAAGTCGTTTTCTCCTGGCGTGCCAACTTTTTGAGGATCGCTATGGGCAAGGTAAGTACCATCATTTCCAAGAATAAAGGCTGTCTCTTCAGCGCTGCTGAAAACCCGGGTGAGCTCCTCCAATTCTTCTGGGTGGTTGACGGTTTCCACAGCAAAAAGGCGGGCTTGCTTCAGAGCAGCCTGTAATTCGACGTTGAGCACAGTCTGGTTGACCTGCCGTTGCACAAAGATAACCACGGCACCCAGTGGGATCAAAGCCAGCAACAAAAACCAGGCTAACATCCTCCAAATGACTGATCTTTTCATACCCATAGAGCACCTAACTCTTATCTTCCTCAGATTTCACTCTCATGACCTAGTTCTGGATTTAGTTCGTACCAATGCGGGCGGCGGAAACGCTCCGGGAGCGCTATTAGGACGAGACTGGTGATCCCGGTCACAAGCACAAACTCTAAACGAATATTCCTAAAATATCCTGGGTAGGAAGCTCCCAGCCCTGGAACTGCAAAATTGAATAGGGTGACCTGCAGGGTAACACCCACCAGGTAATAAACTACCATCACTGGGAACCAGCCACCCAGTAATGAGGGCATCCTCATCCGTTGGTAGATAATGCGATAGCCGAAAGCCACGATCAGCATCGCGGTTACATGGGCAAAATAATCACCCAGCATGAAATATAGATCTTGAGGGGCTGGATATACACCTCTGATGAAGTAGATATAGCCACTGATATCCAGACCAAGCTCCGTGATAAGCAGGCCAATAGGGCCAAATAATGCAGCCGATAGGGAGTTGATAATTTCCCAAGGACCGAGGATTAAATCGTCTGAGATTTGTATGGTGATATTCGCTGCGGTAATCAAGAAGGACAAGCTTCCAAAAATGAGACCGCCAACGATAGGTACCCAGACTGTCTTTTTCAAAACTAAGAATCTCCTTTTTCGCTATCAACCAGCATAGACTTTAGATTTGACCGCTTTGACCACCCGCTCTCTTGTACTCATACCACAAAGGTCTGGCATACGCGGAGGGCAGTGCGATAAAAACCAATGATGTGATGAGAATATCGAAAATCATCTGTGGAATATAGTCCGCATATCCACCGAGCACAGCTGCGAGAATTTCATCCTGCGGTCCCCCGGATAAAAGGTATTGCGGGATCACGGATGCCGGAAGAGAAATAAAATAATAGGCAATCACGATTCCTGCCCATGCCAGCAGTCGCACCGGAATATTTATACGCTCGTATATGATGCGGTAGGCGAGACCTACAATAGCCGTGGTGATTCCTAAGGCAATGATGTTCGACCAAAAAGTATACGGGTCACTGACGACTGCAACCATTTCAGGTGGACCAAACCAAGCTGAAATGGTCACCCACAGTGCCGGAGCAATCGCGCCCGCCAGTGGACCACCCAGGGCGGCAGCGAGCAAGAAAAGCGTTACAAAGAAACCAATAGCATTATCAGTGATCCCAGATAGAAGAAAAGTGAGTCCCACGACACTCGATATACCTGCGAATGATCCAAAGATGATGCCAATAGCCAGGGCTTGCCATACCTTTCTTTTCATACATGAACCTCCGTTTTACCATCCCCATCCGCTCTCGGTGATGAAATGGGCTGCAGCTCGATCCAGAGGGGTTTATGGTAGCGTGCTGGCAGGGCAATCCAGATCAGGGTGGATATGATCAAAACCACCAAGAATTCCAACATGTTATTCCTGAATAAAGCAGGCAGGGGTGGAATGCCTGTAATAACTAGGCCAATCATGATTGATTGCAAAACTACAAGCAGTATATAGTAGACAACCACGATGAGAAACCATCCTGCAAAGAAACCATATAGCTTCTTCACCCGGGTGAACAAAAACCCGTAACAGTATGCGACGGCCAATAATGCAAGCAAGTGAGCAGCCAAATCAGCTGTGGCAAATAATAACCCGGTCGAAAGCATTTGTTCTGGAGAGAACTGGCTATTAAGGAAAAATATTGAGCCGCCTAATTCACGAAGCAAGGTCGCTACCAGTAGTCCTAGAGGTCCTCCCAGGGCAGCAGACATGATTAAAAAAACTTCCTGTGGACCAGTTGCGATCCGGGGGCCAAGAGGTATGAGAAAATTTGCTGCCAAACTTAAAAAATCCAGCAAACCGAGCGCACCACCAATTACAAGGGGCATCCAGATGGTCTTCTTCACCCTTACATCTCCTCACACCGGTACCCAATATTCCGCACCTGGGACAGATGGTGGTCTGGCATATCAAAAAACCAGGAATTTCCATGCCATATTCTAAGTAATTCGGAGTAGCCTGTCACCTGTCTCTTTTTATCGAACTACCTGTCCGTTTGGACAGGTAGTTCGATATTGTAGCTGTCAGTCGCTGATCTTAATCCCCTGGGCAGCTCTATTCAATAATGCTATTATCTTGGCAATGCCAGATGGATTGTGAAGTATTCTCAACCAGAAGTGCGTGTGAAACGTGTAATTATTTAACCTCTAGATTATCCACCACAACACTCCTGATCAAGAAATGGCTGCCTTTAATACGCTATGGACTGTCAAGATTTACTCATAGAGATCAGAATTACGCCACGTTTTACCCGGTTCTAGTTCACTGCTCTCACCTGTCCTGCAAGGTCACCCGGCGACTAAAGAAAGCCAAAACGCTGCCTAAAGTGAGGCAGATCAAGATCGTCGTTCCCAAGCTGATGGCGTTATTCTCGGGAATGATCGTCATCGCCTGTTCTGGTCTTAACAGGAAGGTTGGTGCTCCCAATAAGCCGCAGAGATACCAGGCTGCAATAAGGTAGAATACCTGGCTGCCGAGGGCGAAATCCGCCCCTGTCCGCGCAGCCCCAACAAGCCGGGGGCGCGACCGTGCCCAATCCCAACAAAATCCCAAAAAAGCCAGGCTGATCAAGCCACCACCAATGCCAAAGATGGGGGAGATGACTTCTCTGATCATTGCCATGGAAAGGTACAGCCAGGTCACCACGATAAGGCTCCCTACGATGAAAACCGCTTTTCGTGAGCGCTCGACGTCTGCTACATAAGCAACACCAATTGCTACCAGCAGCGCTCCGACCGGAGCGGCAAACTGCCAGAAGAAAAAGAAAGCCGCTCCAGGAAGGCCTTCCAGCCCTGTTTGCCGGATGGTAGGCACCACCCACCATGATGAAAGCCAACCCATCAAGAGCATATATATTGCACCAATGCCAAAAATCGCCCAGCCTGCTTTTGAGGTAGGTACCTCTGTCACTCTATTTATAGTGCCCGATGCATTGCTTGCCATGATCCTCGCTCCTATTCTCCTCGCAGAAAGACTGCCTTTACCAGGACGATAACCCCAATGCCGATCAAGATCAGTGGACCGACCAATGTCCAGGGAATCTCGGTTTCCTGAACGACCCAGATGGCGATGGGTATGGAACTGAACAATAATAGAGTACCAATTCCTTGAAGGATTTTTCCTCGAAAAACTAATTCCGCGCCAGCGGAAAGCCCGATGGCGATCATGATTCCAGGCCACCACCAACCGGTATACAATAAGACGCCCAAGCTGATCAGGAATATACCTCCAGAGATGGCGCTGGCTTTGCGTTTCTTTTCTTTTTCCAAATCTTCCGAATACGCTTTTGTTGACATATCATTTTCCTTTTTGCTCACTATCCCCACGGCACTTGGAAATGAGCTACAAGAATGATATTCTATTTTTCGCCCAAACTTTGGAGGTTCCCGGAGCCACTCCCAGAGACGCTGACAGCCGGACTCCCATAATAGCTGACTGTCCCGCTGCCGCTGGTACTCACCTCGAGCGTTTCGGTAGCGCAAACAGTTGAATCACCAGAACCACTGGTGCTCACCCGGACGAATTCACTGCAAAGATCGCCAGCGAGATAAGCGCCTGAGCCGCTGATCGAAACTTCCTGACGAGCGACCTCCCCGGCTAGGTTTATTTCACCAGAACCACTGACCTCTGATCCAACCTCGCTTGCTACCAGGTCTGCAATTTGAACTCGGCCTGAACCACTGATTGATAATTTCAATTGGTTGCTTTCGATCTTATCCGAATCGATTTCACCTGAACCTGATACACTCAGGCTGGAGATATCTTTGACATCGAGGTAAAAAACAAGACGGGTGGTGGATTGGACATTGACCCCAGTTGAGAGTCCAGTAACCAGACCCAGCTTGAGTGTCCCGTTTTCCACTTCTGCTTTAATGTATTCCATCACGTTATCGTCGGTTTCAATTGTCAGAGACTCACTCCCGCTCTGGGTAACAATCACTTCGCCTGATCCACTCAATTCGACGGAATCAAAATTACTGACTTGCCTCGCTTCGGTGACTACGTTCCCGGATCCCCGAATCACCCTCAGGCCAGTATTACAGGCAGTGACCACTATAACAGTCACCAGGAGCATAATCCCTACCCTCTTTCTAAAAATATTTTTATCCACACTTTCCTCCTTTATTGATTGAATATGAAAATGAACCAGTCCTTGAAACCATTCTATAGGGAGTTTAATCGCGTGTCACCTGTCTTTTTCAAGCAACCCACCTGTCCTTTTGGACAGGTAGTCAATGTTGAGCATCGCTAAGGATTGAATTTCTTGTTTTCAGTGATCCCGCTGCCATTAGAAACCACCTCAAATTCAAATTAGGTTGTTTTTGGCGGCAAAAACCAGTGCTTCAGACCGGGTTTGAACGCCTAATTTTTCATAAATATTCGCCATGTGGTACTTGAGTGTAGACAGGCTGATCGACAGCTTCTGGGCTGTTTGCTGGTTGGTCAATCCATCTGCCAAAAGGACCAGAACTTCCAATTCGCGATCTGTCAGGTGAAAATTATCCACCGGTTGGGGTGGATGGATAAGGCGTTCACCAACTTCGCTTGAAAAGACCATCTTCCCTTGGCAGGTAGCGCGGATTGTTTCAGCCAGATCTTCGGCAAGGGAATCCTTGGTGAGATAACCAACCGCGCCGTTTCGGAGCATAGCATACACGCTCTCGTGGTCCTGGAAACTGGATAAAACCAGTATCTTGAGCTCTGGCAGGCGCTCATGCAGAATCTTCGTTGCCTCGATCCCATCCATCACGGGCATCACCACATCCATGAGCACGATATCAGGCTGGTATTGCTCGCATAAGGCAATTCCCTCCTCTCCATTTGCCCCTTGCCCGACCAGATCAATGCCAGGTGTTGCGGATAAGGTCTGTTCCACAATCCTATGCATCTGGTAATGGTCATCTACGAGGACGACACGGATCGATTTTTTATCACTCATATTTCACGAGAAACCGAAGTAGCTTACCAAGTTTACATAAAAGCCGGGATTAAATAAACAAAATCCGATACCATGACCGGACAATATGTCAATATTAACACCAAATTCCGCACCAGGATGCGTACTCGAGAAACTGGTCAATTGCCATTGGTCTTAATTGCGGCGCTTGGTTATCGCTATTGGATTCGCATAGGGCGGAAAGATCGTTTCACTCGCCCGTGTCACGCATGAATGAATTGCAGAAAATAGCGGGATGCCGAAGATACCTGCACGCATCGAGATGGTGCCCGATTCGCATGCGCAGGTACCCTACAGCTGTTTTGTAAGATAGTAGCGCTGATGACCGGGAGGAAAATCCCTTAATTCCCCGAAAACCTGGTAGCCGTGCTTCTTGTAAAAATCTGGTGCCTGGAAACTGAAGGTGTCCAGATAAGCATTTTTCGCACCTCGCCGGCGCGCTTCGTCCTCTGCGAACTGCAGCAGGCGTCGACCGAATCCTCTGCCGCGCAGATCTTCTTTAACCCACATTAAATCGACCTGCAGCCACTCGTAGTGCGTTGACCCGATCAACCCGCCGACGACCTGTTGATCGGGATCCTTGAGAACGAAGCACAACATTTCGGAAGAGTCATCTCCCGCCTGTTCCTTGTTATAACTGCTTATACCGCCCCCGATGATCCCCCATTCCGGTTCGTCCTGGTAAACAATGTTGTATCCTCCATCCATATTTTTCTCTCCTGTGTTAAAAATGTTTATCCAGTACAGGTAAACCTATTAAAGTTCCAGCACGGGCACACGATTTGCCCCAAGTGTGATCGATATCTCCCCACCATGGTTGAGTTCGTGTTCTACCAGGTGCCAGATAACCCACTGCCGCGTGATCATCTCTGGTTCGTTATCATCCTCTCCAGGCCAGGTTTGATCCCAATCTTGTGGCGTCCAGCGTTCAATCGCTTCCTGCATGCCCTTCCAGGTGGCTTCAATACCTACCCGGAGCTCCTCAGAACTACGGGTTTTTGCACCCCTGCGGTCCCATTTCCCAAAATTCCGGAACGCATCACCACCTTCTTCCATCAGCAGATAGAACGAGCGCTTTCGCGCCCCAAAAATATGGGCCGTAATTTCTCCTACCGAACGCAGTGATGGGGCTGCGCGCAGGGCAAGATGCTCGTCTTCTACGGATGGGTTAACATCAACCAGGGTCTTCTGGTATGCCTGCCAGCCTTCGAAGATTGATTTGATCAATTCTCGATTTACCAAAATGAGGAGCTCCTCATGAGATTTGAAGATTTTTTCTTGTGCAGGTCTGACACATCAATGATTTCTTACTTGGTGCTGGGCAAGTAATGACATTTCAGGTTGACACATCACCCGATCATACACCATATTCGAAAATTCATAAAAAAATATGTTGGTCGGGTACCCTGTCCGGAAAGTTGGTATTCGAGATTTTCACCGAAATCCGTTCGATCCGATACCATGAGACCTATTCTCACACCCGATTGCGGGAAATTCGAGGAAACCTTCCAAGCGAACAGATTTGATCAAATTTGCGCGACCTATCCCAGAATACATCATGCAAGAAATGGATTATCTATTAAATTCAAAACGCCGGCCAAAGACAACCTGGATCTTGTATCCATGGTCGTCTCCAGCCAGCGAATGAATTATTGAAATCTACCTGCTTAGCGGGAATCCTCACACGCTATCAGCGGTGATAAAAAATGTACCCGTCCAGCATAAGCCTCCAATCCGTCATTTATTGATCCGGACAATCTCTCCCAGTTCATCCGTACGCACCTCGTATGAATCGCTCCCGTTGACAAGCAGGTTTACCCGCCAACCAGGGGTGATTGCCGCTAGGCAGCTCTCCGCAGGTCCACCCAGCCCCAGGCACGAATCAGACCAATCTACTGGCTCGTAGCTCTCGATATCAACAGCCTCGACTCCCACCCCGAGGTCATCTGCCAGTACTTCGCGTGCCCTGATCACTGCGACGGGCGGCAGAGGATCTGAAATACTCTCATCCTCTGGAACGACTGGTTCCGCCTTGCAGGCGGTTAATATTGTGCCGATGATCATAACCATAAAAACCCATATCAACTTATTTACCTTCATCGAATACTCCTCCTAAGGGGATACAATCCCTGACAAATTAATCAGATAAGATTCAGCAATTATCTGGTTACAAACATAAACGTCATCATGACCCCTAAAGTTCCACTCATATAGAAATTGATGGTGACTCTATCTTGGCAGGACGCTAACCTCTTCTGTTGTGAAGCAGGATTCTTCATCTGGCAGGGATTATCCTGGAACCCCGGGTTGGAATTCAGGCATCCAGGAGACACAAATCACATGCTTGCAGGGGCTCTTGACCTTCAGGCTTGAAGGCAATTATTTATTAGACGAATTTTCTAACAACCGGTATGTTGATTAATGCATACGCAACCGCATAGCAAAGTACGAGCGCTATGGGTGTAACCAGCAAGAACTTCAAGCTCAAGTTCATCTCAATATCACTCAACGCAAGGGCAAGAGGCACAATGATCCCGGGGTGAATAATATATACTGCGAAGGAGGTTCTTGACATGAATCGAGCTAACCTGCCCTGGTGGTCAAAACTGCGGCGGAACCAACACAGCATGGTGATAATCATGGAGATACAAATAAAGCTTTCCCAGAGTGAATAGCTCAGGGATAACCAATTTGCCCCACCGAAACCACTTTCATCAAAAGTACCGGATAAGGCGCCAAATCCTATCATGAGAAAAGGCAGTGCGAAAATCAGCCCGAGTGCGACCCAAAACCAGGTTTTAGCCTGGCGATCCGAAAATTCCACGAGCCAATTTCCCCGGTATGCCCACAAACCCGCAATAAACAGAACAATATACACGGGAAAATGGGCAAACTCGAAATGCAGCGGCTCGTAGTAGTAACCTGCCGAAAACCAGATACGGATAAAGAAGGTGGTCAAACCAATCAATAATGCGAAAAGTCCGATAACCCAATTTCTCGGTACTCCGACAGGACGATTTTGTGGGTCGTTTCTGAAAGAATTGGTCCGATCAGCGATGGTGCGCCAGAGTGCATAAAAGATAGAAAATACCAGTAGCGCTTCAAGGAACCAAACCGGTCCGTCGCCAAAGCTGCCGGAGGCCACAGGAAAATCCTTGAGATACTGCCAGAATGTCCCCTGATATTGGCAATCGTAAAGGGCACCTTGACAATCCCCACCATGCACATCAACCGCATAATGGATAAACGGGTTGATAAACACTTCGAAAAACAACCAGGGGACTCCCAGCCTCATTAATCGGTCCACTAAAAACCGCATTAATCCTTTGCGATCGTATGCAGGAGGGGTGAAATTACCTGCAATCATGAAGAAAAGCGGCATCGCAAAACTGATTCCAATCGCAACAATAAATATTTGGACAATACTGAAGATCGGATTAATCTCTCCACCCTCGTAGTAGGTCCAATCTGCATCAAAGCCATAGGTAACAGATAGATGACCGATCACAACAAAAGTGATCAGCGCCGTTCTCAAGTTGTCAATATATAACAAGCGAGGTTTTGCTGGGGAGATTAACCCTGCTCGATCCGATGGTTGGGCCGCACTTTCCAAGTTAGCTGTTTGGGTAGCCATCGAACACTCCATTTAACCTGCCCAGGAGACCCTCTATAGAGGCTGACCGCTGTACGACCCTGCAGGCGTCTATGCTGTTAATGGTGAAGGATAAGCGGGATAGCAGGGAGAAAACGAAAATATGGAATGAATTTCGCCTCTTAACAAATTATATAGTAATTTGTTGTTCCCGGCTTAATGGGATCCGATCTTAGCTGGAGATCCAGGTTAATGAAATTCGAAGGTTATGGAATTTCTCCCATAAAATCACCCCAAATATACCTCCTGTGCGGGATGGACCAGTACATGCGTTCTTATAAATAGTTTGGCTATTTTATTTGACAGGAGCCAGCCTATCCCTCGTGAATATGTCCCCCGCATGATCAACCTCGAACGAGCCAGCTAAAACATCGTCTGCGGCCCCGCGATCTAGACATTCCAAAACGGATTGTAGGGCAAGGATTTTTAGTCGTTCCCGGGAGAGCACAACCAGCATTACGAGGATACCGATACTATGCATACCCAGTCCGACCAACATAAATGGACGCTGGAAGCGGGTCAGGAAAGATGCAGCAGCGCTAAGCCAGAGGATTGGCAGTACCTCTGTCACGTGGTGCTGGCAGCAGGCGACCATCGTGGTGGCGGAAGTTGTCCCGCTGGTACCCATAATTGCTCCGCTGTCGCCGGTGGTCGTCAGCGGGATAAAGAACCGAAAACGTAAAACGCTGTAAATAGCAGCTTGAACGCCGAATCCACTATTGATAGGCAGGACTTACCATCGGTCGCGTACAAATTGCGAAGCAGCATAATTCCAACCTTGTAACCAGATCAGGATACCCAGATACAAGCTGGCCATCAGGGTAGAGCCAATCAAGAAAGCAAGAGGAGGTAGTAGTAATCCTTTGGTCATACTAAAATTTTAGTTCCTAAGCTTTATACTGTCTTGCGCAAGATGAAATCTTCCTGAATAAGCAATATTGCCTATGCCAAAGCGGCCTGCAAGTATTACAGACTTTTTTGCTAGTTACTGAACTTTGTCATATCCAACTGATGCAATATATCCTGTTGGCAATAGGCCAAATTGCCTATATAGAAACCGGTTGGATAGCGCTGTCAGTCACACTTGTCCCTGCCTATAATTAGCGCATACCAACTTATTCGGGAGTCTTTTCTGCATTGACCGCCACTTTTCACCGCCTTGTCCTGATTCTTCTTACCTTCACCCTGATCCTGTCTGGGGCGCTTTCTGCATGCTCTACAAAGCCAGCCAGCGATGACTTTCCGATGGCACCAATGAATTACATGCCAGTTGAAGTGCAATCCGCCCCAGTGACCGTACAGCAGTCTTATCAGTTTGCTGTCGCTAACCCAGATGTGATGCACGAACTGCCCTGTTACTGTGGCTGCGGGCCAATTGGACATACATCCAACTATTCCTGCTATGTAGCTGAACAGAATTTAGATGGCTCGGTAAAAACTTTCGACAACCATGCCCTAGGCTGCTCGATATGCGTGGACATCACCCAGGATGCCATGCGGTTGCTCAGGGAAGGAAAAACTGTTCCGGATATTCGGGCTTACGCGGATCAAACGTACTCCAAGTACGGCTTGTCCAATATGCCATAGTAAAGAGAGTAAAAAGTTGTGAGGCGGATTGCTGTTTCGTGGGTAATTTTGGGCTTGGCGGCTTTGTTGGTTGTATTTGCACCTATCAACCTGCAACCTGTAACATCCAGCGCAGAACGTGTCTTTCGCATCGAAGCCGGTGACTTTGCCTATTCTCCCGCCGTTCTTCACGTCAATCCTGGCGATAGGGTCACCATCGAACTGGCCTCCTCCGACGTGGTTCACGGCATTTACGTAGATGGATATGATGTCAGTGTTATGGTCGATCCCGGTCAGCCCGCTTCCTTGTCCTTTATCGCAAATCGCCCTGGTACATTCCGCCTGCGCTGCTCGGTTACCTGTGGAGCGTTGCACCCGTTTATGACCGGCAAGTTGCAGGTCGGCTCAAATCTGTTGCTCTGGCGGAGTATCGGCCTAGCTTTTGTAGCATTGTTGGGAGTTTATTTCTTACGTAAGCCTGCACTGATGACTGAACCCTGAGTGATGTTTATGAACATCCTGCGATTTCCCCTCATCAAAAACCTGTTCGTAAACCGCTGGCCACAATTTGTGGTCATGGTCATTGCCCTTGCGGGGTTTTTATTGGCAATCCTCTCCGGCTTGTTCGGTACGCCAGTCGGAAGTCACAACTTCGGCATTCTCCTCGTTTGGATCACCTGGTGGGCTATCCTGATGCTGGTGGCGGTTCCTTTTCTGGGACGCGGCTGGTGCAGCATTTGCCCCATCCCGGCACCAGGGGAATGGCTTCGGAGTGGAGCGTTGCTTGGTCCGCGGGAGCAGGCGATGAAGTGGGGAAAGAAACGCTGGCCGAACCGCTTCCGCAACATCTGGCTGCAGAATGGGACCTTTTTACTGGTAGCGCTCTTCAGCACCGTTATCCTGACTCAACCTAAAGTGACCGCCATCGTTCTGGCAGCTTTTCTGTTCTTGGCATTCGGAACCAGCCTGATCTTCGAACGGCGGGTGTTCTGCCGCTACATGTGTCCCGTCGGTGGCTTTATCGGGTTGTATTCGCAGCTTGCTCCAGTCGAGGTGCGCGTGATCGACACCGCCGTTTGTACCGCGCATACAGAGAAGACCTGCTACACTGGCAGCATCGACGGCTACGGCTGCCCCTGGGATGTCTTCCCACCAGGTATGGTCAAGAACACCTACTGCGGTACCTGCATGGAATGCCTGCGTACCTGCCCGCATGACAACCTGGCAGTCAACATCCGCCCTTTCGGTGCTGACCTGAGTGTAAATCGCAATCGCAGGTTGGACGAGGCTTATAAAGCCTTCATCATGCTGGGTGCAGCGACAGTCTATTCAACAGTTCTACTTGGCCCGTGGGGATCGCTCAAGCTGGCAGCTTACTCGATCGGAACGTTGCCCTGGCTGATCTACGCCGCTTCTTTCCTGATCCTGATCTTGTTGGCCCTCCCCGGCCTGTTCTGGCTAATGATCTGGGTCGGAAAAAAAATGTCCGGTTTAGCCCAGCCAATGAAACAATTGTTTGTCGCCCAGGCTTATTCTTTGGTGCCGCTGGGGTTAGCGGCCTGGGTGGCCTTCAGTCTGTCGTTTGTGTTCGCTAATTTCTCCTATGTCCTGGCGGCACTATCCGATCCGTTCGGCTGGGGATGGAATTTACTTGGCACAGCGGGTTTGGCCTGGTCACCTTGGCTAACCAACCTGACTCCTTTCCTGCAAGTCGGCGTGCTGGTAGGTGGCTTCATTTGGACAGCCACAACCTCCCGAAAGATCGCCAATGAAAAAATGGCAGGAATCCAGGCCGTGAAACTTTCTACCCCGGTGATCGTCTTTTGCCTGGCATTTACCCTGACCCTGATGGGACTGCTGATTGCATGAGCGAGAAACTTGCCCGGCTCTTTACGGCGGTTTTCCTGCTCGGCGGCATGGCAGCCATTGGCATTGCCTGGTGGTCGGGACAGTCAAACGCCATTATCTTGCATGCCCGTATGCCTGAAAAGGGTGGCTGGATGCCCGCTGATCTGACAGTTGAAGCAGGTAAGCCCCTGCATTTGCGCCTGACATCCGATGATGTGGTGCATAGCTTTGCGATTGGACAGAGTGATTTCCCGGTTGTTGATGTCATGCCGGGCGAGATGACCGAAGTTACCCTGAGGCTTGATAAACCCGGCACCTACACTTTCTACTGCACGCGCTGGTGCGGACCCAACCACTGGCGCATGCGTGGTACGATCACGGTCACAGGAGATGGGGTGGCAGAGCCTGTCACCCAGCCGTTGTATGTGCAGCTAGGCCTGGACATCGATGCCCCACACGAAGCGCAGGTTATCCCACCAGAGAAACCATCTGCCCAAATTGGGGCAAAATTAAACCTTGATCTGTCTACTTACCAGTCCACAGGATACTATCGCTCGCATAACCCTGGAGAAGTTTGGCAGGATTTGCGAGGTGATCCTGACTTTACTTCCTATTCTGATCAGCAGCTCTGGGATGCGGTGGCTTTTATTTGGAGTTCAAACACCACACCCGAAGCATTGGCCAAAGCCGAACAATTATATGCACAAAATTGCGCCGCTTGCCACGGAGGGTCTGGGAGAGGGGACGGCGTCTTTAGCGGGGAGCTAGCCTACCTTCCTGAAGATGCGCACAAAGCCACTTCCGGGCACGAAGTAATTGATCCAACCGATTTCGCCGATCCCCATCACATGCTGTCTATCAGTCCAGCAGCCCTGCAGGGCAAGATTATCCGGGGGGGTATGGGTAGCGGCATGCCGATGTGGGGTGTCATTTTTACGGAAGAACAGACCTGGTCGTTGGTCAGTTATCTGTACACATTTCAATTCGAAGAGGACCGATAAATGAGCATAAAAAAAAGGAAGAGAGTACGTCAGAAGAAGACCATATCCGCTCCGGTTTTCATTTTGATGTTCGGTGGAGCGCTTCTGATTGCCGCAGGGATATTATTCGGGGTCCAAGGTTCAGACAGTGGAATTAGTAGCGGGAGACCTGCCCTAACCTTAGGTCAAGACACAATTCAGTACGGGGATGTCAAGTTCAACACCAATTTATCCTTTGAGATCAAGGTCACCAACTCCGGCGATGGCACCTTACGATTCAAAGAAGAGCCATACATTGAAGTCCGGGAGGGGTGTTGACCACCCCGACTAACCATCGGTTCGATGGAACTCAAACCCGGCGAAAGTACCACTATTCAATCATCTGTTTTCATGATGCACGAAGGCATGGACGGCCCGCACGATTTTGCTGTCCACCTCATTTCCAATGACCCGAAACAACCGGATAAAGTGGTTTCGGTGCTGTCCAACTGGATTCCCTGATATGAAAGAAAACGCTCCAGCACCCTTTATGAATTGGTTGGAAAAACATTGGTTCCTGATATTCGTGATCAGCTTTGGCTTATGGGTTTGGATACCCTTCCTCGCGCCACTTTTCATGCGCTTGGGATGGGACATCCCGGCTAAAATTGTCTACACTATCTATTCGTTTTTCTGTCACCAGTTGCCGGAGCGCTCGTTTTTCTTTTTTGGGCCAAAAGTGAGTTATTCATTGTCCGAAATCCAGGCCGCCTGGATGGATACCATCAACCCACTGTTATTGCGAAAGTTTATCGGTACGCCGGAAATGGGATGGAAGATAGCCTGGTCAGATCGAATGATTTCGTTATTCGGCGGGATTTGGCTGGCAGCCTTGATCTGGTATCCCCTTCGCAGCTTTGCCCGCAGCTTGCCCGCGTTATTTTTAGCCTTGTTCCTGCTCCCGATGGTTCTTGACGGCGGCTCGCATTTCATCAGCGATCTGACCGAGATCGGCATGGGCTTTCGGGACAGCAATCTGTGGCTGGCAAACCTGACTAGATTTAACTTTTCTCCCTCTTTTTATGCCGGAGATGGACTGGGGTCGTTTAATTCATGGATGCGGCTTGTCACCGGCCTGCTGGCCGGAGTCGGCCTGGTCTGGTTTGTATTTCCATATCTGGATATTGCTCTTTCGGAGTAGAATCATTTCATGAAGAAAATACGGGTATTGCTGGCTGATGACCATGCCATTGTCCGGGTAGGCATTCGTCAGTTTTTGGATTCGGCCGGGGATATCGAGGTAGTGGCAGAGGCTGGGGATGGGGAACGAGCCAAGGAATTGCTTGAGGTTGAAAGCCCGGATGTGGCGGTCCTCGATATCCAGATGCCAAAAGCAACCGGAATCGAAGTCACCCGTTGGGCAAAGACCAATGCCCAGGGAACCGGAATTCTGATCCTAACTGCCTACGATGACGACCCATATGTGATGGCAGTCTTGCAGGCCGGTGCAAACGGGTATGTACTCAAGACCGCTGCTCCAGACGACATCATCCAAGCTGTCAGGGATGTACATGACGGCAAATCGGTGCTCGACCCGTCTGTTACCGGGGCGTTGATGGCGCAGATATTCCATCAACCCGAAACCCAGCCAGTGGAACAGCCGACCCAGCGTGAGATGGAAGTGCTGCACCTAGTGGCAAAAGGATTTACCAACAAGGCCATCGGTGTGCAGTTGAGCATCAGTGACCGAACCGTACAGGGGCACCTGGCACATATTTTCGATAAGCTCCAGGCAGCCAGCCGTACAGAGGCTGTGATGAGAGCGGTTTCGCTGGGCTGGATCTCGCTAGGTACTGGCACACTGTCTGAGTAGGTGCTATGCACCTCATTAAGGTCCGGAAAATCAATTTGAACTTCAAAGCGTTCTGGAAAGGTTCCACCCTGCAATTGCTGGGTGTGATAATCCTCCCACTGGCACTTCTGGTGTTGCTCTTTGCACTTGGCAGCACCTGGCTGCATCAACGGGCCATGCGAGAGATGGTCGGTGATCGGGACAAGTTAGCCGTGCAAGCAGCTGCAGGTGCTTTGGGCTCAGAATTACATCATCGTGTCGCAGCGGTGCAGGGATTGGCACTGCGGTCAAGCGAGGGGGACAACCCAGGGATGGAAATCCTTTCATCCTATGACTTCCTGGAGCCCGATTTTGATCTGGGGATGGCTTTATTTACTTTAGAAGGAGATTTACTTGCCCATTCAGGTGAAAAAATACTTTGGGAATCTTTGGAACACAATCAGGATTTTTTGGCACAAACAAGACAGGTGGCAACAGTTCATGAAACAAACATAAGTGGGCAAACTGCTGTTCTGTTTTCTGCTGTCTCTTCCGATGAAACTATCATAGCAGTGGGAGCGATCACTACGCAGGCATTTTCGGAACATGTGCTTGCCAGCGTATTGCCAGCCCGGCGGGAAGCACATATCTTTATCGTCAATCGTGAACATGTGATCATGTACCAGAGTGGGTCTTCGGTCTATGATGGTGATCCAGCATATCATCCGGGTGTGGAAAGTGCACTTGCTGGACAGAGCGGCACATTCTACATGAACAATCGAGGCGTGGAGCATGTAGTCTCCTATAGCTCTGTTCCTGAGCTTGGTTGGGCTTTGGTCATGGAAGAACCCTGGGAAGCGGTAGCCACCCCGGTGCTTGAGACAACTCGCATCGCTCCGCTGGTCCTGGTGCCGTTGCTTTTGATCACCCTGGCCGGACTATGGTTTGGCGCACGGCAAATCGTCCAACCGCTACGTGAGCTGGAGAAAAAATCAGCCTCACTGGCCTGGGGAGATTTCAGCGGAATCGAAGAGCCAGTGGGCGGCATTGCAGAGATCCGCCACCTCCAAGCGGAACTGAGCCACATGGCGCAAAAAGTCCAGGCGGCTCAACGCAGCCTGCGGGACTATATTGGAGCCATCACCGATGCACAGGAGGAAGAACGTCGCCGCTTGGCGCGCGAACTGCATGATGACACCTTGCAATCTATCATCGCGCTCAAGCAGCGGGTTCAACTGGCGCAGAAGAACGCCCTGGATGAAAACTCCAAAAAATCGCTGCAAGAACTGATAAATATCGCCGAGCAGACCATCGAAAACCTGCGCCGTACAACGCGTGCCCTGCGACCAATTTACCTCGAAGACCTTGGACTGGTCACAGCATTGGAAATGCTTACAAGGGAGACCGAGTCAGCGTCAGGTGTGAAAATTGCTTTCACCAAGGAAGGAGCCGAAAAACGCCTGCCTGCACCAGTAGAAATGGCACTTTATCGGATGGTACAGGAAGCGCTCAGCAATGTTTCTCGTCACGCACAGGCATCGAAAGCATCCCTCAGCATCCGTTATCAAGGTGAAAGGGTTGAGCTGCAAGTCTCAGATAATGGCATTGGCTTCACGACACCAGATACTCCTGCCGACTTCGCAATGTCAGGTCATTTTGGATTGCTGGGTATGTATGAACGTGCTGATTTAATCGGAGCCAAGTTGGTGATTCTCTCTGCACCAGGACAAGGCACAAAGCTGAAGATTTCTATTTGACATAGGCAGAACGGCTTATACACATCCCCGTATTTCAGCGCTGATGCTGATGCGGGGATGTCTTTATAATTGGTTTTATTGCAAGTATTCTTTGTGACGAAAGGAAATGAAGAATGTTCAAAAAGCTCTCAAACGTCTCAATTTTGGTTCTCGCAGTGGGACTGTTAGCAGCTTGCGCTGCCCAGCCTGCTCCTGTTGAACCAACATCCGCCCCAACGGAGATGGAATCTGCTGCCTCTGCCGCAAGCGAAACTGTGCCCATGCAACCCACACAGGATGAAGGCAGCAGCATGGAGATGGACATGGGTGGAATGTCTGCTGCGCCGGTTATCCCGGCGGGATTAGCGTACACAGATGGGCAGGAAATTCGATTCATCCATACCGAAGTCTCAGATCCTGATGTGGCTGGTCTCTTGAGCGACATGATGTCGTCCCCTGTCATCTATGTTCCATCCCTGGCGGATGCCCCCGAAAGCATGCTGGCAAAGGTATATGTTTTCAAGAATGGAATCGAGGGCATGGGGCCGCTGGGCTTTCAACCGGATGTCTTTGACAATCCTCCCGGTACTGAAGGGTACAGCCCACTTCGAAAGATTGTCTTTGTAACCTGGACAGACGGCAGAGCCCCCCGAGAAATCAAGTCGCTTGTTGAGCTGCAGGATGCGGAAAGCAATGGTGAACTGACTACTGAAGAAAGTATCGTTGTAGTCAACATGCCCTTTGTCACCTGGCCCGGTGGCGAACGATAAACTACGAATCAAGCACTCAGAATGGCCTATACCTGGTGGTCTAGGCCATTTTGGTTATTTCAAAATAGGCGAAAAATATCTAGTAAGGATGGCTTCGGCATCTTAAACTAGGGGATGATGAGGCCAGGGGACATTTGCCAAGAACCGATTATTGGTTTGCTCGATTGTTTCCAGATACAGGAGAAATTGATCCGGCTGTTAATCGGGTAGGTGAGAACAGATATGGGATTGTATGTAAAGACTCACAAGATTAGTTAATAAGGATTGGTTTACCATATCACTCCCCCCCACAAATTTAATAATGGATACGCTGTCCATGCGATCAAACAGTCTATAGATATTGGAGACCTCAAGGCAATAAGTCAGAATTTATTGCGCTCAGATATTAAGGTTTTGGACAACATTTACGAAATTTTTGATAATACCGGCCTTAGAGATAGGATAACAAGTCTAGGTACTCAAAAAAATCGATATACCTGGATCGAATTTCTTAAGAGGATCTTGATCTTGCTTTACAGGTAATGTCATTAATAATAGAAAAACGCTGAAGGTTTCAGTGTTATGGGCGATGAGGTGGATATTAATAGCTGGCGCGGGGGGAACTCGAATTGCATCCCGCCTTTCTTGGCGGGGCCCACGCTTTCATGGATCGGAGTTCAAGTCCTGGTGGGATTGATATTCTCTTATCGTGTGTATTGCTTTCAAGGAAAGTTAGACTAAATAGGGTAAAGACCTCTGAGCAAAAGATTATAATTAAATTTAACTCTCAGCCAGGTTTTTTCCACTTCTATGGCTTCAGAAACATAGGCTCTCAAAATCTCTGCCAACTCAATGGCTTGTTGAACACTGGTAAATTTGGTCACCCGGTTTGATTTTGAATTTGCTCCAGATTTTTCCAGAATATTATGGCCAGACTTCTTGTATCTCGGCAGTCTCTACAGCCAAACTTTGATTTTGGAATATGATTTGATCTAAAGGCTGACTCGAACTTGCCAGAACCTTTGCCAAATACTCGACGCTGTTTTTAGTAACCCGACTTTACCGGAATATAACCTTGCCAGTAGCGCGAGCATTTGAACGTGGAAATACGCGGCCATGCAACGATGATGTATACTCGCTCCAATCCTCAGCCCGATCTGTTCGTTGATGGTATTGTAAATTCAGCATTGAACAACATGACGCCTCTCTTGGTAGATGGGGGGATTATATATCCCTATATCTCTCCATACGATCCATCAACGGGGGATATAAAAACTCCAGCCCGATATCATATAATTCGCTTCCCATCTCTGTGACTCTGTCCATGTGACGATGGGAGTGATTGTGCCATCTAGGTTTCCCAGGG
>CP070764.1:1542815-1565346 GCA_020349245.1 Chloroflexota bacterium | reverse complement strand
ATTCTTCACCGGGAACAAAATTGAGTTCTTTTTGTTGTGAAAGTAAACCAATCACTTCCTCAAGCGGATACTCATTCTCAAAACGCATACCAGCAAGGTCCATTAAGCTGATATAGTCCCGGATTCCACTGGTGTGATGAACAAGATGTCTGATAGTAATTGGGTGCTCATACTTGACCATCTCAGGTATATAATCATGAAGCGTATCTTCCAGAGATAGTTTTCCTTGATGTACGAGTAATGCGATACACATTGCGGTAAATTGCTTCGATGTAGAGCCAATGTCAAAAATAGATTCTGGGGAAATTACGATATCATGCTCTAAGTCTGCCATTCCATAGCCACGTTTATAAATTAATTCGCCCGCCTTAATAATTGCAATGGCGCAACCCGGAGAATCTGGTTTGTCCCATTCAGCGAATAATTCATCCACTCGATTATTGAACAATTCCACCTTCATAGTATCCGCCTTACATATTAATCATAAATATTGGATGGGTAAAAATATAGAAGTTAACTACCTTCTATATTTCGAAACCTGATTTTTATCAATCCCTGCTTGACAACCAATTTACTTGGGGAAAGGTGGTACAGATGCATAGATAACGCATTTATTGTAATTGAAATAGCAAGAAATTTAACCGCCATAATTGGGGATTTATTTATCTAACTCACCAAAGATTTGCGATGTAGCTCAGTCGGCAAAGCGGAGGACTTTTCGTGGGTTTAAGTCCCACCTTCGCCACTTTTGTGTTTAAATCCGCATTTACTTCCAACCAATTAATTTAATTTCAATAGAATACCGTAGTCCGAGTAAAAGCTTTTTCTAGATTAAGGAGAAAATAATCCCTTCGCTAGTTGATTATTTTGACTCCGCAGAGCGTGTTTGACAAATGGATATAGGACAAGCGGACTTGTGGTCTCTAATCCAACTGCAATATTTCCAAATTCATCAGGAAGGATCGCTAAGTGTTGGTATTGCGTGTGGTATGCCCTAAAAACTGCTTCAAAAGCCGGATTAGGATTTGAGCAAATAGGGCTGCCAGTTACGACAGCCGCACTAATAATTGTCTGAGAAGAATAGATTGTTTCTATTACGAGTACTTAATCGGATTTAGATAAATATAAATTCATTAGTCCGATTCGTACGAATACAAAATAAACTCGATAGATATGATGTCAGATTTGGTGAAACCACGCTGGTGGGCGACCAATGTGATTGACGCCTTAATACCATCAGGTAACCTGCTTATTGATTTTGCGAAAATATATAGACAATAGGATAGATATCACCAGGAAAATTGGCCCCCAGGCTATTGGCCCAGTAGGGATCGGAATGTTTGTTGCAAAACTAAATACACTTATGAATGAGAATAATGCGTACAAAATGAATAACCAACGAATAGTTTTATTGAGCCGGGAGTCTGAGAACAGAGGTGCAACAAATACCGCTGCCAGAGAAGAGAAGAAACCCCAACCCAAAACCTCCAGGGCAAACATTACCGATCCTGGTTCATAAGGTAAAAAACGGGTCAAATCTGCTGGCACATCTGGCATACTCTGCTGAATTACCGTTAATTGAACAAAGCGGTTGATGCTGACTGTGGCGCCAAACAAGATTATGAAGTTGATACCCAGCGATCCAAGAACCAAATTTTCTTCCTCATTCACATACCGAATTGCGGTAAATATTATGACAAGTATTGGTACCAAAAGAAAAGAGCCAATTCCTGAAACCAATTGTGCGAAAGGTGGAAGTTGGAATGAAAAACCTTCCGTCATAATGGAGAAAATAAGGGCGAGGAGGTAAATTACTCCGATGACTGCACCAAGCACTGATGCCCAAAAACCCAGTTGACTGGCAATATTCTTTTTCATATTTCTCTCTCCAACTTTATAATTAATTGAGGTCAAAATCCAATTGTCAAGGAAAATTTTTATGTGCCGATTTACCGAATATCATATCTTCCGAATCGATGATAAAGCTTTCTACAATACACTGTCTTAATGCACAATATGACCTTAGAATAAAATTTAACTCAAGAATAAGTATATTGTGATTCTATCCCAGGGCAATATACAATTCTTGTTTCAATCTTAATCATTGTGTCATCCGCCCTTCTCTTAGATTATGGATTTCTGCCAGCGCACCCAAGTAGAATTGTTATATTAAGCAGATTGAGACATTGTATTCCCTCGATATTCCAAAAATGCGCAAATTGGTACACAGTTCATGAAGGAATCCACCATTTTTCGGCTTGATAAATTGCCGAGGTAGCCCAGTCGGCCAAGCAGAGGACTTGTCATGGGTTCAAGTCCCACCCTCGCCAGTTTTGATTTAAATCCACAATTACTCCCAACATATTAATTTGAATATTTAATTAATCCCTTTAATGAGTCTGGCAGGATTTGAACCTGAGATTCCAAGGAAATTGGTAAATATTCAAAAAAGAGAATGTGCCATTGTGATAGTCAAACTGATCGTAGGGGAAAATTCTCAGCCTGCTGCGGATTGAGAACGTTGTTCCTAAATAGATTGACTACCGCTCGAATGGCTGTTAAAACGAATAATGCTACAAAAGCAGTCTGGTAATCGATAATTTTAAAAATCGCAAGCACTATTGGTATCCACCAGATCAGATTGTAAGCAATGTAGATAGCTCGGTTAATGGAGTTCTGCCTGGTTGGAACGTCTTTAGCTGAGTCTTTGTTTATCCATGCGAACCGCATGTTCGAAAGTTGTTCGACAATCGTTCAATAAATGGCACCAAGAACCACAAGCCCCCAAAAGGCCACACCATCTGATAATACCGAAGTGGTTAAAACAAGGTAAATATAGATCAACATTAACAGTCCCATCCCCAGAGTCAATATATTATTCCAGCGTAAAGTCAAGAAATCTTCCTTTCTCATGATTTTTATCCTTTTTTGGGTATCGTTATTGGATATTGGCGCTTAATTATTCAAACTTGGATTCCACTCACAAGTACAATAGAATGAATAAAGAATACCTTCAAAGTGACTTGAAATCAAGGCATTTTTCTGGATGGGAGTAGAGTTTTATCAAGATCACTTCTATTTGATGTCATGTTTTCGCCATAAATACCTTATTTAGGGAAACCGTACCAATTTACCGATCATAATTGGCGAGGTAGCTCAGTCGGCAGAGCAGAGGACTTTTCGTGGGTTCAAGTCCCACACTCGACTCTTTTGATTTAATATCCGTATTTACTTCCAATCTATTAATTTAAATTTCTTTATAATCCCATAATTCTAATTAATCTTTGGTGACGGGACTAAGGTTAATTTCTTCTTAGCTTCAGCCCTGGCAGCCTGCCGTCTTTCATTTTCTTTCGCCTTCTTGGCAGCCACCATTTTTTCGTGGATAGTTTTTTCTCTTCTACTGACCACTCGTCTGAAGCTCGTCTTTTCTTGATAGTCTTCTTGCCGGTTATCCAGGCAGCTAATGCATCAAGCGTAAAAGTAGTCTGTGTAATAGTCTCTAACTGAGTAAAGCGTTTTTCTAACTCTTCTAAGCGCTTCTCTATTGGATTAATATCAATTGATTGTGTGTGGATCTTGCTATTGGTTAAAGTCTCTTTTGAGTCACTCATTTTGATCTCCTTGATTAATACTAGTAGATAATTTGGACTCAGAAGAGAGTATTTGATTAATATGTTTGAGACAAGCGGACTTGTGGTCTCTAATCCAACTGTAATACCTTGTGCTTACCTAGAGGAACCAATCAGTGATCTGGAGAGGTTTTTGGGGGGCAGGTCATAGATTTTTCGTGGGTTCTGATTACAAGACTAAACTCTTGGAATAACTAAAACAGTTCATTACTTTTGTACTTAATCAACCTTTTCAGGTTCTATCCAGTGGTCTACGCCTGCTATGAATACTCGATCTGACCGAAGGTCGGGGCAGTCGGACTTGAACCCACGACCTCTTGCACCAAACTTTATGGCGAAGATAGACACAGCGAGTTATGGCGTCTCTCGTGTCCAAAAATTGGGTAAAAGGGTTCCGTTGTATCCATTATGGCTATTGCTTCTACCGCTTTTGAACACAAATTGTACACGAATCGAGAAAGGCGGCTCAACAACTTAATATATACAATTAACCTCTTTTTTTTTTGGAACAATTACTGGAAGATATGTCATAAATCTTTCAAGCCGTTCGATTGCTGTAAAGATTATTTTTTCTTTTCAAGTGGAGAACGCAAAATAACCGACATAAAACATTTCTCTTGGAACATTGTAAGTTCACGAATTTGTTCATAAGTAAGCAATTGATCATCTGGTGCAACTACTAATTTATCTTCATTATCGTTTAAACGATGTATCATGGCAATAACGGAACCAGTAGAACTTTTAATTGCCTCTGCAATACCTAGAAAGTCAGCATCCAACTCTTCGCCATCCTCCATCATGGTATTTGGAATAAAACCATAATTTACGGGATATTCAAATCCATGATCAGGGTGCTTACTTCCACGCGGCCTATCTATTTCAATACCAATCTTTTGGCCAATATATTGGCTGTTCTCAAAGGTTCCTTGCACTGCTGTTTTATTTACGTTTTCGTTCACTATATATTCCAATAATTTCTGAAAATAAATAACTTAAAAAATCGTTCTTGGGATTCAACAAGTATACTTTGCGTCTTGACTACTCTTAAGCATGATGAATTTATTTGTATCAGCACATTATTGCAGTCCATCCTCTTGATAAAAGCGATCCACTTTGACCTTAAACCATTTAAAAAATGCTGCGTATCTTTGAGGATATGAATTACATAGAGCATCCAGATCACCAGAACATTCAACCTACTCAATTAAATCTAGCATAAACATTAAATCTACCTCTTTTATTCGCTGAGGTTCAATTTGCCAGGTTTCTTCATCTGGGATGATCACCCCATCTTCGATCAACCTCTTGATCAGCTCTTCTACATAAAAGGGATTTCCCTCTGCACCTGTGATGATCAGTTCACGAAGCTCGATGGGTATCTCATCCGCCAATTTGAGGATCTCAGCTACTAATTGCCAGCTCTCGCGTTTTGTCAGTGGGCGCAATTCCAAGAGCGTGTGGAAGGCCTTCCCTTCACCCCAGTAAGGACGCCGTTCAAACAAGTTGTACCTGGCCGCGCACACAATAAGCAGGGGAATCTGGGGAGTTTGCTCTCCCAAGGACATGAACACATCCTAAGAGCTATCGTCTCCTCAATGGATATCCTCCAGGAAGATAACGACAGGCATATCCTGTGAAAGGATTTTGAAGTCTTGGATCAGGTAAATCAAATCACGGTTTTGTAGCTGCTCAACGTCATTGAGCACTCCCTTCAAGTGAGAGCTAGCACTGAAATCGTGGCCTAACAGCTGCCCCAGGATGTGGGTACGCATTACCCCCTCTTCGTCCTCACCGAATACCTCGCAGGAACCAATCTCTATTTTCTGGCGTGCCTGTTCTCCACTGTCGTTATCCAAGACTTGGAAACAAAACGCGAACAGGTCGCGCAAAATACTGAAGCGCAATCACTGCGCTTCCTGGCTGCCACTCGCCTGGAAGAAACGCACATCTTGAGGAGGGAGTAACAATTCAATCCAATTTTCAAATTCGTAGAGCAACCTTGATTTTCCCACACCAGCTTCGCCAGATATGGTAATCACCTGACCTTCGCTTTCTTAAAAGGCAGTTAGCAGAGCATCTTTGAGAGTATCTAATTCTGTGCGACGCCTAATCATTTGGGTTTCCACACCTTCGACACTCTTGGTCTGGACCCGGAAAGCCCGAGGTTTAAACTCCCTGACCAAAAATACAAGTACTTGTTCGGGGAAACCTTTGGCTTCAATCGGTTCTTGAGGTTCGACGGTGAACACGCCGCGCACGTGGCGGTAGGTATTATGGGAGATGAGAAGACCACCTGGAGGGGCGGCACTTTATATGCGAATTGCAAGGTTAACCACCCTGCCCATAACGGTATCTTCGGCCTCTGTTTGCCCACCCAAGGTGGCAAACCCGGTGTCGATGCCAATGCGCACCTGGACGTCCTCAATGTCCCATTCTGTTTCTATCTCTTGAGTAAGAGATTTAGCGGCTTCCAAAATTTCCAAACCAGCATGGATGGCCTGCCTCAGCTGGTTGATCTGTTCATCTAATGGGGTAGATATACGCGCTACCTGTGACCACAGGTGAGTCAAGATTCAAAAGGGTTTTTGGCGTGGTTTTTTCCCCACTAAATTGCTGAATTGTATAACCCTTGCCTAGCATTCATTTTACAGAGGTTAATTCACAATGACAACTAATTACCGGTTTCTTTTTTTTTTTCACCTATTGTGAGGGCTGAATAAAGGTCTCAAAGATGTGAGCAGATACTCCGTTGGATTATGGGTCCCCGTTCGGGGAATGATCGCACGGGTTTGATGTTCAATAATGACGAGCAGCTCCTTTGAGAAAGGATACACTTACTGCCGCGTTTCAACCGGAAGGTGGGGAAACCGGGTGAAAACATCTCTTTCGAATTGATTAGTGAATTAATGTACTATATAATGGTTTTGGATAATAAGAAAACTGCAAACCCCACTTGATGACCTGGTTTAGGTACAACAACAAAATCACAGTAAGCCACAAATTTGATCCGCACAAAATTGGTATTGATTTAACAATGGAATATGAATTTGATTACCATCCAGTCGGGCTGCTATTTAATTACCAATTTGGGTTTAATTTCGCAATTCAGCAGGGAGGTTTTGTGATGAGGTCAAGCAACAACATGATTATTCTATCGATCGTGTTCTTCGTATTTGCGGCTGCTTTCTCAGTTGTATTCTGGGAAGATGTTTCATGGGCGGCCAAAATTGGGCTTTTTTTATTTGGGTTTGGTTCAGGTGTAACGGCCGGACGATGGCTTGCCATGCGAAGCGGATGAGATTAATTATTCTTATCCCCGTGCATTAATGCGCTGATCGGCCAGTGGTGCTACCTTCATTCCTTTATTTTGGTATTGAAAGCAGATTGAAAATTCATAATGTACTACCTGAGGAGGGCTTTTATAATGTCTTTAGTGCCAGCTTTTGAAATCGGATTCTGGAATGCCTGGATACTTTGTATCCTATTGTACGCCGCTGTATTTGTACCTCTATCCATGAACAGTGAAATAGTGGAAAAAAGGATGGAAGGGGAACCCAAAGGAAGCGATCAAAAAAAGTCCACCAGAATTGTACATGCCATAACCCATGTGATAATTATGCCCTTTACCCTGATTTACAGCATATTTTTGCCACTACAGTTGGGAACTTGGTGGTTTTATGCTGGCCTGTTAATCTATCTATTTGGTCTATTCATGGTCCTTATGGTCAGCATCTCATTTTCTTCTGCCCCGTTAGACGAACCGATGTCAAAAGGTGTTTACAGAATATCAAGGCACCCACAATATTTCGGGTATTTCCTGGCATATGCCGGTATAGGAATCGCCTGCGCCTCCTGGGTTTTTTTGTTATGTGCACTGGTCTGGATAGGATCATGGCAGTTCGGAATCGAGGAGGAAGAACGAGTTCTGCTTGAAAAATATGGTGATGCCTACCGCAAGTATATGAATCGAACTCCAAGGTGGATTGGAATAGCGAAGAAGAGTTAGATCTAAGAACGCACAGGTATTCAAATACTATTTTCAGGTTTAGCAATTTTGAGATGCAAACTTACCTAGATCTTGTGCCCCTATCCTGACAGTACTGTTGATTCGAATCATTTGGACTGCGTTGAAACAGAGAAGTAGTGGCTTACCAACAAGATAACCGTAAATTTGTTAGTTAATAGTGGTGCGCCTGACTTCTGACCATTGATCAATAATTCGCATGGTGCCTGGGATCTTCATACATCCAAGGGAGTGTCTGCTTAAGGGACAGGTAGGCTGCTTTTTGGGTTAAAAATCTTGCAGGTTTAGGAGGGCGACAATGAGAAACTCAACATTCTGGGATGTTACTGTTCCACGAGTACTGAGCAGGCAATTTGCGAACACCAGGATTAAATTATGGGCGAGACATTAGCCATGGAGCTGCAATTTAACAAATCCGCTGAATCATCGTCAAGCGCTGAATTTGAGTTTGATGCAGAAAAAGCACAGGTTGGGCTGTTCAAAGCAGAATGCTTTTGTGCCTTGATAATATCGGCGTACTTACAACCTAGGTACGCTGATATTTGATCAACATTGAATATTTTTATATTGGGGGCATTCTTTCCCGGATGAATTCCACATAGCCATTCGCGTTCATTCGGACAAAAGTCTCGCTTGCTTCTTCAAGGATGCGGCGCCCTTCTTCTCGTTCCCCCAGATCCCCGTGCTGTGAGAGAGCGAATCCCCACTCCATCTTGATCATATTCGCATGCCAGGTGAATTGATAACTGAGAGTCTCCGCATGCAATCCCTTGAAGGCTTCCCAGGCATCCGCCATTTTATTTTCCGCTAGCAGCAGTTCGCATTCAGCCCACCTGCTCCACATGCGATCAAAATTCCCTCGCATCGAGGTCTTAGTTTCCTGTGTTGCTAATTCGTAATGCTCCCTTGAAAGTGCAATATCACCCTGCCGGCTGTAAATGATCGATAACTGGTTGTTTGCTCCCCCAGCTGAGGCTAATTTATTCGTTGCCAGGTGAATATATTCCTCAGCGGTTTGTTTGCCCAGGGTAAGATCACCGGTAATAATTGCTATCAGGATGATGATTTCAAGCGTAGCTTCCAACCTTTGGAGATCACCGATTTGGCGGATTTCATCCAGATTGGAATGGGAATAATCCAGTGCCTTAGCAAAATCTCCTCTGGCCATCAACAACAAATTGTTCATCTGGCTATAATTTAATGGTCCTGCCCCTTCCCCAGCCAGAGAATCATTAATTTCCTTTAGCTTGGGTATATATTGCTCTACTTCTTCGAGCTGGCCCTGAACAATCATCCAAGCGGCATGGTTCGATCGGTAGAATAACTCACCATCTCGATCGCCGACTTGATGCGCAATGAGCGCAGCTGTTTGAGTTTCTTGCATTGCCTTCTTCATATCAGCATTATGAAGCAGATACTGGATAGACAGGTTGTTATGGGCCCGAGTTGCTTGCCGGGGCAGGTTAGCTTTATCTGCTAAGCGGGCGGCTTTTTCAAGATAATGGATGGATTGATCCGGCTCGTTTTGGACACAAAGACCAAGGGTGGCAAGCGTTTCGACCTGGATTTCGACCAATTCCAACTCCTCCGCCATCTTGAGCCCTCGTTCACCAAAGTTCCAGCTCTCATCCAGCTTACCGTTAAAATAGCAGGCACGCGAGTATTCAGCAAACAGGCGTGCTAATCCCGGTCCATCCTCAGCTCCAGCGATTGCGGCTAAACCTTGCTCGGCAATGGTCAGGCTGCCGATGGTTTCGCCGCTGTCCCAGGTAGTCCTGGTAGAGCGGGCAAAGAGCTCTGCAACCATGTCAATTTTCTTCAGTGATTCGAAAATACCTATTGCTTCCTGCCAGGTCTCTAATGCTTCCAGGTGCTTGCTCTGGAAAGCCTGCGTAAGCCCCAGTTTGCTTAGTAAGTCTGCTTGTTCATGTTGATCATCAACCAGGTCTATGGCAGATTGGTAATAATTTTCTGCATCCTGGTTGGCAAAAGCTACCGCAGCACGGTCACCTGCCAGCGAATAGTACTTGATCGCCTGGGTGTCATCTCCTGCTTCACCGAAATGGTAAGCAAGTCCTTCATAATCCAGGGGATTTACAGTTTCGATCGCCTTAGCTACCCGTTTGTGAAGTTTGCGCCGGCGCAGTGTACGCACCGAATCCGCGATTGCGCTGGGAACCAGGGCATGCACGAAAATAAATGTAACATCTCCTGATCCTTCAATTTCCTGGATCATCTGGGCTTCTTCGGCAGCTTCCAAACCATCGATGATCGTATCTTCATCCATTTCAAGAGCAGCTGAGAGTATCTCGAAGCTGAATTCACGCCCGATGATAGAGGCCATGCGCAGAACATCCTGGTATTCCTTGGGTAGATTGGTGAGACGGTTTTCGACTGCCACCTGGACTCCCTGAGGTATTTGCAGTTCATCCATGCTGACCCGCTGCCACTCACCGTTCTCGTAGTAAACTGCACCACTTTCAACCAGGGCCCGGCAGACCTCTTCAATGAAGAAAGGATTGCCGTTCGTCTCCCGGTAGATGCCATCCAGGAACTCATTGCTGATATCTTCAGCGAAAATAGCCTTCAGCATCTGGCGGGTAGCTTCCTTGTCGAGACGCTCTAGCTTGATGCGGAAACCCAACCGCTGTCGATTTAAATCGAGCAGCATTTCATTGAAGGGGCGTGATTCTTTTAATTCTACTTCGCGGTAGGTAGCCAGTATCATTACCGGAAGGTTGTGTGTACGTCGGATAAGGTGGTGCAGCATAGCCACTGTTCCGCTGTCAGCCCAATGGGCATCGTCAACAACTACAAGGAGTGGTTCCCGGTTGCAAAGATTTGAGAACAAAAGGACCATATTTTCAAATAAGCGCTGTTGCTCAGATTCCGGGTCGAGGCGGGGATTAGGTTGAATTCCCGGGAAGCGAAAACGAATATCCGGAGTCAGGGTTAGCAGATCGGCAAGCACCGTCTCCGGTAATTCGAGGTGTTCTTTTCCGAGCACATCGAACGCCTGGCGGGTGATCTGGGCGAAAGCGCTGTAAGGCGAATTTGATTCTGCGTAGCATTCTCCTAAAAAGGATGTGCCGCCAGAGACTTCAGTATGGGTTATGATCTCCCGCATCAAGCGCGTTTTACCAATTCCCGGTTCTCCGCTGATCAGCAATGCCTGACCCTGATCCTGTGTGACCCTGCGCCAGAGGATTTTTGATTCTTCGAGTTCTGTCTGGCGACCTATTATGCGTCCACGAACAATGCGGTCAAGAACTGTGAAATCCTGCTCAACAGTTTTCTCTAAGTCAAGAAAATCGGGTTCTCCGAGAATGTCTAAAACCTCGGCTGCAGAAGCTGGTCTCTCGAGAGGATCCTTCTTGAGTAAATTTACGATCAGGTCGTTCATCCTGGATGGAATCTGGTCGTTCTTTGCACGTGGGGGTATAACTGGTGCGTTTATATGCTGGGTGATGATCGCCAGAGCATCATCTGCATCAAAGGGCAAGGTTTTCGTAGCCAGTTCATAGAGCATAACCCCCAGGGAATACAGGTCAGAGGCGGGTGTGATCTCGTATCCAAAGGCTTGCTCCGGTGACATATACGCCACGGTGCCCATGATCAAACCATTTTCTGTCATTCGCGAGGTGGTGGATATTGCAAGACCGAAATCCATCAATCGCAGCACACCGTCTGGCTGGATTATGACATTCTCAGGTTTCAAATCCCTGTGAACGATATCCTGTTCGTGAGCGTACTGGAGGGCAGTACAGATTTGTTTGGCGACTTCGGTAATGGCTTTAAACCCTTCGATGGAGGTCTGATTGAGGGTAGCGCCCTGGATGTATTCCATGACCACGAAAGGCTGTTCCTCAACTTCACCAGCGTCAAAAACAGTCACAATATTTGGGTGGGAAAATTTCGCAACAGTCTGTGCTTCAGCCAGCAGTTGGGATCGACCCTGGGTGCCCAATCTCACGGAAGTGAGGACTTTCAAGGCGACATCCCTATCAAGGACCGAGTCATGGGCACGGTAAACCGTCCCCATGCCGCCCTGACCGAGCTCAGATTCGAGATGATACCGGTTATTTATAATTTTTCCGATCATGAAGCACTCCGAACGTATAGGTCATTTCGATATTCTTCCCACCTCATTTTGAATCAAAAAATATTGACCAAGAACGTCTAATTATACAATATCAAAGTATCTCAAGATTGACATATTTTGTGTGAAAGCTGACCTATCATTGACTCTTCAGTGGGAATTGAATGTACCACGCATCAAAACTGCTATTTTTCACAAGAATCGAAAAATTTTTCACATTCGCATAATGAGGGGCGTTTTCAGTTATGAACGCACAAGTTTTGGCTTGCAGGAATCACTGATGAGCTTGACAGCATATAATTTACAACCTGTTTGCAAAACTTTTTAGGTGAGTTAGAGCAAATTTTCAATGAACAATGGCTAGAGGGTTACGAGGTCGTATTCTTCTTGGTTGGAGATCATGATGAAGCCCTGCACCTGGATCTGGAGACGTTCGGGCACCTTTATGATAATCCCCTACTGATTCCTGGCTGGCTCTACCAGGTTGCGCACAATTTGAGTCTCAGCGCATTACGGGCAAGAATTGAGGACTTGAGGCAATATCTAAATATTGACCAGTGAGCGAATAGAATCAAATTAATCCCATATACCAATAAGTTCATTCATTTCACCCACCTTTTGATCTCATCCGAGTGAAAATTCCACATATTCCTTCTGTTCTTCTTTACAGACAGCTATTTCCATCACCTGATCAGCCGCAAACAATGATCATATTACTTCGAATTCTCAATCTTAATCTCCTATCAATAGAATCACTAAGAAAAAAGGCAGTAAAGATCAGATTAATTCAACAAGTGATCAGGTTCAACCACGCCCACGATTTATTCAACCAGCTTTTTATCTGGTAATTCTCCGTCCATTCACCACCATTCATCCTCTAATTTACTTTCAGATTGCGGAAGAGATAGTTTTAATATTCAGCCCAGTATCCATAAATTGATGAGTCTTTGGTGAAATTTGGTTCGATTATCTCCGCTTTCTTTCTTCATAGCATCAGCCTTGGCAGCTTCCGGGGGATTTTTTTCTGTTGCTTGAGCGCTGCAAACATTCTTTACTTTATAACTGTATCCCCAACACCACAGAGGGAAGATAAGGCATCCCTTAGTAAAAGTCAAGAAATATCCATGATATAATTATTATAAATATCACCTAATTTCTCGGAATAGATAAGGCCTGATAAAAATGAATAAAATCCCGACCGGCACAATTACCTTCCTTTTTTCCGATATTGAGGGCAGCACTCAACGCTGGGAAAAAGATCGAGAAACCATGCAATCTGCATTTACTCGTCAGGAGGAAATAATGCGAGCCGCCATGGAAAACCATGGCGGATTCGTTTATAAAATGATCGGAGACGCCTTTCAGGTTGCGTTTTCCTCTGCCCCAGCTGCTCTGGCAGCAGCGTTGGAAGCTCAAAGCGGAATGCAGAATGAACCTTGGGATGGATCCGGTCCAATTAAGGTGCGAATTGCGCTTCATACCGGCGAGACCGAGGAGCGAGGTGATGATTATGTGGGTCCGTTGCTTAACCGCGTGGCACGCTTGATGGCAGTTGCTCATGGCGGGCAAGTACTGCTTACCAGCACCACCAGCGAACTGGTTAAGGATGTTATGCCCGCTGGAGCTTGGTTGATTGATCTAGGTACCCACAGACTTAAGGACTTAGAACGTCCAGAAAATGTTTACCAGCTTGCAGCTGATGGATTGCAGATGGACTTCCCAGCACTAAACACTTTAGATGCCAGACCAAATAACCTGCCTGTACAGCAAACCAGCTTCATTGGCCGTGATGACGAGTTGAAGGAAGTACTTAGGCTTCTGGCCGATACTCGTCTCCTAACTCTAACTGGACCAGGAGGTGTCGGTAAGACTCGCCTTGCGCTCCAGGCAGCCGCCCAGAGTATTGACAGTTTCCCGGATGGGACATTCTTCGTTCCTTTGGCAGCGGTTAATTCGCCTGACTATCTTTCCCAAAGCATAGCAGAAGCCATGAAATTTAACTTTGACAACCACTCAAGCACCCGTAGCCCTGAAGAACAATTACTTGAATATTTAGAACCGCGCTCTCTTTTGTTGGTTCTGGACAACTTCGAACACCTGATGGGTGGGACAGAATTCGTCAAAAAAATGTTGGATGGGAACCCGCAGCTGCATCTTCTGGTCACTTCACGGGAACGGCTTAAACTCAATAGTGAATGGACTTACGAGGTGAAGGGTATGAGTTTTCCAACGAATGGCAGCACCACAGGCTTGGAAAACTTCAGCGCCGTGCAGCTCTTCATTGAACGAGCCAGGCAAGTACATTCCTACCATACCCTATCAGAAGATGAAAAACCATGTGTGAAACGCATCTGCCAGCTGGTCCAAGGAATGCCTCTTGGCATTGAACTGGCGGCAGGTTGGCTGCCTGTACTTTCCTGCCAGGAGATTGCAGAGGAAATTGAAATCAGCCTGGATTTCCTCTCCTCCACCCAACGTGATCAGCCGGATAAGCACCGCAGCTTGCGAGCTGCTTTCGATTACTCCTGGAAGCTCCTGGATGAGGAGCACAAACGTGTGTTTCGCGGTCTGTCTGTCTTCCAAGGTGGTTTTGACCGTAAGGCAGCTGCGCAGATCTTGGGAGCCGACTTATTGACTCTGTCGGATTTAGTTGACAAGTCCTTCCTCCACCGAACTGAACAAGGACGCTATCAAATTCACGAATTGCTTAGGCAATTTGGAAAGGAACGATTAAATTCCCATCCGGAAGAAAAACAAGAGGCAAGTGAGAATCACAGCCGGTATTATGTTGAATTGCTTAAAAGTGCAGAAAAGAAAATCCTTGGTGAAGATCTCATCCAAATCCGTGAGCTGGTTCGCAATGACAAGGAAAATATTCGGGCTGCCCTGCAGTGGAGTGTAATATATTGGCAAGCTCCAGAAATCGCGGCAGCCTTGTATGCATACATGGTATTCTACTTCGTGCAAGGCTGGCATGAAGGCCGGGAAGCCTTTCAGGAATTAATTTCGTACATTCAGATTAACCGACCCATCGATCAGGCTTATTACACCGCCCGTACTTTTTTTGCCATGTATGCAGCCAGCATCACACACTTGGATGAAGCTGAAAAAGTTTGCCGGGAAGATCTACCCCTATTGAGAGAGCTCAAATTGGGATCTGAATTAGGTATATGCTTGCTCACCTTGGGAATTATTGCCTGTGATCATGGGGAATATGATCTGGCTAAGGAGCATCTCTTGGAATCTATTCGATTCCTGAAAGAGAACAATAGAGATTCAATGACCGCTGAAGCGCTATTGTGGCTTGGGTATGTAATTTATCTTCAAGGTGATTATGCTGAGGCAAAAAACCATTTTGATGATAGCTACCAGATATATAGAAATGTTAATGATCTTGTGGGAACCTCCTTTGCCCTCAGCAAACTAGGCCTGATTGCCGATGCACTCCAAGATTACGCTTCGGCACGTAATTATCACGAACAGGGTTTAGAAATTTTTAGTCGCTTCGGGGACAAGGCAGGTATCGGTTATACCAACAGCCGGATGAGCCTGACATCTTATGGGGAGGGAAATTACGCTGAAGCAATTCAATATGGGCGTCTCGGGCTGGAAAGTTTTACTGAAATTGGGCACCTTTGGGGTATCGGTGCATCCAACTGCAGGATCGGTTTTGCAGCTATCGAACTTGGTGAATTGGAGCTGGCAGAAATCTGCTTTCAAGAAGCTTTGAAGCGTGCGCAGGAAGCCCAGCACACCCCTCTTATCTTGTACGCGTTGGCAGGATTGGGAAACCTGCTTTGCATGCAGGGGTATTTGGAAAATGGTGTTGAGCTGATCGCTTTTGTCCAGGAACATCCCATGACTCCCTCGATATATCGAGAGCTGGCTGAAAAGCACCTCGCTGAATTTGAGCAGAGAATGGGCAGTGAAGCGTTTAATGCTGCCCAGATGCACGGCCGTGAAGTTGATTTGGAAGAAGCCTTGCTCAATCTTGATTTGGTAAAGGTTACCGCATAATTCCTAACATTTCTTAAAGATCGGGATTGAGTTTCATATATTGGGGATGGGTTTTGGGAATATCCAATATATAAATGATAGTTTCTATTTTTAATCGCTTATCTCTCAACTTTACTTGATTTTATTTCACAGGTCATTATAGATCTTGTCGAGCCTTCTAAATCATCCTGATTTGGATGGTCCTGTTGGGGCTCCAGTTTGACTCATAATATAGTCTTTTTTCACTCGCCTATTAAGAATTTATCCTGTCTGCATCCTTTCCCAAAAAGCGAAAGACCCAGATAATCAAGTTAATAATGCAATTGCCAGGACCGGCAGCCTTGAAATCTTAATTGGAATTTGTTGGACGAAATTGGGTGGTGATTCAGCCAGCTGAATTAATAGCTTGGCGTGGATCTCAATACCTCCTGCGTCACTTTTCTTGGAAGACTCACTGATACAGGTGGTTTTTTATGTAACGCCTCACCAAAGTAGATTCCGGCGAATGGAACCCTGTGCGAAAAAAGTCAAGGCATAGCTGATACGAGTAATTGCTCCTTCTATCGAAATACCAGGTGGTCATCTAGTAGGTCATTGAGTCCTTGGGGGAGGAGGTTTTCGGGTATCAAATATTTAATTTGAATACTCGCCTTTCTAGAATTTCGTAAGGCTAGATTTGACCAGGTCACAAATCCACTGAGGTTGATAGACAGAAGAGGTTTCTTTCGACAAATTAATTACAATTAATATACTGATGTTATCCCTTTGATAGGCAGTTAAGACCACTTAAATTAGCACAAATCGCCAGCCCAGGGGAACAACTAGATCATAGAATTCTGTTGCCTGGAGAGAGTTTCTTCTATATACTGATATCAGTTTTGAAGATCACAGCCTAATAGGGTTAATGCCTGGTTCAGAAAAGATGACTTTATTCGGGGGATGAAAAGAGGTGGACAAGAAAAGAGGTTTCTCCTCAAGTAAAACCTGGAGATGGTCGAAGATATACACCAAGATTCCAACATGGGCAGGAAGGCAGGAAGTCATGTCAAATATATATAACCAAACACAGGTAGCAACAGTGAATTCTGATGATCTTCCCCAGAGCTATTTAGCATATCTAGCAGGAGGTTTATTCACTCAGCACGATCTTGGGACAAACGTGGCATTGAAGGAGGCGGTTTGGCGATTATCTAAACGACGTTTTGTACTATTACTTCCCCAGTCAAAGGAACTCAGGCAACTGGATGTACCGGATCTCCCTGCATATCTGAGGAATGTAGATCTTCATCTGCTGGTGCAGGCAGATATTCTTATCGCCCGTTTTGACGGGACTGATATTGACTCAGGGACAATTGTCGAATTCATGGTTGCCAAGATGCTCGGTAAGCCAACTGTAATTCTCCGGAGCGATTCTAGGCATTTGAGCAGTGATGGACTAGATGATCCTTATAACCTGATGATGAAGAATTGGCCACGTACGATAGAAGTCCATATTGATTCGCATCTGAATTATTTGAAAATGCTTGATGAGGAAAAGAAAATCATTCATGACATTGGATCTGAAAAACTTATGCTTGAGGCAGAGCACGCAACAATTAGGCGAGGTATTGAAACTATGGCTGGTAGATTAATTGAAGCTTTGAACTCTGTGGTAACTATGGAATCCCCATATCCGCCAGAATACCGGGAATTGGTCTATGAAGCGGTCAGATATGCTCCGGGCAGCGGATTCGACCAGCTATTCACTGAGCAAAATTTGAGGGAAACCCTGCAGAAGCTAACAAGGCGTAATACCCTCTAAAGCTCCCCCGCATAATCATGGATGATCTCATCTTCTTGGCCCCGTGTTGACAGACATCTTCTGCAGGAGATTTTAATTCGCGGCTTTCAATTTGCGGTGGGGGGTATTGGGTGATTTGTGATCCTTTGTACTCGTCCACAAACATCACCGGCTGGTTAGCTTTTCCGTTAGAAAAAATAGAGAGCAATCCTCTGCCCATAATTAATTGCGTCCTCTAAAAGCAACCAGAATCGAGTCTTCATTTCTTTCCTTTAATTCAATAAATATCTGCAATTGAGTTCCAGGTGGACAAGATATGCCTTGAATCTAATGCAGATTATGGAGCAGCTGGAAAACCATCATTTTTTCCAACCTGACATTAATTAGCTCGGTGACTTTATAACAAGTCACAAATAGATTTTGTTCCTGATTCCGGCTCCTAGTCAATATACTGTGAATAGTTGGACCCACTTTAGGGACAGATGTCAGAGAATCAACTATTCAAATCGCAAGTTCTTTCATTGGTTCATTTTCGATGCATGCCAGTACAAACCACATTTCAATCGAATGGGAGGGATATCTAGTGTGAGTCTCGAACTCATATTGTCTTGTGAAATAGTTTCTTATATACTAATAATAGTTTTAAGAACGAGTACTATTCCCACTCACCAGTTTGTCCAGGAAGAATGAATCAATCCATGATGAGCTGTATTGGGATTTCGAATAACCTAGCTTCTTTCAGCCATCATGATAGGTTGTGGAAGGGCGGTTAGTGAAGCTGATCCGAGAGGCTTTCTCATAAAGGTTTAAGTGTTCAATTAAAGTTGCCAGTTAAGTAAATTTAGGAGGGTAATCATGAGTGACTCATCAACATTCTGGGATGGTATTGTTCCACGAGTACTCAGCTCATACGCGGTTGTGATCTTTGCGATTCTGTGGATAGGGTTTGCTGGTGCACTAATCGTGAATCGTGAATGGCTAGACCTGCTCTGGAATTGGGTACAAGCCTTGCCTCTTCTGGTGGAGATCATCATCTGGATATTGTTTCTCCCCATCATGGTGGGTCTTTGGGTGTGGGAATCATCCTGGCCATTTCTCATACGCTTGCTGGCATTCGCCGGAATCGTTGGCTGGACTTTACTCGCTGTATCCAGCTTCATACGTTATTGGCGATAGGATCGCCTGGATGGGTTTAGACGCATATCATGCTTTAATGCAGGTCCTTGATATTATTAGATTTTCTCTGGTATAACGGAGGCTCTTCGAGGTGGAAGGGCGGTTTTGATTAACCTCATTCGATGGAAGGGTACCATGCTGGAAATAGAAATGTAGAAAAAATGCCCGCATGGTTGGGGAGTGAGGGTTAAGATTAAGATTATTGAAAACATTTTAAATAAATTTATACAATCTTATCCATTCTTCCCCCAATGGGATAATTCTATTCTGTCTCTACCCGACAAGGTTTTTTTGTGACCTGGACATGGTGAAATGACTCTTCTATACAAAACGGGAAGACGATTTCTTAATAGGTGGATAGATCCTGCACCCCGAATGTTTATGGAGATAAGTTGACTTCAACGCTTGCCAAGTGGATGTCTCCATTGAAAGCTTGGCTTGGATCCCGCACTACGATTCGTCCAGCTCCTCCGGATTCTAAGCTATAAGTTACCTCCACAGAAAAGGGTCCTGGTATCCCCCAATCCGGGCTGTCCACCATCAATGGCCTGCTTCCAATTATGTTCCCTTCTTGATCGAGTACTTCAGCCACGAGAGTCTGTTCGAAACTGGCGAGTGCAAACCCTTCGATGTGGGCACTTCCACCCTTGATCTGAGCTCCGATTATAGGTTCAAAAATGATTATTTGTTCGGATTGTCTCTCCTTTGGTTGAATGAGTGGCTCACCTGCATTTGTAAGTCGGATTCCGACTGTTGACAGGTGTTCAATCCCACCATCACGTGGACTGGTGGAAATTACTTGTAGAAAAGCCTGTCGTTCTCCAATAATTTCAAAAGATAATTCGAATTTGAAGGGGCCACGTAACCCCATGGCAGATTGGATGGTGGTGGAGATGGAGCTGATTTCTGTTCCATCATCCAACAGCAATCTGGCAAGCAAATGCTGTTCAAAGGTTGAATCTGCGAATCCTGAAACAGAGATCGGGGAGCGAAGAAGTGAACCAGGTCCAGGTTCCATGATCAAAATTCTTTCCTCGGGATCTTGCAAGGCAAGATTTCCGGATCCTTGTTCAATAGTCGAAGTAGCAAAGGCTTGGGTGGGAATAAGGTTAGGTTGTGCTTCAGCACCAGGTCTAATAAAATTTTCCATACAGGAACTCAATAAAAACGTGAGTATATATAATGAAATATGCGCGGGTTTCATCAATTGAGTCTCCTTGCAGATCAAGACGAATAATCTTATTGGAAGTTCCTAAATTTGGTCACAATGTGACCATTGATAGTTACGATTTGGATTATCAATTGGAATACAAGATCATTAATGCTCTGCGAGATATGCTTCTATAGTCTAAAATAAATTCCCCAGAGAATTAAAACCTCCAGGCAAACATCGGTGCTGCAAGAATTCCCAGGTTCGCAGGTTAGTGTGAATTTGACTTCTGTCAACTAGATAATTGATAAAATTGGTTATAGGTCGATTGGTTTATTAGAAAATTATGATGATTATTCTTTACGAAGGTTGATCTCGATATGCTTCCAATCCTTGAATTCGATCCAGACCATGAATCTTTCATTGAGCCATCGATCATAAACCAGTCATTGGATGTCGCTGAGCATTGCGTCATTTGCTTCTTCAGTGAAGTCATCGAGCGGGTGGCAAATGAGTTCAATGCAAAGATAATTACAGAAAATCCCTGGGAGGATGGTCCGCATCCCTTGTATGAGATCGATTATGCTGGTGAGCGATTAGCCTTTTTCCATCCAGGTGTTGGTGCTCCGATCGCGTCAGGCTTGCTGGAGGAGGTGATTGCATTTGGATGCAATAAATTCATTGCGGTTGGTGGCTGCGGGATCTTAGAGAAGGATGTCCATGTAGGGAATCTCATTGTTGTGAATGCAGCTGTCCGGGATGAGGGTGTCTCTTACCATTATTTACCTCCTTCAAGAGAGGTCTCAGCACAGCCGAAGGTCCTTGAGAAAATCGTGAGCATGCTTGATGAGCGTGGCATTCCACACCGGGTTGGAAAGACCTGGACGACTGATGCGCCATATCGTGAAACGAAGACGAAGATCATGACCCGGAAGAAAGAGGGTTGTGTGGCTGTAGAGATGGAAGCTGCAGGTTTGATGGCCGTCACTCAATTTCGCCAGGTAGCATTTGGACAGATCCTTTACGCTGGCGATGATCTCAGCGGTGATATTTGGGATCGACGAGGTTGGCAATCACGCCATGAGGTGCGCAACCAACTCTTTTGGTTGGGTGCAGACGCATGTCTAGGACTTTGATACCTGAGTATCTGGTGAACTTTAGTTTGAGAACTAGCTGCACCGAATAGATTGGGGGCTTTTCGAGATTTCAATCGTAATCATTGCAGTAAAAAAACCCACTGCGAATGACCCTTGAGAAATGCAGTGATGGTTCCGCTCACCATCACCCGCTCCATAAACGGTATTTATAAAGATTTTCAACACAATGGAATGATAATATTTTGTTGTGGCTTACCCCGATTTTTTCTTTCTGTAAAATGATATGTATAGGTGAGAAATTGATATAGGTACCCTGGAAATAAATAGTTGATTTGGCCCTCAAAGCTGGACTAAAAAAGGCACGATCCTTTTTCAAATGGGAATTTTACTATTGAGATACCCTGTCATTCACCGAGTAAATGTCCTCCTGATAATTTCTGGTGGATATGGCCTTTAGAAATATCGTTATAACGTCTAATATTAGTTTTCAAGGAAGAATTTGCATTTAATCCTGATAGGCTGACAATAATCTTGAAAAATAAATATTTATACCCAATTGATGTGGGAAGAGTAGAATCCTAGTGCCAGGATATTGTTTAATCAACTCGGTAGGCAGATGGAAAACATATGGCTGCAAACACTCCTTTAGGCCTATGGATATTCAAAAAACGTACGTTTCACAGAGGTATACCGATCTTTATTGGAGATGAACAATGAAGTTTGATGAGTATCGGAAATTACAGCAAGAAACAACAATTGAGAAGTTGAAGGTCAGTTATGTGGTTTGTGGAGAAGGACCAACGCTCTTACTGATTCATGGAATCCCAGTCTGGGGATACCTGTGGAAAGAATGTATTCTGACGCTCTCGCAACAATTCCAGCTTATTATTCCTGACCTCGTTGGTTATGGTTATTCCGATCAACGGGATTGCTTTGATCGCTCAATTAAAGTCCAGTCCCGAATCATCTCCAAACTCCTCGAATTTCTTGATATCGAAGATTTATTTGTATCGGGTCATGATATCGGTGGAGCGGTGGCACAGCGATTTGTAGTCGACCATGCGGAAAAGGTTAAAAAATGGGTGCTTATCGACAGCGTGCTTTACGATAGTTGGCCAGCTGACCCAATGGTGAGATTAGGCAACCCTAAATTGCATTACAGGATGCATGGTGATGAATTAGCCAACATGTTCATTGAACGCTTACCGGATAGCTTTTACCATCGAGAAATGGCGACCAAAGAGTTGCTGGAAGGATGGATGGCTCCTTACGCTACTGAAGCAGGTAAACTAAGCTTGATTCGCAACGCGGCTGCACTTAATACCAATCACACGATGGAATTAATTGATGACTTGAAATTATTATCGCTGCCACTCCTTCTTTTGTGGGGTGGAAAGGATCAATTCCAGCCTTTATGGAGTGCAAAACGCTTTACACAAGAGTTTCCAGGGACTCAACTCAAGGTAATTGCGGATTCCGATCATTTTTTACCTTTCGAAAAAGCAGAGCAGGTGGCCTTGGAATTAATGGGATTTTTCCAATCAGGTTAATGATTCCACCCCATCTAATTTCAGGAT
>CP070764.1:1541192-1542715 GCA_020349245.1 Chloroflexota bacterium | reverse complement strand
CTGCCGTGGTGAAGCACTGGTTCTAATAAAAGATGTTTCCTCGCCTGATTGAAATTAATTATCATTAACTGAGTTTCAGGTACCAAAATGTCGATCAGCCATGCTAATGGAATAAACCTTTATTATGAATTTCATGGTTCGGAGCAAGCGGCCACACTCGTTGTTAACAACGGTATTATCATGAACGCCTCAACCAGCTGGTCTTTCCAGGTTCCTGTATTAGCGAAACATTATCGTTTGCTCCTGTATGACTTGCGCGGTCAGGGGGCTTCCGATCACCCTGAAAGCGAATACTCGATGGACCTGCATGCGGATGACCTGGCAGCATTGCTGCTCAATTTAGGAATAAAATCTGCCCATATCGCTGGAATCTCCTACGGTGGTGAAGTAGGCCAGGTTTTTGCCCTGAAATACCCACAAATGACTTGCAGCCTGATTCTTGCAGACACTGTCAGTGAAATTCACGATGAGCTGAGAATCATCACCCAGAGCTGGATAGATGCCTTGAAAACCAGCGATCCGCTAGCTGTTTTTAATGCCACCGTCCCCTGGAATTTTTCAGCGCAGTTCATTAAAGAAAACCAGTTATTGATGGAGGATGCGAAAAAACGATATGCATTGCTCGATTTCCAGGCTGTAATCCGCTTATGTAGAAGTTTTCTGCAGGTTGATTGGAGTCCACGATTGCACGAAATCCAATGTCCCACCTGTATAATTGTAGGCAGTAAGGACAGGTTAAAAGGTCCGGATTATGCAGAAATTCTTCACCGAGGCATCCCTGGATCAGAATATCACCTGCTCCCAGGCTCGGGCCACGCAACCTGCTGGGAGCGAGCAGAAGAATTCAACACGATCATTTTGGGTTTCTTGAGCAAACAAAAGGAGCGCGCATGTAACTAAATCGTAACCACCCCATGATATACAATTACTTACGTACCTAGAGTCCCGTAGATACTAATCGAGAGGAGAGAGATGAACACGAAAAGGATTTCACTGATAATATTTTCTGTATTGATGGCTTTCGTTCTTCTGCTCAGCGCCTGTGTACCTGCAGCGACAGAAGAACCAACCCTTACCTCAGCACCGCCGACCGAAGCACCAGAAGAGCCAGTTGAAACTCCTGAACCGGTTGAGGAGGGGGAACCTCTGGTTGTCGGTTTAATGACTGACAAATCCGGTGCGCTGGCCGTGTACGGTCCCAGCCAGACAAATGGCTTCTACCTGGGGCTGGAATACGCCACCAACGGCACCATGGAGGTCGCCGGTCGCCCCATCACCGTGATCGAGAAAGATAACGGCAGCGACCCGGAAGTCGGCGTCACCCAGGCCCGCGAACTGATCGAAGCTGAAGGCGCCGAAGTCATTGTCGGCAACATCAGCTCCGGTGTCGCCCTGGCGGTGATGCCCGTCGTCGAAGAAAACAACGTGGTCTTCATCGCTGAACCTGCCGCAGCTCCCCAGATCACCGCTGATAACTTCAGCCCCAACACCTTCCGCACCAGCCGAACCTCCTACCAGGACGC
>CP070764.1:1500452-1541092 GCA_020349245.1 Chloroflexota bacterium | reverse complement strand
AATTGATCCACCTTAATTGCCAAATCGCTCATCAAAATTCTCTCGGAATATTTCTCTACTAACAACCTTTTAAACCATGTCAGCAAAAGTGCGTTCCATGCGGCGGAAATAAAACATACCGGAGAGCAACATTAACAACGCAACAATGCTAGATACCACGACCATTGGGCCCGGTGCTGTGGCTGTATCGAGTAATGCCCAGCGAAAACCCTCCACGACGCCCACCATCGGATTCAAAGCGTAGATATTCCGCCAATGTTCTGGTACTTGACTTGCAGGATAGACTATCGGTGTGAGATAAAACCAAAGTTGTGTGAGAAATGGGATGATATACCCGATATCGCGGTAGAGAACATTCAATGCTGAGAGCCACAAGCCAATGCCCAAGGCAGTGAGCAACGCAAGAAGTAAAAACAATGGCAAAGTCCAGATATTTACTGTTGGCGGGATATGGAAATACCACATCATGCCCAGCAAGACAATAAACGCGATGGCAAAATCGACCAAGCCTGAGATCACTGATGCGACCGGGATTACCATGCGGGGAAAATAGATCTTGGTGATCATCGACCGGTTTGTTACGAGTGAGCGACCAGCATCATTCAATGCCTTGGCAAACACACCCCATGGTAAAAGGGCTGTATAAGAGAAAACTGGATAAGGGACCCCTTCAGATGGAACATTCAAAAGGCTGCCAAAGAAGACACTGAATACGACCATCGAGAGAAATGGCTGCAATATCGCCCAGCTGGCGCCCAGCACAGTCTGCTTGTAGCGAACTTTCAGATCGCGCCAGGTCAAGAAATAGGTTAATTCCCGGTATTTCCAGAGTTCACCAAGATTAAGCCGTCCCCAGCCGCGGGTTGGCTTGAGAATGAGTACCTCTTCTTTTGATCTGGTATTAATCGCCGATTGATCCATATCTTATTTCTATCTTGAGAGTAAATTACTCAAAGCGAGCGCGATTTTTACGGTACCATTCAATGGTTTTTTGCAACCCGGCTTCGAAATCAGTTTGTGCATGAAATCCAAAGGCTTTTTCAGCTCTAGAGGTGTCTAGAACCCGCCGCGGTTGACCATTCGGCTTTGAGGTATCCCAAACCAATTTTCCTTCAAATCCTGTTAACCGGGTTATGGTTTGAACCAAGTCCTTGATGCTGATTTCCTTTCCTGAGCCCAAATTGACCGGTTCAGCCTGGTTGTAATACTCGCTGGCGAGAAGGATCCCCTCAGCAGCATCTTCAACATATAAGAATTCACGGGTTGGAGAACCATCTCCCCAGACAACAATCTGCGGTTCATCAAGTAACTGTGCTTCAATGGATTTTCGGATTAGAGCTGGAATGACATGCGATGACTGCAGATCAAAATTATCTCCCGGTCCATATAAATTTACCGGAAGCAAGTATATGGCGTTGAAGCGATACTGCTGGCGGTATGCTTGGGCTTGGACCAATAACATTTTTTTCGCCAGCCCGTAGGGGGCATTGGTCTCCTCTGGGTATCCATCCCATAAGTTTTCTTCTCTAAAGGGAAGCGGTGTGAACTTAGGATAGGCGCAGATCGTACCAATAGCCACGAATTTACCCACCCCGCGCACCCAGGCTTCATGCATGAGCTGGGTACCCATCATGAGATTTGCGTAAAAGTACTCCGCAGGTCTCTTGCGATTTGATTCGATCCCTCCAACGAGTGCAGCCAGATGAAGAACGATCACGTTTCGATTGTCAGCATTGTCTTCCGATTTTCTTGACCCTTGAGTTTGGATACCATGATCTTCAAACAGCCTGTGGATGGCTTTAATTTCTGTCAGATCGTAATCCCCAATACGTGGAACAATGATCTCCTTAGCCTTGTGCTGTTTGAGCTTTTCAACTACATAGTGACCCAAGAATCCTGCACCACCAGTGACAATCACCCGTTTATCATGCCAGAAAGATGATTCTGCTGGTTCAATAGGTTGCTTTTCAATTGCCATATCTTCCCTTCTCATGAAACAATAAACCTCGCATTCCTGTATCGCTGGTCATTGGGATTATCAATGATCCCAATTCGTATCGCATTTAATACTTCCTTTATGCCATCCTCGATCGTGTAGACAGTCTCGAATCCAAGAGTTTCCCGGATTTTCTGGTAGGAGATGTGGAAATCTCGCATGTCACCTCCAAAAGTGAGGTCTTTGTAAAGCACAGTCGTCTCAGGCAATCGTTTGAGGATCGATTCGACGATCTTGGCCTTGGATAGGTTGCCTGATGAAGAACCGAGGTTAAGAATTTGGCCACGCATAATATCCTCATCTGCACGCAATCCAAGCACAATACCCCGCACCGCATCTTGTACATGGACAAATGAACGCGAATAACCTCGTTGGTAAATTAGTAATTCACGCTTGCTGTAGGCTTCCCAGACAAACTGGTTGATTATCAGATCAAAACGGGGCCGTGGGGATAAGCCATAGAGATGAGCCATTCGAAAAATCAACGGGGCGCAGGGGGAATCTCGCTGTGCGATGAGATACTTCTCAACCCCAATCATGGTTTCCGCATATAAAGATTGGGGGTTGAGGGCAGATTCTTCATTGGCGGGTGCATCTTCATGCGAAGTAGCATAATTGCTATAAGTGGTGGCCGTGATAAAGCGTTCGATTCCCAGATCCAATGCCTGTTCGAAGACACGTTGCGTTCCCTCAACGTTGTAGCGCCAAGCCACCTGCCTGCCGACTGCCTGGCAAGCAGGAAAACCAATGATCCCGGCCAAATGGATGACTGCTGCTGGCCGGGGTTTTTGGGAGTCGATGGTATTTTTTATCGCTCGCGGCTCACATATGTTCGCTTTAACAAACGCAAAGCTTGGGTGAGAGAAATAAGCAAGTAGTGATTCCCCACCATAAAGCAGATCATCCACTGCGGTTACCATGTAGCCAAGACGCAGGAGGTGACCACACAGAAGAGAACCCAGGTAGCCTGCCCCTCCAGTGATTAAAATGTGCTTCCCAATACTTTCCTCGGTCATCTAATCTTCCTGATTTTCAGCAGAAACTACTTTTTTCTCGTGTGGATGGGAGAGATGCAGGATTACTTTCATGTCTCGAAGTTCTAACCATGGGGCTTCTAATGATTCAGTAACTGAGACGCCCTGTTCAAAACAGGTTAACCGGCAAATATCTGCAATGTCACCATCTCCCACGATACGCACGCTGTTGTAACCAGCCTTCTTGATTTCAATCAATGCTTCTCTCGCCCGTTCACGCACCAACCTGTAGAGGTGCATTGATTGCTCAATATAATTCATGGTTAATCGGGCGCGGAATGCAATACCTTCAGGTGTGATGATATATCGCAATTTTCGCCTTTGGGCGCGTTTTACTTTCACATACCCTTTTTCAACAAACCGCTTCAGATGCCAATTAACGGTGCCCACAGCTACACCCAGTTGAGCCGCAAGCGTTGCTTGGTTTATGTCTGGGTCATACTCGATTTTCTCGAGCAAAGTCATTTCCCGGTGAGGATCTGGTGAAGTTTCCATAATTGATTTAAAATTCAGTGGCTGAATTATAACGCTTGTTTTTTACAGGTCAAGGGGGGATAATTTCCATCTCAAAGGAAAAGAAATGAGTATTCCTGTTCCTTCGCCAACGGATGCCCAGCACAAGAGCTGCTCCATTATAAAGCTGGAACGTGGCAACAATTGTTTGGTTCTTCATTGGATCCCCGGTATCGGCGTTATTAACCTGGTGAATTGTCGATCTTCCCAGATCGCATAATATATACATACTGGCAAGGTAAATGGATTCTCACTAATCAATTTCCAACGCCAAGCGCTTCAAATCTGCATCAACCATCATTTGGATCAGGTCTTCAAAACCAATTCTTGGCTGCCACTTTAGTTCTTGAAAGGCCTTACTCGGATCTGCAATTAGTAGATCCACTTCCGCGGGACGATAGAAGCGCGGATCTTGAACAACGTAATCCTGGTAATCTAGATCAACGTGGTTGAAAGCCAATTCACACAAGTCTCGGACAGAATGGGTCACGCCTGTACCGATGACAAAATCCTTCGGGATGCTGTGCTGAAGCATCAGCCACATCCCTTCAACATAATCACCTGCGTACCCCCAGTCTCGCCTGGATTCCAGGTTACCCAGGCGAAGTTCATTCGTTAAACCCAATTTAATCCTGGCAACACCATAACTGATTTTACGGGTGACAAATTCCAACCCTCTCCTGGGGCTTTCATGGTTGAACAGAATTCCAGAGACAGCAAACAGGTCATAGGATTCACGATAATTCACTGTTATCCAATGTGCGTACACTTTTGCGACGCCATAAGGACTTCTGGGATAAAAAGGCGTGTTTTCGTTCTGGGGAACTTCGCGCACCTTGCCGAACATCTCACTCGATGAGGCCTGGTAGAATTTCGTCTCGGGATTCACCAATCGGACCGCTTCCAATAGACGGGTAACCCCTAATGCTGTAACTTCACCTGTCAGCACCGGTTGATTCCAGGAAGTCGGAACGAAGGATTGAGCAGCCAGATTGTATACTTCATCAGGCTGGTACCTTTCAACCAGATCAACCAGAGAACTTTGGTCGTGTAAATCCCCCTGAATAATGGTGATGTCATCTTGAATGTGCTTGATACGCTGGAATGTGATCGTACTTGACCTTCGCACCATACCAATCACGTGATAACCTTTGGCAATTAAAAACTCAGCTAAGTACGACCCATCCTGACCAGTGATTCCGGTGATTATCGCTGTTGGCATCGCCTGCTCCTCGATCTAAAATTCAATTGTTGAATTATAAATCTCGATTTGAAGTTAATCAAGCTTGGGGTTTGATACCTTGCAGTTCGAATTTTCAATCAGGATTCTTCTTATCTACCCCAGGATCTTCCTCTTGGGGTGAAAAGTTTCTCGGCTGTCTCCCCCTGAAATACATCCAAATAAAGAAAATTGCCGCACTCACGAAGCCAAACCCAAGGGTGATAAAGACATTTGTTATCGGCCAGGTAATGAGACCACTGCGACGCAGATACCAGGGGACAAACCATGCCAAGATGATCATCAGCCCAATGATCATGCGCCACAACCAGGGATTCCTGCTCTGACGCTGGGATATCCACACCCAAGCCACCAAGCCTGCTTGTAAACTGATAAACACAACCCGGTATCTGGGATTGTCCCAAAGATCCCCACCGCTCCTTAATGCCGCAATGACGATCGTCAACCAGACGGTTGAGATTACACCGAACGCAAGCCTTCTATTCTCCTTTTCTGCCCAGAGGACAACTGGTGCAACCAACAAGAAAGGCAAGATTAATGTCCAACCGACGGAACGCACGATGGCAATGCTCTTCCACATAGGGGCTCCCTGGTCAAGCAAAGCACCCGGAAGAAAAGGCTGCAATACCCCATAACCAAGCAGGATTGGGGTGTGGATCCAATCTGGAGTGGTGTTAAAAATTCTCCGGATTAAGGGGGATGAGCGTTTAACAAAGTACGCCTGCCAGCGCGCCGACTCGCGGAACCACCAGTTAACAAGTGCTACGGGATTCGTTATCCCCTCTGGTGCAATCCGTTCCCAGGCAAGCCATATTCCGATGCCCACGACAAACGCCACTGCAACCAGAATCGCCCAGAATCTGGGTTGGTGGAATATCTGCACGCCTTCAATTGATATTGCCAGGATCAGCACCACCAGCAAGAAAACCCCCGCAATAGGAGGAGAAAATGGCAAGATCAAGAACAGACTGGCAGCCAACCAAGCTAACCCAGACCAGGTCCGATCCTGGACATACCTGACAAGACCATAGAGACCAACTGCAATCAAGGTCATCAAGAACGCTTCCCGCATCTGGGAACTACCTAATATGATCGCATCCGGGAAAAGCGCTACCAGCCACGCGGCGACAAGCGCGACCCTCTCTCCCCATAATCTCCGGCTGAAGGCCCAGGTAAATATTATCGCTATTGATGAAAAAACAGCGGTGAGTACTGCGAATTGAATTGAGTGGTGGTGCTCACCCCCGATGTACCGGTAAACTGAACCACTGAGGTAGACCATTCCCCCATACTGATCAACAACCCGGTAATCGCTGAACGCCATCACTAAAGGTTTAGCAGATTGGGCCAGTTCCCAGGCAGCTGTATCCCTAGCAAAGGCATCTGCCATGATATATCCTGCCTGCTCAACTTCTGTTGCATATCCCCAATTCGGTAAACCCGCGTACCAGAGAATGGCTGCTGACAGTCTTAAAATTATCGCCACAATAACCAACCAAACTAGCCATGTCGGTACTGAAATTGATTTGTCCTTTACCAGCCCCATCCATCCCAAGAAATAAACCCCGCCCGAGACTAGAAAAGTCACAAGAAATTTTGGCCAATCGAAGATATTATCGAACCCACTGGATACCCAGGCAAAAGCGAAGGATAAGCCAACCATCAGGATAACGATAGTTACGACCCACCGCCAGTTGATTTTTCTACCAAAAATTGCCAGATCAGAGCTCATAAATTCCTTGTTTTGGAGGACTAAGGCCAATTTCCTTCTATACTTCCGATTATATTAGGCAAACGCAGTAAGCATTTTCCTGACCCGGTTTTCCCATGAATAATTTCCTGCTGTTTTTTTTGCATTATCGGCGAATTTCTTCCATTCCGACGGATGGTCAGATAAGTCCTTGAGTGTTTCCACCCATGCAGGTGCATCATCGGGAGGCAGGAGAATCGCTGTTTCAGAAGATAAAACCTCCCGAAACACAGGCAAATCACTTGAACAAATCGCCCTGCCGCATGCCAGGTATTCGAACAGCTTCATTGGACTTAAATATCGGGAAATATCCCCACCGGAGGAGGCTGAGACTCGCTTTTGATACGGCATTAAAAGTACATCACATGCAGCTTGGATGCGGGGCAATTCGGAATTTGGAATAAATCCCGTGAGGAAAACATTATCCAATTGAGATTTTGCGACGATGCTCCGGTACCGCTCAACATCTGCAGGATTTCCACCAACGATGAGGAAATTCATCCCAGGCAGATACCCGGCAATCTCAATAATCAGAGACACCCCTCTACCAGGGTAAATATGACCCGTATAACCGGCAGTGAATCTCTCAACTTGGAAACTGGCTTTATTTTCTCCATTCAGCCAAGCCGTCCCATTTATCAGCTCGAGTCGAGCTGTTCGCGGTTCCGGGATGTCTTTGTACCGATCCAGGTCCACCCCGTCTGGGATGATTATCAGCGGCAGCTGGATTTCTGGGGAACCAAAATCCTTTTGTAAATCGCTAGCCAATGCCGAGGAAATCACGACCAGAACTTTTGCTCCTCTGCCTTTCAGGAATGCCCGGAAAAGGATAGGTCCCATCCTGCCTTGCGGGTAATCGTGGATTTCTAGGATCGTCTTATGATCTCTAAAAGTTGCCAATGCAGCCGCTTGGGGGAGGCGTGTATAAATGATTTCCGCTTGCCACTTTCCCGCCCATGTTACAGCACGCCAGGCATAATCATATTTTTTACCTGCTGAGCTTGCCGGTATCCATTCGATTGGAAATCTCTCTCTCAGCCCATATTGTTCGGCGAGCGACTCCCAACTGCGGTCGGTTGCCGGTTCTTTTGTTGACTCTTCTGGAACAGCAAGCCTCACTTCGTTATTGGCAGCAACAAAAGCCTGAGACATTTTCATCACTTGAATAGTATTTGCCCGGAGAGAAGGGAGATATGTCGGAGCAATAATGGCAACTTTCACGAGGTTATACTCCCGCGAAGTCTTAATTCTTGGAAAGTCTTGCGTGCATTTAAACTTACAGAAAAGATATAAAAGCCGGAAAGTAACGCGGCACTTCCCATATAACCATAAATAGGTACGATCGTGAAAATACCGATCGCTTTCAATACAGCAGCAATGGAATTCACCTTGGCAGGATAATCTGCTAACCCTAACGACAAAAGCGAGATTCTATTCCAATAGAAAGTATTGGCAACTAACAAGCCGACCATTAAGATGAGTAAAGCTGGATAGGAAGGTAAGAATTCCGGCGTGTAGAAAAAGGAGATCAATGGTTTTCCAAAAATGAGGAGAAATATTCCCGCGAGCAACGAATAGCTAAAGGCCATTATAGAACCCTGCCGTAAAATATAACGCATATTCCCCCAATTCTTTTCCGCAACTTCACGTGATAATTCTGGGTAAGTTGCTTGGGGCAAGGGACTTACCGGCAGCTGAATTAAGTTGGCTAAACTCAAGGCCAGTTTGTAGTATCCCGCCTGGGTTGGGCCTGTAAGTGCAGATACCCATAAAATCTCTCCATCCTTGTTCACCAGGTTTATGGTTGCACTGATATTCGTGCTGACCGCGAAGCGAACGAGTTCACGAGTTCGGTCTCGGAGCAGCCCAATTGGAGCTGTCCACCAGGTCTTTCCCCAATTATCTGCAGCAAGGATAAAAGCAGCTACTGCAGAAGCAAAAGCACCAGAAATCTTTCCAGCCATATAAGCGAGGACAACTTCATATAGACCTCCCCCATTTAGATAAATTATGGCAATTAACCCTAGAGTTACAAGGCTTTGCCCGACGGTGATGCTGGCGATGACCTTGTAGCGATCAAAAATCTGCATGAGACCGGTTGAACTTTCAATCATGAAATTTGCCAGGACAATCAAACCATACAGGACAAACCAATAGGTTGTGGATGTATCTTTGGCAAAGTATTGTGCACCTAGGGGGGCTAATAACCAGATCAATCCGAAAGCGAATAAGGATGTCACTGTTTCCAGCAAGGCTGCGGATTTAAATACAGCTGCTGCTCTCGTCTCGTCTCCTTCAACGGTAAACTGCCCCACGTACTTGACCACCAGCTCACTCATCCGGAAAGAAGCGAATTTATTGATCACGCTCGTAAAAAGAGTAATTGTCCCTAGGATACCAAAATCTGTCACGCCCAGCAGGCGGGCGACGAGGATGCTTTGTACCATGCTTAAAGCTGCGGCGATTCCAGTGGCGCTGAATAAATACCCCGAATTCTTCAGCACTCTGCGGATTAACTCGCTGCCAATCAGGCGATTGAATAACCCACCTTGCTTACTGCTTGGCGATTTTGGCATCGGCATAAACCGGAATAGATATCCTGATCAACCAGTCCTTATCAGACTGGCCCAGTCCCGTTCGGCCTTATACCAGGAGATTAGCCGGGTTATGCCTTCATCCAGAGATACTTCTGGATGCCAGCTCAATAGCTGTTCAGCTTTCTCGATATTTGCCCAGTTACTTCTCATGTCAGCCGGGTGAGCTGGCAAGTGTTCAACTTCTGCTTTCCTGCCAATTTTGTCCTCGAGAATTCTGATCAATTGGTTAATCTTGATCCTTTCATGTCCTCCAAGATTGATCAGCTGGTAGCCCATCGGCCTTAGACCCAGAATTGTCCCCCGGGCAATATCATCAACGTAGGTAAAACCCCGGGATTGTTCGCCATCTCCATTGACCTTTAATTTCTTTCCTTCGAATACCCACTGCACGAATCGGAACATAACCATGTCTGGACGCCCGGCCGGCCCGTAAACGGTGAAATAACGGAAGATCGTGACATCGATATTGTATAGATAGTGGTATGAATGCGCCAGCGCTTCAGCTCCTTTCTTGCTGGCAGCGTAAGGCTGAAGGGGCAGGTCACTGTTTGCTTCCTCTGGAGTGGGCTGAGGTGCATTTGCTCCATAAAGGCTGGAGGTCGAAGCAAGAATAAATTTTCCGATCTTATACTGGCGGCATATTTCTAATAAATTGAGTGTCCCGATGATATTTGTATTCAAGTAAACCCACGGATCTTTGACCGATTGGCGGATACCCGCCCGAGCGGCTAAATTAATTACCGCATCATATATTGGCTCACCATCCTTGATAAGCCTAGCTTGAATAAAGCGCTCTACTTCTTCCTTGTCTGAGATATCCAGTTTCTTGAAGAAAAAACCTGGTTGTGTGATTAATCGTTCCAAGCGGTATTCTTTCATGCGGATATCATAGGCGTCATTCAAATCATCCACGCCAACGACTGTATGACCCTCGGCTAATAACAATTCAGCAACACGAGCCGCGATAAATCCTGCAACGCCGGTTAATAAGTAATTGGCCATGCTGAAATCACTCCGCAGCAACAATTAATCTCACTGCTCATAAGCGAACAACTTTGGAATTCTCACGCCCTGCATATCCGAGTGCATTGCGAGTATCAACAATCAGAGACGCTTCCTCTAAAATTCTATCGTAATCATAGGCTGAATGATTCGTGACGATCACCACACAATCTGCTGCATGCACTTTTTCCATGATTTCCGGAACGCTTTTCATCGACCAATCATCGTGGATGATCTCGGGGATGTATGGATCATGGTAATCAACCTCAGCGCCTTTTTGCCTCAGTAAACCGATGATGTCCAGGGAGGGAGATTCGCGGATATCGTCTACATCAGGTTTATAAGCTGCACCGATAATGAGAACTCGACTTCCTTTCAGCGGCTGCGCTTTTTCGTTAAGAGCATCCTGCACTTTGCTGACAACATAACGCGGCATACCGGTATTAATCTCTGAGGCTAGGTCGATAAAACGGGCGGTGTAGTTCAATGCCCTCAGCTTCCAGGAAAGATAAAGTGGATCGATGGGTATACAATGCCCTCCCAAACCGGGTCCTGGCGTAAACTTCATGTACCCGAATGGTTTTGTTGCAGCAGCATCGATTATCTCCCATACATCCAGGCCCAAGCGATCGCACATGATCGCCATTTCGTTCACTAGGCCGATATTTATCATGCGGAAAGTATTTTCCAACAATTTTGCCATCTCTGCACTCTCAGCAGAGGAAACCGGGACAACGGTTTCAAGTGCCTGTTGGTACCATAAAGCTGCGACATCCGAGCAGGCTGCAGTGATGCCACCGATCACTTTCGGCGTATTATAAGTTGTCCAATCTTCACGGCCTGGATCAACCCTCTCGGGCGAAAATGCGAGGAAAAAATCCTTCCCGACTTGTAAACCAGTGTTCTCTGTTAATTTCGGCAGCAGAATTTCGCGTGTAGTTCCCGGATACGTGGTCGATTCCAGGACAACAACAACTCCTGGGTGCATGAATTTTGCTAATTCATCTGTTGCAACCAGGATATAAGAGAGATCGGGATCGCCCGTCTTTCTCAAAGGTGTAGGAACGCAGATACTTACCGCATCAGCATCTTTTAGAACGGAAAAATCGCTGGTCGCCTTCAATTTTCCCGCTTGGATCAACCGGGATAACTTTTCACTGGGCACATCCTGGACATAGCTTTCACCCCTTCTCAGGGTTTCCACCTTTTTCTGATCCGGTTCAACTCCAACAACATGAAAACCAGCCTCTGCAAAAATGGTTGCTAGAGGTAATCCAACATACCCAAGACCGAGGATGACAATTTTTGCAGAACGATCTAGAATTTTCTCTTGCAGAGAATCTTGAATTGTATTCATCAATACCTCAGAATAGACTTAACTGCTTTGGCTCATCCGCAGATTCAGGCTCTTCGTCTTGCTCCATTTGTCTTAAATTCCCCTCCGCGATCATTCCAGTCAACTTGACGAAGTCACCTTCTATTACAGGTCTCAATGATCCTTGGTGAAGTGCTGCGGCTGGATGGTACATCGGTACAACCAATCGCCCCTGAACCTGGATAGCCTGTCCGTGGACATTGCTGATCTTGGCATTTGGTCTGAATAAGCCCATGGAAAAGCGACCCAGGGTCACGATCACTTTCGGATTAATGACTTGAATTTGACGATCGAGATAGGTATTTGTACAAATTTCAACTTCTTCGGGCTTGGGATCACGGTTTCCAGGTGGACGGCATTTAACCACATTGGTTATAAATACTTCTTCCCTACTCAAACCAATTTTTATCAGCAATTCCTCTAAGAATTTGCCTGCAGCTCCCACAAAGGGACGTCCCTGTTCATTTTCATGGAATCCAGGGCCTTCCCCGATGAACATGATCTCGGAATTTCCTGGTCCTTCTCCAGGGACTGCTTTCTTTCGCGAATGGCGGAGCTCGCACAATTCACACGAAGATACTTCTGTGGCTACCTGACTCAAGATTTCTTCAGAATTCACGTGTCACCTCTCCAAACAACAGCAATATTGCCTAATTCCCCGAAATTGCCTTACTCCTCTGATTAGCAAGCAGGGTTTTATACCTTTGGTTTGTCTTAATTTCAGATTCCAGGTCTTCCAGGTTCATCAGGAGTGCATCTTCCTGGTTGTCGCGATAATATCGCCGACGCCGATGGACCACTTCAAATCCAAACTCTCTATAAATTGATTGGGCTTTAAGATTGCTCTCTCTAACTTCCAGCATCACCCGGGTTGCTCCTCTCCGATATACTTCCAGCAGTAACAATTCCAATAAATTTGAAGCAATCCCCTGGCCCCGGTAATCTGGATGGACAGCAAGGGTAGCAATATGTGCATCCTTTAATATCATCCATACGTCGATCATGGCGATGACTTTGCGGTTTGGAGATTCAGAGACGTCCTCCGCCACCCAAAGTATCGCATTTTGATTCTTTTGCAGATCATGAAGATAAGCACTCTTCGGCCAAGGGATACTGAATGATAGGTGGTCAATAATTAAGACCGAATCAAGGTCATCATCCCGCATCGGGCGGAAATTAAATTTACGATTGCTTATCATGAAGAGCTAGTTTGATCGTAATGAAGGTAACTTGGGGCAAGAGTCGCAGGGTTATCAACGGTTCTCTTTTGCCAGCGGCGCCAGCCCAACTCAGCGAGGAACGATGGACGCCTGAGTGATTGTGCTGGACTGGCCAGGGTAACATTTTTCCGTTTTCGCCTGAACAATCGCCTTTCTTCCTCGGATAATTCACCAACCACATAGGTTGGTGATTTGATCTGTTCGGAAAGATCTTGAGGAGTAAAAACCTGGACTTTATGATCTGATTTCCATTTTCCCGAAGAATTCTTATACCAACCGACAGCTAATCTGCCGCGACCAGCTTGCAGTACAGCTGCCATGGGAATCTTATCGATGGGTTGCGCAGCTGCCAGGATATCCAGGGTGGGGATGCCAACAATTGCCAGCCTACCCGCAAGAGCCATGCCTTTCGCCAATGATATCCCAATCCTCAAGCCAGTAAATGAGCCTGGGCCTAAAGCAACAGCGACAACATCCAATTCGCTCATAGAAATTTCAGCACGCTCCATCAATGCAGCAACCGTCGGTGCCAACTCGACTGTGTGATATTGTTGGCTCTGCCAAGTCATCTCACTGAGAATCTGCACACCATCAAAGAGCGCGACCCCCATTTGGCGGGTTGAGGTATCAATCGCAATCAGCATTAAAGGCCCCCGTATATTCGCATTCGGAAATTATCCAACAATTTCTTGTAATAAGAACCATGAGCTGTGAAAACCAAGTCGCGCTGATCCATGTCGACGATTCGCAGGGTCACCCACAAATGATCTGCTGGTAGCGCAGGTTTGATCCTTTCAGCCCATTCCACGGCCAGTGGACCGGTCTCAATGTACCTCTCCAGATCGAGTGCCTCTGCATCTTTAGCATCTTTCAATCGATAGGCATCGAGATGGTGAAACTGCCCTCCATCTAAGCGACGATATAGGTTTAACAGAATGAACGTGGGACTTGTCACCTGATCAAGCGAACCCCAACCGATCGCCATGCCCTGAACAAAAGTCGTTTTCCCAGAACCCAGATCCCCTTCCAGGCAGATTACATCTCCATCCCTGAGTATCGTACCCAGGCGAATTCCTATTCGCCTGGTATATTCAGTCCCTCTACTGATGAACTCAAAAGAATTTTGATCGAGTATTGGCATGCTTGGATTATAAGCTGTGCTTAACGCAAAGTGAAGGGCAATTGTTTAAAGTCTTCCTGCTACCATGAATCAGCTTTTTAACTCCAATTTCGCTAATGAAGCAGCCAATCTTTTTAAGCCTTCACCTGCAAAGAATACATCCACGATTTCATCATCATCTTGAATTCGGCTGTTGAGCACCATACCTTCACCCCAGACCGGGTGTAGCACAGTTGCCCCAGCCTGGTACAGGGGTTCAGATTTCCCTGTGGTAGGTACTTTGTCTTTTTCCCAACGGAGGACACCTGAGCGAGTGATGTGTGATCTTGATCTGGCACGCCCACTATCTTTGATCAATTCCTGGGGGATATCTCTCAAGAAGCGGGATTCATCCACAGGTTCTGAATAGCCGAAAGAACTCCTGTTAAGCGGCAGTACCAGGAACAAGCGGTCTTTCGCCCTCGTGATTCCAACATAGAATAACCTGCGTTCTTCTTGCATACCCTCTGGTTCGTCAAATGAGCGGATGTGGGGCAGCACACCATCACTCAATCCAACAATAAATACATTGGGAAACTCCAGGCCTTTGGCTGCGTGTAAGGTTAACAAAGTGGGGACATTGACATTGCCTTCCAATGTATCCTGATCAGAAACCAAAGCTACCCGTTCAAGAAAAGCATCGAGGCCTGCTTCTTTGAACTCGTCAGCCAAACGACGGAGCTCCATTACGTTCTCCCACCTGTCCCGACCTTCATCTGTGCCGTCATCAATATAGCTTCGATAACCAGTATCATCAATTATCTTGTCCATCAGCGCCAAGGGGGGGAGCTCATTTTGGAGCTTCCGCCATCCAGCGAGAAGTTCACCAAAATCTGACAATACGCTGCCCATCCTGCTCTGGAAGTGTTCAAGGTATTGTTCCTGTTTGCTGCCAAGAGCGACAAGCATATTTCCAGGGGAAATTTGATTTTTCTGAGCAGCTGCACGTAAAGTGATCAGGCTCTTTGACCCGATGCCACGGGCAGGCACATTGATGATCCTGGTTAAACTGATCTCATCGTTTACATTGTGGGCTAGGCGGAGGTAGGCAATGATGTCCTTTATCTCTCTCCTGCCGTAGAACCGTTGTGCTCCAACAAGCTTGTAAGGTAGATTCGCATGCAGGAACGCTTCCTCCAACAAACGCGATTGGGCGTTTGTGCGATACATAACAGCAAAATCCCCTGTATTTGCCTGGTTTGTTGCGACCAGGGAGGCGATTTTCTCCACTACATAATTGGCTTCCTCGCGATCATCATAAGTCTCATGCAGTACGATTTTTTCGCCGAACCCACGCGAAGTGGAGAGATTCTTATGGGTTCGGTTCGGATTTCGATCAATCACCGCCATCGCAACGTCCAGAATTGCCTGGGTCGATCGATAATTTTGTTCCAATAGGATCTCTTGGTATCCAGTAAAATCCCGCTCAAAGCGCAGTACATTCCGGTAATCCGCCCCCCGCCAGGCATATATTGATTGATCGGAATCGCCTACCACAAAAATATTCCGGTAATTGGAAGCCAGCTGGGTGAGAAGCCGATATTGGGCCAAATTTGTATCTTGAAATTCATCCACCAGGACATGCACATAACGCCTAGCATATTTCTCCCGAACCTCGGGGACATCTTCTAACAGGCGGGCGGTCCAGAGCAGCAAATCATCAAAATCCAGGCCATTGTTGGCTAATAAGATCTCTTGGTATCGGGTGTATACACGCTTAACAATTTCATCCCGGTAATTCTCCGGAGCAAATTCATCGGGCAAGAGTAGCTCATTCTTCGCTCTTGAAATTGAACCCAGGAGACTTTGTGGGGGGTAACGTTTTTTATCGATATTCAGATCAGATAAAGCCCGTTTTACAACACTCAGCTGGTCATCTGTATCAAAAATGACATAATTCGATTGGAAGGGGAGGTGTTCTGCTTCCCGCCGCAAGATTCGGGCACAGGTCGCATGGAATGTTCCCAGGGTCAAACCATATGCCCGATCCCCGACTAATTCGACCACCCGGCTTTCCATCTCACGCGCGGCTTTATTGGTAAATGTAACGGCAAGAATTTGGAATGGGCGAACCCCCATCTCTCCGATCAGGTAGGCGATCCGCTGGGTTAATACCCGCGTTTTCCCGGATCCAGGACCGGCAAGAACAAGTACTGGACCCAATCCGGTGGTAACCGCCTGCCTCTGTTGTCCGTTCAATCTGGAGAGATATTCCATACGAGGGGATTGTAACGTCTGCCTCTGAGTGTGTCAACAGAAAGCTAACGACCTGAAAGATTTGGGTGTTGAAACGAGAATCAACGACAATGTAATGTATAATCCTCAATGGTAGCCCCAGCAAAGAATATGGTAAACCAAATCTTTCCCCATTCTTGTGAAAATATGCGTGAGATCGATGACGGCTGTATCGCCTTGACCGTCACCTCTCCACCTTATTGGAACGCAATTGATTATGAAATTCATGCCGAAGATAACCAGCGTTTTTACCGGACCCGATCTTACTCAAGCGGTTTTTCAGATTACCAGGGCTATCTCGACTGGCTGGTCGGGATTTTTCAAGAAGTGTACCGAGTCACAAAACCAGGAGGATTTTGTGCGATTGTAATTGGTACAGTTCTGCTCAATGGAAAACACTACCCTGTTCCGTTCGACCTGAGTGCTCGACTTACTGCGAAGGATTGGGAATTCCACCAGGATATCATCTGGCATAAGTGCACTGCAGGCGTGAAGCGAGCCGGTGTCTCTATTCAAAAACCATTCCCGGGATATTATTATCCAAATATCATGAGTGAGTACATCCTCATCTTCCGAAAAGATGGTCCAAAGATATACCAGGACCGTTCAAACCTGGATAAAGCTAACGCAGAATACGAGATTGATGCCTTGTTCACTCTGGAAACTGCGAACAATATCTGGCATATTGCCCCCGTGCCTCCCAGCACCATTGATCATCCCGCCCCGTTTCCTGAAGAAATCCCTTTTCGCCTGATCACCCTATATTCCTATCCGGGTGAACTTATCCTGGATCCCTTTTCTGGTTCCGGTCAAACATTGAAAGTTGCCCGAGCGCTTGAAAGGAATTACTATGGTTACGAGAAAATCCCCAGCTATGCCGAACTCGCAACAAAAAGGATAAATGAACCGCTCTCCATCAGACCAAAGCAACTCGTTGCCTTGTTTGACAAGATAGCCCTCGGAGAAAAAAAAGTGCAGACTGGCAGGATGAAGTAGTGATTCCTTTATCACCTGATTACGAAATTATTTAGAGGATCGACCAGAATGAATTGGAACATGATTGGTCATGATTGGGCGGTGCGGTTGCTCCAGCAACATGTTAGGGAAGAGAATCACCGACAAGCGTACCTGATCACTGGTCCAGAGAGCATCGGTAAGACGTCTATAGCTCTCCGCTTCGCCCAAGCACTGAATTGTCCCAAAATTAATAAGAATGGGGATCCTTGCTTCAATTGTCGAACCTGCACTCTAATTGATCAGATGAATCATCCTGATCTGACGGTAATCGAGGCTGAATCACCCGGCGCTCAATTAAGGGTTGACCAGATCCGCGGTTTACAGCATGGTCTCTCGCTTGCACCCTACGAGGCAAAATACCGCGTGGGATTGCTCCTTCGATTTGAAGAAGCGAACCAGCAAGCTGCAAATGCTCTTCTCAAAACCCTCGAAGAACCACCCCGGCAGGTGATCTTGATCTTGACAGCCTCCAGTCCAGATGTGCTTTTGCCGACCATTGTCTCCAGGTGCGAACACATCCGACTAAGACCTGTAGCAACCGAAATAGTCAAACATGGTCTTCAAACAAAATTTAACCTTTCCTCCGCAGATGTGGATGTGCTCGCTCACCTCTCATCCGGCAGACCCGGGTATTCTGTGCAGTTGCACTTAGATCCTGGTAAATTTGAACATCGAAAGACATCCTTGGATCAGTTAATCAAATTATTGGTGGCAGATAGAGTTGAACGGTTTGAATATGCAGAAGGGCTGGCCAAGGATGGAAAGGCTTCTTCTGAGACATTGAAAATCTGGCTTGGATTTTGGCATGATGTTTTACTCAAAATCAGCGACAGCTCATCACAAATAACGAATCTCGATTATTCAGAACAGATCGAAAAAATATCTGAGTCACTAGGCTACAAACAGTCCTTGTCAGTTGTCCAGGGAATGGAACGAGTCTTCAACCACTTGGCACACAATGTTAATCCGCGCCTAGCCTTAGAGGTGTTTATGCTGGATTTACCATATCACGAGGTCGAAATCCCCTGACGAATAAAATCAACAATACACCGCTTTTCTTGTGCTATACTCCGTAAAGTGATTTGGATTTGAGGGCATGAAACCAGTTCAATTCACAGGTTTACCCCGGAGTAAGGTATCGTTGCTCCGGACTCCGGATTAGGAAAAAGATTTTCGTATGCAAAATAAAGGGGATTCCACCACTGCGCGTACATCTCTTGAATTACTCTACAATATCAGCCGTGAGCTGACTTCAGCCCTCGATTTAGCCACGGTTCTGGAGCGCGTGATCACCCTGTCCATGCACAACGTTGGGGCGGTAAATGGAAGCATTATAGTTCTGGATACTTCAGGCGTTCCAATCGATGGAATTATTTGCGTTGGAAGCAAAATAATTACCAATGCTGCTGCACAGCTTGCTGAGACTCTCCCGGATGGCTTGGCCGGCTGGGTTATCCGCAATAGGAAAGGGACTGTCGTCTCTAACACCGGTAAGGATAGACGCTGGCTTCAGCGGCCTGATGATGATAATCAGCATAGCGGAGCAAAATCCGCAGTATGTGTACCACTCATCATCCACCTGCAACTGGTTGGTGTGATGACCCTTGTCCATCCCTCCCCAGATTTCTTCTCCCCGGCTCACCTAGATTTGATTCAAGCGATCGCAGATCAAGCTGGCATTGCTGTTCAAAATGCGCGCCTGTATGAGGAAACCCACCGCAGGGCAAGGATCATGACTGCCCTCGCCGAGAGTGCTTCCGAAATTACTTCAACACTTGACCCGAATGAAGTTCTGCAACGCATCCTTTCCCAAATCAGTGAAGCGCTCCAAGTCGAAATCGTTGCGCTTGCCCTAATTGATCCCCAGCATGAGACCTTATCCTATGTTGCTTCTTCTTCAGGTGTAAAGGAAGATCATATCGATCGTTCGTTAAAGCTTGGCGAGGGTTTTGCCGGATCTGTTGCCGAAGCTGGCCGGGGTGAAATTATTGAGGATACCTCCACCGACAACCGTTTTGTTCTCGAATTTGAACAAAATATCGATAAAAATATCCGCGCTATTGTCTGTGCACCATTAATTTCCCAGAATAAGGTTATTGGCATCTTGGAAGCTTTCAATCCTATCGCTGGAAAATTCGATCCTGATGCGCTGGAAGTATTAACCGGAATTGGCAGTTTGGCAGGCACAGCCATCAACCACGCAAGGTTATACGAACAAGTCCAATCGGCTCAGAAAAGATACCTCGAGTTATTTCAAGACAGCATCGATCCGATCTTCATCACCGATTTGGATTCGATAATCCTGGAAGCAAACCACCAAGCTGTCACCTTCACAGGCTACCACAAAGACACGCTATTAAACAGGCCAGTAAGCCAGCTCCTCGCCAGTCCTGAAAACGAACCAATGATTGATTACAGATCAATCCCCACGGGGGAAATCGTTTCCTATGAATCGGAATTACTTACCCAGCAGGGAGAAAAAACCCCTGTGCTTGTTTTTATTCGATCACTCGCTATGGAGGGAGAGGTAAATTTTCAGTGGTTGATAAGAGATATCAGTGAGAGAAAAGAATATGACAAACTTCGGGAGGACTTGATTTCCATGATATATCATGATCTTCGCTCACCGTTATCCAATATCGTCTCCAGCCTAGATGTATTCAACACCATGCTTCCCCAAGATGGGGATCCGGCTTTTCGCTCATTATTGAATATTGCCCTGCGTTCAACAGAACGTATTCAACGGTTGACGAATTCACTCCTGGATATGAGCCGGCTGGAAACCGGTCAGCCGATTGTCAACCTGTTATCAACTTCACCCATGCATTTAGCAATTGAGGCCGTAGAAGCCGTATCACCTGTTGCGGATACGAAAAACCAGATGATCCAGTTAAAAATCCCTGCTGAGATGCCAGTCGTTTTGATAGACGCGGACATGATCCGCCGAGTGATCATTAACCTATTAGAAAACGCGGTAAAATACAGCCCTCCCAACGGAGAGATCATACTGGGTGCTGCGCTCGAAGATAACTATGCTCAGGTCTGGGTTCAAGATTCTGGTCCTGGAATAAAGGAGATTGACCAGGAGCATATCTTTGACAAGTTCACTCGCCTGAATCCTCAAGACAGCCAAAAAGGTTTCGGCTTAGGGTTAGCCTATTGCCGCTTGGCGATTGAGGGACACGGCGGTAAGATATGGGTTGAAAGTGAATTGGGAAAAGGTTCCCGGTTTTGTTTCACTTTACCCCTGGTCGAAAAGGATTAAAACCTTTCGTATTGTTTCATTGAGAAACGCTTGGGTTATATTGAAGTAAACCGAACTTCAAATTTGTTGCGGAGTAATTATGCACCAGATTGCACCCGGTATATATATAGAAGATGCCTTCGCTGGCGTTACGCTTGGGGCTTTGATCTTGCCTCATGGGACCTTAATGGTCGATGCCCCGCTACGGGCAGAAGACGCCCGGGCTTGGCGAGCAACACTTACCAATCTCTCAATAGGTTCAAATCGGATCCTGGTCAACCTTGATGCTCACCTTGATCGCACCCTTGGTTCTCGTGCGCTGGATTGTACAATTGTTGCCCACCAGACTACCGCCCAGGTATTTCGAAATCGTCCATCCGTCTTCAAAGGCCACAGTGTAGATAGCGGTGCAGAATGGGAAGTCAGCAATGATGTTTTTGGCACTCGCTGGGCTATCCCAGATATAACTTTTTCAGATCGTCTTTATTTTCAATGGGGAGGTCCCGAGATAATTCTTGAGCATCACCCGGGACCGACATTGGGATCGATCTGGGTTATCATACCTTCTGCCAAGGTGATCTTCGTCGGGGATACAATTTTGAACGATCAACCACCGTTTCTTGCTTCTGCGGACCTGCCTGCATGGATCGAATCACTGGAGCTGCTCAAGACATCTTATAAACAATTTACCATAATCAGTGGTCGAGGTGGGCCAAATGGTATAAAAAGTATCCAGTCCCAACAAAAAATTCTGAAGAAGATACTGCGCGGACTCGATAAACTGGCGATCAAAGATGCCCCTCCTGAAATGACTGAGGATATGATATTGGGGTTGATCTCCGGAATGTCCCTGCCTGTTAATCGGCGCAAACATTATATTCAGCGGTTGCGCCATGGACTCTATTATTACTACACCCAACATTATCTAACCCTTGACTCTTTAGAATAGGACTAGACCAATATTCTCCCAGCAAATACCCCTATCAAATACAGAACAATTGCCCCTTTACGAGCTCGTTCGCGGCGAGTTTGTTGAGTCAGTGCATTATGGTTCCATCGCAGTCTCTGACAACCAGGGACGTCTGGTCGCCTGGTATGGCGATCCACACACCCTCACTTTTCTGCGTTCCTCGGCAAAACCTTTCCAGGCCTTGCCGTTCATTGAGAATAATGGTCATGAATATTTCAGCTTAACCCCAGATGAAATCGCGTTGTTGTGTGCCTCTCATTCCGGTACAGATCAGCATGTCAATTGTGTTACGAGCATCCAAAAGAAGGCTGGTGTGCTTGAATCCGAATTGAAATGTGGAGTTCATCCGGTTTACGATTCGGCAACTGCAGAGAAAATGCGCGAGCGGGGGGATGATATTTCACCTAACCGACATAATTGTTCGGGAAAGCATACCGGTATGCTCGCTTTTGCGAATATGAAGAGCTGGTCTACTGAGAATTATCTGGAATTTAATCATCCGGTTCAGGAGAAAATCCTGTCAGCATTCGCCGAGATGAGTGGCATAGAGGGCCAAGAAGTCGGGGTAGGTATCGATGGTTGTTCAGCCCCCAATTTTGCCATCCCAATTCTCAATGCAGCGCTTGCTTATGCCCGTCTTTGCGATCCGCAAGGTCTCTCTGAAGAGCGTGCCAGTGCATGCCGGGTAATTGCTAGCGCCATGACCAGCCAGCCATACATGGTGGGCGGACCGGGACGATTTGACACCCGCTTGATGGAGGTCTCAGTGGGCAATATTATCTCGAAAGGCGGCGCAGAGGGATACCAAGCAATCGGGATCATGCCTGGTGCACTTTACCAGGATTCACCTGCATTAGGAATTGCTTTCAAAGTTTCCGACGGTGATCTTCGCAATCGGGCGAGACCAGCAATATCCCTGGAGATTCTCCGGCAGCTTAAAGCACTCAACCCCTCCCAGGAAAATAACCTGAGCGAATTTGGTCCAACACTGCCATTGAAGAATTGGCAGGAAATCGAGGTAGGGTTCACTCGTCCCGCATTCCAGCTCAATTTCATCTAAAGAAGATACCCTTTTATCGGATTCAGCAGCGACCATGGATAATCAGGAAAAAGCCTTTGCCATCCACCAGAAGCTGATGGATACATATGGTTATCCTAATTGGCGAAATCCGTTTCCCCCTCTTGATGAGCTCGTGTCTACCATACTTTCCCAGAATACCAATGACACGAATCGTGACCGGGCTTTCGAATCCTTAATTGCAAAATTCCCGAGCTGGGAACAAGTTCGGGATGCCGAAATCCAAGCAATTATTGCAGCAATTCGCCCTGCTGGTCTTGCTAACCAAAAGGGACCCCGTATTCAAAATTTACTCAAGGAAATCACCAAGCAAAGAGGCAGCCTGGATTTATCTTTTCTTTCCGAGATGTCAACGGATGAAGCCCGCCAATGGTTGCTTCAATTTAAAGGTGTAGGCCCAAAAACTGCCGCAATTGTCCTCCAGTTTTCTTTGGACAAACCCGCTTTTCCCGTCGATACGCATATATACCGAGTAAGCGGACGGTTGGGAATCAGGCCCGAAAAAATGAATCCCGAAAAGGCTCACGAATATCTCGCGGCACTCCTGCCGGAGGAGACATATTATCCAGCCCATTTGAATTTGATCCGTCTGGGTCGTGAGATTTGCCAAGCGAGAAATCCGAGGTGTCAAGAATGCCCGCTCAATGACATCTGCAGTTATTACGCTATCCAACAAACCGGATCACCAGACCCGTAAGATGGATATTTAAAATATGAATATATACTTTGCCTGCTCAATTACCGGGGGACGAAAGGAAGAATCAATATATCAAAAAATTGTTGATACCATCCACACTGGCGGTCATCAAGTACCAACAGCCCATCTCTCACGCCCAGAGGTCATGGATCTGGAAGATATCGTGGACCCAGAAGAAATTTACTGCAGGGATATTGAATGGATTACGAATTGTGATGCTTTGATCGCAGAAGTTAGTACTCCCTCACACGGGGTAGGCTACGAAATATCTTATGCCTTGTCCAAGAATAAGCCAGTTCTATGCCTCCACAAGCAAGATGTCCGCATTTCAAAGATGATCTGTGGTAATAATCACCCGAAAATACAGGTGCGGGTATATAAGAATCCGGAAGAAATTAACCAGCTGATTTACAATTTTCTCTCCACAATTTAACCACTGCTAATCCCTTACCACGAAGTGAGTATCATCACACATAACTTGTGATAATTGGTATTCAACGAACACTTCGATTTCGTGTTATATTAGCGCAGAAAGAAACTGGAATCAAAAAAATTCCTTATACATAACGCTGTTTCCTCCTTTGGCGAACGCCTCCGCTGGGATTCCTCACCGCCCCGGCGGAGGCCGTTTAACTCCCCCGATTAAATAATAATTTGGTTAGAATAATATAAATTCCTCAAAATGTGCTTGACTTAGATACTATGATAGGCATAGAATCTAATTAACAAGGCGGATGAGTATGACCATTCCTCTCTGAAGAGATACTCTCCCTTCAAGGAATTTCTAAACATGGAGTATAAAGATTATTATAAGGTATTGGGTGTCGACCGAAATGCCACCGAAGAGGAAATTAAACGCAGGTACCGCAAATTAGCCCTCGATCATCATCCAGATCGCAATCCAGGTGATAAAGTCTCAGAAGAAAAATTCAAGGAAATTAATGAAGCTTATCAAGTACTGAGAGATCCCGAGAAACGGAAGCGTTACGACCAATTAGGCGAATCTTATACGAGCTGGCAACAGCGCGGCGGGACACCCGGAGGATTCAATTGGGAGGATTGGTTTGTCCAGACTCCCCGGGGAGGTAATGTCCGCGTAGAGATGGGTGATCTTGGCGATATATTTGGAGAATCCGGCTTCGGGGATTTTTCAGAGTTCTTCCGCCGGATCTTCGGCGGTATGTCTGCCTCTCAATATGCGGGGGGTTCTTCAACTCGAAGCCCTAGAAAGCCTCAAACCTTCCAACAAGAAGTGCCGATCAGCCTATCAGAAGCATTCCAAGGAACAACGCGACGTATCGAACTCGATGGTAAGCAAAAAGAGGTCATCATTCCCCCAGGAGCACGCACTGGAACAAAGGTGCGAGTTTCTGAGGCAATTTCGACCGCCCCAAATTCCCCCAAAAGCGATTTATTCTTGGTCATCCAGGTTTCTGATGACCCTCGATTTCGAAGAAAGAAGGATAATTTATATACTGATGTAGATATCGATATTTACACCGCGATCTTGGGAGGGGAGATCAAGATCACAACGTTAAGCGGAAATGTTGTTTTGTCAATCCCTCCCGGTACTCAGACTGGACAATCTTTTCGGCTTTCTGGACGTGGTATGCCGCAGTTAAAAAATCCAAAAGCGGCTGGAGATCTCTATGTCAAGGTTAATGTCCAGATTCCCCGGAATATTTCACCCAAAGAGAAAGAACTCTTTATGCAGCTTAAACAGCTAAAAAGAAAATAAACTCAGTTTGTTATTGAGAATGTAATGAATTTATTAGATAATATTTTTATTGGAAAGGATTCAGTAAATGAAGAGTCGTAACAGATTAGTGGTATTCCTGCTTGTAATCGCCATTTCAATGTTTTCTTGCCAGGTTTTATCGGAGGTGCGATCAATTCCTACTCAAGATGATCCTGTTCTACCTACTTCTACAACACCGAGTGAGGTAACGCCGGTTTTATCTCCTGTCGCTGTTGAACCTCAAGTCACCCAGGTACCATCCGTTATCATTTCTTCTCCCGCAGAAGACCTTCTAATCGATCTGTATGAAAGCTCCAATCCAGGAGTCGTCGCTATACAGGTGCTCGCTGAAACTGGAAGTGGCTTGGGATCGGGATTTGTGCTTGACAAAGAAGGTCACATCATCACCAATTTTCATGTCATCGATGGTGTTTCTGATCTGGAGGTTGATTTCCCCTCGGGCTTCAAGACGAGAGGAGATGTGATCGGTACTGATCCAGATTCTGATTTGGCAGTCATAAAGGTCGATGCTCCTCCTGAAGAGCTGCACCCTCTCCCTCTTGGGGACTCATCCAAGGTGAAAGTTGGACAGACTGTGGTTGCGATCGGCAGCCCGTTTCGTTTCAACGGCACAATGACAACCGGCATCGTTTCGAGCTTAGGACGCACTCTCGACTCGATCCGCTCTGCTCCTGGTGGTAGTTTCTTCACGGCTGGAGATATCATCCAGACCGATGCAGCCATCAATCCAGGGAATTCAGGTGGTCCTTTATTAAATCTTGATGGCGAAGTGATTGGTGTAAACCGGGCTATTGAAACATTTAACATTAATTCCCAGGATGAACCTCTCAATTCAGGGATCGGTTTTGCTATCGCAATCAATATTGTCAAGCGAGTCGCACCATCGTTGATCAGTGATGGTGGCTATGACTACCCATACCTGGGAATCAGCAGTCTCAACGAGCTCAACTTGCTCCAACAAGAAGCTCTAGGACTACCCCAATCCAACGGCGCTTATATTAGCAGCATCACCCCAGGCAGCCCGGCTGAGGATGCCGGATTGCGGGGCGGAACAGTTCCAACAGATTTCCGCAATATTTTTTCTGGTGGTGATCTGATCATCGCTATCGATGACCAACCAATCCAAACTTTCAGTGACCTGCTTTCTTACTTGATTCAGGAAAAAAGCCCTGGTGACACAATCACCCTGACAATTCTGAGAGATAACGAGGAAAAAGAGGTTGATCTGACTCTTGGAAAACGACCATAGTCAGCCATCATCCGGATAGTTAAAGGCATGGATAATCTGGCTCAATTCCTAGCGGTTATCTGTCCCTCAACAAACATACATAGAGGAGAGTCCAATGTTTACCGAACAAGATTTGCGGGAATTGTTGGAATTTAAGACCGATTCAAAAGTCTTGAGTATCTACCTCAATACTGATCCATCTCTGGGGAGTGCAGATGCATATAAACCTCGATTACGTAGCATGCTTAAAGATGTTGATTTAAACGAGGATATTCAAAATATCGAGCAGTATATTAATTTTGAATTCGATTGGTCCGGGAGGGGTGTTGCCTTGTTCTCCTGTGCCGAGGAAGATTTTTTTCGCACCTTTTCAATCGCTGTACCAATTCGCGATCGAGTTCACATCAGCGATCGTCCATATGTTAAGCCGCTCGCAGATATCCTCGATTTTTATGGAGGCTACGGAATCGCATTAGTAGATAAAATTGACACCCGTTTGCTTTACTTCCATCTAGGAGAAATAATCGAAGAACAAGAGCTTTCCGGAGAAAGTGTACGCCGAACCAAACGGGGCGGGGGTTCCCAATCCCCCGGGCGCCGTGGAGGAATTGCAGGACAGACAAATTACGCTGAAGAAGTTGTCGAACGCAATATTAAGGAAGCTGCAGAATTCGCCGCGCACTTCTTCAGTGAAAACAACATCCGCAGGGTACTAATCGGTGGAACGGAAAAAATTGTAACGATTTTCCGCAGCCATTTACCCAAATCCTGGCAAAGTTTAGTTGTCGGTACATTCCCGATCAATAAGAACGCCAGTCAAGCAGAAATTATGGAACGCGCCCTTCAAGCAGGGAATGAGGCAGAAAGGGTAAAACAAACGAAACTGGTTCAACAAATAATCACCAGCGAAGCAAAAGGACAAGCCGGTGTGATCAACCTCGAGGATACCCTGAATGCTGTCCACGATGGCCGTGTGCACACACTAATATTTCGGGAAGGATATCAGGCTGCTGGCTACCGTTGTACGGGATGTGGTTACCTGACCACTGAAGTATTAAGATCTTGTCCTTTCTGTGAAAATGAATTCGAACAAATCCCAGACGCAGTCGAATTAGCTGTTCGAAGGGTTTTGCGTGATGGCGGTGAAGTAGAAGTTTTGCGCGACATAGAAGTGGAAAAGGATTTCGATCAAGTTGGTGCTCTGCTAAGGTATTAATTCATCTCGAACAATTCACCACCAATAAAAAAGGGAAGGTATGAAACCTTCCCTTTTCGTATTCATAGATTATTGAACTTTATTCGGCACTAATCTTAATTACTTTTGGCCGATCTTCTTCTGCCTTTGGTACCCGCAGGGTAAAGACACCATTTTTTAAGTTTGCACTTGCTTTCGTATGATCAATTTTTGTAGGTAAAGTAAGTACACGGCTGAATCGCCCAAAAGGTAGTTCGCTTACTAGAACTTTACCATCTTCATTCTCAACCTTTCCATCGAATTCCCCGCTGATCGATATCGTTTTATTGAGGATTTCAACATTAATTTCATCAGCTTCAATTCCTGGAATCAAAGCGGATATCGTATACGATTCATCGTCGGTTTGGACATCTACTGCCAAAATCTTCTCCCTATCAACCGATTGCGCTTGGTGGTTTGGGTTGCGAAACTGTCTACCTTCCATGGTGTGTCTTTGAGCAATCCTGCGGTATGGGGAAACATACAACGTCATCATTAGAAATTTAATCTCCTTGGTTTATTGTTTACTTATTAATAATGACAATCTTAATGAAGGAATATCAGAAAATCACAAACAGAATGTTGAAATTTTATAAGAATTTTTCAAGTTTTCTGGTGACAAAGATCAAGGATGGGGATTCATCATGGAAATTATTGCGATCAAAATCACCAAATTGGTTGATAATCTCAAGGTTTGCACCTACCAGTTCTGCCTGATACACCTCCGGCATTAGCAAGTTTTGCCGGGATTTGATCGTTTGCCTGGAAACCTGCCCATCTGGAAACATGTGATCGTAATGCCAAAGGAATTCCACAATCTGCTCTTTCCGCCGCCATTCACTGCTGATTTGAATTGGATTTCCTGTCGTTGGGTGAATCACCAGCGTCTCGATTTCTGGCTCACCGTAAACTGGTAAGGCTGCAAGCTGATGGGGATTCGGCATGCTTATCGTGATAACTCCTTCCTCATTCAAGTGATCAACGATTCTTGAAATTGCTCGCTTGCGAGCATACTCTGTGAGTGTGCTGTAGGTATTACAAGCGAATATAATGAATGAGAATTTCTTTTCAAGATGAAATTCCTGGATATCTGCCTGGAAGATACCTATTCGATTAAGCAATTCTTGTGGTATTTGTCTCCTGCAGAAAGATAACATCGGTAAATTGTTATCCAAACCCAATACCGAAAAACCCTTAATAGCCAGAGGGATTAACAATCTACCAGTTCCACAACCCAGTTCGAGAATAGGTCCACCGACCTGTTCAGCCATTGCTATCCAGAATGGGATGTCTTCAATTTCATTCATATGGTGAAGGTTATAGAGCACGGGATTGATATCCCAAGCACTTTCATTCATCGATACTCCCAAATATTACTGTGATTGGTAATTCCTTAATCAATTCAAATCGATTTAAAAGGCAATTTCATTATAGTCTTCTAAATTAGAAAAGCCTATTCTCAAAATGGTTCCACTTTTGACCTCTCCTTGTAAATATTCGATAAATAGGTGGGAAAATATGCTCAACATTCGAATTTGACCGGCTCCCCTGTCCATGTTAAACTTGAGGGTTGCGATGCGCGATTACCTGTTGATCTCAATCTTGATGATAGTCCTCATATCTCCATACATGGTTATCCATGCCCAGGAGATTACCTCCTCTCCTGGCGATGAAATCAAGATAATATCACCGAGTCCTGGTCAAGCCTTACAGGGCACAGTCCTAGTCCAAGCGGAAATTAACCTGGAAGAGCCCTATTCATTAGAATTGAGCTTTACCTATAGCGGTGACCAGCGCGACACATGGTTTAATCTTCTGGAGAGGGAAGATGATACTCCAGGTGAGATCCAATTTGAATGGGATACGACAAATATAACTGATGGCCAATACGATCTCAGAGTCGTCTTGAATGTAGATCAAGATCAAATAATCCTTATCCTGCCGGGATTGAGAGTGCGCAACTATACTGCCATCGAAACCAGCACACCCATTGCCACTGGCACCACCGCACCAGTAGAAACCCAGGCACTAACGCCATCCCCAGAACCCATAACCACATCGCAACCTTTGACCCCGACCGCGCTGCCGCCGAATCCTGCCCAAATCAATCCAGCAGATATCGGCAGGTCCATTACTACTGGAAGTGCTATCGTCATCGGTCTTTTTGTGATACTTGGCCTCAACCAATTTTTACGCAACCGGAGGAGAAAAGACACATGAGTGAGATAGCACAGGGAAAATCTCCCTGTGCTACCTTCTGAAGCAATGGCGATCATCATGGATAAATCAACTAGCAATCTCTCGACCTACCTCATTGTGGGTCTAGGAAATCCTGGACGTGAATATCAGAACAGCCGCCATAATATTGGGTTTATGCTGGTCAATCGGCTCGCCGAACGTCTGGAGACAACTTTCGCGCGTCTTGAATCAAAAGCCCTCGTCACAAAAGCTAAGCTTGAAGATTACACAATTATTTTGGCCAAACCTCAAACCTATATGAATCTCTCTGGCCAATCTGTCAATTCCCTGGTGAAGTTTTACAAACTCCCGATGGAGAATGTTATGGTTGTCTATGATGATGTAGATTTACCGTTTGGCAGACTCCGCATCCGCCCATCAGGTGGTTCAGCAGGGCATAAAGGCGTTGAATCGATCATCCAGCAATTGGGAACACAGGATTTCCCCCGCCTGCGCTTCGGTGTTGGTCGACCTCCTGGATCAAAAGGAGCAGCTGCTTATGTTTTACGAGATTTCACTGGTGAAGATGCGGATTTTCTGCACCAATACCTCGAACGAGGAACCGATGCTGTTCTGACTTATCTCGGCGAGGGATTGGAGACTGCTATGAATCGCTATAACAGCAAGCTAGATGGCGACAACGATTGAACTCGGGATAAAATCACTCTGAGGGATGCTTCATAAAATATGAATGAATCGGATTTGCAAACTCTGCTCATACAACCAATTATCGCCTGTGCCGCAGATCTGATCGCTAACTTGAGTACGATACTGGAGAGCGGCTCGGATCCAAGATTTAAAATCCCGGAATCATCCTACACAGATTTTCCAAGAATCGGATTGCGGCGATCTGCGCGCTTACCTGTTCTAGCCGCCTTATCCGAAAAACTCCAGGCGCCTATATTGTACATAACCGATCGCACCGATCGCGCCCTCACAAATTTCGATGAGCTAAACCTCCTTACTCCCACCACCCGCTGCATGTATTTCCCTGAGCCAGGTCCACTCTTTTATGAGGATTCACCCTGGGGAGAGAGAACTCGCAGGGAACGCCTGCAGGTACTCAACGCTCTTTCTTCCTACCACATTCCGGGGATACAACCTAGCCAACCACCCCCGATCATCATCTCACCAGCGAGAGCAGTTATCACCCGCACAATACCGCGGAGAGACTTTCTCAAATCGGTAAAGCTACTCAAGAATGGGCAAATCTTGGCGATGGAGGTATTTATTCGTGAATTGCTCGTACGCGGTTATGAGGCGACAAATACAGTCATCTCCCCCGGACAGTTTGCCCGCAGGGGCGGTATCATCGATCTCTGGCCACCAGCTGAAGACGATCCTATTCGTCTGGATTTCTTCGGGAATGAAATTGAGAGCATGCGCAAGTTCGATCCTGCAACCCAGCGTTCACTCCAATCTATCAATAAATTGCAGGTCTCCCCTGCTAGAGAATTCATCCTCCCAGAGAATCTTCAGATTGACCCGCTAGCTGATGGCAGCAGCTATTCCGAATTCCACATCCCCGTCCTCCATGATTATCCAGCCAGTCTGCTTGATTATCTGCCGCGTAAATCCCTTGTCCTCCTGGATAATCTTGATCATATTACAGATACCATTCTCGAGATCGAGGAGCAAGCAGTTGAAATGCGCGCCGATCGAATTGTGGAAAATTCACTTCCAGAAGATTTCCCCATCCCCTACCTGACCCTGGCCGAACTGCAAGATTCCATGACCAGCCATCCAACCATCGAACTTGGTCCCTCGGGCATGTTGGAACCCACTTCATTTTCGCAGAGATTCACTCCTGGACCTCGCTTTGGTGGGCGTTTGAAACCACTTCTGGATTACCTTTCCCAGCAATACCTCGCCGGTGATAGGATCGTGATTGTCTCCCGTCAGGCAGCGCGCTTAAACGAATTGTGGTCAGAACTTTCCGTCAGGGGGGACGAACGTACGTTGTTTCCCGTGTTTGTTGAAGGAAGTCTTGCGGAAGGTTGGACCCTCAGCCAACCATCCTGCCCACCAATCCATTTACTCACCGATGGTGAGATTTTCGGTTGGCGTCGACCTGAACCTCGCCAGCGATATCGAACCCTTGCCGAAGCTCCTGAGTCTGCATACGCGGACTTGGAAATTGGAAATTGGGTTGTGCATGTTGATCACGGTGTTGGTAGATTTTTAGGACTGGTTGCACGATCTGTGGAAGGAGTCGAAAGGGATTACCTGGCAATCGAATATGCTGAAGGGGACCAGCTGTTCATCCCGGTTCATCAAGCCGACCGGATTACGCGGTATATTGGATCTGACAAACGCCCTCCCTCTCCCAGCCGTCTGGGTAGTATTGAATGGCGAAATGTCAAGAATCGGGTAAAAGAAGCAGTTGAAGAAATCGCCGAGGATTTGCTGAACCTTTATGCCCACAGACAAATCATCGAAGGATTCGCATTTACAAAAGATACGCCTTGGCAAAGTGAACTCGAAGCGAGCTTTCCGTATATAGAAACTGATGATCAGGTGAGAGTCTTGGCTGAGGTGAAGCGGGATATGGAAAGCCACCAGCCGATGGACCGGTTAATCTGCGGAGATGTCGGTTATGGTAAAACAGAAGTCGCACTACGAGCAGCCTTTAAATCGGTAATGGATGGTAAACAGGTTGCCATCCTTGTGCCGACAACTGTCCTTGCCCAGCAGCATTTCAACACCTTTAGAGAACGCCTGGCAGCCTTTCCAGTAGAGGTGGAAATGCTTTCACGCTTTCGCAATTCTCAACAGCAGCAAGAAATCCTCTTCCGCCTCGCCCTGGGCAGTTTAGATATTATCATCGGTACGCACAGGCTTCTCCAAACGGATGTAGAATTCCATGATTTGGGCTTACTTATCATAGATGAAGAACAGCGTTTTGGGGTGACACATAAAGAGCACTTAAAGAAGATGCGTACAGAAGTCGACGTCCTGACCCTCACTGCGACTCCTATTCCCAGAACATTATACATGGCGTTGACCGGTGTCCGGGATATCTCCACCATAAACACCCCGCCCGAGGAGCGCTTGCCCATAATCACCCATGTCGGCTCGTATTCACCGCGCCTGGTGCGCCAAGCAATTCTGCGGGAACTGGAGCGAGGCGGGCAGGTATTTTTTGTCCACAACCGGGTTCAAACCATATCGGCTATGCGCAGCCATCTCCATAAAATCGTGCCCGAAGCCCGAGTCGCCATTGCTCATGGTCAGATGGACGAAGAGATCCTATCGAAAAGAATGGAGCAGTTCTCAGCTGGGGATATCGATGTGCTTTTGAGTACCTCAATTATCGAATCCGGGCTGGATATTCCCAACGCCAACACCTTGATCGTCGATCGTGCAGATACTTTTGGCCTGTCTCAACTTTACCAGCTAAGAGGCCGTGTTGGTCGCGGGGCACAAAGGGCTTATGCCTATTTCTTTAAACACCGCCGCAAAAATCCAACTCCCGAAGGGCGTCAGCGACTTGAAACTATTGCAGAAAATGTTCAGCTTGGAGCAGGATATTCGATCGCCATGCGGGATCTGGAAATCCGCGGCGCAGGGGATATCCTGGGAACTCGCCAGCATGGACACATCGCCGCCGTAGGTTTCCACCTGTATACTCGATTGCTATCTGAAGCGGTTACCCGTCAACGTAATGAACGTGGCCTCCCCCCTGATTCCAGCACACTGGCAGCAGAAGCTCTTCGTCCGTTAGTAAACGTGGACCTTCCACTAGATGCCAGCATCCCCTCAGATTACATCCCAGATAAGAATATGCGCCTAAACCTTTACCGCCGCATTGCTGATTTACGATCAATGGATGAAATAGAAGCTTTAGTTGAAGAATTCATTGATCGGTTTGGTATTCCCCCCACGCCTGTCCGAAACTTGCTTTACCAATTGAAAATCAAACTTTTAGCAGAGATGACCAATATTGCCAGCGTGATTATTGAGAATAACCAGATAGTGTTGCGCTTCCAAAATGATCAGATACCATCAATCCTTCCAGAATTTGACCAACAGGTAAGAATTGGAAAAACTGCACTCTGGATGCCTTACAAGTCAATCGCGGATTGGCAGGAGGAGCTCCTTGCGGTCTTTGAAAGCCTATTAACTCACCAGCCGCAATATTCAGGTTCCTAAAGGAATATTAATAATCATTGTTTTGACTTTTATTCCTTCGCCATGTATAATACTCAATTGCGGGTGCTGCCCCTCCTGCACCCATAATTCCATTCTAGCTATCATCTCGTCATTGATATGACGATTGTGTTAGAAATAATGTATTGGAGCGTGCGCTATGGAATCAAAAGTTGTAGCGACCCCTGAAAACGCGGAGATAAGAAAACTTTCCGATGTAAAGCGAAAGATGCAGTTCACTGGCACTGTGGTGAAAACCTCGCTCGCGGGAGCTGTAGTGGACATCGGTTTAGAGAAACCGGGTGTCGTGCATATCTCACAATTGCAGAAAGACCCGGTAAACCGAGTCGAGGATGTAGTTCAGGTAGGTCAACAGGTACAAGTGTGGGTCAAACGTATTGAAACGAAAAGGGAACGCCTAGAATTGACCATGATCGAACCACTACCTCTCGAGTGGCGTGAGATTGAACCCGGTTTGGTTGTCAAAGGGAATATCACCCGGATCGAAAAATTTGGGGTATTTGTCGAAATTGGAGCCGAGCGTCCTGGTCTGGTTCACATAAGCGAGATAACCCACGACTATATCAAGGATCCAAAAGAGGTGGTCCAGGAAGGCGAGGAAGTCGAAGTCAAGGTCCTGGATATTAATCGGCGGAGAAAACAAATCAAATTGAGCATGAAAGCGCTTGAAGAGAAACCTGTACTGGAACAGACAAGCACTCAGAAGAAAAAAGGAAAAACAGGACCTGCCGTAGTGCCCGAAGAACCAGAAGAAGTAATTCCCACGGCTATGGAGCTTGCGCTCCGAGAAGCGATGGAGAAGACACAATCAGGAATCGTTGAAGATCGGGGAGACCCAAAAAACAAATCAACCCATTCCAATGCGGAATTAGATCAAATCCTCTCGCGTACTTTAGAGAACAAAGTAAGAACAGCATCGAAATAATTCCTGAAAAAGGTTAAATCAAAATGGGCTGTCTCTTTTTGCAGACAGCCCATTATTGACTCTTCATGAAGAATTTTATTCCTACTTATAGCCCCTTATTCATCTCAACCACTTAGCATCTGTGGATTAAATTATTCCAGACAAATAAATGCTGGATTGCAATTCACAGATTTTAATCACGCCAGCTGAATCCATCACTGTCACCTTCAATAAAATCTACCTCCTCAAATACCCGGGGATTCCCTGAATCCATTTCTGACTTCGCCTGCCGGTTGAATGGCCAGAAGGAGAATCTGTTCCGTTCCTTTCCCCGTTTCGGAATATCTTCCCAATCATTTTTGCTGTAATAGGAGGCATAATTCAGATTTCCCGTGTAGTATGCAAGTTTCTTTGTAGGTAAACGATTTAAGACAACACCAATTATTTTCGCTCCTGATCGGTTTATTTGCTCCATCATGGATCTAATCGCCGGAGCACGTGTTTGCCCTAATTCAATTACCAGCAATACCCCATCAACTTTGGAAGCCAATATCGGGGCATCTGCAACAATAAACGGTGGTCCATCAATGATCACCAAATCAGACAATTTTGTAAGATAATCTAAAATCTGACTCATTTTTTTCGAACCGAGCAGCTCTGCAGGATTCGGAGGTGGGTCACCAGCGGTGACCACAATCACTGAACCACCTGGCCAATCTTTTACTATGTCTTGGATATTAAATTCTCCCCGAAAAACATCGCTCAAGCCAAGATTGTTTGGAAATCCATAGAAATTATGCACATTCGGTCTTCTCATATCTCCATCAAGAAGGATCACGTTTTTTTCAGTCTGTGAGATTGCTACCGCAAGGTTTGCTGCTACCGAGGTCTTGCCAACTTCCATATCCGTACTGGTGATCAGTAAAGTCTTTAATGGTTGGTCGACTCCTGCAAATTCAAGATTTGTCCTGAGACTTCGAATTTCCTCAACACTCGGATGGCGTGGGAACTCGGCTACGAAAAGGGTATTGACATCCTTCAAGTGCTGTTCGGAAAGATAACCGATCACCGGGGAACCGGTTAAACCGACCACCTCTTCAGGACTTTTGACTGTATCATCGATGTACTCCAGCAAATATGCTGCCAAGACAGCAAATGATAGACCAATTGTTGCAGATAAGATAATCGTGAGCAGTTTGTTTGGGCCAACCGGTTGATCAGGCAAAAAAGCCTTTTCAATTACACTCAGTGAATTAACTGCCCCACTTTGTGTGTTCGCAAGTAACCCCGAATATATCCCCTGGAGATCGGTGAGTTTCGCTTCCAAAGTAGCAATTTGAGAGCGGGTATCCGCAATTTGGCGAGCACTGTCCATTTCTCCCAGCAATATGCGCAGATTTTGAATCTCTTCTTCAGTGTCTGTGATCTGCACCTGAAGATTATCTAATTGTGTTTGCAGGAATGCCTGGCGATCTTGTTCTCCTGACTGGTCGCCTGAAGGACTGCGTAATACGAGCTGGCGAGCTAATTCATTTGCAACCGCCTGGGCTCTTTCAGGCACTGTATCTGTAACAGAGATTTCAATAAATTGGCCATTAGGCAGGGCAACTGCTCGGTATTCAGGTAGCCAGTTTAATCCCAAGGCCTCTTTTGTTGCAATGCGGACTGGCTCTCGATTGGCAATCTCAGCGTAATTCTGCGCTAACTGGCGACTCAAATTAAACTCGGCTCCAGTTGGATTAGGATCTGCAATTATCTGTCCGATCATCAATGTCGTCATTGTCTGGTAAATCGGAGGTTGCCTCAAAGTTGCCAAGTAGCTGGAGACCCCAGCGATCAAGGTGGCTACCACAAGCAACCACCACCATCTGCGAATTGGTAAGATATATTTATTTAGATCCATAAATTAATTTCCCAGTACCCTTCAACAATATCATCGATTTATTGCCATGCATGTTACGAATCTACAGGTTGATTAAGTGACCTGAAATAAATTTCTTCCAGTTGCGCTGCAGCAATCCGCCAATCATGGTTCTTCTCTACGAATTTTCTGCCAGCTTTACCAATAGATTCCCGATATTCTGGGTCATCCAACAAGAATATCACTTTTCTGGCAAAATCTTCGGGATCATCCGCGACGATAATATCTTTACCGTTCTTGACATTTATCGATGAGACCGCCTGTGGAGAGGCAATTACAGGAGTTTCACAAGCCATCGCCTCCAATACCTTGTTCTGTATTCCCACTCCATAATCGATGGGAGTCGCTGCCAGTGTGGCTTTAGCTAAATAATCCCGCATATTTTCCACCGTACCAGTGACTTCTACGTTTTTCATTCTCTTATAGTTTACGAGTCTTGATGGTGGATTTTTCCCAACGATCCACACCTTAACCTCTGGTCGCTTCGCCCAAATACGCGGCATGATCATCTCGATAAAATTCACGACCATCGCAACATTGGCATGATAGCTCATCTTTCCGCTGAGGATGATCGTTTGATCTTCTCGAATGCCATTTTCTGCCGGAGAAAAATAATCCAGATCGACACCGTTCGGCAAAACATCAACCCCGGTCTTTTTATTCCATCTTGATTGAAGTGACAACAAGCTTTGCCGATCCTCCTCCGCAGTCACCAATACCTGGTCAAATTGACCGACCAACCATCCTTCATACCACTCAGTTCGCTTTAAATCAAAACGTGTCAGGCTTTTACTCAGAATGCTTGTACTCTGCACAACCGCCTGGCGAAATAACAGGCTGATTGAATCAACACTATCCCAGACGATCGGCAGACGACCGGGTATCGCTGTCGATCTCGTGATCAAATCAACTCCGTACCTTGCCCCACGCAGGTGTTCTATATGCACTATATCATAAGCTTTTCGATCATTTGTCTGAGTTGCTAATTTGTAAAGTGTTTCAGCTAGTTTCGGCTCCCAGGCATATACTGCTTGAAGAGGTTCTTTTGTTGGTATCGCAGCAAGGCAATTATAAATTGAGCGCCATCTCGAAAGATTCGTGGTCACGACCCGCTCGCAATACTTATTCAATTCTTCCAAGATCTGCAGGTCCTCTTCACCACTTAAAATGGATAACAAGGTTATCTGATGACCGCGTAGGGCAAGGTGACGAATCCAATTGTATGGACGAACACGGATTTTACTTGGAAGATACGGAACAACAAATAGAATATTCATCCAGATAGTGCTAATTTGCCCCCCATCTTTTGGTCGTTATCACACCAGCAATAGAGATTGGGGTGGCAGAAAAGCCGGCTTTCAAAGTTCCCTCAATCGATTCATATACAGACACGATTATTCAAGAATTATTAAGTCTTTATGTTGGGGATTAATTCCAGATAGCAAATTTATCCTGGATTGATTGACTTCCCTCACCTTACAACAAATGGCAGCACGACCTTATCGCTGATATACCAGGCGAAGGAGACTTGCCCTCTGTTGTAATCGTCCGTATCCGGAAATCCCCCTGGATCCTCCGCATAAATGGTCACTGCAAAATTGCTTCCGGAGGAGATGTTTTTCATGATCGTGCCATGAATTTCACCGGTGACCGGATCAATAGCCAACCCGGGAGGTAAGCCTGTAGCACTGAATTGAATCCCATCATTGTCCTGATCTTGGGCCAAGACCTGCAGAGATATCTCTTGCCCTGGAACAGAGACTTGATCTCCCAAATTAACGATCACTGGCGGCAGGTTGATAACCTGCTCCAATGCTGTGAACCATACATTTGCGAGTTTGGTGTAGCCTCCCTCATTCGGATGGAGGTTATCGCTTAAGTCATCGGGATAATTAATTGCAGATTCCATGTCCACAATCAGAATATTATCCCCACCTGCAATCCGGGTTTCAGCCAAGGATTGCAGACCAAGGTTATACTGGCTTGTTCGTTCTTCTGCATCGTAAAGCGGATCGATGCGGTTGATAATCCGGGCTAATATTACAAAAACTTCGTGACCTTGACTTGTCTCGTAATTATCGATCTTGTCGAGAATCTGGTTAACTTCTGCCACTACATCATTTGGATCACTCAGGGGGGGTGAACCGCTGAAATCATTCGTGCCGATATGGAGGAGTATGATATCCGCCGGATTATCTTGCAGGAAATAATCACTTGGACCAAAAACCCGGTCCCTGATCCAATCTGCCGTTTTGCCACCGTGACCTTCATGGTCGTTGTCATATGTGTATTGATATTGAAAAGCTGCTCCCTGGCTGCCAACGAAGTCGATGGAATAACCGTTGGCGAGCAAAGCTTCCCATAAGTCCTGACGGTAACCGATGCAGTTCAGGTAGGTATCAGGTTGAGCACAGGTTCCAGTCCCCTTGGTGATCGAATTTCCCAGGGGCATGATGCGGATCGGTGGAAGAGTATCCCCACTATTAGAAGATAGAATGGTTTTCCAAGTTGTAGGAGTGGTAAAAAGATGCTCTCTTTCATCGAGTCTGATTGCTCCCGGTTCCCAGTAATCTGTCGAAGATAAACCTTCAATGTGGGTGATCTCTCTGGAAATTGCATTCACTTGCGCGTGTACTGCTGAAGGTAATGAGAAATTTAATGAACCTGTGATAAGCAAAACAGCCACGATGAACTTAAATCGCTTCAACCTTGGCAAGACCACTCTCCTAAACATTAGGTTTTTTCCCGGTATAGATATCGTCAAATCAACGCACACACTGATAAAGATCTAATTCTCGAACCTGATTGAGTATTATTACGATCGAATTCCCGGATTCACCGTGGAAAGCTTTTCGAACCCACCCAAGACTCGTGGGAGTATATCACCAACCAGTTAATGGATAATCAATAAATTTCTCAGTAGGACCCGGGTCCTTATCTGGTTCCGGGAGAAATGAAGTTAATGGTTTTTAAATAATATCGGCAAATAGATCGTTGCCACGATATCCTGCACAATCACGGTCGCTTCCGCCGCAGCTTGGTCATTATCAACATCCGCAATGATGTAGCTAAATTTATCTGTTCCAATAAACCCTGGAGGTGGATTATAGACAAAGGGTCCGCTGCCTGTGATCGTGCCGCCGTTGAGGGAGGTCGGTGCGATGGAGATTAAATGTAATCCTCCATCTGGAGCTACGTCTTTTGTTAGGAGCTGGTTCTCTGTAAAGGGGAGAGAACCATCAACATTGGTAAAGAAAGTGATCCCCCCAGGTATTGGGAGATCATCATTGCAATAGGATTGACCTTGACCATTGAGATAGTGACGGGTGACTTCACTTCCTGGTAGTGCCTGATCATAAAGCGCCATCTCGTCGAGAACTCCGTTGAGCCAATAGAATGGCGCCGGAGAATCATAGTGAGCGATAGTGACATCTTTCGCCAAAAAATCCAGAGAGCCGGTGAAATTTGGTGTGAGTGAATCCTCAAGGACACCATCAACGTAGATATTATTGAGATTTGCGGTGCCATCACGTGTTCCAACAATGTGGTGCCATTGACCATCATTTATGGTCGTGGTGCTGGTCACCATGTATTTATTGCCATTGGAGTCACGCATATGAAATGCAGCTTTGTTGTTCTCAATACAACCAAGCCACCAGGCTGCTAAATCCAGACCCTCGTATCTTCCGACAAAGACAACACGCGAGCTGCAGTCCTGTGAGGTCTTTACCCAAGTCTCGATTGCCATGTCACCAGCGATAGTGAAATCCAAACCAGATGTATCCACGACATGGATCTCGTCGTTGCTATCAAAAACAAACGCTGAACCTACCTTACTGTCTGAAGTAGAAGCAGGACAGGTATCGCCAACACAAGCCCCATCGTTAAATACAGGATTGTCAATCACATCCGCAAAGCTCGTTGTAGAAAGTGGATCATCAAAAGGCCAGTAGGCGCGCATTCCTGCGGCATCTGGTGTGCAGACTGCGGTTTCTGCTCCTGGACTTAATGCCGAAGACTCCGGTTGCTCAACCGGAGAATCAGCCGCGTAAACAGGAG
>CP070764.1:1489682-1500352 GCA_020349245.1 Chloroflexota bacterium | reverse complement strand
CACTGGGAATAATTGCCGGTTTGGAGGATATGTTGGTGAGAAACACCCAATCTGTCACTGCTTCTGCTATTAATCCCGAGGAATTGGTAAACTGGTACATTCTTCTAGAACGAACACGCTCGAAATCCAATATCCATGTTTTGACATCCAGCCTGTCTCCAAAATGCACTGGTTTCTTATATTGAATATCTGTTTCCCGGATCAGCCAGTAATGGTCGAGTTCTTCATAACGTGCCTTATCAAATCCAGCGTCGGCATAAGCATCGAAGGCGGTCTCCTGCATATATCGTACATAACTTGCGTTATTCAAGTTGCCGAAGGCATCACATTCATAATGGCGGATACGAAATCTTCTGGTGAAGGTGTGCGGCATTTTATGCGTTATATACCTCTGGATTTGCGCAGTAGGGCAGTCTTTGTTCATGGAGTCCAGCGATGAGATTTTCGCAAGCTCTCTCCGCCATTTTACGGCGGGTGTTCCAGGTAGCCGATCCTATGTGAGGCACGATGAGACAATTGGATAGACCAAATAAGGGATGATCAGTGGGAAGAGGTTCAGGATCGGTGACATCTAGAGCAGCGGCTGCAATCCATTTATTCTCCAGGGCGCTGACGAGTGCATTGTTATCCACGATGAGTCCCCGTGATGTGTTCACCAACAGGGCATTCGATTTCATTGATTTGAGTCTCTCTTCATTGATCAGGTGATGGGTTTCCGCAGTCAGGGGTACATGCAAGGTGACGATATCACTGGATTTAAGTAAGGTCTCCAGGGGGACTTGTTTTGCTTTGAACCGGTCTGCAAGATCATGCTTCAGGTTGGAATCCGTGAATCGGATCTTCATTCCAAAACCTAAAGCTCGTTCAGCAACACCACTGCCGATCTGACCCATACCAACGATGCCCAAGGTTGCATCTCTAAAATCCATGCCTAACCAGCCGGTTGGAGACCATGTTTTCCATCTGCCCTGGCGGGCATCCTGGCTGGCTTCGGTTATACGCCTGGCTGCAGCAAGCATGATCGCCATGGTTAAATCAGCAGTGCCGTCCGTCAAGACACCAGGCGTGTGGCCAACCGGGAGGCCTCTTTTTGTACAGGAATTTATATCAACATTATCGAAACCGACAGCCATGTTGCTGACGACTTTTAAATTAGGAGCGCGGGAAAGCAGCTTATCATCTACCTTGAGGGTTAAGAGAGAAAACAACCCCTGGGTTTCTGGCAGCCAGTTTTCAAGTTCCGGTGTCAAACCTTCAGATTCTTCAGGACCGATTACCAGCTGGCATTTATCCTGTAATAAATCCAGCCAACCGTCAGGGAGAGCGTGGCTGACTATAACGAGGGGCAAAGCTGATTTGTTCATGACATAATCCAATTGGTTAATAAGCGAAAAGGAATATCAGATCGTTAACATTTGTCTGCGTGGGTCCGGTTTTTATCAAATCCCCGAGTGGTTCAAAGAAATTATAGGCATCGTTCCGTTTCAGGAACGATTCTGGAAGCAAACCAAGAGAGAGTGCTCTTTGGTAGGTTTCGCCAGTAACAACGGCTCCTGCTGCGTCGCTAGGACCATCACCCCCATCTGTCGCCAGGGATATCATGGCGACCCTGGTTAATCCTTGCAGGTCTGTTACCGCGCTCAATACTAATTCCTGGTTGCGGCCTCCGAGGCCCTCACCCTGGATTATCACGGTCGTCTCTCCACCTGCGATTATACAGGCTGGACGCGATATGGGCTGATCGTAGAGAGCTACTTGTTTGAGAATCGCGGCGAGAAATTTTCCAGCCTGTCTGGCTTCTCCCTGCAGGAAATTTGATAAAACGAGCGTGTTAAATCCATCCTTTATAGCCTGGTTAAATGCAGCTTGAGAGGCAGTCCTATTCGAACCGACGATAATATTGATGACACTTGAAAATATTGCCTCGCCGAATTTTGGCGTTTCCGGACGAAGACCATCTGCTCCCAGCTGCAGGTATTCCAATACCGTTGTGGGAATTCGATGCTTGATTTGATATTTTTCCAGGATAGCCAAAGCCTCCGCAAAAGTCGATCCATCGGGAACTGAAGGACCACTCGCAATTACATCCAGCGGATCTCCAACCACGTCGGATAGAATGAGATTGATCATTTTCGAGGGATAAGCATACCGTGCCAGCTGACCACCCTTTATTCGATCGAGGTGTTTTCGCAGAGCATTGATCTCATTGATATTCGCACCAGAATCGAGGAGAACTTGGGTCAAGTTCTGCAGATCCTCCAGAGAAATCCCCTCGACCGGGGAGGTCATCAAGGCAGAGCCACCCCCTGAGATGAGGCTGATAACTAAATCGTTCTCATCCGTCTGTTCAAGCAGGCGGATGATTTTTAGTGCTGCTGCCACCCCTTCTGCGTCAGGGATGGGATGCCCGGCCTCGTGTACCTGAACCTTTCCTGGCAATTCACTTTGGGATTTGTATCCACCTTTTACGACGACAATCCCTGTTTCGAGTTTATCTCCCAGTACCTGGTAAACTGCCTCTGCCATTGGTTGTCCAGCTTTGCCAGCACCGACCAGGATTACCCTGGAAAAATCATCCAGGTTATAGACAAAGCCATCCGCTTTTAAAAATTCCCCATCCCTGATTAAGTGTTTCAATACAGCGGCTCTGGGATCAACTGCGATCAAGGCAGCCTGCATGATTCCAGCTGATTGTTTTCCGAAGTTCAGTTGGCGCAACGATTGTGTGATTAATTGTGTGGTATCCATCTGATCGATAATTTATTACCAATTTCGTAAATAATAGAGAATGTTTGATTCAAGCCTTATGATTTCAGAATATAAAAATGTTGAGAGGGTCAGCAGGAACTTGTCGTCAAATTCAGTGAGCTGGATTTTCTGAATACAACCACAGGTAGTCGTACCCATCCAACACTATATCAAATTTTCCATTTACCACGGGAGATGATTCTTCTTCCAAGAGATTGTAGAAGTGACTGGTGGTACCGGGGAAGAGCTTTTTGATTTCGATCACGAATTTCTGTTTAATTGCGGAGGTATTTATCAGGCAAAGGATATGGGTTTTTGAGTCCCCATCTGAACGTAATAAACTGAAAATATGGGGATTTATTTTCAACACAATTTGGAGTGCTCCAGGATGGAATGCGGCTTGGTCGCGGCGAATTTTTAATAGTTTATTGTATCCCTGGAATACGCGTGAAATTACATTATTTGGATCTGAGAGCTTACGCTGCAAGTCTTGAAGGTTAAACTTCTCCCTGTTAATAGAACGAGCCCTGCCAGTTTTTTTCACACAGGAGAGACAATTCCGTGATCCAAACAGGCTGTGGATATAGATCCCGGGGACTCCTGCCAGAGAGAGCATGAGTGCTTGTGAAGCGAGGAATCTCTTAATATCAGTTTCTGGGTCTTCGTCGAAAGGATTATTCAGGGCATCAAAAAGGGTAATATTCAATTCGTAAACGCTTTTTGAGCCATCTGAATTCGTTTTGAAAGAAACTTCACCACCATGAGAAAGGGTTCTATCCACCAGGGTTTGGATGTCATCTTCTGACAGGAGTCCTTTGGCTGGCATCATACCAATTCCATCGTGGGAGGCAATGAAGTTAAAGAAAGCTGAATTCCTGTATGGAGCCCTCAAGTTCTCTGCCCAATTAGAGAGAATAGTGGAGTCACCACTGGTAAAAGCATGTAAAGTGAGAGGTGCCAGGGAAAATTGATAAACCATATGTGCTTCATCCCCCTGGTCCGCTTCTCCATTACCCAAACCAGATACATCTGGATCTCCGAAGTACTTAATATTTTCTTTGTGGGGAACATTGGTTTCTGTGATAATCCCGACTTGGGGTGCGGCGATATTTAACACACTGCGGATTATTTTCACCACGCTGTGTGCCTGGGGAAGGTTCAATGAGCTGGTACCGATAATTTTCCATATATAGCCGATCGCGTCCAGGCGAATTAATCGCGCACCTCTTTCGACATAGAAAAGGAGTACGTTAATAATTTCAAGGAGAACCTGGGGATTTGAAAAATTTAAGTCAATTTGATCATCGCTGAAGGTAGTCCATACATGGGCATCATTGTTTTTGGTTTCCACAGGCGTTAACAAGGGTAGAGCTCGCGGGCGAAATATTGAGGAAAGATCAGTTGCGGGATCAACAGGAATAAAGAAGTCCTTGAAAGGATCTTCATGTCGCTGGAATGACTTAAACCAGGAACTTTCTCTGGAGATATGATTGATAACTGCATCAAACATTAATTGATATTTATTCGCGAGGGCTTGGATGTCATCCCAGGTTCCAAGGCTTGGATCTACCGCTTCATAGTCAATCACCGAAAAACCATCATCCGAAGAATATGGGAAAAAGGGGAGTATATGGATCCAGTTGACGTTGTACTCAAGGTAGGTGTCAAGGAATTTTTGTAGAGATTGCAGATATGTGCTGTTATTTTCCTGGAATTGATCCCCATAGGTGATAAGGACGACATCCTTTTCAGTCAATTCGAATTCTCCAGCCTGGAGATTTGGATTTCGCTCTTTAAAATCATCGATCAGGTTGCGTAATTTCCACCAGGTCTGTTCACCATCCTTCCCATAGAGAAATTCTAAATGTCGTTGAATGTGTATTTCGTTCGAATTTATCATGCAAGAAAATAAACCTATCCTGGTATTGGAATAACTATCTCTTCATGATAAGTATTGGGTAAATGAATTGATCGGACAATATCCGGATCCATTCCCTGAAAGTGGACTTTTATCAAGGCGATAGGGATGCGGTGGGTAACCAGACCGATTTTCTGGTCAGGTTGGCTGAGGACGATATCATCGACAGCAGAAATCACTCGGAATTGGACTTCGGATAAGTGCTCTCCCCCTGGCGGAGTTGTCTGCCAAGGATTATTTTCCCAACTTTCAAATACATCTGGATACAGGCTTTCAATCTCGGCTCGCAGCTTTGATTGCCAGTCCCCTTGGTGAATTTCCATGAGGCGGGGTTCTTCGAAAAGAGGTATCCCCAGCTCATCTGCCAAGATTTGGGCAGTTTTCTTCGCCCGTAGAAGGGGGCTGGTAAAGAGGATTGTTAGGCCAGAACTGCGTAATTCGGCAGCGAGTTCGTGAGCCTGCAGGAGCCCCCGTGGGTTTAAATCAGGATCCGCTTGCCCTTGATAGCGACCTTCAATGTTCCAGTTTGTTTCTCCGTGTCTTATCAAGACAATGATTGTCATGGAAGATAATCTACTTTTAAATTCTATCTAGGCTGTATATTTGATTTACCAAATTTCGACCATATCTCCCTGTATTCAGGGATCGTGAACATCGGTGGTCGTTCGTATTCGTGTATCTCTTCCTGGTCGAGAAAATATCCACGCCGTTTGCTGAAACGAACCAAATTCATGGTCAAATCGCTCTGTTCTAATAAGCGAATTTTGCGATATTTTTCTAAGCGGTTAAAAACAACCTGCATAATGGCAAAAGACATTTTTGAAAGAGAAGGAAGGGGCTGATTATGATGGATTCGTTCCAATAGGTCTACCTGGGCAATTCCTGGAAGACCATATTCCTCCAGAATATCGATCAGCAAGCCAGTTTCAACCCCGTAACCAGTGAAGAAGGGAAGCTTTTCTAAGGCAGATCTCCGTCCAGCGTATTCACCAGATAAGGGTTGGATCAAACCGGAAAGTTCAGGGAAGAAGAGATTGATAAAAGGACGTGCGGTAAGCTCCGTTACCCTTCCACCACCCCCAGCGACAATTTTATCACCTTGACGGAGTGAACGACGGTAAAACCCCTTCACATAGCGCACATTGAGATTATCCAATAATGGCCCCAGGATGCCAAAGACGAAACGGGTATCAATATTTTTTATATCGGTATCTATCCAGGCGACTATATCGCCCCTGGTGATGTACAAACTCTTCCATAAGGCTTCCCCTTTACCATGGTATGCACCATATTGAGGCAGAATTTCTTGATGGATGAAGACTGGCACACCCAGATCTGCTGCGATTTCCCGGGTATTATCGACGGAACCGGAATCAACGAGGACGATCTCATCTAGAAGAGGCATATCATCCATCAGTGCAGATTTAACTGTCTGGATGACTTTACCTACAGTTTCCTCCTCGTTCAGGGCTGGCAAGACAAGACTGATCGAAGCGCCATGATCTTCCTTTAGCTGTAACAGCCTTTCCAGATCCATGAATTCGTTCGTGTGATAGGTATTCTCAGCAAACCAGTTATCAACCACGACGGCCAGAGGTCGTTCCCTGGCTATCGGGGGATACCTTTCTTGTATTGAGGTAATGGTCTGTGGGAAGTATTCACTAACCAGGGTTAAAGTTTTTGACTCATCAGCTAAAACCTCATCAAAAAAAGAATTCATCCATACATTCGGTTTGATTTCATTCGAAGGCGCACCGATGGTGATGATCTGGTGTTCTTGTGCTTCTGTGAGGATTGCTTCCAGAATTTCTCCTTTAGCTGTTATTGTCCGCTTAATTTGTTTCAATCCATATATAGCTGGAGAGAATTCCTCAAAGAATCTGGCTTTACCCTCTTTTAATTCCGGTGAATCGACATAAAGCAATGTGATTGAAGCGTCTTTTAGACGGGCGATAGCATGTCCAACGCGCAAGGAAATGCCAGCATTTACACCCCCCCTGACCGGCAGCAGAATTTTCTGAGCAGATTGCCAACTGCCTGTATCAATGATGGTATTGGATGGCCTTACGAGAACGATATCACAGGGGAGTTTAATGATTTGACAGTCAGCGATATTATGAGGAAAATCCTTGTCAAATAATGCTGAACTCCAATCAGCGATAAGTAGCTGAATTTTTTGTTCTGTAATGGTCGTTTGGATACTATCCCATAGATCTTGATCCGTCCTGACTATGGTTTTGATCATCGTCGGGATGGGTATTTGTTCGAAATAGGTCTTCAGCTCCTCACGGAGCAGACTGGCTTTTTTTGCCACTCCGCTCATCTGCTGACCCTCGGGAACAAGCAATGTCGACAGGATTGTGATTTTTCCCTGCCGATCCAAAGCAATTCGTTCGGCAAGTGGTAGCAGTGCTTTTGCCTGCTTGACATCTGTCTCGAGGAGAAGCACGTGGTAGATTTGCGATATCTTTTTTGATTTGCTCTTCGTTCTATCAACCGTGATCATTTTGGTTGTCCGAATTCTTCAATCATCGGAATAATCTGTTTTTTTAATATCGATTGCCAAGTGTATTTCTTGATGACCCGTTTGCGCAGCTGGTATGCTTGGTCTGAGATTAATGTCTCGTGGATTCTTGCAGCCACTTCATCAGGATCGCCATTTGGGTCGAACACATTGATCAGGCCGGAGCTGCTTTCTTGGACTGATGGGATATTTGCTGCGAATACCGGGGTCCTTGCCAATCCAGCTTCGAGAACCGGGATTCCGAACCCCTCCCGATAACTGGGGAAAATCAGTACATCAGCCACCCGGTACAGTTCAGCAATAGTTTCATCCGGGATATTCAGAACTTGATCTTCGCCACGGAGCTCGTAAAGAAAATGTACGTTCGATTCAACCTGCAGCTTTGCTCGAAGATCCCGTAATGAATTCAAGTAGGCGATGTTCTTTGGATTGTGAGGACCGGGCGGACCACTGATGATCAATATAGCGTTCGGATAGGTTCTTGATAATGATTGTATCACTTGGATGCTGAATTCGATATTCTTCCGCCGGGTAATTCGAGCTGGCAGTAACAATAATGGTTCTGCGTCGATTAACTGAAGTCGATCAACAATCTCTTGAGAAAGCGGTGAAAGAGAAAGGAATTGGTGGAAGTCTATTCCGGGTGGGACTACATCGATGAAAGATCTTGGTAATTTAAGTAATTCTGAGAGACGATTCCTGCGGTGTTCGGAAACGGTCACATAGCGAACTCCTGGCCAAGGATTGTTGAGCAAATCCCAGGGATACCCGGGATGCAAATCAGGAGTATAGAGTTTATCCTGCCAGGCGAAATCATGGCACCAGGCAATCAGGTGGAGTTTTCCGCTATCAGAGATCAACCGTAAAGCTGCAGTGAGCGGTAAATTCTTATGCAATGTGATCGCATTGTGGACGATTAGGACATCTGAATCCCCAAGATTTATTTGCAAATCCTTGTGGAGTTTATCTCGAAGGCTAATGAAATCTTCTTTGATTGCACCTGAGGCTAATTGATTACCGACTTGTATTACAGATGCATATCGGGAATCGATTTCAGGCAACTGGATGAATGGAATTCGATCATCAAATTCTTCACCTCTCCCGGCGAAGATCTTTACTTGATATCCAGATCCTGACAATAACCTGGCATGATGATAAATTGTGCTTTCAACACCACCCACTACTGGAGGGGCAGCGTAGTGGAGAATAGAAACATTCATAATTGCGAATGGGATTTCAGTTATCTATCGCCTGAAGATTATTATGATTGACGATCGCTGCGCTGAAGTAAGCACCAAAAACCAGGATTAGGCAATCCAAATAAATCCAGAACATTAATGCCACAAGTGTGCCCAGCGATCCGTATAGCAAGTTATAATTCGCCAGTCCACTCTGAAAATACCAATTGAACCCGTAAGAAGTGATTTCCCAGGCAATTGATGCCAGCAGTGCTGCGGAGATGGCTGCTCTTTTCTTCACCTTTGTTTTTGGTACAAAGAAATACAGGGCAAGGAAGAAGATAAAGCGAAATGTAAAAATTACAAAATCGGTGAGCATTCCGATCGGCGGGCTGATGTGAATAAAGGGGATCTCAATTTGGGTAAAAAAGGTGATAACCGTTGATAAAACGGAAGTAGTCGCAATAAACATGATAAAAGCACCGATCATCAGGATGGCGATGAGTCTCTTCTCTACAACATTGCGGACCTTTGCAGTTGGCCAAGCGCGGTTAATGTTTGCGGTTAACGACATTAATACCCCAGACGCGGACCAGGTCAAGCCAATTAAACCAATGAATCCGACCGAACTGCGTTGATTCAGAATGCCTTCAAGGAATTCAATGATCACATCTGGTGGGATAGGGATGATCTGCTCAAGTGCTTGGATAATCTGATCCTGGATATCTGGAATTTCCAGGTAATAGCTAGCTACAGTAACGATAACGATCAATAATGGGGGAAAACCAAAAATCGTGAAGAAGGCAATACTTGCTGAGCCCTCGACACCACGCATCTCGGAAAACCTTTCTACTGCATATCGAAATATACCTAATATTCCGAAGGTCTTCTGGTTCGCTTTGGTGAAGAAATCTTCTATATGGTCAATATACTTTGTTCCGAATTGTTTTTTTGGAATCATTGATTATTGATTCTATTTGCCTAAACAATCATGTAGGAGGGAGATTAACAGATATTCTAACGTATTGAAAGAATAATAGCGCTGACCAATAGAGTAATTGTTCTCAGTCATCTCTGCTGCCAGATGGGGATTATGAAGCATATCCTGGGTAGCGGCGACGCATTCGTTGTCAATATAATCTCCAAAACCGATGACCTTGAAACCTTTCGGTTGGATATCAGTCTTGAAAATCTCATAAGTGCTCATCACGATGGGTTTCCTGTAAAGTACCGTCTCCAGAAATGCGTTCCCAAATCCCTCAACCCTCGAGGGATAAGTGACCAAATCTGCTGCAAGGTAAGCGTCCTCGAGAGAATAAATCTTTTCACCTGATGGTGTAATCCCCCGGAGATAATTTAAACGATCAGCGGCAAAGATTACATGCACACCCAGCATGTCAGCATATTCCTGCAAATATTGTGCATAATTCCGGCCTTCATCGCCAGATTCGTGAGAGATGAGGATCACGCAATTACGGTCCACCCGCCTGGCAAGCTCGATGGAGAGCTCGATCCTTTTCCTGGGGACTACCCGGGTGGGTTGAAGGAGGAGATGTTCATCCGGTTGTATACCCAAATCGAAACGCATATCTTGTGAGTAGGCGTCTTTTACGGGTTTTGAATCATCGAAATCCATCACATTCGGTATCAAGGTCGAGATCAATCCAGTGCGGAGGGCTAACTGCTGTTGGGCAAAAGAATTGATCACCACGTGGCGGATTTGCCTTAATGTTGGAGGGAATGCTGCCCGGAGGTAATCTTCTGCTCCTGAGATGGCATACCTCCCACGCTCCCAGTAGAAGTCATGGTGGTGAGCTATCGTGGGGATGTCCAATTCTGCGATCACCTCTGTCAAGGCGAGACCAAGGGGGACATTCATCGGAATGGAGAGTATATTTTCTGCGATCAGGAGATCCGGAGAAAATTGCTCAATGAACTTGTGAAGGTGTTCCTTGATTTTCTTTTTCAAGCGGTAGACTTCCGCGGATGTTCGTTTTTCCCGCTGGAAGTCGTCGAAAAGATCGTGGTTCAAGTTTTTGATTTCAGGGTGATTGAAATGTGCTTGTGGCAATATATACGTACTCTTTTCAGGCCATTCAGATTCTCCAGTGAAAAAGAAACACCCATATCCCAAGGAGGATAAGACTTTCACCCATTTTGATGTTTCGAGGGAAACACCATCGGTGCCAGCAAACCTTGTGGAGATAAACCCCACGCTTTGACTAGTTTTCATTCAAAAATCATCGGGATCTAATGCACTCAGAAATTCGAGAGTAAATCTTTCAGCTTTACTTCAAGGACC
>CP070764.1:1488447-1489582 GCA_020349245.1 Chloroflexota bacterium | reverse complement strand
TTTGGCCAAGGATTCCCGCGTCTCACCAGGATTTCCCGCCATGAAACAACCATGGATCAAGACCCCAGCCCGGCGGGCATCCTGACGGAATTGGTAAAACTGCTCAACCCGGATCCCCTTGCGCATGGCGTTGAGGACTTGCTGATCTCCGCTCTCAAAGCCAACACACAAAAGCCGCAGCCCGGCTTTTCTCAGCCACGTTAATGTTTCGTAAGCCACGTTCGCCCGCGAGTTCGCGGTGAATGTCTGCCTTTTCCCCTGATCTAATAGCCCTTTAGCCAGGTCGACACAGCGCTCCTGGTCTGCAGTGAAGGTATCATCCTCAATGAAGATATCCCTGACCTGGGGCAGCTCTTCGGCAATGAATGCAAATTCCTCCAGGACATTGGAAATGCTGCGCAGCCGGTAGCGGCTGCCGGTGATCGTCTGGGGCCAGAGGCAGAAGGTGCATTTATACGGGCAGCCACGCCCGGTGACAAGGGTCACCTGCGGGTACAGGGCAATGGAATAGAAATAATCCTCGATCCTCAGGTGACGTTTATAGACCTCGCTGGCGAACGGCAGTGAATCCAGGTCCTGGATGAGGCCACGCTCAGGGTTATGAATGATCTCGCCACCCCGATCAGTGAAGCTCAATCCCTCCACCGCGGAGAGTTCCCCCCCGCCGGCTAGCGCCCGGGCGAGATCCCGCACTGTGTACTCGTATTCACCGCGCGCCACTGCATCCACAGCCGAATTCTGGCTTAAAGTCTCCCCGGGCAGGGCGGTTACATGGGGCCCTACCAGGAGCACGAACATCCCGGGGAAGCGAGCCTTGACAGCCTTGGCCACTTCCAGGTCGTTGAGAATGCTGGGGGTGCTGGTTTCCATCAACACCAGCTGTGGCTGGAATTCGCCCAGCAGCTCGATCACTGCAGCCAAATCGAATCCCGCCGCGGGGGCATCCACCAGCCTTACCTGGAAACCATCCTGCTCCAGCACGCCAGTTGCATATGCCAGCCAGAGGGGATAATAGAGAACGCCGCTTTTAATCACCCCCGGGCTGCGCTGCGAGCGGGAATAGCGGGGGTGAAATGGAGGATTTAATGCCAGGACCTTAAATTTTGAAGTCACCATTATATTCTTCTTTTATAGA
>CP070764.1:1453204-1488347 GCA_020349245.1 Chloroflexota bacterium | reverse complement strand
CCTGGCTACGGCTACACAATCACGAGCGAAATGCCTGTGGATTGACCAGGATTTATGGGTAACGAGCGATAATTCATGGCTTCGACATTTTTTACTCGACCAGCAGCCAATCTCTCCAACCAATCTTTTGGCGGAGAAAATAACCATGCAGTGCTGAAGTTTCTGCTGGATTTGTCCGCTGCTGATGCGTGGGTTGATGAGACACAGGCTTGGTTTTTAAAAGAGACCAAGAAGCTGCTGGCAGCAGAAGCAGTTTCCTTATTTCTTTGTGAGAAGGCTTTTCCCTGCGAGATAACAAGGAAATCTTGGAAAGATGGGGGTCAATGGAGCTGCCAACCACTCCGGGAAGAAGAAAGCCGCGAAGTTTTAGAAGTGATAAAGTCAGGAAAACCATGGGTATCGCCCAATAATCGTGAGACCAGGACCTTTCTTTTTCCGCTTGCAGCCTACCAGGAAAAAATCGGTGCATTGGCGATTGAGGCAGATCACCAGCAATTTGATCCCGATCTGCTTGGTGCCATCTGTGCAGTGCTTGCCGTGAATATCGTAAGATCCAGGCAGGCACAGCAAGCTAAAGACACTATCCGGGCAATGCAGACTTTCCAAGAACAATTGCTTAATTCAAGAAATACCTTGCGTGCTTTATTTGACAGCAGTCCAAGCGCTATCTACATTATCGATCCGCATTACCAGCTGAAAGCCATAAACATGACCCGCGCGGATCTCGCTGAAAAAACACCCCCTGAAATGGTTGGAAAAAAGTGTTTCGCGGCCTTATACCAGCGGGAATCCCCCTGCCCGGGATGCCTCGTCGTGGAGACACTCCAGACCGGCAGCACTACCAGGCGTCTTGAGAAGCGCATTTCCGCCGGGCAAAACGGGGCTGATATCGAGATCAGCACCTTCCCAATCTGGGATTCAGATCAGAATATCGTTCAGGCATTTTTGTTTGAAGAAGATATTACCGAACAGCAACAATTGCAGGCTTCCCTGGCCCAATCTGAGAAGTTAGCAGCTGTTGGGCAGCTGGCAGCTGGTGTCGCCCACGAGATAAATAATCCACTGACAACGATTCTGGGGAACGCCCAACTCCTCAAACGCAGCTTGCCAGTGCAAAATAAGGACTCTCTGGAGATGGTAGATTTAATCATTGAAGCTTGCGACCGTGCTTCGCAATCTGTGCGCAACCTGCTTGATTTTTCCCGTCGTGAACGTTATGAACTTGCTCCCACGGACGTCAATGAAACCATCCAGCGTACCTTGGCGTTGATAGGTCATGAGCTGGGTTCGCGGTCTATCTCCTTGCAGTTTGAACCCGCCATGGACTTGCCTCCTGTGAACGCTAGTCAGGATCGCCTGCAGGGAGTATGGCTCAACTTACTTCTGAATGCGCTCGATGCGGTCGATAGGCCGCAAGGCTTGGTTTCGATCAAGACCCGCAGAGATGGAAATACTATTGAAGTCGTGGTTTCAGATAACGGTCAGGGAATCCCAGCCGATAAAATCTCGAGAATTTTTGAACCCTTTTACACAACCAAGGACCCTGGTGTTGGTACTGGCCTGGGTCTGACCGTCTGCCACCAGGTGATCACCCGCCATGGGGGCAAGATTCTTGCCAGCAGTCAGGAAGGGCAGGGGGCAACCTTTACCGTGATTTTACCGATCTCGTGATTTAAACTATCCCCCTTTGCGATAAAATACAGCCTGCAGTTTCTTTAGTTCTCACAAGAAATGAGGTTATCATGATGTCCTTCGGCTCTGATTCGGAGATCCCATATCTCACGGAATTGGGTGATGGATTGATATTACGCCGGGCAACCTCCTTTGACGGACAAGCCCTTGCAGAGTTTAATGCCAGAATTCATGGACACGAAGATACGAATGAACCCGATCGGAGGGTGGGCACTTGGACTCTCGATTTGGTCACCCGTTCACACCCCACATTCAACAGCAGTGATTTTACAATTGTGGAGGATACCAAGACAGGTAAAATCGTATCGACCCTTAATCTAATTTCACAAACCTGGTCTTATGCAGGGATTCCGTTTCAGGTTGGGCGACCGGAACTCGTGGGGACCGATCCAGACTTTCGTAACAAGGGTCTGGTTCGGGCTCAGATGGAACAAATTCACCAATGGAGTGCTGAACGCGGGGAACTTGTCCAGGGGATTACTGGCATACCTTATTATTATCGGATATTTGGTTACGAGATGGCCATGGATCTGGGGGGAGGGCGAATAGGATACCGTTCCCTCGCACCAAAACTCGAGTCAGAGGATGAGCCGTATTTAATTCGACCGGCGGAGGACTCAGATCTCCGCTTTCTACAGGATTTATACGCGCAATCAAGCCAGCGCTACTTGGTGAGCTGCGTGAGGGATAAGCGTATATGGGCGTATGAATTGAGCGGTAGAGACCCCCAAAATGTCAATTTCTCCCTGATCAAGATCATCGAATCTCCAGAAGAAGGACCTGTTGGATATATCGTCCACCCACCGTACCGTTGGGGCTCGATGATGTCAGTGACAAGTTTCGAGGTCAGGCGCGGTGTTTCCTGGGCATCCGTGACGCCCACGGTCATCCGCTATCTGCTTGCCATTGGGAAGGAATATCAGACTGAAGATGGCAAGGAAAAGGAATTTGGGGAGTTTGGTTTCTGGTTAGGAAGACAGCATCCGGTTTATCAAGTTATCCCGCAAAAAATACCCCGGGTCCGCGAGCCGTATGCCTGGTATCTACGCGTACCGGATTTACCGGCGTTTGTCCGGCATGTTTCCCCAGCCATCGAAGCGAGGCTGGCAGATTCAGTCATGGTTGGTCATACGGGGGAACTAAAGATAACTTTTTATAATTCAGGCTTACTGCTTGTATTTGAAAAAGGTCGGCTGAAGGAAGTTGAGGCTTGGAAACCAGAGCCGCAGAGATATTCTGGGGATGCTTCGTTTCCGGGACTAACTTTCCTGCAGCTGGTTTTTGGATACCGAAGCTTTGCAGAGCTGAAATATGCATTTGCAGATTGCGGGGCCAGCGAGGATCAGGCTGTAGCGCTATTAGAGATCCTGTTTCCTAAACAGGCTTCGCGAGTTTGGCCAATCTCCTAGGCTGTGATTATCAATCAGCGGAGGCGATTTTCACGGTTTCGTAAACAGGGGTGTTCCAATGGCTGTAGTTGGGGAGATATCCTCGAACGACTTGCTGGTAGAGGTCTCTTAAACGGGAGGTGATGGGGCCCATTTTCCCCGTTCCGATTTCCCGGTGGTCCACCCGGGTAATGGCGACAATTTGTGCCGCAGTACCTGTCATGAAGAGCTCTTCACTCATGTAGACTTCGGTTCTATCAATGGCACGCTCAACGATGCTCATCCCCAATTCCTGGCGGGCGAGCTCCATCACTGTGCGGCGGGTGATTCCTTCAAGAATATTATCCGTTATGGTGGGGGTAATCAGAACACCATTGCGGACCATAAATACATTCATGGCGCTACCTTCAGATACATGTCCGTCCTGGGTAAGCACCAGCGCTTCGTCGAATCCGGATTTCACCGCATCAGTCTTGATCAAAGCGGAGTTTGCATAGGCGCCGCTTACTTTTCCCCTGGCGGGGATCATATTGTCATCCAATCGCCGCCAAGAGGAAAAAGTGACGTGGGCATTTGTGTCGTTTGCAACATAAGTGCTGAACGGCAGAGCCGCGATAGTGATCTCATCGATCAGATCATGCAACTTCACACCCACGATCTCATCAGCTTTATAAGCCAGGGGGCGAATATAGATATCGCGCCGGTAGTCTTCCTTGCGCAGCAGCTCTAAGGTGAGTTTGGTAAGCGTTTCCGGGCTGTGGTCGAAGTCCATGAACATGATTTTTGCAGAATGCAAGAATCGTTTGAAATGATCTTTAACCCTGAAGATATAAAGTTGCTCTTGTTCCTCGTTCCAATATGCACGGATTCCAGCAAAGACTGCTGTACCATAATTCAGCCCATGGGTTAAGACACCTAATTTTGCTTCAGAATATGGAACAATTTTCCCTCGGAAATACGCGTAATTTGGAAGATTCACCGGTAAGTCTCCTGGTTGCAAAGCTGATGATTATATCTTCAATGAGTTGATTATAACTCAGGAGAGCAGCGAGTGTTCAGATTTATCTTGTGGTTAACGAATTCTTGATGGATTATTGTTCTTGTTTTTTTCCATATTCGAATTTCATCAGTTCGGTGTATACTCAGGAGAGCACACTGGGTAACGCTAGATTAATGCACCACACAGCAGCTAGCCACCCAGATTCGGACAATATTTATAATGCTCAGGGAGAGTTGATCATGAAGCGCGCCGTGAGTGTGAGTTTGGGTTCATCCAAACGTGATAAATCCGTTGAAGTTGAACTTCTCGGGGAAATGGTTCGCATCGAGCGAATTGGGACTGATGGGGATATGGAAAAAGCTGCCCAGCTGTACAAGGAGCTGGATGGCGAAGTTGACGCCTTTGGTGTGGGGGGGGCTGATTTAGGCGTTCTGATCGACCGTAAATGGTATCCACTCTATTCAGTACAGCCGATGGTGCGTTTTGTAAAGAAAACCCCTCTAGTCGATGGTGCAGGGATTAAAAATACCCTCGAGAATGGATTAGCACCTTTCATCGATTCCCAAATTGGGGATTACTTGAAAGAGAAGAAAGTATTCATCACCCTGGGTGCGGACCGCTGGGGATTGACGACCTCATTTCTTAACGCAGGATATGAATGTGTATTTGGTGATCTGATGTTTGGCTTAGGCCTGCCCTTCGCACTCCATTCCGCTCGCGGTTTGAAAACCTTGGCGGCGATCATGATGCCAATTGCAGGAAGACTGCCTTTTGATTGGATATATCCCACCGGCGAGAAACAGGAGGTTCGTGACCCCAAGTGGGAGCGATATTATCAATGGGGAAGTGTGATCGCTGGTGATTGTCATTATGTCAAACGTCACATGCCTAACCGCTTGGAAGGGAAAGTCATTGCCACCAACACAACCACCAGCGAGGATGTCGAGCTGTTCCGCTCGATGGGGGTAAAGTATCTGGTCACAACCAGTCCGGTCATGGATGGTCGCTCCTTTGGTGCGAATATGCTTGAAGCTGCTTTGGTTGCGGTTTCAGGTAAAGGACGTGTTCTGGAGAATGCGGAATTAAAGGAATTGCTTGATCAATTGGGGATTCAACCCCAACTTCAGGAGCTGAATTAAGATGGATGCTATTGTAATTGCAGGTGGGATTCCCGAACCTGGAGACCCATTGTATGAATATACCCAGGGACAACCAAAAGCTCTCCTGGATATCGCTGGGAAGCCCATGGTGCAGTGGGTGCTGGATGCGTTGTCTGGGGCAAAAACCATTGACCAGGTGGTGCTGATCGGTTTACCAGAGGATTCTGGATTGGAGTGTTCAAAGCGCCTCACATTTGTGCCCAACCAGGGCGGAATGCTGCAAAACGTGCGGGCTGGCATGGAGAAGGTGCTGGAATTAAGTCCCCAGACAAGGCACGTGTTGGCGATCTCATCGGATATCCCAGCCATAGAAGCGGAAATGGTTGATTGGATGGTTAATGAAAATGCGGGGACCGATCTTGATTTGTATTACACGGTGATCCCGCGCCAGGTCATGGAATCCCGCTTTCCAAACTCAAATCGCTCCTACACCCGCTTGAAAAATGCTGAAGTGTGCGGGGGAGATATCAATATGATCCGCGCCCACACGGTTAGGACTAACGATGAGCTGTGGGATCGCATCATTGCTGCCCGCAAGAGCGTCTTCAAGCAAGCCGCATTACTCGGTTACGGGAATCTCATCCTGCTCCTTCCCCGCCAGCTGACCATTGAAGGAGCCGTTAAGCGGGTGACAAAACGGATGGATATCACCGGGAAGGCAGTTTTCAGCCCTTATGCTGAGGTCGGCATGGATGTCGATAAACCTCACCAGCTTGAAATTTTGCGAGCAGATCTCGAGAGAAAGAAAAAGGCTCGGGAAGTTTAAATCACTCCCCACATGCTCCAGCGGATCCAAGAATTAGATAACCAGTTTGCAGAATCCTCACGGGTGAAATCACAGCCTCGCATTCTCCATGTATTGGCTGTGATATTCGCCCATTCTGGTGATTCCTGGTTTTGGTTAATTGGTCTGGGGCTGCTCTGGTGGTTCGGAACGGCGTATTGGAAGCACCTGGCTCTGGTGATGCTGATCAGCATCGGTGTCACTGCGATCATTGTCATGGTGATCAAATTCACCGTTCGCCGCCGCCGGCCTCAAGGTGATTGGGGGCGGATATACCGGAGTACGGATCCCCACTCGTTTCCCTCAGGTCATGCAGCTAGAAGCACTATGCTGGCGGTAGTCTCCCTGGGCTTGGGTCCGCTCTGGCTGGGGTTGGTCTTATTATTTTGGGCACCACTTGTTGGCCTGGCTCGCATTATCCTCGGGGTTCATTATCCATCCGATATTATTGCCGGTATGGGGTTGGGAATCGTAATTGGGTTGCTGGTCCTGTTTTTCGTGTAATCCGCTGCCTGCTTATTGTTCCTTGTCCGCCATTTCACTTTTCAGCATCTGGATCGTGGGTATCGCAGTGGGATCAACACCGTAGGCCATCGCCAGGTAGTAGGCTGTGTAATCCCCGAGGTGTAAAGCGGTCCATTGTTGGGCTAGGGGTTTATCACCCTGGGCATCGATAAAGTCTGTACCGAGGCCTTCGAGCATGAAGGCTGTTTTCGTCAATTTGCTGCGAAGTAAATTGCGTGGCTGGTAAGATCGAGCTCTCAAGAAGAGGGCCAAGTTGTGGCTTAAGGAATCTTCCGGAAATGAGAGACCGGCAAGGGTGTTATGGTCCACTTCTGGTAAGGATTCAAATTGCCCCCATGCTTTGGCGATCTCGCTGATCTGGGATTTCCAGCGTCTGGCTACCGGTTCTAAGATATCAGCACCGATGACCGTCACCCAACGACCGTAGATCTGGCCTGCGATGCGTTTTGCTGGATTATTTACGGTGCTCACCTGGGGGTGCAGGGACTCTTGCTGTTTGCGCATTGCCCGAACTGCATTCTGTATCTCTGCTCCTGGATTTGAAATCCATCCTGATCGTGAAAAAACAGCCAGCAGGAGAGCAGCAGAAAAACCAACCGCGGCTCTTGGTTGTCCATGGTGCTCAAACTGCCAGAAAGGAATACCAGATGTTTTGCACATCTCGGCGAGTTTTCCGCCGGTTGTCAGCGCCAGAATTTCGCATCCCTTTTCTTGGGCTGCTGTAAAGGATGACAGGGTCTCTTCTGTGTTGCCCGAGTGTGAGGAGGCGATCACCAAGGTGTCTTCGCCGTGCGCCCAGGCAGGCAGGGAGTAATTGCGGTGGATAACGACGGGCAGCGGGCAATGAGGGGCGATATAAGCTGCGACAAGATCGGCGCCAATCGCTGAGCCTCCCATCCCAGCCACCAGGACTTTATTTATACCCTTCCAATCCGGCAGCGGCAGTTTGGCACCCAGCTGCCAGGCAAATTCCAATTGATCGGGCAATCCCTCAATATGCGAAAGCATCCCCTGGGCGTCGATTTCTTTAAACTTGGAAATATCGTCGAGATTCATGCAGTAGCCTCATTCCATATCTATCAGTAATTGGTATATTTTCCGCCGCGGCCAATTCGATTCAGCAGATAGCTGGCTGGCGATCTGCGCAGGAGGAATCTGCTGGGTTATCCGTTCCTGGATAGCTTCCTTTAGCTGTGCTTCTGACCAGGTTGTCTCCTCGGGAAGATATCCTGCGACAACCAGGGTGATTTCTCCCCTGGGCGGGTTGGCGGTATAGTGAGCAAGAGCCGCTGAAATCGGTCCACGGAAAAACTCCTCGTGCAGCTTGGTTAATTCTCGAGCGACTGCCAGGTCCCGGTCTCCAAGTTCTTGCACCAGGTCTTGCAAGGAATCCAGGAGCCGGTGCGGGGTTTCAAAGAAAACCAGTGTGTAGGGCAACATGGAGACTTGGCGGACAGCTTTACGCCGATCCGCTGACCGGCGCGGCAGATAGCCCAGATAGAGGAAGTTTTCAGCAGGTAATCCCGAGCCTACCAATGCGCTGACCAAGGCACTGGGACCTGGTATTGGGCTGACCTGGTGCCCTGCTGCAATCGCCTCGCAGACCAATTCATAACCGGGATCATTAAGCAGCGGGGTGCCTGCGTCAGATACGAGGGCAAGGTCGCCTCCTTCCAGGTGGTCCAGCAGCTGCCTTATTTTGCTTGGCTTGCTGTGTTCGTGGAAGCTGACCATGGTTGTCTGGATGCCATAATGCTTGAGCAGCTTCCCGGTGTGCCGCGTATCTTCTGCAGCAACCAGATCCACTTCACCCAATATCCGTAATGCGCGCTGGCTGATGTCCTCTAAATTCCCGATAGGGGTGGCAACAAGAAATAAAGTACTCACGCCGTGCCTTTCCTGAGATGAGTTGCAGGCTGTTAGGATTTATCAAAAGAAACTGCTATGGGATCAGCCAGGTGAATATCTGGACATTTAATTGTCCATTCTCAGGATCCAAGGAGTTGATTAATAACCAACCCGGAAGTGACATGTTCGTATGGTAGCAAAAGTAATTTCCAACCAGGCTGTCCACGGCAATCGTGTCGGTGGACAAGTTTGCGTTTTGACAATCTCTCAAACCGGGTTGATTGGGACCGAAAATGGCTATCTCTGTTCTGTCGATCGGTACGAGCTTGTGGACCTGGTCGAGTTCTTCGTAAGTTAAATCCTCGCCATCGAGGTTAAGGGTGTTGTTGTCGAGATCGTAAAGATCCCGGAACTGCAGGGTCGCAGGACCACTGGCCTGGACGCCCGGGGTGGGTGTGAGCGAAGGGCTGGAAGTCTCTGTAATCGTGGGTGTCCCGCTTGTCAGTGGAATCCCCTGGGCAATAACCCTGACCCAAAACGCAGAATCGCTGCTCGGCCCAATCCCGAATAAGACCCCGGATGGGTTGCGCAGCTTCCACCAGCTTTGGTAAGTTCCTTCGCTATCCGGTACCTGCATTTCTACAGAGAGATCAACTGATTGGCCTGGGGGGGTATTCCCGCTCAAGGGTACGTTCAAGGGGGCATTGAGCTGTTCACCGGAAAACCAGACCAGGGCATAATCACTCGTCCAGGTGCAGGTCCCTGCGTTTTGCAGACGCCAGGTCTTGGTAAAATTCTCTCCAGGTCTGAGCACGGTATCATCCGGGATGGTCACGTCAATTGGCACTCCGGGCAGAGCCTGGTCACAGGTGCCAGTAGGGGGTTGTGACGAAGCGGGGGTTGCAGTCCCATCAGTCTCCGTGGGTTGTGTCGTCGGCTGGGCGGGAGTGGCTGAAGGTAGAGGGCTGGTAGCTGTGACAGTCGGCGTTCGAGAGATAGCCTCGGTGAGCCTGGCTTCAACTGTTTGATATGCCTGGGTGACATTCAGGGTGGGTGAAGTGTTCGCACGGGCAGGCAGATTACATGCCGTCAGGCTGAAAAGCAAGCCCACAAATATTAGGAGAGTAACCAACTTGGTCGTACCGGATAGTTTCATCTGTGAATAAATCTGGTGGAATTTCATACAAAGAGATCGCTAGGTGGTGGTGGGTTGTTCATCTCCTGGACGGGGCAGAGCGGTTTTCAAACGCCGGGCTAGTGTACGGCGAGAAAGCAGGATGCGGCGTTCACAGGTAAGACATTGCAATCCGATATCAGCTCCCAGGCGCACCACTTTCCATTCGTATCCTCCACACGGGTGTGGCTTGCGCAGACGGACAATATCACCCAATTCCAAGGGTGGTAACATGCGAGGCATTATATCATGGGGTGGTATAATCGCCGAAAAGGTCACTTTTAATGTTCGATCTCAATTTACCTACTCTAATCTCGCGAATTTTTGTTTTGTTGACAGCTTTCGCAGTCCACGAGTTTGCCCACGCCTGGACGGCTGATCGATTTGGTGATCCGACACCACGGAACAATGGACGACTGACGTTAAATCCCATGGCTCACCTTGACCCGATGGGGTCCTTGATGTTGATCGCGGTCGGGTTTGGGTGGGCGAAGCCAGTCCCGGTCAATCCTTACGCCCTGGCGCGCCGCTCCTCCGCGGCTATGATGTGGGTTTCCCTGGCTGGACCCGCTTCAAATCTGTTGATGGCTTTGTTGGCTGCGATTCCATTCCAACTGGGATTGGTGACCGCCTTCAACGCCTTTACAAATTCAGGAGCGATCCTGCCCTCATTGGATAAGCTGCTCTGGGAATTTGTATATATCAACTTGCTATTAATGCTTTTCAACCTGATCCCGCTGGCGCCATTGGATGGGGAGAAGATCTTGTATTACCTGCTGCCCGTTTCTGGACAAAGGGTGATGGATAACATCCGTCCCTATGGACCTCTAATCTTATTGGCAGTGGTTTTTCTCGGACCTCTCTTGGGATTTAACATTCTGGGGACGATCATTGGGCCTCCATTGACCGCACTGATGTCTGTATTGGTTGGATGAACACCTCCCGCCTGGTCTACCGCTCACGTCAATTCTGGCAGGCCCTTACAACTCGTCCCTCTGAGGTGGATAAAGAATTGGTCGCCTCTATCCTGGATCCCGGGCAGGTTGAGTTATTTAATCTGCTGCAGAAAAGCGAGCAGACACACAGTATTCGGGTTTTGAAAGCAGTGAGAAAACAGGGTGGAGATAATATCGATCTGCAGGCAGCTGCATTGCTGCATGATATCGGGAAAGTAAAAGAACCTTTACGCTTGTGGGAGCGTATATTAATCGTGATCACGAACGCGATTTGCCCGGCCTGTGTTAAGGAATGGGGTGCAGCTCAGGGCGAAGTTCCTTCAGCCATGCCCGGTTGGCAGCGAGCGTTCGTCGTCGCTGAGCAGCATCCTGCCTGGGGCGCAGAGCTGGCTTCCCAATGCGGTGCTTCGGTAATGACGGTTGCTCTCATCGCCCGCCATCAGGAAAAGCTCTCTCCTGAGGGAGCGGGGGAAGACTCGGAAGAAAACCGCCTGCTGCGGATATTGCAGGCGGCTGATAAGAATAGTTGAGGTGCATCTATGGCTGTCCAATTAACAATCATTGGTTTAGGTCAAATCGGGACATCGATCGGGTTGGCTCTGGCTGATCATGGTGAAGTGATCACCCGGGTTGGTCATGACCGCGAATTAGGTTTTGCCCGCCGGGCTGAAAAAATGGGCGCACTGGATAAGGTCAGTATCAACCTGCATGCCGCGGTGGAAGATGCGGATTTGGTCTTGCTGGCATTGCCAATCGACCAGATTCGCGAGACTCTTGAATTAATTCGCGACGATTTGAAAGAAGGTGCAGTGGTGATGGACACCGGTCCAGTGAAGCAGGTTGTCGCTGCCTGGGTCGCCGAATTGCTTCCCCCTGAACGCTATTATGTTGGCTTGACCCCGGTGCTCAACCCGGTTTATCTGCATGATGTTGACTCAGGAGCTGAAGCTGCTCACCCGGATTTATTTCGAGACGGCTTGATCGGGATCATCTCGCCACCCGGGACGCCTTCGGAAGCGATCAAGCTGGCTGCAGATCTGACCCGGCTCTTTGGCGCATCTCCGTTGTTTGCGGATCCCCTGGAGATGGATGGTCTGGTAGCGGCCACACATATCATGCCTCAATTGCTGGCCGCAGGTTTATTGAATGCAACCGTTGGGCAGCCGGGTTGGCAGGAGGGGCGCAAGCTGGCCGGACGGTCCTATGCGGAAGTCACCGCTCCGGTCATGTATGCCTCCGAATCGAAAACGCTGACCTCCGCCGCGATGCTCAATCGCGAGAATGTTGTCCGCGTTTTAGACAGTGCGGTTGCTTCGATCAACGCTATTCGGAATGACCTGGCAGAGGAAGATGGCAAGAGCCTGGAAGAGCGCCTTGAGCGTGCCCGTGAAGGCAGGCAGGAATGGCTGAAAGCCCGTATGACAGCCGATTGGGCAGCCGAGGAAACAGGTGTTATCGAAGCACCAACTGCTTCTGAAGTTTTTGGTCGCTTGATCGGCAGAGGTAGAAAAAAGGATAAATGAAAGGGATCATGATGCCAGCCAAATTACAGTGGATTGAAGATGAACTTAATAACCTGAAAGAGAGCGGCTTGTATAACCGCATAAGAACCCTCAACTCGCCGCAGGGGGCATGGCTGGAGGTGGACGGGCAGCGGGTGCTGAATTTTTGTTCAAATAATTATCTCGGGCTGGCGAATCACCCGCGCATCGTTGATGCCGCTCGCCAGGCCGCTGCGGATTACGGTGTCGGACCAGCGGCTGTACGCACAATAGCGGGAACCATGGACCTGCACCTGAGGCTGGAAAAGCGCCTGGCAGCCTTTAAAGGGGTGGCAGCCTCGATCACCTTTCAATCCGGGTTCAATGCCAACCTGGGCTGCATCCCAGCCTTGGTCGGCAAGGGGGATGTGATCTTCTCCGATGAGCTCAACCATGCCAGCATCATCGATGGTTCCCGGCTTTCCAGGGCTGAGATCGTTCGCTATGCCCATTGTGATGTGCAGGATCTCCAGCGGTCGCTGGACGAAAAACGGGCTGAGTTCAACCGGGCGCTGGTGATCACGGATGGCGTCTTCAGCATGGATGGGGATGTCGCACCCCTGGATGAAATTTATACTGTGTGCAATGATTACAACGTCATGTTGATGGTGGATGATGCCCACGGTGAGGGCGTGCTGGGTACTGGCGGACGGGGGATTGTCGATCACTACCAGCTCCACGGTAAGGTGGACGTTGAGATCGGCACACTGTCAAAAGCTTTTGGCGTTGTCGGGGGCATCGTTTCCGGCGATCCATTGATCGTTGAGTGGCTTCACCAACGGGGACGGCCATTCCTCTTCTCATCCGCCATGACCGTGCCGGATGTGGCTGCCTGCCTGGCAGCCGTGGATATCCTGGAGGAATCCACGGAACTGGTTGACCGGCTCTGGGAAAACACGAATTATTTCAAGGGTGAGATGCGCAGATTGGGATTTGATACCGGTATGAGCACCACCCCAATCACCCCGGTGATGCTGGGTGAGGCTTCGCTGGCACAGGAGTTCAGCCGGGAATTGTTCAAGCAGGGTGTGTTTGCCATGTCGATCGGTTTCCCCACAGTGCCGCGCGGCAAGGCCCGCATCCGGGTGATGATCTCTGCAGCACATCAACAGGATGACTTGGACCAGGGCTTGGCTGCGTTCAGCCGCGTAGGACGCCAGCTGGGCGTGATCAATTGAAATTAATAAAGCCATTTGAACATAATCAAATGGCTTTTATTATTGGTCTCTGTTGATTCCCCTTCACGGGGTTTCGGGGTAAATCGGATTATAAGTTGCTCTCCGGCGTTACCCGGGAAAAAGGCAGGTATTCAGCAAAGTCTGATAATTCGGGTGACCCCGGGCTTTATTCCTTAGAAATAAACGGGTCGTATGCGGGATTGGTGCCAGCCCAGATGCAGCTGGGGCGTCCATCCAGGTTGCAGGCCAGGCCGTGAGAGCAGCGGTGAGCGAGGATGCGGGGTGGTTGGTCTGGCAGGATATCTGCTGGGAAGACCATCTCGGCTTCTAAGCCAACCTCTTTATCCACGTGGTGGCAGTACTGTACCTTTAAAGTTTCCCAATTTTTCTCAGCCATCGGAATGCTCCTTCTCTAACAATAATAAACCTATTTTGATTGTATCACTCGCATTAGCATAAGCACAGTGTCAGGTGTCATGTTTGTGGTTGACAAACTGCGCAATTCAAATAACATAGATGAATGAACCTGCATGGATACTAATCAGTAAGGTATATAAGATGCTATCGCTACGGTAGCAACTCGAATGCCATCTGCGCCCAAGAGTATTGTATAATACTCCCATCTCAAGTTATTGTGGAATCTGAATACAAAGGAGGTGACGTGGAAAAATTCATTTTTTGTTGCACGTCAAAAGAAGTAGAAGATATTCTTTATACTAGTTGGAGGAGAGTAAGATGAAACAGAAAAAAATACTGGCAATAATTGCAATACTTGTTGCCACAACCTTAGTGTTGGTCGCTTGTGCACCGGCTGCCACTGAAGCACCAACAGAGGAAGCAGTGGTGACCGAAGCACCCATGGAGGAACCGACTGAGGCACCCATGGAAGAGCCCACCGAGGCACCCATGGAAGAACCCACTGAGGAGCCCATGGAAGAGCCAATGGCAGAAGGACCATTATGGACCATAGGATTACGCCAAGCCGTGGCGGCTGCCATCGACCGTGAGGTGATCGTTGACCGGGTCTTCGAAGGGCGCAACCCGCCTGCCTATCACATGGTACCTCCTGGCTATCCATATGCTACTGAACCTTTCTTGGATAAGTATGGTGTGCGCGATTTGGAGTTAGCGAAAGAGTTGTTTGCGCAGGAAGGCTATTCTGAGGAAAATCCCTTTGTCTTTGAACTTTGGTACCCTCCTGAGCACTACGGTACCACCACAGCTGATGTCATGCAGGTGGTCAAGGAGCAGCTGGAAGAGACCGGCATGGTGCAGGTCGAGCTTGTCAGCCAAAACTGGGCTGAGTACGTGGACAGCTTTGTTGCTGGTGAGCTGCCTTTCTTCATTTTGGGTTGGTTCCCTGACTTTGTCGACCCGGAGACCTGGTTAACGCCGTTTGCCTCTTGTGGAGCCTCGAATGATAATGGTGTATTCTACTGCAACGAGCAAATGGATGCATTGCTCTTGAAAGGTGCCGCTTCGGCAGATACGGCAGTGCGTGAACAAACCTATTCAGAACTTGGTGAATTCTATGCTGAGGATCTTCCCACCATCCCATTGTTCTGGGAGCCGGAATTTGTCACCGTACGCAACGGTGTAGAAGGAGTCGCCATTGGTGCTCCCTTCGAATTCTCTTATGATGTGGTTAGCTTTGGAGAAGGATCTGCACCGGTATCCGGTAGCCCTGACACGATCATTATTGGTACAACCGATGAAGTTAACAGCCTTGACCCACAAGATGCATATGCTACCCATGACTGGGAGATTCTCAAAAATACCGGAGAACCTCTTTTGAAATATGTACCAGGGACCGCTGATCTAATTCCAGGTGCAGCAGCTGAGTTGCCAACCGTCAGCGAGGATGGCTTGTCCTACACCTTTACACTGCGCGAAGGCCTCCAGTTCGCCGATGGTACCCCGATCAACGCCCAGACCTACGTAGACTCCTGGGACCGCCTCAACACGCTTGAAGGGCAGGTTTCTGGTTTGATCCAGGTATATGTGGATAGTGTGGCAGCATTGGATGACCTGACAGTGGTTTACACACTGAAGGATACCTTCGGTTTCTTCCCTGCATTAGCGGCAACTGCACCCTTCATCCCGGCGAACCCCAACCAGTTCCCCGCAGATGAAATCGTCCAGTTCCCAGAGATCTTGGATGGCAACGGTGCCTATCGCATGGTCTCCTACGCTCCCGGTGAGCAGATGGTGCTGGAAGCTAATCCCAATTACCATGGTGAAGCACCTGTGATCCCCAACGTCATCGTGCGTTACTTTGCTGACCCGACGACCATGTCAAACGCCGTCGAGAGTGGTGAGATCGATATCGCCTGGCGTATCTTGGGGCCTGTGGAAGCCACCCGCTTAATGGACGTAGAGGGTGTGACCGTTACTAGGGTCGATGCTCCTGCCTTGCGCTATTTGGTGTTCAACCACTGCTATCCGCTAACAGTGGCAAACTGGCCAGAAACGCAACAATGTGATGTGCCTTAAGTTCGAGTATTCTTCTCGAACAAAAACCCGTCCAACGGGCGCATAGTTTGATCGTTTTTAAGGGGCGGGGAGAATCCTCGCCCCTTAATTTTTTCCAGTTCAAGGAGCTGCGGTAATGTCTGCTTCTTTCCGTAATTTTTTGATCACCCGCTTGCTGCTTACCATCCCCATGGTGTTGATCCTGATCACTTTTGTATTTGTTATCATGCGCATATTACCTGGAGATCCGATTCGTTCCCAGCTTGGACCGCGTGTGAGCGCAGAGCAGGCTGATCGCATCGCAGAACGCCTGGGACTTAATCGCCCGCTTTATATCCAATACTTTGATTTCTTGTGGAAAACGGTTACCTTAGATTTTGGTACGGCACTCACCCAGGGGGAGCGACCCATTCGTCAGGAACTCTCCGAGAAGCTCCCAGCGACGATCGAGCTGACCATTCCAGCCATGACGTTTACCGCGATATTTGGGATTTTTTTTGGGGCTTTTGCTGCAAGAAGGCGAAAGAAACCAGAAGATTTTGGAATCCGTTTGTTCAGTATTATCATTTATTCCATTCCGATTTTCTTCTTAGGTCTTATATTTCAGATTATTTTCTCCGTACGCCTTAATATCCTTCCTCTCGCCGGAAGAATGAATCCCTTACTTCTGGTCAATTTTAACTCGATCACCAATTTTTATGTCTTGGATGCGATCCTAACCCGCAATTGGCCGGCCTTGTTGTCCGCTCTCAAACACCTTGTCTTACCAGCTTTAACATTGGGCTTGGCACTCACTGGTGTGTTCATTCGCTTGACCCGGGTAAATATGATCGAGATGCTACAAGCTGATTTCATCACCGCCGGAAGGGCGCGCGGCTTGCCTGAGCGGCGTCTGGCTTATCGGCACGCATTACGCAACACGTTTATTCCTATTCTAACCTTGATTGGACTGCAGCTGGCGATCCTGATGGCTGGCGCCGTGCTCACGGAGACCACTTTTTCCTGGCCCGGGATCGGTCGCTACCTGGTCACCCGCATCCAGCTGCGCGATTACACTGCGGTTCAATCGACCATCGCAGTGTTTGCGGTATTTGTCGCTGGCATCAGTTTAGCAATGGATGTCTTATATGCGTTCGTCGACCCTCGTATCCGTTATTAGGCACTACTCCTTTTTTTGATCTTTATTGGCGAACAGATTCATTAAATCTGCACATATATTGTATGTAAATGGGTAACTTCAATGCAAAATACTCAACCAGACTACAAATTCTCTCCCTCTGCAGAAGCCGTTCCAGATTGGATGTTAGAACTAGATCGGGTGGGCTCCGTCCGCCGTATGCTGATGGCTCGCAAATGGTATGGTGGCGACTGGTGGTTTGTGGTGCTCAGCTCAATCTTATTGCTTTTTGTGATAACCGTGGGTGTTTTCCCCCAATGGTTCGCACCGTATGATCCTCGGGCTGAAGTAGGCCCTTCGTTACTTTCTCCGGGTGAGTCACCCTCAGCTTATGTGCTGGTTGCACCAATCAGCTCTGGAGTGACCGCGCTGCGGGATATTGCCAACACTGATAATTATATTGGATACCAGGTTGCTACCCCATCCAGTCAAGCGTTGCGGGATGCGCTTGATGAACTCAACCAGACGGCCGAGGAAGGTGTACGCTATCAGCCCCGACCAAAACGCTACGAAACACTTGAGGAAGGTTTAGATGCCTTGCAGACTGGAGAGGTTGAAGGTTTTATCGCCTCACCCCAAGAATTGGAAGCAATCCTTGAAAGCTATCCTGATTTGGAGATAGTCAGTGGATTGCGAGAGGCTGCTGAACGCGGATTTGTGATGGGCACCAACCAGATAGGACAGGATATCTTCAGCCGTATTATCTGGGGTACCCGGATAGCCTTGATTGTTGGTTTAAGTTCAGCTTTATTTGCATTGGTAATTGGGGTGCCGTTGGGATTGATCAGCGCATATGTCGGTGGTTCTTTAGACCGGGTGCTGACACTTATCATGGATAGCCTCTATGCTTTTCCGGGTTTGATCCTCGCAATTTCTATTGCTGCTGTTCTGGGCGCGGGCATAGGCAATATTATCATCGCTATTGCGGTTTTATATGTCCCTACGTACTTTCGAATTGTGCGAGGGCAGGTTCTCTCTGTGAGGCAAGAATTATATATCGAAGCCGCTCAGAGCTTGGGAGCAAAATCTCGCACTATCCTTTGGCGATATATCTTCCCCAATGTGATCCCTTCGGTGGTGATCATTTTCTCCGTAAATGTCGCTGATGCCATCTTAACCGAAGCGGGATTGAGTTTCCTCGGTCTCGGATTGCCGCCCGACACTCCAGATTGGGGCATTGACCTGGCACGTGGGCAGGATTATCTACGCAGAGCCTGGTGGTTGATCACATTCCCGGGTGTGATGGTTACCCTGGTTACCCTGGCTTTCAGTATGCTGGGTGAAAGTCTAAGCGAGATCTTGAATCCTCGCTTGTCGGAGCTGTAAATTATGGCTGATCAAAAAAACGTGCTTGTGGAAATCCGCAATCTGTGTGTAAATTATGAAACTCGATTAGGCGCAGTGAGTGCGGTGGATGATGTCTCATTCGATATTTATCGGGGTGAGATCATTGGGTTGGTGGGGGAAAGCGGTTGTGGTAAAAGCACGTTTGGCAAGGCTCTAATGCGCATGATCACTCCTCCTGGGGAGATTGTCAATGGTCACATTTTCTTTGATGGAGAAGATGTGATGACCTTCAGCGAAGAACGTTTACGAGATTTCCGAGGTCGCCAGATCAGTATGATTTTTCAGGATCCCATGACCAGTCTCAATCCAGTACAGCGGGTTGATCAACATCTGGTGGAGGCGATCAAGGTACATGAACCGAAAACAGCTACTGAGCAGGCCATGGAACGTATCCGGGAATTAATCGAACGTCTGGGAATCCAGAAGCGCCGCCTCACCGATTACCCCCACCATCTTTCTGGTGGTATGCGTCAGCGGGTAATGGTGGGCCTGGGATTGGTGCTAAATGCCAGCCTTATTATCGCAGATGAAGCAACCACTTCCTTGGATGTGATCGTGGAAGCGAACCTTGTTGATCAGCTGCGTGAAATACGGGACGAGTTTGGAATTACGATCTTATTGATAACTCACAACATTGCCTTAGTAGCCGAGATAGCCGACCGGGTTGCTGTCATGTATGCAGGAAGAATATCGGAGATTGGGAGCGTAGAAAATGTTTTTCACGAACCATTACATCCTTATACCCGTGGATTGATGAAATCTGTACCCAGTATCCGCATCGATGATGAAGAAGAGCTATACAAGATGCCTGGTGAACCCCCTAACTTGACTCACCCGCCGAAAGGATGTCGTTTTCACCCCCGCTGCCCAGATGTGATGCCAATTTGTGGGCGCATAGAGCCAACGCTTGAAGAAGCTGCTCCAGGTAGATTGGTACACTGCTGGCTTTTCCAAGATCACCCTGAAAAAGAAGCAGAAGCTGTCAAGGTGCAACCATGAGCGAAATTAAGATGGGTCCCTGTGCAGATATGGATTGGGACAACTTGGTTGAAATTATTAATTTGAAGAAATGGTTTCCTGTACAGAAAGGATTTATCGATCAAATATTAGCAAGGAAAATTGATTATGTTCGTGCTGTGGACGGGGTCTCATTCCATATCCGGCGTGGCGAGGTATTCGGGTTAGCAGGTGAGAGTGGAAGTGGAAAGACAACCATAGGGCGCATGATTATCGGGTTGATCCCACCAACCGAAGGAAATGTATGCTTTGATGGTATTCATCTCAATTCATTAAAACCAGAGGAGCTCCGTCTCCTGAGACGACGTATGCAGGTAATTTTTCAAGACCCCATGGCATCTTTGAACCCGCGTATGCCTTTGGGCGAATCTATTTCCCACGGTCTCAAGATCCATTATCCTGAAAAATCATCTGAACATCGCGATATGACTATGAATATCATGGAACGCGTCGGATTGTCACCCCCTTATTTTTTCTATACAAAATACCCTCACCAGATTTCTGGTGGTCAGCGGCAACGAGTAGTTATTGCTCGGGCATTAGTTACCAACCCAGACCTTATTCTGGCAGATGAACCTATCGCTATGGCTGATGTTAGCGTACGGGCATTACTATTGGATCTGATGCGTGAATTGAAAGATGAATTAAATCTGACATACCTGTTTATCACCCATGACTTGGCAACTGCAAAATATATATGTGATCGTATCGGTATCTTATATCTAGGTCACTTGGCTGAAGTTGGAAATTTGAAGGAAGTTTATTCCAATCCATTACATCCTTATACACAGGCCTTGTTAATTGCGGTTCCTATTCCAGATCCGGATAAGAGACGTACAGAACCAATGCCAGAAGGCGAAATTCCAAACCCCATAAATCCTCCTCCAGGTTGTCGTTTTCACCCACGCTGTCCGATTGCCAAAGAAATATGTAGTATAGATCTTCCAGAACTGCGCGAGCTGAAACCCAATCACTTCGTCGCCTGCCACTTCGCAGAACAATTCCTGTAGCAGACAGCCATTATGATCCTGATTGTCTGTATCCCGGCAGAAATGTGCCGGGATACAATTTTGTATGTTCCTTTCCTTTGACAATCCATATGCCAGAGACTAAAATTCAGGTAGGATTAGCCGGCAGGAGAAATTCTGCGCACTTGCCTGCGGATTCTGCTGGTGCGCTGAATTTTATTAGCTTGCCTGGTTTTGGTTGTGTTGAGATGGTGCTGGAAGTGGAGCGATCCGATCAATGAGTGCCTGGCCGGGAAAATATGTAATTGGACTGACCGGTAATATCGCAACCGGGAAGAGCGTCGTGCGGAAAATGCTCGAGCACTTAGGCGCATACGGGATCGATGCGGATGCGCTTGCCCACCGCGCCATCGCCAAAGATGCTCCCGGATACCAGCCAGTACTCGCATCTTTTGGTACCTGGCTTTTGAACCCGGAAGGGCAAATTGACCGCACCCGCTTGGGCAAAATAGTGTTTTCAGATCCAGAAGCACTCGCCCTTTTAGAAGCGATTGTCCATCCTTTGGTGAGGCAGGCGATAGACCTTTTGGTTCGCCACGCAAGTCAGGATGTGGTCGTGATCGAGGCAATAAAACTGCTGGAAGGTCCTTTGCGGCATGCATGTGATAAGATTTGGGTGACGACTTCACCGACAGAACTGCAGCTCAGGCGGTTGCAGCTGAAGAGGGGTTTGAGTGCAGAGATTGCCCGGCAGCGGATTGCTGCCCAACCTCCGCAATCGCAAAAGATCGAGGCTGCGGATGTGGTCATCCAGAATGATGATTCGTTTGAAGCGACCTGGCAGCAGGTGCTGACCGCCTGGAAAAGAACGCTCCCGGAAGGGATTGGCGGGCGATCCCAACCCGCCTCTGCTGGCAGGGGCGGGCTGCTGGTCGAGCGAGCTGGTCCCCGCCAGGTGGAGGAGATCGCTGAATTTGTCACCCAGATCAGCAAAGGACGCCGTACAATGACTCCCGAGGAGGTGATGGCTGCCTTCGGGGAGAAAGCTTTTATGCTGTTGAAGATCGATGAACGCCTGGTTGGATTGGCCGGCTGGCAGGTTGAGAATTTAGTAGCCCGGGTTAGCGATCTATATTTAGAACCTGGTCTGGCACTTGGAGAGGCTGTTAGGGTGCTGATGAAGACGATTGAAGACGCTTCTCGGGAACTGCAGAGCGAAGCCCTGTTATTGTTCCTGCCTCCCTATTTGGGACGGCATGCTGCTGTCTGGGATGCGCTGGGATACACAACCCGTAGCCCGCAGGAATTGGGATTCAGCGCTTGGGAAGAAGCTGCCCTTGAATCGATGCCGGTCGGTACGGTGATGTTCTTTAAACAGCTGCGCAAAGACCGGGTATTAAAGCCGGTCTAAGGATGGTTGCCCTGCATCCATGGGAATGGAAGCACTCGTGGAGTTCTGATCTGTGACCGATATTATTGAGAGCTTGATCGATAACCTGACCTTTGTTTTCGAACGTCTCGATCCTTTCGGGATTGTAGACGTGTTATTGGTCACTGCAATTTTCTTCGTGATTCTGCGTTGGCTGCGGGATACACAGGCATTGGTGCTCTTGCGGGGTGTCCTGCTGGTGATCGCCCTGATCAGCTTGCTCACCAGTCTTGAGGTGCTGCCAGCATTCTCCTGGTTGATGCGTACGACACTGCCTGCTTTGTTGCTGGTCATCCCGGTTATTTTTGCTCCGGAGATCCGGCGGGCATTAGAAAGATTGGGTCGAGCTGGCGCAATCCTGGACGGTGGAAGGGGGTCAAATGCGACCGAAATCCAGGACACAATCTCTGCTGTGGTTAGCGCTACCGCCAGGCTTTCTAATCGCAGGCATGGCGCTTTGATCGTGCTGCAGCGAGCGGATAATCTGGAAGCATACATTCAAAGCGGAGTGCGGATGGATTCAGACGTGTCACCGGAGGTGATCCTGCAAATCTTTTATCCAAATACTCCTCTCCATGATGGTGCAGTGATCATTGTTGGCTCCAAGATCGTCTCAGCTTCATCAGTTTTACCCTTATCGGCAAGTGGAGTGCTCTCGAAGTCCCCGGAGCGCCAGATGGGATTGCGCCACCGGGCTGCCCTGGGAATTTCTGAGGTCAGCGATGCGGTGGCGATTGTTGTTTCCGAAGAGACCGGTTCCATTTCCGTCGTCAACTCGGGGCGCATGATTCGTCGCTTGGATGCTGAACGGCTGGAAAATATCCTGCGTGCATTGTATCGACCCTCCAGGCCGGTTAGAGGCATTACCGGTTTCTTCAGGCGCTTGTTTGGCGCCGATGATCAGTCACAACGAGAGGAGGATTAAAGAATTTGTCACCTTTTCGTTGGTTAATCAGTAATCTGAGTACACTCATTTTGGCGCTGGTGTTGGCCATCGTCGTTTGGATATCTGCAGTGACCGCTGCCAATCCAAATGTTGAACAAACCCGTTCGGTTCCCCTGGACCTGGTCGGCCTGAACCCGGGGATGCTGGTCATTGGGAACATCCCTGCGCAGGTGCGGGTTACTTTGGAAGCGCCCTCTTCTGTCATGGATTCGATGAGTGCTTCGGAGAACGCGGTGCAGGCCTGGGTGGATGTCTCTGGATTGGAAGCGGGTACCCATGATTTAGGCGTCCAGGTGCAGATCAACCCACCCTTTCGACCGGTTCGTCGCAGCTCTGTCGTCCCGGCAATTGTTTCGGTAACCCTGGAACCGTTATTAACCCGTACATACCCGGTAAACCTCGAGGTATCCGGTGAGCCAGCTGTAGGTTACCAGAAAGGCAGATTGAGCTCGGAGCCCTCTGAAGTCACAATCTCGGGTGCCGAATCCCTGGTGACCCAGATTGAGGGTGTCTATGCTGCACTGGATATCTCCGGCGTTACCGAGACGGTTGAGCGCGACGTCCCCCTGATTGCCCTGGATGCAAACGGCGAGCCAGTTTCTGGGGTGACCCTAAACCCGCTGGAAGTAAGCATTATCCAGCCGATATTTCTGCAGGGTGGTTATCGAAACGTGATCGTTCGGGTGGAAACAACTGGTCAGCCCGCTAATGGTTATAAATTGACCAATATCACTGTCTCTCCATTGAATGTGGTTGTCTTTTCAAGCGATCCTCAACTGGTGAATGATTTGCCTGGATACGTGGAAACGGAACCCGTGGAGCTGACTGATGCGGTGGATGATATAGATACTTACGTTGTGGTGAATTTGCCGGAAGGCGTGACTATGGTTGGGGATCAATTTGTCCTGGTTCAAGTGAGCATCGCCGCGATTGAAGGAAGTTTGACAATTTCGCCACCGGTGATACCCATCGGTTTGCTGCCTATCCACAGCGCGGTTATTTCACCAGAAACTGTCGATGTAATCCTTTCTGGTCCAGTCCCCATCCTGGATACATTAAGCCCGGATGACATCCGTGTGGTTGTAGATGTGACTGACTTGGAGCTTGGTACGTATCAGCTCGAACCGGTGGTGGATATCGTCCTGGACCGCATCCAGGTGGAGGCGATCCTTCCTTCCACGGTCGCGGTGGAAATTATTATCGCCCCGACTCCCACACCGACAACTGAACCGATCGCCACCAGCCAGCCCTGAGATACGGATATGCCAAAACCAGTTGTAGCCCTGGTTGGGCGCCCCAACGTTGGGAAAAGCACCCTGTTTAACCGCCTGGCAGAAGAGCGCTTGGCGGTCGTCGATGCAACCCCCGGGACCACGCGGGATCGCTTGATGGCGGATGCGATTTGGAGCGGGGTTGTGTTTTCGATTATTGACACAGGGGGGATCGACCCGACACAGACCGGTCCGGGGAAGGCTCAGGCACCCCTGTCTATCGGTTCAGCTGATTTTATTAATCAAATCAAGGAACAGGCAGAGATCGCTATATCTATGGCAGATGCCGTCCTGTTTATCGTCGATGCTGAGAGTGGGGTCACGCCTGCTGATCAAGAAATTGCCCAGATTCTTCGCCAGCACCAGCGCCAGGTGGATGACGAACCTTATCCGCCGATATTCCTGGTTGTGAATAAGGCTGATAATGAAGCCCGGCGTGGACAAGCCTACCAGTTCTATGAATTAGGCATGGGTGAGCCATATCCCATATCAGCGCTCCATGGTACGGGGACCGGGGATATGCTTGATGTACTGGTCTCATCCTTCCGCTTGACCGGTGAAGAGGTCGAAGATGATTCGCTGAAGATCGCCATTGTTGGCAAACCCAATGTGGGTAAGTCAAGCTTGCTGAATAAATTGCTGGGAGAGGAGCGGGCGATTGTCAGCGCTATCCCGGGAACCACTCGCGATGCAGTGGATACATACCTGACTTTTGAGGACATACCGATTACCCTGATCGATACGGCCGGGATACGCAAGCGAGGAAAAATCGAACCGGGGGTGGAAAAATACAGCGTGCTGAGAACTTTTCAGGCGATCGATCGCGCCAGCGTGGTGCTGTTAGTAGTTGATGCCACGACCAGCTTATCTGCCCAGGACGCTCATATAGCAGGATATATCATCGATGCCTGGAAAAGCGTCGTGGTGGTGGTTAACAAGTGGGATGCGATATCCAAAGATACCTACACCATGGATGAATATACCCGCCTGTTGAGACAGGAATTGAACTTCTTACCTTACGTACCCTTGCTGTTCATTTCCGCCAAGACGGGACAAAGGGTTTCTCAAGTGCTGCCCATGGCATTGAGAGTGCAGGAAGAACGGTTGGTGCGGCTGTCTACCGGGATGTTGAACCGGATCTTGAGGAGAGCGCAGGATCTCCATCCAGCCCCCACCCGGGCTGGTAAACAGCTGAAAATATATTACGGTACCCAGGTGCGGAATGACCCACCGATTTTCTTGCTATACGTAAACGACCCGAAGCTTGCCCACTTTACATACCAGCGATACTTGGAGAACCGCATCCGTGAAGATTACCCATTTCTGGGAACCCCGATTCGCCTGGTACTTCGCAGCCGCCGTTAAATGCAATTCTTCCCCCCTAACACAAAATCTATTAACAGGGAGAAACCTAAGAAATCTCTTAGGTTGAGTTGTATGCCTTGACCTGTCAGCATGGCGACTTTATAATCCAATTGTGGGAGAAATCTTTTCTCCCTCATCATGCAGCTAGCTTGCACAGTAAGGAAATGGATGGAGCATAACTTGGATCATTTCCACACAGAAACTATACCGGAACCGCAGGAGATAGAGGAGAAGCGATCCGGTTTAACTAGGTTTGTGATCGACATCGTAGAAACTTTAATCTTGTCGGTCATACTATTCGTGGCTATCAATGCTGTTTCTGCACGCATCCGGGTGGATGGAGCGAGCATGGAACCGACACTTCAGAGTGGAGAATTCGTTATTGTAAATAAGTTGGCTTATTACTTTGGCGATCCAGCCACTGGAGACGTGATTGTTTTCCATTTCCCCCGTGATCCAGATCAGGAATACATCAAGCGGATTATTGGCTTGCCGGGTGACCAGGTCGAGGTAAAGAACGGTGAAGTCTATGTGAACGGTAATCTGCTCGAGGAAGATTATATTGCCGCTTCACCCGTGTATCAAGATACCTGGACAGTCCCCGGCGATTCTTTGTTTGTCCTGGGAGACAATCGCAATAATTCTTCGGACTCACATAATTGGGGTACAGTTCCCCTGGATTACGTTATTGGAAAGGCGACCTTTGTCTACTGGCCACCGACGGAGTGGGGTCTGCTTAAGCATCCAGCTGCCAGTGCGGCTCCTTGACGGGGCATACGAGTTGAGGCTGCAATGAAGATGAAATCACAGTCCGCAGATAACCAGAAGAACGAGTCGGTGTACCAATGCCCGGAATGCTATGCTGGGGTCATGCACATGGAAGCGGTGACCTACTTCACCTGGTTAAACAGGGAATTGGTCACGGTGCCCAATTTCCCGGCTTGGGTTTGTGATATGTGTGGGCGCAGGGATTTTGACCCGCGGGCTATCACCTGGCTGAACACCTTGCTCAACCCCGGGACAGGGCGGTCTTCAGTTCAGAAATCACGTCGCCGGCCGAGGATATCACCAGGCGGCCAACCGCAAACCTGATGCGCGGACTCCCCTGGATATTTCCACTTCACTTGAAAATTTAATTACTCGAGATAGGGCTTTGCCAGAAAGAGGGCTGCCAGGGATTTGGCGTCCCGCAGGTCTCCTTTACTAATCAATTCCGGGATTCTCGCGAGATCCACAGCCTCGACAGTGATAAATTCGTCCTCATCTCCTGGCAGTGGGGCAGATTGCAAGCCGCTTGCCAGGTAGATATACATATATTCCGTCGAGTAACCAGGCACCAGGAAAAACTCTCCGACCTTTTCCAGCCTGGAGGCCGACATACCGGTCTCTTCACGTATCTCGCGCAGTGCACAATCCTCGGGTTTCTCACCAGCGTCCAGGGTGCCAGCGGGCAGTTCCAGCAGCATGCGCCCCACGGCATGCCGGTATTGGCGCACAAAAAGCAGTTTGCCATCGCTGTTGATGGGGATTAAGGTCACTGCACCGGGATGGACAACTATGTCGACAGAGGTTGTTTTCCCATCTGGCAGCAGGACCAGGTCGCGGCGTACATCAAAGGCTTTACCTCGATAAAGGGTTTCTGATTCTTGAGTTATGTATCGCATGTGTATCTTCCTCGGCAGGCAAAAAAAGAGTAGCCGGCACATTATACCGGCTACACAAAATTCGCATTTGGTATTTTACTAGGGGATGTACAGCACCTGCCCGGCAGAAACATTGTATGGGGCATTAAGGCTATTCGCCTGGGCTATGGCATTTGGATCGACATCTCCAAATTTGCAGGCGATGGAATATATGCTGTCACCGGCGACTACCGTGTAGTTCGTGGGGTGATTCAGCAGGGCTCTTTGTCCAAAGAATTTATTGCCAGTTTGGGGGATTTTCAGAGAATATCCCACTGGGACGATGGACTCTGATCCGAGACCATTCAGGCTGAGCAGCTCAGACTGGTCGACGTTAAACCGGCGGGCGATGCAGAAGGGGAATTCACCTTTCTGCAGCTGGTAAGTTTCAGGTAATCCTGGTGTCGCCGTGAAAACTGGTGCAGGTGTGGGAGAAGGTTGGGGAGGCGGGGAGGTGGGTGCCGGGGCTGTTGGTTGGGTGGTATCGGTGGAGCCGGTCTCCGTTGATTGGGCTGGCGGCTGCTCAGAGGGCACGGTTTCAGCGCCACCGCCGGCAACAGCCGTTTGAGTGGCGATTGTGCCAAGTTCAGCTTCTAATGTGTTCATCGCGCTGTCGGGTGTCTCTGTCACCGGGGGTGGTGTCGATGCAGAAAGCCTGCACCCCGCTAAAGTCATTGCAGTTGTCACCAACACAAGGAAGATAATCGTGCGTGTGGTGGTCATAAAATTCTCCTCATTGGAATTTTGACTGCTATTATAACCAGTTTCGCAAATGATTTTTCAAATTCTGTCACTGATACTAGCACAATCCTGATACTGCGTCAAGCAGATAAAAATCCCCCTTGCATTCACCTTGGCAAGGGGGAAAATCAAGTTTACGGGTAAATTTGCTGGCGTTATTTGTATACTCTGTTGATTTCTTCGCGTCCCAGCGGGCGGGCCACGATGATCAACCGGTGGGTATTTGTCTCGTATGGCCAGCAGGTGATCAGTGTCAATCGCTCATCAATCGAAGGCAAGAGCCATTGAGCATTGTTCATGCGTACATCCAGCTGCTCGTATTTCTCTGGCAGGATCATCTTATTCGTAATTTGGTAGCTGAAGCGGCTGTTTTCCGATTCGACCCAGATCATGTCTCCAATTTCCACATCCACCAGGGAGACGAAGACTTCTCCATAGGCGTTGTGGTGGCCATTGAGGACAGTATTGCCGGTTTCACCCAGCATCGCCGAGGTGGTGTGCCAACCAGAGGCAAACTGGTCAGGCACAGACCAGCGCATGAATTCCTTGCCAGCCAGTTTTTCGAAGCTCACCGGTGCAGGGATGACCGGGGCATCCAGGTCGATGGAAGGGATAACAATGCGGACAGGGACTTCTGGTGGAAGCTGGACTGCAGGTAAAGCCTCAGTCTCTTGGGATGCATCTTTAACCAATGATGGCTCAACCTTTACCGGGTTTGGAGCAGAGAGTACGACCTGGGATGAATCCTCCCTGTCCGCATCATCAACACTTTCCTTGGTAGTTACAATTTTGCGTTCAACCACAGCTGATTGAAAATTGTTTGTTTTTTCCTGGTGGATTGGTTTCAAGGGGACTTCGAGGGAGCCAATACCCTGATCGCTTGGCAGATCGAAGGAAATGGTTACTGGCAGGAATACAGTCACCAGCATCCCTGACATGGCGAGGATGGCCAGGAGGAATCCTGCAAAAATACTCCAGTTATTGATCAGGGTATATCTCATTATTTCTTTCGCCTATTTCGAAGCAGCTGCGTTGAAATGCCGTGGAACATCAAGCCGATTCCGACGAAACCCAATCCCAGCAGGAGGATCATGAGCACATTGAGACCAGATCCTTGGCCAGATAATGACAGGTCCAAGCCAGTTTCCGGTATGATGATCTGTGGTGTCTCTGCCGGAGAGGTGGGCTGGGCCAGCGTGGACGGAATTGTGGCGGTCGCAGTCGGTGGACGCTTGGTTGGCGTGCTGGTCGCGGGTGGATTTGTCGCCGGCGGTCTGGTCCTGGTGAGCGTCGGTGTGTTCGTGGGCGTTTGGGTCACGATCGGTTCAGTAGCCACAAGGGTACCGGTGCTGGTCGGAGTTGCTGTGTTGGTTGGTGTGGCTGTGCTGGTTGCGGTTGCCGTGTTGGTCGGCGTGGCGGTATTGGTTGGCGTGGATGTATTCGTCGCCTCGGGGGTTACATTGAAGGTGTTGACGATACGGCAAACCCAGGCGTCATCCGGCTCGACAAATACATCCAGGGGACCGGCGCCAGCAGCATATGCCGTTTCATCATCATCATCTTCACAGAAGATCTCAGTATCAAAGAGGCTTAAAGTAGTTCCGTTGCCTGCGGTTTCCCCGACGGTGTGTGTTTCCCCGATTGGATCAGGATCCGTCGAAAGACCTGCTGAAACGGTCACCGGTCCGGTGCTGTCCCCGTTCCCGGCGTTGGGGAATTCGGTTTGTCCATCGACCTGCAGGTTGAACACTCCCGGCGCGTCGCTGGGGATAAGTTCCTTGATCACTTCGATCGTGCCAGTGAGGGGCACTGAGAGTCCTGCGATCTCGACGGGTCCGCATCTGCATTTTGCGGTTGTCCCTGCAATTGTGTCAAACTCATCCTCGCAGCTTGGTTTATTTGTTGAGCCATCCGAACGTGAATTCGACCAAACGGTGCAGCTATTCACATCAGCAGTGCCATTGTTGTTACTGTCCTGGCATATTATGGTAATCTCAGCCGTTTTGAAGTTAGTAGTTATGCCTGAAGGTTTTTGTTCAATATCACCGCAGAAATCATTTGTGTCTTGAGTGAGCTCACCGTTAAAAAACGGACCGTTTCCTGTGGAGATATTTATATCAGTGTTGGTTAACGAAACAGGGTGCAGATAATCATTGTAGCAGGTTCCACCCTTTGTATTGGGGTCACCTCCATCGGTAGCGATAAACATGCCGACATCATAGCGCTCACTCGCGGTCGCGATGAATTGGCCCAATAGCGTTAAAGTGATCTCCTCCCCTTCCACACATGAATTAGGACCTGAGAGCAAGCTGTACTGTGCAAGCTGGACATCATTGGCAGTGCAATTCAGACTAGTCTCATTTTTATTATTAACGTCGTTGTATCTATCTACAAAGCAACCGTTGGTTGTACCCCCATGACTAAATAAATTTACCCCCTGCCCAACAAACAGGGCATTATTGCTTTCAACAGCGCTGTTGGAAGCGGCAGCACTGTTTGCCAGCACACCCCCAATCAGCACCAACCCTGCTATCGTGGCTAGGAAAAATACATAAATTCCGATGTTCTTATTTGGTCTCTTAGCCATTTCCTTCTTCCCTTTCCCAACACCCGTTTTGGAGATAACAAAAAAACCGGCCCCTCGGGCCGGTTTCGCTACTTGCTCCCCAATGACCTTACTATCCTAGCGGATAGGTAAGCGACCATATTGAGTCACTGGATCATCGCTTTTCCCATGATCGATATTCATTTTTTTGTGGTCTACAGTTAATAACGCAGCAAAATTAATTGCGTTACATGCTATTTACCCGGTGAACTTGACCAATTTTAATTATACTATACAATCTCTGTCACAATTATTATAGATTTTGGCGCTTTCTGCGCTCTTTCATAAGATCTTCTACCCAAAATGCGTTCGCCCTTCTTAGTGAAGGGAGCAGGAGGCATGGATTGGCGAAAACATTCTGCTGCCTGCGCTGCTCCCTCAATAGGGTTGGTCTGAGCTGACTAGTTCTGATCTGAAGCTCGCCGCTTGGTTACTCCCTGGAAGATCAGGCCGAGGCCGATAAAAGTCAATCCCAGGAACATGAAGAACTGGCTGCCAAAGACCTGCTTTGGTCCGGAAAGATCAAGACCGGTCTCTGGGATCAGGACTTGTGGAGTCCCCTTCATCGGAGTGGGCTGGGCTAATGTCGGAGGCGGAGTTGGCGTTGCCGGTGGTTCGGTGGGTGATGGGGTTACCGGTGGCTCAGTGGGTGTCACCGTTGCAGGTGAGTCGGTGGGCGTTTCGGTTGCCGGAGGTTCGGTTGCCGGAGGTTCGGTTGCCGGAGGTTCGGTTGCTGGCGGCTCAGTCGCCGGTGGTTCAGTCGCCGGTGGCTCGGTCGCTGGTGGTTCAGTCGCTGGTGGTTCAGTCGCTGGTGGTTCCGTCGCTGGCGGTTCAGTCGCTGGTGGTTCCGTCGCTGGCGGTTCTGTCGGAGGTGGATCGGTTGGGCCTGAATAGAACTCGACGTGTGATATTGCCTGGCACGATGGGCCGGGAGTGCCAACCTGGGTGACTTGGACAGAATTAGTACCCAGGCCAGCAGCTTTGTAGCAGCCATCGTTGGGGTTGCTGATGGTCAGCGGGAAGCATCCCCGGCCTGATTTGACGATCGCTTTGATGATCGTTTCGCTGCCGTTGTATTCAAAGGGAGCGTTTTCATCTTTGGCAACCCATCCAGTGCTGCAGTTTCCCTGGCCGTTGACAGTTGCCGCTTCCCCGGTCTGGGTGACAACTGAAAACATCATGCCAACCAGCAGGCAGGCGATTCCGAGTATATAGCTGAACTTGGTAATTCGTTTGATATTGATAAATGTTTTCATTTTTTCCTTCCCATATTTAATATTTATATTGGTAATAAAAAAACCGGCCTCTTGGGCCGGTTTCGCTATTTGCTCCCCAATGACTTTCCTGCCCTTGCGGACAGATAAGCGACCAGATTAGGTCATTGGATCATTGCTTATCCCTTGTTATCTATTCAGTTTTTAAATTTTCTAGGTCTTCCCACGCCTGTGTTTGCTTTGCGTGACTGTGTTTTATTTACACTGTTAGTAAAGTAGGGTCGATGGTTGCTTCTCCTTGAGTAATCTACTTTGCCTTCAGTCGCTTGGTAATACCGTAGAAGGCGATCCCTAGACCAACCAGACCGATCCCGAGTGGCAGGAGGACCAGAGCGTTAGCGCCAGGCACCAGCCCCGTCTGCGGGATTAGAACTTGAGGAGCCGGTGATCCCGGGAATGGTGTTGGCGGAGGTAAAGTTGCAGGCGGTGTCCGGCCCGGTCTTGGGGTCGGAGAAGGCGTAGGATTCTTTGCGGGAGGCTGGGTGCGCGCCGGCTCTGTCGGGGTCACGGTTGGGGGCAAGGTCGCGGTGGGAGGCGGCGTTGTAGGCAGAGGTGTGTTGGTGGGAAAGAGTGTCGCAGTGGGGACTGTGCTCTGGCGGACGTTCAAGCCCACATTCAGTGAGCCTGGATTCCCATTGGCCGTGAAGGAGACCTGGTACGTCCCCTGTGGAAGACGCCCCTCGAACCTTTTTGAACCCCGGTTGGCACCCAGTTTTCCATCAACCACCGTAAAATCCCCAAGGGGAGTTGTGCCATTGCCAGTTTCATCTGTCTGGCAGTCTCCCTGGCTACAGTCATACGGACATCCGGGTATGCTATAGTCCTGGTAGTAGAAGAATGTCAGGCTGACCAGCATCTCCGGATTGTCCACGGTGAAAGTCCATTGCTTGGTTGGCTTTTCAGGATTCTTAACCCGGGTGGTCTGTGCCCAATCATTTGGTGGGGTACAGGTCTCTTCCTGGGCAGAACTCAAGTCATTTTTTGCAGCCTGGGCAGGTGAACCTGGCAGCACAACAAGCATGCCTGCGAACAGGCAAGCCCCCAGGATCAGGATGAAATACTTGCTAAATAAGCTTTTAGAAGAGTCGAAGATGTTCGTCATAAATTTTCCCAACCCATTGATTTCAAAAAAATTAAAACCGACCTCGAGGGCCGGTTTCGCTATTCGCTCCCTGATGACCATTCCACCTTTTCGGCAGAGAAGCGACCAAATTAGGCCATCAGATCGTCGCAATTCCCATTAAAATTATTTTCTAACCATTCTAGCGATTTAGACGGGATATCCCCCGCCATTATCCTTGCCGGGGTTAGAAAATGGTTATTGTTGACTGGTATAACGATCGATTCTGGGACTTGTTACATTGAATTCCAAACCAAAAACTAACCAACTCGATGGACGAATCGGGCTGCTGCACGATCTGGCTTGGAGGTTATGTAATAAATTTGTTGAAAATATTCTTGTTTTAGAGATGGATCGTCTTCAGATCGGCGAGGAGCATATCTTTTTCATCTGCATCCTTGATTCCTCCAGCCGTCTGATTGGCTTTCTCAAGGTATGACTGCATTTTATTTTTGTCTCCCGCGGCTGCTGCAGCGCGGGCCAAGGCTTCGTAGGCATAGCCCTGGTAAAATGGGGCGACCCCTTCCTTCTGGCTTGCCTCCAAGCAGAGCTGCCCGTACCTGGCTGCATTTTCTGCTTGACCAATCACGGCGTAAATACGGGCTATCTGCCAGAAGCCGATGGAGGCTTTCGTGTCGGTGTAATCTTCCCTCTGAGTCCAATGGTAGTGGGAGGTAAGACTGAGGCGGATCATTTCTTCGTCTTCCTGGGGAGTCCGATCGTTTTTATCGAGCAGGTCCCAGGCGCGATTGAAACAGTTAGCTGAGAAATATTTGTGGGCTGCTTTCAGGTCAAATTCCGGTTTACTGGCCATAGTATTCTCCTGATTGTTGATCGAAGGTCTGGTCTTCATATCTGGATGGGAGATTTCTCACCCAAAGCTGAATTCCAGATAATTACGATTCATTATATCAAATTCAGAAATCAGGAAACCAACTGGCTATCCAAGTTTGATCAACTCTGGAGACGAAATTCACCGGGGTTATTGCTGGTTGACAGGGATCATGCCCTGCTTTGGAATTTGACTGGGTCGGGAAACTAATTTCAGTGTAAGTACGTCCATTCTATACTCCTGCAATGAGGATATAATCAGCCGCGATGTTTTTATACAAAATTCGCTCACGGTTTGGTAAAAACGAATTAAAACGCAGCCTATTGCTGCTGGTCATTTGCGGGTGGCTTGTACCTGCCCTGGCATGTAATTTCCCTTTCCGCAACGCTGCTCCTGATAGAGCAGATGACTTGCGTTTGACTTTGACAGCCATCGCGGTCAATTCTCCGGCGGATGCGACTCCCTCCCCGGCTGGCGTGGCTAACCCTGTTCTCCCACCAGATGTGCTTTCACCAGGGGAGACTCAAGTGGTGACTGGCATCCTAAGACCAGACCCACCAGCCCTGGATGAGGCTGGTGAGCGGTATCGTTATCTCACTCTCGTTGGCGACACGCTGGATGCTGTCGCCAGGCGATTCGCGGTGGATCCCGACCAGATCAGTTCCCCTCAACCTTTATTGGGGGGAGGACTGCTCGCCCCAGGACAGGAGCTGCTCATCCCCAACCAGCTAGGCGTGTACCAGGAAAGATCGGTCCTGCTGCCCGACAGTGAAATAATCTATTCCCCTTCTGCCAGGGATTTCGATCTATCCCAGTATATCGATGGCGCAGGTGGTCACTTGAGCAGGTATGAGGAGATGGTGAAGGGCGAGCAGCTTTCCGGGGCAGAGATTGTTACGAAAGTAGCCCGGGAGAATTCCATCAATCCTCGGCTCCTGCTGGCGGTTTTGGAGTACCGTTCCGGCTGGGTTTTTGGTCCATCCGGGCAAGAACCAGGTTCTGGATTCCCGATAGGCTTTTTTGTCCCCGATTACAGGGGCTTATACTATGAGCTGGTCCTGACCGCCACCCACCTGGGGGTGGGGTATTACGGCTGGCGCAGCGGGGAAAGGACTTCGATGTCTTTTCCAGATGGCAGCCTGTTGCGGCTCAGCCCGGGGTTGAATCCCGGAACCGCTGGTTTGCAGGTAGTATTCGCCAAGCTGCTGAACCAGGGGGAGTGGCGCACTGCGCTATACGAGCCGGGGGATTTTATTTCTCTCTACGAGCAGATGTTCGGTGACCCCTGGGTACGGGCGGGTCAGGTGGAGCCGTTGTTCCCCCTCGATCTCACCCAGCCGGTCCTGGAGCTGCCTTTCCTACCCGGAGAGCAGTGGAGTTTCACCGGGGGACCGCACCGCTCCTGGAATGCCGGCAGTCCGCTGGGTGCCTTGGATTTCTCGCCGGTGACCGGCGAGCCGCCCTGCACGCCCTCGAAGGCCTGGGTAACAGCTTCCGCGGCTGGGGTGGTTACCCGCTCCAGTGACAATGTCCTGGCGGTTGATCTGGATGGGGATGGTTTCGAGGGGACCGGCTGGGTGCTGGTGTACCTGCACATTGCTGACCAGGATCGCGTTACCCCGGGAGCGACATTGTTAACAGATGATCCCCT
>CP070764.1:1408577-1453104 GCA_020349245.1 Chloroflexota bacterium | reverse complement strand
AGCCGTAAAGTCTCGTAATCTTGCTGGAGAGTCCGGTAATCATTGCGATTTTCAGTGATTTCCCCTTCCAAGCGAACCAATTCAGTCTCTGATTCGATCGTCTCTAAGGTTAACCTCTCGATATCCAATTGGGTACGATCGATCTGTGCTGACTTTTCATCCAATTGGGTCTTCAGGCTGTTGAGATTATTTGCATACGGTTCGACTACCAACTTCTGAACTTGGTCGATGAAAACCCAGGCCAAGGTATCTGCGATCAAGATCGCTTGTGGTTCACTGACGTCACTCACGTTCAATTGGATAAGATTCGTGCCACTAACGGATTCGACAGATATCCAATTGAGCAATTCCGCCGGGCTCTCGCTTAATCCCAGGAGAGCTATTGTCTCTTCCAGGACTGGTTGACCCGTGAGGATGCGTATATATGTCGGCGCTAAAGCCTCTTCAGTAAGAAATAGGGTCACCGTGGCTGTGTACAGTGAACGGGTCGAATCTGTTGTATGCGCAGCTTCAATTACATTTACTTTTTCTTTTAATTGGGAAACTGTTAATTGCAGGTCCTGGTAGTCGCTCTGGAGTGTTTGATACTCAGTGCGATATTCTCTTAGGTTGTTTTCTTGATGTGTCAGATCTGCTTGAGATTCGATCATGCTCGCCCGGTAGTTATTCATTGTTGACTGCATTTCTTGGACGGATGCGTCGATTTCATCGAGCTTTGCCTGCATGCTGTCCAGGGTAGTCTGGTATCGCTCAAGGTTCATGTCCTTGATAAACGCAGTGAACTCCTGGGATATCGCATTGGCGAGGTATGCAGCTTGTTCGGGGGATGAATCTCTGACAGTCAAGCGCATTAATTGTGTATCGGCAACCGGAGCCGAGCTGATCTTCCCGGAAAGCTGGTTAGGAGTCATTTCCAACCCTTCCTGTTCGACCACCCGTTCTACCACTGGTTGACTTTTTATCATTTGACTATAAGTCAGTGCCAATCGCTCACCGGCTGCGAGCAAATTCACCTCATTCGATCTTGCATCCTGTGCTGGTTGAATCAATAATGTAGCCGTGGCATCATAGACCGGTTTACTGAAACTGGTGATGGTGATCCCAAGGACCGTAGTTAATAATGCACATATTGCGATGACCCACCACCATCTTCGCATTACGGCAAATATCCAGCGCAGTTCTACTCCGTCTTGGTTTGGCATGATTTATAGTCTCCCAACTACCTAACTTTGTATTTCATTAATCAGATTTTTGATTTCTTGAAAGAATGATTACAGATCGGGTTTCACGATTTGAAAGAGGTAATTACCAAGGTAATTTTAGCATTTCGTGTCTGCAATTATTACATGTATTTCTATTATGAATCACGATATCCAGGCATGCTCCGCCCTTCCGACATGAAATCCTTTTTGCCGGTATTACAAATCGTGGAATGTTGCCTTTCTTGATAACGATTAAATCCAACGACGGGCGAACAAGCTAAGTTCGACCGAGAGTTGATGAGCTAATTATTTCTTTGTGACTCCATCTTTGCAGAGAATGGAGTGAACCAATTATCTAAGCCAAATTGTCGAATATCGTCCATAATACCTGTGGGTTTAACCTTCACTAACTAGATTCATTAAATTCCTGACAAGTCGAGTGAAAGATTCAAATGAGCTTGAGCAACAGAAGGATCGAAGTTTGATCGTTCATTCTTGCACCTCTGAACAACAGGATATTAGAAGGTGCAAAACTTTTCCCCATAATTCATTGCGTCGGTACATAATCAAGCGTGGAAATGATACTGAGCGACACTCCAAAAATTAAGCCATACCTTGCAGGATTGCCGAGATTGCTCTTGTATTCAATTGATTCTTCAATCGTGGCTATTCTCAAGTTGTGGGAATAACCTTGTTTTGCGATGGACTTGAAAACACGTGGAATTATTGAATTTAGTTCTAATTTTGGACGCTCTTGCCTTCCTTTCGATAGATGAAAAGGTCCTGAAAAACCATAAAATGAAATACTGTCAATTATCTGCAGTAAATGACCGATCAAAATCGCATAATTTATTTGATTTCAGTATTTCCGAACATTTATCTCAATTATGAAAACGTTATTTACTATGAAATGTTACATTTTCAACAAGCCTATGGATCGGTTAATTCGAAGTAAATTTAGAAATCATTCAAATTCCAGCTCACCCGCCCAGGATAGCAATCACAAGTATTATTCTTATGTTTTATAGCTCTCCAATCAAATTATATGGGAATTGCATCGATCCCACATCGCCAGCATGTAGTAGTTTAACTACCTCAAGGTAGGTATATTCATTTCCTCAATCTGCTCAGTGAAATGTTGGTGGGCGTGGGTTAAACAGGCATTAATATTGCAGGATCAAATAAATACGACTTTCCTGAATTGGATTGGATTTTCAAGGGGGAGTAGGTTTTTGTTCGTAAAATTGGATACGCGATGATCACCCCGCCCTATTTTTGAATAACAACCCGGACCAAGTTTCATCAATTGAGCAGATTTTGTAATCCACCAGGTGATTATCCAATCCAATTTGCCGGACGAACTGTTGGGAAAGGTCGCAAGCAAGCTTTGATCTCCGCTTCGGCCAGGCTATCCAGATGGGACCATATTGCGACTGCTCCAATATTGTGGGGATATCCCTCTCAAGTTGTTCTTTCAATTTGCAGAAATATATGGTCATCGAAATAGCGCCAGATGCACCCTCAATAAACTTTACCCCTGCAGGCAGCTTGCCCAAATGTTCAATAAAGCCTTCTGGAGGTGAAATCAAACAAATCGTTTTACCAGCCTGGATACCTAATTTCTCTACTAGGGATTTGCCTGCATAACCGGCAAAGGCAGATTCATGATAAATCGGGTGTGCGGGAGGGGATTGAATGGCTTGCTTGAGATCGTGGATTAATTTCTCCCAACTTGTATAGACCGCATCAGGTAGTAATTCTTTAATTATTTTGACTTTATCCACATGACCACCAACAAACAAAAGGGGAATCTGTCTGGTTGCCTGCCGTTGACGAACCATTAATCCAAAATCCCTTCCCTGGGATGGCAACCTGGATAGATCAATGACTATCGCTGCGGGTGAATCATCTGCAAGGTCCTTAAAAACCTTGACTCCACTTCCAATATCGGAATCGACTTTAAAACCAGCTGATGCGATTATTTCCTGGCGTTCCAGTATTTCATCTTTGTTCCAATGGATCAATTTAATTATCTTCATGTGAAAAAATCTCTGTTGATTATTTGCGGATGAAAAGTTTCTGGAAGCATGATATCCCGAGAATCTTCCGCTAGGGTACAAAGTGTGGACGTCCCAAGACACATATAACAGTGGCGAACAATTACGTGATTAACCCAATCGATATAGGAATTGGGGAAAATCTTCAGATGGGGATTAATGCTCCCCATCAAGTGAACTCCTGAAGAATACGTAGCCCGGTACCACCTTTGAATCGTTAATCGTAGTTTTCAATTAAGCCATCGCCGTCAAGCGAATCGGCTGGAATGTTGAATAAGTCTATACAATCATTCCCTTCAATTGATTGGATAGCCACAAATAATAATTGTTAGGAGTCTTGCCTGGTAACGCGCTTTTTCATCCAGACACCATCGAAGATAAATACTGAGAGATTTTCCTTATTGAATCCAGGTATTCGCTGATTAATATAACATGCATTCAAGGTAAGGCTCAATTCCCGATAACAATTATTAAAGAGGGGATTTTGTATCAATACAAGCAGTTCTTTCAGGATCAGATTGATAGTCGCCTAACTCTTGGATACAGTCAGTTATAATCTCATACAAACAGGAGTGGAGGATACCCATGCCCAAGCGAAGGATGAAAATCGCAAATCTTGATGAAGCCAGCATAAAAAGGATTCAGCAGATGGAAGAATCCATGGGGACCTTAATTGTCGCTTTAGAACCTTACCTGCCATTGGCAGAATTATCTGGAGAACAGGTCAGCAAGCTCCAGGCCCTAGAGAAAGAACTGGGAGTCGTTCTGGTCGCTTACAAAGAATAGGGCATCGGGTGTGATTTGCCAGGGAGCTCTGCTTCTGACTACTTGACTTATCGCAGCGTGGTCCAGATATATATTATTAGCATTTCTAATTGGTAGGCTGATTTCAATTTCCCTAGGCTGAGCAGGGGGTATTTTCGGTGTTCAAGTATTAAATATTTACAAGTATTGAATTCTTTTTGCAGAGAAACCCCGCGATCCAGGGCAGATTGCTGTGCAGACGATGAATATTCCCCTGATGCTGTAAGATAATATTGACAATGTGTATAAATTATTATACAATATGTAAAATATATTATACTATAACAGGATTCCCACACAAAAGGCAAAGTTCAGGATTCAATTCTGTAGGAGGGAGTGAACACGAGGCATTTGTTGAAGAAAAAACTGGTAAACCGCATCCGGCGGTTGCGCTTCGAAAATGGGGAAATGACCCAGGGAGAATTAGCTCGCCGGGTTGGATGCACGCGGCAGACTATCAATGCCATCGAAGCTGCTAAATATGGTCCCTCGCTCGAACTAGCTTTTAAAATCGCCGATGAATTTAAAGTGGGTATCGAGGTAGTGTTCTCTTATGAGGTACGGGATCAACGATAGTTGTATTTCAGATTTTCCATGGCATATTGGCTTCTGAGAATTGCGGCTCCAGGAGGTTGAGATGAATGAAATCAGATTGAGGAGGTTGCTGATTTCAGCGATGATCACGCTGGTCGTACTTGTCATTATCGAATATAATGTCGAAAGGGTTATTGGAAATTTTCTCTTCGCAGGGGCAGTTGATGATTGGTATACAAGACTTTCCATACCTAGTTGGGCTGCAGGTAATTAAGCGTTGAATCTCCTTATTGCTCTGCTTAACTGCACGATGCTGATGTGGCTGTATGCCGCGTTAAGACCGATGTTCGGAGTCGGGATCAGGACAGCCTTGATCAGCAGCGCTTTTGCTCTCGTTTTCATCACTTCTTATGCGGTTAATCAAGCAAACCTCGGCCTGTTTCCCTGGTGGATTTCGTTAACTGAACTGGTTTTTCAAGTCATAGAGCTCCCCATTGCGCTCATCGCTGGGGCCCAATATTATGAAGCGGGGTGACCGATGAAAGCCTGTCCTTATTGTGCAGAATCAATCCAAGATGAGGCGATCAAGTGCCGGTATTGCGGTGAGTTTATCGATCCACGCAGCACGATGATTTATGGTCCAATGTGGTCCGGATTTGAATTCCGCTCCCAGGCAGAGATTCTTGGGTATCCATTGGTCCATATTGCCAGTGGATGGAATCCGAGAACCGGCCTCCCTAGAGTGGCAAAAGGGGTCCTGGCAGTTGGAAATTTTGCGATTGGCCTGGTAGCAATTGGTGGATTTGCATTAGGAGGTTTCACAATTGCTGGGATCGGATTTGGTGTGGTTGTCGTCGCGGGGATAGCGATGGGGGGATTCTCTTTTGGGGGGATTGCCATAGGCTTCTTCCTGGCTGTCGGTGGCCTGGCGGTTTCATTGGGGTATGCTTACGGTGGATTGGTTATTTCTGCTCGGGAGCTCATCCAGAAGGTATTCTTTAGATAGAGAATTATTCACAATTTAAATTCCGGGAATTTGGATTCAGATTTATCCTTAGCTGGATCCATGAAAATATACCCGTAGTTGAATAAGGTAGGGGAAGAAGTAAGGATTCGCTCAGCGAAGCAGAAATCCCAAGATAAAAGCTGTGGTCATTAGAAGCAGCAGAGCCGGAAAAATTGATAGGATCGTATCTCTAGAGAGAATAGGTCGACCGGTTCTTAAAAATGATAACAAAAGACCACCGATTCCAATCAGAGCACCACCAATACCGATTAAAGCAAAACCAGGATTGGTTTCACCGTTCATGGTCAGCAAAATTGGCAGTAGGAAGATGACCATTCCTGAGACACCATGGACCAGCGCAAGCAGGATTACTGCCACGCTATCAGGAAAAAAACGCCTTGAGATCACCACTGCAAAAAAACCGAGGATGGAAAAAACCAGGTATAGCGTTCTAATCGGCTGCCAGTATTCCCAAATCAAGCCCAGGGATAGCGTGAGCGGAATTATGGTAGATACGATCACAACCAGGGAGCTTTGAAGGATTTCGTATCCGAAAATGATCAATAACAGACAGGCGACTAGCAGCACACCGAATGAGATTGTGTAGCAGGTGACGGCAATCCTGTCCAATCCATCTATTCCCACAGCGATCTGGTAGGCTGCCATTAATATTGTTAATAACAACAGGATGCGGTTAGGAGTGGATATGGTTTTCATTGAAACCAGAATATCGGATAGGTGATGAAACCTGCGGAGACCATCAGAAGGCTTCGGCGGCCAAGAGCAGCATGGCAGACAGCATGTATAGAGAGGCGTATTTAAATAACCCGAAATTGACGCGGTCTGATGGATTTACGATGCTCGCAGCTGCCAGGAAGAATAATCCTCCAGAAAGGACAGCCATCAATCTCAGATACCCCCAGGTTAATCCTATCCCGTATGCAGAAATGCCCATCATTACCGCAGCGATCACACTGGAAACCGCTACAGATAAATTTGTAAAGCGAAATCCATAATTTTCAGGGAAAGTTGGAATTCCCGCTGCCAGATAATCTTCAAAGTTGCGCATGTTGAAAGTCAGGATATGGGTCGGAATCCAGAATAATACGGCTAAGGAAAGGGAGATGCCGATCCAGTCGATTTGCCCTGTAGCGAGAACACGTCCAGCGAGCACTGGCATACCGCCGGCAATCCCACCCCAAACGATGGACCAGGCTGTCCGGCGTTTGAGCAAGATGGTGTAAATGATCACGTCGAAAAATAATCCGGCAAAAACGATCAAGCCATAGAGGCTACCTAAACTGAAAGCCCAGCTGACCCCAAGGATGGATAGCACGATGCCCAGGATCAAGCCATTGCGAGGAGAAAGCTTTCCAGCAGGAAGTGGACGCTGGCAGGTGCGCTGCATCAGGGAGTCGATATCGCGGTCATACCACATGTTCAAAACCGTGCTGCCACTGATCGCAAAGAAAAGACTGCCGCTTAATCCCAGGATGACCTGCCAGCTGATGATTGGACAGCGGGCACTCATAAAACCGGCTAACCCTGTAGCTAGGAGCAGGGCAGTTTGTGGGCTTTTAAAGAGAGGCCAATAAGTGTCTCTCAAATGTTGAAATATTCGGCGAATTGCATTCATATCATTCATTGATCAGGCACATCTCTGGCACAGCGGAATGCAACTGCTGGACTGAAATAATCTGGACCAGCACTGGTTCGGGTCCATACCCGCAGGTTATAGGCGTAATTGACTTTGCTGCCTCCCCGCAAGTAGCGGTAATGTTGACCCTCATAAACATCACCGGTCCATTGCCAGACGTTGCCATCCATGTCATACAATCCATATGGACTGGGTGAGTCTGCTGGTTGGAAACCATGATATGTCCTGCCGTTATAGAATCCAACTGGACTCGTGCCCCCGGAGCCACTGGCTACTTTTACAAAGATATCATGGCTGCTGTAGTAATTGGCGTCCTTTTTGTCTATCTTTTCCCCCCAGGGGTAAGGACGGGAATCAACACCCCGGGCAGCTTTATCCCACTCCAATTCGCTGGGCAAGCGCTGACCGTAAAAATCACAATAAGCTTTCGTTCCAAACAAAGTCACCATTGTCAGGGGATGATTGCCATTGAGAGGCTGTGCATTAAACGATCCCTGCTGAGATATCAGGCGTAAGCCAGGATCTTTGAGTGGTACATAAAGCCAATCACCGGCTGTGATCTCAAGCTCGTGTTCGTGGTTAAGGAATTGATCCCCTGGATAATAACCGACAATCTGGTCACCTTCAATTTTCACATTGCCATCAGCCAGGGCCTGGTTGAGGTATTCAGCATATTGTGCTGAGGTGACATCAGTGACCATAATTTCATAATTGTAATCGACATTCTTTTCTTCCTTGTGCAATCCCATGAAGGATTCCCCGGAAGGGATCAGGACCCAGGAATCTGGTTCAATACCGGGTTCAAAGAACAGCTCTGCTTCAAGATAAGCGGGTGGAGAGGAGCAGCTGCAGAGAAAAGAAATGCTGATCATCATCCCAGTTATGAATCGCTTCATACCTGAACCGCTTTTGAGATGCCGCTTTTACCCTCTGCTATCCGATCATATCCAGTCTCCTCTAGCTCCTCAAGCCAGCGTCCACGCTTAATAAACAGATCGGTTAAGCACCAGATCCTCAGGATGGCTGAAGTTAAAAGAACCAAAGCCAAACCCAGGTCTGAGAGCAGCATCGTCCTGTTTACCAGCAGTTGTTGGTCTGATTCACTGACGAAGAGTCCCTTCATTGAAAATATCGTCACAGCTGCGAAAGCAAGATCGGAAAAAACGATCACCGACCAGCCGAAAATCTGGCGAATCCGTATGTAATTTTTCTTATTATCGGAATACCATAATTCATCATTGTGGGCGACCTTGTCTTTCTCTACGATCAAATCTCCATGTGAATTTTTGCACATTTCTCCCGGGAGATCAATGACTTTTGTCAAATCAATTGGATGATTTCAAGCAATTTTTTTATTAAGGCGAGATTTGCCTGGTGATTAAAAGCTCTGTGGCATTTGCGCTGAAAGGTTTGGCCTCCCGATCCAAGACGGCAACATTGCTGAACATGATCTCGGGTTCAATCACTGAGATGATGCTTGCTTGCCCATGGAAGCATGTTTTTTTAGGTGCATGCGCCACTGGATGAGAACAATGAGACCTGTACCTTCCGTCATCCATGAAGAATCGTAATCCCTTCTGAGGATCTTCGGACTGTTCCGGGACTGACGATCTCATGCATGGCGGAGACGGGGGAAGCTGGAAATGCCTGACAAATGAAAGGTGAGTGATTGGATCTTTGGGCTCAATCATCGAAATGTCCTTGAAAATGGTATATCGGATGGCTTGCGGCAGTCAGAAGTTCAACCCTGCAATGCTAAAATTGCCACGACAAGTGATCTTGGTCAGATCTTATTGCCAGCAGCACTTGCTTTTCGAGGATTTATGCGGCTATACTTATACCTGTAAATGCCCAATTGTATTAAGTTCATCCAAATTAACCAGTAACACCAAAGAAAGGGGAAGCCATGAACAATAAATGGATTTTCATCCTGAGCTTCGGAATTCTGTTTCTCTTGTTCGTTCAATCCTTGGCAACCTTCATTGAAGGGATCTATATCCTGGAGCTGTTAAGTACATCCCTCGATGAGAAAGTATTGGGCATCTTATTTCTTTTCTCACCGGTTCTGCTGGTATTTTTTGGAAAGCGGATTCCTCAGTGGCTGATTTGGATGTTATTTCTACTGTTTTTCGCAGGCAGGGGTTTACTCCCGTATCTGGATACATTCCCGAGAATGATCTCAGCGGGTGTCTCCAGCGGTGCAGGCTTGCTGTTGATCCCGATAATGCTGGTGACATATCCACAATCGAACCAGAAGGATCGGTGGTTGATTCCAGCACAAGCGTTAGCACTAGCCGTAGGATTATCAGTACTCTTACGTACGCTTAACTTCACGCTTGACCTCTCTCTGACGAGGGATTATGGCTGGATTGGCTGGGTGCTTGGGGCTACCCTCGGCTTGACTCTCAGTCAGTATCGATGGGATTCAGCATCAGAGCAACAAAAATCCGGGAAAGGGATCACATCTGCTGCAATCGGTGTTGTGGGAGTATTAACCCTGTACTTCTTTATGCTATCAAGTCCTGGTGTGATTGCCCGATGGACAGAAGGGAACTACCAGTTAATCATTGGGTCAGTGAGTTTTTTCTCGCTCCTATGGCTTTATTTTTCTCTCACCAAGTCAAAATGGCTGTTAGAACTGGGATCAGGATGGCTGCTTTTATGGAACTTGATCTTTACATTATCTGTCGTTGGAACGATTCTAGCTCACACGGTCAGTTTTCCGGGTGAACCCGGTTCGTCCTACGTGGTAGTTGCCAGTCCAAACCTGTACCAGCAAATCCCTTTGTGGATCATGCTGATAACTTTCCCGGTGATATTTGTGGATTTCAGTATCTTTAGTGGTTTTCTAGCAAGTGTGCAACCAACTCCACGCAAAATGATGCCCGGTTTTCTTCTGGGAGCTATTTTGCTCGTGCTGTTGGTCTTTATGAATATATTCTCCAACGTTTGGGGGTATGTTGAGCCAATCAGCAATTTCTTCCGCAATAAATTTTGGTTATCTTTCTTAATTCTCCTTGGATTAATCACCTTGCTGGTTCCTCTGGTGGTTCGCAAATTCGAGCGGCATATCACCTCAGAAGGTAAGCGAGCAGGATTCGCCTGGTCTGGAATATTATTGGGAACGATCTTCATAGCAACGCTGCTCCCTGCTCTCCTTACAGACAGAAACTTTGTCGAAACCCCATCTGGAGGCCCTATTCGGGTCATGACGTATAACATCCAGCAAGCAAATAATGAACAAGGGGAAAAATCATACCTGGAGCAGTTAGCCTTGATCTCGGAAGTGGATCCAGATATTATCGGATTTCAAGAGAGTGATTCAACCCGCATATCGCTGGGAAATAATGACTACATTCGTTATTTTGCCAACCAGCTAGGTTACTATTCATATTTTGGTCCTAAGACGGTGACAGGTACTTACGGTACGGCAATATTATCGAAATTTCCCCTTGAAAACCCAAGATCTGTGTTTTCCTATAGCGATCAGGACGAGATTGGTACAGCAGAAGCGGAAATTGAAGTCGGGGGAAAAGAATTCACCCTATTCAATGTCCACCCGGATGGTTCTGATGAAGCAAAAATGGTTTTTGCTGAAACATTGATCGAAAGAGCAAACCAAAAAGAGAATGTTATCGCCCTTGGGGATTACAACCTGAGAGGCTGGGAAGCACCTTATCTTCTGATCGACGCGCATTATAAGAATGCTTGGATGGATATTTACCCTTCTGGGATTGACGAGAACGGTTTAGATATGTCCGGGAGAAATCGTATCGACCATATTTTCGTGTCTCCTTACTTGACAGTCAGCGAGCCAGTTTATCTCCTACCTCCAGATTCGTGGACTGATCATCCTGCGCATTGGGCAGATATCTCCTGGTGATATTATGTGAGTTCATGTGGATATAAAATTCATTTTTAATTTAGTGTGTCTCTTTGAGTGAGGATGTACATTTAATTAATCAGTTGATGCTTCTTTATTGTGTCTTTCGTCACTTGACCTACCGAATGGTCGGGACTAAAATAGTCGGGAAATGGTCAATACCCAGACAGGTCCTCTGATGGGTTGTCGCTTGATCCAAATCATGGATAAGAGTGCGGACTTACAAGGGGTGGAAGTGATTTATCCAGGTTCTGCGTTCTTAGAGAAAATCATCGATCGAAATGATTCCCATCGGATAATCTCCACACAATTTCAATACATCACAGGAGACCCACATGAGTGATTACCTCTTTCGGGGTTCAATAGCTGATCTTGATGCAGATTTAAATGAGCTCTTTCAGGTGGAAGCAGAACGGCAGTACCGCAAGCTGATCCTTATCCCCAGCGAAAGCAGCGCTCCTTTTGCCGTGCGCCTAGCACTTGCCTCGGCTTTCCATAATATATATGCTGAAGGATATCCAGAAGAATCGTCACGCTGGTTGAGTGAAGAAGAACTATTCGATTATGACTCACGTCTCGGATATTATCGGCGCTATGCAGATCCTCGTTACTACAAGGGGGTGGAATATGTGAATATACTCGAAGCTTTAGCCAGGCGGCGCTGTGCAGAGACCTTTGCCACCAATGGGGTCATGGCGGATGATTTATATGTAAATGTCCAGGCTTTGTCTGGTGCCCCTGCAAATAATGCGATTTACCATGCCTTAGTGCAACCAGGCGACACAATAATGGGTATGAATTTACTACACGGAGGCCACTTGACCCATGGTTCACCTGTAAACCGCTCGGGAAAATACTATAACGCAGTTCATTATACGGTGAGCGAGGATACAGAACGCATCGATTATGAAGCAGTAAATGATCTCGCCCAGGAGCACAAGCCGAGATTCATCATTGCCGGATATTCTTCCTACCCCTGGACAGTCGATTGGGAGAAATTCAGGGAGATTGCTGACGGGGTCGGCGCGATATTATTTGCGGACATTGCCCATGTGGCGGGTCTCGTTGCAGCAGGAGAGTTCCCCTCTCCAGTGGGGTATGCAGACGTGATCACCTTCACCACGCACAAGTCGCTATGTGGACCAAGGGGGGCATGCATCCTGACCACCCGTGGCGATTTAGCCCGCCAGATAGATCGGGCAGTGTTCCCCGGAGAGCAAGGAGGACCACATGTGAATGTCTTTGCTGCCCTGGCATTGACCTTCAAGCTCGCTCAAACTGCTGAATTTCGCGAACTACAACAACAAATTGTTAAGAACTGTGCAGTTCTTACGGATCGGCTAAAGGAGAAGGGATTCAAGATCCCCTTCGGTGGGACAGATACCCACCTGACCAATATTGATTGCAAGTCAGTAAGCGGTCCTGATGGGACTTACTTATCGGGAGACCAGGCGGCGCGACTGCTCGATTTAGCTGGGATAGTCGCCAACCGCAACACGATCCCGGGTGATTCTTCAGCCTTAAATCCATCGGGTGTCCGCATGGGGACCCCCTGGGTGACGCAGCGTGGACTGCGTGAGAAGGAGATGCTGGAGGTGGCTGATGTAATCGCAGACTTGCTGCAATCAACCACACCTTATCCTATCCTCGGTCGCCGGGGAGATCTCCAGCGCTCAAAGGTGGATTTTAATACCTTGGAAGACTGCAAGCTGCGTGTGCGCAACTTAGCCGAGAAAGCTGGGATCGACTATAGCGTTGAGAAACATGGTTATCCTCATTTCTTTTATATCGATGATCTGGATGCAATCGGTGATAAAGGCGCATCAACCTTCGAGATTAGCGGTCAATCTGTAAGGCAGTATCTCAATTTCGCCTTGACAAACGATATTGAGAAACTCAAGGTTGGGGAAAGCCAGATCACGCAGGTTTTCACTCCGGAAGGGGGAGTTAAAGGAACATTGACCCACCTGGATGCCAACCTGTACCAGCTGAATTTACCGGGTGGGCGTCAGGCAGGACGGGCTGCGGCTTGGCTGCGGGACCTCTCCGACGGTTTCATAGCATTTGATAATGATATCCTGCGAAAACTCCCAGGGCCGATATCCATTAAACCGCTTGATGCGCATCAACCAGGTGCGATGGCACCTGATGATAACAGGAATTACAAACCTTACTTCATCGGTAGTGAAATTCTGGATTCTGATCAGTTAGATGCCCTACCAGAATTCAAGTGGCATGAAGAGGAAGGAGGATTGCGGCGAACTCCTGTGTATGAATCCCACCAGCGATTAGGCGCAAAAATTATCCCCTTTGCGGGATGGGAAATGCCGGTATGGTACACTTCGGTGGTCGAAGAACATCTCGCTGTCCGGGACGCAGCTGGCTTATTTGATGTCGCCCACATGGGTGTCTACCAGGTGGAAGGTCCAGATGCTGTCGCCTTTCTGGATAGCGTTGTTGGTAATGACATTGCTGGATTGGAAGTAGGCGAGTCGTTATATACCCATTTTCTAAATCCAGATGCGGAAGTGATCGATGACCTGCTGGTTTACCACCGTTCCGGTCAGAAGTTCTTGATCGTGGTTAATGCCTCCAATGACGACAAGGATTGGGCCTGGTTGAATGCAGTCATAGCCGGAAAGGTGGCGATCGACCGCCAGCGACCCTGGGCTAAAGTCTACGGGAGGGGTGCTAAATTACGCAACCTGCGCGATCCAAATGAAGGTGCAGATATGCTCGTGGATATTGCCCTGCAGGGACCCCGCTCGCGGGAAATACTTCTGATGCTTGGGGCAGATGATGAATCTCGTAACCGGATCATGTCTCTCAAACGAACCCAGTTGTGTGAAGCTACCTTGGGAGATTTCAATCTGGTTATCTCCCGCACTGGCTACACGGGTGAGAAGATGGCCTTCGAGCTGTTTGTGCATCCTGATCTGGCTGAAAAGCTATTCAATGAACTGTTAAATTTGGGCGAACCGCTTGGCTTAAAACCCTGCGGTTTAGGTGCCCGCGATTCTCTGAGAACAGAAGCCGGATTACCGCTTTACGGCCATGAAATGGGCGGGGAACAGAATTTAGGTGTTGCTGAGGCTGGTTTTGCATCTTATGTGAAAACTTACAAACCCTGGTTTATCGGGCGGAAGGCTTTCTTGGACCGTGAGAAATCACGTTCAGGAGAGGTGGTACGCTTCCGATTCAATGACAAAGGCGTACGCATGGCTCACACGGGTGATCCTGTGCTTGATAAACGAGGGCGAGTTGTGGGCTCGGTGACCAGTTGCGCAATAGACAGTGAAGGTTATCTTACCGGACAGGCATTTGTAAGCCTGAAAAACACTGAAGATGGCACAAATATCTATGTTTTCCAGGGTTCCCCCAAAGATATTGGTAAGTCACCTGCGGTTTTGAGTAGCGGCGATCGGGTTAACCTACCATCCCAGGCGACTGTCTTGAGAAGATTTCCGAAATAAAAAAGGGATTCTTTCGTTAATGATATTAAATAGAGAAACACAGGAGACTTGAATGAAAACACCGTGGGAATATCGCTATGCTCAGCGGACCCAGCGGATGGAAAGTTCGGCCATCCGAGAATTACTAAAATACACGGAAAAACCAGACATTATTTCATTTGCAGGCGGTCTGCCCGCACCCGATGTATTCCCAGTGGAGGAATTTAAATCTGCCTGTAATCGTGTCCTTGAACAGCAAGGAGCGATGGCATTGCAATACAGCACTACCGAAGGCTACCTGCCTTTGCGGGAGATGATCGCCCGCCATTCCAAACGTTACGGGATCAAGATTACCCCGGAGAATGTGCTGATCACTTCAGGTTCCCAGCAAGCGTTGGACATATTAGGAAAAATATTGATCGATCCGGGGGACAGGATCCTTGTCGAATCGCCAACTTACCTGGCAGCCATACAGGCTTGGAATTCTTACGGTGCTGAGTTCATCACGGTTCCTATGGATGATGACGGGATGAACACAGATCATTTAGAGGAAGCATTACGAGCAGGGCCAAAATTTATCTATGTCTTGCCAAATTTTCAAAATCCGACCGGTGTAACCTTATCCTTGGAGAGAAGGCACAGGCTGATTGAACTGGCTGACCAGTATGGTGTGCCCATCGTCGAGGATGACCCTTACGGTCAGCTCCGTTATGAAGGCGAACACCTCCCCTCAATTGTCGTTCTCGATAGCCAATTCCGTGATGATGGCCACCCCTGTTACCGCGGCAACGTTATTTACCTGAGTACTTTTTCAAAAACACTTGCCCCGGGATTGCGACTTGGCTGGGTGGTTGCCCCCCCCGAGGTTATCAGCAAGCTGGTCCAGGCAAAACAAGGTGCGGACTTGCACACTGCGACTTTCAATCAGGTCGTTGCATACGAGGTTTCCCGGGGAGGGTTCCTTGATCGGCATATTCGGCTCATTCGCGAAGTTTATGGAGCGAGGCGGGATGTAATGCTTGCTGCTATGGATCGACATTTTCCATCTGAGGTCAATTGGACCTACCCTCAAGGTGGTTTATTCCTGTGGGGAACATTACCTTCCTACATGGATGCCAGGGATTTATTGATGTCTTGCCTGGAGAAGAAGGTGGCATTTGTTCCAGGCGAACCTTTCCACCCGACAGGAGGCGGGAAAAACACGCTACGCATCAATTTCTCAAATGCCAATCCAGAAGAGATCGAAGAAGGTATTCTGCGTTTAAGTCTGGCAATCGAAGATAAGCTCGCCAGGCAGGTCGTTTGAATCTGGGAGAGTTCATTCAACTGCTCGTGGAAAATACATATTGAAGCGCAGGTTGCGGATTATGATCCAGACCTGCGCTTTCTGGTTTCATTGGAAGATTGATCAATATTACTTGGTTAGGGTTGGCAGGTAAATTTCTGGATTTCGAGTAATAGTTTTTACCGTGGATCGGGCAAACTTGGTTGGGTCATGCTGGGATGTAATTGTTATAACTGCAGTATCTTCATCTCCCACATTGACGACACCAGGAATGGTGATATCGACCCGGAAGATTTGACTTTCCCCTGGCCTTAACACTCCGATTGTGTCTGCGGAAAGAATTGTTGCCCAAGAGTTGTCAGAAACCTGGATATCAAAAGAATCATTTTGGGTCCCAAGATTGTAGATATTCAGGTAATGGCTGATTACCGAGTTGGCCGATCCATAAGCAGCAATCTGCTGTGGAAAGACTCCTGGCGAAAATTCCTCCTCACCAATCGAGAAGTAGATCGTGGAAGGAACTCCCCAATTCCCGTCGGCATCTTGGCTTTCAACAAAAATCATGTGGCGGCCACCTGTGAGGAAATTTGTATCCACGATTCCAACTAGGGCTTCTTGGGGATTGTCAAAGGCCCCATCAGCTGGTGAGAGTGGATAAATCTGCGTTCCAGTGGTCCAGGATGGTTTGTCGATACTGAAACGTGCAGCTGATATGGACTGGATCGGTTCATCTCCTTTACCTCCGCTGTCGTATCGGGTATCATCCGCCGTTGCGTGTAAAGAAAGCCCGGCACCAGGTGCGACCTTTTGGGCGGAAAGACCGAGATGGATTGAATCGGGTCCAGAAGGGTTCTGGTAAGGTTTCCGGGCAGCTTTGATTGCATACAGCAGCCCGGGGAAGTTATCTGGAAATACCTGTTGTTCAAAGTCTGTACAGGACTCGAAGAAAGTTGTTCCCACCTCGAAGGTGAAGGAAGCTATTCCCAGATCACCATAGGCCCAATCATCCGTGCTTCCAGAAGTCTGGTAAATACACCCCTCTTCACCGGATTGACACACCTGGTAGCCAGTGAAATATCCGAATTTTCGGCCTAATGTCTCCAATGCCTGGTCGTTCGGAGAAGGCAGTGCAGACCAACCCCAGGGGAAAAGGACCTGTCTACCGTAGCTGTGCAATGAGATAAATAAGCCGGTGGAATCGCTCGCCGCAGGATCACCATCCTCTGGTCCGCGTTGATCCGGGAATATGGATGAGAGGTAATTTTGGAGGGCTTGCGTTTCAGGTTCGGATGAGGCTGCAGGTCCACTATAGGTTTCGTCGCAAGCTTCGGTACTGGCGCCAATTGTCCCCCATTTAAAACTGCTGTTGCGGTTTAGGTCTGTACCCCACAGAGATGAATTCTCACAACCATCATCATTGTCGGTGTTCTTGCGCCAAAATACCCCATTCTCCGCAATTTTTCGACCATCAGGGTTCGCTTGGGGGGTTATATGAATTTCAAAATAATCTAACAACCAGGTCGCTTCGGGATCTTGGTCATAATTATCCACCAGGTATTCAGCAAAACGAGTTGCCAGCTCAGCTGTCGAAAATTCTCGGGCATGTATGGCTGAGATGAGATAGATAACAGGTTTTGGTCCGGGGATGTTTTTATTGGTTAAGACCAAGGTTTGGAGATCATAACCGCTGGAACCTGCGCTGATGATTTTTTCCCAACTATCACCAATATCGATCCAGTTCGCGAGATCCGGGTTGGAATCCGCCAGCTGTGCAAGGCTGCTATATGTCTCTTCAACAGTGCGATAGCATGGAAAGCCGGGAATTCCGGACACCTGTGCAGGATCAAACTCCTGAGATTGTTGGATTTGAGTACTTCGAGGTTGATCGATTTCTAGAGTGAAGCCTGCGTCGCCGAGTTCAATGATCTCAATTGGGCTCAAATAAGCAAGTAAAAATCCCAAATCATGATTCACCTCCCAAATGTCATATTCGGAAACCAGATGGTTGATTTCTTGAACCTCCTCAAAGTAAATTCGGACAAGCTTCAAATTCTGCTCAGGAGGCAATGTGTCTGATTGAGATGCCGTCGGAATAGCGGATTTTGCAGAGAATAAGAAAAGCAATCCGAGCAGGGAAAAGAGATAGTTAATTTTTTTGGTTGTCATTGGTTCAACTACCGCGATAATGAAAATAAAAACCCGAAATTTCTTGCGTTGTAATTTTCATTATACAAGATGTCCCCAATTTTTCTCAGGTTCGGAAAAAAGAATAAATCATAATTTCACAATTGAAATTTTAAAATTGGCCCAATTATGGTGAGATTATCAAAACCAGGTATTTTTCCCCCGACGGAAATCTTTAAGGAGATAGCGACGTGACAGAGTAAAGTAATAATTCGCAACAACGTGAGAGCAACACAAGCGTGATCCTGAAAATATTATTAATTTTACTCGGTGTTCTTCTGGTCTTGGTGATTGGTGTGTGGTTAGGGAGGGCATTTTCTGGAGATTCGATCCCTGAAGGTCCAGAGATCCAACCTCCAGCGCCACCAGTAGAAGGACCATATGCAGTGGCTATCACGTATGTCAATGTGCGCAGTGGACCAAGTACGGAATATCCTTCATTTGGTGTTGCCCCACCAGGCAGCACAGCCCAAATATTAAGTAGTAGCGAAGATGGAGAATGGTGGTGGGTGAGCATACCCACATCAATTTCTCCCGATGGCACTGGATGGGTATCCACAGAATACGTGACGACACATAATACGGACCAACTACCAGTTCCAGAACCGTAAGCTGAGCCGTAAGCGATATCTCTCGCAAAGGATGAGAATTTTATGGATATTACGATATTTAGAGGAATCCTTTGCTTGGTGAGCGACTTTTAGGCCAAAGGTGGAATTCGCGTAAAATTGAATCGCCGATAAATTCTCGCAGGATCGAATTGTCAGGAACGAGCTCATCTTCTAAAGGTAAGAACCATTCCAGGAATGCAATCAAGCGCTTGGCTTCAATGAATTCTGGCGTCCCCAGGGGCACCTGCAGTAAGAGCGGTTCTGCTAATGATTTGAGTACAGGCAATTCATAAGCCAGGGCTGAATTGAACATGATATCCGCATTCTCTTGGAAGGGAAATATATACCGTTTTTCACCCCGTCTAACCGATTCCCAGCGGTTGATTGTCTGCAAAGCTGAGTAACCTCGTTCCCGGGCATCCCGGATGATTCTCCGCAGCAAGCGGGTATCGGTTGTCGAGACGCGGTTGTGGCGATCCAGGTTGAGCTGGGTTAAGGCTGACACGTAGATGCGGAATGTCTGATCAGGGGGAATATCTGGTAGCAATTGCGGGTTCAGACCATGGATGCCTTCCAAGATAATTATCTGACCGGGTTCGAGCTGCACGACTTGTCCGAGCTCACGCTGACCGGTGACGAAGTTGAAGCGAGGCATCTGGATGCTGCGACCAGCAACCAGGTGCTTCAAATCATGAGTCAGCTGCTGTAGGTCTAAGGCATTCAGTGATTCAAAATCGAAATCGCCATTCTCATCTCGCGGAGTATCGCTGCGGTTAACAAAATAATTATCCATCTCAAATGAAAATGGAGAGATGCCATGGGCTAACAATTGGATGGTAAGCCGCTTAGCGAAGGTGGTCTTCCCGGAGGCGGAAGGCCCGGCGATGAATACCAGCCGAGCTTGGTCCATTTTCGCAGCGACTTCATCTGCAATATCAGCGACCCTTTGCTCATGCAGGGCTTCGGAGACCAAAATCACTTCCCGGATCCTGCTGCTGTAGATCGCATCATTTAATGCCCCAGCGCTGGAAATTCCCAATCGGCGCAGCCAATCGCCATACAGCCGGAACGTCGCTAATAGCTTGGGATAATCTGGTAATGGCAGCAGCTCGGTAGGCCGGTGTCGACGGGGGAACCGCAAGGTAAAGCCATGTCCAGTTGGGGCTAACGCAAACCAGCGTAAATATCCAGTCGAAGGGACCATATAACCGTGCAAATAATCCCGGCAATCATGTAACTGGTAAACTGTGACATAATCTTTTTTCCGAAAAGCTAGCAGCTGCACCTTGTCTTGCAAACCTTTTCCTTGAAAATAATCAATTGCTTCTTGAAGGGGGACAACATAGCGGGAGAGAGGTAAGTCCTCATGAACGATTTCTCGCATGCGGTCTTCAAGTTTGGCAATTTCATCTTCAGAGAGAGGTGGTCGATTTGTTACCTGGCAGTAATATCCACCTGATGAGACCGAATGATCGATTGCAATAGAACCGTCTGGGAATAATTCTTCGAATGCTGTTTCCAACAAGAATGTTAGGGAGCGACGGTATATCCGCATACCATCAGGTTCACTCATGGTCACAGTCTCGACCCGAGATTCCATTTGTATCGGATAGGTTAATTCTCGCAGCTGACCGTTTATGATAGCCCCGACAATTGGCGGCGATATTGGTTTATATTCCGAATTCGAATTTTCAGGTGGAGGCCCACCATTCAAGGCTGCCAGGAAGTCACCAACCTTGGCACCCCGAGGTCCACGCAGAACTTTGCCATCTGGCAGGTGAATCTCGACAGTGGGACGAGGTTTGACCTGAACGAATTTTCCTGATTCAGACATCTCAAAATACTCAAACTGATAAATGAATAAGTTTCCAGCAGCTCTATTCCAACAATTCCTGAAATGGAGGAGAGGGTCAGGCTGCCTATCCGCCCCCTGGCTCCTTTAATTGCGGGCTCTAATTTTATCACCAACCAAACGATCAGGGGTTTACAGAGGTGAAAGTGAAAATTTTTTTGGTCAAAAAGTGTTCGAATATTCCCCCTGCGTTATTATTGCCGATTCGGGGCTTTGGTCGCAGATATCGACCTCTAAATTATTGAAAAATTGAGATAATATTCCTTCAGGTCTAACAAAACGAGCGCACTTTGGGTTGTGCAGCTCGATTGTTAGACAGGAAAAATCTCAAGCGGTCACTTTTTATCTAGCGAACTCTGGAACACAGCACAGGACAAGCTCCTTCGCGGCTTTTACTTCATCCAAGCGACCGAAAGGTGTGGAATGGGGGGCAGATTTCAATATTTCCGGGTTGGTTCTTGCTTCCTCGGCGATCTTGATCATCGTCTTCGCAAAAGCATCCAGGGTCTCCTTACTCTCCGTTTCCGTTGGTTCAATCATCAGCGCTTCGTGGACGATGAGTGGGAAGTAATTAGTCGGAGGATGGAAGTTGAAGTCCATCAACCTCTTGGCGATGTCCAGGGCGTGAATATCAGGTGCATCTGGCCAACGTCCTTCAGCGACGAATTCGTGCATGCAGGTACGGTCGTAGGGGATATGGTAAGTATCCCGGAGTTGGGCGAGCAGGTAATTGGCATTCAGGACGGCGTGCTCTGATACCTTGCGTAAACCCTCTGCCCCATGCATGCGGATATAAGTATAGGCACGCACGAACATACCAAAGTGTCCTTGAAATGCTTTTACCCTTCCAATGGTTTGTGGTGGCGTGACGAGACCGTAAAGTGGGGGTATCCCATTCTCATCGTCAGCTTCTTCGATGATTTTGACCACAGGATCTGGCAGGAATTCAACCAGTTTTTCAACTACTGAAACTGGTCCAGAACCGGGACCACCACCTCCATGCGGGGTGGAAAAGGTTTTGTGGAGATTGTAGTGCAGCACATCGATGCCCACATCGGCAGGTCGGATAATGCCGAGCAAGGCATTCATGTTTGCGCCATCACCGTAGATCAGTCCTCCTGCATCGTGGACAAGCCGGTTGACTTCTTCAACGTTTTCATCGAATAATCCCAATGTGTTGGGGTTGGTCAGCATGAGACCTGCCAGGGTTTCATCACAGTGCTCACGCAAGATATCCAGGTTGATGTTTCCCCGTTCGTCCGACGGTAATTCAACTACAGTTAATCCGCTCATAGCCGAGGTGGCAGGATTTGTACCGTGAGCAGAGTCGGGGATTAGAATCTTGGTGCGCTTGGTATCACTCCGAGAACGGTGGTAAGCTCTGATGATCAGGACCCCGGTTAGCTCACCATGAGCACCAGCAGCAGGCTGCAGGCTCGTGCCAGCGAAACCTCCAATGGTATTCAACCACTCCTGCAGGTGGTACATGAGGGCTAAGGCACCCTGGGATGTTTCGATCGGTTGTAATGGGTGCAGGTTCGCAAATCCTTGGATGCGAGCGGCTTCCTCATTCACTTTAGGGTTATATTTCATCGTGCAAGACCCCAACGGGTAGAAACCGGTGTCCACACTGTGGTTGAGTTGGGAAAGCCGGGTGAAATAGCGGATAACATCGAGCTCCGCCAATTCTGGCAAGGGCAGATCGTCTCGAAGCAAGGTGTCTGGCAGAGGTGCTGCCGGGACATCTGACTCAGGGAAACGAAATCCTACCCGACCGGGAACAGATAAGTCACACATCAAATGCTCAGCCATGGGATACCTCCGCCAATCCTTCAACCAACCAGTCTATATCATCTTTTGAATTCATTTCAGTCACAGCGATAAGCAGGTAATCCTCCAGCCCAGGATAATCCTCTCCAAGTGGATAACCGGCGATCAAATTGTGCTCGAGCAGATGATCGTATATCTCTTGGGCAGGCTTTGGGCAGTGGATGAGAAATTCATTGAAAAACTGCTGATCTGACCAAAGTTCATAACCATTAATTGAGGTGATTTGTTCTGCTGCGTAGTGAGCCTTGTGGTAGCAGAGTTCTGCAACTTGTTGCAAGCCGTGTTTGCCGACTAAGCTCAGGTAAACTGTGGCCGCCAGAGCCAATAGCCCCTGGTTTGTGCAAATATTTGAGGTTGCCCGGTCTCGACGGATGTGTTGTTCCCTTGCAGTCAGTGTCAGCACGTAGGCACGCTGCCCGCGGTTGTCAACGGTTTCCCCGGCAAGACGTCCAGCCATTTTGCGGACATATTGCTGCCGGGTAGCAAACAAACCGAGGTAAGGACCACCATAGGATAGAGGTATGCCGAGTGGTTGACCTTCACCTGTGACGATATCAGCACCAAATTCCCCGGGAGGTTTCAGGAGACCGAGTGCCATTGGGTTTACTGAGACAGCCAGCAGACCGCCTGCCTGGTGGATCGCTTCTGCCAGTTGCGTATAATCGTAGATGCGACCGAAAAAGTCCGGGTAGGAAACTACGACCAGCCCGGTTTGGTCATCGATGAGTGGAATCAGCGCCTCGGGCCCTGATTCTAGCGGGATTTCACCTTGGTCTCCAACGAGAATGGTCTCTGAACCCCGGGTATAGGTGCGCACAGTTTCCCGGTAATGCGGATGAACACCAGGGGAGAGTACGACCTTGGGTTTTTTCCCGCGGAAGTTGTGGTAAGCCATGTTGACTGCTTCGGCGACAGCAGTTGCGCCATCGTAGTGCGAGGCATTGCACACATCCATACCAGTCAAGCCTGCGATCAAACTCTGGTACTCGAAGATAGCTTGCAGAGTCCCTTGGGATATCTCGGGTTGATAGGGAGTATATGCAGTATAGAACTCTCCTCTGCGTAAAATCGCATCCACGGCAGCCGGGCAATAGTGGTTGTATGCACCAGCACCGAGGAATGAAATTAACTCGCGGGCGGTGTCATTTGCCCAGGCGATGTCATGTAATTCGGTCAAGACCTCCATTTCGGTGAGCGGAGGTGGCAGCTTTAATTCGGGGAAGAGATACTGCCGGGGAAGGTCTTTGAATAAATCTTCTAACCGATCGACGCCGATCGTTTTAAGCATTGCCTGCCGGTCAGCATCTGTGTGGGGAGTGAACATAATAAGTTCTCCGTTATATGGACTTTTCCAACCTGTATTCTTGATATCTTTTGATAAGGATTAATATTTATTTGCACTGATAATTTACGCTATTCGTTCCTCGCATCTTTTTTCATAGGCCTCCGGACTGAGTAATCCATCAACTTGACTTGGGTCAGACAAATTGATTTTTACCATCCAGGCATCCCCGTAGGGGTCGGTGTTTACTAGTTCTGGAGAATCGAGCAGGTCTTCATTGATCTCTGAAATGGTTCCGCTGACCGGCATGTATACATCTGCCGCTGCTTTGACAGATTCAACTGTTGCACAGGCATCGCCTTGGTTTATTGTCTCATCGAGATCAGCGATGATCTCAACAAATACAACATCCGAGAGTTGGTCCTGGGCGAAATCCGTGATTCCGATGGTTCCGGTTGTTCCTTCCACTCTGATCCATTCATCGTTCTCTGTATACTTCAAATCTGGGGGGATATTCATGTCTGGCTCCTTTGCGGAAATAAATTCAGGCTGCTGGTTGCCGCCGATGTAAATTAAAAGGCGCACGCGCAGAATGCGTGCGCCTCTGTTGTTGACCTGAGAGATTCGCGCCATTCATCTTTCGGCACTTGCCCCTTCGGTGTTGACGATCAGAATCGTCGAACTTTCCAGAGGTTTGGCGGGGCAGGGTCCGCTTTACCTGAGAGTTTCGTCTGGTTTGTTCTGCACCAGACTTGCCCCTTCGGTGTCCAGCAGTTCACTGGATCTCTCCCCAGCTCCCGTTGAGTTGGTATCTAACCCATTCTACGTATTTGACCTTGAAAAGTCAAGTCAAATAATTGTCCAACCTGGTTTATATATTCTCGTAAGTTCCTCGCACCCAGTCTCCGACAAGCCAGTAGCGGAAATCATCACCTTGGCTGCATTGGACAGCCGCGTATATACCGTAAACCAATGAAGCCAGGGGAACAATCAGGAGGAAGATCGTGCCCAGGATGGTGAAGGGAAAACAGAATATCCCGACGAGTACTATGGTGAGGAGGAGATTTAATAACCACATTGCGCCGATCAACAATCCTACGCCGATCCACGTTACCAGCTGGAATACAGTTGATTGTAAGGACTGGTAGGCAATATAGCGAGAACGGTCCCTGTAGACCAGGTAGATGATGAATGCCACCACCGGTCCTAGGAAACCGGTGAACAGGTTCAGCAGGATGCTCAGGTGGGAGATCATTGCCCAATTCTGTTCATTAGATGGGGAAAGAGCTTCCTCAGCTGGGGGAGGCAATTGCTCAACCTGGTCTATCGTTTCTTGATTTGTTAATTCTTTTTCTTTGCTGGTATCCTTAGCCTGGGCAGGTTTGTTATCTTTCTTTTCTGCAGCCATGTTGCTCTCCTTTAAACTACGGGCGTTTTAGAAAATCGAAATATGCTTCTAAATTTTACACTAGATTAACCCTGGCAGTTCCTGAACCAAGAAAATCTCACCTCAACCAATCTCCAATTCAATGTATGACGAAATCATTTTGGCTGGTTATGCAAAACGAGTCACGGAGATTTCACTATCATCGAAGGGATTATGATCGTTAATTTAAAATCCAAGTCTCCACAGGTCAAGCTTGTTATTCAGCATACAGCTGACTCTAATCTTTTTGAGGAGCTTTCCGCAAATTTCACCATGGGAATCACGATCACCAGGTAAGAATAAACAACAAAGTGAATAAGGTGCTGATAAATAATTGTCGGAAACCGATGGCGGTTGGTCGCTTCCCCACAGCTGGGTTGATCGATCCCCATATCGTTTCACCCCATTGGAGGAGGTACGGCAGAAATAAGAATGGTGATACGAGATTTATTAACCCCAATCCTATGACGAGAATTAAGTTGAATGTAGAATAGATGAGCGCCCGGAGAGCCATTTGGATCCTGGTTCTGATTGGCGGGATTTTGACCAATTCTCGCTGTTGTAACCGCAGATAAGCATATACGATGGAAGCCGCAGATTGCAGCCAGGTAAGGATTAATAACAACCAGCCCATGAGGGCAATCTCGCCGATCCCGATCCAGTACCCTGCCGGAGCTGCAAGCGCAAGCACACCGCTGCCCACAATTTCAACACCGATATTCCGCCGTTCAGCTCGCTTGCTCACCAGGTACAAATGCCAGGTGAAGACTGGAATTCCAGGCAATGCGAGGATGAGGAGAAATCCAAACCCTTGAAACACCAATCCCGCTACGCCTACAGCTCCGATAATGCTGTATACAGCGGTCCAGAACCATGCCGCGGGGAGCTCCCTCCGGTTTCGCCGCCCACTATAAATCTTGACCGCAATGACAACTGGTTGGCGGATCAAGAATGCTGCTAATGCGGTAATCACCAAAAAAATTGTTGCCAAATTCCAGCTACTGCCGGCGAAAATTCCGATAAGTAGCGGACTGAACAAAAAAACCCACGAACCGTGGTCGCTGGGTATAGCGACATGCCTCAAGAGAAGATTTTGTAAATTTAGGTGTTTTATCATCGGCATTTATATTCCCCCTGATTATATTTCAGGTTTTTATAACTAATTGTTTCTCTTCAAGTATCTTAATTCAGTTAAGACTTAGTTTTCAGGTGGGTAGTCCAAAGGCAGTGACTGTGGTTGAAATAAACCTTCCCATCGAGTCTGCACCGAGATCTATCCACCTGAATGCGAATATGTTCAATGGATTTTTGGAATTTGTTGGGCAAGATACCTTACCAAACATCACCGGGACGATAATCCGGTAGATATTCCCGTGTCTACCCGGATTGTGGATTGAAAATAATTCCGGTTTAGTCCCCTTGACTCTGCAGAGCCCAGATTCCTAATGAAAAGAGGCCGATTCCCAGCAAAGTAACCAAGGTTTCAACAGCTGCAGTACCTAATACATTTAGGACGACTACTGCCACACCCATAGCTAGGGCAATTCCTTTCAAGATTAAATTAATAATTGATTTTACGTCCATTTCAGTGCTCCTTTATAGTTTGTATAAGATATGTTGTGCAACATGCTCAGAATTATTCAGAATTTGATTTATCAATACAGTTTACCAAGGTATGGTGATCAATATACGTATTATTTTTTCCTAAAATTTGACTTCCAGCATCTGTCTCCTTACACGCAAATGAGCAATCTGCAGTGGTGGTTGCACATGGGAGAGAATAATTAGATGGATATTCGGCGGCAAGGAGTTAATTAGAAAGGTCACGGCGTTATGGATTTCAATGTTATTGATGTTCTGATAATTATCCATGACCAGAAATAGGTCCTCTTCGAGTGGCATTAATTCATTGATCACTTCAATTATCAAATTTTCACTCACCGCAGATGGGGCTGTGGGTGAGCGTTGAAAATATCTGTCACCCTCAAAAAGTGAATCGCTGATATTTGGTAAGAGGGATATTTGATTGAGCAAGCGAGGGTTCCAGATACCAAATTTTGCGCTTAATTCGGCGAGAAATTGTTGTTCATTATTATGCTTCTCCTTCAGGGCAATATACAGTGCGGGGACTTGTGAATCGGAGAGGACCATTTCGCGCCATTCATGAATGATTTCTGTTACCCCGATTGAAGGAGGTGCGACCATCAAGACCAATCTATAAACCTTTGCATTTTGCAGATTCTGATGGACAACCTTTTGGTGGTGCGATCTTTGCAAGGACATTGTGATGAGATTGGGAGCTGGAGAATTTCACTGGAACCATGCTCGGATATGGATTCAGGCGAAATTTGTGTACAAGACTGCCGCAACGTATGGGACAAGAATCAAGAGGGCCAAAAAGGGTGAACCTCGACGGGTTTCATTCCGGCTATCCCAGTTGAACAGGTAAATCGATAAGCCCAAGGCAACGATGCCACTTGCGACCAGGACGATCACGGAAACCCAGGGATTGAAAGCTGTCGCGCGTTGATAACCAAGACCGTTGAAAGCCTGCATTACATAAGAACTGGGCAGCAACCCTGAGAATTTCTGCACTGTCTCCGGTAATAATTCCAGGGGGATCATCATCCCTCCCAGGAGAATGCTGGGCAGGTAAACGAGCTGCGACCACAAGACCACTGCCCGGGAGCTGCTGGAGACCACGCCAATTAACATCCCCAGGGTACTGAAAGTGAAAGTGGAAAGGATAGTAATGAATGCCATCGCCCACCAGTTTACAGGTTGTGCGGCATTGAAGAAAGGTCCACCTGTTATGGCGATTATCACAGAGGTTATGATGGCATGGATGCTGATAGAAAGTGCAGGAATTGATAATATGGATATCGCAGGTACCCCGTTGATCTTGAAGCTGCGGAATATCCCGGATTCGCGCATCTCGACTAAACCATTCGGTTGACCGAGGATACTTCCAGACATGCTTGAAAAAACGATCATGGATGGGATGAGTATATCGGCGTAGCCCGGGTTGATAGCGACCATGACAAGGCCCATCACCGCATAAAAGCCAATCGGCAACAGGTATATCATCATCATGGCCGAAGGATTTCGTAAACCAGTTTTGAACTCAAACAAAAAATGGCTTGTAAAAGCAGTCATTGTGAAGCTCCTTCCGTGGTTATCTCCAGGAATCTTTCTTCAAGAGAAGGTCTTTCAACACGTAAATCGATCAATTTATCCCCATTCGTGTTGAGAAAATCCAAGATTGCAGTGACAGTTGGTCCAGGATCCGTGGTGAAATAGATGGTGTACTCTTCATATATTCCTTGTTGAGTTACTGCTGGAAAGGCATCGTTCAAGGTATGGAGTACAGAGTCTTCTGTGCTCACGGAGATCTTGGTCAACCCGGAACCCTTGGCGGTGAGCTCGCGCGGTGAACCTGTGGCAACTATCTCGCCGCGCAAGAGAATAGCGATCCGGTCCGTCATTTTTTCCGCTTCAGCCATGTCATGTGTGGCTAGGATCAGGGTAGATCCTTGTGATTTCAGCTCCTGCATCATGCTGTGCAGTTCGCTGCGAGATGCCACATCCAATCCCGCAGTTGGCTCATCCAGGATGATCACCTGGGGATTGTGGTTGACTGCCAGGGCAAGTGCGAGGCGACGCTGTTGCCCTGTGGAAAGCTGATGATATTGGGAGTGTCGTTTCTCTTCGAGTCCCATGCGGGCAAGAAGGTTTTCCTGGGGGGTGCCACCATGATAGGCTGAGAAGATTTTCAATGCCTCTTCAACGGTCATATTACCGGGTAATCCGGAGGTCTGTAGCTGAACCCCGATCATGTTGCGCAGCTTGCGGGGTTCACGCTGTGGATCAACATCCATGATCTGCATGGTTCCACTATCAGGCTGACGGATGCCCTCTAAGCACTCCAGCGTGGTTGTTTTTCCAGCACCGTTCGGACCTAACAAACCGAATATCTCCCCCCGCCTGACTTCAAAGCTAATATCATTTACAGCAATGAAGTCATCGTATGCCTTGGTAAAGTTTTTTATAGTAACAACGGGTTCATTCATACTTGCCTCCAGTCTGAAGAAGAATGAGAAGAGGTGTAAATATCAATAAGCAGATTATATTCAGAGACCCAGCACGTGTCATTACCTGTGCGGGTAATCCGGTGGGTGAATTGTAATTTTTGGGTTAATCACCCAAGTGGGTGATAATGAAAAGAAGTGAAATTAAAATCCTGCTTGGCGTCCTTTAGAGATCGCTTGGACGCGGTTGTTGACCCCCAGCTTGCCGTAAATGTTTTTAAGATGAGCTTTGACAGTGTTCGTGGATATGAAAAGCTCTTCTGCAATCTGTTGATTGGATAATCCCCTCTCGAGTAATTTTAAAACCTCAATTTCGCGATCACTTAAAGGATCTGATGAAATTGAGGGATGAATCAGAGAATGTCCTAAATAATCACCTGCTGATTTGAATTCCTGCAGCAAGCTCATCAGATAATCCCGAATCTGCACCTGGGTGTCGGCTGGCATTTCTTTTTCAACCGCTTCCAGAACTGAATACATTGCTTCTCCTTCATCTAAGAAGATGCGCACATACCCCTCGGGTGCAGCCAAAGCCAGGGCGCGAGAAATCCCATCAACAGCCTGCATAGTCTCACCTTGAGCATGGGCGGCTAAGAAGTCAAAAACCAGAAGCTGGATTACCTGGCCCCAGGCAGATCTTGATTCATTTGCCGCAATTAATTTGGCACACAATTGGCGGGCTTCTGAATATCTCTCCAGGGATATTAATACTCTGATCAAGGCAATGGCTACTTGTTCTTGGTTGAATTCAATCGGTCCCCTAGGATCAATCTGACAATTTTGCGACCAGGATGAAATTGCTTCCAGGTCTCCCTGGCGAGCCCAGATCTGTGCTCGATAGGCATCCACTAAGGGAGTTTGCCAATCCCGGATTCCACGCACGTTCTCAATCGCTTTTTCCAGAAGTTGATTGGCTTGCTGATCCTCTCCCAGAGCCATTGCCACCCTGGCTAAGACCATGTAGCCAGTTGTAAGAACTTCACCATGCTTCCAGATGTTGCCCAGTTCGATTCCATCTAAAAGGTGCTCTTGTGCATTTTTCAGCTGATTTCGTTCACATAATAAATTTCCAAGACCAATGTCTGCCAATCCTGAGAGGGGTAATGGATACGGGTAATTATCCGTTATCTTTTTGGCCATCCTGAACGTTTTTTCTGCGTTTTTTAGCTGGCCTTGAAGCTCTTGAAGATGAGCTAAATGGCTGATCGCCATCGTGATCAAATGCAGATTATTTTCATTTAGATCGATAGATTTGCTAAAAGCCTCACTTGCTTCCTGGATCTCTCCTTTGAGCTCAGATAAAATCCCGCGGTTGAAGTGGGTGACCGCTAGGAGGTCTCGCCGGTTGTTGAATAATCCAGCCTGGGCATCATCGCCAAGATAATCCAGAGTCTGGCGGCTTTGTAAAGTCGCCAGGGGAAAATTCACCATGTTGATTGCAAGGGTAATTCTGATACAGCTGATCTCGGCTAGAATTCCTCTCGTCTCGGGAGGTAAAGATAGGCTCTCAGCTGAACCATCCGCGTTTACCTTGAGAATCTCTTCGACGATCTTCAGATGAGTTTCGACTTGCTGGGATTGTCCTAGAGCCAGGTAAGCCCAGGCGGCAATCATGTTCAAACGGGGTATAGCGTGGTAAACATTTAGGGGAAGTTTTTCCAACCAATTGCTTAAAGTATGAAGTTCGCTGCGATTGAACAATTCTTCGGCTTGATTATCGATTAACAACCCGACTTCCTGGTAGTCGCCAGAATCTAAGGCGTGTTCAATCGCTTCTAGCAACATATTCTTCTTTTTAAACCAGCTGCTCGCTCTGCGGTGGAGTTTCTTTTCCAGTTCGGGTTCAGACTGTTTTGAAAATTGTGTTCGCAAGAAATCAGCAAAAAGATTATGGTAGCGATACCATTGGCGCTGCTGGTCCAAAGAAACAATAAAAAGATTGTGTTTTTCAAGATAATCCAGTATCGCCTGGGAGGAATTCTGAATGCGATCACCGCTTTCAGCAGCGCTCTCAAGGACCTCATCACATAAAGAACCGCAAAGCTGGTCGAGTATTGAAGTGTGAATGAGAAATTCTTGGATCTCTGGTGGCTGTTTGCTCAAAACTTCTTGAGCCAGGTAGTCAAAGATAAAATGATGGTTTGCAGAAAACTCTTTTAGCTGTTCGCTGGTTGAACGATCATCTTGCAGCGAAAGCGCTGCTAGCTGGATGCCAGCTGCCCAACCTTCGGTCAAATCTTCTATCGCATCGATCTCAGCAGTCGAAAGGTCAAGATTCATCAGTTGGTTCAAGAATTGTTCCACCTCCGCTTTGCTGAAGCGCAGATCTGTAGCCTTGATTTCCACCATTTGCCGCCGGGCTCGGAGTGACGCCAATGGCAGGGCAGGCTCTGAGCGGCTGGAGACTAATAGGTGCATCTGGTTTGGTAGATTTTCAACAAGAAATGTTATGTTCTCATGGATCGTAGCATTGCTGATAAAGTGATAATCATCTAGAACTAAAAAGAAATCTCCACTCATTCCGTTGATACCATTAATCAAACTTTCCAGTATGCTATCAATAGGTGGTGTTTGGGGAGATTGAAGCATTAATTGTGCAGATGTTCCCAAGGCAGGATCTAATGTTTGGAGAGCTGCAATCAGATATGCCCAGAAACGCCGGGGATCATTATCGCGTTCATCCAGTGATATCCAGGCTGCTGGAATATCATTCTGGCGAATTAGGTTGCTCAGCAGCGTGGTTTTCCCATAACCTGCTGGAGCTGTGACCAATAGTAATCGGGAATCTAAACCTGATTCCACTCTCCTCAACAATGTTGCCCGTTCGATTATCTCAGGATGAGTGCGGGGAATTAGCAGTTTCGTATGAAGCAGTCGCAAGTCAGGTTGGTTTGGAGCCATTCAGGAATAAAAAAGTGAATTTTGGTCTGAATTTAGAGAATAATTGAGTTTACCATGATCTGATCTGCAGTGCAAATTCGAACCAGATCAATATTCCAAAATCGAAATGAAATCAATCCCAACTTAAAAGGAATCCTGACTAGTTCCAGATGGGATAAAATTATCGAGAAGGTCGAATTAAAATTAAGCTTTCGAAGGGTCTTCACGGGAAGATGGGGATCGATTAATCAAGCTGGTAGAAGATCCAAGAGTAGGAAGAAAGACGTAATATCTAAAGGAGTGCCACTGATTAACGATTTGCGGTTTATTAATGGAAGATTTGAATAAGAGGAAAATGGTCTATATGCGTCACATAAATTCATCTCTATCGTCTTATAAGGTAAATGAGCATGAAAGTTGACACGATTGCAGAAATTAACACGGAGTCATTCAGTAAGCAGAACCTGATTGATATATATGAAGATTACAGTCCAGGGATATACCGCTATGCAATCCGGTTTTTGGACGACAAGGCAGTCGCAGAAGATTGCGTTTCAGAGACATTCAGTCGGTTTCTGAGGATAATCCAGCAGGGAGGCGGACCGAAAGAAAATGTCAGGGCTTATCTCTATCGCGTTGCTCACAACTGGATCACCGATTACTACCGGCGGAAACCCCTGCCTGAGCTGCCCCTGGAAGCAAGCGAGTATGTCGAATCTGGTTCTAATCCAGCAACAAAGGTTTCAGAATCCATGGAACGTGAAAGAGTACGAGGAGCTGTATTGCGTTTACCACCAGAGCAGCAGCAAATTATCCAATTGAGGTTCTTGGAAAATTGGTCTCACGAAGAAGTTGCCCAGGTGCTCGGAAAAACTGTCGATGCAACCCGTTCTATGCAATATCGTGCACTGGCATCTCTTAGAAGAATGTTGATCGACGAGAATGAAGAGGCGAAAAATGTCGAAAAAGAATGATTATGAACAGCCGATCGATCCCCAGCTGGTTGAAAAAATTCAGTTACTAGGACATACACCAGAGCGTGATCCCATATTGGCTTCTCAAACACGAGAGAAATTCACTTCTCAATTGGATGGAATTCCTGCAGTTGCACCAAGATCACCTCTCGTTTGGTTTTCCACTTTATTTAAAGGAGATATTTCTAATTTGAATACCAACCCTTCCAAGAATAGAAAATTTGCGTTTTCAACCATAATGGTGCTAATCGTCGCGGTGGTTGTCTTATTTGGGGGAGCCAGTGTAACCGCCTATGCTTCCCAATCCGCCTTACCGGGAGATGCACTCTATCCGGTAAAAACGGGCATCGAGTCGACCCAAATCACACTTGCAAATGATGCGTATGTCAAGGCGCAGCTGAACCTTGAATTTGCCCAAAGAAGAATGGAGGAAATCTCTGCCCTGCTCCAGCAAGGACGTACAGGTGATGTTGATTTTGCTTCAATGGAGTTCGAAAAGTACATCCAGAAAGCTATGGAAGATACCCAAATTGTGATCGCCAGCGATCCGGAGAGAGGCGCGGAATTAAGCAAGCTGGTCTCCAAAGCCCTCCTCGATTATGCAGTTGCTTTGAAATCAGTCTTGGTCAATGTTCCTGATGTGGTGAAACCGGCGGTAGAAAAAGCACTTACCCTCTCAACTGATGGTGCAGGCGAGGAGATCGAGATCTTCGGAAGTGTTACGTCAATTTCTGAAACGGAAATTGAGGTTGATGGTGAGGTCTACCTGATCACCCAGCTGACAGAGCTCAAGGATACGATTAATGTCGGTGATGCGGTGAAAATTCATGTCATCCAAACTGCGGATGGTTTATTGATTGCCCGGGAAATCGAGCTATTCAGCCAGTTCAGCGGGGAAGATAACCAGAATGGAAATAGCAATGAAAACGAAGATTTCTCCGATGATAATAATAATGAGAGTTTTAATGACAACAGTTCCGGAGATGATCAGAATGAGAATGAAATAGAAGACAGCGGCAACGATAATGAAGCTGGGGATGATCACAACAGCAATGAGTCAAATGATAATGACTCCACCAGCAACAGCAATGAAGACAATTCTGGCTCCGGTAATGATAACGACTCGGATGACGATGGCAATGACAATAAATCCGAGGACAACGAAAATAGCTCGGGTAGTAATGATAACAACAACGATTCAAATTCCAACGGGAATGATAATGAGCGGGATGATGATTGATAGCGAGAGCGGGATCCCTGAGTAGGCTGTTCAAATCTCTCAGGAACCTGCAAAGCTTTTAGCAAGGAGAAGGCACTATCCAGCCTAATTCCCAGGAACGTGGAGCCACAGGAATCTATTGGAATCAATATTCCTGTGGCTCGTTAATTTCTATACCTGTTGCATAATTGCAGAAATAATCCTTATCAATGAATAATCAAGGAATTATTAGTGGATTGATGGCCAAACACAGCTACCAGAAGTGGTTATCCGGGCTACTGGTATTTGCTGTTTTCGCAGGTTTCCTGACTTTAATCCAGTTTTCAACACCGGACCTGGTTGGGACTGATGGTTATTACCATATCAAATTCGCGTATTTGATGCGCACAGTGAGTTTGATACCGGAATTTCCCTGGCTTCCCCTGACGATTCTCAATCCACAGGATTTCGTAGATCATCATTTTCTCTTCCACGTCGCGCAAATCCCCTTCACATTTGGCAACCTGGTCAGCGGTGCAAAATGGGCCAGTGTCGTATTCGCCAGCCTGGCTTTTCTTTCTGTGTGGTGGTTATTTCGCAACCAGGAAATACCATTTGCCGGGCTTTGGGCATTGGGTTTGTTGGGTATATCTGAAGCCTTCCTCTACCGGATGAATATGCCGCGGGCGCAGGCTCTCTCTTTGGCTATCCTGGTGCTGGGATTTAATTTCCTTCTGCTGCGTAAAATTCGATACCTGCTGCCGCTGGGTTTTATCTATGTCTGGCTTTACGATGGATTTCCATTGATCATTATTTTGACAATTGTCACAACCCTTGCTTTCTGGGTAATAGAAGGAGATCTTGATTTCAAGCCTTTGATATTCGTGTGTGCAGGAGTAATCCTTGGGCTCATCATCAACCCTTACTTTCCCCACAATATAATCTTTTTGCTCCGGCATCTATTACCAAAATTTCCTGATTCCAGCGAGGTCCAGGTTGGAAATGAGTGGTACCCGTATGAAACTACGCAGCTGCTAGAGAATTCTCCCTTTGCCCTGATTTTATTTCTGAGTGGGGTATTTGCCATTGGATTTCGTAATCAACGGATGGACTCGCGCACTGCAGCTGCTCTGCTGATGACGATGTTTTTCGGTGTCATGCTTTTCCAATCTCGGCGCTTCATTGAATATTTTCCCCCTTTTGCTATGATCTTCGCAGCGATGGCCTGGGCACCTTTCATTGCCAAGAAAAATATTTGGTCGGTCAACTCACGAAAAGAACCGGTATCAACAAAAATTGTCATAAATTCTTTGCATACGAAAACAGGGAAATATTGGCGAGTTGCCGGCATATCCGGACTGTTATTGACACTTTCGATCTGGATTACCACCAGAGATGCCCAGGCGCACCTGCAGGGGACTCGTGCAGCGGGGGAATATTCGCAGGCGTCCTCCTGGCTCATTGAAAATACTCCTAATCAAGCGAGGGTTTTTCAAACCGATTGGGATGATTTTCCACGATTGTTTTTTTATAATACTTGGAACACATACCTGGTTGGGCTGGACCCAACCTATTTACAAATCCAAGATGCCGATCTGTATGATCTTTGGGTGGATATAACCCGGGGACAGGTTGAGACACCTTCCAGATTGATATCTGAACGTTTTGCCGCAGAATACGTGTTTACAGATCTGAACCATGAGCCTTTCATCCAGCAGGCGCATAAAGACCCCGGGATGGAACCCGTTTATAATGATGATCAGGCGATAATTTTCCGCGTTCGATTGCCTGGGAATGAGTAACTGGGCGATATTCCGGGATATTTCATTCCAGAATCCTGAGAGAAAGGTCCTAGTTTGCCTTTCAAAATTGTTAAGGGGCGAGATTTTATGAAGTTTTTACGACTCTTTTTCTCGTTTGTTTCGTTTAAGTATATGTAGCGCAAGTCCAACAGCAGGAGGCACATTGTTAGAAATCCTGAGCCCATCTCTGATCCGCAGAGCCCAAGAAGGTGAACCCATGGTGGTCGGCGCACTGTACGAACGATACCAGCGTGGGATTTACCGATATCTCTATTACCGGGTAGGTGATCTACAAACTGCAGAAGACCTGACCTCCGAGGTCTTCCTGCGCATGGTAGAGAAATTGTCCAGCTACAGCGATCAGAATCTTTCCTTTCAAGCCTGGCTATTTCAAATCGCTCGTAATTTGTCCATCGATCATTACCGAAAAATGAGCGTACAGAATAATGTAGAGTTGCAGGATGAGTTCCCTGAACAGGGAAATGAGCCACTGGAAATGGTGGCAAAGGAATTGACAATCGAGAAATTGGGCCACGCACTAGCACAACTGCCTGAAAATCAGCGCGACGTCATCATAATGCGCTTTGTAATTGAGATGCCGATTGGAGAAGTTGCGAAGACTTTGCATAAGACAGAAGACTCGATCAAGGGTCTTCAGCGGAGAGCATTAATTTCATTAAAGGATATCCTAGTTGAGTGGGAGGTGACTTATGTCTAACCAAGATGATAAATTACAAGAACGGTTAACTGCTTTGGAAGAGGGGAAGGAACCCGATCGTAATGCAGCTGAGAACAACAATTCCAGTGAACTAAGTTCGCTGGTTAGATTGGCAGCTTCGATCCGGGACTTGCCTCATCCGGAATTAGACGGGGGTACTGTTCAATCTGAAAAACGGAGAATGATCTCTGCAGCCCGCGAGAAAGGTTCTTACCGGCGAAATCAAAAACCGGCGAAGCCAGGTGGATTTACCGGGCTGTGGCTATTTGTTCCGTCAGTGGCAGGGGTGGCTTTACTGGTGATGATGGTGTTTATAATCGCTGCCGGAGCTGGGCTGTATTTCTCAGGGCCAAGAGGCGCTCAAGCTGCAGTGCTAAGCGATGCAGTTGGTGTTCTGGAAATTTCAGATTCGGGTTTTGCTGGTGATTGGCATCCAATTGCTGCGGGTGCAAAAGTGCAATCTGGCCAAAGGCTGCGCACTGGTGAGAATTCCCAGGTGACCTTGGAATTCTACGATGGTACACAGGTCACCCTGCGCTCCAACACGGATGTGGTCGTGAGCAAGGTTGCTGGCGATTGGGGCAAGGTCCTCCAGGTTGAGTTGATTCAAAATGGTGGCGAAACATACCATCAGGTCGTCCCGCTTCAGGGGGATGGGGCATCATATCAGGTATACACACCTTCTGGAGAAGCGAGCGTAAAAGGAACCTCATTCAGTGTCTTGGTCGAGGATACTGGCATATCCCACTTTGCCGTGGAAACGGGTGAAGTATTGGTTAATAATGAAGGCACAGAGACCTTTGTTTCTGCTGGCAAATCCATCGTCACCCAAGTGGGTGTTCCCATGGCTTCTGCGCACTATAACTTCACCCTTACCGGTGAGGTCACTGGTCAAAGCGGTAAGACCTGGACTGTGGCTGGTGTAAATTTCCTCGTGACGGATGATACCTGGTTGCTCGGTGATCCTGGCCTGGGGGATACCGTTGAAGTGCATGGCCGGATCAAGAAGCAAGGTGACTGGCTAGCGGATACGGTGGAAAAACTTGACGAACCAGTTGATGCTGGCGGCGTTTACACGGGTGTGGTTACTGACCAGGGCGACACTTCTTGGACGATCGCTGGTCTTGAAATACAGCTGGGTGGATCTTTTCCTGATATTGTTGTAGGGGACCTGGTGCGGGTGACATTCGAATTAACAGCGGATGGAAAATTAGCCACGAACATTGAGCTGCTAGGCAGTGATGATGAAGAAGACCCGGATGATGAACCTGAACCAGAGGATGAAGTTCAACAAGGCCTGGTTTTTGAGCTCGGAGATTACGATCCTTCCGCTTGCGAAACAGTTCCCTCGCCGACTTTCAAGCTCTGGTATTACACAGACGCTTTGGAAGGGATCACCTTTGAAAAATTTGATTACGAAGTAACCGAGGGTGATGCGTTTATTGTTGCGGGTGGCGTTGAGTTTGAACCCGCCGGTCCGTTTACGATAAATCCCGGCGAATCAATCGAAGTCACGGTGAAAATCACCCTGACAGGTGATCCTGCCTTACTCCCACCCGGGGGCGAGGTGAAGATCAAGGTTTTTCCTGTGCTCCCAGCTGGTTTTGAGGATTTAGAGGTGGGAGAGCTGGTTATCTATCTGAAATGTGAAGATGAAGCAGAGGATGAGGAAAAACCCAAAGAGGGATTCTACTGCACCAACGATGCACAGCATCCGAAAGCCTTGAAGCTGGTTGAGGAATATAAAGATGAGCCCATGTTCGCCGGGCTGGATCTATACGAGATGATTATGGATTGGTTCTGCAACTACCGCTACGGCTTTGGAGAAATTGATCTGATGCTGGGTTTGAGCGTGAAATACGAGCTACCCGTTGAGGAGGTCTTTTCCTTGAGACAATCCGGGTTAGGTTGGGGCCAAATCAAGCGCCAGCTGGCTAATGATGCTGTGGTTGATGATTTGGGCACAGCTGATGGCAAGAAGATACCACCGGGTAAGCAGAAATCAGAAGATGCCAAGAACAAGGAGAAGCCGAACAAAAAGAAGGATGAGTGAGTTTACCTGCGGATGGTGAACCGCCCAGCGAGTTATTCCTTTCATTCGACTTGATACGGGTATGCCTCTGCTCATAGAGCAGGGGCATTTTTTCGATGGGATTAAGCATTCGGGAAATGTTCAGCTACAATAGACCAGCGGTCGATTAAACCCGGGATCGCAGTAAAATCAATGTTGAATGACTTATTATTTCTATAGATTCCTTGCGGAGATTTTTAATCAAAGGAGACCATACATGGAATATCAGAAACTTGGCACGCATTATGTGCTCCGGCTCGAAGTGGGGGAAGAAGTTAATCAAACCATCAAAGAATTTTGTCGCAAGGAAAAAATTCGCTCAGGAAAGATCAGCGGGATTGGTATGCTCCGCAGAGCGGTGATCAGCTATTTTGTGCCTTCCCTGGGAGAATATCAACACAAGCCGATTGAAGAATTTGTTGAGCTCACCAGCCTCGCGGGCAACATCTCGATCATGGATGGAGAGGTAATTCCCCATTTGCATGCCACCCTGGCAGATGCTCAATTCAATCTATTTGGTGGTCACCTCACTTCTGGGGAAATTGGCGTAACTGGCGAAATCATCCTGGAGCCTTTCCAGGGAGTAATTGTGAGAAAAAAACACCAGGAGACGGGCTTGCGTCTACTCGCTCTCGGGGAATAATATCGCTAAACCCTTATTGACCGCGGACAGAATCAACCGAATTCGATTCCCTGGGCTAAGGGCAAATCAGTTGAAAAATTGACCGTATTTGTCTGGCGGCGCATGTAAGCTTTCCAGGCATCCGAACCTGATTCACGCCCACCCCCTGTTTCCTTCTCCCCGCCAAATGCACCACCGATTTCTGCCCCGGAGGTACCGATGTTGACATTAGCGATCCCGCAGTCTGATCCTTCGGCGGAAAGGAAAAATTCTGCTTGGCGCAGACTACCGGTGAAGATCGCACTCGATAGGCCCTGGGGAACATCATTGTGGATTCGAATGGCCTCCTCCAGGTCCTGGTAAGCCATCAGATACAGGATGGGCGCAAAAGTCTCTTGCTTGACGATTTTTGATTGGGTGGGCATTTTTACGATTGTCGGTTCTACAAAATTTGGTCCTATTTCTGGGCGCATCACGCCGCCGGTCAGGATTTCTCCACCTTCTGATTTCGCTTGCTGGAGGGCGTCAAACATCTCCTCCACAGCGGCGCCATCCACCAGGGGACCCATCAGTGTTTCATCATCCAGTGGATTTCCCAGTCGAACCTGCTGGTACGCAGCAACCAGCTGCTGGGAAAATTCTTCGGCGATATTTTCCTGGATGATGATCCTGCGCGTGGAGGTGCAGCGTTGGCCAGCAGTACCGACCGCCCCAAAGAGGATAGCCCGCAACGTCAGTTCTCGATCTGCATCCTCCGCCACGATGATGGCGTTATTACCGCCCAGCTCGAGGATAGTGCGACCGAATCGTCCAGCAACAGTTTGCGAAACATGACGTCCAATATTGGTCGATCCCGTGAAGGATATCAACGGCAAGCGTTGATCTGCCAGCATTAAATCACCCACAGAACGACCGCTGCCAATAATCAAGTTGAAAATTCCCTGTAAACCATGATCTGCCATCACTTGGTTAGCGATATGCTGAACCGCGATCGCGCATAAGGGGACTGCAGAGGAAGGCTTCCACAAAACTGGATCGCCACAAACGGCAGCAATTGCTGCATTCCAGGACCAAACTGCCACCGGAAAATTGAAAGCGGTAATTACCCCGACAACTCCCAGAGGGTGCCACTGTTCGTACATCCGGTGACCGGGACGTTCGGAATGCATGCTCAGCCCATAAAGCTGGCGGGATAATCCGACAGCGAAATCGCAGATGTCGATCATCTCCTGGACTTCACCATGGCCCTCTGCGCGAATCTTGCCCATTTCTAGGGAGACCAGATCGCCGAGAGGTTCTTTCAATTCTCGCAGGGCATCGCCCAGGTCGCGCACAACCTGGCCCCGTTTTGGTGCTGGCAGCATCCGCCAGCTCAGGAAGGCTTCTTGAGCAACCTGGATTACTTCTTCATATCTTTCTGCGGAAATCTGGATCACCGTGGCCAGCGGCTCACCTGTGGTGGGGTTATATGAGACCAAAGGTTTACCATGCGGATCTTCTATCCATCTACCTTGCCCAGTGCACGCTCCGGGGTTGATTTCCTGGATTCCAAGTTTATCTAAGATTGCCTTCATGCAATTCTAGCCTCCGGGATCTTTTTTTAGATTTATTTGCATTATCAGTGAACAACCTGTCGTGGTTTAGGACGTGGAGTGAATTCTACCATTTTCCCAAAAGTACTCGGATTGGGCGGTTTTGGTTTATTCGAAAAGAAAAATCGGTGGCTTTGGTAGGGTCCAGTCCACAGGCCACCGAAATAACAAAATCTTGGAAATTCTCTGGTCTGATAATCAAACCAGGTTGTTTTTTTCCAGGGCAGATTGGATTTCGTTCGATAAGGGTTCGACGAGGATATCACTGCCGATCTTAACTGTGGGGTGGCTCAAATATCCCCCCGTCCACCAGCGTACCTGATCTGCAGCTTCATCGTCCCGGTCGATATCACGAAAGGAGTAGCTGACATTATTTCGATCTAGGTATCTACGCACATATTGCGTGGCAGCACACCAGCGAGTCCCGTACACTACTACAGTGTCACTGGAACTTTGTTCTCCCGCGTTCAAGTTCGAATCATGCTCCATGGATGGTTCCTCGTTGATCTCCAGCAGCGATCAGGATTTGTTGATCTCGTCCAACTGCTTAAATAGTTCATAAATATCCGGAATGTGGTGGATCAGCGGCGAGACATGGCTGTAGCGAATAACCCCCTCCCGATCGATGACATAAAGGGCGCGTTCAGAAAATCCCTCGGTCTGGCGCATCACCTTATATAACCGAGATACCTCACCCTTTTGGTGGAAATCAGCCAGCAGGGGGAAGGTGATACCGCGCACAGCTGCCCAGGCTCCATGGCTGTAAAGGCTGTCGACCGAAACACCGATTACGATGGCATTCTGCTTTTGAAATTCGGGAAGTTCGCTCTGGTATAGACTGAGCTGATCGCTGCATGCCGGACTCCAATCCAGTGGATAGAATACCAACACGACGTTTTTGCCGCGGAAATCAGAGAGTGAGACCATATTTGCGTTTGAGTCGGCCAAGGTGAAATCAGGGGCTGGAGTGCCGGCAGGCAAACCAGGATTCTCTGCAGGACCTTCCATACCGGGTGCACTTTTATAAAGATTGGCGATTTTTTCAAACGCTCCATCTGGATCCCGAGTGGCAATATTTGAATTGGTGAGCGACTCACGGCGGCTTTCCTGGATCATCGCATGCAGGATGGAGATCGCTTCTTTTTCTGGTGATTCCGCCAATTCGTTCGCTAATTCTGAGAAACGTCGGGACAGTTCTGTCATTCGTTGTCGCGAGGAGGTTGTCATATTATTTATTCCGCTCCTTAGTTTATGGATTCTGATCTACTCTTTCGACTCGTAGGTTAATTTTGGACTTCGGCTTTTGAGGTCAGAATTCGTGACGTTGAATTCTCCGCTCGGTTTTTCGCTAATCCTGGTAATTATAACAAGGTATGAATTTGCAGGTAAATTTCTGCAGGTTCTTACCCAAGGCATTAATTCGCTCCACTGAGTAGATATTTTAACACTTGCCAAGCAAATATTCTTGAGTTAATGCTGATTAAGTATTCGAAGGCGAGTTTAAAATAGTGCCTGCTTGTATGAACAACAAATAGATCTAGATTCAATTGTCCATTTTCATGATCGCTATTGATCAGTGGGGAATTTTGTTGATGGGTGATATCAAGGCTTGTATCCTATGTTCATTGATGAATAGGCAGGAAAATAGCGCCAAATTCAAAGATAAACTGTTGGATCCAAACTTTGGTCAGGGCACAATTATCTGGCAGAGGATGGCAGTCTGGGTGTAAATGGCGTTGCAGAAGCGGTGGCGAACGGGAGGTTGCTGCCGCTTTTTTGATTCAACAGCGGCTCAAATGAATCTTTCTGGTCACTCACCGATGATCTTCACCAGGACCCGCTTTCTACGACCCCCGTCAAATTCTGCGTAGAATATCTGTTCCCAGGGACCAAAGTCCAGGCGTCCAGCGGTCACGGAAACAACCACTTCACGCCCCATCACCTGTCTTTTCAGGTGAGCATCCCCGTTGTCTTCACCTGTACGATTATGGCGGTAACTGGAAACTGGCTCATGAGGGGCTAAATTCTCCAGCCATTCTTCATAATCCTGATGCAGACCGCTTTCGTCATCATTAATAAATACTGAGGCGGTGATATGCATGGCATTGACCAGAGCGAGACCTTCTTGAATCCCACTTTTTCGCAAACCCGCTTCGACCTGGGGGGTAATATTAATCATCGCTCGTCGACCGGGTACATGGAACCATAGTTCTTCACGATAGCTCTTCATTCCGCAGCTCCTTTACGGGGGAGAAATGGGGTGGATTGATAATAATTTTAAATCAAGAATAATTTCTGGTCAAAAAACTGAAATAATTGAAGGTTGCGCATAGCAATTCTAAAACGGAAAGTTCAATTATTCACTGGAGTTGGGAGAATCTTCAATGAGTCCTGATCGCTTGGTAAGAATATGGTTATTATTTTAATGTAACAGGCTCCCAGTTTGGGCGTTTATATGGGCGTAAGGTTAGGAATTGGTTAGTACTTAAGGACTATTCTAGGGATCCAGGGTCGTTATGAGGTTGCAGTGTACAGGAAAGGTGGATCCAGGGAGCCGTTAACTTAACGATAAGCATTTAAAGGCGATCCGTTGATAAAGAATATTTCAAGCAAAGGCAAATATCAGGTTTGAGAATTAATTCCAGCAGATAAAAAGAAAAAGTCCACATCTATGTGAAAATCTACAAGCATCATGATTTGAATAGACAACTTACCTCGGAGGAACATTGAACCCTAAAATATTATTACTTACCATCACCTTATCCGTAATCTTGAGCCAATCTGTTTATCGATATATTCTACCTTTGACGCAGAAAGAGGTTGTGCTGGTAAATAAAAGGAAGCGTGTTCAAAAAAAATGAGCATGGATGCTGGGGAATGAATTTTCCGAGCAAGAGACTTTTCGTGTGGAAAGAATTGGCTATTTGAGTGATTGAAATGTCTTCTACGCCATCCGTAAGAAGTAAATTTCCTGAGGAACTCGAGCGCAGTTATTCTGGATATCCATCTGCCAAGATCCCTTTTGTTGATTTGAGCCGCCAAAATTCGCAATACAAGTATGAAATAAAAATTGCCATAAACCGGGTATTGGAGAGCGGCAGATATACCTCCGGAGAGGAAACTGCAGGATTTGAAAACGAGTTTGCCTTCTATTGCGGAGCAACTTTTTGTATCGGTGTCTCCAGCGGGATTAAAGCGATTGAGATTGGGTTGAGAGCCATCGGTATCCAACCCGGTGATGGTGTCTTAACCGTGGCAAACGCGGGAATGCATAGCACTTCGGCGATCCAGGCTATTGGTGCTATTCCGCAATTCGTTGAGATTGATCCCATTACCCTGAACATGGATGCGGAAAGTCTAGAAGCATGCATCACCGAGCGAAGCCGGGCAGTTGTTATCACGCATCTACATGGGCGCATGGCAGATATCAAACCGCTGAAGCATATTGCAGACCGATACCACCTGCAAGTGGTCGAGGATTGTTTTCAAGCCACCGGGGCAAATTTCAATGGTAAAA
>CP070764.1:1389763-1408477 GCA_020349245.1 Chloroflexota bacterium | reverse complement strand
TTAGCCAAGCAATTGGAACCGGATACCGCCCAATTTTATCCCCTGATGGTATACCCCGGAACAGCAGCATTTGAAATTGCCCGGGAGAATGGTTCGCTCACCACGGATGATTTCCAGGAATGGCTCACTCCCGAAGGCCTTCACAAAAGTGTTATTTCGCAGCCGGGGCTGGATGCAGACGACCTGCTTGCCTGGTGTGACCATGCCCGCCGGTCGTTCTACCTGCGCCCTAACTATATGCTCAGCAAAGCCTGGCAGATTTTTGCCCAACCCAGAGAGGCGGGGAGGATAATCAGATCGGCGCGGACATTTTCAAGACATTTGATCACCTGATGGATGACAAGGGACAGAAACCACGGGTCTCCGTCATCATCCCCGCCTACAATGCGCAGGATACGATCGGGACATGTCTAGCTGCGCTTGAACACCAGACGGTTTCCAGGCCTTCCTATGAGATCATCGTGGTGGATGATGGCTCACGAGACCATACCTGTGACCAGGTTGAAAAGTTCCAGGGTGTTCGATTATTCAGGCAGGAAAACGCGGGTCCCTCCGTGGCCAGGAATCTCGGCATTGCCCAGGCGCTAGGGGAGATCCTGCTTTTCACGGATGATGATTGTGAACCAACCGGGGATTGGATCGAACGCATGCAGGCTCCCTTCCAGGATATTGAGATCGTGGGGGTCAAAGGGACCTATCTCACCCGACAGCCAGGGCTGGTGCCCCGCTTCGTGCAGCTGGAATTCGAAGATAAATACGATCGCATGGCGATGGATAAGTATATCGATTTTGTGGATACCTATTCTGCGGGGTATTGCAGAAGCGTGCTGGTTGCCAATAACGGCTTCGACCCGACTTTCCCTGTGGCTTCCACCGAGGACCAGGAGCTCTCCTTTCGCCTGGCTCGACAAGGCTGCAAAATGGTATTTGCCCCCCAGGCCAAGGTCTATCACCTGCACCACCCACGCAATATCGGGGAGTATTGGCGTAAAAAATTCAATATTGGCTACTGGAAGGTCGTGGTCCACCGCACCCATCCGGATAAGCTGGTCCGTGATTCCCATACCCCGCAGATATTAAAGCTTCAGATCTTGCTCCTCGCCGCCGCTGGTCTGTTCGCGATCGCAGGTTTCTTTTGGCTTCCCCTGTGGTGGATAAGTGGTCTCATGGGCTTCACCTTTCTGCTCAGCACCCTGCCTTTTACGCTCAAAGCCTGGTCAAAAGATCCCCGGGCAGCGCTTATCTCTCCCGCATTACTGTTCATCCGCGCCCTGGCTTTAGGAACGGGGTTCGCTTCAGGCTTGTTTTTCAACCTAAGGACGGGAGAGGAACTCGAAAAAAAGGAAAAATTGTCTGGATGATTGGAGCTGAGCTTCAGCGGATTTTCCTCCACCCTCCCATGCAGTTGAACAGCTAGGGGAGATCGGATCCAGGTTCGGGGTATGCATAATGAATAAATCCCCTCGGATGGTAAGTTACCTCGTACGCCGGCATCGATTGCGGGCGTTTTTTTGTGGTGATTTCTCCCTTATTCAGAAATTCCACCCATGGTCATGTAAGCGGTTTTCGTTCTCTTGAAGATATTGGAAGGCTCAACCCAGTCCTGAGCAGGTGAAGCTGCATATGCAGAGAGAAGATTATCTCGCCACATTGATCTTAATAGCCGGTCTCCTGGCTGCCACGCTGAGTGGATACCTGCGCGAGGCAACATTGGCTCACCAGCTGGGTACTGGACGGGAAGCCGATATTTATTTGATCGCATTTTCGGTCCCTGAATTTGTGATCATCGCCCTGGCAATCATTCTCCCACCCGCCTTCATTCCGCTTTTCACCGGGTACCGGCGTGAATACGGTGAAGAAGAAGCCTGGCGGTTAGGGGTGCGGGTATTTGGGTCGGTATCTGTCTTGTTGATCCTGGTCGCCGCGCTGGCGATCATTTCTGCGCCAATTTATCTGCGCTGGCTGGCGCCTGGATTCAATCTGGATGAATTCAGTCAGACAGTGCGTGCATCCCGGTTTATGATGCCTGCGATCATCCTGATGGGCTGCGGGATCTTGATCGGCGCAGTCCTGCAGGTATACCGGCGCTTCGAAAGCACGGCCCTGACCAACCTGGTTTATAACCTCGCATTCGTCGCTGTGCTGCTAGCAGCGCCCATCGTTTGGCTCGTGGGGAATACTGCCTTAGGCGTCATCCTGGGTGCTTCGGCAGCCTTCCTGATCCAGATCCCGTTTCTTTGGAAACACAGGCTTGTCTTGAGGCGGATCAATATATTCAGGCAAGCCGGGCGGATTAATCAGCTGGCATCCAAAGGAATCAGCGAATTTTCCCGGCTGGCTGGACCCCTGACTATTGGATACGCCGTCCACCATACAATCTGGTTTGTGGACCGCGCCATGGCAACCACCCTGGGTGTTGGCAGCGTGGCGACATTAAATTATGCTTACCGCTTATCGCTCGTTGTCGGGCAATTGAGCGGGTTAGCGGTTTCCACGGCAGTATTCCCACGGATTGCAGAGCAGGCAGATTCGGGGGATGATGAGGGGTTGCAGTCAAGTCTATCCGATTCGTTGCGTTTTGTTTGGATGATCGGCCTTCCTGCAACGTGCGCGATCATCCTCTTGCGAAAACCAATTGTGCAGGTCTTGTACCAGCATGGTGCCTTTGGGCAGGCATCGGCAAACGCAGTGAGTGAAGTGGTCGCCTGGTACGCACTGGCAGTTTTTGCCGATGCCATGTGCCAACCTTTTTGGCGGGTTATCTATGCCTGGCGCAGAGTGTGGACAGTTTCAGGAGTTAATGGTCTCCAAACCACCGTTCGCATTTTCATGAATATTGTCTTGATTCGATATTTTGGCTACCTCGGGATCGCTATCTCTGCCCTGGTTGGTCTGACCGTGCAGGTTTTATTCTTGGGATGGCTGATTCAACGTCGCCTGGGAATGCACTTTGTAAACCAGTGGTGGCAGGATGCCCGGCTGGTTATCCTGGCGACCTTCCTGGCATCGTTCATGATCGCTGTGCTCGCCAGGCAGCTCCTGGCCTCACCAGCGATCGTAGCCCTGGTCGTCAGTGGGGTAAGCGGTGTCGTGATGTACTTCCTGGTGATAGGATTTTCAAAGTATTGGAGGAGAATTCACAGTGGAATCAAAGCGCTCAAATCCCCAAACGGTAAATAAATCTGTATACCAGCTGGAAAGATTCATTGCTGCTGGATTAGCAATATTCTTGTTGCTGCTCCCATTTCACCTGGTAATTAAGAGGCTGGTCCCCGATCCGCTGGGCACCTATTGGAAAGAAATACTGCTGGGCATCCTGGTGATTTTATGGCTCATTCGCTGCCTATTTGCACGGCGCATTCTTCTCAGCGGGACACCGATAGATTGGGCGGTCCTCGCCTATTTGGGATTTTTGGTTTTGCGTTTAATTCTGGATCGAACCGGGTGGGTCGCAGCGTGGGGATTTTACGTCTCGGTATTATATCTGCCGATATTTTGGTTGGTGCCCACAGCTCTACATCTTCATTCAGCTGGATTGCAAACGGAAAATGCTGATGCAGAATCAAAGTATATTCGACCGGATTACGCCACGTGGATCAACAGATTGATCATGGTATTGGTCCTAGCCGGGACTTTGATCGCCATCGGGGGGATCATCGAGTTCCTGCTGGATAGACCTCTCTGGCCTTCAGACGAACTACTGCAAAGACAGGGGTTCTCTGATGTCTACATCTATAACACCCAGATCAGGCGGGTGTATTTCACCCTGGATTCGCCAACAGCCTTGGCGAATACTCTGGCGATGCTTCTTCCGCTGGCATTGGTCCTGATATTCACCTTGAAAAAAACCTGGGCTCGCCTCCTCGCAGGATTTGCAGCTGCATCGATGGCAGCCTGTATCGTTCTCACTTTCAGCCGAGGGATTTGGGTTGCTGTTGTGTTAGCCCTGGTTGTCATGGGGATCATCAGCGGTTTTCTGCGCCGAAATTGGAAATCTGTGCTGATTATTCTTGGATCCATAGCTGTGATCGGGCTCGTCTGGGTGGTGGTGGTTCTCGCCAGAACCGAGGATCAAAAACCAAGTTATCCAGTTCCTGTTGAACTATCAGCATCCGAATACTTGAGCTTGCCACTAACAAGCATCAGTACGCAGCTGCTGTTAACGGAGCCTGAATCCGGTCAGCTCAACAAGCAAACCTGGGCACTTACTGATCCGGTCAATGGGTCTGAAGATATTCGTGATGTACTCTTTGAGCACCCGCCAGAGAGCGGTAAGGGAGAGGTGGTCTTCAAGGTAGATGTACCTGAGGCAGGGGCTTTGCGCTTTGGAATCGCCATGGCACCGGATGTGTGGACGCCTGAAATGGGTGATGGGGCTAGTTTCAAAGTGTATATAGAAGACTCGCAAACAAGCGAAGCCGGGCAGTATCTATTCGTCCGCTATATCAACCCGAAATTAAACCCCAGCGATCGCCGCTGGCGTAATTATCTGGTGGACCTATCACCATGGGCAGGACAATCGATTTACCTCAGCTTGATCACTGAACCTGGACCCAATGGGAATTGGGATTTTGATTGGGCAGGCTGGTCTGACCTGCAGGTCGTAACCCTTGATCCAAACTATCCCATTCAGGACCAGAAGGATAATCCAGTCGTCCGCCATACGAATTCAGTTCTGGACTGGGTCCGCGATGAGACAAACCGCGATCGATTAGCAGCATGGAGCCTATCGCTGGAAGCCTGGCGGGAAGCCACATTCTGGGGCAAGGGGCTGGGGTCAACCGGTGTCGCAGCCCTGCGCACCAAGCCGGAGACGGCATTCGTTACGGAGAGCCAGGTCCTTAAAGGATTGGTTGAACTGGGCATCCCTGGATTCCTTTTGCTGGCATTTTTATGGTTTCAGATCGCAGTTACGGGATTTTTTGCCTACACAAGAGCGAGAGATCGGCAAATTCAAGCCATGCTCCTTGGTGTGGCTATCAGTTTATTGATCGTCTTTATTGAAGGTCTGGTGTATCAAAACCTGGAGGTCAAGCAAGTAAACGCCTATTTCTGGACGATTGTAGGTATCCTTGCTGTCCTGAATAGAGCGACAGAATAAACTCGCCACCTTTTCATCGTCATAATCCTTTCCACGGGGGAAGTTCAAAGGTAGGTCCTCTCCTGGCGCAGGAAGGAGATTGAACCAACAGATGGGTTCACCCCTGGTCTCGATTATTATCGTTAATTGGAATCATGGTAGATATTTACAGGACTGCCTGGATTCGCTCTCCGTGCAGGAATTCAAAGAATTCGAAATTTATATTGTGGACAATGGTTCCACTGATGGGTCAATTGAACGAATTATAGATCGGGATGCGGAAATAATATATTGGACATTTCCAAATAATCTGGGTTTTTGTAAGGCATTCAACTGGGGAGTGGACCACACAGAGAGTGAGTTCGTGCTTTCTTTAAATCCCGATGTTTTTGTTCAGGAAGATTTCTTGCGAGAAATGGTGAAGACGATCTCCCAAGAAGAACGAGTGGGAATCGTCTCCGCGAAACTTCTCCGCGACGATGATCCCACGATCCTAGACTCTACCGGATTATTTATTGACCGCAGACGCCGTCCTACTGATCGCGGTCAAGGTCAACCAGACAAAGGCCAGTACGATGATTCCTGGCAGATATTTGGAGCCTGCGGTGCTGCAGCCCTTTACCGGCGGACCATGCTCGAAGATATTGCATTGAGCGGTCAGTATTTTGATGAAGATTTCTTTGCCTATTATGAGGATGCTGATCTGGCATGGCGGGCCCAATCAAGAGGCTGGAAAGCCAGGTATGCCCCTTCTGCCGTTGCCACGCATGTACGCGGATGGGGAGATACCCTGAGAAAAAGAAGACAATCGATTGGCGTTGATCTTGGACCCCGCTTGGCTCTGCGAAACCGTTATTGGATGATAGTAAAAAATGATAATTTGCGCTACTTTCTGCTCGATTTCCCCTTGATTTTTGTCACAGAATTACCTCGCTTGTTTTATATGGCATTGTTCGCTCCGGAAGGTTTATTGGGAATTAGGGATTTCTTCCTCGGTTACAGATCGTCCATCGAGAAACGGAAGCTGATCCGCGAGAAGCAAACTGTTGATGATGACTCATTGAGGTCCTGGTTCAATCCACGCAGATCCAGAGCTGGATAACTGGGGTAACATGGGCAAACTGCTGCTTGTCTATTATGAACCTTTACCCAGCGGGCAGACTACACACGTGCTTTCGCTTACCCGAGGATTGGATAAAGACAAGTATGATATTACCGTTGTATTGCCGGATCATCTGCGAAATCCCCTGGCGGCGTTCAGGCAAGCCGGGGCGAAAGTTGTCCCTCTCCCAATGGGCAAGTTTTTTTGGAAATTCAAATCTATCCTATCGCTGATCAGTCTGGTCAGAGATGAGAAGAATGAGATCGTGCATATTCACAGCCAGGAAGCCGGGATGACCGCTCGCGTCGCTGCCAGGATCGCCGGTGCAAAAGCTGTCCTTTATACACCGCAATGTACAGACATCCGCCGCAAAAATTGGTATTGGTTGTACCGGCGAATCGAGAGGCTTTTAAGTCATGCCACGGATAAGATTATTTCCGTGAACGAAGCCGATCGCCTCCGCATGATCCAATGGGGTATCAGGCCAGAAAAAATTATTACCATTAAAAATGGGATCGACCTTGACTCATTGCCAGAGCCGTTTGATGCGAAAGGATTGAGAAGAAAACTTGACCTGGAGGAGAATAACCCCGTCGTGATGCAGGTGGGTAGATTGAACGAGCAGAAGAATCCATTGAGCTTCATCCGGGGAGCCGGATTGGTAATTCAAGAACAGCCTGATGCTCGGTTTGTTTTGATTGGGGATGGTCCGCTTAAGCAGGAAGTGATTGATTCTATTGGCACGCTCGGCTTGGAAGACAAGGTTCGCCTTCTTGGTTGGCAGGACAACGCCCAGGCTTTGATCGCCGCAGCAGATATCATCACCCTGACCTCGCGGTGGGAGGGTTTGCCGTATGTCTTACTGGAGGGAATGGCCTGGTCGCGTCCCATCGTGGCGACTGAAGTCAACGGTTGCCCAGAAATGATAAGGGATGGGATCACCGGCTACCTGGTGACAAATAATGACGAGGCCACCTGGGCAAAGGCTGTACTTAAGTTAATCAGGAATCCAGAGGAATCTGCAAAGATGGGACAGCGCGGGAATGAACTTTTAAAAAAGGAGTTTTCTCTCCAAAGCATGATCCGCAGCACAGAGAATCTCTATGATGAATTAATCGTGCAGTGACAGTTTATAAGAACTTATTCTATCCACTCCGAGTGATTGAATAAGCACCTGATTTATTTTTGTTATCTTCCAAGCCCTGGATTCCCCGGGGCTTTTTCCGTATTGGCTGCCTTCGCCATCTTTGCCGGAAAGTTTTTCTGGTGGATTTGTTACTGAATTTTCCAGTATAGATTCTTTTATGTACCTAAACGATTGTGATCTACCTCCGCGTTGATCCGCTGAACACTCACAATTTTGATGCGGAAACGTTCCATCGCATCTACTTTGAAGCTGTGTTCCTGGTAGTCAACCCGATCGCCCACCTGTGGAATTTCACCCAGTTCTGCCATGATGAATCCAGCCAGAGTAGCGTACACACCCTGGGGATCAAAGGTTATACCCAACAAATCCCCAACTTCAGCAATCGCGAGTTCTCCAGCGAGACACCATTCTCCTTGTTTACCGCGTTCGGGAACAACGGCAACGGGACTGTATTCATCTTCAATCTCCCCGACAATCACCTCCATGATATCTTCGAGTGTGATCAAACCATTTGAGCCACTGAATTCATCTATTACAATCCCCATGTAGCGCCGGGCGCGAGTGAGTAGGGTGGAAGCTTGTGGAAGGGTCGTTGATTCAGGGATGAAAACTATCTGGCGGGTGATTTGATTTAGCTTCGTTTCTGGGGATGCCCAAAATAAATCCTTAACATGCACATAGCCCAGGATGCGATCGAGATTGTTACGATAGACTGGAAAACGCGAGAATCCAGTATCTCTGGCGATTTGTAGCGCTTTAGGCAAAGGTGTGTCTGCTTCCAGGGCGATAATTTTAGTGCGCGGGGTCATCACGTCGCGCGTCGTGCGCTTGGCGTAATTAAAAATACTTGTGATCATGCGCTCCTGGACTGGCAGAAATATCCCCTGGGCTGTACCACGGCGCACCAAGATTTCAATCTCCTCCGGGCTTGTCGCGTCTTCATCACCGGAATCACTTCCTAATAAGCGCATAACGAGATCCGCTGAGGCTAACAGAAAACGAATCGGCCACGCAGCGATGCGGGCGAGAAATTCAAGGATACCTGCAACAGAGATCGCCCATCGTTCAGGATTACGGATAGCCAACCGTTTGGGGACTAATTCCCCCAATAGAAGTGAAGCATAGGATATGGCAAGCACAACCACGGTCAAGGCGATTTGAGAAGAATAAGGAGAAAGTCCAGGGATATCAGCTATCAATGGTGCCAACCAGCGGGCTGCTTCAACACCGCCGACCGCGGAGGCCAAAGTAGCCACCAGCGTGATTCCTACTTGTACAGTCGCTAAAAATTCACCCGGTTCTCGCTGCAGCCGCAGAGCTCTTGCAGCGCGTCGATCCCCGCTGTCTGCCTGCGCTTGCAGGCGGGCTCCTCTCGCAGAGACCATGGCTATTTCTGCTGCCGCAAAAAATCCGTTCAGTAGAATCAATACAAAAATGAAGATAAAATCTGAGATCATAATATTTCCTTGGCTATAGGTCTGCTTTAGCGATACCCATATCTGAGTAAATCGCAGTTACGCGATTGTGTAGATCGGCTGAAATGATCAAATGATTTGGATGTCATAATCGCGATTATTAACTTGGGAGGCAGCAAGTCTGTATGGGAATTATAAAGTAACCTTCAGGGTTATCCAATGGATTCGGTGTGAAGTCTTATGATCCAGTCTTGATCGATCCTTAACAACCCACCCGGACCAGGTTGTTAAAATGTATAACAATCAAAGTAGTAGGCAACGGCGCGTCTTATTCTATTGAGAGGGACCCATTTCTGTGGGGATAGCTTCGCTGATGCCCCAGAAACGTATGCTTCCATCCACGGCTGCTGATACCAGAATATGACCATCAGGGGAAAAAACTGTGCTGGTGACCGTTTCATCATGTTCTGGCAGGATGCGTAGCAAGCTGCCATCACTCACCTCCCAAAGTCTCAAGGTTCCATCTCCCGATGCGGAGGCTATCAGAGATCCATCAGGCGAAAAGGCCACATCCAGAACTTCCTCTGAATGACCCTCCAGCGTTCTCACCAGGCTGCCATCAGAAACCTGCCAGAGTCTTATCGTATAATCAATTGCCGCTGAAGCAAGCAGATCCCCATCGGGGGAGAAGGCGAGGGTGCGGATTGGTTCTGTGTGCCCGCGAAGCGTATACAACAGGCTGCCATCCGCCACCTGCCATAAGGTAATACTTTGGTCATCCGAGGCCGAGGCGATCAAGGTACCATCTGGTGAAAATTCTGCAACCGTGACGCTGTCCTCATGACCCTTCAGGCTGCGCAGAAGGTGGTTATCAATGAACTGCCAGAGACCCACCTCACCATAGGAGGCAGTTGCCAGCAGCAGGTTGTTTGGCGAGAAATCTACATCGCTGATATCGCCTGATGGTGTATTGATCTCCTGGATAAGTGAACCCTCGTTTACCTGCCAGAGACGTACATTCCCATCCTCTGAAGCTGTCGCAAAAAGCTGACCATCTGGGGAGAATGCAACGCTGTTTATCCATCGGGGGTGACCGGTGAGGTGATTTTGAAGTTCACCACTATCGACTCTAATCAAGCTCCCATAGAAATCATATTGAGAGAAGGAGAGTACTTCGCGGTTATTGGCGCTGCCAAGCAGTGGATCGACCGGGGAGTACGCCAGCTCACTGATATAGGAACCGGTTTCCCAAATACCCAGGCTGACGATAGCCTTGGCGTTATCTGCAGTTATCTGGGTTGGAGGTGTGTTGATTGGAACCAGCTGCAGGTTGGGGATCCTCTGGGAAGAAAAAAGATAATACCCGCCACCAAACACAACCACAAGAAGCAGTAAAACTACAGTAATGAGCATAAACCGCATGTAGTTTCGCTTGGCAGGTTCGATCACCTGTTCTGGGACCACTGGTTGAGATACCTTGATAGATTCTCCGAGGGACTCTTCCATCGAATCGATGGTCGTTTCTAATTCCGTGACGATCTCGCTGCTCTGGTTTGATTCTTCAATTGCTGTTTCCTGCAGATAAACCGCATCTGGCATCCTGTCGTCTACAATGGTTTTGGCAGGTGCAATGTTCCCAGCAACCATTTCAGCTGCCTGGAGGGCAGCTGTCATTTCTTCCATGGTTTGGAAGCGATTCTTTTTGTCCTTTTCCAAGGCTTTTTCCGCGACTGCGACCAGGTTCTCCGGGATTCCCTCACGAATTTTGCGTAAATCAGGCAGTGGGTCATTGAGCACCATCATCATCAAGGTAACCGTGGTATCTGCTTGGTACGGGGGATGCCCAGCGAGCATTTCATACAAAGTTACACCCAAGGAATAAATATCGGAACGCTCGTCCACTCGTTCGCTGCGCATCTGCTCAGGAGACATGTACATAGCTGTACCGACTGTCGCCCCGGTAGCTGTGTGGTATTCCCCACCGATGATCTTGACAATCCCAAAATCCATGAGGATGGCTTGATGGTTCACATCGAGCATGATGTTGGCTGGTTTGATATCACGGTGAATCAATTCATGGTTATGGGCATAACCAACCGCGTCACAAAGCTGGGTGCAGATATTGAGAACTTCGGTAAAGGGCATTAAACGCCGGGCGGCATTCAAGCGTTTCAAGCGCGCCTGAAGCGTTTCTCCAACCAGGTACTCCATAACCATATAATAGGTTTCCCCATCCACGTTGAAATCGTGGACCTGGACGATATTGGGGTGGCGCAGCCGGGCAACAGCAGCCGCTTCCTCTTTAAAGCGATTTACGAAATTCGGGTCGACAGAGAGATGGGGATGGATCAGCTTGATGGCGACCATTCGCCGCAGATTTGGATCGGTAGCCTGGTATACGGCTGACATACCCCCACTTCCCAGCAGGGAGTTTATCTGATACCTTCCACCGATACTCTGATCAATCCAGCTCTGCGGTAACATATGTACTCTCGCGATGTATCTGCACTTGATAATTCTGCAGGATTATATTCAAAAAGGTCTCAGCAATTCCATTTTCAAACGCATTTTGACGTCATTATCGACAAATAGAGCACCGTGATGCTGGTGTACCGGGTGGATCTCGCTGCCTGGGAAGTAAGCAGTCAGCTCCAGGACAGAGCTATCTCCAGTATTGGCGCTGAAGAATTCGACGTCTTCTAAGTTTCCAGCTGGTGTTCGCTTGATCGAGACATCTGAAATTGTTTTGATCCCATAGCCGAAAATCGAGACCGCCGGGATGGTGGCTGAGGGCTTGATTTCCTTATGGAAGTCCCTGCCCAATTTCAGCAAAGGACGATACTTGGGATCCAACCAGGTATCATCCTCGAGGAAATTAGTTTTCTCTCCGTTTTGATCCCTGCCAACCGGGTAAGCGGGAAGGATCTGGTAAGCACTGGGCATGGTTACGACAATCTGTCTCAGGCGTTCTCCCATGATTCCAAAGGGCAGCACCTGGGGAGCGACTAGCACACTTGACAATGCCTTCACTACACCTTTATGGGGACCCCCCATCAAGATAATCCGCTCGACGTGTTTGTCCCCTCCCAGGCATTCCACATAATAGCGGGTCACCAGAGTCCCCAGGCTGTGACCGATAATGATGATCGGTTGGCTGGTATTCAGGTTCTCAACCAACTCACCCAGCTGGGCAGCCGAGATACGGACATCCTGGCGCCAATCATATGGAAATTCAAAGAAATCAACACCCCGGCGGTAGTTCAATTCATCGACGAAGTAATCTCCCAAGCGGTTGTACTGGTCTACCTTGATGAAATTGGGAATGATGATCAATTCGTCGACGATATTGCGGGGTTCGAAGGGTAGATCGGAGGGGTAGGTGAACAGCTCTGGGTTGGAGAAAATAGTCTTCACGTCAGGCCAAACGCGTTCGTTTCCCAACCACAATTCTGAACCCATTAAACCGGGGACAAAAATGATGGTCCTTCTACCAGTAGCGACAGGCATTTGATCAGCCACCATCGTTAGGGCTTCTTCTTGAAAGCCGCGTTTGAATATCACCTGGGCAGGTCCAATGTGGATGACATCGCCATCCTGCAGGATATACTGGTCAATCCGCTGTCCTTCGATCCAGGTACCATTCGTGCTGCCGAGATCTTTCAAAAAGAAGGCTTCTCCCCGGCGCTGGACTTCAGCGTGCTTGCGGGATACGTTATCTGCCTGGATGAATACAGTACAATCCTCATCGCGTCCGATTGTGACTTGGTCGAGTTCTTGCAGTTCAATGCTCCAGGTGCGGTCGCCGGTGAAAACCACCAGGCTGGGAGAGCTGGTATCGTTAAGCACAACTGGCAGGTATTCCTGGTCAATGGTTTGGTCGAGCTGTGCCTCAGAATCGATGACCGTCATCTCCGCTTCTTCTTTTGGTAGGTCAAGGGAAAATTTGAGCTGCTGGCCTCCCACGCCGATGGTGTCTCCAGGGCTGAGTTGCGCGCTTTCTGTACGGATGCCGTTCACCCGCGTCCCATTGGATGAACCCAGATCGACCAAGGTGACTTTTCCGACAGCAAAATCAAGCTTGGCATGGCTGCGAGAGACCCGCACATCGTCTAGAGTGATATCATTGGTCGTTGCCCGTCCCAGGCTGACACTGGATTTAGCCAGCTCAAATTCTTGCTCTGGACCATGTGGATTGAGCAGGATCAATTTACCGTAATTGGTTGCCATTGGTCCTCCCGTTTAGCTGCCTTTGAATAATTTTCGAACCAAAACACCATCTGGATAAGCACCCGCAAATCCACCAGAATTCACCCCCGGTGAGGAGATGGTCGGAAGTTTATCCAAATCAATCACCATAATCCAACCACCGTTTCTTGTTCAATTATACAATCAACTATGCATTCCTCACCCAGCAGGAGGAAATTCCGATCGCAAATTTCGGGAGCAGGATAGCTAGACGGTCATTTTGGAATGCAGGGTCAGGTATCAAATCCCATTACTCGTCAAAGTTGTAGGAACAATTCATAAAACTTGTTCACTAATCCAACCCGTACGAGATCATGGAAAATTGTTGCTGAACAAAAAGAAATATACATCCAAACTTAAGTTCTTCCGAAAATACGGGACCATAACCCTCATTCCAGGGTTATGGTCCCAAGAAATTTTGTCAATTAACCTCTATCCATTCCAGCAGGATCCAATCGCTTTATTTTGATTTCGCTAAGGTCTGAATACGAGCGGGATGTAGTTGATCATCGCGATATCAAATTGTCGAATCGCAGACCAGGTAGTACCACATAAATTCGTAGCTGCAACTCTCCAATAATGTGAACCAATGGGTAATGGAAGTGTTGGTGTGTAGTTATTAACGGGATGTGTTTCATCGATCTCTGGTGAGGAGAAATCAAAATCATTGTCCACCTGGATAAGATAAGAGGAAGCTCCAGGAACAGCATCCCAGGTGAAGGTCAAGTCCAGATTGGTGGTGATACTGCCATCGACTGGTGTTATTAGTGAAGGTCCTGAAGGGGTGGCAAGAATGGTGAAGTTATGCGTAGAGGACCAGGAACTGGGTCCACAGATGTTATCAGCAGTCACTCTCCAGTAGTATATCCCCGGTGAAAGAGCAGAAGCATGTGTATAGTTAGCAGCAACTGTTGTGGTATCAATCTCTGGTGATGAGAAATCCGAGTTGTTGTCAACCTGGATATGGTAGCTCGCTGCCCCGCTGACCGGTGTCCAGGTAAATGTAGGCAGGGGATCACAGGAGCTGCTCGCGTTTGCCGGTGAGAGCAAGGCTGGAGCTGCGGGAGAATCGGACACATTGACAGATAGCGAGTTGGATCCGATAAAGGTTTCACCGTATGACACGCTGCTGGCATTGACTGGTACACTGTAAATTCCCACGGTGTTTGCCCCAAGAGTCCAGGAGCCAATTGTTCCTGCCCCATCCGCGATCATGCCGAGGTTCTGCGGGTTTGTTCCACTGACGATTGAAAGACCGGCGGGAATACTCAGCCCGGTCTGGACGTTATGGGCATTTAAATCACCTGTATTGTTGACCGGGACATTTACGCTCCATTGGTCACCAACGCATTGGTTAAAGATTGAGCTTCCAACATTCAGCGTGGGACCAGCAGCTGAGGCAAATGACTCTTCGGTAGCGAGAGCATAAGTCTCGGTTGACACGCCATGAAGGGAGGTAGACCAAGCATCTACCTTGATCACGACATTGGCGCTGATGTTAGAAGATACCTGTTCCACATTGTCAATACTGCTCATTGAACCTTTGATCCAGCCATTTGTATCCTCGTTGTAGAGACCCAGGTCGATGTCGCTCAAGCTGTAGTAGGTGCCGGGATAGCTGGCACCGGCATAGTTTACCCTTCGGTTCCAGACTAAGGTTGCCTTATCGCCATTAAATGCGTAACCTTTATAAAAATCGTAATCCGGCCGGGACGAGATAGAACTTTTGAACCAGTCGGAGCGGTGGAGGTAGGCATGGTTAAGATCGATATAACCCCAACCATAGGTGCTGTCCCAATCAGCCGCACCCCAATCCACGGCGGTGTTGATCAGGATGGCTTTCTGGACGAGAGGTCTTTCAACGCCATAGTAATCTACCATGAGCATGTTTGCACCTGCCACGTGAGGCGCAGCCATGCTGGTGCCTGAATATTGAACCCAATCTGCCGCAGCCCCTTCCCAGGTATTATTGGATGAATAGATGTTCGCACCCGGGGCGGTTAAATCGGGTTTCTTGCGGCCACCAGCCGTGGGACCGCGGCTGCTGTTTGACCAAATGGAATCATCAGATCGCGAGGTGGTATTCTTATCATCCATGGCAGCCACGCACATCACGTTATAGGCGATGCAGGGATCGCCTAATGTTCCACCGCTTGGCCCGGAGTTTCCTGCTGAAATAATCGAGGGAACACCCAAATTACTTACCACACCGTCCCAAAAACGGGCAAATTGCGTATCATCGCTGCTGGTGGCCCCGCCGTAGCTCAGGTTGAGCGTATCTGCTTCATCTGAAGCGGTCATCAATCCCCAATCCACACAGGCCATGCTATCGGTCCAGTACATGCTGGCGGTACCGCCGTCGATACCGTTGTTGTCAAAACCCGCTTTCAGGTTCAGCACCCTATCCGATCCGTAGCTTACCCCCCGATAAGTGGCGTTTGTGCTAGCCACGATTCCCGCCACGTGGGTGCCGTGTCCGTTGACATCATCCACCGTGGGATCGAAACCAGGCATACCGGTGATGGATGCATCGGCTGCAGCCAAGCATCTCTGCTCATAATAATTGTGTGATGACAACCCTGGATGAGTATCATCGATCCCGCTGTCAATGATTCCAACATCCCAGATGCCACCATCATAACCGGCGCTCCACCAGCTGCTGGGGTAAATAGACGGGACGCTGACATTTAAATGTCCGGTCATTAACTGGTCGTCCACGATTTCAACCACGTCTGTTCGTGCTTCGAGTGCTGCCTTGATTTCCGGAGGGATGGTTGCCGCCACGCCGTTGAGTATGGTATAGCGGTACAGGATGTGGCCGCCCATGCTTTCGATGGCCTGCACCAGTTCCGTCTGAGATGCTTCCAGCCGGGGTTGAATCCGTTGGAGGATTTCCTGCCGTACTTCCTTATCTAATGCTTCGACTTGGAGGTTAAGCGCTTCAATCTGTTCCCGCAGTTCTGGCGTTATCTCAGGAACATCCAGGGTTATTCGGCTTTCTTGCTCCCTGGTCAGGCTCTCACCTTCCCAGGTTGAAGGTATTATGGCCCTCAATTCCGCACCCAGCGTTTCGTACTGGACCTCGTACTCTACCTGCACCTGGCGGGAAACCTCCTGCAGGGGCTGCTCAGCGAGGATGACGATCACAATCATCTTTCCATCCCTGGTGAATTGGGGGTCAGACGTCTCGAGAGGTGCGGCTTCCCTTGGAGGTGTAGGTTCCTTGGTTGGTTCTGGAGGATTTTGGGCAAAACCGCTACTGGGGGCAAGAAACCCCAGTAGAAGCAGCAAGGAGATGCTTGATCTTAATAATCGCTGTACTTTCCAATTGCTGTGCAAGTTTCTTATCTTCGACATCATTATTCCTCCCTAATGTGTCTAACTGTTTATTCAGACTGGTAATTATTTGGTTGTTTTTCCGTTCTCTTGATTGGCTAGGATTAAGATGGTGAATCATCTCCCACCATCAGGTACTGAGATTCTTTCGAATAAACTTTACCTCCTTTGATATCTAGCACGGCGAGCGCGATCGGTCTGGTTTCTTTTCCGATAGGTTCAAGCCTGGGTGAGATCACTTCCCAGGTACTAAGGTTATTGGTGGTGTGGTGGAGAATGATTCCGTTTTGATAATTTTTATCACGGGTAAGATCGTTCTTCAAGGCGGTGATTTGGTTTGCGCCATTCGCGATCAATAGTACGACAAGGCTGAAAGGCAACGGAAAATTAATGCGCATAGTTACCCCGCTTTTTCTCAATCCCCAGCTATGCTGCTCAAATCCGGGAAATGTCGGTCGTAATCAATTGTGCCTCTGGCTGGAGTACCAATAAGTTATCAATTCATTATCGGATCTGTTTTTTATTTGTTTGAGTACCCCCGGGTTATAGATACCAGTAAGGAATTTATCCCTCAATAATTACCACTCCGAGATCTGGATCCTGGTTTGCCTTTACCCGGAGGCACCATTGATAAATTTACTATACACACTAAATAAACAAAAATCAATACCCATCCGCAGCGAAATAATACTCACGTTTGAATCCTCACCCGGCGAAAAGGGAATAATCCCCCGAAAACCATAATTAATAATCCGGGCGAATTTAATTCTGGAATAGTTCAATGACCATTCAATCGGGCTGTGCCTGCTAGAGGTCATATAGAACCAATCCATAGTACCCCTGCTCCTAAGAATATGCATAGCAACCTGGTCTATTTACTTGTATCCGGAAAACTTTAAGATTTTCTATTTGTGCGGGAAGGAAGACTTGCGAATTTGCTTGATTCTCATTAATCACAACCTGGAGATCACTGAATCCGACTTGAATGTTGTGAATTGATCCAAAGGATACTGGTCTAGATGGGAGAGTTCTCAGTATTTTTACCTGGACTCTCCCAAGATAGGCCAGAGAAGTATGGTGTTTCCTTCTCGACGGAAATCAATATCAGCGGTGAATTTCACCTGTAAGCAGTGAGTGTGCTTTACCCCGTTTTGAATTAATTTCTAACTGATCTCTGTACTTCCAAATGATGAATGCTGCGACAAGCCAAAGAGAAGCCGCATATATTGCCCACCAAAAAACCTCGTTTACTGGGGAGAAAGCTGAAGGAGCAAAGATAACCAGGGATCCTGTTGAGCTGGCATGGGTGAGTTGGGCAAGCAGGACACTCCCGGTGTTTGCATATATCCAAACGAGGATGATCCGCATGGCAGTCATGGCTATGATCCACATGATAATGAAGCGAGGTAGCCAGAGTTCGCCAAAGCCCTGGGAGTCAGCGAGATAACCTGCCACCACGTGCCAAATTCCATGTAGCAACCCAAGAAAAATTGCAGCTCTCAAAGCTCCGTATTTCACTTGCAGGTTTGGGTATGCAAATCCCATCCAGCCGATCTCCTCAAAAAAACCTGCGAACAAGCCAGCCATGATACCGAAAGCGATAAAGCCTGGGAAATAATTCGCTGAGACGATGGCAGACAAGGTCAGTAATGTTGCCAGGATTAGTATGGGGAATATTAACAATGCAGCTGCGTACCAACCGAGACCAACTTGCCATTTTCCCATCCTGGAGAGTAGGTCAGATAAGCCTTTTTTCCCAGAGACCAAAAAAGTCATTAATAGCCCGGCAATAAAAGGTCCGGCTAACATTGGAATAACCATGTACATTCCGTCAATGAATTCCAAGGAGTCACCGCGCAAAAATTTTGGTCCCACAACCGCGAAACTTCCGATCCATGATATCCCATATGCCAGGATAAAGTAGCTGGCGAGCGGGTAACGTTGAATTATCGATCTGGTATTCATGGCATTTTCTCCTATGTATCTATCCTATGAAACATTTCCAATGATTCGGTTAGCTAGATTTGTATGAATTGGGTTACATATGATGATTTACCTATTGTGACCACTGGGTTTGGTCAGGCACAAAACGAAAATCAGATTGTGCGCTGAGTGGAAGTTGAGGCGAGTGATTTTCACCAGGGTTGCCAGTATCCATCCTTGGGTGATCGTTATTTTCGGATAGTTCAACCATGAAGATGGTCTTGTCTGCCTTTCAAAAACGACTCAATTCCCAACTTGCTCAACTGATATAAGCTGTAAGCCTAGGTCTCGTATTTTATGTAGTAATCCGTGCAGGGCAGTTTGATCAGCGACCGGACCGGTTAACCGCGTGATTGGAAGACCATCCCTCGCAGTGATGTGCTCAATGGTCAATCCATTAAACCAA
>CP070764.1:1373693-1389663 GCA_020349245.1 Chloroflexota bacterium | reverse complement strand
AGTAACAAACTCTTTCCACTTTCAATTAGGTCTTTGGTCAGATCTGTCGTACCGTAAACCGCGCGACCCACCCGGCAGGTCAATCCCACGATATGCCCCCGTCTGTTACGGATCGCTGAAATGCGGTGCAGGGTGCGTTCAAGTCCGGCCCGGTTGTCGCTATCGAATTCTCCGATGCGGTCCGTGACGTATTCAATATCCGTGTGAGTGACCTCGGTCTTGCTCAAGACCACTTCTCGCTCGATGAAACGCGCCGTGGGCACCCGGCCCAGGTCCAGTATCACCTCCAGCAAGTTGTCATTATCATTTTCTTTGAGAACCGCCTGATTGATATGGTCTGGAAGCACATCCAGAAGCGCCTGTAAATCATCAGTAATATAACGCTGTGTCATAACTTATTCATATCTCTCCGATTGCATAAAGGGAGTAGTTACTTCTTGCTGGCCGCCTTCTAGAGCTGGGAGGGAGAAAGAATTTCTGACTTTCTTTCCGATTGCAAGATGCTTCACCATAACAGCTTGGAGTGGACCTGGTTGTGCCTGCAGATCCTCCAAGGAATTATCCAACCATGATTGGTAAGAGCGAACACAAAGGTACACTGGCCGCGAGTGTCGATTGGGTAAATTTTGAAGCAAATCGCCGAGTTGATCGGTTACACCCCGAGCATCTGGATGGATATAAGGTTGCACCCAAATTCCTCGTTGGCCGTATCTAATATCCGCGTAGGCTAACAACTCTTCTTCCAGGTAATAGACTAAGCCTTTCAAATTTTCCGCAGGCAGCAATTCCACCTGCTGAACCAAGGCAGGAACCAGGGTGCTGTACAGGGAACGCACCGCAATGAGGTCCGTGCTGCGTATATCCCGCCATTGTGAAGGATTGGTTTTGACCTGGACCTCCTGTGGACATTTCCAAATTCGCTGGTGGACGTACAAGGCAAATGCCGAATCTCGTAGCTTATCAAAAGCAGCAGAACGCTCTTGGACTTCAGCCACGAGGTGGAACGCTCCTCGATTTCCAATTTGCTGAGCCATTCTATCCAAAATATCCAGGGTCTTATCTGCCTCAAGTACCGTTTCCGGTGCCAGGAATGAAAGTTTAGCAACTTCCTCACCCTGTCCGTGAGTCACTTGACCCAGGATCGGTTCACTGTCTTGGTCGTCATCTGTGTATAGGAATGTATAAATACCGAGGGCATGAGCGAAGTAGCTCAACATCGCTCCGATCGGGACAAGCATCTCACCCCGCGTGAGCACGGAGGCATTGTCGAAGAATAAACCTCGATGCCGGTACCTTAAGAGTATTGGGAAATCCCGCCAATCAAATAGTCTTATACCCATGATAAAACAAGTTACTTTTCGTCCTATTAACAGACTTTCTCCTGACCACCTACTTCCTTTTCGCTATTTTAATGAAATAGCGGTGGAAACGATCGTCCGGGGTTAGTTCAGGATGAAAGGAGGTCGCCAGTAATTTTCCCTGTTGAGCAGCAACAATCTGACCATCAGGCAATGTTGACAAGACCATCGTCGATCCAGCCACACTCTCGATCAACGGCGCGCGGATAAATACTGCATGAAATGGATGGGAATCGTTGGGATCGAGTTCAGCGAAGACCGGGACCTCGATATCAATTTCGAAGCTGGCTACCTGGCGCCCAAACGCATTCCGCTCGACTGTGATATCCATCAACTGCAACAGGGGCTGCAGGCGTCGGGCGTCCTTGGAAAGTAGAATCGCCCCAGCACAGGTACCCCAGATAGCATGCTGCTTGCCAAACTCCCGGATCGGTTCGATGAGCTGGTAATCCTCAGCCAGCTTCCCGATGGTCGTCGATTCTCCACCGGGAATAATCAACCCATCAAGGTTTTCTAGGTGGTCAGCAAGCCGGACCAGACGTGTCTCTACACCAATTTTCTTGAGTGTTGCAGTGTGTTCAGCAAAATCTCCCTGAAGGGCGAGGATACCTATCTTCATACCGGTAATGGTGAAGTCATTTCAGCAGATTCTGATGTGATTACCAACCACGGTCAGCGATCAGCTCAGCTTCAGGAATATCAGAGACCTGGCGCCCGACCATCGGCTCACCAAGGTTACGACTGACTTCTGCCAGGATGTAAGGATCATTATAATGAGTCACAGCTTTGACAATCGCTTCAGCGCGCTTGGCAGGATCTCCGGATTTAAAAATGCCGGAGCCGACAAAAACGCCATCGACGCCAAGCTGCATCATCATGGCTGCATCGGCTGGTGTAGCGATACCACCGGCAGCAAAATTAACCACCGGCAGTCGACCCAGTGCCCGTGTTTCAAGAACCAAGTCATAAGGAGCACCGATCTCCTTGGCATAACTCATTAACTCTTCTTCGGGCATATTCTGCAGCCGGCGGATCTCACCCAGGACTGAACGCGCATGGCGCACTGCCTCAACAACATCCCCGGTGCCAGCTTCGCCTTTGGTGCGGATCATGGCTGCCCCCTCTCCAATGCGGCGCAAAGCTTCACCCAGATTACGACATCCACAGACAAATGGCACCTTGAAATCATGCTTATTAATATGGTGGGCTTCATCTGCTGGCGTCAGTACCTCGGATTCGTCGATATAGTCAACACCAATCGCTTCTAGAATTTGTGCTTCAACAAAATGTCCAATTCTTGCCTTTGCCATGACCGGGATTGTTACTGCATCCATAATCTGCAGGATCATTTCTGGATCACTCATGCGAGCTACGCCACCATGCTCGCGGATATCTGCTGGTACACGTTCCAGAGCCATAACTGCAACGGCTCCTGCATCTTCGGCGATGCGGGCATGCTCATGGTTCACGACATCCATGATCACACCGCCTTTTAACATTTGAGCCAAACCTTTTTTAACTGTAAAAGTGGCAACTTGCTTTTCCATACTTTCTAAACCTCCAGGGTAAATGCGAACCTTCTTTCGCTAATTGCATTCTACCACGCGGTGAATTGCCTGACAATCGGTGTAGATTTGCCTATTCGGCACTCAGGCAGCTTTTGTATTGCCTACTGGATACCTGTTATGCCAAATTTGGTTCCTGGAATGTATTTAACCCCGCTCTAGGACCTGGCGGGGATTTTATCGACGTTTACTGCTTGGACCTTATTAGGGCTATCAGGTCTTTTCTTCTTCCTGCTCTTCCTCGCTACCAGGGCCGATCCCCAATGGAGTCCATTTACTCGCATCTTTAAGCCGGTGTTGGATACCGCCTCGGTCATGAACTACATCAAAATTCTCGGGTTTGATAAATAATCCGTCACCATCCAGTAGCCCACTGATTCCAGATTGGCCTGGTTCCGGTCGTTTTTGGATGGTTTTTGCGGCATACTCCGGCCGATAATCGACAGGTTCTTCGTAAGTGGTGATAAACCCTTCAAAATTTCTTAGGATGATTTTGTGGTCCGACATGCTGAGCAGGTAATTTGGTCCCACAGGGATTTTTCCCCCGCCGCCGGGTGCGTCGACGATGAAAACAGGCACGGCGTATCCGGAGGTATGACCGCGCAATCCTTCGATGATTTCGATTCCCTTGGCGACCGGAGTTCGAAAATGCCCGGCACCCTCCACCAGGTCGCACTGGTAGAGATAATATGGACGTACCCGAATTCTCACCAGATCCTGCACCAATTGCCGCTGTATATGCACATTATCATTCACGCCTGCTAAGAGTACGGATTGATTGCCCAGGGGTATACCCGCTCTGGTTAAACGATCGCAGGCTTCAGCGAGCTCTGCAGTGATCTCATTGGAATGGTTGACATGGATATTCAACCACATTGGATGATAGCGCTGGAGAATATCAGTGAGCTCCTCAGTGATCCGCATCGGCAAGAAGACAGGGACCCGTGATCCAATTCGCAAGATTTCGATATGGGGGATCTCTCTTAGGCGGCCCAGGATTTCTTCAAGGATCCTGGGGGCAAGCACCAGAGGATCACCTCCTGAAAGAAGCACATCACGGATTTGCGGAGTGCGTTTGAGGTATTCGATCTGCAGCTCAAACTCAGCCCGTGAGAAAGTCGCAGAGGGATCACCGACAATCCGCGAGCGCGTGCAGTAGCGGCAATAAGATGCACATTGTGTGGTGACCAGCATCAACGCCCGATCGGGGTACCGGTGAACAAGACCCGGAACTGGGGAATGACGGTCCTCGGCAAGCGAATCTTCCATCATCGCTGTAAACGGGGTCATCTCGACCTCCGTTGGAACGACTTGCTTGCGGATGGGATCATTCGGATCATCGGGATCGATTAATGAAATGAAATACGGGGTGATATCCACCCGGAAGAGGTGAGCCGCGCTCAACGCTTTTCTCTCACTATCGGAGAGTGGAATCACTTTTTCAAATTCTTCCGGGGTATTGATGCGGTTGCTTAATTGCCAGCGCCAATCATTCCACTTTTCATCTGGGACCCCTTCGAATATCGGGGCTCGTTTCGAAGGAAAGTGTTTATTCGCCATAAAATGATCTCCTCTCGATATGTCAGGTTACCTATAAACTTATTACTGGCTTTGTTCCATTTGTATCCAGCCTGCGAAACCCGGTACCTTTTCCTCATCGCTGGTGATTTGAGCGATTGTTTCCTGTAACCGGACCCGCCAAATATTCAACGCTTGGGCTTGTTCAAAAACCAGGAATTCTCCATCAGGTGAGATGCTCAGCGGGTGGATGCCTGTTCCTGGAAGAAGTAAAACTCTTGAATTTTCACTCGGAAGATATTGGTAAAGTCCATCCACGTCTGCCCCGGCTCCACTTAATCCATAATAAAGGGAGCCATCTTTTGCCCAAACAGGGTGCGTTGCGTAGCCTTGTGAATTACTTGTCAGGGGGGTTAGGTTGCTACCGTCAGGGTGAACGCGGTATATACGGGTTGGGAAGTTTGCTGCCTCGGTTGGTTCTTGGTCTAAGCCAAAAGCAATCCAAGAATCATCGGGAGACCATGCAGGTGTATGCGCACCAGCGGTTATTTGGCTGTCATCTTCCTGGAATGGATCCAAGATTGGGGCTACGACCACTTCTGCATTCTGGTCCGGGATCGAAACAACGGTCAATCCGGGGCTGGAATTGCAAGGAGTCCCATATTCGAGACCGGTGATCGCGATCAAATCTCCTTCCGACGACCACACTGCACCAGTATCGCACCCGTATCCGCTTTTCCCTTCCGGAAGGGGTAACTCATGCCATTCTCTCTCCTCCAAAGATATCCAGCCATGAGGAAGCATTTCACTTTCAGATATAAGTGTAACCAGTAATTTACCGGAATTTGACCATGAGCGAGGTAAATAGTACCCGTCTTCAGGGGCAGGTAGCAGCAGCTCAACAGATTGATTCTGGACATCAAAAACGTTCAAACCTTCATCATCACTGAAGGCAAGCCAATCTCCATCTGGTGCTAACAATGCACCGCGCAATTCCCCACTTTTATTCAGCTGGGAGGGTAGGGTCCTTTTATTAAATACGTCAAAACCCAGGAATTCACCCCCATATGTATAACCCATCACCAACCCCAATCCGACGGGTTCGGACAGGATTTCCTGGAGCTCACTTGCCAACAACCAAGCTTCTTCTACGATTGCCTCGTCTGGACCTCCTGAGCCTGTTCCCTGGATGCGTAAGTGACGCGTTTGATTGTTATCCGTGAGCAGTTCATCAAAATCTCCAAAAGAGGTTCTCAGCTCCTCCAGTAAAAGCATACGACTATCTGGCGTGGGGATTTGCCAAAATTCATTTCTACAATCATCCAGATAAATTGATGTACCATCTGGGAATATTCGCAAGGTGTCGCACCAAGCGCTTGGACCATCGCTGCGGATCAGGGTTAAGATAGGTTCTTTAGCTGTACCAAAAGTATTCTCCATTAACGCCTTGACTTCAATATTTAAGTCATAGCTATACCGACGATTGAGCTCAAGTGTTCCATCTTCTGTATAAGAGGGTAAAGCTTCCGCATGCACAAATTGTGGAAAACCTAAAGTATTTTCAAACGAAGTTTTTAGATTATAAAGGGAAGGACCTTGACCAAGCGAATCTTGGCGAACTCTCTGCAGCAATGAATCGACCGTATATGCCCGAGCATCTTCATGCGGTATGCTACGGGGATCCCCAAGGTTTCCTTCATCATCGAAGTCCAATCGCTGCGCTGTGCGAATGTCTCCATCAGAAACAATCATCTTTACCTGCCACTCTTCTTCCTGGTTTCTTTCATTAACTACTATGAAATAATCAGTGGTACCACTCCCTTCCCAAATATCGATAGACTCATCGATCTCCTGAATGAGTGGTACATCAGGGGTCGGCAAAGCAGGTAGTTGGACCTCAACAGTAGGAGTCGGACTCTCGCAGGCAACTAATACAATAGCCACCACGAATAAGAAAACAGTAATTATGCGAATTTTCACGGACTGATTAATACCTCCACACTTGATAAACTGACGATCCCTGGAATACGGTCACCAGGTTCCCAAACCTTGACCCGCACCCGAGTTGTGTAATCTACAGTATAGGGAACATCAATGGCAAAAGTCCCATACACACTTCCCAACTGGGAAGTAACTGAGACCTGTCTTGTGCCCACGATTTTACCATCGCTGGTAACAATTTCGATCATCAATGGTTGGTTTGTCCGGGCACGTGCCAAACCGGCAACACGCATCGTGCCACCTTGGATCAACCTGTTTGTTTGTGGAGAATCGAGAATAATATCCTGCAATTGATCCTCGGGTTGGAGAAGGTCTTGATTACCAATTGATTGTAAGAACAATTCTACCGAAGATACAGATCGCAGTCTTCCGTGTTCATCCTCAATACTAATTTGCAATCGCCCAATTTCTGCGACCGAATTAATACCAAATTCAACCTCACTACCTATACTGATCCATTCAGTTTCCAGGGATTGATACCGGCGAACCTCGCGCATCAACAATCTACTATCCTCTCCCAGGAGCTCAATCCGAACAATTGAGTTCTCCCCGGGTTTTAGCGCGGCTCTCAGGATGAAAGGTGAGATGACCTTTGAGCCGGAACCAGGACTGATAATCTGATTAATGGAGGCGGGGATATTTGCCGGTGGGAGAATATCCGGGGCAGGTACCACTTGAGTGGGTGTTGCGGAAGGGGTGCCTGTATTTTCGATCGGCTGCAACGTTAGAGTTGCTGTCGATGTTGGTGATGAATTAAGCTCTTGCGTGGCACCTGGTGTGGTAGAAGGTTTGGTGGTAGGAGGAATGACTTCCTCTTTGGGTAGTTCAATCCCTTGTGCAGCCAGGGTCATCACAATTATTGTGGGGATTTGTTCGGTTGGATAAGGTGTTGGGATAGGGGATTCACCCAAACCTGAACAGCTGGAGAGCAAAATAGCAGCCAGGATGAAGACTGAAATCACGATTAACTTCACTGCAGACATCGTTCTGGTTATTATTATGATTGGACGTATTGCAGGGATAATTTGCGGTCAATCCCCGGTATAACGTGCGATCACATCCTGGAGTATTTGCAAGCGAATGGGCTTAGATAGATATTCTTCAGCACCTGCCGTGAGGGCAATATCGCTAACATCTAGCTCTGGACTTGCCGAGAGCATTATGATCGGTATCTCCGCTATGCCCGGGGTGGCTTTCAATGCCCTTACCAGGCTTACGCCATCCATATCTGGGAGATTCATGTCCGTTAATATCAGGTCAGGCTGATGATTTGCAGCTAAATCTTGAGCTTGCTCTGCAGAATTCGCGAGAAGAGCCTCGTGTCCAAACAATTCAACAGATCTTTTCAAGGTTTCTAAAGTCAGAGGGTCATCGTCGACAAATAATATGCTGGCCATAATTTTCGGTCTCCCAAACTGGAACTACAACTGGTAAATCTCCGTATATTTATTCGTCAAATAACGCATATAAGGTCGCTGATCGATTTTACTTCCGGTGATACGTTGTACCAATTCTTGGGGCTCGTACTTTGCCCCATGGCGGTGAACTTTTTCTCTCATCCAGGCAGTTAAGTCACTAAATTGCCCACGTCCGATTTGTTCAAAGACATCCGGAAGATCCTCTTCCATTCGCTCCCATAATTGTGCAGCAATTAGATTTCCAAGGGCATACGTCGAAAAGTATCCAAAATAGCCTTGCGACCAATGCACATCTTGCAGGACTCCCATTGCATCATTGGGGGGAGTGAGCCCGAGATATTCATGCATGCTTGAATTCCACGCCTCAGGTAAATCTCTCACTTCAAGAGATCCTTCAAGTAATGCGATCTCGAGTTCCAAGCGCATCATGATATGCATATTATAGGTGGCTTCATCTGCCTCAACCCGGATGAAGGATGGCTTGACCTTGTTGATTGCTTTATAAAACATATCCAAAGGAACCTGGCTTAATTGCGCAGGAAACAGGCTCTGCAATTCAGGGTAGTAATGAAGCCAGAAATGGCGTGAGCGTCCAATGATGTTTTCGTACATCCTGGATTGAGATTCGTTAATTGCGTATGAGGCACCTTGGGCAAGGGGAGTCCGATCCAAATTCCGATCCATCCCCTGGCTATAGATTGCATGTCCACTCTCATGGGTTGTACTGAAAAATGCAGAAGGGAGATAGTCATTCATGACTCGGGTGGTGATGCGTACGTCCCCCAAACCAATATCTTGGGTGAATGGGTGTGCGGTTAAATCCTGCCGACCACGGTTCCAATCGTAACCAAAATCGGTGATTACTTTCACCCCGAACTGCCATTGAGCCTTCTCTTCAAAATCTTGATGTAAAAACGAGTCATCTACCTGAGGCCTCTGGGTGATCGCTTGCAGTAGATTGACCTGCTCGGGTCTCAGGGATGCGAAGATTTGCTGCACATCGGCCGTTTTTAAACCAGGTTCATAATCATCAAGTAAGGGGTCATATATATGATCGAAAGGTTGAAAACAGTTCGCAAGCTGACGTTTTAAATCAAGGATACGCTCTAAAGCGGGTTGGAACTCACTGAAATTCGAATTCTCCCGGGCACGCACCCAGACGTAGTAAGCATCACTGGTTGCCTTTGCGATATCCGCTGCCAAATCTGCAGGGACTTTTGATTTTTTTTTGTATAAGCGATTCGCTTTGCGAATCAATCTGGCATCATCTGAATCTGGATCAAGTTCTTCTTCGTAGGAAATTAATTCCTCAAGCAGTTTTCCCATTTCACCCGAGGTCAGCTTGAGATGAGCGATTCTAGAAATTGTTGCCTTTTGGAAACCCCTGCCACTTGAACCACCTGGTGGCATATAGGTCTCCATATCCCAATCCAGTAAACCAATTGTGTCAACTAGGTCTGAGTACTCAGTGAGAAGCCTCTTTAGGTGTGCAAGCTTAGTTTCCGGGTTCATGAAATCTCCTTAGAATAAATATTTTAGGTCAGACGATTTTCCAGCGTAAGGGTTTACCCGCCAGCGCAGCCAATACTTCATTAGCAATATCAATCGCCGCACGAGCTTGTGCTTCAAAGGTCTGTGCACCAATATGTGGTGTAGCGACTACCTTCGGGTGCGAAACCAAAGCTGACATCCCGGGAGGTTCCTGAACAAAAACATCTAAAGCTGCCCCTGCCACCTGCCCGGATTCTAAGGCTGCTAGTAAAGCGGTTTCATCGATGATCCCCCCTCGTGCAGTGCTGATAAGGCGTACCTCGCGTTTCATGCTGCTGAAAACCTTCCCATCGATCATACCTCGTGTTTCGAGGCTGAGCGGAACATGAATAGAAATAAAATCTGCCCGGGTGTATAACTCTGCCGGTATAACTGGCATAGCACCTCGGCTTTCTATTTCTGCGTTATCTAGATACGGATCAAATCCAATAACCCGCAATCCAAGCGCTTTCGCCAGACGAGCCACAGCGCTGCCGATATTCCCCATCCCGATAATTCCAAGAACTTTATCTCTTACCTCGACCCCGATCAACTGCTTTTTCTGCCACAAACCTGATTTCATCGATCCATCTGCAGCCGGGATCGACCTGGCGAGTGAAAACAGCAAGGCAATCACATGCTCGGCAACCGCTTGCGTGGTCGCCTGGGGTGAATTCACCACAGTGACATTTTTTTGATTTGCAGCAGCTAAATCGATGTTATCGACACCCACACCCGCCCGTCCAACAACTTTGAGCTTGTTTGCCGCAGAGAAGACCTCCGCGTTGACACGGGTTTGACCGCGAACAATCAGTGCATCATAATCACCAATCAGGCTGACCAACTCTTCCGAAGAAATCCCAGCACGATCATCCACCTGGGCAGATTTTGCAAGGATTTCCAAGCCGCTATGGTCAAGCCGATCAGCAATGATGATTTTCCAATCTGACATTGGATTCTCCAGACCCTCAAAAAAAAGAAGTCGCCCAAATACGGGTGCATCAACCAAACCCGATTTTACCTCAGATCAGAAATCAGCCATATACATGCTCATTAACCTAATATTTATTAAACTTATGTCAAAACTGATAAGAAGACCTTGACTTTTACGAGCAGTCTGGGTACCATCGGCAAGTCAAATCAGGACAGTGTCAATCCTTGAAAATTCTATGAGGCGGAGGTTTTAATGGCAAATATCCCGGAGATCGATGAAGCAACTTTTGAAAATGAGGTGCTTTCTGCTCCTGATCCGGTCTTGGTTGATTTTTCAGCAGTCTGGTGTGCTCCATGCAAAATGCTAGATCCGATCGTTGAGGAATTGGCTAGCGAGTGGAATGGCAAGGTCAAAGTAGTAAAACTAGATGTAGACCACTCTCCTGGCATCGCAATGCAATACCAGGTCTTAGGGGTACCAACCCTGATGCTATTTGTTGATGGTGAATCTCGTGAACGCATTACAGGATTTCAGCCGAAAGAAAGAATCGTCTCAAAGCTCAACCCCTACCTGACGAGTAATTAGCTCATCATTATCAGTCACAATTGATTCCCAGTTTATTTGACTCCCGGGAATAATTTTCAATTCTTGTATTTATCCAAACAACAGATTATAATCTTTGTTATTGTGATTATTTGCAATAACAAAGATTTTTATTATGGTAAGTAATTATCCAGAGCTCACCCGGCTTCGAGAAGAGGGATATCGCCTCACCCCACAGAGGATCGCGATTTTAGCAACGCTGCGCGATGCCCAGGGTCATTTATCCCCTGCAGAGGTTTACCAGAAGGTCTCCAAGGATATTCCCGGGTTGACGGAAGCAACCGTCTATAGAACATTGAATTTTCTCGCGGAACAAGGATTGGTGCTGGTAGCCCATTTGGGCCGCGGTCAACTGGTCTATGAAGTTGCCGAGACTGATCACCATCATTTAATCTGCAAGCAATGTGGCGACATGCAGGAAATTGACCACCTAGCTTTAGAGGGATTATACAAACAATTTCAAGATAAAACTGGTTACCAAATCAATACCATCCATGCCACGTTTTTTGGGTATTGCCCAAATTGTCAGAAAGGTTCTGAGGGTTGAAATCTTGGTATTAGAAAGTTAAGAATGAGAAGGCAGAGATGTTTTCGATTGAAGCGATGCATATACCAGATGGTTTTTTATCAGTCCTGGTTTCTATCGCACTCTGGTTAATTACCATCCCGATCGTTGGATATTCCCTTAGACGCGTTGGTCAAGATTTAGGAGAGCGCCAGGTTCCTCTAATGGGTGTCTTGGCCGCCGCCATCTTTGCTGGACAGATGCTAAATTTTGCAGTAGCCGGCGGTACATCTGGACACTTGATGGGAGCTGCAATTGCCACAATCCTAGTGGGACCTTGGGCTGCAATCTTGACCATGACCTGCGTGGTCAGCATCCAGGCATTGATTTTTCAAGACGGGGGGTTGCTGGTCCTTGGTGCGAATATTTTTAACATGGCAGTGGTTGGTGTCGCAGTCGCTTACATGGCATATCGCACGGTACGAAAATTGGTAAACCACTCAAAGAGAGGCATTCTGATCGCGGGATTCATTGCAGCTTGGTTGTCAATCGAAACCGCCTCTTTATCAGTTGCCCTCCAGCTTAGCCTTTCTGGTACTTCTCCTGCAGCCTTGGCTATTCCTGCCATGGCAGGTGTACATGCTCTGATCGGGCTCGGCGAAGGTTTGATAACCATAGGTGCCTTGACTTTCTTGCTCTCTGTCAGGCCAGATTTGGTTAAATCCGGAGAATCATCACCGATTGGCAGCAAAGTTGTATGGGGAATCGGATTGTTGATTGTATTAACGCTGGTTATCGCGTCTCCTTTAGCCTCAACCCGTCCGGATGGTCTTGAATGGGTCGCAACACAGAATAATTTCATCGATCAAGCACGTGAACCGTTATATCGCCTAATTCCAGATTACCTATTCCCTGGTGTACCCAATGAAACTCTGGCGACTATCGTTGCCGGGATCCTGGGAGTAACCATCATCCTAGTGTTGAGCATGAGCATTGTTTTTTCGCGCCTGAACCAGCGATCTTCAGGTGGATAATATTGCACATCCATTTCTTAGATCCTTACCAGGCCGGTTTTAGCCCTGTTCACCGCACGGATGCCCGGGTCAAACTCCTGTTGTCTATCGCATTTATCCTGACAACCACTTTAATTCCCAGCGGTGCTTGGCCTGTTTACTCCTTGTTATTCTTAATCATATTATCCCTGGTCTTTCTTTCTGGTATCAGTGTGGGATATGTATATAAGCGAGCTGCACTCGCCTTTGCCTTCGGATTAGCCGCACTGCCATTGGTTTTCACCACCCCAGGACAATCGTTGGTCTCGTTTGTCATAGGACCCTGGGCATTCAATATCACCCAACCCGGATTGGAGAGATTCTTAGCCATCTCGTTGAAATCTTGGATATCTGTCCAGGCAGCTATCCTGCTAACTGCCACAACTCCATTTCCCGAATTGTTAGCTGCAATGCGAGCGCTGCATATACCGCGCCTCATCGTGGCTATTATCGGTCTCATGTGGCGCTATATATTTGTCTTGGTTGATGAAGCCCTACGTCTGATGCGGGCACGGGCAGCCAGAAGTGGGGAATCTTTTTCTTCCCAATTTCGCAGAGGTGGGAGAATTACTTGGAGAGCCCAAATCACAGGTGGGATGGTCGGCAATTTGTTTATTCGATCCATTGAAAGAAGCGATCGGATTTATGTCGCCATGCTCTCCCGCGGCTACGATGGCGAAATTCGCACGATACCGCTTTCCAGGTTCAAAGCCTCCAGCTGGATCTTATTGATCACCGGTTTGGGGATCCTGATCCTATTGCTCATTTTGTCGATTTTCTTTGGTTCGTGAGATATGCATCATTCCATCGAAATAGAATCTTTATCCTTTTCGTACCCTGATGGGCACAGGGCTTTAAATGATGTCTCATTATCCATTATGCCTGGAGAAAAAGTTGCCCTGGTTGGCCCTAACGGGGCGGGAAAATCCACCCTCATTCTTCACTTGAACGGCATACTCATTGGCAGCGGTAGCGTGCGCGTCTGCGGGCTGGAGGTGGGTAAAGAAAACCTGGGGCAGATTCGTTCAATGGTCGGACTCGTCTTCCAATCTCCTGATGACCAGCTCTTTTCTCCACGAGTCGTTGATGACGTTGCTTACGGTCCCATATACCAAGGCCTGCCGGTTCAGATCGTGGAACAAAGAGTCAAGGAGTCATTGGCAGCCGTTGGCATGTCAGCATACGAAGAACGTGTTTCCCATCATCTCAGCATGGGTGAAAAGAAGCGAATCGCCATCGCTACCGTGCTGTCCATGAAACCAGAAGTGCTTGTTTTAGATGAGCCGACCGCCGGGCTTGATCCGCGTGCCAGACGTTCGCTGATCCAATTACTGGATGAGCTTCCCCTCACCATGCTCGTCTCTACGCATGACATGCTCCTGGTCCGAGAACTTTTCCCCCGGATGGTGATCTTGGATGAAGGAAAATTGGTCGCTGATGGTTCAACCAGCAAGCTCATGGGTGATCAAAAACTGCTGAATGCCCATGGTTTGGAACTTCCCCTTTAAACCTTGGCTTGTATTAAATAAAAAAGACCAGCAGAGCGGATTTTACCGACATCACGCTGATCTTTGTATCCTGTAATTAGGAGCTTCAATCAGCAGCCAAGGAAACTTTTTCCTTCAACCCTGCTGCTAAGCGCAGTTGCTCGGCCTTATCAGTCCGCTCCCAGGTAAGGTCCAAATCATCGCGGCCGAAATGACCATATGCGGCAACCTGGCGGTAGATCGGACGGCGCAGCTGCAGATCTCGGATGATAGCACCAGGGCGCAAATCAAAATGCTCATCAATTAATTTACTAATTGAATCAGCCGGTATTTTCCCCGTCCCAAAGGTCTCAACATTAATGCTCAGGGGATGGGAGACACCAATCGCATAAGCAACTTGGATTTCACAGCGATCAGCCAACCCGGCAGCGACAACATTTTTCGCTACCCAACGAGCTGCATAAGCTGCAGAGCGATCGACCTTTGTGGGATCTTTGCCGCTGAAACATCCCCCACCATGACGCCCCATTCCACCATAGGTGTCGACGATAATTTTGCGCCCCGTTAATCCAGAATCACCCAGCGGACCGCCGATCACAAAGCGACCCGTTGGGTTGACATAAATTTTCAATTGACTGTCAACCATTTCCGCTGGCATCACGGGGTTTATTACATGATCAATAACCGCGCGGCGAATTTCGTCCTGCCCAATTTCAGGTGCATGCTGGGTGCTGACCAATACCGTGTCAATTCTTTTCGGGACACCATAGCTGTACTCCACGGTCACCTGGCTTTTACCATCCGGTCGCAGCCAAGGCAGGGTTCCATCCTTACGCATTTCACTGAGTCGGCGAGTGAGCTTATGAGCCAGGTAGATGGGCATCGGCATCAGCTCTTGGGTTTCATTGCATGCATACCCAAACATCATCCCCTGGTCCCCAGCCCCGATCGAGTTGATCTCCTCTTCAGTTATTTCACCGCTTCTCGTTTCCAGAGATTTATTCACGCCAATGGCGATATCAGCAGATTGCTTGGCAATCGCCACCTGGACACCACAAGTGTTGCCATCGAAGCCTTTCGCACTGTCGTCATAACCAATTTCGGTGATCACTTTCCTGGCCAATTCGTCGTAATTGAAATTGGCATTCGTCGTGATCTCACCTAAGAACATCACGAAACCTGTCTTGGTGGCAACTTCGCAAGCCACTCGTGATAATGGATCTTGCTCCAAGCATGCATCCAGGATAGCATCGCTGAGCTGGTCACAGATTTTATCAGGATGCCCTTCAGTTACTGATTCGGAAGTAAACATCAGGCTTGGTGATTCCATGAAGGTAGTGCTCATAAATATTTTCCTCCTGCAATAAATAAAATTGCCCTTCGAAATGTGAAAGGGCAATTACAGGCTTGCACGGCTGCCCTCTCATCTACCAGAACATCCGTCTGCCGGAATTGGCACCTTTGCCATCCTGGTCTTTCAAATACAACACCAATTGTTCATGAAGACCAGGGTTTGGTTAGGTTGCCGAGGCTTCTCAGGGCCGGTCCCTCCACCTCTCTGGATAAGAGTGCCGAATAGGGCTTTTTAGTTGTGTCGGGATAATACCACGGGAGATGACGGCTGTCAAATAACCACCCAAAGGATAAAATAATAGCCGATAAGTGCTGCCCACAGCCAGGAATCGATACGATCAAAGACCCCTCCATGTCCCGGTAATAAATTGCTTGAGTCTTTTACCCCGCTTTGCCGCTTGATCATGCTTTCCCCCAGATCACCCAGCGTGGTTACTGTGCTGAGGATAAAACCCAGCAGGGCAGCCTGGAAGGGTGTGATCGAAAATGCTGGTCCTGCCCACATTTTCCATAAGTACATTAAGCCGATCGCACCCAGTGTTCCCACAACAATGCCGCCCAAATAACCCTCCCATGTTTTCTTTGGGCTGAGGCGAGGGCTGAGCTTATGCCGACCAAAACTGCGACCGATGAAATATGCCCCCGA
>CP070764.1:1371595-1373593 GCA_020349245.1 Chloroflexota bacterium | reverse complement strand
TGTGGATTGGGTGTCTCGGATGAATGCTCATCGAGCTGGAATCGCTGGCGCTGCAACTCCCGGGCAGCTTCGACCCGAGCCTGGACCGAGGCGGATGGTTCTCCAAAGCGGTCATCACTGAGCTTCTCGTAATCCACGCGAGGGACTTCGACATGGATATCGATCCGGTCCAGGAGAGGCCCGGAGATGCGCTTCTGGTACCTGGTCACTGTGGAGGAGGAGCAGGTGCAGGGCTTGAGGGGATCGCCGTAGTATCCACAGGGGCAGGGGTTCATGGCGGCGATCAGCTGGAAGTTGGCCGGGAAAGTGAGTGTACCCTGGGCGCGGCTGATGGTGACCAGCTTGTCTTCGATCGGCTGGCGGATCACCTCCAGGACTCGGGGACCAAATTCCGGCAGCTCATCGAGGAAGAGCACGCCGCGGTGAGCCAGGGAAATTTCACCAGGATGAGGCCAGGTGCCGCCGCCCACCAGCCCGGCATGCGAGATGGTGTGATGGGGAGCGCGGAATGGGCGGTTACGAATGAGCGGTAGATCAGGGGGCAGGAGGTCGGCGACCGAGTAGATGCGGGTGACATCCAAGGCTTCGTCTATGGTCATGGTGGGCAAGACGGCGGGTAAGGAGCGCGCCAGCAGGGTTTTCCCTGCACCTGGAGGGCCGATCATCAGGAGGTTGTGACCCCCTGCCGCAGCGACTTCAAGGGCGCGTTTGACATGCTCCTGGCCCTTGATGTCGCGGAAATCCGTCTGTACGCTGATTGGAATTTTTTCCGGGGTGGTTGGAGGTTGAACTATCAGCTCATCCTGGTCGCTCAGGTGATCGTACAGCGCAGCCAATGAGGGCACAGGGAACACTTCCAGGTTCGGGATCAAGGCGGCTTCACCGGCGTCATCGGCGGGAACGAAGATGCGTTTGAATTCCTCCTGGCGGGCTAAGGCTGCCATGGGCAGCACCCCGCGGATGTGACGCACGCTGCCATCCAGGGAAAGCTCCCCAACCACGAAGGAACCGTCCAGGCAGCTGGGCGGAAGCTGGCCGGTGGCGATGAGCACACCCAGGGCTATGGGTAGGTCGTATGAAGGTCCCTCTTTGCGCACCGCGGCGGGGGCGAGGTTGACAGTGATGCGTTTGCGGGGGAAGACCAGACCGGCATTCTTGATCGCCATTTGGACGCGTTCGCGGCTTTCCTGGACAGCGGCATCCGGCAGGCCAACGATGATGATGGCGGGTAGTCCTTGCCCGGTGTCGACTTCGACCTCAACCACAACGCCGTCCAGGCCAAGGATGGCACAGGAGAAAACGCGGGCAAGCATGTTCCTAGTTTAGGGGATGAGGGGGGAAAAGTCAAATATCTTGGATGGGGCTTGAGGTCTAAGATTTTTCTTCAATGAGAGAATCTGGCTCGATAGGGGCGGGACCGGAAAAAGTTTAACAAAATTGGAGTCCAAATTGGTAAATTCCAGAATTCTTTTGTGTCGCAATTATCCAGCTTGTTTGTTATTCGCCTTGCTCACTGTCGAATATGGGCTAAGTTTCTCTCGTCGACTCTGCTGTTCCCATGATCTTCAGCACATCTGAAACAACGTCATCTTTCAATATCGATTTCATTTCGTTGACATATTTTAGGGATTCCTCCCTTTCTCTCTTTTTCCTTCTGGTTTTCACCCAATCTTCGTGATGAGCTCCCACAAAAGCTGCAACGAGTGAGAAAACACCCCCGAGAATCGCTCCCAGGATTAATAATTGTGCATCATGGCTTATTTCCATTTATTCACCCCTTTTTAAAATTCTGAAGAACTCAAATTATGTTGAACTTAACATCGATCTGGTAACCGTGACAAACATGAATTGGTTGATTGCCTCTGATAAGTATTTTTATTATTATATACTCATCAAAACCCTGAATTTGTTTCGAGATTATTCCAGAAAACAAGTTCAGCTCAGCGATAGCACTAATTCATACCATATTGCCCCCGGCTTCCGATGTACATCGAGAAA
>CP070764.1:1355369-1371495 GCA_020349245.1 Chloroflexota bacterium | reverse complement strand
AAGCAACAATGCCCACGTTCGGTCAGGAGGCCGTAGAAAGAGCAGAAGGACAAAGTTCACTGGCAAATGCTGAAGCAGTCACTTCTCCATCTGCAGAAACGATTGGAAAAGTGAGATCGGTTGGATCCCATACCTTTATTCTTTCTGAACAGACCTGGATAGATACGTTGTATGTCCGGGAAGAGATGGAGGTGATTGAGCTCAATTTCCTATCTGATGAATACTTCCGGATTGCTCAGCAACATCCGGAGATTGGTGATGCTTTCGCCCTCGGCAAGCAAGTAATCGTTGTCGCTGGAGATATTGCTTATCGAGTGATTGACAAGGGGTCCCAAGGTATTCAATCAGAAGAAACCCAGCTTCCTCACTCAACGGGTGGTGAATACTCCGCTTATCCTGCAGGAGAACCGCAAATGGAACAGCAGGGTGCTATTCAAGAGGATAAATCCGGGAATATTTCAGTTCCATGTTTCAGCGCTTTGATGATCATCATGGTGCCATTAATGATACTGGAGGCGGTGAAATCGATGAGTAAAATTGACAAATCCTGATGGAGAGTATCTCTGGAAAAAAACCCACCTGGTGTGAATACCAGGTGGGTTCGATTCAGCGATAATTTCGATAAGGCTCAATCATTCTCGTACTCAAAGCGATTATTGACGCCATAGGGTGCATCATCGATATGGACTTTCTCCATGCCGCGCTCTCCCTTATTTGGGGCTTCGCGGTTGCATTGGGTGAAGGTTAATTTCATATATGTTTCCAGATCCAGGGAACCGGAATCTGATAAACCGCAGGACCATATCGTGTGATTGTAGACCAAGCGCTCAACTGTGAAGACTTTCGTCTCACCTGCAGCTACGGTCAAGTAGTAAAAAGTATTTTCGTTTGTCAGGCTGATTGCAACCGGTTCGTCTGTTTTATTTATTACTTCAAACCTGGCCAATTCAGTCTTCGCAACGGCGATAACAGTGAAAACTGACATGATGACCAAAAGCATTAATATCGCAATAACTAATAGTTTCTTGTTCATTTGGCACTCTCCTTGCGTCAAGTTAGTCTGGTATCGAAAATTGGATTATCCTGCGTCTGAAATCTGGTCGTTGATTATTTCCTTATCACCTCCCAGGGAAACGATAACATTCATCGTGTGTCACGTTTAATCTATTCCCAATTATATCCCTCGTAAAATTATAGCCTATCGAAAATTGAAAGTCAAATAGCCCGTTAGTAATGGCTGGGATTGAACATTTTTTCAGCGAAAAGTGGTATTATTAGAAGGATTCCGGGGCTATCTGAGGCTTGCAGTCTCATAATATGCATGCTATAATCTTTTTGAACCTTCCCCCTCCTAGTGAGTGAATCCCTAGATTGCTTGTCTTCAGCTCCGTTCCCCAAACTGCGCTTAGTGATTGATTTGAGTAGGAATAATTAATTTTGTGATACCAATGGCGATAAATATCGTCACTGCCCCGTGTCTGTGAGTGACGCCTAATTATCATCCAACACACTCATTTTCCAAATTAGGTAAAAAAAGATATGAAAGTTTTAGAACTTGAAAACACACCATTAAATTCGTTACGCCAGATTGCAAAAGATCTAAATGTCAAGAATGTAAACCGCTTAAAAAAAGAGGACCTTATCCTAAAGATCCAACAAGCTGAAGCTGAGCGTGAGGGACTAGAATTGCGCGGCGGCATCTTGGAGATTATGAGCGAGGGTATTGGCTTCTTGCGCTCTGGACTTTACCAGCCAGGACCGTATGACATTTATGTTTCCCAATCGCAAATACGGCGTTACGGGTTGCGAAATGGGGATTTGGTCATCGGTCACGTCCGACCGCCTCGTGAATCGGAACGACACTACGGATTGCTAAAAGTAGAGACTGTCAATGGATTGGATCCAGATGATGCCAAGCGAAGACCGACGTTCGAATCGCTGATCCCAATTTTTCCTGACGTTCGCTTTGACTTGGAGACTGACCGGATGACGCTTGCGACCCGGTTGATTAATCTGGTTACTCCGGTGGGTCGCGGGCAGCGCGGCCTGATCGTCTCACCACCAAAAGCTGGGAAAACCACGATTCTCAAGGAGATCGCTAATGCGATTTCAACAAAGAATCCCGAAGTAAATTTAATGGTTGCCCTGATCGGTGAGCGACCAGAAGAAGTGACAGACATGGACCGTTCTGTAGATGCTGAGGTGATCTCTTCGACATTCGATGAACCAGTGACTTCCCATGTCCGCGTGGCCGAGATGGTCCTGGAGAGGGCAAAACGTCTGGTCGAAGTTGGCCGCGATGTGGTCATCTTGATGGATTCAATTACCCGCTTGGCCCGGGCATACAACCTGGTGGTTACTCCGTCCGGGCGTACCTTGTCCGGTGGTATCGATCCATCTGCACTTTATCCTCCCAAGCGGTTTTTTGGTGCAGCGAGAAACATCGAAGATGGTGGTTCTTTGACGATCTTAGCAACCTGCCTGATCGACACCGGTTCCAGGATGGATGACGTCGTGTATGAAGAATTCAAGGGCACCGGTAACATGGAGCTGCACCTTTCGAGGAAGCTCCAGGAGAGAAGGATATTCCCGGCGATTGATATTGAACGTTCCTCAACACGCCGCGAAGAATTGTTGCTCGGGCCAGATATCACACCACGGGTATGGTTGATGCGCAGGATGGTTGATCAAATGATCACAGCACCTCCACATGGTGCCGGGTTAGATTCATCTACCGCGACTGAAGCGATTCTGCAGCGCTTGGCGAAGACCGCTGACAACCAGGAATTCCTCGAAACATTGAATGAGGCAAATTTGTGAGCGAACGTCAAGACATTCCACAAACGACGATAAGCCGCGGGTTGTATTGGGGAGCCTGGGTTTTTGCGATCGCACTGGTTCTGGTGGCGGTTTACCTTGGCTGGCGAGTAAGAACTGTCCAAGCGGGTTCAACGAAAGACCTTGTTGCCTCAATTGCTCCAGATTCTGTATTCCAGGGCAAGCTTGAAGTTGATCTGCCACAATATTCTGAACCTCCAGACCCGGTGGCAATCTCCAGGCATACAAATGTTTATACCCTCATTCCAGAGAGACCACGCCAAGATCCCATTGATTATACGGTTGAGACAGGGGACTCTGTTTTTGCGATAGCTAAATCCTTCAACCTTGAACCAGAATCGGTACTCTGGGCAAATTACACCTTGCTGAACGATAATCCCGATCAGCTTTCTCCAGGCATGGAATTGTGGATCCCGCCAACGGATGGTGTGCTTTACGAGTGGCAGGAAGGTGATACCTTGCAGAGCGTCGCCGATCGATTCGAGGCGAATGTCGAGGATATTCTCGGGTGGTCCGGGAACAAGTTCGATCTCACGAATCCACTTGTCGAAACCGGTTCCTATGTGATGTTACCCGGCGGTCATCGGGAATTCAAACAATGGATTGTGCCTACCATTCCTCGCGGTCGAGCTGGGGTCTCGAGCTCTTTATATGGCGGAGGTACATGTGAAGGGGGATACGAAGGTGCATACGGATCCGGTGCATTTATCTGGCCCGCCGATAATCATACTTTATCTGGAAATGATTACTGGTCTGGACATCTGGCAATCGATATTGCCGCCGGGACGGGCGCCCGGGTCTACGCTGCTGATAGCGGTGTGATTGTATTTGCGGGATCTGCACTCGGTGGATATGGGAATATGGTGATGATCGACCACGGAAATGGCTATCAATCTCTATATGCGCATCTCAGTTCAGTGGGTGTGAGCTGTGGACAAAGCGTTGGGCAAGGCCAATATATTGCATCAGCTGGAAGTACTGGCTACTCCACAGGTCCCCACCTTCACTTCGAAGTCCGCTATTTGGGAGGATTTGTCAATCCTTGGTTTGTACTGCCTGCACCGTAATTGAAAGGGTCAGTTATCGATGAATGATAAGCCTGAAATTAACATTGAAACCCTCGCTGAAACAGACAACTTCTCTGTTTGGCGGGCTGATGAACCTGATGATGAATCAACCTTCCATCTGGAATTGAACAACGTAACTGTTCACTTCTTCGAAGAAGAATGGGAAGAGTTTATCAAGCTGGTTAATTTACTGATTAAGTAAATCTACCGCGTGACCGAATCCACGTATGCGATCACTCCCTGACAGGCAGGTGTGAGGTGAGATGATACGTGAGCCCAATCCAAGGGTTCTCGAAGACCCCAAGTGCTAAATATTGCAAAGGCTAAACAGCCAGGACCAGCGTTGTAATTAGCGATTGTGAAGCGCCACAAATCTTCGTAGCTGCTCACCGACCCTGGTATTCTTTGGGTGGCGTTGTAAATTGTTTGACCTACTTGATCACAGTTGGCTTTTATCCCTTGTGCAAAAAGCATGACAGATAGATCAGTATGGATCAGATCCACGCCAGAAGGGCAGTCAGGACAATCCGCATTGGCTTCCACGGCAAGCGCGCCGCGCAGGAGTGCTTGCTCTTCTTTTTCTAAACCAAGGTATCCTTGTTGACAAGTGATATCAGAGAGGATCAGGGGACAAAAGCTCTCGAAAAATGGTTTATTCCATAATAGGATCGTATCAGCACCCATATCAGTGATCTGACCTAAACCATACTCCTGTGGAATTCGAAATATTCCTGGCCAGAATTGACTTTCCTGGGCAAAAATATTTTTCATTACTTGTGCGGGTAAATGAGTTTCCTTGGCTACTTCAAGGATGCGATTGTCAAATTGATTTTGCCACTGATCAACAAGAGGACGGGCTACACTCAAGCCACATGCATCTGCATAACCGTTTATCAGCAGGCCATTATTTGTACATTCCGAAGAATCGATGAGTCCCTGGGAAATTAACCGCCCGGCGAGATATTGGTAGGGCTCGACAGAAGCGAGGAGTACCTCTTGGGATGGTGTTGAGAGCCAATTAGGGGGTAAACCTGGTGGAGGGAAAGATTCCCAGATTACTGAGCAACTTTCAACCGGACCTCCGAGCCATTGGGAGCTGAGCACATCAACATACCATCCATCCAAGCCAGGATTTGTTGGCACTCCCGACTCGATCACCCGCACACGGGCTGAATAACGTTCACTTGAGTCGCCGAAGGAAGAATCTGCCCAAAATTCTATTTCCGCGCCTCCCAGCGTGGTGGATCTCACAGGTACCTCACACGTATCCCCCTGGCAAGAGACCTGTACCTGGTCGATAACGACGTTAATCTTTTGAATTTCATGTTCTGGGAGTGGTTCTTCGGCAGTGAAACGTAAATTTGGTTGTTGGGGGCAAAAATTTTCTGGTGAGCGTAGATCACAGCCGGAGATATCAAGCCAGACACTGGGTTTTGGTAAATCCACAACTGAAGTCACTTTTCCTGGTTTGAATCCAGCAAAGTATGCATAAAGTCCAGGGCAATAAGTCGTTGGTTTTCCGATCGCAGCTTCTTCACAGGGTGGAGTTTTAAACCATTGTTGATAGATATCCAAACCACACTCGTCGATCACTTCCTCTGGTGTGGGGGGACCTTCACGGTCAACAAATATTTGGCAGACAAGAATATTGTCGGTCCACCGCAGCAACCACCACTCGTATAAGGTCTCTTCAGTTACGATCGTGGTTTGACGTTTAATTTCATCGGATTCTTGCGCGACAGCGTCACTCCCCCCCGCTGCGGTCAGGCTGAGGAGTATTATCATAATATAGACGATGTTTGTGACTCGCTTGGCCTGAAGCATCTTATACAAAAAATATCATGTTAGTAGGTGGTTGTCAACGCTCTTGTCACTGCTGGTAGCCCATGTTACACTACTTACCAATTTTAAATGATTGTATCAATTAAATCACAGCTTTATTAATATCACAAATGGTGAATATTTTCCTGCACAGGGTTGAAAGTGGTTGTTATTGTTACCCTGGTTCATGCTAAAAGCTCACTCTATTGGGGTGTTTGATAGATGCCTCCCACGATATTTTTACTAGATGGACATGCCTTGGCATACCGCACCTACTTCGCCTTAACGCGGGGAGGTACAGGCGGACAGCAATGGGTCACCAGGGATGGAGAACCTACAGCAGGTGTTTACGGATTCGCGAGTGTATTATTAAGAATCCTGGAACAAGAGCAGCCAGAATACTTGATGGTAGCGTTTGACACGGGGAAAACCTTTCGTGACGAATTATTCACTGATTACAAAGGTACCCGGGAAAAAATGCCGGATGATCTGGTTATCCAGATGGAGAGGGTTCGCCAGCTGGTCGATGCATTTAACATCCCGCGCCTGGAATTCGAAGGGTATGAAGCAGATGATGTCCTGGGTAGTGTCGCGGTGAAGGCGGTCAATGCCGGCCTCGGTGTGAAAATCATCACCGGTGATAAGGATTTGCTACAACTGGTAAATGATCGCATCATGGTCAGCCTTCCGGGAAGGTCGTTGTCCGATGCAAAGGATTATCTTCAAGATGATGTCTTGGAGTTTATCGGTGTGCGTCCTGATCAGATTGTGGATTTTAAAGCACTGGTAGGGGATAAGTCTGACAATATACCTGGAGTAAGGGGTATTGGTGAAAAAACCGCAATCAAATTGCTGGCAGAATATGATTCACTTGAAAATATTTACGCTAATTTAGAAAAATTACCGACTGCAGTTCGCAGCAAGCTCCAAAGCAGTCGTGACCAGGCGATGATGAGTCAGAAGCTGGCGAAAATTATTACAGACCTAGATGTCCCGCTAGATCTTGATCATGCACGTACTGAACATTTCAACCCCCAGGAGGTTGAGGGTGTATTCCGAGAGCTTGAATTTCGGTCGCTTTATACCCGCCTGCAGAACCTAGTTGATTCGCATGATATGCACAAAGCATCACCTGGAAGTCAACTATCATTCCTCGGTGAATCGGAGGCAGTTAAAGAGATTCCCCAGGATAAACCATTGGTGCAAACGACAATCGTTGACACCTCGGAGAAGCTGGAAAAATTGGTTGCTGTTCTAGAAATCGCAAGTCAAATATCTTTCGATACGGAAACGACATCCACGGATCAAATGCGAGCGGTATTAGTAGGGATATCCCTTGCTACTGACATGGAGAATGGTTATTATATTCCAATCGGTCATCGGGGGAATAAAGAAAAGCAATTGTCCAAGGATGTGATCATCGAAGCGCTCCGTGGTTCCCTTGGCAACCTTCGAATTCCAAAGGTTGGTCACAATCTTAAATACGATGCAGTGATTTTGGCACGCAATGGGCTACCGGTCCAACCTCTCACTTTCGACACGATGATCGCGGAATGGTTGATTAATCCTACTTCACGTAATTTAGGCTTAAAAAATCTTGCCTGGGTCCGGCAAAATATTAAGATGACATCCATCGAAGAGCTGATTGGCAAAGGCAGCAAGCAGCGGAGTATGGCGGATGTAAGCATCCCAGAGGTTGCAGAGTACGCTGGAGACGATGCGGTTATCCCCCTCCATTTGAAAAAAGAGCTTGAGGATGAATTAGCCCTTCGTCAGGCAACCAGCCTATTCGATGAAGTTGAAATGCCACTTGTGCAAGTCCTTGCAGATATGGAGATGGCAGGGATCGGTTTGGATGTCAAGTATCTTGGAGAATTGTCTGAGGAATTAAGCCAGCGGATGGAATTCATTGAAACCCAGATATTTGACGCGGTTGGAGTTAACTTCAATCTCAATTCTCCTCAGCAGCTCTCAGAAGCCTTATTTGAACGGCTGGGACTCACACCACCAGACCGTACCCAGCGAACCTCCAGTGGTTTTTACTCAACCGCAGCGGGGACCTTGGAAGCAATGAAAGGGGATCATCCAGCCGTGGATTGGGTGCTGGAATACCGGGAGCTCTCCAAGCTGAAAAACACGTACGTCGACGCGCTTCCAAACCAAGTCAATCCAGCAACTGGTCGGGTCCACACATCCTATAACCAGGCGGGGTCAGTTACTGGTCGAATCGCGTCCTCCGATCCTAATCTGCAAAATATTCCTATCCGGACAGAGCTCGGGCGGCGGGTGAGAAAAGCCTTTATTGCAGAGTCCGGGAATGTACTGCTTTCGGTAGATTATTCACAGGTCGAACTGCGAATCGTTGCCCACATGTCAGGTGATAAAACCATGTTGGCTGCTTTCAAAGAAAACCAGGATATCCATGCAGCCACAGCAGCGGCAATTTATGGACTGCCAATCGATCAAGTAACGAGTGAACAGCGCAGTCGAGCAAAGGGTGTTAATTTTGGCTTGATTTATGGGATGAGTGCTTTTGGATTATCCCGCTATGTGGAGATCACCCTGGCAGAGGCAGAAGAATTTGTCGCAGCGTATTTCGAACAATTTCCAGGTGTAAAGGAATACTTGGATGGGATGAAAACTCAGGCAGCAGAGAAGGGATATGTTGAAACCCTGCTGGGGCGCCGGAGATATTTCCTAGGATTGAAATCTCAAACCAATCGCAATATTCGCAGCCGGGAAGAACGGGAAGCCATCAATGCTCCAATCCAGGGGACAGCAGCGGATATCATGAAGATCGCGATGCTGCGGGTTCCTGGGGCTTTACAGGAAGCAGGTTTACAAGGAAAAATGCTTCTCCAGGTCCACGATGAGTTAGTCCTGGAATGTCCGCAAGAAGAATTATCTGCCACAGCAGAATTGGTGAGTGAGGTAATGCAAAACGCTTATCCATTAAAGGTCCCTTTGCAGACTGATGCCCGCTTCGGTCCTAACTGGAATGATATGTCATCGATCTAAAATTGGGGTATATTATCAGACGGAGATACCATGACTGGTAGTTATGATCATTATCAAGAAGCAATGAATTTGGGTCATACTGCTGCTTGGGATCAGGATTGGCCAGCAGCTGTCAGCCATTATCAGCGGGCACTTGAAGAGGTACCTGATGATGCGAAAGCTTTGGTGAGTCTCGGCCTTGCGTTATACGAGGTCGGTTTATATGAGCAATCCCTGGAATATTATCTGCGTGCAATAGAAATCGCTCCTGACGATCCGCTAGCTTTCGAAAAGGCATCCCAATTGTATGATTTACTCGGTCAGCATGAGGCGGTGAGCACCCCTGGTTTACGGGCAAGTGAGCTCTATCTGAAAGAAGGGAATACCGCCAAGGCAGTGGAATGTCTGGTTAGAATAAACCGAGTCGATATTGAGAATCTTCCAGCACATTCTAGGTTGGCCTTGATCTATGAGCGGACAGGCCGCAAGCAGCAATCGATGACCGAGTATTTAATCGTTGCTAGCTTACTTCAACATCGAGGAGATTTGGAAAGCGCGAGACAGGCAATTGATCGAGCCCTCACCCTCCAGCCCAACAGCCGTGAAGCTGCAGAAGCATTGTCAATAATTGAGAGTGGTTTATCCCTACCAAAACCAATCCCCTCACGGATTGAAGTAAATAAAATCACGCCGAAGCCCTTGCCAACTGCTGAAATTCAAATAGAACAGGTTGACGAAATCTCCGAACTCGACCCAGTGGCAGAAGCGCACCAGCGAGCGGTACTTAGTTTGGCAAATCTTGTTTTCGATCAACAACCAAACCAGAGAGAAATGGATGGGGATGAATTTGTTACTGCGTTGCAGAATATTTCGGATGAAGTCTCTGCAGGGGGATTTATGCTTCAAGGAGATCCACAAAAAGCATTTGCATATTTACAGCAAGCTTTGATTTTCCAGGGTGATGGGTCTGAACAGGAAGCAGCTCAAGAATTGGAGCAAGCCGTACATGCTGGTCTAGATCATCCTGCTGCGAATTTTTTGGTGGGTTTCAATTTATCCAAAGGGGAACGGTTAGAGAGTGCACAAAGGTATCTCGAACGCTGTTTCGAGACATCAGAATATCGCTTGGCTGCCAGGTTACTGATCGCAAAAACCATGCGATTCAAGGGTAACTTGAACGAAGCTACTTCCAATTACCTAGAAGCTTTACGAATAGCAGATTCGAAAATCGTACCCAGGGATCAAAGCGCAGATATGTTGCGCATGTATGATCCAATTATTGAAGCAGAATCAAAATTTACCGATCCCCAGGTTAAAAACAAGCTCTGCGACCTAGTGGAGGAAATGTTAGTTCGCCCCGGATGGCAACCCCACTTGGCACAGATGCGTGGAGAAAACCAAATTGATTTAGAAGGTGCCCCAGCTATTCCCATTGGAGAAGTTCTGACCAATCCACAAGGATATCGAATAATTGATTCGGTGAGCACAATCAATCGATATGCCCGATCTGGGTATATGCGTTCTGCGATGGAAGAGGCGTATTTCGCGATTCAATTTGCGCCGACTTATCTTCCCCTGCATACCTACATGGGCGAATTGCTCCTGAAGCAAGAACACCTAAAAGAAGCAACGGAAAAATTTGCTACCATCGCCCAAACATACCGGGCGCGTGGAGAAACTCATCATGCGATTCGTGTCTTGGAGAGATTGATCAAAGCAGCTCCGATGGATTTGGATGCAAGGCAGCAATTGATCGCCCTTTTGGATGAAAGTGCTCTTTACAATCAGGCTATACAAGAGCGGGTAAACTTAGCAAGTGTATATTACAATCTGGCAGATTTAAATAAAGCACGCAAAGTATATCTAGATGCGTACCAATTGGCTCAACAGCGGGGTCTAGATCGCAAATTGGTCGTGAGTATCCTCCATAATTTAGCGGATATTGAGATACAAAGCCTCGACTGGAAACATGCTGTCGAGATCTATGAGCAGATCCGAAAAGAAAAACCAGATGATTTTCTGGCCAGCGAGAAATTGGTCGAACTAAACCTACGCCTGGGAGATGATCGGCAAGCTGCTGTTGATCTGGAAGAATATTTATCCACCAGGATAATCAGCGATGATGCTGATGCAGCGTTGGCTATGCTTGAATCTCTTGTGGCGGAATACCCCACTAAAACATTCGTCAGGAATCAAAAAGCCGAATGGCATCTCAATAAAGCGGAGACTGAGGCAGCGATTCATGAATTTGATGCACTGGGGGAGATGCTGCTGGATGCTGGTGATGTGGAGGGCGCAAAACAAGCAATTCAAGCGATTCTGGATCTTGATCCCCCGAATAAATTAGAATACCAGGAATTGATCGACAGCCTCGATACTGGTGAATCACCACCCCCTGCGAACTGAAGCAAGAATTTGTTTTTGTGAATAACTTCTTACAGAGTTAGATGGATTCTGCTTATCTAGCAAGAAATTAAGACTCTCCTCGCCTTTAAGATTATTCTTTGTTGGAGATCAGCTTCAGCGTATTTTTCTGGTAGGGTCAAGATCCGCTAGTATCACTTCAGACCCGGGGTCAGGTTTTGTGAACCCAGGTCTGAGTTATACCCGACGCGATACTGCTACCTTAGGGATTATAGATCAGAGACGAAATCTGTTGGGCGGACTGCTCGTTTTGAGCGATAACCCAGGTAGTAAATTGATCTTGTGTACTCAGCTCAGTGTATCCGGCATCATGTTCCCAACCCACACGGTCGGTTTGGAGGATTGAAGGTGCACCAAAGCGAGCAGTGGAATGCTTTTGAAAGGCATTATAGAATTGGGTGGCATCGTTGACACTTTCCCAGGAAGTGTGTAATACGAATACGATGGCTCCGTTTTGTTTATCGTAATAAACGATATATTGATCGCCACCCCAACCGTCACTTGCACTTTTGGATTCTGATTCACTGAGTTGAGCCTCTGGGTCAGCCCCATGGGCCAGGATTTGGTAGGTTGACCATTCTCCCATCACCCCACGATCCACTTCTTCCCAGGATTCCCCTATCAAGGAGGACACATCAGGAATTTCGATCAATACTGGCTGATCTTCAGGATACCGTTCCGGGTGCAGAATCTGTTCGGTCGAGACGGGGAGATTCCTATAGACATCGTTTACGGCCTCCCAACCACCTCGATTGTAAATGTACTCCACGAAGATTTGTCCATAATTGACGGGAAAAGTGAAATCTTCTCTCAGGAATGCTGGTGCGCTATCGAACACCGGGCTTTCATATTCTGTAATCCAGTCTTGGATATCTACCCAGTCCTGCGGAGAGGCATAATTGGATACCCACTCAAATTCTGTGAGGTAGGCATCACCTTCCAGCAAAGCTTGAACTGCAGCACAGCGCTCAGAATCTTGTTCGCAAGATTCACTGTTGTAGTTTAATCCATTTTCGATATCGAAATTTTGATCCTGGAGAGCGTGAGTATATTCATGAGCATAGGTCAATCTCTCGATGCCACCAAAGCCAACATCTTGGACGACATCCATCTGCTTAGTTTTTTGGTCGTATTGACCGGCAATTTGTTCACCTAACAAATCTTGATAAAAAGTGGATATATCAAAGTCCCGATCGAGTAGACCCAGGACAGAAAATACTAATTGATCAACTTCTATCTCTTCAGGAGGGTAGTCTTCATAGAAATCAGACTCGAGCTTTTCCCGCAGCTGATCGCGGGTGATCAAATTCCGGGTGACGAATCCATTTGGTTGAAGATTGCGAAGCTCTATCACTTGGCTATCGATTATGTCCATTTGGTTCGCAATCTCTCCTGGGATAGGCACTGGAGTTTTGGAAGCAGTTGCGGCTGGAACTGGATCTGTTGCCAGCTCCTGTTCTGTGGATTCCGGGGAAGGGAAGGGCTCAGTAGGGTTGGGAGTATCCTCCGGCAGTCCAGCTGTCGTGGTAGGGATTTCTTCCACCGAGATAACAGCTTCATTCGTTGTATCAATCGTCACCATGCGATTCAATGGCAAGAAATAAGCAACAGCTCCAATACCAACCAGGGTGATAAAGATACAACCGATTATGACGACAACACCAATGATAATTAAGATATTTCTCTGAGATTTATCCATTTTCTACCTGTATTCAGATTAGGAGTATGAAGGCAAGAATGAAGGTCGTTATCCCCGCCAGACCAAATACATAAGTGATCCGGGCACCTCGATCGAATGCCGCCTGTTTTTCTTTAAGTTGGGATCCGATTTTTTCACCATCCTTGATTGCTTTCCCAGCGACTTTCACCGTCGTTCCCACCTCGGAAAACACCGGGATGGCAGCGATGATAAAGAATATAAATGTGCTCCAAAAGTAAAGATTGGACATCTGGCGGAGGTTGCCCAATATTATGGCACCGATAAACACTATCAAGGTATCAATCGAGATCACCATGAGGTATTGTTGCCAAAACGGTCGCTTGGGCTTGGAAAGGTTGAATTTATCTTTGGGTTCCATTTTGCCTCCGCTTGGATTGTAACTGGCTTTCAAGTTAAGAGCAATAGATGGGAAGATTTAAATTCCTCTTGCCCCAATCACATCTTTCGGTTAGGATTTATTCCAAATGCAGAAACGTTATAAAAACCTGATGGTTATCGCAATTGCTGGGGACATTCTGATCCTCGCGATAGTGACCCTGGTTGGTTTTGCCAGTCACGGTACTGCCGCCTCAGCAGGGGTGAGGATGCTCACCACATTCCTTCCTTTGGTTCTGGCTTGGTTTCTGGTGAGTCCTTTTTTACGGGTGTATGACCAGGCGATAATCTTGGATGCCAGGCAATTGTGGAGGCCATTCTGGGCGATGATCATTGCTGCACCGATGGCAGCTTGGCTCCGTGGACTTATGTTAAGTTCTCCAATCATGCCGGTTTTTGTGGCGGTATTGGGTGGTGTCAGTGCCCTGGGAATTCTGCTCTGGCGCGGGATTATTTGGATTGTTTTCAGCAAAATGATTCGCGGAAATGGATGAAGCTGCCCTAATTCGTGATGCTCAGCGTGGTGACCTGGAGGCGTTCAACCGGCTGATACTTGCCTACCAGGACCTTATATACAACCAGGCCTACCGCGTACTAGGCGATTATCAATCCGCGGATGATGCAACTCAAGAAGCATTCATCTCGGCGTATAAGAATCTGCGTTCTTTTCGGGGAGGTTCATTTCGAGCATGGTTGTTGAGAATTGTCACGAACGCCTGTTACGATGAATTAAGACGCCAAAAACGCAGACCGACAACCTCGCTTGAACCTGTGGATGATACCGGCGAAGAGATCGAATCACCTCGCTGGATCGCAGACCCTGGTGAATTGCCAGAAGATACGGTCCTAAGAGCGGAGTTGGGACAAGCGATTCAGAACTGCTTGGATAAGCTTTCATTAGAATTTCGGGTTGTTGTCCTCCTGATAGATATTCAGGGTATGGATTATTCAGAGGCGGCTTCAGTGATCGGAAAACCGCTGGGTACGGTGAAAAGCCGATTGGCCCGGGCACGGAATCGCATGCAAGAATGTTTGCAAGGTTTCTGGGAACTTTTGCCTAAGTCTATGCGTCTGGAAACTAGGGAATAATACAGTTGAGTCAAGGGAAAAATGAGTATTTCTGATCGAGAATTAGAGGCGTTATCTGCCTACCTTGATGGCGAGCTTTCCAGAAAAGAGCGGAATCGTCTCGAGGCGAATTTAGAAAGCAATGAACAGCTGCGGAGTGTCTTAAATCAACTTCAGCAAACCAGAGGTGTGATCCGCAGTTTACCCAGGTTACGCGCTCCCCGAAATTATATCCTTACACCTGAGATGGTTGGAGAAAAGGAAAAACAGGTCGGATTTTTCCCTGTATTGCGTTTTGCTTCAGTTATGGCGACTTTGCTCCTGGTAATCTTGTTCTTGGGAGATTACATCATGCTTCCCAGCCTAGTGGAATCACCGATGCGTGCCCTGGAGTCGCAGGAAATTGCAGTTGAAGAATCCGCACAACTTGAATCTGAAGCAGTAGTTGAAGGTGAGCCGCCAGAAATGCCCCTCGAGCAGCCAATGGAAAGTTCAGAAATAGAACCCGCCGCGGAATCATCCCTGGGTGAAGAAATGGCAAGCCCCTCGGTGGAGGAGACCCAAGTTGTCGAAAAATTATTAGGAACAGCTGAACTCCCTCCAGCAGAAGACCAGCAGGATCAAATAATCGAGGACTCCGCACCTACGGTCGGACCAGACTTGCGGATTCAATCTCGCGAAACCGATACTCAGGTTCAATCCGTGGTACAACCATGGATGGTGCTGCGAAGTGCAGTTCGAATAACAGAGATTATTCTAGTTCTAATCGCAGTGACCACAGGCATTGCAGCTCTGATCTTTTATCAGAAATACCGCTAGACCGGCAATAGAGGATAGAACAATTTCATTCCTCCCATATCAGATTGAGGCGATCAAGCATTAATCCAGATTACCTGCAGACAGGTTCTCAGAAATCTCCCGGCTAAATTCAAGCGGGAGGTTTTTTTGATTTTGTATTGCTTATCTTTCAACAGAAAAATTTATCCTGTCACTGCTTATGTTCCCCGCACGATCTGTAGCCCGCACAAGCAAGGAATGGCCCCCAGACTCAGTCGACCAGGGTAGAACATAAGGTGGGGAGGTGAATGCTGCGATGAGCGCATTATCGATAAAGATTTCCACTTTCTGCAAACCAAGATCGTCACTGGCATCTGCAAGGATGGTGATCGTATCGGAATCGGAGATATTGAGCACCTGGTTATCCTGGGGATAGCGGAGCGTGACTTCGGGATCTTGATTATCAATTGTTACTTGGATGGTAGAAGTTTGCACAGTTTCATCTTCGTAAAGCACTACCAGCTGCAGCACATAAAGACCACCCCATCCCTCGGTATCCCAAAGCCCGAGCACACCGTTTTGAACTGGTTCGCGGACCCCTTCACTTAGCTGAAACCAGGTGGATGGATTGAGTCCTGCACCAACTTGAAGCCGGTAGGATTGAAAACCTAAACCAGCGGCTCGCCCAGTGATCTGGATTGTTCCCCGTATCGTATCGAACATGGCTGGCGATTCAATCCTAGCATTTGGGGATTGGACCGGATCGATGTTCAGGATGTCGTAATCATCAGGAACGCCTGGAATGTTTGCTTGATTTGCCCAATCTTCTGCTTCAGATGGTATGAGCATGTACATCTTCTCTTCGATCAAAGCTGGGGAAGTGAATATTGTTGCCAGGCGACCGGTCTCTCGGTTAATCAAGAAATTTTTGAAAAGGTTGTCAGTTTGAGTTGGCTCGTTTCCATTGATAAATACTTCACTCACCACCTGGGGGCAAACACCAGTTGGCAGCAAACCAGAGGGAGCACAGACCTCGACC
>CP070764.1:1326084-1355269 GCA_020349245.1 Chloroflexota bacterium | reverse complement strand
GAGACTGATCTATATTGATGATTTTATCGATATACTCGACCCCTTCGAGATGGTCGAATGCCCCTGGAGCGGTGCGGGAGTTGTGCAGCTGTTTGGCAAGAGCCTTGTATAAAACCTCCACCATCAAGCTGGATTTCCCAGAACCAGATACGCCAGTGATGCAGACAAACTTCCCCAGTGGGATATGAACGTTAATATTCTTGAGATTATTTTCATGAGCGCCGATGATGGATAGAAATTTTCCATTGCCCTTACGGCGAGATTTCGGAATCGGGATTCGTTTTCGCCCTGTGAGATAGGCGGCAGTCAGGGATTTCTTTGATTTCAAAATCTCGTTGAGCGGACCTTCTGCTACAATTTCGCCGCCCTGTTCACCTGCTCCCGGTCCGAGATCGACGATCCAATCCGCGCGGCGAATGGTTCCTTCATCATGTTCGACGACCAAGACAGTGTTACCAATATCACGCAAACCTTCCAGCGTGGTCAATAAACGGGAATTATCCCGGGGATGTAAACCGATTGAGGGCTCATCCAATACATAGAGGACACCCATCAACCGTGAGCCGATCTGGGTGGCCAGGCGAATTCGCTGTGCTTCGCCTCCGGAGAGGGAACCTGCTGTACGGTCAAGTGTCAGGTAATCTAAACCGACATCAACCAGGAACCCCAAACGATCGATGATCTCTTTCAGGATTCGCGAGGCAATGACTTTCTCCCGTTCAGTAAAATTGGTGTCTGGCCCACTGAGATCTTCGATCCATTTCAGCGTTCGCTGGACTGGCCATCCGGTGATTTCGATGATATTGTGGTCATCGATCGTGACTGCCAGCGCTTCAACTCGCAAGCGCGCACCTTGGCATGATGGGCCGGTGGTTTCGCTCATATACTCCGAGATTTTTGAGCGGACATAATCAGAATTTGTCTCATTGTAGCGGCGGTGCAGGTTGCTAATCACTCCTTCGAAAGGTGTACGGAATGTGCCCTGGCGTCCATTCCGGTTTTTATACTTCACCGTGACTTCTTTACCATTGGTGCCATATAAAATTATCTGTAGCTTTTCCTCTGGAATGAGCTTCACCGGGGCTTCAAGATCGATCTGGTACTCCTCTGCCGCGGCTCCCAAAGTCTGCCAGTAATACCCCCCTTCTTCCCGGGGACCGTTCCACTCGGGAACAACGATGGCCCCAGAATTTAATGAGAGTTCTGTATCAGGGATCAGTAGATCTGGATCTATCTCTAATTTCCCACCCAATCCCTGGCATTCAGGACAAGCACCATGGGGTGTATTGAATGAGAATGTGCGAGGTTCAATTTCCGGGAGATTTGTGCCATGTTCAGGACAGGCAAGATGTTCTGAGAAATAAAGCTCCACAGGCTGCTTCTCGTCAGTTACATCCAATACGATGAGATATCCATCACCAAATTTCAGCGCGGTTTCGATCGAGTCGGTCAACCTGGTGCGGAAGTTATCGGTTTCTTCTCCAGGATCAGATTTTCTCAGTATCAATCGGTCAACAACAGCTTCGATGTTATGGTTCTTATACCGATCGAGAGATATCTCCTGGTCAAGATCATAAATCTCACCATCCACGCGGGCGCGTACAAAACCGGATTTCTGGATTTCGTCGATAACATTCTGGTGAGTCCCTTTCCGACCCCGGATGATAGGAGCTAGGAGCAGCAAGCGGGAATCTTCCGGTAAAGATTCGACTGCATCAACAATTTCTTGAGCAGACTGACGCTCAACTTCTCGTCCGCAAATTGGACAATGGGGGATTCCAATCCTTGCAAATAACAACCGCAGGTAATCATAGACTTCTGTTACTGTGCCGACTGTGGAGCGCGGGTTATGGGATACACCTTTTTGGTCGATTGATACTGCGGGTGAGAGGCCTTCGATATAGTCAACATTTGGTTTATCCATCTGACCAAGAAATTGACGTGCATATGCAGATAGCGATTCCACGTACCGCCTCTGCCCTTCTGCAAAGATTGTGTCAAAAGCGAGTGAGGATTTTCCTGATCCAGACAGACCAGTGATCACCACAAACTTATCACGCGGGATGTCCACGGTAATATTTTTGAGGTTATGTACTTTTGCGCCAACAACATGAATAGATTTTGATGACATTGACTTACTCATTTGAAAATATGGTAAATATTGCCTAATGCTGATTATAGCACATTAGTTCTATGCGGAGAGAATATAAAGAGCTTCTTCAAGGCAAAACTTCATTATACCAGCCATCGAAATTATTCGTTGGTCTTTGTACGTAAGATTTACTTAAAAATAGAGGGGAGCCAATCCAAAATAATGCTGGCAGATACCCATTTTATTTGGATGAGAGCAAAATTAGCTTCATTTTGTGCAGGATAATTTATGATTACCGTCAACTACAAATTGCGGAAAATTCATGGTCTTAACCTGGGAGGAAAAAATGATCACTTTCAGGGACTGGGAAAGCGATAAAATATGCATATGAGCAGTTTAATTCAACGTCTCACCAATTTCTTTACTTCTGCAAGGAAAGAAGACGAAGCGGGATATTGGATATTTCTAGGCTGTGATCGTTGTGGAGAATTATTGCGAGTGCGGATCAATCTCTTTAATGACTTAAGTGTCGATTATGAAGGAGAAAAAAACCAGACATACTTCTGCCGAAAGATAGTTGTCGGAAAGGGAGGTTGTTTCCAGCGCATTGAAGTGGAATTGCTTTTTGATCGAGATCGAAGGTTGCTTCAGAAAGATATCTCAGGCGGCTACTTTATCAATCAAGGTGAATACCAGGCAGGTAATCAATAAGATCTCTTGAATTCACCTTCCGTTCTAATTCATCCCCTTGTTTTACTGTTCGTACAATTCAACCAGGACTCCATTGGTGCTTTCTGGATGAATGAATAAATATTTCCGACCATTTTCCCCGATTTGCACGGTTTCATTGATCAGTCGGAATCCTTGAACTTTTAATTTTTCCTGGATTTCTTCGATATCTTCGACTTCGAAGCAGACATGGTGCATACCGGCCCCGCGTTTCTTTAAGAAACGGGCTATCCCAGAGTCTTCTGAAGTAGGTTCAACCAGCTCTATAGCACAATCCCCCACTGGTAAGAATGTCACCCTTGCTCCTTCTTCGGGGAGATCCTTCACTTCTTTCAATTCCAGACCTAATCCATCACGCCAAAAGGTCAAGGCATCCTGGATATTTTCTACAACAAGTGCGATATGGTGGATGTTCGTTTTGGAGGGCATTTTCACCTCTACCTTATGTCCATACTGGTGGCTGGTATTCTCCCCAGACAGCACGCAGGGTTTTACAAATCTCGCCCAAAGTGACACCATTCTCCACGCATGCAATAAAGATTGGCAGGAGATTTTCGTTACCACGGGCAAAATTCTCTAAGTGGGAGAGCAGTTCTACCACCCGAGTCTGGTCCCTGCTTTCACGCAGTTCTGCCAGACGTTTGCATTGTTCTGCCTCAATAGCCGGGTCGACCTGCAGGCGATCTAATTCGATTTTCTCGTCAACTTCAAAAGCGTTTACACCGACCACTATTTGATCCTTCGACTCAATTTCTTTCTGGTATTGATATGCTGCTTCTTGAATCTCACGCTGGATGAAACCATTTTCAATCGCAGTTTGAGCTCCACCCATCTGGTCGATTTTGTCGAGGTAAGCCATCACCTGCTCTTCAATCTGATCTGTAATATATTCGATAAGATAAGACCCGCCGAGAGGATCAACCGCATCCGCTACTCCAGATTCGTATGCGATGACTTGCTGGGTGCGCAATGCCAATTGGACTGCATTCTCGGTTGGAAGCCAGAGCGCTTCGTCCCTGCTGTTGGTATGTAAAGACTGGGTTCCACCCATAATGGCTGCCAGCGCTTGTAAAGCAACCCGGACGGCATTATTTTCTGGTTGTTGAGCAGTCAGGGTTGATCCACCGGTCTGAGTGTGAAATCTCAGCTTCATGGATGCCGGGTTTTGAGCCTTGAACCGTTCTGCCATCAATTTTGCCCAGATCCGTCGGGCAGCCCGGAATTTAGAGACTTCCTCCAGGAAATTGTTGTGTGCATTAAAAAAGAATGAAAGCTGTGGTGCAAATTCATCCACATCCAAGCCCACGCCTATTGCAGCATTCACGTATTCGATAGCGTTAGCAATGGTGAACGCGATTTCTTGAACTGCGGTGGAACCTGCTTCGCGAATGTGGTAACCAGAAATGCTGATGGTGTTCCAATGGGGAATTTCTCTCTGGCAAAAGGAAAAAACGTCTGTGATTAAGCGCAGTGATGGGTTGGGCGGAAATATGTAGGTGCCTCGAGCGACATATTCCTTGAGGATGTCATTCTGAATGGTTCCCCGCAGCTTGTTTGTCTCAACGCCCTGCATTTTGCTAACGGCTACATACATGGCCAGCAAGATGGCTGCTGGAGCGTTGATTGTCATGCTTGTGGAGACTTCTGCTAGGGGGATATCCTGAAATAAGGTAACCATGTCATCCAAGGAGGAGATAGCTACCCCTACTTTTCCAACCTCACCTCGAGCCAAAGGATCGTCAGAGTCATAGCCAATCTGAGTGGGGAGGTCAAAAGCCACCGAAAGTCCGGTTTGACCTTGTTTAAGGAGAAAGCGATAGCGCCGGTTGGATTCCTTTGCAGAGGCATATCCAGCATACTGGCGCATGGTCCACAATCGCCCGCGATACATGGATGGCTGCACACCCCTGGTAAATGGATATTCGCCAGGAAATCCGAGATCCTTCAAGTATGCTTCCTCAGAATCTCCAGGGACGAGGATAGGCGGGAGTGGGATTCCGGAACCTGTTTTAAATTCATCCTTTCGCTCTGGGAATCGCCTGCTCGCTGGCGAAAGAATCTTTTCTTCCCATCGCTTACGTTCAGACTCAAGTGACATAATCTACCTCTTACTGCGGATTAAGGGAAGTATACCGCGATTAAAATTCTTACCCAAAAATCGTCAACCCAGCTAATTGGAACGAAACCAGGTTGGAATAATTCAAACTGAATCTATCCAAATTCAATCATTCTGAGCAGATCTTTGTGCTATGATTCCTATGATCGCTAAACGGGATCACACCGAATGAAGATACTCACAGTTGATGTTGGCACGGGAACCCAGGATATTTACCTCTATGATTCACGCCTTGATATAGAAAATGGTTTCAAATTGGTAGTTCCTTCGCCAACAATGATCGTCCGCAAACAATTACAGGAAGCGACTCTCAAACGGGAGCCTGTCTTGCTTACAGGAGTGCTCATGGGAGGCGGACCGAGTCACTGGGCAGCCGAAGACCACCTGCGGGAAGGACTTCCCGTCTATGCAACCCCAGATGCGGCTCGTTCCTTCAATGATGATCTTGATTTGGTCCGCCAATCAGGTATTAAAGTGGTTGGCGAGGATGAAGCACAGAATTTGATTCACAAAACCATCCATATCGAGCTTTCTGACTTTAACTTCTCTGCGATACAAGAATCATTCCGGATTTACGGAGTCACTTTAAATGATCTCTCTGCAGTAGCAGTCGCAGTATTTGACCATGGAGATTCGCCACCTGGCTATTCGGACCGGCAATTTCGCTTTGATTATCTTGACAACCGCATCCGAGCTGAAAATCGATTGAGTGCCTTTGCATATCGCAGCGATGAAGTGCCGTCAATCATGACCCGACTCGGAGCAGTTGTAATGTCTGCCCGGAACCTGGGCATCCCCCTCGTTGTGATGGATACAGCACCCGCAGCAGTTCTGGGTGCTACCTTTGACCCAAAACTTATGGGGCAGGAACGGCTGATGGTCGTCAACGTTGGGAATTTTCATACACTTGCCTTCCGCTTAGGTCCTGACGGTATTGAGGGGGTATTTGAACACCATACCGGCCTCATCGACCTGGCCAAATTAGAGCATCTGCTTAAATCTTTGGCGTCTGGAACGCTGAACCACGTAGATGTATTCGACGATCACGGGCATGGTGCCCTAGTATATGCCTCACAGCCCTTATATATCGATGAAGGTAATTTTGGAGTGGCGGTGACAGGCCCAAGGCGCAACATGATGAGGAATTCAAACCTCAAGCCGTATTTTGCTGTTCCCTTTGGAGACATGATGATATCGGGATGCTTCGGTTTGTTAGCAGCAACCGGGGATATCTTTCCGGAATATCGCGATCAGATTCGAGAATCTTTGCGTGGTGCAGGTGGGAGCGGAACACCACCTTGGGAGATCGCATAACTTCAAGCTCTAGGGAGAATTTCATCCGAGTCATGATTGTTGGTGAAAACACACAGCTCTTTAAAGAAGAGAAGAATTATTTATTGATTTACCGGAAACTTGAGAATAGAAATGTTGACAGGGTCCAATTATGATCAGGCGGGAGGAGAGTCATTGAGGAAAAAGATTTCCTTCCTTGAGCGATTAGAGTTATCCGAAAATCCCATTCTGGCAGATGGCGCGATGGGCACCATGCTCAACGCCAAGGGAATAAAATTTGACCAGTGCTTGGACGCGCTCAATCTAACGCATCCCGAACTGGTTTTAGAGATCCACCGGGCGTATGTTGCAGCTGGTGCACAGCTCCTCCAGACGAATACCTTTGGAGCGAATCGTTTTAAGTTAGCGGAACACAAGCTGGGTGATAAAGTAATTGCCATCAATCATGCAGGAGTTGAGCTCGCCCGGCAGGTTGCGCAGGAATCTCACAAGGAGGTACTGGTCGCTGGTGATGTTGGTCCATTAGGTGTTCGCCTGGCTCCTTATGGGCGTATTCAGCCTGAGGAAGCGCAACGAGTATTTCATGAGCAGGTAGCTGCACTTTATGAAAGAGGTGTGGATTTATTCATCCTCGAGACGATAAGTGACCTCAACGAGATGCTGGTAGCCATCAGCGCTGTCCAGGAGGTGTGCGAGCTGCCAATCGTTGCCTCGATGACATTTACCCGCGATGATCGCACGCTGCTTGGTGATCCTCCTAAGAGAGTTGTGAAAATTCTCCAGCAGGGGGGAGCAGATGTGATTGGAATAAATTGTTCCGGGGGACCTGCACAAATACTGCGCATATTGAGAGAAATGCACGAAGCTGCACCAGAGGTTTTGCTTTCAGCCATGCCGAATGCAGGCTGGCCGGAACGTGTTGGTGGTCGTTTCATGTATCCAGCGAGTCCAGGGTATTTTGGTGATTATTCGCGCGCTTTCAAAGCTGCGGGTGCTCGTTTGATCGGTGGGTGTTGTGGCACAACTCCCCAGCACATTGCGCAAATGTGGGAAGGTTTACAGAAACCAGAAATTGATATTATCTCAGAGAGTAATGGCATCACTTTCGATGACAACAATGCGCTCGCAGGCAGCGAAGATCAACCCTCCAAGTTTTCTCGCAAGTTAACTTCAGGAGAGTATGTTGTCTCGGTGGAAATGGATCCGCCCCGAGGCCTATCAACCCACAAGTTAATGGCTGGGGCAAGTTTATTAGCGGAAGCAGGTGCGGATGTCATCAACATCGCTGATAGCCCGATGGCCCGTATGCGGATGAGTCCCTGGGCTGTGTGCAATCTCATCCAGCGAGAATTTAATATTGAGACTGTGCTGCATTTTCCAACGCGGGGGAGAAATCTACTGCGTGTGCAGGGAGACTTACTTGCTGCTCATGCAATGGACATTCGTAATATATTTGTCGTTATGGGTGATCCGACCGAGATTGGAGATTATCCAGATGCGATGGATGATTTCGATCTGGTCCCTTCAGGTTTGATCCGCTTGATAAAATGCGGATTTAACCTTGGTTATGATCATGCAGGGGTAGAAATCGGTCAGCCAACATCATTTTTTGTTGGGTGTGCACTCAATCTTGCTCCCCAGGATATCAGTAAGGAAATCAAATACCTGCAACGAAAAATTGAATCAGGTGCTGATTTTGTGCTGACTCAACCTGTATACAACCCTGAAGCGCTCGCATCATTTATCCATAAATTTGAAGAGAAATATGGCAGGTTCCCCTTGCCTGTGCTGGTTGGAGTGTTACCGCTGATCAGTCCACGGCATGCGGAATTCTTGCACAACGAGGTACCTGGGATCCAAGTCCCGGCTGAGATCAGACAGCGGATGGTAGAAGCTGCTGAAGCATCTGCGCAGGAGGGGGTGCGTATAGCCGTGGAATTGATCAAGAAGATGCGACCGGCAACAAATGGCATTTACTTAATGCCAGCATTTAATCGCTACGACCTTACAGTGGAAATCCTCGATCAAATAAAATAATCGTTCCTAATAATAAGAAAATATGCTCAAATTCCGAGAAATAGCGAGGCGGGGACAGTGAAATATTTGAAATCGCCAGGTTTACCTTCGGATTGGACAGGTGAATAAGCCTAATCGCGAGCGTATCCAGCATAGATAGCGAACACGATGCATCAATAGCTGGTATTTTCGGAATTTCTTCTTCCACCCAAATTGAATGCTCCCAGATCGCAGAATTCACCTGGAATAAACTTTAATCACTTGCAATGAAAAAAGCATTCAATTATGAAGATAGATACGAACGTTGATTTTAAATTTATTTCCTGAAAAATTATTCATTCACCTCGCAACCGTGCGCCTAAATTCTTTTCCAGCTGTTTAATAATATTATTCCTGATCTCCGAAACTTCCTCATCGGTTAAGGTGCGATATGGATTTTGGTACTTCAGGCTGAATGCAAGGCTCTTTTTTCCTTCTCCTGCCTGCCCACCGCGATACAGGTCAAACAGCTCAACCTGCATGACCATGTCTCCTCCAGAGGACAGGATTTCATTGATGACCTCTTGAACCTGGATATCTTCGTCCACGACCACAGCTAAATCCTCAAGAATTGGGGGAAAAACCGGGGTAGGTTCAACATGATATTGGGGTGAAATCAAGGAGGTGATTTCTTCGAAGTCAAGCTCTGCGGCAACAACTGGAGAATCAAGGAGATCATAATGACCCTTTACCAGGGGATGGATCTCTCCGAATATACCAATTTGCTTTTCTTGAGAATATATAACTGCGCATTTCCCTGGGTGATATGAGGGTTCCTCTGTCGGTACGTATTCCACCGCTGGGAGATGGAGATTCGTGAAGAAAGCACTCAGAATACCTTTCAAGTCGAAGAAGTCCATAGCAGTTTCATCTGAACCCTGCCAGTGAGGAAGTTCCCGCGGACCAGCGATCAGAACTGCCAGCTTACGAGGTTCCTTGGGAAACTTTTCATTTTCCTCTCGAAGATAGATCTTCCCAATTTCGAAAATGGCTATTCTTTTCGCAACCCGCATATTTCGCTCTACAACTTGAAGTAAACTGGCGAGCAGATTTTGACGCAAGACGATCCGATCGCTTGATATCGGATTGGAAATCTTAAAATAACCTTGTTCAGAATAAGTCTGATCGGGATAGATTCTTGCCTCACTTTGCGGGACAGTCAACCTGTGGGTGATCACTTCCTGTAAACCCAGGTTGACTAGCAAGTCACGCGCCCGCTGTTCGATGTCCAGGGTCAGATTTCCTTGCTGGACGGGTAAAGTATCGGAAAGCCGGGTTTCTGGAATGCGGTCGTAACCATAAATGCGGGCAATTTCTTCCATGATATCGGCTTTACCGATGATTCCCGTGCCAATATCCAAGCGATTAGCTGGAGTCCCAGCGGTGATTCGATCGCCTTGAACTTCTACACTGAAACCCAAGCGGGATAGGATGTCAGCTATACGATCTGGCTCAAGATAGATACCCAGCCAGCGTTCAACATCCTGGGTTGAAAATTCAACAGGTGGGTCCAGCGGGGGGAGAGGATAATTATCAACCAGCCCATCTGAAACAATTCCATTAGACCACTGCCGCATCAATTCCAAACATCGGCGGACACCATTTTCTGCCAAAGCCGGGTGTACACCACGGGAGAAACGGTAAGCTGCTTCTGATGACATGCGTTGAGAGGAAATGGTACGGCGGATGTTCGTGAAATTCCAAGCTGCGCCTTCCAAGAGGATGTTGCGCGTCGTGTTGTTTACTTCTGATTCTAAGCCGCCCATGACACCTGCAATTGATAGAGCACCTGCGGTATCACAAACCAATACGGTGAAATCATCTAGCTGGTGATCGACTCCATCCAAGGTTGTCAGGGTTTCCCCGGGTTGTGCTGTGCGGGTTATGATCGTTGGGGATTTTCCTCCCGCACGTTCAACCAGGATATCGTAATCAAATGCGTGCAGCGGTTCGCCGGTTTCTAACATTGCATAGTTGGTTGCGTCAACGATGTTATTAATCGGCCGCATACCAGCCAGGTGTAGCCTGCGTTGAACTTCGTACGGGCTGGGGCGAATTTCGATATTTTCAATCAGTCCCAAAACAAACCGGGGGTTTAACTCAGGTTGCTGTATTTCTATAGAAACTCTGCCGTCAATTGATGGACCAGCCATCAAAGTGTTTGTGTCAACTAAGCGAAGTTTGTTGCCGGTTATGGCGGCAATCTCGCGGGCAATACCCTGGATATTTGTATCCCGGGCGATGTTGGGTGTAATGGCGATATCAAAAACCGCATCCCCCATATAGCTCACCAAAGGCATTCCAGTAGGGGCCTCCGGATCAAGGAGTATGACACCCTCGTGATCATCGGAGATCCCCAATTCCTTTTCCGAACATGCCATTGAATAGGATTCAATGCCGCGGATTTTTGCCCGTTTAAGAGTCATAAGCTGCTGACCAGCCTGGTGACCATCAAATATTTGGGCACCTTCCCGGGCATAGGCAACCTTGAGAGTTGTTTCAAGTGGACCTTGGCCTTTATACGGGAAAAGATTGGGTGCACCGGTGAGTATCGTGTGTTCTTTCTCTCCATCGTTCAACCGGCAAAGCACCAGACGATCTGCATTAGGATGCGGCATCACCTCAGAGATCTCGCCGACCACAATCTTGTCTGGATCCCATTCGATGCCGGAAATCTTGGTTTCCTGGCGGCTCTCAGCACTGGAATGAATTTCGACTTTTCCCGACGGTTTTGGAAGACCAACGTAGGTTATTTCTTCAACTTCCAAGCCTGCCATGGTCAGCTGGCGGGCAAGCTCTTCAATCGTTAGATCGATGTCAACATAATCTTTCAGCCATGATAATGGTACTTTCATTTTCAATCTCCTATTTTCCAGGGAGAGTTCAAGCATAAACACATGCTTGCATTGTTCTCATTGATTTATCTTTCGGCAAATTAAAATTGATCCAGGAAGCGGAAATCGTTTGCCCAGAAATAACGAATGTCTTCGATACGATGGCGCAACATGGTAATTCGCTCAGGTCCTATACCAAAGGCGAAACCAGTGTAGATACCTGGATCGTAACCGCCATTTTCCAGGACGGTGGGATGGACCATTCCACAACCCAGGATCTCCAACCAGCCAGTGCGTTTACAGACTGGACAACCAAGCCCTCCGCAGACGAAACATTCAATGTCCACTTCTGCGCTCGGTTCGGTGAAGGGGAAATGTGAAGCACGGAATCTGGAACGTACATTTTTTCCAAATATGCGTTTGTTGAAATCGCTCAAAGTCCCTTTCAAATCGCTGAAGGTGATGTTTTTCCCCACTGCTAATCCTTCGACCTGGGTGAACTGCGATTCATAACGTGCAGAAATCTGTTCATAACGGTAGCACATACCAGGCAAGATGATGCGTATAGGTGGTGGATCTTGCGGATTTGAAGATGAATATTCCCGCATTGCATGAATCTGGCCTGGTGAAGTGTGAGTACGCAGGAGCAGGGGATTATCTTGCTCATATTCGCCCTCGATATAAAATGAATCCTGCATCTCTCGAGCTGGATGATGGGGAGGGAAATTTAGCAGTTGGAAGTTGTATTCGTCTGTTTCAACATCACGCGATAAGTAAACCTGAAATCCCATCTCGGCAAAAATTTGATACATTTGGCGCAGAGTCTGGGTCACTGGATGAAGACGGCCGTAAACTACTTTGCGACCCGGAAGAGTGACGTCCAATCGCTCTGTTTCAAGGGTGCGCTGTAATTGGATTGCGTTCAGTTGTTCGGTTTTTTCCTCAAGTTTATTCTCAAGGGTTCCCTTCACCTGGTTTGCGCGACGACCGATGATTGGCCTTTCCTCCTTTGGCAGCCCTCCTAATTGGTCGAAGATCGACATTAATGGTGAGCTGCGTCCCAAGTTTGCTACTCGCCAGCTTTCCAATGCACCTTGATCATCAATGGTTTCAAGGTCAGCAAGAGCAACAGCCTGAATTTTGTCTAAGTTTTCCAACATGCTTACCTCCGTAAATAAAAACATCCCGTCCGGTAAGGGACGGGATGGGGTTCCCGTGGTACCACCCATATTGACCTGCTGATCAGGCCCACTCAATAGCCAACAGCGGATTATGCGATTGGCTTCCCAATTAACGGCGGGATCACGGTCCAAACTACTTGACCATTAATGGTCGTTCCCTTGGACAGCTCGAGAGGGAACTTCAATCAACTACCACTGGGTGGGGGTTTCAGTCTGTGCCCCGCACTTCCCTGTCAGATTCTGTTGATTTACTTTTCTCCGTCATCGCTATTATTATATATTTGCCCAATTATCAACAAAAAATCTTGCCCTGTCAAGGGAGTATAAACCGTGATAAGAGTTTGAAGAAATCATTGTTTGGATTGCTGCTGAAGGAGTTCGCTTACCCGAGGATAATCTGCATAGACCCCACGGTTTTCTGGGGGCAGTAAGGCAGCCAGCTGGCACATGATTTCCTCTGTGTTTTGTCGTAGATCGAGATCGCGCGTTTTGCGGTCAACTTTCGGTAGGTTAAATGGCTTGCCGATGTTAACCAGGATAACCGGACGACGTAGGGTTAAGATTTCCTTTGTTATTTGCCAGGTTCCGGATACACCAACCGGAATTATTGGCACTTCTGCCTGATCAGCCAGATAGGCAACCCCTGTTTTTGCTGTTTGCAGAGCACCCGTGCTGCTCCGTGTACCTTCGGGCGAGATGCCCAGAACTCCACCGGAAATTAAATGGTCGCGTGCAGCTTTCAATGCACGGGTGTCAATCTCCTCCCGGTTGAGCCATATGCCATTCATAGCGCTGATCAACCAGCGGAAGAAGGGATTCTTCCTGTGATTTTTTGCTACCAGGCCGGTGACATCATCTCGTTTAATCAGACAATATACCAATGGAACTTCAATGATGCTGAGATGATTCGCGGCAACAAGATAACCCCCTTGTAGGGGGAAAGTATTTTCGCTGGTCAGTCGGACCCGGGTTAAAAGGAGAAAAAGGATGCGAAAAACACCGCAAAATAATTTTGTGATAACTTTACGTGACAAAATAAGGTCTCCTAAAATAATTTTAACCGTATCTGGAAAAAAATACCATCTTGTTCAGATGTACATGTTGCCGGAGGAATGCCCGAGTATAATTGAACAGTTATGAAGTCTTTTCGAGTATTACCCGGTATATTTATTTTGTTCATTCTATTTATTGCGCTGTTTGCCGCCTGCAATGAGATTCAACCTGGTGATACGCCAACAGTCACGGTTTTAGCATCACCGCTTCCAACAGACACACCAACCTCTCTACCACCAACCCCGACCCCAGTCCCCCTCGCAGCTACGGTCAACGGAGTCGGGATCACCATGGAAGAGTTTGAAGCAGAATTGGACCGGTATATGTCCGCAGTGGGGGATGTTGGGATGCAACCCGACCCAAATCCTGCGTCAATTGTACTGGATGAATTAATCTCCCAGCTGCTATTCACCCAAGCTGCGGCAGAGAATGGCTATAATGTCGATGATGAATTCTTGCAGAAACGTATTGGTGATTTGATCACGGTTGCAGGTGGTGAGCTGGCTTTTGAAAATTGGTTAAACGATAATGGTTATACTGATCAGAGCTTCAAACAAGCATTGACTCGATCGATCATGGTAGCCTGGATGCGCGATCAGATTCTTGCAGAAGTCCCTCAAAAAGCTGAGCAAGTGCATGTCCGCCAAATTTTCCTCCTCGATCGATTTCAGGCGGACCAGGTTTTTACTGAGCTCCAATCTGGCAAGGATTTTGCAACCTTAGCTGAGAGTTATGATCCCGTTGGCAAGGGTGATCTGGGTTGGTTCCCGAGAGGATTTTTGCCTCACCCCGCGGTGGAAGAAGCGGCATTTAACATGGCCGTTGGCGAGATTACACCGGTTATTGAAACCTCAGTGGGATATCATATCCTGCAACTCCTTGAGAAAGACCCCGATTACCCATTGAGTCCTGAAGCGAGGTTGATCTGGCAGGAGAGGGCCTTGCAGGAATGGATCGATCTTCGACGTGAAGAAAGTGAAATTGTCATAAACACTCTCCAATAAGGAAGTTACCCATGGATTCTTTTGATTATTCAGATGATGCATTGCAACCAGCAACGAACAGTGCAGCGGTCGTTTGGAATATCCTCACAGCGATTGTATTGTTGATGACGTTTTGTGTTTGTGTTATCGTCGCTTGGTTCATGATCAATCCGCAGAACTCGATGAATCCATTCCCTCCACCGACTTTACCTGTTGAGGCAAAACCACCAACACCTACTCCTACTCCGAGAAGTGTCCTTCCGCCGACCTGGACACCAGCTCCAGCGGAGATAGCCACTGCAACTTCTCAGGCAACAATTACAGCTCTCCCCACGGATACCCAGCCACCAGTAGCTCCAACAGAAGATTTTCTCACCCAGACACCTGGGGATATTCTTGCGAGTGAGACACCTCCGGGAGCTGCCGAAACACCCACACCAAATGTTGATATGCCTTTTGTGCTTCACCCCGGAGACCCGGTAGCGATTAACAACATCTGGCATCCAGAATTGGCATGTAATTGGATGGGTGTTGGGGGACAGGCATTCGATCTTACGGGAGCACCAATTGACCAGGGTTTGCTCGTTCAGCTCGGGGGCATATTGGATGGTGAACCCGTTGATAATCTAGGCATGATCGGAATGGTTTCAATAAATGGTCCCGGGTGGTATGAATTTGAATTAGCGGATACACCCGTTGAATCGACCCAAACCCTGTGGATACAATTAGTGGATCAAGCGATGTTGCCGCTCTCCGACAAGGTTTATTTTGATACCTACGCGGATTGTGACAAGAACCTGATCTTGATCAATTTCAATCAAGTTCGCTAAATATTTCTGATTAAGACTCTGCCTGACAATTTTCTTGACTGATCATGCACCACGCTTGCTTGCATGTGAGCGCATCTTCTTCGAGAATTGGACTTTCACAGAGAATGCGTCCCTGGCATTTAAAATCGTTTAAAGCTTTTAGAAATTCTTCGTACGCCAATTCAGATTCAGCCAGCGGCAGATGCTCTTTCTCCCCTTTTTCTCCATAATCTATACCGGAAATGTGGATGTGCAAGTTTTTAAGCGAGTCGTTTCCCAGCGCTTTGCCATAAATTGCTAATTTTTCACACCAATGGTCGTAGGTATTTACGGAACCATCTCCTGAACGGGCAAACAGGTGGGCAACATCAATGCAGGGAAGCACACCATCCAATGCTTGGCTCATTTTCAGCGTGTCCTCCAAAGAGCCTAACATCGCTGATTTTCCCATTGTTTCAGGTCGTAAAATCACATAATTTTTTTCTGCACGCAGTTCTTGGAGGCAGTTTTCAAGACGCTTGATGGCGAGCGGCAGGACGTCTTCGGGTTCCTTCCCAAAGTAGGACCCGGGATGGAAGATGATATCTGTGGCACCCGCAAGATAACCATAATTTGCTGCGTCCATCAACCGTTTTCTTGATTTAGGCCATTCTTCTTCATCAGCATTTAAATTAATATAATAAGGGGCATGCACACTGATGGCGACATTGTTCTCTTCCGCTGTGGATTTGATCTGAGCACAGGTTTCTTCAGAGACCCGGACAGACCGCACCCACCCTAGTTCAAGGGCATACAGGCCGAGCTCGGCACTGTGGATGACACCACCAACGCTTCCACCCGGTTTTTTGGGGGTTGATTTTGGGGAGCCGACGGTTCCGAATGTAAAAGATAATTCTGTCATAAAGATCCTCTATTATTAATTCAAATTGGGAACTTATCTCTATGGAAAGAAACTACTCAGCCGTTCCCAGAGAGGTGGTCCCAGAATTAAGAAACCGATAATTGCCGCTGAACCGGCTGCGATCAAAACTGCACTTGCTCCAACGTCTTTTCCAACCCTCGCCAGATCGTGATGTTCTGGGCTGGCCAGGTCGACGACTGCTTCGAGCGCAGTGTTAATAAATTCAGCTGTCCAGACCATGGCGATCGCGATAATAATTACTGCCCAATCTTGGGCATTCAGCCCCAACCAGAAGGAAACGATGATCACTGCTACGCTGACCACTGCATGGATCCACGCATTCCTTTGGGTGCGGATTACATACCACCATCCGCCGAATGCATATCGAAAGGATTTTGTTCGCGACTTTAGAAATTCGATCATATCTCATCCATGAAGTTGATCCGTAGGTTGGGGTGATTTTATCTCGATTCCCAGGATTTTCAAAATGCTGTCTTGGCTGGACCACATCTCCGCTTTTACCTCGGGCTGGTCATGATCATACCCAAGCAAGTGAAGGACGCCGTGGATGACGAGCAAACTTACTTCTGCTGAGGGTGAATGTCCAGCGTGTTTCGCTTGGTTGATCGCCCGGGGTAATGAAATGATCACATCCCCAAGGTAAAGATGACCTGAATCGGGATCGATGTGTCCAGCTGGAAAAGCCAACACATCTGTTGGTTCATCGATACCCATGAATTCTCGGTTGAGCTGCTGGATGTGATCGTCATCACCGATGATGATCGATAGATCCTCATCGGCAGTTCTCCCCTCTTGTTCTAAGGCTGTCAATGCACAGGATTTTATATCAGATTTTGAAATAAGGTCAAGATCAACGTTTAGATTGTCAATGTAGACGACCATTCGTCATTCCGATTGTGGGTTGGCAGAGATGTCCGGTGATTTCCTCGAAATGATCGGAACCGTTGGTACGTCTTTGCTGATTTCTGGTGGTTTTTTCGCAGCACCCGGGTATTCCAGACGTGGGTGGTAAATGCCTCGCAGGGTCGTGGTAAACGAATCGATCAGCTCGTCCAAATCGCGCAGGGTGAGATCTGTTTCATCGAGCTGTCCACTGGATAAGCGATATTCGACAACGCTCTTGATCACCTTACGCAATTCACTTTCATTTTCAGGACGTTCAGCTCTGACTCGGGCTTCAGCGCCATCCGCGAGCATCAGTATTGCTGTCTCGCGAGAACGAGGTCGGGGTCCGGGGTAGGTGAACAGGTTTTCATCTATCGAGCTCTCGTCACCACCAGCTGCGTCAACTGCTTTGGCATATTGGTAACGGGTTTTCATTGTTCCATGGTGCTCGACAATAAAATCCTCAATACGTCGAGGCAGGCGGTATTTTCTGGCTAACTCAAGGCCATCAGGTACGTGCTGGATGATCGTTTGGGCGCTGGTTACTGGATCAAGGTTATCATGCGGATTTTGATTTCCAGGAAGTTGGTTTTCAATGAAGTAAAAAGGATTTAATGCTTTGCCAGAATCATGGTAAATTGCGCCAACGCGGGTCAGGAGTGTATCGGCTCCAATGATCTCTGCTCCCTGCTCAGCCAAATTCGCGACCTGCAAGCTGTGCTGGTAAGTTCCGGGAGCGTTGCGCAGGATAAATTGTAAGAGGGGATGGTCGGGACGGGAAATTTCCATCAACTGGAGGGCTGTGGTCATCCCGAGAATCTGAGCCATCAAGTACTGGAGGAGAACGGTAAGGCTGCTGGAGGCAATCCCGTTTACGAGTGCAATTCCGATGAGTGCGGCGATGTTTATCAAGTCGAGGTTGGGTTGTGGCACCCGAAAGGCGATGATCACCATGATCTCTGAAAAAGCAATCAGGGCAGCAGCCCAGAAGAAGGAGGTCATCCTTCGTGCCGCGCCTAGGGCAAACACGCCTGTATAACTGCCGAGCAAATTAAATAAAGTGAGCTCGAAAGCATTCGGGGTGTCATATGCATACAGGATGCAAAGCGGAAGGGTGAAAACAAGAGCTGGTTTTGAGCCGAAGAGAGAAGCCACAACTAGACTGAACGCGGCAAGTGGGTAAATGTATGGGATCATTGATTGGCTGGTCACTACGAAGCGACCTCCCACCAAAAAGATCACGAATAAAACGATGATAACCACAAGTCCGCGCAGATTTTGGGTCAGCGTGGAATTGCGATTCAGGTAAATGAGGAAATATATAAGGGTGAGTATCGCCAGTGCGGATGCGCTAACCAAATCTTGCCAGCGGGTTTCTGTGCGAACTAAATCAAATTGCTCCAACGCTTCCATATCAATTTCGCCGATAATCTGTCCCCGGAGCAAAATGGTCTGACCTTGAACAAATGAACGCTCCACCGGAGCAACTGCCTCACGTGCTTGCTGTCGAGCTGTTTCGGTCAATACTTCACTATAATAGCTGTTTGGGGCGACAAATCCGATGACCAGCTCCGAGACCACCGCAGCTTGCTCTTCAGGTAATGACAAGCTGACGAGTGCTGGGACACTTTCACGAGCTGCTTCCAATCGGTCTTCCCGAATCGTTGAGCGCATAACCTGCTCTAACACGATGATGGTTTCCTGTTGGACAGCTTGCCATCGCGAATCACTCAAATTAAGGATAAGCTGGGCAGTGTTCTGGGTGAGGTCAATATTTTCAAGTGCAGCTAGATCGGCTAACTTTTGTTCATTCGAAGCAAATGTGTCCGCACGAATCGAATTGATGTATGCTAAAGTCCCCCGCATTTCTTCAAGCTGATTCCGGGCAACGGATGTATCCGGAGGTGAGTATATAGCTGAAATCGAATCGGCAGCAGCATCTTTTTGTGTTTTCGTGAGAATATCGCTTGTGTAGGTCAATGATCTTGGGGCGATGATCTCACGCGAGGCAACTTCACCAATACTGACCTGTGAATCAATTTGCGTGGATAAAAAGGGGATCATCAAGGCCGCCAAGGTGAAGACAAGCAAAAAGAGAAATAGCGAAGCTATCCCTACAGATCGCTTATATCCCTTTTCCACTTTTACCATTGCTTGATTTTCACTCATTCCACTATCACTCGTCCGTGAGGAGTTTACGCACGGTTTGACTGACAGCAGCGCCATCTGCCCGGCCCATGATGCGCGGCATCAGTACTTTCATCACATTGCCCATTTCTTTCGGGGAAGTAGCACCAACTTCGCTTATAGCCTGCTGAGCTAATAGGGTGATCTCTTCTTCAGTTAGTGCCTGAGGTAGATATTTTTCAAGGATACCGATTTCGATCTCGGATTCCGAGATCAGGTCTTGCCGATTCGCTTGCTCTGCGTCGGATATAGATTCTCGGCGCGATTTAAGCTCCTTCTGCAAAATGACCAGAATTTCCCCTTCACTCAGGTGATCACCTTTCTCGATCTCAGCCAATTTAATGGCAGAGAGGACCATCCGCAAGGTGCGTTTGCGGTCCGTGTCTCCCTCACGCAGAGCGGTTTTAAAATCTGATTCGATTTGTTTTTGGGTATCCATAGATTTCATTATACACATTTTCAGGAAAAATATCTTTCCTGAAATGGATGGGCTGGGAATTTATACCATCGATAAGCGTGTCATTCGACCACCGGGCAGGTGCATATGGAAAAGGAAAATGGTTTGATTGGCATCTGGTCAGCAATTTATGATCAGCGAGTATCCTGGTCAAGCGATATTGTTTTTCTCAGCCAGCTGCTTATCCAAAGTGAACAATCTGGCCACAAGTGTTTCGCCATCACCGATCAGCAGGCTAGGCGAGGGGAATGTGTTTGCACGCAACGACCGGGAAGAGAATTGGTGTGGCGGGATGTTTATCAATAAAATCTGCAACCAGGACATCCTGGTAACAAACGTGCCAGGGTTTTTCCCAGCAACAATCTTTCAAATGGCGAAAGTCTGCTGCTTGGTGGCTCAGTTAGAATCCTTGGATCTCACCCACTAAACCCTTTTGCATGAATTTCTTTATTTTAACTGGCGTAATTTGATTCCAGAGATTCTTCGCGGCGCGCGTTTTTAACCGCAGGTAATTGTCAGACAGCCCGTGCATGGACCACGAGTTTGAGTCCATCTCAGTCACGCTTTCCCAAAGCACCTCTACAGTTTGGTTGAGAAACCGACGTTCATATCCTTCAGCAGACTTGGCAAATACCCTGCGAAGTTCTGCGTTCCTCGATTTACGCAGTTGATGAGGTACTTGGTTAGGCATATTTGCGGCTGAAGTACCCGGTCTTGCAGAGTACGTGAACACGTGCCCACCAGCAAAATTAATTTCATGGATAAAATCGATAGTCTCTGAGAATTCCTGGTCTGTCTCCCCAGGAAATCCGGCGATTAGATCTGTGGTGATGGCAATTTCCGGGCAGGTTTTGCGGATTTTTGAAACGATTTCTGCATAAGACTCGGGTGTGGTCTTCCGAGCCATTCTTCGCAACACGGTTGCCGACCCTGATTGCAGAGGTAAGTGGATATGGCGGCAGACTCGAGGTTCTGCAAATATTGAAAAGAACTGTTCGTCCAGATTCCAGGGTTCAATAGAGGATATTCTCAACCGTGCAACGTCTGTTTCCTTCAGAATCATATTGATCAGTGTAGTGATATTTCGTGGGGAAGGGAGGTCTTGTCCCCAGGATCCCAGGTGGACTCCTGTCAGGACGATCTCTTTTGCCGAACTCTCCCCATTGGTGATCGTGTCTTGAATGTCTTTGAGAATATCCTTGGCAGACCTGCTTTTTCCGGAACCTCTGGCAATGGTTGTCACACAGAAGGTACAACGATTGTCACACCCGTCCTGTACTTTAATGAATGCACGGGTTCGCAAGCGTGCACCTGGGATTAATTCTCGCGCGAGAGGTTCAAGATCGAATTCTTCTTCCGAGATATCCAGCAAGGTCGGCACCAGGGAATTTTTCTCAACGTTGGGGATGACGCTGCTCACACCGGGGATTTGGGTGGCCTGATCCGGATATAAAGTTGACCAGCAACCAGTGACCACCACATTCCCAGTTCCCGAACGGATTGCCTGGCGTATTCTTGATCGGGAATCTGAATCGGCAGCAGTTGTGACTGTGCAGGTATTGATCACAGCCAGGTCGGCTTCGCCTGCAGTGGGTACTAAAATGTGACCAGCTAAGCGAAATTGGCGTGCATAGGTTTCAATCTCACTTTGATTAAGTCGACAACCGATCGAGTCTAAGTAAACTTTCATGCTGGACACCAGAATCTTGTTGGAATAAGAATCAGATCTTTCAAGGATTTATCACTGAAAAATTATCAAATAGGACGATATTATTCTGGGATGCAAAATTGCCTGCCAGTAAACCGACGTTTCCAGTAGAAAGTTCGATATCGTTCCTGCTGGCGACCAGATGGCCATTCACTCGAAAATTCAGCTGGTTCCCAATGCAATCAACCGAGAGGTGATTGACAGATAACCCTTGGGCAATCACCTCGCTGGGGAGCATACCTTTCGCTCCGATCATTGATTGGATACCCTTAACTTTTTTACCAATACCGTAATACCCGTCACTGCTGATTGCGAAGAAATAGAAATTATCCTGATCAACAGCCCTGCACACAATTCCAAACATATCATCGACATCCCCGATCACCTTGATTGCATCTGTCTCCAGGCGGATGTCGCTGAAGTTCAGACCCGTTCCCCCCCAAACCATCTGGTTTTCGCCTGAAACCTGGATGCGGTAATACCCATCGAAATAATCTAAAGCCGCGTAATCTCCAAATGTTCGATTCTGCCATCCACTTGAAGGATCGGAGAAGTCATCCTGAAATAATACCCCTCCAGACGGGATTTCAAAGTATTCGGATGCCAGAGGTGTCAGCTGACAGCCGGAGAGTAGTGAGGAAAACACAATAGCTAGGACGAGATAATACGCCATGAACAGACCGGTTCAAATATTAGCATTTAAAGGGTAGTAATTGTAGCACAGCGCTGGAAAACCTCGGGACTCAGGGAAAATGTGTTTGCAACAGGCGATTGGCCTGGATTGCTGTTTCTGATTCCGGGTCCGATAAGTCCCTCGCAAGCGAGAAGCGCTGGTAGGCTTCCAGAGATTTGCCTTCTATGATGTGGATCAAACCCATGTGCAAGTGAGCAGGAGCATAACCGCTGTCGATCGAAAGGGCTTTCGCCAGAAAGCGTTGGGCGATTAATGGGTTATCAAGAAGGAGATAGATTTGGGCCATCACATCCAGTGATTCGGGGTTTTCAGGATCCAGGATGACTGCCTGTCTGGCGGCTGCGAGCCCTTCATCTCGCAATTTTGTCTCATATTGGATATAGTAGTTAGCCAACATACGCCAGTAGCTCGGGTTTTTGGGTGCCAATTCCACAGATTGGCGATAATGTATTTCTGCTGAGGGTAAATTGCCCATTTGGCCGAGGGTGTTGCCAATCTCCGCTTGCAAAGCTGGATTTCGCTCATCAAGTTGGGAAGCAGCGTAAAGATATATAAGTGCGAGATCAAAACGGTCCTGACGCTGCCAGTATAGTCCCATAATTGTGTTCGCAGCCAGCGATTCTGGATCAAGATGCAATGCATTGCTGATCTCTTCGAAACCACCCTGCCCGGTATGCTGGAGAGCCTCCCCAAGGTATGCCCAGGCATCTGAATATTCCGGGTTTATTTCAACTGCATGTTCTAAGGCAATCTCGGCCAGCTCCCATTCTTCCAGAGACAACAACGATTGTCCTGCGGATACCAGGGAATATGAAGGGTCATCGGCATTTCTCGCGAAGCGTATGTTTTGAATTAACTGGCTGGTATTCTCTGCGAGGCTTGGATCCAGCTCGGCTGCCAAAGTTAAATATGCCAAAGCAGCTTCGGGTTTTGTGGCTGCCAAGAGCAGGCCTAATTGGTAATTTGTTTCAATGTCAGTTGGCTCAAGCTCCGAAATCCTGGATAAATGCTGGACTGCGCTGGATAAATCCTCATTCTGGCGGTAGGCATTCACGAGCCGAGTGTGGAGATCGATGTCATCACCGGTCAGGAGTACTGCTCGTTCCCAAGATTTAATCGCGCTCTGCATATCTCCTTCGGATTTCTGAATATCTCCCAACGCTTTCAAACCGGCAGCAGATAATTCACCCGAATGGGAAACGCGGGATAGATAGGATTTTGCCTCCTGGGGGTTCCCGGTCTCCAAGGCGAAGATTCCAGCAAGCTCCCAGAAATCCAACCTCCAGGGAGAATATCCTGCTGCGGCGGCATAGGCAAGAGAGGCCTGCCGGTTATCGCTTTTTTTGACTGCAGATCGTGCTTTATAAAGTTGCAGGTTGATTGGATCCCAACTACTGGAGACACCCAGACACATTAGAAGAATCATGGGAATAAGCATTCGTACCACTATTCTCACTGCAGGTATATACTTCACAGCGGAAATTATAGTCTACCGGTGAGGAAAGGTGACAAAAATCAGTTGAATTCCGTTATCCGAGTGGCTATAATTGTCTGGAATAGTTCACACTGGAGTCAACATGGATTTTGCCTTGAGTGATGAGCACCGCATGGTGCAGCAGATGGTGAAGGGATTTGCTCAAAAAGAAGTATATCCAATCATCAAAGAGCAGGATCGAAAACAAGAGATGGCGCCTCTCATCCTTCCTCGGATGGCGGAGCTTGGGATTCTAGGTATATGCATTCCTGTCAGGTATGGTGGGCAGGGGATGGATTACCTTTCTTTAGGCCTGGTTTGTGAAGAATTGGAAGCTGTGGACAGCACGTTGCGCGTGGTCATGTCAGTCCACATGGGATTAAACAGCCTGGCTTTGTTGCAGTGGGGCAGCGAAGAACAAAAAGAGGAATTCTTGATTCCCCAGGCAAAAGGGGAAAGAATTGGATGTTTTGGATTAACCGAACCCGGTGCTGGGTCGGATGTAGCAGCGATAGTCAGCACGGCAAAACGAAACGATGATGGATATATAATCAATGGAGAAAAGATGTGGATTTCATTGGCTACGAAAGCAGATCATGCTTTGGTCGTAGCCAGGACAAACCCCGAGGCTGCCGACCCACATGAAGGATTGAGTGCCTTCATGGTGGAGCTAGACCGCCCAGGAGTCACTCGTGGAGATATCCACGGAAAGTTAGGTGTTCGCGCCGGTTCAACAGGATGGCTTGCATTCCAAGATGTTGCCGTTCCCCGGGAAAACAGGTTGGGAGAAGAAGGGGAAGGCTTTAAGATTGCCATGTCCTGTTTGGATAACGGTCGCTACACAGTGGCAGCTGGAGCAACAGGATTGATCCGGGCAAGCCTCGAGGCAAGTGTAAAATACGCCCAAGAGAGACAGGCATTCGGACGTGAGATCGGGAAATTCCAGCTGGTTCAGCAGAAAATTGCCCACATGGTAAAATCTTACGAAGCTGCCAGGCTGCTCTATCTGCGAGCTGGGTGGATGAAAAATCAGGGGTTGCGAAATACGAGAGAAACTTCACTGGCCAAATGGTTTGCTACTGATGCATCTTTCGAAGCAGCATCAGAAGCTATTCAAATTCACGGTGCTTATGGATACAGTGATGAATATGATGTTGAACGCTACCTGCGCAACGCAAAAGGGGGGATTATCTACGAAGGGACGAGCGAGATTCATCAATTAATGCAGGCTGGCTACGCGCTCGATTACCGCGGTGATGCCCAACTACGCTGTGAATTGCCTGCTTTTGATCGAGATTCTTGGCAAAAAGAACATTAAATAACACATAGCAAGCTCAAGAGGAGGTTACGTTGAAAATCGTAGTGTGCGTAAAACAAGTGCCTGATACGGCGGCAAAGGTTGTCGTGGAAAACGGCGAGATCACCTGGGGAGATGCACCCCTGGTGATCAATCCATGGGATGAATATGCTGTAGAAACTGCGTTATTGCAGCAGGAAGCTCATGGCGGGGAGGTTACTGTGATCAGTGCTGGCGGCGAAGAAGCAAAAGAAGCACTAAAACATGCCTTAGCGATGGGGTGTGGAAGTGCCATTCTGATCTCCGATCCAGGTCTTAAGAATGCTGACAGCTTGGTAACTTCAAAAACTTTGGCTGCTGCTATTCAAAAAATTGGGGATGTAGACCTGGCATTTTTCGGCAGACAGGCGATCGATGGTGATGTCGGAGTGACTGCTGCTCAAACAGCTAGGGTCCTTGGTTGGCCATCGCTGACTCTGGTATCTGCGATATCCGCGCTCGATGCTGGAGGCGGGAAGATCCAGGTAGAGCGATCCGTTGAAGAAGGTCGGCAAGTTGTTGAGGGTAGACTGCCAGCGGTCGTCAGCGTTGTCAAGGATATCGGTGAACCTCGATACCCGTCATTTATGGGCATACGGAAAGCCTCTCGGGCAGAGATTCCAGTCTGGAATGCAGGTGAACTAGGGGTAGATCTTCCTGAGCCAGCCGTGACCTGGCCAGAAGTGTTCAATCCTCCGAAACAGGAAGTTGTTACCGAGATGGTCAGCGGCGACTCCCCGGAAGCGATCGCGAACGCATTGGCAGATAAAATCTTAGAAGAGAAGGTGCTCTGATGGCTGATAAAGTATGGGTTTATATTGATCAATTTAAAGGGGAAGCGATTCATTCTTCCTGGGAAGCAATCGGAGCGGCACGCACACTTACTGAACAACTCGGCGGGGGAGTGACTGCAGTTGTTGCAGGTGCCAATGTACAGGATCTTGGCCAGGAAGCGATTCGGTATGGCGCTGACCAGGTATATATTTGTGATGATGATACCCTGGAAGAATTTCGTGCTGAACCGTATGCGAGTCTACTCAGCGGATTGGCAGGTGAGCAAAAGCCAGAAGTGATCCTATTCCCCACCACTAGCCGAGGCAGGGAACTGGCGGCCGTGGTCGCCGTCGACCTGCAAACCGGTGTTCTCCCGGACGTTACCGCTCTCGAGGTCCAGGATGGCAACATAGTTGCTACCAGGCCTGTATACGGCGGGAAATTAATTTCAAAGGCAGTGTGCAGCGCTCGTCCCCAGCTCATAACAGTGCGGGTCCGAGCTTTCCCGGCGTCTGAACCTGACCCTTCTCGGACTGGGAATATTGAAACAGTTTCTGCAGTTATGGCAGAGAATGATATTGTTACAAAGGTCAGCGGTTATGCAGAAAGCAGTGGCGGTGTCAGTCTTAATGATGCGGCAGTTATCGTTTCCGGTGGCAGGGGAGTTTCGAATAATCCCTCACTTACTCCCCCAGCTGGGATGGATGAGAGTCAGCTGGAAATCTGGCGAGCAAAGCAGGGTTTCAAACTCATCGGTGACCTGGCGGAAGTCTTGGGTGCCGCCGTGGGTGCCAGCCGTGCCGCGGTTGATGCTGGATACATCCCCTACGAACACCAGGTCGGTCAAACCGGGAAAGTCGTCTCACCCGATCTGTATATCGCCTGTGGTATATCCGGGGCGATCCAGCACCAGGCTGGCATGAGGACCAGCAAAGTCATCGTGGCTGTAAATAAGGATCCTGAAGCACCCATCTTCAAGATGGCGCGTTTCGGGGTGGTTGGTGACCTGTTTGACATCCTTCCACCACTAACTGAGTCTTTACGTAGTAAATTAAGCGCCTAACTTTAACATGCAACCAAAGACGAGAGATTTTTCTCTCGTCTTTTTTGATTAACCACCTCATTCGATCGATAAGCAACGGATCAAAACTTTCCTGAAATGGGATCTTGAACGGTGTTCAAACAGGTAAAGTCCTTGCCAGGTTCCGATGCTCAAAGAACCTCCATCAATGGGTATGGAAAGACTGGTTTCCGTCAGCATTGAGCGCATGTGGGAAGGAGAGTCGTCTGGACCTTCTAAGGTATGTTTGAACCAGTGTTGGTCTTCAGGTACCAGGCGTTCCATGAATTCTTCTAAATCGACCTTTGCTGTTGGATCGTAACTTTCACTGATCACCAGGGAAGCACTTGTGTGGGGCATGTATACATAGCACATACCCTGGTCTACGCCCCAATCCTGGATCAATCTTTGCACATGGTGAGTAAAAGGGTAAAGGCCTTTCCCTTTGGTAGGGATTTTTACGGTTTCCTTGTACCACTTTGCTGCAAAGGTCGGTGTACTCATGTTTATTGTTTGAAAATCCTCCTTCTGGATTATACGACACAGTTCAGGTATGCCAAAAATATATCAATGAGATTTCCATGTTATTGACAATCTGGATAACCCGGTATATAGTTAAGTGCAGTTAATAAATTAGGATACTTAACTATGACAGATTCGAAAGAATTCACCTCGGTGTTACGCGGTTGGTCGGAGATGTTCATGCGGCGCTCCATGCATGACTTTATTTCTTTCAGCAAGGAATCGGGCTTATCACTTCCCCAAATTAACACACTCTTTCACCTGTATCATGGCAGTCGATTTGGTGTATCAGATATCGGGGAGCTTCTCGGGGTAACGAACGCTGCAGCCAGCCAGATGATAGATCGTTTGGTTCAAAATGGATTAATCGAACGATCTGAGGATCCAATCGATCGCCGGGTGAAGCAGTTGAAGTTGACTGGAGATGGACGGGCAATTGTCGAGGAAAGAATTGAAGTGCGACGAAGATGGATGGAGCAGCTTACCAAAGCGCTGACAGATTCAGAACAAGAATCGATCATTTCAGCCTTGATTTTGCTGATCAATGCTGCTCAGCGAATCGCAGGAGAACAATATCCTGTCAATCAGTTTCCTCAATAAGGAGATGCCAATCGATTCGGGTAGTTGTTACGGATCAAATCGGTTAATAAATTTAGGAGTATCACATTGATCAATTCAAGAATGGGAAAACGACCCCCTGCTCAGGTGGATCGGAAGACGTTATCCCGGGCTGTCAAATACTTGGCTTATTATCGCTGGCAAGCGTTACTCCCATACATTTTCCTCGTCATAGCCACGCTTGCACAGCTGATGGTCCCACGGTTGGTTGGGAACATCATTGATGCGGTTACACAAGGCTCGATTGCAAAAGCTTTACTGCCTCGTTTAGAGGCCATCCCCAAGGGGATGCTGGAACAAATTTTAGCAGGCATTGGGTTGTCACAAGATCAGTTATTGCTTAACGCGCAGAATGCTGAACGCCTCCTGCTCACTTCTCTTATCGCGATCGTAATTTTTGCCAGCATTCGCGGCGTCTTTGCTTTTCTGCAGACCTTTACTGCAGAGAAAAATTCTCAGAGTGTCGCCTTTGATTTACGCAATGAATTGTTTGCCAAGATCCAAGGACTATCTTTTTCTTATCATGATCGTAATCAAACAGGCCAATTGATGATCCGTGCCACTGATGATGTAGAGAAAGTCCGCCTTTTCATCGGGCAAGGATTGTTGATGGCTGTTGGCGCGATAATTCTGCTGACGGGGACGTTAGGGATATTATTTTCAACCAATGCCACATTGACATTAATCGCTTTACCTATTTTGCCAATTGCACTATTCTTGTTCATGATTTTTGGATCAAGAATGGGACCGCTTTTCATGCGCATCCAAAAACGCCTGGATAGAGTAAACACCATTCTTCAAGAGAATTTGTCGGGAATTAAAGTAGTCAAAGCTTTTACCAGGGAGAAAAGTGAGGAAGATAAATTTGGTTACGCCGCGGATGATTTGATGGCTCAACAAATTTACGTAGCCAAGTTTTTCAGTATCCTATTCCCTCTAGTCATTCTGATTGCTAGTCTTGGTCAAGCGGTGATCCTTTATTTTGGAGGCAAACAGATCATCGGGGGAACCCTGACATTAGGTCAGTGGCAGGAATTCAGCCTTTACTTGGTTTTTCTTTTCATGCCTGCAGCTCAATTGGGGATGATCATTACACAGATGTCCCAGGCTTCTGCCTCTTCTACCCGGATATTTGAAATCCTTGACGTTGAAAACGAAGTCTTGGATAAGCCGGGTGCAATCGAGCTGCCCCAGGTGGAAGGCAGGATTAGGTTTGAAAATGTGACTTTCCGTTATTTCAGCAGTGGTGAACCGGTGTTGAGAAATGTCAATTTCGAGGTCGAGCCAGGTCAGACTGTCGCCCTTTTAGGGGCAACCGGTTCGGGAAAATCGACAATCATCAACCTCCTGCCAAGGTTTTATGATCCGAGTGATGGTTCGATAACAATCGATGGTCATGATCT
>CP070764.1:1300975-1325984 GCA_020349245.1 Chloroflexota bacterium | reverse complement strand
CTGAGAGGATGGCTACCCATTTGGATAATTCCCCGAGTGAGAATGCGATCTGGATAAATTCCCTGGCCCAGAGAAAGAATCCAATCCCGGGTGATTAACCGGGATAATCATGCTGTACCGGGTTAACTGGTACAGCGTTTGATTTAAGGGGGATTACCCACCACCAGCGCACGGTTTCCAGGTTCACGGAGATCACCTTCAGCAGGAAAACAAGCAGCAGCGGGTTAAAGCTGCTGATCGCCTGGTTCAGAGCTGCCTGAAACTCCGGGGGATCAGCGCCTTTCGGGCGTCGGGGCTGGAGCAGCAGATCCATGGGACCCGGATGCTAAAGAGGAAAAATGCCTGATGACCGCCCAGGATCCCCTGCATCAGGTGCTGGGCAGCTGGAATGGCTATCCACGGGTCACCTGCGGAGCAAACAGCCTGAATTCTGCGATGTTTCAAATCCAGGAGATCGCTGCAGATCCACTGCCTTTTGAGTGGCGTGCAGCATTGCCGATCAATACCCGGATGAATGTTCTTCGTGGAGAGCTATCCGGGTCAGCGCGCCAACCAGGCCCGGCATACGGGCTACTGTTTTTTTACGAGGTGAAATTACTTTTCCTGGTTATTGGCTCCTGCATCCCCGCCTCGGGAGCGGTCGGTTTGATCCGGTGTCAGCCAGCAGCTGCACCAGAAAGTCCAGAGCCTGTTGCCGCCTAGAACAGTCTCAGGATCAGGAAAGACAAGCCGAACAGCAGCACACCGCAGATCCCGCAGGTAACCATGAGGTTTTGGCCACGAAAAGTATCTGCCGTCCAGAGACTGGAGCGTTCAGCCGGGTCCAGATGGACCGGTGGCCATTCATTCGTGCGCTGGCGGTAACCCTGGAAGGATATAAACCCGATTGAGATCAGGATGGCACCGGCCCAGAAAAAGCCATTGCTGAATTGGGTCGATGTTTTCCACCCGAGTATCAAGCCGATGATAGATACAACGATAACGGAAATAAGCGCAAGAAGGATAGCACTGACCAGGGTGCGCAGGATCGGATTTTTCATTAAGCTCTTCATCAGGTTATACTCCGGCTGGTTGAGGAAGGTATATCCTGCGCTGCGAGGCGATTCCAGCATGCTGCTCCGCCCCGGACAAATGGCTGAAGTACGTGCCGCTTAGCTTCGCTGCACAGGGGCGACCAGGTGCAATCGGAGCTGGGCACAAGCTAATGATCATCAAGGCTCAGCATTCCATAATCAAAGCATGAGTAGCTTCTGTAAATTTCCTCGCGTTCAAGTTCTTGTAAATCACCTTCCCGCGTGACGAGAACTTTTACCGCATAAAAGGGGTGAATATCACAGCCCATTTTCTGCGACCAATCAAACAGGTAGACGAGGTATCCTTCAGGTACCTCTTCAGCATGGGTTTCCTCAATGAGGTCTACCAAATATTCATTTTGGTCTTTGGGGTTTATATCAAATCGGGCTTGTAGCGATGTCATCGCCATCGCGTAACTGATCGCTTCTTCTTTTGACTCAACCGGCGCAAAGATTTCCTTGAATTCAGATTTCTTAATGATCAATCTGAATTTCCCATCCTGGTAGATGGCAAAACTTCGATATCTCGTATCCAGACCTGCTGGTTGTTTGAAATATTCACTGCTGGGTGGTTCACCGTTTTCATGAATACATTCCATCACCGGATAAGGAGGATCCAACCCACCAAGATAGAATCTTGGTCCTTTGATATCCTCGCACCCCAGGGCAAAAAGATCCGGACATGACTCCTGAATATCTTCTTCACACATGAATTGACTGAGAATCCGCCCGTTAACCGACCAGTCAAGGGGGGGATATTCAATGACGGTAACTTTCCTTTGCGTCGCGGTAAGCGTGGGAGATGGCGATGATGATGGAATTGGAGTCTGCGGCGAACAGCTCACCAGGATAAAAACCAGAACAAGAAATTTGAGAGGATATTCCCTGTACATCTTTATCTGATTTAGTAAATATGTTTATTCCATATCCGTCTAACAGCTTGCGCGACTGGAAGCGGGGACATCTCTCGGGAGCAGGAAAAACTCGAAACAGGGAAACTGCTCAAAATCTCCGCCGTCCTTGCGCGCTTTGTCCGCTCATTTCTGGATAAAAAATGAGTGGACTAACGATTCGTAACCTGCCCTACCCAGCCGGGCGCAGAGTCGCTGTTCTGCCCGAGGAGCATGTTCAACTGTGCGGCATGTTCTTGGACATGGCGCATGTTATAAAGCAATAGTTCAGCGACGGTTTTGACCCGCCAGTTGTTGCGAACTCGCTGGGGCTCATTTTCATCTGCAAGACTCCCAATTTTTGCATGGCACTTGGTGCGGGCATATTCCAGGTAGGTTTGAAGCTCCTGTTTGGTATATACCCGTTGCGGTAACGCCGCATCCATCTCAAGTTCCGAAAGCGTAAAGGGTTGGGGAACCGTGAATCCATCTGCCGAATCAGAGCAATAATAATCAAGCCAAAAAATTGTATGGTAGGCGATGAACCAGAATTCAACAAATTCAGGTTGTAGATCTGACTCGCGCCAGAGACGCGCCCGCCAGAGTTCTTCAGGACAGGCGTTCAGCGCATTTTGCAGCGTCTCAATCGCTGCACCGAATTGGAGCCAAAGGATTTCTTTCCAAAGTGGGGTCATCTCATCTCCTTGGCGAAATGCTCACTGTACAGTGTATTATAAATCCTGGAGGGTTATTATGGTTGAGTGAGTTGGTGTTTAGCATAACCTGCAGCTGTGATGCAAACTTTACTGCGTCTTGATCCCAGACAAATGTCTGAAAAACGCGCTGCTTACCAGCGCTGCCCAGCAGCAACCAGGTGCAAACAGGGTTATCTGCCTCTTTCATCATAAAGATGCTGCGATTTACTTGTTGGAGGTATCACCGGACGATTCCCGCCCGATTCCATTGCGTCCTCCGATATCCAGCCCGGTTTTTGCGACCATATACGAGCATAGACATAATCTTAAAGGGCAAGAATACGAGAGCTTCTTCTATCAACGGGGTTCGAGAATTTCGAGAGGCATGCTGGCCAGACGCAGCCGCTCGAAAACCAGGTGATACCAGCTCCCCTGATAATTACCGCCAGTGAGATCTTGATCCACAATACTTGATGATTTCTGGAATAGGATTATTCGAAGCTCTGGCTGGCTGCGATCAGCCCCCTGGATTGAAGGCGTGAAAACGAAGCGCGCAGCTTGCCGGCGGCGTGGATAATTAGCCCGGTTTGAATGAAATTGTTAGTCCAGGGACAAATTGCACGCCGGAAAACAAACATGCTGTACAACTCAATTTGGCACAGCATTTCGTTCCAAGGATAATTGCCCACTTCAGCGCATGGCTTCCAGGACCTTGAAGATCACATTGAGCAAGAAAACAAACAGCAGTGGGTAAATGCCGAAATTAAGCGTGCGGCTCAACTGCTGCAAGCATCTGTCGGCTGATGCGGAAGCGAGCTCCTTCTGCACCAGCAGCGCGAGCAGGACCAGGATGCCAATCAGTAGCAGAGGACCGGCCAGCGCGCCCGTGGTCAGTTCAGCTATGGTTGAATTCGTGACAGTTGATACCACCGATCACCCCCTGCAAAAGAAACGGATAACCCTGATAAATTCATTATAAGGGATATTCAAGGCCTGTCAACTGACCATGACTTATCACCAGGGATGTCAAAGCCAGTTTTTGCAATTGCCTCCTAAGTATGGTAAACTCTGCCAAGAATTCTCTTATAGGTTAAAATTAGCTCGTGGATTTTATGGACGGATACAATACCTTGCATTCCAGTGGGGAGGTCGTCAACCGACGATCCTCCCCACTTCTTTTTTTACCGCTTGGCGGGGTCAGGTGTGCCGCTGAATATCACTCGAACTTGGAGGCGGGATGACAACCAAATACGTCTTTCTTACTGGTGGCGTGGTCAGCTCGGTGGGGAAGGGGGTAACCGCGGCCGCGATGGGTCGCATCCTGCAGGAACGCGGTTTCTCCGTATCTGTGCAGAAATTAGATCCCTATATCAACGTTGATCCAGGCACGATGAGCCCTTACCAGCACGGCGAGGTTTACGTGCTGGCGGATGGCGCGGAGACCGACCTGGACCTGGGGCATTACGAACGGTTCAACGACATCGACCTTAACCAGGTCTGCAATGTCACCACCGGCCAGGTTTACGCGGAAGTGATCGCCAAGGAAAGGCGCGGCGATTACCTGGGAGGCACCATCCAGGTTATCCCTCACATCACGAATGAGATCAAACGGCGCATCGGCCTGGTACCCAAGACGACCAACGCCGAGATCGTGCTGGTTGAAATCGGCGGAACGGTCGGGGATATCGAATCTTTGCCCTTCCTTGAAGCCCTGCGCCAGATGCGCACCGACGTTGGCCGGGAGAACAGTGTTTATATCCACGTCACCTGGTTGCCCCACATCGGGGCGACGAACGAGCTGAAAACGAAGCCAACCCAGCACTCGGTGCGCGAGCTGCGCTCCATCGGTATCTCTCCTGATGTGATCATCGCCCGCTCCGACCATCCCGTGGATGACAGCCTGCGGGAGAAGATCGCCCTGTTTTGCGATGTGGAACTGCGGGCTGTTGTACCGATGAACACCACGCCCATCCTGTACGAGGTGCCCCTGCTTCTGGACAAGGCCGGTGTGGGTGAATTCCTGCTGGAGCGCCTCGGTCTCACCCCGCGCAGGAAACCAGATTGGACCGATTGGGAGCGGCTGGTGCGCGAAGTTCAGCGCAAGAAGCCTGTCGTGCGCATCGGCCTGGTTGGCAAGTACATCGAGCTGCAGGACGCGTATATGAGCGTGCGGGAAGCCCTGCTGCATTCTGCCCTGGCTCAGGGGGTCGAAGTGATAATCGATTGGGTACACTCCGCGGAATTGGAAAAAGGCCGCGGTTGGGAAGCCGTCCGCGGTGCAGACGGCATCATCGTCCCCGGCGGTTTTGGGGGTCGCGGGATCGAGGGTAAAATCCAGGCAGCCCGTTATGCCCGTGAAAATAAAATCCCCTACTTTGGGTTGTGCCTGGGTATGCAGTTGATGGTGGTTGAGCTGACCCGCTCAATCCTGGGTAACGAAGAGGCGAATTCAACTGAATTTGACCGCGGGACGCCGCACCCGGTTATCGACTTGATGCCTGACCAGCGTGATATCGCAGACATGGGCGGCACGATGCGCTTGGGCCTTTATCCCTGCGTGCTGCAGCCAGATACGATCGCCAAGCGCGCATACCAGGTGGACGAAGTTAAGGAACGTCACCGCCACCGCTTCGAGTTTAACAACTCCTACCGTGAGCTCCTCCAATCGGCCGGGATGCGTTTCTCCGGCATCTCTCCGGATGGGCGGCTGATTGAAATCGCGGAATTAAGCGATCACCCGTTTATGCTGGGTACGCAATTCCACCCGGAATTTCTCTCCCGGCCTAACCGACCGCACCCGCTTTTTATGGCATTCCTGGAAGCTGCTGCCAGGCAGGCTGGCGTACTCAAACCCATTGCGATGGAAACAAGCCAGGTAAATTCATCCTGAGTCCCTGGCCAGTTTGAATCCATCTGTGGTTTTCACGCGCATATCAAATTAATCACACTTAATAACCTTTCATTCCAATGAAGGGAGCAGGAACAACCATTCTAAAGAGGTGAAATATGAGACCAATCATTGAGGGGTTGAAAGCTCGCCAGATACTCGATTCGCGCGGCAATCCAACCGTAGAAGTGGAAGTATTTCTCCAAGATGGCAGCTCGGGTCGGGCAGCAGTACCCTCGGGCGCCTCGACCGGAGTCCACGAAGCCCTGGAATTGCGCGACCAAGACCAGACCCGCTACGGCGGGAAAGGGGTCTTGAAAGCTGTCCAAAACGCCAATGGCCCGATCGCTGAATTGATCACCGGCATGGATGCCACCCAGCAGAAGCAGATCGACTCGGAGATGATCGCCCTGGATGGGACCGAGAATAAATCAAAGCTGGGCGCAAATGCCATCCTGGGAACAAGTTTAGCCGTGGCAAAAGCAGCCGCCCATTCTTTGGATCTGCCGCTGTATCGCTATATCGGCGGGGTATTTGCCCATGTGCTGCCCGTGCCCATGCTGAACATCCTTAATGGCGGTGCCCACACGGGTTGGCAATCCACCGATGCCCAGGAATTCATGATCATGCCGCTGGGTGCAGATTCCTTCTCAGAAGGGTTGCGCTGGGGATCGGAAATTTACCAGCAGCTCAAGAAGGTTCTCAAGGAACATGGATATACTGCGCTTGTCGGTGACGAAGGTGGTTATGCCCCCGCGCTGAAAACCAATGCCGAAGCTGTGGAAGTGATCCTGGAAGCGATTGAGAAAGCGGGATACAAGGCTGGTCAACAGGTTTTCATCGCCCTGGACCCGGCGGCTTCCGAATTCTACGAACCTGACTCAGGCCTGTATAACCTGCGCCGGGAAGGAAAGAAATTGAACAGCGAGGAAATGGTCGCTTTCTGGAAATCCTGGGTGCATAATTACCCGATTGTCTCGATCGAGGATGGTCTGGCACAAGATGATTGGGATGGCTGGAAAATGATTACCGCAGAACTGGGCGATCGCATCCAGATCGTGGGTGATGACCTGCTGGTTACGAACCCCCAGCGAGTGCGCCGGGCAATTGAGGAACGGGCAGCAAACGCCCTGCTGGTCAAGCTCAACCAGATCGGCACCCTGACCGAGACAATCGAAGCGGTGGAGCTCTGTCATCGCACCGGGTGGCGGGCTGTGACCTCTCATCGCTCGGGAGAGACCGAGGATGCGACCATCGCCGACCTTGCGGTGGCCTTGAATATGGGCCAGATCAAGACAGGTGCCCCAGCGAGATCGGACCGTGTGGCGAAATACAATCAACTGCTGCGGATTGAAGACGAGTTAGGCAGCACAGCCCAATACTCGGGTTGGAATGCCTTGAATGTGAAATTAATTAAATAAACTGCAAAAGTTCCTCTCCCCCAAGAAAAAACGGCTCACTTCATCGTTGAGCCGTTTTTCAGTCCTCAGACTCTTCACCTTCAGCGAATTCTTCGAACTGCTCCAGCTGCTCTTCTGATTGCGGGATTGATTCCTGCTCTGCGAATGTCTCGATAAAATCAACCGTGCTCTCTTCTTCCTCCAGGGTCAATGGTCGCAGTGCATCATCCAAAGTCAGGTGCTCGCGGCGCATACCGGGGGCTGGAGTCCCGCAATAAGGGCAGATATTCCACGGCAGCTCCATTAATTTTCCACAGTGATGGCAGTTCTTGCGCAATTTCGTGTGGCAGTTTGGGCAAACTGTCCAGTTATCCTTGATCCTTCGTCCACAACCTGGGCATAGGGGACTTTCCTCAATCGCCTGCAGGAGAGCTTCCTCTTCGAGTGTCTGCTGGTACTCATCTTCCAGTGTTTGTGAGGGACGCAAAATCAGGTAAATGATGATTCCGGGCAAGAACAGGACAGCCACGACGAGCACTGCAAGAATGCGCGACAGTGGATCCCGGGCTCTGGCCTTTATATCGCGGAAAGTCCAGAAGATCAGGGACAACCACAGGGCAACAATAAATGCCCCCGCCCAGGCGGATAAGATAAGAAATATATTTCCTAATGCTGATGGATCAAAATTCATAGGCTGCTCGTAAAAAAAAATTATAGCACGGAAGCAGACTTGCATATGCCCTTGTCTTGATGTATATTCATCTATAGAGGGAAAGAGACATTTTTGGAAAGAGAGCAAGCATGAGAGAGGAATATACCTCATACCGGATCACGGATTTCGCCGAGTCTGAAAGACCGCGCGAACGCCTGGCGCGATTAGGACCAAAATCACTCTCCAATGCAGAACTGCTGGCAATACTGATCCGCGTTGGCGTAAAGGGAGAAAATGCTGTCCAGGTCGCACAGCGACTGCTGAATACTTTTGATGGCATCCTGGGATTGCACAGGGCGGCCTTTGACGAGGTATGCGCTCAATACGGGATAAGCACCGCCAAAGCTGCTCAAATCAAGGCTGCTTTGGAGCTTGGCTACCGCATGAAGCAGGAATCGATTCAGCAGACCAGCATTCAATCCCCTGATGAAGCTGCCCAGTTGATTCTCCACGAGATGAGTGCCTTGGACCAGGAGGAATTATGGGTGCTGCTCTTAGATACGCGTAATCACCTGCTTGCAGTGGAAACAATTTACAAGGGTTCGCTTAATTCTTCTCAGGTTAGGGTAGGGGAACTGTTCAAGAGCGCCGTACGACGAAATGCTGCTGCGATTATCGTGGCACACAACCATCCCAGTGGGGATCCTACGCCCAGCCCGGATGACATTGCTGTTACCCGCGCCATTATCGAAGCGGGAAAGCTGCTCGATATCGATGTTCTAGATCACCTGGTGGTCGGTTGTGGTGCGTATAGCTCACTCAAGCAGCGTGGGCTTGCCTTCGGGCAGGGTTAATTGCTCACACCGTGGAGCGGACATAAAACGAGCTGAATTCTCCACTCGCCGGCTGCCAATCTACATCAATCCGGGTCACATTGGCCATTCTCGGACCCTGGTGAAGCGCTGTTAACAATCGATCCAGGGTCGGGCGGTCACTTTCTGCGACGACCTCCACGCTGCCATCCCACCTGTTGCGAGCCCATCCCGTGACGCCTAACCTGACCCCACTTTCCATTACAAATGCGCGAAAACCAACTCCCTGCACCCTGCCGTAGATTTTTGCATGAAACCGAGTCTGTTCGATATCATTCATATCTCTGACCTCTCAGGTTTGTTGCGAAATGCCAACACAGCCAGGATGATTGGTCCCACCAGCACAACCACGAACAAGAACAACCAGGGCAGGTATTCCTCGATACTTTTTGCCACCGCCAGACCGGTAAAATTTTCTTTTTTCCAGGCGTTTTCGAGATCCGTAAGGCTCATACCCAGTGCTTCCTCGATCCCTGTTTCGCAGCTCATCCCCGATGCATAGGCAGCCATCAGCCGGTTGAATCCAGGTTGACCATGCTTTTTGTAGAGGTAGTTTGTAAAGGAGGCGGATTGGGCATATGCAAGACTTATCCCCTGGGGGTCATTTGGAAACGATTCACACAGGGAGTCGAGCGACAGGAGGACTTCAGCTGAATAGGCACTCTCCAGCAAGGCCTGGTCCTCAGGATTGGGATACAATTCAGCCAGGGAAGCCAACCCTTCATTGAACCAGACAGGTAAGTTCGCATATGCATGCGCATCGGTATAGCTCAGCGCGATGTGCATCAGCTCGTGGGGGATTTGCCGCTCCATCTCCAAGCGTTGATCCGGTCCGGGAGGGAGGGATAAATAGATCACACCCAGTTGAGAATTGGCATGCCCTGCAACCCACGCCTGGCCTCCCGGGTCTAACGCGGTCTGCAAAGTTTGAGCATCTTCATACACATAAATATCTATACTGTTGGGGAAGAATATATCCAAGATCTCCTGAACTTTTCTGAGACCTTCCAGGGAGACATTGAGAACCTCCTTGCCAAAATTGAGATCACCCTGGTACCAGTGGGCCGTGAAAGGTTCACCACTTATCATCCGCCACAGGTAGCGGTTATCTAGGTAAGTGAAGGAATAGCGAGGGCTGGTGTAAATCTCTCCATCTGCGGAGGTAACCTGGAACCAGTATCCAACCTCCGAAAATGCCTGCAGAGGATACTCCTGGAGATCAATTTCCACGGAAAGATTCCCCGACCCGCCCAAGGTCATTGCGTGCACCTGAAGGTCGGTGTTTTCACTGGCTTGGAGGAAAAGGAGCACTTCATCGACTGCTTCTGCGGGAATTAATTCGGCTTCGAATTTCATTGTTTCCCCGAAGCGATACGTTGGTTCCTCAGGGATAATATCGTATGCTGTCTGCGCCTGGCCAAGTGGTGGAATCACTAAATTCAGGACCAGCAATCCCAGGGATAGTAATGAGAGATTGTGTTTTGCAACCATCATGCACCAAGGATTTTCAGCAAGGGGGTTACGGTTAACGGGCTGAGCAAGGTCGAGGAGACCACAGCTGTCGTGATCAGGGATGGCTCGAGATTGTATTCAGTGGCAAGCACGGTGGCCAGTACTGCGGTGGGTACAGCAGCTTCCAGCACCCCGGCCTGGTATGCAGATCCCTCAAGATGAAATACTGCTGCCAATCCAATGGCTAAAGCAGGAGAAACGACCAGTCGCAGCACATTCGAAAGCCCAACTGTGAAGATCTCTTTGCTCACTTTGGCGTTGTATAGCTGGATGCCGAGCAAGACAATCATGACCGGTATTGCCGCATCAGAAAACAAAGATACAGTCCGGTCGATGGGAAGCGGCAATTCCCATTTTTGCCAATTAAACAATAATGCTAACAAAACCGCGTATATCACCGGAACCTTCAGCACGCCAACCAGGGCAGTTTTTAGGTCGGTCTTTCCCCAGGAAGCGAGGACTACGCCCAGGGTATATACCAATGTCGCTGAAGTCACAAAGTAGATGCTGGCAAACGCCAGGGCATCTTCACCAAAAGCGAATAAATTCAATGAGAGCCCGAAATTACCTACATTTCCGAACATCACGGTGATTAACAGGGCAACGATTATGGTTCTCTTAAACCGCAGGATATAAGCGATCAAACCGGTGACAAGGCCCACCAGGATAATACTCACCGCAGCATAGGCAACCATCAAGGTGATATCATCGCCATTCAGCCTCCCGGAAGTGAGCAGGGTAAAAATCAAGCATGGGCTGAAAATGAAAAAGGCGATCCGGGATACTGGTTTGGCAGGAACTCCCAGATATTTGGCGACCAAAAATCCTGCACCAGCGGCCAAGAAAATTGGCAGTAAATTGTTGACAAAAAGTAGGAGTAATTCTCTCAATCCCGGAGCCCCTCTCCCTCATCATCCGCTTGCATATCGTCCAGGAAATCCTCATTGCTTAAGCGATGGTTGGGATCGGAGCTTCCGTTACCATCCACCTCCATGCTGGACTCTTGAGAAATCAGCATGTCTAGTAGCTCATCCTCCGAGTCCTCCTCTGGTAAGTCCAGCAATGAGAATGGCTGCATGCCATTCGTGAAGGCAATATTATCGAGTGCAGATTCAATAAAATCGGCCTCGCGATCATCATCTGACTCATGAAACAGCATTTCTAAGTGACGGCGTGCCCTATCACCCCCGATCTCGGACAACGACCAGATGGCAGCTGAGCGAACCTCCTCCTCGCTGTCTGTCGTCAATTCGATCAACGTTGACACCGCCTCTTTAATCCCGATCTCCCCGGCAGCTCGGGCAGCTTCTGCCCGCATGATCGGCTTTTTGTGGTTCAGCATCGAAAGGACCTCCCGCTCCCAGCGTGGATCCATGGAGCGCCCCATCGCAATCATTGCCGAAACCTTCAAAACCGGGTCGCCTGAATTAAAAGCGCTATCGATCAGCCCGGAAATCTCGGAGCGGCTGGTATAACTCACCGCTTCCAGTGAGCGGCACTTGACCAGTACCTCCCCATCCTGCTGGTATATCGCCAGCAAGCGGTCTTCAATCTCGGTGGATAAATCTTGCGGTAATTGATCAATTTCGCCCAGATAGACAAATCTCCCCAATCCAGACGCTGAAGCAGCCCGGACTTCTGCCACCGGATCTGATCGCAGCATTTCCAGGTAAAGAGGGATCAAATCTCGATTCTCAAATTCCCATAGAATCTGCACAGCTATCAATCTCACCTGGGGATCTTCATCGGCGATTACATTGCGAGCGATATTTTCGAAGGACAGCAAATCATCTGCTTTGCCCAGCTCTAGCAAATCCTCGATTAGCGCTTGTCGACGCCAAATAGGCAGGTGAGGCCATGTCTCGAGAAAAAGATCGAGATCTTCTCCTTCTAGATCGGATAAACGATATAGGTATCTGGGTTCAAAGGTGAGTTCTAGATCCAGTAATGCATCGATCAGTTTCTGGAAAGGAAGTTCCGAGATTTCAGGCATAGATCACCTGCGATAAAAATACTGGGTGACAATAACTACCTTGGCAAGGAAATGGGGTTGATGAAATCCTGCAAGTTGACAAACAGCAGCAGCATCAGCAGTAGGGCCAGGCTAACAAGGTGGATCGCGTTTTCATATTTTGGTGGCACACGACGCCCCAGGATGATTTCTGGTAAGGTGAACATGATCCGGCCCCCATCCAGTGCGGGTATCGGCAGCAGGTTCAGCACCCCAAATGAGATAGTCAGGGTGGCGAAGAAGCCGAGTACATTCACACCGGCAGGTATGCTTTGTTGGACTTCCGTTTCCTGGACAGCTTGATACACATCAAACATTCCTTTGAAACCCAGCAGGCGTCCTTCGCTGGGATCCATCTCACCCCGGATGATCTTCACCGGGAAGGTCAGCAGGGTCTCACCGTGCTGGTAAACCGCGCTCACACCCGCCGGTAGCGCAGCAATCACGCTCACCGGTTGTGTTGGATGACTCATCACGATCCCAATGGCACCCTCACCTTCCGGGGGATTCGCCCGGGGAATTAAGGTCACCGTGTTCGACTGTCCATCCCGGGAGAATGTGATTTCGATCTCTTTCCCCAGGTTGCTGTATATCGCACTTTGGATGGATTCGGTTCCATCGATTTTGGTTTCATTCACCCAGAGGATCATGTCATCTGGCAGCAGGCCAGCTTGCGCTGCAGGGGAATTGGGGGCAACCTCCACTACCTGAACCTGGTCAGGGATCGGTGTGCCGATGCGGTTGATGATCATGGCATACAGCAATACCCCCACCAGCAGGTTCATCAATGGTCCTGCGACCAATACTCCCAGCCTTTTCCAGGGGTTGGCGGCAGCCAGGCCATCTGGAATACTGGGGTCATTTTCTCCTTTTGGGCGAACAAAACCGCCAATCGGGAGTAAGTTTAAGGTGAATTTCGTACCGCCCGCAGTGAACAGGGTTGCCACGCGCGGCGGGAATCCTAATCCAAATTCTTCCACAGGGATTTTAAACAGGCGGGCAGCGGCAAAGTGACCAAATTCATGAATGATGATCAACGCTGCTATACCAACTGCCAGCTCTAAGATTTGCATGAGTACATTCGTTTCCATCACATCTTCCAATTCATAAGATTATTAACCAGTAATCCTGAAGTTGATTATATCCTTATCTATGCCTGGATACCATACATCCCGGCAAGTCTTAGACGATTCTAAGATAAACCTTGTTCCTGCTACTTGAAATAACCCGCGTAAATTTCCCACCCGAATCCAGACAAACAAATGTCAGCTATCCATTAACCAGCCGCACCCCTGCTCCAGGACGGCTGACAAGCACTTTTTTGACCCCCGGGATATGCATCAAATCTGCAATCACCCCTGGGGAATTCTCTTCAAGCGTGATGATATGCACATTCGGTCCGGCATCTATGGTGAAACAGACTGCAGTCCCGCTTTTTCGCCATTCGCTAACTGCCTGCATCACCGCGATTGTCGCCGGGAGCCAGTAGAACAGCTGCGGTTGTGAGGTCATCATCACTGCGTGCATCAGGTTGCTGTCAAACTCGACAATATCTGCAAAGGCTTCGAAATCACGCTTTAGGATCGCCTCCCGGCACAATCCTAATCGCCGGGGAGCATCCTCAACTCTCGTCCTTTGGAGCAGGCTGCTATCAGCAAGCCTGTGACCCTCCTGTGAACCGGTCTCCTTGTGCTCCTGGCTGATGATCGCGATGCAGTCATAAAGCTGCCAATGATCTGCTGGAGCAATCGATTTAGCATAGGATCTTTCGTCATCTTCTCCAGGCTGCCACTCGACAAACCCGGCAGGAACAGAGCGGCAGGCAGAGCCGGATCCGCGTCGCGCCAAGCGAGAGAGGGACCGCTCATCCAGATCCAATCCGGCTGCTCGGCTCGCTGCCAGGCTCAGCGCTGCAAAAGCCGAAGCGGAGGAGGCAACCCCCACCCCGGTGGGGAAATTGTTCTCGCTCTCCACCCTGGCCTTCGATGCGATACCAGACAGCTTGCGAACATGATCGAGGAAATGACTCACCCGCTGGTGAGCTGTATCGCCAGCGACCTGGCCATCGATGAAAAGCTCGTCCCAAACCAACTCGGGATCAAAACTGACCTTGGTAAGGGAATACAGGTTGTCCAGGTTCATGGATAGCGACCCATTGGCAGGGATGCGCAGTACAGGATCTTTATCGCCCCAATACTTGATAAAGGCGATGTTGGGATGGGCGAGGGCAGTGGCTGCAGTCATAGTTGGATGATACCATTTTTGTGAGTAAATTTACCCACTTTAATTTGTCTTGCTGGTTTTTAGGGAATAATCATATATTGAGGGTGGTCATTTGAAAAAATCAAAAAACAGGTACTATATAAGTACAAATAATCACAACTTGCTTGGATTGGGGATCGCATCAACACTTTTTTCCCTGATCTTTCCTGTAACTGCAATCTGTCGCACGACTCTGTAAAGTTGAGGCTATGTAAACTTCATGGTTAAGATTCCCTCAATTGTCTCACTACTCATAGGGCTCACTGCATTGGTAAAGAGTGTTCTTGAGCGGAGAGGTCCCAATCGCTTGCCAATCCTTGTCCTGTTTCGCGACAGATTCCCCGATTTCCAATTGAAATGGATTGTTGCAGCGTTGGGGGCAGGCAGCTTCGTGGTTGTTGGTCCACTGAACCTATCCAATGTATTGGGTTGGGCCCATCAAAAGATCAGCGGCGGCATTCTCGACGCCGTTTCTTTACTTGGACTCATGACCGTGAGCATCACGATTGTATGGGCGACCATTGAGGAATTGATTTTTCGCGGGGCGATATTGCCCCAGACCTCGAAATTAACTAATGGTTGGTGGCATTAATCGTCAGTTCATTGCTATTTGCTTGGGGACATTTGGAACGTAGCAGAACGAGCACTCCTGATTTACTCTCGTTGTTAGTTTTGGGATTAGATGGAGTCGGATTTGGGATTGCTTATTTAGCGACACGCAGTTTATGGCTACCGACCATCTGGCATGCAACCAAAAATATTTGGATTTGGTTACTTTTTAGCGAATGCACACAGCAATTAACTCACGGCTTCTTTCAAGTCAATTACACTGGGCCAATGCTTTGGGTGGGAACGCCAAACCAAGCAGGCTTATTGGACGTGTTGGCGTCGTTTGTTGTTGCAATGGTCTTGCTGTTGATCTATCGACATCAATTCGCAAGTGGGTTGGAATGGATAGAAAGTCAATAACCAGCCGCCCAACAAAGCGTGCAATGGACGGCGGGTATATGCCGCCATTTTCAGGCATTTTTCTGGCTTCGTGTTTTCTCTGTCGCCCAAGTTGGTTCTCGCCCGCTGCCACTAACGCAAACCGTTAGCCTACTCAAGGAAAAGTGATAATATTGCAATCGCATAAAAATATATCGGTAACTTTCTTTCGCGAAACAACACTTTATTAATAGGAGATACAAATATGCCATCACCCAATGCGCAAGACAGCAATGTCCAAGGACACTACAACCGCCAAGGCCTAGATGAAGCCATATTGGCAGCACTGACGGCCGCGGGCAAAGATGTTTATCACTTAAAACTGGAAGACCTTGCACCCATTGATGAATTTCATATACGTGGCCGAGAAGCAACCCGTGAATTAGCTTCGCAAGTAAATCTAAATTCAAATCATAAAGTCTTAGACGTTGGCAGCGGCGTCGGAGGCGCTTCACGCTATCTTGCATCTGAATATGGTTGTCAAATTATAGGCATCGATTTAAGCGACGAGTATTGCCGAGTTGCTCAATCATTTGCAAATCGGCTGGGACTCGCTTCTCACGTGACCTATCGGCAAGGTAGCGCGCTCGAAATGCCGTTTGATGACAATTCTTTTGACGTAGTCTGGACTCAACACGCTGCCATGAATATTGCTGATAAGCCAAAACTCTACTCTGAAATCACACGAGTATTGCGACCAAAAGGTCACTTTGCCATGTACGATGTTCTCGCTGGCCCAGTAAGTCCATTGCATTACCCAGTTCCTTGGGCAACTGATTCCTCAATTAGTTTCCTCGTAACTCCAGATAAACTTCGCGAACTCTTGGAGGCAAGTGGATTAAATATTCTCAATTGGCGTGACACATCGGAAATCGGTCGGGTGTGGTTCAAAGAAGTTGCCGCAAAAATGCAGCAACAGGGCGGAAGTCCAGCACTTGGATTTCACATTCTGCTGGGACCAGATTTTCGAGTCATGGCTCAGAATCAAGTGCTCAATCTCAATGAGAATCGGATCGTTTTGATTGAGTGCGTTGCACAAAAATTGCCTGCCTAAAAAAGTAGGCGCAGGCTAACAAAGCGTACATTGGATGGTGGGATTGCCCAGCGCTAATGCGCTTGGGCTGGGCGATGCTCGCTGGAGGCTCGCTCGCCTGATCTGCGGCATTTTCGGGCGTTTTCCTCGCCCTAACAGAATTCTGCTCTCGAAGTTTTATGTACGCCCGCCTACCCGCAAGTAACGCTCGCCGTCAGCTGGCAGGGCAAAATGAAGGGGAGCACGTTGTAATTGAGCGCAATTCGTGATATCTGGTTGATTATCTAAAATATTACTTTTTTGAACAAAGCGATCATCGAGATTTAGAGGTTACAAAAGGATTTCATTTATGGAACAGAAAGGTCAGTCGAGCTCGGATCCCGTTACTGCACTCATTGTACGATATGTCAGGATGGAGCGCATCAAAGATTTCGAGGAGTGGGCTCTGGAGATGAATCAGGTTGTCAAAGGGTTTAAAGGCTATCTAGGTACAGACATCATCCGCCCCCGTGATCACTCTCATCCAGAGTATGTCATTGTGGTTCGATTTGATAAATATGAGAACTTGAAATCCTTTATGGAATCGACTCAGCGCGAAGAATGGTTGAAGAAGTCCGAGGAAATGACGGTTGGCAAAATGTACGTTCAAGAGGCACAAGGTTTTACACCATGGTTTGTCCTTCCCGATTTTTCTTTGCCCCTAGTCACACCGCAAAAGTATAAAATGGCATTACTCACCATACTTGCTCTTTATCCATCGCTTCTGATTCTCAGTACATTGCTTTCATACCTTTTTCACGGCTGGCCCAGACCTTTACTTATGCTGCTCACCGTGCTGATACTGGTACCGATCATGACTTACTACATCATGCCGTTGATAACCCGCCTGTTTCGGTTCTGGCTATACCCTAAAGACACTGCCAGCTAACAAAGCATGCACTGGACGCTGGGCATTCTCTGTGCCATTTATACGCAATTTTCTGACTTCGGTTTTATACTGCTCTCAAGCCACCCCCCCTCGTCCACCTGCGGGTAGCCCTAACCGGTAAATAGAAATAAATCCAAGCTCACTAACTGGTGTTTATCCTTATCAGTTACTATATTTTTAACACCAACCTTGTTGTTGTCGTAACAAAGTGTCGATTGTGATTATTTGATATTGGCGATATTGGGGCTGGCAATCGCTGTGGCGGTGACCATGGGGTGATGATACCACCCATTTGAAACTTAATCGCAGATATCCGGTTGAAAGATTGACCAATCGGTTTGGAAACTTCAAGCCCTATGGCTCATCTGGGCATGTCTCAAGGTGCAGATACTGCTGGCATTCCTCGGTTGTCAGGGAGCGCGTCACCCGCTGCATGGCAAGCGCTATCAAATCTTCGATCTTAAGCAGGTAGATGCGATCCGTGCCATCCCGGCTGGCAGTCGCCAATTGTTTGCCATCCGGGCTGAAGGCCACGCTGGTAAGCCCGTCCGGAGCATACAGGGTGAGCAATTCCTCACCCGTGACGGCATCCCAGAGTTTTGCCGTCCTGTCACCGCTGGCTGTGGCGATAGTTTTGCCATCCGGACTGAAGGTGACATCAAACACGCTGCTGGAGTGGCCGGAAAGCGTCAGAATGCTTTTGCCGGATGATCCATCACACACTGTGGCGCTGCCATCTATGCTGGCAGTTGCCAGATACTTGCTATCCGGACTGAAGGCGACCTGTAGAATCTCGTCTGTATGACCGGATAAGTAAAATAATTGTTTGCCGATAACTGCATCCCATACGAGGGCCGTGCCGTCCAGGCTGCAAGTAACTAAGCGCGTACCGTCTGGGCTGAAGGTCAAACTGGTGAGCGGAGCGGTGTGGCCACTCAGGGAAAATATTAAATTACCAGCCCCGACATCCCATAGGTAGGCAACTTCACCAGGATATTCGACAAAAGCCAGGCGGGACCCGTCCGGGCTGAATACAGCACTAATATCAGAGGTATAGGGTATGGATAATGACATCATCTCCTCACCAGAAACTGAATTCCACACCTTCGCAGTCCCGTCTCTAGCAGCGGTAAAAATTCTCGTCCCATCAGAGCTATAAGCAATGTGGGTAACATTCCCGGTATGTCCGGTGAGGTTTAGGTACAGCCTGCCGGTTGCCAGATCCCAAACTTTAGGGGTTGGGTCATCATAAGCTACTGCCAGATGGGTGCCGTCCGGACTGTATGCCAGCTGGCTTTCTATAAAGGAGGAGCTACCCGGCTTATTCACCAGTGTCAGCAACTCCTGAGTGGGAGAAAGGTCCCAAACTCGGGCGGTCCCATCCCGGCTTGCAGTGACGAGGCGGTCCCCATCCGGGCTGAAAGCAACGGTAAGAATGTCGCCCGTATGTCCTGCCAGGGTAATCAATTCATGCCCCGTATTGGCATCCCAGACGATTACCTGGTTATCTAAGACCACTGTGGCAATGCGCGTGCCATCTGGGCTGTAAACTGAACTGTAAGCCATATCGACGACCCTATTCGAAGTGCCGTCGAGTTTCAACAGCTCCTTACCGTTTTCGGCATCCCATATCCTTACGGTTTGATCTGTGATGGACGTGATGATGCGCAAGCCATCCGGGCTGAAGGACACACTTCCAACCTGTGCGTTCAAATGAGGAAGAGAAAGCAGCATATGGCCTGTAGCAGCATCCCAGATACTCGCCCAGCCTTCAAAAAAACCTCCGGTATCGGCACCCAGAGTACTTGCGATGGCAATCCGGGTGCCATCCGGACTGAAGGAGACCCAAGTTGGTGTAAAACCCACCCCCGGATCTATTGTGAGCAGCAATTCGCCGGTGAGAGCACCCCACACTTTTACAGTACCATCCCTGCTGGCCGTAGCGATTCGGCTACCATCTGGGCTGAACTCCACGTGATAGACCCATCTATGGTGACCTGATAAGGTAAGAAGCTCCCCACCGGTGCTCAAATCCCAGATTCGAGCCTCACTACTTGCAGTTGCCATGAATTTTCCATTGGAGCTATATGTGGCAAACCAGACATTGCCATAAGATGAACCTGGCCCGTAGGAGGAGCCTTTCACAGCCTGCAATTGTCTACCGCTGATCGCATCCCAAATCCTCGCTGTCCCATCTTCACTGGCTGTAGCGATGCGAGTACCATCGGGGCTGAAAACAGCACTGTAGACCTCACCCACATGCCCACTTAGCATCAACTCCACTCGCGATGCCTGCACGGCGCGATGCAGCGCCTCTTCTGCTGCTGGCAGAACAGTGTGGTCGCTGGCGTAGGTTTTGTTCACAGCATGCAATGCCAGCAAGATGCTCCGTTCGGGATCAACCTCCAGATTTTGGTTTGCCGCATTGGATACTTCGCGAACGTATGAGATCAACGCTTGTCTTCGGGAGATGCTGGCGAATACACCTGCAGCGATTGCGGCAACGATTGCCAGAACCAAAGCACTGGCGAGAAATGCCCCGCGTTTGCGCAGCCGCTTTACTGATAAGATCTGCTCTTCAGCGCGCGCCTTCTCCGCGGCAGCAAGTTTTTGAGCTGCTTCGAGCTCACGTTGGCGCTGCGCTTCGCCCTCAAGCACAGCACGTTGCTCCTGTTCTACAGAAGCTGCGAGGAAAGCCCGTTCTAATGGATTCAATCGGTCCAAATGCGTGGATGCCCATTCTTGCATCTGCGCCAGGCGAGCCCCGCGATACAGCTCGGATGGATCACGGTTGCTCCTTTCCCATTCATGCGCCGCGTTGGTGAGGTGGCGGTGCAGGAGCAAACCCTGGCGGTCTTGCGAGAGCCATTCTTGCAGTCGCTTCCATTCGCGGATCAAGGCTTCGTGAGTAACTTCTGCACTATCCTCACTCACAATAATCAAGCGCGCTTCTGCAAGGATATTCAGCACCGCCCTCAACTGGGCTGCTTCAGCTGGCTGGCGCACCAATTCAACCAGGGTGGCACGCCGGCGTGTATCCTCTGTTCTTTCGCCTAATTCTGTCAGCCGCAGGAAGATATACTGAGCAAGCTCCTGCTGGACCTGGTTCAGCTGGTCGTTGTAAACGCTTTCTGCAGTCTCTGCAATGGCGCCCCGCACCCCGCCGCAGGCATGATACCCAGAGAGGGTGAATCTTTTCCCAACGCGGTGCTCCCAGGTAGCGAGCAAAGCATGCGAGAGCAGGGGGAGCGCGCCTGGTTCCGGCTCGCCTGGACCACATGCCCCGACATCATCCAGCAACAGGTCCCCCAAACCAGATTCAATCTCCCAGCCGCCGCGTCTGGCGGGTTCCTCGATAGCCCGGCGAAGCTCTTCCGTGGTCATCCCCCCGATATATTCCTGTTCTGCTGAAACCGCCTGGCGCAGGAGTGGGTACTGTGCACAGCGGGAGTAGAAATCAGCGCGCAGGGCAATTACTACAACATATTTTTTTGTATCCTCCTGTGCACAGGTAAGTAGTTTTTCGATAAAGGTGATCCGTTCGACTTCGTCGTGGGATTGGGTGAACACTTCTTCAAACTGATCTACAAGGATCAGGACTCGTTCTGCGTTTCTAACCCGCGCCGACTGTAGATTTTTAGCCAGCATTCTGAGCGGACTGGCATCCGGCGTGAAGACGCATGCCTCCCACCCGGCACGCTTGAGGGCGACGACCAGCCCGGCGCGCACCAGGGAGGATTTGCCGCTGCCTGAAGCGCCGACTATTGCCAGGAAGCGGGTCTGTGCATCGTGGGCGAGGTCCAGAACATGCCTGGTTACCTGAGCCGTGAGGACTTCACGCCCGAAGAACAGCTCCGAATCTGGCTCATCAAAGTACAGCAATCCCTTATAAGGCGGGGCACCCGGTGTGGGGGTTTCGACCTGCCGCGCACTTTGAGCCAATTCCAGAAAGCGGGTGGTTAGTTGCGGTTCGTCCTGAAGATGCAGGGCAGGGATGAACAGCGCCTGGATCGTGGCGAGATCGGGTAAGCGCTGGTTCTTTTCAAGCCGGCTGATTTGCGCTTCGCTGTAGCCGACAGCAATCGATAGCTCCAGCTGGGAAAGACGTTCGCGGCGGCGCAGGTACTTCAGAAAATCACCGAAGGTAGTAAAAGAACTAAGCGAGATCGGGCTGGGAGCGGTTTCCATTAGTGATCTTCCATAATGAAACCCTGGTTGATTGAACTGCTCTCATTGTACACATCTCCACCCGGTAATTCAAGACGAAACTCTTCAATTTGGTCCTATTGGCAAGAAATGTCAACTTTTCAGACCAATGAATGGCAAGGAATGTCATATCTACTATGAGCATTTCTTGTAAGATACAGAAGGTTCAATTCCAGTGTAAAGAAAGGAGATTAACCATGAACCACCTGCAATCGAGTTCGAAAGTGTACTTTTGGGTCGTTACGCTGATCGTGCTAGCCGGCATCGTGCTCGTATTTGGGTTAGAGGTCCGTGCCGGGCGTATTTCCAATCTGGAAGATATCGCCCGGATCAAAGAAGATCTGTCTTCAATGGACGCCCGGGCGGCGAAACTGGAGCGGCTGCATGAGCTGGCGCTGATCAAGGACGAAATGCCTCCGGCAAATACTCGCCTCACCGGGCCATCCCGGCTGGAAGAGATGGCGCGGGTCAAGGATGATGCGTCTTCGTTAAATACTCACCTCACCGGGCCGTCCCGACTGGAAGAGCTGGCGCGTGTCAAAGACGAAGTGCCTTCGCTAAATACTCACCTCACCGGGCCATCACGGCTGGAAGAGATGGCGGGTATCAAAGAACGCTGACGGAGCATTTTACGAATATAGTGAGCTATGGAGAGTGACTAATATCATTAATGCCAAAAGGGCCACAGGATAACTAGCGAGTATCAATGATCCATGTATAAACGCCAGGCAGATAACCTGGCGTTACTATTTATGAACATCTGAACATAATAATCACCAACCTTACCCCGACTGTGATCGGGTGTCAATTGTGAATATTTGATGAAGGCATTGTGAGGATGGGTGAGAGCCGATGCAATTTGCATGCTCGGGGATTCCACGAATTTGCAGGTCGCTGGCAAGATACAACTGCACGACGGTTGTATCCTGTTCCTGGATGCCTGCGAGTATTCGGGAATAATTTGTCCAATGACCCATCGAGGAGGCTTTTGGATTCCTGGCAACTTTGAAAATGATGTAAAGTAGCGAAGTAAATGGGTTGAAATAAAGATGATATCGGGGACTCCCTTGGCGCAGAGGCCAAGTTTCTTTTAGTCAGCGATCTTCTCAGTTGACCAACAACCGAAACAAGAATCACACAAATGACATACACATCTTGTAATCACTAAATTGGATCTTGATAATTAATTAGCCATTGATCCCTTATCGACGACTGAGTTCTTTAATAATCATTTCACCGCACAGCCCTTCCAGCACAACCCGGTCTTTTCTTCAGCGGTATACTTCATGCGTGCTTTATGGAGAATATTTTTGACTGTTTGCTCTACAAACTATTTCCTTGCCATCAGCTCCTTTTCTGGTTAGACCTGCATTTGGTTTGAAAAGTATCTCATTGTAATCTCTCGCTTTTTGTCCCTCGTCTGCATGCTCATGCAGCACCCGTTCAGAGCAGCACGAAAACCACAAAATTGAGCATTCCTAGCTCGATGATCGGGATCCACAAATTGCGCTTAATGCGCAGACAGATTCACTGGAAGAGAATACCAGATGCACCATCACTTAGAATACCCACTGGACTCTCAGCAAAGTGTACAATACCAAAGATAATCAAACTGGCAAATTTTAATCAAAATAAAGTAGCCAAGCGAGGTACCTGCGAAATGAGTAAATCCGAATTCCCATCCATATTTCCTAGAATAGAGACAGCGCGGCTAATTTTACGAGAAATTACCCATGCTGACACACATGCCATTTTCAGGAACTTTTCTGAGCCTGAAATTGCGAAGTGGTTTTTTGAAGAACCATTGACTGATATTGACCAGGCGAAACAATTCATTGATCAATTCAATTCGGAATTTAAGCAAGGAGAGGGGATCACCTGGGCGATTGAAATGAAAAAAAATAATGCATGCGTAGGAACATGTAGTATTGCAGGTGTTTCAATCGGTGGTGAGGGGGAGATTGGTTTTGATTTGGCAAAGGAATATTGGGGAAAAGGCATTATGAGTGAAAGTTTGACAGCGATCCTCGATTATGGTTTTTCAGTTTTGAATTTATCGAAGATCGATGCACATACATATTCAACAAATATAAAGGCAAAACATCTCTTGGAAAAGCTTGGCTTCCAACTGGAAAAAGTATCAGAAGATAGCGATTATTATTCTCTGACCATGGAAGTGTAGAGCGAAGCATCCGATGATGATCGAGGTACCAGTCACCCTTCCCCACTAGCAGTTAACGCAAACGATTGGTCAGCCTGGACTCTGATCACTCTAAAAGCCTTAATGCCCTCCCATTTCATCGTCGCAACACCCTGGTTTCAATCCCCTGTTACTTTCCCAGAAATTTACTCGTCTTCATCCCCTGCCGCCCAGTTCACATTGCTACCCGTCGCTTCTACGAGACCAAGTTGCTCCATGAGACCCAAGCGATCTTGCATCGCCCATGTATCAACAAACTTATTATTAACTATGCGGTAAATTCGAATCGAGCGAATCTCAACCTTCTTCCCCGTAGGAGGGTGATCAGCAAATGGGCCAGTGTTTGTAGCATTCGCAACCAATCGAGCTACTACCTTATCTCCCTCGGCAATCAGATCCTCAATGGTGACGTGCACATCTGGGAAGGCGATCAGGAATTGCCGCACATGTTCGATGGACTCTTCGAGAAAATCGGCACCCATAAATTCACTAGCTTTTACAAGGTTATGATTGTTCCAGATTTCCTCGTTATAACGACGTACAAGCTCTTTGTTCTCCTGAATAGTCATAATTCACCTCCCATCTTGAATTGCTGATAGGGGAATATTGTACCCAAATCTTGATGTATTTGTCGAATTAAGTAGATTGGTTTCAAGAAAGCGTTTGATTAACCTAATAATCAGGCCAGGATGATTAGGTTAAATTCGCAAAACAAATGGGTTTTGAATAATAAAATCATCGCTATACAGAGAATAGAGTCAAAGGACTGCCCAACAAAGCGTGCATAGGAGTGACAATAGAGTGAAATGGCTCGATAAATAAAAAGCCAGGTGATTAGTCTGGCGTTATTCCTTATTCGATCCTTAATTTTTCAAGTACCAACCTGCCAGTTATACTGATAGGCTGTCGACTGTATTTATTTGATAAGGACGATCTTAGGCGAGACTTGTGCAGGGGCAGATATCATGAGGCGATGATACCATCATTTTGAAGTCTATTGCCGGTGCGATCACGTTAATTTGGGTGGTTTAACCTTCTCGACGGTGCGGCTCATCTAACGGCTGTCATTCGTCAGGCTCGTCGGAAAAGGATTAGGGATAGGCACCCAACAATGAATATGAGCACCAATAACCCGATCCACAAGGTGTTGATACCACCGGCTCCTGGAGCAGCGGCTGCAGGCACGACTGTTGGTGTTATGGTGACGGTTGAGGCGGACTCAGTGCTTTCAGGCAATAGGGTTTCACTCGGAAAAGGTATTTGTGTCCGCGGGACTTGTCTAGGTTGCGGATTGCTGGCTCTGGGCACGAAGGCGAAGGTGCATCTGCCAGCATCCAGCTCGGCGCACCACTTGGCGAGATAGGCTGATGGCTTGTTTCCAGCCAGGGTGAACTGCCCGCC
>CP070764.1:1288952-1300875 GCA_020349245.1 Chloroflexota bacterium | reverse complement strand
GCCAGGTCTCGAGCAGGGCATGGGATAAGAGCGGCAGCGAGCCGGGCTGGTCCCTGATATCGCGCAGGATCAGGTCCACCAGGCCAGGCTCGAATTCCCAGGCTCCCCACCGGGCAGGCTCTTCGATCGCCCGGCGCAGCTCCCCGCTGCTCATTGGACCGATGTATTCCTGGTGGGCAGCCAGCTGCTGGCGAAGTCCTGGGTACTGGGCGCAGTGGGCGTAAAAATCGGCCCGCAAAGTGACCACCACGCTGGTTGGACCATCCAAATCAGTATCAACAGCGGTCAGCAGGTTATCGATGAATGCCGTGCGTTGCCTTTCATCCTGGCAGAGGGTGAAGAGTTCCTCGAACTGGTCCACCACAAGCAATAAGCGCGGGGCTCCCTCAGCCTGGCACAGGCGTTCGGCACACAGGTGCAGCGAGTGCGAGTCCTGGCGCAGATCATCGAGCAAATCAGCCACTTTGCGCCTGGAACTCTCTTCCCGGCAGAGCGAGTCAGCCAGCATTTCAAGCGGCTGGGAAGTGGGCTGGATCACGTGAAGCAGCCAATTGGTGCTGTCTTCGGGCAGGGAGGACCTATCGATGGGCGTTTTGCCCTCATGAAAAACCGGGACCAGGCCTGCCCGGACAAGGGAGGATTTGCCGCTGCCAGAGGCGCCTACCACAAACAGCAGCTGCTCTCCTGCACGCAGGCGTCCCGCCAGTTTGGCGGTTAATTTCTCGCGGCCGAAGAACAAATCGGCGTCCCGGATATCGAAATATTCCAGGCCTTTATACGGCGGCGAGCCAGGCGCAGGTGGCTCGTCAAGGATGGAGGTCTTGACCGGTTCGGGGAGACCCAAGATGGTGGGTAAAGCCTCTCCAGCAACCAGCTGTTGGAATAGTTGCTGGGTTTCTGGAGCGGGTTCCAAGCCGAGATCGCGGTTCAGGATCTCCAGGCAGCGCTGGTATGTTGCGCTGACCATGCCCTGATCACCTAAACCCGCATGCGCGATCATCAAGGCTCGGAAGGCCGCTTCGGGTGAATAAGCCATCTGGATCCACTTTTCGCCCCATTCCAGCGCGGCTTGCCATTGGCCGTTCTGAATCAAACCCTCCAGCAGCAGGTTCATCTTCTGGTGGTAAGCCAGCAGCAACTGCTCGCGCTCGATAACGGTCCACTGATCGTAGAAACCGGGCAGCAGTTCACCTCGGTAGAGCTGCACGGTCTCAATTAAATCCTCTACCGAGGGGGCCTGCTCTCGCGCCAGGAGCAGGTCAGCATCCAGCCAATAGTCAGCAAGATCGTTGAAGGTTACCTCGATATCATTGATCTGCAGGTAATCCTCCCAGGCGAGCGATCCGCTCTTCAGAGATTTACGGATCTGCCATAGCGCTCTGCGCAGGTAACCGCGCGCATTGGTCTCTGTTGCTTCAGGCCACACCAGATTGGCAAGTTTTTCTCGGCGGTGCCTCACGCAGGGGTTAAGCGCCAGGTATGCCAGCAGGGATTGGGCTGGTCTGGATGGCAATTCAAGGGGGTGATGGTTGGCTTGAAGTTTGAACTGCCCAAGCAAGTATATTTTCAGCGACATGCCTGGTTCTCGATTCCCGCTATCACGGCTGTCTGCTTATGAAGGTTTGCTCAGGATATAAATCTGTAATTTTTATTATAGCAGTTTTATTTTAATCTTCGTAATACGCTAAAAAACGCCCGTGTGCTACCTTGTGAGGGAAAAACTATTGAACAATGCCTGCCTTTTAGCCACCGATTGCCAGTGGTAGTGATCAACAGGTGACGGTTAAACCAGTTGAGTGATCAGAAAGTTTTACCTGGTCTGATCGAATAGAAACAGAAGAGAAAAATGAATAAGTCCTCTTGTTGTGAGAAATTTTATTAATTGCAAGATAAGGAGGTTGGACAATGCAAACTAGATACTTGGCTCTCATCATGGGGATGCTGCTGGTGGGCTGCAGTGTTCCCACAACTGGGACTGAACTCGCTGCGCCAACAGAAACAGCTACGCCTCTGCCGCCACCGGAAACGCCAAAGCCTAATGAAGCACCTGAGTCGACAATCTCAGTGACCCCATTAGAATGGACAATTGTGGAGCAAGGTAGCGACATCTGGGGCATCGCAATGATCGTTCGTGCTGAACCCATGACCGTTGAACATCTTGGCGAATTCGGCGGTTCGCTTGTATGGAGTGAAACCACAATTGAGCTGTGCAATAATCAAGAAGGAATGGAGCAAGCAGGGATAGATGTTCGGATTGAAGGTGAAGGTTTCCTGGATATTGGAGATGGCTTTGAGAGCAATTGGCAAGCAACAGATTGCCCTATCAATGTTGCTATGGCTGACGCCTTTGTCTCATATGGAGTACCGGACTACGCCTGTATATTTGTGGAAGACATCGGAGGAACTAAGGTGGAGTACTGTTCACCATTGATGAAATTAGGAACGGAGATAGGCGAAATCGATCCTGAGGTATAGGCTCAGGTAGTAAAAGAGATCCTCGCAGATAGGTGGATTTCATCGATCCGAGTTGCTGCTGTGCCCGATGGGGCAGTCTGATACACGACCTAGGATGACGACACACTACTTAAGCTGCGGTGAACTTCCACGGACTTCTTCCCGGCCTGCAAGAGAGCAGATGAAGGTGAACCTTAAGTAAGGAAAACGCTGACTATAAAATGAAGGATTTCCGGGATCTTGGTATCTGTGGCTCTGCTGGTAATTGCGTTTCAATAAACTGTAACATATGGAGGTTTAACGATGAAAACTAGGTGCTTTGCTCTCATATTGGCGATACTGCTGGTCGCCTGCAAGGGTGCTGCACCCGTCCAACCGGCAGAGAGCGGCAGGTACGTGGTGATAGACGCGGACATGGGTAAAAACTCCGTAATGGAGATCCTGTATCTCTTGCAGGCGGAAGGAGTGGACGTAAAAGCGATCACCGTGGCTGGTGACGGCGAGGCACACTGCCAGCCAGGCATGCGAACCGCGCTCGGTTTGCTAGCGCTGACCGGGAACGAGGATATCCCGGTAGCCTGCGGCAGAGAAAAACCATTAAAAGGTGATTTCACCTTTCCACAGATTTTTCGGGCAGGAGCTGATAATCTGGCTGAGATACTAGAGTTGCCAGCTGGTGGAGAGCCATCCAAAATGGACGCGGTTGCATTGCTGACCAGCGTGATTGAGGCAGCTCCCAACAAAGCCACGCTTTTTGCTGAAGGCCCGCTGACCAACCTGGGCGAGGCACTCCAGGCCAGACCTGATTTAGTCGATAAAATCGAGATGGTCTACATCATGGGTGGGGCGCTGGAGGTGCCCGGCAACGTTGAAGAGCAGCCCTCTGCGGAGTGGAATATCTACGTTGACCCGTATGCCGCGAACCTGGTGTTTGCTTCAGGAGCCCCCGTGACCCTCATCCCGTTGGACGCCACCAATCATGCCCCGGCAACCGAGCACAGCTTCCGGGCGTTTGAACAAAACCACTCAACCCCGGCAGCTAAGGTGATTTACAACCTGATGCGAAATAACCCGTCCTTTTACCAGAGCGGAGAGAACTATTTCTGGGACCCGCTGGCAGCCGCCATCCTGACCGACCCCAGCCTGGGGACCATTGAGGCGCTCAAAGTGGAAGTGGAAGAGAGCGGCGCCGAAATCGGGCGCACCCGGGTGAGTGAGCAGGGGAGCCTTATCCAGGCGGCGACGTCTGCCGACAGCGAAAGGTTTTTAGAGCTCTTTTTAAGCGTCCTCAATGGAGGGGTTGCAGTCGAGCTCCCCGCGATTGAGGAGGTGGTCAAGATAGGCTCATTCTATATCTCTGGAAAAACCTGTGAATACAATGGTCCCTCAGTTATCCCGGCTGGCAGGGTAAGCCTGGATATCAGCGCCAAGCCGCAGGAGTTTGACAATGGCTTGATAGTCGCCGACGTGGACGAGGGGAAAGGCTTAGAGGACCTTATAGCCAGGGGTAACGATAACTGCCTGGGCCCATCACCATGGTCGCAGCCCCTCGGTATTTACGCGACGACTGATAAAAAAGAAGAACAAACGGAACTGGTCTTTACTGTCCAGGAAAAATCCATATTCCTGCTTTGCACATCCTGTTGCGAGCCGTGTGAAAACTTTGAAATTCTGGGTCCGATCGAGGTTAAATAGATGTGCTGGACTTCGCGACACCCGTATCGATAAATTGGTTGTCGTCGATCAACCCTCATGGGTAGATGATGGGTTGCACCCTTCTACTCAGGGGGTGGCCTCTATTGCCGATGTTCTTGCCTACCTGGGTTACGAACCGGTGACTCCGCAGAATTAGCTGGTTCCCACTCAGCAGGCGTAACGCAGGTGGTGCCGGTCGGTTTTGAGTTGGTTTACGTGGCGGATGGGAAAAAATTCACACAGGGATCGATCTCTCCCTATACTTCAGGAATGGGGAGAGATAGCAATGATCGTCTTCTATGCTTCAGCATTGATATTCTGGATGCTATATCCGGTCAATCTCTCACAGAACGCGCTATAAGCTATTGAACAGGCGGCGGGGATAAATCTATCGCAACCGGTTTTTGCCCTGATCTGGAAGCGAACTTTCGAAGCTGATAAATTGTGAAGCCAAATTTTTCTGATCCTTTTTAGTCCATGAAAACAGTTCTTATATTAATCTCTTGTAAATCCTGATCAATAGAATACAAAGCCTTCCTCATTTTAGATGTACTTATCTGATTAATGGATAAGCTCCAGCAGCTTTGGATAAACGATGTCGATGCGACCGTTAGGCCGGGAGACGGTGCTCATGTCGTGGGGGATATCGAGAGCTTTCTCGAACTGGTACCGCAAACTGGGCTGAGATTGGGAAGCTCAACCTCTGCAGCCTGGATATCCTGGATGCCCTCCAAAGCTTCCGGGTAGCTCTCTGCGCGACGAGGAATAAACGATTCCTGCAGTGAGTAAGGCTTATTCCACAGGATGAACAAAATCGCCAAAACACCCGGGAAAAGGTTCAGTTTTGGCCTGGCTCAGAACCAGCCCGTCATTTAAGTACCTTTGTTCTTGTGCTTTAGTCACCGGTATTGACGTAGGTAGTCTGTTTGGGCAGGCGAGGAATCAACCAGGAAAGGAAAGAATCCTGACTGCGGCTCTGCAGGTTGATATTCCCTGGACCAGTCAGCTCGGCTACCAGGCCTTCACCGCTGAAGAGGGTACTCTTCCAGCCAGCTACCTTTTTTACGTTGTAGGTTATCTGCTCTTCAAAACTCACCAGGTGTCCTGTATCAACCACGTATTTCTCCCCTGCGTTGAGCTCCATGGGATGGATGGCGCCGTAGCTGGAGATAATCAGGGTTCCACTGCCGCTGACCCGGAGCATGATCAGGCCTTCACTGCCGAAGAAGGTCTTTGCGCCGGACCACTTTGTATCCACCTGGATGCCCTCGGAGGATGCCAGGTAGGAGCCTGACTGCACCAGCAGGGAATCGTTATTCAATTCGACCACGGCGACGTCGCCTGGCAGGGGCGGAGCGAGCAGGATACGATCGCCATCTTTTTCACCGGTGTAAGTGTTCATAAAGAAGCTCTCCCCGCCAAACATGGAGCGGGAGATCGACTTAAGGAAGCCACCTTTGGCTTCGGTTTCCATCTGCATGTCAGGTGACATGCCCACCATGGCCCCAGCTTCGGCCTGGATCTTTTCTTTACGCTCCAGGAGGACGCGGGCCACGGAATACGAGGGACGATAAAGAATTTCAACCTGCATGGCTTGCTCCTTGAATATAGATTTTTAAGATGATATCAATATATCCATATAATGTCAATATAATGAAAAAATTATGTAGATGAGTGAGGCATCGGTTTGGAAAGCAACTGGAAGCCATTTTCTACCAGTCGATATAGATTGTTCTCCAATCTGTGGGTTATTCATCCTCCAGGGGAAATAATTGACTGCCTCGAGGCGTGTCTGCGATCTGCCAGCCCAGGGCGGCGACCTGGGCTCTCAAGTCATCAGCTTTGGACCATTCCTGGTTGCTACGAGCAGTTTCCCGGGTTTTTGTCAGCCGGAGCACTTCAGGAGGAGGTTCTGGCATGGTTTGTTTTTCAGCGCGTCGTTCAGCATCCGCCTGCAGGGCTGCCTCCCAAACTGGGGCGGGGAGGTCGACATCCCCTTCCGGGATATGCCAAGCTCCTAATGTGTCGAGAGGAAAGCGGTCCCCACTCTGGTAGACTTGCATTTCGCCAGCGCGCAGGAGGGTGACTGAATCGTTGCCACTCACCTGGCAGCATCCCTCTACAAAATCTAAAATGATGGCGGTGTGCTCGTCGATGCCCACGATAGTATGGTCAGCAGGAAGCCGTTCTCGCAACTGGTCGAAGCGCGCCTGACCGATGTAGCAGCAGCTCGTGTCCAGCTCCTCGCCGCCGTCGTTGTTATTCCAGTGGGTGACGAAAGACATTGACAAGCCAAACGCACCAAAGAAGTCCAATCCATCGACCCAGTGGAGATCTTGACCGACCTTGTATATTTCGTAGACTGGCAGGGTGTAGGTTCCAAAGCTGAGTGGAGCTGAGCTGGAGAGGAAAAGGACACCGCCGAGGCGCTGCCGGGCGATGATCATCTGGAATGCCAGGCTCTCCTTGAGCTGGCGTACACCATAGGTGGGGCTGCCCGGACCAAGCAGGATTTCGTCGGCTTTCAAGATGGGGGCAACTATTTTCGGGTTATCGGGGCTGAAAGGAGTCCCGCGATTACGGGCGGGAAGTACCTCGATTGAGGGCTGGTAATTCTGTAAACGGCTGGTAAGAAAATCCTTGATTTTCCCGGCGACCAGGTCGGAGTTGGGCTCAAACCCGGCTGGGGTTTCCAAGATTACGATGCGCGGTTTCTCGGGGAGACGCCGGGCAACATATTCATGAATTTTCACGCTGGAGAGGAGTGTCTCACCGGAGCCCAGCAATACGATAAACCCTGGTGCTATACCTGTCATAGTGGCTGTCTCTCAGTGGTCTGTGAAGCTGCTATGGTTGTGCTGGCTCGAGGTTGATAAACAGTGGACATGGGAGAAATTGGTTCAAAAGTTATTGAAGCAGAATGCGATCTGGCTAAAACAACCGGGTGCACGCGTGGTATGTGAATTGGGTAACAAGCAATTTTATTATAACGTGGAATTGCTAAGCCCATGGCCGAGTCAGGTTGGGTGTTCGCTGGCGCTTATCAAAGAAGGGTTCTCAAGGAAGAAGTATTCAATTCAGCATACTGGCAGCTGTTTCCCGCCCGGCATCCTGCTCTGCAGTTCGTACTTACACGCGGGGAGACCCACCCTAACCACTGCATAACCTGCGCGAGCCTGCGCCAGACACGGGTATCCCGAGCGAAGTTGGGTATCGGGATATTGCAGATCGAATAGCGGTGAACCGTTTGGCACGGCGTTTCTACCGAGGAGCAGAGGGGAACGAATAATTCAAACCAGGCTTATCGCTATTTCCACCGATAAAATTATTCCGGTAGCATTGCTGATAGTTCAGGAGAAGAAATTATCTTCGGGGTATGGATATGGTGAATTTTGTCCCTCCCGACTGGGGAGAAGAAACCGATATTGAACCACCATGCAGCAGGATAATCTCCTTACTGATCGCCAATCCAAGCCCAGAGCCTGCCGTCGAGCGGTTGCGTGATTGGTCGCCCCTCCAGAAGCGCTCGAAAATAAAAGGCTGATCCTGAGGCGGTATTCCAGGTCCATTATCGGTGACATGGATATGGCAGGTATCCCTGGTTTGTTCAGCCCGGATCACAACCCGCCCATCAGTTGGTGAGTAACGGATGCCATTATCAACAAGGTTAATCAGTGCCTGCCTGAGCTTATCTTCATCACCAATAACTGAAATTGAACCTGCCCGATAATCTCCTTCTAAAAGGATGCCTTGTTCTTGGGCAGAGGGCGCGAGATGATGGAGGACGGATTCAATTAATCCGCCGATATCTACTTTGTCTTTTTTAACTTGGAGCTGCCCTGCGTCTGCTAGAGAGAGAAAACGAAGACTGTCCGTCAGGCGGATTAATCTCAAGACCTCACCATGTACTTCAACCAGTTCATGTTCTTCCGGTGAAATTAACCCGTCTATCATCGCTTCCAAATTGCTTTGAATGACTGTCAAAGGTGTGCGCAGCTCATGGGCGATATCTGCTATCATCTGCCGCTTGATCTGCTCCTGTACTTTCAGTTTGTCTGCCATTTGGTTGAAGGATTTTCCAACCAGACCGACCTCATCAATCGTGGTCACAGGAACCCGTACATCCAGCTGGCCATCACCGATGGCGAGAGCGGCAGTTTCCAGCCTGGCAAGCGGACGAGTTATTTGCCGGAAAAGGAATGTCCCGGCAACAATTGTTAATAAGGTGGTAAACCCAATGACCAACAATAAAGCTCGTTGAATATTATCCAGGAATTGATTACCCCCGCGGGCTGTGCTTTCCTGCAGAGCAGTTTCCAAGGGCACTGTGATTTCAACAATCCCTTCAGTTCCTGGTTCAGGTGTAACGATTTTTATTGGTTCCTGATTGGCGATTTGGGTGCCATGAAGAATCTGTTGAATTGAGGTGGAATTCTGTTCGAGAAACCGTGCCAATTCACCCTGAGAGATAACAAAAAAAATGACCAGCGAACCTGCCAGAGTGAGTAAGGTAACAGCTGCAAATACGCCCACCAACTTAAACCATAGACTGCTGCAGGTCGAACGTCGCATGAGGATTCTACTGCTCCATCGTTGATCCGGACGGGTTGAGGCGGTAACCAACACCGTAGAGTGTCTCGATAAATTCGGTATCATCGCCACTCGCCTGGCGAATTTTTTTCCGTAAATTCTTGATGTGTTGATCGATGCTGCGCTCGTAGCCCTCATAGATCAAAGATTGATTTTCATCAAGAAGTTGAGATCGGTTGTATACTCTACCTGGGTTGCGCATTAAAGTAGCTAATATCTCGAACTCCGAACGGGTTAAATTGATGGGGGTGTTTGCCACGCTGACCTGGTGGGTTTTGAGATCCAGGGAAATTGCGCCAATTTGAAGATTCTCTTCCGTCGCCAGCTCTCCGCTTGTACGCCGCAATACTGCCCGGACACGAGCAACGACTTCGCGGGGGGAAAATGGCTTGAGGATATAATCGTCTGCGCCCAGCTCAAGCCCGATCAAGCGATCTATTTCATCTACTCTTGCAGTCAGCATAATAATTGGGACGCTGGATTTTTGCCGTAAGCTGCGGCAAACTTCGAGGCCATCCACCTCTGGGAGATTCAAATCCAGGATGATCAGGTCTGGTTTCTCTTTATAAAAGGCGGGCAAGGCATGATCGCCGCGATATACAGCACAAACCGCAAAGTTTGCCTGCTCCAGGTATAGACACAGCGTACGGACGATTTTTGAGTCATCTTCCACGATCAGAATTTTTTGGAGCATATTTTGTTATACCACGAAGTTTTGACAGGAAGCGAAGATTCGCCTCCTGTCAGAAATTTGTTTAGAGGTAGATAAAGCTTAGCGCAGTTCGTCGTGAAACAGAATGACATCCGCAACAAGCTGATCGCCATCCCACTCCCCCCAAATAAGCACGCTGGTGCATTTCGGGAATTTCACCGGTCGCTGGACATCCTTGAGTATTTGACTGACGAACAGGTCATTTGGCCCGGTGACAGGTTCAGCCTGGTTGAAATCAGTGATATCTTCGACGAATCGGGATTCTCCTGACAGCAATACATTGGTCTGTTTTCCTCCTTCAGTTGGCTGGCAAGCGCGTTTACCGTTTACCAAGCTGGTCGGAGACGAACGGATCACCAAGGAATTATCTGAACTTTCCAAAAGAACACCCCATATTGCCGGTTCTCGCTTTGGCAGATCGGCTGTCTCGTCGAAGGCGATGGTTATGCTGATAACACCCGCTTCATCCAGCTGGTCGCTGCTGTCTCGGGGAGTCACTATTAATTCGAGGATTTCACCCGGATCTGCGGCTGCAGCTTGGGACTCTGGCAGTATCACCTCCTCGATGACATCCTGATCCGAATCGGGCAAATCCTGCGCACCTGCAAGGTTGACCGTCAATACCAGTGAAACTGCGAGAACTGCCCCGGCACATAGACCGGCAATCAAAATATAGATGCGTTTCATACTGAACCTCCTTACTGAATTGGAATTTCTCACAGGATAGAGGAGAATTGTGTATAAAAAATGTAGACAATCGGTAGGAAATATAAATTTGAGGATTTTCTCCCCTGGCTATCTATATTTTTTCTCCAGCTCATTTCACTTCCCTGCCTGCGGTTAACTTCAGCGGTTGAAAAAAGGGGATAAAAGATGAGATTGACATTTAATTTGAAAAAGAGCTTGACAAAATAAATACTTACGGTAAAATAATATTTACCAATTAAATAAATTTTAGCGATGAAGAAGATGCAAATGAATGAAGAGATAAAACCCGCGCCGGTCATGATGATCAAGGATTTGGAAACGCTCAAGATTCTGGCGGACCCGCTGCGAAATCAAATTCTGGAAATATTGGCCCCTGAAAAACTAACTGTCACCCAAATTGCTGATAAATTGGGGCTAGTCCCCAGTAAGCTCTACTACCACATTAATCTCCTCGAGAAACATGGCTTGATTCAGGAAGTTGAAACTGTCGTCAAGGCTAACATCATCGAAAAAATCTATTGGATCACGGCCTACGAGTGCAGGATGGATGAAAACCTGTGTAATTTTTCTACGCCACAAGGCCGACAGTCCATCCAAACCACCATGGTATCTCCAATTGAAACCACCCGGGAGGATATCCTGCGCAGTCTCGAAGCGAGAGCAACCGCCCTTGAAAAGGGTGCCGAAGAGCATCCGCGCCAGGTGGTTATCTTCCGTGAGATCCGCAGCATGACTGACCAGCAGGCGGATGAATTCGCCGCAAGAATTAAAACGGTGCTGGAGGATTTTGAGCAATTTGAGGAGGACGATTCCGCAACAGATGCCCATAAACGGGCATTAACCGTCGCTTATTATCCCAGCTTCTACTATGACCCAAACGAGGTCAGCCAATAAATTGCAATTAACACCCATTCACTCCAGGCTCGAAGAGCCGGCCTGGAGATTATGTTTCTGAAGAGGAAATCATTATGACAAGCAAGCCACTGGAAACCCTGCGGGGTATGAAGACATTTCTGGTCATCTCGATCGGGCAGCTGGTCTCCATTATCGGTTCCGGGTTGACCGGGTTTGCACTCAGTGTGTGGATGTTCGAGCAAACTGGCCAGGCGACTCCCATCGCGCTGAATGCTTTGTTCTTTAACCTGCCGCGGGTGATCCTTTCCCCTATTGCGGGATCGCTTGCCGACCGCTACAACCGGCGGCGGATTCTGATCCTGGCAGATACCGGCGCGGCATTCGTCACCTTGGCGATCTGGTTGATCCTGTTCAGCGGGAACCTGCAGGTGTGGCACATTTACCTGAGCACGGCATTAAGTTCCGCTTTCAGCGCGTTTCAAGACCCTGCCTACCGGGCTTCAATCACCATGCTTGTGCCCAAAAAAGACCTGGCCCGAGCGGGCGGCATACAGCAGATTGGATTCGCCATCCAGTCGATCCTCACCCCGCTGATCGCCAGCGTACTCTACCTATCGATTGGCTTGCAGGGTGTGATCCTGCTTGACTTTGCCACCTACTTCATCGCCATTGGGGCTTTGATCCTGGTACGCATCCCGCAGCCAAAACCAACTACTGAGATCGAAGAACCTGGGGCAAAGAAATCCATGTGGCAGGATGCAGTTTTTGGTTGGAATTACCTGCGAAAACGACCGGGATTGTTCGGTCTCCTGTGGTATTACGCGGTGGTCTATTTCTTTCTCAGTCTTTCCGGTGTGCTGGTCATCCCCCTGGTGCTTTATTCTGGGAGCGCGACTGATATTGTCTTGA
>CP070764.1:1264196-1288852 GCA_020349245.1 Chloroflexota bacterium | reverse complement strand
ACCTATAATCAGCAATGGAAAGATTTGTTTAATGAATTTCCAGGTTTCCCACAACCAGCCGGCAAGTTCTTCCTGAGAAAAATTGTATACAGCCACGACTCCGATCGCAGCTAATAAAATCAGCTCACCGATGAAACGGCCGGTAATTCCGATCAGCAAACTTCCTTCGCCGACTGCCGGTGCAGCAATGAGAATGGTAAGCCCTGCTAAGAAAATCGCTGCATATGTCCAGCGATTGAATCGCTCCAGGATGTGATCCAAACCCAGGTAAGCAATGGGGATAAGCAGTAGTAGCATGAAGATCAATAACGCACCTTGAGCAGTCAGCTGCAAGTTTTCCAGGGTGAGTGTTAACCTGGCAGGAAGTTCGAATGGTATGCGTATATTGAGCCAGGTCGTGGTTAAGATGCTGGTTTGGAGCGTGCCAACAATCAGCACAGATACCAATAAGAGGAACAAAATCCATACTGCAGGTCTTACGGCATCTTTCGAGTCAAAGAGACCGCTTTCAGCCAGTTCTGCAACTCGTTTGGCTTCGTCCGCCTGAAATAACCTCGCCATGATCAGGCCAATCGTGATTCCAAAACCGACCGAAAGAAGAATGCGGGCGATGGCGATATCCATGCCGATCGCCGCGCCTGTGTAGGCAACTGCCAGGATGTTAATGGCTGGACCGACGAAGAGAAATGTGATCGCCACGCCCAGCCCAGCACCGCGTTTCCAGATGCTGGCAAACAAGGGGAGGATCGTGCAGGAACAGACTGCCAGGAAAAACCCGCCGATGGAGGCGGCCGGATAGCTGATCCAGCCTGGGGCTTTTGGTCCCAGGTAGCGGGTGATCACTTCTTTGGGAATCATCGCGCTCATGTATCCGGCGATGACGAAAGCAGGCACCAGGCATAGCAGCACATGAGCAGCCAGGTAATCAAGCAAGCTTGTCCATCCGGACCAAAATAAGGCAGTTAAATAGGTAAATATACTTTCAGCCATCTCTATTCATCTAAAGATGCTTGCTCAGGCTGCGGCGTGCTTGGGCTGGCGGAGTCCATTGAAAACGGTGCCTCCGCTGAACATTTCGGACAAGGGCATCCTGGTTGAAAACCGGTTGCGCCGGTAAAAGAGAGATCACTCTCGTTGCTGCCGCTGAGTCTGGCAGCTTGCTGAATCAGCTCCAAGATGGAGGGATCCCGGAGCTGGTAAAAAATGTTCCTGCCGTCGCGACGGGTGGTAACGATCTCAGCCTCTCTTAAAGCCATCAATTGCTGGGAGATATACGCCTGGCGAAGGCCAAGGACAGCCTCCAAATGGCAGACACAGGCTTCTCCTCCACCGATTGCCAGCAGTATTTCAACCCTGGTTGGTTGGCTGATGGTACGTAGCAGATTGGCGATAGAATCGGATAACATATTCGAGAATCCGAATGTATTATAGCAATATTGTGAGTGGTTTCACAATGATATTTGTCACCAATAATTGTGACGAAAATCAAGGTGGGAAATAAATGTCTTTTTTGGCTTTCCCCAGGATAGCTGACCGGGACTCCGAACCCAAGAGAGATTTGGATCTCTGGGAGCCAGATCAAAGATTTGGCTAGTTACCAACCGACCTTATAAAGCTTGGTCGCTGAAAGGTAAACCAGGAGCGTGAAGAAGTCACATGTCCACCGCGCTCCCGAACCGGAGGGAATAAACCAAGCTTTATTTCAGGTTATGAAATCCTTGGGGATCAGGTGTCAATGCACCGAAAAATTTTAGAGGAAGTTGCCCGTGCAAGCCCGGCGGAAAACCAGGCCTCGTCCAGATCATGCACTCTGTGCATGAACTCCACAGGCGCTGGAGCCAAGAAAGATTGTATGGTGGCAAAATCTCCCTTATTATTGGTAGATCCTGGTTTTAGGTTTGAATGCAGCCCATGAAAACCAGAAATGGTTTATCGAGACGATCGGCTCAAGCCGGGTTCCTTGAAGTTCACCGCTGATCGCTTGCCCGAGCACATCCCATTCGCTGCCTGTCTGCTCATCTGTTATTTTCTCTCCATCATAAGAGAAAGTAAGCACTTGTCCTGCAACCCTGCGGGAGAAAGAAGCTCCGGCACCAACATCCTGGCCCTCGGCGATACGGCTCGAGTCCAGGGCAGAGGCAGTTCCGGGCTGCCAGAAAATCACGATTTCATTCCCAGCCACACTGTCGTTGATCGCCCATTGCTGCTGCAGAACCTCATAGGGATAAGCTACCGCCTCGCGGTCTATTTCAACCGTTATTACTCGCGCCATGGCAGGTAAAACCCCGGGAGTCTCTGGTCCCCGGAACAAAAAGGGAGAACTGTTGATATTATCGTAACCAGCGTATGGGTTGCGACCATAATCGCGCAAGAAGCCAGTTTCTCTGGAAAGGACGCGTCCATCGGGGAAGTTGTTTTTAAACTCGGTCCAACCGATGATGGAGGCGGGCAGGAAGGTAAGCTGCTCGCCTGCATACTTACCGGCGATACCTTCGCCTGTCGCTTGCTGCCACCAGGTCTCGCTTTGCCGGTCGTACATGATTAAATTGCTGAATCGTAAGCGGCCTGTTGTCCCGAAATCGAGTACCTGGCCGTCAAAATTGCGTTCAAAAGCGATGGCTGTGTTGCACAGAGGGCAAAAGGTTATCGTGATAGGAAGCTCCCCGACAAGATCATTGACGATCTCGTGCCAGGTTAATATCTGCAGCGGGTAAGCCCGTGCTTCACCTTTGTGCTGGAAGAAGATCACGGGTTCAACATCTGCCAGGAACTGGTCAGCTTCTTCGACGCTGATCAAAGCAGGATTATCAATGGCCGGGATGCCGTCTTTGGGCGGTCCCCCGGAGAGAATATCTGCATAAGGGACTGTATGAATACTGAAATCCGTCGTAAATTCATTCTCTGCTCCGAGTGGAGGTGGTTCCTCAGGAAGAAAAGAAGGGCGGGCTCGTAAAGCGGAATACCCCTCGCCATTTATTTTCTGAACATCTTCGCTGGTCGGGGTGGCAGGGGAAGATACATGTTCTCCGGATGATTCCCTTTGTCCATCAATACCTCCTTCAGCAGCGCCAACACAGGCACTCAAAAGTAAAATAGATGCAAAAAGCCATATATTGTGCGGATTTATTTTTTCTGCGAATTTCATGTCAACCTCCTCAGCATTCTAACCAGGTGCAATGGTTGTCCATCTAGGATTTTGACGTTCGTGGGAAAAGGGTTCTTACTTTAAGGTTGGCTTAGAAATTTCCACCCTGCAAAAGGGCAAAGGTCCTTCTTACCCCAAGTGAATTTTTATACCGAGGATTTTAAAGGGTATTCGCTACTACCTTTAAAACAAGAAGCGTTTTTATCACCAAACTTCCGGATGCAGTGAATCAACAATAACCCTGTATACTCCATGGAGAAAACAGGGTTATCTCCCCGCAAATTGGCCATCAGGAGATCCAATATTTCGAATCTAAGCCTAGTTCCGATTAAATCTCAGCTTAGTTTCCCCACGAAGTATTTTTTGTTCATTTTCTGGAAGGCTGCGTAAGCCCATCCAGTTATTAAGGGGATCGTAATATCGGCTGCGTGACTCATAGGAAAATGGAGCAGAAATTGTAAGAACGGGTTAATTGTAAACCGGATCTATGATCTGGCCATTGTTCTCACCGCAAGTGCGTATCCACCAGCGATGATCCTTGGCGAGCAGGTCGTGGGCTTCTTCCGGACCCCAGCTGCCAGGTTCATAGCTCGTCAACGGGGGTCCATCAGGGGATTTCCAAGCAGCAAGAATCGGATCGATGTATTTCCAGCTCAGCTCGGCAGCACCTGCCCGGGTGAAAAGGGTTGCATCCCCCTGGAGAGCATCTAGGCAGAGCCGCTCGTATGCTTCGGGGATGGATGTCTCTCCAAATGAATCCCGGTAATGGAATTCCATATCGACGGAGCGGGTCTCTGCTGCCGTATCTGGGACTTTCGCCTCGAACTTGAGGTGTATACCCTCATCCGGCTGGATGCACATGCCGAGGATATTGGCTGTCATCTCGAAATCCTTCGGCAAGGGAAACATGCGGATCGGCGGACATTTGAATTGGATGGCGATTTCAGTGCATTTTTCAGCCAGCTTTTTACCGGATCGCAGGTAAAAAGGCACATCCTGCCAGCGCCAGTTATCGATATTCAAGCGGAGTGCTGCGAAGGTTTCAGTTTGTGAGCGGGGAGCAACGCCAGGGTATTCGCAGTAGCCGCGGTATTGGCCACGCACCGATACACTGGCAACTTTGTCCGGGGTGATCGGTCGGATCGAGCGCAGCACTTTCAATTTTTCATCCCGGATGGCGTCCGCATCGAAATTTGCAGGAGGCTCCATCGCGACCAGGGCAACGAGCTGCAGGATATGATTCTGGAACATATCCCGCAGCACCCCCACACTGTCGTAATAACCTGCCCGGTGACCCACACCTACCTCCTCGGCTACCGTGATCTGGACATGATCGATATAGTTGCGATTCCAGATCGGTTCAAAAATGGCGTTCGCAAAGCGAAAAACGAGCAGGTTCTGGACAGATTCCTTTCCCAAGTAATGGTCGATACGAAATATCTGCTCCTCTTGGAGGACTTGGTTAAGTCCTTGGTTTAGTGCTTGGGCACTGGCCAGGTCGGTGCCGATCGGTTTCTCGACCACCACACGCCGCTTCCTTTCACGATCGTGAACCAAACCCAGCTGTCCCAGGGTTTGAACGATGGGCAAGAAAAAGCGCGGCGCGGTTGCCAAATAGAACATCCGGTCGGCGGGACCATCTTCCAGATTTTCCAGCCGGGCTGCTAGGGCTTGGAAATCATCCCGGTTGGTAAAATTACCAGATAAGTAATACAGGTGCTGTGAAAATTCCAGCCACTCGTCGTAAGAATAGTCATAGCTGCAGAATTTAGTCGCCGCCGCTTCCATTTCAAGTCGGAATTGATCATCATCCCAGGCTCTGGTTGCGAATCCCAGGATCTGGAATTTGCCTGGTATGCGCTTCTTGCGGAACAGGTTAAACAGTGCCGGGAGTAGCTTGCGGTGGGTGAGATCGCCTGAGGCCCCGAAAATAATAATGGATGTTGTTTCAGTCATTTTTCCTCCGCTTTCTTCACGGCATGACCGCCGAATTGGTTGCGCAGCGCAGCCAGTAGCTTGTCCGAAAATGGTTCGTCTTGCCGCGATCTCAAGCGGCGCAGGAGAGCAGCGGTGATCACAGGAGCGGAGACATCAAGATCTATAGCTTCAAATACCGTCCAGCGCCCCTCGCCGGAATCCTCGACCCATGCCCGGATGCTTTCAAAGTCCTGGTCCCCGGCCAATGCTTCTGCGGTTAGATCCAGCAACCAGGAGCGCACCACGCTGCCGTAGCGCCAGATCTCAGCGATCTGCTGCAGGTCAAGGTTGAACTCTCCTTTCGCCTTCAGGATGTTGAATCCCTCGGCATAAGCCTGCATCAAGCCATATTCGATGCCGTTATGCACCATTTTCGCGAAGTGTCCGGAGCCTGAAGGGCCGACGCGCCCCCAGCCCTTATTTTCAGCCGGAGCAAGGGTTTCGAAAATTGGGCGGTGCTTCTCAACAACCTCGACTTCTCCACCGATCATCATGCTGTATCCCTCTCGTAATCCCCAGATCCCTCCGCTTGTGCCGACGTCAATGAAGTGCAGTTCTTTCCTGCTCAATTCCTCAGCGCGCCGTTTTGAATCTTTGTAGTTTGAATTTCCGCCATCGATAACGATGTCACCAGGTGAAAGGCGGTCGCTGAGATTCTTGATGGTAGTTTCGGTTATTTCCCCGGCAGGCACCATCACCCACACGGAGCGTGGAGGGTTGAGCTTCTCCACAACCTCTTTCAAAGTCCGAGCCCCATCCGCTCCGTCTTTTTCAGCTGCCTGGATAGCATCTTCATTGATATCGTGGGCAACAACCCGATGGCCGCCAAGTAACAAGCGGGTAGTCATGTTGGCACCCATTTTTCCCAATCCGATCATCGCAATTTCCATAGTGCGTCCTCCTGCCTCTGGTAAACGACTTTTTCGTTGAAATTCATTTCACTTCTCACAGGGCTCTTCCTCAACTGCCTGTGCGGATCAGCTTGTTCAAGCCAAGCTGGCTGTCTGAACCCAGGTGGAGTCGAATGACTTTTCGCCCTCCATCCAAAAGTGCCTGTCGATCGCCAAGAGCCTGCGCCTGCTCAAGCACTCCAAAGGTTATCGAAGAACTATCTGAACCGGCTTCGTCTGGAATAGGGATATCTTTACTTGGTTCGCTGGTCAGCTGGACGAAAAAGCCAGCACCGCTATCCCCCTTGTGCAGCTGACCCGTTGAATGCAGGAACCGGGGCCCGTATCCCAGCGTGGTTGCCAGGCGAGTTTGATTGCGAATCTGGGTGCGCAGCGTTTGCAGGGCTTGGTCCGTGGCTTGCGTAGGCTGGAGATAAGCCTGCAGCGCGATATACCCTCCTGGTATTCCCTCCTGGAGAATAGAATCCAAGAATTCTCGAAGTGATCTCGGCATGGCTTCTGCGAATCTCGGCTCTCCATAAACGGCGATGCCATCCACCTTGAGGGCTGGTTTTTGAACAGGCAGTTCACCGGTTTCCTGGTAGGTTTTCACCATTTCGCGGGCGAGAACTTTTGCAGATTCCACGTTCGGCTGGTTAAATGGATTGATCCCCAATAGATGACCCGCGACAGCAGTTGCCATTTCCCAAAGGAAGAACTGTCCCCCGAGATCATAAAGGTCAGCTAACTGCATCCTAACCACGGGGTGTCCGGATCGTTCTAAGGCAGTCACCTGGTCATCAAACGTGGTATCGTTTGCCAGCTTGAGATAGACAAACAGGCGATCTGAAAAGTACCTGTCAGGTTTGGCGATCGCTTCACCAACCACCGGCAGAATACCCTGGCCTTCCTTGCCAGTGCTTTCTGCGATCAGTTGCTCAACCCAGTCTCCGAAGCTGGATATGGCTGGCGAGGTGATCAAAGTGAGCTTGTCTATGCCCGCTTTGGCCAGTTCACCGAGGATAGCGCCAAGACGAGCAGCATGATTATCCCCGCTGGGCGGGGTATTGCAGCCTTCATGATTACAGGACATTGTTGTGGCTCGCTCGAGCAATATATCCAAATCCAATCCTATCAGGGCAGCTGGCACCAAGCCAAAGTAGGATAAAGCTGAGAACCGCCCGCCAATATTGGGATCATTTTTGAAAATAGCCCGGAATTTGTAGCGGTTGGCAATCTGGTCCAGCTGGGAACCTGCATCCGTGATTGCGATGAAATGCCCTCCAGCTTTTTCTTCGCCTACTGCTTCCAGTACCTGGTTGTAGAAATACTTGAAAAATGAGAGAGTTTCAACTGTTCCACCAGATTTTGTAGAGACGATGATCAGGGTTTTCTTCAGGTCAAGCTTTTCTGCTGTGCCTCTTACCGCTCCCGGATCAGTGCTGTCCAGGACATCCAGAGAGAGGAAATCTCCCTTAACCCCGAAGGTCTGGTGAAAAACCTCCGCTGCCAGGCTGGAACCACCCATGCCAAGTAGCAAGGCCTGGTCGTACCCCTCCTCCTGTAAGCTGGCAGTGAGTCCGGTTAACAAGGGTAGGGTTTCTTGTGAAGATTCGGCGATATGCAGCCAGCCTAAGCGGTTGCTGATTTCTGTCGCCACCGGTTTCCAAACGGTGTGATCGTGTTCCCAGATGCGTGAGATTACCTTCTCTGATCGCATTTTTTCTAAGGCAGCATCCACCGTCTTTTGGTGCTCTCCGAGATTGCAAATGAAGAATTCCCATCCCGAGGCTAACTTCTCCATTTTGTTGGATAGGCTATCCATCAAACTGTTATGGGAGTTGATAAAAGCAGTGACACCATCCTCCTGTAATTCCTGGGTGATTGCGAAGAGATCTATTCCCTGGACTTTTAGTTCCCGTAGCTGGTTCTCTGCCAAATCCATATCAGTATCCAGGGACCGGTTGACCTGACCGCGCTGTCGAAAAGCGGATAATGTCGCAGGGGGGAGGGTGTTCACCGTGTCCGGGCCGATTAAACTATCGACATACAGGGTATCCGGGAAGTGGGGATTCTTTGTTCCCGTACTGGCCCATAAGGGCCGCTGGAGCCGGGCTCCAGCAGCTGATAATCTCTCCCATCGCTCGCCGCTGAAGATCTCTTTGAAGCGCTGGTAGATAGCTTTGGCATTCGCGATGGCTATCTTTCCTTTCAAAGATGAATTCCCGATCCGGTCAAGTTCTCTATCGACCAAGGTGTCTACCCGGCTGACAAAGATGGAAGCCACAGAAATTACACCGCGGATTTCACCCCCGGATGCCAGGCGCTGCTCCAATCCCGCAAAATATGCTTCCGCGACAGTTTCGTAATGCTGCACTGAAAAGATCAGCGTCACGTTGACATTGATCCCTTCCGCGATCAGGGTCTTGATGGCTGGAATGCCAGGCGCGGTTGCTGGCACTTTGATCATCACATTCGGGCGATCAAGGGTCTTGAATAAGTGCCTGGCTTCGCGGATTGTCCCTTCTGTGTCGTTGGCCAGGGTTGGGCGCACCTCCACGCTGACGTAGCCATCTAATCCGTTGGTTTCTTTGTAAATCGGATCCAACAAGTCTGCTGCAGCAGCGATATCATCCAGGACAAGACTTTCATATATTTCATCCAGCCTCACCCCTTGGGCTGCTAATTTGTTAAGTGCAGGGTCGTAGTCAGCGCTGCCGGCAATCGCTTTCGCGAAGATCGTCGGGTTCGAGGTCACGCCTCGTATACCAGCGGTGATCAATTCTGCTAATTCCCCATTGTTCAGCATGGCCCGGCGGATGTGGTCGTACCAGATGGATTGTCCCAATTGGTTTACTTCGAGTAATTTTCCAATCATAAAGAGTCTCTTTGTTTGGATTGCAGTGCTATACTGATCGGGATTCTCCCCAGGGACGGTGATGAATATGTGGTTGATCAAGGAGGATCGACTGCAAATTTTCGAATTATTTTAGTAATTATACTCACCAAGGAATGACCAGTTGCACCTTTCCAGAAGCGAGTTAGATTTCCCCTCTGAATGTGCAAGTAGATCGCATCTACTGGAGATGATTATTGATCATCACGACCAGTGGTAAAGAATCGAGGTGAGGTGCATTTCTTACCCATTCCTATCGCGTATACTTGGGATAATTCGAAAACGAATTCAAGACTTTCATGGTCGCATATGGAGGAGAAAGTTATGGATGCGAATGCTTTTCGCCACTATTATGACTATCACTTCACAGAAAATCGCAAAATTTGGGATTCCTATGTCACTGCACTCTCCGATGAACAGTTCACCCAAATTGTGGACTACTCATTTGGGTCTGTCCGCAATCAAATTGTTCACTTGATCAGTGTGGATGACACCTGGTTCAGTGGGTTGCGTGGTGTCGCAATCCCGGATCCGCTGAATCCGGATAACTTTAACGATCGCAAAGACATCCGAGAAACCTGGGATAGGGTTGAACAAAATATGCGCGGTTATCTGGCAAACTTACGGGCAAACATGTTGTTTGAAAAACCATTCACCGAAGGAGAAGACAAAAATCTTACCCTGTGGCAGGTGCTTCTCCATGTCGTTAATCATGGAACAGATCATCGCGCACAAATTCTCAGGGTATTATTCGACCTGGGAATTAAGACAGAATCTCAAGACTATATTTTCTATGTCTATGACAACTTGTAAGAATATTTCTGCCTGCCTGGGGTTGATTCGTCCAGGATGAGTTCAGGGTTGTGATTTTTGCAAATATGCGTGGTGCTCATCTGGTGGCAGCCTGATTCTGTCCACGCATCCAACCTGGCTTTACCCCTTGGGGAGACTATTCCACTGCAGGGTATATTTCGCCTGCATGCCCTGGCGACTATTCGATTTTCAATTTACCCGGAATAAGAAATTATGGCAACAGGCTGAAAACCAGAGCATATATTGGAACTAGGCTGTATCGGAATTCTGCAAGTGAGGTTGCCAACCCCTCCCGGGTGGAGGAGAGGGAATGAATAAAAACTGCACTACGAACCACTGTCCGGTGCGATTAGTTCAGCTGATTCAAGATTGATGCCATGATCTCTTTGCTGTCGAAATGAGTTTCAGCGATTTCCCGCGCGGCAATACAATGTTTCTGATAGTTGCTGGCGACGGCGGCAAAAGCTTCGACCGCCTCACCTATTGAGGAGAAGCGGAATAAACCTTCTCCACTAGGCAAGTAGGCGCTTGGACCAGTGTATTGAACGATAGCAGGTTTGCCACTTGCCAGGTAGCAAAGGGTCCGGTCGCTTATCCATGCATTCTGGAAATACATGCAAGAAGGTTTTGCACAGCTGAACTCTCCGCGTGATCCCTGGATATAGGCTTGATAGGTTTCAGGGTTTCCCGCCACATCGTATGCATGCTTGATATTCCAACCGAATCTTTCAAGTGTTTTACGATCTTCTTCATCACTGATGTAATCAGTGACCCCATTCGCTGGTTGATCCGTCCCTTCTCCTGCTTTTTCAACTTCAGATTGAGCTTCACCGAGATTCAAGGCTAACTCGATCGCCTGGTTCGTCAACTTAGGTAATTCAATGTAATCCAGGAAGGTCACCCGTTTGTTATTCTCAAATAGCAGCTCTTTTCCATCAGTGATGAATTCCCCCTTTCCCCCGCCTCCCCACCAGCTGGAAACCGTCGTGTAGAACTTGCTCTCTGGATCATAAGCATAAGGCCATAATTCGAGAGACACCGGTGGGCGAATACGTATCCAAGGCAGGAGGCAGTCTGGAAATTTTGCGTTTGGCGTACCTACCGTCTCGCCAGTGGTGAAGTAGAGGTCATGGGGATGGACGAATATTTGCTCATTGCTGATCCAAAATTGGAGAAGTCCCGGATCGATATCGACGAGTGCAGTGCGTTTGAAATGGGCAAGCATTTCTGGGGGGATAGCATAGTAGAAGTTCAACAGCAAATCCGCCCTACCGAAAATCTCTTCAGGCCTGGATAACTGGTCCCCAATATATGTTATGGTAAGAGAGGAGTCTTCCGCAGATCTCTCCGAGGAATAAAGGATGGATTTTCCTGCCAATCCAAATTGATCAACCCGTTCATAAAAGGTCTTTAGGGCGTGCTTATCCCGGTTTTTGTCACCGCTGGGATTGAATCTTTCCAACCAATAAATCTCACAACCGAGTGCCTGGAAACCCTTTATATATTGCATATAGACCCAAAAGTGCCCCCCTCCTTCAGGAAAAGTGACGACGTTTGAAGGTGAGATAACAACAGTTGTCATTGGTTACTCTGCGATATCGCTTGTCTCTGCCACAAGGCTGTCCAGGTCCTGGAAACCAATGAGTGTTATACCAAGCTCTTCAATTTTCACCCGGAGGCGTGAATCGCATAAAGTTTGCAGTTCGGTTTCTCGCTCAATATGGTATGTGGAATCAAATTTCGGATCGATATAACCTGGATGGCAGCCCAACTCGGTAAACCCTTCACCGATCTCGGAATCGAAAATTTTCATCAGGTGTTCCACACTAACTTGCTCGAGATGAGTTTCTCCATCCCACTGTGCGTAGAAATCTGGAAAATATTTCACCGGTGAGTGTTCCCGCATCGGCAGGTGATATTGTTCCGCCAACTCCAGGAAGAAGGGCAGAACTCTCGGGTCACGGTGTATATGGTGGTGTGAATCTATATGCGTTGGCAGGCGTTCCATTAGATCTTGAAAGCGAAGAAACTGCTTCTGCAATTCCGCACGGCAAATAGCCGGATCATCAAGATCGTATAGCGGTTTACCCGCCTCACTTGTCAGGGTCAGGTGCAGCCCAACACTCAAGCTTGCCAGCCCCACGCTTTGAGATACTGCTTCTTCGCAATAAGGTGCATTGACCATGAGACTTGTGCTGGTCAGGATACCAGAGAGATGTGCTTCGAGAATGCCGCGATTTATTCCCTGGCTGGCACCGAAATCATCCCCGTTAACAATTAAGTATTTCCTCATCAAGAAGTATTTTTTCCTTTCCCGGATTAGTGGTTCGACTTATTTTAATATTTCAAGGACACGGGCCTGAAGGTAGGCTAATCCAAAGCCACGCAGCTTGTATTGGATCCCCATTTCACGGGAGTACTGGAGTTAGGGAATGAAACCACTGGTCGACTTCTGCCAGATCGTCAAAAACCCAATCTGAGGGTTCCTCCAGAGCAGCATTCGCCAACCATGTGATTGTGTTGGCAAGCCGCGAGCGTTCTGCTGTATCAAAAAGCAGGTTAAGATCCGAGTTTGAAGGTATTTGCCAATCAAAATCCTGGATGTGTTCTTGGTAATCGTTCAAGATCGCCGTTCGAGCCTGAACCGGAAAGCGCATCAGAAAGGTGGAGAGATCATACGTAACCGGTCCAACTCCGGCGTGGTCCCAATCGATCAGCCGGACGTGGATTCCATTTTCCGCAGGAGAGGTGAATATATTTGTTGTCCAGAGATCGCCATGCAGCAGTGTTTCTGGACCAGCGGATTCGCTCAACGCCTTGACCCGTTGATCTTGCTCCTCCAGCATCGTATAGATGTATCTTTTCAGATGCTCGATTAACGCTTGGCGTCCTGTCGATGAAACCCCATTGGTGATGGTTAAATTCTCCAGGCTGCGGAGTGCATCTCCCGTATTATTCGTATAAAAATATGCCCCCAGGTCACCTCCAGAGGCGCGACATTCACTGAGCAGAGGACTCCTTGCGAAACGCAAATGCAGGTTGGCGATGATCTTCACAGCTGCTTTTACAACCCGGGTGTCATCTAAATGCCTGTCCAGAGTCGAATCTCCCAGGTCTTCATAGACATGCCAAACGCACTGACCATTTTTTTCCGGGGCGATGGCAATTAACGGTGGACAGTTTTCCTGCATGCCAACACTCGGAAGCCAACGATTGATAGCTGTCTGTTCACGATATGCTCTATCTGGCGAGAAGCGTTTCACCACCAGGGATCGAGATTCATCGTTGATCTCAAAATGCAGGCGGTAGACACGTGAGCGTAATAATTTCTCCTCATTTTTGAATCGGCCATGAACTTGGGGGCCATCCAGCAGGCTGAGAAGAAGGGCGCGCAGCTCAGGTAAGCCGGGCTGTTTCTTGTTTTCAAGCAGAGTATTAAGACCTTTTATCAACCCTCACGTCTCCCATAAACCGTGTGGAAATTGTATCTCTCAATTGGCGGAAATCAATCGTGAACTTTTATTCAATCTGGAGCGCTTGAAGGGCACCGGCTATTCTTGAATGGTATACATTCATTTTTGCCATTGGTTTACTCAGCCAAGTAAAAGATAAACTTTCGGCTGCCCAGTTAATAGCTGAAAGATATCTAAAAATCCTTCCAACCTCGACAAGATTTTGGAACGAATCTTGGTTCAGATTTGACCAGGCAGCGGATACAAGCGACCAGTAAGCAGTGACGGCCACTTTTGACTCGGCAACGTCGACCGTTGGGAGGCCCAGGCCAGCGGTTTCCCAATCCACCACGATCAATTCGGCGATGCCCATACCAGAGCGGATGAAGATGTTCTTCTTTTTGAAATCACCATGGGTGAGGGTTTCCGGCAGGATGCTGCAGATCGACGCCATTTTATCCCACTTATCTTCGATAAGATCGCATTGCGAGACGATTTTCCCCAGCAGATCCAGATCCTCGGATTCGAGGGCAGGGTTGTTGAGGTTGCGGAGGATGGTCTCGCGCCCCGATCTTAAGTGAACCAGGTAGTACGACAATCCCCTGTCGGGTAAAGACTTAATTTCGGGGATGAGATCAATAGAAGTGTGAAAAATCGTCATCCAATGTAGGGCAAGTTTCGTATCTTCATCGCAATTTGGCGAATAGTTCACATTACCAACATCCTCTAAAAACAGCCAGCTATACTCAAGATCAGCCTCAAGATAACCGTAATAATGTGCTGCAGGCAGGGGAATGTATGGGAGAACCTCCTCGTAGAACTTTCGATCCAGCATGGCTCGCTGCTTGTCACAGCGCTTGGCGATCACTCCCGTGTCATTTATTCCCACACCGGACAACCTGTAAACAGACGCTTTTGAGGTATGTGTTTCCCGGATGATCTCGACCCTTTCCGGCACCTTGTGGCTTGTATTCAAATCAAGCCAGGCTTCCACGGCTGGATGCCAGGTTTGTTCGATCGTTTGAGTGAAACCAGAGAATGATTGAGTCACGATCAATTTACCTGGTCGCTTTCATCGATTTCCTGTGAGATGAATGATTCATATGGGTAACACCCGGTGCTCAATTGTTTCTCATCATGGCTGCTTCCAACCTGTCTAAGGCGAGCTCTTCCTTGATCGCTGCTGGAACATCTTGCTCAAGGTTAGCTAGTCTTCCGTTCTCGATCACCAGCAGCAGGTTGCAGTTTTCTAGCGTGGTGAGGCGGTGAGCGATCATGAAGGTGGTCCGGTTTTCCATAAGGCGATTCATCGCCTCCATGATCCCGATTTCTGTTTTCACATCTACCGAGCTGGTCGGTTCGTCCATGATCAATATGGGGGCGTCTTTCAAAAAAGCACGGGCAAGTGCGATGCGCTGCCTCTCACCCCCTGAGAGGCGCATGCCTCTCTCGCCCACCTGGGACTCATAACCGTCTGGGAGAGCAGTAATAAACTCATGCGCGTTTGCTGCCTGGGCGGCTTTTATAATCTCTTCTTCATTGGCACCGGGTTTTGCATAGGCGATGTTCTCGGCGATGCTAGTGGAAAATAATACTGGCTCTTGCAAAACGATGGCGAATTGATTGCGCAAATCGGTAACTCGATAATCGCGTAGATCTACGCCGTCGAGGAGAATTTGGCCTGAGGTTGGATCATAAAACCGGGTCAGCAAGTTGACGAGGGTGCTCTTCCCCGCCCCGGTTTGGCCGGCAATCCCGACCCGCGTCCCCGGAGGCACCTCAAAGGAAATGTCTTCCAGCACTGCTTGATCTTGCTGATAAGAGAAGAACACGTTTTGGAAGAGAACCGCCCCTTTCGATCTTTGGATGGGCTCGGCATCTGGTTTTTCTACTACGTCTGGTGGCTGCTCCATGAGATCATAGGCTCTTTCTGCACTGGCCAGATGGGACTGCAGGCTGGCAATCTTCTTGCTGATCGTCTTGAGAGGGCTGTAAAACTGGGCAATATACCCCATAATTAAAAGTAAACTGCCCAGGGTCAATATACCGCCCAAAACATGGCTTACCCCCAGAAGGAGCACGGCTGCAGTGCCAAACGCTGTGGTTGCTCCCAGCAGCAAGCCCAGTAAACCTGAGGAGAGTTCATAATGCATGCGAGCGCGCATACCTTCACTGGATTGGTGAGTGAAGCGCTCCTGCTCGCGCTGCTCCTGGCCAAATGCTTTCACAACGCGCAAGCTGGTGAGGACTTCTTGGACCACGGACAGAGCCGCACTTTCAAGTCTCTTCACCTGGCGCGATTGCTGGCGCAAGTTTTTGCGATACAGCCGCGTGATTACAAATAGGATTGGGGATATCGCCAGGGCTACAAAGGCCAGCCGGGCATCAAGGCGGAATATTACATAGAGCATCGCAAATAGGGTGATGCTTGCAGTGATGAAGGGAATTACCCCATCGATGGCAATATATTGAATCGCCGACGTATCGTACTGGATACGGTAAGTGGAATCCGAGGTGCCTTTTGAGTCGTGATAGGAAAGAGACAGCCGCTGGACATGTTGGAATAATTTGGTTCTGAAGTCCAGGACAAGTTTTTCGCCAGTGTAAGTGCGCAGCAGTGAACTCCCCAGCGATTGCAACCCGGTTAGGATGGCGATGAGAACCAACAATATCGCTGCTAACAGCAGGATGGCTAAATCAGATCTTCCCGCGACCGGAAAGATGTCATAGATAAATTCTGGTAAGCGTTCATCACCCAGCACGTTATCGACGGCAATTTTCAGCGGTATCGGAACCAGCAAAGTTAAAGGCGTCTCTAATAAATCAATCAGGAAGATGCCTAGAATGTATTTCCAATGGGGGCGAGCCTGCAATAACAGTTTCTGGTAGAGGGTGAGGTCTTTGCTTTTCATAAGGCCGGGATCACCTATCCATGGTTGCTATTTTCAATGACTTCACGCAAGGTGCCCAAGGTAGTGGCGCAATTCCACAGCCCTAGGGCGAGGATGGTGATAGCAATTATCCCCAGGATTAAGACCGCAATCCATGCTTGATCGATCGCCGCGAGAATTGCGAGGCTGGAAAACAATGTGATTGCGAAGAGGAATGGGGGATTTATTTTCGGCCAGGAACGAAAGCGGATTAACTGCCTGCCCGAGCCATGATCTTCGATGGCCATGCACGTGCGAGCGGAACTCACCAACCCGCTGCGCACCTCCAGGTCCCAGCGATCGAAATCTCCCCCGCGAGCAACAGCCGCGTTCTCTGCATACAGTGCTTTTTCCACAGTTTCAAGCCGTTGCTCAGATGATTTCCACTCCTCATTCCAGAAATTAGAAATGTGAACCATGGGGATTGAAAATTTCTTATGTCTAGTTTTTTGAGGCTGATTCCAGCTCGCGGTAAGACGCCCCCACAAGCGTGCCATCGGTTGAAACAGGTGCAGGAATGCCGTCAAGCTGAAAAACTTGAATCGCTCGAATCCATATTTTGGATTTTCCTGAAATTGGGCTTTCTTCGCACTGATTATGGCTTGAGTGATCGGTAATACCAAGGAGAGCACCAAGAAAGGCAGGGATATGAGCATTGGTTTCCAAACCAGCCCAAGAGCAGTGAATCCTGTTAGGAGTAGCACCAATAGATACCATTCGGGCATTAGTGATAAGGAAAGCAATGTGCCGGGTCCTGGGTTGTAGAGCGATTGGAAGGGAGCGCTGCCCCATTTGCCATGGAATACTTTCGGGCGGCGTAAAGGTAGCGCTTGGGTGAGTCCTTGTCCGTAAATCTGCCCCCGCCAGAGCCAGTGGCCAAGCGAGTTGTGCTTGTATGGCCACTTCGCCATTAGCTGGGATTCTGCCCTTCCATATCCCACCTGCTGTTTCCAGTAATTGTGCAGCGAGTTGCGGCGGTGGTGCCAGACAGTCGCTGCGGCGTTTAATCCCAGGGACCATCCATTCTCCTGTATGCGCCAGCATACATCAACATCATCCCCTGCTGTTCGGAATCGGGGGTCAAAGCCTCCGATAGCCTGGAGATGGTCTTTCCGGAATGCCATGTTGCAACCCGGGATATGCTCTGCTTCCTGGTCAGTGAGCAATACATAGACCGGGTTGCCTGGAGCGTTGGCGACACACTCACTTACAAATCCGTCTCCGGGAGGGGCAATGTTCGGACCTCCGATTCCGGAATAATGATTGCCTTTAAAAGATGCCGCCAGGTATCTCAGCCACTGTTCATCCGGATATGCATCGTCATCCAGGTAGGCAATTATCTCACCTTTGGCTTCCTGCAGGCCAAGATTCCGGGCAGTGCTTAACCCTTGATTATCGGTGTGAATCACCTTGAAATCATACTGGCTGATTATCTTCTTGGTCCCATCGGTTGAACCATCATTAACGACAATTACTTCATAATTGGGGTAATCAAGCCTTGAAAGACCCTCGCAGCAGTCGCGAATCCAGGTGGAACCGTTATAGGTGCAGACTACCACTGAAACGAAGGGCCAGGATTCGTTTTCCGCAAAAGGTATCTCGGAATATGCTTTTTGTACGGCACCAAGAGCTGGTTTTGCTTGGCGCGTTTTTGTGGTCAGTCCGAAAGCCCAATCATCGACGTCGATACCCCCCCGGTGCCATTCATCTGTCCAACTAAAAACAAAAACGCCTGCACAGCCTGCTTCAAAGGTGGTGCGGATTTGCCAGTCAATCATTGTCGCTTGGGCATCTTCACCATTGCGCAGGCTGTCTAATCCGATCTCGCTCATGATCAGCGGCCTTTCGCCGGCTATATTTTGAAGACGACCCAAGTATGCCCTAAACCTTTCCTGCGATTCTAAGTAAACATTGAAACAGATGAAATCAAGGAAGGGGAGATCGAGATATTCAGTTGTCGGGTAGTTGACATAGGTGACAAGGCAGCCGGGATCTTCAGCTTTTATTATCTGGTATAAGCGCTCGAGATAACTTTCAACCCGCTCGGGTCCCATCCAGCGGACGATGGAAGCCGGGATTTCATTGCCAATTACATAGCAAAGTACTGCTGGATGACCGGCGCACTCACGAACCCGTGCTCGCAAGACGTTTTCGATATCTGGGGCATTATGCTTATCGATCAGGTAGCCAATAAATTGCTCCCCGGTCAGCCCTACCATTACCCGCAAATTGTGCTCGTGGGCAATATCTAATAGTGAACGGGGAGGTGTTGTGTAAACGCGCACAGCATTTATGCCATTGGCTGACATTTGGGCGAAATCTCGATCGATGACTTCCCTGTTGGGAAATTCAATCCCCTGATCATCAGGACGAAATCCTCCGTAACTGACACCGCGCACATAGAGCTTCTCGTTTCCGACGAAGATAAACTTCCCCTGGACTCGTGGGCGTTCTGTTGTTATTCTCACTGGTGATCTTTTAACCATCCCCATTTTTATTCATCCAAGCCAATACCCGTAGTTTAAAAGGCACATGAAGGCTGGGTCTTCAAGGAAACCTTGCCTAAATTGGTGGGCAAACAGAAAGTGATCGTTTGCTAGTTACCCCTCCCAATCAGCAACTATGGCTAAAGAGTAGTACTTAAGTCCTATCCTGATTATAGATGATCGGAGTTGATTAGTCAATCAATCCATGTTGGATAGTAAATATCTGTTTATTAATTATGCGAACCAGATCGGCTGACCTCAAACTTGATCAGCACAGTTTGTACTTCGTACCCATAGTGCTGGGCGGCTTCCCGGTCTCGCAGCAGTTGCTCCACACAAAAATGAATAACTGTCAACTCAGCACCCAGGAGCCCAAAAACTGCGGATAGCTGCCCGCTGCTAGAAGCCAGGCAGAGCACTTATTTGCCTTCCAAGTCGCTGAGAATACCCAGTGGATATATCTTGCAGCAATGGATGACCTGGCAATTTACCTGACCGATATCGGCGTACTTCTTCAACGGTCAGTTCGAGCCAGGGAATGGCAAAACTGCATTCCTGATAGTCCATCTTCTGCCACCATTGCTTATTCTTTTCGGAAGTAATTTTTTGATCCCAAGTCATTTCCAAATACCAGATTCATTTACTCATGCATTGAATGAACAGGGGTAATTCCATTGGCCCCAAATATAGCACGAATAGGCCCCTCGAGGTACATATACCGTTTACAATTTTGTTTGGTCAATTATGGAGCCAAACACTTTATTTATTTAATATTAAGTACTTGACAATACTATGTATAACATGGTATAATGCTAAGCATTATGATTGAGATCAATAATATGGAAATCCGGGAAAAACTCACCCAAGAACTGCGGCGTGGAATCATTGTTCTCGCTACGCTAAGCCAGCTGAATCAGGCTAAGTATGGGTATGCCTTGATTGAAGAGCTGTCCCAGCGTGGATTGCAGATCGACCAGGGAACACTCTATCCACTGCTCAGGCGGTTAGAAGACCAGGGCTTATTGGTTAGTGAATGGAACGTTGAAGGCTCTCGTCCTCGCCGCTATTACCAGATCAGTGACACAGGTCGGGAATTACTAGACCTGCTTTCTGATGACTGGTTGGCCATTGTCAAGGTTATGGATGATTTATTGTCGATTAGAAAGGAGTAAAACATGGAGCTTATCGATCGTTACGTATATGATGTTGGACGCCATTTACCCCGCAAGAACAGAGCGGATATCCAGGAAGAGTTGCGGTCCACGCTGGTGGATACGCTTGAAGGACAGGTGAGTGATGAACCCAGCCAGGAGGATGTGGTGAATTTATTGCTGGAGTTTGGACCTCCTCGCAAGGTTGCTGCTGCATATTGGCCGGAAGGTCAATACTTGATTGGTCCGCAACTTTATCCGCTTTTTCGCATGGTGGTCGGCATCGCCTTGCTTGTTTTTGTCATCGTTCAACTGGTTTTGTTTGGCATTGCAGTCGTCTTTAACCAGGAAATCATTACCTTCCTTTCCGCCGTAGATTTTTTCGCAGAGATGATTGGCAGTGTATTCACAGCATTCGGCATCATTGTCATTGTCTTTGCTATTCTGCAGCGTTTTGATGTGAAACCAGAAAGTGATGATGAAGCATGGGACCCGTTGGAGCTGCCAGATGTTGAGGAGGTTGAGATCGTCAGCAGGGGTGGGATGGTTGTAGAGATCACCTTCTCCTTGGTGATCGCCGCGATATTGCTTTTCCTGCCGGACAAGATCGGAATGGTCATCACTCCTGGTACGGAGATCATCCTGAATCCTATTATCAGTTCCTATATCCCCCTGATCATGTTGTCGATCTTCCTGGGTATCGCCTTGGATGTAATCTTGCTTTGGCGTGGGCGATGGGAAACATGGACCCGGGTGGGGAAGATCGGCACGAACTTGTTCAGCATCTATGTTTTGTATGTATTGATCGCTGGACACAACCAATGGCTGATCCAGGAAGGCGTCGCGAACTTCTTCACTTATCTCGAAAGTTTTTCTGAATCCACATTCACCGACAGGGAGTCTTTGATGATAATCGGGATGCATGCATTTCGATTGGCACTCAGCATAGCCTTGTTCGTGATATCCGTGGATACTGTCAGATTGATTTACCGGCTACTAAAATCATTGGCTGTAAAACCTGTGACCATCGATTTGCCCGGCGAGAAGATGTGATCCTGTAGGGTTGGTAAAAGGAGATACAAATAGCGAACAGGCCTGGATTAAGCCAGGCTTGTTCGTTTTCATAGTTGGTTATCGAATGTGTGCAGCTTACCAGCAGCAGTCAAATTAGTAGAATTGCTACTTCCCGAGGATCTGCTGCCCGTGGCATGCTGCACCGAATAAACCTGCCTGGGGGTGGGTTAGTACATAAACCGGTACTTCGCAAAGCATCTTGGCAAAACGTCCTTTATCCGTAAATGCCAGCTGGAAGTTGTCCCCTCTTAAAAGAGGCAAGATCCGTCTTGGAATGCCTCCCGCCAAGTATATGCCACCCGTCGCAAGAATTTTCAAGGCCAGATTGCCAGATTCACTTCCCAGGATGGATACAAAGAGACTCATTGTTTCCACGCATATTTCAGCTTTTTTGTTCAGTGCTGCCTCAACGATGATTGGTACCGGGTCTGCAACTGCGGTTATCTGGTTTTTTAACCACACGGGTTCATCGTATCCTTTCGCGTCCCGCAGAAAAGCGTATAAATTTGTTATCCCAATCCCGGAACAAACCCGTTCATAACTGACGTGCCCAAATAAAGGGTCCAGATAGTTCAGAAGCTCTAATTGAAGCGGGGTCTCAGGACCGAAGCTGGCATGACCCCCTTCCGATGGAAAAGGTACATAGGCATTTCCTGTCCAGAGCAAAAAACCTTCTCCCAAGCCGGTGCCTGGTGCCACAACACCTAGTCCTCCTCTCGGTGTTGGTTCGCCGGGAATCAAGGTTTCCAGATCAGACGGTTGAAGATGCGGTATGGCGTAAGAGACAGCCTGTAGATCATTCAAGAGGTTGACTGGAATTCCTCCCAGTGCCTCACTCACCGAACCCTCTTCGATCACCCAATTGAGATTTGTAACTATTGAGCGACCTTCCATGATTGGTCCGGCGATGCCGATGCTGGCCCCGGATATATTGTAATGTTTATCCTCTAAATATTGTTGCAGGATTTCTTCAAACGAAAGGTACTCCTGGCTTTGAAAGTTCTTACTTTCAGTTAGCTCGCAAACCTTTGAATCGATGGCGAACAGTGCCAATCTGGTCGTGGTTCCCCCGATGTCTGCTACCAGATATCTCTTTTCCATGCTGAAACTTTCTCCTGAATCCCGTTCACCAACGCCAGGATCGTGGAATGTTTCCTATTCTATCATTTACTCCCCGCTTGATACTGTTCTAATTTCCGACTGCGAACTCGAAAAAGACGGGATAATCAAGGTTCCTCGATCGCCTCTAGGTGGGCGAGAATATCGCTCACTTTGGGTCGGTCAGCTGGATCATGGCTCCGGTAAGCCATGCGGATAATGCCAGCTCGATCGATGATGAAATCTCCACCGAGTTGGCCGCTATCTCCTTGGATACCCCGCCACTTTCTCCCCGAAGCCATAAGCCAGGCATAGTGGAGAAAAATTTTTGGACTCCAAGAACGGGCCAGTGAGTAGTCAAGCCCGTATGCGCGGTAAGATTTTCTCTGGGGATCGAGTAAGAATTTATATGGGGATTGAGTTTCTTCGATCCATTTTGCGGCTTGAACAGGTGTGGCGAATGCGATCACTGCTACCCGGGTATTAAGTGTGTTGATTGCTTCCTGGAAATGACGCAACTGCGCCAAGTGCTCACGGCAGGGCAGTCAACCCAGGTGGCGTAAAAAGACCAAAAGAGCATGGCTGCCATGACTCCAAGTCGCAGAAAGATCGATTTGACTGCCATTTAATTCTCGCAGCTGCACATCTGGTGCCGGATCGCCTGGCATGTACATCGTTTCTCGTCGCTGGATACTCTTCAAGGGATGATAAATTTGCATTCTCGTTTTCTTTTGGTCGATTTACTTGATAACCTTTACCTGTGGATGATTATATTATCCTCCCCCGGATTTACAAGGCTAGATAGCCCAGGTAGGGGATTTCTTACTTCTCAGACTGTTCTTTAATTAACTATCCTTTTGCAGAAATCGATTGGCGTAAGATTCCTGTTTTGATCTGCATCTAATCAGTGAAAGCTCTATCAAGGAGATATCGATGAACAATATTATCCATTTATCTGATGGCGAATTTAAAGAATTGGTCTTGGAATCTGATTTACCTGTGGTGGTGGACTTTTGGGCTCCATGGTGCAGCCCTTGCCGCATGATCGCACCGGTATTGGAGGAAATTGCTCAGGAAAATGAGGGCCGAGTACTGGTGGTAAAGGTAAACACAGATGAACACCAGGAATGGGCGATGAACTTTGGTATCCAAGGAATCCCAACCTTGCTGTTCATCGCCGGTGGTGAGATAAGAGACCGGCAGGTGGGTGCTGGATCTCCACAAGCCCTAAAAGCTCGTGTTGGGGCTTTTATCGAAAAGTCCATGGCTATTTCCCAGATCAGTGGAAATAGTGATGGGTGATTGGGATGAACGAGTCGCATTCTGCCAGCTCAAATCGAAAGAGATCTACGGATGGGAATGAGCTGTTGAATATCTGGCAAACGACGTGGAGCGATCATCTGGTTAATTTGCGGGAGTTCGTCCTCTCCTGGGCAACGGCTTCCGGGGCAAGGGTTTTGAATGATACTGGAGCAGCTGCTCTTGGGGGAATCGATTCTGATTCGGAGATAACCGCCGAATTGAAGCGATTCTTGGATACGGTCAGGATATATGCCATTGATGAGGGAGGCAGATTTGTTGATTATCACACTTTGAAAACAAGCCGGCTTTATCTAGAATATCGTCAATATTGCTCCCCGCGTTTAATTCAATTCGACCCTGGAAACCTGACCAGTTATGAAAAGAAAATGTCCTTCTGGATCAACCTCTACAACGCGCTCATCCTGGATGGCGTTATTGCCAGCAAGATTACCCAGGGCATTGGGCCTAATCCATTGAAATTGTTAGCATTCTTCCGCCGGACTGCTTATAACGTTGGCGGGTATCGGATGAATGCGGATGATATTGAGCATGGCATACTGCGATGTAACCGGGGTCACCCAATGTCGCCTGGGCCGCAGTTCTCTTCCGCAGATCCACGATTAGCTTGGGCAATCGATCCAGTGGATGTACGCATTCATTTCGCTCTCAATTGTGCAGGCCGTTCCTGTCCACCCATCCAGGTCTATTCTCCGCAGAATCTTGACTCGCAGCTCGATCTCGCTGCTCGGAATTTTATTAATCAAGATATAAGCTTCGATCAAGGTACCCACAAGGTGCAGCTCAGTACCATTTTTAAGTGGTTCGCAAAAGATTTCGGAGGCAGGCAAGGAATTCTTGATTTTTTGATTGAGCATCTGCAAGATGGGGATCGGAAATCTTGGCTTCGGGATAATGAAGAGAAAATCAAGTTTCAGTATAAAGCATATGATTGGCGGTTGAATGCATTCGAAATGGGACCAACATTTGAAAAAAATTGATTCGTGGGTGACCAGCTGGTATCAGTCCAAAGAGTTCAAGTTCATCAATTTAAATATTGCGAGATGGGTATAGCCTTCCACCATCTCGCGAATTCAAACCTTTCATTGTTCTGGCAGTTACGCAGGCGCGGATTGGAGAATGCGCAATAGGGCCTCAAATTCTTCCCGGCAGTCAGGACAGATCTTGATGTGGTGCTCCACTAGGGGCATCAATTCCTGTGCGTTCTTGCTTTGCTGAATCAGGTCTGCATACTGGTCAAGTAATTGGTACACATCCTCGCAGGATAATTCTGTTTCTTGCGTGTTATCAATCATCTGGATCAGCTTCTGGAATTCCAGGGGCATATCCATTTCTTGGTCTTCTCTCGCAAACCTCAATCGCTTACGAAAACGCTTGATCGCTTCTTTGAATTTCATATTCTGCTTCTTCTTGTATATAGATGT
>CP070764.1:1225580-1264096 GCA_020349245.1 Chloroflexota bacterium | reverse complement strand
AATCTTCCCACCCAAGAGAATCCGGGAAGTTTTTTTTAATTACATATAGTCATGAATTCTCCGAGAAAACTTCTTTTTATTTGAACTCCTTATCCAAATTAAATTCATCAATTCGATGGGTTTTACCAAATCAACACAAGGAAGGTTATCATGATGAAAGCGATTTTGTATGAAGAATATGGTTCTCCAGAGGTCTTGCATCTCCAAGAAGTGGAGAAACCATGCCCTAACGAGGGAGATGTTCTCGTAAAAATCCATTCTGCCTCTGTGAACGCAGCTGATTGGCATACCCTCAGAGGGACACCATTCTTATTCCGTGTTATGAATGGGCTAACACGACCAAGGGAAAAAGCAAAAATACTCGGAGATGATATGTCTGGGTGGGTTGAAGATGTGGGTGAAAATGTCAAACAATTCCAACCCGGTGATGAGGTATTTGGAATCAGTAATTTTGGTGCATTTGCCGAATTCCGGTGTGTTCCAGAAAATAATTTAGCACACAAGCCAAGAAATTTGTCCTTTGAGGAAGCATCAACTCTACCGATCGCAGGCATCACTGCTCTACAAGGGTTGCGCGACAATGGACAGATTCAAACTGGAAAGAAAGTTCTAATCAATGGTGCCTCTGGTGGAGTTGGCACGTTCGCTGTGCAGATTGCGAAATCATTTGGGACAGAAGTGACAGGTGTGTGTAGCACGGGGAAATTAGAAATGGTGCGTTCAATTGGTGCAGACCACGTTGTCGACTATAAAAAGGAAAATCTATTCAAAAATGGGCACCAGTATGATCTGATTTTCGCAGTCGGGGGCAACCATTCAATACTGGAATATAGGCGAGCATTAAGTCCCGGAGGTTGTTTTGTGTGTGTGGGAGGTTCAATGACCCAATATATCCAGGCACTGCTATTGGGTCCGTTAATTTCGATAACCGGGAGCCGGAAAATGGGTGTCGCCATGCCGATACTAACCCAGGAAGATTTAGTATATTTAACAACACTGTGGGAATCAGGTAAACTCAAACCTGTTATTGATAAAAGCTACTCACTAAGTGAAGTCCCTGAAGCAATACGCTATGTCGAAGAAGGATACGTAAAAGGTAAAGTTGTAATAACTGTATAAAAGCAAGAATGATATGTTCTAGCTGCTATATTGATAATAGGCAAGCGGTTAAATATTTCAACAATCGAATAAGATTTTCTCCAATAGTTCCTCGGAATCTCTTATTACGGTGGGGGGGGCGGCAAGAAGTAGGTTGAACCTTGATTGTTCGGGTTTAAATTGTCAGCCAAATAAGCCTAGCTGCCACAAAATCACCTGGATTGTGGTGCTTTATATTGCATATCGTGCATTAATTCATTAAAATGAATTATTCAAATCGAGATTTAAGTACGTTGCGCATAGCCACTGATTAGAAACAACCCTGCTGGCACACCAATGCCAACCAGGAAGATCAGCACTGTCGGGAATGACCTGTCCACAGTGATTACAAACAGGATAGTGAATACCACCAGGGCAATCAGCGATATCCAGCCCCCCAGGAGCTCCCAGCGCCACGCAATTGCTAAACCTATTATGGAGAGTAAAGCAATAACGAGCGCAAGCCAATCGGTCCAGGGAATAATTTCACTTCCCTCCGTGTGTGGGAACAGAACCTCGGCTAAAGCAAACGTTATGGGTACTAAGCTCCACAAGCGTGCTATCCAGCGGGTAATCCGGACCCAGCTTCTCGTGTTCTTGTTCATCAGGATTTCTCCTTGCAATCATTATAAAGACAATTCGGTTGAAATTCGATTAAAATCCCCCATTCCGCGAGGGAATCAGTTAAAATTGACTGTGAATCTATGCAAGTCCAATCGCTTGGATACCGTACGGAACTGATCTTCCCCGCTTTTGATGGTGAGATCATCGACCGCGGCGATTACCTGGTTGTCAAAACTCCCAGCAACCCCACCTTCTATTGGGGGAATTTCCTCCTGTTTAGCCATCCTCCTGAGGAAGGTGATTACCTCAAGTGGCAGGAATTATTCAACAAGGAAATCGGTGGACCCCCGGTATATGAACACAAAGCATTCGGCTGGGATACCACTGGAGGTGAGATTGGTGCAGCCCAGCCTTTCGTAGAGAGTGGATTCCTCCTGGAGGTTTCATCTGTGCTGACTGCCCGAGGTAAAGACCTCATATCAAAGTTTTCGCCAGATTCATCCCTGCGGTTTCTGACATCCGATGATGACTGGCACCAGGCTATCGAAAACCAGGTTGCCTGCAGGGAACCGATCTTCTCTGAAGCTGGTTACCGCGTATTCAGGCAGCGCCAGATGCAGCGTTACCGGGAAATGGTTTCCGCTGGAAGGGGAGTCTGGTTCGGAGCCTTCATTGGTCAGCAGCTGGTCGCTGACCTGGGGATCTTTTGGGAGGGGGAACTTGCCAGGTACCAGTCAGTACAAACCCACCCGAATTTCCGCCGACGAGGGATCGCCAGTGCTTTGTTATTTACGGCAGGCAAATATGCGCTGGATCATACAGACAGCGATGACCTTGTCATTGTTTCCGAATCTGGTTCAGAGGCGGAACGACTCTATCAAGGGATGGGTTTTCAAGTAAAGGAGCAGCAGGTCGGGCTCTGGATATCGGAGTTATCCAGCTGATAGTTTCTGTCGGAGATTCTAATACCAGGATAAAGCATCTATCGGCGCGAGAAGCTGAGGGGATAAAAGCGACCGCTATTTTTACTTTTACAAAATTCGTGGCACAATAAGCTCTTGGTCTTCATAAATTCTTTACAAGATTTTAGTACAATTTATATAATAGGGGCTCAAATTTGGGATATTTTGGTAATCGCCTGGTTAATTTGTAGATAAACGGCAGAAATTTGCGAGGAAAGAATGAAATACAAAGTGCATCGATTTGATCTGAAGATGGAAACTGATCAGGAAAGATTGGAAGAATTTCTGAATAGGTTATCCGGCGAAGTCGTATCTATTGTCCCCAATGTCAAACCGACTTTTCAAGGCATGGGAGCCACGGCAAGGATCGATTTTTTGCTGATCGTAGAAAAACTAGGATGAGTTGGTCTTTATCACAAGGAAACCACTCTGCTGCGGATTATTGTCCCATGACTTCTCGCCGGATAGCGCAGTAAATTCTGGACAGTCGTCGCGGTAAATAGCCAGAATTCACTGATTTCCCAATTGCGCGAATCTTGTCAGTGAAATAATTGCTCCCAAGTGAAAATATCAAATATAAATCAACTTAGGGATTAGGTAACCTATGATATTTTTTTGAGGGGATGTCTTTTGTATGCTCATTATCCTTGTGCTAAATATAATACTTGGAGAGTATAATTCAATGTCCTTTAATGGATCACCTAATTAATTTCAACAGATTCGTCATGATTGTCATTTTGGTGGGAATTATCCAAAATAAAGGTGAATTGAAACCACTCATAATCACTCCATACCACGATCTCACGGAAAGGATTCTGCATAACTTAAGAACTGAAATGAAGATTTAAAAAAACATCTCCTTGGAGATACCACGGGTAGAGTTTGCATCACTTAATCAAAACACTGTCCACATTAGGTTAATGAGCTCCCAATCGAGACATGCTCGATTCCCTTACTTAACCAAGATTTCCCCAAAGCGGATATTTCGCATAGGCAATGATGTTTTCGATCATTATGGAGAATATTTTATGAAAATCACCCGCATTCACCAGCTTGCTGTGCATGTGCACGATCTTGATGAAGCAGTCTCTTTTTATGAAACTGTTCTGCAAGCAAAATTTATAGGGAGGTTCGATCCACCAGGTTTGGCGTTTTTTGATTTTTCTGGGGTCCGCTTGCTCCTCGAAAAAGGCTCTCCGAACGCCACAATATATTTCTGGGTGGATGATATTGACTTTGCTTATGCAGAATTGGTGGAGAAAGGGATATCATTTACATCTGAACCGCAATTGATCCACCGGGATGGGGTGGGTTTATTCGGTGAACCTAATCAAGAAGAGTGGATGGCATTTTTCAACGATCCATCGGGCAATACATTGGCAATCGCCAGCCGGAAGAAGAATGAGCTGTAATTTGTGTGGATTACTTCCAGCAGTATAAATTCGGCGATGCACTTCCTGCCTGGTTAACCACAAGAAACCATTTTATGCATTTTTATCGGTAGTCTAACTACGCGGTGGATAATCGAGGATGATAATTATTCTTCATCGCTGAAAATAGAACGAGAATTAATCATTAATTTTCAAAGTGCTTTGGCGCTGTCGATTGATTGTTAGCTGCAGGACATCAGGACGGGAATAATGACCTGCCGGATCAAAGTTCTGTCTTTCTTCCCTGATGCGGTTGTAATCAAGCTTGGCGATGATCAAAGTCTCCTCGCCAACCACGGGTTCAACGATCCACTTCCCATCCGGACCAGCGATGCATGATCCCCCATTGGCTAAATACTCGGATGAATTTCCCAGTATTTCAGATAGATATGGTGTTTCAGGGGGAAAATCTCCACTCCGCATCAAGCCCGAGACTGACAAAACAAAGGAGCGTGCTTCTACGGAAATGAAGCGGGTGACATCCTGGGTGTTGTGGGAACCTCCTGGCCACACAGCAACATGCAGGTCCTCTCCTTGGCCATATAAGGCCGCCCTAGCAAGAGGAAGCCAATTTTCCCAGCAATTTAACCCACCGATCGTGAAAGGTCCAAGCGCATGGGTTCTAAGACCGTGTCCATCTCCCGGCGACCAGGTTAGGCGCTCTTCATAGGTGGGGACTAATTTTCGATGAACAGATTGGATAATTCCAGAGCGATCAATGTAAACCAGGCTGGCATATAGGCTTTTGCCTCCCCGATCGAGAGGACGCTCGATACAACCCAGCATAACTGCTATTTGGTTCTCTCTTGCCATAACACAGAGCTGGTCTAGATGGCCAGATTCGATTTGTACTGCATTGGTTAAATAGTGTGCGTGGAATTCTTTTTGGATAGGTGAATTGAAGATCGCACCACCAGTGCGTTCAATCCAAAATGGATAACCTGGGAGTACTCCTTCCCCGAATGCAACCAAGTCACATCTTTCATTTATCGCTTTTTGCGTATATTCAAGCACTTTTTGGAAAGTTTTTTCACGGTTTAACCACACAGGCGCGATCTGGGCTAGGCCAACTTTTAACTGGTCATTATTCAACTGGTTCATCCTTATTCCTCGAGGATCTTCTATTATGTAAATTAAGAGCTTTTACGGTCACCAGTAAAGTAAGATCGTAGTCCTTTCAGGGAAATCTCATAATTATAAACGGAATATAACTCTAAAGGTAATTGAACTGGAGTGCCAATTTTTGAACCTGGCCAGGATAAATACATGCCAGTCCGAGTCCCGGCTGGCTTGGAATTATATTAATTTCTTTGTATTTCCCATGTTTGTGAACCTGTCTCAGGAAATTGGAATGGTACTTTTTCTCCATATACCCACCCTGCTTTCTCGACTAATATCGAGGATACCATCATAGAATGAATGGGCATTATGTACTTAATTATTGGATGAAGGAATTTAGGGGAGAGGCCGCGAATGGATTCTTTATTCCTTGGAATAAATATAATTGTCAGTGGATTGATCACAGCACTCTTTCTGTCTATTATCATTACATATCTATTCAAACGATCGGAAAATTTTAAATCATTATCCGGTTGGTTGGCACGAATAATTGATAGCAAGTATCTCCAGCGGAATTCTCAATCACTCTTGTCGTTCATCCTGATGATATCCCTTTGGCTGATTTTAACTGTATTGATGAGCCTGGAACCCGACCAGGGTGGAGTAATCACTTCGTTTATTAAGAATTTGATTCCCGAGTCTAGTTGGCGTGGGTATTCGTATCTTGTTGATGAGATTGTGATTGCACTGGGGGTTATTTTCATTCTTGTGCTGGTCCCGCTCATTAACTGGTTTTTCCTGAAAATATCTGCAATAATTCATAATTTACGGAATACTCGCTTCAAAGTTGTCCGGATCCAAAATCTTGAAATATTCACTCCCAACCGCATGGTGAAGATTTTGATCCTGATCACAAAGTATATTCGCCACGCAGTTTTTCTTATTATTGGTGTGCTCTTTGTTACGATGGTGTTCAGTTTGTACCCACAAACCGAAGGCGTTGCCAGGTTACTACTGGAAAAAATGGGTTTTCTGGTCGGCGAGTTTTGGACATTGTTGCTGAACTTTATCCCCAACTTGTTGGCATTATTTGTTATTGCGCTGATCACCCGCTTAGCCTTGAAACTGCTATACTTCTTTTATCAAGGTCTTCAGCAGGGAAAAATCAAGTTTTCCAGCATCCACCCGGAAGTTGTTGAACCTACGTACCAATTACTGAGGTTCCTGGTGATAGCTTTCGCCTTGGTAGCAGCTTTCCCTCATATTCCGGGTTCGTCCTCGCCAATGTTCAGAGGGTTATCAATATTTGTTGGATTCTTAATTTCCCTCGGCTCGACCTCGCTTGTGACCAATATTATTTCGGGTATTGTGCTTACCTATTCGAGAGGTTTAAAGATCGGTGATCGGGTGAAAATCGGAGACACGGAGGGGGATGTGATCGATCGCACTCTACTTGTCACCCGGGTGAAGACTATTAAGAACGTAATTGTAACGATTCCAAATGTTATCGTTATGCAGAATGAGATAGTGAATTACAGTTCACAAGCCAGAGAATCAGGGCTTGTGCTCCATACTTCTGTCACTATCGGATATGCTGAGCCATGGAGACTGGTCCAAGATTTGTTGATATCTGCTGCACTGGAAACCGCAGACATACTGGATAATCCATCTCCCTTTGTATTGAAGATAAGTTTGAACGATCATCATATCACCTATGAATTGAATGCCTATACAGCTAAGCCCCTGCTCATGGCAGATATTTATTCAGAATTGCATCAAAATATCCTGGACAAGTTCAACCTTGCTGAAGTCGAAATTCTTTCCCCCGCTTATTTTGCATATCGAGATGGGAAAGATTCTACCATTCACAAATTAAATTCCTCTCGCAATGGCAATGGTTCGGAATATCGAAAGTTAAAACCAACCAAGTCATTGAGGTCGAATCGCGAACGGACTCAACCTTTGAGTTCCGGTTGAACAATTGAAGATCGAATAGGAGAATTTGAGTGAAAACCAGCTAATATTGATTAAATACCTCTCTAATTTCGATCTGAATCGATTACAACCAGGTATCATTCCCAATCAAGCATCTATGTTATATTGCCATGGGAATTATTTTTTTATATACTTGTAATAGCTTCAAAATCAATTCCTGGCTGCATTTGAGGCGATGATTCAACCATCATCGCGGTATCCAAATTTTCCCGTTGAGTTTATTTTATTATTCAATTTTTATTAGTTTCTCCGAATCAAAAAAATGCATCGGTTTAACTACCAATAGAGGGCTTATTAATTTAATTGGAATGGGGGAAGGCTCTTGGAATAAGGAGGCTGGAGTTATGTCTAATCAAGAGGTAAACGAAAAAGATTCAGCAACGTCCACACTTTCAGACACCAGAGTGCAGGCTCTATTGAAAGAATATGATCTTTCAAAAAACAACGCTGACCATCTTGAAGATATTATTTGGAGTACGGCTGCGGTATTGGTCACAGGCTCGATAGCTGGACTTGCTTTGCTGGGCGGAACTCTCCCTGCAAGCCCGAGCTTGTATGATTATTTTTTGCGAGCAGCTATTGGTGCTTTATCTATCGTATTAGTATATTGGTGGAAGAAGATGGCATCTGTATGGTACTTCGTCCAAAGCATGCTGTATTACCGTGTCGTTGAAATCGAAGAGGAGCTGGATTTATTCAGTGAAAGCTATATCAGCTATATTGATAAGGCCGTGAGAGGAGAAGAATACCCTAATAGACCTGGCGTTAACAGGATGATATTCGCCATGAAGGACCAATATAAACCTCTTAACGTGCCATCCACAGTCGATCGGATCGGGTGGGTATTGGTGATTGTTTGGCTAATTTTTCTTGCATCTCAGGTTCTCGCCATGCTAGGTTGGATATAAATCATCACGCAGACGATTGTTTCGTTTGGCAAAACGGCTGTGGTTAGTTCTACAGCTGCCAATCCACATGCCGAATTGAATCACCCATGGATACGATTCTCCGTTCAAGCAAAAATTGTCTGGCAGTTGATCTCGCAACAGTTCAAAAGTTCGTCCAAAGGATGAACCTTAATTCACTGAAAGGAATTTATAAGTATCTCTCTTGATTTATAATAACGATCCAAATTTTTGCGAAGGAAGAAGTAAAGGAGATATCTTGATGACCTTTGAATCGATCATTATCTGGATTATTGTTGGTGCTATCGTCGGAATTCTCCTTGATACCGTGATAGGTGGGATGCGCATGGGATTAATGGGAGCTGTACTTATTGGAATCGTGGGTGCGATTATTTCTGGTTGGGCATTTTATACCTTTGGTTTTCACTTCTTATCTGGGATTATCGGAACTATTGTCGAAGCTGCAATAGGTTCAGTTTTGCTTCTACTGATATTTGGTGTATTCCGCCGCTTTTAATTTCCCCAAATTTTTTATCATCTGAAAATTTTATATTATTACAAGAAAATTACCCCTTATTTCCAAATCAATTATTCTCCAACCAACTCTGGATATTTCTCTCCACTACCATTTTAAGTTGATCACCGTAAGCAATCATCGATCGATGATTGCCCAGATTAACAAATTGATGGTGTTTTGCCAGCAGAGCTTGGTTTATTTCCAATGTTAAGTACTCGTCTATGCCAACAAGGTCAGGGACATTGTGTAACTTCTCTATCCAGAAGGAGACAACTCCCCAATTGAAAGGACATCCAGCTGGAATATCATACCTGCCTTTCGGGTGGGCGAAGACTAATCCACCGCGCACCGGAATTTTAATGTCGAAATTTCGCTCCTGCTGTTCTTGATAGTTTGAAAGGATATCAGCTACAGTGGATGCAGATTCCTGCCATGATTTATCAAAGGCTAGCTCCAGCGATCGAAATTTCGCCTTTCCTCTGCGAGGGATGACTCCTCCTGGCTGAAAGTGGGACCATCTTCCATCTCGCCAGCGAACTAACCCGGGAAGATTTATTACTTCAAATACCCATACTCCTTTTGAACCGATGATAACAACATCAATATATCTATTTTCAGCTGGCATGATCCGGTAGAGAATATAAGAAGGATCATTCAGAGCAATTAAGCGCGAGATAAACCGGTATTCTCCATCAGCATCCGGGTGTGGTTTCTTACCTGGCAAGGTACCCAAAAGACCTTCTTTCCAAAGAGGTACAAGTGGGTGAATCAGGTCTGACTTAAGCGGATTCAGGGGAGGTTCTGGTTCTACCTGGTCCTTTGCGATTATCCACAAAACGATGATAATCGCCCAGCCAGTAACCCCCCCAAGAATTAGCAATGGCGAGAAGCAAAAAAGTGGTCCGCGCATATCACCAAGTTCGCTGATCAAGATAAGTGCCGGTAAAACCAGCAATCCGAGTAGCAGCAGTGCACTCGATAGCCAAATTCCAAGCCGGAGTCGTTTGTTGAATTCCTTTCGATGTGCTTGCACATCACTTCTCTGTTCTTCGTATACTGCTCTCTGCTTTGAGTATTCTGCAAGTAAAGGTTCCCGCCATTTTCGCAGTAAATCACGTTCAGCAGCCTGGATTTTTTCATATCCGGGGATAATATCTATAATATTGTTGTCAATGATTTGCATGGTTTTATGTTGATTGATCAATCATTGGGAGCAACTTATTAGAACTGGGAGTGTAATGATTTCTGGAAGCCTGGTCAGGCGTGATCTTCAATATCAACTGACTCGGTTTTGTCAAGATTGAATTGAGAGATATACTCTGATCTCAATTTGTCAATGAGATCATATCCTCCACTCTCATTTTCATAATACCAGAGTTGCCATCCATTGCTTGGTTTTCCATCCGATAAATGTTTTGCAGTCTGGTGGATCGATCCTGTGAAGTCGTTGATCGAAAGATTGCCATCCGATCTGATCACAGCTTTGATATTCGCATCACCGACAAAAAAGAGATATTGTCCTGGGTTTAAAAATCCAATTTCGATAAGCTTGCCAAACGGGACGCGCTGGCGGGGTTGCTTCCTATCTTGAGTTTGAAAGATGAGCGGATCTTCTCCTGGATTTTCAATCGAATCGAGTCTTCGCTGAGCTATTTTGACGTATTCTGGATTATTCTCTATGCCAATCCAATATCTGTTCAGCTTCTTGGCAACCGCACCAGTGGTACCAGTTCCAAAAAATGGATCGAGAACGATGTCACCAGAATTCGTAGAAGATAAAATGATCCGGAAGAGCAAGGCTTCTGGTTTTTGAGTTGAATGAGCTTTCTTACCCTGAATTTTTATTCTTTCCGCTCCTGTACATAAGGGTAGGTACCAATCACTGCGCATCTGCCGACCTCCATTGAGGTCTTTCATGGCATGGTAATTAAATTTATACTTACTCTTTTTCTTTTTACTCGCCCAAATCAGTGTTTCGTGAGCATTTGTAAATCTTACCCCCCGGAAGTTCGGCATGGGGTTGATTTTTACCCAAACAACATCATTCAAGAACCAGAAACCCAAATCCTGCATTAATTTTCCTAACCGGAAAATATTATGGTACGTGCCGATTACCCAGATGCTGCCATCTTTTTTAAGAATTCTTTGTGATTCGACTAACCAACCTCTGGAAAAGTTATCGTAACTATTAAAATCAGCAAATTGGTCCCACCCATCACTGACTGCATCCACCAATGTTTGGTTTGGTCTCCACAATTCCTGATTCAATTGAAGGTTGTATGGTGGATCGGCAAATATCAAGTCAATGCATTCATCAGGGAAAGTTTTTAAGATTTCGAGACTATTTCCGCAAATGATTTGGTTAACCTTCAGCTGGGAGTTTTTCATGGCAAAACTATAAAAGAAAACTTCCAAGAAGGCAAGGAAAAAGCACCAAACATTAAATTGACAGCCTCCCAAAATTTTTTAGAGGCTGGTGTTTGATCTCTCCATTCGGGTTGGTCTTGAATTAGTATTATTCGCTGGGTGGTTCTCCAATAAATAACTCGTATATTGAATTATCCTCAGCATATAAATATAGGAAGTTATCAATTATTTTTCCACCATAATAATGGGGAATATCTTTTAGAAATACCTCCCATATTAATTCCCCGGATTTTGCTGAATATGTTTTGCATTCCATTGTTTGTTCACTTTCAAATTCTGTGCATTTTGTTAGCTGGGATTTTTCAGAATCAATTGATGTGATGTTTTGAAAATTTCTTTCGAGAAGGTGCCTGCCGATGATTTCACCGTTAGGAGACATCCAAACGATAATCGTCCCTCCACCGGTATATTTTTCTGGATAAAAAAGCCAAACTATCCCATTTGAATCTGCTAGAGATCCCAGTGGTGGTCTCAAAGTGGTATTTTCTTCACTGACCAATCCTTCATTAAGAATTTCTATTCCGGAAGCTCCTAATCGCCATTCGCGAACCGTATGGGTAGAGCGGAGGAAATTCTGGCCATTAGAAGAGAAAATATATTCATCAATAATATCCGTAGGAGAATATTCCACGATCATCCCATCGTTAGTTTGCAGTAAATTTTCAGCAAGCGAGATGAAACTTCCGTCGCTGCTGATGTTTAACCCGTCATAAAAATCTCGGGTAGTGGTTTGAGTTGCCCAAAGATTCTCTCCTTCATTGGAAACTGCCTGGATGTATCCTTTGCTGTAGTTAGTAACCACGTAGTAAATATTCCCATTTGAGCCTAATGTAAAACCGTGAGCAGGCATGTCGGCAGCTTCGGATTGAAATCGCCATTTTAATCCATCCTTGTTGATTGCATTCAATCCACCATTTATATCAATAATATATAGAGTACCGCTTTCATCCATCAATGATGGTTCTGCTGGATCTGCATTCAGTGTATCCTCCCACAAAATATTTCCATCAGTGTCCATTCCGTAAACGGCAAGATCTTCTGAAATCAATATGATTGTCCCATCTGGTAGTATTTCAGGATGAATCTGGAGTGGTGCACTGCGACCCGTTGTGCTAACCTCATAATAAAGCGAAGCTGGCAATTGGATAACATTGAGGACTTCTCCATTGGGATCGAGGATGTGTATTTTTTCATCTCCCGTAAAGATGAAAATCAGGCCTTCAGAGTTTTTCTCGAGATTAATCACAGCACCATCCTCAAAATTGGTTTGGTAAGCCCATTGGATCCCAATTTCTTCTGGCAATACACCTTCTGGTAATTGTGTTTCGGCACCAGCCGCTAGAACTGTTTCCTGGTTTTCATCGAGTTTGATAACGTATCCCTCTTCTGTGGATACGTAATAGTGCCCATTAAGTGCAAATCCTCCTAATACAGGTCCGAAATCACCCAGGTGAAGACTCCAGATTGGATCTTCAAATTCTGGACCCAACAATCCACAATCTGTGGAGATGGCATAAAAAGCCCCACCTCCGCAGACTATAGCTGAAAGATCGTCCTCAACCGATACCAGGATACTGGCACTTTTAGGGAAGGTGCTGATTCCGAGAAATCTGTCGTCCTGAGAAACCCAAACAACGCTGGTATGTCCTCCCGGAGTCGTATAAAGCTGCCAGGATTCACCCTGTGCATTAACACCTACCTGTGCGGGAGCAGTGACATTGCTAAAACTGGATGTATCCCATTCGATCATATCGACTACAACTAATTCTGTTCCCTCCAGCTTCCATTCTATGATATTGCGCCCAGCAAGAAGATAATTCTTTCCATTATCCCCAGAGAAAAATCTCAAAACATCCAATTCGAAGGTGAAATCGAGCAATTCACCACTTCCAGAGAGAAAGATATCATCCTTTAGGAAGACATAATCACGGTCTGCACTTGGTTGTGGCTTTTCAAAGAAGAAAGGAGTCTTTGTTTGAGTTACCCAAATAGACTCGCCTGAAGGTGATACTGCCTGCAAGAAACCTTTTGAACTTGTGCCAACAGTGTAGTAGATCGTCCCGTCTTTTCCAATGGCGGGTCCCGAGTGAGAGCGATCACCGGAGGTGGATTGAAATTGCCAAAGGAGCTCACCCTGGGGAGATAATTTTGATAATCCTCCGGTTGGATCAGCCACCAACAAATTGCCATCCTCGTCAATTGCAGGTTCACCTTTACCACCATTGGGAATTTCGGTTTGTAAAATTAAATTGCCATCCAGATCTGCAGCATAAACTGTTCCCGCATTGGACATATAATAAAATTTGTCTTGGGTTGGTGAAAGGGTAAGACCACCTGAAAAACCATTTTCGTCGTATGATTCCCATACGATCTCAGGATTGTAAATTATCTCAATTTCTGAGATACCGCTGTCCTGGCTATTTTGAGCAGTTCCCACCATGGTTGCCTGAATTTCCTGTGTGGAATTTTCTTCCTGTGGGTAATAATTTATTATGGAAGACACGTCGGACTGCGCTGCTGCATCGAGTAGCAACAAAGCACCAAATCCCAGAACAAAGAGGGTTCCGATAACAGCAAACCCGTAGCGCAGGGATCTAATTCGAATGAATTGCAGAGCAGGATGCCAGAGATGCTCATTGAACCAAAGCGCAAAATTGGTTCTTGCATCTGCAAATGCTGTTCTCTTTTGAACGATTGCAAAGCCAATATTTTGACGAAGTCCCTCGCCGATTAAATTAAATCCAAGTACAGTGAGGAAAACCGTTGTTCCTACAGCAACCATTGCCCAAGGTTTTGTCAGCGTCACCCAGGAAGTTGCCAGCATCTGACCTAATTCCGGATTTCCGCTGATTCTCCTGGCGACAAAATCATCGACATCCACCCACACATCGCCACCAATATAGTATCCCAAGAAGCCTAATCCTGCTGTCAACATTAAAGTGCTACTGATCTCAAATGCGAAAAGCATGAGCAGCATAGGCGTGATTTGCTTGAGGATATGGTTTGATAAGATTTGTTGGTTTGTGGCCCCTAATGCGTTTGCGGCTTCGATATAGACTTGACCTTTGACAATTTTTGTCTGTTCTCTTACCTGCAATGCTGTATCCACCCAACCAGTGAGGGACAAGCCGATGATAAAAGCCCAGATTCCCAATTCAACGCCAACGATTGCGATGGCCCCTAAGGCAACCAATAGAACTGGGAGAGCAAGGGATATCTGGATAAGGCTGTTAAGGAAGCGCCCGGTTTTACCAGTGAACCAACCTGCAGCTAATCCGATCACGACTCCGATGATTAAGCGTACAAATGCGACAATCAGTACCATGATCATCGTTGGTTGGATACCCCAGAGCAATCGGGAATACAAATCTCTTCCGAAGCTATCTGATCCGAGCGGGTACCCAGGAGTACCAATATTGAATGGAGGGATATACCACTCACCTTCAATCATCGTGATATTGTGCTCCTCGTTCGGATCTTTAGGAGCAATGTCCGGCCCGATGACGGCAATCACCGATATGATTGAAATGATGAATATACCTGCAATGATCGGCCAGTTTAACCGTTTCCGGGGTGCAGTTTCTTGGAAATCATCAACCTTATTATGTTCGCGAATCGATTTTTCTTTCAAAATAAACTCCCAGGATGGCAATGCTTAGACGTTTGAATAATCTTTATCCTGTTCACGCAATCGGGGATCGAAGTACCGTACAGATATAGCCGCGATAAGATCTGTAATCAAGAATAATGCAGCGATGAGCGTGAGCACTGTGGCCATCACAGGCGCATTAAGGAACAGTGGTGAACCGCGGGAGGAAGTCAGCTGGGCTGGCACTAATGTCCAGCCTAGGATACGACCTAACCCTGGCCATCTAAACAGCCATTCAATCATGATCAATTCTCCAACCAAGAACCGCTGTAAACCAGCTATGGTTAAGATCACCGGGGCGATTACATTTCGCAAGGCATAATGTAAACGAATCGATCGCCAAGTATGCCCTAAGCTGCGACCAGCGGTTACATATTGCTTGCCCAATTCACCAGATAACACACCAGCGGTAACTTGGGCTAGCTGGAAAGTTGGTCTGGCCATTAATGCGACGACAGGCAAGATGAGATGAACATCCCATCCAAAACCGCTTATCGGCAAGGGCATATCCGTATCCGGTCCACGCCAGATAACATAGAAAATTAAAGCAATGATGAATAGACTGCCGATATAGAAACTAGGCATAGCCAAGCCGACCGTGGAAGAGACAGTCAACCAGCGTGAGATATCAGGTGGGTCATTCTTGGTTGCTTTAAACCCAAGATATAGACCTGCGATGGTACTGGATAATAATGCAATCCCAAGGAGACCTAAGCTCGCCGCAGTTGCTTGTTTCAATGTGTCTCCAAGCGTAACCGGTACATTGGACCGAGAACCTTCGGGGGTGGCCAGCTCCATGCCAAAATCGAGAGCCACCAAAGTTTGTAAATAATCAATGTATGCTGGGAATAATGGTCCGGACTCTTCTGAAGGTACATAAGGCGTTCTTGCCGCGCGAATTGGCCGGGCAAAATGAGCATAAGTAAAACCCAGAAAATTTACTAACAATAACAGTAAGGGAATGACCAACAAGCGTTGAACGACAAATTTTGCCATGAATGTTCTCCCGTTTTCAACCTATTTTCTGCCGGGTGCAGGATTTGTATAAATGTAAATAATTATTCCCATGAGCTAAAGATATTAGGTGATAACCTTAGTGATTTCCTGGACCTGAGGATCAACTTGCTTCCCATCTTTCAGCTCGATAATCATATCTGCATATTGAATGACGTTTGGATCATGACTGGCAACGATAACCGTGACACCGAACCTCTCAGCAATTTCATGCAGTAATCGGATGATGGTCGCGCCTGTATTACTGTCCAGCTGTCCGGTGGGTTCATCCGCCAATAATAAGGAGGGACGGTTGACCAAAGCACGAGATATGGCAACTCGCTGTTGTTCTCCACCAGACAATTCGTAAGTACGGTGTTTTGCACGGTGGTCAAGAGACACCAAGTCGAGAACTTCTTTGACCCGTATTTGACGTTCCTTGCGGGGGGTATGTAATAACCTCAATGGGATTTCGACGTTTTCCTCAACCGTCAGATATGGCAGTAATCCAAATGTTTGGAAGATGAAGCTGATCCTTTTTCTTCTATATTGGATGATCTCTGATTCAGATAAATTGGTTACCGCAAGATCTCCAACTTTGATTTCCCCGCTAGTAGGTTTATCCAAAGCAGCGATTATGTTCAATAGAGTAGTCTTTCCAGATCCCGAACGACCCCGAATCAGAGCTAATTTTCCTTCCTCTACCTCAAAGCTGACTTTGTTCAGGGCTTGAATTCTTTCGCTGCCCATCACAAATTCGCGTGAGATATCTTTTACCTTGATTGCATTGCCGTTTTGGCCAGAGACAAAATTTTCGTAAGGTTTGAAATGGGCGATCTCAGGAGCACCCAAGCGGATAAATTCAGCTACTCTATGTTGTGGCCAAACAGTCACATGATCCTCTTCCAGGCGAACCTTGACCCTGTCCTTTAATTCGAGTGATTCTACATATGGTTTTGGCAGCTGCAAACGACCTGCCTGGTCTAGAATAACCCATTCTTCCTCGTTGATATCACCGCTGATCTCATCTCTCTGACGCCTAATTTCTGTGCTTGTACGGCCGTCACGAATAGCGATCACCCTATCAACAAGATTCGAGACAAGCGGATCATGCGTGACTAATATCACCGTGGTGTTGAAGGCTTCATTTACCTTCCGCAAGGTCGAAAATACTTCCGAGGCGGATTCAGAATCGATCTGCCCGGTCATTTCATCACCTAGGAGGAGCGGGGGATTGTTCGCCAAAGCAACAGCGATTGCGACCCGTTGTTGCTGACCGCCAGAGAGACGATCCGGACGAAAATTTGCTCGGTCCGCTAAGCCTACAACATCTAATAGCTCCAGCGCCTTTTTCGACTTGATATTTTCGGTAGATTTGTTCAGCATCATTGGTAGCTCCACGTTTTCCTTGGCAGTCAGGTATGGAAGAAGATTTCGAGCTGGCTGTTGCCATACAAATCCAACAACTTCCCGCTTGTATTTCACTCGCTGGTTGTCTTTCATTGATAAAAGATCATATCCCGCTACATGAACGTTCCCAGCGCTGGGGATATCTAATCCACCGATTACATTCAATAAAGTAGATTTTCCTGCACCTGATGGACCTACCAAAGCCAGTATTTCACCTTCAGATACGGATAAATCCAATCCTTGGAGAGCGACGACCTCCAAATCAGCAATCTTATAAATCTTTACCAGATTGTCGCAATATACGAAAAACTGTTTTTCAGTGTTCATTCATCACCTGTTCTAATAATTCGATGGGCTTCTGATTTCCACATTGCAAAGAAAATCAGCAAGGTGGCAATAATATACATGAGGACCATAACAATTATAGAAAATGCAATACTCATCCAATCAATATTGACTTGATGGACAACCATTCCAGTTAAGGTCCTGGAGACAGCTAAAGATATATAGGGGCGCATGATGGATGTCAGTCCGAAACCAAGAGTTATTCCCGAAACCAAACCCAAGCCAAGAACAAGCAGGCCCTCCCCAAACAGTAGCTGATTAAACTGAACTTGTGAAAGCCCCAGTGCTCTTAAAATACTAAATTCGTAAACTCGATTACGGATTGAAAATCGATTGATCATCACCAAGCCAGCAAGACTGATAATAGCTAAGATTAATGCATTTAATCCAAAAGCGCGAATTGTTCCCATAGTAAGAATATTATTTTGAATGGTTTGGAGAATTTCCCTTGCATCGGCAAGAAGAGCAGCAGCTACAAAGGGTAAGACTATAATCTGAGCATGATTCTGGCCCTGTGTATTCAACCACAATTCTGATTTGTTCAGCTGTTTTGAAATCGATTCTCCAGCATAAGAATTAAATGTAGCCTCGTTGACGATAACAAAATCGGATGACACGGTTGGAAAATCAGCTATTGTGCCACGGATTTCAAATGTAACCGGCTGACCTGCCATGAGTAGTTCAGCGTGGTCACCAATCTGGGCACCGTTCGGAACTATTGAATACGAGAAAATTGCTGGAATCGCTTGTGTTGCATCTTTTTGATCAATAAATGGATTGCTCGTCCCATCTAGATCTTCTTGGTACACATTATTTCGGCTGTTTAATTCGCGTAAGGGTTGCATTATGAGATCAATCGTCAAATTTGTCATCCCAGGAGGGTACTCGGAAACCTGGGAAAAAGTATCAGGATCGACAGCCAGAATTACCACGCCTTTTCCTGATTTCTGTTGAAGCCTGCCTCTTTTCACTTCACTGGTTGGCAGAACCTGGGAGAGTTCAAAACGATGGCTCGAGATTAATTTACTCGCATCCAAGCGTATATCTGAACCTGCCTGGTATCTTGAGATTTGTGCCTGGGTGATGTTCAAGGCGTCCGAGAAAATTCTGGCAAAGAGAATTAATCCCATTGACAAACTTATCAATAGAATTAACCAGGCAAGTCTTTGAGGATTCCTGGCGATCCGGATTAATCCCAGGGGCGTGACTATCCCACGACCTATTTTTACCAACCTAGCCAAGCTTCTCAGAAGGAAAGGAAACAATCGCAGATAGAGCATCGCAATAGCAAACAATAAAATTGTTGGACCAACCAGTAGAAGGGGATCCGCATAATTTGTCCCCTGAAATCGTCTCATAATGAAAGAACCAGAGCTACTTAATTGCCAAAATAACAATAAGCTGAAGATAAATAGAAATATGTCGAGGTATTTTCTTTGCCAGAAAGTCAATCTTTCTGGACGGCCTATCGATTGCTGCCAACTAAGAATATTGGACCTCGTTGCCGGAATTATGGCGACTATGACTGAGATCCATCCAATGCCTGCGGCGAGGCAGGACATCATCCATGTGTCAATCGATAAATTGCTCGGTAAATAATCACCGGAAATCCAGCTCCAGGACAATAATCCCAAGCGAGCAAACAGTGGACCAAGGAACAGACCAGCCAAGAGGGCGACTAGGAAAACCTGGAAGGCAAATATGAACAAAATTTGCAAATTATTTGCCCCGCGACTGATCATAATTGCAATTTCACCGCGTGAATTATCAACCAGCAAGGAGGCTATCAAGATTAGGATAAAGATTACGAAAAGAAAAGCTTGCACGCTCAACAGGTAAAGCACCAGGCGTGAAGTTGCTAAATTTTGGCGAAATCCTTCAAGGAGATTAGGTAAACCGGATGTCATTTTCGCTTTGTTGGCAGAAATCCTTGTCTTGAGATTGGATAGTTTCTCCTCAACGGATTCCACATTTCCAGTATTTATTTTGTTCGAGTCGAGAATATAGCGCCATTCACTTTGGAAATCCGGGATATTGTCTTTCATTGATTGAGGATGAATGATTACGGGAATGATTATCGTATCTTCATTTAATCCCGGTTCTTTAGTGACCCTGAAGAGATAATTATTTTTCCACCAGACGTCTTCATCAGGATCGGAAATCTGGATGATTCCTGTGATAATGTACTTTATCTGGCTGGTATCTTGAAGTTTGTCACCTATCGACAACTTGAATTCAACTGCAACATCCTTGGTCAAGACTGCTTGGAGTGTCGGTGGTTTGAGTGCTTCTAGCTGGTTTTTTGGCGCGGTCACTACAGGCCATTCACCCTCTAATAGCGAAGCATGTTGATTCAACTTATCAAAGGACCAAACCCAGATACTCGCAAGATCCGATTTAATTTCTTCTTGGTTAATGATGACAGGTGCGGATGGATGAGCATTTCGGCGGGAATTGCTGATGATAGCTCGTTCAATCAACAGGTCTCCGAGCGTTTCGGTAATATAGCCATTCAAGGAGGTGGTTAAGATTGCAGGTGGTGCTTCAACTAAAATGTTGCGAACAGATGGATATGCATCACCCAAGGAGGCTGATAAAGCCCTCTGAGCAGTTGCATCGGCAAAGCTGGGGATACTCCCTAGCAATCCCGATCCAAGGCTCAGCGCAAACAGGACAGCAAGGTTTACCCCTTTATGGCTTAGGATGTGGTGAATGACCAGCCGAAAGAATAGCAATTTATTCCTCTCCAATCCTTAGGACTTGGTGCAGTTTTGTTCGCCAAAGTAGATATGTTCCAGCAGCTAGGGTGAGGATAAAAACACCCAGGATCGATAGGATCAGACGGAATATTGCCCCCCAATCTTCCCGGGGGATGAAAGGAGGTATGGGGGGGATATCGCCGAAGGCGATTGGTAAACCCGCAAGAATGATTTTGTTCAAAATGCTACCTAGAAGAATCCCCAGTACCAGTCCAGAGAGTATCAGGAGCAATTGCTCCAATACCAGGGAAAGGTACAATTGCTTAGAAGATAGACCAAGCGCACGTAATATGCCATAAATTGCAGACCTTTTCCTTGCACTTAAATAAAAATAAGTAGCGAAACCGACCAAGCTGAGTAAAAGTGTAAGTAGATAACCCAAGAAGATCACACTACGCAACCCTAAGGTAAGTGGATCAGATGTATATACCATGCGGACAGACTCAACCTCCATGATATTGGATGCCTGTGGGTACTTTTCAAGAAGCTCTGATGAACTCTGCGTATCTTCAACTCGTATCCATGTTTCATTAAAATTAATCGGTAAGCGAGATTCTTGGTTTAGCTCAGCGAGTAATGCGTCTCGCGAGACAATTAAATATCCTGACTGATCATCTTCATATAATGTAGGAAAATAATTTACCAAGTTCTTGATTTCAAAAATCAAGCTGACACCATTGATAAAAGAATTAAATTTGTCTCCAATGTTCAGATTGGTCATCTCGAGAAAAGTTGGGCTGGCCAGGGATGGAATGGCATCTTTTTTGGTTGTCTGAGCTGGACTCATCACCATCCAAGTGGAGGGATTTGGCATACCATAGAAAATTCGTAAACTTGCTTCACCAGAATGACTGATATCCTGTTTGGTATAGCTGGCAACTGATTGATTGCTGTTTGTTTGCCAGATCATCTTTATATCTTCAAAATTTTCAATAATTTGAATACTTCCATCTTCTTCCCGGGTGTATAAATCATCGATGATAAATGGTCCTGGGGAAAATTCATACTCACCGGAATCAGTTACATAAGGCCGCAGCTTTATCCAAAGTGAGTGTAAAGAAATCGGGTATCCATCTTCTGCGAAATCGGGTAGTTCACCTTCAAAGTAACGCCAGCTGGGGGAAACAGGGGTGGTTTCTGAAGGTTGATCGTTGCCAAGGATTCCAAGTTTGGGGATCATCGATAAGTACAATAAAGTATTTATTTGTTCTCCTACAAACCCGGATTCAGAATTTGATGAGGGGCTAACCTCCACCATCCGAGGTTCTTCAACTGGATTAAGATCGAGATCGATAATACTTATTTCTCCTTCAGCAGATTTGACCTTTGCCTTCATGGTGATGTAATCCAAGAGGTCATAAGCGTGCCTTTGTGGGTAAGGGTCTAATACCCATAAACCAACGCTCGTTGGTCTACCGGCGAGGGAAACAGTTCTCACTGGAAGCTGCTCGGGATCTACGAGCAATTGACCGAGGACATATCCGACATAGTCATCTGTGAAATCTGTTCGAAATTGGGCGACAGTGGCAAAAGACAATGGTTCAATAGCCAATAATGAAAAAGTCGGTATATTCCGATAGGAACGGACATTTGCTCGTCCGCTGCCTCGCCAAGCTGCGCTTGCACCGGTTGTAGCTGTTTCGGAGTTGACCGATGACAGGGGGATAAACGAATCGTAGGATAACCGGATTTCACCACCGGTTGAATATCGTGCCCTTTCCCTTTCGCTTTGATTGAGTGTGGCATTCAGCCCGGTTGAAAGAATCCCCAACGTCAAGGCAAGGGTAAACAGCAGCACAAGTCTTGTCACGTGGGCTGGATCACGCGAGGTATGCCAAAAAGCTAGAACTGCAGTTAACCCTCGACCACGAGCGGAGAACTTCGAAAGCCACTTGAAGATAAACGGGAAAATACGGAGAAGGACCGTTGCTGAGCCAATTAACAAGGCGAGGGGGGTGAAAAGCAATAACCAATCTGTTTGTTCACCAGCCAAATTTGTAATTGATCCATAAAGACTGAGCCGCCAGAGTGCAATTAATCCACATACCAAGATGAAAACGTCGAGATAATATCGGTGCCACCAAGGTTTATTGATTCTCCGGGTGATCTTACGACCGTGCTGGACGATACTTCCCCGAATAATCGGAAAAACCGGCATCAGCAAGGCGGTTAGAGACGCCAGCACACTTACTCCTGCTGCGATCCAAGCTCCGACCGTTAAGTGAACCACCCAAAAAGAATGGCTTAAATCTGATACTGGACCAGCAACCGTCATCCCCCATACAATTCCATAAGCTAACAGCGGACCGAAAATAAAAGCTGTCAGGCAAATGAGAAAAGCCTCAACAGCCTGTATTTGAAAGAGCTGTTTTGTTGAGGCGCCACGGCTAGCTAGAATTGCCAATTCTCCTTCAACCTGGTGGACTGAAAGGGAGGACACCATTGCTACATAATAAAGTCCCAGCAAGAATACTTCCATGATCAACAGAAATAATGGTGGTCGAATAGAAGCAGCTTGTTCCTCGTAAGAATTCAAGAATTCATCGAGTCTGGTGTGCAGCTTCACCTGTTGGGAAAACTTAGTGAGATCGGATTCGATTATATTTATCCCATCCAGCAGTTTACTAATATTGCTGGTACGTACCCTTTCCGGGTCGATCAGCATCAACCACCTGATATTGAGGTTTGTATTTGGAAAATATTTGGTTGCAACGGATTGGAAATTTGCTTGTGGTAGTATCGCGCTAAATTCCGCCTGGTAGCGGGTACTTCCAGTCTGGAGAGGATCCTGGTCAATATACCAGAAATGATCACTCCCATCGATTGGTTGGAAAATTCCTGAGATCACAATCCATAAGGAAGGATCATCCTCGTTAAATTTCTTGCTTACTGGCAGCACATCACCCACATTGAGACCGTAAGCTCCCGCCATTTCCTGAGGAATGACGGCATGTATCTCGCTCAACCTGGAGGTTGAGGATTGCGGCCAATCCCCGGAGATTATTTCAACCTTATCCACAATGTCAGCATAGAGCATAAAATTAATTCTCTCATCCGTGATCAGGGAGTCGTCTTGCCAAGGATAGACCCACGATGTGCTGAGAGAATAATAAGAATCGGAGTAGTCCGAAAGATTCGTTTGGAGAATTTGATTAATTTCAGGGATAAATTGTTCGTATACTTCTTTTGAATCAAGTTGATAAGTACTTAAGTAAACCGTCCCATAATCCTTGAGGGACGATCGTAATTTATATGGTAAAGCGAAATCCATTACAGTATTAAAGATCAGTGGTCCACATGCCAAAAAGACAGTGGACATGAGTACACCAAGAAACACTGTGGATAATACCTGCCAATGCCGTCTCGTCCGGTTGATGAGGAAAGGTATCACCGATTCAGTTTATCAAAAACCTTTAAAGATTTTATGAAGAAATTTTTGGGAGAAAGATGTATTACTAGAATATTTGGAGTGCTTGTGAGACTTGGTATATCAATATCAAGGATTGTCTCCGGCTCAAAGCCACCTGGGTTTTTAGCAGGGTGAGAATTATGGTTCAGCAATTAAGAAGGGTTGGGATGTAGTGTTGATTTGAGGATTTACAGCTGATTCAGCGGTTATCTGCCAGTTTTCACCAGCATTCGCAGATAGAGGTACGATCAGATCTATTGCAAATGTGCCATTTATTTCAGTCCACAATGATGAGGTCAAGAAGGGTGGTTGTTCAGGTATTCCAAATGTAAATGAAACCTCACTGAAAGATGGAAAGTTACTGCCAACGACGGTCATTTTTGAACCTGGAGGCCCTTGTAATGGCCAAATTGATAGGTTTGGTTCGAGTAAAGGTTGCTTGCTGGTGACCGTGAATTCGTTAGATCTAGTGATGACGTCTGATCCGGATAAGTTCGACTCCAACCCGACAACTGTCCAGATATCCCCCGTTCGGGCACTCGAGGGTATTGTCAAGTTGGTCCGAAAGAACCCATTGACATCCGTATTGACAGGACCTTCAGAACTGAAGGCGACCGAATTGCGGGATAGACCTATAAAAACAGTCGATAAAGGTGGAAATCCTAAACCGCCAGTTTCAATTGTTGTCAGAGGAGGACCACTCACTGGTGAAATAATTATGGTCTCCCGTTGACCTGGGATGAGAATCTTTTCACCTATGCTGAGTTGGTTCGGATTGCGAATCTGCGGATTTACCAGCAGCAGGGAGGCCACTGTTTGAGTGAATTGTGCTGCGATGGCATTCAAAGTGTCACCAGGTTTTACAATATAAAGGGTCGGCTGATTTGGATCTTTAATCTTAGTCACAATAAAAATGTTTGATGTTGATCGTATACCACGGAAGCTGCTTGAGCTTGCCACAACCACCCAATACTCACCAATTTTTGCAGTTGTAGGAAGGGTCAATTGAGTTTGAAAAGTTCTACTAGGAGATACGCTGGTTGTCCCGACCGGCTCATAGGACACGAGGTATCTTCCGATGCTTAAATCGATCGAGGTTGCAGGCGGAAAACCATCTCCATTTACCAGGAGCTGTGTTTCGATAGGTCCGCAGATTGGGGTAATCCGGGTAACAGGTCCAGATTCTTGGGCAGGAATGAAAATAATCTGGCCTGGTGAAATACGAGTTGCGCCACTTATTTGGGGATTTGCCGAGAGAATGGACTCCAGTTCACGGTTGAATTTGGCTGCAATGTTGAATAAGGTATCACCTTCCTGAGTAAGGTATGTGGTACTAGAATTTGGATTGGGTGCAGTTGATATCACGGAAAAATCGTTCGAAACCCCGACAAATTGTGCGGAGCTGATTTGAACTTCACCGGTAATCACCCAAGTGGTCCCCGGTTCAGCGGAGGAGGGAAGCGTTATTGAGGTATCAATTCTCCCGAAATCATCACTAGTAGTTGCAAGGATCGTTTCTGGATCGGTACCTTTTTTTCCAATTCTCAATTGAATATTCGTGTTCTCCGGAAATCCACTGCCAACAACAAGCAAGCTTGAACCAGGTGTCCCACAGGTTGGGGAGATAGCAACCAGAGTTTCCAAGATTTCATCAGGGAGTGGTATTCTGATGATTTGTCCGGGATACAAGGAATCAGGATCTGTAATTTCTGGATTAATGTCCAGAATCGCATTAACTGTCGTTCCGCACAGCTCTGCGATTCCAGCAAGTGTGTCGCCAGGCAAAACGATATATGAATCTCCACAAGGGCTTTGAGCAGCCGTATAATCGCCGGGGTTAATAAGCAAAGGATTTAAGATGGCAATGATAATTACCAGAGAAATTGAAATTGCTTTGGTTACCCCTATTATTGTATGGTGCTTCAAGGAGAAGCGCGAGTGATTCATCCGAATGCTGGTCCGAGTTCCGAGTTCACAAGGTTATTGATTCCAATTTCGATGCCCCGAAGAATTAAATGCTGGCAGGATGACTAGATAGTGATTTTCCCATCCTTGTAAAATAAGTCACCGTCGATCATGATTTCGCTTTCGGTCATATCACACAACATATCCCAATGAATAGCAGATTCATTTTTGCTGCCAGTTTCAGGGTATCCGCTACCTAAAGCGAGGTGGATGGTTCCACCCATTTTCTCATCAAATAACATATTCTTGGTGAAGCGTTGTATGCCATAATTCGTTCCAATTCCCCACTCTCCGATGAAGCGTGCTCCTTGGTCAGTGTTTAGCGAAGTCGTCAACAGGTTTTCACCTTTGGAAGCTTTTTCTTTCACAACTTTGCCATCTTCAAACCACAACTCGACGTCAATAACTTCTTGTCCTGCATAAATCGCTGGATATGCAAATCTGACCCAACCGTTTGTTGAATTCTCCACTGGACCGGTAAATATTTCTCCGTCTGGGAAATTATTTTTTCCATCTGCTTCTTTGAAGGACCTGTCTTTGATTGAAAATTTTAGGTCAACATCCTTCCCATTTAATTCTACAATATCTCTCCCTGAAAGCCAATTTATATATTCTTGTTGGCGTTTTCCTTCTTCTTTCCAGGCAGAAACTGGGTCAGGATCATCTAGAAGCCCGGCTTCAAAAACGAATTCTTCATAATCGCTCAAACTCATGTCCGCTTCCTGGGCAGATGCAGAGGTGGGGTATTCGGTATAACACCAGCGCAATTCTTTATTTGCAGCTCTTTCAAGGAAGCGTTTTGAGATTGGTGTATTTGTTTTTTGGAAACGAGCGATACGTTCTGAATCGATCCCGGATAATTTTCGAGTGTTGTATTCAGCTCCAATGTACAAAACAGCATCAAAGGTCTCTGTAATCAACTTTCGAACCGGTGAGACATAATCGAGCTGATCATCTCCCGCATATTTGTAAAAGATCTCTTCACCACCTTGTAATGAGATGGAATTCAAGACATGCGCACCTTTTAACACTGCCTCTTTATAGACCAATTTAGCCAGATCTTGTGCCAGGGGATTAGTGCGGATTTCGAATTGATCTCCTGGTCGAAGATCCAGTGAATAATGGACAAGAATTTGTGCAAGTTTGCTTAACCTTTGATCAGCCATAATCGATTCCTATCATACTCCTGATTATTATTTATATGGGTAGATGAATTTTACCAGAATCAATCGGATTCGATTTATGCAAAACCAATGATAAAATTATACAAATCATAAATTATTCTGACCCCTTACGGAGTCCTCGATGTTGACCGCAAAGCAAGTCGCAGATTTCGTCACAATTCTAAGAGGAATTCTCGGTTTGAGTCTGGTTTGGTTAGGGATTAGCGAAGGTGAGGCGGGATTACAAAAAGCTGTCCTGATTATGATTGCCGCATGGACGGGGGATGCTGTAGATGGCAAAATCGCGCGCAGAAGTAAAATTTATTATCATACTTGGCTCGGTGATCACGATTTAGAAGTTGATATGACGGTTTCTTGTGGTCTCCTGGTTTACCTGATAACGGCGAACTATATCAACATCTGGATTGCGAGTATTTACGTGATATTTTGGGCTTTGGTTATCTGGCGGTGGAGGGATTTCAATGTTCTTGGAATGCTCAGCCAGGCACCGATCTATGGTTATTTCATCTGGGTTGCTGTAACCCGTTTACCCAATGTTGGTATCTGGGTATTAGTCTTTTTGTTATTGGTGATAATTGTCACCTGGCCGCAATTTCCTAAACAAGTAGTTCCAGGTTTCTTTAAAGGCATTCGTGAGTTTTGGATTAATAGATAAATTAACTATTTATTGCAGTGATATAATGCCCCCTCGCATGGAACCCCATCTAAGGGGGTTTTATTTTTGGGAGTATCAATTGTCTGTCCATAATGAAAAATTTGTAAAAGTCGATTTTCCAAATACACACTCAACGAGAATTTATTCAAGACTGAATAGAATCAAAGACAGCTTCAATAAATCAACGTTATTCCAGAAGATCCAGCCCATTGCAGGTCAAATCATCTCAGTCGCAGAACCTACTGGACGAGTCTCCATCCTGGATGAACCGGAAGTGGTAAGGGAGAGGCGTACGGAAAATCAAGTCGCGATTATGACCGCCAACCTATGGCATGATTGGCCACGCCAGCGTATGCTGAAGGAAAGGCTGGGTTGTTTCGTTCAGCTGGTTCTCCATGAAGGAATAGATATTCTGTTGCTTCAAGAGGTTACCAGGACCAAAGATTTTAGGATGGATGAGTGGCTTGCAGAAAAATTGGGGATGGCATATGTCTATTCACGCGCCAATGGCCATGAGGGTGGAATTGGATTTGAAGAAGGACTAGCAGTTTTCAGTCGTTTTCCCATTGAAGAGCCGCGGATTGCTCAATTGAGCTTACACAAAAACCCTTTTTTCCGGCGAATTGCCCTGGGAGCCAAAATAAAGATCGAGGATCAGGAGTTGCTGGCCTACTCAGTCCATCTTGGAATTAAAGGAAACCAAAATGAGCTGCAACTTAGCCGCCTGATTAAATGGGTGGAAGGTCAATCTGATGGTCTTCCGACAGTCATTGGTGGGGATTTTAATGCTAGCGAGAAAACTTCGCAAATTCGCGATGCACAGGATTTCTGGTTTGATTCGTTTAGAGAATTAAATCCAGATAAGGATGGATTTACCCATAAAATTCTGTGGCCTTGGGGGGGAATCCTATCCAGATCACGCCTAGATTATCTGTTCTTGAATAGGGGAAAACCCGGATGGAAAGTTGGTGAAGCTCGTCAGGTCGAAATTGACGGTTGTCCTGTATCCGATCATACCCCTGTTCTGCTTAAAGCATTCTTACCTGGTAAATAAGATTACTTACTAGAGAACCAAACCCCAAATAGATTTTTTTGTTCCCGCAAATAATAAATATTCCTATAGATGCTTGGGAAGACCTTTAGGTATGTCTATTGGTATTGCTGTCATTCACCCAATTGATTCTATAAAACCTAATTAACGCTTTTAAATATTGTTATGAAAGCCAGGATTTATCTGGACAGGATGGAGCTGCAGACAACCAAAATATCGCCAGGGTTTTGTGGAGAAGGCCCCACAATTCAAATTCGTAATGAGAGATCTGTAACAAACCACAAGAATCCTCGTTATCTTATATTGAAGCCGAAAATGATTATTCAGGGGCGGGGGCTAGTTGGGTGGGACCCGCCCTGTTCTTTTAATCAGGGGGAAAAAATGCCCACCCTGCCTAGTTGGGGGGGACAACCAGGCAGGGTGGGTGTTGTTATTATCTCACAATATTTAATTCTTTGCAAGAATTATTTTAAATTATTTTTGTCTAGATTTTGGCTAAAGTAGCCCTTGCAGAAATGACAAGCCAAAATCCTACAGGTTTGGGTAAAATTGATTGTAAATATTTGTTGCAGAATTTAGAAATATTACGATGAATATTGATCGCAAGTCTTGACCATTCCGGGATATAGATATTGAAGATACTTTACGCTATTAATTATGACTGTTGAACAAACGGATAAACTTATTACATTTCTTGGTGGTTTACGATTACCAAGCTTATCGAACCGGAAGAAGATATTAATTGGTGTATTGTTCACCACCATTTATGGATTGACCGTGTGGATGTTGATATCTTACATGGGGAAGTTCGTGATCACTTTATCGGTAATCCCAGCAGTTGTATTTCTCTTTGTCTTTGATTTTAGGGGATATCTTATTGCTAACCTAAGTTCTTTGATCATCCTGTTCCTGGCTTCATATTCTTATTATGAGCAGCTGACAGGCGAAGTGCTGGGTATAACTGAAATCTTCTACATTCTTTTCCTAGTGTTGATTACCGCTGTAATTAGCAAACAAAAAGAATACATCCAAGAATTGTATAAGCAATTATCTAAGCAGAAATCAGAAAGGAATAAGCTTCTTGATAGCCGTGATGGTTATCGGAATTTGATTTACCGGATACCCGTAGGTCTTTACCGCACGACACCGGATGGAAGGATACTTGAGGCGAGCTCAGCACTCGTGGATATGCTCGGTTTTCCAGATTTTACTGCTCTGACAAATGTCAATATTGGCAACGAACTCTTCGTTGATCCTCAGGACAGGGTAAATGAACATAAAGCGCTTCTCCAGGATGGCATTGTCCGTGATTACGAATTGAAATTATACAAACGGAACGGTGAAATGATCTGGGTCCGGGATAATGTCCGGGCAATAATGGATGAGAATGGCGAGATAATTTGTTATGAGGGCAGTTTAGAGGATATCACTGAACGTAAGTTAATGGAGGAAGCTGAACGTGAGCAGCGATTGCTGGCTGAAGCCTTGCGGGATACCGCAGCAGCATTATCAGGAACTTTAGAATTTGACGAAGTCCTCGACAGGATTTTAACCAACATGGAGCACGTTGTGCCGCATGATGCGGCAAACATCATGCTTATTGAAAAAGGTATAGCCCGAATCGAGCGTAGCAAAGGTTATTTATACGATTGGAAAGAAGAGGTTCGCCAGGCGAGCAGATTTCTTGTCGAAGACATCCCCACATTAAACAAGATGTACGAGTCTGGAAAACCCCTATTCATCCCTGATACCCATCAAAGTGAGTTGTGGATCAATCTACCACATTCAGAATGGATGCGATCTTATGCAGGAGCACCGATCCGATTGAAAGGAGAGACAATCGGTTTTCTGAATCTCAACAGTGCCAAACCGGGATTTTTTACAAAGAAAAAAGCTGGGTGGTTGCAAGCATTTGCTGATCAAGCAGGTGTAGCAATCGAAAATGCACGTATGTTCGGGGAGATCCAGCAGAACGCCCACCATACAAAACTTCTGAATGAAATAACCCAGACGACAATCATAGCACCTGACCTTGAGGGCATGATCCAGGTCCTTGCAGAAAGACTTGGTCAATTAATTTCATCTGATGGCGCGTACATCACGCTGTGGGATGGACTTGCGAATAGGGTTATCCCGGGAGCAGCATATGGACCGCAGAGGGATGCATATCAGGACATAAATATTGAGGATTATGAAAAAACCATAACCTCAAAAGTGCTGAGTGCAGGTAAATCTATGATTTTTGAGGATCTTGATGCTACTGGCCAACAAAAAGAAAATCCATCTGCAAGGTGTCTGGCGAAATCGATCCTCGGGGTACCATTATCTGCGGATGGAAATAAACTCGGAGCAGTCTTAATCGCCTTCGATGGAGCACATAAATTTACAGAATCAGAAATCTCACTAAGTGAACAGGCAGCCCGGATTGTAGCATTGGCAATTTATAAGGCAAAGTTATATGAGTCTGAGAAAGAGCGGACGGAGGAATTAGCGAGGGCAAACGCCATCATATCCTCCCTGGGAAATATTGGTACACAGGTTGAAGCTGCGAAGGATCTGGACACCATGGTGGAGATTCTGGGTGATTTGCTCAGTCATCTCGGTTTTCACAGCCTGGTGTTTCTCAAATCCCAGGATGAAGAATATTTAGTTATTCATCAAAACTCAGAATGCATTCGTAGGCTCTATAGCGGGGAGGATTTCATCAAGTTCAGCGAAATGGAATACCAGCTGCAACCTGCTGGGTTTTCCTACTACAAGGAATTAATCAGTCATAAACAGATTGTCTTTTTGGAAAATGTAATTGAATTTCTTGGAACAGTCTTTCCAGATCTTACCGATTTGGGCGAGGAAAAATTTGACTTGGAAGTTGATTCTCCCTCAGATGCAAAAGGATTTTTGCTCCCGCTCATTCCAGGAACCAAAGTAGTTGGCTTTCTACTGATATGGGGAGAGGAGATAAACTATCATGATCTACCAGCATATTCACTATTTGCCAGTCAAATTGGCGTTGCCTTTGAAAATGCCCGGTTAATCGAAAAAATCCAGCATTTAGCAATAACAGATGATTTAACCGGTCTTTATAACCGACGCGGGTTATATGAAGTTGGCAGGCTTGAAATTGAAAGGACCCGCCGATACAACATACCTTTGGCCGCGATTGTTATGGATATCGATCATTTTAAGTGCGTAAACGACCAGCATAACCACGCAATTGGAGACCAGGTTCTGCGATCCTTCGCGCGATGTGTCCGTGAGCACACCCGGGAGGTAGACGTGGTAGGCAGGATTGGTGGTGAAGAGTTTGTAATTCTGCTTCCAGGTAGCAATCGGAATTCCGCAGAAAGGACTGCTTCCCGCTTACAGAATCTGATTGCTAACAATATTACCAAAACCAGTGTGGGGGAGATCAAGATCACTGTCAGCCAGGGCGTGGCAATTCTGGATGACACCATGGAAGATCTGAATGACTTAGTCCAGGCGGCGGATAGGGCGTTATACCGGGCAAAAGAATCAGGGCGCAACACATTCGTATCAACCACCTGATTAAAGTACTGCAATTATATATATTTTCCAACGTTCCCAATTGGAGAAATAAAATCTGGAAATAGACTTGGATAACTGATTTATCCCAGAAGGGAGATCAGTACAAATACTGCTTGACCAATCCCAGCTGAAACAAAGAAAATAATATGGAGAGCGATATCACCTTGAAGGCGTTTATCTACCAGAATGCCTGTGATCAGGAAGGTGATCATAGCGGGGATAAAATAAAATCCAATCGTCCAAGCTCCAAGTATTACAAACGCAACTAGAATGCCGGAACATGTCCATGGAACTCCCAACCATTTTGATATGGGGTCATTTCCTATCATACCCAGTGCGATCAGCGGCAGCAGACCAAGTAATGTGATTTCAATAAAATACAGCAGAGGGAAAGGCCAAATATCACCGATGACACCAGACGAATAGTACGATATTAGATAAATCACTGGGATCACAATACAGTTGATTGTCCCGAGAATGGCTAATATCCATTCAAAGATGCGGATTCTGTGGCTGGGGATATTTTGGGTTTGTTGAAAGTCCGTCACGTTTTTTTTTCGTTGGTTACTTATCAGGTATAGGAAATAACAGTGATTACTCAAAAAGGAATGATCGAGATATAGGGGAGAATAGATAATTCGTTCTGTTCCGAATCGAAAATAAATGGTTTTCCTAAAGACGTAAATTGAGGGGGTGACAGAATTCGGGAAATCATCAGTCCATAGTCAAGACCGGGAAAATCCGTTCCAGAGCCCAATTTACGGTATCACGGTCAATGATCAGCGGTGGTGCAAAGCGAAGAACATTATCGTGAGTCTCTTTGATTAGTACCCCGCTTTCTTGCAGTTTTTTTGCAAATCGACGTCCGCCACCCGCAGATGACTTTAATTCTACACCGATCAGCAACCCTTTGCCACGGACTTCTTTGACGTGTTTACTGGGAATCTCGGCGAGACGCTCCTGGAAGTATTCTCCAATAACCGCTGCATTCTGGATCATATTTTCACTGAGGATCACTTCTATGGCAGTTCGAGCGACCGCGGCACCCAGAGGATTTCCCCCAAAGGTTGAACCGTGGTCGCCTGGTTGAAAAAGTCCCATAATTGGACGATCTGCCAAAACAGCGGAAACCGGGTAAAACCCACCAGAAAGCGCTTTCCCAAGCACCAGGATATCAGGTCTGACAGATTCATGATCACAAGCCAATAATCGACCAGTTCTCCCTAAACCAGTTTGAATCTCATCTGCGATCATTAGGATGTTGTTCTCTGAACAAATTTCCCGCACCTGTTTGAGAAAGCCATCTGGTGGCACGATTACTCCTGCTTCGCCTTGGATCGGCTCGATTAAGACCGCGGCAGTGGTCGGGTTAACCGCTCTGGCAAGCGCTCCATGATCGCCATATGGAATTATTGAAAACCCTGGGGTAAAAGGACCAAAGTCTTCCCGGTAAGCCGCTTCAGAAGAGAATGAGATCATCGTGATGGTGCGACCGTGAAAATTACCTTCGAATGCTATGATTTCAGCTGTGTCCTGGGGAATGCCTTTGACCTGGTATACCCATTTTCGAGCTAACTTTACTGCAGTTTCAACCGCCTCTGCACCGGAATTCATCGGCAGGGCCATGTCATAGCCGGTTAAATCCGCTAATTCTTTACACAAAAGTGGCAGCTGGTCATTGCGGAATGCGCGTGAAGTTAAGGTGATCTTTTTTGCTTGGTTGATCAAAGTTTCTAGGATTTTTGGGTGCACATGTCCTTGATTTATGGCCGAATAGGCGCTTAAACAATCAAGATATCGATTCCCCTCAACATCATATAACCAGACACCCTCTCCACGCTGGATAACCACATCCAGCGGCAGGTAGTTCTGGGCACCATATCGGTCCAATAATGAGATGTAGTCATTAGTTTTCATAGTGTATTTAATAGCATCATGGAATTTCAAACGTTTCGCAGTATATCATGGAAAACTAACGAAGGAGGTTATCATTATCCTGGAGTGGATCTCAGGGGGCGATCGTGAGATCAAAAATCTCGTTTTGGAGAAATTTCGGCCTGTAGCCTGATTTTCAATATTTGAAGTTGATATAATTCAATTTGAATACCCAAGTATATCTACGCATTGTTGTTGATCAAAATATTGCAATTCAATATTGGAGAAAAATGTGACGCGAAAAATTCAGGTCATCATAAACCCAGGATCAGGACAACCGAAACCAGTACTGCATACAATAAACCAGATATTTAGACCTGCAGGGGTGGAATGGGATCTTGCATTGACCCATAAAAGTGGTGATGCTGAGCGATTTGCCCGCGATGCTGTCAAAGAAGGTGTGGATGTCGTTGCGGCGTATGGCGGTGATGGTACAGTGATGGAAGTTGCCCGGGGTGTTATGGGTAGCAATGTTCCCATGGCGATCCTCCCAGGCGGAACTGCGAACCTGATGTCTGTAGAAATTGGAATACCAAGAGACCTTGCTAAGGCAGCAAAGATTGCTGCGAATGAAAACAGTCCGGTCAAGTCGATCGATGTCGGGGAAATCAACGGCAGTTATTTCCTTTTACGTGTGGGATTGGGGATTGCTGCACAAAAGGTCGAAATTGCTGACCGTGATATGAAAGATAAATATGGCCTCATGGCATATTCAATCGCAGCCCTGCAGGCGATGAAAGATGCCGTGCCAGTGAATTACAAATTCATCCTTGACGGGGAGGAGATTAATGCTGAAGGAGTCACCTGCCTAGTTGATAACGCAGGCAACTTTGGTGTATCTGGCTTTACCATCAGCAAAGATATCAGCATATATGATGGTCTTTTGGATGTCATCTTAATCCGGGATATTAGCTTTCGAACTGCTGTCAATGTTGGCAGAAGCGTTGTCAAATCAGAACCTACCTCCGAAGCTGTGAATCATTGGCAGGCAAAAGAAATTGTGATCGAGGCTGACCCGATCCAAACTATCCAGGTTGATGGAGAGATTGGGAGGCATACGCCGATATCTGTGAAAGTAGTACCAGCTGCTGTGCCAGTGTTAACCGCACCAACTCAGGAAGCGCCGGGGTAAATCAAGACAGGGTCACCGTTGGGTAAAAGTATCCAGGTGAGTCTCGATTTGAAGGTGATTCGCTGGGCTAAAGTTTCCCTATTCTGATGTGTCCATCCAAAAGAAATCGAATGCTACCTGTATTGGGTCATGAAGAGACGCGTTGGTCAAGCGCAGTCCCCACTCCTAAACCGATGACCATGCCACCACCAGATCCCAGGATCATGCCCAGGGTAATATCCTCGATAAGAATGCCGAGAGCCAGACCCAACAGGCTGCCGATCACCAATCCCAAGGCAATTCCATAACCTATTTTACTATTTTGCTTCTCATTCTTTGCTTTGTTTTTCATCTTATTCTCCAAATTCTAAACCTTTCCAAGGAAGGTTAATCTTGGGTATTTTTTCCGTTCATTATGCGAATAAATAATCGCGCTTCCCCAGGATATTGACAATACCCGGGAGAGTGAAATCCAGTAATCCCTTGGAGGGATAATTTGTATACAAGGGGTAGCACAGGGGGAGGGTATCAGGCTAATTCGGAAGGGTTGTAGATAATGAGTTCCAGAAGGATACAAGATGAGGCATCATCAAGATACTCAAGAAAGGACACTTATAGATTGGTAATGAGAGTAATTTCTGGATAGGATATTCAGTTGTTTACATGGAGCTGAAGAGCATGAAAAGGTAATCATCCTTCAGGGCGTTTTAGGCATGTGTGACTCGCAGCGAAATTAGATTAATCCATTCGGCTAGCCCAAAATTATTGACAATTATTTTCATACTCTACCAAATCCTTATTCAGCAAAAGGACCTGTGGTATATAACCGCCAGATGGAGATCCCGGATGTATGGTAATTGTTGCTGGAATGAATGTGGTTTTTCCGTGAAACCTGCCCAACCTGAAAAGGAAATCTCTGTGCGTTCGCCATGATAATTGCCGGATCTCTGTATGCAAAAACCTGCGATCAGTCCTTCTTGTGGATATCTTTATAGACAGTAATGAACCAGAGAAACCCAACGCCAATAAAGAAAAGGCCTAAACCGCCAAAAAACCCAAATGAACCACCCCAGAATTGCCCGATTCCGACTAAGTTTTCCATAGAATTCTCCTTTATGATATTTTTTAGATCACAGATTTACCCGTGTTTCAAGCAGATTGCGATTTTGAACTATTTATTGATTCTCGTTGCGCTTACATCTAACGAGATAAAACAGGGCGAAAGGATTGAAATAAATCAAGGCTTAATTGACAGAAGGATACAATTGTGGCTCAATTGAACCTCTCAAAGATAAGCCACAAACCCAATACGACTTCGAAAGGGGCATAAGGAAGCCCCAGTATCATGACCGGGGGAAAATCTAGTTCAAGAAGGGTCAGAATAACGAGGATCAACATGAAGCAGATGGCGATCAATCCCCAAAGTGAAATTATGGATGTGATTAATTGTGAACGGTAAAGCAGGTAATACCACAACATTCCGCCCATACAGAAGAACAACATGTGAATGTCGTAAGCCTTTCTATCCACCCCGCGATACAAAAAATCAGCCATTGATTGGAAGTAGATGGTTTCTTTTGAACCAGCATTGACAAATTTCTGGCTTACGGATATCAGGCCATAAGCGCCAATTTTACTAATGGCGAGAATAATTGCTTCAGCAACGAAGAAGCTGAGAGCAACGAGGGCTGTGGTTTTATTCTGTTCCTTGAGAACAGCATAGAACAGGGTGCCTGATGTGATGATTGCCAGGCAATTAACCAGCGCAACCAGATTGCTGATCCGCAATAGAGGGATGTTTTTTGATACATTCAGCAAAATTTCTGTGAGGCTGCCAGATCCAACCGCAGATTTGAGCAACTGTTCGCTGAGCAAGCTGGCTGCAAACACAACTAATTGGGCGATACCCAGCATTCTGATAAGGGTCACATCAATGTTCATTGATTCCTCAATTAATCAGGGTGGGACGAGTGGTATTCCAGCCTTATGATTTCTATAGTCCTTCGTTCAACCTAGCTTTCCCAATCTTTCAATGTTTCAAATAAAACCTCTACCGAGTTACGCACTACTCGATTGCAGGCTCGTTTACCGCCCCGGGCGAGAAACAGGAAGAAATCTTTAGGGTTGTTGATCTCGAATTCTGTTGATACGCTGCCTATATTAAAGCCAACGATATCGATACAGCGTACTGCGCGGTTTCGCTCGGTGAAACGGTGCATGAATTGTTCTGCTAGGTGGGTAGCTGCTTCGGGTTGTTCTTCTCCGTAGAGGAGACCGATCGCCAGGGCGGCCCCGCAGGCAGCCCCACATACTTCCCCTGCCATCAAGCCTCCCTGCAAACCAACAGCAATGTGGGGAATACATTCACATTTATAACCAGTTGCCTTGCTGACCGCAAGGAGCACGGATTCTGCTCAACCGCGACTTTTGAATTGATCCAGAGCAGATGCCACTGTTGTTTCGATGGGGATTTCTGTAATATTGATCACTCCATATCCTTTCTCTAAATAAATATTCTCCTGCGAACGGCCTGAGATTTCAAACAGCTGGCCGGACGTGAACCATGGCACCTCGGTATCAATCCCAAATGGAATCTAATCGGGGAGGGCTGGAATCTTCAGCTATTAGCTGCAACTGTGATGACGACATTCCCTTTTTTGTGCCCCTGATCGACATACCGGTGAGCCTCCACGATTTGGTCCAGTGGGTAACGCCTATCAATGACTGCTTTGAGTTTTCCTGCTTCACAAAGCTTTTTAAGCTCTTGAAGCAAGGGGATTACTTCGTCAGACTTTATTTTGTCCGAAGCTGGGTCAACATTAAGGTACTTTCCACCGTCTCTTAGCGTTTTTTTTGCTTTATCCGGTGGGAATTTGTCCACCGCGTCAAAAACAAGATCATATTTATCATCTAACTGGGAGAAATCTTCTTTAGTGTAATCAATCAAGCGATCAGCTCCCAAGGATTTAACTAAATCAAAATTCGCCGCACTGCAGACCCCGGTGATTTCTACCCCCAGGTTTTTAAATAGCTGTACAGCGAAGGTGCCCACACTCCCGGATGCACCATACACAAGGACTTTATGCCCAACCTGAGCGTTTGCCATCTTTACGATTCCCAGTGTGGTGATCCCCCCCGATGGTATGACAGTTGCTTCCTCAAAGGTCAAGTTGCTTGGTTTCATCGCCAGTACCCCGGTCTCTGCCATGCATTTGTACTCTGCATATGCTCCAAAACCAGACCACAAGGTGGAAGCAAAGACTTCATCACCTGGTTTGAAGTTAGTCACATCGTCGCCGACTGTCTCGATTTTTCCAGCCAGCTCCATGCCAAGAATTGGATTCCTTGGTTTGCGAATGCCCAGCATGACCCTTGCCAGAAACCTCTGCCAGGCAGGACCCGGGATATCCAAACTGCGCATTCTCGTATCCCCACGATGGACCGTGGTTGTAAATATCCTGATCAGCACTTCATTGTTTTTTGGGATGGGTTTATCAATTTCTTGAAC
>CP070764.1:1156346-1225480 GCA_020349245.1 Chloroflexota bacterium | reverse complement strand
CGTAGACCGGATTGTCGAAAATCGGTTCACCCGCTTAGAGCGGGACTTTTAGGTTTTGATTCCTTCTGCAGAACGACTATTCTAATAATTCTTTTTCGCTGATCACAACGCTTACCATGCGATCACCCTGGCGGATGTCATTGACCACATCCGCTCCGCTGATCACTTTACCAAACACGGTATGTTTTCCATCGAGGTGAGGTTGGGGAGAGTGGGTGATGAAGAATTGGCTCCCGTTAGTGTTCGGTCCTGCATTGGCCATGGATATGACGTTCGTCTCATGCTTCAGCGGGTTATTCGCCACCTCGTCCTCGAATTTATAGCCGGGCCCTCCTGAACCAGTGCCAGTCGGATCCCCGCCTTGGATGACGAAGTTGCTGATCACCCGGTGGAAAGTAACACCATCGTAATATCCCTCCCCGGCAAGGAAGACAAAATTATTGACCGTCTTGGGCGCGTATTCAGGATAGAGTTCCAGCTCTATCATACCTTTTGATGTTTCCATTTCTACACGGTATGTCTTCTGGAGATCGATCTGCATTTCGGGGGGGGTCTTCCATTGCTTGTGTGTCATAAAAATTCCTTTCTATTTTGAATTTCGACCTGACAGCTTCCGACCAATAAAAACGACGGTTGTACCAGGTTCGATTTGGCTGTGTTCAAAGGGGATCACTTGTGCTTGCAAGCCTGCCTCAGTGAGCAGCTCCACCCAGGTTTGGCTTGAAAAAATACCCATAACATGGCGGTCATGCTCGACTTGCAGGTTTCCATCTTTGTCCTTGATCAGGTAAACCATATCCGATTGATAAGTTGAATCGTGGGGATCTGGATCCCAAGTCCAATCCAAATAGCGGATTCCCCGATCCTCACCATCATGACCTCCGTGATCTGTGGTTGGGCGAAAAGTCTCCAGGACATAATCCGGTGCGAGTAAAACCACTCCTCCTGGCCGGCAGTGGATCGAAGCTGTGTGGATGGCTTTTCCCAGGTCGGTTTTGTTCTGCATATACATGATTGCATCATGAATGAACACGGCACCAAATTCCCGGTTAAGTCGGACCTGGCGCATATCTCCCTGGATATGCTCGCATTCCGGGTTCAATCCCTTGCTGATTCTCAGCATATCGGCTGAGAGATCTACCAGGGTGAGCTGGAAGAAAGCTTTCAGGTGGAAGGCATTATTCCCACCACCGCTACCCAGTTCAAGGAGTGAATGTGGTGTACCATCGCAAGCGGAGAAAATTGCGTTTCGATAAAACTCGGCTTCTTCCGCATAGTCTTCCGGAGCGGTCAACAGGTGAAACCATTCAGCAAGTTCACTATAGAGCTTCGGGAAATTTGTGGATACTTCCCTTTTCATAAGCTTGGAGAGTTTTTCACGGGCATCAGGGAGTCTGCATCTCCTCTTCGGTGAATAAAATTTGATCCAGGATCTCTGCAGCATCATGAACAAATCTCGGGCAGCGAGTAGTAAACAGATCGCTGTCTCGAGCAGTCTGTAATCCCTGCACTGAGGAGATATCTATATTGAGCAGTTCTCTGCATAATATGGAACCGTGGCGAAGTTCAAATTGTGAAATAAAATCGGTAACGTTCTGGTAAGTCATCTCTTTGCTTTGCAGGTCGTCCCCGGAAGTGTGTCCAAAATTTAAACCCAGGACCATGAGGGCACCGTTCACAGCTCCACAAGTATCACCCCGCCGGGCAACACCACCACCAAAAGGTGAAGCAATACGGGCTGCAGTTTCCGCTTCCATACCGAATAAATCCGCATATGTCAACAATATAGATTGGGAGCATAAGAAATTGTTTCGGAAGAATTTCTCTGCGCTTTGGGCGTTGGTCATATTTTTATGCCTAGCCTAAAAGATTTATTTGATCCCTGGAAAGTGGACGACGATCTTCTGGATTTTGTTGGAGATCTGAACATCCAGGAAGGCAGCTGCATAACCGATGGGCAATGACAGTTTTTACTCCCGGGAGCGTGACCAAAGGATGATCACCTCAGGCTTGCCCTCCAAGGCTCCGCTCAGGATTGAAATTAATTCCGGGCTGGCGCCGTGCTCACGGAAATAGGCGAGCTCCATGCTGGTGATTGAGTAATCCTGATCTTTCGTTGATTCTTCTTCCATCTGATCGATAAGATACTGGAGATCCGCCTCGCTTATCTCTCCCAGCAAATCACCGGTTGATTTGTTGTACAGGTAGACCATATACCCTCCAATATTTTTGATTGAATTTCTAGGCATAGATTGTAACGCATACAGATGAATGAGACAAAGTGTTAAATTCTTGATTTTCCCCTGACCTGATCTTTGTAGAAAGTGCTGTTGACTGTGAAAATAGATGCGCTGGTTATTATTCTACTGCAGCTTCGATTAATTGCATTATTTCCAGAGGTTCTCCCTTAGCAGGATCGCGCAACAAGGAAACAGCGCCCTCTTTACAATGTGATACACAGTTACCGCAGCCCATGCAGATTGATCGATCGATACTCGCATAATAACCATCCAAGGAGAGGGCAAAAAACTGGCAGTATTCGAGGCAGTCACCACAACCAATACACAAATCTTCATCTACCTGACTGATGTAGCCTGAAGCGGCCAGCATTGGTGTTCCCCGTCCATGAGCTGCCATTGCGCCACAACAACAGGCACAGCAGTTGCAGATGGCATAGAACCTGCCTAACATGGCATCCTTGAAGAAAGCATGGTGAACGTGTCCTCGTTCTTCCTCTGCACGCAGAATCTCAACTGCTTCATCAGAATGAATCCACCGCGAACGCTGAGGGTGATGTTCAACTACAAAACTGGCAAAAGGTTCACCAACTATCAGACAGACATCCAGGGGCTGGCATGCTTCTTCTTTCGCTGCCCGGCAGGGACATTCAAGGGCAACAATATGACCTGGATTAGTCAGCACAATGTCGCGAGCCTTATTATATGGGACGATCTGCTCCAGGTTTTCGAGACGGATTTCTTCCTGAACAGAGACGAGTTGTTTGGCCGCTTCCAACGGGACAACTTTTCCATGGTAGCTATCTGCAAATATTTCTGTTCCGGGTATTTCATCTTTACCATTGGAGTTCAGCAGGGATAGAATGTACTGGTTAAACAGTGTCCCAATTTTTGCAAAAATCGGAAAGAGTGGGTGTTCCCCCTTGCCGATGCTGATGTACAGATATGGCCAGCGGGCATAAACATAACCGTGCATAAAATCAAACAGTCGATACCCGGGTATTTTTTTTGCCTCACTTATGAAGGCTCGGGTTGAAGGTAGGATGATATTGAACGGCTTGCGGCTCATGGGAGTGCTCCTGCAACGATATTTAAAAACACCCTCCCATTATGGGAGGGTATCTTTTTGGATGTTATTCCGCGTCTGGTTGATTTTTCGTCTGGGTCTCCTTCACGGTTCGAATTCCATTGCGGACCTGATTCAAATAGCGCTCTAGTTCCAATTCCAAATGGGTCAATGTCTCTATAACATATTGATCTGCTTCAACACGGCTATGATCGGCCTCAGTGATGATATCCATTGCGCGCTGTTCAGCGAATGATTGGGCATTCTGGACGATGGAATCCCGCTCTAAAAGTTGCTCTCCTTTTTCGCGCGCTAGGGTTAGTGTTCGGTTGGCTTCTTCCTGTGCTTGTGCGAGGATGCGATCGCGCTGTGTCATAACCTGTTGGGCTTTTTTCATCTCCTCAGGAATTGCGACCCGCATCTGATCAATGAGATCGAGCATTTTCTCCTCATCAACGACAACGTTATGGGTGAAGGGTATTGCACGGCTTTCATTGAATAATTCTTCCAACCGATCAATTAGATGCAAAATATCCATCAGGTTCCTCCACAAGCAATGGACTTTTCATGGAGAAGTCCAGTTGAATTAAGATTACTCATAAAACGATGGTTCGTCAACATTAATAGCCTATATATCTATATATCCTGAATCTTCAATCTCGCAAAGAAGTGGTTGGTACGATTTGCTGTCCATCCCCCAATTCTGCAAACCTGGCTCTTAAAGCACTTTCAACGTGAGGTGGAACCATGCTGCTCACATCACCACCCAGAGATGCGATCTCGCGGACAGTGGAGCTGGAAAGGAAGGAATGGTCCTCATTGGTGATTAGGGAAACGGTTTCAATGTCGGGTGCCAGGCGATGATTTGCGAGACCCATGCGGAATTCATATTCGAAATCTGAGAATACCCGCAGCCCGCGCACGATCACCCGTGCGTTGACCTTTCGGCAAAACTCCACTGTTAGACCACTGAATCCCATGACCGAGATCTGGGCATTATCTGGAAATGAAAGCTTAACAAGCTTTATCCTCTCCTCTGGAGAGAACAGCAGGGATTTTAAGGGACGATCGTAAACAGCGACGATCACGTCGTTGAAAAGATTGGTAGAGCGAAGAATTATGTCTATATGTCCCCGATGAATCGGGTCAAATGTACCAGGTACTAGAGCGCGAACCATATCACCTCACAGAAATTTTGTTGCAAATAACAGGCCATTTCACCGTTAGCTGATATCCGATCGAATTTCATGTCCATTTTGACCCCAGAAATGAGCCAAAGCCTCGCCTAAATTCTGATGCTCGGGCTGACTGAGATCTGGATCTTGAGAAAAGAGAGATTTGGCAGTTTGTTGGGCTTTTTCGATTAGATGGAGGTCAGTCAGGGAAGCTAACTGCAGGTGTTTGGTGTAGCCTGACTGCCTGGTGCCAAGAAAATCACCAGGGCCGCGCTGGTCGAGATCCATTTCAGCCAGAACAAAGCCATCATTTGTGGTCACCATTGCAGAAAGTCGTTCATTTTCTGCAGCATCTTCACTCTCGGGGATTAACAAACAATAAGATTTTGCATCTCCCCGGCCAACCCGGCCGCGAAATTGATGCAGCTGGGCAAGACCAAATCGATTCGCTCCCTCTACCATCATGACCGTGGCGTTTGGAATATCAACACCGACTTCTACAACCGAGGTTGAGACCAGGATCTGGTATTCACCATCGCGGAATGATTTCATTGTTTGTTCTTTTTCATCCGGCTTCAGCTTCCCATGCAATAAGCCTAACATGTATTCCGGAAAAACTTCATTTTGCAGTCGCAAATGTTCGTCTACAGCAGCCTGGCTGGTTTCAAATGGGTCTTGATCGCCATCTGCAGCGTTATTTTCAATCAATGGATAGATAATAAATGCCTGGGAGCCTTGAGAGATTTCTTTGCGGATAAGGGTATAAGCCCGTTCTCTTTCACGCGGCAGGAGGATGTGGGTATCTATCGCCTGGCGACCAGGGGGCATCTCGTCCATTACAAGCAAGTCCAAATCTCCGTAAACCGTGAGGGCTAATGATCGCGGGATGGGCGTAGCGGTCATCACCATTAAATGTGGGTTTTCTCCCTTGTCCCTTAACGCAGCTCGCTGCTCTACACCAAAACGGTGCTGTTCATCGATGATGGTCAACTGCAGGTCGGCAAAAATCACCGGTTCTTCAATAAGCGCGTGTGTCCCGATGACTAACTTGATTTCCCCATTGGCCAGACCTTCACGAATTTGGTTCTTCTCTGATTCGGGTGTAGCGCCAATCATTAGACGAATTTGAGCCTCGCTGAGAATTCCTTGCTCACCAGCGAGGATCTGCTTCATGCTGGCGTAGTGTTGTTCAGCAAGGATGCTGGTGGGGGCCATCAAAGCTGCCTGGGCCGTGTTTCTCACCACGATTCCAATTCCTAAGGCTGCGATCACTGTTTTTCCCGAGCCGACATCACCTTGAAGCAGGCGGTTCATCGGGTGCCCGCTGGCTAGATCTGAGCGCACATTTGTGAGTGCATTATGCTGTGCGCTGGTTAGCTGGAAAGGTAATTTTTCGATCTCGTTCTGCAGCCAGTCGTCTGGAACAGTGAAGACACGAGCTGTTCGTTCTTGCCACGCACGCTTCTGTGCAAGCATACCCAACTGCAGGTAAAGAATTTCTTCAAATGCCAGGCGATGACGAGCAGATTTCAACTGGTCAATTGAATCTGGGAAATGGATCTGGAAGATGGCTTGAGTGATATCTGCCAGGTCGTTAGTTTTTCGCAGACTCTCCGGCAGAGTATCTTCGATTTTTGGAGCCCAATAGGTAACTACGCGATGCATCAATTGTCGCAGCCAGCGCTGGGTAATATTGGCTGTCAAGGGATAAACAGGGACAATTCGGTTCGTATGCAGGTTCTGCTGATCAATTTGTTCAATTTCTGGACTGTTCATCGTGATTCGACCCAGATATTGGTCGATCTTTCCTGAAAGGACTACCTGAACGCCGGGGCGGAGTTTTTTACTTATCCAGGGTTGATTAAACCATGTCGCCCTTAAATTCCCTGTTCCGTCGCTGATAACGCCTTCGGTGATCGTAACCTTGCCATCACGTACTTTGCGGGTGGTTGCATTTTGAACGGTACCGATGACCGTGACCTGTTCCCCATATTCAAGGCGGTTTATCGGCTTTAAATATGAGTAGTCATCGTACCTGCGGGGGAAGAAGTAGAGCATATCTTCCAAAGTCTCCAGACCCAGACGCTCGAGCGTTTTTGCGTATTTGGGACCGACTCCTGGCAGTACGGTAACAGGAGCATTCAACGCGGAGAGGGTGCTTTTCCCGGGTTTTATTTGTTCAGATTCAGCTGCTGATTTCGGTTCCGGCTCCGGCGCAGATTGCATCTCAATATCTACGTTCGCTGTTTGTTCTTCAGCAGGCGGTGCATCAGTCTCTACCTTTTGAGGGCGTTCTTGCGGGACTTGGGGAGGCGGCTGGTCATCAATTTCCTCACCAACTGGAAGGGGGGCTGTACCTGTCTCGCTCTGGATGCGCCGCCATAACCCCTGCAAAGCCTCTTGTCTAGAGGCTGGACTCAGGCGATTGTAATCCCGCAACCGAGAAAGGACAGCTGAAATCAGGTCTTCTGGCAATCCTTCCTGCCGGGCTTCGGCCTCCCATGGTTCCAGCATGCGCGATAGGCCACCGAGAACAGCCCGGTTGTCATACTCTCTTTCTGCTTCAAGCTTGAAAAATTTTTGCAGTTTTATCAGTGATGGCTTCATTGTGGTATTTTACCAGTTTAGCCTGCTTATCTCTGCTGGGATTCATTCTGGTAGAGAGCGACAAATCCAAGACCATTAGGTCCAACATGAGCCCCGATTATCGTAGTTACATTTACGATCAGCGGGGTGGTGGGTAAATCGGGTGAAAACAAGGTCAATAACCTCTGCGCATCTTCCTCGGCATCCGTATGGAGGATGGCGAATCTTTTTAGCGGATGTGGATTTCGCATCATTTCCAGAAGCTGGGTAATACCTCGCTTGCGGGTTCTCACTTCACCCAGACTGATCACTTGGCCTTCAACAACCTCCAGGAAAGGTTTCAGATTCAGCAAAGTACCAATGCTTGCCCGTGCCCAAGATACTCTTCCGCTGCGCTTGACATATTCCAGTGTGTCCAGCATGGCTACCAGTTTTAGGCGGCTATTGATAGATTTCAGCCGTTCGACGATCGCAGGCATGGATAAGCCTTCATTTAGCGCTTCGACTGCCTCAAGGACCTGGAAGCCTAAACCCAGGGAGATTTGTTTGCTATCAATGACCAACACCTGGTCTGAAACAGATGCTGCTGCGGTAGTCGCTGCATTAAAAATACCGCTCAGTGCTTGCGAGCAATGGATAGAAAGGATCTGATCGCACCCTTCTGAAAACAATCGTTTATATAATTCCTGGTATGTCCCAATGGAGGCGGTTGAGGTGGTCGGAAAAGAACTCATTCCAGGTAGCAGGCGGTAAAAATCTTGACGAGAAAAGTTCTCGTTGTCTTCCACAACCTGGTCGTTCATGATCAGGATATTAGGCACAACGTGTATCATGTTGGCCTTCACCAGGTCATGAGGAAGATCGCAGGTGCTGTCTGTGACAATAGCAGTATTCATCGGTATCGCGTTTTCGCTGGAGGAAATGGATGGGAGCTTCCTCCTGCTTTCCCTCTGAATTTCATAAATTGCTTAGTATCGTGACAAGCCAAGCTGGAAAGGTTTGCGGGAAAGCACCACCAGGATCATTTCCTTACCTGAAAATTATACTGTTTACTCAAAGGAGATTATAAATTGATAATGAGGTTGTCCCCCATCTTGCAGCTCTATCTCCAGGTGTGGGTAAGCTGCGCGGATCGCATCGGCGATCTGGTTTGCATCCTGTTTAGTTACATCTTCTCCATAAAACAAAGTCAGCAATTCAAATTGATCTGGGTCAGCTTTTTCAATGAGTTTGGAGCAGGCCTCTTTCAGTGATCGAGCAGAGGTGACGAGCTTCCCGTTTAGCAAACCGATTGTTTCTCCTTCTTTAACACTGACACCATCGATCTCAACGCTGCGAGTGGCAGTTGTGACCTCGCCGGTTTCAATTTCATCAATCGCAGCATTCATTTCAGCAACAATTTCTTCAAAATCTCCTTGTGGGTTGAGTCGAAACATTGCAGCCAGTCCCTGTGGAATTGTCCGGGAGGGGATTACGGCAACATTTTTTACGGTTATATCTGCTGCACTTTTGGCTGCCATAATGATATTCTTGTTATTAGGTAAAACAATCACTTTATCAGTGGGTAAATCTTCAAACGCATCGAGGATATCTTCTGTGCTAGGATTCATGGTTTGCCCACCTTCGACAATTCCTGCTACACCCAAGCTGGCGAATACCCGCGAAATACCGGACCCCGGTGACACGGCAATCACCGCGATGTTTCCTGGCTCGACTGGAGATAGATTTAATTTTCCCTTGCCGGATTCACGTTCGATCTGTTCCATCTGCTCGATCAAATTTTCGATGGCGACCTTCGTAATCGTCCCAAGTGACATCGTAAAGTCGATCGGTTCATAGCGGCGGTCTTTCTCGACATGTATATGCATGCGGTATAAACCATCGCCTTCGCCAACCTGGATCGAGGTACCGATTTGTTCCAGGCCATCATAGAATTTTCTTAGATCGAGTGAGCCATGAGGTCGGAAATCAACAACAACTTCAAAATCCTGACCAGGTTCGATGGTTTCGTAAGTGTCCTCCAAGACCATTTTCGAAAGTGGTTGAACCTTTGCCAAGGGAATATCCAAAGATTCACCATTAATGAAACGCAGCATACCTTCCAAGATATAGAATAAACCCTTCCCCCCGGCGTCGACCACACCGGCTTTTTTTAATACATCCAGCAGGTCAGGCGTCCTTTCAACAGATTCATCAGCTTCCTTGATCACGCGCTCAAGAATGGAAATCGGATCTTCTGTTTCAGCAAGTGATTCCTCCGCAGCCTTGGCAATATCTTTGGCGACAGTCAAGATCGTGCCTTCAACAGGTCGCACGACACCCTGGTATGCGGTATCGCGCGCTTCGCAGAATGCAGCGACGAGGGTCGGGCCATCCAGGACTTCAATATTATCCGCGGCGCGGGCAACGCCTCTCCAGATCTGGGAGAGTATCACACCCGAGTTCCCACGCGCACCCATTAATGCCCCATGTGCAACTGCATGGATCATTTTGCCAAAATTGCTCTCTGGTGAGTTAGCAATTTCATCGTATGCCGCCTGCATGGTTAATACCATGTTGATCCCGGTATCCCCATCGGGTACAGGATAGACATTCAGTGCATTTACAATTTCCTGGTTGGTTCTCAGCCAGGATAACCCTGCACCGATCAGGAATTTCAGGACTTGACCATCAATAGGCGCGTTCCGCAACTGATTTTGACGTCTTCTTATGTAGGTTTTTCGAGTTTCTGAATTCATGTCAACGAATCTGGAGGTATCTCTCCGGTACCTTAATCAAAGTTGCTGATCCGCAATCCACTAACGTGGATATTTACCTGGTTTACTGGCATGCCAAGAGCTTTTTCTACATGGTATCGAACGGTATTGGCGACACTGCTGGCAACTGATTTAATCCTCGTACCATATTCGATCACGATGTACATATCGATGATGATGTTTTCACCATCATAGTGAACTTCAACTCCTTGAGTTGGGTCTTTAACTAGGGCGTTGGCGAGATTATTGATTAAATTCTTCGGTGCTAAACCTACCACGCCATAAGATTCGAGAGCTGCCTGGTAAGCAATTGTTGCAACAGCCCTTGGGGAGACATGAATGCTGCCAATCGGGGTAGTTTCTCCGGTCATAATTATCCTCTGTGTATTAACAACTCAGCTTGAAAGGAGGTACGAATTGTGGTAACATTGCTCGGCTCGAGTGAGAGTTGAGCATAATAATTTTAGTTGGACAGATAAACCCGAAAGTTTGCGTAACTCTGGGGCAATCCACACTCCTAATTCGCTGCTTCGTAGGATCCAGTTGTCCAGAAAGGATCGATCAGATGGCTACGTGTGAAAATTGTGGGAAGAAGACGACCTTCGGTCGTAATCGTCCTTGGTCCAAGAAAGCTACTCGACGCACTTTCCGTCCAAATCTTCAAAAGGTTACCGTGTATGAAGATGGGCAGAAATCACGCAAGGTGTTGTGCACCAAATGCATCCGTACTCTGGTGAAATCGAGCTAGCCTATTAAAGTTCAGAACGATCCAAGGGTTATTCCGTAATAACCATCCAAAATCGCGGCCAGTCCGCGGTTTTTTGATTCACATTGTAATCAACCCTTCTAATTTGGAATGATACCCGGGTGATCGTGATATGGCAAGGGTTTGAAGGGATGGAATATTTCAAGCGCTGGCTAGCGAATGGGGGGAAAATAAACAAAATATACCCACAGGAAAAAAGGGATCAACCCCCCGACTGCGATTAGGGCCAGCAAGGCTAATAGGATTGTGATCCAATCCAGGTCGAACGGATTCGATCGGACCTTAACGACTTCTGGAGACGCTGGAAGCTCGTAAGGTTGTGTGGCTGCAGTGCTGTTCTCAGGACTCGAGGGGACACGTGGCGGTACCCAGCTCGGTTTTTCGGTGTCCTGCTGCAAAGCCAGCAGGACACGACCCAGCTGATCTGCAGTGCGGTAGCGTGCTGCAGGCTCCTTTGAAAGCACTTTCAGCAAGATCTGCTCTAAATCCGGGGGGATATCGGGGTTGAGCTGGCGGGGTGCAGTTGGCAATATCTCTCGCTGCATCCTGGCTAGTTCAGTGGAGGTTGAAGCTTTGAAAGGTAATTGCCCGGTGAGCATCTCATACATGATGATGCCAATCGAATATACATCTGAAGAAGGTGATGGGGCTATCCCCGCAGCCTGTTCAGGTGAGAAATAATGAGGTGAGCCCCACACGATATCTGCTTTTTCTCCTGGGGTAATTGAAGCTAATGCCCGCGCAATTCCAAAATCGACAACTTTCAAATGGTTTTCCGGGGAGATTAATAGGTTTTGTGGTTTGATATCACAGTGTACGAGGCTAGCTCTATGAGCATATCCAACACCAGCACAGACCTGCCTGATTAGCTTCAAGGTCCGGTCAATTTCAAAAAGCTCCGCATCTTTTTGGAGTTGTTTTAGATCAGACCCTGGAACATATTCCATGATGATGAATAAACGGTCTTCATCGAAGCCAAAATCATAAATCGTGACGATATTTGGATGGGAGAGATTGGCGGCGGCCTTTGCTTCTTGATGAAAATGTTCACGGAAAGCTGGATCTTTTGAGAACGCTTGGAGCAGGACCTTGATGGCTACGTTGCGTTCCAAGGTCAAGTCGCGGGCGAGGTAAACGACTGCCATGCCACCCTTACCCAAGGTATTCACGATTTTGTAGCGATTGTTAATTAATATTGTTTCGGTCATCTGTCTTCGTACCTGTGAATTGTCGGAATTGTACCACTCATACTCATCCGGATATCGAGTAGAATCAATACATCAACAGGATGAGTCAAAATATCTTTCTCTGTATCAGGGTCGCTTTTCATAACATTTTTTTGGCCGGGGAATTCTGATCCATGCCCAGGACACTTCTCGTGTATAACCCTGTGGCTGGCCGTTATCCATCCCGGATGCTGACAGAGCGTGCTGCGGATGTGTTGGAGAAATCTGGCTGGCAGGTGAAAATTGAAACTGCAACTGATGGCAGTCACATCGCGACACTTGCTCGCCAGGCAGTCAGGGAAAACCTGGATTCGATCATTATCGTGGGAGGTGACGGGTCGCTCAACAAGGCTTTACCTGGGCTTGTTGGTACTGATACTGCATTAGGTGTTTTACCAGCAGGTACCGCCAATGTCTGGGCAAAAGAGCTGGGTTTACCAGGATTAAGTTGGACCCGGTGGGATGCCCTCGAAGAAAGCGCCAGGCGACTGGTCGTTGGGAAAGTTGAGTGGGTAGATGTAGGAAAATGCAACGATAAGTTTTTCTTGTTATGGTCTGGAATCGGGTTGGATGCATTTATTGTCCACCGTATTGAACCCAGAAAACAGTGGGAAAAGAATTTTACTCTCGTACGTTACGCAGCAAGTGCGGTTTGGGGTGCAAGCCGATGGAAAGGGATAAACCTTCGGGTGGAAACAGCTGATGTACACTTGGAAGGCACCTTTATGTTGGCAGAGGTGAGCAATATCCGTCTGTACGCAGGCGGTCTAGCAACCCTCTCCCCAGAAGCGAGCTTGAATGATGGTTTAATGGAGTTATGGTTGTTTGATGGCGATAACCTTGAAGACGTTTTGCAACAAGCCTGGTCACTCTGGTCTGGGAGTCACATCAATTCTCAGCGAGTTAAATCCCTGCGGTTCGATCAAGTTATATTAGAATCGGATACTCCGCTATATCTCCAATTAGATGGTGAACCTGAGCTTGGAGGTGAACGGGTAGAAATTTCGGTGCTTCACAAGGCCATGAAGGTACTCGTACCGGAACAAGCACCGGATTCTTTATTTCAAATCGATCACCAGGTAATGTAGAAGAAAAGTGAACCAAATCATTGCTTACATTAAAAGTAGTCCAATAGCCATCCTGTTAGCTACTCTCCCGCTGGCAATTGCTGCGGAACTGCTGCATTGGGGTCCTTTTTGGGTCTTTGGGTTATCAGCGCTGGCAGTGATTCCACTGGCTGCATACATTGGTGAAGGAACTGAGGCGCTAGCTGCCCATACAAATCCACGCATCGGTGGTTTGTTAAATGCGACTCTCGGTAACGCGGCCGAATTGATCATCACCATCGTGGCGATCCGGGAGGGTTTGCTGGAATTAGTAAAAGCATCTATTACCGGTTCAATCTTGGGAAACCTGTTGCTCGTGATGGGATTATCAATGGTGGTTGGGGGTTTGCGCCATGGAATTCAATCATTCGACCAACGCCAGGCCAGTAGAAACGCAATATTATTAGTCCTGGCAGTAATAGCGCTTTTAATTCCATCTATCTTCAGCAATTACATCGGTAATCCGCAATCGGTTCGTGTGGAAGCACTCAGTGCAGGCACCGCGGTCATCATGATCATCCTGTACTTATTGGCACTGCTCTACAGCTTTAGGTTTGATGGCACGCCTCTGTCCCACAAGGCCACAGAAGTGATCATTCATAAACCAGCTTGGTCGGTGAGAAAGGCTGTGATCATCCTGACTCTGGCAACGGTTGGGGTTGTCATTGCGAGCGAGCTCCTAGTCCAAGCCATAGAACCGGTCATGGTAGGATTGGGAATCTCTGAATTCTTTATTGGGATCATCTTCATTCCGCTGATTGGCAATGTCGCGGAACACCTCGTGGCAGTTCAGGTTGCCAGGCGCAACCAGATGGATTTGAGTGTTGAGATCGCGGTATCCTCCAGTTTACAAATCGCTTTATTCGTCGCCCCAGTTCTAGTTTTTATCAGCTTACTTTTTGGAAATCCGCTCCAACTGATTTTCAATGAGCTGGAGCTCATTGCACTGATTGCTGGCGTGTTGATTACTGCTTTTGTTGCCGAAGATGGTGAATCGAACTGGTTGGAAGGTGCAGTTCTCCTGACAATTTACCTAATCTTAGCCTTGGGCTTCTTCTTAATTGATTAATTACAGGTGTGAAATTGGAATCGCGAAATCCCGTGAAACTTTTCTTAGATCCCTGGTTGATTATCGGGGCAATTGGATTTGGAATCGCCCTGTTGGTCGCTACCCTGTTGCTGCTATCTTGGACACGGTCGCCACAGTCAGTAGCTGGTGAATCGACTCCGACGATCAATATCATCGCATTAAATACCAGCACCCCCATCATTCCCACCGCCAGTCCTGGAATAACGGAAATACCCTCCGAAACGAATATTCCACCCCCGCCACCGGGCGATATCGCCATCGGCGCTTATGTGAAAGTCACTGGAACAGGCGGTGACGGCCTCCGTTTGCGGGTTGGTCCAGGATTGGAACGAGAAGTTCGGCTTTTGGGTGGGGAAGATGAGGTATTCTTAATCCAGGATGGACCACAGCTGCTGGATAGCTACACCTGGTGGTACCTGGTGGGTCCTTTTGATGAAACGCGTCACGGTTGGGCGGTGGCAAATTTTCTCCAGCTTATCCAAAAACCCTGATAATGTGCTGAATTTGGAAAAATACTCCTTGGGAGGTAGCCTGGGCTATGAATCCTTTGAAACCAATTGGCATCACAGCTGATCGCAATAAGAAGGTCGTTACGATAAATTGGGAAGATGGACATACCAGCGAATACTCGTTCACCTTGTTGCGGGTAGCTTGTCCCTGCGCGGAATGCCGGGGGGGTCATGAAAAGATGGGCGGAGACCCAACCCCTGAAATGTTTCTAGCAATAGATGCTGATAGACCTGCCAACCGTTTGATGAATATCGAAGCAGTTGGGACATATGGGATAACGCCGGACTGGGAAGATGGTCACCATTTTGGGATCTATAATTGGGACTACTTGCGAAAGTTGTGTCCTTGTCCCACTTGCAGGGGAAGTTCCGAATAATTAAGAAACTGGGATCTTTGGAAATCCCAGTTTCTAGTAAATCCCATCAAAGAAGGATATCGCTAAAGATAGTCCTTTAGATTATGTTCAACCGCATAAGCTGCAGCTTCAGCCCGGTTGCTCACCCCTAATTTCGATAAAATGCTGCTGACGTAATTGCGGACAGTACCCTCACCAAGAAAGAGTGCTTTGGCAATTTCGCGGTTTGTTTTCCCTTCAGAAACTAGCAGTAGGACATGCCGTTCCTGTTGGGTGAGCGCAGAAAATGCTGATGCTTCCTCTTCTTTTGCCGCTTTGCGCACCTCTTGAAAAATTCGCTGGGTAACGGCAGGGTCGAGCAGGGCTTCCCCTCTTCCAACAGCTTCAATTGCCCGTACTAGGTCTTCACCACCGATTTGTTTTAATACATAGCCTGAGGCACCAGCCCGGATTGCTGAAAAGAGCATCTCATCTTCGGCATAAGATGTCAGCATAATTACTTTTGTGCCCGGATAATTCGTGGAGATCTCATCACAGGCATCGATCCCAGAGCCGCCCGGTAAGCGGATATCCATTACAACGACATCAGGAGAATAAGTTGCTACTCTTTCAATCGCTTCACGGGCGGTGCTCGCCTCAGCAACAACTTCAAATTCGGGATGACGATCTAAGAGGGCTTTTAGACCCAAGCGGACTACTTCGTGGTCGTCTACCAATAATATGCGCTGCTTTGCCATCGGTTTTGTATTCCTATTCGAGGTGAGTATAGCCTAGAGTTTATTGGCTTGCAAGGTCTGCACGGAGATACAAGTACTGAAAGCGATAAAAGAGCACCAATCTTCTTCGACCCGCTCATTCGTGTCGATCAGGCATCAAGGTGGTTTTTATCTCTCCGGAAATCAATAAATCGATAGCCAACTCCACGTTCGGTGAGGATATATCCGGGATTTGCAGGATCTTTTTCAATTTTTTGACGCAGGTAGTTTATATACAGGCGCACATAATGAGGTTCATCGCGATATTCATATCCCCATACTTTGGTGAGTATCTGGTCGTGAGTCAAAACCCAACCTGCATTTTGAACGAGGTGGTAAAGCAGGCGATATTCAGTGGGTCGGAGTTTAACCAGCTCCCCTTCTACCCAAACTTCGTGGCGATCAAAATCAATTTTTAAGCGCTCATCCACTTCGATTAGACCATGCGTGCTGGCACCAGTCATTTCGGTTCTGCGTAACACTGCGCGCACCCTGCTCACTAATTCCCGGGGACTGAATGGTTTTGTGATGTAGTCATCTGCACCGAGTTCCAGACCATGCACTCGATCCTCTTCTTCCCCTTTTGCAGTCAACATGATCACCGGCACGGTATTCGATTCCCTGATCATCTCCAATACTTCAAAGCCATCGATATCGGGCATCATCACATCCAATAAGACCAGATCGGGCAAGTTGCTGCGTATTTTGTCGATCGCCTGTTTGCCATTAAAAGCTTCAAAAACTTGAAAACCATCATGTTCTAAGTTCAAACGAATAAAACGGACCATCCGCTCTTCATCGTCAACAACTAAGATTCGTCTATCTTTAAAACTTTCCTGCATCGATTACTCCCTCACAAATCCTATGATATCCTCGTCTTCATCTTCACCCGGCACGATTTCGATAAAATTAATCTTTTCGATTGGCCAGATGACTGTTGTAACTTGATGCTGAAGGTAGCTGAGATCCTTTCCATCAATTTGTCGTGGGTTTTGCACAACAATTATATTATCGGTTGGAGCGGGTAGCTCATCGATCTCTCCCAGAATGGGCTCTGAGTTCAGGATATGCAAAATGACTAATTTTGACATGTGTGATATTCCTAAGGAATGAATATTTTCTCTTTGGGTAAAACCCTTGGTATCACTGCAAAATTTTAATGATGATCACGGAGATATTGTCCGGACCACCAGCGGCGTTCGCTGTTTGCAGTAAAGCTTGACAGGCTTGCTGAGGAGAATCTGAAGAATGAATGATTTCGACCATTTTTTGGTCAGGCACTACGCCCCAAAGACCATCAGAACATAACAATAAATATCCTGATTCTGGTATCGGAGCAGAAATAAATTCAGGATCTATCGATTCAACCTGTCCTAACGCCCGGTACAGCACATTGCGCTGTGGATGAATGGCTGCCTCATCTGAAGTAATCTGTCCTAAGTCTTGTAAGCGTTTGACGAGGGAGTGATCAGTGGTGAGGACACGAGCATTTCCAGTATCATCGATATGGTATGCACGGCTATCACCAATGTGGGCAATCGTCATTTGATTTCCAATGATCAGCATTGCCGTCAGCGTAGTCCCCCCACCAGGCGCTTGATGGAGAACGGCCTGGTGAGCAGAATCTATACCTGCTTCCATCAGCTGGCGACCATTTTCCGCAGGCTTTTCTCCCCTTTCATCCGTGTTGAATAACAACAACCCAGGGATCACACTGCTTACAATTGCGTGAACAGCTAACTCGCTGGCGATCTCCCCGTGAAGATGGCCACCCATGCCATCAGCCACGATATACAGACCAATTGAAGAATTCACCTGGTTCGTTAGCAAGTTGGTAGTCACTGAAAAAACAGCATCTTCATTGTGCTCGCGTTGAATACCAATCGAACTGCCAACCCCGACAGTGTAATAATTCTTCGCTTCACCTGCCATTGGAGCTTCTTTGTTAGTCTGGGGATCGTATGGTTCAGTCGGTAGGTTGGAATTCTTCATGGGGAAATTTTCTTATTCTTGTGCTCTAATGCGAGTTCCAAGTAGAGATTTCTTAGCTTGGTCTTTAAATTCTTCACTCTGAAGCGACCTGGGGCGACTCACAGTTTGGCAGGCAGGGCGTAGAAAGTTTTGTCAGTTGACCCAATAAAGACAAGCCCATCCGAAGCTACCGGAGTCGCAGTTATCGCGTGTTCCGTACGGAACTTCCAGCGCAGTTTACCTGTTTGACTGTCAACGCAGTACAAATGTCCATCTACAGATCCACAATATACTCCATCTTCATAAATGATGGGAGAACCTGTGACTTGGTGCTCGGTCTTAAACCGCCACACTTCCTTGGCGTTCTTAATATTCACGCAGTATATATTACCATCGATAGATCCAGTATAGACCAAGCCCTGATGGACGCAAGGTGAGGAAATTGACCCTCTATCCATCTTGAATCGCCAAACTAAATACCCTGATTTTTCGTCTACTGCGTAGAGGTAGGAATCGAGAGAACAGAAGATTACCAGGTTATCCGCAACGGTAGCAGATGAGGTGATCGCTCTTTTGGCTTTGAAACGCCATTTGATACCTCCACGAAAATCTATGCAATAGAATTCCCCCGACTCATTACCTGCATAGACGCCTTCCTGTGTCACAAAAGGAGTTGACCGGATTTCAGCGATGGTCTCTATCTGCCATATACCGCGTCCGCCATTGATATTTACAGCATGCACAGACATATCATCTGAACCGATAAATATATGACCATGGGCGATAAATGGTGAAGAACGTATCGGCCCTTTCGTGTAGTATGTCCATAGCAAGGAACCAGAGCGGGTTGAGACAACATGCAGGCGATGGTCTTCAGAACCGACAAATACGGAATCAGCCTGTATCGCCGGACGACTCACAATCCCACCATCGGTCTCATATTTCCAGAGAAGTTTCCCGGATTCGGTCTTCACTGCATAGAGATTGTTGTCATATGAGCCAAAGTAAACGATGCCACCAGAAGATTGAGCTGATCCGCGAATTTCGTCGGCACAGCGGAAAGTCCAAATTGGTTGGATCGTATTAGGTGGGAATGGATTGACAAGGTTAGTTTGTGGTGAAAGGTTTCTCGAATCTGACCTGCCAATAATTTTAAGCAGGTCATCTTTCATTTCTTCCGCGCTCGAATACCTGTCTGCAGGATTGTGCTGTATCGCTTTATTTACGATAAGTTCAAGTTCTGGAAGAACATCTGGATTTTGATCCTGGATTGGATGTTGGGTGAGATAGGTCGAGGCTTCGGAAGCAAGGTGCTGTTTGGTGAGGAAAAAATACAGGCAAGCACCAAGGGAATAGATATCCATCCAAGCACTTTCTTTGCCCCCGGTTATTTCGGGTGCAACGTATCCATCAGGCGTTCGAGTCATCATTTGACCCTCAATCTGGAAATCAAGCGCAATCCCAAAATCGATTAACATCAAATTGCTGTGCTGGTTAAGGAAGATATTTGAAGGATTCAGGTTTCGCAAGATGATCGCTTCAGGTTTATGCAAATGCAAATACTGCAGAATTTCACACAACCCGACTGCCCATTGAATAACCTGTTCCTGTTGGAGATGTCCACTGGTCCCTTTGATGATCTCCTCAAGATTTTGTCCTTTGATGGATTCGATGATCAGATATGAATTTCTCCCTTCTGTAAAATAATCCAGGATGCTGGGTATCGCCGGGTGAGAGAGCGTGGCGAGCAGGTTGGCGCGGCGTTCAAATTTCTCTACATTTTTTGTTCTCTCAGAGGGATCTGGTGATGAATTGCGAAATTCTTTCAACATTACGAGTTTGATTACATTCGGGAAATGTAAATCGCGCGCCTGGTAAACTGCGCTTTCAGGGGATATGCGGATTGCCTCCTGTATCAGGTAGCGGTCACGGAGCCGGGTACCTTTGGTCAGTGATAAACCATCGGAATTAATGTTTTGATTCATAAATCAGCCCGCCTGATAATCGTAAATCCCTGGTCCCGATGAGCGTAATTTTGATTCCTTGATCAACAAATTAAGTTCACGGTCAGGTTTGCGATAGATAAAAAAGAATGATACTTGTGATTATAGCCAGCAACAATGGTTAAGGCAAATTACAATTATGCACATTAGAAAGCTTTTCCTTTCACGCTGCTGATGCTATCAGTATAATACTACTGGCGATAGCGAAAGGAATTTTGCAGATGAACAATTATGAGAATTATCTTTCTCCATATTCCTGGCGTTACGGTTCAGAAGATATGCGTCATTTATGGAGTGAAGTACATAAGCGACGCCTGTGGCGTAAAATCTGGGTCGCTTTGGCTGAAGTGCAGGGCGATTACGGCCTGGTTAATCACGAGCAGGTTGCCGATTTAAGGAGATTCGCCGACCAGGTTGATGTTCAGCGAGCACTCCAGATTGAAAGTCAAATCCATCATGATTTGATGGCGGAGTTAAAAAGTTTTGCCGAGGATGCAGCGGTCGGTGGCAGTATATTACATTTAGGAGCTACCTCCGCCGATATTGAAGATAATGCTGATGTACTTCGCACCCGTCAAGCACTCAGTTTAATCCTTGAGAAGCTGCACGAGTTGCTACTGATCTTCGCCAAGGCAGCTGAACGATGGGCTGAGCTTCCCCTGATGGGATACACTCACCTTCAACCTGCTGAACCGACAACGCTTGGCTACCGGTTTGCGCTCTACGCACAAGACCTGCTCATGGATTGGGAAGATTTGCGGCAGGTAAATCGGAATTTGCGTGGCAAGGGTTTCAAGGGCGCTGTTGGCACTGGTGCATCTTTTGCTGAATTGATCGGAAGAGAAAATCTGAATGAATTTGAATTAAAACTCTCTGCGAAATTAAATCTGCCCTTTTTCCCAGCGACATCGCAAGTTTACCCCCGTAAACAGGATTACCGCATCCTGTGCAGCCTGGCCGGACTGGGCATATCACTGTATAAATTTGCATTTGATCTGCGCATACTTCAATCTCCTGCCTTTGGGGAGCTTGCAGAACCTTTTAGTGATAAGCAGGTTGGTTCATCAGCCATGCCCTTCAAGCGCAATCCGATTAATGCTGAAAAGATTGATTCCCTGGCGCGGTCCCTGGCTCAATTTCCTCGTCAGGCTTGGGACAACGCTGCTCTCTCCGCACTGGAAAGGACGCTGGATGATTCTGCCAATCGCCGTTCTATGCTCCCTGAAGCATTCTTGATCACCGATGAGCTGCTGGTCGTCGCTCAGCGCATTGTCGAAGGACTTGTTATCGATGAAAAGGCAATACGTTATAATCTCGACCGGTATGGGACATTTTCAAGCATAGAACGTGTACTGATGGCATTGGTTGCTGCTGGTGCTGACCGCCAGGTGATGCATGAGCGTTTGCGAGAACTTTCAATGCAAGCATGGCGATCTATAGAGAATCAGGAAAAGAATCCGTTAATTGAGCTGATTGCCAAGGAGCCGATGTTCCTCAATTACGTGGAGGCGGATAATCTTCGGATTTTGATGGATGTTGACCAATATATCGGGAATGCCCCCCAAAATGCGCTTGCATTGGGTGATTCGATTCGCAAAGCCTTGGATGCATAATTTTCTACTCAAATTTCACAATCTGCTGGATAGGCCCCGCTATTTCCCCGGTAAATGCAGTGTTCGAGATTTCCAGAGATCTGGGGTCATCTCGTGGTAAAAACATGCCCAGTGAAAAACTACCCATCAAGTTCGGAGTCTATAAATACGAAATTGGATTGATGGTAATTAATCTCCATGGTGTGAAAAGATAGGATAGTTATTCTAACCAACTTGAATTAGAACGAACTATGTCCTGATCTGAAGGGTAAGAATTGTGTGTGAAGCAGCTTGAGGTTCGATAGGGGGAAATGCAAGATCCATGGCGAGAAATTTCTCCGAACCCGTCATTTATCACAATTTTGTCACAGCTATTTCACAAAGTTTGTCATCCCAATTTGTTAAAGTTAAGAAAATACCTGAAAATCTGCGGTATGGTTGCCCCTCCGGGAGAGTACTCATTGAGAGAGATGTTCTCGTTGGTAGTTCGCGCGATTAGCGAGAAATAAACCAGCACATATTAAACACAGGATGCACAGGACCAATGAAATATCACCCTAGAACCGGTTCTCCACAGGTATTGGGTGCGAGGTGAGTGGTCTGATGAAGCGAATACTTTCTGAAAAACCGGCTTCTACGCGATCTGCTTTTCACTTCCTGTGGGTTCAAGAATCGCAAATATTTCTAATTGCACGGGAGATTTCCGTCCCACTGGTGATCCTGGTTGCTGAGGGAGAAACCTGATGAAAAATCTACGGATAATGGGGATGCAAAGATTTAACAATCTTCTCGTTTATCGCATCATCATACTCGCACTGATGATATCCTTCCTGGGTTACTATGGCTGGCAGGTCTATGCGGAAAAATCGACAAACACCTTCGTGGTCTATGCTTTCAGCACCCAAGAAGAAGTGATGACCCAGGCTATCATCCCCACTTTTGAGAAAAAATGGGAAGCTGAGACCGGAGAAGATATCGAAATAGAAGCAATTTTTGGCCCTTCTGCAACGATCGCTGGCCAGATAGTGCTTAGCGCACCAGCAGAGGTGGCTCTTTTCAGCAATGCCTTCCACGTGGATTGGTTGAAAATATGGGGGATGGTCAAAGAGGAGACGCAACCTGTCGAGATAGGGTGTACGCCGATGGTAATTGTCACCCGTTTAGATAATCCACATAACATTGCAGAATTTGCAGACTTGGGAAAACCAGGCATTAAAGTACTCCACAGCGATCCCCGCATCTCTGGGGCTGGCGAGTGGGGAGTTCTGGCCGAGTACGGCAGCACAATGATGGCATCGGGGAGTCCTCAACAGGCCGAGTTACAATTAAAGCAGATATGGAAGAACGTGGGCATGCTGGGTTCTTCTGCCCGGTCTGCACTAACCCTCTTTGAACTGGGAGGAGGTGATGCCTTGATCACTTATGAACAGGATGCCCGCCTCGCAGTGGAGCGGGGAGTACCGCTTGAAATCGTCATTCCTACCCGCACAATCCTGACTGCATATGTTGCCGTTCCAGTTGATAAGAATATATCCCGCCGCGAAAGACCTTTAATCCAAGCGTTCCTGGATTTTCTCTTGAGCGAGGAAGGCCAGAACTTATATTACCAATACCATCTGCGAACACTTGATGGTGAGAATGGACTTTTTCCCAAATTAAGTAAGCCGTTCACGGTTCAAGACCTAGGTGGTTGGAAGCAGGCAAGCCGAGAAATTATGGATGCCATCTGGCACGGAGACATTGAACCTGGCTTGAAGCTTGAACTGGCACCTAATATCAGTGATGCGGATTTTTAGTTATTTCAATCATAATTTAAGATCATTGGAATTCGATTGCCTTTGGGGAAAAAGGTGTTTACTGGATGATTGCCTGGAATGAGGAAATCCTGAAAAAATCACAGAGAACTCTGTCAACTAGACTAGTTTAAGATGGTTTGCCTCTCTGAGTGGATTACAATATCCGAAATTCAATTCTAATTCTGAAGAGTGATGCTTTTTATTTCCTGCGGTCGAAACAACCTTATGAGATCAGTAAGGTTGTAATTCCATCTTTATCGAAGAAGTGATTTCGAGCAAGCCTATGGATCTTATGCCAAAGTAGGTTATATTGTTTGGCGATAGACTTTGGCAGTCCAATACCTGCCTCCTGGGAAACAATTGACACAATACTAGGATAATAAATATGACCGGTGCAAAGCTCGTATTTCTCAATCTCCTTGCTGAATCACCCCGGCATGGCTATCAAATCGAGCAGGTAATAGCAGAACGGGATATGCGTGACTGGACAATACTTGGTTTTTCCTCCATTTATTATGTTCTCAACAAGCTTGAAGAAGGATCCTTGATTGAGAGCCGGATTGAAGACACGCCTGGTCAAGGTCCGGCGCGTAAAGTGTAATCTCTCAACCAGCAGGGAAAGAAAGTTTTTCGTTCCGGTGTCTTGGAAGCCCTGTTAACTCCTTCATCAGCCCATTCAGTTTTCTTACCGGAGATTTCGAGCTTGCCTGCAGTCCCGTACAGCGAGATTATGACAGCCCTTGATCAACATAAGGCTAATCGTCGAGACCATCTTGCACAGCGATTTAAAACAGCTCAGAAGAGTTTTCCGGAGCATGTTGAAGCCATGTTTGATTTCAGTTTTACAATGCTCACCGCGGAGATCGATTGGCTTTCAAAATTTATTCGGCAACTGGAGGCAAAAGATGACGAAAAGAGACTTTAAGAAAGAGTTAAAACACCTGTATGCACCTTCCAAGAGGGAATATTCTGTGGTGGAGGTTCCGCCAATGAATTTCCTGATGGTCGATGGCAAAGGTGATCCCAATAATAGCCAGTTATTCCAAAATGGTCTGGAAGTCCTGTACGGCGTGGCATACAAGATCAAATTTATGCTTAAATCTCAGGGGCTCGATTTTGTTGTCCCCCCCAGCGAAGGGCTGTGGTGGATGGAAAACATGGCGGAATTCTCCCTAGCGAACAAAGATCGGTGGTTGTGGACCCTGATGCTCATGCAACCAGAGGCAGTAACCGGGGAAATTGTTACGGCAGCAAGAGAAGATTTATCAGGAAAGAAGGATCTGACGGAGTTATCCAGTTTGCGCTTTGAGCGATACGAAGAGGGATTGGCGGTCCAGATCCTCTATTTAGGAGCCTATGCGGATGAAGGACCAGTGATAGCAAAGATGCACGAGTTTATTCACAGCCAGGGTTATGAGTTCAATGGTAAACACCATGAAATTTATTTGAGCGATCCACGGCGGACTCCACCAGAAAAATTAAAAACCGTGATCAGGCAACCTGTCCGGGTAAAAAAATAAAAAGGAGATCGATAAGTGACCTCCCTTTTTTTATGGTTTCATTCTCGAAAATCTGTCGCAGGTTCGGGTTTGTTATTTAGGATTTCTTCGATTTGGGCTAATACATCATCAGTCAGCTTGGGCACAATTTCCAAGGCAGCCAGGTTTTCCTCGACCTGCTCCGGTTTGGAAGCACCGGTTATCACCGTACTTACATTTGGATTCGTCAGGCACCAGGCAATTGCCATTTGAGCCATCGAACAACCCAAACTCTCAGCGATGGGCATCAACTGCCCGACTTTTGAAATTTTTTCCTTGCCTTCCTGGCTATCGTATCCTTCCCGCAACCAGTCAAAACCATCCAGGTCTAAGCGGCTGTCTTTCGGGATTCCCTGGTTGTATTTCCCGGTCAGTATTCCGCTATCCAGCGGGCTGAAGATGGTTGTTCCCAATCCAAATTCTTGGTAGAGATGGGCATATTCACGCTCTACACGTTTGCGGTAAAACATGTTGTATTCGGGTTGTTCCATCAGTGGTGGGATAAGGTGTTCCCTCTGGGCAACAGCATGAGCTTCCACAATTTTTTCTGAATCCCATTCGCTGGTGCCCCAGTAAAATGCTTTTCCTTGATCAAGCAAGTAATTCATCGCTCTCACGGTTTCTTCGACCGGGGTATGAATATCGGGGCGGTGACAAAAGATCAGATCTACATAATCCAGCTGTAATCGCTCAAGTGAAGCGAGGGTCCCCTCAATGACATGCTTACGAGACAGCCCCCGCAGGTTTGGACCTCGTCCCCCCCAAAAGATCTTCGTTGAAATAACCAAATCTGATCGCTTCCACCCTGCTTTCTTAATCACATTACCCATCACGATTTCTGCTTGCCCATGGGCATATGCTTCAGCATTGTCGAAAAAATTCACCCCCGCATTGAAGGCTGCTTCCATGCATTGGTAGGCGATCTCTTCTCCAACCTGGTGACCATATGTCACCCAGGCACCTAACGAAAGCGCAGAAACCTGCAATCCAGACTTGCCAAGGTGGCGATATTCCATGTTGACCTCCATCGAAGTACAATTTTCTCAAGATTTATGGTTTTGCTGTGATCCCTCTGCGAGCATCTGAGATAATTTCTTCAGTTGCACCAGCCAGAATCGGAAAATTTAACCCGCTGTAATCCATCTCTGCTTGAAGTGGAAAAGGTTTTGACCGATCGAATGTTTCCACAGCTGCACCTGATTCGGTCAAGATCAACCAGCTGGCTGCGATATCCCAGATTTTAGGTGTGGTTTCAAAACCGAGTATGGCCATGCCGCGGGCAACGGCGCACATGGTGTAGCAGGCAGAACCGAGAATGCGGGTCTTGTAGCGGATGCGGATGTCATATCTCTGGTGGGTGCGTGTGCAGCAAGAGAAAAAAGAGGTTGTATTCCCGGGGAAAGGCAGTCGAGAATGTAGCGGCTCACCATTCAGATAGGCACCAGTGCCACGCTGCGCAGTGAACATCTCAGCTAGGATGGGGAAATAAACCACCCCAATTTCAGGCCAACCTTTAATGGTCCGGGCAATGGAGACACCCCAGATTGGTAAGCCCAGACTGTAGTTCGTCGTACCATCCAGCGGATCGACTACCCAGATTGGTTTATTAACAGCATGAATAGTGGGCTGTAATTCTTCACTGATCAAGACATCATCAGGAAATTCTTTCAGTATTGATTCTGCGATGAAACGATCAGCAGCCAGGTCGGCTTCCGTAACGACGCTCTGGTCACTTTTCAGGTTGGTCTGAGTTCCCTGGGGGTTAAACAGTTCAAGCAGTCGTTTGCCCGTCTCTGAGGCGAGTTCTTCTGCAAATCTCAATGTTGAATCCATCGGCTCAGTATATCAGCTAACCTCGCAGGTTTTCCCCTTTCCGGTAAACTAATTTTTGCCTTGAACGCAGGGATACACGAGGTAGGTGTCATGTCACCCCACCTCGTTCGCAGGTTTTAGGTTGTCCACAATGGCGATGAAAATTTCAAATTGGATTGAGGATAGGTCCTTGCTCAGGTTTCGCTTACGATCTCGATATAGTCCTGGGTGAGCGTATCCTGGGATGAATCACAAAGGAAATCCATGAGATCTCTGGCCACGAGGGCTTTGTGCTCGGCGTCGCGCCGGCTCCAGGTGCGGCTCTTCACTTCCAAGAAATGGCCCAGCTCGGGTTCGTCGACCCGGTCGAGATTAATATAGAACTCTGTACCCTGGAATAGTACCCGCCAGCGCAGCCGATGTTTCTCGATCACCACCTCTTTCGTAGGGTTGAAATACTCGCGGTAGAAGCGCAGGCTGTGTGTAGCAGGTGCGAGATAGCGGCTTCGAGATAGGAGTACATCGCTTTCAAATTGGGCCTCGCGAGTTGGTCCGATCATCGTCAGTCGGTAGCGAATGTTGGTAATCTCATCATTGTCATCGATATATTCATCCTCACGATAACGTAAAATCCCCTGGGAGGGATCATCGAACATAAAATAGACATCATATTCGTGATAATGTCTGGAATACAGGATTTCCAATCCTGGCGAATTGATGGCTGACAAGATTGGTTTTGGATCAGGGATGCGAATTTTTACCTGGACTTCGAAGCTTTCCCCTTCCATGGCACCGCCAATAGCCACTAATTTGGACAAGACCGATTTCTCGCGCTCGATCAGGAAAGAATCAATGCGATGAGCATATTCATCTGCTTCCTGGATCAAGTTGGCATAATCTATAGTCTTCAGCACCTGATCGCGCATCAACCAGCGTCCGTTGACCATAACGGATTGCACGTCGCTGGATTTTGCTGAGTAGACTAATTGGGAATACACATTCACCTCGTCCCGCAGGAAGCGGGGCGAGTTGTGAAGGGTAGCAATATCGACAATAATCAAGTCTGCTCGTTTTCCGGGCTCCAGTGTGCCGATCAAATGGTCCATGTGCATCGCCTTAGCACCCAGGCGGGTGCCCATGGCCAGGGCCGTTGTCGCCGGGACGGTCGTGGGATCCTTGGTGATTCCTTTCGCTAAAAAAGCAGCCAAGCGGATCTCTTCGAACATATCCAGGTCGTTATTTGAGGCAGGTCCATCCGTACCGATGCCTACATTCAGACCTAGTTTGAGCATTTTGCTCACCGGGGCAGCTCCGGAAGCAAGCTTTAGGTTTGATGATGGGCAGTGGGCAACACCTGCTCCGTGGTGGTGGAGGGTATGCATTTCTCCTTCATCGACGTGAACACAATGCGCAGCCAGCACCTTGGCATCGAAGATATTGTTCTTCTTGACATACGGAATGACTGGCATTCCGTTCTCATTGCGTGAATTTTCTACTTCAATTTCTGTCTCTGCTAGATGAGTGTGCAGAGGTATGTCAAACTCTACTGCCAGTTCAGCCGTTGCGCGCAAGATATCCTCTGTGCAAGTATAAGGGGAGTGGGGAGCGACAGAAGGGACGATCAGCGGATGACCTTTCCAGCGGGAGACGAAATCACGGGCTGCTGCCAGGGATTCTTCATATGATTGGGCATCCGGGGTTGGGAATTTCAGCACGGTTTGGGAGCAAAGCGCGCGCAGTCCTGTTTCCGAGGTCGCTTGGGCGACTTGTTCTTCAAAATAATACATGTCAGCGAAACAAGTTACCCCATTGCGGATCAGCTCCACGCAAGCCATCTGTGTCCCGAGGCGTACGAATTCGGGGGAGACGAATTCCCTTTCAACTGGCATCATGTAACCCATCAACCAAACGTCCAGGCGGAGGTCGTCTGCGAGTCCTCGCAGGAGGGTCATGGGGACATGGGTATGGGCATTGATCAGCCCGGGCATAACAACCTTGCCCCCGCAATCAATCGTCTCTTTTGCCTGGAAGGATTTACGCATGTCACTTTCAAGGCCAACCGCCTGGATCGAATCACCGGTGATTGCGACTGCTCCAGGTCTATACTGGTTTAATTCCTCATCCATGGTTAGGACTATTGCGTTGGTCAAGAGGTAATCTGCAATTTCTGCCATATCAATACCTTTCTCTCTAGCCTATATGAATAAATCTTCCGGGAAATTCAGACATTTAAGTATTTAAGCTACAATTTGCGGATTAAGTCTAAACTCTGGTTCCCAGCCCAGGTGATGGCATTTTCCGGTGGACCACCATAGGGGAGAGAAACCTGTTTTTCACCCTCTGGAGAGATCACAACCAGATTAATCAGCTGGCGTACATCCTGGTCAAGTATCGATATACCTAAGACTACATCAGGCTGGTGGAGTTGTCGATAGTTTTTCACAAAGTTGTAAAGTGACTCTGCACTCAGTCTGCTCGTCAAAACCTGGCCGCTCTCAAAGGGTCCCTCGAGGGAGGCCAACCTGTGGATCAATTCTCCATCCAAACCGGCTTCAACCACAGCGAGGTTCCACCCCTTTACTTGGAGGTGATTTAGGCTGGCTACTTCCAACGATTCCCGGTCAATTCCAAAAATCCAATCACCTAGTCGCTCACGCAGTTTGTATTCAACTTCCTGGATCATTGCTTGGGCATTCTCCTCTGAGTCTGCTTTGGCGGTAATGCGCACATCCACCTGTCCCGAATGGGCAGCTAGACCGACAGTGGGGTTTTCCAGAAGTTCCAGGTCGCCAATCAGGTCATCGATTTGTGATTCACCAACTCCTGCGGTGTGGATTATCTTGGACTTGATCACCGATCCCAGATCCAGGCGCCGGCGCAGGTAAGGGATAATTGTTGATTCCATCAGGTGTTCCATCTCTCGCGGCACACCCGGCAGGGAGATTATCGCGCAGTTTTTGGTTTCCAGGATAAATGCTGGTGCTGTCCCGACTGGGTTTTCGACTGCGATTGCGCCCCGGGGAACATAGGCCTGGCGTTTGTTATTTTCTGTCGGTGTCCGGCCGAAACGCTGGTAACGTTCCTGGATCTGTTCCCAGAGTTCGTCCCTGAACTCTGTTTCAACCCCGACTGCCAACCCTACTGCTTCACGGGTTGGATCATCAACCGTTGGTCCCAGCCCACCAGTTGTGATGATGATATCAGCAATGGAAATGCTTTCTTGGATCGCTTGTGCGATTCGCCTGGCGTTGTCACCGACAGTGGTTTGCTTGAAGAGATCGATGCCTTGCTCGCGAAGCTTCCACGATAGGTACCGGGTGTTCGTATCAACGATTTCACCGAGAAGAATTTCTGTGCCAATGGTTATGATTTCCGCTGTCGGCATAATAATCTATTTTAATAGGAGAACTGAGGATTATTGTAGACCTGTCTCCTAGACCACGTTATATTCTTTGATTAACCTGCCTTTTTCAAAGCGGGAATAATGGAGGGTGGAAACATCAAGGCTGGATGCGTTACCATCTATGATTATTTCACTCATGATTTTCCCCGCTGCTGGCCCATGCATAAACCCGTGTCCTGAGAAACCAGCGCAAATGTAAAAACCATCGACATGGGTTGAACCGAAAATTGGATGTGCGTCTGGGGTGTTCTCATAAAGACCTGCCCAGTGGGCGACCAATCCTGCTCGCTCAAGCAGGGGCATGCGGGTGGTAGCCGATTCGAGGTGGGTGATCTCCCACGCCGGATCAACCTCTTGATCGAAGCCGGGTTTTTCATCTGGATTCGACATGCCAGTCAAAAGTCCATCACCCTCCCGGTGAAAGTAGAGCGATCGGGAAAAATCGATCACGAAGGGGAAATCTGCAGGAATTTCTGGTAGCGGTGTGGTGGTGAGCATTTGCCTGCGCAGGGGAGTGATCGGAATATTCACACCGGCCATATCGCCGATTAAGCTGGCCCAAGGTCCGGCAGAGTTGATCACGAGCGGGGTTTTTACCTCTCCGATCGATGTCTGCACTCCCTTAATTTTTCCACCTGTAACCTGGATACCAGTCACCTCTACACCGGTTAAACAAGCTCCTCCCAGGCGGTTGGCACCGTTGATATAACCCATCACCACGCTATTTGGATCGACCAGGCCATCTTTGGCATGGAACGTCCCCGCCAGCACGTCCGGTATGTTCATCATTGGCAACCGTTCACGGATATCATCTCCGTCCAGCCATTCGGTGTTCACCCCCAGCCGCTGCTGCATCATGACGTTTTCCTTAAACTGCTCAACATCTTTCCGGTCAGTCAGCAGAATGAGATAGCCGCACTGTCGATAATCGATTGATTGGCCAAGTTCATCCGTAAATCTTGCCAACATCGGCAGGCTGATCAGGGATAATTGCACGTTGATTTCTGTGGAGAACTGGTAGCGGACTCCACCTGCGCAGCGTCCAGTAGCGCCCTGCCCAAAGAACTGCTCTTTCTCCAGCAGCAAGACATTCGTAATCCCCCGGGCGGCCAGGTGGTATGCAGTGCTGGCTCCCATCACGCCTCCCCCGATAATGACAATATCCGCAGTTTTTGGTAGATCCATGTTAAATCCTGGGTGAATACCTTGCTTCATAATTATTCCGTGCAACAACTAAGCCAAGGTCATATATCAACATTTTGCCCGAGGCCCATTTTTCGTGCATTTTGCAGCGCGAGCTGAGCAGCTGCGGCGTCCTGGACAGCCACGCCGACTGATTTGAAGAAAGTGATTTGATCATCGCCCAGACGTCCAGGTCTGTCTCCCAGGATCACCTCTCCCAGCTCGGCGTGGATATGATCCGCTCCAATGCGGCCTGCCTGGATTGGTTGGAGGATGTCTCCAGCTTCTGTGAGGGCAGAGGAGCGAAAATCGACAAACACAGTGGCTCTTTCGACGGTTGCGCTTGGAATCTCCTGCATTTCCGGTGTGAATGAACCGACTGCATTGATATGAACGCCGGGTTTCAAGTGCTGGTCAGCAAACACGGGTGTGGAGGATGTCGTGGCGCAGCAGATGATATCGGCATCCGAGCAGGCTTCTTGAGGATCTTCAGCCTTGCGCAGGTCACCAGGGACTGGTCCAAGCCCGGACATTTCCTGGATGAATAACTCTGCTGCCGCTTCCTGTGTGTCGTAAACAAATACGCGTGTGATAGGCCGTACCGTGCAAATTGCCTCCAATTGTTTACGGCCCTGAACACCAGCGCCAAAAATTGCTGCTGTCTTACTGCTTGGACGGGCGAGCAGGTCCGTTGCTGCCCCTGAGGCAGCACCCGTGCGAATGGCAGTCAGGCTGCTTCCCTCGATCAGTGCCAGGGGACGACCGGTGTGTGCCTCGAGCACCAGTACCATTGCATGGATCAGAGGTAAAAAAAGGTCAGCATTTTTGGAGAAGACAGAAACTGTTTTTACAACCAGTGCTTGGTACTTGGCGGTCCGCAGGTAAGCCGGCATGAACAGACTCAAGCCTTCGTGGGTCGGGATTGAAAGGTGGATGCGCTTTGGGACAATGGCTTCGCCGGTTGATAGGGCGCTGAAAGCCACTTTCATTGCCATGATAACCTCCTCCATCGGGAGGGCTTGCTTGACATCATCTCGATCCAGTATCAGCATGTGCATGCTTCCTTTCTGTCAAACACAGAGTAAACAAAAAGCGCAGTGGTAGGATGGCTCCTTCACTGCGCTTTAATCTTCGTTTGCATCAATCAGGTTATTCCTAGATAAGCTTTCTGGACCATCTCGTCAGCGCGTAGTTTTTCAGCTGAACCACTGAGCACAATCTGACCTGTTTCGATGACGTACCCGCGCGTGGCGATCTGCAATGCCACGCGGGCGTTTTGTTCTACCAGGAGGATTGTGGTTCCTTCCTTATTTAGCTCCTGGATAGTCTCAAAGATGCTATCCACCAGTACAGGAGCCAGACCCATGGAGGGTTCATCTAGCAGGAGGACCTTTGGTTGGGCCATCAAGGCCCGCCCCATAGCCAGCATCTGCTGTTCGCCACCACTTAGAGTACCCCCCAGCTGCCTGTGACGCTCTTTTAGCCGTGGAAATAATGAATAAACTCTTTCCAGGTTTTTTTCATAATCCTGGTTGCCAGTTATGGCAAAAGCACCCATTTGCAGGTTTTCTCCGACAGACATGGCGGAAAATACACGTCGACCTTCAGGTACATGAACCACACCTTTGCTGACGATTTCATGCGGCATGAATTGAGCCAGGTTTTCACCAGCAAGGCGAATGTTACCTTCGCGAGGACGCAAGATTCCGCTGATGGTCTTCAAGGTAGTTGATTTACCTGCTCCATTGCCACCGATCAAAGACACAATCTCTGCTTTATCAACTGTTAAGGAAACTCCCTTAAGGGCATGGATATTTCCGTAAAAAGTATGGACATTTTCTAATTCAAGGAGCGCCATAATCGATTTCTCCTTTAGGCAGCTGGACTTGGCTGATTGGCTGGTTTGGAGGTTGCGGAAGCACTTTGATCACCACCACGTCCCAGATAGGCTTCGATCACTTTGGGATCGCGTTGGATTTCTTCAGGAAGACCTTCTGCAATCTTGGCCCCATAGTCAAGAACCGTGATCAACTCGGAGATGCCCATAACTACCCGCATCTGGTGCTCGATCAGAAGAATTGTGATGCCCAGCTCATCCCGCAGACGCTTGATTAAATCGGTAGTGTCTTGGGTTTCACGCGGGTTCATTCCAGCAGTTGGTTCGTCCAGAAGAAGGATCTTAGGCTGGCTGGCGAGTGCGCGGGCGATTTCTAACCTGCGTTGGTCACCATAAGCGAGATTCTTTGCCAGGTGGTCGCCGCGACCGGCCAAGCCAACATATTGTAGCAGGCGCTTGGCTTCCTCCACCGCTGCTTCCTCTTCACGAATTGTGGCTGGTGTACGAAAAATACCTCCGAAGTATCCTGATTTCAGATGTGGAGACATCCCGACGAGGATGTTTTCCACGGCAGTCATGTTCCGGAAGAGACGGATGTTTTGATAGGTGCGGGAAACCCCCATCCTGGTGACTCGATCCGGGGAGAGTCCGTTGATTAAGTTCCCTTCCAGAAGAAGATCCCCATCATCGGGCATATAAAAACCAGTCACGCAATTGAAGAAAGTGGTTTTTCCTGCGCCGTTAGGTCCGATAATACTCTGAATCGCATTTTCTTTGAGTTCCAGGTCCACTTTACTCAGCGCTTCCAAGCCACCAAAGCGTTTTGTCAGTTGTTTTGCTTCAAGTAAGGCCATTATATATCTCCTAGTCCGGGGTACTACCGACGGGAGTGAGTTCATCGTCTGCAGTCTCGAAGGAAGTGTCTTCGCCTTCGTGCAGCTCAAGCTTGCGACGTTCCTCCGGCCAGAGCCCCTCTGGTTTGTAAAGCATCATCGCAACCATCACCACGCCAACAACAAGCAGGCGGAATTCGGAAAATTCGCGTAAGAGCTCTGGCAATCCTATCAAAAAGAAGGCACCCAGCACAGCGCCAGGGATACTGCCCATACCACCAATGATGATGATGCACAATACGAAGATCGAGACAAGTAAATCGAAACTATGGGGATATGCGGAGTTGAGCTTGGACGCGAATATCGCACCGCTTAAACCCGCAAATGTAGCGCCGGTAGCGAAAGCGAGGAGTTTCGTGGTCACGGTATTTAAACCCATGGCTTGGGCGACATCTTCATCCTCCCGGAGGGCGATCCAGTTGCGTCCTAGACGCGAATCCTTCAAGCGCCAGGCGATAAAACCAACTACCAGGCATCCAGCCAGGATCAGATAATAGAATTTCATCTGCGGACTCATTGTAGGGAAGATATTTTCTGGTATGGGTATGGCGATGCGCTGGATACCCTGTGTACCGCCAATATAAGGACGCAACCACTCGGATAATGCCAGAAGGCGTACAATTTCTCCAAAACCAAGGGTTACGATAGCCAGATAATCTCCTCGCATACGCAATACTGGCAGGCCCAAGATCACACCGGATATCATGGTAAGCAGCAGTGCAAACGGTAAAGCTGTCCAGAACCCCATGTTGAAAAATCCCAGTTCTGGGGAGGTAAATACACCCATCGCGTAAGCACCTATGGCAAAGAAAGCTACGTAGCCTAGATCGAGCAATCCAGCGTAGCCAACCACGATGTTTAAACCAAGAGCCATTATGATGTAAATGCCTACATTATCCATTACTTCGGTGAAGAATACACCCAGAAATTGAGGAAGGTACAGCACAATTGCAGTGACCAGGGCGATCACTATCCAGCGTACATAGGTTGGTCGCTCTGCAAACTTTCGTTGGCGGGTAGGCGCTGGTCTACCAGATCGCCAGTACGAAATTCCAGCGACCAAAACGAATAGGATGATAGCCGCGACCACTGATAAACCACTGGGGGCAAAAATCCAGGAAAATACGGTTTTAAAAAATCCAGGCTGTGCAAAGATAGGAAACAGAGCAAACATATCACGGAACAGCCCGATCAAGATCACCCACATCAACGCGTTTAGGATAGCTGAGCGCAATCGGCGTGGCTGCAAGAACAATAATCCTGCCAGAAAACCCAGGATGATAGAGTAGATGATGGGCACAATATACCCAAGCGGTGCTGCGATGCCGAAGGAGATCACACTGTAGAGTTCAGGTGAGGCATTGGGAAACATCTGCCGCAAGTCTATCAGCTGACCAACCACCAGAAGGATGGTAAGTGGTAATCCTGCGAAAATGCCAGTTACAGCACCAGCAGCCAAAGTCTTCCCAGGAGTTTTTATCTCTGCACGCTGCAGACCATTATATTCACCAGCCAGGATAGGTACCAGCAGGATTAACTGCCCCATGGTGATGACACCAGTGACGATATAGCGCTCGTTGAAGGCAGCTACCATGCCCACCAATCCCAATAGCACAGAAACACCTCCGGCGACCAAGCCGGCTAAGATAACTCCTGTCCAGATATTACCTTTATTTTCGGTCATGGAAATCTCCTTTTATACCTTGGTGCGGGAGATGCGCTCACCCAAGATGCCGGTCGGCCGGAAGATCAGGATCAGGACTAGGATCACAAAGGCAAGAGCGTCTTTCAGCTGGTAGGGTGCGGGGATACCCAGCCCGGTCAGGAACAGGCTGGGGCCGATCGATTCAATCAAGCCTAAAACCATTGCACCCAAAAAGGCACCGATCGGGTTTCCGATACCTCCCAAGACAGCCGCAGTAAAGGCTTTTAATCCGGGGATAAAACCCATGAAAAAATTAACTACTGGGAACAACAAGACATAAAGGATTCCTGCAACGCCTGCTGCTGCACCTCCCAGGGCGAAAGTGTTCATGATCGTGCGGTCGACATCAATGCCCATCAAAGCAGATACTTCTTTATCTTCTGACACGGCGCGCATCGCTTTGCCAACGCGGGTAAAGCGAGAGATGGCCCAGATAACCAGCATCATGAGCACCGCACCAACGATGGCAACTACCTGGGTTTTGACAATATTAATGCTCCCAATTTGCCAAGCTCCCTGCAGGATATCGATCTCTGGGTAGGCTTTAATGCCTGAACCATATAAACCGCGGAATGTGTACTGTAAAAAGAAAGACGCTCCAATGGCAGTGATCAAGGGGACCAAGCGGGGAGCGCCTCGTAAGGGTTTATAGGCTATGCGCTCAAGTAAGATAGCAATCGTGGTGGACACGATGGCAGATAATACCGTTATTAATAGGATGCTGATGATTGGATTTGTATTGAGAAAGCCTGTATTATCGAGATAAATTGCAAGGAAGACAGCAGTAAAAGGACCGGCCATGAAAACCTCACCATGGGCGAAGTTGATCATCTTGAGGATACCGTAGACCAGTGTATACCCCAAGGCGATCAATGCATAGATGCCTCCCAAAGCCAAACCCGTGATAGCAAGGTCGATCCAGGTCGTACCGGCATAAATTTGTGCACGTAGCGTGACGATCGTGCCGTAAATCACGCCTGCTGCGAGGATCAACCCGATCGCCCAGACAACAATGTCTGTTATAGTGATACGCTGGCGCCAATTGCGAAGCATGACCTCACTCCTATTCGATTGTTAAGAAAGGAGGGGCAGGGGTTATTCGCCCCTCCTTTTATCGGGATTAGAATTTGAAACTATTTATTGCTTACGGCCAAACCCTCTCAGGTGGGAATTCACCGACATGGTACTGGTATACAGCAATAACCGGGTCTGCACAATCACCGAATTCAGTGCATGTCAGGTTGCCAGTCAGACCTTGGTAGTTCTCAGTCGCGTAAAACTCATCCCGTAATGCTTGGCGGGGGATGACCAGACTACCGTCATCCAGTTGCACGGCTGCTCTTTCAATCGCTGCAGCGATAATCATGAAGGCATCGTACCCATGGGCGTGGAAGATGCTTAATGGCTCTGTGCCAAACTTTTCTACGTATTTGGGTACGAAATCAGTTGCATATGCTTCTGCGAAAGCTGACAGATCAGGGCTGGAAACATAGAGACCTTCGACTGCATCACCAGCACCTTCGGTGACATCTGGTGAGTACATGCCATCCGCACCCATAAGGGCAGTGTTCTCAAGACCAGCGGTCTCCTTTGCCTGGCGAGTGATCAGGCTGCCGGCTTTGATGAAGATCGGATAGTAAATGATGTCAGGCGAGCTGGCTGCAATGCTGGTCAGCACAGATTTGAAGTCGGTCTGTTCTGGATCGACTGCTTCTGTAGCGACGATTTCACCGCCCATTGCTTCGAAAGCCTTGGCAAATTCAGCCTGAAGCTGTTCTGCGTAAAGACTACCATCGTGAATGGTGGCTGCTTTGCGTGCACCAAGTTCATCAAATGCGAACTGAGCGGCTGGGGGACCCTGTGCCGAGTCAGCGTGGGCAGTGCGTCCATAACCGGGATTCCAGTTCTCACCCTCGATGGTCAAATCTACACCGGTATTGGATGGCGACACGATCACGAGACCGGCTTGAGAAAGCAGGGGAACACCCACGCGGGCTGCACTGGAGCACGAGGTGCCAATCACAGCCACGATGGAGGGATCTGCAGCCAGCTTCGCAGCCGCTGCCTGGCCACCTTCAGCAGAGCATTGATCATCTTCTCCATCCAACTGGATATCATGACCCAATATTTGGCCTTTGTCTTGAACGGCGACCTCTACTCCATTGCGGGTGTCTACTCCCAGGGTTTCATCTGCCGTTGAGAGAACTAAAGCATAGGCAATATGGACCGGATCGTTGGGACCGATAACTACACAACCAAGGGAATCGGTGCATTGATATTCACCGGATGTTTCTCCCTCCAACGGTGCTTCGGGTTCCCCAGGTTCGGTGGGTGCTTCCGTAGCAGCTGGAGCACAGGCTACCAGGATCATGCTGGCGAGAACCAGCAATGACAGTAATGTAAATATTTTCTTACTCATTCCTCTTTCCTCCTCCAGAAGGATTAGTTTTTTTCCCGCAATGCGGGATTTCCAATATTAGGGAATTAAAAAAATTCAAATATCGCTGGATTTTATCACCTCCTTAAAATAAAATGCCTTGTCATAATCTGACCATCTGATATGAAGGATGATCAATTTGCGGTGCGTAATTTATCTGTGTTCGGGTACCAAGGCTGTAAGTTAATTCCCTGATTTTACCGATTTGTGAATGATCGGTCAAGGGCAATTTTTACTTTCTAATCCTGATTCAGTTTCATTTGATTGAAATACTCCAGATTTTTTGGTTAAATTTCAGGTTCTGGGAGCTTTTCATAAGAATCCCCCCCTATGATAAAATAGTGGCAGCAATATGGAATGGATAAATGAATAAGGATAGCCAACTGACGCTGCCGCCAGCACCGAACCTGATCGGAGCGATCCGATCGGGTTTTGACGCTATTACCCGGCATATAATATTGATTCTATTTCCGATCATACTTGACCTGGTTCTTTGGGCAGGACCTCGTTTGAAGCTGACCAGCCTGATCCAATCTACAGCGGATCGGTTCTTCACCTTGTACTCACTGCAAGATCCGGGGATGGCAGAATTTATCCAACCCTTGCAGGCTGTTTGGTCAGAGTTCGCTGAGCAGTTCAATATGCTGGCGTTGTTGCGAACGTATCCCGTCGGGATTACGAGCTTATTGGTAGCTCAGCTACCGATAAATTCACCAGTTGGAGTGCTTACCTCCTGGGAGATCAACACGCTGGGAAGCGCATTTCTTGCCTTTATCCTGGTTGGGTTGATCGGCATCTGTCTGGGGACCTTGTATTTCCAGGTTGTCGCCCAGGCAGCCATCATCGGAGATATTAGCTGGCGAGAAGCCGTGAACCAGTGGCCGTGGGCATCCCTGCAAATGTTTTTCCTGACCGCCTTGTGGATCGTCTTCTTGCTCTTGATTACAATTCCGGGCAGTTTTCTGGTCTCCTTGGTTCTTTTAAGTGGTTTTTCGTATGCTCAATGCGCGTTGATTATCTTCGCAGCTGTTATCTTCTGGATGATCTTGCCTTTCGTTTTCTCACCACACGGCATCCTCATCAACCGCCAAAATTTCCTGTCTTCGGTTAAAATCAGCGCGAATTTAATCCGCAGGACATTACCCACCACCATCCTGTTTATTATTGCTGTTTTCTTGATCAGCAAGGGATTAGATATCCTCTGGCGCGCGCCTTTAGAGACTTCATGGCTACTTTTGATAGGTATTTTGGGCCACGCATTTATTACCACGGCATTGCTGGCTTCAAGTTTTGTCTATTATCAGGATGCATTACGCTGGATGCGGGAGATAATGAGAGCCCGGCAATTAAAGATGATTTAGGAAAGTAAATAACTTTAGCAGGGGGATCCAAATCTGTTGTAATTTTTATTTTAAGAGTTCGGAGGTTCATTGTAGATGGCAAAGGATCTTGGTATATCATACGAGGCAAAAGATATTCAAGTATTAGAGGGCTTGGAAGCCGTCCGCCGGCGGCCTGGCATGTATGTTGGTGGCACTGATATCAAAGCTCTTCACCACTTAATATACGAAGTTGTGGACAATTCGATCGATGAAGCGCTGGCAGGCGCCTGTGATTGGATTGAAATCGTTATCAAACCAGACAGCAGCGTGCAGGTAACGGATAACGGGCGTGGTATTCCAGTGGATATACACCCCCAGGAGAACAAATCAGCCTTGGAAGTTGTCATGACCATGCTGCACGCGGGTGGAAAATTCGGCGGTGGTTCTTATAAGGTCTCCGGCGGTTTGCACGGTGTCGGTGTCTCGGCGGTGAACGCACTCTCGGAGTGGTGTGAGGTTACAGTCAAAAGGGATGGGCACACCTACCAACAACGTTACGAGCGGGGATATCCACAAGGTCCCGTGAAAGAGATCGGGAAAGTCGCCAAAAATGAATCAGGAACGAGCACATGGTTCAAGTTTGATCCACAAATCTTTACCGAAGATGTCGACTATCGCTTTGATACGCTGGTGCAGCGCTTACGCGAGATGGCATTTGTCACCCGCGGAGTCACGATTTACTTCGTGGATGAGCGGATTGACCGGGAAATTACCTTCTATTTCGAAGGGGGTATCACATCTTTTGTGAGGTACTTGAACCGCAACCGCAAAACCCTGCATTCGGTCGTTCATGTCGAAAAAGAGATCGATAATATCACCATTGATGCCGCGATTCAGTTTACTGATGCCTATGCTGAATCGGTATATGCTTTTGCGAATACCATCAATACCATCGATGGGGGTACGCACCTGACCGGGCTGCGAGCAGCGATCACCCGGACAATTAATGATTATGCCCGCAGGAGCGGTTTGTTAAAAGATGCGGACCCGAATTTTACCGGGGATGACACTCGCGAAGGGTTAACCGCGATCATCAGTATAAAACATCCTGACCCACAATTTGAAAGCCAGACGAAAGTCAAGCTGATGAATCCAGAGGTGCAAACCATCTCTCAACAAGTTATCCACGAGACATTTGGCAGTTTTCTTGAGGAAAACCCATCCGAGGCAAAAGCAATCGTCCAAAAATGCCTTACCTCGGCCAGGGCACGCGACGCGGCTCGCAAGGCTCGCGATCTGGTAATCCGCAAGTCAGCTTTGGAAAGCCTCACCTTGCCAGGGAAGTTGGCAGATTGTTCTGAACGCGATCCAAGCAAAACTGAGTTATTCATCGTGGAGGGTGACAGCGCTGGCGGCTCAGCCAAACAAGGGCGTGACCGCCACTTCCAGGCGATCCTGCCTCTGCGCGGCAAGATTTTGAATACTGAGAGAGCTCGCCTGGATAAGATCTTGACCAGCAATGAAGTTAAAGCACTGATTTCAGCACTCGGAACTGGCATCGGTGAAGGATTTGATCTCTCGGGTTTAAGATATGGTCGGGTGATCATCATGACCGATGCAGATGTGGACGGCAGCCACATCCGAACTCTGCTGTTAACCTTCTTCTTCCGTTATATGCAGCCCCTGATCGACGAAGGACATCTGTTTATCGCACAGCCGCCGCTGTATCGCATTGGTTATAAGAAACAGATCCATTATGCATATACCGAACAAGACCGTGAGCGCCTGTTTACAAAATTGGGTGTTGACTCCGAGAAAGTTTCTCTCTCACGCTACAAGGGTTTGGGAGAAATGAACCCAGATCAATTGTGGGATACGACAATGGATCCTACGAAACGGACCTTGCTTTTGGTAACAATCGAAGATGCTGCTGAAGCGGATCGCACATTTGATATGTTGATGGGTTCTGCTGTTCCACCCAGGCGGCGTTTTATCCAGACTCATGCCCGAGAAGTTCGCAACTTAGATATCTAATTAGGTTTCGTTCGTTCCACCGGTATGATGCACGTAATTAATCCTTGAGCGGGAGATTCAAAATGTGAGCCCGGTTCCAAGGATATTCATTTAATGATCAGATGACGATTGAACGCGGTTCACGGTTGATTAATCGATATCGAATCGAAGAGATCCTTGGCCAGGGTGGTATGGGTTCGATTTATCGTGCTGTGGATGAAAATCTTGGGGTGGAAGTTGCGGTAAAAGAGAATTTATTCACCTCTGAGGAATATGCGCGTCAATTCCGTCGCGAGGCAGTCATCCTCGCCAACCTTCGCCATCCAAATTTGCCAAGAGTAACCGACCATTTTGTCATTGATGGGCAGGGTCAATACTTGGTCATGGATTTCATCGAGGGGGAAGATTTACGGGAGCGTATTGACCGCCAGGGGTTACTTTCCGACGCTGATTCCGTAATCCTGGGTGCCGCTATCTGCGATGCGCTCGGGTATCTCCATTCTCGCCAACCGCAGGTGGTTCACCGGGACATTAAACCTGGCAATATTAAGATCGCCCCTACTGGAACCATCATCTTGGTAGATTTCGGTCTCGCCAAGCTCACTCAGGGAAGCCAGGTGACGAGTACCGGGGCGAGGGCGATGACTCCAGGGTATTCCCCCCCAGAACAATATGGAACGGCACGCACGGATCACCGTTCAGATATTTATTCCTTGGGTGCCTCTCTCTACATGGCAATAACCGGCGAGCTACCTGAGGATGCCCTTGCACGCGCCATGGGGCAGGTGGATCTGACGTCTATTCGAAAGCATAATCCGAAAGTGTCCAGACGGCTCGCTGCGGTTATCGAAAAAGCCATGGAGTTAAAACCTGAGAAGCGCTATCAAACCGCAGAGGAATTCAAAAAAGCGCTGATTAACTCGCGGGTGATCAGCAGCCAAAGGGTTACCAAAGAAGCCACCCTTACCCCGGCAGCTCCTGGGGCAGCGGCTTCTGCAGTAAATTCCCAATCTCTCTATTCACCTGAAGCTTTATTCAACGGGGAGAACCAATCTGCAGCTGGTTCCGTTCAAATCGATTCGTCAATCGGTTCTCTGAAACCAGAAAAACGGAAGATTGGTTGCTGGGTCATCGGGGCATTCTTCTTGATTATTTTTACCGCGGTGATTGGAGGGGTGTACCTGTTTCAACCAGAATTGATCCTCAGGGCTGTCGCCTGGATACCAGGTAACCCGGTAGCGATCCCGATAATATCTACACCAGATACGCCTTCCCCGACTATCACCCCAGGACAAGAACGGACAAGTCTGGTCACCTCCCGCGATCAGACTCCCACCCCAACCCAAGTTACCCCCTCCCCAACCATAACGCGTACGATTTCAGCAGCAGGTGAAGCAACACAAATTCCACGACCATCTGCGACATTCACACCTTCTCCGACACCGTTGGGGGGTGGATCCAGCCAAATCGCTTATGCAAGCGACTTGACGGGTTTACCACAGATCTGGTTGATGAACTCGGATGGCACCGCTGCAAGGCAAATCACCGAAATGCCGGAGGGTGCCTGCCAGCCTGCCTGGTCGCCGGATGGGCAACGCCTGGCATTTATATCTCCCTGCGCTGGAAACCAGGAGATCTACCCTGGCGCCGGGATATTCCTGATCAATGTGGATGGCAGTGATTTGATCGCCCTGCCTTCCGTGCCTGGAGGGGATTTTGACCCGGTCTGGTCTCCGAATGGGAGCAGGATAATCTTTACCTCCTTGCGCGACTATAACCGGGCGCAGGTTTATGAGTACAGCTTTGAATCAGAAACAACCCGTTCTCTTTCTGCGAACACTGTCCGCGACAGCCAGCCTGCCTGGTCTCCCGGTGGAGATCAGATCGCTTTTGTCACCACTCGACGTGGTCCCTACCAGATCTGGATCATGGCAGAGGATGGCAGTGAGGCAACTCTCTTCTCGCGCAGTGGAAGTTTGAAGGATACCCACCCCATTTGGTCTCCAGATGGGCAAGTGATCATGTACACCCAGACCGAAGTTTTGGGAGGCGTGCCGCGTTTGGTTGCCATGCGGGTAGAAGAAGGCAACTTGATTGAGCAGCGTGTGGTCCAGGAGGTGATCCCGATGCGTGAAGCAGCTTTTTCTCCAGATGGCGCCTGGATCGCATTTGAAAGCTGGCCAGAGGGCAGCAATCACGACATCTTTATCATGACGACCCCCAACGGGTTGGGCAGGCAGCGTTTGACCAGTGAAGAAGGTTTTGAATTCGATCCTGCCTGGCGTCCTTAGAAGCGGATACGCTGGATCTGCTTGTAAAATTTATCACTTTCATGGATAATTTAATAGTCAGTGCTCTGCTGGTAATGAAATTGTAAACCCATTCAAACGGAGGCAGAAACTCTTGATGGTATTCAGTTCAAAATATTTAAAATCATTCGATAAGTTGAATTCCCTTGCTTGGCGAAGGGGATTCTTGGCTGTTTTCCTCTTGACCATATTTTTCCTTTCATCCTGTTCGGTTATCAACCCAACACCATTTGCCATGCTGGGTGGCGATCAAGAACTGGTCGTTTTGCTGCGCAACGAGAAAGACGGCAACTACCAGGTTCGGTATGAGGGGCGTTCAGCGACTGAACTTCAGTCTCTCCACGTGATGCTGGGAGGTCAAATCCTGCACGTGGATGTGAAGCAGGTGACCATTATTCATGGTGACCAGGAAGTAACCTTGGAAGGGAACGGCGCGCTACCCGCAGGTACTCAAGTCATTCTGGATCCCCAGGATGAAATTAATGTCCGGGTGACCTACCTGGGGCAAACCTTGGGTGGCAATTACATGTACGGCTTCCGAATCGTTCACGGTGATGATCCTGATGGAGAACCGTTCGATTTGACCAGCGAATTTGAATACGCGGTCATTGTGGAGTGATCAGAAGAATTTTTGGCGGTGAGGCTGCTACTCCTGAATTGAAGATACGAAGCGATAGCAATCAAAACAGACAAGGAGCAAAGAATGACAGCAAATATAATCGATGGAAAAGCAACAGCTGCACAAGTACGCCAAAAAGTCGCTGAAGATGTCGCCGAAATGGTGGCGGCTGGGAAACCGAATCCGGGCCTGGCAACAGTCCTGGTGGGGGAAGACCCGGCATCACAAGTATATGTGCGCTCGAAAATTCGGGCTTGCGAACAGGCAGGGATCGAATCATTTGGACATAAATTGCCCGCCACAGCCAGTCAGGGTGAAGTTGAGGGTCTTGTAAAGGAATTGAATGCCGATCCGCGGGTAAATGGCATCCTGGTCCAGCTCCCGCTGCCCGATGGCCTGGATGAAGAGCGGGTGCTGCAGGCGATCAACCTGGAGAAAGATGTCGATGGCTTCCATCCGGTAAATATCGGCCGGTTGGCACAGAAGGGGCGCGAGTCCTTATTTGTTCCCTGCACGCCGTCCGGGATCATGTACCTGCTGGGCACGACCGGGATCAAGCTGGAAGGAGCAGAGGCAGTTGTCCTTGGTCGATCGAATATTGTTGGCATGCCGGTCGCCCTGCTGCTGGTCAAGAGCAACGCCACTGTAACGATCTGCCATTCACGCACGAAAGACCTCCCAGGCACCGTGCGGCAGGCAGATGTGCTCGTTGCAGCAGTTGGGAGAGCGGAGATGGTGCGGGGAGATTGGGTCAAGCCTGGGGCGGTTGTCATAGACGTTGGCATCAACCGGGTTGAGGATCCTACGATAGAAAAAGGTTATCGCCTGGTCGGTGATGTTTGTTATGACGAGGTCAAGGAAGTTGCTGGTGCAATCACACCAGTTCCTGGAGGAGTCGGACCAATGACGATTGCAATGCTGCTGGCAAACACTGTGCGGGCAGCGAAACATCAGCAAGGTGAATAATCCTTCCTGAAGTGAAAAGAAATAGGCTGGTGAACCATTCACCAGCCTATATTTTTTACTTCCCGCAGTTCGTTATTTGACTTGGAAGCTGGACAGCATATCCACTGCGTATGGACCGAGGGGCGTGAGTTTATAAATATAACCATCCTGAGCAAAATAATAGAACTGGTTCGGAGCGATCAGCTGCATCAGGATCACTCGAATTCCCACCATGTTTCCCAGTACATAAGCTTCTCGATCGCCTCGCTTTTCATCGCGGCTGACAAATTCTTCTAAAGTCATGTCGTCCTGGGCAAAAACCTCGATGGTAAAGTTGGGCGGTTCATATTCAGCTGTATTACCCGCAGCCAGTTGTGCATCCAGAAATCGAACCCGCTGCAACAAACCGGGATCAATGCTTTCGAACGGTTCAGGTTCCGGCAGAATGGTATAACTATCCGGATAATTTATAGAAAAATTGAACCCTTCATCCAGGTAGGTAAGCCAGGTTTGCGGCTGATCCTGAGCTTCTTCAGGGGTCATGCCCTCAGGGCCAACGGAGCCAATTTGGCCGGGGCTATTGCCTGGTTCTCCAGCGCTAGATCGTTTTCCAGAGGAGCTGATATTGCCACCTTCCTGGCCAGAAATCATGGGAGTCTCCAGGCTGGTTCTCGAAGGATCAGGCGTTATCTCCAGGGGACCAATACCTTCGTGGAGTTGTTCTATTTCAGCCTTTCCTGAATCACCATCCTCAGGGTCTGCATTTTGCATCGGGGGAATATTACCTTGTTGAACACAGGCAGTGGTCAGGAGGAAAACCCCCAGGACGATGAACATGATCATCTTTCGGGTCATCGTTTAATCCACCTCCGAGTGAATGAGAAAATTTCTCAATACAATTTTACATCTTCTATAGAGTCAGACGCAGATTTTAGCGATAAAGTTCCTCAGCCCAAATTCAAGCCCTCTGTTCGTGTATAGCTGGGAAGCACAGGCCCGGTGCTATCGATCTGCAGCAACGATCGGCAGGTGGATCGATATCGTGCGGTATGGCGTGCTATCCGAGATGAAATCGAGTAAATCTTTGGCGACGTCCCCAAGATATGGAGAATAGATTTCCAGTAAATCGTCCTTATAACGGTAGCTGTTGTTGCCGTTAAGATAATTCGAATTGCCAGGAGTCCCGCTGAAGTTGATTATCCAGGGTCCACCGCTTGCCCCACCAGTCATATCGCAGCCCATGGCCATGGGAGCGGGAAAGCTGAAATTTGGATCATTCCTGGCGAACGAACCAGCACAAATCTGCATCGTAAAGCCATCGAAGGGAGCAGCAGATGGGTAGCCAAAATTGAACCAATGCTGTTCAGGACTGAGATTGTAGGCGAAGCCAAGGTTGCCGACCACTTCTTCAAGGGTTTGATTGGATGCGTTGGGTTCGAGGATCACCCCACCCATATCAAAGCGAAGATCACCCCCCGAAAACCAGGCTACCCGGGTGACCAGGTCGTAAAAAGACCAGGAGCCGAATGGGGCATTGCCGTTCTTATATGCTGGGACGAAGACTACGTTTTCAGACCAGCCACTCGCGTTTCCAGAACCATCGTGGAGGCAGTGCCCGGCGGTCCAGACCGCATTGCTGCCGATAGAGGCTGCAGAACAGCGGTAATCACCGCCATTTTGCCTGAAGAACAAAACCCCGACCGTTGAATATGGGAAGACAGTGTAATCATCGAAGTTTTGAAAGCGTGTGAACGGAGCTGGATAATCGTATCCCAGCAGAGAAGTACGGGAAAAACCCTCAACCAGATCATCAGCAGGAAAAGCTGGAGAACTGCTGTCAGGGGGCGCGCTGGGGATATAGACCGGATCTGCGGAGGGCAAGGGATCATCGCTTAAGACTGTCAGCGGTGCACTGAATTCTGGTAAGGGATAGGGCTTGGCAGCCATCATCCTGGTTGAGGTCCAGGGCTGCTGGGCGGAGGTCAATTCCACGCCGCTCTGGCGGGCGGAGATCACCCCGGGGGGGGTATCCTCGCTGCGGATGAGCTGCAGCATAAGGGCAGTGTTGCCAGTAGCAACCGCCACGCCTGGCACAGCGACCAACGTGAATAAAAGGAGAGCGAGCAGGACAGATGCGAAAATATTTGAAGTGAAACGTGTTTGGAAATCTTTCATGCCTGCCTCCAAGATATTCGATGGCGGATTATGTATGAGGTCATTTTCATGAACATATATTCAAACGATTTAATTGATAATTCCTACAAGATCGTCCCACAATGACTTGGCATCAGAGTCAAAGTAGGGCGAGTAGATTTCTTCAGGATGGCTGGGATAGCGGTAGGAATTGTTCCCGTTGAGATAATTTTGTGAAGGGGTTGAGCCGCCAAAATTTAAAATCCAGGGTCCACCGCTCGAACCACCAGTCATGTCGCAGCCCATCGCCACTGGGTATGGGCTGGGTGGATAGGTGTCCCGGTAGGCGAAGGAACCGGCGCAGATTTGCTGGGTCAAACCGTTGAAGGGCGGGTCGGCCGGGTAGGCGATGTTCATCCAGTGCAGGCTGCCACCCCTGTTGTAGCTAAAGCCTAACGTGCCCACGACCTGGCTGATAGTGCCGCCGTTCTGATTGAGCACCACCCCGGCCATATCGTAGCGCAGGTCTCCCCCGTCGAACCATTCTGGCGTGATCCATAGTTCGTTAGCTGTCCAAACGCCGTAGGGAGTGCTGCTGTTGCGGCGGGCAGGGACGAACAGTACATCTGTCGACCAGGTGCCCCAATCGATGACGTTTCCCTGCGAATCCAGCTGGCCATCCCCCTCGTGGATGCAGTGACCGGCGGTCCAGATGGCGCTGTTGCCGATCGAGGCAGCTGTGCAGCTGAAAGATTTTCCTCCCCGATTGAAAAACAAGACTCCCACCGTGGAATAAGGATAAACCTTGTAGGAATCAAAATTCTGGTAGCGGGCGTAGGGCGGTGGGTAGTCGTAGCCCAATGCAGCCGCCTCAGAAAAAGCCAGCTGCGTTTCCGAATCTGCGGAAAGCAGCTGGGCTGCCTCGGGTGGGAAGCCGGGGATGACTCCCGGTAGTCCGTCAGGTTGCGGAGATTCCAGGCTGATCCTTGGGGGTTCATTGATCGCTAGCAGGGGGTAGGGTTGGGCGGAGAGCATCTGCTCTTCTGTCCAGAACGTGCTGGCCTGGTCTGAAAGCGTTTCCGGGATGCGGAAGGAGATATTCCGGCGATTCGTGTCTGTTTGCGCTGCTATTTCCAGGCTGCCTGGTGCCGCAGCACCTCGTTCACCGCTTAACCCGAAAACGATTGCCGTGATCAGGAATAAGCCAAGCATCAGGATTAAAACGCGGGTCGGTTTGCTTTCCATCTGGTCTCCTTAGCGCTTTTCTCTTTCCCTGGAGGGGAACATTTGAAATTCATTGAATGGTAATCCAACAACCCAAATATCAATGGCAGTGTAAATTATACAATCATATTGGATTATTTCAGTTTGCATCGTTAATAGGAAATTAGAATCGGGATCAATTGCGAGGGAATTATTCAAACTCGATCGTGATCGATCGTGGTTTGAATGGAGAACCGGCAGGGTAAATTACCATTGTGCGGTGACACAATCCCGGTCTAGTTGTCAGACAATTGACAAGAGCCGGGTTGTTTGTTAAACTAGGTTTGTCTGACAATCGGTTTCGTTCTATACAGGGTATACCTATCAGGAAGACTCTCATGCCTACTCTTCTTGTCAAGAACTGCACCGTCTTAGTAACCATGGATGACCAGCGGCGCGAGATCAGCGGCGGTGGTCTTTTTATTCAGGATGGAAGAATTGTGCAGGTGGGGGAAACCAGTCAGCTACCGAGCAGCGCCGATGAAATCCTCGATTTGCAGGATCATATCTTGCTTCCCGGCCTGATCAATACTCACCACCATTTCTACCAGACCTTAACCCGGGCAGTCCCTGCTGCACAGGATGCAAACCTCTTCAACTGGTTGAAAACCCTATACCCGATTTGGGGGAGAATCACACCGGAAGGGGTGCGGATCTCCACAAAAACCGCATTAGCTGAGCTGGCTCTTTCCGGTTGCACAACCGCCTCGGACCATCTCTATCTCTTTCCCAACGGCTCCAGTCTGGACGATGAAATTGAAGCAGCTGGAGAGGTCGGCCTGAGGCTCCATGCCTCGCGGGGCTCGATGAGCCTTGGAGAGAGCAAAGGTGGATTACCTCCGGACAATGTTGTGGAGAATGAAACGGATATTCTCAACGATTCCCAACGGTTGATCGAGGAATACCACGATCCCAATTGGGGTTCATTTCTCCAGATCGTACTGGCACCCTGCTCACCCTTCAGCGTTACCCCTGATCTGATGCGGGAAAGCGCTTCTCTAGCGCGCGAATATGGAGTTTGCCTGCACACCCATCTCGCCGAAACCCAGGATGAAGAAGTATTCTGCATTGAACAGTTCGGTTTTCGCCCAGTCGAATACATGGATGTACTCAACTGGACCGGGAGCGATGTCTGGTACGCTCACTCTGTGCATGTAAACCATGCTGAGCTTGACCTGTATGGCATGGCAGGCTGCGGAGTTGCTCATTGCCCTTCATCGAATATGCGCCTGGCATCAGGAATTGCGCCCATTATGGACATGCTGGCTTGCGGTGTGCGGGTTGGCCTTGGCGTTGACGGTTCAGCCAGCAATGACAGCTCACATCTGCTGGGTGAAGCCCGACAAGCGATGCTGATCTCCCGCTTGGGTTCATCCCTGGGAGGTGCCTCTCTCTCCAGTGAGTCAACCCCGGCCTTGATGACCGCCAGGGATGCACTCGATCTCGCCACCCGCGGCGGCGCAGCAGTTCTTGGCCGGGAAGATATTGGCTCTCTTGAACCAGGAATGTGCGCAGATTTCTGTGCGATAAATTTGAATAACCTTGATTATGCCGGAGCTCTGCACGATCCGGTGGCAGCGGTCGTGTTTTGTAGCCCACGGCATGTGGATTACACGGTTGTGGGTGGTGAGTTCGTCGTGAAGGAGGGGCAATTGACCACGCTTGACTTACCACGCCTCGTTGAAGATCACAATCGAATAGCAGCTAAACTGCTGCAGGGTTAGCCTTAGTGGACCTGCATAAAAAGTTGAGTGCCCGATGTTAAAAGAAGCAATCAGTCAGCGTACCCGCACCCTGGTAGATGTTTCCATGGGACGTGTACCAGCCGATCTGGTCATCCGGAATGGACGCTGGGTCTGTGTCCAATCCGGGGAGATCATCCCCGCGACAGACATTGCAGTAAAATCCGGACGGATTGCATTCGTTGGTCCAGATGCCAGCCACACCGTCGGAGAGGCTACCCAGATACTTGAGGCAGAAGGGAAGTACCTGGTGCCAGGTCTCCTGGATGCTCATATGCACGTTGAATCCGGGATGGTAACCGTTACCGAATTTGTGCGTGCGGTAATCCCAAGCGGAACGACAGGGATGTTTATCGACCCCCACGAGATAGCCAATGTTTTCGGGATACGCGGTGTGCGGTTGATGGTTGAAGAGGCTGCGGTTCAACCGATCCACGTATGGGTGCAGGTGCCGTCTTGCGTGCCCTCTGCTCCAGGTTTGGAGACACCCGGAGCGAGTATTGAGCCTGAGGACGTTGTGGAGGCCATGAGCTGGGAGGGGATTATCGGGCTGGGCGAAATGATGAATTTCCCCGGTGTCTTCATGAACGATGAAAAAATGCACGCTGAGATGGCAGCTACCCGGGAAGCAGGGAAAGTCATTGGTGGTCATTATGCTTCTCCAGACCTGGGTCTCACCTTCCACGCCTATGCTGCAGGAGGTCCTGAGGATGACCACGAAGGGACCAGAATGGAAGATGCCTTGTCCCGGGTGAGGCAGGGGATGAAGGTCATCTTGCGGGATGGTTCTGCCTGGAAAGACGTCGATCTCCAAGCAAAGGCGATCACAGAGATGGGACTCGACCCCCGGCATTTCCTGTTATGCACGGACGATTCTCACGCTGAGACTCTCATCAGAGAGGGCCATATGAACCGGGTTGTCAAGCAGGCTATCCAGCAGGGGATTCCTCCCCTGACTGCGATCCAGATGGCAACCATAAATACAGCCGAGCATTTTGGAGTGGCGCGGGATTTCGGGATGATCGCACCAGGCAGGTATGCAGACATCTTGCTGGTTGATGATCTGGCCCAGATGGAGATCAGCAAGGTATTATCGAAAGGTCAGGTGATTGCTGAAAATGGAAAGGTGACCATTGACCTCCCGTCATATGATTATCCAGAGTGGGTCAAATCTTCCGTGCATCTAGGACGTATACCGACCGCGGATGATTTCCGCCTGGTCACCCCTGGCCGAGAAGGAGATTATCCTGGGATGGTTGCAGCTAACGTGATCGGGGTGATTGAAAATCAGGCGACAACCCGCCACCTGGAGATTCAACTCCCCATGCAGGATGGTGAAATCGTTGCTGATATTTCTCAAGATATTGCCAAGGTTGCTTTGCTAGAACGCCATAAAGGAAGCGGTGATATCCAGGTGGCGCTGGTGAAGGGTTTCGGTTTTACAGTCCCGTGTGCGGTAGGAACCACCGTTGCTCATGACAGCCATCACATGCTCTTGGTTGGCACCGATGAAGCTAATATGGTGAAAGCTGCCGAAGTTTTAGCGGATTTGGGTGGCGGACAGGTGGTGGTCAAGGAGGGGCAGGTGATAGGTCAAGTTGCCCTGCCGATCGCAGGGTTGATGTCAGACGAGCGGGCGGAATCTGTGGCTGAGCAGGCAGCTTCTGTTCTTGCTGGTTTCCGAACCTGCGGTTGCCAGCTGAACAATCCAAATATGCAGCTCAGCTTATTGGCCTTGGTGGTGATCCCTGAGCTGCGAATCTCAGATTTAGGGTTGGTAGACGTTACCCGTTTTGAATCCATCCCGGTAATAAATTATTGATGTAATTTTCTCGATAGGGAAAACTATGGCAAAATCAATGCCCAACCACAGTGTGCTATCTCAAAGGTTGCATGAGGACCTGGCAAGATTAATCTCGGCCACAGAACCCGGAGATCGTTTGCCAACCGAACCAGAACTTGCCAAGCAGCTGAATGTATCCAGGGCAACGCTGCGGGAAGCAATGAGAACCTTTGAGACTCAGGGATTGCTACTCCGTAAGCAGGGAGTTGGTACATTCGTGGTTCGACCAACCCAGGTGTTAGAAAGCGGTTTGGAAGTGCTTGAATCGATCGATACCTTGGCAAAACGAACTGATCTTCCGGTATCCTCCGGGGAAGTTATTCTCAAACATCGTCTGGCAACGACGGAAGAATGCAATGCCCTTGGCCTCGAACCTGGTTGTAATGTCATTTCTGTGTCCCGGGTGATCTTAGCCGAGGAGAGACCGGTTGCATACCTGATCGATGTCCTTCCTGCTGATGTGTTGTCCGCAGATGAAATTCAGCACGGTTTCCGCGGTTCGGTTTTAGACTTATTGCTCAAGAAAGGACAACCCAAGCTGATCAATTCCCATTGTGAGATCGCAGCTGTTGCTGCAGATTCAACCATCTCCCGGTCCCTCCATATCCAGCGGGGAGACGCCATCCTGAAATTTACCTCCCGCCTGTTTGCCCTTGACGGTCGGGTTGTTGACTATTCATTCAGCTATTTCCTTCCTGGTTACTTCCGCTTTCATGTGGTTCGTGAATTGGCTTCTGGGTAAACAATCCAAAGTCATTTAACAAGATACTAAACCCAGCTGCTTGATCGAAATTGATCAATCGGCAAAATTATTAAAGGAGTACTAAGAATGCGCAGTTTTAACGGACGAGATATTCTTTCCCTCAAAGAATTCGGTAGAGAGGAATATTTCCGAATATTTGAGGTGGCAGATCGCTTAGCACCTTTTGCTCGCGATCGCCAGAATGCAGATTTATTGGCTCATAAAACCCTGGTTACCGCTTTTTACCAGCCAAGCACGCGCACCCGGTTAGCCCACGAAGCTGCCATGCACAGGCTTGGAGGGCATGTGCTTGGATTTTCTGATGCCAAGATGACCCGGGCAGGTGATTTCTACCAGGAGTCAATTAAAGACACGGTCAAGATGCTGGAATTCTATGGTGATGTGCTGGTGATGCGCCATTTCCAGCAAGGTGCACCGCATGAAGCAGCCCGCTGGGCGAGCATTCCGGTGATCAATGCCGGTGATGGCTGGGGAGAGCATCCTACCCAGGTGCTCACTGACTTGTATACCATTTTAAACGAAAAAGGTCGCCTAGATGGTTTGAAGTTCCTCTTGATAGGGGATATGCGGATGCGCACCATGCACAGCATTTCCTATGCGATGACCCAATTCGACATCGATGCTTTCTACGTCTCTCCTCCAGAGATGAGTCTCACCGATGATTTCAAAGGTGAACTCACCTCCCTCAATTTAAACTTCAAGGAGATTGAGCATGTCGAGGAAGCCATCGCAGATGTCGATGTGATCTACATGGAACCAGTCGTTCAGCCGGATTACACCAAATCCCGCGATGAGCGAAGCGGTGATGTCGGATTGACACCGGCAAATTATAAGGTGACCAAAGACTTGTTGCGCAAAGCCAAGCAGGATGCAATCATTCTCCACTCCCTGCCGCGGATGGACGAACTTCCCGCGGATGTGGATGATACCCGGCATGCAAGGTATTGGATTGAAGCCTATAACGGGGTGGTTGTGCGCATGTCTTTGTTGGCCTTGATCCTTGGGGCGATGGAATAAAGGAGTTTGAGATGCAGACAGATTTACGGGGCCGAGATTTGATCGGCGATCTGGATTTCAGTAAAGAAGAAGTTGAGACTGTATTGGATGTGGCTTTTGACTTGAAACAAAAGCGGGCGCTGGGCGAACCACACGCTTACCTGCGTGATAAAGTTCTGGCGATGCTATTCTTCTTTTCCAGTACCCGCACGCGAGGTTCCTTCGAAGCAGGGATGGCACAGCTGGGAGGTCATGCTGCTTTTATCGAATCAAAGACAACCCAGATCTCTCACGGCGACACAGAGAAGGAAATTGGTGAAATTTTTGGGCGGTATTTTGATGGCATCGCTATTCGTCACGTGGATTGGGGGATCGGCAACAGGTACTTGAACCTTGTTGCCAGTGCTTCCCGGGTTCCGATTTTAAACATGCAATGCGAGATTTACCATCCATTTCAAATCCTCGCTGATCTGATGACCATCGTGGAAAAGAAAGGCAGGGATTTAAGACGAAAAAAGATGGTCGTCTCCTGGGCTTATGCGGCTTCCTATCAAAAACCGATGTCGGTTCCCCAGAGCCTGGTCCTGCAAATGCCGCGCTTCGGGCTGGATGTTATTCTTGCACACCCCCCCGAGTTCAAGCTCATGCCAGAGATCATGGACCAGGCGCGTGAGCAGGCGCGCAAATACGGCGCCGGGTTCGAGGTGGTCGATGACATGGAAGAGGCGTTCAAGGATGCGGATATCATCTATGCCAAATCCTGGGGCGCGATGGTGCATACGACCGACACCGCTCAAGGCGCAGAGATCATCAAGAAATACGAACACTGGATCACTGATGAACGCAAGATGGCCTTGGCAAAACCGGATGCAATCTATATGCATCCCTTACCAGCTGACCGAAACATCGAGGTCACGGATGGGGTCATGGACGGTCCCAACTCGGTGGTTTTTGATGAAGCTGAAAATCGACTGCATGCTCAAAAAGCCGTCATGGCGCTAACAATGAGGTGAGGTGATGAGCGATAGGAAAATTGCCGTTGTCGCCATTGGCGGCAACTCATTAATCAAGGATAAACAGCATCAAACGGTGGAAGACCAGTATGAGGCTGCCAAGGAAACAGCCCACCATATCGCCGAGATGGCTGTAAATGGTTGGGATATCGTTATCGGGCACGGCAATGGACCACAGGTTGGATTTATCCTGCGCCGGTCGGAGATTGCCCATAAAGTTGAGGGCATGCATGAACTAACCCTGGATGTGTGCGGTGCAGATTCACAGGGAGCGATTGGATACGCTTTGCAACAAAATCTCCAGAACGAGTTTCGCAAACTCGGCCAGGAAAGACCCGTGGCGACAGTTATCACCCAGGTCTTAGTGGACCACAATGACCCTGCCTTCAAGAATCCCTCCAAACCCATCGGTGGATTCATGGACCAGGCCGAAGCCCAGCACCGGACTGAAGAAATGGGTTGGGATGTAGTCGAAGATGCTGGACGCGGGTGGCGCAGGGTAGTTGCTTCACCGCTGCCAGTTGAAGTTGTAGAGTTTGAGCCGATCAAAGTGCTGATCGATGCCGGGGTGATCGTCATCGCAGTTGGTGGCGGTGGAATCCCGGTCATCGATAGCGGGGATCGCCAGTTCCAAGGGACCGCAGCGGTGATTGACAAAGATTTCGCCAGCAGCCTTTTGGCTCAATTGCTCAAAGCAGATTTGCTGTTGATCTCGACCGCGGTAGAAAAAGTCGCCATTAATTTCGGTAAACCAAATCAAGAATGGGTGAGCCACATGTCCCTAGCAGAAGTGAAGAATTATCTTGCGGAAGGCACCCATTTCGCCAAGGGTTCTATGGAGCCCAAGATGAAAGCGATTGTTTGGTTTCTCGAATCGGGCGGCAAACAAGCGATTGTCACCAACCCGGAGAATATCAGTCGTGCATTAAAGGGCGAGACTGGAACACTGATCGAACCTTGAGGCACTCATCCATTGCGGGAGATGATGACATAAGTCATACGAAAATAGGTATCAATATTCAGATGAAACAGGTAAAATAAGGACTGCGTGTAAGGCCCGATTATCGAATAAAAATCCAATATGCACATCGAACTGCGAGACATTCGCAAGTATTTTGGTCCGGTAAAAGCAAACGACGGCATAAGCCTCGTCCTCGAGGGCGGGCGTATTTATGGACTCCTAGGTGAGAACGGGGCTGGTAAAAGCACGTTGATGAAGATACTATCCGGTTACCAGCCGCCTGATTCGGGGGAGATCGTTTTCGATGGAGAGACCCAGTACTTTTCATCTCCTGCAGATGCAATGGGTAAAGGAATCGGTATGCTGTACCAGGATCCCCTGGATGTCCCTCCCTTTACTGTAAACGAAAATTATCTGCTTGGTCGCGACCGGCGGCTTGTCCTCGACTATAAAAAAGCCAGCCTGGAGCTGCAGGAGATGACCTCCCGTTTCAGCTTCGAGCTGGATCTTCTATCCCACATCGAGAATCTTTCATTGGGAGAACGGCAGCAACTTGAACTGGCACGCCTCCTGGTTGGCGGAGCCCAGGTCTTGATCCTGGATGAACCAACAACTGGCATCAGCGCTGACCAAAAAGATGTCCTGTTTGATTCAATGCGCAAGCTGGCCAGGGAAGAAGGTAAAACCCTGATCCTGGTCTCTCATAAGCTGGATGAGGTTCAGGAACTTTGTGATGATGCCATGGTGTTGCAGTATGGCAAATTGGTCGGTGAGACTGACATCCCTTGTCCCAATGAAAAACTGGTCAGGATGATGTTTGGTCAAATTCCTGAAAGAGGAGAGCGACCAGCCGCCAAGCTTGGTGAAGCGGTGCTTGAAATCACCGATCTGAGGATCCCAACATACAGGTTAACCGTTGAAAATATCAATCTGAATGTTCGCCAGGGGGAAGTGTTCGGGCTGGCAGGCTTGGAAGGCAGCGGGCAGCAATTGTTGCTGCAGGCTTGTGCTGGATTATTGCATCCAGATCACGGTAAGATGCTGTTGGCGAATGAGGATGTGACGGGATGGTCATACCATCGAATGCAAGCAGCCGGAGTGGGATATGCTGCAGCAGGGCGCCTGGAAGAGGGATTGGTCGCCGGTCTAACTATCGCAGAGCATATCGAACTTGCCCAGCCAAAACACAAGTTCTTTGTCGATTGGAAAGTGCTTACCTCCAAGACCGAAGCGAAGATCGAACAATATCAAATTGTCGGCCGGTCTGATTCTACCGCGGATGAATTGTCAGGAGGTAACCAACAAAGGTTGCTGTTCGCTTTGCTGCGGGATGACCTGAAGCTCATCTTACTCGAGCACCCAACGCGTGGATTGGATGTGCGCTCCTCGAATTGGATCTGGGAGCAGCTTTACCAGCGGCGTGAGAGTGGGACCGCGATCATCTTCATGTCGGCTGATCTCGATGAGATTTTCGAACGAAGTGACCGGATTGCAGTGTTTTCAGGCGGGGTTATGTCGCGAGTCCTCCAGACTAAGGAAACCAGTGTCGAGGAAATCGGGCACTTGATCGGAGGGCTGGCATGAACAGCAGCCGATGGATCCGGTGGGTATGGCCGGTGGTTCCCATTGTTGGGGCTTTACTGGTCACCTCCCTGCTGCTATTTCTTTTCGGTGCTGCGCCTCTTGAAGCTTTCCAGGCGATGTATGCTGGAGCTTTTGGAGATCAATCGAAGACACTGAGCGTCGTTGCGTTTTGGATCCCCTTGCTGCTCAGTGCAACCGGTCTGCTGGTCACCTTCAGAGCGGGCTTGTGGAATATCGGTGTTGAAGGGCAGATCATTCTTGGTGCAATTGCTGCCTCCTGGGTGGCTTTGAGTCTGAATGCGCCTTCATGGGTTTTGATCACGCTCGAGATTTTGGTCGCAATGGCTGCCGGTGCACTTTGGGCCGCACTCTCCGCTGTGCTGAAAACCCGCGGAAAAGTCCATGAAATATTCAGCGGGTTGGCTTTGAACAGCATTGCCATCATACTGACAAATTACCTTATTTCTGGACCATGGCAACCTCCTGAAGGGGGTACTTTCAGGGGTACCGAGCCTTTCCAGCCGGGAGCGTTGCTTCCACTATATGCCAATTCGCGATTCAGCCCCCTCTCACTTGTGCTGGCAATAATCGCCTTCGCCCTGGTGGTTATCGCCTTACGGGGGACATTCTGGGGATTAAAACTGAAAGCCATTGGAAAGAACTTGCGATCGGCCTTCTTGCTGGGTGTATCAAGCGAACGTGAAATGATCCTGGCGATGATGTTCTGCGGAGCCCTGGCGGGATTGGGGGGAGCAGTGCGGACGCTGAGCTGGTTTGACAGCTTGCGTCAGAGCATATCTGGTGGAATTGGATTCATGGCTTTACTTGTGGTTATGCTGGCCAATTACCGCATCATCTTGGTGCCGTTTATCGCTTTCTTTTTCTCTATGGTTCTCAATGGCAGCATCACCCTCCAGTTACGAACCCAACTGCATTCCTCCTTGGGCGGCATATTAACCGAGCTGATGGTGTTGTTTGTCCTCCTGTTTGGAGATTGGTCGAAGCTCGGAATTTTCCGCAAAAAGGATCAGGATGGATAGCAGCCCATTAATCCTCACTTTGGCTTCGATTGTGCTTGCTTCCACCCCGCTGATTATTGCCGTGTGTGGTGAAATACTTACGGAGCGAGCAGGAATTGTAAACTTATCGCTGGATGGCACAATGCTGATGGCTGCCATGACCGGTTTTGTCTTCGCTCTTGAGACCGACAGTGTCTGGATTGGCTTTTTAGGTGCAATGGGCGTGGGTGCGATATTTGCATTCATCGTTGCTTTTGGCAGCATACGGCTGCGACAAAGCCAGTTTGCGATTGGCTTTGTTCTCACCCTGTTAGGGGATGATTTGAGTGCTTTTCTGGGACAAAATTACACCCGTATTCCTGGTCCTGTAGTCACCCATTTTCCTATTCCCGTCTTGAAAGATATTCCCATCATCGGTCCAATCTTCTTCAACCAGGATGCAGTGGTTTATTTTGCTTATCTCCTGGTATTGGTAACCTGGTTCTGGTTGTTCCGCACCCAGCCGGGTTTGCGCTTGCGCAGCGCTGGAGACCGTCCTGAGGCAGGTTTTGCCAGGGGTGTGGGCATCAACTTGCAACGCTATTTGTATACTGTCCTGGGTGGAGCGTTGGTGGGGATTGCCGGAGCCTCCTATTCATTGAACATCAAGATTGGCTGGTCCGAGGGCATCACTCGCGGTTTGGGCTGGATCGCCCTGGCGATCGTCATATTTGGTGGTTGGTCCCCTATTCGCGGTATGTTCGGCGCTCTGCTCTTTGGTGCAACGAAAGCCCTGGCGACATATTTGCAGAGGACATTTCCAGAGGTGTCCGTGGTGGCGTTTAATGCTATCCCCTGGGTATTAATGATCCTGGTGCTGCTGCTGGTTGGCAGCGATTTTACCGAGAGGGTGATCACCATTGCACCGAAATCCTTGAGACGGCCCTTGCAGCGAATGCTGAGAATAAGCCCGCCGCAGGCACTGGGATCAACTTTCGTCGAGGATTAATCATTCGATCATGCAAGATTTCTTCTCCAAGTATCCTAAGATCTGGCGTGCCTTTGATATCCTGCTGCCATTTTTAGCCACGTTGGCAGCCCTGGGTGTCGGTGCGGTGATGCTCATGGTTTTTGATGCCAACCCGGTGGTCGCCTATGGCGCCCTCCTTGAAGGTGCCTTTGGCAGCACGAATGCGTTGGCAGATACATTGGTGAAAGCCACGCCCTTGTTGCTGGTTGCCCTGGGAATTTGTATCGCCTTTAGAGGGGGGGTGATCAACATAGGTGGTGAAGGGCAGCTGGTCCTGGGGGCTGTAACCTCAACCCTGATTGGATTGACTTTGCCTGAGATGCCAGGCTACCTGATGATCCCGGTTGCACTTCTGGTTGGGTTTCTTGCAGGCGCTTTTTGGGGTGCGATCCCGGGCTTACTTAAGGCGTATTTCAATGTGAATGAGATCCTGAGCACGATCATGATGAATGCCATCGCTGTTCAGGGGATGAATTACCTGCTCCGGGGACCGATGATCGATCCTGTCCAGCTGGAAGCAGCCTCACGCATTCCCCAAACTGCGCGGCTTAGCGTTGCTTTCGATCTTCCCCGCCTTGTACCCACCCGATTGCACCTGGGAACCGGATTAGCAATTATCGCCGCCTTCCTGGTTTTCATTTTCCTGTGGCGAACGGTGATAGGTTACCGCATACGGGCCGTTGGTTTGAACCCGAGCGCCTCGCGTTATGCGGGGATAAATGTTCCCAGGAACATCGTCCTTTCATTGCTGCTCAGCGGTGCTTTTTGCGGTCTCGCGGGTGCCATCCAGGTTTATGGCCTGCACCACAGGATGTTTACAGATGGTTCAGCCACAGGATTCACAGGCAGTGCTGGTTTTAACGGCATTGTTGTGGCATTGTTCGGTCAGCTTCATCCGCTGGGAGCCATACCGGCTTCATTTTTGTTCGGCGCCCTTATCGTCGGGGCTAATAAACTGCAGCGCGTGATGCAGGTTCCTTCTTCATTTATCATCGCCCTGAACGGCTTGGTAGTGGTTTTTGTTGTCAGCGCGGATTACTGGCGGAGAAAAATATCCCGCAGGCGGGAAGCCGAAATGGTCAGTGAAACAACAGCACCAGCAGACCCGAAGGTGCCAACTTGATCGGCGAGCTGTTCACAACCACTGTTCTGGTGGGTATTCTGGCATCCGGGTTCCGCCTGGCAACCCCGTATCTTTATGCCTCTCTGGGAGAGACATTCGGACAGAAGAGCGGCGTGCTCAACCTGGGCGTTGAAGGTATCATGTTACTGGGAGCCTTCGCCGCGTTCTATACAACTTTCATCACCGAGAATCTCTGGCTGGGTTTATTAGCTGCAATTCTCGTTGGTGGAATCCTTGGATTGGCAGTTGCGGTGATCAATGTCACCCTCAAGGCAGAGCAGGGGATTAGTGGAATCGGGGTATACTTATTTGGCCTGGGAATGAGCGAGTTGCTTTTCCAGAAAACCTTAGGCACTGTAGAAACCGTAAGTGGATTTCCATCGGTCTACATACCTTACTTGAGCGATATCCCCTTCATCGGCGAAATCTTCTTCCAACAGAACTTACTCGTATACTTTGCCTATATCATGGTGCCCATTTCTTGGTTTGTATTGAGTAAAACAACCCTCGGTCTTAAAATCCGCGCGGTGGGTGAGAATCCAGAAGCTGCAGATACCCTGGGGGTGAGTGTGAGCGGAGTCCGCTATTTCACGGCGATCTTCGGGGGTGTCATGTCCGGAGTTGCCGGGGCATCACTCTCCATCGCTCTGCTCAACGTTTTCCAGCAAAATTTGACCAGTGGTTTAGGTTTTATTGCTGTAGCCCTGGTTTATTTTGGGGGTTGGCGTCCTCTGGGTGTCCTGGTAGGATCGCTGATCTTCAGCATGGTTAACGCCTTACAGCTGTGGGTCCAGGTATTGAATATCCCGATTCCGTCAGATATTGCTGTCATGATGCCGTATGTATTAACCATTCTCGCTTTAATCGTTGCTGTACAGCGGGTACGTCCCCCATCTGCCCTGACGAAACCTTATGAACGCGGTGGGTAGATTTAATCGAATTTGTTCAATATCTGCATCATTAAGGAGGTGATGGTTCTATTCAAATATCAAAAACCAATCCAGTAATCTCGCTAATCGTGTGCGTGAGATTTGATACTCATGAAGGAAGGAGAAAATGAACAATAGTTTGAAATGGTTAAGTCTTGTCTTGCTGATCGGCTTGCTGGTCAGCGCCTGTGGGGGAGGTGCCACCCCGACGGAGGCACCGTCGGAAGAGGTGGTGGAAACCGAACCAGTAGAAGAGGTAGCACCGCCTCCAGAGATGGAAGGTCCCTTCCGGGTAGCCGTGGTGATGCCCAGCGCGATCAACGATCTTGCTTTCAGCCAGAGTATGTACGATGCCCTGGAAGCCATCCAGAATGAAATGGGTGCGGATAATTTCGAATTTGACAAATCGGATAACATGTTCGTTGTTGATGATGCCGCCTCTGCCCTGCGTGATTACGCCAGCGAGGGCTACAACCTGGTGATCGCGCATGGTTCCCAGTATGGCGGCTCGCTGCAGGAGATCGCCCCGGACTTTCCTGAAACCAGCTTTGCCTGGGGAACCACTGTAGACACTTTCACTGAACAAGGCATCAATAATGTTTATGCATATGAAGCCCGTTCAGAACAAGGTGGCTATGTGAATGGAGTGATTGCTGCCTCCCTTTCGGAGAGCGGTGTTCTTGGGGTAGTCGGTCCGATTGAGACCGGGGATGCCAAGCTTTACGTTGATGGATTCGTCGCTGGTGCAATGGCAACCAATCCAGATGTAGATGTTAATGTCAACTACATTGGCTCTTTCAGTGATGTCGCATTGGCATCAGCAGCTGCCGAGACTCACGTCCAGGCTGGGGCTGACCAGCTCACCGGTACTGCCCAGATGGTGGTCGGTGCGATCGGCGTAGCTGAAGAGAACGGTGTCTCCTGGTTTGGGACGCAGTCCAATCAAAGCAGCCTGGCACCCAGCATTGTGGTTGCCAACCAGGTCTATGACTGGACGGTTGTGCTGGATGAGATCATCAGCAACGTAAAAAGCGGTGTAATGGGTGGTGAAGCCTTTGCCCTGACGCTGGCGAATGGCGGATTGGTGATGGAATACAATCCGGATTTCGATCTACCAGCTGAGGTTAAATCCCTGGCAGATGAGACTGTCCAGAGCATCATCGATGGTTCGATTGTAGTGGGTGAAGCCCCACCGCCAGCCCCCGAAGTTGAAGCGGAACCGGTGACCTTCGGCATGGTCTTAGTTGGACCGAAAAACGATCGTGGCTGGAGCCAGGCTCACTACGAGGGCGGGCTCTATGTTGAAGAAAACATGGAAGGCTCGCGGATGATCGTCTTCGAATCGCTCAATCCTGCTGACAAGCCAGAAGCTACCCTGGAAAGTGTGGTAGATGACATGGTTGCAGATGGTGCCACGCTGGTTTTCACCACCTCGGATGAATTTGAGGAGGACACCTTGGGTGTCGCCGCAAAATACCCCGACGTGGTCTTTATCAATGTATCCGGTGATGATGTCCTTACTGGTGAAGCTCCCTCCAATCTTGGCAATATCATGGGCCGCATGGAAGACATGAAGGCTGTGGCGGGTTGTGCAGCGGCTTTACAGACTGAGACTGGTAAAATCGGCTACTTGGGCCCGCTAATCAACTTTGAAACTCGGCGACTGGCTTCTTCTGCCTACCTGGGTGCACGCTACTGCTACGAAAACTACCGCGGGATGAGCCCAGACGAACTGGAGTTCACCGTAACCTGGATCGGTTTCTGGTTCAATATCCCGGGTGTCACCCTCGATCCAACGGAAGTTACCAATAACTTCTTTGATTCTGGGGTTGACGTAGTCTTGAGTGGTATCGATACGACTGAAGGCATCGATGTTGCTGGTCAGCGCGCAGCTCAAGGTGCGGCTGTTTGGTCAGTGCCCTACGACTATGAAGGTGCCTGTGAAGGTGCCCCTGAAATCTGCCTGGGCGTGCCATACTTCAATTGGGGACCCGCTTATCTGGATACTGCAATGGCAGTAGGCAGCGGCACCTGGACACAATCCTGGGATTGGAACCCACCTTACTGGGAGGACTTGACGGACAACACCAAGACTGCAGCTGGCTGGGTGAATGGTTCCGGTATGCCCGCGGAAAATCAGGCATTGCTGGATGAATTCATTGCCGGTCTAGCTTCCGGTGAAGTGAATGTCTGGACAGGACCGATCTTCCTCCAGGATGGTTCGGAATATATTGCAGACGGCAGCGTGGGTACTGACGACGAAATCTGGTATCTCCCGCAGCTGCTGCAGGGTATGGATGGACCGAGCGAATGATCTCCTGATCTTCAAAGATCTTGGAGTATCGAAAATCAACAAATAATCAACACACCAGTTATGCGGGGGTTCTGCCCCCGCATAACTGTACAAAAGGGACTGCATAGCAATAAATCGATGGCTGATAACACGGAAATTTTGCCCTCTGGAAAGACCAAAATCTCGAAGATGGAGATGCGGGGGATTGTTAAACGGTTTCCCGGCGTTTTAGCAAACGATCAGGTTGATTTCGATGTCCACTCGGGTGAAGTGCATGCTCTCTTGGGTGAGAATGGAGCAGGCAAGAGCACCCTGATGCGCATCTTGTATGGCCTCTACCAGGCCGACGAAGGGCAAATCTTGATCGATGGCAAAGAAGTTAAAATCGAATCGCCACACGATGCCATCGAATCCGGGATTGGAATGATCCACCAGCATTTTATGCTGGTACCGACTCTCACAGTCGCAGAGAATGTGGCCCTAGGTTTGCAATCCTCGCGCGGCATGCTCACCGATCTGGACAGGGTCTCAGAAAGAGTGTTGGAGCTGGCTGATCTGTACGGTTTGCAGGTCAATCCAGATGCTTATGTCTGGCAGCTGGCCGTTGGCCAGCAGCAGCGGGTGGAAATTATCAAGGCTCTCTACCGGGGCGCGGCATTATTGATCCTCGACGAACCAACCGCAGTACTTACCCCCCAGGAAGTCAGTGAACTTTTTGTGACACTCAAGCAGATGGTGAACGATGGGCATGCGCTGATCTTTATCTCTCATAAGCTGCAAGAAGTCATGGATATCAGCTCCCGGGTTACCGTTTTGCGGGATGGAAGAGTAGTCGGTCAACAACCCATCGAAAATGTTACCAAAGGGGAGCTTGCCCGAATGATGGTGGGCAGAGAACTGCGCGCTAAGCCGGAGAAGGAGGAGGTGGAGCAGGAGGATATTCGCCTTGCATTGCAGGACGTATGGGCGGATAACGATCTGGGCACTCCAGGATTGCGTGGGATCAGCTTCAGGCTGCGCACCGGGGAGATTCTTGGCGTTGCAGGTGTTTCTGGGAATGGGCAGAGGGAGCTGGCTCAGGTGATCAATGGATTGCGACAGGTGACCAAGGGTTCTATCCACCTCGCACAGAGGGATATCAGTGCTGCACCACCCGCCGAGATTATAGACCAGGGTCTTTCCTATATTCCTGAAGAACGGATGGAAGACGGCATGATCAAGGAATTCTCGGTTGCTGAAAACCTGATCCTGCGCGAGGTCAATAAAAGACCTTTTTCGCGGGTAGGCTTTTTAAATTTCAGGGCGATCTCCCGCCAATCCTCTGAACTGATCGAGCAATTCAATGTCAAAACACCATCCAAAGATACTCCGGTCAAGAATCTATCTGGCGGCAATATTCAGAAGCTCCTTCTTGCCCGTGAACTCTCCCGAAATCCGCAAGTCGTCGTTGCTGCCCAGCCGACCCGCGGTCTTGATATCGGTGCCACAGAATACGTTCATCAAGTTTTGATCGACCAGCGGGAAGAGGGCACCGCGATTTTATTGATCTCAGAAGATTTAGACGAAATTTTGGCCTTATCCGATCGTATCATTGTTATCTACGAGGGGGAGATCATGGGTGAAGTCATTGCGAGCCAGGCATCTCCAGAAGAATTGGGATTGATGATGGCCGGTATCCGTTCACCTGGTGGAGAGTCATTGGAGTGAAAAATAAATTTCTTGGTTACCAGTGTTCACAGTGTAATTCTGAATACAATCCTGAGGACGTAATCTACACCTGCCCCAGAGATGGCGGCAATTTGGATATTATCTATGATTATCCGTCTCTGAAACAAGATCATTCACCAGAGAAGATAAAAAAATCTGGCCTTGAATCTCTCTGGCGATATCTTCCCCTGCTCCCAGTTGGCCAGGTGCATGGAGATGGGACGCCATTGCAGGTTGTTGGTCTGACCCCAATGTTTTCACCACAGAGATTGAGCGAGCAGCTGGGATTGCGCTATCTGTGGATAAAGGATGAGAGTCGCAATCCAACTGCGTCTTACAAAGATCGAGCGAGTGCGGTGGTGGTCGCCAGGGCTCGGGAGATCGGTGCATCGGTTGTGGTAACAGCTTCTACTGGAAATGCCGGCGCGGCTCTAGCCGGGATGGCTGCAGCGGTTGGTCAGAAGGCAGTGATCTTCGCACCCAAGACAGCACCTCCCGCAAAAGTTGCCCAGTTGCTGGTATTCGGCGCCGAGGTCTTATTGGTGGATGGCAACTATGATCAGGCTTTCGATTTGTCCATTCAGGCAGCAGATGAGTTTGGCTGGTACTGCAGAAATACAGGCTATAATCCCTTCACGCTGGAGGGGAAAAAGACCTCCGCTTTCGAGATCTGGGAATTCCTGCTCAGCCAGGAGTCAATTCGATCGCCGCTAGCAATTTTTGTGTCAGTTGGCGATGGGAATATTATTTCGGGGATTCACAAGGGATTCAAGGATCTGCTGCGCCTCGGCTGGCTTGCTCAAATGCCGCGCATTTTCGGTGTTCAAGCAGAGCGGTCTGCCGCGATAGCCAACGCCTTTTTCGCCGGTACGGAGCAAATCATCCCGGTAAAAGCGGATACACTTGCGGATAGCATATCTGTCGATTTACCGCGGGATGGCGTTCGCGCCATTCGAGCAGCCAGGCAAACGGGTGGCGCTTACCTCACCGTCAGCGATGATGAGATCCTGGCCTCGATTGCGACTCTTGGCCAAGTGGGGATTTTTGCCGAACCGGCTGGGGCGACAGCTTACGCTGGCCTCGTGAAAGCCCTCCAGCAGGACTTGGTCAGCAGGGATGAGCCAGTTTTGGTGTTTAACACCGGCAGCGGTTTGAAAGATGTGAGGGCTGCCATGAAGTCCGTGCCACCTGCGATTGTTATTGAGCCATCCTTGAAGGCAGTGGAAGCGGCACTCCATACGCCAGGATAACCCATACTCGAGGGAGAAATTCTCTTTCTCACAGTGATTTTGCCATGACTCATCCAGTGTATTCCATAATCGCTCCAATCTATAATGAATCTGGAAATATTCCCGAGTTATATCGTCGCCTGCGAGAAGTATTAGATTCGACGGGTGAATCCTGGGAAATTATCATGGTTGACGATGGTTCTACCGATGATTCAGTGGACCTCATCCGCCGATTAGCAGGCCAGGATTCCAGGGTTAAACCCGTCATCTTCGCCCGCAATTTTGGCCATCAGATCGGGGTGACCGCGGGTTTGGATTACAGTGCAGGGGATGCGGTGGTCATCATCGATTCTGATCTCCAGGACCCGCCTGAAGTCATCCTGGATTTAATCGCCAAGTGGAAGGAAGGCTACCAGGTGGTATTTGCTGTGCGGGCTGAACGTGAGGGCGAAAGTTGGTTCAAGCTCTTCACGGCATCATTGTTTTACCGGATGATATCCAGGATCACCGACGTGGATATTCCCCTCGATGCAGGGGATTTCCGCCTGCTGGATCGGCAAGTTGTGGATGTGCTGAACCAGATGCGGGAGAAACATCGCTTCCTGCGCGGTATGTCTTCTTGGGTAGGATTTCGACAGGTGGGGGTGCCGTACAACCGGGCTGCCCGGCAAATTGGTGAGACGAAATATCCCTTCAGAAAAATGTTCCGCTTGGCGATCAACGCGGTGACCAGTTTTTCATATTTTCCGCTTCAGGTGGCGACATATATCGGGTTTATCGCTGCAGGATTGAGTATTCTCGCTATTCCGGTTGTGATTGCAATCCGCCTGTGGGGGACAGCAACCCCCCTGGTCGGGCAGGCAACCACACTTATCGCAGTGCTTTTTCTTGGTGGTGTGCAACTGATATCCCTCGGAATCCTGGGTGAGTATATTGGACGTTTGTATGACGAAGCGAAAGGTCGTCCTTTGTATATTGTCTTGGAAGATCAAGACAAGGATGGCCAGGATAGATAATCAGATATCCAAAAATCTAAAATTTTTGTTGAGGAAAAAATGATTGACTTATCTATTAATCAGGAAACGATCGAGCGAAGCGTAAAACGTGCTCGCGAACAAAATATTGTGATTCCCACCTTCGCCCAAATGAGAAATCCTGAATTGATCCCCGAGGAAGTTAAGAATTCATTGGCAAATATCGGATTGTGGGATCTGACCCCGGAGAATCTTTTTAGGATTACTTGGAAGAATGAATCCGTTCCCCACGGGGGAGGCTATGGTGGGGTGAATTATCTCGAGTTCCCCTCCAGTTTTACGGGAACGGAGGCAAGGATAATTGCCCTGGTAGGCAAGTGGTTCCCAACCGGGGCGCATAAAGTTGGTGCAGCTTTTGGCTGTTTGGTGCCCAGATTAGTTACGGGCCAATTTGATCCAACAACACAGAAAGCTGTCTGGCCATCCACGGGAAATTATTGTCGGGGAGGAGCCTACGATTCTGCTTTGCTTTCTTGCCAATCGATCGCTATCCTGCCTGAGGGGATGAGTCAAGAGAGATTTGATTGGCTGGCAAATATCGCCGGAGAGGTGATTGCCACGCCGGGCAGTGAATCCAACGTAAAAGAGATTTTTGATAAATGTTGGGAATTACGCGCCAGCGGGGAAGATTTGGTAATCTTCAACCAGTTTGATGAATTTGGCAACTATCTCTGGCATTACAACGTTTCCGGTCATGCGATGGAAGAAGTGCTCCAGCAGGTAATGGGCCCACAAGATTCTTACCGGGGGATGGCATCCGCCACAGGCTCTGCCGGAACGATCGCCAGCGGTGATTACATGAAGCAGTTGTTTCCCACCAGCAAAATTGTTGCCAGTGAAGCCCTGCAATGTCCCACACTCTTAGAAAATGGGTTTGGCGCACACCGCATTGAAGGAATTGGTGATAAGCACGTGCCCTGGGTGCACAATGTGAAGAATACTGATTTCGTTGTCGCAATCGATGATAACGCGGTAGTAAATCTGGCTCGTCTGTTCAACGAACAGGCAGGTCGCACCTTCCTGGTGAAACAGGGTATACCGGAAGCGTTCATTGGCAATCTCGACCTGTTGGGTTTTTCAGGCATCTCCAATGTGCTTTCGGCGATAAAACTAGCCAAGTACTACGAGATGGGGGATAATGATATTGTGTTGACTGTCTTGACGGATTCAATGGAGCTTTACGGCAGTCGCTTAGCAGAGATGCACGCCGAATTTGGAGAATACAAAGAGATCAATGCGGCTGCAGATTTTGCCAGATACCTGCAAGGGGTTTCCACGGATCATATGATCGAGTTAAGTTATATCCAGCGGCGCAGGGTTCATAATCTTAAATACTTCACCTGGGTTGAACAGCAGGGGAAAACCTATGAGGAGATTATGGCTCAATGGTACCAGGCTGATTACTGGACCAGCATCCAATCCCAGGTGGATGAAATTGATGCATTGATCAAGGAATACAATGCGAAGGTTGGATTGAACTGATCAAGG
>CP070764.1:1145159-1156246 GCA_020349245.1 Chloroflexota bacterium | reverse complement strand
CACATATGTGGTGGTTGGAGGAGTGACAAGCTCCTTCGCTAGCGTGTAGCGCTGGATGGTTCCCATGGAGATATAATCCAATGGTATAACGAAATATTCCGAAACATCCTTATTTACCAGAGCCCTAGTCGCATCTTCCTGAGATGGATATGAAACTAACTTAATCAACCCCTGGTCGGTTTGATGACTGAAGATTCCGACTTCATCCACGTATCCGATGATCGTGTCCTCTTTGGCCGAAGGCTCGATCAAGGTCGTCACCAATTTATAGCTTCCAATTGCCAGAATGGCTAACACCGGAACGATGAACGTCAGAATGATGAATCCAGCCCCTTTAACGGCTTGCAGGAATTCGTGCTTGAACATCAAATATATCTTATTCATGGTCTGCCTTCACAAGATACAGGAAGATTTCATTGAGGGAGGGTGTCGTGACTTCAAACCGATTAATGGTTGTCCCGCGCTCACGCAGTTGATCGAGAATGGCTTGAGATGAGGTGTCTGGGGCGAGGACCAGTTCTATGCAATCTTTTTTGACCTTTCGATCAATCACCCCTGGCAGGTCTCCAAGTTCTCCATCAATCCCCACCTGGACTGAGTTCCTTCTGAATCTCGTCCTTGTTTCCATGATGTCTCCGTAAAGTATAGTGCGACCTTGGTCTATCATCAGCACACGGTCGCAGAGTTCCTCCACCCTATTCATTTGATGTGTACTCAAAATAACGGCTTTTCCTTCACCTCTGAGCTTGCCGATAATGTTCTGAACAGTCTCAGTTCTTACAGGATCCAGGCCAGAGAATGGCTCATCCAGAATGACTAACTCTGGATCGTGAATGATGGAGACGATAAACTGGATAAGCTGTCCCATACCCCTGCTCATTTCTTTGTTTTTCTTCTTTTTGAATTCGAGCATCCCGGTCTGCTCGAGCAATATGTTCGCTTTCTTTTCAGCCGTGGCTTTATCCATACCTTTCAAGGAAGCAAGGTAAAGGATCAGGTCAATGGCGGTCAATCTCCTATACAATCCTCTCTCTTCTGGCAGGTATCCGATTCGATCCTTTAAAGCTTCATTCATCTGCTGACCGAAGATCGTTATTTCACCAGAATCAGGTTTCATAAAATCCAGGATGATCTTTATCGTGCTGCTTTTACCTGCCCCATTGGGTCCGATAAGCCCTAGGATCTCTCCAGAACTTACAGAAAAGGTTAAATCATTCACCGCCACCACATCAGCGTAGGATTTGAACAGGTGATTGACCTCAACCACTTTCATATGAGAGGGCCTCCTAAATAATCCCTGTGCACAGCTCAAAGAAACTATTCAACTTAAATCTAAATAACTTGTGGATCAACCAACCTCTTTATGTGCGAAATTAACCAAATACTTTCTATACGAATCAAATTTCAGCCTACTAAGGAGATAAGCATACTCCTTGAACCAATGCATGAACCTGGTCTGGGGTTCTCCTGAAAGTTGATTCCAGTGTACAGATCATTTTCATCTTTCGCAAGTACTAACGATCTCTCTTCAATCGAAATGGTTTTGTCGAGTATATTCCTATATATAAGCCAGTTCCCAACTTGTTAACAATAAAAACACAACTTCCGGTGGAAATTGAGCCATAAATGATGCTGATCAGCATCAACAACGAATCCGTTGAATACTAATTTGTATTTGGGAGATATCATTGATGCAGAACAAAAAATATTCAAGCAAGCAGCCTTCTGCGGATTTCGGAGGTTTTCTTATTTAGTATCATCAAATACTGACAGTGAACCTATTGGGAGCAGTACAATTGAATAAAGCTTTCCCTAACACCTGTTCCCGCAGTGAATCGAAATCCCATGGGTCTCTGTTGGGAACCATTCGACATCTCAGCTGAACGTTTTTTTGAAGTTATGCCCTCAACGAGAACACGTGTCGAACACCATGACCTTGAATCTTCATCCGATAATTCTTCTTCAGGGTATTAATCACCATCCCGTCATCATTCGGCTAAAAGTCAGGGGTTAGGTTGGTTAATGGACTGGCACGATCTTGGGGAATGTCCAAGAGCCATCAAGAATTTCTTCGCCTGGTTCATACATGCGGATGGCATAGTTCCAACCGTTGGTAATAGGTAGATAGTTGATCTGATCCTTGTCGCCGCCAAAATGAATGGTGATGGAACCATCCTCGTTGGGTTTTGCGGAAACATTGTTATAACTGTAAATACCCTGATCGTTCTCCGGAATAAATCCATTAGCGTCATAGACAATCACGGACCAGAATGCGCGTACTGGCACATCCTTTACCCTCAGCACATGAGGCGTGCCATCATTTTTCTCCACAGAGCCGAGTTCTGCAATCGTCTGCTTGTTAGGCAAACCACCCCAACCAGCCGCAGTAAGAATCAAATGGTTGATGGGATTAATCTCTTCCTTGGTTCCAAAGGCACCCACATTGCTTACCCCCAGTTTGGCAAGTGTGTTCAGTGCGTCTCTAGCTATCATTAATTGATCGATATTCCAATCTGGAAGGTCAAGCGAACCGGAATCTCCGCCTTCAATTTTGAGGGCGTCCTGCAAAGCGTTGGTGACCTTGAGATCGTCAGGGGAATTGGCATCGAAGAATGTGCGCACGATCAGGTATGCGTACCGGGTACCGACGTTCTCACGGGTTAATTCGTAGCGACCGGGTTTGATTTTCGCGAAGCTGTAGTGGTCCTGGTTGATGACGTGAAGGCTTTGATAACGCCCGTCGTTCTCTGGCATGATCACAGTTGCAGGCTTGCTGAGGTCAAGCACCGCCGATGAATAGAGCGTGTCGCGGTTCATGCGGATTACATTTTGTTGATCAATGGGCGTCGGGACCCGGAGGTGAATCCAGGTACCCAGACCCACCAGGTCATAGATTTTTTTGATTGCGACATCGGATTCTGCACGTGCAAAGTTAGCAATGTTTACATCTTTCATTTTGATTTTCCTTATTTATCTAAACTGGTGATCGCGAAATAATCTTCCGATTAATTTCTTTGCTTAATTATAATGTCACCGGCTATTTCTAACTATATTGATCGAAGCGGATTCAAACTCTTCAGTGCAATAAAGGTCAGATGTCGAATCCCAATTCGGCCAGTTTCTCTCGATTTTGGAACTGAATTGACACCAAAAACATCTCTACATTATTTGTAGAACAGTTCTTTAATTCTTGTTCCCCTACGGATATTCGAACCCACATTATCAAAACTATATTATCAGGGTAATGGACTCGAACGGTTAATCCTTGGTTTTCAATCAAAATTACCTATTTCAATCCCCATCTAATCTTGCTTTTCCCTTTGATCAAAGCCGAGAGAAGCCAAAAACTGCCTGAAATGCCTGTGGGGCAGTTCGTCTTTTAGAAAGGGGCGGCGTGGGGCTCGAACCAAAACGAGCCTCTATAGGAACCTGAGATGTCGAAATACCAGTTGGGGGAAAAACTAACCAATTCTTCACTTTGCAAACCCTTATGCTACCTGTGTAGGTTACGTCTATGGCTTTGCTTTATTGACTGACACAATTAATATGTATATATACATCCTAAGTGAACATCGTGGGGAGTATTTACAACTGAATTGAGCATCCCCTAACACCTGTTCCTGCAGGGTATCGATACCCCATGGGTATCGGTCGGGTATCAGAGAGACTGACCCTCGGTGCTTGTCCACTGAATTCAACCCGTCTGGTGCTGTGATCTGATGCGGGAAACCAGACTGGAAATGATCCCGGCAACCAAAGCTGGCACCCAGATGATGGCTGTGTTTAACAGGTAGACTCCAGAACGCGGATTTGTCTTGGGTACCTTTTGGAATATGAATCCCTGCGCGAAGTTGGCTGATAATGCTCCAAAACTTAAGTAAGGCAACACATTGCGGGTGAAATTGCTGCCAGGTATCAGCGCGGCTGGTGCTAAAACCCACAAGATATACCAGTGCTGGAACCAGAAGGCACCCAGGACCAGATACAATAGGCTGATCCAGGTCAGACTCATCCATAATCTCCGGTCATCGTCCGCCAGTGGATCGGGTGAACGTTGCCAGCGTTTTGGCCGGAAGTTCAGCATCCACAGGGAAAGCAGTATCGCGATGGCGATAAATGCCCATGTCGGCAGCTCAGTAGTCAAACGCAGGACATGCTCCTTATCCCATCCCTGTTGCTTGTAGAGGTAGGTATAAGCAGCCTGCCAGACGGAGTTTGCCAGGTACAGCGTTCGCTCGTGAAGCATGCGTGGCAGAGAGCCCCAACCACCGAAGGGGTTGTACAGCAACCATGAAATGCCCATGCCCATGGCAGCGCAGCCGGCGAAAGAAATAAATGCCCGGCGCAGCCCCCATCTGCGTAAGGTCCAAAACACGAAGAGCGGCATCCAGATCAGCGCAATCAGCTTCACATGAGCGGCCAGGATCAAGGCCAGCAATGCCATAAAGGGCAGCTGACGCTGCATCAACCATACTCCAACCAGTAACAGGACGATCATCAGCAGATCATTATGACCTCCAACTGAGGTGGAAATCAGCGCTAACGGGTTCCACAACCAGGCAGCCAGCGCGATAGGTGCATATCCTGGTTGAATGCGATTGACCATGCTGGCGATAAGGGCTGCCGCGATGCCAGATAATATTACGGCAAGCAAGCGGTAGCTGGTGAGGTATGTGATCAGCAATCGGCAGGAAGCTGGAGATTTAGGACAGGAAGGTAGACCGTTAATCTCCCAGTTGGACATCTCCGCAAATTGGTGGACTGCAGAAGATACGCCAATGCTGGTTATCTCCCAGAGAGGACCGTAGGTGTCCACGTTTTTTTGCCATGCCACGAAGCGAATATATGCGTTCGTCCGGTATGATCTGGGAACCTCCACCAAAGGATTGGCGTTCGATTCGACCGTCATGCGGCCCCGAAAAACATAATCGAAAATATCATGTGATTCACCAGATGATGCACTGGTCATCATGACCATAGAGAAGGACAGCCAGCTGGCGATTATGATTCCGTAAATCCAGCGACTATTTGTGGGATGATCGTGGTTTTGACTTGTCTCGCTGGTTTTTTGTCTGTTTAATAAATTCAAAGTAGCTGCATAAAGCACTGTCAGGCAGAGATAAACGACCAGGTGGAGGGCAATTCCGGTTGGAGATCCCCCATTCAGGGTGACCCAGGTAGCCCGAGGGTCGGCAAGGCTGGATCCCAGTGGATAACGCAATGCAAGCACAAGATAAAGAACCAGCGAGATCGCCCCCGCAGCCAGTAATAACCCTACTTGATTTTTTTTCAGCTTTGTTTTCCAAAAGCTACGGTTAACGATTTCCCCCATTCGATTAAAACCGGACAATCCAATTCAGGGCAAGATAATCGATCACTACAGGCTCCATTTAACCCCGCAGTTTTGACATGGCCATGGCGCTGGATTGTCGCTCAAAACCGCTGAGCGCAATTCCTGGTAGCGAGGTCCGTTCCATACATCCTGCAATGACTGCTCCCGGACATTCCCCAGGAGGATGTTTGGGTAATTGGCTTCTGCAAATGGTGCGATACAGCAGGGTAGCGCATTGCCATTCGCAGTAATGTAGATCAGGACCCATGGCCGCAGACAGCCCTGCCAGGGAGACTGACTCTTTGCCACGACGCTCTCGTGAGGTGTTGTAGCCCCGGATGCATGGAAGATCATGCCGAGTTCATCGGCCAGCTGCTCACATTCGACAATCAATGCCTCCTGCTCCTGCTCGAGCGTGCTGTAGAGGGATTGCTCAGGTACCATCGTGGCATGCTCTCCAATTCGTTCGCCACCTCCCAGGAAAACCACCCGCTGCAAATAGACCTCTGGCACACCAATTTCGGCACCCAGGCGTATAAAATCGGGCAGCTGGTGCAGGTTGGCCTGCATTCCCACCAGCCAGAGAGACACCCTGGAATGCTCCCGACCACCATGGCGTGTTACGAACGCTTTCAGGTTTTTGATGATCCTGTCGAGCGCATCTACCCCCCTCAGGTGAGCATAAAGGTCTGGTGTCACGGCATCCATTGAAACCCGGAGTTCGGTAAGACCTGCAGCGACAAGAGCGTCACCGCGCTTCTGATCCAGGAGGATACCGTTCGTGTTGAAGAGTACCTGTGCGCCGCGTTCTACCAGATGGGCAACAAAACGCGGCAGTTCCTGGTTCAGCAAAGGTTCCCCGATACCATGCAGGACAGCCCGATCAATCTGCGGCAGCTGGTCTACAATGCGGCGGAATTCTTTCCAATCAAGGTGGTGTTTTGGCTCGATGGGCAGGAAATGATCAAAGGTGAGCGGGCAGGAGACACACAGCGAGTTGCAGATATTGGTGACCTCAATGTAAACCTGGCGTGGTAATCCTTCTACCTTGACAGACCGATCCTCGAGCGAAATATTAAAGCCAGGAATCTGTATCAGGGCCTGATCATCCACGGACAATTCCTTATAAAAAGAGGCTGATTAATACTTGATCTCATGAGCTTCATAGTGCATAGCGAAAAACAACGCTGAAGATGCGGTAGGATGCGAGAATTGTGCCACGCAGCGTTCCGCCAACTTTTGACTGCCCCGCAATCCGGTTCCGGTAGCTGACTGGTACTTCAAAAATTCGCAAGCCTCTTTTGGCAACCTTGACCATCATCTCAACTGTCCAACCATAGGTCAGCTCTTGCATGTCCAGGGAGAGCAGTAAATCCTTGGGCAGGGCGCGGAACGGACCCAGATCTGTCAGGTGAAGACCAAACAGCCTGTTCAATATGGATGCAATCAGCCAGTTGCCGAGGAGCTGATGAAGAGGCATACTCCCAGGTGGCAAATCATCAAGCAGGCGGGATCCCAGGACCAGATCTGCGGCCTGGTTTTCGATAGGGGCCACCAGCCTGGGTAATTCTGTGGGGACGAAGCTTCCATCAGCATCCATGAAGACTAATATCTCGTTCGATGCCGCTGCAGCTCCTGCGGCGCAGGCATACCCATAGCCCGGGCGAGGTTCGTTGATGACTTTCGCTCCGGAAGCACGGGCAATTTCAGCGGTTCGATCGGTCGAACCGTTATCGACCACGATTACCTGCTGTACCTGATCAAAATTCACTTCAGATAGCAGTTGGCCGATAGATTCGGCTTCGTTTAATGCCGGCAATATCAATGATACACTCATCCTGAGAGTTCATGCATGGCGATACCTGGATAGCGCTGCAACCATGAGCTGGTGTGCTGGCAGGAGTTGTTTTGTCTAACATTAATATCATTTTTCAACCTGTACAAATCGTCAATCGTGTCAACGTCATACCATTCCGGCAACAAGGCAGTTGATACGCCGGTGCTCCTGGCCAGGTCCAATGTATCCTGAAGCACGGTTTGTGTACTCATTTGCACATTCCGCAGCAGGCTAGGATATGGTTCTTTCATTCCAATCAGGTAGTAGCCACCATCCAGGGTTGGTCCAAGGACAACATCTGCGGCGGATAGTTTTTCAAACGCCTGGACGAGATATTCAGGCGGCAATGTGGGGCTATCACTGTTGATCACCACTGCCTTGTCTGCACCCTGCAGGAGCACATCTTTCAGCAGGTTGTCAAGTCGTTCGCCCAATGACTCTCCGCGCTGCTGGGACAAGCCCATATCAGGAGCGAGATCCCGAAAATAATTATGTGCATCCTGGGGGAGATAGACGATCTTCGGTGTTACTCCTGGTACAGCTCGCATTATCGCCAGGGTATCGTACAAAAAACATTCGTACAGATCAGCTGCCTGCTGACTGTTCAGGGGTGGACAAAGGCGGGTTTTCGTTTGTCCAGGAGCGGGTTGCTTGGCAACCACGAGTAAAACATTCTGCATTAATACTGCCTAGCTTAAGAAAAGGCCAATTCTTGCGAAGATATTTCCCCTTTCCGCGGGTTCAATGAGCTGTTTACGCAGCCAGGCATCCACGCCAAAAAACCTGCCTGCCGCGGCTCCCAGGAGAGCGATCGAAAGTAGGATGATCGTGCCATAGCTCCATTCCCATTCGTATGGCCTGGGGATGTTAGCCAGGCTGATGAAGAGCTGGGCGGACACGCCTATTGAAACAATTGCACCTAAGCGGGTCAAAAAACCCAGCAGCATCGAGAGGAATATCCAGAACTCTGCTAACCAGACGAGCCACCCAAAGAATTGAATATTGGGAATCATGATATTGTCGAGTAAGGCACCGTTTAATTTTGCGAGGGGGGTTATGCTGACGCTCAACCTGGGTAAACCTGCGGGTTGCATGTCCGCAACAAGAACCGTTCGAGGCTTATCTGCAAATATTGACTCGAGGCCCATCCAGTAGCACAAACCACTGCTGCCGTTGGCTGTCCAGTGATTTTCTTCAGCTGGTAGTGGAAACGCAAAATCATTTGCGCAACCAAAATCAGGAGGTAGCTTCCACCACAGTTGGGTGAAGAAAAGATAAGCCAAACCTAAGCGAGCAATCATCATACATATCTTGTAGATTCGCTGATCGATGCGTGTGGTGGATTCAGCGGCGATTTCATTCATTGTCATCTCCTCCTGTTTGGCAAATTTGTAATCAGATTTGAAGTAGAGCTGCCAGAGGTTACTTTCCTTAGCATTGGGTTGACATCCGTTTTGGTCGCACAAGAAGAAACCAGATATTCACCCCTGATTTTCCCCGAATCAGTACCTGGTAAGCTCTCTGGAGTCATGGTGTTTTCCCAACATTAAAAGCTCAAGGTTTGAGCACCATTTACCATCGCTTCAACCGCCACTGCAGCCCCAACGATTTGGGCACCCTCAATTAAATCTTCCGAGTCAATGTCGCGCGGTTTAGCACAGACACCACATACCCATACCTGGCCACCATTACTGATAAACGAACTGATCAGCTCCCCGATGGGACCGAGACCTTCTGCTTGAAGACCATTGGAATATCCTTGTTTCGCAAACCATACGCCATCAATGGTGAGCAGCACGATTGCTTCCTGCCCCGCAGTAAGGGCAGCGTTTGCAATGATGAATGCCAGTGTGGCTCTTTCCAGATCATCTTTACCCTGTGTGTTATGGATCATAATCTTGCCCATCTCTACCTCCGCTATTTTTAATTTTCCTTACTAGGAAATGATGTCCACGCTGTTCGACTAGTTCATTCCCAGTCATGCGGCACCAAGCGCCAAGATCGATCGATACAGCCGCATCCGTGGCATGGATCTCCAGTGTTTGACCTGGGGTCATTTCACGAATAATTGAAGCGATTTCGTCCATGGGTCCAGTAGCGCACCCCTGATCCCCTGCGTCGAAGACCCGATCAGCATCAAAGATGGGAATCATGGGATCTTGTTGCGTGTTGTCACTATCCTCAACAATTTCTTTATTTAATTGGTCGCCTGACCAAACAATCAAGCTGGTTTCTGTGTGTTGAACGCCCACGGCGTTCCCAATTCCATTGGCTACTCAATCCCCGAGGCTGCTAATATCTGGACTTTCGATCAGGGCGATTAAGTCCCAGCGTCCGGTCACGGCGTAAACTTCCTTAATCACGGAAGCTGCCAGGCGCATTCCTGATAGATCTTCTACAAGTTCTTCGATTCGAGAGGGTTCAGCTTGAATCAATACAAAGGCTCGTATCATGGTTCTCCTCTTTCCGCATCGGTATTATAAATCATGGCGATGTTCTTTGTCTGGCTTCACCCGGAAGCGCAGGAATTAACCTCAAGTAAATGTGGTCATCTCGGCGCTGCCGGTTTGGGCAATGATCTTTAGCTGCTCCTGAATTCTGTCCACTGCCTCTGAAAGTGGAAAGATTAAGCGACTGACCTGCATATCGGCATCGTCTGATAGCGGGTGCCAGAAGACACCATCGATATTGACTGTCACTTCAGGGGTCACATTGGTAATCCCCAGTTCAAGACCTTCCTTAGAGTAACCTCGACGCGCTAAGGGACGCACGAAGTGATCTTCGTCCGGGATACCTAATTTTCGGTGAAGCTCGCAAATTTCATCAAGCCGATCCGTATTGGCCGGGGTTTCGGTAGTACTGAGCTTGACCCGGAAATCTCGGTCAAGCAGTCTATTGATGCCTTCGATTGTTTTCCCCCAGGATCCTTTACCGCGGTAGGCATCATGAGATTCAGCATTACCACCATCCAGGCTCACCTGTATGACGAGGTTATCATTTACTACGGCAGACAATTTTTCCAACCGGGATCCTTTCAGGATCATTCCATTGGTCAGCACCGTTGTGGGCAGACTTTCAGATGCAAAATCAATCATTTCGTAGATCTCTTTGAGGAGGAAGGGTTCTCCACCGGTTAAGAACAGCTCTTTAAAACCAAGATCGACTGCCTCGGTGATCACCCGCTTAACGTTTTCCAGACCTAATGCTCGCCGAGCAGTGTTCGGGCTGGATTTCGCGACACAGTAAGAACAGCGCAGGTTGCAGTCGTAATTGGTGTAGATCCACAATTTCCAGGTGATGGCTGGATTGGAACAGGTTTCAGATTGAGGGTCTTTCTTTATGTTAGCCATTTTTGATCAGTTCAGAAATCACTCACTTTTCTACTGCAATATGGGTTTCTTTTATTTCCAAATCAATTGGTCCATTTATTTTGATCGATGGACCAAGATTAGTGAACGCCTGAAAAAATCGATTAGATGGGAAGTCATCTAGAATTTTACCACTCGACCTGCTGGGAAATACATGCTTAAGAGGGTACGTAATACTTTCTTTATATTTGGACATTGGTGATTGGATATTGGGTATTGGATATTGACCTGCCCCCCAAAAACTGATCCAGGTAGATTGAGAGGATCGGTCGAAAAGGAGGCAATAAATGCCAAAAGGAAGAAGATACACACCGGAACAAATCATCACCAAATTGCGTGAGGCGGATGTGCTGCAAAGCCAGGGGATGAGTGTAGATGAAGCAGCGCGGAAACTGGAGATTGCGTTTCAGACATATTATCGATTGCGGAAAGAATTTGGGGGACTGAATCTCACCCAGGCCAGGAAATTGAAAGACCTGGAAAGAGAGAATCTCCAACTCAAGAAACTGGTCGCTGATTTGTCACTGGACAATGCCATATTGAAGGAGGT
>CP070764.1:1078816-1145059 GCA_020349245.1 Chloroflexota bacterium | reverse complement strand
ATGTGACCACAGTGATGGAAGCGGATTTAAAAAATGTCATTGCACACAGAGAAAGTAATAAATCAAAATTCCGACAAGATGGTGTTAATCTCACATTCACTGCTTATTTTGTATCCGCCACAGTCACCGCATTGAAGAGTTATCCAATCGTGAATTCATCCTGGCTGGAAGATGGGATTATGATCAAAAAGGAAATAAATATCGGCATGGCTACCTCACTTGGCGAAGAGGGATTAATCGTCCCGGTGATCAAAGATGCCGACCGTCTATCCTTGCTTGGATTGGCAAGGACGATCAACGACCTGGCAAACCGAGCTCGTATTCACCAGTTGAAACCAGATGAAGTACGCGATGGCACTTTTACAATAACCAACCATGGTATCAGCGGCTCTCTCATCGCATCACCCATTATCAACCAGCCCCAGGCTGCAATTCTTGGCGTCGGTGCTATCCAGAAACGCGCAGTCGTGATCGAGGATGCCATAGCCATTCGCCCGATGGTTTATCTATCCCTGACATTCGATCATCGCCTGTTGGATGGGGCCATTGCGGATTACTTTCTAGGCAGAGTGGTAGAATCACTCCAGGAATGGAAATGATTATCCAGCAATACCGGGATATTAACTGCTGAAAACCAGAGATACCATTGCATAACAGGAGAACTGGATGATGAACTACGATGTGGTTGTAATCGGTGCAGGTCCTGCAGGTTACGTGTGCGCAATACGTACCTCGCAGCTTGGATTGAAAACCGCGATCATTGATAAACAATGGTTAGGGGGAGTGTGCTTGAATATCGGCTGTATCCCTTCAAAAGCACTGCTGAAAAATGCAGATGTTGCCCACACGCTGCGCAAGAGAGGTAAAGAGTTTGGTTTTTCGCTTGAGAATTTAGAGTTGGATTATAGTGTGGCGGTAAAACGAAGCCGTCAGGTGTCGGATCGCCTGACAAAAGGCGTTGGTTTCCTGATGAAGAAAAACAATATCGATATCCACATGGGCGAAGCAAAACTTGCTGCAGCCAATTTGATTGAATTAGCTGATGCGGAAGGAAAAACGGAAACCATTGAAGCAAAGAATATCGTTGTGGCTACTGGAGCAAGTGCTTTCGTCCCGGGCGGTTGGCAGGTGGACGGCAAAAAAATACTCACCTATACCGAAGCTATCTTGCAGGATCATTTACCTGAATCAGTGGTCATTATTGGTTCTGGTGCCATCGGTGTTGAATTTGGAACCATCTGGAGCTCCTATGGGGTTAAAGTGACAATCGTCGAGATGCTGCCAAATCTTGTACCCTTGGAAGATGCCGAAGTGGGCAAAGAGCTGGAAAAAGCTTTTAAAAAATCGGGGATCGAAGTATTGACCAGCCATAAAGTGACTTCTGTTGCCACGAAGAAAGGGAGAGTACAAGTCACTGTTGAATCAGAAGGTGAAACGAAAACCTTGGATGCAGAACAGGCATTGGTAGCTATCGGGGTAAAACCCAATATACAGAATCTCGGGTTAGAGGGAATTGGTGTGGAAGTTTCCGAACAAGGGGCGATCGTCATCGACGACCGTATGGCGACAAATGTCCCGGGTGTATGGGCAATCGGTGATGTGACCGCTAAGCTAATGTTGGCTCATGTTGGATCAGCTCAGGGAATTATCTGTGCGGAAAATATTGCCGGGGTAGAAACAATCACCTTGGATTACGTGATGCTACCGAAAGTCACTTTTTCGCATCCCCAGGTTGCCTCTTTTGGTCTGACAGAAGAGGCAGCTAAAGAACGAGGTTATGAGGTTAAAATCGCTCGCTTCCCATTCCAAGCCAGCGGGAAAGCACTTGGAATTGGTGAATCAGGTGGCTGGGTAAAGATTGTCACTGACGCAAAGTATGGAGAAATCCTTGGAGCGCATATGATCGGCCCAGAGGTCACCGAGCTGCTACCGGAGCTGACCTTGGCTCAAATGATGGAAATTACCACTGCTGAGATCGCTCGAAATGTCCACGCCCATCCGACTCTCAGCGAAGTCCTGATGGAAGCAGCGCACGGCGCGGAAGGTCATTCGATCAATATTTGATCTCCACAGGGCAGGAAAAACCTTCTCTTGTAAATTTCAGAGGATCAGGGACCGGTAAAATTCGTAAACGCTGGACATCACATTCTGGTACTCAGCCCTTTGCATTATCAGCTCATGGTTGTAATTTGCAGCATCCTGACGCATTTTTGCATCCTTCAATCCAGCGATCACTGCCTCTGCAAGTGCTGCAGGATCGGCTGGATCGATCAGTAATCCGTTAACACCAGGATTGATCCACTCGCGGATCGATTGCAAATCACCTGCAACTGGGAAACTGCCGCAAGCCATGGCTTCTAATAGAGTGTTTGGGGTTCCATCGTGCGTACTGGGGGAAACGGCAACAGCCGCATTACGAAATTGATCTGCAACCTTATCTCGTGGAATGTCTGGGAAAAGCGTCACAGCTGAACGAACCCCATAATTGTTGATTAATCTATTTATTTCCTGGTCCCCTTCCATACCAAGACAGATGAATTTTGCCCTGGGAATTTCATTCAAGATAATCGGAATTGCAGCAAAAAATGTATCGTTGCGGATATAAGATCGGACCCCGCGGGGATTGATCACAATATGCTCCCGCTCACCTTCTAATTTTTTCGGGGGATGGAAAATTTTCGATTGCACTCCACCATTTCCCGGAACAACCAATGCAGGACCCTCTTCTGGATAACCCCATTGGTATGCCAACTGGAGATCCCGGTGACAATCTGTGTGCAACCCGTTTGTGCGGGCCAAAGTTCCTGATGTATAACGTTTCATCCAAGGAGTAGCCCCAGCGTGTAAGGTAAAATCATTCCCCCAGACCGAAATCACCAAAGGAAAGCCAATTGTGTTCCGAAGAACCCGGGAAGTTAAAATTCCCTCGAACGGTATCCGCATGGCATGCGCAATGTCCGGTTGAATTGACGAAATCAGCTCTTTCAATTGGTCTGCAGCTGATCGAAGAGTGAGTGGAAAGAATATCCGCCGGAAGGAAGTCCTGAATTTCACCAAAGGTGATCCCCAAAACCAATTTATTCTTCGCAACTCACCTTTTCGAGCAGGAGCCTTTTTTTTCGCCTGGCTGAAAGCAACCGGAATAAACTGTACGGAAGCGAAGTTTCCCTCGGGAATACAGTCGTAGGTTGTGGCTAAATGAACCTCAACATCTTTGTCAAAAAAATATGAAATCCAGTTCAACGCAATCGGCGAACGCCCATCTGCAATGAATAATATTCTCACGATATATCTCCCCCGATGGATTTAACAGCCTGGACAAAAACTTTCACCATTTGATCGACATTTACTTCTTCCTGCACCACTTTGTATGATCTCCCGCCCATTATCCTTAATCTTTCTGGATCGGAAAGCGCTTCTTGAAGCGCATTTCTCAATCCCGCTTCGTCATCCGCAGGGATCAACCAGCCATTGTTTGCTTTCACCAAATCTTCTTGAGTGCCATCCCCCTCAGCCACGATCACCGGTAGACCATGAGCCATCGCTTGTTGAACTGCTAGACCACCTGTACCAGGTAAAACAAATAGGTCAGCTTTAGAAAAAAACATTTCCAGCTCAGCACCAAATTTACTGCCTGGAAATTCTGCGGCAGGAAATATGCGATTCGCTAACTCCTCAAGTGACCTCCGCGCAGGTCCATCGCCGACAATCCAAAGCATAGGTTGTAATTTATCGGGTAATGCAGAACAGGCACGGATGAGATTGTCAATTCTCTTGCGGGACTGCAGGCGACCGACATAAAGCACCCTGGCTCGGGCTTCAAATTCAGGCGGTCGTTGGGAAAATTGACCACTAGGTCGCGAAGCGACAGCATTCGTAGCTACAAACACTTTCTGGTTTGGCTTGGCGATTGAGAGATATTCCGCGGCACCTCTATGGCTATACGCAATTAGTCCGTCTAATTGCTGGATAAACATTCGCCTGCTCCTGATCCGCCTATCAGCGAATTTTCCCCCAAACCACGCTGGAGGCCTTGCTATTGGCGGTGCCCCTAATCCCCACCCGATAACTGCTCGCCCCCTTCTTTTCATCCAGCGGATACCCCGATCCGTACTGAGGTATCTCGGATTTGCCTCCACGATCAGTACGTCCGGATTCCATTCCCGTAATTTGTCAATGAGACCAGCTTGCCAAAGGAGATAATACGGTGACTCAGTGGTAAGGAAGTGGATATTCCGTAATTTAAAATACTCTGCAATCTGCAATCTTTCAGCGGTTGGTATCGATTCCTCCTGGTATACATCACCAGCGAAGACGCCGAGCCCATTTTCACAGGCTTTGGCGAGAGAATCAAAAAAACCAACCCGGTATTTTGCCAGCACCCGCTGTTGAATGGCTATTCTCCCGTGAAAAATATTGCTGTCCTCAATCATTTGGGAAGGCGACGATGTAGGATTTCCATTTCAATTCTTGAACATCACTGATCTGCTTGTATCCAGGGTCCATCATGCATATGCGGTAATTTTCTAATATCAGGAGGTCCCAAACAACCCGGGATGCTTCTTCACCATGCAGCTCAACCATCAGTATTGGTCGATGTTCACGGAGCAGCTCGATCATCCCAGGCAGGGCTAATACTTCACCGCCCTCTATGTCTATCTTGATTATATCCGGTATGTGCACGGCACCTTCTTTGTAAAAATCATCTAATGCCAGTCCAGTCACCTGTAATTTCTGTGGATAATCTACAGATAATCTCCCCGCTGACCCGGCAACCTTACCCATTCCATCCGAAGGGCCAACCCAAAATTCAGCCTGTGAAGATCGATCCTGAACAGCAGCCGGGATAATGGTAACAATAGCAGAATAATGGTTGAGAGCAATATTTTTTCCAAGACGAGTCACATTCCCTGGCAATGCTTCAAAAGCATACACATGACCTTTCTGACTGGTTCTCCGGGCAAAAAGGAGCGTGACATACCCAATATTCGCACCGATATCATAGACAACATTTCCTGGTTTAACAAGGTCTGCAATTACCGCTTGAAGGTCTGGTTCATATGTCCCCAACCAATAATCCTTCTCACTTTGCAAATCAAGTAACATCTTTAGATCTTTATTCCCTCCAGCGGCAATCGTTACTTCGCTGACTCCTTGGGGTGCTGCACGGTTTAAACTTTGGCGTACAAGGTTTGCCATGGCTTCATTCGCATATAGTGCACGTTTAATGGAATCCGGTAGATTCCGGGCAAAAAAACTGGTGAGAGTAAGAATTGGATTGGGAAATTTCATAACTTTGAGGATTTGTTCTATTCAGATCAGCCAAGAAGTAATTCAAGGTATTTCTCTACCATCTGGTCCAATCCAAATTCAGATTCTGCCCGTTTTCTTGCTTTTTGGCGATAATTATCGTAATTCTTCAAGAGAACTTGTGTTTTCTCAGTCAATGACTGAAAATCAGGAGTTTCTAGCTGCCAAGGGTCACCACCATAAGGGACAGTTATTCCGCCTTCATCACCCAACAATTCAGCCAGTGAGCCTGTCTCAAAAGCGATTACAGGCGTGCCACAAGCAAGGGATTCAATAACAGAATTTGGACAGGCAGCATTAATATCTGCAGAGAATAACATATGAGCGCCGCGGTATACTTCCACGATTCTGTTATGAGGGACCTCTCCCAACCAATTGATAATCAAGTGATCAGCATGACCATGCAAATGAATCCAATCCCGAGTTCGTTCTTTCTGCGCTGGTGAAACTTTTCCAGCCACTAATAATTCCACTTGGCGGTCATTATTATGGCTATGCGCAATCCTTGCACAAAGCTTAACCGCATTTTTTAAACCAAACTCATAGCCACCCAGCAGACTCCCCTCCACGATCAACACACGTAACGAACCATTTGAATAGTTTTCCTCACCAGATGGAGAGAAATCCTCCAGGTCCACTCCATTGTGGATAACAATAGACAGACATTTTGTCTTTCCCTTTTCCCGCTCCCACCAATTTCGCGCAAAATCGCTCTGGTAGGCGATCTTATCTGCAAGAGATGAACGGATGGTAGCTAAGATCAAGTTGCCATATTCCGCACGGATCCAATGGCGGCCTCCGGTCCTGATCACTCGATGGATCCAATTCATCCCATCTAGTCGTTGCACGATGGGTATTCCCCTTCTTTTCAATTGCCGTAACTGAAGAATCTTTCTGGTCCCCCCGATCACCAGGATTGACTCATACGGCAAGTCATCCAGATCATAAGTAATTTCAATCCCCCTTGCATTTAACCCGGCAGCCAGCTTCCCCTGGAAAGTAACCATGCCCCCTATTCCGGACAACTTTGGAGTCAGGCAAATCTTTGCGCGGTTTTTCATCCTAATTTAAACGTTCCCAAATCATGTCTGAATCGTACTACTCTATTGGCATTTTTCGCTCACCAATTTTTTTCGCGGGAATCCCGGCCCAAATTTCGTATTCTCCCGTCGATTCCAATAGCACAGCATTCGCACCGATCACTGTTCCCTGCCCAACAAGTAGGTTTCCGGATTTACAAAGAACTTTTACGCCCGGAGATAATATGGCTTTATCGCCGATAAGGATGCCTTCAAATCCGGAGGATTCAATTGGTTGAAAAATATCAGATCTTCCCAGAACTACTCCAGGGTAGATTTTCACACCTTCACCCACTACTGAACGGGGATGCAGAACAACGCCAAAACCCCCATGAGCCAATTCAAAATCCTTCCCGATAACCACGGAATTCGGTATCTCAACACCAAGAATCTTGAGAAGGTAATAAGCTATTTGGCCAAAAACTCGATTGTACCTCAGGTAAACCAAGCGAGTATAAAAATCCTGTCTTCGCGCCATTGCAGACCAATTAAACCATATATTGCCGATCACAAGTTCTTTTATTTCACCTTGACACAGAACGTATGTTCGTGTATTATTTATAGCACAAGTGTTTCCTTTATTTTATTAGGAGAGTTGAGCATGCCAAGAAAACGGAAAAAAGGACTCAGTGAGCGACAGAAAAAAATCTTGGAAGTGCTCGAAACCTTTCAAGTTCAAAATGGTTATCCCCCCTCGATTCGCGAGATTTGCACCAAAGCAAGTATCTCCTCCACCTCTGTGGTCAATTACTACTTGGAACAATTGGAAGAGATGGGATATATTGAGCGAGATCGACGAATTTCACGGGGTGTTCGGCTGCTGAAACCATTAGACGAATCGGTTCAAACCGTTTCAGCCCAGATTAAACAGGCTGTCGAAGCAGTTTCTGAGTTGTTGCAAATACCAGTCTTAGGTCGAATTGCAGCAGGTGAATTGATGCCCATCCCTTCCTCGGATTTCGCTTATTACGATGCGGAAAGCGTGATTGAAATCCCCCAAAGCCAGCTCCCCGGGCGTGAGAAGGGAAAGGATTTATTTGCCTTGGAGGTCCAGGGAGATTCGATGATCGATGCCATGGTAAATGATGGTGATATCGTCATCTTGAAACCTGCTAATGAAGCCCGAAATGGTGAAATGGTTGCTATCTGGATCAGCGAAAATAATGAGACCACCCTAAAATACTTCTTCCGTGAAAATGGAAAAGTTCGTCTCCAACCTGCAAATCCAACGATGGAAGCCATCATTATAGACGATCCAAGCACACTTGAAGTTCGTGGCAAGGTCGTCATGGTTATCCGCCAGGTTTCGGGTTTGCCTTCATGAAATAATCAACAAACACCTTGCAGGCTCCCACGGGAGTACTTTTGCTCCTCCTTCGTACAAGCAATAGGCCGTGCTGCTTTCGACGGCCTATTGCCAATTAAATACAACCCACTCCACTAATCTGAGCAGCCTGGAAAGTAACTTCCGTCAATTTTCGTACCAGGTGAATACAACGAACCATTTGAGTCAGCCGCTAAGCTGTGTTTTCTTAGCGGTTCTCCTCCGGTAATATCCGGTTCACGTGTAATCGATTGATCGTCGCCAGCCTCCTCACCATAAATTAGGTTAGCAACAAGCTCCATTTGTGAATCATATAGATTGATAATATCCCCACGATCGTTCAATCCTAAATTTCCACTGGATGCTAGTTGAACACTACTGTTGCCAAAAGTCCCTGTGGGATCACCACCCGAAAAAACAACTAGACTGCAACCTGCCCTGATGATGGAGTCTCCAGGAAATATATGTCTATCCGCCATCGCATCTCGTAGCACCCATCCGCTCACATCAAGAGGGAAGGAGGAATCATTGACTAGCTCGATAAACTCATCATCCGCAGAATCCACAGTCCCATCGAGATTGGCATCACCCAAGCTTGGATGCGGATCAGCGTGTATCTCGTTAATTACCACGCTTGGGAGTGGTTCTACAGAAGGTGTGGCCGTTGTCGTCAATGTCCTTGTGGGAGTGATTGTGAGAGTCGCGGTTGCAGTCGGAGTCTTCGTCATGGTTGGTATTTTCGTCGGAGTCTTGGTTGGAGGCCTTGTTCTGGTCGGAGTTTTTCTAGGTGTGGACGAATTTACCGGTGTTCTTGTTTCGTCTGGTCTAGACGTGCTAGTAGAAACTGGTGAAGAATCTGGCGGATTGAAATCAATCCTTCCAGGATTTGGTGAAGAATTTTCCACCCAGTCCTCGGCAGAATTAGAATCAACATCCGCAGGTTGGCGCATCAGGGATAAACCCGGATTAACCAACGGCACTGAGGGGGAAAAAGCAAATTCAGAGTTTCCCCAGGAGACAGCATCAACAATATTCTCCTCCATATTCATCAGCAATACATCATCACCGCTATTGCTTAGCTGGATGCTCCCCGAAGCCCAAGATTTGTTCTTGATGAGATTTGGAACCTGGGGATTTGATTCTGCTAATTCAAAACTTGGGTTGAATCCATATTGGGAAAGAAAATCAGAGGCTTGGTATGCCACGATTATGACTTCACCGGATTGAATACTCGTCTCCTCGGGAAATGTATACATCCCCTCTCCTCCCCCTTTTGTTTCTTCATCTCCGATAAAGAAACATCCCAAGTAAACCGCTGCATTCCCCCAATTAAATATTTCAATCCATTCGCCAATGGGGTCGGTGCTATGACTTGGGTCATACAATACCTCTGAGATCAGCAGTGAAGATGAGTCGCAATAAGTTGGGATCCCAGTTGGGGTAGGTGAATTTTCTGGTGTTGGAGGACTTATCCTGACTGAGCCTGGTTGGGGAGAAGACTGCGCGATCCAGTCAGCTGCAAGGTTGCGATCAACATTTGCAGGAAATCTCTCGTGTGATTGACCATCCTTTGCTGAACTGACTGCTGGAGAAAAAGCAAATATTGAATTACCCCAGGAAATTGAATCCAGAATCCGATTCCCTTTATCCAGCAGTAGGATTTCATCTCCAGAATTATTCAGATTGATTGACCCAGTTGACCAATCACGATACTTGATCATATCCGAGATCACCGGATGGCTATCGGTGAGCTCATAATCTGGTAAATAGCCGTAAATCTGGCTGAACGGCAATCCCTGGTTTGCCATGACAACTACCTGCCCTGGCTCAATGACAGCACCAGCCGGGAATTGGTACATTCCCTCCGTGTCACCCATCGTTTCACCGTCTCCAACCTTATACTCAAATAAATTAATGCTTTGCCCGCTTCTATTATGAATCTCCACCCACTCCAGAGCTGGTTCTTGGCCGCTGGGATTTGACATGACTTCAGAGATAAGCAATCGCACTGATATATCTGCAGGAACTGGATTTAAGTGATTGGCCAACGGGTAATAGAGGGTATTAATTACCGCCCCAGATGAGCCAAATAAATATCCGAGAGTTATGACAAGAATAGCCACCACTGCGATGAAATGAAGTGCTTCCCTACGAGCAAACCTCAAATTCATGACTAGTCCTTTACCCCAACAAGGACTGATTCTCTTGAAACTTCTAGATTATCTTGAAACCAGTATTGATTGTCCGAAAAAAATCCCCGCTAATTACCGTTCTACATATAATAAAGATTATAACGTGAAATGGACAAAAAACGACTTAGTTCAGCAAAATATCGCAGAAACACACACATAAATCACTTGACTTTGATATTTTGTGGAAATCTGAAAACTCATGAAAGACCATAGCGGTTCAATACTTGCACGCGAATAAAAACACAATTTATTGTATTTACAGGTAAAATAAACCTGCCTCAGAAAAAGAAGGAGCCGAAAATGACGACTTCCAACAAAGCAAAAGGACAGAGTTTATTGGAATATGCATTGATCTTGATTTTGGTCGCCATAATAGTGATTATTGTTATCTATCTATTTGGTCCCGCAATTGGTAACCTCTACAGCAACATCATTCAAAGTATTTGATCCGAATGACGTTTTTCCCTCAAGACGTTCCTACCAGTAAAAGATTATTTGATATAACTTTCTCCTCAATGGGATTGCTACTTCTATCACCATTATTGATTGTCATAGGTTTGGTGATTATTCTTGTTGATGGATTTCCGATTTTCTTTCGACAGATGCGACCAGGTTATAAAGGCAAGCCGTTTACTAATTATAAATTTCGCACGATGACCAGCGAAAGAGATCCACAAGGTCGGCTGCTTTCTGATGAAGATCGCTTGCTGGGGGTGGGTAAATTCTTACGGGCTTCAAGTCTAGACGAACTTCCAGAATTGATCAATATCTTCAAAGGCGAAATGAGTATTGTTGGTCCCCGGCCCCTTTTGATGCAGTATTTATCCCGCTATACCCCGGAACAAGCGCGGCGGCATGACGTTCTCCCGGGAATGACAGGTTGGGCACAAATCAACGGCCGAAATGCAATTACCTGGGAGGAGAAGTTTTCGTATGATGTCTGGTATGTGGACCATTGGACATTTGGATTGGATATGAAAATTATTGCCCAGACTATCTGGAAAGTGATTCTGCGGGAAGGGATCAATGAACCGGGCCACATTTCAGCGGTGGAGTTCATGGGCACAAAACAAAGCAATGAAACCGATCATCTGGATTGAATTTCGATAATCCTCTAAGTTATCATGATGAACCCAGCCTTTACTCTCAATCCTGAACAATATTCACAAGACCAGCTCAAAAAACTTTTCAGGGCAATGCTGCGCATCCGCCGCTTTGAGGAAACAGTGTTAGAGGAGTTTTCGAAGGGGTATTTTTTTGGAACAACCCATACTTATCTAGGTCAAGAAGCAAATGCCGTCGGAGTGTTGGATAATATCAGCGCTGAAGACATTGTCGTCAGTAATCACCGCAGCCATGGGCATTTTCTCGCTTACGGTGGTGATATGCGGGCTTTGTTCGCTGAATTAATGGGAAAGCCAAGCGGAGTCTGTGCAGGCCGCGGTGGGTCACAACACCTGCATTGGAAGAATTTTTACTCAAATGGCGTTTTAGGGGGCACTTCACCCATCGGAACCGGAATGGCTCTAGCCGAGAAATTTAATCACCGTGAGGCAATTACTATTCTCTTTATCGGTGACGGTGCACTGGGAGAAGGTGTCCTGTACGAGTCACTCAATTTAGCCTCCTTGTGGTCTGCACCAGTGCTTTTCGTGTTGGAGAATAACCGCATCGCGCAAACCACCCCAATTGAACACCACCTTGCAGGAAGCATTCCTGAGCGCTTTTCTGCTTTCGGGATAGAAACGAAAGTACTTGAAACCAGTGATGTCTTGATAATCCGATCTACGGCTGCTCGATTGGTCACTGAAGTGAGAGAAAACTGCTCACCTCGCGGGCTAATTCTCAATACATATCGTTTCGGCCCACATTCGAAAGGTGATGATACCCGTCCAGAAAGAGAGATCCAAGACATCCGTGAAAATCACGATCCGATATCAATTATGACTCCCCGGCTTGACCCTGAAGCAATCAAACAGATTCAAAACGAGGTCGCTGAGCAAGTTGTGGACGCCTTCCAAAAAGCAAAATCAGACTCACCGGCAACCTGATCTGGAGATTGATGTATTCAAATTAGTTGATTTATGATGATAACAGTTCTAAACTCCCTGAACAGGGCTCTTCACACAGCACTGGAAACAGACAACCGGGTCTTCATTCTGGGTGAGGATATCCTCGACCCATATGGTGGTGCGTTTAAAGTTACCCAAGGATTATCCAGTGCTTACCCTGATCGAGTCTTGACAACCCCGGTATCCGAAGCCGGGATATTTGGTGTTGCTACAGGTATGGCGTTGCGCGGTTTACGACCGGTCGTGGAGATCATGTTTGGAGATTTTGTAACCCTGGTCGCGGACCAATTAATTAACCATGCAGCCAAATTTCGCTTCATGTACAATGACCAGGTTTCTGTTCCCCTGGTAGTTCGGGTACCGATGGGGGGTCGCAGAGGATATGGACCGACTCACAGCCAATCGCTCGAGAAGCTATTCATCGGCATCCCTGGAATCCGCATACTGGCCCCGTGTACATTTTCAGATCCGGGGCAGCTCTTACTCGATGCGATTTTTCAGGATGATGATCCGGTTTTATACATTGAAAATAAGATTCAATATGCCAAACCCCTGTTGAATCCAGGCAAACAGGATGATTTCACGCTTAACAATATCGATATCCAGCATAAACTCGATTACGCCCCTACTACCATACTTCGAATTCGAGATGCACCGGAACCAATAGCTACTTTTGTAACTTATGGTTACATGGCTGAGCTCAGCCTTCAAGCTGCTCTGCAGCTGGCATACCAAGACGAGATCTTCGTCGAATTAATTGTTTTTACCCAAATTGCTCCATTACAAATGCAACCAATCATAGATTCGGTAAATCGTACGAATAAATTATTAGTCATAGAAGAAGGTACCTACACTCTAGGTTGGGGAGCTGAAGTGCTGGCACGCAGTGTCGAATTGCTCAGCGGTAAAATACTTTCTGCCAGCCGGGTTGCGAGTTCAGACAATCCCATACCCGCCTCGTTGACATTAGAGAGTGCAGTTCTCCCCAATGTTGGCGATATTGTTCAGGCAGTAAAAAAGATGGTATAAATAATGGCTTTGAATATAATCCTGATTGAGCTCCACAGTCCATGAACACACCTGCCATCCGAGTGAACATCCCGCTGCTAAATCCAAACGAACCCGAATCCAGGATCGTATCTCTCGCAATTGCAGAAGGTCAATATGTCCAACATGGAGAGCTGCTCTGCACTCTCGAAACCACCAAGTCAACGGCAGAAGTGCTTGCTGAACGTGAGGGTTTTATAATCGGGTTGAATTATGCCGAGGGAGATACAGCCTATGCAGGTTCCCAATTTTGCTACTTGGCAAGCGATAGAGATTGGCAACCGGATGCAGAAGACAAGAAAATTCCCAAGGGTAATACCCTCTATCGAGATGAGACCGGGGAAATTGCAATCCCGGAGGGGCTGCGAATTTCCAAGCCAGCTTTGGAATTGGCATTACGAAATAATCTTGATTTGGAAAAATTACCTTTTGGACCTCTAGTTACAGAAAACATAATTCGGGAATACTTAGATAAACCCTCAAAATTACAGGATATGGAATTCGAATCTATCCCTTCAGAAATCATTGTTTATGGTGGTGGAGGTCACGGCAAATCCGTGATCGATACGATCCTAGCTCAAGGAATCTACAATATCCATGGAATCGTAGATGATGGATTAGACCCAAACACTTCCGTGATGGGTATACCTGTGTTAGGAAACAGCCAGATTTTGCCAGATCTTTTTGCAAGAGGCATCCGGCAGGCAGCAAACGCAGTGGGCGGAATTGGCGATATCTCCAGCAGAATAAAAATATTCCAATTGCTCGCAGAACAAGGGTTTGTTTGCCCTCCCATCATTCATCCCTCAGCAGTGGTTGAGCGCAGCACACAGATTTCTTCTGGTGTTCAGATATTTCCCCAAGCATATATCGGCAGTGAAGTCAGTCTTGGTTTTGGCGTAATTGTAAACACGGGTGCCGTGGTGTCCCACGATTGCAAGCTAGATACCTTTGCCAATATCTCCCCCGGGGCAATATTAGCTGGAGGGGTAACAATTGGGCAGGGAACCCTAGTCGGGATGGGAGTGACCATCAACCTGGGTGTCTCGATTGGAGAATACGCCCGGATAGGAAACTCTGCGACAATAAAATCTGATGTTCCTGATCATGGAATTGTCAGAGCAGGAATGATCTGGCCAGACTGAATTGAAAGAACGCCTACCTCCTCTCCCGATTTGGAGCAGCATGTGAATATAAAAATGCAAATCCCGATGTCATCTCCAGATATTACTGAAGCTGAAAGGCAGGCTGTTGCAGAGGTGCTGCAGACACCCATTTTAAGCATGGGGGCTCGAATTGGGGATTTCGAGACTGCTATTCAATCTTACGTGGGTACAAAACATGCGATCGGAGTAAGTTCAGGTACTGCTGGCCTCCATTTGTGTGTGCGCGCTGCCGGGATTGAGCAGGGGGACATGGTGATCACCACACCATTTTCATTTGTTGCTTCAAGTAATGTTATCCTCTTTGAACAGGCGATCCCGGTCTTTGTGGATATTGATCCAATTTCTGGTAATATCGATCCTCAGCTCGTCAACCAGGCGGTTCAAGACCTCCATATGGGAGAGGCTGCCCAGAAAAGATGGTTGCCCCGCAGAGGTGCAGAGAACGCCAAGCAATTGAAAGCCTTACTTCCGGTCGATGTGTTTGGTCAACCTGCAAACTTTGATCCGCTGGTTAAAATTGCTTCAAAGAATGGATTGATCATAATTGAAGATTCTTGCGAAGCCCTGGGAGCTGAGTACAAGGGGAAAAAAGCAGGCACGCTGGGAAATTATGGAGTATTTGCATTTTATCCCAATAAGCAGATGACTACTGGAGAGGGCGCTATCATCATCACTGAGGACGATAATGCAGCAGATTATATGCGTGCCTTACGAAATCAAGGCCGGGCTCCTGGAGATACATGGCTGCAACATACACACCTCGGGTATAACTACCGCTTGGACGAGATGCGGGCTGCTCTGGGTGCCGTTCAGGTCACCCGTCTTGACTCTCTGATTGATAATAGGGCAAAAGTTGCAGACTGGTACAACGAGAGGTTGCGGACGATACCAGGGGTCGAAATCCCGTCGATTGCGCCTACCACAACCCGTATGAGCTGGTTCGTCTACGTGATTCGTTTTGTGAAGGGAATTGATCGAAATTCAGTTGCCCAAAAATTAATCGATTACGGTGTCCCAGCCCGGCCATATTTCTTACCAATTCACCTGCAACCGTATATGGTCTCTCAATTCGGTTATCAACCTGGTGATTTCCCTGTAACCGAAGATCTTGGTGAGCGAAGTTTAGCATTGCCGTTTTCGAGCATAATGACAGAAGATCAAGTCGATTATGTTTACCACTCCGTGAACAAGGTCATTAACAGTATGTAAGAAATCCATGCCCGGAAACAAATTCCGTAAAATCTGGGTAAAATTTATCTAAATATCCATTATCTGCAGGAGTTGAAATCAGAATGAATGTAACCATGTGGCGAAAAGCCTTACAAGTTATCCCTCGCATCAGTTTAGAAGAATGGCAACAGCTGGATGTAATTTCCAAGTGGTTAATTTCCAGTCGAGCAGCAGTTCTGATCATGACCTTTATCTCTGCCGCGATTGCCGGGATCCTTGCTGCCCATGATGGGTCCTTCAACTTGGGAAGGTGGCTACTTCTCACGATCGGTTTAATCATGGCTCATGCCACAAATAACCTGCTGAATGATTACACAGATTACAAACGCGGGGTCGACGAAGACAATTATTATCGCTCTCAGTATGGTCCCCAGTGCTTGGTACATGGACTCATGACAACCAGACAACTTCTCACCTACGCGGCAGTAAGTGGATTGATCGCCTTATTAGCGGGTGTAGCTTTGATCCTTCTGCAAGGTGGAATAACTTGGATCCTGCTAGCCATGGGTGCTTTTTTCGTCTTGTTCTATACCTGGCCTTTGAAATATATCGGACTGGGTGAAATCGCGGTGCTCATCGTATGGGGTCCCTTGATGATCGGGGGCGGTTATTTTGTGATTACAGGTGTCTGGGAATGGAATGTAATTCTCGCCAGTATGCCGTATGCACTCGGAGTAACAGGCGTGATTTTTGGAAAACATATTGATAAGTATGACATGGACAAATCGCGGGGTATCCATACATTGCCTGTCATAATCGGTGAGAAAGTATCCCGATATACTGCTACGGGGATGATTTTCCTGCAATACATTTTGGTCGGATATCTTGTTCTGATCGGATTTTTTACGCCCTTGATGCTGATCGTTCTTTTCTCTATACCAGTTCTTCTCCAAATCATCCCGCTCTTCCGCAATCCAAAACCCGAAGAGAAGCCAGCCGATTATCCAGATGTTTGGCCGAATTACTTTGTCGCTGCGGCATTCGTTCATAATCGCCGTTTCGGTTTACTTTTCATGCTGGGATTGATCCTGGACACTATTGCAGTTTACTTACTGGCAAATTATTTCTAAATTATCCCGAAGCAATTCGAGTCATATTTACAGAATTAAGCGGACCGGGTAATACTTCACCGGTCCGCTTCCGATATTAACAATTCCGCAATATCAAGGGAAGATCACGTCCTCTTTACCTGCTAATTTATTCTGGATGCGATCTACGACAATATCCAGGTGTTGAGGATTGTGAACAAAATCCAGAGGGACCTCGCGACCCAGATCTCCAGTGTGAATTGTGAGAACTGGGCACAGGTCAAAAGATGTCATCCAATCATCGTAGAATGTATCCAGCAAGCCTAAATATTCTTCGCTAATCCCGGTTTCAATATTTCGACCTCGACGTCTTATCCGCTCGAGAAGAACCGAGACTGGTGCTTTTAGGTAGATCAGCAGGTTCGGTGGTGGAAGAGTCGCAACCAATAAATCGAATACACGCCGATATGCATGGTAATCTCTTTCATCAATATTGCCCATGTGGTATAGAGCACGGGCAAAGATATAAGCATCTTCGTAGATGCTTCGATCCAAAATTGCGGATTGGGACGATTTCGCCAGCTCCAGGTATTGCTCGGCACGGTGTCCAAGAAAAAAAATCTGCAGATGGAATGACCACGACCGCATATCAGCATAAAAATCAGGCAGGTAAGGGTTATCGGAAACTGATTCAAAAGCTGTCTCCCAACCAAGGCGAGACCCTAGACGCTCCGTTAGGGAAGTCTTACCAGCGCCAATGTTCCCCGCGACGACAATCAGCCTTTTTGCCACTTTGAGCACTCAAGATCTTGAGGTTTTGGATAAATCCAGCCAAGCGAATTGAGATTACTTCTAATCCAAAATGAAAGAACTAGCATTCACTGTATGCACATGCATAGCATTTACGGCAACCTTCTTCATATACCACGGCAGCTTCCCCGCAGTCAGGACACAAATCTCCAGTGCGAAATTGTGATTGTTCTGCACCCAGATCCGTGGTTGGATAGAAACCATTGTCCTCATCATCAAATGTCATTTCCCTTGATTCCGAGTTCTTTAGATACTCCTCCAAAGCTTGGGCAACCCCGTCCGGTAATGATCGCACACGGTTTGGCCCAAATCCCAATGGCCGTCCACCGCCTATCCCGGACAGCTGCCGCCAAACTTCAACCAACCGTTCACGAGGACTGATTGGGGATACCAGACGGAGGATATAGGAAATCAACCGCCCAATTGCTTCTGAGACTGCAGCGGTCTCTGAACCTGCCTTGGCGGTGTTTACAAATACCTCGAACGGTTGATGACCACCATTTTCGTTTACCGTTACAAAGGTCTTACCTAATGGCGTATCGACATAAATTGTATTCCCAGGCAACCTGCGTGGACGTGGTTTTTTTGCTTTCTGCCAGCTGCCGGGATCACTGGAAATTTCTTCTGGGGTATGAGAGGATTTGCTCCGCTTCCCTTTGGCAACTGAATGGGTTTCCAGAACAACTTTTTGGCGAGAACCAGTCACATAGACTGTGATACCCTTACATTCTAACTCCCAGGCAAGCATATAGGCTTGGGCAATATCATCCTCTGTTGCGGTTTCTGGAAAATTTATTGTTTTTGATAAACTGTTATCCACGAAGGCTTGCATCGCTGCTTGCATACGTACATGTTCTTCAGCTGAAATATCCTGGGAGACAACAAATACCTCGCGAATATCCTGTGGAATGTCTAGGATCTCTTGGCAGGTGCCGCTTTCCATCACCTTGTCATAGATCTCATCCCTGGCTCCCTCATCCAATCCAGCGTCGATCAAAGCCTGGTCGAATAATGGGCTTGTGTATTGCAACTGCAGGTCTTGACCATTATCATTTACATGGCGAATATAAGCTAAGGCAAATACCGGTTCACACCCATATCCCTCGCAGCCAGCTACCGTGGCAATAGTCCCGGTTGGTGCAACCGTTGTTTGAGCGGCATTACGAATGCCGTGCTTCTGGATACCTTCCACTACCTCATACCAATTGATCTCTGGACGGTTCCATTCCCGGCTAAACTCTTCCAATGGGCGTGGAGGTTGCCAGCTCATTTCTTCAGGATCATAAATTGAACCCTCGATGGCTTCGAAAGATCCTCTTTGCTTAGCTAGTTCGATGCTAGTCAACATCGAATGAAAACGGATAAATTCCATCACCTGAGCCGAGAATTCTTGTCCCGCTGGGGAGCCGTAGCGAACTCCAACGTGATACATCAAGTCAGCCAATCCCATGATCCCTAGGCCGATTCTGCGTGCCTGGAAGGCAGCTTCTCGCAGCTGTGAAACGGCAGGCACATATGCATTCGCCTGGACGACATCGTCGAGAAATCTCGTGGCTAGCTCTACACTTCGGCGAAGGCTTTCCCAATCCACGGAGTTCTCCGATCCTGCATGCTGAGCTAGGTTTATCGATCCCAGACAACAATTCTCATATGGTCCAAGCCACTGTTCCCCGCATGGATTGGTGGCCTCTAACATGTACAGGTGGGTAACGGGATTAGAACGATTAGCCGCATCGAGGAAAAGGACTCCTGGTTCACCATTGTGATGGGCTTGGCGGACGATCTTCTCAAACAAGTCTCTTGCCCGGACTCGCCTATGAACTTTTATCGGTATACCAGATTCTTCAGCTTGCTCGATTGTGCCATTAAAATCCTTGTATTCACTTGAGGATACATCAGGGAAAACCAGGTCCCATTCTCCATCCTGGCGGACAGCTTCCATGAAGGCATCTGTTATCCCAACGGAGATATTAAAATTCGTGATCGCATCTTCATTTGTCTTGCAAGTTATGAAGTCATCTATATCGGGATGATCAACCCGGAGGACTCCCATGTTTGCTCCCCGGCGTGTACCCCCCTGGGCAATTTCCCCAAAAGCCTTATCATACACCCGTAAAAAACCTACGGGGCCTGTCGCTTGCCCTGCGGAAGTTTTTACCAGAGTCCCTTTCGGTCGCAATCTAGAGAAAGAAAAACCGTTTCCCCCGCCAGTTTGCTGAATTAATGCTGCATCCCGCAGTGTTTGGAAAATTCCTGAAGAATTCTTACCCATGTCATCGGAAACAGGAAGCACAAAACAGGCAGCTAACTGCCCGAGGGGTGTACCAGCACCGGTAAAAGTAGGTGAATTTGGAAAGAAACGCCTGCTGGATAATAAATTGTAAAAATCTACTGAGATCGCTTCAATGTCATTTCCCCATTCCATCTCGGCTTTCGCTACGTGGTAAGCGACTCTCCAGAAAGTCTCTTCAACAGCTTCTACCGGATCACCATATCCATCGCGGCGGACATAACGACGCAGAAACACCTGCTGGGCATTTTCTGTAAGATCTACTATTTTTAAACCAGCAGGCAGGGGAGGTGTCGGCAGAACACCAGATTTCGACAGCTTCTCATTCTCTTCTCTCAACATTAAAATACCTCCTGCGGTATTCACGTCCCAATTGTCAAATATTACCCAATCGAACAAAAATAATTTCTGATGGTTCCATTTAACTTTCTAGCAATTGATCAATCTCATCTCGGATTGACATTAAATCATCCAAACCGAGATAAACTATCGCATAACGGATGTAAGCAACCTGGTCTAGATCTTTTAAACCGGCAATAACCATATCCCCCACTACCCGCGAAGACACCTCTGCCCGACCCATAGCTTGGAGAGCAGATTCTATCTCCCCACCTAGACGTTCAATTTCTGCAGCGGATACCGGTCTCTTCGCACAGGCGATGCGTATACCGCCGAGTAATTTGTCTCGATCATATTCTTCCCGAGTTCCATCTTGTTTGACAATTAGGGGATTGGCCAGGATGGCTCTTTCATATGTGCTAAATCTTTGATGGCAGATGTTGCATTCCCGCCTCCGGCGAATTCCACCTCTTGAATCATGAGAGGTATCTACAACGCGAGAATCTTCACCTTGACAATAAGGACAGTGCATCAAAACACCCTAATTAGAACAATTGTTGCCGCCATATATGGCGGTTTTATTTAATTTACCCCTACATGTGCCAGTTGGTGGGCAAGTATTCTAGCATACCTGAGTTTAATTTGCAAGGTAGTTTTGTCTAATCTCACCTTAAAATATTGAACACAAAAACCTCACTCATCCCCCTCCCAGGGGAAGGCAAGCCCGGGAAGGGGATGAGCAGTTTCATGATTCGAGTCAGAGCCTTTCAACAAGACCATCTTCCTAGGATAATCAAACTACCCATTCACTGTCGCGAAAAATACTTCGCAGATTATATGCGAATCGTCAAATCATTATATGCCACCAAAAACCCATCCAAGGTAATCTTTAGCGGGTACGATTTCTTAGGAAGGTCGGTATATCCAGGTCCTCGGTATTAAAGGTGCGTGGCTGGAAATCGTTAGGTTTCCCTGAAGATACTGAAACCTCGCTGTTTTCCATCACCTGTGAGGTTTGATTCTCTCGCCGTGCGGCAGGTTTTTCCAAGAGCCGCCTTGGGATACCGGTCCGTTCGAAACCTGTTGCAATCACGGTGATGCGAAGTTCATCTCCCATGTTAGGATCAATTACTGCGCCGAAGATCAGGTTGACATCTGGGTGAGCAGTCTCCTTGATGATTGCGGCAGCTTGGTTGACTTCAAATAAAGTCAAATCCGGGCCGCCAGTGACATTGAACAGAATCCCGCGGGCACCGTCAATTGTGATATCCAAAAGTTTGCTGGAAATGGCTTCCTCAGCGGCTTCTCGAGCTCGCTCATCACCTTTTGCGTTCCCGACTGCCATCAAGGCTGCCCCGCCTTCGGACATGATCGTGCGGACATCAGCAAAATCAAGGTTGATCAAGCCTGGGACTGTGATCAGTTCAGAAATCCCTTGCACACCTTGGCGAAGAACGTCATCTGCCATTTTAAAGGCATCATGGAGGTTCGCTCGCTTATCAACGATCTGCAGTAAGCGGTCATTGGGAATCACGATCAGGGTATCCGCTTTTTCCTTGAGCTCGGTGATTCCACCTTCAGCAGATTGGATCCGCCGAGAACCTTCAAAAGTGAAGGGGCGAGTTACAACACCGATCGTCAATGCACCAACTTCTTTGGCAATCTGGGCTACGATTGGACAGGCACCAGTCCCTGTACCGCCGCCCATACCTCCGGTGATGAAAACCATATCTGCGCCTCGGAGGACATCATATAATTCTTCTGCTGACTCCTCACCAGCTTTGCGCCCGACTCCTGGATCACCACCAGAACCTAAACCACGGGTTAATTTGTCACCAATCCGGACCCTTACGGGTGCCTTTGACAACATCAATGCCTGAGCATCAGTATTAACAGCAACAAATTCGACTCCTTGTAATCCTTCCTCTATCATCCTATCTACTGCATTGCATCCGCCTCCACCAACACCAACAACCTTGATATTGGCGAAGGATTCAACGTGGTTGGGGGGGTTAACCATAGCATTCATACGATACTCCTCTTTCGAATCATGTGGTATAAGATTTTTTCTTCTCCTATAAGTACAATTGAGAATGACCGATTTTTACTGTAAATTTATGGAAACAAGCGACGGATTAAACTTTTCACATATTCCCAATCGAAACCTCCTCCTTGTGAGCGAATTATTCTCTGTGGAGTCTCCCCGCCGATCTCAGTCATCAGCATTTGCCATTTCAATAAACCAACACTGGTTGAAAAGGCAGGTGAATACAAATTATCTGTCATACCTACCAGGTTTTCTGGCTTTCCTATTCTTACTGGTAAGCCGAGAACTTTTGAACCGACATTACGAATGCCCGGTAAATTGCTGGAGCCCCCAGTGAGGACCATACCGGCTGGAAGCAAACCATCATAACCAGAGCGCTTTATCTCCTGCAGAACTAATCCAAATATCTCCTCGACTCGAGCTTCGATGATCAAAGCAAGTTCCCGCCGCCGGATCTGGAGGGGCATCTCTTCCCCAAATGGACGAACATGAAACTCTTCATTCTCTCCAACTTCGGATTCAACTGCGTAACCATGCTGCTTCTTAATGTCCTCCGCTTGTGAGATCGGGAGCCTTAGCCCGTGAGCGATATCCGAGGTGATCAAATCTCCACCAACACCCAGTACCATCGTGTGCCAGACATCTCCTTCGATGAATATCGCCATGTCAGTCGTTCCACCTCCCACGTCGCATACCACCACCCCCATTTCACGTTCTGTCTCGGAGAGGACTACCTCAGCAGAAGCCAAGGGATTTAAGACAAACTGGCTGGTATTGACCCCGGCTTCAAGCACACAATTGCGCAGGTTTTCAACTGCCGACGCGGCAACTGTGATGATGTGGGTTTCAACCTCAAGTCGGTATCCATGCATACCTAACGGCATGCGAATCCCAGGTTGACCATCGACCGTAAAGCCCCGCTGGATGACGTGGATGATCTCCCTATTATGCGGGATTGCCACGGCTCTTGCCGCTTCCATTGAGCGAATCACATCATCCTCACCGATTGTTCTCCCCGAGACACCCACCACGCCCCGGCTGTTAACTGATGAGACCTGGGAACCCGCCAGGCTTACAACTGCTGAGGTGATCTCCATCCCTGAAGTACGTTCAGCTTTCTCTATTGAGCGGGATACAGCCTGAGTCAGCGCTCGAACATCCACCGGAACACCTTTCCGTATACCTTGGGATGGTTCGATGCCTACTCCAAGTATGCGCAGGACCCCTTCCCCTTCTACCCGCCCTACCAGGGTGCAGACTTTAGTTGTCCCAACATCAACACCAACGATTATCGGTTCATCCATGTCTTACCGCTCCAAGCGATAATACGGTGCGTGGACATACTCCACGCTGATCAATGCAGGTTGTATTCCTGCCTTCTTCAAACGTTTATAGGTTTTCCAATAAACTTTCAATTTTACCGCCATATCTTCATCACTGCTACCAAAATATACCTGCCATCCTCTTGGATCCAACCAGCCCAATCCATGCTCGCTATCGAAAACGATCGGTGTATTTTCAGGTACTTCGGGGCTGAGAATCAAAATGGCGTCCACCAAGCTCTTGGGAAGCGCTTGCAAAGTGTCCACATCTTCTTCGCTCATTTCCGCTTCCGGGGGAGCGATTGATAGTAATTTACTCCCTTGAACAGTGATCCCTGGACCACCCTCCCCATGAGCTGGAAAGGCGAATCCCTGGTCATCAACCCAAAAAGTCTGCCCATCCTGCTGCCAGGCAAGCACAGGCTGCCTTTCTCCAAGCTTCATCAGCACCTTGTTCGGGACATCAGTTTCCACAGATATACTCACCAATTCCGGGAAGGCTTCCTGTAATTTTTGTTCCATGTCTTCAGGATCTACATGTATGATCGAATTCCCAATTACATTTACAACAGAATCAATCTCTGCATTCGTCAGTCGAGCCAAGCCGGCTACATCTATCGATTGCACGGTGAAAAATGGCGAACTCCAGAGCATATAAATGAGAAAACCTAAAACTGCAACCAGAGCCGCGGATAACAACCGCCAGCTCATCCCAACCATTGGTATGGAGGGCAACCGCATTTCCGCACCTTGTCCATTGAGAGCTATATCAAAGCGACGCCGATTCTTTTTGCTTTTTCTCCGGGTTTGGGTAGCAGTTGCCGCGAGTCCGCCGCGCACAAGCACTGGCGGCAGGTGGCTGCTAGTTTTGCTCTCTGAGCGGTGGCGAGCCCTCGGTGTGCGTTTCCGCACCCGTTGTTCACGCTGCATTCGCAGTAATTCTGCTCTCGTTGGTTTATCCTCTACTACCATGCAATGTTTATCCTTGGTAACGCCATTCTGTCCTATCCCGTTCCGATCTGCGCTCCAAAGCAAGCGCAATTAATCGGTCCACCAACTCCTCATAAGTTAGACCACTGGCTTCCCAGAGCTTGGGATACATGCTGATCTTGGTAAAGCCAGGTATGGTGTTTATCTCGTTCAAGAACAATTCGCCGGTGTCCTTGTCCAGAAGGAAGTCTACCCGCGCCATACCTGCGCAATCAACAGCTCGGTATGCCCTCACAGCTAGATTCCTGACTTGCTGAGAGATTTCAAAAGGAATTGGGGCCGGGATTAACAAATCAGAGCGATCGTCAATGTATTTCGCCTCGTAGGAATAGAAATCCGCAGAAGGTACCACTTCACCGGGGACTGAGGCAATCGGATCTTCATTGCCCAGAACGCTGACTTCGATCTCTCGAGCATGAATACCCCTCTCGACCAGGACTCGCCGATCATAGCGTGCAGATTCCAGTAAACCCTCGACCAAATCCGATCTATTCATGCATTTTGTAATTCCAACAGATGAACCTAAATTTGCAGGCTTGGTAAACAAGGGGTATGGCGCGAGTGCTTCTGCTTGCGTTATAACCTCATCCATCGTGTTTTCGATATCTCTCCTGAGCACGATAATCGTATCCACCTGGGGGATATCATTTGCCCGCATAACATCCCGGAATATACCTTTATCCATACCAACGGATGATCCTAAAACACCTGCGCCAACGTAAGCAATTTCAGCGAGCTCCAATAATCCTTGAATGGTGCCATCTTCGCCATATGTCCCGTGCAAAATGGGAAAAACAACATCTAGTTTCGTCAGCAGTTCCACTATTTGTTCTTGCTCAGAACCCTTGAATATATAAATTCCCTGTCGTGATGGATCGGCAAACAGCGTAGCAACGGTGAGTTTACTCAATTGGGTTCCAGTGCTAAAGATATTCAGGATATCCTCACCAACCAGCCAAGTGCCTTCATGGGTTATACCGATCTCAATCACCTCGTATTTCGTCGGATTCAAAGCGGAGAGAATGGAGCGTGCTGAGAGAAGCGAAATTTCATGTTCGCCAGATCGACCTCCAAATAAAAGCCCAACTCTCAAGTTCTGCGCGCTCATGACCTGTAATCGACTCCCCAGGAGCCAATCAATTCAATTTCCAATTCCAATTCAACTCCAAATTTCTTTGCAACAACACTCCGGGCAATATTGATCAGATCCCAGACATCAGCTGCAGAGGCATTCCCATAATTAATAAAGAAATTGGCGTGCAGTGTGCTGATGGCAGCATCACCCACACGAGTTCCTTTCAACCCAGCCTGTTCAATTAAACGACCCGCAAAATCCCCTTTAGGATTCTTAAACATCGAGCCCATGCTAGCTCCAGGTGGTTGCGTCAATCTCCGCTGAGCGATCAATTCTTCCAGGCGTCCCTCTACGAGTTCTTTTGAACTGCGAACCAGCTGGAGTAAACCGGCCAATACAATAAACTCAGGTTGCCGAATTTCAATCCGCCCCTTTTGACTCACATCATCTCCAAGAGGCTGTCCAGCTGGCTTTAATTTGCTCGAGCGGTAGCCAAAACCAAATTGCTCGGTTGGCCAATTCTCTCGCCGAATCTCTCTTGAAGGTGGATTGCCGTTTGCTGACCTCCTATCTGCATATTCAAGATGCAAGATTTCTGCCATCAGAAGGTTACCTGCGATATCTCCGCCATGAGCCCCAGCATTTCCCACAATTGCACCACCCAGGGTGCCAGGAATACCAGAAGCCCATTCCAAACCACTAAAACCGAAAGTTGCAGCCTGTCGAGCCAAGAGGCCGAAATTTGTCCCGGAAGCTGCCCAAACCAATGGTGGATCGTTTTCCTCTTGAAATCTAATCTGTCGAGCTCGATTGAGGAGCACGATTCCGCGTACCCCAGAATCACTCACCAGTACATTGGAACCTCCTCCAAGGATTACAAACGGAATCTCCTTCTCCCAGAGATATGTGGCTATACGAACCAGGTCCTCTATTGATTCTGCGACCAGCAAGCCATCTGCTAATCCACCAATACGCGAGGAGGTGTAGCGGGCAAGCGAGACATTTATCTCAAATAGTGCGCCAAATGTTTCTTTCATCTCTTGCGCATCAAACGGATGTGACATCAGATTATCTCTAGTTTCCCTGTCCACCAAGAGGACCTCGTGATTAGTAATCACCGTGCTTCAGATCCAGTAAAATGCTTGGAAAAATCAATACTTGACTTCACTAACAAATGGATGAACTTCCACAAGGAATTTGTATTTTGTGGTGGACCACTCTTGCCATTTCTCGAAAGGTCTGCATTACGCTCCTTGGTTATCGAAGCGGATGTCATCAGCATGTCAACCATAATTTTTATTCCCATTTACTGATAATAAATCAACCACTTTTTCACTGATCTGGTAAGCGTCGCCGGCTGAGAGTACCAATAAAACATCACCTGCATGCAAATGATTAACCAGATACTCTGCGACCTCTCCATTGTTCGCAATGAAGTGTACATCCGGGTGATCCATGGATAATACTAATTGGCGTGAAGAGAAATTCGTATTGACAGGTTCTCTTGAAGCAAAGACCTCAGTAACAAGCACATGGTCTGCTTGTTGAAATGCAGTCAAGTAATCCTCGAACAGTGATTTCGTTCTCGAATACGTGTGTGGTTGCCAGACTGCCCACAATTGACGACCTGGATAACGATTTCTGGCTGCACCGAGAGTCATCCGTATCTCCGTCGGATGGTGGGCGTAATCATCGATAATCGCAATTCCAGCAACCTCAGCCCGCAGCTCGAAACGCCTCCTTGTGCCCAGGTAATCTCCCAACACGTGACCAGTTTGCTCGACGGGGATCCCCAACTGATGGGCAACTGCCAATGTTGCCAGCGCATTACTGACATTATGGATACCAGGTACACTGAGAGAGACGCGCCCGAGAATATCTCTGTCAAAGAAATAACTAAAGTGATATTCCCCCTGCTGATTCATCGATACGTCAGTACAAAAATAATCAGGAGAAACCTGTTTTTCGTTATCCACAAACCCATACGTGAGGATCTGGCAGTCAAACTCCCTAGACATCTCGGATAATCTCAAACAACCATCATCGTCTGCACACACAATCAAAATCCCATTTGGGGGTATTTGATGAGCGAAATCAACAAAAGCCTGGAAAAAATCTTCCGCTGTGGGAAAACAATCCGGATGATCATGTTCAATATTCGTAATTACTGCTATGTTTGGGCGTAGGCCTAGAAACATGTAATCATATTCATCTGCTTCAATCACGAACACCGGTCCGGTACCAGCATGAGCATTATTATTCAAATTTCTTGAAACCCCGCCGATAATATAAGAAGGATCCTGTTTCAGCGCGGTTAACACCCAGCTGATCATTGCCGTCGTCGTGGTTTTTCCATGAGTTCCCGCAACGGCTACTCCCGTTCGATTCCCAATTAATTTAGCAATATATTCCGAGCGTTTATAGATCGGTATACCAGCGGAAAGCGCAGCTTGCACTTCAACATTCGTCTCGGGAACCGCAGATGAGCGGACCACCTCTTCTGCGCCAAAAACCTGCTCCGGGCGGTGGCCAATATTCACCTTCGCTCCTAGATCCTGGAGTTCCCTCGTAAAAGAGGACAACTCCAGATCTGAGCCGCTGACTGAGTATCCACGCTCTATCAAGATCCGTGCGATTGCCGACATACCGCTGCCACCAATTCCTATCAAATAGACTTGCGCCATTAGATGAACACCACCACGACGAATAGAAACGCGACCGCAACTGCAAAATAGATCCAGGGCGGTACCAGAAATACAGGGGGCATTTTATCCAGTAGAGTCAGTGCTGCCTGACCCATGACAGTGTTGGGATCAGGGGGTACAAAATAAGGTTGGAAAGGATACCCGCTTTCTGACATATAAAACCAAATTGAACCGACGATCAAATAACCATTAACTGCACCTAAGATCAATCCTAAGAGCACATCCTGAACCCTATCCCTGGCAAATCGCGGCCCCGCGATCGCCCGCAGATTTGGGGTCTGGTAACCAAAAAACACAAGTAAACCAATTGCTCCTGTTTGAATCCAAAATCTTGTCGCCTGGCTGATATCCGAATCTGGTGATAATAAAGGTAGATAGGTCTCCATTAACACGATAATAAAAACCGCCAGCAACACGCTGAAAGTGACCAAAATCTCCTTTGCCCACCCGCGCATCGCACCAATGATTGCAAAAAGGATTACAAAAAGCCAAAACAAGACAGTGAAGCTAACCATGGATCAAATCCTTCCCGGAGCTGGCAATGAGGTCCTCTCATAAATCAGCTCGGCAATATTTTCAGCAGCATGAGGATTTGCTAACTTGGTCATTGTCTGACCCATTCGCTTTCTTCTATCCAAATCCATGATCAAATCCTGTATTGTGGCTAACAATTTATTGTTGAGTTCATCATCCTGGAGAACCACTGCAGCACCGTTCTCCTCGAGATACCGGGCATTTACTTCCTGGTATCGCCATGCATGCGGATAAGGGACCAAGATGGCTGGTAATCCAAACAAGGGAAATTCGCCCAGAACTGAGGCACCTGATCTTGAGACCACGAGGTCAGCTGCGCTCAGGGCAGCATCCATTTCTTGATAAAGATATGCATAGACATGGTAGCGAGACTGGATAGGATCGGGCAATTGTTCTTTCAAGGATTCCATCTCTTCCCAATCAAGATGCCCGCTGATATGGATAACCTGGATATCGATTAACAACTGCGGCAGAATTGCTGCCAGTGCCCGGTTAATCGATCGCGCCCCTTTACTCCCCCCAAATACCAATAAGGTAGGTAAATGAGGTAATAAATTAAATTCCTGCTGAGCTTGTTCACGTGAATATGCGCGCAGATTTGGTCGAACTGGATAACCGGTAACATGCAGATTGGATCGAAAATCAAAATATTTCATGGAATCCTCTACGGTCAGGGCAATCTCATCAGATAGATTTGAAAGGGTTTTCAACGCCAATCCTGGTTCAATATCCGGTACATATAACAAAATCCTTGGTCTCTGCATCTTTGATAGAAATGTGCGCCCAGCGATGGCAACCGGGACAGCAAGGTAACCCCCGGTAAAGAACATCACCTTGGGGGAGAATTGCTTGATGATTTTCCTTGCGGCAAAAAAACCTTTCAATATCTTCCATAAATTTCCGGGTAGTGCATTCAAACCAACTCCGTGAACTCCCGCAGCGGGTATGGCTCTAAAATCTACCTTCTCACCTCTTAATAATTCGACCTCAATTCCGCCTTCTCCTCCAACCCAAACCACCTCCATTTCATCTATATCAGGTTGCGCGAGATTTTTTGGCTCAATTGATTTCCTAAGCCGTTCCTCATCGTCCTGCAGCGCCTTTAGCACGGCGAGAGCGGGATACACCCCACCCCCGGTCCCGCCGGCGCAAATCAATAACCGCATTTAGGGACCTCTCTTCCTTTTCCTGGCTACTGGATGAGACCCGGGAAATGTTTAATAGAATACCGATAGCTGCTAGCGAAACCAGCAGGTTTGAACCACCATAGCTGATAAACGGTAATGCATTACCGGCAAAAGGTACCAGACCAACGATCACAGCCATGTTAATCAACGCTTCCAGGGCTAACCATATGCTTAATCCAGCTGCCATCAATTTTCCTAGCCCATCAGGTGCAAGTTGAGAAATTTTCAAACCGCGCCATAATATGACCAGATTAAGCAAAACCACAACAGAAGCACCCAACACACCCACTTCCTCTCCGATGACAGCAAATATACTGTCTGTTGGTGGGACGGGTAACCCTGTAAGCTTTGTATCTGCACGCCCTATTCCTACACCAAACCAGCTTCCTTTCACCAAGGCTTCAAGAGACCTCGAAAGGTGCAAGGGTGCTTGGGTTAAATCCTTTATACTGATTAAATATTCTGCGAGTCGCTGGTTGCCCGTGGGATGGAATCTGAATACCAACCAACCGACAATCAATCCGACAAGTAAGAAGAATACTATTTGGCGAATATCACCTCCCGCCAAGAAAAACATGATCCCACCAATAATGAAGATGGTTGCAGTGGCACTGAGATCTGGCTGGAGCAAAATCAATCCGCCCAGTAAACCGAGGATGATGCTCAACGGTATTAGTCCAAAACTTACACTGCTCAATTGTTCCCGCCTGGCATACAGCCAGACCGCCAGGTAAAGAACCACGGCAAGCTTTGCCGCTTCTGAAGGCTGACCAGAACCTTGAAAGATAGTCCGGGCAGCATTATTGATGACTTCGTTAACAACTAATACACTGGCAAGACCAACAATCGTCACGATAATGATGGGTATCGCTACCTTCTTGTACACATGGTAATCAAGCCAAGTGAGAACAGCCGCCAGGACCACTCCTCCAATTGCGAACAATAACTGCCTGCGAAACATGTAACTCGGTGCTTCACCGAGAACAACCATCGAATAATCCGTGCTTGCAGAATAGACCATTAACATGCCAAAAATAAGCAAGGTAAATACAGCCAGGATCAACCAAATATCCAGTCGAAGGCGTAAAGGCTTCCAAGCTGTCCGCGCAGTATTCGTAGAATTGGGTATCTCGCGGCCGATACTCATGGGAGCTCCATTACCCATTTTTTATAAGCCTCCCCTCGATCCTCAAAATCCTGAAATTCATCAAAGCTGGTTCCTCCAGGCGAAAGTAGGATCACATCCCCATTCGAAACCTTATCCGCTGCAGTTTGCACAGCTTCTTTCAGGCTTGAACAGAATGTGATTACAAGATCTGAATCTCCTTCATACTTGTGCATAACAGCTGATATTCGTCCTGCCGCTTCACCAAATAAGATCAGGTGCCTAACCCTTTTACTCACTAATGAGGCAAACTTATCCCAAGGTAAGTTTTTATCTTTCCCCCCAGCAAGTAAAATCAGTGGTTCAGAGAAGGAATTAATCGCTGCAATTGCACGCTCAGGAGCGGTGGCGATCGAGTCGTTGTACCAGTCTCCACCTCCCCAAGAACGCACAAATTCCAACCGGTGAGGAATACCTGTCAATCTCCTTACACCAGCAGCCATTGCATTTGGCGAAAACCCAGCTGCCAAGGCTATAGCACATGCGGCTAGAACATTATGCAAATTGTGTTCTCCTCGCAAAGGAATCTCATCTCGATTCATCACATGGATGTCTGGATTTTCTTCTCCAGATGGGAGTCGGATCATAATGGCATCGAGATCTTGATCAAAGTAAATGCCCTCCTGAGAATCAGGTGGGGTTTGAGAACCGAAGGAAACCAAACGTCCTTGCACTCTGTTCCTCAAAGCCCAGGATTCTTGATCATCCCTGTTGAGGACCGCAGCATCCTCTGAAGATTGGTACGCAAGAATTCTCGATTTTATCTCAATATAGATTCGCATACTTTCGTGCCGATCCAGGTGATTGGGCGTGATATTCAAAACTGCGGCAATCTCGGGAGACCGCTGCATGACTTCCAATTGGAAGCTGGATAGTTCCATGACAACAATATCTGCAGGCCTCATTTGTTCCACCCAAGAAATCAAAGGTGATCCGATATTGCCACCGACCCAAACTTTCGATTCCGCAGACAAGCTATCGAAATTTGAGAGACCATGGAAATCACTGACCTCAGGTTGATTTAGCTCAACCAACAATTCATCGATCGCTGCCTGGGCTATCAAGCCAACCAGAGTTGTTGTGGTCGTTTTTCCTGCAGATCCCGTTATACCAATGACTCGGCAGGGACATACCTCAAGGAAAATCTGAGAATCGTTAGATATTTTGATCCCACGGTTTTGGGCTTCCCGAACGATAGGCAAATTAAAGGGCACACCTCCGGAAATGCAGAGTAAATCTGCTCCCGCTAGCATTGAAAGCGGATGGCTTCCCGCAATCCATTCAACTGGTTCTCCAGCCAGCTCCTTTTGAGCGCTGACTAAGCGTTCCAATGGAAGGCGATCGTTAATCACCACCTTGGCACCCTGGCGAAGGAAATATCGGGCTAAGGCTGTTCCCTGCCGGGCTGCACCGATGACAACAACCCTCTTTCCGTTCCATCCAGCATTCCGGTCCATAATAACGTTTTCTCGTATCGTATACATCAACATTTCTAATACACTCAGGAAGTGTCACAGGAAATCAGGTGATCGCAAGGGCGATACCGATCATGGCAAACAGCAAACTAATCAACCAAAATCGCTGGACAACCTGGGTTTCACTCCAGCCGCTCAATTCAAAATGGTGATGGAGAGGGGCCATTTTTAATAAGCGTCTTCCACCAGTCAATCGAAAATATAGAATCTGAAAAATGATGCTCAGAGTTTCACTAACTGGAATGATCGCGATCAACGGAAGCAGAATCCAATGACCAGTCATCAGTGCAACCACCGCCAGAGTCGCGCCCAGCGGCAATGATCCCGTATCTCCCATGAAAAGATCTGCGGGGTGTACGTTGAACCACAGAAAACCGAATGTTGCTCCCGCAAGAATGAAACAAAATCTAGCCAGGAAGATCTGACCTTGGAGCAAGGCAATAGCGCCGTAGGCAACGAATGCAGTTGCAGAGATCAAACCAGCCAGGCCATCCAATCCATCGGTAAAATTCATCGCATTTGATGTGCCGACGATAATAAAGATCGCGATGGGAATATACCAGATGCCAATGTCCACAGCTTTTTTCGCTCCGGGGATATATAGTCGAGGGACATCCAGAAAATAAACCAGCCCTATGGTGACGATCAAAGCCAATAACACCTGGATGGGGAATTTCACTCTTGCACGCATACCGATTCCCCTACGGTTTCCGCGGATACCTTCCCAATCATCAATCATTCCCAGAATGCAGAAGATCAGCATAACTCCCAAAGGTAGCAAGATGGAGCGTCCGGTTACATTGAATCCGATTAAGGATGCTGCATTCATCAAGATCGTGACCAGCAGCACTGGAACAACAATCATGATCCCACCCATCGTTGGTGTACCAAATTTCGAAAAATGCCGTTCAGGCCCTTCAACGCGGATCGTCTCCCCGATGTTAAAGTGTCGCAGCACCCGTAACAGGGGTGGGCCCCAAATCACGGTAAGCAAGAAACTCACACCTGCCAGCCCAATCGCCAGAGCTATCTGCGTCATGATTCCGCCTCCAGCGCAGAGACAATACTATCCATCTGCATGCCCCGTGACCCTTTAACCAACACTACATCCTTCTCCGATAAATGATCTTTCAAATAGGCGATGGACTGTTCCGGTGTATCATACTGCTTGATCATTTCCACTGTCATTCCCGATTGCGCGGCGGACGAAGCAATCCACTTTGCCCGTTCCCCAATTGTGATCAGCTCACTGGCAACCTCCGCTGCTCGAGCACCAACCATGAGATGACCTTGTTGCTCATACCGACCGAGCTCCAACATATCTCCTAAGACCGCAATCTTTCTTCCATCCAGGTCATCCAATAAATTCAACGCAGCCAGTGTCGATTCTGGTGAGGCGTTATAGGTATCATCAAGAATAATAGCGCCGCTACTTGCACGCACTGCAACCAGTCGCAATTGAGCTTTTCCAGATTGCAATCCGCTGACAATCTCCTGCCAGGACAGGCCATCATTTAATCCAACCGCAGCAGCACGCAATACGGTATGCACGGAATGCCTTCCAATCAGCGGTACACGCAGGTGGATAATTTCATTCCTATAATGCAGTCTGAGGCGGATGCCATCCAATCCCAAACCTTCCACCTCATCGGCCCACAAGTGTGCTTCGGGACTCATCCCGTAATAAAATATCCTCGCAGCGGTGTGTTCTGACATTCCTCTAACTTTCGGATCATCGAAATTGAGGATCGCCAATCCATCTGGCGCAGGGGGGAGTGCCTGCACGATTTCTGTCTTCCCCCTAATGATATCTTCGATAGTTCCCGCCCTTTCGGCATGGACTGTTCCGATATTGGTAACAACGCCAACCTGGGGCATACCGATATCACACAGAAATTTTATCTCACCAGGAACATAGAATCCCATCTCTAAAACTGCACGCTGATGCTGTTCATTCAATTTCAGGACTGTCAGCGGTAAGCCAATCTCATTGTTTAAGTTCCCAGGACTCTTCAGGGTCCTGTATCGCCGTCCAAGCACCTCGGCAACCAGTTCCTTGGTAGTTGATTTTCCAACACTTCCAGTAATTCCAATTACCCCTAAATTGAGTCTTTTCCGCCAGAACTTTGCCGACTTCTGCATGGCTTCAAGGCTATCATTGACCAGTAAACACACGCGGTCGCTGCCTATACGCAGCTCCTGATCAGATTTCCAACCTTCTCGGAGATCATATTGCAGGCAACCTGCTGGAGCGGGTCTTGAGATTAAAGCTACAGTCGCCCCGCGATGGAAGGCTTCCTGGATAAAGTCGTGGCCATCGACCCGCTCTCCAGGCAGGGCTATGAACATTGATTGAGGTTTCACCTGGCGAGAATCAATCGCCGCATCGTGTATTTCACGATCCTCTCCAATTGGCGCTACCCCGGTCAACGCTTCGATGACTACACTTAACCTCAACATAAATATCTAATCCTATTGACCTTCTAATAATTGTTGCTTCATTTGATCATTAGGAATATTCATCAGGACAACCAATCTCTCCACCACTTCTCGGAAAACGGGGGCAGCTACTACACTACCCCAGGGAGATGTCGTCGGTTTTTCCAACCAGACGTACACCAGGAATCTGGGATCATCGATCGGTCCCCAGCCCACAAAAGATGCATTGGTTTGATTGCTGGTATAACCGAATGGAGTCGGGATTTCCGCTGTCCCAGTTTTTCCAGCGATGCGGTAGCCCTCAACAAGGGCAGCTGAGGATTCTGTTTCCAGGGAGGTGGTCAGCATGTTGGTAAGTTGATTTGCGGTTTTTGCGGAGATAGGCGTCCCAGAAATCCTCGGTGTGGTATTGTACTGCTTTCCATCACTGATCATGGATAAGACAATCCGGGGTGATACCATCTTGCCTTCATTCGCAATCGCAGAAACCGCCATCACCATCTGCATTGGTGTGACCGCAACACCCTGACCAAATGAGTTCGTACCCAAGTCGGCTTCATACCAATCTTCATCTCCCGGCAGCTTCAAGCGGCCCGGGTTCTCTCCAGCAAGGTCGACTCCCGTGAGTCGCCCTACACCGAAATTTTGAAGGTACTGATAAAACTTATTCGCACCCAGCTCAGTTGCTACCCAAGCCAGACAAACATTCAAAGAATGCTGCATACAGCCGAGCATGTCTTGAGGACCCCAAGCACCCCCATTCCAGTTGCGGATGATTGTCCCTCCCACCTCGATAAAACCGGTATCCAGGAATGATGTTTTCGGTTTTACGGCACCTCCATCAAGTGCAGAAGCCATTGTCAGTACCTTGAAGACTGAGCCCGGTTCATAGATCTCACTGACAACACGGTTGAAAGGTGTTTCATCTTCAAAAACCTCATCGTAGCGCCAAAATTCATTCAGATCCAACCGCGGCGATGTCGCAGCTGCCAAAATGTCACCATTATGGGGATCCATGACCACGATGGTTGCCGATTCAGAGCCGCTCTCTTCCATGGCTTTCTCGACAATTTGTTCCACCTCAGCTTGAATCTCCCGATCGATCGTCAGTATCAGGCTAGTGCCTTGTGGTATCTGTGGAAACTCTTCCACCCGATTCGGATCAAAGGGAATCCATACCCTTTTAGGGGATCCAGCTAATTCATGGTTAAATTTTTCTTCAATACCAAAGAAACCCTGGCCTTCCCAGTTAACAAAACCAAGAAGATTCGATGCCAAGTCTTTCTCCGGGTAGCTGCGCTGAAGTCTTGGCTCGAAAGTAATCCCTTTCAGGCTGGGGCGATTTGGATCTCGCCGATCTCCATAAGTCGTCTGCATCTCCTTAGCCAGTTGCTCCAAGCGCGTTTTTTGATCTTCCGTCACAAATCTTGCCAGAGTTGCGTAAATTGCATCTTCGGAAGGAGCTGTACTAGCCGCAGCAAACACAGCATCGTAATCTGCATCAACCACAGCGTTCATTGCTAAAGCGATTGTTGATGGATTTTCTACTTGGTTTAAAATGACCCCTACTTCGTAAACCGTTTCATTTCCTGCCAATAAATGGCCCCAGCGATCATAAATTTGACCGCGCGCAGGGGTCAGTGTTCGCCAGGTACCTGAATAAAGCTCTCCTTTATCCCGCAAGGCTTCTGCCTGCGGACTCAATTGGATACGCAGCATCTGTACGACAATGAAAACCGCGAACGCGGAAAGAAGAATTCCCAGTGTGGTGTATCTCCATGAACTTTGCTCGTTCATGGTTCTACCTCCTGGATTAGCGGGGAGGCAGGATCGAATACACGCTCCCGCAACCAATCAAACAGTGATTGAGTATATTCCGGTGATATTGTTGAAATCTCTGGCAGGGTGGATTTAGGGGGTTCGGCTAATTCGACCTGATTTGGTTTTACGTATCCCGGCACATAGATATAGAAGATCTCGTCCGATGCCACTTGAACAAAGCCTAACTCTTCAGCCCTTTTTTCCATGACCGAATTTGAAAGCAAAAATGCAATTTGAGATTCCATATCCTCAATATTTCTGCGGATTTCCTCCATCTCAGAATACATGATTTGAATTTCACGCCCGGCGGTGGATGCTTGAGCACTCACACTTAAATAAATCCCGGCTACCATTGCCAGTATTATCAATACCAGCATGAATAAACCTATCCACTGGAGTTGTTTTCTCCATGGAGCTTGCGTATAAGCCTGTGTGATGTTCTGAACACGATACATAATTTACTCTTGTGAAAAGGGTTAATGACGAGAATTTCGCCATTTTTTGTTACCAGTAAGAAATTTCTTGCAAGAGTAATGCCAAAATTATTCAGTTGAAAGCTTCTCAACCACTCTAAGCCGGGCGCTGCGGGCTCGAGGATTTATCTTAATTTCGCCTTCTTGCGGGCGAATGGGATGCTTGGTGATGATTTTTATACTCGCTACATGACCGCAATCACATATGGGTTGTTTTGGTGGACAGATACAATCTTTACTCTCATTACGAAAGAACTGCTTTACAATCCGATCTTCCAGGGAGTGGTAGCTGATAATCGCCAATCTACCCTGAGGCCGTAATACCTGTATCGCTTGGGGAAGGACTGCCTCTAATGCCTCCAGTTCATGATTAACCGCAATTCTTAGCGCTTGAAAAGTCTTCGTTGCAGGATGGATCTTTTTTTGACCTCTACCCACAGATTTCGAGACAACTTCTGCCAGCTCACGGGTGGTGTTTATCGGACGGGCGCGAACAATTGCTTTGGCGATTTGTCTCGACTGTCTTTCTTCACCAAATTTAAAGATCAAATCTGCAAGTTCTCGCTCCGGTAAATTATTTACCAGGTCGATGGCACGTACCGGGTTCCGGGTGTCGAATCGCATATCAAGCACAGCATCTCCCCTAAAGGAAAAGCCTCGCTCCGGGATATCCAGTTGCATCGAAGACAAGCCCAGATCAAGTAAGATACCGTCCACTTTATGCCACCCCAATCCATTGAGCTCTTCTATTAAATTTGTGAATGACGAGTGAACCAGGATAGCCCGGTTGCCGAAAAAGTCCAGTTTTGATCGGGCTAGCTGCAATGCATAGGTGTCAATGTCAAAACCCAGAAGGAGACCGCCCGGTTCAGAAGATTCAAGAATTCCCCAAGCATGGCCTCCCGCACCCAGTGTACAATCTATATACTTTCCTGGTGACCGTGGTTGCAGTAGGTGTATAATTTCATTGTAAAGAACTGGTTGGTGAGGAGTCGGCATTTCCATGGGCTTGGGCATTCCGTGGATAATGTTTATCCAGGACCAACATCACTCACCTGTAGAGAGATCCAAATCCACGAATCGCATGGCGATCGGTTCGCTCTCCTCCATCATCGAAGTCTGCCCAACCCACTGGCCAGGGGACCAGATTTCAAAATAATCACCCATTCCGACGATGACGGCTTCATTATCAAAATTTAACTCTTCCCGTAAAAATTGCGGGATAAGTATTCTCCCAGTCTTATCCAAGGCTACCATCTCAGCATTCGAGAACATCAGGCGGCGAAGTATCCGCGCACTCGGATCTGTCATGCTTAACTTGTTCACCCGTTTTGAGATACGCTCAAAAATTTCCGGAGGATAGACATTGATATTTTGATCAAAACCCTGAGTCAGGTAGGCACCGTCTGCAGCGAGTAGATCACGATAGCGCGCCGGGATAGTCAGGCGCCCTTTGTCATCGATTGTGTGGTGATACCGACCCAGAAACATTTGTTCTAATTTGCCTTTAATGCCGGAACGCCGGATTGACCGGCGTTCCACTTTGATCCACTTTCTCCCACAATCAGACACAGTATATACTAATTTAGCTTTAATTGCAAGTATTTTTCTCCAAATTCCCCACCTTTATTAGCTTTGCATATCTGCAAGTTGTAATCTTTCACCTCGCGGTTGACCTGCAGTACTTTTCAATTGAATATTCAATCCATCGATTTTGCAGCAGGAAGTTCTCTCTGCTCTCATGGAACAGTCTGGTCGATAGTCACTTTCTGATGGTTATTGAATATGGGAAAAAAACTCCCCGGTGAATCACACCAGGGAGAATGCGAAAATTTATATTACTAGAACAGATTATTATTCGCGGCTAAGCGCATCCATAACAGCAACTGCAGCAATGTTGACAATATCCCGCACCTCATCACCTGTTTGGAGAACATGCACAGGTGCTCCTACACCGAGCAGGATAGGTCCAATCGCTTGGGCATTTCCCAACCTTGCCAGTAACTTGTAGGCAATATTTGCAGATTCAAGCGAGGGGAACACCAAAACATTGGCATCTTTTACCCGGCTGAACGGATATCTGTTTTCAACGATATCTGATACGACTGCCGTGTCTGCCTGCATTTCACCATCGAACTCGAAATCAGGACATTTCTCCTGGAGGATGTTGACAGCTCGACTTACTTTTTGAGACAGGTGATGAGGTGTGCTGCCAAAATTCGAGAATGATAGCAGTGCAACTCTCGGCTCAAGACCTAACTGGCGTGCAAAATCCGCTGATAAGCAGGCAATCTCAGCAAGGTCTTCAGCAGAAGGATCGATATTTACGGTTGCATCTGTGAATATGTAAACCTTTGTATCCACAATGATGATGTACACTCCGGCTGCACGTTTCGCCCCCGGATAGGTGTGGTGAATTTGAAGAGCTGGACGTATAACCTCGGGATAATCATATGTCAGACCTGATACAAAAGCATCTGCATCACCCATTTTCACCATCATGGGACCAAAAACGTTTGGGCGGGATACTGTTTTTAATGCATCTGATACAGCCACACCTTTCCGCCTACGCAGCTGATAATACGATTGGGCATATTGCTCAATTTTGTCGAATTCCTCTGGATAAATGATGTTCGGGTGATAATCAAGACCCAGACTATCGATCATGTTATTAATTACCTGCGGACGACCAACAAGAATTGGGATAGCAATCCCTTCATCTTGAATTTGAGCGGCAGCTCGGATAATTTTTGATTCCTCTCCTTCGGCAAATACAACTCGTTTCTTGGTAGGTGCCGATTTAGCTTTATTCATTATGTAATACCGAATTTGTTGACCCATGCCCTGACGGAAAGTCAGCTGCTGACGATATTCATCAAGATCAAGGGTTTTCCTAGCTACACCGCTTTCCATTGCTGCCTCGGCGACTGCAGGTGACTCCCAAATCATGACTCTTGGGTCCAATGGCTTGGGAATGATATATTCTGGTCCAAATTTGAGGCTCCTCAACCCATAGGCACTCAGCACACTATCTGGAACGTCTTCCTTGGTTAATGCAGCCAGAGCATGGGCAGCGGCAACCTTCATCTCTTCATTAATAGCCTTGGCTTGAACATCCAGAGCACCTCTGAAGATGAATGGAAATCCCAATACATTGTTCACCTGGTTTGGGAAATCAGACCTCCCGGTGGCAACAATCGCTTCAGGACGAACTTCCTTTGCTAATTCATACTTGATCTCTGGATCAGGGTTTGCCATCGCGAAAATTATGGGTAGATCTGCCATGGACTTCACCATCCCGGGGGTGAGAACATCGGCGACAGAAAGACCATAAAACACATCTGCATCCCTAACCGCGTCAGCTAAAGTACGGGCATCAGTGTCATGAGCGAACCTTTGTTTATACTTATTCAAGCTATCTTTGCGGTCAGCACTGATAACACCCCGGCTATCAACCAATAGAATATTTTCACGCTTTACCCCTAAACGAACTGCCAATTCTGCACACGAGATCGCCGAAGCACCTGCACCAGATATAGCCAAGCGGATTTCATCCATGCGTTTATCCACAATCTCCAAGCTATTTAATAATCCAGCGCTCGCGATTATTGCAGTCCCATGTTGGTCGTCATGAAAAACTGGGATATTCAACATTTGCTTGAGCGTTTCTTCGATATAAAAACATTCTGGTGCTTTGATATCCTCTAAATTAATCCCACCAAACGTGGGCGAAATTGCCGCGACCACCCGGATAAATTCATCCGGATCTATTGAGTCCACTTCGATATCAAAGACATCAATATCCGAAAATACCTTGAACAAGACTCCTTTGCCTTCCATAACCGGTTTAGACGCCAATCCACCTCGATCACCCAAACCCAATATCGCGGTACCATTGGAAATCACCGCGACCAAATTTCCTTTTGAGGTGTATTCATACGCCAGTTCTGGAGATTTCTCAATCTCCAGAACTGGGTAAGCAACACCAGGTGAATAAGCTAAAGATAGGTCACGCTGGGTTGCTAGGGGTTTTGTAGGTAAAATGGATATTTTTCCAGGCTTGCCATCGATTCGGTGATACTCTAAGGCATCTTCTCGTAAACTGCTCATTCACATACCTCCAACCTTGAGTCTGGCTCTCATGTATTTATGAAGCATAAGAATGGATTATACTCTGTGAAGTTTACTAATTATTTAACATTCTACCAAAACATACAATTTATAAAAGTATCATGTATAATTGTATAATCTAAACTGTACATGACATGAACAGTTGGATCTTGAAAATAAAAATACTTTCTGAAGAGGTTGAACAAATCCGGCCACGATCATAGCCGCTAAATATTTTCCTTCAAGCAAGATTTGTTTAGCCACGGTTTGAAAAGAAAAATTCAACTGAGAAATAAAGTTTTGGTAGATTTATACCGTAAATGCGAAGAAAATTTTTGATGATGCCAGTAAATAACCGGCTCTCTTTTACGATGACACCTGACCAAAGGGCCAATTATTGAATTTATTTTGTTTGAAAAAGAAATATCATTTGAATTTTCTAGCTAATAAAGCTTTTCTGTAATTCAGATCACCAAAACCAAACTCTTATTTGATGCCGGATTCATTCAGCCGTGGCCGATAAAGGACTGCGGCTATTTTAATTAGATTATTAAGACAGCATTTATAACCAAATTGTGGAGATTATGGGAAAGCGAGTCACATCACTCAAAGCACAGAAGCGTAACCATCAAAGAGTCAATGTATACCTTGATGGAGAATTCGCTTTTGGCTTATCCCGCTTTGTTGCCGCCTGGTTGCAGGTTGGTCAAGAATTATCCGAGGAAAAAATCACAGAACTGATCAAACAGGATGAATTTGAATCTGCATATCAGCGGACATTGAAATTTATCAGCTATCGGATGAGGTCGGTATCAGAAGTGCAAAGCTATTTACACCAGAATGGGATCGATGATAGCACAATCGCAGGTGTGGTTGAACGTTTACAGCAAAACGGATTGCTGGATGATGCAAATTTCGCGAAAATGTGGATTGATAATCGAAGCGAATTCCGACCACGCTCCCGGCGAATGCTCAAAGTTGAATTGACACACAAAGGAATTCCAGCCGAATTAATTTCTCAAACCCTCCAAAATGCATCCGAAGACGAAGAGCTGGTTTATATTGCCGCGAGAAAGCAAGCAAGAAAATATAAAAATATTGAGTGGCAAATTTTTCAAAAGAGGTTAAGTTCTTATTTAGCCCGGAGAGGTTTTTCTTACTCGTTAATCAAACCCACGGTAAAAAAAGTTTGGAAAGAGCAACAATCTGAAAATATCTATCCTGATCAGGAAGGATTATCTTAAATAAAATGAAGGCAGAGAAAGGTGAGTAAATATGAATTCAAGCGATGTAGTGATAATAATTCTCAGCCTGCTTGCGGGAGTCGCAATTGGTTTCATCATCAGACAATTATTGTATGCAAATAAAGCAGCTAAGGAGAAAGACCAAGGGAGAAGTATTCTTAATAAAGCCAATGAGGAAGCCAAGAACATTGAGTTGCAGGCAAGAGACAAAGCCCTGGAGATCAGACAGACTGCTGATGCAGAAATCAATCGCAGGCGATCAGAGTTAAATAAGGAGGAGGATCGACTGTTAAATCGGCGTAATGAGATCGATGCCCGGACAGAGCGGTTGGACAAGCGGGAACAAACTCAGAACAAGCGGCAGAGTGCTTTGGATAAGCAATCGAATGAACTGGATAAAATGTACACCCAGGAACTGGAGGAACTGCAGCGGATATCTCAAATGAGCAAAGAAGAAGCCCGAGAAAGTCTCTTGCAGGAGGTTGAGAAAGAAGCCCGCGCAGATATGGCCCGGATCATGCGCCAGATTGAAGCTGAAGCTCGAGAGGATGGCGAAAAGAGAGCTCGCAAGCTAGTCGCCAGTGCTATTCAAAGAGTAGCCTCAGAACATGTTCAAGAAGTAACCACGTCCTTTGTACCCTTACCAAATGATGAGATGAACGGACGCATCATCGGGCGGAATGGTCGAAATATCCACGCTTTTGAACAGGCAGCTGGTGTTGATGTTATCGTCGATGATACTCCTGAAGCGATCACCATTTCCTGTTTTGATTCAGTTAGAAGGGAAATTGCAGTTCGATCGATGGCGAAATTGGTCTTGGATGGACGCATTCACCCGGCGCATATCGAAAAAATAATCCAGAAAGAAAAAGAAGAAGTGGAGCGGATTATTGTCGAAGCAGGCGATCAGGCTGCCTACGATGCAGGTGTACCAGGATTGCATCCGGAAATATTAAGAACACTGGGTCGTCTTAAATACCGCACATCTTACGGACAAAACCAATTAGACCATGCAGTTGAAACTGCCCAGCTGGCAGGTGTAATTGCAGCAGAATTGGGTGCAGATGTTGAAGTTTCAAAGGCTGGAGCTTTGCTCCACGATCTGGGTAAAGCGATGGATCATAATGTTGAAGGTACTCATGCCCAAATCGGTGCAGACTTCGCCAAGCGATATGGGGTATCTACCAAGGTGGTTAATGCGATCGCCTCCCATCACCATGAGGTAGAGCAAGAAACAGTCGAAGCAGTGATTATAGAAGCAGCTGATGCGATTTCTGGTGCCAGACCTGGTGCCAGAAGAGAGAGTTTGGAGCAGTATATCAAGCGTGTCCGCGCCCTAGAAGAGGTAGCAAATTCCTATACAGGTGTTGGCCAAAGTTATGCTTTACAGGCAGGTCGTGAGATCCGGATCTTTGTGCGACCAGAAGATATCGATGATCTTGATGCTATTCGTTTAGCCCGTGATATCGCCAAGCAAATTGAAGATTCCATGCAATATCCGGTACAAATTAAGGTCACCGTCATCCGCGAAACACGAGCGGTGGATTACGCAAAATAATTTAATTAGATATATTTAATTAACTTCCTGGGAAATGGCGGGTTGGCTCCAATATACCCAGGAAGTTTTAATTTTAGCGGATGAATGGGTTGTATCGGCGTTCATCGCCAACAGTGGTCTCCGGTCCATGACCTGTCAGCAAGCGAGTATCATCTGGAAGGGTCAATATCTGGGTTTGAATGCTGTTGATCAGTGTATTAAAATCCCCACCAGGTAAATCTGTTCTCCCGATACTGCCCTGAAATATCACATCACCGCAAAACAAAACTTCTTCTTTTGCACTATAAAACATCACATGCCCACGTGTATGTCCGGGAGCATGGAGAACCTGAAAGGTATTTTCTCCCAGATGGAGAACCTGGTTGTGCTTGAGCTCGACGGTCGGTTCAGGGCCGGGATCAATCTCCATTCCAAAAAATCCTGCCCCACCTTGCATTCGCCACAACCCGTAATCATCAGCGTGAAGTGCCACTGGTGGCATTGGTTTGCAGGCATCAGCCACAGCAGCTGCCCCGCCGAGATGGTCAAAATGAGCATGGGTCAGCCAGATACTCACGATTCTCCAACCGCGTTCCTCTGCTTCCGATACAATAATTTCTCCCACATCCGCAGGGTCGATCACGACAGCATCGCCAGTCTGATCATCTCCGATTAAGTAAGTATTTGTCATCACTGGTCCCAATGTAAAGGCAACAATTGTAAACATGCTAAATCCCTGAAACGAATAACCTATTCACTATTTTGCCTGCTCCTGCCAGCAAGATGAGGCATGTATCTCACAATTTGGCCTCTCCAGAGGAAAAAGGCAATACAAATGCCAATTATCCCAAACATTCTTGCAGTTTGTCCAGTCATTCCAAGCAGATCGATCGATTCGAGATCAAAATTAACAATCGTAATTGGGTAGCGATCCTGACTATTTTCCCCTAGAGATACTATCTGCAGGTATGACCAGACCTCCCCCTTGATCTCCCTTCTTAATAGCGGTTGAATCTGCCAAACAAAGGTCAAATTTTCCCCAGCTCGAAGCGGTTGGATTAACTCCTCTCCAGGTTCAAGAATCAAACCGACTGATTCTACCCTGGCATGGACAAGTAGGTTGTCACCTTTATTTAGGGGGCGGGAAATCTGATTCGTAGAATTATTTTCCCCAACCTTTATCTGTCCGCTGCTGAACAAATCCTCCGCGTCAAATTCAAGTCGCAAAGTGCCCCTGTCCCCGATCCTGATTCGCGGGGTCCAAGCCAGGATTTGTGTCCCTAATCCCGGCACCTTGATCGTTTGAATCTTCTTGGAATCCGGATTAAATCCCCATAAGAGGAACAAAAGGGAAAGAGAAAGGACGATCGATGCTGCAATGTGCAGGAGTACCGGCCTCTTCATGTGAAAATTATACTTGAACGAAGAGGAACGCAATACCTGCACTCTGTCCTTGGAATCCTTGGTAAAGCATGCTAAACTGTAGCATCCTAAAATCATATGGAGGTTATGGATGCCAACTCATCCACCTGAACCTTTTCGCATTAAGATGGTTGAGCCAATCAAGCTAATCCCTAGAGAGCAAAGGCACTCCGCATTGATCGGGGCTGGATATAATTTATTTAGAATGAACGCTGAAGATATATTTATCGATTTGCTTACTGATTCTGGTACGGGTGCGATGAGCCAAGAGCAGTGGTCTGCTCTCATGCTCGGTGATGAATCATATGCTGGCTCACGTTCCTTTAATCGCTTAGCAAGAACTATGGAAGAAATTTTCGGTTTCAAATACTTCATTCCGACCCACCAGGGCAGAGCAGCAGAAAACATTCTCTGCGCCATACTGCTAAAAGAAGGCCAGTCCATCCCTTCCAATACCCATTTCGATACCACGGACGCAAATATCCGTGCCAGGAAAGGGAGACCGGTTAATCTTGTTGTCGATTCTGCGTATGATCCAACAGACAAATCCCCATTCAAAGGGAACATGGACCTGGTTAAATTAGAAAACTTCATATCCCAAACAGGCGCTGCGAAGATCCCCTTCGGAATGCTGACCATAACCAACAACGCTGGTGGTGGCCAGCCTGTCTCTCTGAACAATATAAAATCAGTCTCAGCCATCTACCGTAAACACAATATCCCATTCTTTATCGATGCCTGCCGTTACGCTGAGAATTCTTACTTCATTAAGTTACGAGAGCCCGGCTATCTCGATATATCCACCCGGGAAATTGCCAGGGAGATTTTCGCCCTGGCGGATGGAGCCACCATGAGTGCCAAGAAAGATGGCAATGTAAATATTGGCGGATTCCTGGCGATGAACGATGGGGATTTATTTTTGCGAGCTGGTAATGAATTAATTCTGCGGGAAGGTTTCTTGACTTACGGTGGCTTGGCTGGTCGAGATCTCGATGCTATCGCCGTGGGTTTGAAGGAAAGCCTAGAAGAGGAATACCTTTCATACCGCCTTGCCCAAACCGAATACTTGGCGAATAAACTCAACGAGATCGGAATCCCAATCATGAATCCCCCCGGGGGTCATGCGGTTTATATCGATGCTAAAGCATTCTTGCCCCATATTCCTCAGCATCAATATCCTGCCCAGGCCTTGAGTATTGAATTATATCTTGAGGGAGGTATCCGATCTGTCGAAATCGGCTCCGTGATGTTTGCGTATCCTGATCCTGAGACAAAAGATATGATTTATCCAAGCCTCGAGCTCGTGCGGTTGGCTATCCCTCGCAGGGTCTATACGCAAAGCCACTTGGATTTTGTGGTGGAAACCCTCACTAAGATCGCAACTCGCAAAGACAATATCCACGGTCTTAAGATTATTGAAGCGCCGGAACTTCTGCGGCATTTCACAGCTTGGTTTAAACCGCTTGAATCCTGACCTGTAACAAATACGAAAGCCAGCGTAAAGCTGAATTGAATCTAAGAAACATGCAAGGGTACGGAAATCATGACGAATATTGACCTCCACCGACTGCTGCGAACCTGCTCATGGTGTCAGCAGGAGATAATGCAAGATGAGGATATCTTCGGTTTCGCTGCGAAAGCCAGCGAAGGCATTGACCTGAGTGATAAAGTAGGGCAATTTGTATCACTGACCTTAGTCCTACAGGATAAAACAGTGTTTGCATTTGTCCCCGAAATAGCATCCACAGTAGGAATGCAGGGCTTTGATTTGTTCTTTTTTTCCTGCAGTGAAGATTGCGCTCAATCCCTGAAAGAGGCCTTAGACCTCGAAAGAGATATTTATGATGAATAGAGCTTACCTTTCATCATGTGAATCTCCCACCCAGCATCAATTAGCCACACAACTATTTCTATTCTTTTTATTTCAGAAATCAAGTGGAAAATAATGTTTCTAATTTTTTTTTGCTGCATCCCACAATTCATCCAATTCCTCCAAAGTGAGTTCGGAGATCTCTCTTTCCCCTTTCCGGGCAGCAGCTTCAATTTTTTCAAATCTCATCCGGAAACGATTATTGGCCGCCCGTAAAGCACTTTCTGCATCGATATCCAGCCAACGGGCGAGATTGACAACTGCGAATAAAAGATCTCCAATCTCCGCTTCGTATTCTTCATCTGAATCGGCATTCTGGATTTCTGCAATTTCTTCTGTAATCTTGGCAAACACCCCCTGAACATTGACCCAATCAAAACCAACTCGATTTACCCGCTCCTGGTATGTCTCTGCCTGAACAAGAGCTGGCAACGCTGGACTGACTCCATCCAAGATACCATTCTTCCCGGGTTTTACTTCGCGTTCAGCGGACTTTAATTTCTGCCAGTTTTCTACAACTTTCTTCTGATCGTGAATTTCCAGATCCCCAAAGACATGAGGGTGGCGATGAACCAGTTTCTCACTAATGCCATGGATGACATCTACCATTGAGAAATCACCGTATTCACTTGCGATTTGTGCATGCAGGACGATTTGCAGGAGCAGATCCCCTAATTCTTCCTGCAGACCTTTTTGATCTTCGTTGTCCAAGGCCGTAAGCACCTCGTACGCCTCTTCCAATAAATATGGCCGCAAGGATAGGTGAGTCTGATCGCGATCCCAGGGGCACCCATCTGGTGCTCGTAGATGAGCGACCACATCTTGGAACCCTTCAAAGGACGCCTTTTGATCTAATCCAGGCAGGTACAGGGCTGTTAACAAACCAATATTTGAGCTGCGGTCGATTTCGTATAATTTAAGCAATTCAACCTTGGCTGATGATGTCCCAGCCCCGTGAACCAGCTGAACCTGATGATCATCCGGGTAAACTGCAAGCAGGGTTAATTTCACATCTGAGGCAATCCCTGGTGAATGAATTTGGGCAATGACTGCTGGAAAATCAGGCGGAAAAGGAGGGTGATGCAAGGTAACCAGCTCCAGTGCGTCAACGAAAGCGGTATGGGGAAATGGATCTATCCCCAGCAAGCCAAAAATTGGTTCTATAAAACTCAATCCTTCAACTAGTGTCACCGGAATACCCATCATTTTTGCTCTGCGAGTGATCTCTGGAGCAGTCGCTTCTGCGACATACGGATGACCGGGGACTCCATATACAACTCCAGATTCTTCTTGCCCCAGTTCCAAAATTTGCTCAATAATCCTTTCATATACTTCATCAAAGGAATTTCCTTCCTCATAAAACCGGTCGAAGGAATGTACCCGCAGTTCAGGTGGGAATCCAATGACAGTCGGATGCAGGCGCGTGCGCAGATATATCTCCCCGGAACTGATCAAGACCTGCCATGCTTGACGGGTCAGTAAATCCGGATCACCTGGACCAAGACCGAGAAGAGTTATCCCCAGATTCTTCATTTCATCCTCCATCCTTTTTCCCAATACCTTTCCCAATGAGGTAATTGCCACAAGACTTGATAAATTGATAGCTGCAAATCACCAATTTCGGTGAGGTAATTAAATCAAAAATGCGTGAGTTTGATTCGCGGAATTTTCCCACGAAAACTTGCTCACGCATCGATTTCCTTTTAAATGACCTTACCGCTTTGTGTAGGTCGGAGCTTTTCTTGCCCTTTTGAGTCCAGGCTTTTTCCGCTCTTTTTCACGTGGGTCGCGAGTGAGCAGACCAGCCTTGCGCAAAATTGGTTGATGGTCAGGAACCATTTTTGTCAGTGCCCGCGCTAATCCAAGTTTTACTGCGTCCGTTTGCCCGGTCACGCCTCCCCCCTTGACCAAGACTGTGATATCGAGCTGTTCTTTACTCTCTCCTGTAGTTACCAAGGGTGATAACACATGCTCTTTGTCGCCCACTCGAGGAAAGTATTCCTGAAGTGCTTTCCCGTTAACCACAAAGTTTCCGGAACCGCTCATTATTCTCACTCTCGCGGTACTCTGCTTCCGTCGACCAACACCTTCATAATACTGTACTGCCATTGTCACTCCTTATAACTCAACCAATTGAGGGTTCTGGGCATCGTGAGGATGATCCGGTCCAGCATAAATCTTTAGCTTCTTTAATAACTTGCGCCCGAACCGATTGTGGGGCAGCATCCCCCAGACTGCCTGCCTGATCACCCTGTCAGGAAATTTCATTAATTGATCTCGCAAATTTATACCTTTTATCCCACCAGGATAGCCAGTATGGTGATAATAATACTTGTCGTTTAGCTTATTTCCAGTTACTGTAATACGCTCAGCATTGACGACGACCACATAGTCACCAGTATCAACTCCTGGTGTAAATGTCGGTTTATCCTTGCCCAGTAGCATGCTGGCGATCTGGGTTGCCAAACGTCCAAGGTTTTGGCCATTTGCATCCACCAATTTCCACTCGTGGGTTATATCGCCAGATTTGGGTACATACGTCTTTTGCACAGTTCACTCTCCACTGCAATGATTACTCTTGATCAATCTTCTACATAATTGTTTAATCTTATCCACTTACTTTGGATAAAAAACTTCTTCCAATACCAATCCTTGTGGTGGAGCAAGTCCTTGAACCACCTCCTTACTGCCACCATCGAGAAATAACTTTATTTCTTCCGGATTTCGTTTTCCCTGACCGACCTCAATCTGAAAACTCACTAAACGGCGGACCATTCTGTACAAAAAGGCGTTCCCTGTAATTTGAAATACGAGGTCATTTTCAAGGACCTTCCAAATTGAGGAGAAGATTTCCCTAATCGTGGTTCCACCCTCTTGTGGAGCTGAACCAAAAGCCGAAAAATCATGCCTGCCAATCAAGTAATCAGCAGTCTCCTCGAGTGGTTTTGTACGAACTGCAGGCCAAACCCGCCAAGCATATCGCTCTCTAAGGGGCTGACGAACAGGCTCACAGAATATACGATAATGATAACAACGAGCCACTGCGGAAAAGCGGGGATGGAAGTTTTCCTCCGCTTCTGCAACCGACAGCGCAGAAACATCAACAGGCAGATTGGCGTTCACGGCATCCTGCAATTCTTCAGGTGAATGTTTCCAATCAAGATTAAACCCAATCACCTGGCCCGCAGCATGCACACCTGCATCTGTCCTTCCTGCAAAGAGGATGCTGGATTCTTGCCAACCGATCCTTTCCAATGCTGCTTCGACAGAGGCTTGAACAGTTCTTCCTTCTACCTGACGTTGAAATCCCTGAAAATCAGTGCCATCATAGGTCAGGATAACTTTGTAATGTGCCATGTACTAACTTTGGACTGAAAATGCGTCCAAATCATGAACCAATTGAATTTGTTCTATTCTTCAATCAGTTCGAGCAAGACCATTTCCGCAGAGTCTCCATATCGTGGACCCAGTTTCAAAATGCGGGTATATCCACCTTGCCTGTCCTCATAGCGTGGTGCGATATCATCAAACAACTTCTTAACCATTTCAGGATCGCCCATTCGAGCTGCAGCCAGTCGGCGAGCATGAACCATTTTTTCCTCACCAGCAGAATTTCCGCGTTTCGCAAGGGTTATCAGTCTCTCAGCTTGTGTCCGGACGGCTTGAGCTTTTGCGCGTGTGGTCTTGATTCTTTCATGCGTGAAGAGCTGGTTTACCATTATCCGCCGCAATGCTCTTCGCTGGTCTTTGCTGCGGTTTAATTTTTTTCCTGATACTTTATGACGCATCGTTTACCTACTCCGCTTCTTCTTCTTCATCATCTTCTAGATAGCCTTTCTCACTCATTTTTGATCTGAGCTCATCCAGGCTTTTTTCACCAAAGTTGCGGATGGACATCACCGCTTCATCACCTTTATCCAGCAGCTCCAGCACTTCACCGACTGTAGTTATGCCGGTGCGCTTGAGTGAATTAAACACTCTTACCGACAAATCAAGATTCTCGATCGGCGTCTCAATCATCTCGCTGGTTAGCCGGCTGCTTTCTTCTTCTTCCTGGGCAATGATGGTGAGTGATTCCTCACTGACCCCGGCAAGATGACGCAGATGTTCAATCAAGATTTTCGCACTGGTGCTCAATGCATCTTCCGGTCCGATGGTTCCATCTGTCCATACTTCCATCTGTAGGCGGTCAAAGTTCGTGCTCTGTCCAACGCGAGCATAACCAGCTTCCCAATTTATACGTTTCACTGGACTGAAAATGGCATCTACCGGAAGTTCTCCAATCGGCAAACGCCCACCACGTTCATCAGCTGGGGAATAGCCGCGTCCACGTTCAGCAGTCAACTCTATTTCCAGACTCGCATCGCTCGAATCCACAGTAAAGAGATAGAGATCGGGGTTTACAATCTCCACCTCTGGTGGAGCGATGATATCAGCTGCGGTGACGATACCCGCCCCCCGGACTTCCAGATGAAGCCGGGCCGTGTCAACATCGAACATCTTCATTCGCAGCTGCTTGATTTGCAACATGACGCGAATCACATCCTCGCGTACACCTGGGATTTCACTGAATTCATGTTGGACATTTGCAAGCCGGATCGAGGTGACCGCCGCACCCTCTAAGGAGGAAAGCAATACCCGGCGGAGTGCATTTCCGAGAGTAATTCCATATCCACGTTCAAGTGGGCTGATCACGAATTTACCATAATTCCTGGCTTCCGCTTCACGCTCAATTTTCGGCGTCACCATATTTGTCAAACCTATCACGGTTCACCTCATTTAAATAATCAAACCTTTTCTCCCTCAGGAAATGAAGGAGAACAAACAACCAAAACTTATCGTTTGTAATATTCCACGATCAATTGCTCGTTGAGATTACCATCAATCTCGGATCGCTCAGGCAGACGAGTTACCGTCCCTTTAAGGCTCTTCACATCCCTGCTCACCCAATCGGGTATGTTTCTCTCCTCGGCAACTGTTGCTAACTCCTTGAAGAAGGGTCTTTTGCGCGAACCTTCGCGTACAGCAATTTCATCTCCGGGTGAGATCAGCATGGAGGGGACATCTGTCCTACGACCGTTGACATCGAAATGCCCGTGGGTTACCAAGAGGCGAGCCTGGGCACGATTGGCCGCGAATCCCAAACGAAAGACAACATTATCCAGACGAGATTCGAGAATCTGCAGTAGGTTCACACCGGTGAGGCCTCTACGCTTTAGAGATACATCATAATATCGTCGAAATTGTCTCTCCAACACGCCGTATGTCCGGCGTGCTTTCTGTTTTGCGCGCAGCTGACGGTGATAATCCGATTCACGTCTCCGCCGGTATTGAGCGCTCTTTCCATGAAGTCCAGGTGGATAGCCGCGACGCTCGAATGAACACTTTGGAGTGAAGCAACGTTCACCCTTCAAAAATAATTTTTCGCCTTCTCGCCGGCATAATTTGCATACCGGTCCAGTATATCTAGCCATTCGCACTTCCTTCTATCAAAATAAGATTTTCTATTACACGCGTCGTTTCTTTGGTGGGCGACACCCATTATGTGGTACAGGTGTTTTATCCGTGATTGCTGTAACCTTCAATCCAGCAGCCTGTACCGCTCGAATCGCTGATTCTCGTCCAGGACCTGGTCCCTTGACGATAATCTCAACCTCTTGCAAGCCAATAGCCTGTGCAGCTTTTAGGGCTTTTTCAGCTGCTAACCGAGCAGCAAAGGGGGTACTCTTGCGAGATCCTTTGAATCCAGCAGATCCCGAACTTCCCCACACGACAGTATTCCCTTGTTTATCCGTGATGGTCACAATGGTGTTATTAAAGGTTGCATTGATATGGACCTGACCAGCGGATATTGTTCTTTTCGTTTTGCGACCACTTGAACGGCGCGATTTGTCTCCTGATGCCATAGTTCCTCGCTATTTAAACTCGTCTACTTACTTGAACAGAAGGATAACTGGTCCCTCGATCAAGCTGATTACTTCTTCTTCGCTCCTCGGCGGCGACCACGTCCAGCAACTGTCTTCTTGGGGCCTTTCCGGGTGCGGGCATTTGTGCGGGTACGCTGTCCATGAACAGGTAGGTTTCGGCGATGCCGTAACCCTTTGTAGCTGCCAATTTCAATCAATCGCTTGATATGCATTTGGACATCCCGCCGCAAATCACCTTCCACCTTGTAATTCTGGTTGATGAATTCACGTAACATGGCGACTTCTGAATCAGTTAGATCTTTTATCCTGGTATCAGGATTGATCTGAGTCGCCTGTAATATTTCTTTTGACCGGGTTGGACCGATACCATATAGGTATCGCAATCCAATTTCAACACGCTTGTTTCGGGGCAGGTCAACGCCTTCAATTCTCGCCATAATTTCTCATCCCTGTCTTTGTTTGTGTTTTGGGTTTTCACAAATTACATAAACTACGCCGCGTCTTTTGACGACTTTACATTTTGAACAGCGTTTCTTTACCGATGCAGATACTTTCATTTGCCAATTTCTCCTTACTGCAGACCCTTGATTCATCATTCATGGGTGATCAGTAGCCGAAGTTTTAATTATACTTTTCCTAATCCTTTATGTCCATACCGCATTATAAGGCGGTTAAGATAATCGGTTCAGCCTCAGTAACAGCGACCGAATGCTCAAAATGAGCGGTCAATGATCGGTCCGCTGAAATCACTGTCCATTGGTCTTCAAGAACCCGAGTTTTGTGCGTTCCGACCATGACCATCGGCTCCACAGCGACGGTAATCCCGGGTCGAAGGGGAATCCCTCGACCACTTGTGCCAAAATTTGGGACCAAAGGACCTTCATGCATATTGCGACCGACGCCATGTCCAGTGTATTCGCGCGGTACATGGAAATTGTGACTTTCCACAAATGTTTGGATGGCTGCAGAGACATCACCAACACGGTTGCCAAGGCGCAGTTTCTCAATACCCAGGTACAATGCTTTTTCAGTAACTTCCAGCAGCTTGCGTACTTCTGGAGAGATTTCTCCAACGCCAGTGCTGAAGGCTGAGTCGGCGACAAATCCATCCAGTACGGTGCCGCAATCTATGGATACCAGATCTCCTTCCTTTAACTTCCTTTTCCCCGGGATTCCATGCACAAGTTCTTCATTTATGGATATCGTCAATGTTGCTGGATATGGGTACGGTCCCGGGTAATTCTTGAATGCGGGCTTACCTCTGTTCTGTAAAATGATATCTTCAGCCACTGCATCCAGTTCCTGGGTTGATATGCCTGGCTGGATCATTTCCTCTAGGGTCTTGAGCACCAGCGCATTCACCTTTCCTGCTTCACGCATCAACTCGATTTCAGGCTGATTCTTGATCACGATAGGTCTATCAGACATCATTCCCCTCGTCATCAAGTAGAATTTTGGTCAATTCCGCTGAAACTAAATCAATTGAACGATCGCCATCGATCTCCACCAATAAACCTCGCTCCATGTAATACTCGATGAGGGGTCGGGTTTGCTGCTCATAAACCCGGATTCGCCGGGCAACTGTCTCTGGCTTATCATCCTCTCTCTGATACAGAGCCGATCCATCATAGTCGCAGATACCAGCCTCTCTTGGGGGATTATTAACCTTGTGAAAAACATGTCCTTCTGCCCGGCAGGTCAATCTTCCAGAGAGGCGCTCAATGAGTACATTTTCAGGAACCTTGATGAAGGGCACTTTATTGATCCTGCAACCATTCTCTTTCAATATCCCATCAAATGCTTCTGCCTGTGCAGGGGTTCGCGGAAACCCATCGAGAATAGCACCCCGGGCACAATCCGCTTTGGAAATTCGTCCCCGAACCATACTGATGGTGATATCATCTGGGACCAGTTCACCAACTTTAATATATTTGTTTGCCAGGATCCCCATTTCAGTCTGGTTCGTAAGGTTCTCACGAAATATATCGCCGGACGAGATCTGCGGGATACCCATCCTTGCCGCGACTATCTTGGCTTGAGTCCCCTTACCAGCACCCGGGGGTCCTAGGAAAACATAAAAATCTCTCACGTCAATTCACCATCAACGAATTAGAAGCGTGTCGTCATATCCGTGGAGCTTCAGCTCCGCTTCTATATTGAAGAATGTATCGCGAACAACTCCAACTACGATCAGCAAACCAGCCGAGGAGACCAGCAGCAAGCCGGTATTTGCTCCAAAGGGAACTATCAGCCCTAACAGCCAAGGAAGTATTGCTACCACACCTAAGAAAAGTGCTCCAGGCAAGGTTATGCGCCTTAAGACCCTTGTGAGGTATTTCTGAGTCGGGGCTCCGCGGCTTACTCCAGGAATTTGAGCACCAACCTTCTTTAAATTCTCACCGTAATTTTGTTGGGCAAACAAAACATCGGTATAGAAGAAAGTGAATCCAACCACCATGAAGAAATAGAGTACCCAGTAAATATTGCTGGTACCTCCAAAGACGGATTGAATGGTGGCAGATAGGTTTGCGACCCACTCAGTTTGTGAGGCTGCGAAAAAACTAGCTATGATCGCAGGAAATGTCAGCAAGGCTTGAGCAAAAATAAGTGGGATCATGCCTGCCATGTTTACTCGCAACGGCAAGGTACCTTTCACCGGCATCGACATACGATTTCCAACTCTTCTGCCGGGATACATCACGGGGACATTGCGCTGCCCTTGCTGGACAAAGACAATCGCGAATATCGTCAGGGTGGTGAAAATCACCAAGAAAATTAATCCTATCCAACGATTTTGCTCATCCGCCAAGATGCTTGCCAGGGTTATCGGTACCCGAGAAACGATTCCGGCAAAAATTATCAAAGATAACCCCTGATTGCGAATACCAAATTCTGAGATCAGCTCACCCAACCAAATCGCGAACATTGTCCCAGCTGTCATGCTGGCTATTACCGCCAAGGAAGAAAGTATATTACCTGCGCTCAGACCAAAGTTATCGAGGATCGGTACCCCGCCGGTGAATTGGGTGAACAAATTGATCTGTCCAACTGCATTCAGGGCTGCCATTGGAACTGCCAGTATATAGGTCCATTTCTCCATCCATTTGCGTCCCTCTCGAGGATCTTCTTCCATCCTTCTTTGCAGAGACGGAATAATGGGAACCAGCAAATTCAAAATAATCTGGGCAGTAATGTATGGATAAACTCCCATCGCCAGCACAGAAAAATTCGATACCGTACCACCAGAGAGCAGATCGAGCAGGTTGACCAAAGTTCCGGACGCACCGCCACCCTCCATGATCGCGGTGATCGCTTCCCTATTCACTCCAGGTACCGGCACGTGTGCAGCAAATCGATAGATGGCTAATAATCCAACTGTTATCAGCAACCTTCTGCGGATGTCTCGAGCAGTCCATAGATAGCGCCAGGCTGAACGCTTCATGTGTGGGCTCCTTATTTACCTTTCTGCTTGGGGAGAATTTCCACGCTGCCCCCGGCAGCCTCAATCTTTGCTTGGGCACTTTTTGAAATTCGGTGAACCCTTACTTTCAAGGCAGCTTTCACCTCTCCCTCGCCAAGCAGGACAACAGGATTATTGAGATTCTTGATTAATCGCGCTTCCGCTAACGTCTCCGGGCTTACTTCGCTTCCACCTTTGAATGATTCCAGCTGCCCGACGTTTACTTCATCGTAATCCACTCGATTAATTGGCGTAAATCCTTTCCCACGGACAAAAGGCAGTCTGCGGAAGAAGGGTAGATTGCCACCCTGATGGTACAAACGGGTGCCACCTCCGGCACGGGCTCCCTGTCCCTTGGTACCTCTACCAGCGGTCTTCCCCTGACCTGCTGCGGTTCCCCGGCCAACTCTTTTGCGATCTTTCTTCGCACCTTCATTCGGTTTCAGATCATGCAATTTCATCACTAATCCTATTCTTCAACTTGAAGTAAATGGCTTACCTTGGCAAGCATACCTCGCAAGGTCGCAGAGTCTTTGTGTTCAACGGTTTGATTTAACTTCCGCAGACCCAAAGCTCTCACCGTCCTTTTTTGGGATAACTCATATCCGATAGGGCTCTTGACCAAGGTAACTCTGACAAGTTTCTCTGCTTTCTTAGTTTTTCGTTTTGTCTTCGATTCAGTTTTAGGCATTTTGCTTCCTTCGTTCCCAGAAAGGTGTCACCTCTTTAACCGGCTTTCCGCGGAGCATGGCTATTTCCTCGGGAGACTTTAACTGACCCAGCGCATCCATCGTCGCATAGACGACGTTGAGGATATTATTGCTACCCAGCGATTTGGTCAATATATCTGAAATACCAGCTGCTTCTAAGACTGCACGAACACCACCCGCAGCGATCACACCTGTACCCCGGGAAGCCGGTTTCAACATAACCTTTGCTCCGGATACCTCACCCAAGACCTCATGGGGGATCGTTGAACCGAATAAGGAAACGCGGTGCATGTCTTTGCGCGCCCTCTCGGATGCTTTGCGCATCGCATCTGGCACGGAGTTTGCTTTTCCAACTCCCACACCTACTTTGCCGCGATTGTCACCAACAACAACCGTGACTCGGAAAGAAAAACGCCGTCCACCTTTAACGACTTTCGCCACGCGCGCGATCTCGATGATACGCTCATCAAACTCTTGTTCGAAATCCGATGATTTAAAATCTGACATATGATCTCCTGTTTCTCCTGCTAGAACTGCAAGCCACCAGCTCGCGCGCCGTCAGCCAGCGCTTTAATACGGCCAATATACCGGTAACCGGAACGATCAAACACTACCTGTTTAATTCCGGCAGATTTAGCTCTTTCTGCTAACGCCTGTCCAACGAGCTCCGCTTGCTCAGTTTTTGTTTTTCCAGCCATGCTCTTGCGAAGTGCATTATCGATGGAGGACGCAGAGACCAAAGTTCTTCCTTCCTCATCATCGATTACCTGAGCATATATCTCCGATAAGCTGCGAAAAACATTGAGTCGCGGGCGGTCTGGAGTGCCGAAAATGCGTTTTCGTACTCGAATATGTCTACGCTGACGTGCTTTTGAACGAGATACTTTTTTACCCATTCTTCTATACCTTGCCTGCTTTACCCGCCTTGCGACGGATTCGCTCATCTAAATATTTGATCCCTTTTCCTTTATAAGGCTCCGGAGGGCGGATCTTACGGACATTAGCTGCTACGTGTCCAACCATCTGTTTGTCGTAGCCTTTTACCGTGATTTGCCGGGTGCGCTCATCGACCTCAAATTCAATCCCTTTCGGAGGTTCGACCTCCACCGGGTGGGAGTAACCAACATTAAGCACTAGGTTGTTCCCATTCATTTCCGCACGATATCCAACGCCATTAACTTCCAACACTTTTGAGAAACCTGTGCTAACACCTACTACCATATTATTTATTAATGCCCTGGTCATACCATGAAGCGCTCGATGTGTTGGTTCATCTGTCGGTCGATTGACAGTCACTACTCCTTCCTTGACGCTGATATCCATATCAGCTGGAAAAGTATGCTGCAATTCACCTTTTGGACCTTTCACAGAAACGTGAGTCCCCTTTACCAGCACATCGACGCCAGATGGTATTTCAACTGGCATTCGTCCAATTCGTGACACGATTAATCCTCCTTACCAAACCTTACAAAGGATTTCGCCGCCAATACCCAGCTGGCGGGCGCGCTGACCTGTCATCACACCCTTGGGTGTGGTGAGAATCGATACACCCATCCCGGATAACACCCAGGGAATGTCTCTTTTCTTTGTATAAACCCGTCTTCCAGGTGTGCTCACCCTTTCAAGGCCGGTGATGACGGGGCGTTTTGAACGTCTCTCGCCAACGTAACGGAGACGCAACCGCAGTATTTTGTGACCAGAAGAGTCAGCTTCAGCAACTTCATAGCCAGCAATATAACCTTCTTCTTTGAGTATGCGGGCAATTTCCGCTTTGATTCTCGAGTTCGGCATAGCTACCGAAGTGTGGCCAACTGCTATCGCATTTCGAATTCGGGTCAACATATCCGCTATAGGATCAGTCATACTCATACTAATATTCCTCCGCTCTATTACCAGGAAGATTTAACGACGCCTGGGATTTTTCCCTCAAGCGCAAGTTCTCTGAAACAAATCCGACACAAGCCAAACCGACGAATATAGCCTCTTGGCCGACCACAGATTGAACATCGGTTTCGCACTCGAGTTGGATATTTTCGCCGCTCTTCACGTATGATCATACTTTTCTTCGCCATTTATAATCCTTCCTTCCTGAATGGCATACCCAGTAAATCTAATAATTGCGTACCTGCTTCGTCGGTCTTTGCAGTGGTAACAATGGTCACTTCCATTCCCCGGACTTTATCGATCTTATCGTAATCAATTTCTGGAAACACCAATTGTTCCCGTAGTCCGAGGGTGTAATTCCCACGCCCGTCAAAAGCATTTGGGGATACGCCACGAAAGTCGCGCACCCGGGGCAAAGCCACATTGATCAAGCGATCAAGAAATGCCCACATGCGATCACGACGCAGGGTCACTTTCACCCCGATCGAGCGACCTTCCCGGAGTTTAAAGTTCGCGATGCTTTTTCGTGCCTTGGTGACCACTGGTTTTTGTCCAGTAATGATGATTAAATCTGCGACCGCGGCATCTAAGGCGCGAGCATTTTCCAATGCTTCCCCAACACCAATATTCACAACAATTTTCTCCAACCGGGGAACTTCCATCACATTCCCAAGATTTAATGTTTTCATCAGTGCTGGGGTGATTTCTTCCTGATATCGTTCTTTCATGTAATGAGCCATAGCTTCTCTCCAAATCGATGTATTAATCGATCAATGCCTCACAATGTTTGCATACCCGTCGCGATGCTCCATCCTCCCGCTGTATTGCCACTCTGGTGGGCTCATCACATTTCGGACACACTAACATTACATTCGATACATCGACTGAACCTTCAAATTCGATGATCCCCGGTGAAATTGTCCTGCCCTGGGTTTGTACCTGGCGTTGATGCTTCTTGCGCATGTTCACACCCTGGATAACCACGCGGTTCGCTTTCGGGATCACGCGGATCACTTCACCACGCTTTCCCTTATCAATTTCTCTACCGCTGATAACTTCAACGGTATCACCTTTTTTTATCTTTAATTTCACTGTGTTTGCTCCTCGGTATGCAGATAACAATTACAAAACCTCAGGTGCTAAAGATACAATTTTCATGTATCCCTTTTCACGAAGTTCCCGGGCAACAGGCCCAAAGATGCGTGTGCCCTTCGGATTGCGACCATCGGTATCGAGAATGACTGCTGCGTTATCATCAAACCGGATGTAAGAACCGTCTTCTCGTCGCCATTCCTTGGCAGTCCTGACAATCACAGCTCTTACGATATCACTTTTGCTAACACCACTATGCGGTGTTGCACTCTTTACGGTGCCTACAACCACATCACCAATCGATCCATACCGGCGAGTAGAGCCACCCAATACATGGATAACCAAGATCTCCCTCGCCCCGGAATTATCAGCGACCTTCAAACGGCTTTCATGTTGAATCATACTGGTTCCTCCAGCTCAACTTCCTTGCCAATAATTTCCTTTTGCAGGATTTCTTCAATCACCCAATGCTTTCTCTTCGAAATTGGACGACTCTCAACAATTTTCACCAAATCACCAACTTCACTGCCGAGTTCATCATGAGCCATAACTTTCTTTTTGCTGTGAACTACTTTCTTGTACAAGGGATGGCGGTATGTTCGTGATATTTCAACCATGACGGATTTGTCCATCTTGGTACTTGTTACCACACCGGTTATTCGACGACGATTGTTCATGCTTCACCTTCCATTTCTTCTTCCAATTCCCGCTCGTTAAGTATCGTGAGATACCTTGCAATCAAGCGCCGAGTATAGCTCAAACGGGTGTAATCGGTTAATTCACCTGTTGCCAGCTGAAACCGCAGATTCATTAATTCTTCTTTAGCATCTGCTATATTCGATTGGATCTCACCAATGGATAAAGCTCTAATCTCTTCCGATCTCATCCTTCACTTCCTTTCACGCCATACCGATAGACAATTTTTGTTTTTATCGGAAGCTTATATGAAGCTAATCGCAGTGCTTCTCTGGCAGTTTCTTCCGGTACACCACCACCGACCTCAAACATTATCCGACCAGGTTTAACAACCGATACCCAGTACTCGACATTTCCTTTACCTTTACCCATACGGGTCTCGGCGGCTCTTTTAGTCACCGGTTTTTCAGGAAATATGCGAATCCAGACCTTTCCACGCCTGCGCAATGCCCTGACGATCGCTCTTCTGGCAGCCTCAATTTGGCGTGCTGTTATCCAAGAAGGTTCAACAGCCATCAAGCCCATATCGCCAAAATGGACTTCGTTTCCTCGTTGAGCTTTCCCTCGCATCCTGCCCCGCATTTGTTTGCGGTATTTAACTCGCTTTGGCATTAACATAATAAATACCTCATCTACTTGACCTAGAAATTGATTGAACTAATCGGTGTCGGTGTTTTATACGTTACTCGCTAACGTACACACCCTCCGTTGATTCAACAAATTCTTCCATTTCTGGCAGAACGATGCCTTTATAAATCCAAACCTTAACTCCAATACGACCGTACGTCGTTAACGCTTCAGCGCGGGCGAAATCAATATCTGCTCTGAGAGTCTGGCGAGGGACCTGGCCTTCCCGCATGTGGATTGTGCGTGCCATTTCAGCACCGCTCAACCTGCCAGCTACTTCTATACGTATTCCTTCTGCACCCTGCCGCATCGCTTGTTGGATAGCACGTTTCATCGCCCTTTGATAGCTGATCCTTCGTTCGAGCTGATCCGCAATGTTCTGTGCAACCAAGAATGCATCAATATCTGGTGCTTTAATTTCCTTGATATCCAGGTCAATCTTCTTCCCAACGGTCTCTTCTAGGTTGGTTCGCAATTTCTTGACGTTTTCTCCCTTGCGACCAATCAGAATACCTGGTTTTGCAGTATGCACCGTGATTTTTACCTTACCGGGAAAACGCTCTATCTCTATCCGGGAAACACCTGCTCGGTCAGTTTCCTCGCGGATCATCTCTCGCAGCTCAATGTCCTGACGGAGCTGATTTACATACTCTTGGCCTTCAGCGTACCAGCGTCCTTCCCAAGTTTTATTAACTTTCAATCGAAATCCAATCGGATGAACTTTACGTCCCATGTTTTCTCCTCTCGAGATTTGAAACCGATTCCTTGATAATCATGATTTCTACTTTGTTATGATTCTCTTTCTCGCAGTACGACTGTAATATGAGATGCCCGACGAATTAGCGGTTTGAATCTCCCGCGAGCGCCAAATCTTCGCCAGCGGCGGGAAGGGGCTTCATCCGCGAATATCTCATAAACATATAAATCATCTCTACTGACACCAAAATTCTCTTCGCCGTTTGCCATTGCTGAGGCAAGCACTTTGGACACTGGCAACGCAGCTTTATTCTGAAGGAATCTCAGGGAATCAATAGCTGCGGTGACATCCTTTCCACGCACAAGATCGATCACCAGCCTTACTTTCTGAGGAGAGTAGGGAATATATTTCGCTTGGGCTCGGATATCTTCTGCCATAATTATCTCCTTAACTTGCGTTCAACAACATGGCCGCGATAGGTCCGTGTTGGAGCAAACTCTCCCAGCTTATGCCCAACCATGTTCTCGGTAATATAAATGGGAACATGGCGACGACCATCATGTATGGCAATCGTATGTCCAACCATTTGAGGAAATATACTGCTGGCACGACTCCAAGTGCGAATCACTTTCTTTTCTCCGCGCTCATTCATGAGCTCAACTTTCTTAAGTAACTTTGGGTCAATGAAAGGACCCTTTTTCAACGATCTTCCCATTATCGAATCTCCATATCACTTATCAGGATTTCCAACATGCTAGCGATGCTGACCGAATCAGACCATCCAGCGGAACCTGAAACTATCTTCTCTTCTTCCGGCGATGTCGGACAATATACTTTTCTGTATCCTTGTTGCGACGAGTCTTCTTCCCCAAGGTCGGGGCACCCCAAGGACTCTTCGGGCCAGGCAACCCAATCGGTTGGCGTCCTTCACCTCCACCATGCGGGTGGTCACGTGGGCTCATCGCAGAACCACGCACAGTCGGTCGAATACCCAGGTGGCGTTTACGCCCAGCTTTTCCGAGTTTGATATTGCTATTATCAACGTTGCCAATCTGGCCAATGGTCGCATAACAAGTCTGCCTGATGAGACGCACCTCGCCAGATGGCAGGCGGACCTGGGCGTATTCGCCTTCTTTAGCTAAAAGCTGTGCTGAATTACCTGCTGCCCGCACCAGCTGGCCACCGCGACCCTCTTTCAGTTCGATATTATGAATCAATGTACCAACAGGAATCCGAGAGATCGGCAAGGCATTCCCGGGACGGATTTCCGCTTTCGGTCCAGCATTTACCTGATCGCCGACACGTAAATCTAAAGGTGCAATGATATATCTCTTTTCACCATCTACATAGTGCAGCAGTGCGATTCTTGCGGTACGGTTGGGATCATATTCAATAGCAGCCACCTGAGCAGGGATACCGTGCTTGTTGCGTTTAAAATCAACTTCCCGGATATGTCGACGATGCCCACCACCACGATGCCTTACTGTAATTCGCCCATACATGTTTCTCCCACTAGTACGTTTCTTGGGAGTTAATAATGAGCGTTCGGGTTTGGATTTCGTGATCTCTTCAAATGTATGACCCGTCATACCCCTTAAGCTCGGGGTAACGGGTTTATATTTCTTTACTGCCATTAGCGAACTCCTTCAAACACATCGATGGTTTCACCTGGCTCCAAGGTCACAACCGCTTTCTTATAGGCACTGCGGCGAACCTTGAGCCGGCGATTTCGCCAGCGACGACTGCGTTTCGGGGGAACATTAATCATATTGACCCGGGCTACATCAACATCAAATACAGTCTCCACAGCTTCCTTGACCATTTGCTTGGTCGCCTCAATACTCACTTCAAATACATACTGGTTGAGATCGCCAGCCTGATAATTTGATTTCTCGGTGATTATCGGTCGTCGGAGAACATCGAATACTGTTTTCATTTCTGTCTCTCCTTATCCTAAATACGACTCGATGACATCCAGAGCAGCCAGAGGAATGATCACCTTATCAAAACTAAGCAGATCTCGGATGTTCATATAATTTGCATTCAACAGCTTCAAGAATGGTAAGTTTTTTGCTGCCTGGTAAATCGGGTCGTAAGTCTCATTTTTTTCCGGAATAACCAATAAGACGCTTGAGCCTCCGACCAGTTTTTCCATCATTTGGGCCATTTCCCTAGTCTTAGGTTCAGAGAGTGCAAGGTCATCAAGGACGAGGATCTGGTTTTCCTTTGCCTTCACGGAAAGTGCTGACCTTAGGGCTGCCCGGCGCATCTTGCGAGGCATCTTCTGGCTGTAATCGCGTGGTCTTGGTGTATGAGCCTTGCCGCCGCCTACCCAGTGGGGTGCTCGGATAGATCCTTGCCTAGCTCGACCAGTACCCTTATGACGCCAGGGTTTTCTACCACCACCCGAAACCTCACTGCGGGTTTTTGTCTTGTGGGTTCCCAGACGGGCATTTGCAATCTGGCGGATATATGCCTGATGCATCAAACTTGTATTTACAGGGGCTTCAAAAATCCTTGCCGGTAAATCAACCGTCTTGAGTTTTTTGCCTTCTGAATTCACAACATCAACTTTCATGGTTATATCACTCCAATTACCGTTTGCGCGCTTCTTTGATCATGACGATGCCGCCCTTGGGACCGGGAATAGCTCCGCGCACACCCAATAAATTTCGATCCGAGTCAATGTATTCCACACGCAGGTTATGAATAGTTACCCGATCAAAACCCATGCGGCCAGGCATTTTCTTTCCTTTAAACACACGACCTGGGGTGGTCGTTGAACCAATGGATCCTGGTGCTCGCAATCTGTCAGATTGTCCATGGGTCTTGGGACCCCCAGCAAATCCATGCCGCTTGACTGTACCCTGAAAACCTTTACCTTTGCTGGTACCAACAACATCGACCTGTTCGCCGACTGAAAACACATCGCCGACAGCCAACATGTCACCTTCATTCACTTGTGGATCTTTAACCCGGAATTCTCTTAAGAAGCGCAGCGGGGGTAGCTCGTTGTTCTTCAGATGTCCCAGCTGACCACCTGTCAGGCGTTTCGGTTTCACCTCTTGGAATCCAAGTTGGACAGCGTTGTATCCGTCCGTTTCAGGAGTGCGGATTTGGGTAACGTAACAAGGCCCAGCTTCAATGAGGGTCACTGGTATCGCACGTCCGTTCTCATCGAAAATCTGGGTCATCCCGATCTTCTTTCCAATCAGCCCTTTCATCATCTTATTTACTCCTACTTTCAAAATTCAGGGACTGCCAGCTTGGGCTATGCTTCATCATCCCTAGGTCAACGCAGTCAATCTGTCTGCCGAAGAAGATTTGATTTTTCTTTTACGTACAGTCCAGTTCTTACGTTGCCTTCTTTATATCTAAACGATATATATATAATCTGCTTTCAAATATCTTTCAAGTTTACTCAACCACAAGCTAAATCTTGATTTCAATATCAACACCTGCAGGTAGGTTCAACCGCATCAGCATATCTATTGTCTTCGAATCTGGGTCGAGTACGTCAATCAACCGATTATGAGTGCGAATTTCAAAATGTTCATGCGAATCTTTGTCAATAAAAGTCGATCGACGAACTGTGAATTTCTCAATCTTGGTCGGAAGAGGTACCGGGCCAACCACACGTGCACCAGTTCGTTCTGCTGTATCTACAATACGCTTTGCAGACTGGTCGAGAACACGATGATCATAGGCTTTCAGGCGGATTCGGATTTTCTGCTTTGCCATATTTCCTCTATTTAATGATCTTAGTGATCACACCAGCGCCGACGGTCAGACCGCCTTCACGGATGGCGAACTTGGAGCCCTGCTCCAGCGCCACCGGCACGATCAA
>CP070764.1:1025758-1078716 GCA_020349245.1 Chloroflexota bacterium | reverse complement strand
TTTTTATCCAGTGTGTTGGATCGCGCGATCGAACGACCGGGAATAGCTATTGTTCCCGGGTATGTTGCATGGTAACAGCCAAGCAAGCCCACCTGATCCATGACCGGTTCCCGCAGGCACAGGTAAACGTGTTTTACATGGACGTGCGGGCGTTTGGCAAGGGCTTTGAGGAATTCTATGACCTGGTGAGATCAGAGGGGATTATCTATCGCAGGGGAAATCCCTCAGAGATCATTCGCCGGAATGGTCGTGTGGTAGTAAGAGCTGAAGATACCCTGCTCAATAAACTTGTCGAGGTAGAAGCTGACCAGGTCGTATTGGCAGTTGGCATGCTACCCCACCCAGAAGCCAAAAGGATCGCCCAGCTTTTGAAACTTTCTAGGTCTGAAGATAACTTCTTCATGGAGGCACACCCCAAGTTACGGCCTGTTGAGACTGCCACTGCCGGTGTGTTCCTGGCGGGTTGTTGCCAGGGACCGAAGGATATTGCAGAAAGTTTAACGCACGCGAGAGCTGCTGCATCATCCGCATTGATCCTCTTGATAAATGGTCAAGTTCAGGTTGAGGCAGCTACCGCCACTATTGATCGAGATCTGTGCGCGGGTTGTGGACAATGCGCAGCAGTTTGCCCCTATGGGGCTTTAACCTTACACCTGGTACATAACATCATGACTGTAAATCCTGTGCTGTGCAGGGGTTGCGGTTCATGCGCCGCTGCCTGTCCGTCTGGAACAATCAACGTTCACCATTTTACTTTCGACCAGTTTATGGCCCAAATTGAAGCCCTCTCCACAGGATTTTGGCTACCTACAAAGATTCCAAAAATTGAGATGGTAGCAACTTGACAAGGAAGGTGAGCTTATGGGTACATGGTGGATATTAAGAACAAACAACGATCCATTCGGTGCTATCCGGAATTTCCTCTCTGTCTTGTGGATACAAGCTAAATTGGATGGCATGTTACTCCCCGTTTATCAGGATGGCGGTACTGGCATCGAACCTAACTTGGTGCGAGATGCTGCTGACCTGAACCGTGCTGACCCCTTGTGTCCATTCATGCCGGAAAATATTTCCCGCCTGGCAATCTACTCATCAGGTGAAATTCTCGAGGAGCGGATCGGCTTCATATTGCATTCCTGTGAGGCACGCGCATTGATTGAAAAACGAAGGCTGGGTTACCTGCTTCCCGAAAAATGGATATCGATTGGGATAGATTGCCTGTCCAGTTTCTCGATCGAAGACCTTGAATGGCGGTTAGAGAAAGCGGGCACACTTGAAAGTATCACCCGCCAATCTCTACGTTTTGCCCGGCAGGGGGGTATCGCACCATATCGATTCCGAACTGCCTGCCAGATGTGTGTCACTCCTTTCTGCGAAGATGTGGATATCAATATTGGGTTGATCGGTCTTCCGGTAAAAGAATTCATCCTGATCAGGACCAGAGACATCACGACCAGTGAAAACTTTAATTTACCCCGGATCAGCGATGGACCAGCGCCAATTTCTTTACGCCGGCAACATCAACATATGCTTGACTTTATTTACGAACGACGAGAACGATGCCGGGAACGAAATTATCACCTGCTCGAAGATGATTTTCCCCGCAAACCTTCCGAGTTTACTGCCTTGCTCTCTGCTTGCTCCCCCTGCCAGAAATGCCTGGAGGTATGCCCCGTCTACGAGGGCCAATTAACGACCCAAGACGATGGCGGAGGGAACAAATCCAGGCAGAAAATAAATCAATGGCTGGAGTCCTGTGTCACCTGCGGCATGTGTGAACAAGCCTGCCCAAGGAATTTGCCCCTGGCAGCGATACATGGCCGTATCAGGCAGGAGCTGCGCCACGATACCATGCCAATTGGTATGTAAGCACCAGGACTGGGGTAGGCTGTCCGTATACTGGAGCAGAAAAATGCCACTCAGAGATCAAACCGACCCGAATCGAATTAAACCAATCCTAGCCACCATAACCACCTTGAATCGCCCGCCAGTTGCTCGCTGCCGTTTATTAAGTTCAGGCTTGGGGTCAAGCCATATGCTTAAAACATTCGACGACTTATCTGGTTCGAAGGCATGCCTCGGTTGTGGCTGCTGCATGGATGCTTGTCCAATTTTAATGCGCGACCCAAAGCGCCGCCTGCTTACCGAAGCGCGAACTTCCCTTGCGCTGGAAACCTTGGTTGGTGACGATTGTGATCGCTGTGGGAATTGTGCCCTGGCGTGCCCTCAAGTTGATCCAACCATCAAACATTATTTGGTGGGTACGCTGCTGGCGGAAGGGATGGCTGAACTATTAGCCAAAGCAAGCACTGATGAAACCTACATTCTCGATTTAATCCTGAGTTATTGAAATGGTGAAGGATATGTATCCGATTAAAAATCCAGCATACATCAATCTTCACAAGTGCATGAAGGGAGAACTATCCTGCATTCAATGGGAAATGGAGCGATGATGATTGATATTTTTATCTTCAGCCAGCAATATCAAGTTCCTGAAGGATTGACCATCCTAAAAGCTTTTGAGTGGGCTGGCTTCAAACTCACCCATGGAGTAGGCTGCCGGGGAGGATTTTGTGGTGCGTGTGGTACCGTCTTCCGCCACCAACGAGATTACAGGTTGCATTACGCCTTAGCTTGCCAAACCGTGGTGGAACCTGGAATGATCCTCACACAAATTCCATTCTTCCCGGCTCAACACCCCAGCTATGACCTGAATGCTCTCAAGGCTGATGGCTTGACTCTATTGGGAATATACCCGGAAACTTTGTCCTGTTTTGGATGCAATACATGCACAAAATCCTGCCCGCAAGATATCGATGTCCTGGGCTATATTTCAGCAGCCTTGAGGGGAGACCTGGCTGACCTGGCAGATATATCTTTCGATTGCATTATGTGTGGATTATGCGTAGCCCGCTGTCCTGCGGAAATTGTTCCACCAAATATCTCCCTGTTAGGCCGGCGATTGTACGGCAGATACCTGGCCCCGACCGCGGGTCATTTGCACAAGCGGGTGCAAGAGATAGAAGCTGGGACCTTTCAAGAAGCTATAAGTGAGCTCAAAACCCTGACCATCGGCGAGCTCAAAGCCAGATACAGCCAAAGAGAAATCGAGGCATGAGATGGATTTTGAATTTGCTCCAGACACACTAGTCCTGCGTGATATGCTGCGTCGCTTTGTACACAAAGAGGCACGTCCGCTTGAGAGTAAATACTTCACCAGTGGGGATATCGCCCTGGAGGACCATGCAAGATTGCATAAATCGATAGAACAATTGGGACTCTGGGGATTGATGGTCCCCGAAGAATATGGCGGCGGCGGGTTAGACCTGCTTACCACCTGCGTCATTGAAGAAGAATTGGGACAAACCTTTCTGCCCATTGATCTTGGCGATGTCATCCCGCTGTTATACGCCTGTCAAGGTGACCAGGTAACCCGCTTCCTGGAACCAGCGCTTGCAGGCAATCGCCGGGCGATTCTAGCAGCCCGAGAACCTACTGAGAATCATCAATCGATGCTAGGAGCTATCAACCCAGGCGAATGGTCAACGAGGGTCACTTCTTCCGGAGATGAATTCGTATTAAATGGGTACAAAATTCTTTCAGAAAGACCCGAACCGCATGACTTCTTGATTGTGCTGGTGAATATGCCGGAAGGGACCGCAGCTTTCCTCCTGGATGCGAACAGTCCAGGTCTTAATCTCACCGATGGAGCGAACCAGATCCTTTCGTTGGAAGAATGCCGGGTTGGATGGGAGGCAATGCTCAGCGAACCTGGCAAGGTGATCACTCAAATAGCCGGGAATGCAAACCAGGGCTGGATCCGCATGGGAGCACGCTATATTGGCATCAGCGAGCGCTTACTGGAAATGGCGCTTGAACATGCAAAAAGCTGGATATCCTTGGGTTCTCCCCTTTCAATGAGACCAGCGATACAGCGCCTGCTGGTGGATTTAAACATTGAGATAGAACGTTGCCGTTGGTTGGTCTACCATGCTGCCTGGATGGTCGATGAAGCTCGAACAGAATCAAATTCCTTTTTAGCTGCCCAGGTGCGTTTAGCAACCGTTGAGATGCTTCGCCAAGCTGTGGATAGCACAACGATGATTTTCGCAGGTCCTGGTCCATCCCCTCAAACTGAACACCTCCGCTATCTCCGCGGGGTACTGCCTCGTGGTGCCCTGGAAATGGCCCTGGATCGGGCGCGAGTGCTGATTAGCTCAGAGATGCTCGACCTCAAGAATCATGGAACGGTGGAGTTTTAATGGAGTTTGAACATGAATGTAAACCGGATTATTGAAGTATATCAGGGTGAAACCCTCAATGCTTTGCGCGAGTTCATATTTGCCTGGTGGCAGCATAACAATATCACGGCTGTGCTGGCTCCGGTTGAACTCTCAAACCCTGCAGGCGTGCAGCTCGCAGTAATTGAAGATCCTCAGCAATTGATGTCCGTCAATCCCTTCGCGCCCGTGATGATCAATAATACAGCGGGTGAAGCCCTACAGATCCTCGATAATCATTCCTTTGAAAAATTAGCACTGATCCTGCGGCCTTGTGAACTTCGCACATTCATCGAATTAGGTAATATTGGTCGCCTGCCAACAGGCTTAGAGAATACCCTCCTGGTAGGTGTAGATTGCCCTGGAGTCCTTTATCCGGATGAATTTCGACGCCAAGTGGATATCCTCGGTGTAGAAACTTTAACCCGTTCAGTCCTTCATGATCTCAGCGAAGGTCATCTGCAATCAACTTCAATGCGAAAAGCCTGCCAAATCTGTAGGTGGTCATCCCCAAGTAGGGCTGATGTGGTCATTGGTGTGATGGGTGTTGACGTGGAAAATGTCATCCTGATCATCGCCCGGGATGAAATCATAGATGCTCGTGAGCACCTGGAGCGGGTGACCTTCAAACTGGCCAGCGAATACCAGTTATCCCACAGGGAGACCATACTTGGTGCATTAGCCGAGAAGCGGGAGGAAGTGCGCAATAAAATGAACGCGAATTTCCAGGATCAATGCCCCTTCAACGATCTTGGTTGTCTGCTCTCATTTTTTGCGAACTGCACCTTATGTGGTGAATGTTTGAAAGCATGTCCGATTTTCGAATTTAGAAAAACTGCTTCCCTACACAAAGCCTCCCTGGTCGAAGATCTGGTATTGATCAGCCGCTGGTTGGCATCCTGCACAGGCTGCGGGATGTGTGAGCAGGAATGCGAACAGGGTGTTCCCCTTTCCTTAGTGGTCAACTCCCTCAACCATCGCATTTGCCAGGAGCTGCAGTACACCCCGGGTGAAATTAATCAGGAAGTTCCATGGATTAAATAATTAAACAGGTGTGCGGAGAAAAATCATGGCGTATCCAGCCGCAATTCATGAATCCCAAGTGTTAGTAGAGAACTCCCGCCCGGAACGAATCCAGCAAACGTTTCCACACGTTTTGCCAGAGGAAAAAGAAAACCTGTTGCGTTCGTTTCATCCGGATTACATCAGCACTGCGTTCCGACGACTTCAGGTAGGTCCAAATCGAGGAGATATGACTCCTAACGAATTGGCTGACGTTTTAGAAAGTTCACCAATTATTGGTGCACACGATCCCCTGCCCACAAAACCGGAGGCAGCCTGTGATGTCCTGGTGATTGGTGGTGGTGGGGCTGGAGCCAGCTCGGCACTCCTTGCTCAAGAAAATGGCGCGCAGGTCCTGTTGACCACAAAACTACGCTTTGGAGATGCAAATACCATCATGGCTCAAGGTGGAATTCAAGCTGCTGATAAAGAAAACGACTCCCCAGCCATCCATTACCTGGATGTGATGGGAGGGGGTGGTTTTACCAATGATCCTGATTTGGTCGAAGCTCTGGTTAACGACGCCCCAGGTGTGATCGCCTGGTTGGAATCTCTTGGGGCAATGTTTGATAAAGGTGAGGACGGCACCCTGCGGACGATCCATGGAGGCGGCACATCCCGTAAACGGATGCATGCAGCCAGGGATTACACCGGGGCTGAAATCATGCGCACATTGCGTGACGAAGTTCGCTCACGTGAAAACGGGAAAGGGGGCTCGATCCAAGTTTGGGAGTTCCGACCAGTGATTGAGCTACTCACTGATGAGCAAGGTCGTATTGCTGGTGCTTTGCTCAAGGAGCTCGACACGGGAAAGCTGATCATCGTTCAGAGCAAGGCGGTGATCATCGCTACAGGTGGTAGTGGAAGACTGCATTATCAAGGTTTCCCCACCACGAATCACTACGGGGCTACTGCGGATGGCTTGGTTTTGGCATACCGGGTGGGTGCTAAGCTCTCCTTTGTTGACACCATGCAGTACCATCCAACTGGTGCAGCATTTCCTGAACAGATTCTTGGACAGCTCGTGACAGAGAAAGTGCGTGGCCTCGGTGCACAGATTTGCAATGTGGATGGCGAGCAGTTTGTCTACCCGCTTGAAACCAGGGATGTAGAATCAGCTGCCATCATCCGTGAGTGTACCAAAAAAGGTAAAGGCGTAGTGACTCCATCGGGGCAGCTGGCGGTCTGGTTGGATGCTCCCATGATTGACCTGCTGAAGGGTCCTGGAACCATTGCCCGGGAGCTGCCGGCCATGGTCCGGCAGTATAAGCGATTTGGGATCGATATGACCCAGGTACCAATCCTGATCTACCCAACACTTCATTACCAGAATGGTGGTATTGCCATCCATCCAGACGGCAGTACAGAAGTACCTGGATTATTTGTGGCTGGGGAGGCTGCAGGCGGAATTCATGGCCGCAACCGGTTGATGGGCAATAGCCTGCTAGATATTTGTGTTTTTGGCCGGCGCAGTGGTAAAGCAGCTGCAGATTACTTGAAGGATAACCATCCTGGGGTACCTACCTTACGCCACTTGGAAAAATGGACGAATGATCTCATCCAAGCCGGGCTGCAGGAGAACTTGCCTGCACCCATGCTCCTACCAGATTACCGAAGAAAGCAGGTGTTGGTATGCTGAATTTTTCAAGGTCTCAAATCAGCCTTAATTCAGGATCACTATACACTTTAATTGATGAAATGGACAAGACCAAACCACTATTCAAGATCAATCTTTGTTGTTGAACTGCTATCCTCTTCAGGATCTTGAAGGTGAAGGGAACTTTACAAAGGAACTGCAGGATGCAAATCTCCTCTTCTAAACAAATAGCAAACCCACAATTGGAGGCAATCCGTCAGGCAGAATTAGGTGCCTCCCGGATGATCAATGAAGCACAAAAAGCAGCCGACCAGCGCATCGCTCATGCCCTGATCCAGGCAAATCAGCTCAAGGAAAAAGCTGTGGAAGAAGGAAGAATAGCTGGACAGCAAGCAGCGGAAGAATATCTGGATCAAGTCCAGTCCAAGGTGGAAACTATGCTAACTCAGGCAGATATTGAAAAAAAAATATCCATTCAACATGGATTTCAGAACTTGGATGAAGCAGTGAAATTTGCTGTTTCTTATGTAGTTGGTTTAACAGCTAAAGAGTAAATTTTATGAAAACGGAAATGACCCGGGTGCAAATATTGGGATTGAAATCTGATCTGATGCAGGTATTGCATACCATCCAGAATCAGGGATATTTGCATATCGATCCGATAACTGAGATCCCCGATCTAAACATACCACCCCTATCGATTCAACCAGAAATGTTACGAAAAAAAGAAGAAATCAGCCTTCTTCTTGCCCAATTAGAGGGTTTGCTGGTGGTATTTAAAAACCCTGTTGAAACTTCCGGATCACCTGGGAATTTTGTGCAACACTTGGACGAGATTGAGCAAGGTTTGGCTGAATTATCACCTCAAGTTCAAACGCTGACTGAGCGACAAGCAGAACTAATGACCGAAAAAGATTCCTTACCTCGCTTTGCAGCTACCCTGCAGAAGCTGCTACCCATCTTACCCAATTCAGCATTGGTGCCTGGTAACATCTCGATCGGATTGATGGTTAGCCGCGCCCACCCTCAAGTCTTAGAGATGATCAGGGGTCGAATTTCCAATATGACAGAGGGGGAAGTCGAGATCGCCAGCGCGGACGTAGATGAAGGTACCCGGGCCATGCTGGTCGTTGCTCCCGAGAGATACGCAGACGAGATTGAGGTACTACTCGGCGAGGAAGATATCTCCCGATTAAGGCTCCCATCGGAATTTGTGGCTTCATCTCCAGATATCGCCCTGGCTTCCATCCAGCAACGGTTGAATGCAATCCCTGGTGAGATCAGAGAGATCGAAGAGAAGTTAACGTATTTGGGAAATACCTGGGGAGTACGATTAACCCTTTGGAGAAATACAATCCAGGATACGCTGGATGCATATAACACGCTTGCGCTTGTTGGTGAGACTGAATCAACATTTGTGATCATCGGCTGGGTGCCGAGAGAATTATTTCATCAGCTCGATTACGCCTTGGAGAGCGACGTGGAAACACGGGTCTTTTTATCGGAGATTGATATCAGCGAACAGGCACGCAAAGATACTCCTATTGCTCTTGAAAACCCTCGCCTAGTCCAACCCTTCGAAGGTTTGGTAAAGCTGCTGTCAATACCAAGTTACGAAGGGATCGATCCCAGCGGTTTAATGGCTTTTTTCATGCCGCTTTTTTTTGGCATGATGCTCGGCGATGTGGGTTACGGACTTCTGTTGCTGGTCATTAGCTGGGTCGCAATCACTCGAGTGAAAAAAGGTTTCCTGCGAGATATCATGATGATCCTGCGGATAGGCTCAATCTGGTCAATTTTATTCGGGCTCCTCTTTGGAGAAGCGTTTGGAACCCTCGGACATTATCTTGGCTTGCAACCTATATGGTTTTCCAGGGAGAGTTCTGATTATTTAATCTTTCTATTAGCGCTCTCTATCGGAGTTGGTGTGATTCACATTACCTTGGGAGTTGTACTTGGCCTGTGGGAAGGCCTGCGGGAAAGGGACAAACCGCATATCTTTGAGCGAGGCGGCATGCTAATAGGTTTGATTAGCCTGTTCATCCTGGTAGCTGTTTTCGCCAATCTTCTTCCCAGGGTTTTATTGGTTCCAAGTATCGTGACCTTGATCGCAGGAATGGTGCTACTAGGTATACCACTAGGTTTACCAGGATTGTTGATTGGCCCAATAGAATTTATCAGTTTGATCGGCAATATTCTCTCATATATGCGAATTGCCGCCATCGGACTAGCTTCCGTATATTTAGCCAAAGTCGCCAATGATGTTGCGGGTGCCTTTGGCAGCTTGATTGTTGGGTTGATTATTGCTACAGTGATCCATTCACTGAACTTGGTTATGGGTGCTTTTAGCCCAACTATCCATAGTCTGCGTTTGCATATTGTAGAATTTTTTAACAAGTTCTACGAAGGTGGCGGTAAGGCTTATCAGCCATTCCGCAGCCGATTCAAACCGCAGGCCTAAAGTTGTGCATAATGGGAAATGTTTCTAGGAGGTAGTCATGGAATCTGGACTCATCGCCATCGGTGCTGGATTAGCAGTCGGGATCGCTGCTATTGGGACAGCTTTCGCTCAAGCCCGTATCGGAGCTGCTGGTCTGGGTGCCTTAGCTGAAAAACCTGAATTATTAGGGTCGATCATATTGTTGGTCGCGATCCCGGAGACAATGGTTATTTTGGGATTTGCCGCCGCAGCAATGATTTTGTTATTGAGTGGTGGGGGCGGGTGAAATGAGTTTAGATCAAATCCTGGAGGCAATCCAGCAGGCTTGCCAGATTGAACTCCATGAGATTGAGGACCACTCAAAAAACCAGGTTGAAAAGATCCTGGCAAATGGTCAAGCTGAAGCTATACGAGTTAAAAATGAGATGTGGAGCTCAGCAATTTCCCAAGCCCATCAAGAAGAAACCAGAATTATGCTGGAAACCCATTCACAGGTACGAAAGATTTTGGGTGAGGCAAATCTGGTCGTTACTGAAGAAATTCTCACACGGACCAGTCAGCAGCTTGCGGAAATAAGAACTTCTCCGGCCTACCCTGATGTACTCGATCACCTGACAAGAGAAGCGCTAGATGAACTGTATCTGTGCCTGGAAAAAGGGGAAAAGGTATATTTGCAATTTGATCAACGAGATGAAGAATTGATTGAGGGGATCCTTCAACACCATTACCCTGATGTGGTTCTGAGTTCTGATCTCCATTGCTGGGGTGGGGTCATCGTACAGAGCAGCGATTCATCAATCGCGGTCATAAATACTCTAGAAGAGCGATTAGATCGTTGCAAACCTTATCTACAACGCCAGTTATCCATCTGGCTTGAAAGTATGGATACCTCGCAGGAATAGAAATTTATGATCGGCTACGAGTATGGCAACACGCGCTTGCGAGCGATGAAATCCCGGTTAATCTCAAAAGAAAAGTTGGAATCACTTGCCAGCCTTGAGACCATCGAGTCATTTATCACCGAGTTAACCAAAACTCCATACTCCAAGGCAATCGAGTCAGCCATAACTCGCGCTTCCGGTCTAGCTGCCTTCTCTGAAGCCATACACCAGGATTTGAACGATACCGTTGGAAAAATTCATACATTCTATGAAGGGGCTGCGGCAGAATGCGTTGAACAATTACTTCGAAATTATGACCTGCAGAATTTAAAGGCAGTATTACGCGGCTTAAGTCAACAAATATCCCCGGATGAAATCATGGCTACCATCTTGCCAGTAGGTGTGATTCCAGAAAGCATCTGGAAGTTGCTAATCCGCTGTGAGGGGCCGCGGGAAGCGATTGATTGGTTGGTCACACTGAGACAATCTTTCGCCCAACCGCTATTAGAACTGCGAGCTGAGAAACCTGGAGCATCTATCGCAGATATGGAGCTGGCCCTTGAACGATGGTATTTTATCCAGGTAAAGGTTTTTTCTCTAACTTCGGGTGGAGCACCAGCAGTACTTGTCACATATCTGAATCTTGAAGCTGACCTGAAGAATATTTTGACAGCAATCCGTTTTGCTTACGCCCCGGCTGAACGGGCACGGTTAAATCATCATGGGCTGAAACGGTTATTCGTTGGTCCCGGCGAGCTCTCTTACCAAATATTAGTATCGGCTGGAGAACAGGACTCACTCCAAGCAGCGATCCAGGTCCTCAGCAGCACTCGATACGCGAAAGCCCTGTGGTCAGGACTAAAATCATGTGAAGATTCAGGCAGATTAAGCGATGTCGAATTGCATCTTCGCCGGTACAGGTTGCATTGGAGCAGGAACCAGATGAGAAAGGATCCGCTGGGGATCGGTGTACCGATTGGCTACCTGGCTCTAAAAACACAGGAAGTAGGCAACCTGCGCTGGATCGCACACAGTTTTCGCTTAGGTCTTGAAAAAGAAACAATACAGGCCGGTCTGGAGTTCTAGGATGAGTCGTTTACTCGTGATCACCCGTCCTGAACTTGAACCTGGTTTTCACCTGGCGGGAGTGGAGGCTTTTGCACCTCCAGACGTGGAATCAGTTCAGGAACTGGTCCTCTCCTGGTTGGAGAACAAGGAAACTGGTCTGCTTGCGATTGACGACGGTTGGTTATCCCTTATGGAAAACAACATTCTTACAAATCTAGAGAATTCTGCTTACCTATTGTTTATCGCCATTCCCGGAGGTCCTGCTATGGGTGCTGAAGCTTCTCGGCAATATCAAATTGCCGAGATGATCCGCAGAGCAATTGGATTTCATATTACCTTCAAAAGTGATGATGAACAGTAAGGACTAGCAAATAGCATATGTACGAAGTCGATAGTAAACCAGGCAGAATCATTCGTATTGCCGGTCCAGCAGTCGAGGCAATGGATTTAGAAGATATCCGTCTCTTTGACGTAGTTTGGGTTGGACAATGGGGATTGGTCGGGGAAGTGATTCGCCTAGCCAAAAACGTGGCAACCATTCAGGTTTACGAAAACACGTCCGGGTTGTGTGTCGGAGATATAGTACAAAATACACGTTTACCGCTTGCTGTCAGGCTGGGACCTGGGTTATTAGGTCGGGTTTATGATGGGCTGCAGCGACCGCTTGACAAGATGGCTGAAATGGGCTGGGATTTCATCAAACGCGGCTTGACTGCATCTCCACTATCCAATGATATTCTATGGGACTTCACTCCCCGAGTTAAACAGGATCAACTGGTCTCTCCTGGGGAGGTATTGGGTGTGGTTCCAGAGACTTCCATCATTGAGCACCGCATCCTCGTTCCTCCTGATACCTCAGGTAGGGTTGTTGAGGTTAAGTCTGGCAGGTTCAAAATAACGGACACTGTGCTCACCCTTGAATTAAGAAACCGTGACTACAAGAAGATCACTTTAGCACAGGAATGGCCGGTTCGAAAACCACGTCCAATTGGCAAAAATCTCGACCCCTGTGAACCCTTAATTACGGGAACGAGGGTAATTGATATCTTCTTTCCTATCGCAAAAGGTGGTACTGCCATCATCCCAGGAGGATTTGGCACAGGCAAGACGGTTATCGAGCACACTTTAGCACGTTGGGCGGATGTAGATATTGTAATTTATGTTGGCTGTGGAGAACGCGGTAATGAAATGGCAGAAGTCATCGGCGAATTCCCAACCCTGGAAGATCCACGCACTGGCGAATCATTGATGAAGCGCACCATATTAATTGCCAATACATCCAATATGCCTGTTGCTGCACGGGAAGCCAGTATCTATACCGGTATTACCATCGCCGAATATTACCGGGATATGGGATATGACGTGCTGCTTGTCGCTGATTCTACCTCCCGCTGGGGAGAGGCTCTTCGAGAAATTTCAGGGCGCTTGGAGGAAATACCAGGTGAGGAGGGCTACCCGGCTTATTTAGGCGCGCGTCTTTCTGCATTTTATGAGCGTTCTGGGCGTGTGATCCCGCTCGGGGAACCAATTGTGAATCATAATTCTAACCAGGTAAGTTCAAGTTCAGTCACGCTGGTAGGGGCCGTCTCACCTCCAGGGGCAGATTTCTCAGAGCCAATGACCCAGAGTTCGATGCGGGTTGCAGGCACTTTTTGGGGTTTGGATTACGATCTCTCCCGGCGCCGTCACTTTCCTGCTATCAATTGGAACCAGAGTTATTCACTATACGATTTTCAATCCTGGTACAACAAGTACGTGGCCCAGGATTGGAGTGAACTTACCAGAGAGGCAATGGTTTTACTGCATCGCGAAGATGAATTGTTGAAGATCGTGCAGCTGGTTGGCTGGGATGCCCTTTCCGAGGTAGAGCGAGGGATCTTATCTACTGCGCGCATGCTCAGAGAAGACCTGTTACAACAATCTGCATATGACCCAGTGGATCGCTATTGCCCTTTGGACAAAGCTTACGGCATGCTCAAGGCATTGGTCACATTTCACCATCTCGCCCAGGCGGCTCTCCAGAGAGGAGCATCGCTCAATCGAATCAACAACCTGCCTGTGGTTCTAGAAATCGCCCGGATGAAGAATCTCTGCGGTGACAATGTGCTTGAAAAACTTTTATCAATCGTTGACCAGATAAAATCGAACTTCAAAGAATTGGAAGCAGAATGCTGAAAGACCTGCCACGCCCCTACCTGGCTACGAAGGAATACCGTACTCTCTCCCAGATCAAAGGTCCGTTGATCTTTGTCGAGCGAGTTGCAGATGTTGCCTATGATGAAATCGTGGATATCGTAGGTCCAGATAATGTATCTCGCAAAGGTCGGGTATTGGAAATCAATCAAAGACTGGGATTAATCCAGGTATTCATGGGTACTGGTGGACTAGATTTGGATCGCACAAGGGTGCGTTTCACAGGCGATGTGGCCCGCCTTGATGTATCTCCAGACATGCTGGGAAGAGTTTTCAATGGTATGGGTCTGCCTATTGATGGAGGTCCAGCCATCCTTCCAGATAAATCAATCGATGTCAATGGATTGCCAATTAATCCAGTCGTGCGTGATTACCCCAGTGAATTAATCCTGACTGGTATTTCGGCGATTGATGGTCTTAACACATTAACCCGGGGACAAAAGTTACCCATTTTTTCTGCAGCAGGCTTACCAGGTAACAAACTCGCTGCTCAGATTGTCTCCCAGGCAAAGGTACTTGGCGCAAAAGATGGATCCGAAGAACCTTTTGTCGTGGTTTTCGCGGCCATTGGAATCACTCACCGAGAGTCTTCATTCTTTATCGAACAATTCCGAGCCAGTGGTGCATTGGAGCGCACGATTGTATTTCTAAACCACGCAGATGACCCGACAATCGAACGTCTATTAACCCCCCGGGCGGCCTTATCTGCAGCAGAGTATCTGGCATTTTCCCACCACAATCATGTCCTGGTCATCATGACAGATATGACCAATTACTGCGAAGCCTTACGGGAAGTGGCTGCAGCTCGTGAGGAAGTGCCAGGTCGGCGCGGTTATCCGGGCTACATGTATTCAGACCTGGCCAGTCTGTATGAACGTGCTGGTCGTTTACACGACAATCCCGGTTCTGTAACCCAATTAATTTTACTTTCCATGCCGGACGATGACATCACCCACCCGATACCAGATCTCACCGGGTATATCACCGAAGGCCAGATTGTCCTTAGCCGTGATATGCACCAGGTTGGTCTATATCCACCTATCGATGTATTACCCTCGTTATCACGATTAATGAATGCTGCCATAGGAGAAGGACACACGCGCGCTGATCACCGGGTGGTCGCAGACCAGCTGTATGCACTCTATGCAGAAGGCTGCGATCTCCGCCGTTTGGTTGCAATTATTGGTGAAGCCGCCCTTTCCGAACAAGATCGGCACATCCTGGAGTTTGCCAAGCTTTTCGAGTCTCAATTTATCAGCCAGGGAAATCAGAATCGGGAGATCCTTGAAACCCTTGATCTGGCTTGGGAGTTACTATCGACAGTTTCGCCGGGAGACTTAAAACGGATACCTCCCGAGTTTATGGAACGATATTATGGCAAAAATCGCCACCACTCGAATGGAACTGCTCGCCCGACGGTCGTTGCTTGAGCTGGCTTGGCAAGGCTATGACTTGCTGGAGCGTAAACGTGCTGCACTCATGCAGGAGATGATGCGTGTTGTGGATACCGTCATGGCAGATGCCGACGCACTGCAACAAGCTGCTGATAATGCCCGCTTTGCATTGGCACGTGCAGAAGCAGTTGCTGGCAAGGAGGCAATTCGATCAGCAGCCCTGGTGACCCGGCAAGAGCTGCCCCTGCAGGTTGAATCTGTCAACGTAATGGGTGTAAAGGTGCCTCGTATCGAACAAAGGCGCATCTCCCGTTCAATGCTTGAGCGTGGTTATTCCATAACCGGGACTTCTCTCACCCTGGATGAAACTGCTACTGCGTTTGAAGCAGAAATTGATGCCATTATCAAAATGGCAGAAAGCGAGCTGCGCCTTAAAAGGTTGGTATCAGAAATCCAACTCACGATGAGGCGAATTAATGCTCTCAAACACCTGTTGATTCCACGCCTTGAATCCGAACGAAATTATATTCAGACAGTTCTTGATGAAAGGGAACGCTCTGACCATTTTCGATTAAAAATGGCCAAACGTCTTCGGGAGCGCAAACTTTCCAAGCAACCGAGCAGGTCCCAGCGTGCTTATTGAGATTTCATGAGATCTCCCAACCTTGTGGATTCCTGCCATCCACTCCTCTGCTGGAAATATTGAAAGCTAGCAAGGATGATATTTTGGAAAAAGAACCTGTATACAAATTAATATCCCCCTGAATTTACCTCAAAACCAGGCAAATACCTCAATAACTGTAAATCTCCAGTCAGGTCACAACCATAACTGGTCGGTCAGCATGGATCAGGATTTGGCGGGTGAAATCTTCAAGCAGGAAGCGGTGCCAATCCTTCACCTGGTGCGCACCAATGACAATGAGGTCATAATCTCCGCTGCGTGCTTCATCCAGGATTTCATCTACCACCAAGCCATGACGCACCATCGGGATCGGTTGAATACCAGGTTGAGTCAAAACCCGCATATCCTGACTCAAGATTTCACCTTCAGGGGTGTGCAGTTCAATCAGCTCATCCACGCTGGCCAGCAAATCTCTATCTGGTACACCTGGTCCTGCACAAATCTGTGACATGACGTGCAGCACGATAACTTCTTCCTCGCCTTCGAGGGTTTTCGCTAATTGCGCTGTATATCTGCTGAGGATAGAAGATTTACCTGCCCCACTATCACATAACAGGATGCGTCGAATACGTCGAGTTATCCCTTTTACGATTATCACTGGACACGGCGCACCTTCAACGACCCTGGCAGTGCGAATTCCATGCATCATTTTCGATAGGTAACTGATTGGCACTTCACCCAAGATCATCAAATCAAAATTACCCTCAATTAATGCCTGGATTATTTCTTTCTCAGTCCCCCCGACTTGGATCCTGGCCATAATTTCCTGGTTTCCCAAGACTTCCCGTGCCAAATTAATCACCTCTTCTGCACGTGTCATCGATAAACGTCCTTTACTATCCACGACGAGCAACAGGTGTATTGGTCCATCTGCATGGACCGCAATTTGTTCCGCAAAACGGATGATTTTTTCTGCCTCGGCCAAGCTGGGGATGGCGATTATTAGCTTCACTGTCGCAACAACTCCATCATATCAAGATTAAAAACAGGGGTGTTAGCAAGATGGTGATTAAGAAGATCACTAAATTACGGGTTGAAGATGTCACCCAATTAAAGAAATTCAATGTGTTTCTTCGATAGCTGGAATAAAACAAGATTAAAATGAGCATCGATATGATGGTGACACTTACCATTTCAACCAGCACAATATTAAATGCTGCCTGGTTCTCCAGTAGCATTGACGCTAGAAGAGTATCAATGAAGGTGGTGATATTTGCTCCCATGATGTAAGGAATCACATTTTCCCGGCGGATGAAACCGCGATAGCTCAGAGGAACCAGCAGGCTGAGGGAAATGCTGACAGACATGGATATCATGGTTACAAATGCGCCCAGGGCAAACATGATTACCGGTCGATAAACAAGGCGAGATACCCAGCCCAGGTGACTTTCTTTCAAAGTCATTTGTGGTAAACAACGGTCAAAAAGACTGAAGCTAAATGAGATTATCACTATCCCTGAAATAAAAACCAACCAATGAGGAAGTATGCCAGCCACCAGATTCGTTACAGGCTGAATCATCGTATCAAACACCGATGTCAGCAGCACGCCGGAACCTATCTGAACTCGATCAAAATAACCTGATCTGAGGAGTAATATTCCAAGGAATAATCCTGGCAGATACGTCGAAGCAGTAACTGTGAAAGCCAGAGTCCCCATACTCAGGCTGGCTTCACGATCGCGACCGCGTAGAATGTAGATGAAACCGATCACTATGACGATGAAGCTAGCCCCCAGGCGACTACCTGTGATCATTGTAAATGCACTCAATTCATTTATGATCCCAGCATCAAAAAAAGTTAATGCGGCTGCTGCGACCGGAGATCCACTCATGATGAGGTAAGCAAACAACCAGCCAAATCCCAGGCTGTTTGCTCCTGAAGAGACTTCAAACAGATTACCCAACACAGGTGTGATGCCACCCGCGCCGTCTTTCATCAAGGTTATAGCCATTACAAAAAGGTAAAGGCTAATACCAAACATTACAATTTTCCCTATTCGAATTTGTTTCCACCAGCTTGTTTTCGCCCGCTCCAGGATGGATGAATCAGAGATTGCCAAGGAAAATTCGGTGATTTCTTTTGGTTTATGACTGATCTGTGGATCAGATTGTTGTAAATCTGTCTCAAATGACTCGTCCATTGTTCAACCATCAGAATCTACGATTATGGAAGTCGGGGTCAGGTCGAGCCGAGGTCGAATTTCGTCCTGCCAAAATTCTTCCACTAAATCCGCATAAGCAGTTGTCCAACCTCCCAGTTCTTCAACTGTAAATGGATCAGAAATGAGAGGAAATTCGTCATATACCAAGTTGACGGGTCGCAGGTGGAAACTACTAAAAGCTTCTTGAGCCGGTTCACTTTCCAGGTAATCCATGAAGGCTTGCACAGCATTTCTCTCGGGCAGAATGTTGTTGTCATCCACAGCCACTGCCACGTGTTCAGCGAAAATCGTCCTGGGAGGATATACAATTTCTAGGGGTATACCACCGGCCAGCGCCAGTAAAGCATCTTGCTCATAGGTGATCAATGCGTCACCGACTCCCATTGAAAATAAATCCATAATCGCCCGGGCAGATGTACCCATGATGCTGACGTTTTTCCAGATTTCATCGACCTGAGTTTTTGCTTTGTTTGGAGAACCAGTTTCTCTTAAGGCACTTCCATATTCCGCTAATATTGCCCATTCACCACCTCCGGAGCTGTGCGGGTCAGCATGCAACAGGCACAAACCAGGTTGAGTAAGGTCTGCAAAGCTACGGATGTTATGCGGATTACCTGGCCTGGTTACAATCACCATGGGAGTTTGACCAATCAAGAGCAGTTGCGCATCCATTTTTACCTTCCGCCCCAACTTGAGCCAATCTACATGGTGGGCATTACTGAATATGGCAATGTCTGCAGGTGCTCCGAGATTTATTTCCCCGGCCAAGGTAGCCGAAGGACCAAAAACAGCCTCGATCGCGATCTCCCTCCCGGAATGATTTTCCCAGTATTGCTCAAACCCGGGCAGAATGCCCTCCGAAAACACCTCCTCCTGTGTGCTGAACGCGTAAACATACAGTTTTACCGGCATCCGTTCATAGAATGCATTTGCCTGGTGACCATAATAGAAGATGATCAGCAGCAGGATGGTAATTATCACCGCACTGAGAATCGGAGGCCAATACTCAATCCTTTTCAGTAAGGGGATTTTCTTCATTTCTAGCGACTCCCAATTATCCAATATCTCCAGCCAAGTAGGCACGGGTTCTATCATCTTTGGGGTCGTTGAGTACCTCGCAAGCCGGACCTGTTTCTACCAGTTCTCCCATCCAGAGAAAGATCACATGATCGGCCAAGCGACGTGCTTGCCGGAGTAAGTGAGTGACCAACACAATGGTTGTCTTCTGTTTGAGACTCTTCAATTGTTCCTCAATACCCTGAGCAGAGATTGGATCCAGGGCGGAAGTTGGCTCGTCACATAGCAGGACTTCGGGTTCAACCGCCAGGGCACGCGCCAGACATAAACGCTGTTGTTGTCCTGTAGATAGCCGGGAGGCAGGTGACCAAAGCCGGTCCTTTACTTCCTCCCACAAACCAGCTGCGGTGAGAAAACGCTCAACATAGTGATCAAGGTTTCGCCCGTTCCCTTTATTAAGCACTTTGTTCAACCCATGAATGCGCCTACCGTATGCCACATTTTCATAAATTGACATCGGTAATGGGTATGGTTTGGGAGCTAACATCCCCACCCGGGTGCGAATCTCGGTTACATCCACTCCACGGTCGTAAATATCCACACCATCCAGCCAGATCTGTCCGGATATCTGGATGTCTTCCCCCTCTTCGAGCAGTCTGTTTAAACACCTGAGCAGGGTGGTCTTGCCACAGCCAGAAGGACCAATAACAGCAGTGATCTCAGATGCCGGGATGCTTGCAGAGATATTTTTTAGCGCTTGCTCACGGTTGTACCAGACGTTCAAGTCCTGGATTTGTATGTGGGGGATCAACATTTCATTCACCAATCAGCGGATGATTTGCGATGTAAATCGTCCAGTCAGGCGCCTGGAAATAATGCTTAAGATGAGTATGATGAAGGTCAAGACCAAGGCTGAAGCATATGCACGATCCTGGACTGCAGGATAAGGCGTGTTCAATTGGAAAAAAACAGCCAGGGGCAGGGATGCAACCGGTCTGAACAGGGAACTTGGCAGGCGATCTGTATAACCGGCGGTGAACAACACCGAAGCAGCATCACCTATACCTCTCCCAAAAGCGAGCAATACAGCTGTCAAGATACCCGGGGAGGTTTGCCGGACCAAAACCTTAAAAGCTGTTTCGTATTTTGTTGCACCCAGGGCAAACGAAGTCTCTTTCAACGTGGGTGGAACCATGCCAATCGCTTCATCCATTCCCCTGACCATAATCGGCAGTTCCAACAAAGCAAGAGCGATAATACCACCCAGGAGGGAAGCCCTGACACCCAACCAGAGCAAAATAATGAAGCCAAAAGCGCCATAAACGATACTGGGCACGCCCCATAAGATATCGAGAACCAATCGAACTAATTCAGCCAGGCGGGTTTTGGGTTTATAGAGCTGCAGATATATGGCAATTGGCAAGCTAAGTACAAAGCCTAATAATGTTGCCCCACCGGCTAGGCAAAGCGAGCCAACAATTGCGTTCAGAATACCGCCTTCCTGACCCAGATAGTATCCCCCCTTGGGTATCTGGGTCAGCATGGCGAAATTAAGAGCTGGTAATCCGCGCCAAACCACGGTAGCTATGATCAGCCCGAGGATGCCTAACACAAAGGCAGTCGACATGACACATAATAATCGGAAGAAATCTTCTTCTGCTCGCGGTTTAAGCTTCATCCTGATTATTCCCTAATCCCGCCTGATCAAGCGCACTAGAGCTAAGCGGGATGTCAAGTTGAAAATGAGCACAATGACCAGCAGGATTAATGCCCCAAGCATCAACGCAGAGTCATATAATGGGATCGACATCATTTCGCCGTAATTATTGGCAATCAAAGCTGTGATCGGGTATGCGGGATCAAAGATCGATCTCGGAATGAGGGGCACATTTCCAATCACCATCATGACTGCCATTGTTTCACCAAATGCGCGCGAGAATCCCAGCATCACAGCTGCGATCACGCCTGAGCGACCATAGCGGAAGACAACACTCCTGATCATTTGCCAGCGAGTCGCACCTAGCGTCAGGGAAGCTTCGCGCAATCCTTGAGGCACTGCACTGATCACTTCGTCCGCAAGAGAGATGATGATCGGAAAAACCATCACCGCTAACACCAGACCACCTGCTAATAAACCATACCCGGTCGGATTGTTATTTTGGAACAAGGGGATAAAACCCAACCAGCGATCCAGGATTGGCGCAAGGACATCCCTGACAAATGGGACAATTACGATGACCCCCCAGATACCAAAAACGACGGAGGGGATACCTGCCAGGATATCAATAAAGGATTTAACCAGAGACCTGGTCCTGGTTGGAGCATATTCTGCTAAGAAAATCGCGGTCAACAAAGATGGCGGGACCGCGATGATCATCGCCATTCCGGTAACCCACAATGTCCCCATGATGAACGAGTAAAACCCGAATTCCTCCTTCATCGGATGCCAGGTTGTGGAGAAGATCAACTCCACGATTGGCTTGCTGGTCAATATTGGCCAAGCACGGATCAACAGGATTACAGTGATCAGAGGCACCAGAAGCAGCACAGCAGAGGTCAATGAGCCCATGATCCTCTGAGCAAACAGGTTCTTATCGCGCCGTTTTTTTCGAAAGACGAACGCCGGGTTTTTATCTGCAATCTCGGTAGCCATCTTAATTTAATTTCGCTAACTCCTGATCGAGGAGATCCTGCGGTAATGCGATATACCCTGTCTCATCCACGAATTGCTGCCCATCGGTCAGGATCCAGGTGATGAAGGATTTCACCAATCCCGATGGTTTACCCTGCATTACCAGATTCAGGTTGCGCGCGGGAGGAGAGGGATATCTCCCGGTGGCAACTGCATTTACTGCCATTGCTTTTGTTTCGTAAATTTCATCATCATCGATTTCAAGATTCCCATTGGTATCGATGGGGATTACCCGTGCTCCAGGTAGCGGTTCACCGGAGACCATATCAAAGATGTAGTTCAAATTGTTATAACCAATTCCTTGAGGGTCTTTAATCACAGCATCCAAGAGTCCTGGATCACCATAAACACCTACTCCCTGGAGGTCCTCCTGTACACCTCCCAGGTATTCAGCCCAGGTTGCAGCTGCACCGCAGGCATCTGATCTGGTGAAGACATGAATCGGTTGCGAAATTTCAGCACGACCCACCAATTGTCCCCAGGTTGTATACTCACCATTGATAAAGATCTTCACGAGATCATCCCGCGTAATCCCTCTTTGAACCAATTCATCCCATACGGGATTTTCCTGGTTGATGGTGGGAAAGACTGCATCCTTGGTGACGGATACCCAGAAAGCACCCTTATCGACCTCTTCGGGGAAGATTTGCCGGGAGACCATTCCAATATCAACTGCGCCAGCTAAGGCATCGGCCATGCCTTTTCCCGCACCTCCAGCTGAGATATCAAAGGAAACATCGGGGTTAATTTTTTGGTATTCTTCCTGCCAGCGGATCATCATCGGGTAAAGCGCCCAGGCACCCGATATGGTAATCGTGCCTGCGTTTTCATCTTCACCCGGATTCGATTGGTCTGCCGACTGGCAATTGGTGGTGACAAGCGTTAGGATGATTAATAAACCAACAATTGAACGAGGATATTTAATTTTCATGTGGCCTTTCTCCGCAAAAATTCCGCTCGCATAATTTTCATTTCTGACCGGATCATTGGTTGGATCATCTTTCTTATCCTGCGGTAAATTTTGAGATCAGGATTGGAATATCTGTCCAACTCAATAAGGGGTCAGTTACCTCTTCCATGATCGAATTCCAAAGTTTATCTGGATAACCACTGTCCAGTATGACCAGGTCGTATTCATTTTCAAGGAGTTCAAAACGAATTTGCCAGGTAGGCGGTTCTTGTCGGAAGTGAAATACCCCTTCAATTCCTGCGGTGACCAAATGCTGTGCTACTCTGCGCAATTTTTTCCCAATCCTGGTATCTAAATTTAAGGCTGTATCAATCCTGCACTGCATGCGAAACATCTCGTCTTGGTTGATTGGTAATGGTTGGGTCAGGGCTAAGATAGTGACCTCTGACTGAGAAGCACAAGCGATATCAACTGTCCAATTCTCTGCACCCCCATCATCATCTTCATGTCTGAGTCCGAGGAGAATCCTCTTTATTGGCCAGCGTGATCGCCGGACGATTAACAGCGAGCTCGGTAAATGTGGGGCAGGTTTTTTCCTGGACCGACTCCTGATCAATCTATTTAATTGAGCCAGGTCCAAACCTCCCATTATTACCAGGTCTGCTTCCAGCTTTTCGATCTCACGAGACAGTGCAAGACAGGAATTCAAGCCGCTATCTGGGGTATCAAATAAATTCGCTTGGGTACCCAGCATTGCTGTAAAATGATTGGAATAAGTGCTCAATTTTGTCCAATCGGAATCCCGTGAAACCCAAAGCAAGCACTTAACCTGTTTTGCTTTTTCCTTTTCCCAGAACCTGGTTATCAACCTGTCGATCCCTCTCTTATCTGCGCGAACAAAACACACAGCAGGACCCAGGAGGTTAGTGATCAACTGGCGAGCCTCCTGGTCTTCCGGTTTCGCCATAGCAACGGTTATCCGCTCACCATCCTCTGCCAGGGGCAAAGCATGATATCGACGGGCAATTTCTCTGGGCAACAAGCCAGCAATTGCTGGAACAGTCTCCAGCTGCATCAATTCCAAGTATTGGATCTCTCGATTTTTCATTCAAAATGGATTTTTTGGCGAAATTTTGCCCTGGACTCCAATTCAGCCAATTTAAAAGAACTATACGTGCAGGCTTCTGTCATCAAGCGCTTTACCTCACTTTTATCGCATGTCTGGAGATCCTCTAAGCTAAACCCTTTGCTCTGCAAATATTCTTCTATGTACATTCTCTCCAATGATGACTGTGACCTCAGTGGACCAATATCTGGCAAGCTATTTATCCCCATCAATCACCTCCATTGAAAAACAATACCTCGATAGCCTCAATTTACACCAAGAAGACGTTATGCCAAGATTCCCATCGGTTGGCACATAGAATTTAACAAATCCAGATGATATAAATCGTGACGAGGCTGTGACAGATTTGTGACAAAATAAAAGGACCGCAAATTGGCCTCAACCAGCGAATTTCCGATCCTTATGAGATTTATCCAGGGCTATTATCAATCAATATCCCGCTGGAAACCAAATCCATAGCCCAACCCGGGGATGGTATTGATATAGGAGGGTTGAGCAGGATCCGGTTCAATCTTCCCCCGCAGCCGCCTGATTAACTGGCGAAGCATATCCCGATCGCCACCACCAGGTCCCCAAACATGATCGATAATGGCATCTGTGGTTAATACATGCCCGGCATTCAGCATCAGGTATTCGAGCAACCGGTTTTCAAGCGGTGTAAGCGATATAGAATCGCCATCAGAAAATGTCACCTTGCGGTGGTGAGCATCAAAACTCAATTCACCAATATTGAAGATCGGCAGGGCAGGGGCCTGTCCAGTCCGGCGAAGCACTGCATTCGTGCGAGCTACCAATTGCCTGGGGCTGAAAGGCTTCACAATATAGTCATCAGCCCCCAGATCCAGTCCATGCACGATATCCTCCTCTTCTCCGCGCACGGTGAGCAGGATTATGGGTGTTTTGTCACTCTCACGGATTTGTTCACATACCGTGAAGCCATCAATTTTGGGGATATTGACATCAAGAATGATCAAATCTGGTTGATGCTCAGCCCAACGCTCCAATGCGGCTTGCCCATCATGCGCCAGGATAATTTCGAAGCCTTCCCTGCGCAGGGTAAAAGCAACCACGTCTGCCAACACCCGATCATCATCAACAACCAGAATATTCATCCTTCAAGCCTCATGGGCAGCGAAAACCAAAAAATCGAACCGCCACCCGGACGATCCTGCACACCTACCTGACCACCATGGGCTTCCACGGTCGCTTTCACCACCGAAAGACCTAATCCTGCGCCGACCTTTTCACTCCGAGCGACCCTGCCTGGATACATGAAACGGCGGAAGACCTGGGTTTGGCGTTCAATCGGAATGCCTGGACCACAATCCGCTACCTGGACTTTAACCCAATTCCGGTCAACGAATGCGCTGATCATTATTTCCTCATCGGATGGCCCGTATTTACTGGCATTAGAGACCAGGTTTACCAGAACCTGGATTATCCGTCGCTCGTCAGCAAAAATAACCGGAATTTCTGCGGGTAATTCAACCACCAGGCGTTGGCCATACTTGTCCAACAAGGGCTGGATGAGTTGAACAGCTCCTGCAATGATCTTTCCCAGGTCGGATCGGTACGGCGAAATATAGAATCGACCAGCTTCGATGCTGGCACTTTCTAGCAGGTTGTCTACCAAGGTCTGCAGTCCAAGGATACCCAGGTGAAGTGAATTGAGCAATTCCTTCAATTCAGCCTGGCTAAGATCCTGCAGTTGATCCATCAGCAGTTCAGAAGAAGCTGCCGCAGCTGAGAGGGGTGTTCTAAATTCATGGGCGATATTGGCCAGGAAATCTCCCAAAATACGGCGGATCAACTCTTCTTCGCTTATGTCACGAAATACCAGGGCCACCTGGGTTTCTCCAGCTTCGGCAGGTGCAAGGCGAGCTCCGGTAAATGACAGAACAGCCTGGCGTTCACCAGATAACTTCACAACCAGCTTCTTTTTCGCGCCGGGCATGGGAATCCAATCACTGGAGGGGCCTTCTGCATCTACCAGTTGAAAAACCTGATCAAAGGAACTCCCCAAAACCTGCTCCCTGCTCCAACCTGTTATCTCTTCTGCACCAGCACTGAAATAGCTGATCTTGCCTTCCTGATCGAGGGTTACGATGCCTTCGACAATGGATTCTATTAGGTGATTGACCCAGGCTTTTTCTCTTTCTAATTTTGTAACCGTCTGCTGTAGATCCACCCTGGCGCTTTCCAACGCTCCGGCAACTTCTTGTACCTCCCATACCTGGGTATCAATGGTAACCGGTGTCTCCAGGTCTTGATTGCTGAATTCGACTGCAGCATGGGCCAACTGCACCAGGGGTTGGCTGATACGGCGGGCTAATAGGATGCCCAGGATAGACACCAGGATTGCCACCACAAGGATGCTGAAGAATAATATCAGCCCAAGGCGTTGCTGGGAGGCCAGGATCGGCCCAACGCCCAGAGCGACCTCTGCCCAGATTTCCTGTTCAGCTAATTTATATCTGGCTGAGTAATACGGCAAACCACCAGATTCAAATTTTGCCCGGAATGAATTATTGCCTGTGTCAGGTCTTGATTCTTCTCTCGAAAAGCCCTGCAGCTCATCAATGCCACCCTGGAAGCTGGTAGCAACGATTGTATCTGCGATCATCAAGGAATTATCCAGGCCAGTTTGGTCACGCATCTGCAGGGCAAAATCATCATCCAACCGGGTGCCAACAAGTACTTCAAAATTTGCGACACCATCGCTGGAAACAGGATGCCTTGCTGTTAACCACACCCATGGAAAAGGCTGATCCGGTTGCAGGTGATAACCATCCGACGCCCAGGATAAACATGACTCGAAAGTCGGTGAGGGTTCCTTGCCGAACACTGAACCGCTGCCAGGGTCACAGATCACCATCAGGTCCAGTCCGAGGTTTCCTTTCAAACCCTCCAGGTAATTTTCCAGCTCCCGAGCATCATCATGAAGTAATAACTCTTTCAAAGTTGGGCGCTGAGCTGTCAATGTGGCTAGGCTGGCGATTTCATTTTCTCTCGCAGCATATAGGGCGAGCGCAGCCCGCTGACCTTGATTTACTTGGGACCATGCCTGGTCATCAAGCTGCTCCCTGATTAACAGCAAAGCTGGCACTCCCACTGCCACAGCGGTCAAGATAACAACCCCGATGAAGCTCAGGATCATCTGGACTGGTAAGCGGTGAAGATTGAAAGGAATCTTCATCTTAAAGTGATTTTACATCAGGTTGGTGTATTAAGTATCTTATTTCACGATCAAGATGGTGTTGTGTTTCGGGAATTTATTCCATCTAGCGAAGATCGAAATTGTTTGAGATGTAATTTTGACAAACAACCTGATCCGCGAATCGACAATCCAGCCATAATTTTTTTATGCAATTGACGGGCAACCCCCGGGGATGAATTGCTCAACAACATGTGAAAATCGCGTTTCCAGTCACCTTTGAATAAGGGTTTTGTCCACTCCAACGATGTCTCCTGACGCTGTGGACAGATAATTCGCCAATTGAATATCCCCCTGGGGTGACTCCAAGCTGTTTCAGCCCCCCAGTTCTACCAAAAATCTGGGGGATTTCCTCTACAAAACCCGATTCGAGGGTCACAGGAGGCTTCTTCATCCCAGGCGCTCTGAATTAATTGCAATTCACCCGCACATGAATTAGCTTTATTATCTTTTGGGTTGATGGAATGATTAACCAGAACCATTAATCCCCCACAGTAATTGGAACCAGGGTAACCATTTCCTCATCCAGGCTGGTTGTATCATCCTGTATTATTGGCATCAAATACCTGTCCAGATTCAAAGTTGGGACGGTCTGGAATGCCCGGGTATCTCGGACCCAACGAGCGGTTTTTCCTGCTGGAATATCAGCCCATCAGCATATTAATTAATCTTCACATAATGGTTCAACCTCGTACTGGTCCCGTTCCCCGCAGGTCAAATCACGGACATACCGATTAGCTTTTACCCACTCAACCAGGTTGCCAAACGGGAGATCTGCGATTCTCCACTGGATCAGCTCACCATCTCTCCCCGCAGAGAAAGCTGTTTTTCCATCCGGGCTGAAGCTAACGCCCTGCACCGCTTTGGTATGCCCGCGTAAACGAAACAATTCCTCCCCTGTAGCCAGATCCCATAATATAACTTTGCCATCATCGTCTCCTGAAAGCACAAACCGTGCATCAGGACTTACATCAAGCGCCCAGATCGCGCTCTCATGGCCCTGGTAATGACGGATAATTTCACCGGTTTCCAGGTCCAGCCGGATCAGGCTGCCATCAGAAAATCCAGCAATTGCCGTCTTCTCATCAGGACCGAAGTCAGCAACCAGTACTTTTTCGGTAAACCCATCTATCTTGCTGACCATTTTCCCTGAATCCACATCCCAGAGTGTAACGTTGCCAAAATACTCGGAACTGGTGAGTGCAAGTGTCCCATCCGGGTTGAGAATAATAGAAGTGATGTCATCGGTTGAATAAAAGCTGAGAATTTGTTCACCTGTCGCTACAGACCAAGAGAATAATTCGCCGATGTTTTCGTAATTGTTCTGCGATCCGGAGAGAATAAATTGTCCTGTTGGAGAAAAGGCTACACTTCGTAGAGGAAATTCGTGCCCTTCAAAGCTTTGGATTCGCTTCCCATTCTCAAGATCCCATAAAACCAGGCTCTTTTCATCAGACCCAAAATACTGGAATCCTGTACCGACAAGGCCCATCTCAGCATCAGGGCTGATTCCCACTGCACCGGTACTTACCGGTATTCCATCTCCCACCAGCTGGTGAAGTTTTTCACCGGTTTCCACATCCCAAACGGATGCATCACCTGTCAGGCTGCCTGTCAGGATTTTTTTGCCATCTGAACTTACATCAAGGGCTGTGAGGATATCCGTGCCGGTATTAAAACGTTTGAGTTCTTTAAAATCTCTGGCGTCCCATAATCTTAGAATACCATCTATCCCACCCGAAAGAAGCAAGCTGCCATCGCTGGTGAATTGCAGGGCAGTAATAGCATCCGGATGACCTTTCACGTACCAGGATTCCTGCCAGAGGTCGATATCCCAGGCATGAATGATGTTATCTTCCGTTACTACTGCGATTTGCCCATCCGGGCTGATTTCCAATAAACCAGGATTTCGATTGGTAAATTTTTCATTAACCTGTGAGCCGGAAAGGAGATCCCATTGGCGCAGAGCCTGGTCTTTGCCGATAGATAAAGCAGTCCTGCCATCAGGATGATATGCCATGTCAATAACCGAATCTTGGTGACCCTGAAGGGTATGGATCTTCTCACCGGTGTTCGCATCCCATAGAATCAGCGTATTATCCATTGAACCAGTAAGAATAGTTTTCCCATCCGGGCTGTACGCGGTAGAGGTGACCCCGCGAGTATGCCCATCTAACGTGCGCACTCTCATCCCGGATAACAAATCCCAGATGATTAGTGTGTTCCCATCCGAACTTGACAGCATTGTCTTTCCATCGGGGCTGATCGCGATACTGGAAATACCGCGGTAATCCACGAATTTTCGAATGATAATTCCATCTTCAATATCCCACAGGAAGAAATTTCCGTGAGGATCACCTGAGACAGCTGTTAGCATTCCAAAGTTCGATCGGCTGTTTGGGATGAACGCCAGCTCTGTAACCCAATTTCCATGCCCTACCATGCGGCGGAGTTCTGCCCCACTTGCCAGGTCCCATAGAATGATCTCCCCTCTTGAACAAACTTCCACATCTGTCAGTCTTGAGCAGCCTCCGGAAAGAGCTAAACGGGAATCAGGGTTGATGGCTAAACTCTGAACCGGGGATTGGTGACCGATCAATATATTCCGGGTTCCAGGTCCTAAGGCGATAGACGAAAGTGCATGGACAGATTCCCTGGGAGGGTTGCCGATGCTGACTGCTTCCAGGGCCAGGGCTAACGCCTGATCAGCTTCTCCCTTCATATTAGCGCTCATGGCACTATTCGCGATCTTTATGCTATAGTCGACCTCAGTCTGGCGGGCGGATTCGGTCCAGTTTTGAAAGCCGAAGATGACCAGCAAGATGATGATAGCCAATCCGCAGGCTAATGCCATCGTTGTTCGTCTTTTTCGCTTTTTCGTTTCCCTTTTCCTGGATTCACGCAACTCAACACTCTGCTGGATGAAATCCTTCTCGTGTTCACCCAATTCGTTCCCCCGCTCTGCCAACCAGCTCTCACTTCTCGATAACGGTACACCCCGCAGCAGTCCGCCTTCGTCGAATCCGCTGGCTTCCCAGGTTCTCATTATCGTCCTGAGCTCTTCCTGCCAGGTGCGGAAGGAACGTGCTTCATTCACCCAAGCCCGTAAACGATCCCACTGCCGGATCAAGGCTTCGTGAGCAATTTCCACAATTTCTCGTCCATCAGGGTCTCGCCCGGTGACGACCAAACGTTTATCAGCCAGGTGCTGCACCAACATCCATTCATCTTCAAACAGGTCGGTGCGGTAAGCCATCCGGCGGGCATCCTCGGTGCCGATTCCGGGTTGAACCAGCTGAATAAATATCGTTTGGGAGCGTTCCTTTTCCTGAGAATTTAGGTCATAGAATACTTTTTCCGCATAACAGGTCAAGGCACCGTTGACACAACCGATTGATTCATATCCGCTATGGGTCAACCAGCCTCCAGTTTTTCGATCCCATAATAGGGTCAGGGCAAATTCAAGCAAGGGAAGACTCCCTGGTTTTTCACCAGCATCTTCCAGGATCCTTTCTACCAGTCCAGGTTCAAAAGCTGCTCCCTGGAATTTAGCAGGTTTCTCAATTGCTACACGCAATTCGTCCCGGTTCATGGGTCCCATCAACAGGAAAGTATCCTGGATGGCATCTGTGAGAGCGCGGTGAGTTAACAGGTGGCCCATAAAATCTGCTCGTATGGTCAGAAGTAAAACAACAACAGGCTTTCTGTAAACTTCACGGGGGTTTAAGCCCTCCAGTAGTCGATCCAGGAATAAACTTCGAATTTCAGGGTCCGGGCATAAGGTAAATAATTCCTCGAATTGATCAATAACAATCAGAATACGCTCAGCAGAGCGGTACTTTTCTATGATCCTTTCAACAACATCAAAAAAGGTAATTTTGCCTGAATAAAGAGCTTCTGCTAAGGATTTGGATTCCACCAGGTGATCAGTTTCACTGAGCTCAGGTTTCAACAAGGTCAGCAAGGCTGATGCTTCTGCTTTAAATGGGTTCCCGCCAGGGCGGAAATGGGTGATCAACCATTCAGGTTCCACACGCATTTGGGGAATTAACCCGGCAAAGACAACAGATGATTTTCCACAGCCTGAAGAACCAACAACGGCGGTAACCAGGGGCAATTGATTAACTGTTTCCACGAGCTGATCAGTAAACACATCCCGTCCACAGAAGAAATGTGCATCCTCCTCTCCAAAGGCAGAAAGCCCACGATAGGGACTTTCGCTAAATAACTGAGCCTCGCGTTGAATACCTCCAATGTGTTCTCCCCTTTGTTGGAGTAGGATCGCTTCCCCGGATCGTATTTTTTCAAAAAGTTGTTTGGTTTCTTCCTCAGGCTCGATATCCAGTTCTTTCGCCAGAATGCTTCGCAAATTCTCATATTGGGTCAAGGCTGCATTTCGCTGCCCGGTGAATACCAGTAACCGCATCAATTGTCTGTGAGCTGCCTCCTGCCAAGGGTCTAACTCGATCAACCGCCAGGCATATGGAAGGGCTTGCTGATAATCAGCTTGCTGCTCGTGATAGCTGGCATGAGCACCGAGGGCATTACCCATCTGGCGATCAAGTCGTTCCCTGGTGAGAAGCGACCACTCCTCGAAAGCCAGGCTGCCATCAATCGAGAATCCCTCCAGGAAATTACCCCTGTACAGGTTAATATCTTGCGTGGTTTCCATTTTGTTATCCCCCGTAAACAGCTCAACATCCAACCAATAGTCGGAATCCCGGTTGAACTGAATCGTCTGGCGCGTGATTAACAGGAAGGGTGGTTCGGCTCGATTATCGCCGATCACCTGGCGCAGGTTAGCCAGCGCACGGCGCAGGTTGGTGCGGGCTGAAAGTTCTGATTGTTCAGTCCATAACAAACCAGCCAGGCTTTCTCGCCGGTGAGGTTTATGGGCCTCAACTGCCAGGTAGACCAGCAAGGCGCGTACCTTATCCGAGATAAAATTATTGACTGGCTCACCATCGAGAGCAGCTTGAAAGGGACCTAATAAATTTAGGGATAGATGAGTCATGCGTCCCTCCTGAAAGACCCGGACTTATTTCCATCCCGTTCATTGAATTATAGCAAATTTAACAAAAATTCACGATTTCTTAACGTTCCATGGACGATTCAGTAACGAGGATCAAGTATATTGAATACAAGTGATGCTTCCAGCAAAACACTCTTACAGCGAGTTTTTTGGAGCAGTTAACCCGCAAGAGCATGAAAATGCTGAAGTGAGGAGAGAATAAAATGAAGAAAATGATATTCATAACCGCAATGCTTCTGGTCGCATTGACAGCCTGCCAATCAGGGTCCAAGTTCCAAGAGGCCGCTGCAGCCCATGAAAAGCCTGCTGGGGTCATCACAGAACAGGTAAAGCCGGATGAGGTAGCCTCGGTACAGGTAGAACCGGAAGAGGTATCTTCGGAACAGATGAAGCCTGAAGAGATAGTTCTGGCACAGGTTGAGCTGTTAAACCACGGCGACATTAACGCGGCGCTGAAGCTCTATTCCGATGATGTGGAACTGCAGCTCGCCCCAACTTTTGCCCTGCTGCCTGGTTCCCCCGACCATTACCGGGGAATAGAGGAACTGAGAGCCTATTTCGAATCATTGATCGCATCCCACATCCAGCTGCAGATCGACGTGCAGCAGGTTGAAGGAAATACCGTCACAACCAGGACTTACACCTGGATGGACCTGACCCGTGACCTCGGTATCGCTCCCCTGGAAGCCACGGAAGTGTATAACATACAGGATGGCAAGATCCAATCCTGGACCTGGACACTAAGTGATCAATCCCTCGAAAAACTAAAAGATACGCCGCCTATCTTTGCGATCACCTTTCAAAAAGACGGCTGCATCTACAATGGACCCACATCTATCGAAACTCCTGGGGCGATCATCGTCTGGAATGATGTGAGCGGTGAAAAGCGCGCCGGGTACGGTGTCACAATTGAGATATTCGCGGAGGGCAAGACGCCGGAGGACAGGTTGGAAGATCCATATCCCCCACCACCAGAATGGACAACGACAATTGGAATTGGTTTAATGGGACCAAGTCACCAATTCCTGGCACCATTATTCACTGATGGACCAATATACTTGGTGTGTCTGGTTGATGAGGGAGATGGGAAATTACATAAGGTATTAGACGTTGAGGGTCCGATTATGATCGACTTCTGGAAGTAATCCAGTCAAAGAAGTGGATACCGGGAGATTGAATACCCATTCTCCCGGTCGCTATGCTCCTGGCAGGAAGAGACTTCAAGTATAAAGAGCTAATCTGTAGTTCGTAAAACTTAAATTCTGATAGAAGATTGGGGGATACCAGGTCATCAGGAGGGAGCATGTATCGCAAAGTATTGCACCAAGTGTTATCGATCTGCTTCACAATTGCCATCCTTGCAGTTTGTGTTACACCAGCTGTAGCTGTTTCACTGGAATCAATAGAAAATAGCGTAGTGGTAGTAACACCAACCGCAGTGCTATCACAGGTGAAGACCGTCACTCCAATCCCCACCGAAGAAAATCGATGGAGAAGAAAGGTCGAGTGGATTGGAGATCTCAGAGATCTCAGTGGAAAATGGGCCAATGGCAAGAAGGTTCTGGAAATTCAGGTAATCTCACAGGTTGATTTGGACTGGGGTATGGGAGTGGTACGGATTCATGGATTACCAACTCCTGGTACATTTGGATTTAACTTTGATTGTGATGCGGTCGAATGGTTCCAATTTGATAGTGGTTTCCTAACATGGGGAGATCCCTCATTTCCTTGTGCGAGTAGAAGTGGTTGGACCACATGGGGATATGAACAAGATTGGATTGATAACCCTCAAGCGACCTATGAGGTGTTTATTATCCAGGAAGGTGATCAGCCATATGCGCTTCGTTTTAGACCGGTAAATAGAGGCGAGGATCTAATCCTGGTACGCCAGGAGTATTTGACTGGAGGTAATTTCAAATGGATTGGTGATCTTTCACCATGATTGGGGATTAGCCCTTATTCCTTGTCTTGCCGCAGCCAGCTTATAAAATTCACATCAATCATTCTGGATATCTCCATACGCAGCAAGAATAGGCAATAAAAACTTTCGACAGCGAAGAAACAATATTGCCGTGGCTGGATTGACCTGCTGATCGCCTGTTGCAGGTCAAATTTCATTCTTCATTTTTCTGGGCAATCGGGATGAAGGGGGCATTATATCCAAAACCCAATTTTCCAGCCAATCAAGTCCTGAAATCTACACTTTGGCGAGTTTATCCAAGGCGATAACGATAATTGAAGCGCCTGTGATTTATCACCGGGAGACCATTCTCCGCTTGAGACCCTCCTGATTTCAGCGGAAACTATGGCAGTTCAGCAATCAAACCGCGAATATTTCATCTAACGTCGGTTTAGGTTTTTTTCCTAGACCCGCTTCTCTCAGGCGATGCTCCTGGGAGTGGAGATATATTAATAGCTCAAGGTAATCTTCATCCTCGGGAGGAAAATTTTCCAACTTCTCTGTCAATTCCCTCAGACACGCCAGATAAAGCTCGAATGGATCTGCTTGGCATAATAATGCTTCATATTCGAAATGATTTGAATAGGCAGCCTGTCGTTTTGCAAAGATTATTTGTAACTCTTCAGTGAATAGCTTGTGTAATGGTGTAGCTCCACTGATTTCCAGAATCGGAGCAGATGATTTTATTGTACCTATCGTCTGCATTTCTTGCTCAAGGATCGTTAAATTTCCCCCAAAAGTGAAAGCTTCCTCCTTTTTTCCCTTTCTATCTTCCATGATTATAAAACCTGCACATAACTCTGCCTCCTTTTCATAAACCCAAGGATGCGAAATCGTTAAGCGCTCGGTTACCGCTTTAGGAGTTTTTACAAATACATGGCAGCGTATCACATCGAAATGTTTATCAGTGGGAATTGAAGAAATGAATATATCTAAACGAAATCTATCCTTTGGTTCCTCAATTTTTGGATAATGATAAAGATATCCAATTTTTGGTAGAGCGTTCTCTTTTTCATTGTTCATACTTCACTCCGGAAAATTGGCAGTGCATCTGGTCCGTTTGATTATATTTTTTCAAGACTCATCAATTCAAATCACAGCAGCTGAAAAATTTGATATTGGATAAATTATACTGCCCAGAGATACAAGATTCTACAGCTGGGTAAATATATTCAAAGAACCGGTGATATCACTTTCTTTGGACTATCGATGTTATTCATTTACAAATCAGTCCTGACAAGTACGTGAACACGCATCAGGATCTTCCAGAACCACCAGGTTGGAGGCGGTACAGGTCCCTCTGGACTGGAGCTCATTACAAAGAGAGAAATATCAGCCAGTTACAGAAAATGTTTGAAAAACACGGAGTCCGGATACAATAAAGAATATTTTTTGGCAGGACTAGTTGACTCATCAACAATTCATATCGACCCTGGACCAATTTATAACAAGCTCATTAATTCAAGAATGATTTTTACCAGGATCGATCGTTATTCGTTGGAAAAGAGTCTTTATCAATTTTCTGAGAAGGGTTTATGGAAGAAAATCTTGCTGAAGCCATCTTGAAACGGGATCGCTGGGTGGTCTTAATTGGTTTGCTGGCAGTCGTCCTTTTGTCATGGACATATACAATTTATCTCACTGAACAAATGGGAAATTCCCTCTCTGGGATGGCGATTGTATCCCCGCATACCGGGATATGGACAATAGCATCCTTCCTGATGTACTTTTTGATGTGGAGTGTAATGATGGTCGCCATGATGACTCCCTCAGCCGCACCAATGCTCCTGTTTTATGCAAAAATAATCCGGCAGAAGCAACCAGAACATAAACCATACCTTAAGACTGGGTTATTCTTGCTGGGTTACTTAATCGTTTGGATTGGGTTCAGTGCAGCAGCCACTCTGGTCCAATGGACTCTTCACAACGCATCCCTGGTTTCAATGGAAGTTGTACGTGCAGCACCTATCCTGGGCGGGATTATTCTGATATTTGCCGGCGCTTTCCAATTTTCTCAGCTTAAAAATGCCTGTCTTACCCACTGCCGCTCCCCAGTTGGATTCATAATGACTGATTGGAGAGAAGGAGATCGCGGCGCAGTGAAGATGGGTATAAAGCATGGATTCTACTGTGTGGGATGCTGCTGGCTTTTGATGGCTTTACTTTTTGTCGCGGGTGTGATGAATTTACTGTGGATGGCGATCATTTCTACCTTTGTCCTGGTAGAAAAAATTGTACCTGCTGGGGATCGAATCAGCAGGTACGCAGGTGTGTTATTTATTTTATGGGGGATCTGGTCAATCCTTGCAGAAATATTTTAATATCCATTAGGACATCAGATTTCCAGGATCACTTGCGACCCATGCCAGTGCTTGAAGCACCCACCAGGGCCACTCGATTTCCGAATACCTCTTCTCCCTTCTCCATATCATAATGGGCTTTACCAATCTCCTCGAATGAATAAACCTGCCCTAGGCAGGGATCGATCTTGCCATCACGGACTAATTGGTTGTAAGCTCTTGCCTGTTCATCATTCGTACCATGAGAACCCTGGAGCCGCTTCTGGCGCACCCAGTGATAGCGTAAATCAACCATGGCGGAATAACCCGTCGTCCCTGCACAGATAACAACCATGCCACCCGCTTCGCAAACAAAGATGCTGGTCGGAATAGTGCTTTCTCCTGGGTGCTCAAAGACGATATCCGGATTGCGTCTTTCACCCACTACATCCCAAATTGCGGCCCCAAATGCCCGGCAGCCTTTGGTCCACTCCCTCTGGCCTTCCAGGTCTGTCCAATGAGGTGGAATCCCCCAATGGTTGAAGTGCTTACGATTGATATATCCAACCGCACCGAGTCTTTTGCAGTACTCTCCACGCTCATCATCCGATACCACGGCAACTGCCTTTGCACCGTGTACTGCTGCCAGTTGGATGGCCTGTGAACCCAGCCCTCCTGAACCCCCCCAGACCAAAACCAGGTCACCTTGTTTGAGCACATTTCCTTCCCAACCAAACAGCATGCGGTAGGCAGTTGTGCCAACCAGGGTCGGTGCAGCTGCCTCCTCCCAGGTGAGGTGCTCTGCCTTTGGCAGAACTGCGTGTCCTTGGGCAATACAGAATTGGCCGAAGGATCCAAAATTCGTGTTGTATCCCCAGATCTGGGCTGAGGGGGCAATCATGGGATCCTTGCCTGCTTCTATCCAGGGATCATCAAGACTCCAATAACCATGGTGAACAACCACCTCATCCCCAATCTTGACGTTATCCACCTGGCTCCCGACGGCGTACACGATACCAGAGACATCACTGCCGCCAATATGGAAATCATAAGGTTCGCCCTGCTTCTGACGGGTCGTGATCACATCAATGGGTATACCCCGGGCAGCCCACACATTATTGAAATTGATCCCGGCTGCCATCGCGCCGATCAATACTTCATGGGGCTTGATTTCAGGAATTTTGATCTCCTCAACCTGGAATGCGGTCCTCGGATCGCCAAAACGGTCTTGCCTGACCACCTGGGCAAGCATCTTTTCTGGAACTTCACCGATGGGGGGCAGTGATCCAATTGCAGTAATCTTCGTCATGATCTTTGTCCCTATTCGTTGAATCCTACGGTCCGGCCCAATCAACCCGGGCATACTCAGCACTCTTCCCGGAAAAATCCCAGTTGCGTCCCCAATCACGTATGCGGCTCTTGGTTCCCCTGGATACAACCACATCAGCCCCTACCCAGTAATTCGTGTTCTTAGCCATAACCGGATTGGATCCATCTGCACCCAATATTGGTTCAACAGCGCCATCGATAATCTTGGGAATACTCATATACCAGCCAACTTCCCGCTCTTCGAAAGTGATCGGTACGACCTTTGATCCCAGGTATTCCGCGATCATGATTGAGAACCAGCCGATCGGTCCACCTGCTTCGCCTTTGAAGATATTGGTCAATGCTTCATGGGCTTCTGGAGGCGCTTTTTCATCCAGGTAAATCCCAAGTGACCACTTTCCTTCCGCCAATGGACCAGGAGTCTCTAATAATAAACCTGTAGTGTAGCCGCTCAGCGAGACATCACCGTAATGCCCTTCCTCACAGTGAATACCCCACCATGAAAGACAGCGTCCATAAGTTGGATTTGCCTTGCCCAGGGAGAGAACACATGGACACCAGACATCACAATTACAATTCATTAGAAAGTGGCCTTGTATACGCCAGGGATGACTCATCTTACCTCCAATAGTTCCTAGCCAGTATTTGCCATAAAAACACTTCAAATTCTTCAGGTGGGTCAAATGATTTCAATTCTACCATCGATGCAATTGTGTAATGCTTTGGAAAGAATTACTCCTTATGCGGGAGGATCTAGAGAAGGATCAGAACACCGGATCCTGCCTGAGAACGGGCTTTTCCCCAAGAATCACGCCAGAAGTAATCACAATCTTGCCCCTCAAAGGTACCCTCACCCAAAAATATCCTTGCGTAATTTCTTGTCGCCATCCTGAAAATCTGGGTACAATTCAGATGACACACACGGCTTGATTAAAGGGAGAGTAACATGACCTCGGGTGAATGGCTTATCATCGGAATCAGCGGTTTCTTTCTGGCCTGGTATATTGGTCTCAACATCTTCAATCGCCGCAGGGGAGTTGCTACTTACCAGTGGCTGCGCAGAGGCTTGTTACAAGTCGGGGAAATTACAGAAGCACAGTGGCTCGGATCCTCCAGCACCGGTGGAAGGCTTGTAATTGCACATGCCCAAAAGCCTTTCCGTAGATTAGAAGCCATGTACCTCTTGGAGACCAGGGAGCTGCTCCCTTATTGGATCATCAGCCACATTCAGGGCAGGCGTGATGAAATTATTATCAAGGCTTCCCTGCGCACAACACCGCATAAAATTATTCAGGTCAGCAGGGAGAAGCCTCACCCGAATGCTGAATTGGCTTCCAGGGATCTGACTCACCCTGGTGAACAGCTCCAGGTTTCTGGTGAATTCACCATATCAACCAGCGCGCCGATTGAAGAAGAACTCATGGCAAACCTGGTCGAGTTTCTCTCCAAGTCTGGAAACACTATCCGGAATATTTCTTTCCAGCGCGAGTCTCCTCACCTGGAAATCAGACTCAACATCAAACCAGCCCTGCTCTTGGATCCGGAGATTTTTTTCAGCGGGGTAAAAACCTGGTTGTGACCGTTGAGTGACTCGAATCAGTTTTATTTACGGGTTTAGGTGTCGTTCACGGTCTGTTCTGATTTTCCCCCCTGGCCTTTCCTGCGTTTTTGCAGCGCAATATCGGCAGCTTTGCTGTAGATCGAGTTTGGATAGATGATGGTGGTCTCGTTGAACTGCTTGACGGCCTGTGCTTCCTTGCCAAGCTGCTGCAAGGCAACTCCGTAATTGTAGCGGCAAGCAGCTTCGTATTTGATCCCCAACCCCCCTTGCTCACATTTTTCTAAAACCATCTCGAATAATTCTGATGCACTTTCGGGATTCTTCCGACGCAGCTGAACGATCCCCATATTCACCAGCACGACCAGCTCTGATGTCCGGTCCGGGTACAAGCGCAGGGCAAACTGATGGACCTTCATCGCGTCTCTTTGCCGGCCCCGGTTGGAGAGAAAGTTACCCAAATCAACCATCAGCCTCACCCGCGTGGTGATCAGGTAAATCAGGATTAAAAAAAAGACGGGATGAAAGCTCGTATTGGTAAGGTAGGTCACGATCGCCACAAAGGCTGTTACGCCCAGCGATTCCAGAGCAAATTGGGTCGACAACCCCTCTCGCCTGATCAAAGCTAATCCACCAAAAATTACGATGTACATAACTCCAATTATGCCGAGCATCAAAATAGGATTCATGAAAATACCTTTAGAGTAGTAAACGAGCCCAGGCCTTCTGAAACCGGGCTCGTTTTGATTGGCTGTACTTCATATCAGGTGACCAGGAAATTTGCGGTGCGGCTGAGCATCGGCACACCGCGAACTTCTGTTTCAAACAGCGGTACAATCGCCCGCACTTCTCCATCAAAAGTCTCCCAGATTTCATCCATGTATTCAGACTGCATGGCAACCCGGTTCTTGACGAAATCCGGTGCATTATCCGCCACACTTACTTCATCGATCAACATATTAATCACCACTCCCCCAACCGGGATGCCAAACTCGTTGAACCAGTTGATGAAGCGCGTGATAACTGCGATGGGCAGTGCCTCTGGGAGGGTGACAAAGAAGAAAGCCGTTAATTCCGGGTCTGTTAGCAGCGTTTTGGCGTTCTTCATGCGCACCTGGAAATTCAGCAGGTACTCCATCAGCGGGTCTTTCTCCTGCTTGCGGCTGTAAGATAGCATTTCACGCAATGATTTCGCTTCTTCCCTGCTCTTCACCATTTTATTTACCCACATGGAGTAAACAGACGACATACCCAATAATCGCCGTGCATTCGCAGTTGGGGCAGTATCGAAGATATACACCTCATATTCGTCTTCGAACATCAGGTCAATCATGTTTTCAAACATCGCCGACTCTTCAAAAGCCGGGTTCATCGTGGCTGAATCGATAAATTCATCAGCCTTGGTCTTGATATCGGCAAACTTTAGGAACCAGTTGATCTTTTCACGAATTTCCTGTTTGGAACGCTCTATGGTATCTTTCGTGTCGATTTCATACGCCAGGAGGTTTGGTGCCCCTGTGACAGGCGTGGGTTTGCCAAACACGTCCTGGTCCAGCAGGCTGGTCAAACTGTGGACAGGGTTTGTGGAGGCGAGTAGTGTTTTCTTCCCCTGCTGGGCTGACCACAGAGCCATCGCCCCTGCCAGCACCGTTTTCCCCACCCCTCCTTTGCCACCAAAGAAGAAATATTTCAACTTGGGATGTAGTTCTAAGTATTGTTGGGTAGTTTTCTCTATCATCACTCAGCTGCCTTCCTTCTGAATGTCTCAACTTGGAGATTATGAAATCCTTCCAAACATCGCCTCAGCCACCTTCTCGATCATCGGTAAGCCGGTGATATCGCGTTCAAACTCTGGAATGCGTGCCATGACTTGGTTCCCAAAGGTCCTGTCGATACGATCTAAGTATCCTTCCTGCATTTCCAAACGGTTGCGCAGGTAGTCCGGGATATTCTTCTGAGCCAGATCGGGCGGTATCACCCGGTTGACAACATATCCACTTAAAGGAACGTCGTACTTTGCAAACAGACCAGCTGCCTTCTGGGTGTCCAGCAGCGCCATCTCCTCCGGGATGATCACGAAGAAGAAGGCAGTCTTCTCGCTGTCCGTCAGGATTCCAGAGGATGTGTTGATGCGGTATTTGATATCCAATAGCTCCTTGAGGATCATATCCTCCTCGGTCTCCTCTTCGCGCTTGATCACGGCTGCTACCTGGCTGTATTCAGACATCTCCTGGCGTAACTTGGTAATTTTGTCGATCCACTCATCGTATACGCTGGCCATCGAAAGGTAATAAAGGGCGTGGCCGAGAGGCACCAGATCGTAGATATAGTAATCGTACTCTGCACTCACTACGATATCCACCACTTGGTCAAAGATGGCGCTCTCCTCCATGGCTGGTTCAGCAGCTGCAGCCTGGATGTAGCTCTCTATCTCTTCAGGTATCTCGTCCAAACCATACATATCAAAGATCTTCTGCCTGATTTCTTCCTGGTACTCCTTGATGTGCTGGTCTGCATCTATCTCCTGAGCATATAGATTCTCCATGATCTCAACCGCTCCCTTACCGAAGATATCCTGTTCGAATATATCGGATAAGGAAGCTTGCGGATCGACCGAGAATACCAGGACTCTGTGTCCCTTTTTCGCCAGGTAATAAGCCGTGGCAGCAGAGAAAGTTGTCTTGCCCAGCCCACCCTTGCCGCCAAACATAATGTAGCGTCTATTGGGATTTTCTTCAAAGATGCGCGCCAGTGACATAAGGTATATCCTTTTATTTGCTAATGAAGGCCAAGATTTCCGTAATAAATCTCGATCTCAGGTCCTCAGCCAGCCATCCAGGCCTGATGCAGTGGCGAGTCCCTCCGGGAAAATCACGCCAGGGCATCTGTCAAATCACGCTCACGCAGCATACGGCGCTTCCAGGTCGAGATCTGGGGTACCACGTAAGGCAGCAGGCGCAGTGAATAATAGGGCGGCAGAATCGGTACTCCAAGCAAGTCACCCATAGTGATCAGGATAAAAAGGTGTTCCATACTTCCCCTGGTTTTCAGGGCGAAGCGGGTCATGTCGTGCCCAGCCATCCCATAAATAAATTCGATGGTCGATTTTGAGATTTTCCTGAAGATATTTCGTTCTTCTTCTGTCATTTTGGTTACCTCGAAATTTTGTGTTCTTGCCCCTTGTGATCGAGTGTGTTACCCGATTTCCTGCGTGATCAGGTCAGTAAAATCGCGCTCCCGCAGCATGCTGCGTTTCCAGGTAGTCAGGGTTGGCACCATGTAGGGAATCAAGCGCAATGTATAGTAAGGCGGCAGGAGCGGAATACCAATCAAGTCCCCAAACACCACCATCGTGAATAGCCGGTCTTGCTCGTTGCGTGCTTTTTCCAATTCCAGTACCCAATCATAGACGGTCATACCGTAAAGTACTTCCCGGATGGTGGTGATGATATTACTGGTCTGGTGTTTCACTCGATTTTTCATAATTTCCTGTTGATAGTTTAGCACTTTTTTCACAATCTAAGCTTTCAATACCAATATAATTCCTGTTTTTCAATGTAATAGCGGGAAAGGCGAGCCTGAATCGCATCATCCAATTTTTCACTGTCCCAACCGGTGATTTTATCTTCGCCAGCCAGCAAAAACGTGGGGTACTCACGAACCCAATAACGTAATGATTTATAGAAACCCAATCCAGATTGGGGATCGATCACCTCGATCTCCAACCGATTTTTGTATCGATTGGCAAGTTCTACGACCAGCTCAGACAAGCGCAGGTGATCTTCAAGCACCTCGTTCGGGTATTCCTGCATGATTCGTTGGTGTACCTGTGGACCTATACCCGATTGGTCATAAAACGTTTCGCAGTGTTTACACTGGTGGTAGCTGATCGGGATCAGGGAAAATATCTCCAGCTTTATCGGTCGGTCCATTATGCCTCGTTTTCAGGGCTGGTATTTATTCCAATCCAATTGCCTATCCAACTATCGATCGGTCCTTATCCGATTTTTCCTGCAATCTCTTTCCAGGTAAAATCCATTAACAAATCTCAGCAGCAACCAGGTCCTGTACTCTCTCTACCTTGCTGATTATTGCCAGCCCAATATGCACAGAATATCCCGGGCGATATAAAAATTGATATGCTCAATAAATTCCAGCTCTGGACCGTTCAGGAAATAGTACTGACCAAGCACACAATTCACATTCACCGTTGAGCCAGTCTACCCCGGTGCGACTTTACGAATATATGAGCTTAACGCGGACTACAATCAGGATGAGCAGTACTTATCGTTCTGAGGCAGGGATGCGCTTTGCATAAACTTTTTTATTAAGCAGACCCTGAAATCTCGATAAGCCCATCAGCCTGACTTTGGCGAAGGATCAACACAGACCTATCGCCTAAAGTGGAGCGAAGGATCGTTTTCATGAGACCTAAGATCCTTCGCTCCTTCGATTAAACCCCAATATCCTCCTTCTACTCAGGTAACCTGATAAGAATAACCCGGTAGAGAGGAAGGATCAGGCAGACTTGGTTGCCTCTGCTTTGCGAGGCGCTCTCAGAGCTTTCCAACCATCTACTAGCAGGAACAGTGCGGCAACGATCAGTACCACTGCGATGATTGCCAAGAGCAGCGCGGCAATGAATGCCTGGGTAGTTGCAGCACCAGGGAGCTTCGTAATGTTCACGTAAGCCAGATAGATCAGGGCAGCCAAGTCCGTGATGATCATAAACACTGCCGGGTAAAGCGCCCAGGAATTGCGCCGTCCTTCAGATCTCAGCCAGAGGGCGATCAGCATCAATGCCAATCCTGCCATCAGCTGGTTCGAAGCGCCGAATGCTCCCCAGATAGCCAGCCAGGGGATGATCCACACAAATAGAACTGTCAGCAGCAGGGCGATTGTTGTCCCAACGTGTACGTTTTTCATGATCGGCACGCGGTCACCCACCAATTCAGCACTGGCAACGCGCATGAACCGCACAACCAGCTGCATGATCGTGATCGCCATTATCGTCAAGAAGACCGAGCCATAGGCTGTACCGAATGCGGTGGGGATTCCGATTTGGTTCAAGAAGTTAGCGAAACCTCCTGCAAACACTGCCAGTGCGGCGCCAGGTCCACCAGCATCCTGGTATCCCTGCCAGCCACCGTATGCAACCGTGGCAGTCAGGAAGGCGATGATCGCGAAGCCAGCTTCCATGAACATGGCACCACCACCTACCGGCAGAGCATCAGTTTCCTTCTCCAGCTGGCGTGCCGTGCCCGATGTCGAGACCAGGCTGTGCCAGCCAGAGATCGCCCCACAGGCAATGGTCACAAACAGCATTGGCCACAACGGACCGCTGACTGTGGTGAATTGCGTGTACATCGGGAAATCACCCATCCCCGGGCGCCAGATCAGCAGACCGACGATCGCTCCGACAACACCCAGTGTGACGATCCAGAACGAGACATAGTTGATCGGCTGAGCAAAAGACCAGATCGGCAATACCGCGCCGAGATAGCAGAAGGCGATCATCAGCAGCGTGCCCAATACCTGGGCTTGGGTGTTGCCCAGGAATAGCACCGGAGATTCCGGTAACCCCCAAATGGAGGCGAAGAAATTCGAGACAGCGTCCAGGGTGCCGACCCAAATGCCCAGGAAGACCAGCACCACCGAAACCACCGAGGTCAGGATGATGTCCTGCTTCCACTTATAAATCATTTGTCCTGCCAGGACGCCGATCAGCACCAGTGCGATCAGCCCAAAAGGAACTTTGGGATTCACGAGCAGCGTCTTGCCGACCGCGTTACCGAATGCGCCCATGATCAATAGCAAGTAGAAGTAAATGAAGATCATCAAGATCGTACGAGCCCGTGGCGATACCAGCTTGTAGCTCAAGGCGCCCATTGTCTCGCCTTCCCGGCGCACACCCATGATCATCGCCCCGTAATCCTGTACCCATCCAATGAAGAATACGCCCAGGATGATCCATGCCAGAGCCGGTAGCCAACCCCACTGCACGGCAATTACTGGTCCTGTCAGTGGCGCCAAGGCTGCCACCGACTTGAACTGGTAGCCGAACAGTACGTTCTTGCTGGCTGGTGTGAAGTCGACCCCATCCATGTACATTTTTGCCGGAGTCGCCTTTTCAGGGCTGGGTTGCACGATATTCCGGTCAACGTAGCGGGCATAATAGAAATACCCCACTCCTATGCCAAGAGCACCGATGACTAAAACGAAAATTGAGTTCATGGTGTCCTCTCCTTAAAAGACCAAAACAATTTAATGCGAATAATACGTCAAAATTTCCATGCCTTTGGCATCCCTTCAATGGTAACTTTCGATAATCACCTCCTTCTGAAAACAAACAAAATGCCACCAGGGCTAGGTATAGCCCCAATGGCTATTATCCGACCATCCCCCTCCTGGTGAGTCTTGCATATCGACCAGTTAGATCAAGCGTCCCTTTCATGCCTATCCAAATGAATGTGTGGGAGGCTGCTGTAGTCCGCCGTTCTCCTGCAAAGATTAATAACACATTAAAAAAGGAAAAGTTATTCCATTATGGATGAAATTTTATAAAAAATCAAGTTGCCGCAACCAATCGGGATGAATATCGCAAAAAAAAATGACAGCAATATGACGTGGAATTAATAAACTATGACCAATTGAAATCTTAAAGCGGCTTCTATCTTTTATTCTTTTTTGCATTCACATATATTTTCCCCCAATTGAACCTGTTAATTCATACAAACCATCCTCTCTGCTGGATTAGTGAAATAAAAAATTCCTGGTACCCATGAACAGGACTTTCACACAATCAATATTTATATATATCTCATCTTCATCTCATGAAAAGCTGATAAATTTTTTTATGCTGCTCTTCCACCCGCAAAATAGTGTTGATTAAAGGTTGAATTTTTATGACTATATCCCGTAGAGAATTTTTGTATTTCGCAGCCAACTTAATAGGTGGTTGGGCTTTGACCTGGCGAAAGCGATCATTTTTTGAGGTGGAATCAAATAGCCTGTTCACAGTCAGCGGTTCTGTTCGCCGGGAGGATTTGCGAGAGATTGAAGGATTGGCAGACGATCAAAAAAGCGTCGGATCTCAGGTAAATGAACAATCAACCGATTGGGATTCAATGAGTCAATATGATGATATCAATCCAGGAATGAAGAAATTCTTAGATCAGGTTGGGTATTTCAATCCCGCTTCACCCACAAGCTATGTATTTGATGAAAACAAGTATTCTGATTCTAAACGAAAGCTCATGCCTCATGAATGGGATAGCACCAACCGGCATTTACCGATAAGAATCGATCCCAAAGTTGTGAACCGACCAGGTGAGCGGAGCCCAGAGGCATTGATGAGGGTTGTTGAATATACAGGATTCGAAAATCCAAGGTATGTTGCAGCACCAGGTGAAAGAGTAACGATGTGCAACATTGCTGCCTGGGATTGGTCCCGAGCGTTACAGCTCCATCTTCCACATTGGATTGGCGATACTGAGATGAGCGCAAATATGCTTTACCGCTGGATTACTCACCCAGAGGCAGGCGGGATCTACGGTGAAGGCTGGCAACCGATTATCCTAACCACAGCTCGGGTCCTAGCCAGTCTGGGTATACCAGTCTTTGCATTGGCAGAAAATACCGTGCCAAAGAGACATGGTCATGTAGCGATGGTATACCCTCAAGAAACGGCTCAAGAGATCAGTCTGAGTGATGTCAGCATCTTTTTCGCAACAGTCAATAATGGCCGAACGCGAGGGGGCAACGGGATCAAGTCATTGGGGAACACATTTCGTCGGCTCACCCCCGCATATTTCGTGCATCGGCGCGATTTTATTGTTCGGGGTATTTCTTGAGGGAATTGAAAATAATTTTGATCTGCGTGAAGCGTGCATTCAGTCAGCAATTAACTTCATCTGCATAAAATCCAATCCCAGCTCTGAGGAATTGTCAGGACAAAATTGGTAGAGCGTAAGCCCTAGGGGTAATTCTCATGACCAAGAAGCTTGAAAATCACAAAATATCACGAAAGTAGATTAATCAAAAATACTGTCCAGCTCCTCTTCTGGGACATCAAAAACAGTGTTGTGCGGGGGCAAAGCTTCGCGGGTCATCCATTCCGGCACACGGTCATCTGCCGTGGTAAACCCTGCTTTGCGGTTGAACTCTCTTTCGAGGTTGATCGCTTCGCGGCCGAGGTCCTTAAGCAGATCAATCCCAAAATCCGTTCCGTAGCGCGCGTTTACCAAATCGGAGATTGTTTCCGGAGCATCTGCAAACCCAAAACTGCTGAAAATGCAGGCACCCAGCGAATCATAACCGGCCATTTTCAACTGTGCGTCCCTCGATACCTGTACCTGGCCTTCTGGCTGGGTATGTTTAATCTTGGCGCGGATCGTTAATCCACTGGTATGGTCGGCGCCCTGCGGAGATGTGGCATAGGTCACTCCGGTCCCCTTAATCGCTCGCGGGTCGTAAGCAGAAATCGCTTGATTCTTGACCACGGGCACTCGTTCAATCCCATACACCTGGCCTGTTATCGCAGCACCGTTTCCCAAGACACGCCCCAATGGCGTTCTTGTGCGAATCTCCCTAATTAATTCCAGGGCTCGATCCCCATCTCCAAATGACATTAAACCCGCTTCGCAGGCTATACCCAGGGCAGCACCAATTTCAATAGAATCCAATCCAAGGTCATTAACCTCCCGGTTCAACCTGGCGATTACATCAAGGTCATCAATCCCCAGATTTGAACCCATCAGGCCAATGGTTTCATATTCCAAAGGCGACACGACAACCTGGTCATCACCTGGATCTGAAACGACGTTCGAACAGCGAATTGAGCAGCCTGCCATGCAGGCATGGGTAGTCTTTGCTCTCTCTCCTCGTTCCAGCAGCATTGCACGCAGCTGCTCACCGGCAATTTTCTCGACTTCCTCAAAGGTACCTTGGCTGAAGTTGCGGGTCGGTAAGCCCGCAAAGCCATTGCACAAATTCGCCATGTTTGCTGTTCCGAAATCCGCATAAGAAGTTGTCTGCGGGTGATTTACCAGGGCGATGGTGAAGCGTTTTCTGGCTTCTTTGAAAGATGCCGGGGCGAAAATTGGTGGTTGCTTCCCACCCTCTGCATCAATCACGATAGCCTTGATACCCTTTGAACCCATAACCGCCCCCAGACCTCCTCTTGCTGCGATCCGGGAAGGGGTTTTATCCTGGTCAAGATTCTGGATTCCGGCTGCCCGTAGCTTTATCTCCCCACTTGGGCCGATCATGGCAATGGCTACATCTTCCCCGTACATTTCGATCAAACTCGCAGCAGCGGTGTAAACTCCCTGACCAACCAGTTCGCCCGCTTCCTTGAATTGAACACCTTCTTTATTTATACTGATGATCTGCCAGATGAATTCCTTGGGTTGATCTTCGATGATCAGCGCCTTAATTCCCAAGTGGCTTAGGTGAAATCCAGTTCTTCCACCCGCATTTGCTTCTTTAATACCCCTCGTTAACGGGCTTTTCCCACCGATTGAAATGCGGTCCAGGCTGGAAAGCCGGTGCCCGACCAGCAACCCCGGTGCGAAAATTAATTTGTTATTTGGTCCCAGCGGATCACAAGTTGGGGGAACCTCGTCCACCATAATTTTGGCCAACAAACCGCGGCCACCAAGAAATTTCCAGGCATCCGGTACATCTAAAATGGAATGCTGTTTTGTTCGGGTGTTAATACGCCAGATGTTCATAAATTTTCTCAATGATACAGGATGTTTACCCAGTAAAAACCACCGAATTCTTCATTCTCAGGATTATACCTGAGTAAAATCAGTGACCTTACTCCTTTTCAAGCAGCCTGCCCAGCTCGTATCTTGCCTAATATTTCAGGCGAACTTCTTCTGGACCTGGAATAATTCACCCAACATGTTTCTCTTGCAGCTGTGTTTCACACAACTATATTGCCAAGGTTATACTCGGGGAAAAGTGGTGGGTATCAAATTAATGTTTTTCATCCCATGATTTCAAATCTTCCTCTTTAATTTCCCAGAAATTATCCATCATTTTCAGAGGTAAAGTATTGCAAGGTCCTGCGGTCGAATAACAGGCTCTATCCAATCTCCACATGAATGAAAACGATCCAGATTATTGAAGGAGATCCACTCCTCACCAAAATAATTCTCGATGACCATCAAGAAAGGGCCATGAGATGTTTCCCCGAACGCGCAACTCAGAACAGGAGTGGATTCATCGCTGGAATCTCATTCTCCCAAATCGAATTTAGCATCCATGCCTGGACTGCATCGCCACTCAATGCGATTATTTGTTAAGACCAACTCATCGGGAGATGATGATGCATATACCTGTCAGGTAAAACTCCATTCCTGATCGAAAGGACCTGGTCACAGACTGATTATTCAGACTGCCGGATCAAGAACAATTTTTGTATCCCAAAGGGATTTTCCACTTAATTTGGGACATAAATTATTTGACCGTAATAGAACAACAGATGATTGCAGATCGTTTTTCGACACAAGTCTCTTCTTCAGAAAATTGGAAGACATGTATAATCCATCAATCTGGAATGCGTGGTATTTCTGAACCATCCATTAACTTCCTGAAAAAATCTGCTATCAAGGAGATTTGCATGGCAACTGTCCAGGAGCATGAATTGTGATTTAACAAATTATTAGGTCAATTCACAAATCCCGTGGCAGTGAAGATGCTCAAATCTTGAGATCAGATACCCGAGCGAACATGGAGACCACTCAATCAAATTTGGTTCAAGGAAGCAATCTGCTAACGAAGGGCTCGCAATTTTGGGGCGAGGATTGTCACGCTGGGTAGCACATGCGATCGCCAGCCTTATCGAATTTGCAGGTAGTTTCCTGGTTTGTTACCAAGAGCAGATTTGCATCTGGAAAGAAGCAGGTGAATTATGAAACAGGCGTTAACAGGCAAACAACGGGTTTCAGCTGCGTTCAAGAAAACCTTCACTGACCTGAATCCCGAACTCGATCGAGTACCAGCATACATATTCACCGGGGCCTGTAATGCAAAGCTGCTCGGTGTATCTGTTCGAGAGTTTCTTCAGGATCACCGGGTCTTCACTCAAGCCCAGATTGCTGCGTACCAGCGTTACCAGCCAGATATCATGATCATGATGTGGGATCTAAGCATGGATATTGAAGCCATGGGCAACGAGCTGCGCTACCCGGAAGAAAGCATGAGTGTGGTGGTCAAAGAATTCTTGGCTGACAAGAGCAACTTGAACAAGTTAAAACTCCCTGACCCGCACAATGACGGGCGGATACCAGGCTATCTGGAAGCCTGCGCCGAGACTAAGAAAGTTGTAACCAATGCACCTGTCTCTGGCGTGATCGCAGGACCTTGGACTATCGCCATGGGTCTGCGGGGTGCCAGTAATTTAATCCTCGATACAAAAATGGACCCCGATTTTGTGCACGAACTGATGAGGATCAGCACTGAGGCCACCAAACGCTTTACTGAAGCACTGCATGAAAACAATATCGGGATTGGCTATTCCGAAGCACCGGCGTCATGCAACCTGATCTCCCCAGAAATCTACCGGAAATATGTCTTCCCTTACCACAAGGAACTGGTATCTTATTTTAAGGAGAAAGAGATCGGGGTCGGCATCCACATCTGCGGGAATGCAAATCCCATCCTGGAAGATATGGTGGCTACGGGTGCCAGCAACATCAGTATTGACTCGGGCACAGACCTGGGAAAAGCTGTAGAAGTGACGCGGGGCAAGGCTGTCCTAATCGGGAACGTCCCCACAGATTGTTTCCTGGCCGGTAGCAGGGATGTCATGGGAGAGGCAATACAGAAGTGCTTGGGGCAGGTCTTGGATGAAAGTGGCTTTATCCTTGCACCAGGTTGTGAAGTGCCTGCCATTGCACCCGTAGATAAAATTGCCTGGTTCATGGAATTGGCTGCTGAACTTGGGTCTTACTGATCTTGTATTCGGACAAATTTTTTTGAGTTATTTCGCTTGATCAAATCCATTTCGTATAAGATTTTTCTCAACGATTCTAACCTTGCCATTCTTCCCGATGAATAATACTAGGAGATATTCCTAGTGCTTCGTCAATCTGAAATGGATGGAATTAGGCCATACCAGCGATAAAGTCATGTCATTCCGAGCCGCGTTCTTTGCGGTGATTATTCCCTTGAATCTTGGGTCGTTTGACCTGCCGATAGGATTATGTTACGTTCGTTTCAGAGATTCCTCGCTTCACTCGGAATGACAACTCCATCAAATTCATCCTGACTGACCACTAGACCATATCGATTTGAACATAGAATTGAACTTGAGATCGTGGAAACCAATCCATTGGCAACCTGGATTCGCTTTATTCCCCGGGATGTGTCAAACCAGAAGCTGGTGTGAGGGATTCTGCCTTCCAATAATCAGGTCACAGACCTGCAGGTAAAATGTATAATCTATATGAATTTGGCGAATAAAGATAACAACTAGGAAGGGTGCGATGAAAAAAGCGCTGATCATTACAATTATGCTGTTCACAATAATCCTGTCCGCATGTCGCAGCGAGTCCACACCTGTACCACCGGTTTCTGGTGACCCGGCGGAGGTACTGGGAGAACCGAGTGGAAAAGACGAATTCGGGAATGATAACAACTGGACGTTATTTGATGCTCAATGTTTTAAATCGGAGATCAAAGGTGGAAAATACGTAATGACCGCAAAAGGATTGCAGGGCAGGGCTTGCTGGGAGGTTACCTGGCCGCTATTGGAGAATTTTTACCTCGAAAGCGAAGTGAAACTGCCGGATAGCTGTGATCCTCAGGATTACTTCGGGATGCTTTTCCGGGCCCCAGATAATAACCGCGGCTACTTATATGGATTGAACTGCTCTGGACAGTTTGCCATGGCAGTTTGGGATGGTCAGACGATGACCCTGCTGGCGGGTCCAACCAGCGACACAGCGATCAACTTCAAACCCAATGAGACGAACCGCATTGGCGTAGTTGCCAGCGGATCAGATTATTATCTATACGCAAATGGCGAGTTCCTCCAGCAAGTCCAGGATGCGCGTTTCCTGAGCCCGGGGAAGATCGGTTATTTTGTCCGCGCAGCTACCCCAAATAGCTTCACCGTTGAATTTGATAATCTCAATGTGTGGATATTGGAGGATGATTTTTACCCAAAGGAGAGCACCCGTCCCCGCTTTCCGGATATTTCTCTGCGACCTCCGCAAGAAACCGGTCCAACTGTAACTTCTACTGTGAACCTGAACGTTCGCAGCGGTCCAGGTATGCAATTTCCAATTTTAGGTATTGCTCCTGAAAATACCACCGGGGAAGTATTGGGTATCAGCCCGGATTCCCGCTGGTATGCAGTCAAGGTTCCTGTCTCCGTCTCAGGCAATGAGACTGGCTGGGTATCGGCGAGCTATGTCACCCTCTCCAATCCCAGAGGAGCGACAATAGCCACAATACTTCCACCACTGCTTCCGCCGATCGTCAACGCACCTCCTCCTGCCGCTGGTGCTCCCTCCGCAACCATGCTCGAAACGACCACCATTCGCAGTGGACCAACCCTTGAGTTTCCAGTCTTCGGAGTCTCTCCGACTGGTGCCCAGGTAGAGATCAGCGGCAAGAGTGAAGATGGAGAATGGTGGGCAATTAAGCTGCCCTCCAGCCTGGCTGCAGATGGCATGGGATGGGTCTTTGGGGCGTATGTCAGTACGCAGAATTCTGGCAGTGCACCTGTAATTAAAACCCCCGCTTTGCCCAAGAAAATCACTGCCGCGGCACCTGGTTCCGGAGCACCGGCTGCCATAACTATTGAACCGGTAAATGTGCGCAGCGGTCCCGGCAATGCTTTTCCCAGTTACGGTACTGTACCCATAGGTTCGATCTTGGCGGTCGTTGGGGTGAGCACTGACGGTGAATATTGGATCGTCAACCTCCCAAGCGATATCGCTTCTGATAACCGGGGTTGGGTGCCAGCTCGCTACTGTAAATCTGAAAACACCAACAACGTCCCGGTTGTTGCACCACCAGCAGCGCCGTGATCTCCACCGCCCATACTATTTCCTAATTTTTGAA
>CP070764.1:975674-1025658 GCA_020349245.1 Chloroflexota bacterium | reverse complement strand
AGTCTCTTAAATATTTGGGCGATATTTTTGCAGTTGATTCCATAAGATGAATTTTACTCTATCTCATGGTATGTGTCCGCTCTGACTTGGAGATAAGGCACCCTGGTTCCACAGGCCTCAGAAAGTAGCTTAGCTAATTTATCTATACGCAAGCCTGATCCCAGCCAGAATAAATGTGCAAAACATGACTGACCACTAACCATGCAGTCACTGGCACCGAACCGAGGTGCTGGGATCGCTGTCCCAGGGTTTTCTCCAAGCATCTGACTCCACAAACATTCGAACCGTTTATCACCCACCAGATAATAAAACCCTGCTACCTTCGTGATCGCCCGCAGCCAATCAATATGCCAGTGATTTCGCTTTGGTCCTCGCAGGTGATGGCTTAAACGAGCTCGCAAGCCACCAGAACCCATTGCGCTGCCAATATATAAATAATCACCGGCAGGGAAATAAAACTCTCCCAGCCTTCCAATTTGCTCACAAGAAGGCTGGTCAAGCCGCAGGTGAAGTGCATAACTTCCCATTTGACTTGGTATACCGCTGGTGTTAATTTCTCTGAAATTTTTCATGGGTTCGATTGGACATCACCCAAATAATCCAGCTGATGGGCAATATAAACCAATTCTTGCCTCTCAATTTGTGCATGTCGTTCGCCTACCCACGCCGAAAACCTATCCTCATCTAATTCAGGATCATTTTTCAATGCCTGGAAGATCGTGTCGATTATAAAATGCAGGAAATAGGCTTCGTCTTCAGGATAACCGGATGAGCCAGGAAATACCACCCAATCTGAGCTGCCTGCCGCAGAGACAATCCCTCCTGCAGCTTGGATTTGTTGGATGAGGTGGCGTCCAGATTGACTATCCCCGAAGAGTTTACCTTCCTGAAAACGTGCACCCATCGTGAGGTGATAGCGATCCAGAACCTGTCGATCGAAATCCGCATCGATAAGAGGTTCAAATATTGTCAAGCCGTCGTAGTTTATGGAGAAATAAAACAAACTTCCGCTGCGTCCTAATTTGAAGATTCGCGGCAAAGTGCGCGGAAGATCAACCAGGTCAAGGAAAGCATGCGCCACCAAGAGATCAAATGAACTTTCATTTCGCTGATCAGCGAGGAAATCGAATAAATCAATATCGAGCAGCTTCATGTCAACCTGGATATCTTCCCGCTGTATGGTCAATATGTCTTGCCTTTTTTCCACAAGGTACCCCTGCTGAACTGCCCAGTCTTGCAGTCGTTCCTTGGCGAAGTTGATGTTCATGGAAGATGAATCAATAGCCGTATAATCCGCACGCTTGCATAAGTTCCACTCGAGCATCCGTTCGATCATTGTGCCAATACCCGCACCTATCTCAAGGACTTTTAGCGGGGCATCTTCTGAAGTTTGGGGCAATGACTCTCCTAATAACTGCCAAACATATCGATTGATTGCCCGGTTATCAACGCTTTTTTTTGCTGCCAGGTAATGAGTAAAACTGTAACCCTCTGCGGTCATTATTGTCCTTTCAATGGCTCATTTTCTCCAAGAAATACCTAATCCGGGAATTTGACTCCTCCCAGGTCGAGTGGTTCCGGTATCTATTCAAGGCCGCAAGGCTCATCCGGGAAAGCAGCACTCTATCGCTACTCAGCCTTAAGATATATTCATAGAGCAGTGAAGGGTTGCCTGGTGGTACCAGATACCCATCCACTCCGTGGGTTACGAATTCACCTGCGCCACCATCAGAAGAGGCAATCGCAGGTAAACCAAACCCCATTCCTTCCAGATAGGCGATACCGAAGCCCTCGTGGAAAGACGGAACAGCCATTAATTGACTTCGATACAGCCTGCTCCTGAGATCGCGTTCATCCAGGGGACCGGTAAAAGACACTAATTTTTCAATACCAGATCTATGCACACTGCGCCTGATTTCTTCTGCGTAACGTGGATCCATCCCGAGGCTACCGACAACTGTCAAGCGCCAATATTCTGGCGGGATTTCCCGCAAAGCCTCCAGCAACACATGCAGACCTTTTCGGGGAGTAACATTCCCGAGAAATATGATCTGCAGAGGTCCACCCAGTTTCGATCTGGCAGCAACCTGACTATGAGAGATCTCGGGGTGTAGCCTGTTGCCGGCAGGATATGCCATAACCGACGGCCTGTTTTTCTTGGTTAACTTTTCAACTGAATCTTGAGTGCTTATGCTGTTAAAAACAAAGCCGTCCACATGCTGCAGATATTGTTTCTCCACCCAGCGGTAGAAGTAGTTTACCAATTTTGGATTCGCTTCACTGCTTCGCAAGTGATGGACAATCGAGATGATTTTAAAATCCCTCTTTCTGGAAATCGCTTTATTAAGTATAAACAAGGAAGGATGATTGAGCTCATCCTGCAGGACTAAATCAACAGGTAGGTCCACCAGCTTCTTGTATAAGCTGATTGAGAAATTATCCAGGAGATTGCGGGCATAGTCCCGCCAGGGGATGGAAATGATCGCCACCTGGTCTCCCCTGGATTTCATGTATTCCACCAGCATCCGATCATATAAATATCCCCCAGAGAGGGTATCGATACTCCCATATACAATCAACGCGATACGCAATTTAACCTACCCAAGATCAATATTACTTACCCTGCTGATTTCTCTCATGTTGGTAGGAAGACCAAGCTATATCATTCTCCCAGATTTTCACCTTGATCCTGGAAATATTATCTTCCTTGATTCTCTTGGCAAATCCCAGGCAAAAGATGCGCGAGAAATGTTCAATGCTAGGATTCAACCCCTTGAATTCGGGTAAATTGTTGAGAACCTTGCCCCGGTAATCTGCGACCATTGAATCAAGGTTCTTCTCGATATCCACAATATCAACCAGATATCCGTGTTGGTCCAACTTAGCACCCTGCAACTGCACTTCAACCTGGTATTGGTGGGCATGAAGTTCGTTCTCAGGACCCCAATCACCCCCAATGAGAAAATGTTGAGCTGTAAATTCCCGCTTGACAGCAACGTTGTACATCCCTTCGATCTCCTTTCCCTTGTTTGAACTCAGGTTTGATTATACCCACCATATCCCCCGATCGCTCATTTTTACACATTGATTAACGAATCCAGATCAATATGTAAGAATAATCTGGATCGTTTCACCCGGTTGTTGATCCACCAAGCGGTATGCCTCGCCTGCTTCCCGGATTGGGATTCGGTGGGTGATTAACCGGGAAGGTTTCACCCTGCTGAGCATTTCCCAGGCAACTTGAAAACGGCGATCTTTGTCCCACCTGGCACTGAATTCGGGGTTTATGCTGCTCACCTGGCTGCTGATCAGCTGGATCCGGCTACGATGAAACCAACCGCCAAGATTGAGGTCAGCTTGCTTTTTTCCATACCAAGATCCGATAACAATGCGACCGGTAAATCTACAAACTTCCAGGGCATGGTTTAGCACCTGTGGATTGCCAGTAAGCTCGTATATTAGATCTGCACCTGGAAATCGAGAACCTTTGAACAGTCCAATTCCCTGCTCCATCGAAACGGCATCAGAGGATTCTATGGAAATATTGGCCCCAAGATCAAGCGATGCCCGGCGTCGAATAGCAAAAGGATCAACAGTGATCAGGTTATTCAGGGGATATTGGGCCAAGAGCGCAGTGGTTAATAAACCAACGATTCCCTGTCCAAAGAGAATCACATTTTCCCCGATTAATGGCCTGCCATCCATTACAAAGTTCACCGCAGTCTCCATATTGGGTAAAAAGGCTGCATCTTCCTCCGAAATTTCTTGCGGGATGACTTGCAGTGCATCCGGTTTCACGACAAAATGGCTAACATGAGGTTGGAAAGCAAATACCCGCTTGCCAATCCATTCAGAATCCACTGCCTCCCCACGCTCGATGACCTCACCGATCGCCGAGTACCCATATTTCACAGGATAAGTTGCTTGCCCAGCAAGACTTTCGAGATTTTCATCCAGGGGCAGGTCAGCGGGAAATTCACCGCGATAAAGCAGCATTTCCGTTCCAGGACTGATCGCAGAAATCAAGGTTCGAACCAAGACCTGGTCGGGTTTCAGGTCTGCCATCTGCTCCTGCCGAACTTCTACCACCCTTGGAGCCACAAATAATACGCCTGTGCTTTGCATGTCAACTCTATTTTAGTATCTCAGCAATGGCCGCCAACTTGGCATTCCTGAGATAATCATATCTTCACCCAACATTTCCACAACCATGTCTCCCAATCCTGGAAAATATTCCTGGGAAGATTCTGCCCATATCGATTCTGAAAAATTCACTGCAGGGAGTCCTCCCAGGATCAGCGGAGCAATTGTTATGACCAAATAGTCAACCAGCTGCATTGAGAGGAACCTCGAGATCACCGTTGCTCCGCCTTCGACCATTAACCGTTCAACACCCATTCGGCTCAAGCATCCCAGAAGTTCTGGAAGCATAACCTGTCCGTGAGTGTCATGCGGGAGATGAAGCAGTTCGACGCCTTGAGCAACAAAATTTTCAGCCTTTTCTGGATCGCTCGCAAGCGTTGTGGCAATCCAGGGCTTGCCTTCCCTGACCAGTGCCGATCCCGGTGGCGTGCGCAAATGGCTGTCAAGAATGACCGGCTGTGGGTTCTTCCCGCTGACCAATCTCACTGTCAGTCTGGGATCGTCCGCAAGAACTGTACCAATACCAACAAGGATAGCATCATGATTTGCACGCAACTGGTGAGTTAAACGTGCAGATGCCTCATTGCTGATCCGCGTTTGAACTCCGCGCCGGAGTGCAATACTGCCGTCCAAGCTTTGTGCGTAGCTCAGCGTAACCAATGGGCGGCTGTTAGGTTTTTCAATACCGCTCATCTCCGCTAAAATCCGCTCAAGCAGCTCCATTACCCCTACCTTTTTGGGGAACCATGCTTTGCTGGAAAAGGTGATCCAGGTTAAGCATATGCTGCATGCGCTGGGCCTTGGTAAATAAATATTGGACATTATGCGAGGTGACTGTGGTTTCCAGCGACAATCTCTGGGTAACCTGTACACCCGCCTGGAGGAGTTCTTCAATCTTCAAGGGGTTATTTGTCATCAATTCTACCGACCTGGGTCCCAGGTCTTTAAGGATGCAGGCTGCCAGTGTGTAATCACGCTCATCTGCTTCATGCCCCAACGCCAAATTAGCGTCTACGGTATCCAATCCCTGGTCCTGCAGGTTGTAAGCACGCAGCTTATCCAACAAGCCAATTCCGCGACCTTCCTGACGAAGGTAGATCAAAACCCCTTCACCAGCCATGGCGATTTTATGCATCGCAAAGCGGAGCTGTTCTCCACAATCACAGCGCAGAGAACCAAGTACATCACCGGTGTAACACTCTGAATGAATGCGGACTTTGACATCCTCTTTGCCACTGACTTCACCCATGACCAAAGCAAGGTGCTCTTTATCATCTTGATCGTTCGTATAAAGATAGAGTTGAAATTCACCATCTGGGGTAGGTATGCGGGAGATAACTTTTCTTTCTACACAATAATTCACCATAAGATTCTCTCAATTTCTGGATAGACGAGATTCAAGAATTACTCTTGCGCCCATCTACAACCAATAACGCTATCAAGAAAATTTCAACCACTTTTGTCACGTATCCCAATGCGCCACCTGGCCAAGACTTATCACCGATCATCACCCAGGCGATGATCGTCACAGCAGCGTAAAGAATGAATAACCAGCGCAGCAGGCTGTGATTTTTCCTGGCAATCTCAATTGGCAAAAAGTAGGCAGCCAGCAGAGCCAGATACCCCAGACCATTCAATATAAATAAGATGTCAGGGAAGAGCAAAGAAAAATGGATGAATGCTGAAGTAAGTGCAAGGATTATGATCCCTACCTGAACTGCACCAAATCGGGATGTACTTGTTTTCATGTTTCTCTCCTTTTGAAATGTGACAGTAAATTAATGTTCCCTTTTTTATGAGTCGGTTTGCGGCTATAGATCACTCCCAGCCATAAGCCGATTCCGCCAAAAATTACATCCCGGACTCTGATCAGCAAGCTGAGGCTGACACCCAAGATGGGATTCACTCCGATCAAACCCATTGCCATCACCTGCCCGGCTTCCAGCGAACCCAATCCAGCAGGCAAGGGGAGTAAAAATGCAATTCGCGCGGCAGTCAATGCAACCAAAACCTGGATAAGAGTGAGATGGATTCCCAAGAATCTCGCCATCAGATTGAACTCAAGGACCATTAAAGCCCATACCCACATAGACAAGAAAGCCACAAGAAGTAGGGTTGGGCCCTTCTGAAGGCAGAATTCTGAAACCTGGAACTCTGTTTCACAGATGGTCTCCATTAAGCCCTCAAAGCGGCTGCTATCAATATTCCGATTATCGATTCGGATAACCAGTGCATTGAGTGGTTGATAACCCAATCTCAAAGCTACCAAGTATGAGATTGGAAATGCAAGCAGCAACAATGGCAGGAAAATCAACTCGCTTCGAGTTGCTCCTGCCAAATTTCCTGAAAGGAGGATCAGAGAAATGCCAACGAATAAAAAGGAGAAGTTAGCCAATAACTCAAGTAATTTATCCACACTTACACTGGCAGCTGCAGTGGAAGTTTTCAACCCTTCTCGCTGGTTGAGCAAATAGACCTGGAGGGGCTCTCCTCCAAATTGAGGGCCGGGAGTGAAATAATTGACTCCGAAACCCGCCAGCCGATAGCTGATCAAAGAGAGAAATGATGGATGATGACCCTGTGCCCGCAAGATGAGCCACCAGCGCAGACTGAGCAAGGCAAAAATGACCACATTCAATCCCGCCAAGACCAGGATTGCCTGGAAACCGATTCGTTTAAAGTTTTCCAATACCTCCGCTGGAGAAATATCTTTCAAAGCCCACCAAAAAGCAAGTGGGATGAATGCCCAAACGAAGAATTTCAAATATATCTTAAGTTGCTTCTCGCCCAGTTGGGGTAACACCGGCTGGTTAGAAGGGATAGATCCTTTCCGCATCAAGCTCATACTTCACCAAGCCTTCCTGAGATGAGAAATCGCTCTGGATTCCAGATGGAGTAGGGACCACTCCCCAGGTAAAATAACAATGCCGACCCAGTGACCAAGAGCACTTCGATAGGACTCAAGCCGAAGAAGCGGGTGTATATTCCTACCCCGAATAACACGAGAATGGCAGCAAAGCGTCCCGCTGCACCCAGGGCGATCAAAACAATGCCTGTCGAAGTGAAAACAAATAAACCCACTAACCATATCCCTGGCAAAGAAGAAGCCAGGGGTATGTTTATGCTCGAATTGGATTGCAGGGGGAACAAACCCATCAGGCTGCGCTCAATCCAGACCAGCAGCATGAATACCAATACAACCCGTACGAACAAGGGCAGCCAGTCTTTCAAAACCTTTTCTATCCAGCTTTGGAAGAAGCGTTCAATTTTCGGATCACTTTTCAGGTAGCTCCCCAGGGGGAATATATTCATGATCACCAGGTTTTCCATACCACTTACCACCAGCCAATCAGCGATAAAGCCGATCAAGAAAGGGATGGCAAAAAAAGCAGCTGCAAGGTATGTTCCGGGAGGTGAAAATACTGGGAAAAGGACAACCGCGATGAAGCCCATCTGAGCACCTGCAAATGGACGGCGTGTGGGACTCTCCCTTAAATCGTAAACTTTCTTCCCACTTTTTTGGCGCAGCCAGATGCCGCCAATATAAAGGTATCTGGCCATTCCAACCAGCAAGTACCAGACAGGCACCTGTCCATATTTAACCAGTAATATACTGGCAATTAACACACCCAGACCATCTAGGCTCAGGTCCAATCTCTCTCCCAGGAGGGTGGCATGATCGAATCTTCTGGCTAAATAACCATCAAACAGATCCGCCAGCGCTGCGATGCTATACAGCAAACCAGGCAACCACGCTAACCATCCTGTTGGCCAGGGCGTGATCAGGAATCCAATCAATAAAGCGATGACAAAGCCACGCCAGATGGTGAGTATGTTTCCGGCACCAAAATGAGGGAGTATTTTGTTATCACCAGGACGGGTATTAAGTTTTAGCTCACTCCGTAGCTGTCCCAAAAATACAAGTGAGAATAAACCCGCCATTCCAGCCCAGAGACTGGAAAACTGAGGTTCCCACCAGATTCTTAGTATAAGGAAACCAAAACAAATCAGCAGGAATTGCCCCAGAGCAAGGGCAAGCCATTTTTTTCGCAGTCTGGAAAGAGCATTATCTTCTGAGTCAATTGCTTTCTTAGCCATTAACATATATAACCAAAGTCTACCCATTATATCCTTATTATATTAATTGTACGTGAATATATGCCGGTTGGATCTATAAGCAACGCTGTACGCAATACCAGCTGCAGGTGTTCCTAAAAGAGAAAATCTACAGCACCCACTGGGCGATATTTAATTAATTATGGGTAGAAAATTAGCCGTTTGCTGTCTATTTAATCCACGCGACTGAGTTCGACAATCACCCCCCGGTGATCGGATACTCCATCAAAGTGAGCAGTCCGGGCTGATAAAACGGTCCAATCATCGGAATGAAATATATAATCGATGCGGGTCAACCAGGGGGGAACAAATAAGCTCCCGATGTGAGGCCGATCGCTCTCCGGAATCTTGCTTCCCGGGAATGTGTGCCCAAGTCCAAAACCAGCTTCCCGGAAAGAGTCTTTAAGTTCACCAGTAAGTATTCGATATGCATCACTCAATGACGTCGTATTCGCGTCTCCACCCAGGATAACCGTGTCAGCCTGGCGTATCAGGTCTGCCAGTAACATTGCTTCCCTTTCGCGGGACCTGATGCTTTGTTCGACTTCGTCTCTGGGAAGGATACCGGTGGTGGGTGTCATGTGGATATTGACTAACATGATCACCTCTCCATTCCATTCCAATTCCAAAATCTGCGGTTCACCCGCCCATAGTTGAGGACGGGCAACTTCGCTCTTGGAAATGGGAAATTTGCTGATCACCCCGATCCCTTTGGGGTTATCCAGCGGCTCCAGCTCCTGATAAGGATAAATCCCGCTCAGCTCATACCTCAGAACTTCCGCCAGGCCATTGTTGAGCTCCTGCAGAAGAAGAACATCCGGATTTTCAATGCTGATAGTCTCTAGGATTTCACTGTAGTGGTTATGCCAAGCCAACACATTGTAGGTCATCACGGTGAGTGTGGATCCATCGGGGACCTTCTTACCTATGCGGGGAATATACATACCCCCCCACAACCACAGGAAGGCTGCTCCTCCGATTAATACACCCAATCCCAGCCATCTGCTCCTGCAAAGGATTGCCACAATCAAAACCAAAACCAGCGGAACAAACATGTATACAGCTACGAAGTTGATCAGGGCAATGATGGTAAATCTTTCCCCTGTCAACAGGTACAGGGCAAGCCAAGAAAAGAATATTATGAGATAAGCACTGGATACAGCGATGAGATCTTGGCAGCGAAATCTCTTTGATATTGCGCTCATCTTTGTTCTGGATTAAAGGTCTCTTGAATTAAATAGTCGGATCGCCAGGAGCAAGGCCAGCAGTGCATAGATTACCCCATATACCACCATCAGCAAGCTGGGCATGGATGCCGCGGAAAAAGGTGAGAAACCCAAAGCACTCACCAACGGCGATTGCATTTCGAAAGCGGCTCTCTTCCATAAGGCTTCACTGGGGATAATCAAGCTGGAAATTATTCCCACGTTAACTGCGGTTTGATTCTGGATGAAAGATCCAATTTGTTCGATCCAGCCCCCCACAAATGCGATCCCAAAAAGGCCGAAAACCAGCACACCATTGGCGAGTGTCGATAAAATTGCACCCCCGGCTAGAGAAACCCCCAGCAGCAGCACGGCGTTCAACCACAACAAAGCCAGGCCGCGAAGGACATTAGGAGCCAAGTAACCTGAGATGATATATACCAGTGCAATCGTCCCCCCAGCCATGAGCAAAAGATATAGAGATAACATCCCCGTAAAACCTAACCACTTGCCAAGTACGATCTCCCAGCGCTGAACCGGTTTGGAAACGAGCGTATGTATCGTTCCCGAAGCGATTTCCCCAGAAAGGGTATCAACAGAGGTCAATACCGCCATCATTACGGTTAGAAAATTGACCACGTAAAAACCAGCCATAAAGAGGAAGTTGCGCATCTGGTTCAGCTCAATCAATCCAGGACCAACCTGGGATTTCGATACCTCTTGGTTAACAAAATAAAACCCTATCCCATAAATTACCAAGTAGACCACTCCCAGGACAAGAGCAGCGAGGAGGATCTTCCGCCGACCTGCCTCCCGGAATGTTAGCCTAGCGATGACCAGCGCCGTCATAAGCTGTCCTCGGTGCCCACCACTTGGATAAACAAATCTTCCAGAGAAAGCTGCTTTGGACGAATTGCGTAGACATCCACCCCGCGTTCGACCAGATATCGGTTGATCTCCGCTATGCTGGTTTCTCCTCTGAGAGTAAGGGATAAGTGATCTCCATCTGCTCTAACATTTTGACTCCAGTGCTCAAGCCCACGTACAATATCCTGGTCCAAGTTCCTGGCACGTATTTCCACGGTTAATTCTCCCTCCACAAGGCTCTGCAGGGAACTGGTTGTAAGAATTTCTCCCTGGCGGATGAAAGCAACCCGGTCACAGGTGATCTCCACCTCGCTCAGCAGATGGGAATTCAAAAAAACGGTTGTCCCGTTATTTCTCAAGTCACGGATAATATCCCTGACTAACCGCCGACCCACTGGATCCAGCCCAGAAGTTGGTTCATCGAGAAAGACCAATGCCGGCTCATTGAGCAGTGCTTGGGCTAATCCAATTCTCTGCAACATACCTTTTGAAAAAGCGCGCAATTTCTTCTCAGCATGGGCTTCTAATCCAACAAGTTCCAGCAATTCGGGGATGCGGGTATGGAGACGCTCACCAGGCATATGGTAAAGTTCACCATGCAGGTGAAGAAATTCCCTGGCTGTTAGCCAATCGTGAAAGCGGAAATGCTCAGGCAAAAATCCAACCTGGCTGCGGGTGTGGTAGTCCCCCAAGGGGGAGCCAAGTAGCTCACCCTTACCCATTGTTGGGGTTATTAAGCCCAGAAGCATGTTTACCGCGGTAGTTTTTCCTGCTCCATTCGGGCCTAAAAAACCAAATACCTCTCCGCGGCTTACCTCCAAAGTTAAATCTGCTACCGCGACTTTTTCTCCAAAAACTTTTTTCAAACCGTGCGTGGTGATGGCGGCAGAATCTTTCATAGGTCTGAACATACCTGGTGATTATAAAAACACAGGCAAGCGTGAACCGCGTTGCGTGGCAGGTTTCACGCTTGCCGTTTCTGGCTAAAATTTTACCTTACTCGAGTGAATTAGCGATCTCCAAAGCTGATCCTGTTGAACCAGGACCGGTGAGAGCATAGACAACGCCTTCTTTGATCCAGATCAGCAGGTAATGGGGAAATTCACTCCGCTGTGACTGCAGGATCAACGTCCCCTCAACGCCATCGACCGGCACATTCTGGTACTCTGTTCCATAGCGCGGGATGGGGACTACCAGTGTTGTTGTCCAATCAACACTTTGACTGAATTGGGCAGCTTCTTCTGGAGTCATACCCAGGAGCTGCAGGAATATTTCCCCTAAGGCTCCGATATTCAATCCAGGTGGAGCGTTGATTTCTGGGCTGGGAAACTGGGTCAAGGTAACACATTGACTCAGATCCGGGAGGGGTCCATCCGGATCAACTCCTGCCTCGTGGATCATTTCAGGAGATACCTCGCACTCCCCGAATGTGGCCATAACGGCTACTGGTAGCGTCATCGATACTTCGGCGCCATCTAGTTCTGCGGGGAGAACAAGACCTGTTCCACCGATCTCATCCACAAAAGCTTGAACTTTATTCAGGTCAACCTGCATGGATAACTTTGCTCCGGGCTGCACGTTCAAAGCTACTGGGCTCTGGATCGCATCAGGTAGTCGTACTGGAAATCCCGCCAAGTCACCCGCCTGAGATACGTCAGCAACCTCCTGCATTTCACCATATTCCTCAACCACGACATCCTCTGCCAGTAAGTATTCAAAATTTGAGGATGACCCCAGGCGATCTTCTAAATTCTCTGGATCGAATTGGATAACCGTGAATTGCTCAACCCGGAACAACCCCAAGAAGCTGCTTCCAATAGCCCTAACCTGAGGGAAGAGCATCGCCACTGCTAAGAGCGCAATCACACCGACAACACTCCAGGCGATACGATACTTTCGATTGAAGATCTTACGAAACATGTTTTGGTCCTCCAAGATATCATAATTTCGGTTAAATTTTGAAAATGCCAGATTGGTCGATACATGGATTTCTTGTTCGCGCGGGTTTAATGCCAACATATTTTCCTGGACAAAATTCATCGTACGGGAAACCTTTTCCACTCTCACCTGGCAGGACAGGCAGCCATTGAGGTGCAATTGGATGCGTTCAGCCTGCTCTTTGGAAACTTCCTGATCAAGAAAACTCCTGATCTGTGCATCGGAAATGTGCATCTTCATCCTCCTATCCGCTGGTGATATAACTTTTCGAACTCATCCTCGGCGCGGGACAGCATTTGACCAATCGAAGACTGCTTCAACTTTAATGCAGCCGCGATTTCCTTATACGCTAATCCCGAATAGCGCAGGATGAGCAGCTTGGCTGAGCGCGGCTTCATTTCGAGCAGTACTTCCTGAACCTCTCGCCTGCGTTCAGCCCGCTCCACTTCGAGCTCTGGTCCTGACCTTTGATGGTCTTCCAAAGCCATCGCACCAGCTTCAGCCTCGTATTGCGTTCTCCTTTTCCTGGCGCGCAAGGCATTCAAACCAAGGTTTACTGCAACCCTGTATAGCCACCCATTGACATTTTCACGCCGTGAAGGGGGATTTCGGTAGAACTGCCAGAAAGTTTCCAGAGCCAGGTCCTCTGCCTCGCTTCGGTCACCTACAAAGCGAAAAACAACCGCGTAAACCTGCGACCACTGTTCAACAAATATGGTCTCAAAATGCTTTGCCTCGCTTTGCGCACCAAACTGCAATTCCTTTGAAGTCACAATCATCAGTGTAACCTAAAACAGGCAAGGTATCATACTCATTAATCTAAACACCGACCAGGACGAATTTGTGACAGCGGAAAACACATTGGACGAGGGAAAATATCAAATTTACTCAATTAGCTGGGTAAGACGAAGAATGCAAAACAATCCTAACTAAAGTAGGTAGCATGTATGTTCATTTAAATATTTTCAATTTATATCTTCGAAATTTTGATCAGGCCAGGACCGCCAGAGCCTTCACTTCAATGAGAAAATCTTCGAAATACAGACCTTCCACAAGAGCAACCGTATCTGTCGGGAATTTTCCATCCGGAAATATTTTTGGGTAAAGCTCCGAGATAACCGCCAGGTGAGAGGGTAAATTTTCTCTCCCCACTATAAATGTAGTAAATTCAACTACGTTGCTGAAGGTAGCACCCACACTCTCCAGAATATTGCCGAGGTTCCTGTAAACCTGGCGGGTTTGTTCAGCCATATCTCCCTTGCCGACAACATTCCCAGAAACATCGATTGAGGGTTGACCCGCAATGAAAAAGAAAACTCCCGGTTGCACCACCAGACCCTGTGAAAATGGGTATTCTTCCGACTGAAATAAATTATCTGGCTGCACAACTGTTTTGGATAACTCTGACATATCGCACCTCCGATCAAACAACCAAATCTACTCCCCACTATCAAAAACGAAATCTAGCACGAACAAATCAAGAAAAAAAACGGGTATTCATTCGGTGATTATTACTCTCATCCACAAGCGGGCGGAAATTTCAACCTTGAAGTGACCGCACACAGCCTGCTCCCCAGCGAACAAAAATGGTGAGAATCTCAGCGATCTATTATGGGATGCCCGTATCCTTTTCAGTATTCAGCGAATTCTTGGATACAACCTACATTTCAAGTCTAACTTCGAGTGAAAAAATGGAGGAATTGAATATTTGGCATTCACCTGCTATGCTTTGAGCAAGCCGACCTTGGCTTCTTCACCATCAAACTCAAATTCGGCAGAGGCTGCATCTGAAGGTATTTCTCCAGTTTTTAGCTCGAGAGTCAGCGTCTCTCCCATGATATAGGACTTGAAATCACGTATTGCTTCCATTAGGTTTTCCGAGGCAATGACATGCAGGTGGATGCGATCAGCTATATCAAATTCTGATTGTTTGCGCAAATCCTGGACCCGGCGCACAAATTCTCGCGCCAGACCTTCTCGGACCAACTCCGGCGTCAGGTCGGTCTTTAGCGCTGCCAGGTAGGCACCTTCCGAGGCGACCACCAACCCTGAACGTGCTTCTGCCCGAACCTCCACTTCCTCTGGAAGGATCTCAAGTGTTTCATCACCAAGAGACACCTCGATATGCTCCCCGCTGAGCAATTTCCGGGCAGCTTCGTGCGGGTCGAGTGCCATAATTGCATTTCTTACCTGCGGAAATTGGGATTGATACTTCTGCCCCAGTTGCTTTGGAAGAGGGTTCAAAGAATAGGAGACTGCCTCACCTGCAGAACTCAAGGCGGAAACTCGTTTCACATTTAATTCGTCTGCCAGCAAGTCTGCATAAGTCTCCAAAGCCTGGGCTTCTTTCAGATTTCCGACGGAGAAAGCCGCCTCCGCCAGTGGTTGGCGGACTTTCATGGCAGCCTGGTTGCGGGCTGAATGCCCCAATGAGGCTAAGCGCATCACAAGGCGCATATCGGCATTCAAGGTTTCATTGACCAGTGCTTCATCAAAATCAGGCCAATTAGCCAGATGAACAGATTCAGGGGCTTCTTTGTCGACCGAACACACCAGGTTTTGATACAGCTCCTCCGCCATGAAGGGCATGGTCGGAGCGAGCAGCTTGCTGACCGTCGTCAACGCGGTATAGAGGGTGGCGTATGCGGTTTGTTTATCAGCATCTGATTCACTTTTCCAGAACCGCCTGCGGGAGCGCCGCAGGTACCACTTGGATAGGGTATCCACAAAGGTTTGGATCGGACGCGTGGCTCCAAGTACATCGTAATTGTCAAGCGCTTGTGTTACATCCCGAGTTAAGGTATTGAGTTCAGACAGCAGCCAGCGATCCAATTCATTCTGACTCTCATCCGATTGTGCTCCACCTTGATCCGGCTGCCACTCATCCAGCAAGGCGTAGGTGACAAAAAATGAATATACATTCCAAAGGGTCAAGGTGAAGTTACGCACCACCTCACCGACAAGATCGATCGAAAAGCGCCGTTCCTGACCAGGAGGGCTGGCTGTATACAGATACCAACGAAAAGCATCAACGCCGTGCTCGTTGATCACATCCCAGGGATCGACCACGGTGCCCCGCGATTTGGACATCTTCAATCCCTCGGCATCCAGGATAAGGCCTAAACAGATCACGTTGCGAAAGCTCACGCGTTCAAACAGCAAGGTGCTGATGGCATGCAAGGAATAAAACCAGCCCCGGGTTTGATCAACTGCTTCACAAATGTAATCAGCGGGGAATTGGTTTTTGAACATTTCCTGGTTCTCAAATGGATAATGCCATTGGGCAACCGGCATGGCACCAGAATCAAACCAAACATCGATCAATTCCAGAACCCGCTTCATCTTGCCATCGCATTCAGGGCAGGGTAGGCGCACCTCGTCGACGTATGGGCGATGCAGATCCAATTCAGAGAAGTCTTTCCGCGCCAGTTCGCTGAGTTCTGCGACCGATCCCACAGCCAGCTGGTGGTGGCAGCCTTCACATTCCCAGATCGGCAGTGGTGTTCCCCAATAGCGTTCACGACCCAGCGCCCAATCAACATTATTCCCTAACCAGTTGCCGAATCTACCGTTTTTGATATGTTCAGGATACCAATTGATCTCCTGGTTCAGACCGGTCAACTTGTCTTTATATTCAGTGGTACGGATATACCAGGTACCTCTGGCATAATAAATGAGCGGTGTGTCACAGCGCCAGCAGAATGGATATGTATGGGTGTATGTTTCAACCCGGAAGAGTAATCCTCGTGCCTGCAGGTCCTCCGTGATTAGCGGATCGGCCTGTTTTACAAACACCCCACTCCAGGGACGCACCTCCGGGATAAAAGTCCCATCCGCAGCGACAGTCTGCAGAATCGGCAGGTCAAACTCCAGGGCAGCTTCCATGTCCTCTGCACCAAAGGCTGGGGCCATGTGCACCAAGCCTGTACCATCCTCGGTGGTGACAAAATCACCCAAAATCACAAAATGAGCTGGTTTATCCAAAGCCAGGAAGGTGAACAAAGGTTGGTATTTCAAACCCCTGAGCTTCTTTCCCTTGAAGGTCTCAAATACTTCCACTTGCTCATCCCGGAAGACCTGCTCCACAAGATCTTTAGCCAGGATCAACTTCTCCTTGCGTTCGTCCGGCAACCTGTGCTCAACAATCACGTAATCCACCTCTGGATGTACAGCGACTGCCACGTTGCCAGGCAAGGTCCAGGGTGTCGTCGTCCATACCAGGAGCGAAGTGTTGGGATCATCTACCAGTGGTAAGCGAACGAAGACGGACGGATCGACCGCATCGCTGTAACCCTGTGCTACTTCGTGATCAGATAAAGGTGTGCCACAGCGGGGACAATAAGGGACGACCTTAAAACCCTGGTACAACAAGCCTTTATCCCAAAAATTCTTCAGGATATACCAAACAGACTCGATATAATCATTCGTATAGGTGACATATGCCTCGTCCAGGTCAACCCAAAAGGCGATACGATCTGTTAACCGCTCCCACTCCCGGATGTAATCGAAAGCAGATTGGCGGCATAGTTCGTTGAATGGACCGATACCATATTCTTCTATCTGGCTCTTGCTGTTAAATCCAAGTTTCTTTTCAACTTCAATTTCCACAGGCAAACCATGTGTATCCCAACCGCCACGGCGGATAACATGGTATCCCTGCATGGTTTTGTAGCGAGGGAAAATATCTTTGAAGGCCCTTGCCAGTACATGGTGCACTCCAGGAAGACCGTTCGCTGTCGGTGGGCCCTCATAGAAAACATACTCAGGTTTGCCTCGTCGCTGTTCTTCAGTTTTCTTGAATACGTGGCGGATCTTCCACATTCTCAAGATCGCTTCTTCAACCTGGGTGATGGTTAATTTCGGAGATACTGGTTTGAACATATTTACCTCGTAGAATAATCGAGTCGTATCCGGATTTCGTACTGCAGGTTAAGAGATCAGGGGGTTCTCGATGATTAGAACAACAACTCTCGTCCCTGGACAGGGACGAGAGTAAGTTTCATAATCTCCCGCGATACCACCCTGGTTTCCACATAAATGTGAACACCTCTGCCGAGTACGGTCCAGAAAAATGAAAAAGGAAAGACTTATACTCGCATCAGGGTTAACGGTTGATGAGTCCGGCTCACTTAATTGTGGTCAGATACCACGTTCGGCTCGCAGCTCCGGAAGGATTTTCGGCTCACTCTTCTGCCTTGGCTCGCACCGTTCCCAAGTTCGCTGACAGCTCAAGTAAGCTTACTCGTTTCCATCACAGCTGATTGTGAATCAATTAAAAAAATTATGCCATAAGTTGCCAGCGCGGTCAACTGCTCATCCAATCACGCTGAAGTATATTTTTTGCGATAAGCAGCGCTAAAAATGAGAGCAGAATCAGAATTACGGAAAGCGTCAGGGCGATATCCAGGTCGAGTTCAAAGCCAATATAAATTGCGAGGGGCATGGTTTGCGTTCGGCCGGGGAAATTTCCAGCGAAAATTATGGTGGCCCCAAATTCGCCCAACGCTCGTGCCCAGCTCATAACGCTGCCCCCGAGTAATGCGGACCAGGACAAGGGGATGGTCAAAAATCGAAATACTTGCGGACTGCTGGCGCCATCTAAAGCTGCTGACTGTTCTAATTCCTGGTCGATGTTGGAAAAACCCAGGGAAGCCGATTTGATATAAAAAGGTGCCGCGACGAATACCTGGACAAGTATCACTGCCAGAGGCGTGAAGGCAATATGGATGCCCAGGTCGCTTAATATTTCTCCAAAAAGCCCTCGCCGCCCAAAAGCCATCAGCAAGGCGACCCCAGCAACCGCCGGGGGTAAGACCAAGGGTAGATCGATCAAGGTATCGATCAGGCGGCTGAAGTGGAACTGCCCTCGAGCTTGAGCATAAGCCAGGGGCGTGCCTGCCAGGATGATGATCAAAGTTGATACCAGGGTTGTGGCCAGACTCAATCCGATCGCCTGCAATACACTCGGCTGACGCAGGTTTTCAACCAGGCTCGATGGTGATGTGCGCAGGAATAGAGCCACAATCGGGACACTCAAGAAGATCAACATCGGCAGGCTCATCACTCGCCATAAGCCACTCAGTTTTATTTTTGCTGGGGGAGCTGGGGGTGATTTGCGGATCTCTCGATTATTCATGCTGACCTTCATAGCTAAAACCAAATTCTCCCAGTGTTTTGCGTCCTTCTGGTGAAAGCAAGGCACGGATAAAATCCATTCCAAGTTCAGGATTGTGACTGTCAATGAGCGGGGCAACATAATAGCTGGCAATAACATTAATGCTCTCAGGAATTTCCAGCTGGATCAGGTCATCACGCGCAGCCCCCACAATATCACTCTGGTATACAATACCCGCATCTGCTTCTCCCAAGATGATTTTCGTCAATACGGCGCGCACGTTCTCCTCGTATGAAACCACGTTCAGTAACACTTCGTCTTTGAAATCCTCTCCAAATTCAGGTTGCTTACTGGCTCTTTCTAACACTTCCAGGGAATATCGCCCTACCGGGACAGCCTCGTTTGCCAGCAGAACATGCAGTCCCGGGCGGCTGAGATCTGTAAACCTGTAAACATCTCCAGGGTTATCCCCGGGCAGAACAATCGTGAGTCGATTGTTGATGAAAACCTGCTCTGAACCAGGGTTGACTCTCCCTGCATGGATAACATTCTCCATCTGCTGCTTATCTGCGCTTGCAAAAACATCTGCCGATGCCCCCTGGAAAAGTTGGTGTGCCAACTGCTGTGAACCTGCGAAATTAATTATTACTTCTATCCCGGGATGAGTGGCCTCGAATTGTGTTGCCACCTGGTTCATTGCTTCAGCGAGTGAAGCTGCAGCAAAGACGGTTATCATATCGCGATCGACTTTATTTCTTGATCTTGGGTTTGCATCTCCCTGACATGCAACCAGCGACCAAGACAGGAGAAGGATAAACAACATTAATTTGCGGATACGCGCTTTCACCTTGATGGATCCTCAATTAGAATAGTGCTTTCGGATCTCATGACAGGTTTCCAGCCAATCGAGAATCGAGTTTAACTGCCGTATTCGCAGGTCGATCCCGAGATAGTTAAACATCTGATCTTCAGGAAGTGAATCTCGGCGCACCTTCAACCGTTTTAATCCAGCTTTGGTTTCTTCGATCTGCTGGTCAATGAGTTTTTCCGCCTGGCCTGGATCCATCGCCAAAGCAAAATACAGGCGTGTGGTGAATTCAACCCGGATTGCCCGCACGCTTGATCGGCTCGGGGAGTAAAGCCATTCCTTGAATCGATCTTGTCCTGAATCTGTAAGCTTGAATAAACGCTTGGCGGGTAGTTTGCGCTGTTCGAGCAGTGTACCTTGAATAAAACCTCTCCCCTCCAAACGGTTCAAAATGCTGTAAATTTGGCTCTGCCTCAGGTGCCAAACCTGACCGAGATCGCTGGAAAGCTTTTGGTATATTTCATAGCCGTGACCAACCCCAAGAGATAACATTCCCAGGATGGCAAATTCTGGTGAGAGCGACCCAACTTTTATAGCTGTCATATCAAGATATACTCACTGAGTGAGTATATCTTGAACTAATTTTTTGTCAAGATTGGCTTACCCATTCCGGTTATAATCTCGATTAGGTGAGGTTCCCAAACAAAGTAGGATAAAAATCTTTCCAGGAGGAATCCAATGGAAGTTCTCGGCATAGATATCGGTGGATCGGGAATAAAAGGTGCTCCCGTAGATACAGATACTGGAAATCTGCTGGATAATCGTTACCGCTTAGCAACACCTTCCCCGGCCAAGCCGCAGGCTGTCGCCGAGACTGTATCAGATATTGCTGATCATTTCAGGTGGAAAGGTCGGTTAGGTGTGGGTTTTCCAGGAGTAGTGCGAAAAGGGGTGACTCTGACAGCTGCGAATATTCACAAGGATTGGATTGGATTGGATGCCGCCAAGTTTATCAAGACCGTCACCGGTCACAAAACCTGTATGATCAATGATGCAGATGCAGCAGGTCTGGCAGAAATGGCATTTGGTGCTGGAAAAAACCGTCAGGGAGTGGTACTCATGGTGACCATTGGCACGGGATTGGGCACCGCACTCTTTACCAATGGGCAGCTGCTTCCCAATTGCGAGTTCGGACACCTGGAAATGAAAGGCGCCGATGCGGAATGGTACGCCTCCGATGCTGCACGCAAACGGGAGAAACTTTCTTGGAAAAAATGGGGGCAACGTATTGACCAGTATCTGCACACCATGGAGAAATTATTCTGGCCAGATCTGATCATCCTTGGGGGAGGCATAAGCAAGAAACACGAACGATTCTTTCCTTATCTCACCGTCCAGGCGGAAGTCGTTCCTGCCCTGATGTTGAACGAGGCCGGGATCATCGGGGCTGCGGTTGGGGCTTGCAAATATGGGAAGTAACCCTCCTTTTTTGGAGCTGCCCCTTTTCCAGGCTCTTCTTTCCCGCAAATTCATCTAAATTAACTCAAGCGATCAAGCCTCCCTCCGTCAATCGTCTCAGATCGTTGAGGGTAGACTCAACTTCTTCGGGTTTCAATGCTCGCTGTTCTTTGACTGAGATCAAGCTCCCCGACATCGCTTTTTCAATTGCCACATCGCGAATCGTTCGATTTGAAGCCAAGGCTTCTTTCACCAGATCTGCACCAGCCCTATAGCCAATCAGTGGATTCAAGGCGGTCACCACAATTACATTTTTGTCTAACCAGCCCTGAGCCTTATCCGCATTAGCCTGCAACCCGACCACACACTTTTCTGTGAATGCGCTTACCGAGCCAATCATTACCTGCATTATCTCAAAAATATTGTGAGCGATGATCGGCATCATTACATTGAGCTCCAGCTGTCCTGCCTGGGCTGACAAGGCGATCGTGTGGTCACAACCCTGGACATGGAACATGGCCATATTCAGCATTTCGGCCAGAACAGGATTTACTTTTCCGGGCATGATGCTTGAGCCGGGTTGGACAGCTGGCAATCGCAGCTCATCCAGTCCTGTTGCTGGACCAGATGAGAGCAGACGAAAATCGTTAGCAATACGAGTTAAGGTGATTGCCAGTGTTCTGATCGAAGCTGAAAAATCAGCCACATCCGCCATCGACTGCATACTTTCGAACAAATCATCAGATTCGGACAATTCCAAACCTGTGAGCTGACTCAATTTCTCAACCATGCGTGGGTGATACTCGGGGTGGGCGTTCAAACCGCTGCCAGTTGCAGTGCCACCGATCCCCAGGCGGCGAAGGCCTTGAGCGGACCTGCGGATCCGCTCGGTGTCCCGTTCAACCGCCCTGGCATAAGCCCCAAATTCTTGCCCCAGGCGGACCGGAACTGCATCCTGCAGGTGGGTCCGTCCAGACTTTAGGATGTTATCGAATTCAACGGCTTTCTCCCGCAGTGCAAGACCTAAATTCTCGGTCACCTTGAGAAGCTCATCAAATCGCCACAAGCAGCCTAAACGGATCGCGGTCGGAATGGTGTCATTCGTGGATTGTGCCATATTGACGTGATCGTTTGGATTTACCAGGTACTCCCCTAATCCACCACCCAGGATCTGCGTGGCTCGATTAGCGATAACTTCGTTCATGTTCATGTTATGGCTCGTTCCGGCACCAGCCTGGAAAGGATCGACTACAAACTGTTCATCCCATTTCCCTTCCGCTACTTCCCCTGCAGCTTTTATGATTGCCTTGGCATATTGATCATCCAGCAATCCTAATTCATTATTCACTTCAGCCGCGGACAGCTTGATTATCGCCATAGACCAGATAAATGCTCTCCAGGGACGCATCCCGGAAACAGGAAAATTATCTACTGCTCGCTGGGTCTGAGCCCCGTAAAGTGCTCCCTCTGGTACCTTAACTGTCCCCAGCGAATCTCTTTCTAGCCTTGTCTCTTGATTCATTTTGCTGACCTCCGTTTGATATTTAAAATTGTAACCGCTTCTGTTCAAATTAGATAATGTTAGTTTAATTATTTTCAAACCACTCGCCCTGATAGCTACATCAAATCGCAGGGTTTCAAATCGCGAGTGGTAAAATTGCTCTCAAGCCACTATTGATCGAGCAAATATATCTCATGCTGATCCATTCTGCTGCACAAATACTGACCTTGGCTGGTGGTCCACAAAGAGGGTCTGACCTGGGCGAACTGGGGATATTCCAGGACAGCGCCATATTGATTCACGGTGGTCGAATTGTTGAGCTCGGTCCCGTTGAAGAGCTGCGGGCAGCCTACCCTGATGAGGAACATATCGATGCCACGAATTGCGTCGTCATGCCAGGATTCGTCGATCCACATACTCATCTTATCTGGGCTGGGGACCGGGCTGAAGAATTCGAATTGCGCCTGAAGGGCAAAACGTATCTGGAAATACTGGCTGCGGGTGGTGGGATACTTTCAACCGTGCGAGCGACTCGCGCTGCTACTCCTGACTCTTTGCTCACCGACACTCGCCCACGCCTGAATTCTATGCTACGCCACGGCACAACTACAGCCGAAGCTAAAACGGGATACGGGTTGGAGATAGATTCCGAGCTGCGCATGCTCCAAGCGCTGATCACCCTGGATGAAGAAGGCCCGCTTGAATTGGCGATCACTTTTCTGGGTGCCCATGCTATTGCCCCGGAATTTAAAGACAATCCCCAGGGTTATACAGATCATATCTGTGAAGAGATGCTACCTGAAGTGCATGCTTGGTGGCCTGCCGATCGGCAGCTGCCGTTTGTCGACGTATTTTGCGAAACTGGTGCTTTCAACCTGGATCAATCCCGGCAAATATTGATCAAAGCCAGGCACTTGGGTTTCCCCCTCAAGATCCACGCCGATGAATTTGACAACCTGGGTGGCGCCGCTTTGGCCGCGGAGCTGCAGGCTGTTTCAGCGGATCATTTGGTCGCCACTTCCTCAGATGACATTAGGGTGCTCGCCGCCAGCGATACAGTCGCCATCGCCTTACCGAATACCCCTTTCGGTCTCGCAGAAAAACACTATACCCCAGCCACGGCTATCCTTGAAGCAGGTGGGATTTTGGCCTTGGCAACGGATTTAAATCCTGGGACAGCCTGGTGTGAGAACATGCAGTTTGTCATCGCCCTTGCCTGCCGATACATGAAGCTCACTCCGGCGCAAGCCATCGCAGCCGCGACCATCAACGCTGCCGCTGCAATTAATCGCGCTGATCGAATTGGCTCTCTTGAACCTGGAAAGCAAGCTGATGTCCTGATCCTGGAAATCCCGCACTATCAGCACCTGGGTTACCGCTTCGGCACAAACCTGGTAAAAACGGTGATTAAGAAGGGCGAGGTGGTTGCAGGAGTTTCACCTCAATCATGAAAAATTCATATGCCTAACATTGAAACCGCTCGAGATTGGTATCCAGGATACGATCCTGTGCATGGATTCGACCACATCCTGCGCGTGTATAGAATGGCGGAGAAGCTTGCGCTTATCGAAGGCGCTAATTTGGAGATCGTTCGAGCCGCAGCCCTTCTCCACGATGCTCAAGGCAGTCAAACTGAAGGTGGAGAAGCTGGTCGGCAGGAGCACCATCACGCCTCTGCCGATTTTGCCCGGGAGGTTCTGCTCGACGAAGGCTGGGATCAAAAACGGATTGAAGCCGTCCAGCATTGCATCCGTGCTCATCGATTCCGTGACAACACTGAATCACCGCAAACACTCGAAGCAAAGATTTTGTTTGATGCAGACAAGCTGGATGTGATCGGCGCGATTGGCGTTGCCAGAACCGTTGCATTTGATGTCGTTGTCAACCAACCGATTTATGCTGAGCCTTCCCCTCGATTTTTAGCCAGCGGTGAAAAAGAACCCGGTGAACCTCACTCCTCGTATCACGAATTCCTGTTCAAATTAAGCAAAATCAAAGATATTCTTTTCACAGCTACTGCACGCGAGATCGCCGAGGACCGTCATCAATTCATGACTGAATACTTCGAAAGGCTAGCTGCCGAAGAACGAACAGAAAAATAACTTTCATTTTTGTCGATTGGATCATCACCAAATACGGCTAGAATATTCGGGATGAATGATCCTATCCTCGTCGTAGAAGATGTTCCAAATATCCTGGAATTATTAGACGTAACCTTGCGTTTCAAAGGTTATCCAGTAGTGACCGCCCGAAACGGGGAAGAGGCACTGCAAAGCGCCCAGCATAAAAAACCTGCCCTCGTAATCACCGACATCATGATGCCCAAGATGGATGGATACACCTTTGCCTATAATCTCCGCCGAGACCCCGGTACTTCTCACATCCCGATCATTTTTCTTTCAGCCACATATGTGACTCCCGAGGACAAGGACTTTGCATTAAGCCTGGGAGCTGTTCGCTTCATGGAAAAGCCGGTTGATACAGAGGATTTTCTTCTCACGGTGGCAGAAGTATTGACCAATGGTCATGAAAGTATCTCTCCACCGATGGACAGGGAACAATTCCTCAAAGGCTATCGGTATCGCCTGGAAGTAAAACTCGGACATAAAAACGCCCAGATCCTTCGTAATGAGCGCTTGCTGGGCACTTTGCCAGACTCCTTGCGTTCGTCTTTCGAAGATATGCTGCAGGAAAATTACGCACAGAGAGACCAGATCCAATTGGAGCTGAACGAAATTTACACCCGTCTCGAGGAATCCTTATCCGGAGATTAATAATCCTGTAAACACTTCATTGTCACCATTAAGCCTCGCCAGATTTGGCGAGGCTTTTTTTATTTTAATCGAACCAGATGAAAGATCCCCATAAACTGATCCGATTATCTTAATACTTAAAACCCCAGCCTCCGAACCATAATAAAAGAGACTTGGATTGGATTAGTTTAATCTGAATAGGACATACACTGAATCAGGCACCCGCTTCAGCCTCGCGAATGCCTTTGGAGCGCTACCAGAATGATGAATAAAAGCATTATCACCCTGGTAGCGAGACCAATGTTTGACCAGCCTACTTTTCGCCCAGGCTGTTGATGCGGCCACCACCTTCAATTTTCTGGGTCACCGAAGGGCTGCCATAGTAATCAACGGTGCCTGCGCCCTCGATTGTGACGGTTAATGCGTCTGTTGCCCAGACCACCACCTGACCCAAGCCTTCAATCAGTACATCTGCTTGACTGCTTTGCAAATCGGGAGCTGAATATTTCCCTGCCCCGCTGATGCCTACATCCTGCTTACCAACCTCTCCAGCTAAATTTATATTTCCGGCACCGTTGAGATCAACAGAGAGCTCATCGGCGTTCAAGGAATCCAGGTTAATATTCCCCGCGCCGCTGAAGGTTATCCCAAGGCTTGGAGTGTCCAAGGCTTGAATGTCAAATGAGCCCGCCCCGGATAGTTCAAGTGATTCCAGGTCGATTACCTTCAGGTTGAATGTGATCGAACCGCTGGGATCGGGAATGATCTGTTCGGTAAAATCAACATACAGCGTATTATTTCTCACCTCGGTGTGGATATACTGCATCAGGTTATCGTCAGTCTCAATGGTCAACGATTCTTCATCACCCTGGGTGATGAACACCTCACCGAAACCAGACACGTTTAACCCGTTTACTCCGCTTACCTCCCGTTCCTCGGTGATAATATTGCCTGAGCCCCGGACGTAGCGAACCCCGCAGGCGGAGAATAAAAGAACTCCTAAAATCAATAGGACAAGTAGCTTCAAAGTTTTTGTGTTCATGGTTGTCTCCTTTAAATTATTTAAGGTTGAATTGTCTTCCTATTGTGCTGGGCTATTGACTGACATAATGCCCAGGAATTTTTACCTCTGATTATTCCGTCCATCTGGCTGAATTATCCCGCTTATATCGCATGTAACCGGGATTCTACGTTTCATTGATTTTGTTCCCATTTTCTTTCAAACAGGTGATCGTGTTGGATAGATATTGCAGCTGCATCGATTGTTTTCGTCATTTTCGATCATTTTTCAGCGAACAATCTAACTAAGTCGAATATACGAATAGGGGTTTCCTGCTCAACTTTCAAGCTAAAACACCTTGTGGCAAGAAGAGATACGGTTCTTCCAGACAGGCTTTGTCCATATATCTCTTGATATGGGAAGCTGTCCGAGAGCTTCCTCATCCCTCTTCTTGCCGTTCTGATGATCTTCTCCGCCAGAAAAACGTACTTCAGCGGAGGGTCATGATCTGCTGCCAGTTTCCATCGTATTAACCAAGTCACTCCTGAATAGCAAAAACAGATTGCAAGCCAGCACCATCTACTGGAATCTTGCTTCATTGGAGCAGAGAGATTATTGAGCATCGGGTAGCAATCCCCCATGTCGTAATTGGCTTCCTTGATGCAGTTTTCACTGGCCCCATACTTCTGATAGAATTCAACGATTTCCTCATAGGACAGGTCTGTGTTGGCGATTAAGAAGGGATAGGAAAATTCTTCAATTTCCAGGATGGATAATTGCGCTATGTCTTTCTCATCTTTCAGTACTTGCTGTAAGATGAACCTTTTGTATTTCTCCCCTGTGTTCAGGGTGGTGACAAGTCCAGTAGTGTCCCAGCTTACACCAGCTATATCAAAGATGATATCTGGATCAGTGAGTCTAGCCACAAGTGTCAGAGACACATTTCCCTTGATCACAAATCTCCAGCCCAGTTTTTCGATCATTTCCAAGACATCTTCATCAAAATTGATGCTGTCCATGTGAAATGAGATCTCCAGATCTTCTTCTTTGAGATGCGCGATGATCTCCTGGATCATTCCCGTTGCACGATTGGCTCTTAAGTTATCCCGCTTATGACTTAACCCGTCAGGTAGGCTTTCAGTTCATCACAGAAGACGAATTGGATGTTGTAACAGGGATTGCCTGGTTTTTTGGGATCAAATCTTTTGACTGTCCCCTCCTGGTGACCTTCCCCTTTGACCACGTTGCTGTACTTATCGATGGTGATGGAGAATACTGGTTAGTAAATTAATATTGAGATAGAATGCCAGCTCCAAGGTACTTCCCGCATATGCTGCCATCATGTCAGTTCAATCAGGTTACCACCAGGGTCATAAAACATCACCCAGCGCGCACTTGCCTCTCCTTCGACACCCCAGGGCAGTTCTATATTGTGGGCAAGCAAGCGCTCAACAGCTTCATCCAGGTCATCGACACGAAAGGCAACCACTGGAAATCGAGCAGGCACTGCTCCCTGGGGAGGGACAGGTTTTCCATTCAAGATCACCAGGTATGCCTCGCCGATCTTGAAGTGCGGCAGGCCACCATGATGACTCGATACCAGCTCTAACCCCAAAATCTCCTTGTAAAAATGTGCTGCTTTTTCTACCTCTTCTGCCCAAAGGCCGACAACCGCAAGTCCCTGTATCATTTCGTATTACTCCTATAGACCAATCCAAATAATCCTTTGTAAATATCAAAAAAACTCTCTTGCACCATTCTATCCTGAAATTATTTGATCCATGAACCGGGAATGGCTTGAACCACTGAAGCCTAGCCCCCCCTACAACAGTTATTAATCGAATACGGATACCGAGACCCGGATGAAATATCCAGGGTTCTTTGCAACCATGTTTTATTGATTCCCACTCCGGGGGAGGCTGATTGGGATGTACCACGAATACGTGGCTCCTGCCTGGTTGATCAGGAGAACACTCGCCACCTTATTTTTGCTGCGGTTGTAAAACGAAAAAGCACGCTTCTGGCTTGGCAGCATTAATGCAAGAGTAAAAGGCTAACAACCTACCCAAGCATTTTTATGATCATTTTCTGCGTAAGTCTGCTTCCAAATCCTTGAGATCGATGCGAGATGTCATATCCAAGCTCAGGGGAGTGACGGATACCACCCTTTTCACTCGCAGTGCATAAACATCAGAATCCTGGCGGTCTTTTGTCGGATCACCGATGATCCGATAGCTGGGTATGCCAGGTTGGTTCCAAGATTCGCGCTCTGGTGGGGTTGGCTCATAATAAATGATGCGTGATAAACGGGTCACTTCCCATGGCGTTTCAATGGTCGCATCGCAGGGAACATCAACTTTCAGCACTTTCACATCTTCCGGTAGCTTTTTCTCCACTAGCAATCGCCCAAAATATGCGGCAAAATAACCTGCAACAGAGAAATCGATTTCCTGCGAGTAAGAAAAATGGTATTCACGCTCAGTTTCCAGGGAGATCGCCAAGGCAGGGACGCCAAAAGCAGCAGCTTCGAGGGCTGCGCCGACAGTTCCCGAAATCGTGATCCCGGTACCCAGGTTTTCACCATAGTTGATTCCCGATACTGCCAGGACAGGTTTTTCAGGCATGATTTCCAGAACAGCATGCAACACGGCTTGCGCAGGTGTCCCACCGACGGCAAAAACAGTCCAGCATTTCCCTTTTACTTCCATCTCCCGCTGTTCTATGAGGCCATCCGAGTAAATTGGCAAACTGCGTCCAGCCCCGGAGAACTGATCGCGTGGCGCGACCACATTCACAAAACCCAGATCGGAAAGTGCTTTCGCAGCTGTCCACAGACCCGGAGATTGGATACCATCATCGTTGGTTAACAATATTTGAGGTGTGCTCATCTGTTTGAACCCTGATTTGCGAATTGCTCAATCGGCATAATCCTCGAATTCTAACATCGGATCACGCTTTTCATAGGAATTGCCTATTGCGTAAAGAAGAGATGGTTTCGGCCATAATTCAGCCGCTAGTCTGCCGACAATCCATAAAGCATTCATAAATAACACACTCCCACTAAAAAGGTAGGACAGCCTGGCGACTAGCCAGCGTATCAGCAGATATCTTCCCAGCCGGGAGCACATCAGGCGATATTTGTAATCGCTGAAAGAAAAATCCTGTGTAAGGAATGAATCATTGATCGTCTCGGCAGCAAGCCTCCCATAGGCAAGTGAAGGTCCGATTCCCTCTCCGAAGAGCGGATCTACACCCGCTGCATCACCAACGAGCAGCAAGTGAGGTCGTGAAAACCTGTTTTTCGGGTGAAATAAGTGAATCGGATGTCCTTGAATATCTACTGAAGATTCAACGCCATCCTGCTCCATCTGGGTATTGAAAATCAAGGGCAAATCTGCTCGCGGCCTGCTTTTCACGAGCCTCGAATCATAGACACCCCGGTTAAAACGTGGTTGATTACCAATCCTGGAAGGAAACTCCCAGGTATAACCCTGCAGGTGCTGCTGGCAGGCGGAGAAATTAAATTCAGCACATGCCTTGGAAAAATGTGCTTCAGTCCCATGGACGTTTAAATCTGCTTCCAATACCCTGGCTACCCGCTTTGGGCATCCTGCTTCTGTGAATAATCTTAGGCTGATACCTTTACTGCCATCCGCACCCACTACTACCTGGGCAAAATAGCTGTCTTTTTCAGTGATCACGACCAATCCGTCTGGTTTTTCTTCAATGGCTTCTACAGCTTCATTTTGGTATATATTTACTCCTCGCTTCTGCGCATATTGACTGATAAAATCATCCAGTTCAATTCGGTTATAGACTGTAAACATTGGCTGTCCGCGCACATTGATTGTTTTGTTATTGCATATCAATCGAGCATCGGTTACTTGAACACCGGGGATGGGCAGTGGAAGGCTTAATCCAAGATCACGCAGTGATTCCAAACCGATACGCGTGACCCCTCCTGCGCATAATTTGGGTCTCGGATGGACCGCTTTCTCAATGACCAGCATGCGCTTTGCCCAAGCAGTATTAAATCTCACCAGGTGGAGAGCAGTTGAAAGGCCTGCTGGACCCGCACCGATGATCAGGAGATCGATTTTTTTCACCACCAATATCCTATTCAGGCTTGCCGTTTAAGTACAGTTTACCAAAATTCCTCTCTAAAGCAGAGGCTAGAGACTGGGAAGGTCATTCTGTTCCAATGGTCCAACGAGCAACCATAAACCAGCTCCTAGAATATACACCCAGCTCAATAAGGAAATAGGAAACCACAGGAAGCCGAAAACCAAGAATATGCCATTCAAGGTAATCAGAAGTCCGGACCATTTCGGCAGCGATCGACTACGCCAAATTGCTAATCCCAGCAAAACTGTACCGAGAAGATAAAGAATACCTCCCGAAAGATTGATTATTGCCGCCTGACCGGTTACGACCTGAGAGATGATACTTGGAAGCTGAGCATCACCCTGGAGATAGCGAACTGCGATTTGCGGGCTGACGAAGGAGAATATCCCCAAGGTGGCAATTGCCAGTGAGGTGCCAATGATACTGAACATGAATCCCCAGAATGCAAGTTTCTCCACGTTTTCAACCTGCTCCAGTAAGGCATAAATCGCCCAAAATCCTAAATAAGGAATAACATACGCGAGAATTGTAAGTATCTGGGCGAGCACATAATTAGATCCAGTTACCGCCTGTGCCCAAGCATCCACATCCAAATTAGGTAAGGGAACCTGCCCACGTAAAAGTAGCCCTCCTAGTCCCAATAGGCCACCAATTACCAAGGTTGCTAAACCAATCCGGATTCGAATCAACCTATTCATTAACCTGCTCCAAAGTAGATATTTACAACATAAATTATTTCGATCTTGAATGAAAAGATCGAATCATGGTTTGACGTTTATACCACAAGATGAATTCGGAGAATATCAGGATAAAAGCCAGGTGGAAAATACTTCCAGAAGAATTTTTCCTGCACTTAATTTTACTGGGTTCCAAACCGGAATAAAGATATCAAACGCAACTTCATAATCTGGGTACAATACCGGTAGCATAGTTAATGAGAATCGAAACCTTCCATGAATATGACCATAGCCAGCCTTGATCTGGGCACAACCCACACGAAAGCAGGATTGTTCTCATCCGAGGGTAAGTTACTTAGAGTTGCGACTCGCAAGACAAGCACCCACCACAGCCCTGCTGGCAACGCATACTACGATCCTGGAGAAATTGTCGCTGCTGTTTATGACCTTTTGAATGAGCTTTCCCAAGATATCGAGAAACCCAACATCGCTGGATTGGGGATCGCCAGTATGGCTGAGACAGGCTTGCTGATCGACAGGATTACTGGCACACCGCTCACTCCCCTGTTACCCTGGTTTGATTCAGCTGCAGCGTCAAAAGTTCAATACCTTATTGATGCAGATCATCCCCGGGAACGTTTTTACCGGTTCGGCATCAGACCAAACTTTAAATGCGCAGTAGCCAAGCTGCTTTGGCTGCAGCAGGAAGATCCCAATTTACTCGAAAACAGCCTGTGGTTGAACACTGCAGACTACGTGGCTTTTATCCTTTCCGGGTCGAGGTCAACTGAAACTTCTTTAGCTGGGCGAACCTATGCCTTCCGCATTGACCAAAATATGTGGGATAAAGATTGGTTAAAGGACTTGAATATCCCTTCGCACGTGTTCCCTCCAGCAGTAAACAGCGGTCAATCCGTGGGCAAGGTTGGACGAGATGCCGCTTCTCTGACAGGTTTACTGGAAGGGACTCCGGTCTCAATCTGTGGCCACGACCATGTTTGCGCAGCGTTTGCAGGGATTGGAATGGACACCCAGAAAGTGTTCGACTCGATGGGAACTGCAGAAGCGTTGATAGGTAGATTTCCAAAGCCAGCCTTGGGAGTGGAGGAATATCAATCAGGGCTCGTGTTTGGTCGTTATGTCTCTGGGGAGGGGTTATATTGGATGGGCGGCTTGTCTTCATCTGGTGGGTCCCTTGATTGGCTGCGCAGTGTCCTCTCCGATCCACCACTCTCTTACCTGGAATTGAAGGAAATTCTGGATCAATCATCTCCGGGGCCAACCGGGATAATTTATCTACCTTACTTAACTGGGAGCGGATCCCCCCACACGGATATCCACGCTCGGGGAGCATTTTTCGGTCTGAAGAGAAGCCACTCCCAAGCCGACTTGGTTAAGGCAATCCTTGAAGGCACAGCATACGAAGCAGAGGTGATACGTATGCAAGCAAAGGTGGTTATCGAAAAGGAAATCAACTCCATCACCGCTTCTGGAGGAGGGACAAACTTATCAAGCTGGATGATGACGAAAGCGAATGTCTCCGGCTGCACAATCGAGGTGCCTCGTACTTCAGAGGCGACATTGTTGGGAGCTGCCTTGATCGCCGGAATCGGACTAGGCATTTACCAGGATGCTCATGAAGCGAGATCGATAGCTCGATGCGAACCCTTGGCAATATACCACCCGGAAAATGTATTTCACATTCAATACAGAAGACTCTTCGAAGAAGTTTTTTTGCCTCTACAAGCCCCGGTAAGGGCTATTTCACACCGCTTAGCTGGATGGTGAACTCCATTCACCAATGGCAGGCAGTTTAATTGCTCTGCTATCCCTTAATTACCAGGTATCGAATCCTCCCAATACCGGTTCGCGAAACAAAATTGGGAGCCATTGAATGGCTCCCAATCTGGCCGCCTAGATCTTAGCTCGCCGAGAACCTTAGTAACTTCCAACCACCTTCCCCACCTACTCGGATCTCACGGCGTTGAAACCGCCACCAAGCCAGCAGGACGATCACAATCGCGACGGCGGTTAATCCAAGAAATTTAGCCCAATCCAAACCCGCCACTGCCTCCCCTCCCTGGAAGTAATACAGTGGCGTATAGGCGTAAATCGCCTCCAGAGCGGAGTTGAGGTTTGCCAAACCTACAAATAGAAAGGAAACAACCAGCAAACCACCTGCGAGCCCGATCGCGGTTCGCCCGGATGGCAGCAACATACTGAAAAGAAGCGCACTCGCTCCGAATAGTACCAGGACTGTAAAGAGGGGGAGAAATGGTCGCAGGAGTTCAATCGCACTGAGCTGCAGCCCAGTACTCCCAGAGGGGATCAACCAGCCCAGCCAACTGGCAAACAAAATCAGGGCAGTCGCCGCGAGAAAACCCAGCAGGCGTCCCCAGAAGAATGCAGACCTGCTGACCGGATATGCAAGCAATAGATCCAGGATCCCTCTCTCTTCATCTCCAACCAAAAGGTTACCTGCAGCACCGATGGTGAAAATACCGATGATCAGAGTCATATACGAGAAGAAATAGGTGTCCATATAACCCTGAGGGGTAAACATCTCATTGATGCTCGGGAAGAAAGCTAACATCTCTTCAGGATAATTAGCCAAAAACCCTGCCAGATCATCCATCGTGGCGATCGAGTCAAAAAAGTATGTCATCATCAAGCCGTACAAGAAGAGCCCCAATCCCCAACCGATGATGGCACCTCGCAAGCGCCTTAATGTGTGTTTGAATTCCGTAAACATATTAAATCTCCTCCTTTGCCCCAGACTGATAATAAGCCAGAAATGCTTCCTCAAGGGATTGACGCTGCAGATCAATATCAACAACCGGGTATTGAGCCAGAGCCTTGATGATCCCATCCAAGTCCCCCTCTACACGAAGAGTTACCACCTTGCCGGAATTCTTCGAGATCACTGAGACCCCTTCGATGTGCTCAAAGATGGGAGAATCAACCGGTTCTTTAAAGCGAACCTGCATACGGCGCACTTCCATCTTGATTAATTTTCCCGGCTCAGCTTCTTCAATAACCGTGCCTTTACTGATGATTGCGACGCGATCCGCCAGACTCTCCACTTCATTGATGATATGCGAGGAGAAAAAAATCGTCGTCCCTTTCGCTTTTGCTTCCCGCAATAAGCGGTAAACCTCCTGCTGCATCAATGGATCTAAACCACTGGTCGGTTCGTCCATCAGCAGCAATTGTGGCTCGTGCATAAGGGCCTGCACCAAGCCAACTTTCTGTTTGTTGCCCTTGGAAAGGTTCTTGATTTGCACAGACAAGTCAAGATCCAATCTCTGAGCCAGTTGCTGGACAAAATCCCATTCCACGTGGTTGCCTCGCAGTTCTGAGAAGTATCGCAGTGCACTCTTAACTTTCAGGTTCGCTTCTAAGTTCAGCTCACCAGGCAAGTACCCAACCAGATTGTGCACTGCTGGTGCATTCTTTTGAGGGTCCAATCCCAGAATGTGAATCGAACCCGAATCGGGTCGGATCATGTCCAACATACAGCGAATAGTCGTGGTTTTTCCTGCACCGTTGGGACCGAGGAAGCCGAACAGCTCACCTGGTTTTACATCGATATTTACCCCTCGTAAGGCTTGCACCTTGCCGTACGATTTATGCAGGTCATGAATTTCTATTGCATATGGATCACTCATCACACACCTCCTCTACATTTTTAAGAATTCAATCGACTCTATGCCAAATCTCAACTTTTTGAATGCTTTCATGAAATCCTCTCTCCATATCCATATCTCACCCGGGTTCAAAGTAATTCACGGGGATAATTTTGGTTCAGGTGCTCTCCCCGAGTATCACCAATCCTTTATCTCCGTCTACTGTGATCATCTGTCCATCTTTAATATTTTTGGTTGCTGAATCTGTTCCCAGAACCGCGGGTATACTGTATTCCCGCGCCACAATGGATCCATGACTCAGGGGACCACCCACATCCGTGACGACAGCCGCTGCCCGGGCAAACAATGGTGTCCAAGCGGGTGTCGTTATCGATGCTACCAGCACATTGCCGGTGCGCATCCTGCTGAAATCATCCGGACCTTGCAGGACACTGGCTTGGGCAGTCACCCTCCCCGGGCTGGCAGCCACACCCTTTAGCGTGTCTTTACCGTCTTTAACAGACCTGCCGGCTTTCAGCTGCATGAGGTCAAACCCGAAGATCTTCAGCTGAGGCAATACCATCGGCGGAGAAGCCTGGTTTGCAGCCTGCCAGGCAGCTCTGCGTTGATTGATCAACGCTACCATGCTGGAAAGATGACTACCGCGGTCCACTTCTACTGCCCCTTCTTTGACCTCATTTTCTTCCAACCAATAAATATGATCAATATTTTCGCAAGCCCCGGCTTCTACAAACCGCCGCCCCAGCTCAGAAAACATACGTCTCAAGAGTGGGTAGCTCATACCCACATCTGCCAATCCATCTTCTCGCAAGGGCGCATAACGCTGGGCTCTCTCCAGGTTCTTCTTGAACAGGTTCAAACGGAATCCTTTCAGCCTGCCCTGAATGGATGAAATTGCCTGCTCACGGCGTTCAACGGCCGCACTCTGCCGTTCGTACGGGTTGACTCCTTGCCCGCGGACGAACAACTTGAGAGTCTCTAAGACAGGGGTTGGATCATCCGCCGGAACTGGATTGGCAAAGTCGAGGTTGTATATCATGTGACCAAACCGCTCAAGGTGCCCCTGGAATCGTATCTGCCATTCTTGCCAAATTAATGGATCCATTCTTGCCGGGGGAGTATCAGCTTTCAAGTGCACAGTGATTTGGTCTGCTTTTGTATCTGTCAGGTACGCAGATAAATCTTGACTTCCCCGGACCCATTGGGCAAGATCGTAGAGTGATTTTTCAGCTTGTATTGGCAAGCTGTCAAAACCCATCAAGAAAGTTGGAGCAGAGGGATCATCTTTTCGTTTGACCAGTTTATACGCAAAGGTGAATAAAGCCTCACTAATCCAGGCTGCCGGGAGAACCCCTGAGACCAACGAGCCGTAGGCATCCACCGCAGCCTCTGTCAGCTCATTCACAGCTGCCAGGAGTTCACTCGCCGGTAGGACCTTCCAATTCACCGACCGCCATTTTTCAATTGTTTGCTGGTAACGAGGCTTCCCAATTTCTGTCCACCGTTCAACTGCTCCACTGAACATGCGCTTAAGAATTCCCGGTGTATCAAAAATAATCTTAACAATCGGCCCAAAGCGAACTGAGCCATTATAGTAAGCATATTCATTGACAGGGATAATCAGCATACCTGGCATAACATCCTTGTTGCCCAAAAAGCCGCTCAGCAGCCTGTCCAAACTCCGATTTACTGCACTCAAGCCCAGTGTCTTAAACAAAGGTGATAGCGGATCTGCCATCAGCTCTACAATGTTGTTCCGCATTGCAGCATAAGCGCCTTGCGGTAGCTTCCATTCCAAGGGAATTGCAGGCTCGGGTTCAGGTAAAGCTGTAATCGGTCGCGCCTGCACCACAGAGAATTTTCCACCAAGCAAAGTCCATTCGATATCCATGGGCATTTCATAAAGCTTCTCGATGGCTTTTCCGATCCTTCCTAATTCGGCTGTTTGCTGGTCATTAAGCACAGGTACATCCTGTAAACTTTCCGGAACAGGTTGGGTTTCCGTGCCCCCATTGACTCGTACTGTCTGCACAGTCTTTTTTGCCGTTTCGCGCTCAAGGATTCGTCCAGAAGCTTTATCAATCGCCAGTGTATCTGGCGTAACCAGGCCACTTACCACTGCTTCCCCTAGACCCCAGCTCGCAGTGAGCACAATTTGATCCCGTTTTCCATTAACTGGATTGGCGGTGAACATGATTCCAGCCGCCTCAGCGGGGACAAGAAGCTGTATAACAACTGCTAAGGCAACACCGTCAGCAGGTATATTCTGCCGGGTACGGTATGCGATCGCCCTGGCAGTCCACAAACTTGCCCAGCACCTGCGGGTTGCTTCAAGCACAGCCTGGTCGCCGCTGAGATTTAGATAAGTATCCTGTTGACCAGCAAAAGAAGCTTCTGGGAGGTCTTCGGCAGTCGCCGAGGAGCGAACAGCCACAGGGGGGTTGTAACCTGGTAAATCAGCATAAGCAGCAATAACAGCTCGGGCAACTTCCTGGGGAATGGTGCCGTTAAGGAATATCTCTGTGATCTCCCGGGATGCCTCCGTCAGGCTATCCGTCTCTGCGAGATCCGTCCTTTCCAGGATTTCTTTAATCCGGGGAAAAAGCAAATTCTCCTCAACAAACCTTCGATAAGCAAGAGTTGTGATGTGAAACCCGGCAGGTACCTCAAAACCTGCCCGGACCAATTGAGACAGCGAAGCACCTTTACCACCAACCATCTCGAGTGTTGCCTGGGGGTCATTCAAGGGAAAGGTTAAATGTTCACTCATGATAAGCTCCAATTTCTTGTCTGTTTACAGAGATCAGGAGTAGATTTAGATCCCAGATCTTGTTTAATAAACCTCGCAAGGCTGCCTGATCTAGACGCTCGCTCCGGATTATGGTTTGTCTAGGATTCAGGTTCGGGATAACCGTTTCGATACTCACGTCACCAAACCAGCTGCGCCAACTGTCGTTCAACTCTCCTTGGATAACTATCCTGTATTGGTAAGAATCCTTATCACGTCTAGAATCCACTTTTTTCTTCACTCCAGCCATCCCTCTGAATACATATTTATAAAAATTCTCACTCAGAAGATACAGAAAAGTCGGTATGGTTGTAACCATCCGAAAGTACTATTTCGGTATTGTTCTAGGCCCGGTAAATAATTAAAAATAAAAAGCACAGGATTTCTCCTGTGCTTGCAAGAAATTCGCAAATTTCAAGAGGGGATGATGCCCAATGCACGCCCTTTGGCAACTGCCTGAGTACGGTTATTCACCAGCAGCTTCCCAAAAATATTACGATTATGACCTTTAACTGTGCTCAGGGAGACATGCAGCTGGCTGGCGATCTCCTTGTTCGATAAGCCATCAGCGATTAATTCGAGCACTTCAACTTCACGTGCACTCAAGGGTTCAATTACTTCTGGAATTCCTTTTTCCCTTTTCTCGATCGATTGGCTAGCAGGCTCGAATGAACGATAAGCCGCCAGAAGTTTCCCAATGTATTGGGGGTAAATCTTTCTGGAACTTGCTTCATAGAGCAATTCGATCATCGGTTCACCCTCGTCGAGAAATGTTCGCACATAACCTTCATCTTTTGCCATATCCAGCGCCTGTTCAAGGATATCTACAGCAGCTTCGATTTCACCCATTCTATAAGTGATTACAGCCTGCAAGGCAAGTAGCCGGATAATACTCCGCACTCTCTGGCCAACTTTCACTACGCCTAGCAGGTTTTCAACGACCTGGAGGGCGCGATCAAATTCTCTCCGATTCAAGTAGATGCGAGCCAAGATTTGGCCACGAACTTCCCAAATCGGATTAAAGCGAACGGTCTCATTTCCGTCAAAGATGAGCTGCTCAACCTTGTTTTCCGTTAACCAGCGGTTAACCAATTCATTTTCCCCCTGCAGGATCCACAACTGCGCTTGATAAGCATCAACCAGCTCATCATCCATGGTGGAGGCGCTGAATTCTACCGCCATTTGGCGAGCTTGATCCACGATCTCTTGAGCGGAGATTATATCTCCTTGAATTTCTTTTATCCGTGCAAGAGATACATAGGAAATAATAGAACCCAATTCTCCAAATAGTTTGAACTGCTCTATGCCTTCCTTGTAATAATTCTCTGCTTCATCAAGAGAATTCCATTCCCTTGCTATTTCTCCCAATCCTAATAGCGCTTTACCAGCAACTGGTAGTCGTCGACCACGGGCATCTGTTGCCAGATCCAGGGCTTGGATATTCGCTGACCAAGCTCTGCGCAGCTGCCCCTGGAGCATCCACAAACCAGCTAGGTTGCACAATGCTCCCACTGCGATCATAAGATTTCCTGCCTCTCGACTGATCTTCGCTGCCTGTGAAAATGTGTCAATGGATGAATTAAAATCTCCCATTAACAGGTAGACCATGCCTAAATTATCAAATACGAGACTGCGCATGAATAGATCGTCTTCGGGCAGCAATTTCAAAGACTGCTGAGATAATTCCATACTTTTCTTCGCCTCCCCCTTCATCGAGGCAAGAAAGGCACGCAATGCAAACACGGAACCAAGTGCCTTATCATCGACCTGTCCCTGTTCAACCTGATCTAAGCGAGATTCGATGTTTTCCTCCGGGCTTCCTTGTAGTACCAGTGCCCAAGCTTGGATCAGGTATAAGGAAGGTCTTGTTGCGAGGACATCCTCTGGTAATGAATCAATCCAGCGAATGAGTGAACTGGTTTCACTGCGCATCAGCCTTGGCTGCGCCTCCCTCGCGATCAGTTCCATTGCCCTCTGGTACTCCTCGGCTGAAATCGCGTGATCGATCGCTTCATCCATGTATCCATGACCTTCAAACCACTGGCTGGCTCTAGAATGCAGAATCTTCATCCCGGTATGATTTGACAGTTGAAGTGTTTTTACTAAAAAATCTTTGAAAAGGCGGTGATAGCGATACCAGGTGCGGTCACGATCCAGCGGGATGATGAATAGATGGTTATTTTCTAATTTCTGAAGGATTGCCTGGCTGTTATCGGATGCAGTAACCAAGTCACACAGAGATGCGCATAAGCGTTCGAGAATTGAAGTTTGCAGCAGGAAATCTTTCACTCTTTGATCCTGGTTATTAAGTACCTCCTCACCAAGATAATCCAAAATATAGCGATCGCTCCCGGCAAAAGATCTGATAAAACACTCTTTATCAGGCTGTTCCAGAAGCGATAGGGCGGCTAACTGCAACCCTGCTGCCCAGCCTTCCGTACGCTCTTCCATCGCGACCTGGTCTTCAACTCTCAACTCGATTCCCATCACCCGGGTGAGAAATTCAGCTGTCTCTGAGGTGGTAAAACGCAAATCCATCTCACGAATCTCAATAAGCTGGTTCTGAGCCCTCAATCTGGATAGTGAAAAAGGTGGATCAGCTCGGGTGGCGATCATCAGATGCATTTGTCCGGGTTGATGGTCAATAATAAAAGTCAGGATCTCGTGAATCGCCGGTAAAGAGACCAGGTGATAATCATCCAGGGCTAAGATAAACGGAGGAAAATCAGCGGCGATCTCATTAATCAACACTGTCAGCAGTGGTCGCATCCGTTCTGGCTTGGGAGTCTGGATTACCGGTTGAACCGTTTCTCCAAATCCGGATTTCACATTGCTTAAAGCTGCGATCAGGTATGCAAAAAATCTGGTCGTGTCATTATCCTCATCATCGATTGAGAACCAGGCTACTGGGCGATCACATACCGCGACAAATTCACCCATCAGGGTTGTCTTGCCAAAACCTGCTGGTGAGGAGATGAGCGACAGCTTACGGTTCAAACCAGCGTTCAAATAGTCGATCAAACGCTGACGTTTAACTCTATTCTCGCGAACAGGTGGAATTCGGAGCTTGGTTTCTACCAGGGGAATTGACATATTCGTTTCGCAGGAAAACCTCCCAAAGTGAATTATGGGATGAGAATCTAATAAATTTTCCCTCCTACGAGTCTAGCATAGAAACCTCTGACAATAGATGACAAATATCCCATTCTGTTAAATCAAAAGCACTCCGACTTGAGTAAATCGGAGTGTTGCAAGCGCCCTCGGGGTGATTCGAACACCCGACCCTTTGCTCCGCAAGCAAATGCTCTATCCGCTGAGCTACGAGGGCAGATTGAAGAGATTTTAATCCATTTACTGAGGCGGGTCAACCCTGCCAGTTTCGTAATTGGAAAATAGACACCAATTACTCCTTACGCGTGATCAAAGTTGATAGAAGATGGCTTAATTCAGAGCAATGATCACCAAACAGGAGTCAGAGGCTAGTGGCGCGATTACCTCCCCACCCATTTGCTCGAGATCATATTCTTGAGAAACTAGATCCGTTTTCAAGGTGATTTTCCCCGGCAGCGGTAATGATATCCCCTCCGGCGTGATTTGGTGGACCCAGATCTTGACTTCCCTGGAGTTTATATGAGCGAGGTTCACTTCAACCCGCTGCAGATCCAGGAATCGCGGGATCTCACCCTCTCCGTGGAGCGTGATCTCATCTTGCTGGCCATAACGCAAGCGTGAAGATGGTGCTGCATTATATCCAGACTCAGTGAAGGCTAAACGAGCCCGGTTGGAAACAACTCTGAGCTCAACAACATATCGAGGTTTATAGATACCTTGCCAGATGAACAGCATAGAAGAAACAACGGTGACAAAAGCCGCCAGCAGGGCGCCAGCACGCTGAATGGGATTCTCCCAAATGACCAACCCATAGAGCAAAATACTGCTCAAAAACAGGAAATAAATCGCCAGGACAATAATTGGATTGCCCAGCAATTTCCAAACCACACCTGGTACATATTCTCCCTTGCGGCGGCTGGCTACCAGCATCAGCATGGGAAAGATACCAGCCAGGAGAGGAATAGCAACCACACCTATAAAGCTGATCAAACCAGCAAATGATTCTTGCCCATTCCAAAGCACCCATTCCACTACGATAAAGACCAGGAAAATTGGGATCAAGGCGATGATAAATTTTCCATTCTCAGTATACTGCCAACCGGAAGGCTTCTCCGCCGGATCACGCGAAGAACCTCTCTGGCGAAGTATTTGAGAAATTTGATCCAGCCTCTCCTGAACTTGATTGTAAATACCCAGAGATATATGGATCGAGCCCATACCCATGCTGAGAACAACATAAATGGAGCCAAGTATCAGCACAATTGGTCCAACAATCGCAGCCAAGGGTGTCAGGGCGGTTCCTGTGGTATTCGCCAGGATTTCCACGGGGATAACCCCATTGACCACCAGAACCCAAATGGTGGAAAGAAGGATCGCAAATCCAATCGCAGCCACATTTCCCCAGAAAAGCGATCGCCCAGTAGGATCTCGCTGCAGTACGACCTTGGCCGTGTTTGCTGCAGAAGTATGACCGAAGTATGCCATCAAGATCACGCCAAATACCAGTTCCAAGATCCCGGGATTGAAAGCCTGGCCATTGAGCAACGGAAGATTTACCCGCAGCAGATTTGCTGGAGTGATGCTGGGAAGGGTTACCAGGGAAAGGGTGATGATCAATCCAATGTTGATCAGGCCCACTACAAGTGCGAAGGCGATCGTGGCATCCAAAGATTTTCGACGCAGGAAGAAAATCCCAACCAGGAATAAGAAGACCACCCAGATCCCGTCCGGTATTTTCGTAGCATCACCCAGCGTGGTTGCCACACCGATATAGAATGCCATCAAGGTGAAGATATTCAAGGTAATCAGGACAAGCGTGAAGATGATGCTCCCCGTATTCCCCAGGAAATCACTCACCATGCGACCAAAGTAGCTGAAACCATAGCGCATGTTCCCATTACGACTGATCGCCTCAACCAGCGCAGCTATCGTCAGGATATTAACAATACCCAAGAGGATCAGCTGAACGATCCCTGCAATCGGCCCGATCTCTGCCAAGGCGATGGGCAGTGCCAAGATGCTCGCTCCGATAATCTCAGTTAAGGTAAAAGAAAATGCCGCCCAAAACGGGGGTAAATTTTCAAGCCAGGCAGCAATTCGCGTCCACCTCCAGCGCAGCCGTTCTCCAATCCCAAGGGATGGCTGATACAGGCTTTCTAGCGGTACCTGGTAAAGGTTCTGGTAAGCTCGTTTGACAGGGACTTCATCGAGCTGGAGTGCTTTCCTAAGATTAGGAACAAAATGATAAGAAAATGAATATTTCTTGGCCAACACATGAAATATCGCAGCTGAAATGTTCGCATTTTCGGGGACCAGATCAGCCCACTCCAGCGCGTACCGTTCCATATCCTGGATTGAAACTTGCCCTGATAGATCACGGCCTTTTGCTAGAGATTGTAAGAATTCATGCTCCGCAACTTCTGCATTTTGGGCAGTGATAACCCAATTGGTCAGCAGGTATGATTGCTGCTTGAGATAGGCAGTTCGATTTTCTATGGCAAAAAGGACCGTCGTAGCCCGACGTGCATCCAGGTGTCCCCCCAAGATAGCCTCTCTGGTTAAGGATTCAAAGCCATCCACTGCAAATTTAGAACTTGTCTACCGCTGAGTCCATGTCTCCAACGATTTTCCGCAGATCACCAGCTTCTTTACGCAAGCGTTGAAAGTATTCAGTACCCGTGATCTCCTCAACCTGCTCCTGCTGCCGAGATTCATCCAATTCGATGCGCAGTTCTTGAACCTGCTGTTTCAAGCGCTTCTCCCGGGCATAAACTTCTCGCACCATATCTTGGAATACACGCGCCAGCTGTCCCAGTTCATCCTCACGCTGAGCAACTTCATCCAGGCTGCCAGCCTCATAATCCCCCATTTCAATCGCTCTGGCCACCGAAGTTATCTGGTGTACCTGTTGAATGTACAAAAAATCTCGGGTCATATCCTTGAGACCAGTCCGTACATTCTCACTTAAGACGTGAATAATCGCTTTCACGATGTTGGGATCTTTTTCCATCACATCATACAGGTCGCTTCGCTCAAGGGATAATAAGGATGTCTCTTCTACGGCAGTTACAGAAGCGCTTCGGACCTGGTGATCGATGGCCGCCATTTCACCAAAAGCCTCCCCGGGACCTAGGCAATTGAATTCCCTCTCACCAACATGAACCTGCACAAGCCCCTGATAGACAATATACATCACACTCCCCTCTTCTCCCTCTTCGAACAAATTCTCGCCAGGCTTGAGATAAACCGATTTCAGCCGGCTAGCGATATCACCCAGATGATCGACAGGCACTTCACTGAAAATGCGGGTATTCATCAAGATGCTTATCTTTTCATCTTCTGTACAAAAAAACAAGCTGGCCTCCTCGGAAATACCTGGCAGATAAATAGCAGCAAGGCAGGATTAAAAGGCTGGTGAGTAACAATAGAAAATTTGAAGCGATTAGCCAGGAAATTGAAAACAAGGGAGATTTTCCTTTGGCAGGAATTCCTTGCCCTTTCCAATACAGGAAGCAAAGAAATTCCTCATTTAAGATTTTCGATTGGATATTTTAGATATCTTTTCGCATGATTATAGCATGTGTTCGGAGAGGAAAGCGCCGTTCAGCTGGCGGTAAACTGAAAGAAGTAGATCATTCACAAATAGCGCTCGGATATGTTCTCTCCGGTCATAAAATTCATCTCATCTGGGTTATTTTAGTGATACACTTTACTTGCATAAACTGATTGATTCCTTGGATCCAGAACTTTCCCGAAAACATTGCTTGTCCATATCCTTTGTTATCCTTTGATAACGATCCGATTATTGAATTGGGGGTTTCCCCATCCAGCGGAGTAATACCACGCAAAAATATTTACCAGTTCATTCAAATGAACTGAAGGAGATTCCCGAATGCAAATTGTCACTGATAGCGGTACAGATATCACCTTGACCAAAGAGGAACAAAATAAACTAAATATCCATGTTGTCCCTCTTAATGTCAGCTTGGATGGCATCACGTACCGGGAAGGATTAGATATTCAGCCAGCAGATTTCTACTCACTGCTGGAGAAATCTGAGGGAATGCCATCGACCTCGCAGCCTTCCTCAGGTGAATTCGCGGATACATATCGAAAAATTCTGGAAACTGACCGGGATATTTTATCCATCCATATCACCTCCGCGATGAGCGGCACATACAACGCGGCATTAACTGCCGCAGCACAATTTCCTGAAGCTAACATCACGGTTCTTGATACAAAGACCTTATCTGCCGCTGCTGGCTGGCAGGTAGTAGCTGCTGCCCGAGCAGTACAAAGAGGTTGGTCGCTTGATCAAGTAAAATCCCTTGTCACCCACATCAACGAAGAAAGCGACAGCATCTATACGCTCAATGAATTGAAATACCTGATTCACGGGGGACGGATCAGCAACTTGAAAGGCATTTTAGCTTCCGTGCTGAATATTAAGCCACTCATCGGGGTAGATAAAGTAAATGGGATCTATGAGCAGCTTGGACAGGTGCGCACTTTCAAGCGCGCCGTCGAGAGCTTGGTGAATATCATAAAAGATAAATACCCAGCAGGGACTGCCCTCAGGGTTCAAATTCTCCATGCCTTTAATTTTGCTGGTGCAGAGCAACTGCGAGATTTGGTTGATAAAGATTTTAACTGCACTTGGCTCCCGGAGGGTCACATATCTCTGGTCTTGGGTGCTCACACCGGTCCCAGCATGATTGGAGTGGCATTTGCACCTCAATCCGTATTTGCTGAACTAGAATAATGCTCGGGGGGGAAAATCAAAGGTCAAATTTTTCCCCCATCACTTGAACGAATACATCCCGGTGGTGACCGGGCTGATCGCTCCTTGAGTTATTTTGAATTTAGCTTGTTTTGTAAGCGGGCGACTTCTTCTCCCATCTCCCGGATGCGGCGTGACATGGTTTCAACCAGACGGAACGCCAGGGAGGGATCTTCATGCACCCGGCGCATGAAATTCTTCTTATCCACCGTCAGCACACGCGCCTCGCCCATTGCTCTCACTGTCGCTGAGCGCACATCCCGATCGAATATGGCCATCTCTCCAAAGAATTCTCCAGCGCCGCGGATACCTAAACGAATCTCCTGTTCTTTATCCCCGGCGATAAGCACCTCCACTTTACCTTCCTGGATAACGAACATGCAATTTCCCTCTTCGCCTTCACAAATAATTACTTCGCCATCTTTATATATCTTCCCTAATTCACCACTTGCCATGATGCCTCCTCATCTTGTCGACAAAATATTTTCTAAATTGATTTTTACCGACCGGTAATTGAAATCGCCAGGTCACCGAGCAGACGAGCCAGGAAAGCTGGACTCAAGGTGCGTACAAATATTTCCCGGTAAGGAGCACTGCCAGTAAACATATCCCATAGTACCATGCTCATTCTCTTCTTAGACTCACCATCTTTTTGCTCATCGGCGGTCATCCGCAGGACTGCCCGCCGGGCGATCTTTTGACCCTGGATGATCCGTGTCACCAGGAACATTACCTGCCCGATCATGTTATCCGTTTCAATCTTTCGACAGGCAGGCAGATAATGCTTCCTGAAGTCCTCTGCGGAAATGCCCTGCAGCACAGCGGTTGTGGCTGCTGATTTTGCTGTGCGGTAGGCTGCCCCGATGCCATCCTTATACAGCCGGGTGACACCACTGTCCCCAATAAAAACGATGCGGTCATCAAAAGGTTGCCTCGTGCCTGCGATGTTAATCCGCGGAGAGCAGTTACAGGATCTTGCATCAAAATCCCAGGCCGGGGGAAATACATCGCGCACTTCACTTGTACTCATGAAGTTATCAATTAATTCTTTATCGATATCCTCACCCAAGAGGCAGACTGAGACATAATCTCCCTTGGGAATGATAGCAGCAAATTCGAGGCGCGGTATATCAAGCAGGAAGACATGCATGGAAGAACCCAGAACATCCTGGATTTGTTCCTCTCCCAAATAGTATTCCTGGATGAATGTTTTGGTTGTCTTTGGAGGTTCGTACTCAAAATTCAAGTTATCAAATAATTTCCGGGAGGCAGAATTAACTCCTACCGAGATAGTCACTAAATCATATGCCTGCGGTTCATCCTTGCGGGTTTTAACCTGTGGCCGGCCATTATCCCAGAGCAACTCATCCACCCGCTGGTTGATGACATTTGCCCCTCGCTCGATCGCCAAGTTCTGCAGAAAACCGTCAAAACTGCCCCATTTTATCTCCTGGATGTCGCGTGGGCCGGGTCCCCGGTAAACGGCACCGATCCGCTTTTCTTGCAGCGGTGTTTCAATGCGCACACTGCCCACATCCATGTGCAGCATGTACGAATCGATACCTCTTTGGATCACAGTTGGCGGGAGGTTGATCCCCTCCGCAGCCAGATTTTGGACCAACGACTCCGAGATAATCCCCCCACACATATTGCACCCAACTGGACCCGGCTTGGTGTAATCGCGTGGCTCATAAATATCCACTTCAACATCCAGGCCCATTCGATCAGCAAGGTCGAGAAGGAAGATGGAAAAGAAAGAACCGGCTGGTCCACCACCGATCACGCCCACCCGGGAACCATCATCCAGCTGCAGTCCATTTTCTGCCATTTGTTATCTCCTTGTCATATCTTTCTCGAGCATATCACCAATTATTTTGAAGGATCCATGCCGATTAGCTTAATCAGCTGATCAGGCCGTGATAAAATCTTGCAGGGAAAATTAAGCGATGAAATTGGTTATGATCGTATCCCAAGCACGGAGTTAATCTCATGAAACCGAATGTGCTGGTGATCGATTGCCAGACTGGATATAGTTTATAAATAATATAATATTTATCATCAGGTCGATTATAATCGAATTTCAAACCTCATCTCTCACCGACCAAATTATCGACTATGATTAGAGCTCCCATGAGATAAAAAACTTTTGGTGATCATCTGGTCAAATTTATTCTTTGGTTTGGAAAGAGAAAAAAATTATCATGCGATCCCGAACAACGATATTGCTGAATACTATCCCCGACCAGTATCCAATTTCAGGCGCAAGTGTCAATTCACACACAGGTTTAAGAAAGTATTATAACTGATCGATAATTACTTTTCAAAATAAAAATTTTCCACCTAACATTTATGATGGTTCCCGACAATCAACATCTATTCGAGCGACTAATTCCCTATTTACCCCCCCATTTAACCAAGCTTGTTTCTCCCGGCATTGACTTGGTCGAGATGATGACTTTGGCGAAGCATCTGCACTCAGTACGGGGCGTGCTCTCGACATACCTGCCACGTTATTTAGTCATTGATATCCAGAAAGACCCTCGACCTGGAAGGGTATCAGGAGGGTTCCATTACGGGGCAGTCCTCTTTGCCGACGTTTCCGGCTTCACTGCCATGTCTGAGAAGTTATCCGTGCTGGGAAAAGAGGGAGCAGAAGAAGTCACCAGCATCGTTAATGACTACTTCACGGCCATGCTGGAGATTAACGATCAACATGGCGGGGATTTACTTAAATTCGGCGGCGATGCGCTGCTGATCTTTTTTGAAGGTCATCTGGGTCCCCACAAAGCATTAGCCACCGGAAAAGCGATGATGGAGGCGATGGCACGTTTTTCGCAGGTCAAGACCTCGCAAGGTGTCTTTCCACTGCGCATGAAGATCGGCATGGCCTGTGGTTCGGTTTTCCTGGCCAGCCTGGGCACCCCTCAAAGCATGGATCACGCGGTGATGGGCAGCACATTATACAAAATGGCGCAGTCCGAAAACAACGCCACTGCAGGTGAGATCGTTGTCCATGGTGATGTGCGCGAGGTAACCAAGGAGATCGCCACATACTCCCCACTTGTTGACGGGTTCTGGAAGCTGGATGAGCTCCATCATACCATTTCCCTGCACGATGAATCGGCCAAGGATTCCAAATCGTTATCTGCGGACACTGGCTACGACCCTGATATCCTTGCCCAAGATTTGTTCCTTGACGCAGATATCATCGGCGGCTTACAACCTTTTGTGCCTCAAGAGCTGTTAACCCGGATCATCACCGATCCACAGCAAACAACGGTGTATGGATCCCACCGACCGGTGACCATCACATTCACCAATTTCCTGGGTATTGACGAGATCATCGAGTCCCTGGGTCAAGCACATGCCGATTCGATCACCAGTATTCTGAACAGGCATTTCATCACCATGAGTGAGGTGATCACCCGTTTTGGCGGTACGGTCAATCGGTTGGATGCCTACTCAAAAGGTCACCGCATCCTGGGCTTGTTTGGCGCACTGCAGGCACACGAGGATGACCCCCAGCGGGCGGTTCGAGCGGGATTGGAAATGAACAATGCGCTGGATGAAGTCAACCTGGAGGCCCGCGAGATCCTGAAGGCAATCCCAGATTTGAAGGAACACTTCGCCAGCTCCCCCCTGAAGCAACGCATCGGCATCAATACCGGTTTTGTATTCGGCTGCAACACTGGCTCGAGAAACCGGCGGGAATACACCGTTATGGGCGACCAGGTCAACCTGACTGCCCGCCTGATGGGTATTGCCGAGGAAGGCGAGGTGCTGATCGGCCAAACCACGGCCCGGCAGGCTGAAGAGATCTTCCACCTGCAAGAAAAAGAAGCAGTCAAAGTAAAAGGGAAAACGGACCCGGTCCGCAATTTTGTCGTCACCGGGATTAAGGAACGCGTTCACTGGAAAACCAGGCTGGCCACCAGCCCGATTATCGGGCGGGATGAAGAGCTGCAGATTGGCCGGGAGGCGATCGAGGCGGCTTTGAAAGCACAGGCCAGGGTGCTGGTGATCAGCGGTGTCTCCGGCATGGGTAAAACCCGACTGGCAGAAGAGCTGGCCTGGTATGCAGACCAGCAGGGCATGAACCTGCTGGTAGGAACTTGTCTTTCATACGGCAAGAGCATGACTTACCATCCCTGGGCAGAAGTGCTGCGTGAGATTTTTGGTATCTCGGCCAGCAGTGCAGAACAGGACAGCCGTTCCAGGGTGGAAGCCGTCCAGCGCGGCATGGAATCTATTGATGAAGGACTTTGGGCACCATTAATCGGAGACTTGCTTGGCCTTGAGATAGGGGATAACGATCTAACTCGCGATCTGGATCCCAAGCTCCGCCGCCAGCGCGCCCTGGACTTAACTGTGCAGCTGCTCAAAGCAATGGCGCATTCGCATCCATTGATGCTGGTCATCGAGGATGCCCATTGGGCAGATCCAGCTTCCATGGATCTGATCGATTACGTAGCCCGCAACATCAGCGGCTCTGCGATTCTCTTCATGCTGCCTCATCGCCCGGATATAGGGCTGCCCGATTGGACCAGCTTTTCGCACGCGGCAGCGATGGAATTAACCGATCTACCGGACATTCATTGCCGGGAGATCATCGCCGATATCACTGGTGGTGTCCAACTCCCGGAAGCCATGTATGAAGTCATCCTCAGCCGCGGCTGCGGCAATCCTTTCTTCATCGAAGAGGTCTGCCGTGCTCTGGTTGAGAGCGGTGCAGTTTATTATGAGCATGGGGAGTGGCAGCGGATCAGCATGGACGAACTCCAAATACCTCAGGGAGTCCAGGTGGCAGTCGAATACCGTCTCACCAATCTACCCAAGGAATACCAGGATATCCTGCGCATGGCTTCCATCATTGGGCGTGAATTCAGCTTCGAAATACTTTCAACCGCTCTTGATATGGATGAAGATACGATCATCGATGGTTTGGAAGCTGC
>CP070764.1:903256-975574 GCA_020349245.1 Chloroflexota bacterium | reverse complement strand
AGATGTCGCCTATACTTGGGCTACCAATATTAAATACGGAACTGCTGCTGGGGTTAGCTACCAAGATTACATTGTTGCAATCGAAGCGGTTGATCCACATACAGTCCGGGTCAGGGCCAAACTGGATGGAACCGGTCAAGCCGTCAACCCACTTATGGTTTCTGCTTATCTGAGTTCCAACTATGTCATCCAGAAAGCCTGGACCCAAACACTAGAAGCGCGCACAGGCTATGATGCGGAAGCGTTAAAAGCTGATCCAGGTCTTGACTTCGTTGCTTCCGGTCCTTACATGAATTATTATGTTGACAATAACTTGGTAGTTCTTATACGGGATGAAGATTATTGGGGTCAGGATGATTCGATGTGGGGAAAGCTGCCTGCTCCCAAGTTTCTAGCACATACCATTTTCGCGGAAACCAATTCCGGTTTTAATGCATTTAAAGCTGGAGAAGTGGATATAAACCAGCAATTCATTAAAAATGTTCAGGATTTGTGGCTTGTCGAGCGTTTACCTATCTCCACATACTTTCCCGATGCTCCCTATATGGTTCCAGCCTCCCTACCAACCGCATACTATAATTTAAATTCTTATGGTTTGGACAATGTAGCAATTCGTAAAGCAATAGCCATTGCTACTGACTATGACGCGATCATTTCCAAAGCAATGACAAATCAATCCCCGACCTTCAATCAGGTTCCACGATCTGTGATGAGCCCGATTGCCCACGAACAGTCTTTGTATAGCCAGACAGATGTAGCAAGCCTTCAATGGACCGGCAAGGATATCCAAGGTGCTAAAAACCTCCTTAATGATGCCGGGATCGTAGATACCAATGGCGATGGTTGGCGAGAACTTGCTGGGAAAAAACTGACTTACAAAGCGGTGTGCCCCAACGGTTGGGCTGATTGGCAACCCGCAATTGAAATTATTGCAGAAGCCGGAGGGAAGATTGGCATCGATATACAAGCATACTTCCCAGACTGGTCTGAATACTCTACTATCTTCACTGATGGGACTCAGACCGAATATGATATCTTCATGGTTTGGAGCAACGCTGCAGGACCGGCTAGTCCATGGGGACGTGTTCGGCAATTAATGAGTTCTGAGTTCGTCGGCTGGACGAACAACTGGAGTGGCAACTGGGGCGGGTATGTCAATCCACGTATCGATGAAATCATCGCTGAAATACCCGGTGAAACGGACCTTGCTCAATTAAAGGTTCTCTATACCGAAGCCACCGAGATATACTTAACTGATGTTCCCTCCTTTACTGTCATGTATCGTCCTGACCAATTCTATGTGGTCAACGAAAAGGTCTGGACAAACTTTCCTCACCATGGTGATGGCACCAACCCACGCATCCCGCCACTCACCCTTACGGATGGCTGGAGTATCGCAGGATTGTATAATATTACACTTACTAAGCATATAGTATTACCCATACTACTGAAAAATTAGGAAAAAGTTATCCATCTGTCGTTCTATATTGGCGAATTTGGATAATTTGTGCATAAATCTGCACTTGTCCGGTTCAGGTAACAGCTATTTTCTGTATGTGAACTGATCTTGCATCTCAACTATACGATTGTCGCAATTTTCCGTATCCATTTTTGGAAGAACGTGAAAATCTATATGACAAAGTAGACACCAATTTTGATATTATTTGGTGCTGAAAAAAATCGATGGGGAAGGTTGTCCAACCCCAGCTTATGTTCAGACCAGGAGGTTATTATCATCCTGAAAGGATCTTGCTCTAAAAACTGGTACAAGCTCTGAATTTAATCCTTGCTCTGTACCTTGTCAGTTTCTACGGGTTAGAACTCTGTCGAGATCCATGCAAATAATATTTTATGCATTGTGTTCACTGTTTAACCAAAAAGATTGATTTAATCGCTTTTGATTATTAAACTATATTTGTTAAGGTGATTTTGGTGAACATAACCTCAGCTAGAATGACACAAGGATTATAGAGCTGTCGCGAGTGGCAGCCTCTATTTGTTAAATTGAGATATACTGCTTCATGGTAATCTAAAAGGCCATCTCCGAATAGAAGGGGAAATGGATGGGTTACCTTGCATAACCCAACAGGATGGAGGTGGCACGAGTCCCTGTCTCTCGCACCCCTGCCTCACGATACCCAGGCGGTGTCCTGCAGGGTAACCGAGCCCTTCGGGGACAGGTGATAAGGAATTAGATGTTCATTTGGACGACTGCCGGTAAGTTCACTTTCTGTTTCACGTAATATTTTATATAACACGCTCGTTTGTCCGCAGGAGAAATTGGGATAAACGATTTACTTGTATCCCCGATGTCGCTCAAATACTTAAGATAACCTCCCATTCTCAATATTATTGTCTTCCATACTTCATGAGAAGCCGAATCTCCCTCACCCAAGGTAAATAAATGGATGTGTATTGCGCTGTGAACGAATCTTCACTATACTAATAATTGTTCACGCGAATCACGATATCCATGCTTTATGCAATAGTTTGAAGAGAATTACAAAAGACGATTTAAGTAGTATCTTGATCCGAATAGCAAAGATATCGCTGAAATGGTGCGGAAAGTTGCTGGCTAATCAATAATTTGGGCCGCTTTTGACTGACCCAGATCGGAGGAATGCTGTGAAAGCAGTCGTCATGAACGCGTATGGAGGACCGGAAGTCCTCGAAATCAAGGAGGTTGAGAAACCTGCGGTAGCCGAAGGTGAAGTTCTAGTTAGCGTTCATGCATCGAGCTTGAACGCTGGCGATTATTTCTCCATGAGGGGCAGCCCGTGGCTCACTCGGTTTTCGGTCGGATTTCCCAAGCCGAAGGATCATATCCTCGGCTGGGACTTAGCAGGACATGTTGAGGATGTCGGCAAGGATGTTACCCGGTTTCAGCCGGGTGACGAGGTATTTACCTCATGTACCAGTGCACTTGCTGAGTATGCATGTGCACCTGAAGGTGTATTCGCGAGAACACCAACCAACCTCACCTTTGAGCAGGCAGCAGCAGTGCCTTCTGCCGCAATCACTGCTCTCCATGCTCTTCGTGATCAAGCTGGTGTCCAACCGGGGCAAAAAGTCCTGATCAACGGAGCATCAGGGGGTGTGGGAACCTTTGCCGTCCAGATTGCAAAAGCTCTGGGAGCAGAGGTGACCGGCGTGTGCAGCACCAGGAACTTAGATATGGTGCGGTCGATTGGCGCAGATCACGTCATCGATTACACCAATGAGGACTTCACTCGCAGCGGGCAGCGCTATGACCTCATACTCGACAACGTGGGGAATCATGCATTCTCGGATTACAGACGTGCGCTTGCTCCCGGAGGAACTCACCTGCCCAATACTGGTCATGGCGGTATGGGTTATGTGATCAAGGCTTACATGCTATCAGCTTTAATGAGTCAGCACGCTCGTCCATTTTTATCAGTGCCGAATGGTGAGGACTTGACCTACATCAAGGAGCTCATCGAAGCCGGAAAAGTGAAGCCGGTCATTGATAGAACCTATCGGATGAGCGAGACCCCCGAGGCTTTTCGTTATCTCGAAGAGGAGCACGCCCAAGGCAAGGTTGTCATCGTAATGTAGGGTGGGGATGACATAGATTGCGGCCAGGTAATTCCCTGGAGCGGACTTGCAGGGAGTTTATACTCCTGGCTGGAGAACATTCTTCCGATTGACCGAAGCTTCTGATTGAAAAGGTGTTAACAGGGATATCGGTTTTCTTAGCCCCTTATCACAATCAAAATAACCCCCCATTGGTCTGGAAAACAGGTCGGCTATCCTTCTTTGTACCTGGCTGCACTTAAGTTGCAATCCGGTGCCACCTGGTGTAATCAGGTTACCAATAAAAGGAGATAATCGGTGTAGCAGGTATAACCGCCGGCATGCATGAAATTATTTGGACACTGGATCACCATTTTTTCCCCCTTGGTATGAGTCTACGGTCTTTTATAACCAGGGGCTGGGGAGTCAAGTCCATCCAGGCGATTTTACCTGTTGGATAGATTAAGAAACTTGTCCAGATAGGGTGATACACTGTGTTGCAAAATTGTCACAGTTTGATTAATTTCTCGAAACAGAGCCTTGATATAATCCCTTGAGGATTTTGTGCAGAAATCAATCTTAATTCTTATCAGAGAAACCATAATGAATAAATCCAAGTTTTCCAGCGAACATTTTTACTTACTAGTAATCATTACCCTCCTTGCCTCAGTTTCATTAGCTTGCGGGCAGTTATCATTCGGGATTGAAACGCCTGTCGCGCCTACTGCCACATCGGATAACAATAGCCAGGTGCAAGTTAGCCCGAGCCCGCTCCCGCAGTCCAGTGAAACTCCCCCGCCCAGCGAAACTCCACCGCCCAGCGAAACTCCACCGCCCTCTCCGTTTTGGAGTGTGCACACTGATAGTTTCACCGGAATCAGTTTTGCTGCTCCCTGCTTTTGGGAGGTGCAACTCACACTGGAAGACCCGTTAATCACAACCGGCGGTTATATGAGTATCCAGAACATTCCAGGGGATTACGTCATGCAGTACCCGCTGGCATTTCCCCGCGGTACAGGTGTCTATGAAGTTGGTGGTATCAAGATCGAATTCGTTATCATCAACCCTTCCGCTGAGGGTTACCCGGCAGGAATCTCACCATTAGATTATGTTACCGCCCAATCCGAGAGCGCCTCCCTGTCCACCCTTGTGGGCACAGAAGAGATCGAGATCAATGGACAGGCAGGGCTTTTAGTCACCTCCGAAAGCAATTTTGGCGTGGGTCAATATTATTTGTTTAAGGTATCAAACGAGCTGCTGTTGCTGGTCAATTATTTCCCGGAGGATTCTTTCAACCAACTCGATATGCAAGGCGTACTCAACTCCATCTCCTTTTCCCCAGATAATCCGGTTGTAATCCCTTCTCACACCCCGGCTGCCCCGTTACCAGGTTTAGCTGCAGCCTGTATCCCAGAATATGCCGAGCCTTCAGACCCACCGCAACCCAGGAACTTCAATGAAGACCAAACCACTGAATGCGGGCTGCACTCCTTTACTTCGCTCGAATATCTCTCAGACAAGGTAATCAGTTCTCTCCAAAATCGAGATATTGGCACTCTGGTCTACTACGGTTATATCAACGAACCCTTTGATATTGGGTATTGGTTGAGTGAAGGAGTCAGTTCAACCCCGCTTGAGGTTGGTACTATGCTTGCTAATCAATTCTTACCGCCAGATCCGGGCATGCTAACCTTCACAACAAACCGGGCTGAGTTCCCCCCGCTCTTTGATATGCCGCCTGAATCTATATTTGGTCCAGATTACAATGTTGCTGAAGTATATTACAGCGAGGGATGGGGATCAAAAGGCCAAGGTGCAGCGCTGCTCTACTTCATGCAAGATTCTTGCGGTGGTTATTATTGGCACGGGATGGTCATTGCCGGTGACAGCCATTTTGATCAATAGCTAAAATTGAACACTTCGATAATCGGGAAGGTCCACCTTTGTACTTGGTGGCATCTTGTAGCATATAGCAGTGGTTTGACCAGCTCCAGAGGATCTTTTTGTTGTACCTGAATGCAGTTCACGAGGAAGGGACAAGGCGGTTGCCTTCCCTCCTTCATGCCTGGTTGCACTCCAGTTGCGATCCGCAGCAACCCGGGTACCAAAACATGGAATATATGGACACAGTGGATAAAACTACACCCATATAAGGGACCATATGGAAGCCATATCACTCCATGTACTGGGCGGACACTACCTACAGAACTTCAAACAAGTAGTTTAGCTGTTTCCCTGGCTTACACAAAGGAGGGGCAACCTGGCCTTTGGGTCACTTTGTCAATGGGTGTAGCGTTCAATTCCTGCTTGGTTCCCACGTAGAAGGATTCAGTGATGTTGTGCGGTTCTGATATTTGCTTCAGATAGACGCGCGCGGAAATTACCTGGTTTCCTGATCGAAATAGGTCGAGAAAGGGGTTTGGGATCACCATTCTTGGTAATAAGTTGTTCGAGTCAGGTCGGTAATGTTCGTCTGTTATAATTTTTGGTCCGCAAATTCTGTCCAGTTAACCGCTCGATGAATTAAGCGGACATTACAATACATTGATAGGCGGCGAGGATAAGAAGAAATTTAATCTGGTCGATTTCGTTATTGGTAGTCATCGTGGAACAAGAGTTAGTTAATCTTATATAAAGTAATTAATCACAAGATCTTGAGAGTAAACATAATAATTATCAGGTATTGAGAAAGGATTAAATCATGATTATGCAGATAATAAAGTTTCGATCAAGTTTGTCCCTTGATCAAGTCCAGGAAATTGCTCAGGAACGAAAGGAAGCATTTCTAGCCGTTCCAGGTCTTGTTCAAAAATATTACTTCCGCTCCGATGAACCAGGTCAATATGGTGGCGTGTACATCTGGGATTCAATGGAGTCCATGTCCGCTTATCGAAATTCAGAATTAGCTGCTAGCATTCCAGCAGCGTATAAGCTGATGGGACCACCAGAGGTTGAGATCTTGGAAGTTGCGTTTATCCTCAGGGATTAAGAATTTCCTCCTACAGGAAATATATCGATAACAAGAAAATGGAACAAAAGAAAATAGCGCTCACAGAAGTTGACGAAGTAAAGATCACACTGGTAATGGATAACAGTCTCGATTTACTTATCCCTAGTAGCGAAATTGCGCAACGCTACTTGTTTAGTCCAAAGTGGCTCAACAAATTCAAAACAAGATCCAACCTCCTTGAAGCACCTTTGCCTTACGCAGAACATGGATTTTCAGCATTGATATCTGTAAAGTCCAAAGGAAAGCAGGGGAATATATTGTTTGATACTGGGGTCAGTAAAAAAGGGATCCTTTGGAACATGGACGCCATGGAAATTAACCTTGCAGATATTCAAGCCATCGTTTTGAGTCACGGTCATGCAGATCATTCGATGGGTTTACCTGGTTTAATTGAGCGCTTAGGGAGTCGTAATGTGCCGCTGGTGCTGCATCCAGACGTTTATTTGGATCGCAAACTTGTCTTGCCCAATGGAATTGAACTTAATCTACCTGCACCCAAAAAAGAAGATCTGCGTTCTGAAAATATTGAGATCATTGAAAGCATTGGGCCATCAATGTTAGTAGATGATATGATCTTGGTATCAGGCGAAATCTCCCGCACCACAGATTTTGAGAAGGGGTTTCCCATTCACTTTGCACATCGTCATAATCAGTGGGAACCTGATCCATTCATAATGGATGACCAATGTGCCATCATCAATGTTAAAGGAAAGGGATTGGTCATAGTTACCGGATGTGGTCATTCAGGGATCATCAATACCATCCACAATGCTCAATATATTACAGGTGTTGATGAAGTTTATGCAGTAATTGGCGGTTTTCATCTTTCTGGTGCCTCATTTGAATCAATAATCCCAAATACAATCGAGGCCCTAAAAGATATTAATCCTTGCTACATTATGCCAGGACATTGCACAGGTTGGCGGGCGACTCACCAGATCGAACGAGCAATGCCAGCCGAATTTATTCCAAACAGTGTTGGTACTACACTAATTCTTAATTAATCAAATTACAGAAAACATAGACAGTTACAGGATTTATCTGACCTGAGAATTTCATTCAAGTCAAATGATTTCAGCTCCAGATTATCAAATTCTCAGCATTCACTTTATCGCTAACCGAATTGGAACCCCGGTACACATAAATGGTTGATGAGATGCCGGATGAGATCATGAAAAAGCGACAAATTAATGACGTTTTCCCCCTAGAGATTGGGAAGATGGTTGTTAAGAACTAGATCTCTCGGGGTTACATTCTCTATTGCCAGTGTTCCATCTTATGGTACGAAAATTAAGTCATCCTTTAGCTAAAAAGTGCTTGCTAAGGATTACTTTGCATTATCGGAAACAGCCAACTTTTCGCGGCCGACCTGAGATCCTCGCTGCCCCACAAAAGTGGGAGCTTTTTTTATGTCCTTGTATATGGTGGCTTCTCGACAAAATATTCCTGATGAGACGAAGCGGGTGGATCTAAGGTAATGAATATAAGAAAAAATCAATCAAGCAGAATCCTGATTCTGCGATTTCTCGGTTGCAACAAATATTGGTTCCCTTTCTTCTGATTCCTTGTTCCAGACGGCTAATAAAGGAGATATGCTTTTGTATTCATATTTGGAGTGTCAATTGCCGCTTCATCCGCTACTGTATGGTACTTTTGAATGGCAATTTCCTGTCAAGAATTATTGATGTCAAGGTAATTGGATGTTGATGGGAGAACCTCCTTTCCAAACCTTTACCTCGCAAGATAAACTCTACAAGAGGTGGGACAGCAGGATGCCTATCCTTCTTCAAACTTAGTTGCAATTAAACTGCAATCCATTGCAATCCCAGTACCAATACCTGGAAGTGATGAAAAAAATGGACAAAACCATACCCCTTCAAGGGGTTACATGGATACTATATCACTTTCAGTATTGGGTGGCGGAAGCCTACGATCATCAAATATCACGACTACCATGCATCTGCGGCCCTCAGGATAGAAGACTTTTATCCGTATCATCCCAATCTGTCAAAGATGTGAATCCTGTTATTGGATTTGTAGAACCACCATAAATCGACAGGGTCATCCATCTCCAGTGAATTTGTTCATGATGGAAGTTTTACCTAATAGAGAGTATTTTGACTTTTCAAGATTTTGTTGCATTTTGGATATACCCAACTATGAATGAACCAACGAGTTGGTTGTTTTCAACCTCCAATCTCCCCATGCTGAGATTTGCCAGTAGAATGCCTTTAATATCCATTATTTTTCGAAAATCGACGTTACCCATGGGCTGACCAAGAATAAATAAATGACCGTTTTCAAAAAAGAATTGCCCCATCTTATTTAAAGACGATTGAGTTCTTGTCCGATGAAAATACAAATTCAGCGGAATTTCTGCCAAAAAGTCCCGTCAACTTTTATTCGACTATTGAGATATAATTGAGTAACAATATAATATTTTTCGGTTTATGGAGGTGATTATGAAATCACTTTCTTTACTCATTACACTTTGCTTGCAGATTGTATTCCTAAGACCGATCTTTACCGAGAGCTCATTGGCGCAGCATGCAGTTGACAATTACAACTCTGCGCTTGTTTTATTTAATTCCCACGAGAATAATCAGCAGAGTGGGGAATACCTGGTGCACCATCTATCCATTCCTGCTAGCTCTTTCACTCCAATGAGGGGTTTTTACAATTATGAGAACCACGGACGGTATCTGAAATATTATGATAACCCAAGTGATTCAGACCCCGGAGTCTTTTTAGCCCCAGTGCAGCTTCCCCAAGGAGCTGTGATTACGAAAATGACCTTTTATTTTAAAGATCCCGGGGCAGGCACGGCATTTGCCAGACTAAACCGCGCAACCCATTACCAACTTGGTTCGATCATCCTGGGAGGGCTGAGCTCGACCGACTTATTTCCACCCAGCTTGGGGGATACCTCGACTTCTAGCTTCTCTCCTGTGCCAGTATTTGATAACTCGCAATATTTTTACTTCATCTCGCTCGAGCTGCCCATGGGAGGCCAGGTTTGGGGTCACGGTGTAGCGCTGGAATACACACTTCCAGAGCAGGCAGTATCCCCAGGGAAAATAAATATCCCCCCGGCAGCATTTTCACCCTTTGAAGATGGCTACGAATTTTTTATTGGAGACCGCATGTGGCACAATTGGGGACCAGGATCTAGTCAAACGAATGGCTGGTATTTAGCCCCAGTATACTTTCCAGATGGCGCAGTTGTAAAGAAAATGACCTTCTATTGGCGCAGAATCGATGCCACCGTTGAAGCTGCAGTCCACCTGCAACGGACTCGACTTGGTTATGACACATATCAGGATATGGCTGTTGCGACCTCACTTGCAGGAGTCGGGGATTTTAGCTCGTCAACAATCGATACCACCATAAATTCACCGTTGATTGATAATTCCCAATACGCATATTGGGTTGTATTGGATATACCTGCAGCTACTAATCCGTTCAATGGCGTAGTCGAGTTGCAAGACGTTGAAATCGAATATGAAGTACCTCCAACATCTGGTCATCTTAACTCGGTACCTGCAGCCGGCTTTCGGAGTTTCGAGGATGGCTATGATTTTCAAAACCACGGTCGCCATCTATTCCATTCACAAGGCCCTGGGGGTGGCACAGCAAATGGCTGGTACCTGACTCCGTTGAATTTACCCGATGGTAATTCAATCTCCAGCCTGAGTTTTTTCGCCTATGTCAACAGTACCCAGGCTGGTACCGTCAGGTTGCAGCGAACAGAATGGGGAACTGGAAATTACCAGGACCTGGCTGTAATTGTGACTGGCACGGGCGATCTTGGCAATAGCAAATTCAGTTCTAACACGATTATTGGTGGCCCAATTGATAATTCCCGTTATGCATATTGGCTTATATGGGATTTACCTGCGAATGCAATCCCCAGTGTTGACATCCAGGGTCAAGCGGTACAGATCAGCTTAGGATATCGCCTAAATCTTCCACTCGTCATCCACTAAGTTACATATAAATCCCAAATCAGATATTAAGTATGATAAAGCCCGTTCTGTTAAATTTGGAGATATATACAATCAATGATTTTATTAATTATTTCTGAATCCAATTTATTACCATTATTGGACAAATCATAAATATTCGAAAGGATGATCCAAAGACGTGCTGATAAACAACAACATACGGCAGATGATTTTAAAGATTTTCCCATTGATTGCAACTTTAGTTATTTCAATCATGCTGGCAGGCTGTGGTGGGGAGAACAACCAATCAACCTCTCCAGAAGTAAGCCCAACTGTAATGGCAGCTGAGACTGAAGCTGAACCAACTTCCCAAGTGTCCAATCCCACCGAAGCCGCTGTTCCAACCTCGCCAATTCTTGCGACCGACGTCATCCCTTCATCTCCGGATATCGAACCAACAGAAGACCAAGGGCAAGGTGCAGCTATAGATGCGTGCCAGCTTTTGCCGCGAGATGAAGCAGAAACAGCGCTTGGAAAACCGGTTGGAGAGCCCATGAGGGAAATCTTCCCTCCCATTTTCAGTTGCACTTATGCATCTGATGATCTTGATCAATTAACCATCATTGTTGTTGAGTATGACGGGGCGGCTGAAGCTGCAGCTTCCTTTCAAATGGAGCTGGATATCAACAACTATGAAGAAGTGAGTGGCATTGGGGAGCGTTCCCTCCGGCCATTCCCTGTGATGGATTTGTCCACGTTGATCCGGAATTACGAGGTAAGCATTGACTTAGCAACCGGTGATTCCGATCGGGAATTCCTGGTAGCGAAAGAATTAATGGAAAAAGTACTCGGAAGATTACCCTAGGTAATCAGCAAAGACTCTGACAAGGAAATTTGAATCAGTCAGGTATATGAGTAAACTTGGGATTTCTGATCGAAATCGCTGAAACCAGCCCTCATCATTAATCCTTCTGGCAATAATTCCTGCAAAAATCAACCCGGCTCGTGGATTGATGGGTCAAATTAGCGCGGGTGGTCATATATGGATGTAGATTGAGATCTGGTTTAAGTCGATCAAGGTTAGAGAAATTGGGTTTAATTCTTCCTGATTGAAGGTTGGTTATTCAGTCAGGCTCGCTCTCTTCCAGGTTCATTATTTTGTGAAGAGCGTTATTACATATGATCAGCTCGTAATAATCCGGCTATCTGGGATTTTCGGGTGATGTGAAATCAATCAAGGATATTTTGTCTCCAACGCTTAGCGAAATAGTATCAATAAGATATTGCTCAAATAATAAATATCTTCGTTTTGACATTAGAAAATGGGGGAGAATTCGTTTCTTATCAAGAACTAGCTAAAACTTTAATGATCACGAACTAAATAATTCTGGCTTCTCTCCAATTGACCAGTTAGCAGCAGCCCGCATTTAATTTAATATCCTCTACCATGCTATAATCCGAAAAGCTCGTCTTGGCAAAGGACCAAATTAACCTGGCATCAGTGCAATTTACTTGTCGGTATCATGAGCACAATACTGGTCACCGGAGGAACGGGATTCATTGGGCAGGCCCTTGTCCGCCATCTGGCAGATGCGGGTCATCGTGTGCGGATTCTGATCCGGCCTTCCTCCAGCTCACCCAATCTGCCTATCAGTCTGCCAGTTGAAGTTGCTATCAGCGGTTTGAATGATCCGCGTAGTCTACGGGCGGCCATGGTGGGAGTGGATGTGGTTTACCACCTAGCTGGTGCTGAATGGCGCGGGGTTTACGCCAGCTTGATGGAAATTGATATCCAGGGCACCCAAAACGTTGTTGCTGCTGCGGCTGATGCCAGAGTAAATCACCTGTTCTTTGTGAGCCACCTGGGAGCTGATCGCGCATCCGCGTATCCGGTGCTTAAAGCGAAAGCTATTGCTGAGGAATACATCCGCAGAAGTGGAATTGATTTCACGATTATGAGAACCGCGATTGTTTATGGCAACAACGATGGCTTCACAACTGGATTGGCGAAGCTGATTGCCAGCATCCCCCGATTTTTTTTTGTACCTGGAGATGGCGAGACGTTGTTACAACCCTTATGGGTCGAGGATTTGGCTACGTGCCTGGTTTGGGCGTTGGATGACCCGCGAACGTCTAATCAACTCTATGAGATTGGCGGTCCAGAATTCTTGACCTTCAACCAGGTTATCCAAATCCTGATCGACACTTTGGATGTTCAGCGCAGGTTGGTTCACCTGCGGCAGCCTTATTTACGGGCGCTGACAGTATTTTTGGAAAACCTTTTCCCTGCGACTCCGATCTCAGTCTATTGGTTGGATTACCTGGCGACAAATAGGGCCAGTAATCTCGATACAATCCCACGATTTTTTAACCTGATGCCGTCCCGTTTGTCTCAAAGATTGGCATATTTATCAGGTCGGGATTGGCGCAGGGAAATGTGGCGAGCAGCCTTCCAACGTCGTCGAAGTTAATGATTATCGCAATTATTTTTTGAGGCGTGAAATGCAAAGGAATTGGGAAATACGGTTTACGGAGACCATTGACGATTTGTTGATGGTCGAGGAATTACAGCGAATTGTCTGGCCTGGCAGCGATATGGATGTAGTTCCTGCGCATTTGCTTATTACAGCTGTCCATAACGGCGGACTTGTTCTTGGGGCGTATGTAATTGAAAAATCTGCAGACATAAACCAGCGAATGGTAGGCTTTGTGTTTGGCTTCCCAGGCTTTTATCAAACTCCGGATGGTCCCCGCCCGAAGCATTGTTCCCACATGCTGGCAGTTCACCCGGATTTTCGAGGCCAAGGCATAGGTTTTGCTCTGAAACGTGCCCAATGGCAGATGGTCCGCCACCAGGGGATAGATCGCATATCCTGGACATACGATCCATTGTTAAGCCGGAATGCGTATTTGAATGTAGCACGTTTGGGTGCAGTTTGTAATACCTATCTGCGCAAGTTTTATGGTGAAATGCGGGATGGATTGAACGTTGGCCTCCCTTCAGACCGGTTTGAGGTTGACTGGTGGGTGAATACACAAAGGGTCAAGAGACGATTGAGTAAAACGATACGGACCAAATTGGATTATGAACACTTTGCTGCAGCCCAAGCGGTTGTTGTCAATCCAGTGAAATTTAATCGTTTCGGCTGGCCAAAACCTTCTGGGAGCGATCCGGGTATATATACAAATTCGGAAGGTGAAAATCCGAAGTTATTATTAGTAGAGATCCCGGCAGATTTTCTGGCATTAAAAGAAGGAGATCTTGAGCTGGCCAAGGAGTGGCGACAGACTTCACGCGTAATTTTTGAGGGTCTATTCAATGCGGGCTACTTGGTGACAGATTTTGTACGTATGCAGGGAGAGACTCCACGCAGTTATTACGTATTAACTTATGGTGAAGGCACCTTATAGGAACATAATTCATGATTATTACTCAGATTTCCTTGTACCATCTCAGGATGCCGCTCAAAAACCCGTTTGAGACATCTTTCGGAAGGACCATTGATAGAGAATGCATCCTGGTAGAGGCTGTGTCTGAAGGTGTTATGGGTTATGGTGAGTGTGTCGCTGACCGTGATCCTGGCTATTCATATGAAACATCCGGGACTTCCTGGTATATTTTGCTTGAATTTCTAATCCCGATAATATTAAACGCTGATCTTGGTGACGCGGCTGATCTCCAAAATCGGATGAGCCACGTACGTGGACACCAGATGGCCAAAGCAGGTCTGGAGATGGCCTTTTGGGACATGCTCGGAAAATTTGAAGGTAAAAGCCTCCGGGATTTGATCGATGGGCAGAAGGATCGCGTTCCAGTTGGCGTATCAGTCGGCATTCAAGCGAATCCACAAAGCTTACTGGAAGTGGTTGAAGATTACCAGCAGCAAGGCTATCAGCGGGTAAAACTCAAGATAAAACCAGGTCGGGATATTTACGATGTATCCCTCGTGCGTAAAGCTTACCCGGAGCTCAAGTTGCAGGTGGATGCTAATTCGGCGTATGATTTGGAATCTGCCCTAGAGCTGCAGCCGCTGGATGAATTGGAATTGTTGATGATAGAACAGCCGTTGGCTGAGGATGATCTCTGGGACCACCGACAGCTGCAGGCGAAATTTAAAACAGCCATTTGCCTGGATGAATCGATTGTCACACCGCGGCACGCCCGGCAGGCCCTCGAGATGGATGCCTGTCGCGTGATCAATATCAAACCCGGCCGCGTTGGTGGTATCAGCAGGGCGATAAGGATCCACGATCTTTGCTATGGACAAAATATACCCGTCTGGTGTGGGGGAATGCTCGAAACAGGGGTCGGCAGGGCTGCGAACCTGGCTCTTGCCAGCCTGCCAGGATTTGCTTTTCCCGGTGATATCTCTGCCACTGATCGATATTATGAACAAGATATCACCCAAGAACGATTTGTCCTCAATGCTGATAGTACTATCTCCGTTCCTGATTCACCAGGGATCGGGATTTCCATAGATTTTCAGGCACTCGAGCGATTTGTTATTAACAAAATCACGCTTGCCTGAGAGATATTTCAGAAAAAGTACGCCTTTATTAATATCAGGAATGGGTTCCTGGGGAAATATTTTCCCAGGAATTTTGAGTTCAGCGGTCTCTCCAGCGACTGATTTTCGTATTGGGGGGATTAGGCTCGGAGATCAATAGTTGGATTGATCGAAAACCCCTCGAAATAATTGAATCTCTGAAGGAATCATCCTGACTTGAACTTGAAAATCACAGGCAAAATTTTATTTTGTGATATGAAATCCTGTTATTGTTGCATTTTCACATACCCTAATATATACTTTTTATAAAGGCTTCACCTCGATAGTTGCGATCAATTGGAGATTGACAATGCGCACATATGATATTACGGTGACCATCTCCCCTGAATTACCAACCTGGCCAGGAGATCCGGGGGTTGTCCTCGAGCGAGTAGAAAAAATCGAGGATGGGTCTAACGCAAATGTGTCACGTGTTGATATGGGTGTCCATACTGGAACGCATGTTGATGCTCCATACCATTTTCTCAAAGAAGGTATCAGTGTCGATCAGATCAATTTGGATCTCCTCACCGGGCGGGCATATGTTCTTCACCTACCAGATGTGGATGTAATCACTGCAGAGGTCTTAGAATCTGCGCATATCCCTCCCCGAACTCGGCGGGTGCTATTTAAGACCAGGAATTCAGATTTCTGGGGACAGTCTGAACAGGATTTTCGGGATGATTTCGTTGGTATCAGTGAGGATGGCGCCGAATACCTGGTCAAGCGCGGGGTGAAGCTGGTCGGCGTGGATTATCTTTCCGTGGCACCCTTCAAACAAAGCAAGCCCACTCATGAAAAATTTTTAGAGGCAAGTGTCGTAATTGTTGAAGGGCTAAATCTCTCTGAAGTGACTCAAGGGAGATATACCCTTTATTGCCTGCCGTTGAAACTTGCCCAATCCGATGGCGCACCTGCACGTGCTATCTTGATCGGAGTTTGATAACTCAATTTTAATCAGCAATTTCGAAAGCTTGGAACGAACAAGACGCAGTTTTTTGTTGCCTTATATTCGAATTTTTACCCTACTTAATGGATTAACTCAATTTCTGAATTTACCTAGAGCTTGATTGTTCAAGGGGGAATACAGATTCTTGAAATGGAAGGGCAACCGTCTGGGAAGACACATTCTTGTCACCGCTTTGAATGATGAGATTATTGCCTGGTAAGTGATGGGGTCGTTTGATTACTGCCAGTGCAATGGGCCCAAAGCGTCGGGACTCGGCAATTGAGGTGATTTGCCCTTGAGGCTGGTTGCTATCCGGTATATATACTTGGTCGCCGATACTCGGTACTTCTTCCATCAGCAGTCCCACAAGACTGCGGGTGATCTTATCGTAATTGATCTGCCTGGCGAGCACTTCCTGTCCCGTATAACAACCTTTATTCTCCGCGACAGCCCACTGGAGTCCTGTCTCCAGAGGTGAATAATCTTCAGATAGCTCATGCCCAGGGGCTGGAAGCCCTGATTCGACGCGCATAACCTGGTAGCTTTCTGTTGATAACGCTTTTGCACCTTTTTCCTGTAGTTCAGTCAGCACGGCTGGCCACATTTCCCGCCCAACAAGCAACCGGTTGCCAAGGCTTTCATATTTCAGTACCCACACAGAGTTCCCGGCAATCTGGAAAGGAAAAGCTCCTTTCTCCAGAACAGGCTGAGTAGCCCCCAATTCCTGCAGGAAAATTCCGACTCCTGGGCCTAATAGATCGACTTGGCAGATTTCCTGACTGATCTCAGATATGCTGACTTTATCCTTGAAAAAGATGCGGCTGCGTAAGAAGCTGTACGTGTTTTCTCCTTGCTGCGGTAGCGTGAGCACGTATAGCACCTCATCATCCTCGATCACGCTGAGCACATCAAGAATACGACCGGTCGGGGAGGTCAGTACGGTAACCAGTGCTTTCTCCGCTGACAAACGGTCGATATCATTTGTGGTCTGCCGCTGGAGAAATGCTTGCCTGTCAGGACCAGTGATGCGTAAATAGCCAGGTTGTTCTTGTGGGTAGAAAAAGATATCACTATTGATCGGTGGTAGTCGTTTCTTTTCCATCAATTTGCTTGCTTTCGATTGGGGGTTAAAAAAATATGGCGTGGAACATTGCAGGTACCTTGTTCCACGCCAATGGAATTTGTATCTTATGCCATTTGGGGTACAGCCGCTTGAGGCACTGGTGTACCGCTGTTCTTTGGTACCGGGGGTGGGAAGATCTCTTCAAATTCTTCGCGAGAGATCGTTTCGACCTCCAGCAACCTCTGGGCAACATCATCAAGCTTGTCGCGATACTGGATGACAATTGCCTTGGAATGCTCATAGGCCTCGCTGACAAGTTTGCGTACCTCTTTGTCGATCTGTTGGGCAACATCTTCAGAGTAATCACGCTGCTCTGAAATCTCGCGTCCCAGGAAAATCAGCTCTTCTTTCTGGCCGTAAACCATAGGTCCCAGCTCTGAACTCATGCCGAGGCGGGTGACCATTGAGCGTGCCATGCGGGTGACCCGTTCGAGGTCGTTTGAAGCACCTGAGGTGATATCGTCAAATACCACGGATTCCGCAGCCCGACCGCCTAATAAACCCACCATATCCGCGTACAGCTTCTTGCGAGACATCAGCGTGCGATCTTCTTCGGGAAGCATTATCGTGTAGCCACCAGCCATACCTCGGGAAGTGATGGATACCTTGTGAACCGGGTCGGCTTCTGGGATCGAATTGGCAACAACTGCATGACCAGCTTCGTGATATGCGACAATGCGTTTTTCTTCCTCGCTGATCAGGCGACTCTTACGCTCTGGTCCGGCGATCACGCGTTCGATGGCTTCTTCAAGATCATTTTGCCCGATGACTTTCTTATTTCGCCGGGCAGCAAGGATAGCCCCTTCATTGACCAGGTTCTCGATATCCGCGCCGACAAAGCCTGGAGTCGAGCGAGCTAAGACTGCCAAATCGACCTCGGGTGAGAGGGGTTTTCCTTTTACATGCACCCGGAGAATCGCCTCTCGTCCACGCATGTCAGGTCGATCCAAGACAACCCGCCGGTCGAATCTTCCCGGGCGGAGCAGTGCAGGATCAAGAATATCTGGCCGGTTTGTGGCCGCGACGATGATCACGTTGGTATCCGTGTCGAAACCATCCATCTCAACCAGCATCTGGTTCAGGGTTTGTTCGCGCTCGTCATGACTGCCGCCTAAGCCAGCACCTCGCTGGCGTCCGACAGCATCTATCTCGTCAACAAAGACAATACAGGGCGAGTGGCGTTTGGCCTGTTCAAACAAGTCTCGCACTCGGCTGGCGCCAACGCCGACAAACATCTCGACGAATTCAGACCCAGAGATGGAGAAGAAAGGTACGCCGGCTTCACCGGAGACCGCTTTCGCCAGCAGCGTTTTCCCGGTTCCTGGTGGACCAACCAGCAAGACACCCTTGGGGATCCGGGCACCGAGTGAGATGAATTTTTCTGGTTCTCGCAGGAATTCAACCACTTCAGCGAGTTCTTCTTTGGCTTCTTCAACACCCGCGACATCCTCAAAGGTAACAGCCGGGTGATCGCCGGAAAACATCCGTGCTCGTGATTTGCCAAACGACATCGCAGCGTTGTTGCTCCCTTGAGCTTGCCTGAAAACAAACCAAAAGACACCGGCTAACAGGATAAATGGAATGAAGTAACCCAGGGCTGTAGCGATACTCAGCCAAGCACTGGGGGGTTTGACCTCAAACTTGATTTTATCTGGGGCGAGGGCTGCAGTGGAAACACCAAGTTCTTTCAGCTGTTGAATAAAGGTGGCATCTGGCTCTTTTTGGGATTCACTTTCCGTGCCGTCAGCATAGGTTACGCGGAGACGATTGTCATCTTCAATCACTTTGTTAACTTCGCCTCGTTCAATGGCAGCAGCCAGCTCGTTTATGGTCAAGACTTCTTGTGTGGTAGCCTGCTGTTGAAATTGATATACAACCATTACAATAATGGCGACAAATAACAGCAGGTAAATAATTGAGGAACGGTTGCGGGTTGGATTCACAGATACCTCCAAAATTGTCGAAAGACCGCAGATTTCATAATCATTATACCAACCTCTTTCGTCGAGAGGTACATTGGGATTACGAAATTATCAATTTTCTAACGTCGTTCTAACAATTATGATATGAATAGATGGATTTCAGCACAAATCTTCATTCAAAAGGGACGTTATCGGCTCAACTTCCATAAAATGAGCGCTGAGGGGTTTCCCCTCAGCGCATCATCCTGCTCGAGATTATGCAATTATTCTCGCCCCCAGAGGATCCCTTCGATCCGTCGGCGTAACCGGGCGAGTAATGATCGTGTACGGGCAAACCACTGGACCTTGCGCGGGCTGACCTTTCGCCGGTAAGGCAGTGGACCAGACCACTGGATAAGCGTGGCTCCCCAAGTCAATCCAGAGCCAAATGCGACCATTACGACATTATCGCCGGGTTTCAAGCGGTTTTGTTCTATGGCTTCAACTGTGGCGATGGGGATGGATGCTGTGGACGTGTTTCCAAATCGATCTAAATTTACCATCACCTTGTCCATGGGGTAATCTAATCCTCTCGCTGCAGCTTCGATGATCCGCTGATTCGCTTGATGAGGAATTACCAGTTGGATATCGTCCATGGTCAAATTTGCTGATTCTATAGTTTGTTGGGTGGCTTCTACCATCACGCGGGTAGCGAAGCGAAAAACTTCGCGCCCATTCATTTGAATATAGTGCAGCCCATCATATAAAGATTGCATGCTGGCTGGATGACGGCTCCCACCTCCCGGTACAGAGAGCAAATCCCCTCCAGAGCCATCCGACCGCAACACAGCACTGAGTACACCACCTGGTTCTTCGCTGGCCTGGATGACAAATGCCCCAGCACCATCACCAAATAAGATACAGGTATTTCGATCTTTCCAATTCACCAACCTTGAGAGAGTCTCTGACCCGATGACAAGCACATTTTTTACAGCAGATGATTTTATCGCTTGTGCGCCCAGGTTTATTGCATAGACAAACCCGGTGCAGGCTGCGAGCAGGTCAAATGCGCTGGCTTTTCCAGCGCCAATTCGATCCTGCACCAGGCAAGCAGTTGCAGGAAAAATATACTCCGGAGAAGAAGTGGAGACAATGATCATATCCAATTCACCGGGATGGAGGTTGGCGACCTGCAAGGCGCGCAGCCCTGCTTCTGCGGCAAGTGAGGCGGTGGACTGGTCTGCCCTGGCTATCCGTCTTTCATGGATACCGGTCCTTGAGACGATCCATTCATCACTTGTATCTACCATCTTTGCCAGATCGTGATTGGTGAGGATTTTATCCGGGACTGCCATCCCCCAGCCGGTTATATGTGCATAGCTGGGACTCATGATTATTTTCCTTCAAATTTTCGCAGAATAATTGAGGCGTTATGGCCCCCAAATCCGAATGAATTTGACATTACATATTTGAGATCCTTGGGACGAGGTTGATTGGGAACATAATCCAGGTCACATTCCGGGTCTGGGACCTCGTAATTGATGGTTGCAGGGATAATGGATTCCTGGATCGCCCTGATTGAGAACAACGCCTCTATGGCACCAGCTGCGCCAAGCAGATGGCCTGTCATGGACTTGGTTGAAGAAACAGGGATCTGGTACGCAGTATCACCAAACACGGTTTTAATCGCGGCAGTCTCACTTTTGTCATTCAGCGGTGTCCCAGTGCCGTGTGCATTGATATAGTCAATGTTCTCAGTAGTGATGCCTGCAGACTCGAGGGCTTGCTTCATGCATTGGGCTGCTCCTGCGCCATTCTCAGCCGGTGCGGAGATGTGGAAGGCATCATTGGTGCTGCCATAGCCGACAAGCTCTGCTAAAATCTGTGCCTCACGATTTTGCGCGTGTTGCAGGGATTCAAGGACCAAGACTGCGGCCCCTTCTCCCATCAGGAAACCTGTTCGGTCCAGATTGAATGGTCGGCTTGCCCGGGTAGGATCCCCGCTGTAGGTGGTCATTGCCCCCATTTTTGAGAGGCTGGCCATGGCTAAAGGAACGATAGCCGCTTCACAACCACCTGCCAGCATCACATCTGCTTGACCCCTTTGGATGATTTGGCTGGCTTCTCCAATAGCGTTAGTTCCGGTCGCGCAGGCCGTAACCACGGCGAAATTTGTACCACGGATATCCAGGTTTATAGCCAGAGTGCTACCCGGGGTATCCGGGAGCATCATTGGCACCAGAAACGGACTCACCCGCGATGGACCGCGTTCCATGAAATTAAGAAACTGGTCGTAGAGGATATTAATACCACCAATCCCTGTTCCAACTACTGCGCCGATGCGATCCCGGTTGGCTTCATTGATCACCAGGCTCGCGTCCTGAACAGCTTCCTGAGCAGCCGCAAGCGTGTATTGCGTGCCGCGATCCATCCGTCTTGCTTCTCGAGGGCCGAACAATTCGCTACCATCAAAGTCTTTAACCTCTGCAGCAATTTTGCAATCGTAATCACTGGTGTCATAGTAGGTGATCAAGCCTGCCCCAGACTGGTTGTTAAGCAGATTTTGCCAAGTTGTATCTGCATCGTTGCCAAGTGGGCTAACGCATCCCAGGCCGGTCACTACAACACGCTGATTCATAATTATCTCCTTCAAATCTTATTTCTCCTGCTGAAAAATCAAAAAACCTACCCTATTCTGCTTAGAAAATGAAAAGTTCACCGGTTTAAAAGGTCAGGATTTATAACACCTCGCAATTGTATTGGAGGCGGATCCTCAAACTCAAGAAGAGCCGCTGGTTTAATCATCAGCTCCAAGACTATTCGGGTTTATGCTTCCACTCCCCGAACGGCGGCATATGCTTGCCGAACATGAAGGCGGTCATGTCCGACGATAATGCTGACCAGTTCCTTCAAATTGGTTGGCCCGAAAATGGCGTGACGCGCGGGTTGCTGCCATCCTTCCACAGATAAACCATCCAGGATATCGATGAGCTCTATTCTTGCGGAGTTGAAATCCTTGAGAGCTTGTTGACCGTTCTGGCAGAAATATAATCTTTCCTCTGCCCACTTATCCGAATCGATGCCCGGTACAAAAGGATTCGTCTCTCTCAGCACTTTCTTGACCCGGGGTAAATTTATTTCCTGGTCAACGTCCCGCAAATGGCACAAGATTTCCGTGAAACTCCATTCTCCGACTTGGTAATGTTCAATCCATTGGGCTACGTCGTCAAGTTCCAGGGAAAATGCTTTCAACGCTACCGGCGAGGATCGTAATACAGCCAGCTTGGCTCTGTTATCTTCAAAATTTGGGATCAGGTCTGAGCTCGGGATTGAGTCGATCCAACTGAGAAGCTCCTTGAGAGGACCATATCCCGATTGAGTATCGGTAACTTTCGCCGGGGGATGCTCATTTGTCGTAACCCAATATGTACCAAATCCGAAGAGACGGGCAGCAGCGATGTCATGCTCGAAGTTGTCGCCCACCATGACCACGGGTCCCTCCGGCCATCCTAATCGGGATAAAAGCTCAGCATAAAAAGCCGGATTTGGTTTAGCAAAGAAAGCAGTTTCATATGAGGGAATCAGCCGGAATGGATATTTTTCTGGATCCAAACCAGCCCATCCAAGCCTTTGTCTTATCGCAGTTAATGGGAATAAAGGGTTTGTTGCAATTACAATCGAATAATTGCGGCGGATGGCTTCCTCTACCACTTCCACAGCTTCGGGTCGAAACTGGGTCAGTTTCTGCAGACCAGGAAATTCTTCTTCATAGAAGGAATCAAACATGTCCTGGTATTCTTTCGGATCAATGCCTAGCTGAGGGTAGAAAGACTGATCGAAGACATCTTTTAAAGTTCGATCAGGGCAGGTATTTGCAAACATGTCCTGGGTTGAGGAGAGTAAGGCTGCTGCCAGCTTTTCAGGGGGAAAATGGTCGGAAAGATAATCTCCCAACGCCTGCAGATATGCAGGAATGAAAGTTTCCATGCTGTTTCCCAAGCATGTATCATCTAGGTCGAGCAATAAAATCAAATCCATCACTTACTCCGAGAAAATTGGGGGAAGAGGGTGGCATTCGCCACACCCGATCTTCGGCTCATCCACCTTCCTGAGAGATTTCTTGCAGTAAGCTTGGATGGTTACCTGTTTCTTGATATAGGGGAAAGGTCTTTCCACTCGTCCTTCGAGAACCATCTCGGGACAGGCATTGGCCAGCTGAATCTCGGGTACCGGACATGTATAGCACAGATCGGGTGTCCAATTTTGAGGAGGGGACGTCGCTAAAAGGAGCCGACATTCTTCATGATTTCGACCGCGATAATAATCACCAAAAAAGAATCGGCATTCTTTTCCTGCAGGTGTTTCCATAATCAGACTCTCTAAGCTCGAGTGACGTAGGTGCCGTAACGAGTGTCAACTCGGATCACGTCTCCAACTTCGATGAAATTGGGTACCTGGACAACCAGCCCAGTTTCAGTGGTGACTTTTTTGTTCACTCCCGTGGCTGTATCCCCCCGCACAGCTACTTCTGCTTCCACAACCTCCAGATCGACTGTGATCGGAATCTCAATATCCAGCGGTTCTCCCTGATAAAAGGTTAGTTTAATACTGAGGTTCTCTTTAAGGTAATCTGCTGAATCGCCAACCAATTCAGCGGGGATGGCGGGTTGTTCGTATGTATCTTCGTCCATGAAGTGATAAAGGGAGCCATCGTTATAAAGATACTGAACGTTGTGATATTCCAGGTTTGCTTCTTGCACGCGATCGCCGGAATTAAATGTCTTCTCAAGGATGGTTCCTGAACGGAGATTCCTGGCTTTTACGCGGATTGTCGCTTTTCCACGTCCTGGTTTGTGATGATCGTATTCCAGGACTCTGAAGAGATCATTATCTAATTCAAAAGTAACACCTTTACGTAGTTCATTTACATCAATCATTATTCATACCTCATAAGCTCTCACTGAAAGTTCGCGGCAGGATTATAGCCTAGCGTGGTAGCCAATGCAAGGGGGAGAAGGTATCCAAAGAGCAGTCATCAATTTTAATTACTTATGGTACACTACATTGAGCCTGAAAGAAATAGCAGTCAAGCTCCTAGGTGGAAATGGATAAACCGAAAAAGAAAATCATATACTTCGAAGACGACAAGGATATGGTAGAACTGGTGCGGATAATTCTCGATCGAGAGGGTTATCTTGTTGAAGGCGTATCCGGAGGAAAATCTGGTATTGAGGCAATTCAAAAAGATTCACCAGATCTAGTGTTGTTGGACCTCATGCTGCCCGACATGGATGGCTGGGAGATTTTCCGGCAGCTTAAGAGTGTTGAATCAACTGCAAACATCCCCGTGATCGTAATTACTGCTAAAGCTCAGAGTATTGATAAAGTCCTGGGTCTGGAAATTGCCAAGGTTGATGACTATATCTCAAAACCATTCAGGCCAAAAGAGCTGCTCACCCGGATCGAAGAGGTATTATTGGCAAGAGAAAGCTGATATCTTCAGATAATAAAATAGTGAGCATCCCTCAGCGCATTGAGGGATTTGTGTTTTAATTAACCTGCAACAGGAGCGCAAACAAGATAATCCATGAATATTCATCTATCCAAAACGTGGGCGTTATTCCTGGTACTGATACTCTGCCTGCTGCCTCTGGGCGAATCAGTCCATGCTCAGGACGAGGAACCAGGTGGTCCAGTGTATATTGTCCAGGATGGGGACACCCTGTGGGATATCGCCCAGCGGTTTGGGGTTCCCTGGGAAGAACTGGCCCGGGCGAATGATATTAGCGATCCAGGACAGCTTTCTGCAGGAGACGAGTTGATCATTCCCGGAATCGAGGATTCAGGGGGGATCTTGGTAACCACACCAGTACCCTTTGGGGAGAGCTTGCGCAGTTTAACGCGTCGCTACCAGCTCACAGCGGAGACGATCATCAGGTTAAACCATCTCACCAGTCCAGCTGAACTCTACCGGGGTTTTAACCTCGTATTACCCGAGAAGAATCAAGCAGAGATTCCCGTGGATCGCCTCGCTCTTGCTGGAGGAGATTCATTGATTGAATTGGCTCTGCGAAAGGGTGTCAATCCTTGGCAATTCGTGGTGAATAATTCTTTACCTGGTAGTTGGGGAGCTATTCCTGGGGATGTCCTGCTTTTGACCGACGAAGAATCTGCAGATGGACCTGGAAGCCTTCCGGGAGAGATCGCTGCGCTTACCATCACCCCAGATCCACTTGTTCAAGGGAAGACATCCCTGATACAACTGGTTTCCCAGGACGCACAGAAGATCGAAGGTCGGTTGGCTGATTATTCCCTGAATTTTTTTGAATCTGGAGATGGGAAGTTCTCAGCGCTGCAGGGTATCCATGCCCTGACTCTTCCAGGATTATATCCCTTGGTCATCACTGGCGAGCTGGCGAATGGAGTACCTTTTGGATTTTCTCAATCCATCTTTGTCGCCTCTGGAGATTACAGCTATTCATCGCTGCAGGTTCCTGAGGAGACAATCGATCCGGAAGTAACAGGACCGGAGGACGAACTCTGGACGGCCTTAGCAGAACCGGTTACCCCGGAAAGACTTTGGGAAGGCGTGTTTCAAAGTCCTGTTGCACCATCGCCTTGTGGTTTTACAGACTCCTTCGGAAACCGGCGTTCTTACAATGGCAGCCCATATAATTTTTTCCACACCGGTTTGGACTTTTGTTATAACTACAATAACGAGGTTAATGAGATCTATGCACCTGCAGCAGGAGTGGTAATATTTGCCGGGCCGCTGGTTGTCAGAGGAAACGCGGTCATGATTGACCACGGTTTAGGGATATACAGCGGTTATATGCACCAAGCTGAAATCCTGGTGGAAGAAGGAGAAAAGGTAGAAGTGGGTCAGGTGATCGGAATTGTTGGTGGAACGGGGAGAGTTAATGGTCCTCACCTGCACTTGGAAATTTGGGCGGGTGGCGTGCAGGTTGACCCCCTGGATTGGTTGGAAACAGAGTTTCCTTAATCTTCAGCCTCCCCTTCAGAAAAATCTTCCTCACCAGGATCATAATTTCCTGAATAATAATCATCAACAATTTGGCGTGCTTCTTGGCTCTGGTGTTCAGGAACGAGAACCTGGACTTGCCCTAATGGTCCAACGGTCAGACCGTAGGCTTTGCCTGCGCCTTCTTGATTGAGAAACACTTTGATATCTTGAGATTCAAGAAGATTTTTTAATAAATTCGCTTGAAGTTCACCGGAGACTTCAATAATTAATTCCCATTTTTCTTCTGACATCTAAATCGCTCCTGCCATTGGTCTTTGGTGCTGGTCAGACATGGACGTATACGACATATTTGTTCATAGAGTATAATTATAATCTAGCAATCCATTAGAGACTTTCAAATATACACAAAGGATCAATGGAAATTTTCAGAGGGTTTTATGGTATTAGCAACCTTATCACTTCGGGAGGATTATTGGGAAACCTTTGATCTACTTGAAGAGGATATAGAATTTATTTACAACTATCTTTTAGAATTAGAAACACCCCTCACTCCAAATGAGTTAGTCGAAGCGCTTGTTGAAGAGCGGATCGGCAAGGAAATTCAAGAGTTCGAGAAACAGCGGACATCTGCAGGAGACATATATTTTCCCAAGGAGTCCTTCAGGGAGAAGCAAAAATTAATCTTTCCTGCTTTAGGATGGCGCAAAGGTGAGGTGGTTGGTTCGCGCCCCGGGGTTAATCCCGATATAACTGAATTCACGGTGATATCGGTGAAATTTGAGAACGGGGAACAACGCGAATTTGCGAGTGAAGTATCGAGCCATGTATTGAACGATCCGCCAATAGTCAGCCAAGATGATGTGCTGCTCAACCCCGATTTCGTGATTGAGAATTATGGCAATCAGCTGATTGAACGGCTGGAGATTGGCCTAAATGCGAATGAAGATTTTGTGCGCATCGCCGGACGCTGGTTTCCACGAGCTCTTCTGGTGGATGTGAATCAGGGACATTTGAATCTGGCAGAGGCTGTACTGGATATGGCGGGTGGTGGTCCATTACCAACCAATGCTTTGCTTGAACAAGTTGAACTGCCCTCCACAGAAAATTCGAAATTGGTTGAATTCTCTCTTGACTTGGGGTTGGAAGAGGATGCTCGGTTTGATGAGGTTGGACCTGCTGGTGAAGTTCTTTGGTTTCTCCGCCGTTTGGAACCGCAGGAAGTCCTCGAAACCCCAAAATATCTTCGCTATCATGAGATCGAACACGACCGCAGCTTGCTCAATGAGGAGATGTTGGCCTTAGAGCGCGAGCTGGATGATGAGCATTCTCCCATAGCCATTGAGCAACCACGTAGCAACGATGTTGTGGTCAGCTTGAATTTTCCTCACTGGCGTGTTGGATCCTTACCCTTATCTTCACGGATAGAACATCTTTTTCCCACCGCTTACGAAGCCCCGCGGATTCGTTTTATTCTGGAAGATCGCAAGAGTGGCGAGAGCTTCCCTGGATGGGTGGTGCGTGAAAAAAAATATGTATTCGGTTTGCATGAATGGTATGAGAGCCAGGGGCTCATGCCAGGAAGCCTGGTCAGGGTCCAGCGCGGCAAAGATCCTGGAAAGGTGATTGTCTCAGCGGACTCGCGCCGCTCAAGCCGGGAGTGGATCCGGACGGTATTGGTCGGGACAGATGGTGGTACGGTCTTCGCCATGCTTAAACAGGTTGTCTCAGCAGCATTTGATGAACGAATGGCGATCGCCATTCCGGACGTCAACGCTTTAGATACTGTTTGGAAGCGCATGCAGAAGGAAAGACCTCCATTTGAACGGGTGGTTGTGGATATCGTCAGGGAATTATCGAAGTTGAATCCTCAAGGCCACGTCCACGCAAGTGAACTTTATGCGGCGGTAAACGTGGTTCGACGCAGCCCTCCGGCACCGATCCTGGCATTGTTGGCTTCCCGCCCGTGGTTCGTCCATGTTGGTGATTTGCATTTTCGTTTTGATGATTCAGAACACGCGTAAGAAAATAACGGATTATCGTTTTTCAAAGGAAGATTCTACGGTATAGAGGAGTGAAGTGACGGAATTAAAGCGTTTTAGCCTGGTAAAACCTGGTTTGCAAACGCGTTTTCATATCGATTTTGATTGGTGGGGTCAAAACGATCGCAATTGGCGGGTTGACCTGTTCAGCTTTCTATGTCCTGAACACCAGGAAGCATTCGCAGGTGTGCGCGAAGATAACCTGATTGATTGGGTGGACCCTGAGACAGCGGAGGTTCAACAGGTAGATGGTCTTCAGCATATTTTGATCACGCATTGTGCAAAACAGCCCCGATTTATTGAAGATAGGACATCGCTGGTCGAATCTGCATTCCGTTTATTTCTCTCCAACGGGAATACCCCCCTGACACCCGTGGAACTCGCCGATCAGTTGGGACGCTCTTCCTCCGTGATTCTCCAGACACTTTCTGGTCCGCGGGTATATAAAGGGCTGCGTCCATGCCCAGAGTGCTGATAAAATATGGAGATGCCCCCGTAGCTCAAAGGACAGAGCAGAGGTCTTCTAAACCTAAGGTTGTGGGTTCGAATCCCGCCGGGGGCGCCTCGGTGGGGGTAAGGGGAGTGAGTTGTTTCAATCTTGCTAGAGTATCAGAGATTACCTGCTTTCCCCTGCTAGGAAGGATGAATACCCGGCTGAATTCCCATTGCGGCTCACCCTGGGGTTCGCTGCTTCAACGGAGGTTTTGAATGAGTCTTGAAAGAAAGGGATTGCTGGAGTTCCGAGGTCGAGAGATGACAATTATTGGTGAAGATATCCGGATTGGTATGAAAGCGCCGGAATTTCGTGCGCAAACCATGGATTGGACATCGATCAAAGTCCTGGAAAGCACGGAAGGAAAAGTGCGAATTATTGGTTCATTACCCTCCCTGAATACCGCGGTTTGTGACCGGGAAACGAGGAGATTTAATCTGGAAGCGGCAGCTTTGGGTGAGGAGATCGCTATCTTGATGGTCAGCAGGGATTTACCTTTTACACTCAGTCAATGGTGCGGGGCAGCTGGAATCGACCAGGTCATTACACTCTCTGACCAGAAAGACATGGAATTCGGGGAGAAGTACGGTGTAATGATAAAAGAATTGGCTGTATTTCGAAGAGCGGTTTTTGTGGTAAATCCGAAAGGGATAGTTGAATACGTCGAGTATTTACCGGCGATAGGGGAGGAACCAGATTACGAAGCAGTGATCGAAGCAGCTCGAAAGGCAAAAACTTTGGATTGATGCATGGAGTGAAGAAGATGGAAGAACTTGAATTAAAATCTGAACCTTTGCATCCGCGTTGGCACACAACGGATGAGTCCGAGGTCTGGAGACAGAAGACAAACCGCTGGCGAAACAGGGTCCGTTCCCATGTCTGGCGACCAGCGACTGACGTTTATGAGACAGAGGATGCCATCATCATCCGGGTGGAGATCGCTGGAATGCGAGAAGAGGATTTCTCAATATTTTTGACAGGGAATCAGCTAACCGTGCGGGGCAATCGCCCTGATATTCAAGAACAAAGAGCGTATTATCAAATGGAGATTTTCTTTGGAGAATTTCTTACCGAAGTCGAACTTCCAGGACCTGTGCTTTCGGACGAGGTTACGGCAGAGTATATTGCCGGGTTTTTACGTTTAGTTTTTCCGAAAGATAAACCAAAGAAAATCCATGTTACTGAGTAAACGGAAATAACAATGCCAGCCTCACGTTGGAATCAAAGTATTATGGATTTGTTGAGTTGGTTTGACGATCTTGAGGAGCTCCAGGAGGAGTTGTTCTTCAGACCGTTGACCCCCCGCGTGCTAGAGAAAGAAGATACCGATCAAGGGGAAATGAGCGAGGAGTCAGAACTTTTCGAGCGCATCCCCGCTGATCTGCCGATATTACCTTTGCGTGGCGTGGTGGTTTACCCGCAGACAGCAGTGCCATTGACCATAGGTCAGCCCCGGTCTATCCGTCTGGTGGATGATGTCATGGCGGGAGAAGATCGGTTGATCGGTCTAGTCGCATCCAAAGATCCAGAGATGGATACACCGGGCCCGGAGGATTTGTTCACCATCGGTACTGTGGCAATTGTTCATCGCCTGTTCAGGGCTCCAGATGGGACAATTCGTCTTCTGGTTCAGGGATTAGCCAGGTTTAATCTCGGAGAGTTTGTCCATCTTGACCCGTATCTTAAGGCGAAGATCGAATTATTTCCTGAAGTGTTGGAAGATGATCTGGAAGTTGAAGCCCTGGCGAGAAATGCGCGCGATCAATTCGTCCACATCGCCGAGATGATCCCCTCCATTCCGCGTGAATTGGTCACTTCTGTTGTTGGATTGGAAGACCCGCTGCAAACGATATACACGATCGCTAACTTTCAGCGAATGGACCTGGAAGACGCTCAGGAGTTATTAGAACTCGATCCTGTACTGGAGAAGTTAAAGAAGTTAGTCACGATTCTCACCCGGGAAGTCGAGATGCTGGAAATCGGTCAGCGGATCCAGAATGAGGCCAGGTCTGAGATAGACAAAGTCCAGAGGGAATACTTCCTCAGAGAGCAGCTAAAAGCGATTCAAAGAGAATTAGGCGAAGCGGACGAACAAACCCTAGAGACGGAAGAGTTCCGGCAGAAGATCGAGAAAGCACAAATGCCGGAGGAAGCGGAGAAGATGGCTCGTCGGGAGTTAGACAGGCTTTCCCGTCTACCAACTGCAGCTGCTGAATATGGGGTGATCCGGACTTACCTTGACTGGTTGGTTTCACTACCCTGGTCGATCGGTACTCAAGATGATTTAGATATTTCCCGAGCTCGTAAAGTCCTAGATCATGATCACTATGGCCTCGAGGATGTAAAGGAACGAATTCTTGAATACCTCGCGGTGCGTAAATTAAAGCTGGAACGCAAGGATGAAATTGAAGCACAAGAGCCCGTGGATGAAATACGGCGGGTCCGTGAAGGTGTGATCCTGTGCTTTGTTGGTCCTCCAGGCGTTGGCAAAACTTCCCTTGGTCAATCGATCGCCCGGGCGATGGGGAGGAAATTTATTCGCATCTCGCTGGGTGGCGTGCGTGACGAAGCGGAGATACGCGGTCATCGCCGTACATATATCGGTGCGATGCCGGGACGCATATTGCAGGCGATTCGTCGGGTGGAATCGAGGAATCCAGTCTTCATGCTAGACGAAGTTGATAAGCTGACCTACGATTTTCATGGTGACCCAGCTTCTGCGCTGTTAGAGGTGCTGGATCCAGAACAAAATGTTGAGTTTCGAGATCACTACTTGGAAGTTGGTTTCGATTTATCCCAGGTAATGTTTATCACAACCGCCAATCTACTCGAGCCGATTCCTGCGCCTTTGCGCGATCGCATGGAAATCATCATCCTTTCCGGCTACACAGAAAGTGAGAAAATTGAAATCGCAAAAGGCTACTTGATCCCACGCCAACTCAGGGAGAATGGATTACGACCAGAAGAAGCCGTTTTTAGTAAGCCAGCTTTGGAAAGAATCATTCGCTCTTATACACGGGAGGCGGGCGTGAGAAGCCTGGAAAGGGAAATCGGTGCAATCAACCGCAAGGTTGTGACCCGCATTGCTGAAGGGAAGAAGAAGAAGGTAAAGATCGATCCAGATCTGGTGCGTGAATTCTTAGGACGGCCGCGATTTTTTGGGAATGAAGAGATTGCTGAACGTACTTCGATCCCGGGCGTTGCGACAGGATTAGCTTATACACCCACCGGAGGAGATGTGCTTTTTATCGAGGCTACAGGAATGCCTGGCAACAAGGGGTTCCAGCTGACCGGTTCCTTGGGTGATGTCATGCAGGAGTCTGCCAGAGCTGCGCTTTCATTTGTTCGATCGAGAGCCAAGGATTTTTCCTTGAAACCCAATTTCTTCGATGAAACGGATATCCACCTGCATGTCCCCAGTGGGGCCCAACCGAAGGATGGACCTTCCGCAGGGGTAACCATGGCGACTGCCCTGGTGTCCTTGATTTCAAAACGGCCAGTACGTGCGGACGTTGGGATGACTGGTGAGATCACGTTGAGGGGGCAGGTCTTACCGGTGGGTGGAATCAAAGAGAAGGTATTAGCTGCACATCGCAGTGGATTGAAGACTGTTGTACTCCCAAAACGGAACGAGGCTGACCTGGAAGATCTTCCCGCAGAAGTGCGCAAGGAGATGAAATTCGTGATGGTTGATACGGTGGATGAGGTGATCAACATTGCCTTGGAAGCTGCTCCTCCGAAGCGGGAGAAGAAAGTGAAATCTAAGAAGCCCAGTGGCGATTAAGCATATGCCAAAAATCATGTTGATCGAGGACGATGCCAACATGTTTTCCCTGTTGCAGATGTTGCTGGAATTCGAGGGATATGAAGTTGTCCTGTGGCAAGGGGGAGATCACGTTCAGGATACAATCGACTCGATTTGCCAACAACAACCCGAATTGATCTTGATGGATGTTCACCTGCGTCATCTCAATGGGTTTGATGTGTTGCATTCATTGCGCCATAAACCTGAGCTGAAAGGAGTCAAGGTATTAATCGCATCTGGCGTGGATATGGCAGAAAGAAGTCAGCAAGAAGGGGCAGATGGTTTCGTTCTTAAACCTTTTTTGCCCGATGAGCTGCTAACAAAAATTCAAAAAACGATAGGATAGAAAGAAAAAAGTGGCAAAAAAACATTCACGCGGGTCGATGCAGTGGCGGACAATGGATCTGCACCTACATACACCTGCTTCACGAGATTACCAACAACCAAGTATTTCTTATTTGGAGATATTGCAGCGTGCAGAGGAAAGAGGCCTAGATATTATCGCCTTCACAGATCACAATACGATCGCTGGATATCGCCAGATGGTAGAAGAAATCAAAAAGCTGGAATTCTTGGAAACTACTGGCAGATTGTTAGCTGGTGAGAAACATCAATTAGACGAGTATCGCCGGCTGACTGAGAAAATACTGGTCTTGCCGGGGTTTGAATTCACGGCGACCTTTGGTTTCCACATTCTGGGTGTCTTCCCTGAAAACAAACCCTTGCGGGAAATTGAACACATTTTACTCGATTTGAATATCCCCGCTGATCAACTCGATTATGGGTCAGACACAGTCGGGGCGACAACGGACGTGATCGGTGCATACCAGGCTATCTCCCGGGCAGGGGGATTGGCCATCGCAGCGCACGCTAATTCGACTCACGGGGTCGCCATGAGAGGTTTCACTTTTGGTGGCCAGACCCGAATCGCTTACACCCAAGATCCCAATTTGGATGCCTTGGAGGTGACCGATCTGGAGAAGAAGGGTCGTCGTACGACTGCAGCATTCTTCAGTGGGACCAAACCTGAATACCCCCGCAGAATGCACTGTATCCAGGGATCCGATGCCCATCGCCTGACAGCAGATAAACAAAAGCATAATATTCTCGGTGTTGGAGATCGCCCGACGGATGTCTTGATTCCTGAGGTAAGTTTCAACGCCCTGAAGGATCTGTTTTCGAACAACGATTTTTCCAGGACTCGTCCCCATCGCCAAAAAGCGGAACCAGCATACGATTTTATTCAATCAGCCCGAGAAGAAGGCGCGAATATCGTTCAAGATTTTCACGATAGCATGTCGGTGCGGGGAGGACGGCTTTATGCAGTGATCGCCGACATCAGTGCTTTTGCGAATACCAATGGAGGAACTTTATTCCTGGGATTGAATGCAGATCCGCGAAAGCCAATTGCAGGCATTTCTAAACCCGAACAGGCCATTGCCCAGCTCGACAAGGAGATCGGGAACCGGATCAGTCCCCAACTGACCTGCACAATTGATGCTCACAAAACTGGCGGCAAAACGATTCTGAGGGTACTGGTCCCCCGTGGAGATGACCCTCCTTATGTCGTTGACGATTACAAGATTTATGTGCGGACTGAGGCAGAGACCAGCCAGGCTGTCAGGGATGAGATTGTCAGCCTTGTACAGCGGGGGTCAAGTGAGACGCTGCAACTCACAGGAAAAATCGAACCCATCACTGCTGAAAAGGTTAGCGCAGCCCCTACCTTGCCAGAGGAGGAATTGGTGGAGTTAACTCCCCGGACAGGTGTGGAAGTCGTTAGTGTTGAGGAGAGGGATGGCGGTAGTTTCTACACTGTTAGAGACTTGCGGAATGGCAACGTCGTAAAAAACGTAACCTTAAAATCAGCCAGGCGATTGTGGCATTATGCATTAACCCAATATGCTCGACTGCCCTCAAATCTCGATGATATAGAAATCTTGTGGCAGGGAGAATTCGGCCTGTTTCCCCAGGGAAAGCAGGGGAAACGCCCTAATTATGATCTCGTACAGCGGACTCCTTCAGGTTATCGGTATTATTTTGGGGTTACTGATGATGGAATCCATGGTCACTGGAAGAAGCTGGTCGGACAGGATGAAGAATGAATCAAGGTGTAAAAATTCGTCCATACCGATTTCCGGATGACTATGAATCGGTGGTAGCGCTTTGGGAGAATTCTGGACCGGGGGTACGCACAGGACGCTCGGATACCCTGGAGGAGATCGCCAAGAAGCAAGAAAGGGATCCAGAGTTGTTTCTCGTGGCAGAGATAGATGAAAGTATAATCGGAACGGTATTGGGGGGTTTCGATGGAAGGCGGGCTCTGATCTATCACCTATCTGTGGACGAAAAATTTCGCCAACAGGGGATTGGCTCTACCTTGATGGAAAATTTAGAAGAACTGCTGCGGGAGAAAGGATGCCTGCGATCCTACCTGCTGATGACAAAGGATAATCCGGCAATTGAATTCTACCGAAAGCAGGGATGGCAGATCTTGGATTTATTTGCAATGGGAAAAGACTTGCAATAAAGGATTAGGATCGACAGTTGCGTATAGGTATTCTCACGATATCGGATCGTTCGGCTCACGGCGAACGGGCTGACCGTTCAGGTCCTGCAATTGCACAAGTGATCCGCCAGCGCGGCTGGTCTGTAGACCGGGTCCACGTTGTTCCGGATGATTTCCAGCTCCTGGTCGATACACTTCTCGAATGGGCTGATTCAGGGGATTTTGATATTATCCTCACTACAGGCGGCACGGGATTCAGCCCCAGGGATAATTCCCCCGAAGCTACCTTGCGAGTTATCGAGCGGGAGACACCAGGTCTTACCGAGGCCATGCGTGCAGCAAGTCTTTTGGTGACTCCTCACGCCATGCTTTCTCGGGCAAGAGCAGGAATCAGGGAACGGACGCTGATCATCAACTTGCCGGGTAGTCCCACGGGTGCAGTAGAGAACCTGGAGGTCGTTTTGCCAGTTCTTGAACATGCCGTGGCGTTATTATCCGAAGACCCTGAAGCTGAAAAGGGACACAGGCCTGCGGGTGGGTAATGGAATTAAGGGAGATCAGTTTGGAAAATTTGCACAGTCAAGAATTCCCGGATCAGAAACCGGAAAATCCATTTAAAGCCGGGTTTAGACGATCCATCAAGGATATTCTTGAGATTGGACTTGTCTCAATAGTTTTATTCTTGGGCATAAATGCCGTTTCAGCTCGAATTCGGGTTGAATCGGTGAGTATGCAGCCCACCTTGTTCGCTGGAAATTTTGTGGTCGTGAACAAGCTAGCTTACCATTTTGGCGAACCCAGCCGGGGTGATATTATTGTTTTCCATTTTCCCCCCAATCCGGAGCTTGATCCCTATATCAAGCGGGTGATTGGATTACCTGGGGAGCGTGTTTTGGTTGCGGATGGCAAAGTATTTGTCAATGGTGCTGCGATATCTGAGCCTTATCTGGAGGCGCAAACCTTGCAGGGGGGAGAGTGGGAAGTTCCCCAGGATTCGCTGTTTGTGATGGGGGATAACCGGAATAACTCGTCTGATTCGCGTGCCTGGGGCATGGTACCACTAGATATGGTGATAGGGAAAGCATTTGTGGTTTACTGGCCTCCAGAGAAATGGGATCTACTCAGTATGTCATATGCAATTGCTGCTGAACCTTAACCTTCTTGGAGTACCTTACGAGCGATGACCATTCTCTGAACTTCGCTCGTGCCCTCCCCGATTGTCATCAACCTAGTATCCCGGTAAATGCGTTCAACTGGATATTCTCGACTGTAGCCATACCCACCCAGAATTTGGATGGCATCTCGACAAACCCGCTCTGCCATTTCGGTGGCGTTCAGTTTTGCCATCGATGCTTGTAATGTAAATTGCCGCCCCTCGTTTTTTAACCAGGCAGCATAATAAACCATCAGGCGTGCAGTCTGTATCTGTGTCGCCGCATCGGCGAGCATCCATTGGATCGCCTGGTGATGTGATAGGGGCACTCCGAAAGTATGCCTTTCCTTGGAATATCGCCTGGCTTCCTCAAAAGCTGCCCGGGCTAAACCTACAGAAAGTGCAGCGATGCCAACCCTTCCCCAATCAAGAACTATGAATGTCTGATGCAAACCCTCACCGATTTCACCTAACAGATAATCTTCTGGCACGCGAACATCTTGATAGTGAACAGGATGAGTCGGGCTGCCTTTTAATCCCATTTTCTTCTCTGCGGGACCGATATCCAAACCAGGCGTTTCTGTCGGGACGACGATCAGGCTGAGTGAGTGGGAACCGCCGCTGGGATCGGTGCGCACCAGGGTAACGATGTAATCAGCAATGCTGGCGTTTGTGATCCACATTTTTGTCCCGTTGATCACCCACTCGCCGTTTAGCAGCTCAGCACGTGTTCGAATACCACCTTGAAGATCTGAGCCAGCATCTGGTTCGGTTAACGCCAGGGCGGCTAACTTCCCCTTCCCGGAGGCTACTGGTGGCAGGAAACGCTGTTTCACCTCATCACCAGCAAATAACGCAAGGGGAGCGCATCCAAGGCCATTGTGGGCTGAGATCGACAAAGCTGTACTCCCACAGCCCCAACCAAGTTCTTCGATCGCAATAGCAGCGCTGATGGCATCCACGCCGGCTCCGCCATATTCCTCGGGGACATTTAATCCGAGCAGCCCAAGAGGTCCCATTTTCCGGATGGCCGGCCAGTTGAATTGGGCTTCTTCGTCGACCTTCTGGGCCATGGGTTTTACTTCCCGCAAGACAAAATCATGCACCGTTTCTTTCCACAAGCGCTGCTCTTCAGTCAGATCGAAATTCATCCTATCTCTCCCTTCGATGTTCGTCGATTTCATATAAAGAATAGGAAAAGACACAATAAAGCAATCCCAACACCGATAATGAGCGGGATGACAATTATCGCAATCGTATAAGCGCTGAACCAGGCGACATCAGTACCGCTGAGATTATCCCCGGATTCAGATGTGCCGATTCGGCTGCCACAACGGGGACATTCCGAGGTACCTTCAACTAGCATCGCGTTGCATTCAGGGCACCAAATTGGCATGATAATTCCTTCGAATTATTTCGATTGCTGGATACCTTTGAGAGACTCGGGATTGACCAATGATGATGTATCTCCAGGGTCTAAACCTAGATATGCAGACCGTACCATCCTGCGCATGACCTTGGCATTTCGGGTTTTTGGCAGATCTTTGACGAATATGATTTCCTTGGGGGCGAGAGGTTTTCCCATTGCGGAAATGATCAACTTTCTCAATGCATCCCTGATTTCACTGCCCGCAGTGTGGCCGGTTGCAAGTACGCAGAACACGACAATACTGTTACCCTTGATATCATCTGGAACTCCGATGGCCGCAGCTTCGATGACCGCGGAATGGGAGACCACAATTGATTCGACTTCTGCAGGACCTAATCGTTTCCCGGCGACCTTGATGGTATCATCAGAACGGCCCAAGATGTACCACTGGCCATCCGAATCTATAATCGCAAAATCTCCCTGCACCCAAACGTTATTCCAGCGAGACCAGAAAGTCTCTTCGTATCGATCTGGATCTCTCCAAAAGCCGCGGGTCATCCCAATCCAAGGAGCTTTGATCACTAATTCTCCGACTTGACCACGAACAGGTTTGCCATTTTCATCGAACACATCTGCGGCTATACCCGGACAAGCTGCAGGGAAGGCAGTGGGTTTAATTGGTAGTAATGGATTACCCATCACGATTCCGCCAGAGAGCTCCGTTCCACCAGAATAATTAATAATGGGTCGTTTTCGCTGTCCGACATTCTCGAATAACCACATCCATGGACCAGGATTCCAGGGTTCTCCGGTGGAGGCGAAATATTTCAAGGAGGACAAATCGTTAGCGCGAACGTGATCGTCACCATGGGGGATTAGACTGCGGATCAAAGTTGGAGAGATGCCCAGTGTAGTGATCTGGTGGCGTTCAACCATATCCCACAATCTACCTGGACCCGGGTAATCCGGGGCTCCATCATATAGCAGGTGGGTACCACCCAAGATCAATGACCCGAAGACCAGCCAGGGTCCCATCATCCAGCCCATATCCGTTATCCAATATATTCGCTGGCCTGGCTGCAGGTCTGTGCCGAAAGCCATGTCTTGAGCAGCTTTCACTGGGAAACCAGCATGCGTATGTACGGCTCCTTTTGGACGGCCAGTCGTTCCGGAGGTGTAGATCACCATCAATGTGTGCTCAGCATCAAGTACCTCGGTGGCAGCGTTCTCCGATTGGTTTGTAATGAGCTCGTGCCACCAGTGATCTCTCCCCGCAGTCATATCAATGGAGAGGTTCTGGTTGTTGACAACGATCACATGTTTCACCGAGGAGACTTGAGATAAAGCCCGGTCAACAACGGATTTCATGGGAATGGTTGTTCCCCGGCGCTGAAAACCATCTGCCGTGATGAGTGCTTTTGCATCGGTGTCCGCAAGACGGGTAACAACAGCCCCGGCTCCATAACCCGAAAATAGGGGCAAAATGATGCCACCAATCTTGGCAATCGCTAACATGGCCGCGACGATCTCGCATGTCATCGGCATGAACAAGCCAATAACATCCCCTGGTCCAAGTCCCAGGCTCCGCAAACCGTTCGCGGCCTGGTTGACTTTTGCATTGAGTTCTGCGTAAGTGAAGGATTTGACTTCCCCCGCTTCATTTTCTGTGATTAATGCAACCTGATTCGCGACCGGGTCTTGGAGATATTTGTCCAGGAGGTTGTGGACAATATTCATTTTTCCCCCAACCACCCATTTCGGCCAGGCGATCCCTTGGGACAAGTCCAGGACCTGTTTGTATGGACTGTAGAATTGGATGTCGAGGTATTGCAGAACCGCCTCGGTGAACCAGGCGACATCTTCGGTTGATCGGTGCATTAGGTCGCTGTAATTAACGAGGCCGTGCCGCTGCATGAAGCGCGTTAAATGCGCCTGATCAGCATAATCGGCTGATGTTCGCCAGACAAAATCGCTTTTCGCCATGTATTCTTCGCTCAGAAGGTTACCTCCACGGCATGGAACAACCGGGATGTCTCAAGAGGATAAATCAAGTAAAAACACTTTTGTGCTGTCTCACGCGGGGTACATTTGGAGGAAGTTTACAGAATACCTAGTTATCGCTTTATGCCAGTGGTTTGAATCACGCAAATATCCTAGATATGAATTGTCGGTGAATGCCCTCCGGAGAATAATTATATCATTCAGCGAACAATACAGAATTTGACGAGCAGGTCATTGCGTATTTAACTTTCAAACAGAATGAGTTGAAAGTTTTTGAGTTCGTCGATCATTCTGAGGATCGATGGTTTCACCTAGGGATTCTGAACTATGACCTCGATGTAAATTGGATCACCAAAGAGATTTCCTTCTGGATCGCGGGCCTGCCAGGCACTGCGATATAAGCCGGATTCGGCTGGTGCAGTGAACAGGATATTGATTTCGGCTTGCGTTCCACTGCGGGCGGGAAATAACGCCATTCCGGATTGGACTCCCATGTCTGGACCGGCGATCAGCTGCAAACTGAAACGCTGATCCCAATTGCATGAGCCGCTGTTTTCTACCAACCAGCGCTTATCTAGCTCCTCTCCTGGAGCCACGATCGAGCCATCTGGGATCGAAATATCATCTAAGAAAATTAATCCTGGATCACAAGCCGGAATGGCAGGCGGTGGGGAAGAAGATTCAACGATTTCAGGTTCAAAGCTGCCAGCTGTTGGTGATGGTGCAACTAAAGTTGGTTGACCTGCCATGGTGGGAGGAGCGTAGAGTGTGGGCATGCCCTGTCCCGCGCAGGCGGCCAGGAGAAAGCTCAGCAGAGTGATTGGCAGAATAATTTGCTTCAATATGATCGGCAATATCTCAGCTTACATCTCCTCATCGAGGGATTCCATTTCCTCATCCTCTCCCACCGGTAAGGGTAGTATTCCGCTGAGGGTTTGCTGGCGAATCGCCAGGTCGATTTCGGCCATCATATCCGGATTTTCACGCAGGAAGCTCTTTGCGTTCTCTCGTCCTTGACCGAGGCGGATATCACCATAAGAATAGAAAGAGCCGCGTTTGTCTATAAGGGATAGTTCAGTGGCTAAATCGAGAACATCACCGGATTTGGAAATGCCTTCGTTATACATGATATCGAACTCGGCAGTTCGGAACGGTGGGGCAACTTTGTTCTTGACCACCCGCACCCGAGTGCGGTTGCCGATGATCTCAGATCCGAGTTTGATGGATTGGATGCGGCGAACATCCAGGCGCACAGATGAATAAAACTTGAGAGCCATCCCTCCGGTGGTGGTCTCAGGATTGCCGAACATCACGCCAATTTTCTGTCTCAGCTGGTTGGTGAAGACCACCGCAGTATTGGTCTGCTTTATGGCACCGGATAACTTTCGCAGAGCTTGTGACATCAAACGAGCTTGCATCCCCATCGGTGAATCCCCCATATCACCTTCAATTTCCGCCCGTGGGACAAGGGCTGCTACTGAATCGATGATGATCACATCAACCGCGCCAGAACGGACGAGCGTTTCTGTGATTTCAAGCGCTTGCTCTCCCATATCGGGCTGTGAGATCAATAAGCTTTCTACATTTACCCCACAGCGGGAGGCATATGAAGGATCCAGGGCATGTTCCATGTCGATAAATGCACAGGTGCCGCCCAACTGCTGTGCTTCAGCCACGATATGCTGGCAGATGGTGGTTTTGCCTGAAGATTCCGGTCCATAAATCTCTGTAATGCGACCACGCGGGATACCACCCGTACCAAGTGCGATATCCAGAGAGAGCGAGCCAGTTGGGATGATATCGACATCCAGTAGGTGAGATTCCCCGAGTCGCATGATTGACCCATCCCCATATCTTTTTGTTATATCGGTTAATGCTTTGTCAAGGGCAATTTGGCGAGATTCATCAAATTCATCTGGTTTGGTATCAGTCTTACGAGCCATAAAAATATTCTCCTGAATTTGCGGGATTCCCTGCAAGGATTGTATCCGGCAGTGCGAAAAACTGCAATATGAATTCGGGCTAGATTGAAATTTAGTTGTGCGGAACTGAATTCACCCCTAAGTTTAGCACATATGTTCTGATTGTCAAGGGGATTGCGGGGGATTGAAATCTGCTCCCGGGAGTGGTGGCGGCTCATTGGTAAACCCACTGCGACCGCGAAAACTGAAAAAACTAACCAGGCCTGGATAAATCTCAATTTCCTGCCTGTAAATTTTGGACAGATAGTTTATCGCGATCTCATATTTACCGGCAGGCAGGTCGCTGATCACGAGATTCTCTTGGTAATAGGGGTCGGAGTTGATATAACCGCGGTGATAGGAGTTCGCCCGCCAGAATTGTTCTCCCTGCGAAGGGCGGACGATCACTAATTGCCCTTCAACTTTGCGACCACCGGTGTTCATGACTCTCCCAGCCAGGACTCCCCAGCCCTGCGGCGGAACCAACCACAACTCCGGATTCCTGGTGGAGAAGAACCCCTTGCCATCTTGATCAAGCCTAACTTCAAAATGGAGGTGGGGTCCTGAGGCGACTCCAGTCTTCCCGCTTACCCCGAGTACGTCACCAGCATTTACGAATTGATCGCGTTCGACATCCACCCTATCCAGGTGTGCATAAACGGTATAAAGAAGGGCACCTTGATAGCCAAAATTATGACGGATCATCACGGCATTCCCGTAGGGGTCATTTGGGTCATACCTGCCAGAGAACAAACCATATCCGGACCAGACAACTTTCCCGGAACCAGCTGCGAGAACCGGGGTGCCGATTGACATTTTAATATCGATGCCGCTGTGGACAACATCTTCGAAAAAGGAGCCTCCATAGCGGTAATCTTCGACTGGCCAGCTGGGATGATCAACCGCAAAAGGTCGGGTGAAAAAGAAATGGTCAAAGGTGGTTAATGCGAGTGGTACCGGATAAAGGGGAGGTCGCCAGGACGGATCAGAATACAATTGCGGGGCGGAAAATTCCAATGGTTCTTGTTCTTGGGTCGGTTCAGGGGTCGAAGCCTCCCATTTGATACTCTCCTGAACCTTGGCAACCGCGCGAGGAGTCTTCACCACTGGGGATGGCTGGAGAGTAGGAGAAAAAGTGTACGTTGGGATAGCCGGGATGGTTGGTGCTTCGCTCGCTCCTGGTACGTCAATCTGGCAAGCTGTACCTGCCATCGTCAAAATCAGGATGGAGAAAAGGATCTTGAGTGATCTTCCCAAGTCGTTCATGGTGATGGGGTTGAGACGATCGGCCAGCTTGGGGTGCGGGTGGGGGTTAATGTCGGCGGGAGTATCGGTGTGGGGGTGAGCAGTGCTTCTGCAGGATAGAGCTCCAGCATCGCTTCCTGCCAGCTTTTATTGCTTGGAATGTAAAACTCGTTAAATCGGGCTGCGAAATAAGCAGACTGCCAAGTTGGCAAGGCTGGTAGACGATGCCAACCATATGCTTGAGCAATTTGTGTGAAATCTATCCAGTAACCTTCAGGGATACTGAATGCCATCTCGCCGCCTTGTTCATAGAACAAGGGATCGTTCTCGTAACGTGCATTAAAATTCCAAGGGAGCCTGCGCATTGGTTGCCCATGAGCGCCTTCCTGGAAACGGGCTTTGAGATAGACCCGCCAGAATGTTTGATCTCCAAATAGCTCTGGAACAACGACTACCCAACCTGCATTCATCGGTAATGGATCAAAAGCAAAGGCTCTTCCGGTGTAGAGCCAATCATCCCCCATCCCGGGAGGTAATGGTGAAGTCAGGGGAACGAAGGCATTTTCGATTGTCGCGAGAAAATCCCAACCTGCTTCCTGGGCCACTCTTTCCCGTAGAGCCTGATATGCCTCGTCCACAGCATCATGAAGCTGAGGGAAAGGAGCTTGGACATTATTGAGTGGAGCTAAGTATTCACCACTATTCTGGTTTTCGAGACTAGCTTCAGCCCCTGAAACCCAGGGAGCTGAGAGTGTTTCGGAGGCTACTTGCTGGAGATTTGAAGGGAGTGGCGATGGGATGGTTTGGCTTCCCCAGCTGAGTCCGGTTATCTGGCCAGGCATGACTGCTGGTGGTAATACAAGCATCGAATCTGAAGCTTGGTATGCAGTGATCAGTGTTTGGTTGGCATCCAGCAGTGTCGTGAGCAGGAGCTGTCCATCAGGACTCCACGCCGGCCAATCACCACTGCCTACATAACGTCCACCTTCAGCTTGGTTCCAGGCAAACAGGCTGTGGTTGCGTCCGGCGAGCGCTGACCAGGCTAAGGATTGACCGTTGGGAGACCAGGTGGGATTGGCTTCCTGCATCTCCGGATTCATACTTACATTCGTGAAGCGATCATCTCCTGATTTATCGAAATCAGCCAGCCAGATCTCTGGTTCTCCACTCCGGTTAGAAACAAAGGCCATTTGGCGCCCTATTGGAGACCATGCGGGTTGAAAATCAGCAGCAGGATGTTGGCTGAGATTGATTAGAACCTGGTCATCAAAAGCTGAGCGGATTTTTATTTCGAAATCCTGCTCAAAACTTTCATAGGCAATCAGGCTACCATCTGGTGACCAGGAAGGTGCTGCTTCAAAATGAGGCGAGTCGGTTAGGGGAACCACCTCCCCATTTTCTAGATCAAGCAGATACAGGTCCCACGGCCCAGAACGATCCGAGGCGAAAGCTATCCACCTGCCATCAGGACTCATTGCAGGTGTGATATCGTTCCATGGCCCGGAGGTCAGGCGGGTTAAGGGTGCTGCAAAATCTTGGTATGCAAATAAATGGCTGAAGCCAGCTTCATAGATCGATAGAATGACTAATCCCTGTTGAAGTGGTGAGGAAATTGATTCAGTTCGGGGAGTAGGTGTTGAATATTGCGGCTCTTGCAACTGAAGGAAATTCGCGGTCGGAGAATTTGTGGGTTCTAGTGTTGGGGAAGGTGAAGCGGGAACCTCTGTCTTTTTAACTGGGTGGGTGGGAGTTGGGGTAGCATCTCCCGCATTGACCGTGCTGACTTTGAACTGTAATATTGGCCAGAGAATAAGGGAGGCGACAATCAGGATGATCGAAGCAGAGGTTAATACAAACCCGCGCGAAACCCTTGTTCGCGAAAATTGGAATTCCCCATCCTCTATCAGCGATCTCCATTCATGACCGGTTGGCATGATGATGTGGGCCTCAATTCAAAGAGTCTTGGCAGCGCAAAAAGACTGGTTTTTTCCAATCAGTACCTGAAGTTTAACATCCGATTGTTTAATGATACCTAACACTTCTGCAATCAAAAGGATACTTTTCCGTCATTCCTCGAACCCTGAAGCGTACAGCTGATAATATGTTCCACCCAAGGCCATCAAATCTGAATGGTTACCCTGTTCAACGATCCTGCCCTCCTTGATCACCAGTATTATATCTGCGTTTATCACGGTTGAAAGGCGATGAGCGATCACAAATGAAGTCCTGTTATCCAGCAAGCGTGCCAGGGCTTGCTGGATAATCCGTTCCGTTTGGGTATCTACCGAGGAAGTGGCCTCATCGAGGATCAATATCTTCGGATCGGCGAGCAGTGCACGGGCAAAGGAGATTAATTGGCGTTGGCCGACTGATAAAATCGCTCCACCCTCCTCGACCCTGGAGTGATAGCCTTCAGGCAAGTGTTGAATAAATTGATCTGCTCCGACAGCCAGGGCGGCTGTTTGCACTTCTGTGTCGCTGGCTTCCAGGCGTCCAAATCGAATATTTTCCGCAACCGTACCGTTGAACAGGAATGGATCTTGCAGAACTATTCCCATTTGGCTGCGGAGGCTTTCCTGGGTGACCTCGCGGAGGTCAATTCCATCGATCACAACCCGCCCCTGTGTCGGATCGTGAAATCGAGCAATAAGTTTAATCAGCGTGGATTTGCCCGCGCCTGTTTTTCCCACCAACGCCACGGTTTGACCAGCCTGAACCCGCATATCAATATCCTGGAGAACAAGCTGTTTTTCCTCGCTTTGGCTTTGATCCTGGTAATAAAAGGATACATTCTGCAGCTCGATATCCCCTATAATTTCCGGAAGTTTTTTAGCATTCTCTGCATCCTCTACTTCAACCGGGGTATCCATAAGGGCAAATATCCGTTCACTTCCTGCCATTGTGGATTGGAAGGAGTCGTATCTGCGGCTGAGGTCCCGAATAGGGTCGAAAAAGCGACCGATATAAAGAAGAAAAGCAACTAAAATTCCGGGTGTTATCGCATCTCCTGATTCGGGAAGGCTATTAATCACAGCCAGCCCTCCTAACCAAACGACCATGGCCGTTGCCAGGCCGCCGAGTAAATCGATCATTGCGGGGAACGCAGATGCGATGCGCGCCGCCCGCAGGTTTGTGTCGAGGTTATTTTGATTGACCACGTCCCGGAAGAGCTGATAGTTAATCTTCTCCCGCGAGAAAGCCTGAACAACCCGGACACCGTTAATGTTTTCGGCTAACACGGAGTTTACCCAGCTGATCGCCGCCCGTACCTGGCGGTAATTTTCCCTGGCATACCTCTTTAATATTGTGGTGATGAATATCATGATCGGAATTACTGTAAAGGTAAGCAGGGATAAACGTAAATTCATACCCAGCATGACAATAACAATGCCAACTAGCGCAAACAGATCCCGGGCCACCGCCAGTAGTGCCCAGGTGATAAATTCCCGCAGAACGCCGACGTCGTTTATCACCCGGGTGATCACCCGCCCAACGCTGAAATGGCTGTAGAAACTTAACGATAGTGCTTGTAAATGCGTGAAGAGCTGTGAACGCAAGTCGTAAATGATCGATTGGCCAACCTGTGCCATGAGGTTTACCCGCAAATATGTCGATACCCATTGGATGATGGCAACAGCGAGGTAAAAGAGCGCAGTTTGCCGTAGAACCGCGATGGAACCCGTACCCATACCCTCATCAATGGCGATCATTACCAGGTACGGACCGGCGATAGCCGCCGCGGAACTGATCAGCATCAGTAATATCGCCACGGAGAACTTCCAGCGGTAAGGTCCGAGCAAGCTGAATAATCGTCGGGTGATTTGAGGATCGTAACCTTTATAGGTCACTTCTTGAAGGACAGGCGGACCAGTGGTTGTGGTCATTCAGCCTCCCACTCTGCAGGCCTGATCTCTGATTGAACTGGTGAGGTTTGAAATTCAAGTGTTTGCACTTCTTCGTAGAACTGTTCCTGGTCTCGCAGCTGCAGATCGCAAATTTCGCGGTAAAGACCTTCCCTTTCATATAGCTCCCAGTGGGTGCCTTGTTCTATGATCTGGCCGTTATCCAAGACCAGGATCAAGTCTGCCCGGCGTACTGTGGATAAACGGTGTGCAATTACAAATGTCGTCCTGCCCTCCATGAGTTGCCATAAAGCTTTCTGGATCAAATGCTCGGTTTGCATGTCAACGCTGGAAGTCGAATCATCGAGGATCAAGATGCGTGGGTCCATTAATAATGCCCGGGCAATTGCCACTCGCTGGCGCTGACCGCCGGAAAGGGTTACCCCCCTTTCTCCCACGATGGTATCGTAACCAGATGGAAATGTAAGGATGAAGTCATGCGCCTGGGCAGCTTTGGCAGCTTCGATGATTTCCGCTTCACTCGCATCCGTTCTGCCAAAGGCAATGTTTTCCCGTATTGTGGCTGAGAACAGAATGGATGTCTGTAATACGATACCAATTTGTTTGCGGAGCGAAATTAGATCTACCTGACGAACATCGATTTCATCCACCAAAACTGCTCCCTGGCTGACATCATAGAAGCGGGGGATGAGATTGACCAGGCTGGTTTTTCCAGAACCAGTCGACCCGATCAAGGCTACAACTTGATTAGGCTCCACGCTCACATCGATTTTGTTTAAGGCGTGTGTTGTCTCGGAGGCGTAAGCCAGGGCAACATCCCTAAATTCTACGCGTCCGGATAATTTCGGGAGAACTATAGCATCTCCAGGGGATTGAATTTCCGGCTGGTGATCAAGGATCTCAAAGGTACGCTTGACCCCCGCGACTGCTTCACCAGCCAGGTTAACCAACCAAGTGAGCTCACGGGCTGGTTCAGCGAGTAAAAGTAAATAACTGTTGAAGGCGACGACTTCCCCGATTGACATCTCTCCAGTGATAACTTGCTGGCCGCCGAACCACAGGATAAGTACTGTGCTCAAGATGATCAAAAGGTGGGAAGTTGGCATTATTTTGGACCATTCACCGATCACCGATATGCGTGTCTTGAAAAGGATGCGGTTGACCAAGTTAAAGCGTTCAATTTCAAACGACTCCCGCGCAAAAGCCCTTACAACCTGGACACCCAGAACATTTTCCTGCAGTCGATTTGAAAGCTTCCCCAATGAATTATCTACCGCAATGAAGTAATCCCCGATGCGGCGGCCAAAGTTCGCTGTCATGATAATCAGGGGGACTATCGGTAGCAGGGCAATTGTCGCTAAGCGGGGGTCTGCGGTGTAGAGCAGGGTGATAACTCCGGAAAAAAGGAAGAACGAGTGGATCAGCTCCACGATGCCGTTACCCGTAAAGCGTTCAATGGAACGCACATCTTCTATCGTGCGGCTGATCAGCTGGCCTGTTTCTGCGTGATCGTGGTAAGTGAAGGACAATCGCTGGATGTGGTCATACATTGCATTGCGGAGATCATAACCAACCTGCGCAGCGATGCGCTCAGTGAGATACCGCTGCCAGTAAATCAATATAGACCTCAGGATTCCAATGCAAAGCAAAACCACCGCCGCAGTGATCACCAGGGTGACATCCTGGTCTAGCAGACCTTGGTCAATCACCTGGCGGATGATCAATGGAACAGTTAGACTGATCAGCGTCAGCAGGATGAGCGCAGTTAATGCAAAGGCGATCTGGGACCAATATGGTCGAAGAAAACCTCTCAAACGAAGTAGGGACTTCATGTTTTCATTTCTTTTGATAAATGGGGAATTGGCAACAGCTAAGGATTGTCAAGCTCATCACCAATAATGAATAGTATTTGCTGGCGGTCTACCACTTCGATTTTTGCAGGAAGCTGGTGTTCTTTAGCTGGAGTTGATGAATCTGGCTCACCTGCAACACTTTCATCAATGTAATAATAGATTTCTGCAAAAAGGGTGAATTTTCCGTTGGGTTCTCCGGGTTTTAAATGCACGGTAAATTCCATTTTGGGGTCGATCGATTCGATTATCGATAAGCTGGTAACCGTGTCTCCAGCCTCGTTTTTGATTCCGATTTCACAATTTGGTCTTTTCTGGAAGGGAGTCAATTTAAGAACAATTCGCACACGACGATGGTCCGGGTATGGTTCCGCACTTAATTCTCTAATCCGTACCTCGTCTGGTGGGAGCGGGATATCAGCTGGGTCCTGGAAATAAATATCCATAGGGATTTGATCTGGCACAGGCGTGATTAAACCTGGCAGGGGTGTGCCAGGTGATTATAAGAGATTATAACCCATGCACTCAGAATCCCCCAAAATATCCTCGGCATCGATCTGATAAGGAGGTTGAAATCGAATTTAGATTCCCTATCCCCCCTCGAAAATTGGATCAGAATAGCTAGTTAGCAGGATGAACTGCTGAGGGGTGCGGTACCACTTGGAGAAAAGACCAATTAATCTCCTGGGAGAGAGAAAATGGGATTATCCCGGATATAATAGGTTTCTCATCCAAAGGAGATAGCTATGCCTGATCATTTCGAAACCCTGGCCATCCATGCCGGTCAAGATCCAGAAAAAACAACTGGGGCGGTGATGACGCCCATATATCAAACTTCAACTTACGCTCAAGCATCTGTTGGACAGCATTTGGGATATGAATACTCGCGTACTGGGAATCCCACCCGAACCGCGCTGGAAACCTGCCTGGCTGCCCTAGAAGGTTCAAATTTTGGATTGGCATTTGCGTCTGGGATGGCAGCCGTGGACGCAGTCTTACGCTTGCTAGAACCAGGTGATCATGTATTGGCAGGAAACGATGTCTATGGCGGTACATTTCGTCTATTCGACAAGGAATTTTCTCGCTACGGATTAAGGTTTTCATATGTCGATACCAGCGACCTCGATCAGGTTAAAAGTGGAATAAAGAACAACACCCGTCTAGTTTGGCTGGAGACACCAAGCAATCCACTACTGAACATAACCGACTTAAAGGGTATTGCAGATATTCTGCGCGCTGCAGATCGACCACCGTATTTAGTGGTTGATAACACTTTTGCCACGCCGTATTTGCAGCAACCAATTGAATTGGGTGCGGATATGGTAGTTCATTCGACGACGAAATACATTGGTGGTCATTCAGATGTGATTGGCGGAGTGGTCATCTCAGCTGCGGAAGAGATACACAATCGCCTGGGATTCCTGCAAAATGCAGCTGGGGCAGTACCTGGTCCCATGGATTGTTTTTTAGTTCTCCGGGGCTTAAAGACTTTGGCGGTGAGGATGGATCGCCATGCCAGCAATGCATACTCTATCGCTGATTTCCTGGGAGATCATCCTGCTGTCTTGGAGGTACGTTATCCCTTCCATCCATCGCATCCCCATTTTGAGCTTGCTAAATCTCAAATGAAGAACGGTGGTGGTATGGTTTCCTTCACGATGAAGGACGGTGCCTCGGCTGCACATCATGTTGCGGAAATGACGCGCTTGTTTACCCTGGCTGAATCACTCGGCGGTGTTGAATCCCTGATCGAGATTCCAGCGGTGATGACCCATCTATCGACGGCTGGATCACCTTTGGAGATCGAGCCAGGATTAATCCGACTCTCGGTTGGTCTGGAACATGTTGACGACCTGCTCGAAGATCTTGAAAATGCTCTTGAAGCGTACAAATAATTATCCCCGTCATATAGTCCTGGGTCCCTGGCAATGAAAGTTAGTCTTCACGAAAATTGTTGAAACTTCCCTTTCGCCTGAACTCGCTGGGAAAGAAGCGTGATGTTTCCAAGAATTCCAGAGTTTTAAGAAATTCCACCAAAATTGAGTAACTGGCTGTGCTTTTAGTGGGTCAGGGATTTTAACTGGTAGCGAATTTGATCCCTGGTAACTCCCCCGGCAATTAATTCTTGATCATCTTTTTTCAATAACGACTGGTAGTATTCAACCAGAACTGGTACGATCTCGGTCGTTTCTTCGTCGGATTGAAGCAAGTTAGAAATTTGTTTTTCAACCAGGGCAAATTTTCCCAGGCGTTCATAATAATCAAAAAGCTGGATATATATATTTGTATCAAGCGCTCGATTGATCAGTTTTGACTGCATCTCCTCGATCTTATCAGTGAGTTCATTGGAATATTGACTCTCGTCACGTAGCGCGACCTCTAGATAAAAAGTGAGCGCCCGGGCATAGTCCAATTCCGCTTCGCTGAGACGATTTTGAGCATGTAAAATTGTTCCTTCCAGCTCGTATAAATTCGCCACCATGTAGAGGCGATCAGATACCAGCTCTTCTTGTGTGGTGAGAAGATTCAACAAGCTCTGATCATCCATTTGCCTGAGCAAATCCGGAGGAATGCCGAGGAGTTGTTCCAGAGATTGATTAATGATATCCTGCGCTTGATTGTACAGACCTGTGTCTCTCAGGGTAATGATCTTGGTCAGGACAGCCAGCATCTGGTTGATCATGCGCATGAAATAATCTTCAGTTAACATCTTGGCATTGGGAAGCCCTAATTGATTGGGTTATTCATTCTGAAAATTCGGTTAGCTGCTTCTTCCAGGATACATTTTCATTATTAGTAATCAACTTTTCTATTTGGTAAAATGCATCCTCCATCCAACCAAAAGGAATATTTTATCCTAAAGGACTCTGATTTTGAGCTCAACTTTGAAGTGCGTCTACAAGCAGAATCCCAAATGCTTGATCAGGTGGGAAACAATATCTTCTGAATACTTACTCGGGCTTCAACGAAGCTCCCATCATTTTTTGTCAGATATCAACCGGATTACAATCTCCACCACCCATTTGCGACATCATATTTTTCATCATCCCGGACATGATTTCGCTCATCATCCTGGGGATTGCTTTTGAGAAGACTGCGATGATCAGTCCGCCACCTATAGCCCCAAGACCAGCAGCCAGGATATACCCTTGATACGTTAAGCCTTTTTTTTCCATGCTGTTCTCCTCTTCAAAATAGGGTGCCCATACAGAATAAATTCTTGGAAATCAACGACATCTTCCCATGGGTCTGGGAAAATGTTGAGCTGGATAACACTAGTTTCTCAGTGTAAGAATTTTGTCCCAAAGCAGCTGCACTGTGCCAAAAAGATCGTACCCGAACGTAGGCCAGATCTAATTTCATCTTATGTTTACCGATTCACAGATACCCATAATGGTGATATTTCTGAAAGATGGGGGAGGAGCAAAGCAGTAAACTTTGTTGGACTCCGTGCCGGTTGATTTGCTGCATGAGGTTGATTTCTTTCCGGGATGTCGTTGGGAGAGTATTAACCTTCAGGTTGCGAACATGCGGAAAATCTTACGTTTGGTATTCTCTGGCAATTATCTGGATAATAAATTCCCAGCCATGTGGATAAGCACTGATCTGAAAGCGATCTCGGCCAGTGCGTTGTAGAACTGGTACCATGCGTTTGAAAAAGGTTGCGGCAAGTATTTTGAGCACCGGTTAGAAAGTGGTTGTTTTCTGGCAGATTAGACCAGGTTATCTCTCTGTGGACGGCTAGAAATGAACATTTAAAAAGGTTCAGGTTGATGAAAATCCATCTGAAAAGTAACCGAACTGCAACAATTGTGAAGGTTAATTGACAGATATATTTTATTGAATTATAATTTGATTTGCGTTCAAGTACCACATTTTGCATTTTTACCGGAGGAACACGCCTAGAAAACGGTTAACATTTCGGACGAATGTAAAAGAAAAGCCAAGCAGAGCTCGGCTGGGAAGGTGAACGTCAGCCGGGCTTTTTTGTTGCCTGCAGATGAAGACGAAAGGAGGTGATGAAATTGGTATCAGTTGAATTAAGGCCGAATGAGAGTCAAGATCAGCTGCTCAGGCGTTTCCGCAAGAAGGTAGCCAAGAGCGGTGTCATGAGTACTGTTCGCCGTAAGAGATGGTTTGTATCCAAGAGTGAATTACGTCGAATCCAGAAGAAAAAAGCAGTACGGAGGTTCAGGAGAAAAACCCCGCGATACTCCGCTGAATAAGTTGGTTGTAAGGATTTAGCTCCGGAGGTGTAAATGGCTAAAGAAGAAGGGAAAATAACCGTAGAAGGTACAGTGATCGAAGCTTTACCAGCGACCCAATTTAAGGTTCGCCTGGACAATGATCATGAGGTGCTGGCATACCTATCAGGAAAGATGCGCAAACATTATATTCGCATCTTACTTGGGGATCGTGTCCGCTTAGAGATGTCTCCTTATGATTTGTCCCGTGGTCGGATTGTATATCGACAGAAAAAACACGCACCTATGCCAGAAACGAGAGAGTAATCCTCTCAATTAATTACTTCCGGAATTATGTATTAATAATTCGTGGGGAGTCACCGCGGTGACTCCCCACGTTCAATTTGGGGGAGAGAGATATAAGTTAAGGCGCAAAACGTAAATCAAATGAGCTTAGTACTTTTATGTAATTCGCCCGTTCAAAAGCAGCCGGTTCAGCGACTGATTGTTGACTCATACTGCCTTTCATCTGCGTAATCGATTCGTATTCATGCTCCTCCATCCATGAACTTATCCCCTCCAGGATCTCGGTTCCGTGGTCGATACCGTATTTCAGAAAAGTAGAAGCAGCCATGCTGACACTTGCACCTGCCATAGTGGCTTTGAGAACATCCTCTGCGGTATGAATCCCGGTGGTCAGTGCGAAGTCGGCAGCGATGCGTCCAAATAATATGGCAATCCAACGCAACGGAAGCCGCAGTTCCTGAGAATTACTCAGAACCAGGCTGGGCACAACTTCCAGTTCTTCAAGGTCCAGATCAGGCTGGTAAAAGCGGTTGAACAGGACGAGGCCATTAACGCCTGCTTCTACGAGATTCTGGGCGAAATTTGGTAAATTCGTGAAAAAGGGGCTGAGTTTAATCGCAATGGGAATACCAATCGACCCGCGAATGGAACGCACCAGGCTGAGATATTCGTTTTCGATCTCCTGAGCGGAGATTCCCGGATCGGTTGGCAGGTTATAAATATTCAACTCTAATGCATCAGCACCTGCATCTTCAATCTTCTTCGCATACTCAATCCAGCCGCCGTTTGTAACCCCATTCAGGCTGCCTATGACAGGAATCTCAACAGATTCCTTCAATTTACTTAAATTCTCAATATAAACATCAGGACCGATGTTGTACTGGTTCAGATTTGTGTGGGCTGCTAAATCTGGGAAGAATGATAGCGCTTCAGCATAGGATTCCGTGCCCTGGGTCAAATCCCGGTCCAATCTGAGGCTATCGTAGATGATTTGTTCTTCAAACAGTGAATACATGACTACAGCAGCGATCCCAGCACGTTCCAGTTGCTGTACGGTCTCGACTTTTTGGGATAACGGCGAAGCTGAAGCAACCAGCGGGTTTTTTAGTTTTAATCCTAAGTAGCTTGTAGAAAGGTCTACCATGAAGCACTCCTTATCAAAAATTCAGCATCCTGCATAGGACTATTTGGATCAGCGTTGTTCTCTTCATTGCGTAATTCCATTCGGGTGTCGGCGATATGTTTGGCGATCACCTTATCAGATTGGCCAAATCACTGAGATTGTTCGTCTCCATCCTTGCTGCTGTAATGCATTGCAGCCATTTGTTGGTACAGTTCCCATCGACCTTTGACATCTTGCTCGGCTAGTCTCATCAAAGCTTCAGCTCGTTGTTCGTCACTTTGCAGCAGCATTCGATAGCGAGTTTCATTGTATGCATAGTCCGCGAAGGAAATCGTCGGTTCCTTGGAATCGATCAGCAAAGGATTTTTTCCTTGATCGACAAGGTCGGGGTTATAGCGGTAAAGCGGCCAGAAACCAGATTGGACTGCTAGTTTCTGCTGCTCAAGTCCTTTAACCAGGTCATATCCATGTGCAATGCAGTGGCTGTAAGCGATGATCAAAGATGGACCTTGGTATGCGTCAGCTTCGAGGAAAGCACGCAGAGTCTGCTGGTCGCTGGCTCCCATTGCAATCTTCGCCACATATACGTAACCATAGGACATCGCGATCATGCCAAGATCTTTCTTGGGGAGTCCTTTTCCCTTGGCTGCAAATTTTGCCACTGCAGCTCTCGGTGTAGCTTTCGATGCCTGACCACCAGTATTTGAGTAAACTTCCGTGTCCAACACGAGGATGTTGACGTTACGACCCATGGCAAGCACGTGGTCTAAACCACCATAACCGATATCGTATGCCCAGCCGTCACCGCCGACTATCCAGATGCTCTTATTCACCAGGTCATCAGCAATGCTGAGTAAATCTCTGGCGCGTGGATCTTCAACATCGGCTAAGCGTTTTTTCAACAACTCAACCCATTCTCTTTGGGCAGCGATACCCTTTTCATCTCGCTGGTCATTTTCCAAGATCTTGGAAACCAGATCTTCTCCGACAATACCTGCGAATTTCGGTAGAAGTTCACGGGCAAATTCTTGATGTTTATCCTGGGTCAGGCGCATGCCGAGACCAAATTCAGCATTGTCTTCAAATAACGAGTTGGACCAAGCTGGTCCCCGCCCCTGGGCATTCGTTGACCATGGAGTGGTCGGCAGGTTGCCTCCGTAGATCGAAGAACATCCTGTTGCGTTGGCAACGATCATGCGATCACCGAATAATTGGGTGAGCAGTTTCAGATACGGCGTTTCTCCACAACCAGCACAGGCACCGGAAAATTCGAACAGCGGTTGCAGCAATTGCGAGTTCTTAACGGTACCGATATTTACTGCAGTGCGGTCAACTTCGGGCAGGGTCAGGAAAAACTCCCAATTTTCTACTTCCCGCTCGCGGATCGGTGGCTGATCGACCATGTTAATCGCTTTGCGTCCCACCTGGGTTTTATCCTTTGCCGGGCAGGCTTCCACGCAGAGTGCACAACCTGTGCAGTCCTCAGGTGATACCACCAAAGTGTATTTCATGTCGGGAAATTCCTTCCAGCGTGCATCCGCGGAAGGGAATGATTCTGGGGCATTCTTCAGCAGGGAAGGGTCAAAGACTTTTTCGCGGATCACTGCATGTGGACAGACAAACACGCACTTTCCACATTGGATGCAAATGTCTTCCTCCCACAGGGGTATTTCGAGAGCGATGTTGCGTTTTTCCCATTTTGAGGTCCCAGTTGGGAAGCTGCCATCAACTGGGAAAGCACTCACCGGCAAATTATCTCCCCTTCCGGCGATGATTTCCCCGAGAACCTCCCGGGTGAATTCAGGTGCAGCTTCCGGCACGGGTTTGCGGATGCTAAATTGGCTGGTTACTTTGGCGGGCACCTCAACTTCGAATAAGTTCGCTAAGGTCTTGTCGACTGCCTCAAAATTTCGCTTCACGACCGCTTCACCGCGTTTACCATATGTCTTGCGGATGGCATCCTTGATGGCAGTAATGGCTTCTTCGCGGGGTAAAACACCACTGATAGCAAAGAAACAGGTCTGCATGATAGTGTTGATGCGTCTACCCATGCCAGTTTCTTCTGCGACCTTGTACCCGTCGATGACATAAAAGCGCAATTCTTTCTCAATGATCGCTTCTTGAACTTCCCGGGGAAGTGTATCCCAAACTTCTTCAGGTCCGGATAGGCTGTTCAGCAGGAAAACTGCGTTTGGCGCGGCGTATTTGAGCATATCAAACCGTTCGAGGAAGGAGAACTGGTGGCAAGCCACAAAGTTGGCGTTTTCAATCAGGTATGGCGCTCTTATCGGCTGCGGGCCAAAGCGGAGATGAGAAATCGTGATTGCACCAGATTTCTTCGAATCGTAGACAAAAAACCCCTGGGCATGATTGTCTGTTTCTTCTCCGATGATTTTTATCGAGTTCTTGTTCGCACCGACGGTTCCATCAGAACCCAAACCGAAGAAGACCGCCCGAACAGTTTTCTGGTCCTCGATAGAAAATTGCGGATCATAATCTATGCTGTTATTGGTCACGTTGTCATGGATACCAACCGAGAAGCTATTTTTCGGTTTACTTTTCAGCAGCTCTTCAAAGACACCATTGACCATGGCTGGAGAAAATTCCTTGGAGGAAAGTCCATACCTGCCACCGATAATTAATGGTGTTTCAGTGAAAGGGGCACTGCCTTTCTTCATTCCTTCTTGTACTGCGGCGCTCACATCCAGGAAAAGAGGTTCACCGATTGAACCAGGTTCTTTCGTCCGGTCGAGGACCGCAACCTTCTTAACGGTTGAAGGTAGTGCTTTTAGAAAATCTTCGACTGGGAAGGGCCGGTATAAGCGGACAACCGCAACCCCAATTTTTTCTCCTTGCTGGTTGAGGTACTTGACAGTCTCCGCGGCGGTTATGCCACCGCAACCCATAATGACCATGACACGCTCTGCATCAGGGGCACCGAAATAATCGACATTTTGGTATTGACGTCCGGTCAATTGAACAAATTTATCCATCGCTTTCTGGACGATGCTTGGGCAAGCTTCATAGTAGGGGTTGACTGTCTCTCTTGCCTGGAAGTATACATCCGGGTTTTGGGCTGACCCACGCAGTACAGGATGTTCAGGCGATAAACCGCGGGCACGGTGAGCTTGAACAAGTTCGTCATTGATCATGGCCCTTAAATCGTCATCGGTGAGCTGTTCGATTTTGTTTACTTCATGTGAAACCCGAAAACCTTCAAAGAAATGCAGGAAAGGAACACGAGATTCGAGTGTGGCAGCCTGTGCAATCAATGCAAAATCGTGTGCTTCTTGGACTGATCCCGAGGCAAGCATGGCGAAACCGGTTGATCTAGTTGCGGTGACATCGGAGTGGTCGCCGAAGATGGAGAGCGCTTGGGCAGCCAATGAACGAGCGGAAACATGGAATACTGTCGAGGTTAATTCTCCAGCGATCTTGTACATGTTGGGGATCATCAACAGCAACCCTTGGGAAGCGGTAAAGGTCGTGGTGAGAGCTCCCGCTTGAAGCGCTCCGTGAACTGCTCCTGCAGCACCCCCTTCGGATTGCATCTCTACTACTAGAGGAACCGTCCCCCAGATATTGGTCTTGCCAACAGCTGACCACGCGTCTGCAAATTCTCCCATCCCCGAAGAGGGTGTGATGGGATAAATTGCGATGACTTCATTTATCTTGTGGGCGACGAGAGCAACAGCTTCGGTCCCATCAACTGTGATAATCGGTCGTTTCATCATGATTTCTCCGGATCTCAAATTTTTACGGTATACCGTTCGGGTGTTTCTTAAAAGCCGGGCAGCTTTGATAAAATGACGAGCATCCTAATCTCATAGTTTAGTCTTAACTGTGAGAACCAAATAGTAATATATGACATCAAAAACACCTGTGACCTGTCATATATTTAGACTATTGTTGGGTTGTTTATCTCCAATCGGAAAAATTTACAATTTTGCAAACTTACTTGACCACATCCCATGGCAGTCTTAAAATGGAGCCAATCTAGCAGAATAGGAATTATGCTATACTTGCAACAATGAAAAATAACCACCATATCTGGCGGGTATGGGCGAATGCCCTGCACCGGTGGGGGTTACAAAACCTGGTGGCTTCTTTCCTCGAGGCAGCAGGTCCGCTTTCACTGATTGGTGCCCAGGTGATATATATCGGACAACCAATCTTGAGTGGAATTGTGCCTGATAAGTATTTTAAGGCACTGGCAGGTGTGCTGGAGGATGACAGTCAAAGGGAAGAATTTATCGCCTACCTTTTAAGGGAGAGCTGACTTTGGACAGTCTCAACATACTGGGATTAATTTTTGTCTTACTGTTCTTCGGCTTGATACTTGCGTTGGCAATTATTTTCCGGCAACGTGAAAGACCAATGCTGCGGGAAATACCTGCTTATGCGCGCCTGCAGAGGGCGATTGGGTTAGCGGTTGAAGCCGGTAATCGCCTCCATATATCACTGGGAAGGGGACAACTCCTAAGTCCCCAAAGCTCCATTGGATATGTCGGATTGAGTATATTGATGCGTATTGCCCGCTCAACATCCATCAGTGATCGTCCCCCAGTCTCCACGGTTGGTGAAGGTTCTTTGGGCATTCTTTCTCAGGATACCCAGGGTGAAGCCGCAAAATACCTGGGCGTCGAATCCGATCCGATGCGGAGCAGGATAACCGGTTTAACACCGTTTTCCTATGCCGCAGGTACACTATCCTTCATCCAGGAAGAAGATATCGGTGCTAATTTGTTGATCGGCAGTTTTGGCAATGAAGTTGCATTGATCGCAGATGCTGCGGAGCGAACCGAAAGCATGACTCTCGGAGGCACAGATAATCTGACCGGTCAAGCTGTGTTATTCGCTACTGCACAAGAACCTCTAATTGGCGAAGAAACTTATGCTGGGGGGGCATATCTGGATGCTGGCGATATGCATTACGCCAGCTTACATGCACAGGATATCCTGCGCTGGATAATCATAGGCTTGATCTTGATCGGTGCCATCCTGAAACTCTTTAGTGTGCTATGAGAAACCCAATTTATGCTGCGTTAGCGATCGGTGTCGGGATCATCGTTCTCCTGGGTTACTTTCTCCAGTTTGATTTGTTGGTTAACCTGAGAGTCGTTTTGTTGGAATGGGCTACCATAATCGTAGCAGCCGCGTTACTGGTTGGGGTTGCCAACCTGTTTATTGTTCACTGGCGAAAATCCTTTTCCGATCAACCAAATCGAGCAAACAACATTGCATTACTAATAGGAATGGTGATTACGCTGGGTGTCGCAGGATGGTTTGGACCGACAGCCACATACTCGCTTTGGATATTCAATTATGTCTTGATTCCGATTGAAGCGAGCTTGATGGGCATACTGGCTGTGGTTTTGATATATGCTGGTGTCCGTATCCTGCGGCGAAAACCCAATTTGTTGTCGATTGTATTCATCGTCACCGCTGTGGTTATCCTTCTGATGACGGGTTCCTTGTTCGGAATTGACATTCCCGGATTGTCCGAGCTGCGGATTTGGATCGGAAAAGTACCGGCGGTTGCCGGGGCTCGTGGAATCTTGTTAGGCGTATCACTGGGGATTATCGCGGCTGGTTTGCGGATACTCAGTGGTGCTGATCGACCTTATGGGGGAAGTTAATGGAAGAAATCAACTGCCCATTTTGTGGGAAACCAAACCCTTTTGAAAATACACTTTGCGATTACTGCTTAGCCAATCTGCACCCTCCAGCAGGGGAGTCAGGTGACCCTGGCACTCATAGCGATGCCGGGTTGTGGGAGAACCGCGCTGGATTGGGACAACCGGAGGGAGATTCAGAAGCCTCAGATTGGCTCCGAGCGCTGAAGCAACCGGACCAAGAGGAAACGATAGAAACGGGTGAACAGGATTCCGGTCTTGGACAACCCTCAGACGCGATTTCAGATTGGATAACTGGTGAATACCGTGGTGAGGAGACGGAATTCGATGAAGTTCCTGCCTCGCCCTTTTTATCGGGTCGAGAAGAAGATGAGTCCCCAGAAATTCCACCATGGCTGGAGAGTGCATTGGATGGAGCGTCTGAAGAACTGGGTGAAGTACATGATCAGGATTTACCTGCCTTTGGAGATGAATCCGGGATCCCTCCAGAAATTGTCCCCGGTACCCAGGCGAGTGGTGAATCATCCAGGGATTCTGAGCGCGTTGGGCCGCTATCTGGATTGAGAGGGGTGCTCTCAGCGGAAGCTGGCGCGGCGCGAATTCGAAAATCCAAGGCATATACCACCAATCTAAGGCTCTCATCGAGTCAACGCGCTCATATTGAATTATTGAACAACCTGATACAGGAGGAGGGAGAATCACTGCCAATTCCACAGCGCCGGTCGATCTCTCAACAGCATGTCCTGCGCTGGGGGATAGCTATCTTACTGTTAATTGGTGTTTTTTGGCCAATTGTAATTTCTCGCCAGGAAATGCCGCTCCCTTTTTATGACGAAGGGAGTGCTGAAGTCTACCGATTGATCAGTGAGCTACCAGAAAACTCACAAATATTAGTGGGGTTTGATTATCAACCGGGTGTTGTTACCGAATTGGATTCCGCTGCCACTCCCGTATTCAATCATTTGCTGACGCAAGGTGCATTGTTAACTTTGATCTCAACTTCTCCAAACGGACCTGTCCTCGCAGAAAGGTTTATCCGCTCCTTCGAATCCGGACAGGGAACTTCACCAGGATTCGATTATGTCAACCTCGGATATTTGCCTGGCGGAGCAGCAGGTTTGGTAAGTTTTATTGAGAATCCACAGGGGACTATCCCCTTCACAATCGAAGGTTCCTCGGCCTGGGAATCAACTTCAAGCAACAGCTTATCGGCGACTGCTGGCATTGTTGAGATCAGGGACTTCGCGATGATTGTTTTACTGGCTGATGATCCTGATATGGTCCGGACTTGGATTGAACAATTTGGTCCAACGATAACCAATTCCCAGGTTCTGACCAGTTTAATTGCGATTACGAGTGCGCAGTTAGAACCTATTGTAAGACCATATTATGAAAGTGATCCCCAACCATTAAATGGATTGGTTGTCGGACTGCGTGGTGGGGCAGCTTATGCTCAATTCAGCGATGAAAGTGATTTCCCAAGAGCCGTATGGGATGCATTCAGTGTGGGAACATTCATCGCTGCCTTGATGATCTTGATCGGTGGCCTGGTATATTATGTGATCCCCGAGCTATCCCGAACCGCTCGTGGAGAAGAAAAGGTGCTGTGATGGGCTTGGCAGACTGGATCGGTTCATTCTTCGCGTTTGTCCTTACCCTGCTGGTTTTTAGCTATCTCATTGGTGATAATCCTCTATTTCGGATGACATTGCACATTTTTATCGGTGTCTCTGCCGGCTTTGCAGCAGTGGTTGCGGTCTATAACATTATCCTGCCCCGGCTTTTTTCACCTCTTTTCATCAGTGATCGGGGTGAACAAATTCTCTCCCTTTTTCCGCTGGTTCTAGCAGCTTTATTATTCATGAAATTATCCCCCCGACTTGCATTTCTTGGAAATCTCCCCATGGCTTACTTGGTCGGGGTGAGCGCAGCAGCTGCGATCGGCGGAGCAGTAACAGGTACGGTGATCCCCCAGGTACTGGCCTCCATCAATCTCTTCGATATCCAATCATCCCAGGCTTTTAATGCCAGTCTTGGACTACGGTTGCTGAATGGAGCAATTATTTTAATTGGCACAATTGCCACATTGGCGTATTTCCAATTTAGCCAAATTTCTCAAGGTGCGGAAAGAACGCAAATCCAGGCTTGGATTAATGGACTGGGCCAGGTTGGGCAGGTATTTATCGCCATTACTTTTGGATTCATTTTCGCAGGAATTTTCAGTGCAGCACTGACAGCCCTGATTGGACAAGTAGTTTTTTCAGCTAATTTAATTCGCGAGTTTTTGGGATTGGTCATTCCCTGATCAATTGGTTATGGATATACCTGAACATATCGGTTCTTCAATGTTAGCTGTTGACGTTGGTGAGATCAATACTCGGGCAATTCTGTTTGATGTTGTTGAAGGACGCTACCGGTTTATTGCCATTGGAACATCAAGGACGACAGCTCAGGCTCCACATAATCACATTGGTGAGGGGATCACCCGGGCAATTAATCAGTTAGAAGTGATTACCGGTCGGGAATTAATCGGAGATAATGACCGCTTGATTATTCCGGGGAAACTCGATGGATCTGGGATAGATATGTTCGTGGGAACCTTATCCGCAGGACCTCCATTACGCGTTATCGCAGTAGGGTTACTGGAGGATATCTCTTTAGCTAGTGCAAAGCATTTGGTTTCGACGATCTATGCAGAGGTTGTTGAGACGTTCGGTTTGAATGATCGTAAAAAGCCCGAGGAACGTCTCGACATGATATTGAGACAAAGACCCGATGTGATTGTCATAGCAGGTGGCACTGAGCAAGGAGCTACAAACTCTGTCCTGAGGATGATCGAATCTGTTGGCTTGGCTTGTTCTTTTATGGCTCCGGAGCAGAGACCGGAAGTTCTCTATGTTGGAAATCAAGCTCTGAATGAAGCGGTGACTACCCGGCTGGGTATGTTGACAAAGAATTATTTTGCCCCGAATGTACGACCTTCGATCGAAACTGAACAGCTGTCGCCAGCTCGGGCCAGGATGGCAGAAATATTTCGTTCGATCCGTTCGACTCGCATTCCTGGTGTTGGTGATTTTGATGAATGGTCGGGTTCCAATTTAACGCCAACCTCAACCGCTTTCGGCCGGATTGTCCAATTTCTCAGTAAGGTTTATGATCCTGGCAAGGGAGTTTTAGGTGTTGATATCGGTGCTTCGGCGACAACTGTCGCCTCCGCTTTTGACGGTGAACTTAGTTTAGGGGTCTTCCCGGAGTTTGGATTAGGCAGGCAGGTCTCCGGGGTATTACGAAACGGTTCACTTGAAGATATCCAGCGTTGGATTCCCCTGGAAGTGGGAGAAGATTATTTACGGGATTATCTTTATAACAAGCAAATATATCCATCCAGTTTACCGGTTTCCAACGAGGATTTGGCAATCGAAGAAGCACTGGCTCGGCAGGCAATACGCAGGGCGATCTTCAGCGCACAAGAGGGATTTCCCCCTCAAATTAAACGCATGGGAGTGGGTATGTTGCCCTGGTTTGAACCAATTCTAGCCACCGGAAGTGTGCTCACCAAGGCACCCTCCACTGGTCATAGCCTCTTGACCCTCTTGGATGCGATTCAACCCAGTAGTATTACGACAATCGTTTTGGATCAGAGCAATTTGGCAGCTGCACTTGGTGCAGCTGCTCGAATCAACCCCTATCTATCAGTTCAGGTACTGGAATCGAGTGCCTTCTTGAGTTTGGCCACCGTCATCACGCCGGTCTCAAATTCTCGCCCAGGTACACCAATCCTCCGATTACGGGTCACGTATGAATCTGGAGATGAAACGAGTTTTGATATCAAACAGGGTTCCCTGGAAGCATTACCAATTCCTCTGGGAGAACCAGCGAAATTACGCCTGCAACCTTTACACAGGGCAGATGTTGGCCTGGGTGGTGCTGGTCGTGGCGGCAGCGTAAGGGTAGTTGGGGGAATCCTCGGAGTCGTGATTGACGCTCGAGGACGTCCACTTCGCATACCCAGGGATCCGGTTCACCGACAGGATCTGTACAAAAAGTGGTTATGGACACTGGGAGGTTAAAAACCATTATTGGAATCATTCTTGCAACCAATTCTTCGAATTATCTTTTACGAATGGATAATAAATGAGTGATCTACTTGCACCAGTTTCCCACTTCTTACCCATGACACGGATCCGCAGACATCGCGTGTTGCCAATCACGGGACGCGTCTTGGTGCGAAAAGGTCAAAATCTCTCTGCAAATGATGTTGTTGCTGAAGCAAACCTCGAACCACAACATGTGATCTTAGATCTGGTCCGTGGCCTCGGAGTGAGTATGGTTGACGCCGATCGATATCTCGAACGCCAACCAGGGGAATCGGTATCTGAGGGCGATGTACTTGCTGGACCAGTGGGATGGGGGAAACGAGTTGTAAGAGCTCCTTGTTCAGGAAGAATAATCCAGGTTGGGAATGGTAAAGTACTGATTGAAAAAGAGGTTGAACCTTTCCAGCTGTTAGCAGGGTTACCGGGTGAGGTAATCTCATTAATCCCAGGGCGGGGAGTGGTTATCGAGTCGATTGGTGCCCTGGTCCAGGGGGTATGGGGCAATGACAAGGTAAGTTTTGGCATATTGCGTGTCCTACTGAAAAAAGCGGAGAATATTTTTTCCGCAGATCAGCTGGATATCGATTTACGCGAGACAGTGGTTTTCGCTGGCTTTTGTGCCGATGCACAAGTCCTTCGAACAGCTGCTGATTTGCCTTTACGGGGACTAATTTTATCCAGCATGGCTAGCTCTCTCATCCCCGTGGCTGAAGAAATGCCATTTCCTATTGTTGTTATTGAAGGGTTCGGTCTGTTGCCAATCAATTCATTGGCCTTTAACCTGCTGATTACCAGCGATCGACGTGAGATCGTCGTTAATGGGGAAAGTTTGGACCGGTATGCAAACGCAAGACCAGAGGTATTTATCTCCTTGCCGGTCAACCGCATGGTCCATGAACCGCGGGAGGCAACCTTATTTTCTCCTGGTCAAAAGGTCAGAATTGTACGCTCTCCTTATCAATCACAGGTAGGGACCTTGATCGCAGTAAAACCAGGCTTGGAAAAGCTTCCCAATGGTTTGAAAACCACTTCAGCGGAAGTTGAACTGGATAACAGTATTAAAGTAAAATTACCACTGGCAAACCTTGAAGTTTTGGAGTAAAAATGGGTATGTGGCAAGCCCTCTTTCACCGAGAACATTAGGAGGAGAATGGACAATGGCCTTTGAAGATATGGATCTTGATGACAACGAATTTGATATGGGCTCGGATGATTCATCCCCCCCAGAGGAATCTGCGAATCGCACATTCTATATAGTAGCTGGTGTTATTGGCGGTGTGATGCTGTTGTCCTTGATTTGCCTTGCGCTGTATGCCTTGGTGTATCAACCCCGGCAGCGGGATCAAAGAGCCACTCAAGTTGCGGCAATAAATGCCCAGAATACCCAATTGGCACAGGCAGCTGTTGAAACTGGATTAGCAGCAAAGTTTACCGCAACACCGACTGTTACTCCCATTCCACCCACTGCAACTGCATCAGCAAGCCCATCTCCCACCCTAGTGGTTGCTCAACCGACAGATATTCTTGTTTCACCGACAATAGACAGGACAGCAACAGTCTCTGCGCTACTGACGGAGGCTGCTGCCGGCAGATTGACAGCAACCCCAACCGCTTCTGCACTTCCCGATACCGGGTTTGTGGAAGACGTGGGTATCCCAGCCATGGTTGGTCTGGCGCTGGTCTTGGTGGTAGTTATATTCTTGGCAAGAAGGTTACGAACTGCTACCTGAGTATTGGAAAAATAAGATGATGCTTGAACAAGCTCGCAAGCATCATCTTATTCTCTTAACTCTGGAGGTTTTTACCTGATTTTTCAAGTTGTGCTTGCAGCTACCTCCTCCCCGAATTTCAACAATTCTTGAACTTTCTCAGCTGAACGCCCTTCCGCATACACTCGTAGTACCGGTTCTGTCCCAGAAGGTCGGATCAACAACCAGGAATCATCCTTGAGGATAAATTTCACGCCATCCAGAGATTGAACATCGATCACCTCTTCGCCACCAATTTTTGGTGGCGTTTCTTCTGTAAGGCGGCGTGTCATCTGGGCCTTGGCGACCGGATGGCTCAAGCGTAAATCCGTGCGTTCATAGAAAACTGGTCCATATTTATTAATTAAATCCTCAACCAAATCATGCAGGGAAACACCAAGTTTTGCTACCATTTCGATTAACAATAAAGCCATGAGGGATCCATCTCCTTCTGGGATATGACCCCGGAAAGATATCCCGCCGGATTCCTCTCCCCCAATAAGAATATCCTCTTTGAGCATATAATCGGCAATGAAATTGAACCCTACGGGCGTTTCGTAAACCGGTAAATTGTGAGCTTTTGCTAGGCGATCGATCATTCTTGTCGTAGATACTGTTCGTACTGCGGGGCCATGCCAACCTCTCTCCTCCACCAGGTATCTCAATGCCAAAGCCATAATTTTATGTGGGTCTATATAGTTTCCTCTACCATCCATCGCACCGATCCGATCTCCGTCGCCATCTGTTGCCAGTCCTAGGTCACCCATTCCGGTGCTGATCGCCCCTGCAAGACTGCCCAGATATCGGGCGATCGGCTCTGGATGTACTCCGCCAAAACCGGGGTTCATTTCGCCCCGGATCTCCCGTACTTCACAACCAGTTCCTTTCAGGATACCCTTGATAATCCCCCGGCCAGAGCCATACATTGAATCAACCACAATACGTTGAGGATTGTCCGCAATGGCATCAAAATCGATCAAGCTTCGCAAATGGGCATAATAATCTGGCAGGGGGTTAAAGCGCTGTAGCAGGCCGAGTTTGCGCGCTTGCTGGTAGTCCATCATGTTTGGTCCACGTCCCCGTTCTTCGTTATCGTTGAGATATACTTCCACCCGGCGACATTGTTCCTGCAGGGCTGAGCCGCCATAGGAAGCTTTTAACTTGACCCCGTTGTAACGAGGCGCATTATGGGAGGCGGTGATCACCACACCAGCGATTGCATGTGTATAACGAACGGTGTACGAAATCGCTGGTGTCGGGGCATCGCCCTGGGTCAATAAAACAGTATACCCATTTGCTGCTAAAACTCTTGCCACCTCACCGGCGTAGCGGTCTGATAGGAAGCGGGTATCGAACCCAACGATTATCTTATCTGGATCAGGTGTTTCACCCAGCGGGACATCATCATTCCATGCATCCGAACGGATAGCGTCTGCAATCGCTTGAGTCACTAATCGCAAGTTGTGAAAGGTGAAGGTATCCGAAATAACAGCTCGCCAGCCATCGGTACCAAAGTGTATAGGCATTTGCTTCGCACCTCGCAGTAAAAAGTATTTTCGATTCTATCACTTATTCAGAAAACCCCGAATTAATCGGTTCATGCTAAAATGAGTCCATGAGCTCATCGGTAGACCCAAATTTTCAGGTTTTGCGGGGGGTCAGGATTTTCGATGACCTGAATAACGCTCAACTGTCAGTGATCGCAAGCAGATTCAGGCAGTTATCCCTCGAACCATGGCAGCCACTTTTTGTTGATCGAGAGGCAGAAGATGATTTTTACATTATCCAATCCGGGAGTGTATTTATCGCGGGTGAGGAGGATAAAGTCCAGCATTCAAAATTATCCCACGGTGATTTCTTCATTGAAGAAGAAATGCTCTATGGACATTCAGAAGACGCGTATATCACTACAGAGGAACCGACGAAGCTGCTTTTTCTGGAAGAGGCGGAGTTCTACCAGTTGTTGATCGACTTTCCACAGATCAAACCCTGGCTGGCGCGGGATCCGGAGAGCCAGTGGCTGGTCCGGACTCGTAAATTTTCCTGGGTAGGCGAAGATGAAATAATTGCTTTCGTTGCTCGAAAGCATGAAGCGATTTTCGTGTTCAGCCTGGCTGGACCAGTGATCTTCTTCTTAGGGGCACTCGCTATCATCTTCGCGGTGTCTACCAGTGATATCTCAACCACGCTCTGGACGACTGGCGCTGTGTGTTCAATGAGTTTGGCTTTGCTCGCAGTTATCTGGGGAGTTTGGAACTGGATCGATTGGGGTAATGATTACTACATCATCACTGACCAGCGCGTGGTCTGGGTTGAAAAAGTGGTTTGGCTTTACGAAAGCCGGGATGAAGCACCATTGACGACCATCCTGGCAGTGAATACCACCACCACATTTTTTGGGCGACTATTCCATTATGGGAGCGTAATCGTCAGGACCTTTACAGGCGAGATCACATTTCGGAATTTAAGGGACCCACAGGTATTGGTTGCCTACATCAATGAATATCGGGAGCGGACTCAGAGAGGATCGGAACGTAAAGAAAAGCGGGAGATCGATAGGGAACTGCGGGAGCGCCTGGGATGGGAAAACGGTGAACCTTTAAGCCTGCCCATTGATGAAAGCGGTCAGGAGATCCCAGAGGGACCCCAGGAAGAGGCAAGTGGATTCTGGCGGAACTACTTCCAAAACTTTTTCACGATGCGGTTCGAAGTTGATAACGTGATTACTTATCGTAAGTATTGGCCCACATTGTTCGGCAAGATCTGGCTTCCAACATTCATGGTTTTCCTCGTGGTCCTCGGAATGTCCTACATCCTGTATGCGGTGGTCAATGCTCAATTCACTGCTCAATTTGCAGAGACTTTGCTGGTATTATGTGTGGCATTCATTCTCCTGGTGCTTATTCCCTGGTGGATCTACCGTTACATAGACTGGCGCAATGATATCTACCAGGTGACGGATAAATTTATATTTGATATTGAACGTAGACCTCTGGGCACCGAGGTTAAGAAATCTGCACCCGTTGAAAATATCCTCAGCTTGGAACATGAGCGAGTGGGATTTCTGGGCTACATGCTCAATTATGGTTTGGTGAGGATAAATGTCGGTGACACGCAATTTGAGTTTAGAAATGTGCACGACCCTGCGAGAGTGCAGCAAGATATATTCAACCGGATTTACGCCCTCCGCAGGGAGAAAGAAAAGGTGGAAGCGGCAAAACAAAGGAAGCGATTTGTAGATGTGATCGAGGTGTACCATCAAAAGACCGAAGATGATGAAGATGATGAGTATTTCGATGATTATGATGAAGATTTCGGGGTAGAATTAGGACCTGATGGCTATTCGTGACATTGTAACTGTTCCTGAAAAAGTTCTCCGCGAAAAGGCACGGAAAGTGACCTCATTTGGAGCGGAGCTGCAAACGCTGATCGATGATATGGTCGATACGATGCGAGCCGCACCGGGTGTTGGGCTGGCTGCACCGCAGGTAAACGTACCCTTGAGGGTGATCGTGGTTGAATTTAACGATAGCGAGGACGAAGAAAAACCTCCGAAACTGTATTTGGTTGTCAATCCGAAGATCACCCGCTTTTCTTCCGAACAAGAAATGGGCACCGAAGGTTGTCTGTCTATTCCCCGGATCCTGGGAGATGTTGAGCGGTCAGAAAGCGTTACGGTTAAAGGTCTCAACCGGCATGGGCAGCCGCAGAAGATCAAAGCCACCGGCTGGTTGGCGAGGATTTTTCAACACGAGGTAGATCACCTGGACGGCGTGCTTTTTGTCGATCGAGCGGAGAAAGTCTGGCAGATCGAGGGCGAGACAACTCAGATAGCACCGGCGGATTGAAGGATTCAGGACTCAGCACCGAAGTTTAGCTTGCCACGGGGTCTTACCCTCCGTGGCTTTTGCTTGGCATATGCAGATCAATCATCTTTCGCTGACCAATTATCGAAACTTTTCCCGGCTTGATATAGATTTACCGGATGGGCCAATTATCCTGGTGGGAGCAAATGGTCAAGGGAAAACCAGCTTGCTGGAAGCCATTTACTACCTGGCCACTTTCACCTCTTTTCACGCCACGCACGATCGAGAATTAATCAATTTCCTGGCTGCCAGGGAATCCTTGGCTGTCGGCCGGATCGTCGCGGAGGTCGATAAAGACTCCGAACAGCACCGTTTCGAAATCCGCATCATCCAGGAGACTAATGGGATCAATGGTACCTCGCGGGTGCGCAAAGAAATTCTGCTTGACAACATGAAGGTGAAGATGAGCGAAGCGGTCGGGAAATTCATGGCTGTTTTGTTCTTACCCCAGATGGTAGAGGTAATTGAAGGTTCACCTGAGGAACGCCGCCGTTTCCTCAATTTAGCCATGTCCCAGGTAATGCCTGGATATGCCCGAACACTGGCAGATTATGCCCAAACACTTACCCAGCGGAATGCGCTCTTAAAGCAGCTCCAGGAATTTGGCGGGGATGAAGACCAGCTGCAGTATTGGGATGAACTTCTTGTCTCAAAAGGTGCTGAGCTGATCTATGGTCGCATCCATACCATCCAAGAACTGGAGCGTGTAGCGGCTCGGAATCACCGGGAATTGACCCGGGGAGATGCTATCTTACGTTTGGCTTACCAACCCTCTTATGACCCGCTCCCCCAGGCTCCCGGTCAGTTCTCCCTACCTATTGAAGATCCAATCGATAGAAGCGGGCTGTCGATCGATTCAATCCGCAGTGGCTTCACCCAGCGTTTGCATGAACAGCGAAGCGCAGATATTGCCCGGGGAGTAACGGCGCTGGGACCTCACCGGGACGAATTGCGATTCTTGGAAAACGGGATCGATCTTGGAACCTATGGTTCGCGGGGGCAGGTACGTACCGCAATGTTATCCTTGAAGATTGCTGAAATGCGATGGATGGAAGAAAAAACCGGATACTCACCGGTTCTATTGTTGGATGAAGCGTTAGCTGAGCTCGATCCCGTCAGGCGAGAAGATTTACTGCAAAAGTTAACCAACAACGGACAGACACTGCTCACAACAACAGATCTGGATTTGTTCACTGGCGAATTTGTGGCCAAATCAAAATTGTGGAAGGTAAATGCCGGGAGAGTCGAAGTGGGGGAATGATATTAATTTCAAGAAATCTTAGATTGCAATCCTCAGCCTGTTTGGAGAGGTCTCTTGGCAGGTATGCCGATGCGGCGGGGATACCGGTCTGGCGTCGCGGCGATCTTTTCAATAACCACCAGGTATCTCTGTTCCTCAACGCCGGGGAGGGTAACGGGGATTAGCCGACTAATTTTTCCCCCCAATAATTGAATTGCTCCCTCGGCAGATTGAGCTTCAGGTGGACCACTTTCTCCCTTCATTGCCAGCGCAAATCCGCCGATCCGGACAAGCGGCAGCAGGTATTCAACCAGTACCGGTAAAGCTGCGACAGCCCTGGCAACTGCCCAATCACCCATTTCCCTGTATTCAGGCCTTGAACCGACTGCTTCTACCCGCTCTGTTAGAACCGAAGTGTCCGAAAAATTCAGCGTTTGGCTGACGTGTTGGCAGAAAGCAGCTTTTTTGGCAACGGATTCGACCAGCGTCAGACATATACTTGGAAAGATAATCTTCAAAGGTATACCGGGGAATCCTGCGCCAGTGCCAACATCGATGATGGACTTCATGGGTGTCCCCAGCATGGCTTGAATGCAAGATAATGAATCCAAGAAATGCTTGGTGCGGATTTGTTCTGGTTTGTCAATCGCAGTGAGGTTAATGCGAGTATTCCATTCTATCAGCTGCTGCTCATAAATTCGAAAGGCGCTGCACTGAGTCTCAGTTATCCTAATCCCAAACAGGTTCCAGGCGTTTTCAATAAACTCCTTCATTAATCAGGAATTATACCGTCTGAAAAGCTGACAAACCGGGGGTGTAAAAAACTGTTTTGGATACCAATCCAAAACAGTTTTTTATTTTCCCGAACAGTTCAGGTCCTTTGAATTCTTGGTGGGGAATTGCTTATCCTTAATCAGCTTTGGTTTCTTGTGCAGCTTTCCTGCGGGCACGCCACTTCTTAACACCACGGATTATGAAGAAAAGCGGGATTCCGATGATCAGAATAATGGGCAATATGAAAAGGCCAAACCAAATGACGACGTTGACCAACCCCTGCAGGGCAACGATGAGCGATTCAATGGCATTCTTAACCACGCCAACTGGCTCCCAACCTGCGATAGAGATTGGTTGGACAGCTTCATTAGGAATTAAATCCACGCTGATAGCGGATAATTTTGCCGATTCATCATAGTATTTTATCTGCCCCTTGATGACTTCGATTTGTTCACGAACGCGGGTTAATTGGTCGAAGACATTTAACACATCTTCGGTCCTGTTCGCCGATTCCATGATTTCCATGAGCTGGCTCTCGGCAGCTTCAAGATTTTTCAAGCGAGACTCGAGATCGGTGTATTCGCTGGTGATATCCTGGCTCTGGATATCCTTGCGCTGCGGGAGGCGGTCGCTCTCTGCTTCTATCCTGGAGATCGCTTCGTCAAGATTTTCAGACGGCACCCGAATGGTAATAGTCGCTTGTGGAATTTCCTGGCCATCCGAGGTTTGAGTTTTGAAGAGGTTTGCGCTGACGACAAAGCCCCCCATTTCTTCTGCCATCTGGCCAATTCTCTCCATCGATTCATCCGGGGTGTCAACAACTATCTCGAGCTGGGCGTTCTTGATCACAATTCGCCCGCTACCTTGGGCAGTATTCGAATTGAACCTGGCATCGAATTCCACAGCCATCGGCTCACCAGGTGGCATTTCTGCATAAACAGCTTCTTCTGAATAACCTTCCACCGGTGCGACCGCGGATCTCTGCGCCGCCGCGCAACCAGCCAGCATGAGGGACAGCACTCCAATAGATAGTAGAATTTTCTTATTCATAGCATTTTCTCCA
>CP070764.1:840925-903156 GCA_020349245.1 Chloroflexota bacterium | reverse complement strand
GTGAAGAAGGCTTTACTGCCCACCTCGTAAAGATTTGCTGCCAGAGCATCGTTTTTCTCATCTGCCCAATCCTGCTGGCCTTTGCTGATGATCACCTTGTAGCCCGAGAGAGATTCTTCCTGAAAACCACTCAGGCTGCCCAGATCTTCCTGCAGCTTGGCGAACGCGGGGGTGGAGATTCGTTCGATCACATTGGTTAAGATTAAGATTACCGGCACGATCAAAAGCGCCACAATCGTCAATCGCCAGTCGATCACAACCATGATCAAGAAGGCCAGCAGGATAGTTATCGAAGCCCGGATGATGGGACCTACCGCCTGTTCATAGAACAGTGAAACCACTTCGGTGTCGTTCGTGATACGACTCAGCAATTCTCCAATTGGCTGGCGATCGAAGAAGTTGAGTGAAAGGGTTTGTATGTGTGAAAACAAGTGGATCTGCAGCTTCTGCAAACCATGCGTGGCCAAATCGGCGAACAAGCGCTCCGCAAAAAAGGTCATCATCAGGAAGATCGCTCCAGCAATTAGAGCATATACCACCCAGCGTTGCAATTCGGCGATTGCGCTTGTGGGGTCTTGCAAGACATTGATCGCTTCTCCCGTAAGGAATGGCAGGGCCAGCAAACCTCCCAGGGCGATAACTCGCACAATTATCGCTACGAAGAATTTTGCGCGCATCTCCCCACCTGCCATGTAGTCCAGCAGCTGGTATATGATTTGCAGGGTGTCATCCCTTTTTTCAAGCGCCCGTGCAGCTCTCTTCTCTGCTCGGGACATCGATTTTTTCTCTAAGGTTGCTGTAGTCATTTCGCCACCTCCACTTCCAGCCCGGCGGTGATACCGCTGCCGAGTTGCGATTCATAAATTTCCTGGTACAACGGACTGCTCTGAAGAAGTTCTTCATGGTTGCCTTCAGCGACGATTTCTCCATTTTCAAGGAGCACGATCTTATCGAGATCGATCACTGCACTGATACGTTGGGCAACATATAATGTGGTGACATTATCCGTGAACCCGGGAATAGCGTCCTGAACTCGACCTTCGGTAGATGCATCCAGGGCACTGGTGCTGTCATCAAGTATCAGCACTCTAGGTTGGGTAGTCAGGGCGCGTGACATTGAGAGGCGCTGGCGTTGCCCACCGGAGAAGTTATACCCACGCCGAGCGACAGGTGCATCCCATTTTTCAGGCAGATTCATGATAAAGCCGTACGCATCGGCAGCTTTTGAAGCCCCGATCATCACTTCATCATCGATATCTGGTTTGCCAAACTTAAGGTTGAAGTGTACATTCCCTTGAAAAAGCAGCGCTTCCTGCAAAACAATGCCCACCACCTGGCGCAGGTTTTCCTGTGGAATATCGCGCACATCCACGCCATCAATGGTAATTCTGCCCTCGGTGACATCGTAGAAGCGCGGGATTAAATTCACCAGTGCTGATTTTCCTGCACCAGTTGCCCCCAGAAAGCCAACCCTCTGACCAGGCTCGATGGTGAGATCGATATTTTTCAATGCGGGCGGGTTGTATTGACCATCCCCTCGCTGAAAAGCGAAGGATACATTCTCGAAAACGATCCGTCCGCCAACCTTCTCCACATCGAGGGTTGAGCTTTCTTCTTTGTCCTGCACCCTGGGTTGATCATCATACACTTCGAATATGCGCTGGGCAGAGGCATCGCCGCGCAGCATGAAGGGGAATACGATCGCCAGCATGGCTAAGGGAGCGACTACCAGAGACAGGTACTGGGTGAAGGTGACCAGCTCACCGACATTTATCCCTGCATTGGAAAGCACTTGTTGTCCCCCGATCCAGATCGAGAAGATAATCCCCAATTGGGTAATCCCGGTCAGCATAGGTGCGAGGAAACCGACCCGAACGGCTGCAGCATAAGCGGGCTGTCGCAATGCATCTGCCCGCTGAGCGAAGCGTTTAACCTCGTAATCCTCACGCACAAATGCTTTCACCACCCGGACACCAGCCAAGTTTTCCTGCATGGTGCTATTCAGATCGTCTAGCCGATGCTGTCGGTTATCGTAAGCTCGGAATACCTGGGGGATAAGCAGCACCATGAGCCCCAGGACAATAGCTGTGACCAAAACCAAGACCCAGATCAGAGAGGGTGTATTGATAATCGTCAGGATGAATGTCACTAGCAGCATGAACGGCGCATACAGCAATAGCAGCGTCATATACAACAAGGCATTCTGGATGTTTACCACGTCGGCGTTTAAACGGACCAGGATATCGCTGGTACGGAATTGGTCGTAATTGCCAAACGAAAAGGTCTGGATCTTCTGGTAAAGCCGTGAACGGATATAATAGCCCGTTCCCTGGGAGAAGAAGACCGCCAGGTAGGCAGTCCCGGCCAGGCATATACCGGATACAATGGCCAATACCAGCATGGTTAGGCCTGTACCTAATATCGTCCTTACATCTCCAGCTTCGATGCCTTGATTGATCAGCTTCTGGTTGAGGGAGGCCACCCCGATCACCGCGGCAGCAGAGATCAGCACCAACACCTGCGAGATGATCAAGCGGGCTCGATATTTTCGGTACATGCCAAGCGTCCGTCTCAGTGATTTGATCATGTTTTCATACCTCCTTTCTCATTCCTTATCTCAGATGATTTCATATCTATCCGAATTGATTTTTTTCAATTGTGAATCTATTGAGAAACACTGTTTATCAATGAAGATCGGTTTGTTCGCCCATAATCTTTAAAACAACCTGTATGGGGTGGTCAGGATCAACTTTTGACTGCCATCTCATGTTCGGTTGGCTCGACGCGGTGACCACCGATACCATAGAATGCGGCTTTTTTCGGGGCTTCCATGATGATCTCTTCTGGTTTGAGACGCTTGATCTGGAATCCGATTACCGCGTAGATCAATGAGACAAGCACATTGATTAGATTGAAAAAGCAGTATGGCAGGTATGCCAGCGTGGCAATACCCAAAGTGGCTGACATATATGCCCCACAGCTGTTCCAGGGGATTAAGGGTGAGGTAATCGTGCCGGTGTCTTCTATTTGCCGTGATAAAGTCTCTGGGGCAATGCCTTTTTCTTGATAAATCTCCCGGTACATCCTGCCCGGGAGTACAATCGCCATATATTGATCACCGGCAACGATGTTGATTCCAATGGATGTCAACCCGGTAGCAAGCAGGATTGAGCGATCGGATTTGACCGCTTTTAGAACGGGCTGAATCAGCTTTGCTAGCAGTCCTGTATATTCCATTACCCCACCAAAGGCCATGGCGCTGATGACCAGCCATACGGTTTCCAGCATGCTGGCCATCCCACCCCGCGAGAGAAGTGAATCTAGCCCGGCATAACCGCTATCGAGTTCGAATCCGGTGGCCATCGCAGACCAGATACCCTTGATCATGGCCACCGGTGGGCTGACTCCAGGCTCATTGGCGAAAGCCAGAACCACCTCGGGCTGAAGAAAGGCGGCTGTGATACCACCGACCAGGGCTCCAGCCAGAATCGTGGAGAAGGCGGGTATCCGGCGAAAGGACAAAACCAACACAACCAGGAGCGGGATTAATGTCAACAAACCCACCCGGAAGATGCTCTCGATGGCTTCAAGTACGATGGTCAGGTCAAGCGGAGCGCTGAAATCTCCTGAATAACCCAGAAAACCAAAAACAGCCAGGGCGATCAGAATCGAAGGTACTGTTGTCCAGAGCATGTTCTTGATGTGGGTGTAAAGGTCCGTCCCCGAAACTGCAGGGGCCAGGTTGGTGGTTTCTGAGAGGGGGGACATTTTATCCCCGAAGTAGGCTCCAGAGATAACTGCTCCAGCGGTGAGCTCAGGCGACACACCGAGCAGGGAGGCGATACCGATTAAGCCTACTCCCAGGGTGCCGGCCACCGTCCAGGCGCTGCCAATACTGAGTGCTAATACACCGCTGATGATGGCCGCCGCCAGATAATACCAGGTCGGGTTCAGGAATTGGATCCCGTAATGGACGATGGTGGCAATGGTACCGGCCATGCTCCAGGTACCGACCAGCGCGCCGACAGCCAGCAGGATGAAGATCGCCCCCATCGCTTGAGAAATCCCCTCCACTGCAGCTTTGCCCATGTCCTCCCACTTGTGACCATTCTTGAGTCCAATGAGACCGGCTACCATCATGCTAAACATCAAGGCTACCTGGATCGGACCCGCGGTGCCATCCGCTCCGTAGAAGTACAAGGCGGTTGCCAAAAGGATGGTCAGAGTGAGGATCGGGATTAAGGCATCCCAATAAGAGGGTGGTTTAATAGGATGGTCTTTTTCGTCTGGCATCAAAGATGGGCTTCCTTTCAGATAAGATGGGCATTGTATAAAGTGGATTGCTCCGTTCGGGGGAGGTCAAGCTTTACATCGCAACATCCCATGGAATCTTGTTTGGTCAGGAATTCATGACATACAGGGCATTTCCATGTGGTCAAAAGGGGGGACTGCCCCAAGTGAATTATTTCTTATCCATTGCCTGGGCTTAGAAAACCGGATCGCGGAGGACCGGGCAGGTCATGCAGTGTCCACCACCCCGCCCGCGTCCCAATTCTGAGCCATCGATCTCCAAAACCGTGATGCCGGCTTTGCGCAACCGCGCATTGGTCCATTCATTGCGGTTGTATGCCACTACCACACCCGGGGCAAGGGCAACAACATTGTTGCCATCATCCCACTGCTCGCGCTCTTGCTGGAATTCATCTCCGCCCGTGGGGATGACACGCAATTCTTTCAAGCCGAGGGCTTCCTGGACGGTCTCAAGCCAGCCCTTTTCTTCGACAACCACGCGCATCATGCCTTCATCATCTCCGGGATAATAGCTGATCGGTTGGATGGTATTGACCACCGGTTCAAAAATGGTCACCAGGTCCCGGTCGCAGAAGGTGAAAACTGTGTCGAGGTGCATACTGGCCCTGTCGGGCGGCATTTTGGCTGCAATCACCCGTTCAGCAGCATTGTTCTTGAAAAGTGCCTGGGCTACTTGACCAACAGCCTGGTAGGTCGTGCGTTCGCCCATTCCGATCAAAACCACATCCTTTCCAACCGGCATCACGTCGCCACCTTCGAGGGTGGCACTTCCGTGGTCAACATCCGGATCGCCCCACCAGATGGTGAAATTGCCCCCCCTGAATTCAGGATGGTATTTGTAGATAGCTGTGAGATGTAAGGTCTCTTTACGGCGTGCCGGCCAATACATCGGATTTACAGTGACGCCGTTGTAAATCCAACACGAGCTGTCACGGGTGAAGAGCTGATTCGGCAGGGGCTGGAGCACAAATTCAGTTGCTGCGTAAGCCTTCTCAGCTAGTTTGCGAAAATCCTCAGGCAGTTCCGCCACAGTCACACCGCCGATCAGATGGGAGACCAGCTTTGCGGAGTCCATTTCATCCATCCAGGCACGCAAATCTCGCGCCCCGCCGACCCCAACTTCGTTTGGGGTCAGTTTACGGTCCAGGATGTACGCACGCCCTTGTGGTTCCTTGACGACATCTTCAAGCAGCTCATGAACTCGCCATACCGTGATGCCAAATTCTGTTCGCATCAAATCCACAAAAGCATCGTGGTCTTGTCGCGCTTTACGCGCCCAGATCACATCATCGAAGAGTAATTCTGCAGCGTTGGTCGGTGTCAGCCGACGCATTTCCAGCCCTGGGCGATGGACAATCACCTTGCGCAGCTTTCCAACTTCGGAATGTACACCAAATTCAGCCATCATTGTTTCTCCTTATGTTCATCCTACTTGGGGTGGGAATCTAATTATCGATCACCCTAGTCTCTGGACTTGAAAAACCCGTCAATCAGTCTGAAGACCATTACCAAAATAAACCGCCAGGGAGGTTCAATTGCATGCCCGTTCAAGAACCTGAGCTGCGATGAATCTCAACCTCAACGGATCTACCATGCTGCAACAGGGTAATGATGTTTCGCGCATCCATTAACAAGGTGAGAGTGCCAACTCTCAATCCCCCAGCGTAGCCACCATGATGGCTTTAATGGTGTGCATGCGGTTCTCAGCTTCATCGAAGACGAGCGAAGCTTCAGACTCAAAGACTTCTTCAGTTACCTCCATGCTCTCCAGGCCAAATTTCCGGTAAATTTCTTCACCGATCTTGGTATCGCGATTATGGAAGGCGGGCAGGCAGTGTAAGAACTTGACCTCTGGATTGCCGGTCAATTCCATGGCTTTGGCGTTGACTTGATAGGGCTGAAGCAGTTTGACACGCTCTTCCCAAACCGAGTCCGGTTCGCCCATCGATACCCATACATCCGTATACAGGTAGTCAACGTCTCTGACGCCTTCTGCTACGTCGTCTGTGATGGTCAGGCGGGCGCCAGTTTGTGCGGCGATCTGACGGCACTGGGCAACCAGGTCTTCTTCTGGCCAGTTCGATTTCGGTCCACAGAGGCGCACATCCATGCCCAGCTTGCAGCCTCCTACCATCAAAGAGTTGCCCATGTTATTACGGGCATCGCCCATGAAGGTATAGGCGATCTCCGGAAGGTCTTTATAGCTGTGCTCGGTCATGGTCAGGACATCCGCCAGGATCTGAGTGGGATGAAACTTATCTGTCAGGCCATTCCAGACTGGCACACCAGCGTATTGGGCTAGGATTTCGACAGTCTCCTGGGAGAAACCGCGGTATTCGATGCCGTCATAAATACGTCCCAGCACTCGGGCGGTATCTTTCATGGTCTCTTTGTGACCAATTTGTGAGCCGCTGGGACCCAGATAGGTAACATGAGCTCCCTGGTCGTAGGCGGCCACTTCGAAGGAAGTGCGCGTGCGTGTAGAAGATTTTTCAAAGATTAAGGCGATGTTCTTGCCCGTCAATCTGGGCTGCTCATAGCCGCCATATTTGGCAGCTTTTAGATCGGCTGAAAGCTTTAAAAGAAATTTGATCTCTCCTGGAGTGAAATCCAGTAGCTTAACAAAACTTCGGTTGCGTAGATTGAAAGCCATTCTATTTCTCCTGATGAATTTCTATTTTTGTGAGTTTTTATTTTCAACAAGGTCTTTACTTTTGTATAGATCACCTCTTGATTCCTGACCGCTAAATACCCTTGGATTTAAAATATCTGTCCAGGTATGAATACACCGATACTCAAGACAACCGTATACAGCAGCAAGAGAAGGATCATCAGCGGCCAGGTAAATTTCCACCACTGATCATAACCTACCCTGCCCAGTGCCAAGCCGCCCATAACCACGGCAAAGGTGGGGTTGACGAGATTGAGCAGACCGCTGGCGGATTGGAAGGCAGTTACGACGAGGCTGCGGTCAACCTGGGCAAAATCTGCCAGAGGAGCCATGATCGGCATCGTCACCGTGGCTAAGCCCGAAGAAGAGGGGATCAGGAAGCCAAGCGGCAGGTAGAGCAGATGAGTCACATTTGTGAATAACACGCCACCAACCCCTGAGAGGGCACTTTCAGCCCAGTACAAGACAGTATCGACGATCAAACCATTGGTCATGATCACACTCACCCCACGGGCGACGCCGATGATCAATGCCACGCCCAGCATATCCCGGGCACCGTTTACAAAAGTCTCAGCGATATTTGCCTCGCCCATGCGATCGACAAAACCAATAATGATGGCGAAGAACAGGAAAAGCGCAGAAAACTCGCCAAACCACCAGTCATGGGGCAGCCAATCCGGTATATTTATCCCCAAGTCTCCCCAGGGGATAACACTGAAGATCATCACCAGAAAAGCCAAAGCGAACAAAAGGATAATCCATTTGCGCCGGCTGGTAAATTCAGGCAGTGCCTCTGCATCCAATGCTTTCAGGAAGAATTTTTCATTCTCATCCTTCTTTTCGAATACCAGAGATTTCGTGGGATCTGCTTTAACTTTCTCCGCGTAGCGAGTGACAAACCAGATACCGATCAAGGTGCCGACCACTAGGATGATCAGTCTTGATACCAGGCCATCAGCGACGGTTATCCCGGCGAACGCCGAAGCAACACCAGTGGCGAATGGATTGATCGTGGAAGCCAGTGTACCGATACCGGCGCCCAGCATGACGACTGCAACGCCAACGAGCGCATCATAACCAGCAGCGATCATCACGGCTACGATCAGGCCGTAGAAAGCCAAGGTTTCCTCTGCCATGCCGTAAGTCGTGCCACCAATGGCAAAGACTGCCATCAAGATGGCGATCATCCATTTTTCGCGGCCTTTCAAGGAGGTCGTGATCTTCGTGATTCCGGCGTCAATCGCGCCGGTGGCCATAGTTATGGATAAGAATCCTCCAATTACCAGCACAAAGAAAGCGACATCGATCGCTCCATACAGCTCCCCAATATTGTAAACACTGATCGTGCCATCTTCACCCTGGATACCATAGGTACCATTGACGATGGCCATCAAGCCATCGGCGATGATCCTTTGTGGATTTGATTCAACCGGATGGTATGAGCCGGGGATCGGTTCGCCATCTTCGCTAAGCTCATATTGTCCAGCGGGTACGATCCAGGTGGCTATCGCCACGATAACGATCAAAATGAACAGGATTGTATATGCAGAAGGGAATCGGAACCCCTTTGTTTCCTTGGACATTATGGGTTCTCCTTTGTTGTCAGGTTTGATCTAGGGATATTCTGACGGGACAAAATTAAAGGCTGAAAAATCCGGGTGCTTGTAATCACCCGCCTTCTGGCGCGGGGGCAGTTTTAATGGCTTCGGGGTCAAGTCATCGTAGGGAATCTGGCTGAGTAAATGGGTGATTACATTCAAGCGGGCATGGCGCTTAATATTCGCATCCACGATGTACCAGGGTGCATGGGGAGTGCTGGTGTGCTGCAGCATGGCATCCCGTGCTTTGGAATAATCCACCCAGCGTGAGCGCGCTTCCAGGTCCATCGGGCTCAACTTCCAGCGGCGGCGGGGGTCGTCGATGCGTTGCTCGAAACGCTCTTCTTGGACTTCATCGCGAATGTGCATCCAATACTTGATCAGCGTCAGGCCTGAGCGTACCAAAGCCAGCTCAAAGCCATTTACCGTGGCCATGAACTCGGTATATTGTTCATCCGTACAGAAACCCATCACCCGCTCCACACCAGCCCGGTTGTACCAGCTGCGGTCAAAGAGTACCATCTCACCAGCAGAGGGTAGGTGCGGAACATAGCGTTGGAAGTACCACTGGCTTTTCTCCTTCTCCGTGGGGGTTGGCAGGGCTACCACGCGAACAATCCGGGGGTTCAGCCGGTAAGTGATGCGCTTGATCACGCCCCCTTTTCCGGCGCTGTCACGCCCCTCGAAAACAACCGCAACTTTTAATCCCTTCTCCTTGATCCACCCTTGTAGTTTCACCAGCTCAATTTCCAGCTTGGCCAGCTCCGCTTCGTAAGCTTTGCGCTTCATCTTCTTGGGTTTGTCACCATTCTCAGCCACGAATAGCTCCTTGCATTATATTTCCAGGTCCTTATTTACTTTTGTCTTCTTGGGAAGGCGCAGGGTCAATGCTATCCGGATTTACGGTTTCAGAAGTACTTGATCGCTTGAGGATTTTCGTTGACCAGGCACGCAATCCCAGGAATACTCCCAGGGCAGCAATCGGAAGAGCGATTCCAGCACCAAATTCAAGCAGGGTTTCTCGCTGCCCAATAAATACAGCGCCCATGAAGTTTACTGCCAGCACAACCACGGTTACACCAATAAGATTGGTTTCCAGCTCCTCCGTGCTGTCTATCTTGAGCCAGTTTGGAAACTTGATCTCGTGAATGAATAGCTGGTAAAGTCCGACAGCTGTAATATAAAGCACCGTTCCAATCAGGAATAAATGCACATATTCAACGATTTCAAATATCACTATACCTCTTTCCGTACTCGCGGTTTCTTCAGGCATATTGGTTATCATTGCGATGACAATATTGACCAATAGTTTGATCAGGCCTATCCCGCCGAAGATGAAGAAAACAGAAGCGGCAATCGCCAGGCCGATCACCGGAATCAGGATCAAGTAACGAGTTCCACTGAGGATGCGCGGCATGAACCTTCTCCTTTAAGATTGTGAATAAATGGACAATCAGATAAACTTGCTTGTTAAGTGTAGTCAAGACGGGGATGTTTGTCAAAGATTTGTTTTTATTGGACCACGCCAGAGGTTTCACCAGAAATTCAAATTGGATAAATCTCAGGGTTAGGCAAAGTTGTTTCATACCTATCCGTTGGTAATGGAGTATACCGACAACAGGTAAGACCCACAAAAGCACACCGGGACCAAATTGTGGCCACAATTTGGTCCCGGTGTTCATGATTAATATGGTTTCGTTGAAGTATCGAGGATAGTGTTACTGGCTATGCCACCTTATTATTTCGGGTAGCTGGCGAATACTTCTGTATTTCCCTCCTGGTCGAAGGCGAGCACGTCAAATGGCTGCAGAGGTTGGTTTTCATCTTCCATGCCGGGTGAACCAACTGGCATTCCGAGCACCGCTAAGCCTACAATCTCCGGACGCTCCGTGAGCAGCTTTTCGATCTCCTCGATAGGTACATGGCCTTCAATGATGTAGCCATCCACGATGGCTGTATGGCAAGACTGGATTTGGAGAGGGACGTTATAACGTTCTCTCAGTGCAGCGCGCTCTTGATCGTCTTCAAGCTTGACGGTGTAACCGTTTTCGCGCATATAATCGCTCCAGCCGCCACAGCAACCTCAGGTAGGTGACCGGTATACGGTAACGACCGGCAAACCATTTTCATCGCTCGCCGGTTGTTCTGTTGCCGTGCTGCAGGCACTGAGCAAAAGCACGGCCATTAAACTGATAAAAAATATCTTTCTCATCACTATCCCAGTAATCTCCTTTCATAATTTATGAATTTACGAGTATAACGCATCCACCCGTACCATGGGAGGTTTGAATTCCAAGACACCTCTAATCCGGGCTTTCATTTTCTCAGATTTCATCTCGCAGTTTCAACTCTGGCTAGCAGCTCGTCTAACGGCATCTCTTCTAGGGAATTGAGCTGCAGGTCGGCTTCTTCAATTCGCAGTTTCTTTGTCAGCGGATTGGGTACTGCCACACAGAATATTCCGGCTCTCTTTGCTGCCAGCACACCGTTCGGCGAGTCCTCGAAGGCGATCGCCTCTTGAGAATTGATCCCCAAGCAGTCCAATGCAGTGAGATACAAATCTGGATCGGGCTTGGTGATGCCGACATCATCTGCAGCCAATACACACGCAAAATACTCCCGCAGGCCACGTTCTTGAAGGTGCTTCAACACCCATGAACAAGGCGAACTGGAGGCGATCCCGATTTTTAATCCCAGATCTGCCGCTCTCTGGAGGTAAGCCCTCACCCCGGGAAGAATAGGCTGCCCAGCGATCAGCTGCAGCTCTCGCTGCAAACGCTTGGGGGCTTCGATTTCCATATCCAGGGGATTGCCCAGTTTTTCACCCAGGTTTTCGAAGAAGGTGGCTGTTCCCTCAGCTGACCCGATGCAGATTTGCCAGTCGTCCAGGGTAAGTTCCTGGCCGTGAGATCGGAACAACTCCTGCCATGATTGGAAAACAGGTCCTTCAGTATCCAGGATCAGGCCGTCGAAATCGAATACTAAAGCCTTAATCGTCATTCGTTCTCTATCCTGCCCCTGACATCCGCGATCACCTCGCTTGCCATCTGTTTCAGCTTTTCCATATCTTTTTTCTTTGTATGGCTGGCACGCCAATAAAGATCAAGCAGCTCTAAAGCCGACATGCTGCCCAGGGTATGATCTTCCGGCAAGCGCACGCGTGCTTCAACCTGAGGTCTCTTAACCAGGTGAAATTCGAATGCTCCCTGGGCATATTCCCGGAGGGAGGCATCATCGATCAGGGGTTCCCAATCGCGGGGATACTCGATGACCAAGCGTACAATTGCTCCCTGCAGCTGATCAACAGCTGGTAGAGCTTCACGCAAGCGGCGGTCAATACCTTCTTTCGTATCCAGGATAATACTGCGATCAATGAACGAGCGGATTCCAGTTAGCTGTCGCCATTCCACCTCGGTGTTTCCGCGAGCGACATTGGCTATCACGAAAAACTTGTCATCTGCTGCTTCTCCAAAATCAATTCGTTCGATCGATCCCGGATAAATTATCGGCGGATGGGCACCATCGTTTAGATCTTGTGGCTTGTGAATGTGGCCCAGGGCGACATAATCGAAGTGGGAATCACGCACCAAGGAACCCGGTAGGACAAGGTCTGAACCCAGCATAACGGTGCGCTCGGCACCATATACTGCTCCCTGGATCGAGGCATGGGCGGTGAATATAGCAGGCAGAGCGGGATCGATTTGTTCGATCCAACCGTGGATGAGTTCGGTCAGGCGTATTTCAAGTTCTTCGTAAACCTGACCAGCTTTTTGAGCAGATCCTGCCTGGTATCCAAGATGAGCGAGGAGCCCCGAGCGCGAAATCCAGGGTAAAGCCAGAATCTGCAGGGGTAAGCCCCCGATATCTTCAGGTCGTAAAAAGGTCGGTTTGCTGATCACGTGCACGTGGGGAACTTCCAAGGTGTTGAATTCCTGGATAGCATGTGCCCGGCCGAGCGCAGGAGACAGGTCGTGATTGCCGACCAGCAGAATGGTGGGTATGCCGGCCTTGGAGAGGCGGATAATCCGCCGCCCCCACTCTCTCTGGAAGGTCGGTGCTGGATTACGATCCTTGTATGCATCCCCGGCAAAGATCACCAGATCGACCTTCTCATCTATTGCAGTATCGATGATCGTATCCAGCGATTTGAGAAAATCGATCACCCGCAGCGGCAAGCCGCTCTCCGCATCGTGGCGACCATAATTTGCCATGTCAATATGGGCATCAGCAAAATGCAGGATCTTTAACATCCTCGCTATCCTTCAACTCCCAGCCTGGCCAGTTGCTCCCAACCTGGTCCAAAGTTTGGATTCAAGATTACTGATTGGCGCAGGTCTTCGATGGCGCCGTCAAGATCGCCGATAGCTTCCCGGGCGAGGGCACGCCAGTAAAAGCTCTCTTCAAGAACCGGTTCGCTGATCGTATCGTTTAAGGTCGTATCGGCCAGGTTGATCACATCTTGATAGCGCCCGGTGTAATAATATGCCCAATAAGGCCAGGTCTGATACCATAGAATGCGGTAAGGACGGAATCGATCTTCGGGTAGCTGCGCGTAAAGTTCAAAAGCTCGATCGAATGCAGCTCCGGCATCCACGTATTGGAGCAGGTTAACGTGGCTGTTGCCTTCGTTAAATTGGGCAAAGAATTGGTCAATGCCATCCAGGGAGGTGACTTCAGATTGGGCAATTTCAAGCGCATGTTGATTTGCCCAGGCAGGATCCGCCCAGGGTCCTAAAACTGTGAGCACCTCTTGAACGCGATCTGCGGGGTACACAATCAGAAAGGTGTAATTGAAGGAGCGCCAGCCCTCAATAAAATCTTCATAGCTGATCCTGAAATTCTTTCCGCCATCCACATACGTGTCTTGGACAATGAAAACCCCTTGGGAGTCGTCATAGCCGTTGATGAATTGGTAATGGCCCAGCCAGCCAAGGTTGCCAGTATAGTCATATTCATAATAGCCTTTTTCTGCTACGACGGGAAATCCGGCTGCTACCAGGCGCTTTATTAGCTCAATATCACCTCCCATGCGGGTCAAAGCACCTAATCCAGTGGTTTGCGTTTCGACGAAATCCTCCATCTCGTATGGCATCACATTCTTGTCTTCATCGGATGGTTTAACGTATTCCCCCACCACGTCCCGGTTTCCATCCCATCCCCAGAAGGTAAGTGCCATGGACAGATTGGCGGGTCCGCAGTAGTTCCAACGGTTGTGCTGGTCCTCGTATTTTACACCTTCCAGGATCACCGTATCTGGCAGAGGGGTTGGGGTGATGGTCGCCGTGGGAACTGGGGTTGGGGTAGCCGTTGGACCGATTGGCGTCGGAGAGATGGTCGCTGTGGCGGTCGGTTCTGGGTCAGTGGCTGTGGCTGCAGGTTGGTTCACCTCAATGTCCTGCTCATGGGGGACAAAAACCGCCTCTTCGGGGGGGTTCAATGCGTAGACGATGCGCGTGCGCAGGGCATCGAGGCGTGGGCCGAGTCTGGAATGGACTGCCGGGATTCGATAAACGCCGAAAGATAACAATACCACCAGGGGGATGAGTATGATAAATACCAGTAGAAACTTTCGCATAAGGCCCTATGATTAATTTCTCAAAATCTTAACGCCAGCGCAGAGCATTCATTGCGGTTATCCAGATTCCCGGGGTGTCTTTACGAGTGCAAGAGCTTTTGCTCCTGGGAGTGATTGGTATTGCAATATCAAGATGCCTCCACGCCTAATTTCTCCAGCTCTTCCCGGGCAGGGGTATAGCGTGGATTCAGCTCCAGAGCTTTTTTGAGGTCAAACAGCGCTCCGTTGAGATCATCCAGTGCTAATTTTGCCCTTCCCCGCCAGTAGAACGATTCTTCCAATGTGTATTCACCAAGTGCAAAGAAAGTCGTGTTGGCAAGATTGATAATATCCTGGTAACGACCAGTATAGTAATAAGCGGCATAGGGTTCATCCCGGTACCACATCACTCTCCAGGGGCGTTCGTCCTCGAGGATTGTCGGATAAACGGCGAAAGCCATATCGAATGCTTCAGCAGCACCAACATAATCTTCGAGGGCTACCAGGTTGCTCCCCAGGTTGAACCAAGCGAAGAACAACTCGCGGCCTTCCAGGGTTGTGGTTTCCTGCAGAGCATGCTGGGCAGCATTTTGCAGGTTAGCCAGCTCGTCTGCATCGCCGCCGAGGATAGACATGACCTCCGATTCTTTTTCGGGTGGGTAAACAATCAGGTAGGTATGGTTGAAATCACGCCAATAATCTTCGACCAGCTCATAAGCGACAGGAAAATCGGGCAGAATCAAGGAATCCTGGGTAATAAATTGGCGCAGACTGTCATCATATCCATTGAAAGTGAGATAGTGCCCCATCCAATCATCATCTGGAGGGTCGTATCCTTTTTCAATCACTACCGGGTACCCGGCGGCTATAAATTTTTTTATGGTCTCCAATTCGCCACCCACGCGGACCAGCGCTTTCAAATCGCTCTGGGTGTTGACGAAAGCTGCCATCTCGCTTGGCATGACATTTTTATCGTACTCGCCGCCTCTCAGGAAAGCGGCGGTAACTGACTGATCACCGACCCAATCCCAATAGGATAAAGTCATTGACAGGTTGGCTGGACCGCAGTTGTTAAATTTCTGGTATTCATGCTTGATTCCAGACAGGAGGAATTGAGCCGGGATAGCTGTCGGGGAGGGTGTAAAAGTGGGGGAAGGTTGCGGTTCTGTCGCGGTTTGAAATTCTGCCGGCTGGGGAGTGCTGGACCCCTGTTGAGCGGTTACCGTTGGGGAAGGGGTCAGTGCCTGTAGCGTGCCCTGGACGATGATGTCGATTTGTTCCTGGGGAACAAACACAATCTGTTCGGGGGGATTAATCATCTCGCGGATCTGGACTCGCAAATTTGCCAACCGCAAGGAAAGACGATCATGGAAAGCTGGCAGATTATACAGGATGATGCTTCCCAGGCACAGGGCGCAAAGCAGAACTAAGGAAATGCCCAGCAGGCGTTTTGCCATGAGGGCGATTATACCCCAGGGCTATGAGTGGGATCTATTAATGCTTGATGAGCCCAAAATGAGCGAATTCTTTCTGTCAGGGGATGATTTTAGTCCAGGTGTGGCTCAAATTTCCCGGTAATGGTGATAGATTGCCCTCCCAAGATAAGACTCTTGGCTCACTCGCCATCAACAGGCGGTGCTGCCGGGCCGTAATCGAGCACCTCCAAACCCTGCGTCCCCGGTTGGGGAGGACCGACTATGCCCTTCTCCTGCATTGTTTCGATCAGGCGCGCTGCACGGGTATAGCCAATCCGCAGGCGGCGTTGAAGCATCGAGATGGAGGCACGCCCCTGGCGGCGGACCATGTCGACCGCCTCGTCAAAAAGCGGGTCCAAATCTTCCTCAGGCTCCATTTGTTCCCACAAAGGGATCTGCTTTAAGGGTATACCGGATGGCAGGGAATCCACCACACCCTGAGTGGCCATAGGCGCTGCTTCGATATCCCCTGCCTGTCTTCGCCAGTAGGTTACCAAGCGCTGGATCTCCGGATCTGAAACAAAGGTGCCTTGCAGGCGCACTGGAGCTGCTGCATCCGGGGCCTGGAAGAGCATATCACCCCTGCCAAGCAAGCGCTCTGCCCCAGGTTGGTCGAGGATCACCCGGCTGTCGACCCCGGAAGCCACCGCAAAGGCAATCCTGGCTGGGAAGTTGGCCTTGATTAGGCCAGTGACAACATCGACAGAGGGGCGCTGCGTGGAGATCACCAGGTGAATCCCGGTGGCACGGGCGAGCTGTGCCAGGCGGGTGATTGTCCGTTCTGTTTCATCCGGGGCGAGCATCATCAGGTCAGCCAGCTCATCGATCACGACCACCAGATAAGGCAGCCTTTGCTCACCTTGAGCCGCCAGGCGTTTGTTGTAGTCAACGATGTTGCGGGCACCTGCCTGGGCGAGCCGGTTATAACGCTGGTCCATTTCTCGGGCTACCCACTGCAATGCGCCGACAACCCGTTCCAGGTCCACAACAACGGGTGCCAATAGATGTGGAATGCCGTTATAACCCGTTAATTCCACCCGTTTGGGGTCGACCATCAGCATGCGTAGATCATCCGGGGTGTTATTCAAAAGTAAGCCACAGATGATAGCGTTGACTGAGACAGATTTGCCTGAGCCGGTCGCGCCGGCGATCAATAGGTGCGGCATGGCGGCCAGATCAGCCGCCGCGGGATGCCCAGCGACATCCTGACCAAGGGCAAAACGCAGTGGAGATTTTAATCTTTGAAATGCTTCGCTCTCCAACACGTCCCGCAGGGCTACCAAGGATATTGCCTCGTTTGGTACTTCTATCCCCACGTAACTCTTGCCTGGTACTGGTGCCTGGATGCGGATGCGTTTCGCGGAGAGAGTCAAAGCGAGGTCGTCCGCCAGGGATGAGATTTTATTGACCCGCACTCTCATCTGACCAGAGCGGGATTCAATGAAGCCCGGCTCTACACCAAATTGTGTGATCGTGGGACCCCGGTTGATTTCGACGACCCTGGCCGGGGCGCCGAAGGAAGCCAGCGTGTCTTCGATCAGCCTGGCTCGCTGCCGATCGAATTCATCGTCAAAGGAAATCTCCCCCCCGGGTTCGAGAATCTCATCGATCACTGGTAGAACCCATACTTTCTTTACCCCTGGTTTTTCCGGGGAAACGACTCCTGATTCGGCATCGGGGGGATCGGCCACAGTAGCCGCTTCGACAGTAGATATGCCAGCTGCAGGCAGGGGGACGATCGCCCGGGTTGTTTTGTTTGAGATTAGTTTGCGGAGTTCTTCCCAGCTGGACTGTATCTTCATGAAGATAGGGGCCAACCAGCCGAACATTTCCGGAATTGATAGATCTAATGAGAAAGCCAATGCGATTAAGGTTCCTGCAAGCAGGGTGATGGCAGCACCTTCCAATCCCAGGTTGGGCTCTAATATCACCAGCAGTGCCCCACCGAGATAGCCACCCCCACGGTTTTGCTCAGCCAGCTCGAAAATCGCTGCACGATTGGTAGGCAGGGTGAAAAAGTGCAACCATCCCAGCAGCAGAGTAAACAAGAACAGCAGGCCCAGCAGGCGTCCCAATTCAAGTCGGGGAAGCTGATCGAAGTGGCGTAATATCAACCACAATCCGAGAGCGATCAAGCCGATTGGGAGCAGGTACATACCCCAACCAAAGCCTTTGCCGATGAGGGAAATCCATCCGCTGAATAACCACCCGTTGACCCTGGAGACCAAACTTAACAGGGTCAGCAACCCGAGCAGCACCATGCCGATTCCCAGGATGTCCAGTTTGCGATCGAGGGTTAACCTGCTCCAGAGGGAGATTTTTTCAGCTTCCTGGCGCTCTTTGACAGACTGGCGACTTGATCTTTTGGGAACAGAGCGCTTGGAACGAGTGGAAGTTTTTTTTGTAGACTTGGTAGCCTTTTTGGCTGGCATAGAAACCTTCACTGTGGGCTGTCTTTGCGAGGATTATAGCACAAATGGTCTGACAATCTGCTCGCCGATTAACGCCTATTGGCGTCGTCCGGTGATGCACCCGGGATGGATGGCTTGCATTGAGTTGAGGTACAATTCTCTACAAGTTGTGTGTTGGATGAGCGTCACGTACACAATTGCGCGAAAGGCATCCACCATGTTCGATATCATTTTTCTTGGCACCTCAGCATCAGCTCCATCTATCCACCGGGGACTGACCGCCCAAGTTGTAAAACATGATGAATTCCGTTTCTTGATCGACTGCGGGGAAGGCACGCAGCGCCAGATCTTGAAATCGGGTATTGGTTTTAAACGGCTGAACCGTATCTTGATCACCCATGGGCATCTCGATCATATCTTGGGTCTTGCAGGTTTACTTTCCACTTTCTCAAGATGGGAAACAATGGATGAACTGGAGATATTTGCTGGCAGGTGGGCGTTGGAGCGTATTCGCGACCTGGTGTTTGGGGTGGTTTTGCGCGGGGTACAACCTCCTATGGCTATCCACTTAATCGAATTGCAGCCCGGGGTGGTATTTGAGGCCCAGGATTTTTCAGTCACCGCTTTTCCTGTTCACCATCGCGGCCCGGATTGTTTTGGATTTTTGTTTGAAGAGAAATCACGCCGTCCGTTCCTGCCGGAGAAGGCCGAGCGCTTGAAAATTCCCCCCGGTCCTTGGCGGCGAAATTTGGTTGAAGGGAAACCGATCAAGCTTCCAGATGGGCGGGAGATCGAGCCGGACCAAGTTCTGGGGCCCGCCCGGGCGGGGACCCGGTTGGTGCACGTGGGTGATTGCAGCCGCACAGACAACCTGCTGGAAGTTTGCCGGGATGCAGACTTATTGGTGATAGAAGCGACATACATGAATCAAGAGGTTCAGCTGGCACGTGATTTTGCTCACCTGACCGCGGGCCAGGCTGCTGAGCTCGCTGTTGAAGCGAATATAAAAAACCTTATCCTTACCCATATCTCTCGCCGCTATCGAGAGCGGGATATTTTATCTGAGGCACAGGAGATCTTTCCCCAAACATCAGTAGCGCGGGATTTTGATGTTTTTCAGGTAAAGCGGGGTGAATGCCTGAGGCTGGAGGAGAATTAATCTCGGTTTGTTTCGTGGATCAAGGTTGCAGCCGGTCAAGCTGAATTGACCGTGTTTTAAATTAACCCCCCAATCTGAATCCCTGGTCATGGAACGCTGACCAGGGCCTGTAATCAGTCTCACTATTTTGATTGCTTGCTCAAGAAGGAGGCGTGATCAGCTCCTTCCCCACCCACTTTCGCAGCACATCGGGGATTAATATCGATCCATCTGCCTGCTGCATCTGCTCGACCAAGCCTGCGTAGAGGCGGCTGGTTGCCAACCCGGAGGCATTCAGTGTGTGAACGTATTCGATTTTTCCATCTTGGGCCTTCCTGAATCGAATTTTTCCCCTCCTGGATTGATAATCCCTTGCATTAGAAATCGAGCTGACTTCGGTGTAGCGTCCCAGGCTCGGAATCCAGATTTCCACGTCGTAGGTCTTCGCCATTGCTCCGCCCATATCTTGGGCAGCTAATTTTGTCACTTGATAATGCAGACCGAGTCCCTGCACAAGTTGTTCCGCCTTCTTCAGCAGCTCGAGATGCGCATCTGCGGATGTTTCGGGGGTGGTAAATTGGAACATTTCCACCTTATTGAACTGGTGCCCGCGCATGGTGCCTCTTTCTGTTGCCCGGTAGCTTCCAACTTCCTTGCGATAGCAAGGTGTATATGAAAAATATTTCTTTGGCAGGTCAGCCTCTTCTATGATCTCATCCCGATGAATATTGACAAGGGCTGTTTCTGCGGTAGGCAGCAGGAACTGCCCTTCGTGGCTGGTCTCTTTCTGGGAAATATGGAATACTTCGTCAGCAAATTTTGGGAACTGACCTGCGGCATAACCACCTTCAAAGCGCAATATATGGGGCGGCAAGATAAATTCATAACCATCGGCAAGGTGGGATTCGATAAAGTAATTGAGCAAGCCCCACTCGATGAGTGCGCCATCGCCTTTATAGAGCCAGAAGTTTGCTCCACCCAGCTTTACACCCCGGTTATAATCCACCAGGCCAAGTGATTCAGAAAGTTCCACATGATCTCTTGTGGGGTAATCAAATTCTGGTCTCTTGCTCCAGGTACGGATGATTTCATTATTCTCCTTACCGCCTGAAGGGACATCTTCGTCGGGGAGATTTGGAAGGGCATCGAGAATCGAAGAGATCTGTTTTTCGATCTCGGTGACTGTTGCGTCGAGGTCCTTGATCTCTGCAGATACTTCTCTCATCTCTCTGATGAGCTGCTCGCTTGATTTATTCTCGCGCTGCAGATTTGAAATTTCGGTCGAAACCTTGTTTCTTCGCGCCTTCAACCCTTCTACCTTGGTTAACTTTTCCCTTCTTTGTTTATCGAGGTCCAGAAGCGATGTCAGGTCTACAGTTTCACCGCGTTTAAGAAGCGCTTGATATACTTTTTCAGGATTTTCTCTGATCAGTTTTATATCGATCATCAGTTATCTCCAAGTGTTTGGTATGTGCAAGCTTCCCGGGAATACAATAATGCTGAAAGTATAAATTAGTAAAGTGATCACAAAAAGGAAGTATGAGGGATATTTCCCAGGTGAAGGCTGGCTAATTGGTGAAATCCCCGCAGAAAGATTCGTGATATCCCGCAACGGATCGTCATGGAGAGCGGGACTTGTTTAAACAGTGACCCCAGTAAAATTGAATTCACCGATTTTTAATGCCGGTACCAGCTTGGCGTAGGTGCCATACTCGGATTTTAACAGTCTTGTCTCGCTGCCGATCGCTTCAACATTGGCCAATGCCTCCACATAGGATTGCGTGAATCGTAGATTTTTCACGGGGTAGGTGATTTCACCGTTCTCCACCAAGAAGACCCCATCCCGGGTCATCCCCGTTACGACGCAATCCCGCGGGTGGACCAGGCGTGTATACCAAAACCGGGTGATATACAGGCCTCTCTTCGTGGAGCGGATCATCTCTTCCAGCGCAGTGTCTCCGGGTTGCATGAACAGGTTGAAGCCAATTGGGCCCACTGCGTGAAAGAAGACTGGAAAGTGTGGCGGTACCGCATGCCCCGTGGTTGTCGTTCCAGCTTTCATTGCAGTATAGCGATCATATACTGGGCTGATCGCCACGCCCTTTTTGACGATGTTGACCAGCTGTTTGGGGCTTCCTTCGGTATCGAAGGGCATAGGCATACCGGCGGGATCCAAACCATCGTCCCATATGTTTACCAATGGACTCATCACCTGTGTTCCTAGGCGATCATTCATCCAGGATCGGCCATCTAAAACCATGCGACCACCCATACCGTACATGTTGAGCATATTGAGCAAATCATCGGTCACATATGGGTCAAGGATAACGGAGAACTTACCGGGTGCAACCATCCGGGGATTGTATCCAAGTTCCGTCTTGCGAATCGCCTCAGAGCCGAGTGATTCGACATTAAAATTCTCGACTTTCCAGCTGGAGGCTTGAGCCCTTCCAGAAGAATCCTCGGACATCACCACGGTTTGGAAATCCGCTTCGGTGATCTGGTGAAAAGCGAATAGTCCCTGGGTGTTGGCCACGCTGATCTGATTAACGCCGCAGGAAAAGGCGCCGGAGGCGTTCAGCCCTTTTTCATGGGCTGAATCACAGACGGTACGGATTTGCTTTGCGCGAAGTTCTGGGGAATAGGTCGCAGTCAGGGAGTCAAAGGATTCGACCTCGCTGTATGGTGAAGATTCTGCTATCCCCGGGGATTCAGGGTCTTCCGGGGAAGCTGCTGCGTTTGCCCTGGCGCGGGATACCAGCTGGTCCAAGGCAGCCGGGTCAACCCGATTTGTGGAAGCCATCCCCTGGCGTTTGCCCAGCAAAAGGCGAAGATAAATAGTGAGGTTATGTTCGGAGACATTTTGATGGATGCTGTTGTTTGCGAACCGGGTCAAGGCATGTTCTTTATAAACTTGGACGAGTTCCGCCGGATTGTTTTCACAGCGTTTCAAAATTTGATCACAAAGTTCCTGAGCCTGAAGCCTATCAAGCATTCTGAACTCCTATATATTAGAAGGTGCTTTTATAAAGTCTGCCATGTTTAGAAGTCAACCAAATAATCAACCAAGATGCTAATGTGCTTCCTGGAAGATCAGAGAACTCCGACGCGCACATTTCGAAACCGGGCCGGCGCTGCTCCATGACCGGTGTGGGCTATCTGGCCGGGTTGGCCCTTTCCGCAATTTGGGGTGCCGTACATTTTCCAGTATTTTGCATTGGCCACTGCGTCACAACTGTTCCAGAATTGAGGGGTGATGCCTGTATAGGTGGGATTGCGCAGCATGCGGCCTAACTTCCCATTCTTGATTTCGTACCCGATCTCAGTACCGAATTGAAAGTTATAGCGTTTATCATCTATGGACCAGGAGCGGTTGGTTTCCATGAATATGCCCTGGTCTGTATCTGCGATCAAGTCCTCTAAATTCCAGGTACCGGGTTCAAGACTGACATTAGTCATCCGGATCAGTGGCGTACGGTTCCAGCCGGAGGCGCGCATACAGCCATTCGAGACCTTACCTAACTGGGAAGCGGTTTCCCGGGACATCAAGTAACCAACAAATAATCCCTCCTTGACAATCGGTGTTGATTGAGCGGGAACGCCTTCATCATCCCAGCCGAAAGTACCCAGCCCATGCGGGCGGACGCTCTCGGCGGTAATATTGACCACTTCAGATCCATAGCGGAATGTATCCAGCTTCTCAGTGGTGAGAAAGGATGTACCCGCGTATGCCGCCTCGCTGCCAAAGACCCGATCGAGTTCGATCGGGTGTCCACAGGATTCATGGACCTGCAAAGCGATCTGATCACCACCCAAGATCAGGGTGGTGGTGAGACCGCTGGGACAGGGATCGGCGGTTAGGAGCTGCTTGGCTTGGCTGGCAATATGCTCCGCGTTACCGGGCAGGTCCCAATCCATCACTGCTTCCCATCCAGCGGTGACTTGCTGGCGGCCAAAAGAGGATGGGTATGAGCGCGATTGAACTTCACCTTCCCCAACCGCGAAAGCCTGAACGCCGCCACCGGATTCGTAGATAGTTTGCTGGGTGAAGGCTCCTTCCGTGCTGGCAAACCACTTGGCTTCTTTAATAAAAGTGAGGTTGCTGCGTCTGGTGCGCACCCCGGCTACGCGGGCCATCTCTGCATCAGCCGCGAGCAGGACTGCCAACTTCTCATTTTGGGTGAGCTGGAAGGGATCTATTTCGATTGGTGTTTGGTAGCTGCCCTGACTTGTCACCGGTGGACCGAGCTCAACCTTGTTTCCTCCCGCCAAACTTGATGACTTGGCGATATCGACCGCCAGGGTTGTGACCCGATCAATCTCACCGGGGGACAGATCAAAGCTGGAGGCAAACCCCCAACAACCATCGACCAGCGTGCGCACACCGATGCCGATCGATTCTGAGACATTAAGTGTTTCAACATTGCCATCTTTTACGACCAGCGTCTCGGTTAGATTCTGAACAATCCGGGCATCTGCATATTGCACATGCTGCAGCTCGGCTGAATTCAGTGCTCGGTCTAGTTGATCCTTCAAGGTTGTCTCCTTTAATAAAAAGCCTGGAGATTAATATCTCCAGGTTCATGGTTTAGCGAAAACGTTGTTCCATCCAGACATCTGCCTCGTTGTGATATCCGGCCTGCTCCCAGAATCCCATTTGGTCTTCCTGGAGGAATTGCAGACCACGCAACCACTTGGCGCCTTTCCAAAAATAGGGGGTCTTCATGTCAGGTTGGTCGACGATATGGCCAACGACACCCCGCAGCGGATATCCGTGATCTGGCGAGATGGGTTCTCCGTCGAAATGAGTCGCCAGGAGGAAATTGTCCTGCAATACTACCTCAAGCGGCAGATTTGCTGTGAAGCCGTATTCGGCATGCTGCAGCACATGTTTTGCCGTGGGTTTCAATTCGATGATCCCTTTTTCAATCAAGGTACGCACCGATATACCCTCCCATTCGGTATCAAACTTGCTCCAGCGAGTAACGCAGTGAATGTCCATGACGATCTTGTTACGAGGTAATTGGTTAAATTCATCCCAATTCCATTGTTTATTCTCCACTACTTCGCCCCAGATACGAAAATCCCAGGTAGCCGCATTGAATCTGGGCACCGGTCCGTAATGCAGAACCGGAAACTTTTGCGTCAATGATTGTCCAGGGGGCAAACGGCCTTCTTCCTTCAGCCGGTTTTCCTCTTCTTTCCGTCTAAAAATACTGTTAAGCATGAGCAACCTCCAAGTGGCGAGATTATATCAAACCGGAGTGGAGAATTTATTATCAGACAATTAAAGATTCACCCGGGCTGATCACATGCACCTTGGCAGAGGTTTCCTGCTCGACACGCTGAGCCCATTGATTGGGATCTTGAGTGATGACATCGAAGGTGTTATAGTGAATTGGGATGATCTGGGCAGGTTCAATTAATTTCACCGCCCGCAGAGCATCATCTGGACCCATCGTGTAGTTGTCCCCTATCGGTAAAACAGCCAGGTCGATGCCTTCCTCGCCGATTAGGCGCATGTCGCCAAAGAGACCTGTATCGCAAGCCATGTAGATCCGCTTGCCTTCTTTGGTGGTCAGTAAAAAACCCGCAGGATTTCCCCCATAGGATCCGTCAGGCAAGCCCGATCCATGGATTGCCATGGTTAATTTCAAGTAACCGAAAGGATGGTGATAACCACCTCCCAGGTGCTGCCCATGAGATTTTACCCCTTGCTTGGTTAACCAATCGCATAATTCGGCATTAGTGATCACTGTCGCTCTGGTGCGTTTTGCTATCGCGACCGTATCTCCCAGGTGATCTCCATGCCCGTGACTCAGCAGGATGAAATCAGCACCCACGTTTGCCGGATCCACAGTTGCGGTAGGATTGCCGGAAAGAAAGGGATCGACCAGGAGATGGTAGCCCCCTGTCTGTAAACTGAGAGCTGCGTGACCTAGCCAGGTGACTTTTGTGCTCATGATAAACTCCTTTTTCGGCTGGGGTAGATGAAAAAGTATACAATTGAATTGGGGGATTTAAAACCAGGTGATTGTTATTCGAAAACTATCTCAGTAGAGCTTGGTTCGGTGAATTTCTTACTGTTCGTGGGAGGATCGGAATCTTTAGGTTCAATGCGAAAAGGGATAAGAAAGATAAATCCCAGAATGATAACGATTTCGCCAACCAAAACGCCCATGGCCTGCCAGGGACCGTAATAAGGGATCTGTGGGGAAATTTGAGTGCCGAAACCAAATACATCTGCCAGGCCAGAGATCGCCGCGATTACGAAACCCGTACTGACCAATCGCAGCCCAATGTCAGCGAGGATCGTTTTCGGGTGGTTGTTCCACAAGGCGTTCATGGAGATATAGCCGCCAAGGCAGATGAAGGCCAGGCCAATCAAAAATACGGTGATTTGAACAAATCCGATTACCGGACTGCGGTCCAGGCCGAAGAGATCTGGTACTGCACCGATCAGAAAAATCACGAAACCGACCAGCATAATTACCATGCCCAATCGGGTGCGGAATTTCCCATTCGAAGTTTGGCTTTTGGTCTTGTTCATGCTGATTTGGGCAGGTTTTCCTTTAGCAGGGAGAGCCAATTCTCAGACATGATCGCTGAGATATCACTCTCAGTATAGCCTCTTTTTTCCAGCAGGGGGATTATTTTTTGTAAGTCCGCAATGGAATTAATTTCATGGGGGACTGACTGGTATCCAAAGCCGCCATCGAAATCGGTCCCGATCCCGACATGTTTGGCGTTCCCAGCCATCTGGCAAATATAGTCGATATGATCAACCACCAATTCAAGTGAAATCGCCTCCCGGCCTTCATTGGAAGTCCATTCCCAGCGTAGAAATTTGTTGTACGGTGGTATACCCACAACACCCTGCCTATCGATCAAACCTTGTAAAACCCTATCGGACAGAAAGCGATTGAGATCGGCATTCTTCAGCAAGGCATGGGGATTGCTGTGCGTAGCTACAATCGACCGGGGATATATATCGAGTGCCTGCAGTACAGCTTCTTCATCCATGTGGGTCAGGTCTAATACAAACCCGAATTGCGCCATTCCTTCCAGGAGCGCATAACCTTGCGCAGTTAATGGGCCTGGCTCCCGGGTGCCACCACAAAAGCGGGTTCCAGCCCAGGCAGGACCAATCAATCTAACCCCCTTTTCCCACCATGCTTCCAGCTCTGCCGGCTCACGAACACCCTCAGCACCCTCCATCAAAATTACTAAACCGACGGGCGAGCCTTCTTCTTGATCTTGTTCCCAAGCATTGATCACCTCATTTAAGTCTTGCAAGGTTTGTACCAGGCGGAACTTTTCGGAATGCTCATCAGCCAGTCGATGATATGCATCGATCTGCGCCATGTAGATGGAATGAGCCCTGTCAGCATCGCTATAGGTGAGTGTATCCCAGTCGCCCAGCTTGTGACGAATGGGAGCTGCAAACAGGGTAGCAAAGATGACGGCCACCTGTCCAAGTTGGTATTCAGGCCAACCCAGCAAAGTGTCACCGTTGTATGCCGGGGTTTGTCCCCTGGATTCCAAGCTGCGGGTTTGTTCAACGGAGCGAGTGTAATCCCGGCCAAAAGTGAGTATATTCCAGGCTAAATCCTGGTGCGAATCGACGATGATCATGATTTCAAGAGTGGCAGGTGAATCCTTCCAAAGATTTTAACAGAGCTGCTGAAATCTGGCGATCGATCTTTCCCATGGGATAATCTTCCAGCGATTCAATCTCTACCCAATCGAGCTGCGTGTGATAATTGGGTGTGGGTTGGTCGCCATTTAGGCTGCAGAGGAAGGCATACAAAGTTACCCGAAAGTGGGTATAGGCATGCTGGTAGACACCGAACGGTGAATTGATTTGAATTTCTACTCCGAGTTCCTCGCGGATCTCGCGCTCGAGAGCTGCTTCCTGGTTCTCTCCAGGTTCAATTTTTCCGCCTGGATATTCCCACATTCCACCCAGTAATCCATGTGCTGGTCTTTGGGCGATCAGCACTTGACCCCCTTGCTGGATCACAGCCGAGCTGACATCGTAATGGGGAACAGGTTGCTTCTTAATCGTGACGGGACGTTCTTCTTGAATCCCAAGAGAAAATGCTTTACAGGATTCTATAATCGGGCAATGCGTACATCTAGGCCGCCGTGGAGTGCAGATTAATGCACCCAAGTCCATTAATGCCTGGTTGAAATCACCAGCCTGACCCGGGGGTATGTGAGCCCGAGCGAGTTCCCAGAGACTTTTTTCACCGGCTGGAGACCGTGCGGGCAGGTTGACGTCAAATACACGAGCCAGCACCCGTCGAATGTTGCCATCCAGGGCAGGTTCATCTTGTCCGAAAGCGATCGAGGTGATCGCACCGGCAGTATACCGACCGATCCCCGGCAGACTTTTTAATTGCTCGATGTCGCGCGGCAAGTTCCCCTCAAATTCTTCAACCACTTTTTGAGCTGCCTGGTGAAGATTGCGGGCGCGAGAGTAATATCCCAGCCCTTCCCACTCGCTCAGCACCTCCTGTTGAGAGGCACTGGCCAGTGCCTCCAGAGTAGGGAAGCGCACCATCCAGCGCTCGAAGTAAGGTATCACCGTTTCCGCTCGCGTCTGTTGAAGCATGACCTCGGAGACCCAAATCCTGTAGGGGGTTGGCTCCTCACGCCATGGAAGAGAGCGATTGTTGTGCTGATACCAATCAAGCAGCTTTAATGCCAAGGGATTTGACATGTGGGGTTTCTTACTAAAATTCTAAGATAATACTTAGGGCAGCCTGTTGCAAGCCTGATAAATTTTGCTCAAGTGATCAAAATTTATCGCTTACATCTGAAAGCCCTTCCGTGCGGGGACAATTTTATATGAAAAATCGGTCACAAAATTAAGTAGACGTTCTGTCAATGCCAGCCATTCAGTCGAGTCCAGGACTTTATTCAAGTCCTGGCGATCATCGATTTGGGCGCCGGCGATGATCTGGGGATGGTTGCCGTACATCGTGAACCAGGCATCTGTGGGCTCTAAACCCATCCGCTGTATACCCGGAACCCATTCACGAACTACAAATTCAAAATACTCTTGTTCTCTTCCAGGCAGGATGTCCCAAGACATGATTAACTTAACAGCCACAATAATGCTCCAGCAATTCTCAGTGTTTGTGATCTAGCACGACAACCCGAGCTTCACTGGGTACCGAGGTGCGATTGATCTTGAGAGAGGCTATCGGTTCGACTTTACCCACGCCCATCTCTTTGAGAAACCTGTTGAGCGGAGATAATTTCAAATTGATATCCGGAACCTGATAGTGCATGGGGATGACGATCCCCGGCTCCAGTAAACTCACGATCTCCGCTGCTTTGGAGGCATTCAAGCTTTTGCCGCCACCAACTGGAACGAGTACAACATTGACCCCGCCCAGATCTTCGATCTCTGTTTGGCTGGGGACTCTTTGCAGGTCCCCCAAGTGGGCAACGGTAACGCCATCATAATCGAAAACATACAAGGTGTTGCGCACCTCGTTTGCTTGGCGTTTGCCGCGTTTGTTTGTCTGCACCCCTGTGATAAACACGCTGCCAATCTCAAATTCCCCAGGTCCGGTTATGACCCTGGTTCGTCCCTTGACGGCGTTGACAAAATTATGACCAGGAGCGTCATGGCTAATGGTGACGATCTCTCCGCGCAGCTTCAGCGGTTCGGAACCAATCGCATTATGATCGTATGGATCGGTAACCACAGTGGCCATGCCTCTCTCGGTTAGCCGGAAACATGAAAGACCATGCCAGGTAATTTCCATTCAACCTCCTGAAAACTTGCCACATGATTATACATCATTGCAGGGAGCACGTATAATAATCATATGTTATCGGGTGCCATGTCCGGTTTAAAGGAACGAGTCAGTGGTGGGGGTAAGGTGTTGCCACAAGGCTCTTCAGGTTTGCGATTGCAAATCCCACCGGGCCCTCCAGGTAAATACCGTCTTGCCCAAGTAGATGATTATTTAGGCTTGCCACGAAACAAATTTCCTTGGTCTCCAGAGTTGAGTCTGCGATGGGAAATGCGTGCGTCGGCGAGGGAGTCACCAGGTACCTGGGGTGTTGGTTTCTGGAACGACCCATTTGGTTTGGCATTTATCAGGGGAGGCGGCATACGCATTCCAGTTCTACCCAATGCAGCCTGGTTCTTTGTTGCTTCACCGCAAAATTACTTATCCCTGAGAGATGATCTGTCCGGAAACGGGTATCTTGCCGCGGTTTTTCGCTCCCCCGAGAATCTGCCGCTAAGCTTATTCCTTGGTTTACCCCTGTTGCCCTTGTTTTTTTTGCCCGCTGTGGCTCGCTGGTGGCGGGGATTTCTGAGGCGCTATGTCAAGCAGGATTCATGTGAATTCAACTTGGACCTTACAGAATGGCACCATTATGGGCTCGAATGGCACTTGGATGGGGTGTGTTTCCTGATTGATGGGCAAGTTTTAAAAGAGATGAGTGTCTATCCCAATGGCAAACTTGGTCTGGTGATCTGGATCGATAACCAGTATGCCAGCTGGACGCCGGCTGGGCGCTTGAAATTTGGAACCCTGGCCAATAGCCTGGAGTCATGGGTGGAAATGCGGGACCTAGAAATGGGCTTTGCTTGACAATCCCTGTTGGCGCGGTTAAAATTACGCTGCGCTGGGAACAGACGCGGGATGTCAAGGCCGAGATAGCTCAGTTGGTAGAGCACGCGACTGAAAATCGCGGTGTCGCCAGTTCGATTCTGGCTCTCGGCACCTCTCGGCCTGACCGTTAGGCCACCTATGCGGGTGTAGTTCAGTTGGTAGAACGTCTCCTTGCCAAGGAGAAGGTCGTGGGTTCGAGTCCCATCGCCCGCTCTGGAATACGAGTAAGTGCATCTCGATTGCTGATTGGTATTCTTCAATCAGCAATCTTTATCTAAATTCGGGTATCCTTGGCGACGTGGCCAAGTGGAAAGGCAAGGGTCTGCAAAACCCTGATCACGGGTTCAAATCCCGTCGTCGCCTCTAAAACATCCCCAAAATGGGGATGTTTCGTTTTTTACAAGTTATACACCTGGTGGAAACTTATTTAAGTGTCCTCATGGGGGAAATTCTGAATTTTTACCCCTCGCAATTGGGGATTACCCAACATGGAGTTTAGCTCAGTTATGAAGAGATATCCCTGCATACAGCGGCAATTTTCAGCAAGAGATATTTAGTTTGTCAGGTCCAGAAGGGAAGATTAGAAGCCAGGATTGCCAATCAACCTTGAGAAACGCTATTGCTGGCAAGAATTGGTGACAGAACGAGTCAAGTTTGGCAGATAGACTTTATGAGCATAAGAGCTGAGCGAGGTCGTTAAACTCTTGGAAAGTTGCATCTGGGTTGCAGCTGCACTGGTATCGATTTCTGTACCAAAATCTTGCACCCAGTAGGAGTGAAAATCCCCACTTCCCTGATAAAAGCCAACCCCAATTGATCGGGTATCAGGGTTGAGGATATTGTTTCTATGCCCGGTGCTGTTCATCCAGGCCTGGACTACGGCTTCTGGGGAATGATATCCAGCGGCAGCGTTTTCTCCGATCGCTCCTGAATAATAATTGGCGATCCGCTCCCACGGCCCACATTTCAGAACCAGGGTTCCGCATACTCTGTCCATGGTGTCATGGCTGAAATAATTGTCCTGGCTCATGTCTGCAGCCTGGTAGCGGGCAGCGTAGGTTAATCCTTGGGAGAGCTGCAGAGGTACCAAGCCACGGTTGATCCGTTCTTGGTTAACCAGGTTAATCACCTGCTGCTCGAAATCGAGATTGTAGACCGCAGGGATTTGACCGCCGCAGCCGGCATATTGCAGGGATGGTTGGGATGGGTCTGGAAGGCTGGGGGGAATGCCAAGTACGCCATCCTCAGCCTGGACTGGTTGAGCAGTAACCAGCAAGATGAAAACCAGGACGAAGAAACCAGCCCGAAATGTGAAATTCTTCATATTACCGAAAAGCACCGATAAAACCTCTCTTTCTTCGAGTCAAGGCAAACCGCAGTATTATCCTATATCTTGCTGCGACAAGCGATTAAAGTATCCTAAGTAACTGGGTGAGCATCAATAGGAAAAAAGTCCCCCTAGCAAAATTGTTATGTGCGGGGGATTGAATTCCTGGCAAGTTGATCAACACGCTGGTTATTGCGATCACCGGCATGGCCGCGCACCCAATGCCAGGTAACTTGGTGTATTTGAATGGTTTTATCCAAAGCTTTCCACAAATCCACATTCGCTAATTTGCCCCCTTTTCGTCGCCAATTTCGCACGCGCCAGTTCGGAATCCACTCGGTGATGCCCCGCCTGACATATTGGGAATCGGTATAAAAATCAACCAGGCTGGGTCTTTTGAGTGCTTTAAACGCCTGGATCGCAGCAGTCAGTTCCATGCGGTTATTGGTTGTTTCGCTTTCCGATCCGGTCAGGGTGGTTTCTCTGTCCCGGTATATCAGCAAAGCTGCCCAACCACCCGGTCCAGGATTGGGCTCACATGCCCCGTCTGTGTAAATGGTCACATTTTGAAGTTCATTCATCCTGCATTCATCCTAGCCTTGTTTGGCTTGTTGTTCTCGGTCCGGCACTATGGCTGGTCCTGTCCGAGAAAATCAATCCCGAAAATTGTGCAGCTCTGCTGCGGTCTCATCCATCAGCTCCAAGGTAATGGGTATGCGGTCAGGGGTAAAGTAATAGCGAAAAAGTTGTGTACCCACATCAGCCACAACCCAGCGCACGACATCCCAGGATTCTAATCCCGGCTCGGTATGGGCATTGTCAAGCAGCCCCTGGGCAACAGCCCACTGCACATTTTCCCGAGCATAAGTATCCAGTTGTCCTGAGACTGATTTACGGGTGGGATAAGTTCCCTGGGCTTTAATAAAATTCGCCTGTTGTTCTGGAGAACTCAGCCACTGGATGAGCAACCAGGTCGCTAAATTCTCTTCTGGTTTACCAGCGAAGATGGCATAGGAAGGCCCGTTGATAGTGATGACCGGGTTGCCCTGTGGCGTGGGAAATCCAATGACCGTCCATTCATCAGCGCTGCTTGCTCTATTGAATTCTGCTGCCTGGTCATCAAGGTTTGCCAGGGAAGCAGTAATTAACAAGGCTTTCCGATTGGCGAATTCAATTTCTTCTGGCGATCCGGGCAGTTCCCATGCGCATCCTTCGTCGAATAGATCTTTTAGGAATTGGAAGGTTCTTTCGGTTTGGGGTGTGTTGAAGCGGTATCCATTCCCCTCGGGTTGGAGAATTTCGCCGCCAAAAGCATATATCCAGCTCAATATCGCGGAGGGGCTGGTGTTGATAAGCCAACCTCCACTTCCGTCGTCCTCGGCCAGCTGATTTGACCGAAGGGCTTGTGCGGCTGCACAAGCTTGCTCTTTGAAATCCTCCGGTGTGGCGGGTGGTGTAGAAAATCCTAATTCTCTAGCCCAACTCGTATTGTAATAGATCAATGGTGCGGAACGAACAGCTGGGAAACCGTACCAGTTTTGCCCATTGCTCTTTTGTTCAAGAAAATGGGGATAGAAATCAGCGAACTCATCCTCGCCGTATCCCCAAATCGGATCATGGATATATGTGGTCAGGCTGGTAACCGGTTTCCCAATGCTGATCCAATTGAGAATCTTGTAATCTGCTGCGACAGTAAGATTGGGCAGATCAGATGAATTTTCTATCCCATCGATTCTCTCGTATAAAGAATTGAAATTTCCCTGATATTGATTTTCAACGCGGATTCCAAAATTATTCGTGGCATTAAATTCCTCGATGGAGGCTTGGATAGCATCACCGGCATCCCCCGACCAGGGATGCCAGAAAGTAAGGGTTATTCCTGCCAATGAGGTTGGGTTTACCCCGATCGCAGAAGTTGGTTGAGGAGTTACCGTCGGGGTCGTGGTGCTGGTCGGTGTCGCCTTGGTGGGGGTGTGTGTCGCCTCGGGCGCTTGCGTTGTTGGTGTAAGCGTGGGTAGTGGTGGAACATTGCAGCCAGCCAATAAGGCGAGGAAAAGTGTTAACAGCCACAAAGGGATGGAGCTGCCTGGAGTGAACTCCCTAAATGAGGTAAGATAGTCGCGGAAATCTAACCCATGCCTGGTTTGAATTTTTCTGACCACAATAAGCAACCGTCACCACTCAACTTTTCGCGCTTGGAATTCCCGGGTTGACATATCCTTCGCAAGAGGGAAGATCCAATATCGCCCTGCGATTATATCAAAGCTGGTGCATCCAATAAGGACAAAGAGCCCCGATGCCTGACCTGACCTCAGAAATATTGCCAAGATTGCGCTCACATTCTCTCAAGGGAATTGACCTCTGGGAAGGTCTCCTCCATCCAGATTATGAGGGTCGTTCTCTGTTGAATGTCCCTGCGAGCATATGTCAGTGGTTGGGGGTTCCTCCACTTGGGGCAAGGCCACTGGATGCGCAAATATCCCAACAACTTGGGGGAAATTATAAAAATGTCATCCTGATATTGATTGATGCGCTAGGACTTGAACGACTGCTCACCTGGCTGAAAGCAGGCAGCTTGCCAGTCTGGGCAAGAATGGTCGAACAGGGCGTCCTCGCGCCGCTTACCTCGATCATGCCAAGCACAACAGCCGCCGCGCTCCCCACCCTTTGGACTGGAACCAGTGCAGCTGCACACGGTATTGTAGGTTATGAGATGTGGTTAAAGGAATACGGCATGGTGATCAATGCCATTCTCCATTCTCCCATGAGCTACCAAGGTGAAGCGGGCAGCTTGCGGAAAGCGGGATTTGTTCCGCAGAATTTCTTAGAAACAAAAATGCTCGGCACCCATTTGACGACTAATGGGATCCAGGTTCATGCATTTCAGCATCGGAGCATCACTTATTCAGGATTATCGCAAATGCTGCTCCGAGATGTGTCTGTTATTCCCTTCCACACCCAATCCGATCTATGGGTAAACGTACGCAATCTTCTTGAAAGGGAGCCGGATAGCAGAAAATATATCTGGATTTATTGGGGAGAATTGGATTATCTCTCTCATCACTATGGACCCAATGATAGTCGGGCGATCGCCGAGCTGGTTAATTTCTCCTCTTCATTTGAGTTCTTGTTCCTGAACCAATTGAAACCGCATACCAGAGATGATACCCTGCTGATCCTGATCGCTGACCATGGTCAGATCAAAACAGAACCTGACCCTCATTATGACCTGAGCAACCACCCAAACTTCGTCCGCCGCCTGCACATGATGCCTACTGGTGAAAATCGCTTAGCGTATTTGTTCATCCGCCCTGGCCAGACGGCAGCCATCAGAGAATATATCGAGCGGACATGGCCTGGACAATTTTCCACCATAGAACCAGCTCTGGCGGTTGAATACGGATTATTTGGTCCTGGGGAGGTTCACCCGCGGTTATTTGACCGGTTGGGAGATTTAATCTTGGTTTCCAGACAAAATGCCTACCTGTGGTGGTCCGCCAAACCGGACCATTTATTAGGCCGGCATGGTGGGTTATCATCTGATGAAATATTGATCCCATTTCTTGCTGCAGGCTTATAATCCTCCCCGCAAAAGCTCCCAAAAATAAAACCAGCCCGGGAATTCTCCAGGACTGGTTCGGAAAGTCATTATTGGGTGGTAGGGGTTATGGCAGGAAATCCCAGGGATTTACTTTTCCATAGCTGTCATGCAACATCTCGTAGTGGATGTGGGGTCCGCTAGATTTTCCGGTGCTGCCGATCGTGCCGATCGGTGTGCCCTGGAAAACGCTTTGCCCACAACCAACGGTTATCACCTGCATGTGCGCATAAGCGGTCTGCCAACCATTTCCATGATCAATGACAACCATGTTCCCGTAACCAAAGTTGTTCCAGCCTGCGTAAACAACCACGCCGCTGTCTGAAGCCCACATGGGTTCCCCAAGATCGCCATCGATATCGATCCCAAAGTGATTCGTGGCGGGGGAGTAATCATATCCTGACAGGAACTGAGCGCTGCTGGGCCAAATGAAAGCCCCTGTCCCGACAGCCCCGTCAATGATCGTACCGCAGGCGCCGGGACCAATAAACTTGGCAACGCCGGGATTCTGGCGGGTGATGCGCGGCGCGCTCCAAGTGACGTACTGGCGCGAGCCTCCAGGGACAACCAGGAATGTTCCCGGCTCAATATTTGGATTTGACCAATCCCCCATCGTTTCCGGATTTAGATTATTCCCCGGCCAATTGATAATATCCTCCGGGGTTACACTGTAGCCTTGAGCAACACCATTCAATCCCTCCCCGGCAGACCATTTGTGATAAGTGCCATCCATCGGCAGAATATTTAATTCTTGTCCTTCAACCAAGGCATGTGGATTATCGGCCAAAGTGAAGTAGTTACCCCAAAGAATCGTCTCCGGTTTCAATCCAAACATCTCGGCAATGCCAAAGACAGTATCACCTGGCTGCACCACGTATGTGGTCACCTCTGTTCTGGGCCGGGTCGGGATGGTCGTATGGACTTGAGCCAGGCGGGGGATTCCAGCTTTGTAAACGGCTTGGTCAGTCAGCAGCGGGGGGAGATCCGGTAATTCATAGGTAGGGGTTGAGGTGGGTAATGCTGCCGCCTGTGCAGGATTTTGAGAGGTGAGCGGTTCTTGGGAGCGCAGATAGTATGCCCGCATTGCCCAGACGACCAGCAAGGCAAGAGCTAGGAACAGCATGTGAGTGCCGATCCGTAATACTGAATCGGCGATGCCAAGCCGAGAGATGCTGTCAAATAGCATGAAATAACGGCTCTCTCCAGTAGCTTTCGTTTCTTTCTCTACTTCCGGGGCCGTAATTCCTTCTGCTTTCTCTGTTGGAAAGAGCTCCGCGGAAGAATCCTGGAGCTCTTCAGGGAGTTGATTGTCTTGCATGCAAAATATCTCCGGACCGCATAATAACATCGCCTCTCTGATTCGTCAACTACCCGATCCAGCAGGTTCAGGCTGAGAAAATGCTAAAAAAAGCTGTTTACAGGGAGATCTTAGGGATTTTCCAGGCTTTCAATAGCCTCATTGGCTGTTGAAGCAGGGGTGGATTGTTTTTTTAGGATATCCACAGTTGCTTGTTGAAGCGCGGGGCCGATGACTGCCATGGTCTCATTGGGGGGGATGATTTTGGCAGATTGAACGATCCTGGTGACCAATCCCTGCATGGCAATATTAGACCAGCCCTCGAGAGCTGAGGCACGCGGTGGAAGATAACCAGCATTTTCACTCCATTCGGCAAGAAAATCACCCTCGGTGAGGAATTCGGCGAGATCTACACTTAATGCCTGCCGTTCAATTTGGTTGTTGGAAAGCGCCCACACCCAGCCAGTTGCTAGGGTAAAAGGCGTTCCGTCTTGGGTGATGATTTGGTTGGCTGAGGTATCTCCGGGTAAAGTATTTAAATAGCGGTCCATCCAAGTGATGACCATATCGACTTGGTTTTCGGTATATGCCTGCCAGGATTGTTCATCATCGGTGAACTGGGTCAACCAAAATGGCATTACGCCCGCTGTTTCTGCTTCCAGGAAAAAGGTCAGCAGTTCGGTTAGTGCTGTGTTCTCGAGCAAGGGGCGCCCCTCAGCATCTTGAATTTGAGCGCCGGTGGAGAGGTATCCTGCAAGCGGGAAGTAGGCTTCAGCTTCGGCCGCAGGAAACGCGATAGGCTGGGCGTCTTCTAATGCGGTTTGCCAGCTGGGCGGAGGAATCTCAACCACAGAAGGCCGGTAGAGCATGACCAGGGCATTCCCGGCGAAAGGTAAGCCAAATGTGCTGGTCTGGATCTTGCCCAGCTCCTGAGCATAGGGGTACCAATCATCGGCGAGGGCATCTGTCAATCCGTCATACGGGGTTAACAGCCCCTTCAAGGCTGCAATTTCTAGGCTTTCTCGCGGCAGCAAAATCAGATCAGGGACTACCAGTGGGGCGGCTGCGCTGGTCGAACTCAGCGAGTCAAGGAGACCTCCCGTGCCGCTGGAGGCCTTCACCCGGGTCTCGATCCGCACATCTGGCCTCTGGGCCGTATAATCTTCCAAACGCTGGCGCAATAATTCTCCCGCAGCTGTCCCACTCGCCGGGTCAAACTGCGGTGGGAGCCAGATGCGCAGAACTGTCGGGCCTGGTGGAGGCTGGGTGCTTTCTGAGGTTGGCTGAACGGGGGCTGTTGAGGTCGGTGTAGGTTGGGGAGTGGTGCCAGTTTCCGACTCCGGCAATCCAGAGCAGGCGGCTGATAACAAAGACAAGATGATCAAACCGGCCAGGTAGAATTTCATCGATTAATACACCTCAGAAGATCAGGGCTGGTTTATTAATCCAGCTTCACCTTATGCTTGACCAAGGCCGTCAACAATCGAACGGCATTTTGCACATCGTCATAATCCACCATCTCAGAAGGGGCATGAACATATCGACAGGGAATAGATATGCAGCCAGCAGGGACACCGGCCCGGGTAAGCTGAATGGCCCGGGCATCAGTCGTACCAGCTTCCAGGACTTCCAGCTGGTAGGGGATTTTTGCCTTCTCAGCCGTGGCGACCATCCAGTCCACGACTCGCGGGTCGGAAAGCATTCCGCTGTCCCTGACTTTAATCGCTGGGCCTGAGCCTAAGACGACGTCCATCTTGATTCCTTTTGGCGTGTCACCGGAACGGGTAACGTCCACGGCAATACCGATGTCTGGATCAAGCCCATAGGCAGCAGTCGTAGCACCCCGCAGACCAACTTCCTCCTGAACGCTAAAAACAAAATAAACTTGATTGTAACCGCTCTTGATCTGCTGCAGTGTCTCGATCAGTATCGCAACACCGATGCGGTCATCCATCGCTTTCGATACCAAGCGCTGACCGTAAGCCGAGAAGGGTCGGTCGAAAGCGGCTACATCGCCGACTCGTACAGGACAATCAGCACGGCTGCTTGCCCCAACATCAATATACATCTGGTTGAAGGTGGGCAATTTATTCACATCATCCAGGGTTTCATAGCCAATGACCCCCTGGGTTCCATTTAAGAAGCGAACTCGCCCACCGATGCAGGTATGTCGTTGCACCCCGCCAATCGTTGTAAAGCGAATGAATCCGGATTCATCTATATGGGTGGCGATGACTCCGATCTCGTCCATATGTGCTGCCAGCATAATTTTCTTACCCCCTGTAGCAGGCTGTCCTTTAATGGCGATTAGATTCCCTAGGGCATCAACCCGCACTTCATCGGCATGGGATTCAATTTTTGTTCGGATCACCTCACGAATGTTTTTCTCAAATCCAGAAGGACCGGTTGTTTCGACTAGCTCTTTGATCAAGGATTTCATCATCGCTCCCGTTTTGTGTATATGTTTAGAGTTGTAATTGACCTTTGTTAATTGTTAGCGATCTGTCGCCAATAATCCTGGATTAATTGTTGAAAGCCCTTTGTGAAGCAAGGTTATTGTATTTTTCCAATCAGAAATCCTGGCAATTCCTGCTGCAGTATGGATATATCTTGCAGGTATGGAGATCGAGATACTCGGAACCCCGGAGCGGGTACGGTGGATAGCGCCCGCATCGGTGCCACCTCCTCCCGGTTGGCGAAATTGGAAAGGGATACCTTCGTTTTCGGCAGTAGCTACAAAGTGGCGAACGAGTCTCGGATCGGCCAATGTTGCACCATCGGCTAGGTAAATTGCTGGTCCGTGATCGAGTTTCGTATTGTAAACACTGTTTTCTTGCCCATCTTCGCTATCGTCCCAGCCTGGCAGATCCATCGCCGGGGTTGAGTCTATTGCGATCCCAAGATCGGGATCAAAGGCATAGGCAGCAACCTGCGCACCGCGCAGTCCAACTTCTTCCTGGACCGTGAAAGCTGCCAGGAGATCAATGTTTTCAGGTGCATGTTTCACCAGTTCGATCATAGTTGCCACGCCAAGGCGGTCATCCAGGGCTTTCGCTATCAGACTTGGTCCAACCCTAGAATAGGTTGTCCCAAATGTGGCAGTATCGCCGACTTGGACTTTGGGGCTGCCTCCGAGGCCGATATCGATGCGCAGCGAGTCAAGTGCGATCGTGTTTTTGCGCTCATTTTCTGTCGCCAGGTGAACCGGCTTAACCCCGATCACCCCTGGTATGTGATCATGACCGATTAAGACAGATTTACCAGGTATTTGGCGGACATCGATGCCTCCAACGATATCAAAACGGAAAAGGCCGTCGCCATCATTATTAGTCAGTATAAATCCAATTTCATCCATGTGGGCGGCAAGCATCACCCGCAGATGTTTCTTTCTGGAGGTTGCTCTCCCCATCTTCGTGACCAATACATTGCCAAGCGCATCAACCCGAACATCATCTGCGTGAGGGCTAACCTGTTCGAGGACAATCGCTCTCACTTCTTGCTCGTCACCTGAAACCGCGCATGCATTGCACAGCTCTTTCAGGAGCCTGAGTTGGGTAGCGCCAATTTGTGGAGGTTCGATCGTTCGAGGGGGATTCGTGCTCATCGTGCTACCTCCAAGGATAGATTCTTTATAAAATCAGCATCCAGTTGTGAAATAAACTCGCTCAACAGGTGGGCAGTCCGCTGAATATCCTTCAGCGCCACCATTTCAACCGGGGTGTGCATGTAGCGCAGGGGAATGCTTACCACCATGCTGGCGACTCCTTCTGTTGCAACTTGCATTGCGAATGCATCTGTACCAGAGTGGCGTGGCATTACTTCCACCGCATAAGGGATTTCGAGCTGTTCAGCCAGTTGCTTAAAAGTCTTGTGCAAACCCGGGTGCACATTGGGCCCCCAGCCAAGCGTGGGGCCTTTATCTAGAGGGAAGGTTTTATGCTCGGGTGTGCCCGGACTCCTACCCCAGGTCACATCGACAGCGACTGCTAAATCCGGTCTCAGCTGAAATGTCGAGGTCTTCGCTCCGGCAAAACCTTCCTCTTCTTGGATGGTTGCCACAGCCCAAACATCCCAGCTATGGCGGCGGGATTGCAGCTCCTGCAGGCACATGGTGAGTGCAGCCACAGAGGCGCGGTTGTCAAGAGAGCGACCTGCAAGTGTGCCAGATTGCAACTGGATGGGCTGCTGTGAAAATGAAACCAGATCGCCAGTGCGGACCAGCTGACTGACTCGCTGTGGTTTCAGGCCAGTATCTACCATCAAATACTGGTACGGCACCGGGCCATTGCGAGCTTTTTCTGGCACCAAGTGCGATGGGGGCTGGACGATCACCCCGGGAATATCGCGCCTGCCATGAATTGTCACTTGCTGACCTGGCAGGATACGTGAATCGATACCGCCGATTTCAGTCACCCTCAGGAAGCCGTCTACCACGCTGGTGACCATCAAGCCAATGGCATCCATATGGGTGGCGATAAGAATCCTCGGGCGTGGTTCAGCAGCAAAGCCCTTTTTAAGACCGTGCAAGCTGCCCAAGGAACTCACACTGAGTTCATCAGTGATCGGCTGCCAGGCATTTTCGATTACTTTCCGGACCGTTGCTTCGTAGCCAGAGAGACCGGGAGTTGAGATCAGGGATTTGAGTAGCGGAAGTAATTCGGTCATGGTTTCCTTTCGATAATTCACGGGGTTTGAGTAGTTGCAGTGGGGGAGGTGATCGAAGGGCTGGGGGATAAAATAGGTGTCAATGTGATCGCTTCCGTGGGGGTTGCTGTGGAGGGCGGTGTCGGGATTTGTGTATTGGTGGATGTTGCCGAGGGCATCGGGCTGCTTGTGTCCGTTGGGCTGGGTAAAACAGTTTCCGTTTCGGTTGGAGTCTGGGTATCCGTGGGTATCGGGGTGAAAGTCATTGTTGCGGATGGTGTAGGACTCAGTGTTTGGGTAGCTGTGCTGGTTGGTGGTAAGGAAGGGATGGCTGTGAGGGTGGGGGGAAGCGTTGCAGTTGGAATATCTGTCTGGGTGAATGTAGGTGTAGGCAAGCTGGCACCTTCCGGGGCCAAAGCTACGGCGATTAGTCCGAGGCAGTAGCATGGAAAGGTCGCCAGAATAATGGCGACAAAGACTAAGCGCAAACGATTGGCAAAGAGATTAGAAAACATATGTGCGCTTCACAGACTTAGATAATAACACCGGCTTGCAGGAGTGGCAAGGCGGGAAGACATTAGGTAAAATTGATCTGGTCTGACTGGAGTAAAGGGATGAAGTGGATTTATCTTTCCCCACATTTTGATGATGCCGCCTTTTCTTGTGGTGGTTTAATTTGGGAGCAGGTCAATTCTGGCGAGGAAGTTGCCGTGTGGACGATTTGTGCCGGGGAGATACCGCCTGGACCGCTCTCACCCTATGCCGAAAGTTTACACAAGCGCTGGGGTACAGATCTCAATGCTGTTTCTGTACGTAAAAATGAAAACGCCCTCTCCAACCAACGCATGGGGGCAGCGACTCGCAACTTTATGATCCCGGATGCGATCTATCGCCGGTCTCTTTCGAGTGGAACGCACATGTATGACTCTGATGCAGCATTATTCTCAGAGATCAATTTGGGCGAGAGTTCCTTGGTGGATGTTCTTGGTCAAGAGCTCCTTCAGTACCTGCCGCAGGTTTGTGAACTGGTCTGTCCACTCACTTTGGGGGGTCATGTTGACCACCGCCTGGTCCGCACAGCTGCGGAGCAATCAGCTCGTCGAATGTGGTATTATGCGGATTTTCCTTATTCAGTCGATCCCGAACAGGATTTGATTGAACAGGGTGGAGAGATGATCAGTACCCCGTTTCACATCTCCAAAGCGGGATTGGGAATCTGGGAGGAATCCATGGCCGCACATGCCTCCCAGATCAGCACGTTCTGGTCAGGTACAGACCAGATGCGAGACGCAATCCGGTCTTATTGGGGCAAAGAGAAAGGAATCAGGCTCTGGCAATTCGTATAGAACACATGTTTTTGTAAGCCGTCTTGCAAATCAGGGGGGATTGTGTTAAAATCCCTGCGCGGCGGCGGAAGAGCACGACTGCAATTCCAAGACGCCGCATCTCCTTTTCATATGTGGAAGTCGTATTTCACCGAAATACATTGGGGATGAGGAGAATTTTTTTAATAGATTTAGACGGGTGACATAATGCCTCCTTCATTTCTGACCCCGATGGGGTATCAAAGACTGCAGGACGAGTTGGAACACCTCAGGACGGTAAAACGCCAAGAAGTTGCCGCTCGGTTGAGAGAGGCGATGGAAGATGGTGGTGATATGGGTGTTGACCTGGATGCTGAGTACGAGGCTGCGAAGAATGAGCAAGCCTTTGTCGAAGGACGCATTCAAGAACTGGAAATGCTGCTTGCCAATGCGCGAGTTATTGAGAATTCTGGAAACCGGGAAGTGGTTGATGTCGGCGCAACAGTTACGATTAAAGAAGGTAGAGGATCTCCAGAGGTATATACTGTTGTCGGCCGTGCAGAGGCAAACCCCCGTGAAGGTCGAATTTCCAACGAATCCCCGCTTGGTCGTGCGCTCATCAATCATAAGGCTGGTGACAAGGTTAAAGTTGAAGCACCAGGTGGCTCTTTTGAAGTGAAAATTGTGAAGGTGGAGTAGCACCGGGCGTAGTGAATTCAAGCCCCGCGCGATCGACATCTGCGCGGGGCTTTTTATAAATCGGGAGAAGCTCATGGCTAGGGATTACTCGAATCTGGAAAAGGTCCGCTTGGAGAAAGCGGATGGGCTGCGCGAGCAGGGGGTGGAACCATATCCAGCGCATTCTGAGCGTACGCACACTACACAGGATGCTATCCTTGCATTTACTGCGCTTGAATCCAATGCGGACGCTCAGGCAGTTAAGGCGACGTTGGTTGGTCGATTGCGTTCTATGCGTCCAATGGGAAAGATAACCTTTGCCCATATCGAAGATATTTCTGGGCGGGTGCAACTCTTCCTGCGATCCAACGATCTGGGGCAGGAAAAACTAGAATTCTTCAACCATTATTTCGACCTGGGAGATTTTATTCAGGCAAGCGGAGAGATGTTTCGCACCCGCAGCGGTGAGGTCACCCTCCGGGTGGAAGAATTCCGCATGTTAGCCAAAGCGATCACTCCCCTGCCCGCTGCAAAAGATGAGATTGTTGATGGCCAGGTCGTTCAGCACGCAACCTTGGCAGAACCCGAGGTTCGTTTCCGGCAGCGTTATGCTGACTTGGCGGTCAATCAAGAAGTTCGCCGCATATTTCACACTCGAGCTGCCATCATCCGCAGCTTGCGAGACTTTCTCGATGACCGAGGTTTCTTAGAAGTTGAAACTCCAATCCTGCAGCCCATTTATGGTGGTGCTGCTGCTCGACCGTTTGTTACTCATCACAACCAGCTCAAGCAGGATCTTTACCTGCGCATATCGTTTGAACTGTACTTAAAACGGCTGTTAGTTGGAAATTTAGAGCGAGTTTATGAGATCGGGCGGGATTTTCGCAATGAAGGTGTGGATCGCACCCACAATCCTGAATTTACCATGCTTGAATTTTACATGGCGTACGCGGATTACCTGCAGGTCATGGCTCTTACGGAAGAGATGATTGCTTTTGTTGCTGACAGCGTTGTCGGAAGCCGGCAGATTGTTTTCCAGGGTCACCAGATCGATCTTGCACCACCTTGGCCCCGCATGAAGCTCAGCGAGGGCCTGGCTGAGATGTCAGGTATTGATATTGAGAAGCACCCCACGGCGGAAAGCCTGGCGCAAGCGATGAGAGCCAAGGATTTGCAGCCTGATCCCAAGTCTACCCGCGGTAAGCTGGTCGATTCCTTGATTGGTAATTTTCTTGAGCCATACCTGATCCAGCCTACGATAGTTTATGATTACCCGCGTGATATCTCTCCGCTGACCAAGAGTAAAGCGGATGACCCAAATACGGTAGAGCGTTTCGAGGCATTCATTGCGGGGATGGAAATTTGTAATGCATTCACCGAGTTGAATGACCCCCTTGATCAGGAAGCCCGCTTTCAGGAGATGGGGCGTGATTATGCCTCGGATGATGAAGAGCGCCACCCGATGGATGAGGATTATCTGCGAGCACTGCGCTATGGTATGCCCCCAAACGGTGGCTTTGGCATGGGGGTCGATCGCCTGACCATGCTCTTCACTGACACGCCCAATATTCGGGAGGTAATCCTGTTCCCTCATCTGCGGGAAAGAGAGTAAGCGGTTAAGTGCAGGTGTCTCTCGCAGAAATACAGCACAGGGAATTTAATTCCATATTGATTAGCTGCCAGGCGATTGGGCTTTATCCGGAGCGGGGAGGACCCTGACGGATGCGGTTGAGCACCTGTTCGGAATCTCGCGATTCCCAAAAGGCTTCGATCCACCAAGTTACCCCCACGTCCTGGTAGGGACTGACGATATCCCTGGCTTTTTCGAGATCACTGCCTGGAGTTTGCCCCTCCATGATGATATCAAGGGTTGTTTTCCCGTCGCGGTGGGTGTCGATATATTGCTTCATTTCAAGGATCTGCGATGGCGTGATCCTCTCCAGGGTGATCTTTCCATTTTTGCCGAGCAAAGCCGGCAACAGGCCATCGTACTGGATCACGCGGTGCAACGATTTTCGACTTGGCCAGGCTCCGACCACCCAAATCGGGATGCGGGGTTTTTGGTAGGGAGGTGGAGGGGGCTGGAAAGTCTTTTCTGAGATCTCAACCTGGTAATATTTACCCTGATGACGAAAAGGTTCCCCAGACCATAGGCTGGTGAGAATATGCAAGCCCTCATCCAGCAGCTCTGCGCGCGATTTGCGATCGGTCACCTCGCCAAATTCCTCGAAGCCAGTGTCAAGAGCTCCCAAACCAACCGACAGGATCACTCTGCCGCCTGAAAGGTTATCCAAGGTGGCGGATTCACTGGCCAGCTTCCAGGGGCGCATACGAGAAAGCGGGGAAAGCAGCGTTCCCAATTTAATCTGCTTGGTCACCATGGCGGCTGCGGTCAGGCATATCCAGGCATCGATTCCCCAGACTGGCTCCCAAACGAAAAACCCATCCCAGCCGGATATTTCAGCCTGGTGAGCAAAATCAGCAGCTAGCCGGGCATCTCCTTTTGGAAGCACGAATCCATATCTCATCGCAAATCTCCAACGGCAACAGGTATCTTAAGAGCAGAGACCTTGGATAATTTATACCATTGATATATTTTATTTACCCTTGAGAAGCCAGATGCTTGACTCTGCTTCAAGCTCGGGTATAATCGCTGCACAAACACATAAATTGACCAGCACGGAGTCAAGTAGCTGCGAATCCTTCCAGAGAGCTGCCGGTTGGTGCGAGGCAGCAGGTTGAGCGGTGAAATCCACTCCGTCGATCCGTGTAGCGGTCAGTCGCTCCTGCAGGGATTCTATCGTAAGGGAGCCGGGTACGCCCGATAGCGCGTCTAAGAGGCCGTGATGAGCGGCGAAAGCAGGTGGCACCACGAGCGCCCCCTCGTCCTGCAAACGAGGGGGTTTATAGTTTCTACGCGTAAGATTTACATCGGAGGTGCAATGATGCTGGATATAAATCTGGTCCGTGAAAAGCCAGACATGGTTCGGGAGGCCCTGAGCAAGCGCCAATTACCCCCGGAACCCGTAGATCAGGTTTTGGCGCTGGATGAACAGCGGCGAAGCCTCATCCAGCAGGTCGAAAGCCTCAAGGCTGAGCGGAACGTGGTTTCCAAAGAGATCAGTAAAATGAAAAACCAGGCAGAGCGGCAGGCAAGGATCGATCAAATGCGTGCAGTTGGCGAACGTATCGATACACTTGATGGCAACCTGCGGGATGTAGAATCCGAATTGGACAGGGTAATGTCGGGTATCCCCAACATCCCTGATCCGAAAGTGCCTTTGGGTATCGATGAGAGCGAGAATGTGGTTATCAAGACGGTCGGCGAGCTGCCGGAATTTAATTTTGCTCCTCAACCACATTGGGACCTGGGACCTGCACTGGGGATTATCAATTTTGAACAAGGTGTGAACGTGACCGGCTCACGCTTCTATGTTCTCAGCGGGGCGGGTGCACGTTTACAGCGAGCCTTGATCGCTTGGATGCTGGACTTGCACATCCGGCAGGGCTATACGGAAAAATATACTCCCTTTATGGTCAAGAGTGAAGTCTTGTATGGGGCTGGACAGCTCCCCAAATTTGCAGACAACCTCTATCGTGATCATGAGGAAGACTTGTGGATGGTTCCGACTGCAGAGGTACCTTTAACTGGATTGCACATGGGGGAAATCCTGGAGGAGAGTGGTTTGCCCCTGCACTACACCGCTTATACGCCCTGTTTCCGCAGGGAGAAGATGAGTGCCGGGCGGGATGTGCGCGGGATCAAGCGCGGCCACCAGTTTGACAAGGTGGAGATGTATAAATACTGTAAACCAGAGGAATCGCCCGCTGAATTCGAAAAAATGGTTGCAGATGCAGAACAGGTTTGTGAAGAATTGGGTTTTACTTACCGGATAAACCAGCTCTGTACAGGAGACCTGGGATTTGGTGCACTGATCACCTATGATATTGAAGTTTGGTCCCCGGGTGTCGGAGAGTGGCTGGAGGTCTCTTCAGTGTCAAATGTCGGTGATTTCCAGGCGAGACGTGCTAATATCAGGTATCGCCCAGAATCAGGAGGCCGCAACCGCTTTGTGCACACATTAAATGGTTCGGGATTGGGTTTGCCACGCACTTTGATCGCCGTCCTGGAAAATTATCAACAAGCAGACGGTTCGGTGGTCATCCCCTCCGTCCTCCGCCCATGGATGGGTGGTATAGATCAAATTTATCCAGAGGATTGATTTGCCTGATTTGGGAAGCGCGCTTTCTTTTTGGTTGACACTGGTCGTGATGTTATTTGGACTGGTGCTATTACTCGTACCGATATTTCCCGGTATTACCGTTATTTGGGTAGCGGCCCTGATTTACGGGCTCGTCATGGGCTTCGATACGCTGGGGATTATTCTCTTTGTATTTATCACCATTGGAATGATCCTCGGTGTCAGCGCGGATAATGTCTTGATGGGGGCTGGTGCGAGGCGCGGCGGGGCTTCCTGGTTAACAATCATTGTGGCACTCGTTGCCGGCATTGTTGGAACAATCCTCTTTCCTCCTATTGGTGGATTTATTGCGATTCCTATCGCGATCTTCCTGCTGGAGCTGGTTCGGAATCGAGAATGGCGTAGCGCCTGGCGGGCAACCCGCGGGGTCGCTTTAGGATGGGGATTATCTTTCTTAGTTCGGTTTGGGATCGGGCTGGTTATGATTGCAGCCTGGTTGATCTGGGCTTTGTCAAAGTAATTTGAGAACGATATAAGATTATGGTTTGAAGAAAACCATTCCAACCCCCATTTTTTCCAGACCTTGTTCCGCCCAATATTCCATCACGGCTGAGTCCTCACCTAAGATCTTGAACAAGACCGGGATAGATCGGGTATCCCCGATCAGGCTCAAGGCGCGCACAGCTTCCAGGCGAGCAGACTGAGAATGATTTTCGGCTGCCTGGATTAGCGCTGGGACGGCCTCATTTGCGATAGCGATGAGAGCATCGCCAGCGAGACGTCCTAGAAGCCGGTCTGGGGCATCCAATGCATTGATCAATTGCGGGATTGCAGCGGGATGGGGTTGATGCTGTAATGCCAGGGTTGCACACTGCTGCACAGCTGGGTCTTGGTCTTGAAGAGCTACCAGTGTGAGTTCGATTGTTTCGGGAGCGGGGATTTCTGCGAGGGCGCGCGTGGCCCACCAGCGGACATCCGCCTCCGGGTGGTTGAGCAATTCTTTCAGAAGTTCTAAACTGCTTGAACCATGGGTGGCGAGCTGCAAGGCAGCCTTTTCTGCTCTTTGGTCAGATCCGCACTTGAATGCGTTGATCAGAGCAGATTTATCTAAACTAACCATTGATTCTTAATCTGGAGGGGGGATCGGGAGTTCTTCTTTGGGCATCCCTTGCCATTTATCTCCCTCATCGATCAGCATTACTGGGATATCGTCTCGAATTGGATATTTGCGATCACAATCCTGGCAAATCAGCCAATTTTCTTTATAGTACTCGAGCAATCCTTCTTTTTCTCTAACGCAGTTCGGACAGCGTAGGATGTCCAATAGTTCCTGACTGACCATGATAAGCTCCTCTCGGAAACTGCTTGTGGGTGATGCGATTATCCGTCGTTATTGTTCTTCTTACCCTCTTTAGGCGGCATCCCTTTCGTCCCGGGTCCGTATTCGTGTACTGCTCGCCAGGGCATGTAATGGGTGCTAAAAGTATCTTCGAACAAGATTTCGCCATTGCGATAAACAGAGCGGGTGATGGCGACATCAGCACCTTCCACTGCCCAATCTACCTGCACGATCTCTCCTTTTGCCAGGTCCGGGTTCTCAATATACAGTGGCTCAGGGGGGTCGACCTTGTTTTTCAATCCGGTCGTGTTCCACTCGACGGTGCGCCCGTCGGAGGTTGAATAGAATTTCCAGGTTAAGGTCCGGGCTGCCGGGTTGACGTAAGTTTCCATGAGCAACCAGCTGGCAGAATCGTTGATAAACTTGAAATCTACCATGGGTGTGTATACCGTCGCATCCAGGCCAGCCAGACTCGTGTTGTAACCGCCATCAGCTTTCAATTCATAATATCCGACCCGATATGCATGCGGATAGCGCTCGACGACCGGATAACCGCCAAAGAATACCGTGCGGAAAAGTGTGGTGCTCACCTGGCAGACCCCACCTCCGACACCTTCTATCGTGCGGTCGCCAAAAATTATCAAGGCCTCAGCATAACCATTATCCAGGGTAACGTCCCCCAGGGCATCTCCCATTGAAAAAGTTGCGCCTGGTGGCACCAAGAGTCCGTGGAATTGGGCAGCTGCAGTGGTGATATTCTGAATTCGTTCAGCGCTGGACCCATAGAAATATGAAGTGTGTGAACTGACTAATTCGGAAATGCCTAATTGTTCAGCTGTGGCTTCATCCCCAATTTGGGGATCAGCATTATCCAGGTCCAGGTAGATATTATGTTCTCCGGTGATAAGCTGCTGGTTTATCGCCGCGATCGTTCCGGCAATGTTGAGCGAACGGCCGATCACTGCTGGTTCAATCACTTCCAATTGGCGGGTGTCGTCGTTAAATATGAAGCGCGCATTTTTGTTTACTCGCGCCAGATTTGGTGCGATGCCCTCCAGGAATGATCGCAGGCCAGCGGCTTCTAAACCGACCTGGTATTGCTCGCCCCCCGGATCTTTGATCCGTTCGATGGTGATCAATTGCGCCAGGGTATCTGGTTCAAAAGTCCAGGGACCGGGATCTCCTTCTGCAGCTTCAGGGACGGCGAGCTTGAGAGGTTGATTAAGAATCAGGCGGGCAATTTCAGCCTGTTCCTCAACATTAAGAATAACCGGAGCATCTTCGTTGATCAACAGCTGGACTTCACTATCGCGAATGGATGCCAACTGCCCGCTCAGGTTCTCAAGAGTAGCCGAAATATCCAGATGCCTGCCGACCTGCCCGGAACGGACGACAACGTCTACCCCCTCCACGGTCAGCGAAGGTTCGACTTTCTGGATATCGGTTTGGATGGCCAATCCCTCCAGGTAAGATAGGGCGATATTTTCGTTGAAGACATACATGGGCGGCGTGGAGGTGCCCAGGTACCAGGCTTTAAACTGGTCCAGGATTCGAGCGGGAATGGTTCCAGTCCGACCAAATTGAAAAGCCGTCGCCGCGGTTGTCTGAGGGTCGAGAAAAAAGCCGATCTCGGAGGGTGCAGCTAACCAGATTTGGTCACCATCGCGAAAGAGAATCTTGCCTTGTTTAGGAAATTCGAGGCTCTTTTCAAGCAGGACGGCAGCTTCGCCAGGTTCCATTCCAGACAGGTCAACATCTGCCACCGATACACCGGGGTAGATTTTCCCTGAGAATGAAATATTAAAACCGACCACTACGGCTACCAGGAGCAAGCTAAAGATGATCAATCCACCGATGATCGCAGCCAGTATCTGCGGGATGAGATCGATTGGACGTGAAATATTTGGTGAAGTTGTCGATAAATCACTCATTAAATAACCATAACGATAAGAGATGCCTGCAGGTTCCAAAATCCCAGAGATCAATTGTACCAAAAAGGCTTGATTATAATTGTTTGGTGAATATGTCAATTCCCCAAAATCATTAGGAGAAAATTATGCCTGATCTTTCAACCAAGCATGGTTTGAGCACGCTGGTGAATCATTATGCCGAAGGCTCGAATCCTCACAATGCACACATAATGCCAATATACCAAACTTCCTTGTTCAGTTTCCCCGATCATGCTGCTGGGGCGGCAATCTATAATGGTTCCCAAAAGGGATACACGTATACCCGGGCCGCAAATCCCAATGCCGATCACTTTGCCAAGAGAGTTGCGATGCTGGAAGCGCTGGATATTCTCGGTGAAGAAGACCTAACAACCATCGATACCCGAGTGGTGGGAAAGGCATTTGCATCCGGAATGGCCGCAATTTCCGCGGCGATTTTAGCCAGAGTCAAAACCGGGGAGGTGATCATCGCTCAAGAATCGCTGTATAGCAATGCATATAATTTATTAAGCAAAATCACCCCCCGGCTTGGCATCGAAGTTGTCTGGGTTCGTGATACCACCGCAAAAGGTTGGCAGGCTGCTTTGCGGGCTCATCCAAACGCGGTGCTTTTATACACAGAGACACCTGCAAACCCTACCATGATGGTGATCGATCTCGCTGAAGTCGGGGAAATTGCCCACGATCATGGTTCCTGGTTGATGGTCGACAATACTTTTGCTACACCGTATTGTCAGCGTCCGCTCAGCTTTGGAGCGGATGTGGTCGTGCATTCCTCGACAAAATATCTCTCTGGACATGGCGTGATCATAGGAGGTTTGGTGATCAGCAAGCACTTGGATTACATGCAGGAACAAATTCCATTGATCGTGAAGACCCTTGGTGGTGCGCCCAGTCCCTTCGATACCTGGTTGGCAAACCTGGGTTTGAAGACCTTTGAACTGCGCATGCAACGGCACTGTGAAAATGCGATGGGCGTCGCCCAATATCTTGATACGCATCCAGCAATTGCTCAGGTGAATTATCCTGGTTTGAGAAACGACAAGGGGAATGCAATCGCAGTCAAGCAGATGACCGCCTTCGGTGGAATGCTTTCCTTTGATCTGAAAGGGGGATTGGAAGCAGGTGAAAGATTAATGAATCGGCTGAAGATCGCGACCCTCGGGGTGAGCTTGGGCAATGTCGACAGCCTGATCCAGCACCCTGCCAGTATGACACATGTCAGCGTACCACCTGCGGATAGGTTGAAAATGGGCATCAGTGATGGCTTGGTCCGGTTCTCGGTTGGCATTGAGAACTTGGAGGATATTATTGCAGATCTGGATCAGGGTTTGAAAGATTAAATACTTGGTCTTTGTGCAGGTTGAAGAGGGATGTGTCTTACGAATTGCTAATGAAGTTTTACACGCCGCTTAATGTATAATCACCCTACCGTTAGGAACAATGCTGCAGGTTTAACCGTCTCCTGTATATGGGGAAGTTGGTATGCTGCGAAAATCTGATCAAAAGCCGCAGTCTGTGAAGGTTCGTATGAGACGCTACTGGCTATTTCTGCTGATTATTGGCCTCGTGCTGGTTATAGGCGCGTGTTCAGTCCCAACCGAAGAAGCTGAAACTCCCACCGCTTCTCCCTCCCAGGAAATCGTGGAAAGTGCGACAGCAACAGTTCCTGCTGTTGCCACTCCAACCCCCCGACCATTTCCTCCGGACCTTGTAGAAAGTGAACCATCTTCTGACTCCGAGATCGGTCTTGAAGAGTCGCTAACCCTCTATTTCAACCAGGCGATGGACCATACTTCTGTGGAAGCTGCTTTTTCAGGCCCTCGCGGCAGTATTAACTGGGTGAATGATTCGACTCTGGAATTCACTCCCGATCAACCCTTACCTCCTGAATCGCAGCTAAACCTACAGATCGATATCCAGGCTAAAGCTGCCAATGGATTATCATTGGTTGAACCCATCAATCTTGTTTTTTCAACAGCTGGTTATTTGAATCTCGCCCAGGGATTGCCAGAAGCGGGTTCAAGCGAAGTCGATCCATCGGCAGCAATTATCGCTACCTTCAATCGCCCCGTCGTACCGTTAGGTGAGCAGGCAGGTGAAAAGCCTGCAGGCTTTTCACTACTGCCCAATTCGCAAGGGCGTGGGGAGTGGATCAACACCAGCACCTACATGTTTTTCCCTGAACCTTCACTGGCGGGCGGGATCGAGTACACAGTAAACCTCAACAATGAACTGACCAGCCTGGATGGGAGTCCTTTACAAGACTCACAAGCTTGGTCGTTTACAACCGTGGAACCCCGATTGCTTTCCGTTGAGCCTGGCAGTGATGTCGTCGATGTGAACCTGGATGCAGAAATTCAACTGGTATTTAACCAGCCCATGGATCCGGACAGTGTCGAAGGTGAGTTTGTATTAAGGGAAGCGAATGACACCCCCATCGATGGGAAATTCACCTGGAATGATGATTTAACAGAATTCACTTTTACTCCAGAGAGCCTGCTAAAACGCGACCAAATCTATTCTTTTGAGCTTGGTGAGCAAGCCCTATCCGGCGGTGGTTCACAAATTAGATCAGCTTTCAAGACATCCTTTAGGACGATACCTCAGCTGGCCGTGATTAAAAGTGATCCAGGAAACAATGGACAGAAAGATATCTATAGCAGTGTTGCAGTAGAATTTAATTCTCCAATCAAGTCAAAAAATGTCTTGCAGTTTCTTACCCTCACGCCGAGTATCCCGGATATGGGGGCATACGTGTATGAGGAAGACAATACGATCTGGATTAGCGGTTATTTCGAACCAGAGACTGCTTATACACTGACCATTTCACCTAACCTTCCTGATAAATGGAACGGCCGCCTGGGTCAGGAATACATTCTCAATTTTCGCACGACCCCCTTGGATCCGGCTTTGATGATTGGGATCGGTTCGGATGTCTTATTCCTGACACCCGAGCAGTCGAGTGTCATTCTTCAAGTTACAAATCTGGACCAGTTCTCATACTCTCTTGGAGAGGTGCCCTTGGAAGATTTTCAGCGGTTGCTCGCTCCGGATAATTATGAAATGCGCCAGGCTTATCGTCCGGAAAGGGAACTCACCCTGTTGCACGAATTGGAAATCCCCAGGAATCAGAGCACACCTGTTGAGCTGCCACTCTCGTTGGATGGCGGACCATTAGCCCCCGGTATTTACTCGCTGCGATTTAACGTTGACTTCGATTTTATATATCCTGGACCTTACTTGCTCATCGTCAGCGATATCAATACGACACTGAAATTAAGCGCGAAAGATGTGCTCACCTGGGCTGTGAACTTACGAGATGGTTCAGCAGTGGAGAATGTGCCGGTGACCATCTATTCTGAGCGAGGGGCAAGCCTTGCCCAGGGTCAAACTGACCCAGAAGGGGTGTTCCTCAGTGATATTCCCGTCCAAGAGATCGAAGACATTTATGGAATTACCTATGCGATCCTTGGCGAACCAGGTCAGGAAAATTTTTCTGCCGCACTTTCCAGTTGGAACCAAGGATTACATCCAGGCAATTTTGGCTACTGGACGGATCTGAGACCCCCTCATCTCGAAGCATATCTGTATACCGACCGCCCCATTTACCGGCCCGGGCAAAGTGTCCATTTCAGGGCTATTGTGCGCCAGGCGTATAACGGGCGCTACGATCTGCCGGATAAATCGAATTTAATCCTAAATTTGTTCAACGATTTTGGAGAACAAATCGCGACATTAGACCTTCCACTTTCGGAATATGGTACAGCCCACGGATTTTATAAATTAGCCGAGGATTTACAGCCTGGTACCTACCGCTTCAGTAGCGAGGAGGTAAATTATTCGAGCGTATCTTTCCAGGTTGCGGAATACCGGAAACCCGAGATCGATGTCAAGGTATCTTTCCCTGTTGAGCAGGTATTGGCGGGGGAGAATATAACGGGTACCATATCTGCAAATTATTTTTTTGGGGCTCCAGCTGGTGATGTGCCCCTGAGCTGGACACTGTACCGTTCTCCAGAAAATTTCTATATACCCGGATATCAGGTAGGAAAAGCAGATACACGATGGCTATCGGGTATGTTTGGTTATTTGCCGACCGGTTTCCAAGAGCAAATCTCCCAAGGGGAGGGGTTGACTGATGCCTCAGGAAATTTCACAGTAACTGAAGCCATACCAGAATCTGATCAACGGTCCCGCTATATCCTTGAAGCGACGCTGACCGATGAGAGCGGACTGCCAGTCAGTGCTCGCTCCGATCTCATTGCGAATCCTGGAGAAATGTATATCGGCGTAAAACCGGACATTTGGTCCGGGCAGGCAGGCATGGAGTTTAGTTTTGAAGTGCAAGTAGTAGATTTGGATCAAAATCCAGCAGGGGAGCAGGAATTGTCGGCCGAATACAGCAAGGTTGTCTGGGAACGGATCGATTCGCAACCAGGAGATTTTCCTGGATACCCAACGTTTGAGCCCCAATATACCCAAGCGGGCAGTACTGAATTTGTCACAGGTGTGGATGGGAAAGCACGGATTGCATTTATTCCATCTGAACCGGGAACCTATCTGGTCCAGGTAAGTGGGACAGAGAAATCAGGTGAAGGAGTGGTGACGCAGCTGATTATATGGGTAGGGGGTCCTGGCCAAGCGGTTTGGCCAGCGATGTCCAACCAGCAGCTACGGCTTACTGCTGACAAAGATACTTACCAGCCAAATGAAACTGCGCAGGTGTTTGTTCCTAATCCGCTTGGTGAGGATGCGGTCGCTTTAGTTACCATCGAACGCGGTATGGTTTCCGAATATCAGATACTCCAAATCAGCGGTTCCGGGATGCAAATTCCGGTTTCCCTTGCTGATGAGCAGGCACCCAATGTCTATGTTTCTGTGACTCTGCTCCAAGGAGGGGATTCGGGCGATCTGGATTTCCGCCAGGGATATCTCCTGCTACCTGTAAACCCGGTGGCACATACTTTGCAGGTTTCATTGACGAGTGACCCGGTTAGTCTAGAACCGGGTGGAAACCTCCTGATGAACTTGTTGGTTACAGATGCAGATGGGAAACCAGTGCAGGGTGAATTTTCAATCTCTGTGGTTGATCTGGCCGTATTGGCTCTTGCAGAGGCGAATTCGCCTGAAATTGTACCGGCTTTTTATAATGAACAAGGGCTTGGCGTGAGAACCAGCTTGAGCTTGGCAGCCTTGACCAGGCGGGAAAACTTCCTGCCAGAGGGGATCGGGGGTGGTGGAGGTGGTGAACCCGCTCCACCGATCCAGTTGCGGGAGGAATTTCTGGATACTGCGTATTGGAATGCGACCATCCTCACCAACGCAGATGGCGAAGCTCAGGTGGAGCTGACTTTGCCAGATAATGTTACCACTTGGCAGCTGGATGCACGGGGCGTTACCACGGATACACTCGTCGGCCAGGATACCATCGAAGTCGTGAGCACAAAAGATTTGCTGGTGCGCCCGGTTACCCCGCGCTTTTTCGTCCACGGGGATCATGCACTTGTGGCAGCCATCATTCACAATAACACCACCGGTGAGCTGCAGGTGGATGTATCCCTGCAGGAAAGCGGTTTTGCGCTTGATGAGCCGAATCTTGCCCACCAAGTAGTAATGCTTCCTCCTGGAGGCAGGGAACGGATCGAATGGTGGGGCACCGTTGAGGATTTACCGAGTGTTGATCTGCTCTTCATGGCAAATGCAGGCGAACTGCAGGACGCTAGTCGCCCGGTCGCCGGTGAAATTCCTGTATTGAGATATGCTGCTCCCCAGACATTTGGCACATCCGGTATCCTGGATGAGGAGGGTGAAAAGCTGGAGTTGGTCAGCTTGCCACGTTCCTTTGAGCCGACTGGTGGTGAATTAGAAGTGGAGATGGCACCGTCCCTGGGCGCTGCAATGCTAAGTGCTTTAGAAGCGCTTGAATTCATCCCGAATCTTAATGCTGAACAATCGGTTTCACGCTTCTTACCCAATTTGGAAACATTCCGCCTGATCCAGGAATTTGGGCTTGAAGAGCCCGATTTGCAAGCCCGGTTAGAAGATACATTGGAGCCCTCGATTTTGCAATTAACCAGCAGTCAAAATCAGGATGGAGGTTGGGGTTGGTGGAAAGGTGATCAGAGTGATCCCCACATCACGGCATACGTGCTCTTCAGTTTCCTCCGTGCCCAGAAAGCCGGGGTGGAAATTGATGCGAACACAATTGCTTCGGCACGCAACTACTTACAGGCTTCGTTGCCAACGGTCAAGATGCTTACCGAAACTTGGCAGTATGATCGCCTGGCATTCACCCATTATGTTTTAGCCGAAGTAGGAGAAGAGGATCTTGCCGGGCTCACGAGTCTATTTTCTGTGCGCTCGCAGTTGAATCCTTGGGCACAGGCTCTGCTTGCCTTAGCTTTCGAAAGCATAGCCCCTGGAGATGAGCGCATACAAACTCTCTACTCAGATTTGCAAAGTAGCGCGAACCGTACTGCAACAGGTGTTCATTGGGAGAATCTCGAACCGAGCTGGCAGAACATGAGCACCACAATTCAATCCACAGCGGTTGTGCTGTACGCTCTTGCCCAACATGATCCAGCCTCCCCCTTGGTGGCTGATGCTCTACGCTATTTAATGGCTCACCGGGATGCATCTAGCGCTTGGGTATCTACCTACGAAACTTCCTGGACGTTGATCGCACTCGCTGAGGTGATGAAAGGAACAGGGGAACTGAGCGGCGATTTTGACTATTCAGCAACCTTAAATGATTTCCCACTGGTTGCTGGTGAAGCAAGTGGTGCCTCTCAACTCACCCCTGTTGAAGCCAAAGCACCCATGTCCAGCATGTATACTGCAAATCCCAATGCCCTGTTGTTGCAACGTGGTGAGGGTTCAGGCAGGCTGTATTACAACGCCCATCTTAATGTTTATCAACCTGTTGAAGATGTCTCCCCGTTGAATAAGGGAATTAATATTTCCAGGGCATATTTCTCCTCCAATGGCGCCTGTTCAGAGGAGACCTGCCAATTGAATGGACAGGCAGCGAATAACGAATTAGTCACCGTCCGCTTGACGCTTACCATCCCAGAGACATCATATTATCTCGTGGTGGAGGACTATATTCCAGCAGGGGCGGAACTTGTAGACCTGAGTCTGCAAACCAGCCAACAAAGTTCTGTTCAAGAATTCGACCTGCAAGCGTCGTTCGAACGCGGTTTGGGTTGGTGGCATTTTGGTTCTCCGCGAATATATGATGACCGAATTTCTTGGGCGGTGGATGAATTGCCCCCGGGGACATACGAGTTAACTTATCAGTTTTTTACTGTTCATCCGGGAGAATATCGTGTCATTCCTGCACAGGCTTTCCAGAGTTATTTCCCAGAAGTTCAAGGTACCAGCGCAGGTGAGCTGTTTGAGATTATTGATTAATTAATCCTCTTTCGTTCTCGAGGTTCTTCTCCTATAATAGGCAGGAAAATCAGCGATTTTCATTCAGAAATCCATGTTGGTTAATAAGCCTATTACAAACAAATCTTGATAACCATCCTGAAAATAAAAATCGCTGATTGTGCTTGGACCTGGTTCTGAAACGCCAGGTGAAACAATAATTGAGGGAATTATGTCTGACAAAAATAAAAGATCAGTGATCAGCACTGGAGGTGGGGGCGTATTCAACGATATTTCCAATCACTTTAAACTCGTCTTTCGTCTGATCCGTGATCCGCGGGTGAATCCGTTTTTAAAACTGATCCCGGTTGGCACAGTGCTTTACCTGCTCATTCCCGATTTGATCATTGGGCCCATCGATGATGCAGCTATCATCGGCTTTGGTTTGTTTATATTTGTCGAGCTCTGCCCGCAGGATGTGGTTGAAGAACATCGGGCAGCTCTGGCTGGAACTGTCCCAGGTCAATGGCATGATCCACAGCAGATTGATGATGAAGATATTGTGGATGCGGAGTTCACGGAAGAGGAGTAGACAAAGGATTCACAATCGAGGATTACTTGAAACGCTTATTTGTATACGCCAGCATTTTAATGCTGGTGATATCGGCTTGTGGGGGTCCTGGCGCTGAACAAACCCAGAACATAACTCAATTGAGTCCAACTCAATTTCCGGGTGGCGATTTTCCAAGCACTGAGTCACCAGTTGAGGAATTGCCTTCACCTACGGATACTCCTCAACCTACAGTGGATGAAATCCCTGCTGTGGCGACATTCTCTGCTTCGCCCTCTCCCTCCCATACCCCGACGAGTGAGGTCCAAAATCTCATTCAATTCCCCGATTCCGGGATTTATGCCTGGGAGTTAGTTCTTAGTGGGTTGAATCAGCCAATTGGTCTCACAAACGCCGGGGATGGATCTGGACGCTTGTTTGCCATTGAGCAATTAGGGTTGATCCGAATAATTAGCGATAATAATCTGCTGGCTGAACCTTTCCTGGATATCCGCGATCGAGTCAGCTGCTGCGGTGAGCGGGGTTTATTGGGATTGGCTTTTCATCCAGAATTCAGCCAAAATGGGTATTTCTTTGTAAATTACACTGATGTCAACGGCAACACAACCGTATCCCGCTTTCAAGTTTCCGCTGAAGAAAGCTTTGTTGACCCATCCAGGGAAGTCAAGCTGCTCACCGTCGAACAACCCTTCGCCAATCATAATGGGGGAAGCTTGGCATTTGGCACGGATGGTTACCTTTATATTGGATTGGGAGATGGTGGAAGTGGTGGTGATCCGCTCAATAACGCTCAAAACACGGATGTGCTCCTGGGTAAGCTGCTGCGCTTGGATGTTAATCAGGGGGATTCTTATGCCATCCCGCCAGATAATCCTTTCGTCATGGGCGGGGGAGCCGCCGAAGTGTGGGTGACTGGTTTACGAAATCCCTGGCGATTTTCCATTGACCGATCAAGCGGAGATCTTTTTATCGGTGACGTTGGCCAGGGTTCCTGGGAAGAGATAGATTATCTTCCTGGAGGAAGTCCTGGCGGAGTTAATTTCGGCTGGAATTACAGAGAAGGGGCACATGCTTATTCATCTTCACCTCCGCCTGAAAATGTTCCCTTGGTAGATCCGGTGACAGAATACGGCCGCGATCAAGGATATTCGGTGATCGGTGGCCTGGTATACAGGGGTGAACAGCTTCCCGAATGGCAGGGGGTATATTTCTACGGGGATTACGGGTCTGGTTTTATCTGGGGATTATTCCAGGCAGAAGATGGGAGTTGGCAGAATTTGCAGCTCTACCAGACAGGTTCCAATATCACTTCCTTTGGTGAGGATGAGCTTGGCGAGATTTATTACGTCGATTATGGGGGTAGTTTATTCAAGCTGATAAAGAGATGAAAGGCAGCTACCCATCATTACGCGCCAAGAAATTTACAGCAGTATATTTGTTGGTCGTCTTTCTTTTTGCTGGACGAATATCGGGCTCTTTTGTTCACGGGGCAGTGTTCTCTCAAAAAGGAGGAGCTGAAAGGGAGAATCTCTCGCCGCAGGCAATGCTTGCTTCTCCAGGATCTGCATATTTACCTTATGTTTCCAAAGAAATCAGTTATTATTCCACACTCCGTTTTGCAGTCATCGGTGATTACGGTAGCGGAAGCATCGAGGAGGCGGATGTGGCTGCCATGGTTAACAGCTGGAATCCAGATTTCATCCTCACCACGGGTGATAATAACTACCCTGAAGGGTCAGCAGGGACCATTGACAAGAATATTGGTCAATTTTTCCATGAGTACATATATCCATATCTGGGTGGCTATGGGGAAGGAGGGTTGGAAAACCGCTTTTTCCCCAGCCTGGGCAATCACGATTGGCCGACAACTGGACCTATTCCGTACCAGGATTATTTCACGTTACCTGGCAATGAACGTTATTATGAATTCAGGAAAGGACCCCTGCATTTCTTCGTCTTGAATAGTGTTTTGGAAGAGCCAGATGGCGCGGATATTGATTCTATTCAGGCTGATTGGTTAAAATCCCGGATAACAGAATCTGAGAGCGTATGGAAAATCGTCTACATGCACCATCCCCCGTTCTCTTCAGGCCTTCACGGGTCAACCCCCAGGATGCAATGGCCATTTGCAGATTGGGGTGTCGATGCAGTCTTATCAGGCCATGATCATACTTATGAACGCATTTCCCGGGAGGGCATCTTCTATTTTGTCAACGGATTGGGCGGCAGGTCCAGGTATGAATTTAGTGAAATTGTGGAGGGAAGTCAGCTGCGCTACAATGAGAATTTTGGTGCCATGCTGGTCTCTGCCAGCCGGTTTCAGATACGCTTCGAATTCATCAACCGTGAAGGAAACTTGATCGATAGCCTGGAGCTGGTCAAACCTGTTTTGTACGAATACGTTCCAAATCAAAGCGCAACACCCAATTAAGATTAAATCTCCGGAAGGATACGACCAAAGGCTAATCTGGATATGGTTGAAAATCGAATGATACGTAGTGTTAATCGGATAATTACCCTGCTTGTTTTTGGGGTTCTGTTCTTGGCAGCGTGCAGCGGTAGGGTGCAGCCCACGCTGGTGTCCGTCCTGCCAACGTCATCAAGTACACCCGCAGAACCTCCTTCTGCCACTATTCCTCAACCAACGGCACTGTCCCCTGTGCCAGATATTCCCACAGATATCGCCACCGCACTGCCGCCAACCAGCACACCTGGCCCCCAGCCGCTGCGTTTTGCGGTGATTGGCGATTACGGCAGCGGCGATCGAATGGAGGGGGATGTGGCTGCCCTGGTCAGGAGCTGGCAGCCCGACCTGGTCATCACCACCGGGGATAACAACTACCCGGATGGTACGGCTGAGACGATCGATGAAAACATCGGCCAGTTCTATCATCAATTCATCTCCCCCTATTTGGGCAGCTACGGAGAAGGTGCACAGGAAAACCGCTTCTTCCCCAGCCTCGGCAATCACGATTGGCATGCAGCTGCTGCGCAGCCATACCTGGATTACTTCAACCTGCCTGGCAACGAACGCTATTACGACTTTACCTGGGGCTCCGTCCATTTTTTCGCCCTGGACAGCAACAAAGAAGAACCAGATGGCGCCGAATTGAGTTCTACGCAGGCGAATTGGCTGCAATCCAGACTCTCAAATTCTGGAAGTCCTTGGAAGATTGTCTACATGCACCATCCCCCATACTCCTCCGGAAGGCATGGATCGATTAAAAGAATGCAGTGGCCTTTTGCAGAATGGGGTGCAGATGTAGTCATATCCGGCCATGATCACACTTACGAGCGCATATCCAGGGATGGCATCCTATATATAGTTAATGGTTTGGGTGGTGCTTCGCGTTATTCCTTTCCTGATAACATCGATGGGAGCGTAGTGCGCTATAACGAGGACCATGGCGCCATGCTGGTTGAAGTCAGTGAACAAATGCTCCATGTTCAATTTGTCAACCGTGATGGGATTGTGATTGATGATTTTGAGCTCAAAAAATGATCTACCAAATATTCAGGCTGACTCCATGTCTCCAAGGAAAGCCTTATTTAGAATTCCTGATCGGGGCAGTTAATCCAGATGATGGTGTTTGAAAAGTTCTCAGGCTGCACAAGTCTGTTGAAATCGATTTCTGCGATATGGCTGATCCTGTTTTCAGCCTGCAGCCTGGTGACGCCTACTCCGGATGTGACTGGAACCCCGCCGCCAACAATAAATCCAAGTCCAATACCATCCTCAACATTAGCTCACCCCAGTGCGATACCCATACCGACCGGCACGCTCCCGAAATCACCCACCGCAAAGCCGCCAACCAGCACCCCTGGCCCCCAGCCGCTGCGTTTTGCGGTGATTGGCGATTACGGCAGCGGCGATCGAATGGAGGGGGATGTGGCTGCCCTGGTCAGGAGCTGGCAGCCCGACCTGGTCATCACCACCGGGGATAACAACTACCCGGATGGCACGGCCGAGACGATCGATGAAAACATCGGCCAGTTCTATCATCAATTCATCTTCCCATATTTGGGCAGCTACGGAGAAGGTGCAAAAGAAAACCGCTTCTTCCCCAGCCTCGGCAATCACGATTGGCATGCAGCTGCTGCGCAGCCATACCTGGATTACTTCAACCTGCCTGGCAACGAACGCTAT
>CP070764.1:833563-840825 GCA_020349245.1 Chloroflexota bacterium | reverse complement strand
CAGTGGTGATCGCGATCCTGATGCCGGTGAAGCATTGGTTGGAAAAACTCTTGGATAATTACTTCAAAATGAAGCAGTTTGATTTTTAATTCTGCAATCAGGTGTGCACGTAATCGTTTTATAATTAATCATCTGACAATCGAATCCTGAGGATCAAGAATGCAGATTTCACACGCAGAAGTGACTCCTGTAACCATGAGGCTGCAGAAACCAATTCAACTGGCAAATTTACCACCGATTGACCAGGTGACCGCCATTTTCCTCCGACTTGAGCTGACCTCTGGTCAGAGCGCCTGGGGATGTACAGTCGCGCACCAGGACCTAACCGGGGATGAGCCTGACAAGGTGTTAAGTGTCTGTCTTGATGCAGCTGAGATTGTTCCAGACCTGCACCCGACGAATATTGAATATTCCCTGGACCAATTAATCCCCCTGGTTGCAGATGCTCCTTCAGCAATGTGTGCCTTCGATTTGGCTTTTCATGATTTATTGGGTTTGGCCAGCGGTATGCCGCTCTATAGGCTTTTGGGAGGCTATCGGAATTCCATCCAAACTTCTGCAACCATTCCGAGTGGGTCAGTTGAGGAAAGTGTATCTCTGGCTGCAGCGAGAGCGAAATCTGGTTTTCGCATGTTGAAGATAAAAGGTGGCCGTGATCCAGATGAGGATGTCCACCGGGTAAGGGGCATACACCGGGCATTTCCGAATCATATATTACGCCTGGATCCGGATGGTGGCTACAGCGTCCAGGCTGCGATTGATGTCGCCCGAGCGTTGGAGGGAAAAATCGAGATGCTTGAACAACCAACACCCGCGGATGACCTGGCAGGATTGTGCCAGGTAAAAGAACAGAGCCCTGTCCCGATCCTGGCTGATCAGAGCGTCCGGGGTCCCGAGTCTGCGCTGGAGATCGCCGCCCAACATGTTTCGGATGGGATGAGCGTCAAGCTGGCTTCCTGTGGCGGCTTGCGCTGCGCAGGACAAATTGACGCCATCGCCCGGGCTGCCAAGCTGGCAACCATGGTCAGCTGCCTGGTCGAACCAGCCTTGCTGATCGCTGCCGGGTTGAGTTTTGCATTGTCCAGCCCGAATGTACATTACGCAGACCTGGATGGTTATTTGGAATTGCGCGACGATCCCTGTTTGCCGGATTTTCAGCTTCAGGATGGATGGCTGACTGCAAGTGAAGTGCCTGGCTTAGGCTGTTCGGTAAATCTTAGTTGAAGTTTTCCCTTGACCTTGAAAGAAAATCCTGAATATTGGCCTAATTGTTCACCTCTCTGATGTTCGGCATACCAATCAGAGCAAATTTTAGGTACAATTTGTGAATATTCTGTTTATTCATAGGAGCACATAGATGGCAAAACACAAAGGGTCGAAAAAACCAAAACGGACAACAGGTTGGTCAATTTGGTTAATCCTGATCGCAGCTCATAGTTTTATCGCCTCTTTCGCAACGCTTTCCTTGATGAAGACCCCGGACAGTGTAACCAGACAGTGGTTGATTATTGCGCTGTTAATCTTCACCGCAGCGAAAGCGATTGCAGCTTTGGGTATGTGGGAGTGGAAAACTTGGGGTTTGTACCTATACGTGGTTGCAGTTCTTGGGACGATGGGTGTCGCTTTATTTCTGACAAGCTTCCTGATCTGGGGCGTGTTTTACGAAGCAATTCCCCTCCTGATCACCGGGTGGCTGCTGCGAGGCAAGCAACAGTATTTCGATTAATCAGTAAAAGAGGGTGTTGGCTAACTGCATGTAAACAGGAAATCTCTCCCAGGAATAAGAGAAACCTTTACGGGGGCTCAGTGGAAAGGTACATTATTTAGTGAATAAATAACGCTGGAGAAATTATCTGCCCGTTATATAATCATCTAGAAAAAAGGGCTGAAAAGCCATGGTAGAATTTTGTGGTTTTATGAAAATCAGAAGAATACCTGACCTATTGCTCATCGGGGGAGGTTAACCTCCAATGGAGAAAATCAAATGAGGAAATCTACTAATCTGGTGATGCATCGTACCAAAATAAGATTTATTTCTGTATTGGGATTTTCAATTTCCTTGGCGCTTTTTGTTGCAGCTTGCGGAGGGGTGGAACCAGCACCACCAACCCAACCACCAGAAATTACTGAAGCCGCGGTGATTCCTTCACCTACAGAGGTCCCTCCGACACCGCACCCAGTTATCGATCCACAGCAGGTCACCGACCAGATCTGGGTGTTGGTTGGTTTCGGTGATGCAGCGAACCCGCAGGTGGTTCAGCAGGGAACTGTGATCACGTTATTTTTATCACCAGAGGGGGAGATTTCAGGTTCGTCGGGTTGCAATAATTACTCAAGCAGTTATGAATTATCTCCAGATGGAAACATCCAAATTCTCTCACCATTTGCCGCAACCATGATGTATTGTGCTCAAGGCATGGAGCAGGAAACCACCTACCTGGCTGCTTTGCAGGGCGCTGAATTTGTTCAGCTGTCCCCGGATGGTCGGCTAGAAATTATTTATGACAGTGGAAAAACTTATGAAGAGAAATTGATCTTCGCAGAAGGTTCAACACCGCTGGTTGGCACCCATTGGCTGCTGGTTTCTTACGGTGAGGTTTCTTCTCCCTCAATCGTTGGTCCAGGAACAGCGATCACCGTTATTTTTAGTGAAGATGGCAACGTAAGCGGTTCATCAGGTTGTAATTACTACGCAGGCAGTTACGAAGCCACGGATAACCAGATGAGTATCGGACCTCTGGCGACAACAGGTCAGATATGTCCTGAATTTGTAGACCTCGAATCTGCTTATATGGCAGCCCTGAGCTCAGTATCTGGATATCAACTCTTTGGCAAGAGTCTATCGATCAGTTACAACGATGGTCAGGATAGTTTGAATTTTACGTCTGCCAATCTGCCGTTGGAAGGTACGTTATGGACTTTGATTTCAGTTAACGGTGAATCTCTGCCAGAAGGGATCAGCATTACCGCTGTTTTTGAGTCCGCAGTGGGGGAGGAACCAGCGACGGTAGCTGGATCGGCAGGATGTAATTCTTATTCAGCTGGTTACCAAGTTGCTGAGGGCACCCTCAGTATCGATACCCCGATTGCCACCCGAAAATTCTGTGATGTTGGCATGGAATCCGAAACTGCTTACCTTTCGGCTATCGAAGGGGAAAATAGCTTCGAGATTTTAGGCAATAGCCTTGATTTGAGTACGGATGAAGGCAGAACGCTGACCTTCGTTGCAGACCGCACACCGCTGGTTGGGGCATTATGGATGCTGGTCAGCTTGGGAGATGTGGATCAACCCCAAGAACCTGTAGCAGGGAGTAGCTTCACTGCGCAATTCTCGAGAAATCCAAATACTCCCTCTGGGGTGGTTGCGGGAACCACGGGGTGTAACGAGTACAGTGCAGCCTATGCCTCAAACTTGGAGGAAATCAAGATCAATCTGCCACAGAAAACTCGCAATGAGAATTGTGCTCCCGGTTTATTTGAACAAGAACAGCAATTCTTCCTGGCAATGAACGACGCGACCACATACCAAATCCTGGGGAATGTATTATTTCTCCCTTATGACGATGGAAACCAATTACTCGTTTTTGCTGGGACACAGACCGAGCTGGCTGGAAAGCGTCCCCTGTCAGAACTGGATGGCACAGAATGGTTCCTGCATTATCTCAATGCTGAGCCTATCCTGCCAGGTACTTTGATGGATGCCCGCTTCACAGTTAACCCGGATGAATCAGCAGGCAGAATTTCCGGATCTGCAGGATGTAATTCCTACAACGCCGTATTTACACAGGAGCTTGGCGTTGAAGCTTCGCTGTCTTCTGCCTCGCGCTGTTATAAACCGGATGGGGTCATGGAGCAGGAAACAGATTATCTAAACGCACTGGACAGGTCGTATGGTTATTGGCTAACGGGCGACCAGCTGGTCATCAATACCGGATTGGGTGCTTTGACTTTCCGGGAGACACCACCAGATTCTGTAAAGGACCAGACCCACCTGCTGCAAAATGTCAAATGGTATTTGATCAATTACAACGTTCAACCGAGTGTGGCAGGTAACGCTGAGCCATTTGTTTTCTTCAACCTGGACCAGACTTTTTTCGGGAATACAGGATGCAACGAGCTAAGCGGCGAGTACTCGACTGAGGTTGAAGAAATTACTATCCAGAATGTCTCCGTTGGGAATTTAAGCTGTCCGGATGAGACCTCCAGTAAACAAGAACGGGTTATCCTAACCAACCTGGAAGCAGCCCAGAATTTTGTTGTTGCTGATACCGGCATGCAGATCTCTTCCGATCGCGGGACCTTGTATTATTCAAGTGTCCCTGTACAACGACCGGAACCGAGTGAACCCCCGACGGCAAATATCACGGGACCCGAAGAGGCTTCTGTTGGAGAAATTGTCCGTTTTGATGGTTCAAGATCGAGTTCAGAGATTGGTATTACAAACTACTCCTGGGATTACGGAGATGGTAATCAGGCCAGTGGACCTGTGGTGGAAAAAATCTATCTCAATCCAGGGGACTACCAAGTTACCTTGGTTGTTGTGGATAAATTCGGACAACGCGGATCAGCAACAGCAGGAATAACGATAATTTCTCAGCCCGCGGAACAAGTTCCCCCGACTGCAGAGATCAGCGGTCCAGGCGAAGGCTTCGTCGCTGAACCGGTCACCTTCAGCGCTGAAAACTCTGTAGCAGGCAGCAGCCCGATTACGACCTTCAGCTGGGATTTTGGGAACGGCGCGATCGCTCCAGAAAGCCCCAATACTTCGGTAACCACGCTCTATGATGCCCCGGGTACTTACCTGGTCACGGTGACCGCGACTGATGCGAATGGATTGAGCAGCAGCGACAGCTTGCAGATCACAGTGGATACCCGTCTGGAGGGACCTGTGTGGTCGCTGCTCGATGTTCTACCAAAAACAGCGATCACTTTACAATTCCTTGAAGGTGAGTTCACCGGGTTCAGTGGTTGCAATACCTATTCAGGACAGTACGAGGCGCTGGATAATGGGGATGGAACCTACCAGGTAGAGATTATTGAAATCATTACAACTCGGCTGTTGTGTGCTGATGAAATCATGGAGCAAGAAACAGAATACCTGACGGCAATTGAGGAACTCAGCTCTGCCTCGATAGATGGTAATCTGCTAACGCTGGTATCTGGAGATACTCTACTCTACTATTATGAAGTAGGTACACCGAAACCTGAACAAATCCCGGAATAAGGAGCCATAATCGAATTTGTCCGATACCTTGTTGGACACGTCGATTAGCCGGTGAATAATTTATGAGAGAGATAGGAGAAAAACATGAGTGAATCATCTTATTCTGTTGTCCTGGCTGTTTTTCAGCAGGAAGCAGCTGCATTAACAGCATATAAAGATCTTCAAAAGGCGGATAGAGAGCGAAAAATCGATCTGGAAAATGTAGTTCTAATCCACAAAGAAGAAAGTGGGAAAATCGAACTGAAAGAAGCTGCTGAGAAAATCTCGGGTGAGGCAGGTTTAGGAGCTCTGGTTGGTGGAGCCCTGGGGTTGCTGGCTGGTCCAGTTGGTTTGATAACCCTGGGGACTTTAGGAGCTGCCTTGGGTGGGATAACAGCCAAGCTGGACGATGTGGGTTTTGATGATACCCGCCTCAAGATGCTCGGAGAAGCGCTGGAGCCTGGAAAATCAGCGGTCCTGGCTGTGCTCGATAATCCATCCAGTGAAAAATTGGTTCGTGAGCTTCAAAATAGAGATGCTGAAGTGGCCGTTGAAGAACTGCCTATTGATTTCAAAGACATCCTTGAAGGTGGAGGGAGCTTTGCATACCGCATCGCCGAGGATGAAGTACAAGAAGCGGCCGTTGAGTTGGGATTGATTAAACCAGATCAAGAAGATTATGTATCGGAAGCCAATCAAAGCGATGAGCATGATTCGATGACAGGGGATTCCGATTCCCAGTCCTGATCATCATGATGTATGATGGCAGCCGTATCAATAAAGGATTATAAGGAAATTTGCATAGTTAATAATCGGGAAGGGATCAAAATCCTGCCCGAAATATAAACAAAGGAGTTTTGAAGCATGGCAACATTATCGGTTTTAAAATTTCATACACCCACAGGGGCGGATGAAGCGCTTGACCTGGTGAAGAGTTTGCAAAAACAGCAGCTGATTACACTTCAAGATGCTGCGATCGTCACCTGGCCGGAAGGTGCGAAGAAACCAAAAACCAGGCAGCTGATCAATCTGGCTGGGATGGGTGCAATGAACGGTGCATTCTGGGGAATGCTTTTTGGTTTGATTTTCTTCGTTCCGCTTTTGGGTATGGCAGTTGGTGCCGCGTTTGGAGCTCTGGGCGCATCCATGGCTGACGTCGGTATCGACGATGAGTTTATCAACAAGACCAAAGGTAAAGTCACCGAGGGAACCTCAGCATTGTTCTTGTTGACGAGTGATGCAACCACTGACAAGGTTGTCGATCAAATGAAGAAGCTGGATTTCGAAATCGTATCGACCAGTCTTTCCCAGGAAGAGGAGGACAAACTGCGCGCAGCTTTCAGCGAAGAATAGGATTAGTTCGCTAACCTGCTGACAGGGGCGAAGTAATCTTCGCCCCTGTTTTTTTTTATCTGGCAATAAGTAATTATCATATGACTCATATGCAGTTAATAGCTGGCAGTTGGGGGGCAAGCTCGCCGAACCAATTATGGCGATCGCCACTAAGCAGTTAAATCCTATTCGATAAGGAAGTCACCAAACCGGGAAATACTGGCTTGAGACGGGTAGAGTGCCCATGATAAAATTAGATCCGTTCGGATACAATTCAGCGTTTACGAGAGGAGGAGAGAAGTACTTTTACCCTCTCAAAATAAATTCATGGAGGTTTGCTGGAAATGGATAAACGAAAATTAGGGGAAGTCGCACGGGGTATTGTTGCACCGGGAAAAGGTGTTCTCGCGGCAGATGAGAGTTTCCCCACCATCAAGAAACGACTCGCAAGTATTAATCTTGAATCGACAGAAGAATATCGCCGTTCATATCGTGAATTGCTCTTCACCACACAGGGCGTGGAGGAATTCATAGGTGGGGTGATTACTTTCGACGAGACAATGCACCACAACACCGAAGATGGGACTCCATTCCCGGGTTTGCTTTCTTCGCGAGGAATTTATCCAGGTGTTAAAGTTGACAAAGGAACGCGCGATTTGCCATTCCATCCTGGTGAAAAATTCACCCAGGGTCTGGATGGCTTGCGCGAAAGATTGTCCGAATATGT
>CP070764.1:771932-833463 GCA_020349245.1 Chloroflexota bacterium | reverse complement strand
GGGATCTTGAGACTGGCCAGGTGATTGATTCTTTTGATGGGTATGACAATGAACATCAAACTGTGGTAATCAGCCCGGATGGAACCAGGGCGCTATTCAGTGCAGCTGACGGAGGCATCCTGTGGGACCTGGTGAACAGAGAAGCGATGGTCTACTTTGATTACGAGTTGTACGTGTCCGGTGGTTCCTTCAGCCCGGACTGGCGAACTGTTCTATCACCGTGGGGGGATGGCGATCTGGTAGTAGGGGACCTGGTCCCTGCACACCAGGTCAGGCAGTTCGCGAGTTACTTCTCCCCTGTATCCACACTTGCGGTTTCGCCGGACGGTAGGTACCTGCTCGCAAGCGGCGGCAGCGAGTCGCGGACAGCAGGCGCAGGTGAGGATGTCTTTCGCCTGTGGGACATTGAGCGCGGAGAATTACTCCGCACCTTCACTGGGCATACCGCTGCGGTCCTGACCATCGATATCAGCCCGGACAGCCGCCTGGCGGCCTCCGCCTCCGCCGATCGAAGCATCAAGCTGTGGGATCTCGAGACCGGGGAGGAGCTGCGCACCTTCCTGGGTCATACCGACCAGGTCACAGGTGTAGCCTTTAGCCCGGATGGCAAGACACTTGCTTCTTCCTCGCGCGATAGGAGTTTGATCCTTTGGGAGATCGATACGGATGAGCACAAGTTCATTCCCACCCCGGATATTGAAGGATTGAATGACCTCGATTTCAGTCCGCATGGTCAAAGGCTGGTATCAGCGGGTGGAAGCGGCATCACCCTCTGGGATGCAGAAAGCGGTAAATTAGTCTCCCGAATATACGCACAAACCGGTACATTCGATTTCCCAATTAATGAGTTCGCAACGGACACAGTCGTCTTCAGCCCTGATGGGGAGAGGCTTATTTCTACTTCAAAGACCAACGGTTTACACCTGTGGGATGTGGGGACTGGTGAAGAAATACGTCAATACCAGGGCCTGGAGAAAATAAACTCCGCAGCCATCAGACCGGACGGTCGCACGGCACTCCTGGGCACTGAAAACGGATTGGTTATTTTGTGGGACCTGCAGACCGGGGAGGTGCTGCGCCGCTTCAATGGTCACAATGGGCATCCTATCCTGGGGGCAGCTTTCAGCCCGGATGGATCGTCGGCCTTCACCGCCGGGGAGGACGGGCGCATCGTCCAGTGGAGCCTGGATAGCCCTTCGTCTCTCGAGGAGCTGCTTGAATGGATTGAAAACAATCGTTACGTGCGTGAATTTACCTGTACGGAGCGCATCTTATACAGCGTCGAACCCCTGTGCGAATAAGGGCATTAGCCTTTATTCTTAGTACGATTCCCCCCATTATTCATAGTTATTCAAATTGATTCTATCTTGCGCGCAGCAATAATTGCTTCCTGTTCGAGAGGGACTCCCGGCAATCCTGCTGAGAAACAGCCCAAATCCGGTGGATCAGCCGGTATAATTGCAGGATGTTAAATCAAGGCCTATCGCCAGCAGAGAGTTAGCCAAAGGAAAATCACACATGGAAGCCTCTCCAGCCAAATCTCCCAGCAAGATCACCAGCAGCATGCGTACGTTCTTCATCATCTGGTCAGGGCAGCTGGTTTCAACGATCGGCTCAGCGCTGACCGGTTTTGCCCTCGGGGTGTGGATTTACCAGGAAACCGGATCGGTAACCCTGTTTGCCATGAATATGTTGGCTTTCGCCGTTCCGAACCTGCTGGTCTCCCCATTTGCAGGAGCCCTGGTCGATCGCTGGGACCGCCGCTGGGTGATGATCATGAGCGATACCGGGGCGGGATTGGCTACCCTGGCGATCGCCATCCTGTACATGACGGATAACCTGCAGGTGTGGAACATTATCCTGGCCACGGCGGTAAACTCTGCATTCAGCACCTTCCAGTGGCCGGCATACTCCGCGGTTACCACGCTGCTGGTGCCCAAGGAACAGCTCGGCCGCGCCGGCGGCATGGTACAGATCGGTGAAGCGATCTCCAACCTGGTCGCCCCGGCTGCAGCCGGCGCGCTGTACGTTACCACCGGCCTGATCGGTGTGATTGCCATCGATTTCGCCACCTACCTCTTTGCCGTGCTGACTTTACTGCTGGTCAGGGTCCCCAGCCCGGAGAGAAGCGCGGCCGGGGAAGAGGGCAAGGGTTCGATCTGGAAAGAAGCAATTTATGGCTGGACGTATATCTCTGCCAGGGCTGGCTTGCTGGGATTGCTGTTCATATTTGCCGCCACGAATTTTTTCTCTAGCCTGATCATGCCCTTGATCACGCCCCTGATCCTGGATCTAACCTCCGCGGATATGTTAGGCTACCTTTTCTCGATCGTCGGCCTGGGAATGCTTGTCGGGACCCTGGTGATGAGCGCCTGGGGAGGGCCCAAGCGGCGCATCCACGGGGTCCTGGGATTCTTAATGCTTTCCGGGCTTTTTACCTCCTTATTGGGGGTGAGCCCGCTGATTTCGGTTCTTGCGGCAGCGGGATTCCTGCTGATGCTGACCTTGCCAATCATCAACGGCTCCAGCCAGGCTATCTGGCAGAGCAAGGTTGCCCCGGATGTCCAGGGGCGGGTCTTCTCTGTGCGGCGGATGATCGCCTGGTCTACCATGCCCCTGGCATACCTGATAGCAGGACCCCTGGCGGACAACGTTTTCAACCCGCTGCTGGTTGAAGGGGGTGCCCTGGCTGATACCGTGGGCCAGCTGATCGGCGTGGGTCCAGGCCGGGGGACTGGTTTCATGTTCATCCTGATTGGTGTAGTTACTGTACTGGTAGCAGGTGGCGGCTATCTCAATTCGCACGTGCGCAACCTCGAAGATGAGCTGCCAGATGCCATGCCTGCTGAAGATGAGCCAGTTCCTGGTACAGCCGAATCACGAAATTATGGGGAATTCGAGTAACCTGTGGTTGTTGGCAACTGATCTTAAATTTTGCTACCAAATATCAACCAGGTCCCTAATCATGCAAGGATCAGGTTTGCGGTTATGAAAGTCTAATCCGGTTTTAATTCTGCCCCTTTTCCAGGTGATATAATTCGGACTACTATGACCAAAGAAAACCAATCTGAAGAAGATTTCGAAGTCGAATCTACGCTCGAAGAACCTGAAACCCCCTCAGCACCCGAGCCGCGCCCGGGGGAGGTGACGATCACCCTGCGCAGGTGGCACCTGTATGCATTCATCATGCCCCTGATTTTTGTGGTGGGCTTGATTCTTGGCTTCTTTTTGCGCGGCTGGTTCCCTGTTCCGGGTTTGTTCAACTCGGCCTCGAACGAAGGCACCTCCAGCCAGCAGCAATCCGTGGTGGTGCCCGAATCCAACCAGAATTTGCCTGCAGAAACACCCCAGGTTGTGCGCTACGATGTCCCGGTCGATGATGATCCGTTTCTCGGATCAGAAGACGCTCCGATCACCATAATCGAATTCAGTGATTATGAGTGTCCATACTGCCGCCAGTGGCATGCGGAAGTTTATTCGCAGCTTCTAGATACCTACGGGGATCAAATCCGTTTTGTTTACCGAGATTTCCCCCTCGAATCCATCCATGTGAATGCCAAGCCCGCAGCGGAGGCGGCGAACTGTGCCAACGAGCAGGGATTTTTCTGGGAATATCATGACAAATTGTTCAGTATGGACCTCGAATTGAGTCCGGAAACTTATCTGGAATATGCCAACCAATTGGGAATGGATGAAGAGGCGTTCCAGGAATGCTTCGAGAGCGGTCGCTACCAGCAGGAAGTCCAGTCGGATTTTGATTTCGCAGCGAACTTAGGCGTTCGTTCCACCCCGACCTTCTTCATTAACGGGATCGCGGTGGTCGGTGCCCAGCCTTTCGAGATTTTCCAGCAGGTGATCGAAAAAGAATTAGCCGGAGAAATTCCCTAAGCCAGCTCATTCGTACCAAATCCTTTACTTTAGAAATGACAGGGCTGTCCCTCTCGGGCAGCTCTTTTATTTCAAGGTTCCCATCGAGGGATGGGATTTCGTCCCGCGGCAAGAACGTTCGGTAAAAGGCTGTCTTGCAGTGCTTTTGATATCTCCCTGGGTTTGATGAAGTGCGAGATATTCCGGTAAAATCTAGTGGCAATTGTGAGTAGTGGTAAGATTATCAAGATTCAGGTCAAATGACCAGGTTCGTCAGGAGGAAAGGAAGTGAACCAGTTTTGGAAGAGAGACAAACAGGCGGTGGCTATCGATGAATCTCCAGGGAAGAATGGGAGTGCTTATCCTGGAGAGATATTGCCCCCTGGAACCGCAGCGCCTGATTTCAAATTAGACAGTTCTTCTGGGGAAGCGGTTTCATTGGCTGATTTCCGGGGAATTCCGGTTATCCTGGCCTTCTACCCGGCCGACTGGAGCCCGGTTTGTGGGGACCAGATGGCCCTTTATAATGAAGTACTGCCGATGTTCAAACGGTACAATGCCCAGTTATTGGGTATTTCGGTTGACGGGCGCTGGTGTCACGGCGCTTATGTTGAAGACCGGGGATTAAATTTTCCGCTCTTGTCAGATTTTGAACCCAAGGGGGAGGTTGCCAGGTGCTATGGCGTTTATGATCACGAGGCTGGGCTCAGTGAAAGGGCATTATTTGTTATTGATGAAGAAGGTATCATCCAGTGGAGCTATTTATCTCCACCCGGGGTCAATCCAGGTGCAGATGGCATTTTATCTGCATTGCAGTCAATCCAAACAGAGGAGGGATGAGTGATGGCCACGAAAACAACATCAAAACTGGTGCAACCGGTAAGTGAAGGCGACCATGTGCTGGGTCCAGATGATGCTCCGATTACCCTGGTGGAGTACGGTGATCTCGAGTGTCCATACTGCCGGCAGGTAAACCCCGTAATCCGCGAACTGCGTGAGCGGATGGGGGGCAGGCTGCGATATGTATTCCGCCATTTTCCGATCAGATCCTCCCACGTCCATGCCCAGCTGGCTGCTGAAGCGGTTGAAGCTGCTGGAGCCCAGGGAAAATTCTGGGAGATGCTGGAATTCATCCTGGAGCACCAAGAAGCCCTGGAATTAGATCACCTGATGGCTTATGCTGCTGAATTGGAACTCGACCAAGAGCGTTTCAAGCAGGAATTAGAAGATCACGTGTATGCCGGACGGGTGAAAGACGATTTCCACGATGGGGTGCTCAGCGGTGTCAACGGCACGCCCACATTTTTCATCAATGGCGACCGCTATGATGGCGCCTGGGACCTGGAATCGCTTTTAGAAGCGATCGAAAAACCCCTCGGAGTCCAGGTCAGGAGATTAGCCCAGGAATTTATGCGCATCGAGGCATCTGGCGGTATTCTCTTGTTGATCAGCGCTCTGATCGCCCTGTTATGGGCAAACTCAGCCGCTGCGGAATCTTATTTCCATTTTTGGGAAACCGAACTGGAGCTCGGATTTGGCCAATTCATATTTGGTTTACCACTCATCGAGTGGATTAACGATGGATTGATGGTGATATTTTTCTTCGTTGTCGGCTTGGAGATAAAAAGGCAACTGACGATCGGAGAGTTATCGAGACCCCGGCGGGCGATTCTGCCGCTGGCAGCAGCACTCGGTGGCATGGTCGTGCCAGCGGGGATCTATTTGATTTTCAACGCTGGAGGACCTGGTGAACCAGGCTGGGGAATCCCCGTGGCCACCGATATCGCTTTTACCTTGGGTGTCCTGGCTCTCCTGGGCAGCAGGGCTCCGCTTTCGATCAAGATCTTTTTTACTGCGCTGGCCATCGCGGATGACCTTGGGGCGATCCTCGTATTGGCGATATTTTATTCGTCTGATGTCCACTGGATCAGCTTGCTGATCGCCGCGGTGATCCTGCTGGTGTTGATCGGATTGAACAGGGCTCGGGTCTACTCGCCTTTACCATACGCACTCCTGGGTATCGCTCTCTGGTTGGCATTCCTGGATTCAGGCATCCACCCGACCATTGCTGGTGTCCTGTTAGCTGCCACCATACCTACCTGGGGGGCACCGGATACAAAGGCGCTGCTGGCTCAATGTGTATCTGTTCTGAGTGAATTTGAACTGCCGAGCGCCCAGACGGCCAATCGCACCCAGGTCGCAGCTCAAACTCTGGAAACCGTCGCTGACCGCATGCAATCGCCGGCACAGCGTTTAGAGCACAGCCTGCTTCCCTGGACAACCTATCTGATCTTACCGATTTTTGCCCTGGCGAATGCCGGAGTTACTCTGAAATTAGACCAGAGCCTGGTCAGCATGGTCAGTATTGGGGTTGTGCTGGGTCTTGTGATCGGGAAGTCAGTCGGAATTACCTTGTTTACCTGGCTTGCTGTTCGCTTGGGCTTGGGTGATATGCCGAGAAATGTGAGCTTGCGGCAGGTATTCAGCGCCAGCTGGCTGGCTGGGATTGGTTTTACCATGTCCCTCTTCATCGCCGGCAATGCATTTCGGGGAAATCCAGAGCTGCTGGATCAGGCCAAGGCAGGCATTTTGCTGGCCTCCCTCCTGGCTGGGGTGATTGGCTATGTGCTCTCCTACTTCACCTCGCAGACATTTGCCGAGACCTCCCCGGCAGAAGCTGTACCAGCAACAGATTGAAAGCCAGGATCCGCCTCCTTATTTTTTTGAATTCTTTGCAGCTGACCATTTATAGCAGGGACTCTAACCGTGATTGGAGCCTGGGAAATCGATGATCTGCGGAGAGATTCTAGGCTACCCGAGAGGTTATAATTCATTAATCGTTTACGAAAACGAAAAAAATCTTCAGAGAATTACAATCCGATATGAGAAACACGCTTGATTTTCAATCCACCATTATCACGCTGCAGAATTATTGGGCGGAACTTGGTTGCTTGATCTGGCAGCCCTATTACACCCAGGTGGGTGCCGGGACGATGAACCCGGCGACCTTCCTGCGTGTCCTTGGGCCAGAGCCGTGGAATGTCGCCTACGTCGAACCCAGCATACGCCCAGATGATGGTCGTTATGGGGAGAACCCTAACCGCATGCAGCAGCACTACCAATTTCAGGTGATCTTAAAACCTGATCCCGGGAAACCCCAGGAGATATATCTTGACTCTCTGAAGGCTTTGGGCATTGATCCCCTGCAGCACGATATTCGCTTCGTTGAGGATAACTGGGAACAACCCGCGATTGGTGCCTGGGGTTTGGGCTGGGAGGTGTGGCTGGATGGGCAGGAGATCACCCAGTTCACCTACTTCCAGCAGGCAGGTGGGATGAACATCGATCCAGTGGCGGTGGAACTCACCTATGGACTAGACCGGATTGCCATTGCCCTGCAGCGTGTGCGCGGTTTCCAGGAAATTCAATGGAATACCGTCCCCGAAGGGGCTGTTCTTCCCCAAAAAGATCTGACTGCCGGGGATGTCAACCTTCAGGCGGAGCGAGAACACAGCAAGTATTACTTCGAAGTCGCGGATATCCAGCGGCTGCGGCAGATGTACGAGCTGTATGAAGCAGAAGCCCAGCTTGCCTTGCAGGGCGGATTGGTCCTGCCTGCCTATGATTATCTGCTCAAGTGCTCGCATACCTTTAATGTTCTCGACACGCGTGGCGCAGTTGGAGTCACCGAGCGCCAGGCTTTCTTCGGCAGGATGCGGGAAGTAGCCCGGAAAATTAGTGAAGCGTACCTGGACGAGCGCCAGAGACTCGAGTTTCCCTGGTTGGATGATCGTGAGGCCCCGGCAGTAGAAAAAAAGCCCGGGAAACCTTTCCAGGGGCGAGCAGCAAAGATCAGTGTTGGCAGCCAACCCGGCCCATTTCTGCTGGAGATTGGTACCGAAGAGCTTCCAGCAGGAGACTTAAATGCCGCCCTGGAACAGCTCGAGAGAGGAATCGTTGCCTTGCTGGATGAGACCCGCTTGACCCATGGTGAGGTGCAGATCCTGGGCACGCCTAGGCGATTGATAGCCAGCGTCAGTGATCTGGCGCCCAACCAGAGCGAGGAGGAAAAGGTGGTCAAGGGACCGCCTGCTGAGCGAGCATTTGATGCACAGGGAGGACCGACTCCTGCTGCCCAGGGCTTTGCCCGCAGCAAAGGAGTCCATGTGAGCGATCTGGAAGTGCGAGAGCTGGATGGCGGGAAATATGCCGTAGCTGTTGTGCGCTCTGCAGGGCGTCCAGCGACAGAGGTCTTAGCGGAAAAAATCCCGGACCTGATCGCCTCTCTGCGCTTTGGGAAATCCATGCGCTGGAACCGGAGCAACATCGCATTTTCGAGACCTATCCGCTGGCTTCTGGGGATTCTTCACCAGCAACCTTTAGATTTTTCCTATGCTGGGGTGGATGCTGGAAACACAACTCGTGGATTGCGGTTTATCCAGCCGGCGGAAATCCAGGTGCATTCCCCGCAGGATTATTTTTCTTCATTAACCGAACAGGGTATTCTCCTCGATCCGCAGGAACGGGCCCGGGAAATCAAAGTTCAGGTGGAAAAACTGGTGGCAGAAGTCGGGGGAGAGCCAGTCGTTGATCCAGACTTGCTGGTGGAAGTGACAAACTTGGTGGAAGCACCCATAGGGGTGCGCGGCACTTTTGAAGAAAAACATTTGCATCTACCAGATGAAGTGTTGATATCTGTAATGAAGAAACATCAGCGTTATTTCCCTGTGCAGAAAGATGGCCAGCTGCTGCCATATTTCATAGCTATCTGCAATCATGCTGAACTAGAAGGTCAAAAAGATCTGGAGCTGATCATCGAGGGCAATGAGCATGTCATCCGGGCGCGATTTGAGGACGCCGCGTTCTTTGTGACTGAGGATCTCACGCAACCGCTGGCGGATTACATCCCCCAGCTGAGCAGTCTAACCTTCCAGAGGGACTTGGGTTCTATGCTTGATAAAACTGGCAGGGTACAAGCGCTGGTTGGCGAGCTGGCTCCGTGGTTTGGCCTGGGCGTTGAGCAGGTGAAGACCACTCAACGTGCAGCCGAGCTATGCAAGGCTGATCTGGTTACCAAGATGGTGGTGGAGATGACCTCCCTGCAGGGAACCATGGGAAGGTATTACGCCCTGGAATCTGGTGAGACAGAATCGGTTGCCGAGGCGATATTCGAACACTACCTGCCGCGCTTCGCAGGTGATGCGGGGCCAAAATCCCTCCCTGGATTGGCTGTCGGTCTGGCAGACCGGATCGATACTCTAGCAGGCTTGTTTGCTGTCGGATTGGCTCCCAGTGGGGCAAAGGACCCCTTCGGCCAGCGGCGTGCTGCCCTCGGGGTGGTGGGGAATCTCATCGAGTGGGATCTTGATTTTGATCTGCGGGCAGCATTGCAGGCAGCTGCCGGGTATTTGCCGCGAGAGATGAACGCAGAACGGCAAGAAGAATGCCTGCATTTCATCATAGAGCGGCAGCGCAACCTGCTGCTTGAGGACGGCCAACGCTATGATGCAGTGGATGCTGTGTTATCTGCCCAGGGTTATAATCCGAGCCGGGCAGCTCGGGGAGTGAAAGTGCTGAGCCAGTGGATAGAACGTCCGGATTGGCATGAAATACTGCCGGCCTATTCACGCTGTGTACGCATCACCCGCGATCTTTCCGAGATCAATAAAGTGAATGATAGGTTGTTTGCCGAGCCAGCAGAGCGGTCGCTGTTCGCTGCCCTACTGACCGCGGAAAACTCACCCCGCAATCCTGGTTCTGTGGATGACTTCTTAAATGCTTTTCTCCCCCTGATCCCGAATATAAACCAGTTCTTCGATCAGGTCCTGGTGATGACGGAGGACGAGAACCAACGCCAAAACCGGCTCGGAATGCTGCAGCGCATCGCCGCTTTGGCGGAGGGTGTGGCTGATATGTCAAAATTGGAAGGATTCTAAAGAGAGATACACCCTCAGGATTCTTGGTGGTTAAACTCATCCATATAGGATTTAATGGTGGGAATCGAGTTTAACTTCTCATAGAAGAAATTGTTGACAATATTGATCACATGTTCCCGGGCTGCTTCTGCTTCTGCGGATAGATGATCGGTAGAATCCTGGCGGGTCAGGCTGTCGCGCAGGGTGAGCAGACGGCGCACGATCTCCGTTTCTTGTTCCCCTTCCAACGCTTCAATGACAGACATGATCAAATGATCTGCCTGCTGGAGCACGTGATCCATTGAAATCTGTGATCCGGGGAAGAAACTATCGTCGATAGTGCGGATCAGTGACCACACTTGGTACAGCATGGTTGTCGGCTCATCGAACAGTTCCCTCAAAAAGGCAGCCTCTTCATAGCGACCGGTTAATCGAAATACGTTGTACATTCGTTTGGCGGCTTTACCATAATTGACGTCTTTGGTGAGGTACTTGTTAACCTCTTTTTCAAGCTGGGCGACATAATCGTCCAGGGCATCCGGGGAGACATGTTTCATCAGCTTGGAAAAAATGGGCACCGACTCTGCCTCCAGGTAGACTTCCTGGAAATACGCATCCAGGTAATTATCCAGCGGGGTGATGCTGCTATCCGGGGCTTCCCAGGTTACATCGAGCATGTTGCTTGCGTTCGCCAGTTTTCCTCGCGCTGGATCAGCGATCACCCAATCTAATTTGCACCAACCGGGATCCAGTGCAGCCTCATCCCATTGGACAACCGCTTCTGTGCCATCGGGGTGGAACCCTTCAATTTTGCCAGCTTCGATCTCGTTTGGAGCCCACGAAATCGGGGAGCCCTTGTTTATAAACTCGTCCCCTTTGACCATGTCTTCTGGGTGTGAACCGAACTTGACTTCGATCAGCTGCCAGGTGGGTCCTTTGAGCGTTTCCAATGCTTTTTCCCGCATGATCTTGGCGAGAATCCGGCAGGCTTCTTCACGGGTGTCGGCGATAATATTAACCCGTTCGAAATAATCGCAATCTCCTGGATAAGTTTGAATCTTGGATTGGGCAGACGAGCCAGACAGAGCCAGAGCGGTTTCCACTACCCCTGGCTGGTCCTTGAACTCAACCAGGCGACCGATCTCCCTGAAGCGGGCCAGCTCAGTGGGGCTGAAATCCAACATGACTACTTTGTGCCCAAATACACCTGTCTCGAGGTCCATCGAAATTTCTGTATCGGTTTCAGCTGCCATCGCCGATAACCACTGCAGTGCTTCGGTTTCGCTGATCTCCACGCCGAGCTGCTTGGCTGATTCAATAATCATCTTCAGTTCCATCGAAGGTTTGGATGAATCGGTGTCTTTCATTCTTCGTTTCTCCTGTAAGTTATCCTGATTTCTTGATAAGAACGGTGGTTCAGACGATAAAGTGTTTCTCAAGTGTGGCGGCAGCCGTTGGCTAAGATAAACTACTACCTTATCCACAAAACTATAGGTTAAACCGAAATGCACTGCAAATTGTTACAGTAGTTATGGTCTGTTTGCTGTTCTGAATAAACGGGAAAATATGACTGCCTGGTCTAGAGCGTCTTCTTCGGCGTTGTGGCTGATCTCTCTGCCGTCCAAGTAGTCTTTCGAGACATGCTTCATGGATGTTTCTTTCCAGGTAGATCCTGTTATCCCCATGTAGTATGCCTTGATATCCAGTGCGGCATGCCCAAAGGGGTTTTGACCTAAATAGCGCAGAAAGTACTCGGAGACAAACATCCAATCGAAGGGTGCATTGAAGGCTACAAATACTGGCATCCGATCGGCTGGTACAACCTCTTTAAGCCAAGCATCGAAGAGAGCCATAGCCTCAATAGGCGGAAGCCCGGTTTTTTTTAATCCTTCGAAATCAAGCCCATGGATTTCAAAGGTGTCCGGGAGCATCAGGTCATTGAACGGTTGCAGTTCTACGTAAAAAGACTTCTGCGGTGTATATATCGTGCAGGCGCCGATGGAGAGCAGGGAGTACTGGCTGGGAATGGGACCCGCGGTTTCAACATCCACAGAGATATATGCTTCATCGTAAGGGGCAATATTCATCCTAAAATTATTATAATTGTTTTCAGTTTTGAAAAGTGGTATTTCTCACCCTTTGAGAGTGCAGCTAATAACCCTGAAGGGTTGTGCTCATCTGGCGATAAGTTTCCAGGCAACTGGTATAATGAATCCCCCTCAAAATCATCAAAGACAGCAAGGAGATGCCTGTAAATTAAGGTAAACAAAACCGAATCAAAGCCTCGAGTGTTTAAGGATTTAGGTTTCTAAAGATAAATTCAGGCGGATTATGTCCACGATAGATGAGATCAAGAACCGGATTGATATTGTAGATTTAGTTTCTGAGACCGTGCAGCTGCGGAAATCAGGGAAGAATTATACTGGTTTTTGTCCCTTCCACAGCAATACCCGCACGCCAGCATTCGTTGTTTTTCCTGAAACTGCCTCGTGGCGGTGTTTCGGCCAGTGCAATGAGGGCGGTGATATCTTTGGTTTCGTGATGAAGAAAGAAGGTTGGGATTTTAGCGAAGCCCTGCGAAATCTAGCTGAGAAAGCGGGGGTTGAACTCAGGCCATTGAGTCCTACTCAGCAGGAAGAAGCTGAAGAGCATGAACATCTCAGAAAGCTGCTCGAAGATGCAGTCGCCTTCTTTCGTCACAATTTACTCAACACGCCGGCAGGTAATCCGGTTTTGGATTATCTCCACCAGGAACGCGGATTGAACGATCGAACTATTGAGGAGTTCGGTCTCGGGTATGCCCCCAATTCTTGGGAGGCTGGTTTCAACCACTTCAGCTCCAAGGGATACAGTCAGGAGGATATCATTGCCAGCGGATTGGTCTCGGTGCGCGAGGAAGCAGATGGTGATGATCGATCAGCGGTTTACGATCGGTTCCGACACAGGATTATGTTCCCGATACGAGATGAGCGTGGCCGCATGGCAGGATTTGGCGCCCGGATCATCAATCCTGAGGATGTACCGAAGTTCCTCAACTCACCACAGACGGTACTGTTCGATAAAAGCCACCTCCTCTACGGTCTGGATAAAGCAAAAAAGGAAATCCGCAAGCAAAGCCAGGTCGTGATCGTGGAAGGATATCTGGATGTGATCACCCTGCACCAGGAAGGATTTCCCAACGCGGTTTCTCCGATGGGAACAGCTCTCACGGAATACCAGCTGAGATTGTTGAAACGTTTTTCAAGGAACATGGTCCTGGCATTGGACGCGGATGCCGCGGGCGATAAAGCCACCCTGAGAGGTCTGGAAATTGCCCGGCAATCGCTCGACCGGGAAGCTGACCCGGTTTTCGATGCGAGGGGAATGTTGGGCAATGAAGCCCGGCTCAATGCAGATATTCGTGTAACGACATTACCAGAGGGTTTGGATCCTGATGAGGTCGTTATGCAGGATACTGCGAATTGGGAGCGAATTATTTCTGAAGCACGTCCTATTGTGATCCATGTTATGGAAACTCTGGTCAGAGACCAGAACCTCGATGACCCGAAAGTAAAATCCCGCATAGCAAATCAGGTATTACCGCTGATTGCAGATGTCCCCGATTCTGTGGAGCGTGAAGCATACCGCCAGCGATTGGCAAGGCTGATTAAGGTCAATGAGCGGGCATTTACGGAGGCGACAGTAGCCAGGAGGCCGCGGCGTCCATTGACTCGCAAGGACTCTGCAGAAGTTGAGATTCGAGGGTCACGCAAGGAGGACCTGCCGATCCATGCTACTCCGGATTTACTAGAATCACATTGCCTGGGTGTGTTGCTACGCCGTCCGGAGCTGGTTTATAAAGTTGATCGAGCCTTGCAGGAGAATGGGCTTAACCGGCTATCAATCAATGACTTCCAATCTGGAGATCACCAGGCTTTACTGCAGCTAGTTGATGAATCTTTGAAACAAGACCATGCTGAGCCCGAGCTTTTTGTCCAAAATAGCTTGTCATTACCCCTCATGGAATTAGTTGATCAGCTGCTGATGAAGACAGATAATTTGGATCCCAATGAAGATAAAGTGCTCGAAGATCTGGTGCGTACAGTCTTAGTTCTGCGCCAGCGCCGTTTATACCAGCAGATCGAGCATATCCAGTACCTGATGGAGGAACCTCAAATAACCGCAGAGGATAATCTTGTGGAATACCAAAATACAATGGTTCAATATATTGCTGCTCGTAACAGGCTTGACAGGGCGTTGGGTTTTTATACGAGTCATATGATTCAATAATGATCGGAGGACTTTCTTGACTCGAGAATCAGATTCGCGAGACTTAGACAAACTGGTGGCTTCCGGAAAGGGGGATTCTGTGGAGGATCCGCAAGATCTGAGCGAAGGCACTCTGCCAATGAATGATGTTGCCGAGAAGCTTTCTGAAGCTGGATTGGATGAGGAAGGCGAACCAGATGAAGAAGAGCTATCGCGCGAGGAACAAGAACTAGACGAGATACGCAAGGAACAGCCAGCCGATCTGCTTGAAGATCCAAGCATGGCAGCTGAACTGGGTGACGATCCGGTCAGGCTTTATTTAAAAGAGATCGGGGGTATTGAACTTCTCGAACCAGATCAAGAGTTCTGGTTGGCTACCCAGATGGAAGCTTCTCGGCGAGTGGAATCACTTGTTCGCCAGCATCCTTTGATCCGCAAGGGAGACTCGCTTCATCAAGGAATCTTCAAAGCGCTTTATGAGGAATTATTGACCTCTTGGAAGCGGGTTGTGGAAGATACGATCCGCCTGGGTTTTGACTTGCCAGATTTACGGCTCATGCTGGGTGAAGCACGCATGTTGCGACAGACCTGGATCTCCCAAACACCGTCATATCTGCACGCCTACCTGGATAATGGATTATGGGGGAACGATCCCTTATGGGATGTTGTTGCTCGCAACGCGTTCACTGTCTTTGTCTGTCTTTACCTGATGCCTGATTCGGTCGCAATTTACCTTGACGAATATTTGGCGAGTAATGGAAAGCTACCGATCACGAGAACATATATCCGCCACTTGCCCGAGGATGAGCTGTTGCAGGAGGAGATTGAATTTGCTCGCTACCGGGCTCGCGACGCCCACAACGCAATCATCCGGGCAAATTTGCGTCTCGTTGTGAGCGTTGCCAAAAGATATATTGGCCGTGGGAGCACTTTCCTTGATCTCATCCAGGAAGGGAATATCGGCTTATTGCGGGCGGTCGCAAAATTTGATCCGACTCGTGGATATAAATTCAGCACCTACGCAACATGGTGGATCCGCCAATCGATCAGCCGCTCGATCGCTGACCAGGCGCGTACAATCCGCATTCCGGTTCATGTTTTTGAATCGATCAATCGTTTGATGCGTGCGCAGCGTAAATTGATTCAAACCTTGGGTCGGGAACCCAATAGCGATGAGCTCGCCTTGGAAGCCGGTTTCATGGAACCACAAGATGTTGAGGTCATCCTCCAGGCGAATGCAGATGGAACTCAAATTCCGCTAGATGTACGCCGGCGCTGGATGCGTGCTGCGAATAAAGTCAGCCGGATCATTCGGGCTTCTGAAGAGCCGATGTCCTTGGAAAGCCCCGTAGGGACAGAAGACAGCAGCCAGCTTGGAGATTTCATCGAGGATCAGGATGCGCTTGAGCCCATGGACGCGGCTGCCCGTGAAATGCTGCGCGAGCAGGTAAAAAATGCACTCGCTGTGCTTTCTGACCGAGAACGGGAAGTGTTGGAGCTCCGTTTTGGATTGATAGATGGCAAGGATCACACCCTGGAGGAGGTTGGACAGCACTTCAATGTCACCCGTGAAAGAGTACGCCAGATCGAAGCCAAGGCTTTAAGAAAATTGCGCCACCCGACTCGTAGCCGCCACCTGCGGGACTATTTTGGCTAGATGACATCCATCCTTTCCACCACCTGGACCCTCTTTACCGGGGTTATGGTGCTTTTCCTGCCAGGCTTGGCCTGGCTGGTTTTATTTTGGGATCCGGAACAGGACGCGTTTGAGCGCCTCGGCGATATCCTCGGGATTAGCATCTCGGCTACCAGTATATTTGCTTTGTATGCCTATCTAGTTGGTTGGCAGGTTTCTTCCATCACCTTGCTGGTTTTGTACTGTTTGCTGGTTCCACCCGCGATTTGGGGTATAAGACGATGGTGGTTAGATCGCTCTTCTCGTGCACAGTGGGGTGTTCATGTTGCTGGATACCCCGGATCCGGGCAGGTTTTTTCCAGGTCTGCAACCAGCTGGCGATCAGCTCCATTAACCTGGATGCCCTGTCTCGTTCTTGGTCTAACTTTCATGGCTATCCTTGCCTGGCGGTTTTATCAAATCCAGGATGTTGTCCTCCCGTTGTGGGTGGACTCGGTCCACCATGTTCAAATTGTGAGCCTGATCGGGGAAAACGGGGGTTTACCGAAAACGTTCGAACCGTATATGCCAGTTCCGTTTTATTACCATTATGCATTTCATGCCCTGACAGCAGTCTTCAGGGAATTTTCCGGCCAAAGTAGCCAAGATGCTGTTCTCTACCTGGGACAAGCCCTCAACGCTGCGATAGCATTAGCAGTTTATAGGCTTGGCAAAGCCCTGTGGGCTGACTGGCGTCGAGCGGTGTTGAGTGCACTCCTCGTCGGCTTTGTCACCCAGATGCCTGCATACTACCTCACCTGGGGGCGCTATACATTATTAACCGGGATGGTGCTTCTACCCCTTGCCATGGGACTCGTTCTGGATATCCTCAACAAAGGGAAGAAAATATCGCGCCTGCTCAGCCTGAGCGTGGTTACAGCTGGCATCCTCTTAGCGCATTATTATGTTGGCTTGTTGCTGGCGGCTTTTCTCATCATCGTCTTCATCCTCAGTTTGGTTAGAGATTTCCGCGCAAAAGCATTTTCTGGGAGAACTACCTGGTTGCCCGTGTTATTGGCAACCCTGCTCAGTTTGATAATGGCGGCTCCCTGGCTTTACCGCATGTGGGGATTTGCTCAGGGTGGGGTTAAATTGGTTTCCATTCAACCAACTTTGGAAGCGGTGGATCGATTATATTTTCCGCAGTATTTTGATTACCTGTGGCGTTTATTAGGTCCCACGCGCAATCATGTGCTATTATTCGCTGCTTTGCCCGGGTTGGTCCTCTCCTTGGTACGACAGCGCACCCGTAGTTTCGGATTATGGACGCTCGCCCTGATCATTTTCAGTTTGCCGGTGGGAATTTACATTGCACCTTTCAGACCCGATCACGCGGTAATCATCTTATTCCTCCCTACGGCAATGCTAATTTCTGATTTCCTTCTCAGTGCTGTGGATTGGCGGCAGACAGCCAAAATCGCGCCACTGAAGACGGTACTGATTTTGATCGTTATTGGAGCACTCCTCACCTGGGGCTTGTGGGAAACGCGCACGGTGATCAATTCTGCAACTATTTTAGCAGGCGATGCAGACCTGCAGGCGATCAATTGGATTGATCGTCATCTGCCCCAGGAAGCCCGGTTCTTGATAAATGTAACCCACTGGCAGTATGGTAACTACCGGGGAGTGGATGGGGGCTGGTGGATCACCCCACTTTCAAGTAGGCTAGCGATCCTGCCGAACGGCTTATATGGAATGGGAGAACAAGCCTATGTCAGCCATATAAACCAGGGAGCTGATTTGGTTACCCAGATCGAAGGCTGTAATGAAGTATTTTGGCAGGTGGTAGCGGCGGAATCTTTGACTCACATCTATCTGACAGAAAATAAAGGGACAATTCAACCGGATCAATTTGAGAATTGTGCTGGCATCGAGCTGGTTTATGAACAGGAAGGTGTGTATATCTTTGATATTAAGGCTATAATTAACGGCAGAAATTGACACCTTCTGAAACAGATTGTGAAATTTGACACCTACTTAACCATGTGATAAGATAGGTGAGTTTTTTGAGAAGGTAAGGCTGGGGTGGCGTTCCTTAAAATTATCAGCCCTGGTTTCCAGGGTGTTAGGATAGTTTGGGGTATACGACTACCCCTGACTATTTTAAGTCGCAGAGAATGTCTTATGCTTTTCGATTATTTACCACTTGCCATCTTATTTATCCTTGCTGTTTTGCTGGCGGGTTTAGTCGTTGTGCTTGGTCACGCCTTTGGCCCCCGGCGTCCCACTAGTCGCAAGTCTCAGCCGTATGAATCGGGGATGACCCCGATTGGACCAGGAACTCGCCGTCTGCCAGTCCGATTTTACCTGGTGGCTGTGTTATTCATCCTTTTTGACATCGAGGTGATTTTCTTTTACCCTTGGGCGGTTGCCTACCGACAGTTGGGTTTATTTGGATTAATCGAAATGCTCATCTTCATTTTGATTTTATTGGTTGGATATGTTTATGCTTGGAAGAAAGGAGCATTGGAATGGGAATAGAACAGAAAGCAGGTGATTTAGGCGCAGTAACCTTGCGCCTTGAGCAAGCTGTAAATTGGGCGCGTACTTATGCCATGTGGCCGATGTTGTTTGGGCTGGCCTGTTGTGCCATTGAAATGATGGCTGGTCAAGCAGCCAAGCACGATATGAGCCGCTTCGGCATGGAATTGATGCGTGCAACGCCGCGCCAATCCGATCTGATGATCATCTCCGGACGCGTCACCCGGAAAATGGCCCCCGTCTTGCGGTTGCTGTACGATCAGATGCCTGATCCGAAGTGGGTGGTTTCGATGGGCGATTGTGCCTCTTGTGGCGGTGTTTTCAACAACTATGCCATCGTGCAGGGTATTGATGAAATCATGCCGGTTGATGTGTATGTTGCTGGATGTCCACCAAGACCGGAAGCACTGGTGCATGGAATTTTAACGCTGCACGAAAAAGTGCGCGGTGAATCCCTGAAATCCTGGGCATAGAAGGCTTGGGTAAATGGCCATGAATAATAAACTTGAGAACATTTCCTCCAATTTAGCAGAGCATTTTAAGGTGGAAATCCTGGAATTCCGGGGAGAGACCAGTTTCATTGTCTCCAGAGAAGACATTGTTGAAATTTGTCGAACACTGCGCGACGAATTTGGTTTTACCTTCCTGGAAGTCATGACCGCGGTCGATTATTGGCCTCAGGAAGAACCGCGTTTTCATGTGGTTTATTGGCTTTATGCCATCGAGGGACATCTGCGGGTTGGCATACGTGTTCCTGTATCCGGGATATCTCCTAGTATGCCGAGCGTTGTGGAATTGTATGCTAATGCAAATTGGCGGGAACGGGAAATCTGGGATATGTTTGGCATACACTTTGAAGGTCATCCAGACTTGCGGCGAATACTGATGCCGCATGACTGGCAGGGACATCCACTGCGCAAGGATTATCCTTTGGGTTATGAAGAGGTGCAATTCTCTTTCAATGCTGAAGAAATTGACCGGGATAAACCTTACGCTAAAGAGTGAGTTAAATTTATGTTAGATCAATCAGAATTTGCATTCAAAGAATTGCGACATCTGGTTTCTGAACGAGCCATAAAAGGCGAAACCATGCTGCTGAATATGGGCCCTCAGCACCCCAGCACCCATGGAGTACTGCGTTTACTGCTCGAACTGGATGGCGAGATCGTTGTGAATTGTTTTCCGGATATTGGCTTCCTGCATACCGGGATTGAGAAGAATATGGAAGCCAAGTCGTATGAGAAAGCTGCAGTGATGACGGACAGGCTGGATTACCTTAACAACCTCGGCAACAACTTGGTCTACTGCATGGCGATCGAGAAGCTGGCAGATTTGGATGTGCCAGAGCGGGCTCAGGCAATCCGGGTGATCCTCACCGAACTGCAGCGGATCGCCTCACATTTGGTTTGGCTGGGAACCCATACCTTGGACCTGGCTGCAATCTCCGTCTTCTGGTACACCTTTCGCGAACGGGAAATGATTCTGGATATCAACGAGATGGTTTCAGGCCAGCGGATGATGACCACGTATTTCCGCCCCGGGGGTCTTTGGCGGGATGTTCCAGTGGAGTTCGAAGGTGCAGTCCGAGAATTTATCAAGACCTTTCCCAAGCGGATCAGTGAATACGAAGGCATGTTAAATGAGAATCCGATTTTTATCGATCGGACCAAGGGCCTGGGAATTCTCAAGGTGGAGGAGGCGATCCATTATGGTGTCACCGGACCGATGCTGCGCGCTTCAGGGGTAAAACAAGATCTTAGGAAATCTCACCCTTATATAGGTTATGAGCAGTACGAATTTGAGATCCCAACCCATACCGATGGTGATACCTATGCACGCTACCTGGTAAGGATGGAGGAGATGCGGCAGTCCCTGCGCATCGTGGAACAGGCTTTAGACAAGCTGCCATATGGACCTGTTCGTAGCAACAACCGCAAGTTTGTCCCACCCCCGCGGTCTGAGCTTGGGACCAGCATGGAGGCTGTCATCCATCACTTCAAGCTGTGGACGGAAGGCTATGAAATGCCCAAAGGTTCCGTTTATGCGGCCACTGAATCCCCGCGTGGTGTCCTGGGAGTGTATCTGGAAAGTGATGGCGGAACCAAACCTTACCGGGTCCATTGGCGGACACCTTCCTTTGATAATCTTCAGATCTTGCCTGTTCTGGCGAAGGGTCACCTGGTAGCAGATTTAGTCGCTTTGATTGGAACCACCGACTTTGTTCTTGGAGATATTGATCGTTGATGCTCGATTTGAGGGAACATGATAGCTGAAAAATACGCCGCAGAAATTGAGGTCATATTAGCCAAGTATCCCCCTGATCAAAAACGTTCGGCTGTGATGCCTTTGTTGTATCTAGCCCAGCAAGAGGGAGGCTATATCACCAAAGAGGATATAGTTGAGATCGGTGGAATCCTGGGCATTACCCCGACTGACGTGGCTTCAGTTGTTGGCTTCTACACGCTTTACCATGACCATCCTGGAGGGAAAATTCGGGTACAGGTCTGTAATGATCTCCCCTGTGCATTGCGGGGGTCTGATGAGTTCCTGGAGCAGCTGTGTGAGAATCTGGGTGTAAAAGTGGGTGGCACCAGCGCAGACGGGTCGGTGACAGTTGAAGCGGTTATGTGCTTGGCTGCTTGCGATCGAGCACCGATGTTCCAGGTGCAATCCCCTGAGGGTATATCTTATTACGAGAACCAGACCATGGACAGCGCTTTGAAAGTGATCGAAACCTTCCGAAAGCAGGATGCATGACGATGAATGAACTTATCTTGCTGCGCCATCGCCAAATACCAGATTTGAACCAGCTGGATATCTATCGTCAGCATGGTGGTTTTGAAGCATTCCACAAAGCAGTCACAAGCATGAATCCGTATGATGTTACGGATGCAGTGAAATCCTCTGGGCTGCGTGGTAGGGGCGGCGCGGGCTTTCCAACGGGATTGAAATGGACATTCATCGACAATGAGAATTGGCCGCACTACGTCGTGGCAAATGCGGATGAATCTGAGCCAGGGACCTTCAAGGACCGTGAGATCATGGAAGGCAACCCATTTCAATTCCTGGAGGGGGTTGCTCTGGCTGCCTTTGCGATCCAGGCCAATGAAGCATACGTCTACTTGCGAGGTGAGTTCTGGCAGATCGCTGCCAAGCTGGATCAGCAGATCAAAGAGCTGGAAGACGCTGGATTATTGGGCGGAAATCTCTTTGGTACCGAGTATTCCTTGCGGATCTTCACCCACCTCGGAGCAGGTGCATATATCTGCGGCGAAGAAACCGCCCTGCTTGAGTCAATGGAAGGTAAACTGGGTCAGCCCAGATTACGTCCCCCGTTCCCGCCTTCGTATGGGTTGTATGGAAAACCCACTGTGGTCAATAATGTAGAGACGCTGACCAATGTACCGCTGATCATTACCCGCGGCGTGAAATGGTATACGTCGATTGGAACTGAAAAAAGCACTGGTCCTAAGATATTCAGCCTATCAGGCCGGGTGAATAAGCCCGGTAATTACGAGCTGCCTCTGGGGACCACTTTCCGGGAATTGATCTTTGAGCATGGCGGCGTCATCCCCGATGGAAGAAAGATCAAAGCCATCATGGCTGCCGGAGCTTCATCTTCGCTGATCATTGCCAATGAAGAAGCTCTCGATACTCCCATGGATTATGAAAGTGTGCCCAACCTGGGTGCCGCCCTGGGATCTGCATCTGTGATCGTAATTGACGATTCGGTGGGTATTGATTGGGTCCTCCACAAAACGCTGCACTTCTTCAGTCATGAATCTTGTGGAAAATGTACTCCATGTCGGGAAGGAACATATTGGATGCGCCATATTATCGACCGAGTTCATGGCGGAGACGCATCTTGGAAGGATGTTGAATTGCTGAACGAAGTAGCCCTGCAAATTAAAGGTAAATGTCTCTGCGCCCTTGGTGAATTTTCTATCGAAGCGGTTACTTCCGGGCTCGAGCGGTTTGAGGCTGATTTCAAGTCCAAGGTCAAGGAGAATTCAAACACAGAATAACCAAAGATTACAAGCGATTTGATTAATCTGGTTGTTTGAAGAATACGCTCTCAATGTTATTGTCACAAAAGATGGAGCGAGTATGGGTCAACTGATAAGTGTGGTGATAGATGGATTAGAAGTCCAGGTGCCCCCGGGTACGCTGGTTGTGGATGCTGCCAAAAAAGCAGGTGTGGATATCCCGGTGTTTTGTTATCATCCCAAGATGGAGCCGGTGGGGATGTGCCGCATGTGTCTGGTCGAGATCGGCCGACCGCAGATGAGCCGTAAAACCGGTGAGCTGGAACGTAATGAGGATGGTAGTTATGTAATCCAGTTTGCCCCAAAATTGGAGACTGGCTGCACGGTAGTCGTCTCGGAGGGAATGGTTGTACGCGGTATATCAGATAAAGTCGCCCGTGCTCGAAAGGATGTTATTGAATTCTTGCTCACCTCGCATCCCTTGGACTGCCCGGTATGTGACAAGGGTGGCGAGTGCCCGCTGCAGAACCTGACCATGGATTTTGGATCAGGTGAGAGCCGTTTCCTGTATGATGAAAAAATCCATTTTGAGAAGCATTATCCACTTGGTGAATTGATTTTCCTCGATCGCGAGCGCTGTATCCAGTGCGGTCGTTGTGTTCGTTTTCAGGATGAGATCGTGGATGATGCAGTCATTGGCTTCGAACAGCGTGGTCGATCTTTAAGAATTGTGACGTATTCTGAACCTGGTTTCGATTCATATTTCTCGGGAAACACGACAGATATCTGCCCTGTTGGAGCTCTAACAACTAGCGATTTTCGCTTTGGGGCAAGACCTTGGGAGATGAAGGCGGTTGCCTCGATCTGTACGCACTGCCCCGTTGGGTGCAATCTGACTTTGAATGTCCGCCGGGAGCACAAAACTGGCGGTGATTTCGTCGTCAAGCGAGTCCTGCCCCGACAGAATGAGGCTGTGAATGAAATCTGGATTTGCGATAAAGGTCGCTTTGCCCACCATTACACCAGCAGTCCAGATCGGTTGATTCAGCCCCTAGTAAAAGAAAACGGAGAATTAACCCCGGCAACCTGGGACAATGCCCTCAAAATAGCAGCCAGCAAATTAAAAGAGGCCGGCTCGGATCTGCTGACTTTGGTCAGCGGGCGGATCTCAAATGAAGATCTGTTTAATCTGCAGGCGTTATCCAAGCACTTGGGAGGTAGTTCAGCGCTTCTTTCTGAAATGGCAGGCGGGGACCTGGTTGCCCAAGTTGGAGTCAGCCAGGGAACAAATCTCTCAGACCTGGGACCAGAATCAACCATCCTGGTTGTCGCCTCTGATTTGGAAGAAGAAGCCCCCCTTTACTGGCTGAGAGTCAAACAGGCAGCTGAACGAGGTGCCAAATTGATCGTCGCCAATCCCCGGCACACGAAAACTGATCGTTCAGCCAGCCATGTCCTCCGTTATCCGTACGGAGGGGAAGCAGCCTTGGTGATTGCACTGACCAATGCACTATCTAAGAAAAGGGTCGAGCTTACGGATAAATTTAACCAACTTGGAGGCTCCCAGGAGGTAAAGTCCGCAGCCAAGGAAATTGTCGAGGCGGAAAATGTGCTCATCTTCTATGGGAGTGAGGGGACCGGCTTCGAATCATCCCAGCAGCTCGCCCAGGCATGTGCGAATCTATTGATCAGCACGGGGCACATCGGTAAGGTCAATAATGGTTTGATCCCGGTATGGCCGCGTGGAAATACTCAGGGTGCCTGGGATATGGGTTTTCAACCCGTCCCAAACCTGAATGAGGTTTTGACCACAAAGCAAGCAATCTATATCGCAGCAGCAGATCCTGCTGGTGATAATCCGAAACTGGCTGAAGCGATTCAATCCGCTGGTTTCGTTCTTGTCCAGGACATCTATTTAACCGAGACAGCGAAATTGGCGGACGTTGTCCTACCAGCCAAAACATTTATTGAGCGGGAAGGGACCTTCACCAATGCTGAGCGGCGAGTACAGCGCTTCTACGCCGGGATTCCTCCACGCCCGCAAACTCGTCCAGATTTTGCCATCACTGCCCAGATCAGCAGGTTGGCCGGGATTGACCTTGAGGATAGGCACCCGATCCGCATCATGGATCAAATTGCTGGACAAATCCCCGATTATGCAGAAGTCTCATATGGGAAAATTTCCGCTGTGGCTGAACAGTGGCCAATAATCGGTCGCAGTGATTTATATTACGGTGGTACTTCCTATGAGAATTCTCAAGGCCTAGGTTATCAGGTCCCACCGGCATCCCAAAAAGGCCAGCCGGTTTCCTTGTCAGCAGTGCAACCTGGAGATGCCCTGCCGGGTGAGGGAGATGAACTCACTGCATATCCCATCACAATTCTCTACGACCGTGGACAAACGGTCATGACTGCTGAATTGCTGCATCGACGAATCCCTGAACCCTTCATCATCATTCACCCGGAATCGGTGGCTCACCTGGGCATAAAGGATGGCGATCGTATTCATCTCCATTGCCTGGACTTTGATTATGAGGTTGTTGCTCGTCTCGATGAAACAATCCAGGAAGGTGTGGTTTTATCGCCGCGCAGCATGGGCTTGCCAATTCGGGAACCGATGTCGGTCGAAATAAAGCTTGTCGAACAGGTCGTGACATAACAGGATGGTTCCATGGATTATTTGCTGATTATCGAGTGGATCGTAAAGGCCGTTGTCATCCTCCTTTTCTGTGTCACCGGCTTTGCTTACCTTACTTTTTATGAGCGCAGGGCGTTAGCCCGGATACAGGTGCGCATTGGGCCCAACCGGGCTGGGCCTTCAGGCTGGCTCCAGCCGGTGGCTGATGGGATCAAACTAATCTTTAAAGAAGAATTGATCCCTGCACAGGCGTACAAGATCGTTTTTATATTAGCCCCGATGGTTACCGTGTTTCCGGCCCTGGTGATCCTCGCCGTGATCCCCTGGGGGACGCAGATCGTCGTATTTGGTCGAGAAATTCCCCTATATCTCGTCGATATCAATGTTGGCGTGCTATACCTGGTTGCAATCGCTTCGATTTCGGTTTATGGAATTGTCATGGCAGGTTGGTCGTCAAATAACAAATATGCCATGATGGGTGGTTTGCGTTCATCTGCCCAGATGATCAGCTACGAGCTGGCTCTAGGTCTTGCCCTGATCGGCCCCATCCTGATCGCGGAGACGATGAGCCTGATGGGCATCGTTGAAGCTCAGAAGCCAATCTGGTTTATCGTCTACCAACCGCTTGGCGCGATCATCTTCTTCGTGGCTTCAGTGGCCGAAGTGAACAGGGCACCATTTGATATGCCAGAGGCGGAACAAGAGCTGACCGCTGGTTACCACGCTGAATATTCGGGAATGAAATTCGCCCTGTTTTTTATGGCAGAGTATGTCAAGATGATCGCTGTCTGTGCCATTGGTGCCACCCTATTCCTGGGTGGTTTTCAGGGACCTTTTGTTGACCAGGTTCCCATTTTGGGACCTTTCTATCTGTTTTTCAAGATCATGGTCCTGCTGTTCGTCCTTATCTGGCTCCGGGCGACCCTACCGCGATTGCGTTACGATCGCTTGATGGCGTTCGGCTGGAAGTTCTTATTACCGCTCGCTCTGGCGAACGTGTTCCTCACTGCAGTTGTATTGGTATTGATTGGAGGTTAGGAATGAGTGCAGTTGTTGGCCTTGCTCGGGGTTTAATGACCACGCTCAAGGCGATGTTCGGAAAGCCTATCACGGTCCAATATCCTGAGCATAAGTTACCGGTCACCCGGCGGTTTAAAGGAAGGCATTTCTTGGACCGCTACGAGAACGGATTAGAAAAGTGCATTGGATGTGCATTATGTGCAGCAGCCTGTCCAGCGGATGCGATTTTTGTTGAATCTTCCGAAAACACAGATCAAACGCGGTTTTCTCCAGGTGAACGGTATGCCAGCACGTACGAAATCAACATGCTGCGCTGCATTTTCTGTGGTTATTGTGAAGATGCCTGTCCCACGGAAGCGATCATCCTGGGTGATAATTACGAACTATCTTTTACCAATCGGGAAAGCGCGATTTATACCAAGGAAAGATTGATTGTTCCGGTACCGGAAACTGGGAAACCAACTCCTCAGCAAGTTGAGCCGGGTAAATTTGATCGCTCTATTCCTGTGATGCTGGATCCCACAGATTGATCTTGGTGCTTTGGAACTCTATGAAAAATCGGGTGAATGATGACTTCTGACTTCATACTCTTTATTTTATTAGCGGTGGTGGCAATTGCTTCTGCTTTCAGCATGCTACTCAGCCGGAATGCTGTTTATTCTGCCCTCTTCCTGGTCATCAATTTCGCCACTATTGCTGTGTTTTTTCTATTACTGGGTTCACCATTTCTGGCTATGGCCCAGGTTACCGTATATGCCGGAGCGATCATGGTTTTATTCTTATTTGTGATCATGCTCCTGGGTGCTGAACAATTGCGCCAGGATGAAAATCTCCCCTGGCAACGACCGGTTGCAATTCTACTCGGCGTAGTTTTGCTCGTCGAAACCGGCTACATTATTTATTCCCTTGGATTTCAGCAGGGGATACTCCCGAGATTTGGCACATTGAGTTCCGGATATGCTAGTCCGACAGATATTGGTTTATTGTTGTTCAATGAATATCTGCTGCCGTTTGAGATTACCTCGGTGCTCTTATTGGTGGCGATGATTGGTGCAATCGTGCTGACCAAGGATCAAAAATCATGAGTCCAGTGATTTGTAAATTGTTTCATCTGGAAAGTTCATAACCTACGGGAGCTACAGGAAATGCCAGTTTCATATTACTTCGTGCTTTCCGCAATTTTATTCACGATCGGTGCTCTGGGAGTTTTGGTCCGGCGAAACGCTATCGTTATCTTCATGTCGGTGGAATTGATGCTCAATGCGGCAAATCTAGCATTCGTTGCCTTTTCCCAACTTCATGAGTCATTGAATGGGCAGGTGCTGGTTTTCTTTGTGATCACAGTTGCCGCTGCAGAGGTGGCCGTGGGATTAGCATTGATCGTAGCTATCTTCAAAACCAAGCGGAGCATTAACGTCGACGAGCTGAATGAATTGAAGCAATAGGCAGGATACTCGGACCGGTTTGGAAATATTGATTAGGATTTTTGATCGAATCATCATTTTGGCTGACTTGGAGAGCTAATCCATGTTCCTGAGCGAAACAGCTGCATCTGGACCTACATTCTTCAATCTCGTTCCCCTGGTTGTTTTTATTCCAGTGATCGGGTTGCTGTTCAATATCATCTTTGGTAAGTGGTTAGGGGAGAAAGCCATCGGGTGGATCGCCAGTATTGCAGCAGGCCTGACATTCCTTGTTGCCGTGATATTAGGTGTTTCCTTACTAAACCATCCGGAAGAAGTGATCGTTCCCCTGGTGGATTGGATCAGTATCGGTGAATTGCAGATCGAATGGGCATTTCAAGTTGACACGCTCTCCGTGACGATGATGCTGGTCGTGGCTGGAGTCGGAACGTTAATCCACATTTACTCGATTGGTTACATGCATGATGATGTGCGCTTTCAAGGCGATCCGGGGCGATACAGGCGCTTCTTCGTTTATATGAATTTATTCATCGCAGCCATGATGGTCCTGGTTAGCGCGGATTCTTACCTGATGCTTTTTGTGGGCTGGGAAGGTGTTGGTTTGTGTTCCTACCTGCTGATCGGATTTTGGTTCGAGAAAGGGAAGGATGGCATCGGAAATGCCCTGGCAGCGAAGAAAGCGTTCATCACCAACCGTGTTGGCGATTTTGGTATGCTGATCGCCATTTTTATCATGTTTGGGGCTTTCGGTTCCTTGAATTTTGGAGAGGTATTTGCCCAATCCGCACAAGTGTCAGAATCTGTCATCTTGGCGATCACCCTGCTCATGCTTGTTGGCGTGGCGGGGAAATCAGCCCAGATCCCCCTCTATGTCTGGTTGCCAGATGCCATGGCAGGTCCCACGCCCGTTTCGGCATTGATCCATGCTGCCACCATGGTTACCGCTGGTGTGTATTTGATCACCCGTTCATTTCCACTTTACGAAACAGTGCAGCAAGCCCAGGATATTGTTGCCTTGGTTGGTGGGATTACGGCGCTCTTTGCTGCCACCATCGCCGTGGGGCAATTTGATATAAAAAAGGTTTTAGCTTATTCGACGATAAGCCAGCTGGGTTTCATGGTCGCCGCAGTTGGTATTGGTGCCTATGCAGCGGGGATGTTCCACCTGGTCACACACGCATTCTTCAAGGCTTTGCTCTTTTTAAGTGCAGGTTCTGTGATCCTGGGAATTGAGCATGGTCACCATCACTTGGAGCATAATAGCAAAGGTAAGAAAGGGGGAACCGAATTCGACCCGCAAGATATGCGCAACATGGGTGGATTGCGCACCCGGATGAAAACAACTTTTTGGGTTTATTTAATTGGCTCCCTGGCTCTGGTCGGTATTTTTCCCTTTGCCGGCTTCTGGTCGAAGGATGAGATCCTCTTGGAGGAGCAGATGCTCTTCCCGCCCGCCTATTGGATTTTAATATTTGCAGCATTCCTGACCGCTTTTTACATGGGCAGGCAGGTATTGATGGTCTTCTTTGGGAAATCTCGCTCAGAAGCTACTGAACACGCCAAGGAGAATCCGGCATTAATCACGGTACCTCTGATCGTGCTGGCATTCTTCTCTGCTGTGGGTGGTACTCTGAACCTGCCGCGGCTGCACTCGTTTGCTGAATGGCTCGAACACACGGTGACGACCATTCATCCCGTTGAGTTCAATATTGTCACCGCCATTGTCGCCACACTGGTTGCAGCCTTCGGCCTTTTCTTGTCATGGGCCGTTTACAGCTGGCGATACAAGCAGCTGCAGGATCTACCGCCGGCAAAAAGACCTGACGATCCACTGCGGCAATGGCTTGGACCCATATTTACCGGGATGGAAAACAAGTGGTGGGTGGATGAGTTATATTCAGCAATCATTTTGAATCCTTATGTGCGGATATCTCATTTCTTGGCAGAAACAGTTGATTGGCGTTTTTGGCACGACTGGTTCCACGACAGTGTTATTGCCCGTGGATTTAAAGTGTCAGCGAGGTTCCTGGCGGGTGCATTTGACCTGGGCTTCATTGATGGTATCGCCAATGGCATAGCCAGGGTTACAGTACGCATTGCCGGCAGCCTGCGGAAAATTCAAACCGGTTATGTCAGGAACTACGCATTATCGGTATTACTTGGTGTGGTCGTCATTATTGGCTATCTGATTTTACGCTAAACAAGCCCGCTTTCTTTTCCTGGACGGAATAGAAGCATTTCAAAAAGGCTGTGACTAACTTCAGAACGAGGACAAGCTATGGACTTCTTGCTTCACCCCCTTACATTGGTCACGTTCTTCCCCCTGCTGGGTGTTTTGCTGATCCTGTTCATTAACCGGGAACAACAAACAGCCATCCGCTGGATAGCATTAATTGCTTCGTTGATCACCTTCGGGATTTCCATATGGGTGATGGTGCTTTTCAATCCGGCTGATCCAGATCTTCAAATGGTGGTCGATATTCCCTGGATAAAGGTGGCAGGCTGGGAGATCGCATATTTAATGGGAATCGATGGGATGAGCATTTTACTGGTGCTCTTGACCACATTCCTGACGCCGATATCGATCCTCTCTACTTGGACTGCGGTTGAGGAAAGGGTCAAGGAATTCATGATCTTCTTCCTGTTGTTGGAAGTTGGCATGGTGGGGGTTTTCCTCTCCTTGGACCTTTTCTTGTTCTATATTTTCTGGGAATTCACGCTTGTCCCGATGTATTTCTTGATCGGTATCTGGGGAGGTCCAAATCGCGTTTATGCTGCAGTCAAGTTTTTCCTCTATACGATGGCGGGTTCGATCTTAATGCTGCTGGCGATCCTGTGGCTGGGGATCAGCCAGGGGACGTTCTCGGTACCAGAATTGGTCGCAAATGCCTCAATACCCGGGAATATCCAGATTTGGCTCTTCCTGGCATTTGCTGCCGCATTTGCCATCAAGGTTCCAATGTGGCCGCTGCATTCATGGTTGCCGGATGCACATGTGGAAGCACCAACAGCAGGTTCAGTGATCCTAGCGGGTGTCTTGTTGAAAATGGGTACTTACGGCTTCCTGCGTTTTAATCTCTCGATGTTCCCCCAAGCCTCAGTTCAACTTGCTCCCTGGATTGCCGTACTGGCGGTAATTGGCATCCTGTATGGCGCGATGGTCTCCTATGCCCAGAAAGATGTCAAGAAATTGGTGGCATATTCATCTGTCAGCCACCTGGGTTTTGTCATGCTGGGCTTATTTGCCATCAACGCACAAGGTGTGGAGGGTGGCATTCTACAAATGATCAATCACGGGATCAGCACTGGCGCATTGTTTCTAATCGTCGGCATGATCTACGAAAGACGACATACCCGCGATATGGATGCCTTCGGTGGGTTATGGAAGGTGATGCCAGTTTATGCTGTTTTGACCTTGATCGTAACCTTGTCCTCCATGGGATTGCCAGGTTTGAATGGTTTTGTCGGTGAGTTCACGATCTTGCTTGGCGCATTTGGTTCTAAAGTTCTCAACAATCCCTGGTACGCAGCGCTGGCAGCTGTAGGGGTGATCTTGGCGGCAATTTACTTGCTGTATATGTTCCAAAAATTATTCCTCGGGCCAGTGGATAAGGAAGAAAACCGCAAACTTTTAGACATGAATCTGCGGGAAATCATCACCTTGGTTCCATTGCTGGTGCTCATATTCTGGATTGGTTTGTATCCCTCACCATTCTTCAATTTGATGGAAGCATCTGTCGCAAAACTGGTCGAGTCGATTCAGGTTGCTGCGATGGCTGGACTGCCATGATGACCGAAAGAAGGATTAAATGACACTGGGAGAATTAACTGCCAACCTGATAAAAATCCTGCCACTGAGTATTCTTATCCTGTGGGCAAGCGTACTCCTGTTGGTGGATTTATTTATTCCGAAAGACCGCAAGGCATGGACTGCGATTCTGGCGGCAGCTGGTTTGCTGGTCACCACGGGCTTCACGATCGCTCAATCTGGTGTTGATGTCGAAGCATTTGGGGGAATGCTGGTGGTAGATGGTTTCTCTCAATTCCTGACCATACTGGTCCTGACCAGCGGCGTGGTTGCCATCCTGCTCTCATATGAATACCTGACTCGATTGGGAATCCAGCGGGGGGAGTACTATGTGCTGTTGATGTTCTCGATCAGCGGGATGGTCTTGATGGCGATGGCCGCGGACCTGATTGTAATTTTCCTGGCTTTGGAACTGCTCTCGATCCCTCTCTACGTTTTGGCAGGTTTTGCCCGACCACGCTCGGATTCTGAAGAGGCAGCGATCAAATACTTCTTGTTGGGTGCTTTTGCTGGTGGATTTGTTGTATATGGGGTCGCAATTATATTTGGGGCAACCGGATACACAGGATTGAACAATGTTCTCCAAACCATTCAGAGTGGCAGTGCTGACCTGTCTTTGCTGGCTGTTGGCGGCGCTTTGATCCTCGTTGGTCTGGGTTTCAAGGTTGCCGCGGTCCCCTTTCACATGTGGACCCCGGATGTTTATCAAGGAGCGCCTTCCTCGGTAACGGCTTTTATGGCAGTAGGTGCGAAAGTCGGTGGCTTTGCCGCCTTGATGCGCTTATTTGTCACTTCGTTTGGTGTGCTGGCGATCGACTTCACCAACGTTCTTTGGGGATTAGCTGCCTTGACGATGATCCTGGGGAATGTGGTCGCGATTGCCCAAACGAATATCAAACGCATGCTGGCTTACTCGAGCATCGCCCAGGCAGGGTATATCCTTATGGCTCTGGTTCCATATGGCCAAGAAGCAGTTATTGATGACGCAATTGCGGCCGCGTTGTTGTACTTACTGGCATATGCTTTCATGAGCTTCGCAGCCTGGGCTGTGGTGATCGCTCTGGAGAAGACTGAGGGGAGGGGTTTGCAGCTCAGCGATTATGCCGGGATGGGCCGTAAGTACCCCATTTTAGCCGCTATCATGACTGTCTCGATGCTCTCTTTCACCGGGATACCACCCACATTGGGTTTCATCGGTAAGTTTTACCTCTTTCGCAGCGTGATCGATGGTGGATTTGTTTGGCTGGCGATCATTGGGGTGCTCACTTCTCTGGTCTCGGCGTATTACTATTTGCGGGTTGTGATATTCATGTATATGCACGATGGTGAACCAGAGGTCGAAAGGGATAATTGGCTCTACCTTACCGCTGCTGTTACTGGAATAGGAATGATACTCCTGGGAGTGTTTTCCCTACCCTTATTAAATTGGGCTTATCAGGCTGCCATATCAGCCTTCTAACTAAAACAGCCCTCCAACAATTCAACACGGAGGGCTGTTGTTATTAATATATGGAGTTTAGCTGATCAGGTGCCGTAAAGCTGGCGGTGCACACTACTCAATGCACGCACTTGTTCAGCAGCATGATAAGAAGACCGGACCAGCGGACCGCTCTCAACCCAGCGAAATCCAATCTCACGACCAAATTCTCGAAGCTCTGCGAATTCCTGCAGGGTGTAATAGCGGGAGATGGGCAGGTGTTTTTTACTCGGTTGCAGATATTGACCGATTGTGAGGATATCTACCCCCCAGAAACGAAGGTCCCGCATCACATCCTGTACTTCTTCAATATTCTCTCCCAGTCCAACCATGATCCCCGATTTGGTCAGTACTTCTGGGTCGAGTAATTTTGCATTGGACAAGGTAGCAGCAGCCCACTCGTACCGGTCCTGGGGTTGGACTTCCTTGAATAGGCGAGGCACGGTTTCAACGTTGTGGTTGAGTATTTCGGGACGTGCATCCAGGACAATTTTTAAAGCTTCAATGCTGCCCTTGAAATCCGGGATCAGGACTTCAATTGAACATCCCGGGTGGATCTCCCGGATTCTGCGGATCACCATGGCAAAAATTGGGGCTCCGCCGTCTTTACGGTCGTCACGGTTCACACTGGTGATCACCGCGTGTTTTAGGTCCATCGTTTTGACTGCTTGGGCAATTCGTTCGGGTTCCATCCAGTCCAGCTGGGCTGGTCTACCGCGCTTGATGTCACAAAAACCACATGTGCGGGTACAGATGTCACCCAGCATGAGAAAGGTGGCTGTGCCGGCCCCCCAGCACTCACCTAGATTTGGGCACATCGCTTCTTCACACACTGTATGGAGTTCTTTGGAGCGCATCAGGTCCTGCAGCCATTCATAGGTTTCTCCAGAGGGAGCGCGTACTTTAATCCATTCCGGACGGCGCAGTGGTGTGGCGTTTTCACTTTTTGACTTTATTCGATCACGAGTGGGTATATGGGGCATTTGGATTCCTGTGGGGTACCAGTAATTCTCTCCCGATTTTTTTGTCCGCTTATTTGAGTAATTCTACCTCAGAACATTCCAATGCTTGTTAGAAGCACGTTAATTACAGTTTATGAGCAGGGAACGCCTCGTGTTCAGCTTGCACGCAAAATCGTCATGTGTGGGACGGCGAATAAATCTGCTGGTCTATTATCTATTCGTATTGGTTGATTTTCAACGATCAGGTTGGTGATTATCAGGAATCCTCTTGCTTTTCTCCCCTCACGATGACTCTAACCCCACGAACTTCGATGACTTCGACCGGGGAGCCTTCCGGGATTGGTTTTTCCCCTTTAGCCAGCTCACCAGTCCACAATTCTCCACCGAGCTGAACAGTGCCGACCGGGGAGATATTTGTACGCGCAGAGCCGGTGCGTCCGATCAGCGATTCCCCTCCCATGCGAACCGGAGCTCTTTGCGCCCGGAGAGCGATGGTTAGTATGATAAAAAAGATGCCGGCTGTCGCAATTGATACGCCGATCACCAGGGGGACTGAAACTCGGGCGAAGCTTGGCGTGCCTGGCGAATTGAACAGCACGAGTGAACCAACGATCAGCGAGGCTAATCCTGCTGCAGTTAACGCCCCATGGGTCGGGGCTTTGATGTCCAGGACAAATAATACGAAGGCGATTGCCAGGAAAATCAATCCAAACCAGTTGACAGGGAGAAATCCCAAACCATAAGCAGCCAGTGCCAGGCAAACTGCACCGATGAACCCCGCGATCCAGCCACCCGGACTGGAAAGTTCAATCAGGATAGCCTGTACGCCAACAGTTAGCAGCAGGAAGACGATATTGGGGTTGGTGAGTACGCCTAAAAGGGTTTCAATAAAAGTTTGTTCGAAGGATATCACTGCTGCATCTGAGGTATCCAGGGTCACGTCGCCATCGATGGTGCTCACCTGGTATCCGTCCAACTTTTCCAGGAGATCGGATACACTCACGGCGATGAAGTCTACAAGGCCGATTTGGTATGCTTCGCTTGCAGTGACTGCATGGGCAGATTCGATAGTTTCTTCCGCCACTCGAACAGCTTCTTCGCCACGCCCCTCCGCCAAGGAACGTACGAGCGCTTTGAGGATGTTCTTTTCCTTGGCTTCAATTGTCTCACCCAGGTCCTGACCTTCAGCACTAACTGGGCTGGCGGCACCCATGGCAGTCTCTGGTGCCATCGCGGAGGCATGCCCGGCCAAGGTGATCACCGTACCTGCGCTGCCCGCGATCGCACCCTGGGGAGCAACATATACCACGACAGGTATGCTGCTCGTGCGGATCACCTGGACGATTTCATTCATCAGATCGACACTGCCGCCAGGCGTATCCAACATCAAGATAAGCACTTGGGCATTTTCTTGTTGTGCAGTGGTTAAACCGCGCTCTATATAACCCAGCACGGAAGGTGTAAGAGGACCTTCAACGGTGAGTTGCAACACCTGTTGGTCATTATCCTGTGCTGAGGTAGCTGGTGGCAATACAAACAACAGGCATAATAAGAAGATTGGAAGGTAAATGAATATCCGCTTCAACATACAGGGGTATTATAAGCGGGATTTGAGGATCGATTGGCGATCTAAAACAGATTTAATCTAACTAGAAACTGGTTCATCAACCATCACTCGCCAATCACTTGGAGAGGATGGTTGTTTTATTCGCCCAAAATGAATATGTTATCTTCCTCTGCTTAATAAGCACAACCTCGATTTTCAAATAAGGTCTGCAACTATTGAAGGAAATTCAATCTACTCGCATAGTGCATCCGGTTTATGGCTTGTTACAGTTGAATTTGCTCTGGTTTGATTATTACCTCAAATTCTCCAAGTAAGTTTTGAATCCACAGCTTGAAATGATCTAAAATCCTTGGTCCTGCTCGAAGCTATGAGATAGATCAACTCAAGTATCTGGAGTTAAAAATTGCATTTGACAAGCTCGCCATATGCTGGTATGATCGCCGAGTTAGAATGTCGGTATGTTACTGATTATTGAGTAGGACGATGGCCCAAGGCGTAAGTCCTGGGTCATTTTTTAATGAATGCTCTTATCAGGAAGCTGCCCATTCCTAATAAATCTTACGTAAGAAAAGAAGGAGCAAGTAAATGTCAGAACGTATCATCGGCACAGTCAATTGGTTCAATGGTAGCAAGGGATATGGCTTCATCTCTCAGGAAGAAGGACCAGATGTCTTTGTCCACTACACCGCCATCAACGCGGATGGTTTCCGCAACCTGTTTGAAGGGCAGAAAGTGGAATTCACCATCGAAGAAGGTCCCAAGGGATTACAAGCTGCTGACGTAACACCTTTGAACTAAATGTTTTCAAGGTTACAGAATAAAATGCCCCGCATCTACTAGCGGGGCATTTTTTCATGCAAGAATTTGTTGCCGCAAGTATCCTTCAAAATCTGGGGGAGAGCTGGTCTGAATCCCGATTATTTGGGATAATCTCCCTATTAAGACAGGCATCAATGGAGCATTCCATGCAAAACCACGCACACTTCAAAGTCATCATCCTGCTGGGACGTCCAGCTGCTGGTAAGAGCGAAATTACCGATTTCTTGCATGGTGTAGATTTAACCAGCCGCCGGGAGAGATTTCACCTAGGAGAATTGGATGTGATCGACGATTTTCCAATGCTCTGGACATGGTTTGAGGAAGATTTGATCTTGGAAAAGAAGTTCTCAAAACCCCGCTTGCATACCGATGGAGATGGATATTTCAAGTATCCTTATCTATGGGATGTATTGATCGGAAGAATTGGCCTGGAATACCACAAGCGTCTTAGGGATGACCCGGCGTACCACCAATCGAAGACCACCATCGTCGAGTTCTCCAGGGGCAGCCAGCATGGAGGATATACCCAAGCTTTCAAACACCTTTCAGAAGAAATCCTGTCGGAAGCCGGGGTTGTTTATGTGGACGTCTCTTACGAGGAATCCCAGCGGAAAAACCGCTTGCGTTATAATCCACAGCGTCCGGATAGCATCCTGGAGCACAGCCTAGAAGATGAGAAATTGGAACGATTATATCGAACAGATGATTGGCATGAAATGATTATGGCCGCGCAATCATCGAAATATCTCAGCGTGGGCAGTTTCCAGGTTCCATATGTAGTATTCGAAAATGAGGATGATGTGACCACCCACGGTGGCGACCTGCTCAGCCAGCGACTGCAAGAGACATTCAGCAGGTTATGGGAAATTAAATAATCCTTCCAGTTGTCCTGAAGGAGAATTGAGGCGATGACCAAATCCATCAGCTCAGATCCCAGAATCGCAAGATTATATCAGAATGTGCCAAGCGATTCGCGGGCTCGGTTGCTTGCATTCCGCGAGAGCTATCCCTATCAAACAGCAGAAATAGGTGGAAACCAGTGGCGTTTCATCGATACGGGTGAAGGTGAACAGGTGCTGTTTATCCCCGCCGGGGGAACCGCTGTCGCCGAAGTGTCTTTCAACTCTTTAGCGCATTTCGCTCAAAAATACCGCGTTATCTCGCCAGACTATCCGCCTATCGAAAAAATTAATGATCTTTTTGAGGGTTTTATCCAGTTGCTGGATAAATTGGGTGTTGATCAATTCGCGGTCATGGGCGGCTCATACGGGGGTTGGATGGTCCAATCTTTTGTACGCCAGTACCCTGAAAGGATCAACAAGATGGTCATCACCGCTGTGGGACCTCCCAACAAGGAAAACAGCCAAGAGCTCGCTCGTTTAATGGTCTGGTTTCAAATTACGCCGACCTTCTTACTGCGCTGGATGATCAACCGTTCTTTTTCACGCCTGGAGAGCACAAAAGCTGAAATACCCGAATTTGCCTTGATGTGGGCATTGGTTCGTGAAGCGGTTTATTTCCGCATCGGCCGGGCTGATATATTGGCCCTGATGGAGCGCTTGATCGATCAAACTGAAAATTATTCCTTTTCAGCTGAAGACCTGCAGAGCTGGCCGGGTCGCATTCTCCTCGTATTTGGTTCGCAGGATCCAGGGACTCCGCCTGAAAAGCGGGAAGAAATGACCAAGCTCTACCCTCAGGCGCAGGTGAAGATGTTTTCAGGAGGTGAGCACGGGATCGCCATCACCCATCAGCAGGAATATTTCGCTGTGATCGATGATTTCCTGGCTAATTGAATTATTGAGCATGTAAATTAAAGCTGTGAATGCAAGGTTACGACGCTGCAACCGAAGAAGCTGTCAACAGAGGCTTTCCAGCAGGCGAGCCGATTTATACTGGAAGAAGCGCAGGAGTTAGAATCATTTTTATTCCAGTACCATTTCACGGTTGGTGACGAGGCGAAGCGGGGACGCTCATAATCCAGAGATCTCATCGGAATCCAGATGGGGAGTTGGCCAGGCAATTGAAGTGGATGGCCGCATGGCAGAGTCATCTGTCCTTGGGACAGAATTTACCCTGCAGGTCCTTTTTTTACTGCGGTGGAATCTCAAGACTTGCCGGTAAAAGTTGCCGTTCGCTAAACCTTGCAAGACTTTATAACCCAGATAAATACCTGGTCACTGGTTCCAGAGCAGGTAATGCTGACTCCCTGGTTGGAAATGCCTCGCCATGGCTCCAGAGCTTAATAATCTCCTCAGCAAGTAACGTTGGCTACCGCCTGCCGGTGAAGATTAGGATAAAGACTTTAACCACGGTTATGCTAACCTGGGCAGCCTTTATGGGAGGGATGCGAGAACTCGGGTTCACCCGAGCGCAGCGCGAGCTTTGTCCAGGTCATCTGTCCCCAGGACAATGCGACTCTGCGAAGCAGTGTATGCCAGATCGATGTTAACACCCGCATCTGCGATCAAGCGACAGATCCTGCCAAATTCGCCTGGCTTGTCATCAATTTCATATACAAGAACATCTCGCACTTCATGGACTGTGTGTCCCGCGGCTTCCAGCGCAGCTTTGGCTCTATTGCCATCTTCTACGAGGATATGCAGCGTGCCTTTGCCCTCGCAGGGAAAACCACCCAGCCCATCGATATTTATGCCTGCTTTACCAAGTGCTTCGCCAGCGTCTGCTAACGTCCCGGGACGATTTGCTAAAAAAACAGTCAGATCTTTTGCCATGAGAATTTCTCCTCTCGCTTAGTGAGTAGGTCGGATATGGAATTAGACTCTTATTGCTTTTGAAACTGTGGCAGTTCACAGTATTCATTCCTTGATTCATACTTGGAAATGGAAATCTCTCTCGGATTGCAAACGGGGACCCATGATACTTGACTGCTCAATAATTAAACATCCGATCATGCTCGACTGCCAGCTGGACGAGCTGTTTCGGGGATGCAAACTCGTAAGGTTTCCCAGCCAATTCCTCTTTGGTCAGACCTCTTGTCTCTGAGGACATCCCCGACAAATAAATCTTGACCCCACCGCCAACAACTGCATCATAGAGTTCACGAAGATTACCGGTTCCGAGACCATTTACATGGTTGATAGCGCCATCTCGCATCAACTGAACCCCATCACCAGCCAGGAACAAAGTTACTGAATGGCCTTCATCCAGAGCAGCCTTGGCAACGTGAAATCCCAGGACTGCCCTGGTTGGATGTTCAGGGCCGTGGGTTATGTGGACGAGTATCTTAGCCATTTTTCACTCCTTCAAGATTTACTATAAAATGGATATGGTATGTCTTATTGATAATATCTTATCATCTGATCACCTACTTGACCAATTATCTCGCCAAAAGTATAGTTGGAGAGATGAGTAAAACTCAGATCAACAGGATGCCTCATGTCATTCAGAAACTATATCAAGCGTTTAGAGGATCAAGACCAGCTCGTCATCGTAGATAACCCGGTTTCCTGCACCTACGAGATGTCAGCAGTGCTCAAGAAACTGGAGCCAAGACCGGTGATTTTTGCGCAACCCCGGGAGGTAAACTTTCGGGTCGTGGGCAACCTGTTTCCAAACAAGGCAGCTTTCGCGGATTATTTCAATCTCCCCACCGGGGAGATCATCCCTACCCTTTCGCGGGCTATTGAGAACCGTTCAGCACCCCAAATTGTCTCTGCAGCTGCCTGCCAGGAGGTGGTGATCGCTGATCCAGATCTGGACCAATTGCCGATCCTGCGTCACTTTGCCGGCGATGGAGGTCGGTATATCACCTCCGGGGTGGTGATCAGCAAACATCCCCAATATGGGCAGAATCTCGACTTCCATCGCTGCATGCAGTTCTCTTCTAAAGAGATGGCCATGCGGGTGGTTGCCGGGCGTAATTTTGACACTTTCCTAAACGATTTGGGCGAAATGGAAGTTGCGCTGTGTGTGGGCTGCCCCCCAAACGTGCTGGCAGCCGCGGCGACTTCCGTGGAAATTGGAATCGATGAGCTGACCATCGCCAATGCTTTAGAAGCCCTGGAGGTTGTCCAGGCGAAGACGGTCGATCTCCTGGTGCCTGCCGAAGCCGAGTTCGTCTTGGAGGGGAGAGTGTTCGCCCACAGGCGTCACGCAGAAGGCCCATTTGTCGACCTCACTGAAACCCGGGATGTGATCCGCCGGGAACCGGTTTTTGAAATTCAGACCATTACCCACCGCGGTGACGCCATCTGGCAGGCTTTGCTGCCCGGAGGGCTTGAGCACAAGCTGCTGATGGGAATGCCCCGCGAGCCGACAATCTACCAGCGCGTAAACCAGGTGGTGCGCTGCCTGGATGTGAATGTGAATCCCGGAGGCTGCTCCTGGCTGCACGCGGTCGTGCAGATTGATAAACAAAGCCCCGAGGACGGGATAAAAGCCATCCAGGCAGCTTTTGCAGGCCATAGCTCCTGCAAGCACGTCTTCATCGTGGATAAAGATATTGATATCTACAACCCGCTGGAAGTGGAATGGGCGATGGCGACCCGCTTCCAGGGTGATGAGGATTTGTTTGTCAAGGAGAAAGAAAGGGGATCCAGCCTGGATCCGAGTGCTGAACTGGGTAGCCACCTGACCACCAAGATCGGTTTTGATCTGACCAAGCCGCTTGGGGAAGATGCGAAACCATTTGAGAAGGTGGATTATCCCGAGGTTGATTTGGAGAGGTTCCTAGAAGAAGGCGGTTAACTTTTCATAACGATTGATTAAGATCTGGTGTTGATGAATGGTTTGAATCCTCTGCGTTGGGATCCCTTTATCCCGAGAAGCAGCGGGGTTCGCCATGACACCCATTCATACCGTGGTGAGGAAGACGAGAATCATGGAGCTTTCGAAAGAAGAACAGGCCATGCTGGCGGGAGAGCAGGGCAAGGCGACACAAAAAGCGATGGAGATCCTGGTGGCACTGGGCACGATCTACGGCGCACAACGCATGATTCCCGTTACTTCGGTGCAGATCGCCGGGGTGAGCTATGACAACCTGGGTGAGGCAGGTTTGCATTTCTTGTCTGAAATGGCAGAGGGAGGCGGCCGGGCCCGCGTCCTGACCACATTGAATCCAGCTGGCATGGATGTTGAAAACTGGCAGGCGCTGGGTATCGCGGCCGATTTCGCTGAGAAACAGACCCAGGTGATCGATGCTTTCGCCCGCATGAACGTGCTCACGACCTGCACCTGCACGCCTTACCTGTCCGGCAATCTCCCCCATTTCGGAGAGCATGTCGCCTGGGCTGAGAGCAGCGCGGTGTGCTTTGCCAATTCTGTATTGGGTGCACGCAGCAACCGGGAAGGCGGTCCCAGCGCTTTGGCAGCCGCGCTGACTGGCCACACAGCGGCCTATGGAATGCACCTCGATCAGAATCGGGTGCCCCAGCTCACCTTCGACATTTATGTGGATTTACAGGGGAACGATGATTTTGGAGCCTTGGGCAGGGTGATCGGTGAGTACCTCCAGGCTCTGGAAGGGATCTCTGTGCCGTTCATCCGTGGTGTGGGAGATGCAACGCTCGAGCAGCTGAAATCCTTCTCTGCCAGCCTGGCTACTTATGGCGGGACAGCCCTCTTTCACATGGAACACATCACGCCTGAAGCGAGCCAATTTTCCCCACCCGAACCTTCGGTTACCATAACCCGGGGCGATCTGGCAGCTGCCAAGGCGGCATTAACCAGCGGGGATGCCGGAGAAGCGGATTTTGTCAGCCTGGGCTGCCCGCATCTCTCGATAAAAGAGATCGCCCGCATTGCCGAGCTGCTGGAAGGTAAGCAGGTGGTCAAGGAATTCTGGATCACAACCGCCCGTCCAACCAAGCAGATCGCCGATCGCATGGGATACACGGCGATGATCGAAGCCAGCGGGGCCAAGTTCGCCGCGGACACCTGTTGTGTCGTGGCACCGATCAAAGGACGCTTTAAAGCGCTGGTGACGGACAGCGCCAAGGCTTGTTATTATGCTGCCGGGAAAAACCAGTTCCAGACTATCTTGAAACCTTTCGATGAAGTCGTCCTGGCAGCTCTCGGTGAGCCGAGGGTGGAGATGGAACCATGAAATGGCAGGGGCGCAAGATTTACGGGGGAAGAGCAGTTGGTGAAGCGCTGGTTGGGGTGAAGGGCATCTCCTTTTTTGGCGGCGTTGACCCTGAGAGTGGGGTGGTTGTCGAGCGTGGTCACGATCTGGAAGGGCAGGTGATCGCTGGAAAAGTGCTGGTATTTCCGACCGGCAAGGGGTCAACGGTCGGATCTTATACCCTCTATCGCTTGAAGCACGCCGGAAAAGCACCACTGGCGATCATCAACGCGGAATGCGAGCCGATCACCGCCGTGGGCTGCATCATCGCCGAAATCCCCTGCGTGGACCAGGTGCCGATTGAAATGCTGCACTCCGGGCAGAGGATATTGGTTGACGGTAATCTGGGGGTGGTAGAGTTTCTTGAGGGTTGAGAATGTGCCCGTTCCAAATCTGGAATGCTGGTACAAAGACTGGACCCTATGAGATGAATCTTTTCGTTTTGGTTGACATCAGCAATTATTCATTGTATTCTAGTTTTACATTGCTGATTCAGGCAACAAAAACCTCAATGTTCACCCACCAGCATCCAGGGGGCTGTTTCTCCTCATCATTGCCAGCATCGCAAGCCCTGAAAATTACCTGACAATTTTCAATAGAATAGAACCTGGTTAATTATTGCCAAATAGGAGGGCGAAATGAGCGAGATCACCACCCCATCAATCCGCGGCTACCAGCTGCTGGGATTGATCGGTGAGGGGGCTTACGGTGCCGTATACCGCGCTCACCAGCAAGCCGTCGACCGCCAGGTGGCGGTCAAGATCATCCAGCCCGAGTTTGCCAATCGCCCCGATTTCATCCGCCGCTTCGAGGCCGAAGCCCAGCTGGTCGCCCAGCTGGAGCACCTCCACATCGTACCGCTCTACGACTACTGGCGCGACCCCCAGGGTGCCTACCTGGTCATGCGCCTGATGAAGGGCGGCTCACTGGCCCAATCCCTGGAACGCGGTGAAGCCTGGTCCCCGGAACAGGTCGCCCACCTGCTCGAACAGGTCGCTTCCGGCCTGGATGCTGCACATCATAAGGGTATCGTCCACCGCGACCTCAAGCCCGCCAACATCCTGCTGGATGAGGACGGCAACGCCTTCCTCTCCGATTTCGGCATCGCCAAGCAGCTGAGCGATGACCAGTCTGCCACCGCCAGCGACGTCATCACCGGTACCCCCGCCTACCTGACACCGGAACAGATCCAGTCCCAACCCCTCTCCCCCCAGACCGATATCTACGCCCTGGGCGTCCTGCTCTTCGAACTGCTCACCGGGAAGCACCCCTTCCCGGATGCCTCCAGCGGCGAACTGGTCGCCAAGCACCTCCAGGAACCCCTGCCCTACGTGCGCCAGAACCAACCGGACCTGCCCGCTGCACTGGACGGCGTCATCCAGCGCGCCACCGCCAAGAACCCTGCCGACCGCTACCCCGACGGTGCTTCCTTGGCAGCTGACTTCCGCCAGGCACTGCAACTGCAAGTCGAATCCGCTGCCATCCCGGAAAGCGAACTTTACAACCCCTACAAGGGTTTGCGCGCTTTCCAGGAAGCTGACAGCGAGGATTTCTTCGGCCGCGAAGCCCTCACCGGGCAGCTGTTGGCACACCTGGTTTCCCCAGATGAAAGTGGTCGCTTCCTGGCCGTGGTAGGACCTTCCGGCTCTGGCAAGTCAAGTGTCGTCAAGGCTGGCTTGTTACCCGCCCTGCGCAAGGGTGCCCTGCCCGGTTCAGACCAGTGGTTCATGCTCGAGATGCACCCCGGTTCCCAGCCCTTCAAGCAGATGGAGCTGGCCCTGCTGGCCATAACCAGCGATTACTCCCTCGACCTGGCCGGGCTGCTCTCCCAGGGACTGCTCGAGGCTGTCCAGGCGGTGCTGCCCTCCGAACAGGATACCCTGCTCTTGGTGATCGACCAGTTCGAAGAATTATTTGTCTCCGTGCAGGATGAAGACCTGCGCGAACGCTTCCTGGAGAACCTGCTGGAAGCGGTCAGCGACCCGCACTCCCAGCTGCGCCTGGTGCTCACCCTCAGGGCGGACTTCTACGACCGTCCGCTCATGTACCCGCAATTCGGCAAGCTAGTTGAAGAGCACACTGCTGTTGTCCTGCCCCTCACCCCTGAAGAACTGCAGCTGGCCATCCGCAAGCCTGCTGAGCGCGTGAGTGCCGTGCTCGAAAAGGGTCTGGTGGAAGAGATCACCGCCGAAGTGGAAGACCAGCCCGGCTCACTGCCCTTGCTGCAGTATGCCCTCACCGAGCTCTTCGAGCGCCGGGAAGGACGTATGCTCACCCTGCAGGCCTACCAGTCGATCGGCGGTGTGCTGGGTGCTCTCGGCAGACGGGCGGAGGGGGTCTACCAGGACCTCAAAGCCGAAGACAAGGACTTGGCCCGGCAGCTCTTCCTGCGCCTGGTCACCCTGGGTGAAGGTGCCGAAGACACCCGCCGCCGCGTCCCCCAGGCCGAACTGGAAGCCCTCGCCTCCCCGGCCAGGGTCCGGTCCGTATTAGAAGCTTTTGGTGCTGCCCGCCTGCTCTCCTTCGACCGCGACCCGGTCACCCGCGGACCCACCGTCGAAGTGGCTCACGAAGCCCTGCTCAGGGAGTGGGTCCGCCTGCGCGGCTGGCTGGACGAGAGCCGGGCGGACATCCGCATGCAGCGTTTACTGGGGAGGGCCACCCGGGACTGGCTTCAGGGAGACCAGGAGCCTTCCTTCCTGCTGCGCGGCTCGCGCCTGGCGCAGTTTCAGGAATGGGCTGGCGAGACCTCCCTGGCACTGACGCCTGACGAACAACGGTTCCTCGAAGCCAGCCTGGAGGACCAGGCCCGCCGCAGAGAGCAGCAGGCCACCCTGGAGCGCCGCTCGCGCAACTTCCTGCGCGCCCTGGTAGCCGTCTTTGCCGTGGCAGCCCTGGTGGCGATTGGCTTGACGATCTTCGCCTTCAACCAGCAGGGCATCGCCCAGGATAATGCAGCCACTGCAATAGCAGAAGCCGATGCACGTGCCACCCAGCAAGTGATCGCCGAGAACGAAGCGAATGCACGTGCTACTCAGCAGACGATTGCTGAATCGGAAGCAATCGCGCGTGGCGAAGCAGAAGAGCAAGCATTACAGGACCGTGACAGGGCAGTTGAAGCAGAGCAGGAAGCTTTAGAACAGCGCGAAGAAGCCCTACGCCAGGCTGCCATTGGTCTGGCGTCTCAATCTGAACTTGAGCTTGATGGTAATGCTCGTGAAAGGGCTGTATTGTTGGCGCTAGAAGCACTTGAAGATTATCCCTATACCTGGCAGGCTGAAAGGGCTTTATCCCGGGCAATTTTAAACAGCAGGCTACGCATGCTTGTACCTTATATAGGAACCCTCGTAACGACAAACTGGTCTGCTGACGGGAGCATGATCCTGATTGGCGGATCAGTGGAAACAGGCGAATTTGATTACGAAAATGGCTTTGCTCGAGTTCTGGATGCAGCCACCGGAGAGCAGCTACTCAAAATAACGGAAGGTAATCCGACTATGGCCAGCTGGTCACCAGATGAGAATTTCGTCCTTACTCTTGGTTGGGGACAAGAAGATGTGCTTAAATTTGCACACCTCGGAGAAACGCTGGCGAAAATTGAGGGATTGGGTGATAAAAAAACTATTGAAACTTCGCTGGTAAAAATTTGGGACATTGAATCCGGCTTGGCTCGGGTTACGCTTGATACGGATGATTTAGGTGGTTGGCTTTGGCCAAATATTAACGGTTGGGAACCATGGTCACCGACAGGAGATCGCTTCCTTACTTACACTGTGGATGGTCTGGTAAAGATATTTGATATAAACACAGGGGAGTTATTGCATTCACTTTCAGAATATGAAGGTATCATTAATGAAGAATTCGGTATTTCAATATCTCAAGCATTATGGTCGCCGAGAGGTGACCTGATCGCGATCTCATCAATTGGGGACGACTCCACAATTGTTTACCAAGTAGATACTGGTGAACCCCTTTACAAAATCCCGGGAGATTTTGAAACCAAGGTTGTTTCCGTAGGAAGCTGGTCACCTTCCGGAGATCGTTTTATCACTCGTGGAGTGGGAGGGGCAAAGGTTTACGAGGCGGCAACAGGGCGGAAGGTCCTGGACCTATCTATCCCTCGGACAAATATTTTACAAGCGCTTTGGTCGCCGGATGGGTCTCGCATATTGATCCGTGAAAGCGGTGAAACTGTCACGGTGTGGGATTCGGAAAGTGGGCAGCAGTTAATCGAAATCACTGACATGGTTTTTGCCTTGTGGGCGGATTGGTCCCCCACAGGAGAATATGTGGCTGTTGGCGCAGCGGATGGCTTTGTGCATGTCTGGGATGTAATCAGCGGTCAAGAATTTACCAAGCTGTCTGGCACAATGGGTCACCCGAATCGCATCGAATTCTCCCCTGATTCCGAATACATTCTGGTTGCCGGTGATGACAATAATGTAAATATACTAAACTTAAGTGAAGCATCGTTAATTGTACCGGTTCCAACTTGCGGATGGTTTTCTAATGTCGCCTGGTCGCCGGATGGTGAACAGTTTGCCATCAGTAGCAACTGCCCACCTGATGAGCAATTACGGGTGTGGGATTCTAAAAGTGGTTCGCAGCTGTTAACACTCAGTGGCGATGCGGGATTGACATATATGATGGCCTGGTCACCCACTGGGGACCGGATTGCTACTACCCATGATGGATTGCCAGGGGCCATGATCTGGGACGCAGTTACTGGGGAAAAACTAAGCACCTTTGAGGGTCATAATATTGGCTATTACATAAATGATGTGGACTGGTCACCAGACGGGAGTCAGTTGGCGACCGCAAGTTGGGATACGGATGTGATCCTGTGGGATTCCAACACCGGTGAGGAAATGTTAACGTTCACGAATCACGTTTATCCAGTGAATTCTATAGATTGGTCTCCGGATGGCTCGCGCATCATCAGCACCAGCAATGATGGCGAAGCGCTGATTTGGGAGGCGGCTACGGGCCAGGTGCTTTTGCCATTAATGCCAGAGGAGTTTACTGCCTCCATTTCTGATTCCAAGTGGACACAGGATGGTCAGCGGGTGATCCTGGTCAGCGCGGATGGGTACGTGCGTATTTTTGACGCTGAAACAGGTAAGAATCTCTCTCAGTTCTCAACCCCTATTGCTAGCGACATCTCAACGATTTCTCTCTCCCCGACAGAGGAGCACTTGATCATTGGCGGTTATGAAGGCGTCGCCAAAGTTTACAATATTGCCACTGGGAGAGAGATGATCAGTTATAACGTTGGGGGGGTTGTTTTTCCCACATACGCGCCAGATGGGACTCGAGTCTTGGTAGGAACCATAACGGGAGATGTGGGTAAGATGCAGGTCTTCCCTACCTGGCATTCTACCTTGGAGCTGATCGCATACGCCAAGGAGTGCTGTCTGGTGCGCGAATTGACACCTGAAGAGCGGGAGCAGTTCGGCCTACCCCCGAAGTGAAAAACATCTTTTACTGGTAAGGGGGGAGATTGAAGCAATTTGAGAAAATAATGTAGATTGCTTCGTCACTGCGTTCCTGGCAATGACGTTAAGCGCTCAATCGAGGTTGGCAGCACGTATGGATTCTGCCCTGCTAATTAATTAGATTGTTTCGTCACTGAGTTCCTCGCAATGACGTCAAGCGCTTATTCGAGGTTGGCAGCACGTATGGTTCCTGCCTGCTAATTAATTAGATTGCTTTGTCACTGCGTTCCTGGCAATGACTTTACGCGCTCGATCGAGGTTGGCAGCATGTATGGATTCTGCCCTGCTAATTAATTAGATTGCTTCGTCACTGCGTTCCTGGCAATGACGTTAAGCGCTCGATCGAGGTTGGCAGCACGTATGGATCCTGCCCTGCTAATTAATTAGATTGTCTCGGCACTGCATTCCTGGCCATGACGTTAAGCGTTTACTCGAGGTTGGCAGCACGTATGGATTCTGCCCTGCTAATTAATTAGATTGCTTCGTCACTGCGTTCCTGGCCATGACGTTAAGCGTACGCATGGTGGATATTCAAAGTTTTGTATAAATCTACCCCCCTGCCATGGGCGGGAAAATGGCTACCTCATCCCCATCCTTGAGGTGCGTCTCCAATTTATCCGGGAGGTTGTGGTAGCTGCGCCCATTGATAATCACGGCCACCTGTTCTCCCAGTGCCTTGGTCTGCGGATCATATATTGCCTCCCTGAATTCCCGACCGAGTTCACCCGCCAGTAAGTTGAATAGTTCGATCACGGTCAGCGTTTCTCCGTTCTCAACCGTGATCGACTGTTTCCCGATGATAGCTTTATAAGTGAGATAACCCCTGACTTTTACCGGCATGCTTGCACCACGATGAACTTCAAACACCCAGCTCGGTGCGAAATTGGTTGATCTTTTCCCGGTAAATCTCCATTTCTTCGGGAGACATCTCATCCGGGAATTGCAGATCGATCTGGGTCAGGGCGTTGACGAAGGTGGTCGAATAAGGGGCGATCTTGATTACACCGGGCTTGCTGCCTTTTTCGATAGCGATCCGTCCCAGGGCGATATCACCGGCAAACAGGCTCTCTTTGCGCAGCAGCTTGGTCCACTGCTGGGGAGACGCGGAGAGGATATAATCCGCTTCCTCCTGGGCTTCCGATTCCGAGATGAAGGCCAGCTTGGTAATCTCCCCTTGGTCAACGTAGCCAGCGAAGAGGATATCCCGATCGATACCCAAAGTCGGGTCCGCACGGATGCGGAAGGCTACTTTCATGGTCAGCTTCTGGAAAGCGTTCTTATATTTTGGATTGTCCCGAAAAAGGATTAAAGAATTGGCCAACCATTCTGGTGTGCAGTACTGGTAGGTAGTCATGGGTGAACTCCCCTTTCAACACATGGGTTCGTTTAGGTTCTCTTCAAGCTCGGCCTTCGGTTAATTTACCGGGTAAGATCCTTTTCCATCCTGCGCAGAACTTCTTCTCGCAGCGCTTTTTTGTAAACTTTCTCGGTCACCGTGAGCGGCATGTCGTCCCGGAATTCGATGAATTTTGGCACCGCGTACGGGGATAGTCTTTCCTGGCAGAATGCTCTGATTTCCGCCTCACTGATGGTTCCCCGGTAATCTTTCTTCGGCTGGATCACCGCCATGACCCGTTCACTGGAAGGATTCTCCGGGTCGGGCACTCCGAAGGCAGCAGCCATCAGCACCCCCGGGTGTTCATAGAGTACTTCATCTACCGTGTTGGTGTAAACTTTCAGACCGGAGACGTTGACCATGTCCTTGGTGCGGTCGACAACCTGGAAATACCCGTCTTCATCCATCGTTCCGATATCCCCGGTATGCAGCCATCCATCCGGGGTGAGCCCGGAACCGGGTTTTGGCCAGTAGCCTTTCATCACCTGTGGGCCGCGGACCACGATCTCCCCTGGTTTGCCGGCAGGGACATCTTCACCGGTATCGATATCGATCAGTCGGCATTCCGTATCCGGGGTTGGTATGCCGATCCCGAATTTCTCCTTGGCCATGAAGCCGGTGATCTTGGAGAAGGAGGATACGTTGAAGTGAGTCACCGGCGAGGTTTCCGTCAATCCGTAGGCCTGTGAAACCGGCATACCGATTTTGCGCTTGATCGCCTGCCCAACCTCGATCGGCAAGGGGGCTGCGCCGCTCCACAGCAGGGAGTTCATGCGGCTGAGCTCTGCATCCGCGATGCGCATCAGCTGCGTGGGAACTGCCGGGATAAACAGAGGTCGGTATTTCTCTATATACTCGATCATCAGGTTTGAATCCCTGGGATCGGGCAGCAACAGGATGCGCAGCCCCAGCAGGGCGGAAGATTGCTGGGTGAAGTGACCGTAGGAATGGAAGAGGGGGATGGCGATCAACACCGAGGCTTTACCCGCGAAACCATGGATCAGGGGTTTCAGCACCCAGGGCAGGCTCTGGTGGATGCAGCTCAGACGGTTGGCATGGGTGATCATGACCCCTTTGGGTGTCCCGGTTGCACCGCCAGTGAAGGATAATTCGCAGAGGTCTTCCTGGGGATCGATCTCCACTTGCGGGGGGATTGGATCGGTTTCGTTTATGAGTTCCCGGAAATCATGCCCATGCTTTGGCAAGCTGCCGGATACAGCTTCGAGATCATAACCATTATTCGAGGTGACAATGACCTCTGCAAGATCGCATTGATCCTTTACGCCCAGGACGAGGTCCAGGTTCCTTTCCTGACAAATGATGACCTTGCTATTTGAACTGCTGGCCTCGTGCAGCAGACCCTCTGCCGTGCGCAGGATGCTGGTGGGGACGATTGCCGCGCCGGCTTTCTGGATAGCCCAATCGCTGATGATAAATTCTGGACAATTCGGCAGGTAGACACATACCCGGTCGCCTTTTTCCACCCCAAGCCTGGCCAGTGCTCCGGCCAATTTGTCGACGCGCCTTTTCAATTGGCTGTAGTTTATACTCCTGCCAAGGTAGAAGATCGCTGTCTGACCAGGGTGATTTTCTGCCCCTTGATCGAGTATTTTGTATACTGGTTCAAGTGGATAAGGTGCCAGACTCTGCTCCAGTTTGTATGGCCCCAATTTGTAGCTCTTCAGCCAAGGCTTTTCTGCGTAGTTCATTGCACCCCAAAAGCGTGAAAGGTGTTCCTGGATTGATGACCGTAATCAAAGCTTGGAGAAGCAGCAAAGTGGAAGCGGTGTTGCCATCACGGTCCCCAGGCGTTCCCTTGTTTTTTTGCGCCACAGGTAAAATTCATTATACATTTAATTTTGCGATTGTTCATCGCCCCCTGGATCTCATCACGTGGAAAGGATTAGATACGAGAGGTCAGGAATCGTTTTATTTCAAGAAAGTTGGCAAAAAATTCAAAGTTCCATTAGGGATAATTTGTTCGTAGATCTGCCCAGGAACCAAATCCTGAGCGTGATTTGGTGAATATTTTTAACTGCTGGAGGATGTTTTGCGGTATGGTTTTTTGTACCCGGTCACCGGTAAGTGTTGAGAGGAACCTGTGTATTTAGATTTGTCTATGATAAAATTTAGATTGGTCAAAATATTGAGGGAGATCATTTAGCTGCGGACGAATCATTCTTGGTGAAATCGGGCGATGATATTTAAGAACCTCTTCCGGCAAAAAGGACGAACCATACTGACCGTAATCGGGATCGGTATCGGTGTGGCTGCGATCGTCGGTTTAGGTGCCTTGGCAGCTGGCTTGAAGGTGGGATACGATTCGATCCTAACCGGCAGCAAGGCAGACTTGATTCTCAGCCAGCCGGACGCAGTTGATTTAACCACCACTTCAGTGGACGAGAGTATTGCCGGTCAATTGGCTGCCATGCCGGAGATTACCTCCGTGAGCGGGATGCTGCAGGGGTTTGTGCCCACGGAAAATGTGCCCTATTTCTTTGTGTATGGATATCCCGCTGATAGTTTTGTGCTCAGCCGCTTTCGAATCGTAGAAGGGGGAGATCTGGCCTCCCGAGAGGCGAAGCAAGCCCATGGAAAGCCGCTCATCCTGGGGGCTTCGGCAGCCGAGGTGCTGAATAAGAACCCCGGGGATTCAATTCGCATCATGGAGAGTGTATTCCGGGTGGTGGGAATCTACGAAACCGGTGCGACCTTAGAAGACAATGGCGCGGTGATATTGCTGCGGGATGCGCAAGACGTGCTGGGCAAGCCCAGGCAGGTCAGTGTCTTCTATATCCAGCTCAAAGATGTGGGGATGCGGGACAGGCTTGAGCGGCGGGTCTCTCGTTTGTGGCCAAATCTATCCCTCAGCGGGACCGATGAATTTGCTGATAAACAGCTCATGGGAGATTATATCCAGGCTTTTGTCTGGGGGATTGCCGGCCTGGCTATCCTGATTGGCGGGGTGAGCATGATGAACGCGCAGCTGATGTCGGTCATAGAACGGACCAGGGAAATTGGCGTGTTGCGGGCGACGGGCTGGAGCAGCAAGCGTATATTGGGCATGATCATGAGCGAATCCCTGCTGGTCAGCTTCCTGGGAGGACTGGTAGGCGTACTCTTGGGGTGGCTGCTGCTGATGGTGTTTTCGAATGTGGTTGGTTTTTTCGGTGCCTCGGCAGCAAATATCAATATGGGCATACTGTTGCAGGCTTTTATTACCGTGATGGTGTTGGGATTGGTTGGTGGCTTTTATCCTGCCTGGCGGGCATCCAGGCTGCAACCCGTGGAAGCTTTGCGCTATGAAGGGGGTACATCTGGAAGTGAGGTGCATCGCCTGCCGTTAGGCGGTATGACAGTCCAAAATTTGTGGCAGCGGACGACTCGCACGCTGCTGACATTGGGTGTGATCGGTATCACGGTGGGCGGCATCATGGCCTTGGAGGGTCTCATTGGGGGTTTCACGGATGTGATCGTTGCCATGGGTGGAGATGCAGAGATCATCGTACGCCAATCCGGAGTGGCAGATACAGAGTTCAGTGCGCTGGATGAGCGCATCGGGGAGAAGATCGCCGCCTTCCCGGGAGTCGCCCATGTGAGCGGGCTGGGATTTACCGGCACTATCCTGCCTGACTCCGGGGCGATCTTTATTATCTTCGGGTATGCGCCGCATGAATACAGCATCCAGCAGTTCAATATCGTGGAAGGGGAGTCCCTGACCAGCAATCATCAGATGCTGCTGGGGCGGATGATGGCTGATTCGCTCAGCAAATCAGTGGGGGACACAATCGAGGTGGGCGGCAGTCGCTTCAAGGTGGTGGGAATTTATGAATCGGGGGCTGCCTGGGAGGAGATGGGCGGGGTGATATCCCTGCGGGATGCCCAGGCTTACATGGGCAGGCCGCGCAAAGTCACTATGTACCTGGTGAAAGTTGATCAACCCTCACAGGCGGAAGAGATCGTAATCCGGATCAACGCTTCGTTCTCGGATGTTCATGCCAGTCTCAGCGGTGAATTCGTTGAGCAGATGCCTGATATGCAAACCGTGGATGGTCTGATTGCCGCGATCTCCTTGCTAGCGATTGGTGTGGGAGGTGTGGGCGTGCTGAATACGATGTTGATGTCGGTTCTTGAGCGCACCCGGGAGATAGGAGTCCTGCGCTCCCTCGGTTGGCGGCGCAGGCGAGTTTTGGGATTAATTATGAATGAATCCATCGTGCTCGGTTTAGTGGGAGGCTTGTTTGGCATTGGGATAGCTTTTGGCCTCACTTTTTTGTTTCATTTGATCCCGATGTACGGTTCGATCCTTTCTCCAAACTGGGATTTAGTTATTTTTGTACGGGCTTTCTCGGTAGCTCTGCTGCTCGGTGTACTTGGTGGTCTTTATCCAGCCTACCGGGCAACTCGACTGCAGCCGGTTGAAGCCCTGCGATATGAATAATTTGAAATTTGCAGACTGCATGAGAATTGATGCTTGGACCCGATGGGAAAGGAAAAGCTGATATGAAGAAAATACGCCCAAATCTGCTGTTTATCCTGATCGTTTTAGTTATGGTTACAGCCTGCAGCAGCTTTTCACCTGCGGAAACACCAGAGCCAGAAGTTGCGACGTCCGCAAGTGATTTTTCGCCGATTGTCAGTGCAACGGGTGTTGTTATCCCTGTCGATTGGGCAACCCTGAGCATGACGATCCCCGGGGTGGTGGAGGAGGTCCTGGTCAGCGAGGATGTTTTGGTCAGCGTAGATCAGGTTTTGATCCGCCTGGAGGGAAAAGAACAGCTCTTGGCAGCACTCGCGGCTGCCCAGCTGGAGCTGGCCAGCGCCCGGCTTTCGCTGAATGAGCTGAACAAGAACACGGAGCTGCTGGCTGCACAGGCCCTCCAGGAACTGGATAGTTCGCAGAAAGCACTGGAAGACCTGCTTAGTTCTGAGATGCGGGAAGCAAATGCCCTGCAGGCTATCGCTGATGCCGAAAAGGCAGTTGACAGCGCGGAGAGGCGTTTACGTATTTTGGCTTCAACTGCGGACCAGGCAGATATCGATGCAGCCAAAGCCCAGGTCGTCTTAGCAAGGGATGCCCTGGACAAGGCCAACGAAGATTTTGAGCCGTATGCCAGCAAGAGCGAGGAGAATCTGGTTAGAGCAAATTTGCTGGCTCGCCAGGCGAATGCCCAGCAAGCCTATGATGCTGCAGTGAGAAAGCTCAACGCCCTGTTGAGCAGCGGCAATGAGCTGGACATTGCCGTTGCAGAAGCTGAGCTGGCCTCCGCACAGGCGCGCCTGCTGGATGCCCGGCGGGAATATGAACGGGCTCAACAAGGTCCCGACCGGGGGGATGTCGAGCTGCTGCAAGCGCAAATTAATATCGCCCAGCGGGAATACGAGGTGTACAGCCAGGGACCCGACCCTGACGATCTCGCGGTGGCAGAGGCCCGTTTGGCAAACGCCCAGGCGCAGCTGGATGCTGCCGAGTCTGCGCTGAATGATCTTGAATTGCTTGCGCCTTTCGAGGGCAATGTGAGTGAAATATTTGTTCACCCGAGCGAGTGGGTGAACGTCGGTCAGCCCGTGCTGCTTCTGGCGGATATCAACCACCTGCAGGTGGAAACAACCGATCTCTCGGAGATCGATCTCGCCCAGGTGAAAATTGGCGACAGCGCAATTATCACTTTTGATGCGTTACCAGATGTCGTCGTCGGCGGTGTGGTAACGCGGATCGCTCCGAAGGCTACTGAAGGCGCCGGTGTGAACTATCCGGTGACCATCGAGCTGGATGAGATTCCGGATCAGCTGCGCTGGGGAATGACCGCATTTGTGGATATTGAAGTCGGTGAATAAGCAAATTGGAGCGAGCCATATGAATGCAGCCTCTGAATTCCTGGTTGAAACCATAAATTTAACCCGCATCTATGGGGATGGTGAAGAGATCCGCGCCTTGGACGAGGTTAATTTGAAAGTCGCAGTAGGGGAGTTGGTCACAGTGATGGGTCCAAGCGGGAGCGGGAAAAGCACTTTGCTGAATATGATCGGCGCACTGGATAAACCCACCAGTGGGCAGGTCCTGATTGATGGAGAGGACCTGGCCCAGATCCAAAACAAGGATCAGTTCCGGGCAAAAACCGTAGGCTTTATGTTCCAGCTGCACAATTTGATACCAACGCTTACCGCCAAGGAAAATGTTGAAGTACCCATGATGGGGCACCTGGGGATGTCGGAACGGCGAAAACGTTCAAGAGAATTGTTGGAATTGGTTGGTCTTGCTGACCGAATGGACCATCTACCGAACCAATTATCGGGTGGGCAGCGTCAGAGGGTGGCTGTCGCCCGCTCGCTGGCGAACAAACCTCTGCTGGTGCTGGCCGACGAGCCGACAGGCAGCCTGGACAGTTCCGCCGGGCAGGCGCTGATGGGGCTGCTGCGGGACCTGAATCAGAGTCAGAGGACAACCTTCATCGTCGTCACCCACGATCAATCGGTGGCGCGGCAAACCAACCGGGTGCTCGTCATGGAGGACGGGCATATCGTACGCGAGGATATCATCGGTTCTCCTATGGAAGAGGACCTGAAAATGTGGCGCTATTCCGGTCTTGGCCGGCGGATTATCAGGGAAGATGAAGAGACCGAGCTGACGCTGGGTCTCTCGAAATCCCAATTGCGAGCCGTACAGGAACTGCTTAAAAAAGCGGATAATTCAATACTTTAATCCTGATTTTGCGAGGGGTACTTCCTGGAGATCGGGGATCAGATCTTCCAATCCAAGTTGAAATAATTTTTTGGGGGTGGGTGCTCCGGTTGTCTTGTCCCATCCGCGAAATTCATAATAGGCGTCTTTCAATGCTTCCAGCGATTCTCGGTCAATCAGCATGTCCTCCGCAGGTCCGGAGGGCAACGGATCCTGCATCAAGCGGTCAGGTAAGATATCCATCTCCCGCGTGATCCCTTCCCGGATGCAGAAAGCCCGGGCAAGATTATAATTGCGCTCCCCGCAAGTCAGGTATTCCTCAATGTCTATATCCCAACCAGTGGCAAGGGCCAAGAGGTCGACCATGTCTTGGGAGGTTAGACCCATACCCATGAATTTACAACAACCGATGGCATCCAGTGCGCTGAATGCATTTTCCATATCGATCACAACCTGTGCTTCAGCCGGATCGGCAACCAGGGGATCCTTGATGGTGCTGTTTTCGATAATCAACAGGGGTACATCGACGAATGTAGGTGCCTCAACATAGCTGGTGATGTGATCTCCGCCCCGGTTTGCGCTCACATACCCCAAACCGCAGATTTTTGCAGCGCGGGGATCATAGGCTGGAAGTTCCAGTCCTTTGACCTGCATGGCAAATTTTCGGGAACCACCGCCGAGCTTTTGGGCCATGATGCGGGTGCCTTCTGCAAGTAGATTGCCAATGCCTTCCCGGAGAGCGATTTTTTCAATCAGTGCGACGATCACCTCCGAATCGCCAAAGTTGAGCTCCAGTCCGCCGGTTTGATCCCGGGTCAGGATGCCGCGGGAAAAACACTCCATGCCGAAGGCAATCGTCGAGCCGGTGCTGATGGTATCCAACCCATACTGGTTGCACAGGTAGTTGGCCATGGTGATGGCGTTGATATCGGAGACTCCACACATTGCTCCCAAGGTGTTAACCGTCTCATACTCGGGACCTTCACCGGCATTGCCCTGCCACTTTCCTGTTGTGATCTCTGTCCGCCGGCCACACGTCACCGGGCAGGCATAACACGGCACACCCTCTACGAAGACCGAGTCAGCGATGCCTTCCGCATTGACCGATTCGATCCCCTCAAAAACACTCTCCTGCCAGTTGCGGGTGGGATAGCCGCCGCGTACATTGACCATATCGGCGATCATGCTCGTACCGAAGGTATCAAAGATGACCTTGAGCACCGATTCGTCCAGGAATCCGATCTGGCGTTTGGCTGCTTCCCTGAATCCACCTTCCTGGGCGATCTGCACAGGTTCTTTACCATAGCAGGCGATACCCTTGAGGCGTTTCGACCCCATCACTGCGCCCAGCCCACAGCGGCCAGCTGCCCGGTGCTTGTTATTCATAATCGCGGCATAGCGAACGAGATTCTCTCCTGCAGGACCAATGGAAGCGATTGTGAGCCTGACATCGCTCTCTGCTTGAAGCAAATCTTCGGTTTCGGGCACGGTTTTCCCCCACAGGTGCCCGGCATCGCACAGCTGCGCTTCTCCCGAGACGATATTGAGATAGACCGGCTTGGGGGAAATTCCTTCGAAGATCACCCCGTCGTATCCGCTGCGTTTCATGGCGGGTCCAAAGGTGCCACCCGAGTTAGCCTGTCCCCAGATGCCTGTTTGAGGAGATTTGGCAACCACAGAATAGCGGCTGGCGCTCGCTGAAGCCGTCCCGGTCAGAGGACCGGTCATGAAGATCAGCGGGTTATCTGGGCCGAGGGGATCGGCTCCGACTGGCGTCTCATCAAAAAGATACCTGGTGGCCAAGCCCGCACCTCCCAGGTATTTGCGCGCCTTCTCCAGGTTGATCGGTTCAGCTGCGATCTTCCCGGTGGAAAGGTTGACCCGCAGGATTTGTCCCATGAAGCCGAAGTTCATTTGTACCCCTCCTGGAAAGACCGGAAAATGCCGCCGAATCTACATCAGCGGCATCGATGAGGGTTTGGTTTATCTTGCTGCCTCGGGTACTTATTCCGCCTGGTGTTCACTCGGCGAGGAGTTTGTTATCTTGATCTGATTATACTCACCAGGCTTGGTTCGTCAATACGCGTCCGTGAATGTCATCGGATAACCTTACTGGTTTTGTGCAGCTGCGATATAGTCATCTACCAGGCGTTCCAGGATTTCAAACGGCAGACTACCGTTGCCAATCACCACGTTGTGGAATTCTTTGATATCGAATTTATCTCCCAGGATATCCATGGCCCGCTGGCGCAGTTCCAGGATCTTGAGCATACCGATCTTGTAGCCGGTAGCCTGGGCGGGGATAACCACATAGCGGTCAACTTCATAGGAAAAATATCCCGGAGCACCCATGGCCTCATCCATATAAGACTGGGCTTCCTCCCGGGTCCACTTCTTGGCATGAATGCCAGTGTCTGTCACCAGCCGCACCGCACGCAGCAACTCCATCTGGAGTCTGCCGATATTTCCGTAGGGGTCGTCTTCGTAAAGACCCATTTCCCAGGCGAGGCGCTCTGCATACAACGCCCAGCCTTCGATATAACCGTTGTAGTTGCCTTCCTTGCGGAACATGGGCAGGTCCATGGCTTGACCGGTGGCGATCTGGTAATGGTGGCCGGGGACAGCTTCATGGTAAGCGGTGGTAGCTTCGAGAAACTTATTCCGGCTAGATCCCGTTGTGGCGACGTGATACGCCCCGGGCCGCGAACCATCCGGCGCACCTGGAGTATAGTACCCGCCGGCTGGTCCTCCAACGACCACCACTCCCCACCTGGGTCCGATATCAAATACTTCCCCCATCCGCAGGTTGGCCTTCTCAATGATCGCTTCAACCGCCGCAATGTATTCATCCTTGCCAGTTTGCGAGCTCGTATTGTAGGAACCCCCTTCACGGATTGCCCGGCCCAGGGATTCGGAGAAACTTTCATCTGCAGGGTAGCCCAATTGATCAAAGACCTGGCGCATCTCGCTTCGAATACGGTCGACTTCCCCAAGACCGATCTGGTGGATCTCTTCTGCAGTAAGATCGGTGTTGGTCTCCTCGCGGAGTTTGTGGGCGTAAAATGCCTCACCATCAGGGAATTTCCAGACTCCAGCGTTGCTGTCGGCGACTTCTTCGAGGTGGTCGAGATAACCGATCAGCTTTAGATAGCCGGGGATAAAAGAATTTTCGATCTCCTGCCGAGCGTATTCGCGTAAAGCAGACTTCTCCTCGCTGGATAGTTCGGAGATTCTTTCAATTTTGTCGCTGAATACCGTATATACCAGCAGTCTCTGCGGATCGATTTGTCCTGGATCATTGCTATGAGAGCCGAGATAATCCTGCAGGTTGCCGCGGGCCATGTGGATAATGAAATCTGGCAAGATGACACCAGCCTGCTCGCGCAGTTTTAGCCCTTCGAGAACCTGGTCCACCTGGCGGTTGACTTGTGATAAGCGGGATATGTAATCTTCCGCGTTTTCCCGGGTGTTGAGTGGGTGGAGTTCGGTGAAGAGCTCGTTCAGGGAAAAATCATAGCTAAAGACCATGTGGTTCAGCGGGTAATCGTGGTACATGAACTGGTGACCAGCCACTCGATTCTCCAAATCCCACTCGTAGATGTCATACGAGAGCTGCTGATCGGGGGTAAGCTGCTCCCGTTCGTAGGTGTGTAGCAAATCCAGGATAGCGGTCTCTAGCTGCTGGGTCTGGCGTAGATAAGCGTCAGACCGGTCATTGAGCTGGTCATCTCGTAATCCAAATTCTTGAGATATATTGGCATAAGTGAGGGTCTCCGGTTCTCGCAGCAGAAGCTGCTTGAAAGATTCGTTGAAGAACTGGTCGATCGGTAATCCATCTAGGTCACGGATTACCTGGTCCAGAGGGGATTCGGCAGGCGAGGAATCCGGGGTCTTAGTGGGTACATTTTCCAGGATGGTTGTGGATTCAGTCTCGATCGGGGGTAAAGTGGTTGGTGTGATTTCCGGCATCAGTATCACGATCGGTTCAGTTGGTTCGATGAGGTTGCAGGCGGCAAGTAAACTGCAGATGGTTAAAATTATTAACGAATAACTGAATATCATGGATGATGTCTTCATGGTGACCTCTCCCTATACTCGTGATCTTCTATTTCATATTACTCTCTTGATCCATACACAGTTCAGTGGGAATGATAAACTTAAATATTAATTTACACCGGTAATATATACCAGCCTCCTGGGAGGGGTACGATATCCTTCTCGGGAGGGGTGTCTCGAGGTATCCCAGGGAATTTTCCATCGGTTCGGAAAATAAGAATAAATGGCTCTCCTGTGGAGTCTTTTCCCCCTTGGTCGTATTTCCCTCTTTTTCGGCAGGATTCTCTAATAAAAATCCCAGCCTCAAGGCTGGGATTTTTTCAAAGTGATTAATTAAGGGCTATTTATTCTTCTTGCCCTTCTTGTCCTTCTTGTCTTTTTTCTTACCTTTCTTTTTTGCCATGGCAGCCTCCTGGTAGTTTGTACATGAATTGGTTCTGGATAGTTCTACAGAAAAAAATTTTATCACATAAAATCCTCCCGGCATATATCGCATAGATCGGGGAACACGAGGTGTGCTTGATGCCAAAATCGGTTGTGTGCCTTTCCTCAAGATGCCCGGGGTTTGGATTTGTAATAGAAGCTCCCATGGCCTTCGTGCAAACTTTGGGTCAGGGTTTAGGTGGTGAGGTTTTTCCTGAAATGGTCGAGAGGAAAGTCAAATCTATAATGGATGAATTAATTTGTTATCCGTTTAGCCATGAGAATATCTGGTTTTCCGGGTCCATTAGCGTCCGGTATAACCCCCACGATGAAATAGCCCAATTTCTGGTAGAACTCATATGGATGACGTTTAAGATTCCGTATCTCGGCAAGGTGTCCGAGCACGTCAGGAAAAAGCTCTACATTGCTTACGGAAGTCATGCCGTCTTCATCGTCTGTACCCAAGAAGATCACTTCGCCCCCATGTCTGCGGACTTGCTCTTCAAGATCGTTCACCAATGCTCTGCCTATACCAATTCCCTGGGAATCCGGATCTACAACCAGGGGGTGCAGCTCCCAAGCGTGTCCATGGTATTCCTTAATCGCTCCAATCCAGCCCAGCACTTTACCTTCCTCGTTTAAGGCAACCCTACTGATCCGGTCAGGTTGGAGCGATTCCTGGACTTCTTCCCACGCTTCCTCCATGGTCCTCCAGGCATTGGGCCAATGGGTCTTGAACCCTTTCACAAGAAGGGAGGCGGCCTGCCGGATAAGGTCTTGATTCTTTGGGTCAAGGTCCGTGATTTTCATATTGAAGAATTAATTTTGAGAAGATGTCATTCTTCCCGATTATAGAGTACCCGGAAAGAATCTGTATATCCGATTTTAGCAGCAGTTCTTTCCGGGTTTTGTTGTTCCAGGATCTAGTACCGGCGAACTTTTATTGGTACTAGAGCAGCACACAGATCAAAATATGCTACCAGATTCTAGGCAGTAGCAGGAATAAGCCACCCAGGGCAGCAGCCATCATGATCAGGAAAATGATGGCAATCACGCCGACCAGGGTGATGACGTATTTTCGCTGCTGCAGTTTTGCTTCTTCATATGCTTCCATTTCACGCTCCTTGTTAATAGGAATTGGGATTTCGTTTGGTATCTCGGATGCCGATAGTTTCTTCACAATTTCAGCTAGGTCGGGATCGTTCTTGAGATACAGCTCGATAAGATGGCGAGTCTCGGGACTCGCTTCATCCGCGATGTACAGCGGGAGTAAATCGATGATCGTGTTGCGAGAGATTTCCATATAATTAAACCTCCTGCCGGTGGATGCTTCTCATGATTAATTCTCTCCTTACCCGGTGAACTTTGACTTTTGCTGCTGATAAAGAGATGTTCAGTATGCGGGAGATCTCGACGTAGGGAAGCTCGTGTTGTACCCGCATGATGAACGCCGATCGATCTGTCTCCGGGAGGGTCTGAAGAAATCCTCTGATCCTGGTTATCTCAA
>CP070764.1:754083-771832 GCA_020349245.1 Chloroflexota bacterium | reverse complement strand
GGCAGGTGATCACGAAAACATACCCGCAGGCGAAGGTCACACCCAGGGTCAAGGCCGTCCAGGGATTCCAGAGGTTGTAAACCAGGATGACCGGGATGCTGGCAACGAAATAAGCGATGTGGGCATTCACGGGTGTATGGTATCGCTCGTTGACTTCGCTGACCCAATTTGGCAGCAGTCGGTCCAGGCTCATGGCGACCATCACGCGGGTCATACCGATGTAGCAGTTGTGCACGATCTGGTGCGAGTTAAGAATGTATCCCAATCCGATCAAGAACACGATGATCGGGCTGGCAGTCAGGGCGACCGCGATCATGTTTGGCCACAGATAAAAGCTAGCGATAGTCCCTTCCTGTAAGCCTGAATAACCAGCACCTGCCACATACAGGAATTCAGTTCCCACCGCACGTTCCAGGGCAAAAGCCAGGAAGGCCAGCAAGACGCCGGTGAAGATCAGTGACCCGACGATGATGAAGGACTGGCTCTTGAAGGAGCGAGCATCCTTGATTTCACCGTTCTGCTGGGCGCTGTAGGTTGCCCACTGCAGGGAGGTCCAGGCAATGGGGGCGACCAGGATCGTGGCGACCAGGCTGAATGGCGGCGTCAAATCAACTCCGGCAGCCACGGTGGCATTGATAGCTGTCTGGACGAAATCCGGCACCTGGCTAATCGCCATGGCGAAAGAGTCCAGCTTGAGGGCAGCGGCGGCTGGTGTTGAGGACAGCAGGACGATCAACATGGTGGCAAATGCGATCAGGGTGGCGATGATCATCACCGTCTGCAGGCGGATGTAGTTCTTGAAGCCCGAGGCCAGGATCACCAGGGCTACGAGCGCATTCAGAATGCTGGTGATTACTGAGCCCCAGGAGGTCGTAAACCAGATCCCGATGTCAGCCAGGGTGGCATTACCTGTAGTGGCGCCCAAACCCAGGAACAGGGGGGCGAACCCTAGGTTAGACAAGAGCCAACCTGAAAGTGCGACCCACTGCAGGATCCAGATCACGTAACCGGACATCACCACGGTGAAGGCCACCCCACCGCCGAACACGCGCGATTGGAACACATAATCTCCGCCAGAACGTGGCATGGCGGTGGAAAGCCAGACATACACGAAGGCGATGGGTATCTCAATCACCATTGCCAGCAGGATGCCCCACACGATTTTTCCGCCTGGAAGTGAAGCAGGTGCCCAAAGATACGTCCAAGGGAAAATCAGTCCCATAGTTAATACGTTGTAAATGAATGCCGATAGGGGGGACATAACGCGGACCAAGCCGGACGCTTTTCGGGTAAAAACCTCAGGCTTGGCAGCTTCTGATGACACAGACATTTTTTATTCTCCTTTTAGATAAAAGGCGCTGACCATCGACGATGAGTGATAATACGTCTTTGGTAAGCAATTCGGATGGAAAATTAATGACCTAGGGAGTTTTATCTTTTTTTCGATTTATCCATCTACTCCTCCTTTCGTGTTTGTATTAACACCGATACCACCGTACAGGTTATGAAGATTTCTGGATATATCTCTTAACCCCGCGTCATTTGGTATCCTTCTATATTCCCTTCATTCATAATAACTATGCAACCTCGCAAAACGCCTTCTCCATATTCACTGCCTGGATTAATGCAGGTTGTTTTGCCAATTTTTGCCACAGATTGAGATTCGTGAATGTGTCCGTGTAAACCGAGTAGAGGCTGGTATGTTTCAATAGCTTTCCTGACAGATTTGCTCCCAGCACCATGCATAACAATTTGCCCTGCTTCCACGATCGGGGTTGGAGGGTCGGTATCCCAATCCAGTTTTGGGCAGGTATCCAAGGTTGAATCATTCGGAGGATCATGAAAGTTGAAGATACTTTTACCTGGTTCCTGGACTTTAGCGATCATTTCTTCGATCATGTCCCCCAATTCTTCATCACTAACTTCACGAGGTGTATCCCAGGGGGTATAAGTGCTGAAGCCTACACTGATCATGGAATGACTGCTGTCTACCATGACTGCTTCACCTTCGCAAGCAATAAAGGCTTCCGTATTTTCCCGTTTCATCACCTCGAGTACTTCAGGATCATCATCGTTCCCACCGGTGACAAAGCAGCGAATACCAGTCCCTTTGAGGCGAGATTCAGCCAGATCAATCCAATCGGATAATCTATTTTTCGCTTGCTCATGGAATAATTCATCAACCGCTGTTGGGTTTTCCTGGAGATGTTTAAATTCGTCTTCCTTCATTGTCTTAAAATAAAACCCGAGTGTTCTCAATCGATCTTCAAGTTTTTCTAGCTCGTCCTGGGTTGTCAACCGCTCAACTTCACCCTGCAAGGTAGCTCGATAATTCCCATTGCCTTCGTCGATGATCGGTACCAGTAGTTTTCCGGTGATATCACCACCCATCACAAGTACGTCTACTTCATAAAACTTTCCAGCATTCAAAAATTTACGATACGTCCGCTCGGAGCCGTGAACATCTGTTGCAAAGTAAAGCCGAGTCGGTTTTGATTTTGATTTTCGTGAGAAGAATGACATTCTCTGACCTCCGATTTTGATATCTATAACATTCGCACCATTAAGGAATTGTATTTATCCTTTAACTAACATCTGGGGTTCTAAGATTTGAATATCTCGCTTGGTGAGAGCATCCTTGGCTGTTTGTCCAAGCTTCTCATCCGTAATCAGGGTGGGGATCTCATCGATTCCTGCTACCTCAAAATTGGATACAATCCCCCATTTAGTATGATCAGAAATCACGTAGATTGAACCCGTTGTTCGAGTGATCATCAAGCGGATAACTTCCGCTTCAACATTAGAGGGGACCGTATAACCATGTTTGATCGTAATCCCGTCCACACCAATAAATGCTTTATCAGCATAAATCTTTCCTATATTGTCAATAGCAAATCTGCCAGCTATAGAATTGGATTTTGGTTGAAATACTCCCCCGACAAGAATTAACTCAAGATTTGATTCCCCGATTTCCAATGCCGCGGTTATATTATTTGTGACAACAGTAATGTTCCCGTTCGTCCTTATTTGGCGAATTAATTGTGTTGCGGTTGTACCACTATTAACAAATACAATGTCCCCATCATTAATAAGTGAAGCAGCCAGGCGTCCAATCGCAATTTTTTCTTCTACCTGTTTTTGTACCCTCTGGGTATATTCTGGTTCAAGCTGAAGGTGTTGGGAAAGGATTGCCCCGCCATGCGTACGATAGAGGATACCCTCATTTTCCATCCACTCCAGATCACGGCGTACCGTAGCTTCAGATACTCCAAGCAAGGAACTGAGTTCGGAGCTGGGGGCAATCTTGTGAAGAGTCAGATATTCTTGGATCCGTTCACGTCGTTGGGCAGGAATGAGTTGTTTGCTCACGGTATAAGCCTTTGCTATGATGAATATCGCTCTCGGAACGATGTCCTATCTTGCTTGGTGTTATTCAGGATAGAAGTTGAAAGACTTAATCGCTATGAACTATTTGATTATTGTCAAATTGCCAGGATATCGAACTGATCTTTGTGATTTAGTTTGGTGAATAGATTAAGAAAAATTAATCCTGCCAGGAATAAACAAAAAAATTGATTAGATTTTGACGGAATTTGTTCGATTTGTGGGATTATTATAGCCAATTGTGTACAAATTTGCAAGTTTTTGTTGATTAATGTATAATTTTGATCGATATGAGGCATTTTATTTTGCATGGTTAATAATCCTTTAATGATCTCGATCCCATTTATCCAAACAACCTGGATATCAACACCCGCATATATAAAATGAAACCTGATCGAGCGGCTATTTTCGCAGAAATTAATGAGATTTTAGTAAATTACGATCTGGGTACTCTGGATTCCTTTGAAAAGAATGAGCGGGGCTATGTCAATACCAGCTACGGGATAACAACAAGAAAAATGGGGAAAATTAACAAATATTTTTTACGTCGCTACAAGTCTGGTATTCAAGAAGTGGAGATTAAATTTGAGCATGAGGTGATTAATCACTGCCTGCAAAATAACTTTGAGCTGGTTCCAAGGGTATTTTCCACGCGAAGTGGATCTACATATTTCAAGAAGAAAAGAGCAGATCAAGAAGGACCGCCAATTTTTTACTCAATTTTTGAATTCCTCGCTGGCGAGGATAAGTACACTTGTGTTGATCCTAGATGCAGTAAAGCCGAGATAAAAAATTCTGCTGCGGTCTTAGCACAATTTCACCTCGCGGTATTTAATCTTGTGCCCACGGGGAAAAGATTTGAGCCAAGGATATTAGATTTACTCCCCAGGATAAAGACCATAGTAGGCAACAGTTCGCAATTTTCTAAAGACACAGGTTTCGATGCGTATCTCATTGAGAACTCTTCTCAAATTATTGAAGATTGCACGCTTGCAGAAGAGTATTTTGCTGGTCTGCCGACCTCGACTTGGGCTGAGTGTGTGATCCATTGTGATTATCATCCCGGGAATTTGAAATTTAACGGGGAGAAGGTTGTGGGGTTATTCGATTTCGATTGGTCGAAAATCGAATGGCGTTCTTTTGATGTTGCCCTGGCTATTTGGTATTTTTTTGTGAGCTGGAGAGGAAAAGAGAATGGGATCCTGAGGCTTGAGGAGAGCCGGATATTCCTGGATAAATATCAATCAACTATCCAGAACTTAAAAAGTTCTGCCAGCTTAACCTCGGATGAATTGCACCATTTACCCATGATGATTAACCTTGGAAACCTGTATGTAATAAATTGGGCGATAACGGATTATTATGCCAAGGATTTTTATCCTGAGGAAAATTTAGAATGGTTGCAACATTGTTTAAACTTTTCTCGATGGTTCAGGGAAACTGGTTTTAGAGAGCTGCAAAATTTATTTTCTTGAGCGTATTTTGTGACGATTATTGACTAATTTTGCAGAAAATTGCATGATTCCTGAAACTAATTTATAATTCTGCGAGGCTTCTGCCAAAGAAATATTTCTTGAATTTATCAATTCCTTGGATAATAAACAGAAATATATTCATTGCTCACGTAGACCCAAGAGGAGTCATTTATGTCTAACAGCACGATCGGCATGGGTGAACAGGGACAAGCGGAAAGAGATCAGTTTGAAAATGAGCTCCGAAGGATATTAAAAACCAGCGAAGAACGTGGGGTTACATTACGAGTCATTGGATCGCTTGCCTTTCAGATGCATTGCCAAAAGTATGGATATCTCCAGGCAGCTTTAGGTCGCGCCTACACAGATATCGATTTTGCCGGATATCGCAATCAATCAAAGCCAGTCAAAGAAATGATGCAGGATCTCGGTTATGAAGAGATCCGGGAAGTGTTTATTGTCAGCGAGGGTGACAGGGCGATATTTCACCAGTCTAATGGCAGCCTGCACGTGGATGTATTTTTTGACAAGCTGGATTTCTCCCACGTGATCAGCTGGAATGATCGTTTGGAGGTTGATAATCCGACTATTCCTCTTGCAGAACTGCTGCTGGAAAAGATGCAGATATTTCAAATTAATGAAAAAGACATTATTGACACGATTATGCTTTTGCTGGAACACCCGCTCGGTGATACCGATGATGAAGTGATCAATATCCAGAGGGTTGCTGAGTTGCTGTCCAAGGATTGGGGATTGTGGCGGACAACGACGATGAACCTGGAGAAAGTAAAGCAAATGGCAGGCCATTATTCGCAATTGAGTGAGGATGAGCAGGCGCGAGTCGCATCCCAGGTGCACGAATCGCTCAAGAGGATAGAAGCCGAACCAAAATCGAGGGGCTGGAAGCTGCGTGACCGGGTTGGTGACCGGGTTAAGTGGTACAAGGATGTGGATGAAGTCAGTTGAACTTCAATCTTTTTTGATTGTGAGAAAGCTTTATATGAAATCAGCTCTTGATCTTAACAATACTTATCCATACCAGCAGGAGGTATGATTGTGACTACTAATGTGCGAGATTTGATGCATTCGGGGGTAGTAAGGTGCGATCCTGATATTTCCCTGGGAAAAGTTGCAAGAATGCTGGCGGAACATCACGTCCACAGTCTCTTTATTTTCAATGATGAGCAGCTGCCGATCGGTGTCATCACGGATTATGATGTCATGGCCGGGGAATGGCTGTCGGGTGACCCGGAAAGCCTGGAAGTCATGCGCGAGATGACTGCAAAAGAATTGATGTCCTCTCCAGTGGAGATGATCGAGGCGGATACACCTGCCAGTGAGGCAGCCCAACGGATGCTTGCTGGCGGGATCAGACGCCTGCTGGTGATCGAAAAGCAACAACCCATAGGTGTGATATCCGTATCAGATTTCCTCGCTGACATTGTTTCGAAAACCACAATGCGGCGCGAATATGTGAGCGACGTTATGTCGGATGCTTACCTCGTTTGCCGGGGAAAAACGCCTGTTACCGCAGCGGCGAGAGCAATGATTGAATCGGGATGGAGATCGGTTGTTGTAGCCGATGCCCATGGCAAACCTTTAGGGGTGTTTAGTGGTTTGGACCTGTTGAGTTTCAGTGATCTCGACCGGATCCCGGATTCGATGTTGGTAACAGAAGTGATGCATGCTCCTTTGACAATTCGTATGGATGCAACCCTGCACGAAGCCGCAAAGATGATGATCGACAATCACCATCACCGGATATTGGTAATCGATCCCGAACATGTCGATTCGCTCCCTCTAGGGGTAATTTCCTCCTTTGACATCGTTTCCGAGATGGCGCGCCCGGATTCGGTTTGGCAGCGATAGGTATCTCCAGTAGTTTTTCGACATACATAAGGTGATCCTATACAGGGTATCGGTTTATTCTGTCTCTAATCACAGGTAATAGGACCAGTGTTTTATGGTCTGCTGAGCATCATGGAAAAAAGATTGCGGGTAATCGACAACTTCACTCAGAATCTTTGACAAGGAAGAGAATCAGATGACAGAATCCATCGATCAGGTAATCCGTCGCGTTCCCCATTGGGCTGATGCCGCAAATTTGACTTATTCTCCCCTTGGAGGAGGGATCACCAATCGGAACTATAAGGTGGAGGTTGGGGGAGAGTCTTATGTCCTCCGGATCGCTGGGGTGAACACTGATTTACTTGGAATCGATCGCGACGCAGAATTTGAAGCCAGTTCAATGGCAGGCGAATTGGGAATAGCCCCCGAAGTTTTTTATTTTATTAGACCGGAAGGGTATCTTGTATCCAGGTTTATCGACGGATCTCCGCTACCACCCGAGGAGGTCAAACAGCCTGAAAACCTGAAGACAATTGTGGAAATGTTGAAACAATTCCACGCTTCTCCAACAATCCCCGGTACGTTTTGGGTTCCCCAAATTGTCAAAGATTATTCGGCAATTGCCACGAGCCATCAGATAGAGTTTCCGCACCATTTCGATTGGCTGCTGGAATGCTTGGCAGACGCGGTAGATGCCTTCAATGCGGATCCCCTCCCGCATTGTCCCTGCCATAATGACCTGCTCAATGAGAATTTTCTGGTTGAAAACCAGAGGATATTCATTCTTGATTGGGAATATGCGGGTATGGGAGATCGTTATTTTGATTTAGCGAACCTCTCGGTAAACCATGAATTCAATGACGACCAAGACGACTTACTCCTGCAGGATTATTTCGGCGAGGTGAATGATAAAAACTGGGCGCGCCTGAAGGTGATGCGTGTCATTTCTGATTATCGGGAGTCGATGTGGGGTTTGGTACAAATGGGGATTTCAGAACTTGATTTTGATTTTCGGGAATATGCAGACAAACATTTTGATCGTTTAACAGGAAATCTTGAAGATCCGAATTGGGGAAAGTGGTTGGAAATTATTAAATCATAGATATCACTTAAGGAGAGTTTGAGACATGTCCGAATTTCCATCACAAGCACAGGTGGTTATCATTGGGGGCGGCGTGGGGGGCTGCAGTATCGCCTATCATCTCACAAAAATGGGCTGGAAGGATGTAGTTCTGTTGGAACGGCACGAGCTAACCGCTGGATCAACCTGGCATTCAGCAGGGTTAGTTGGACAGCTACGTTCCGATGCCAACCTGACCCGCATGATGTATTACAGCACTGACCTTTATCGTCAACTGAAGGATGAAACCGGCGTAGATACCGGCTGGAGGGAAGTCGGTGGATTACGCCTGGCATCTTCCCCCGAACGAATGGAAGATATTAAACGAATGGTCGGGATGGCACGGTCTTTCGGTATGCCGATGGAATTATTGAGTCCCAAGGAAGCTTACGATCTCTTTCCCTTGATGTCATTAGATGGAGTGGTAGGTGCTGCTTACACACCGAATGATGGCGTCATCGATCCGACCGGGTTAACCAACGCCTTAGCAGCAGGGGCAAAAAATCGCGGGGCGAAATTCTTCATGGATACAAATGTCGAACAAATCAACCTCGCCCAGGGAAGGGTTAACGAAGTTGTCACCAATCGCGGAACGATCAAGACCGAGATCGTGGTCAACGCGGCTGGACAGTGGGGTGGTGAAGTTGGTAAGCTGGTTGGATTAAATTTACCGGTCGTTCCGATGGCCCACCTGTATATCATCACCAAGCCCATAGAAGGTGTAGGTCACGATTTTCCCACCCTACGGGATCCCGATCTACTGGTTTATTGGCGAGAAGAAGTTGGGGGATTGATCACTGGTGGTTACGAGCGGGATCCGGCTCCGTTTGGGCTGGGAGGTATCCCGGAAGATTTCAAATACCAGCTTCTTGCGCCCGATTGGGAGCGATTCGCCCCATTGATGGAAAATTCAATCAAGCGTGTGCCCGTTGTAGAGACCGCGGAGATCATCCAATTGTTAAATGGACCTGAAGGATTTACCCCGGATGGAGAGTTTCTCCTGGGACCGACAGAAGTCAAAGGATTTTGGGTTGCCTGTGCCTTTTGTGCTCACGGCTTGGCTGGTGCCGGTGGCATCGGGAAAGTAATGGCAGAATGGATCATCGAAGGGCATCCTGAATGGGATTTGTGGCGCCTGGATGTGCGCCGTTTTGGTACCAATTATGTCAGCCAGGACTACATCGTCGACCGGACGATCGAAACTTATTCAAAGTATTATGATATTCACTACCCTGGTAGTGAACGAATGACAAGGCGCAACCTGCGCTTATCCCCAACTTTTCCTCGTTTGCGGGAATTACGGGCATTTTTTGGTGAGCGGACTGGATGGGAGCGACCGAATTTCTACAGGCAGTATGAAGGATTGGCGCGCCATGGGCATGAGCCAAAAGGTTGGGCGCATCACAACTGGTCGCGGGCAATTGGCTACGAACATTTGAAAACGCGCGAGGCAGCTGGACTGTTTGATGAAACTTCCTTCAATAAATTTGAAGTGCGCGGACCCGGAGCCTTGAAATTCCTGAATAGGGTATGCGCAAATGAGATCGATCGTCCAGTGGGGACGATTGTTTATACCCAGTGTCTCAACCCGCGGGGTGGTATCGAGTGTGATTTTACCGTCACTAGGTTGGCAGAGGATCGCTTCTTTATCATCACGGGAACTGCGTTTGGTCAGCACGATAGCTCCTGGTTGCGGTTGAATATGCCGGAAGATGGCTCTGTGGTGCTGGAAGATGTCTCTTCCTCCTTTGCCTGTATCGGATTATGGGGACCAAAAGCGAGGGCAATTCTTGGCAAAGCGACCAGGGATGATATCAGCAACGAGGGATTTCCGTACATGACAGCCAAGTACATGACAATCGGAAGCGTCCCGGTTTTAGCCTGCAGGGTTACCTATGTCGGGGAGTTGGGCTGGGAGTTTTACTGCCCCATGGAATATGGATTGAACTTATGGGATACGCTGTGGGCTGCTGGGGAGAAAGAGGGAATGGTTGCTGCCGGATACAAAGCGATAGACACCTTGAGGATTGAAAAAGGGTATCGGTATTGGAGTGCCGAGATAAGCCCTGATTACACACCACTAGAAGCGGGTTTGAGTTTCGCTGTTGATTTCGAAAAAAGTGATTTCATCGGTAAAGAAGCTCTCCTGAAGCAGAAGGAAGCTGGTCTCCAGCAGCGCCTGTGCTGTATGACGCTTGCGGATAGCCGGGTAATCGCGTTGGGGAACGAACCAGTGAGACCACTGGGGACAGAGACGATCATCGGTTGGGTAGTTTCGGGTGGTTATGGGTATTCGGTTGGAGAGAGCATAGTTTATGCATACCTTCCGTTGACTTACTCGAAACCTGGAACCGAGTTGGAGATTGAATTTTTTGGCGAGCTGGTCAAAGCCGAAGTTGTTCGATCCCCGCGCTTCGATCCGAAAGGTGAGCGAATCCGAAGCTAGTGTTGTAAATGCAACCAGATCTTATATCTGGAATCATTTGACCAAGTGATTCTCAAAGGGTGACGGTTTGCGTATAGAGTTAGGAAATAATTTTCAAACCAGGATCAAGTTCGTTCAGCGAGGTGAACAGAAACTATGTACACGGAAATAGATAAACTAGCAGCGACCACGCTGCGCATGCTGGCGATCGATGCAGTTCAGCAGGCAAATTCAGGTCATCCAGGACTGCCACTTGGCGCTGCAGATATGGCTCTAGTCCTATTTACCCGGTTTCTTAAGTATGATCCCACCCAGCCTACCTGGCCGGATAGGGACCGCTTTGTGTTATCAGCTGGACACGGTTCGGCACTGCTTTACGCGCTGCTACATTTGGCAGGATATCCACTTTCAATGGGGGAAGTAAAGAATTTCAGACAATGGGGCAGCCTCACTCCAGGACATCCAGAATATGATCCAGAAATTGGTATCGAGACAACAACCGGCCCGCTGGGGCAGGGATTTGCAAACGCGGTCGGTATGGCACTTGCGGAGAGGATCCTTGCAGCCCGTTTTAACCGACCAGGATTTACAATTGTTGACCATCATACATTTGTCATCGCTTCAGATGGGGATTTGATGGAGGGAATCTCCCACGAGGCTGCATCCTTGGCTGGTCATTTAGGATTGAACCGTTTAATCGTTTTATACGATGACAATAAAATTTCCATCGATGGTTCGACAGACCTGACCTACAGCGATTATGTGCCGGGGCGATTCTCGGCTTACGGATGGCAGCTTTTTCAGGTTAATGGTCATAATATGCAGGAAATTGAAGAGGCTATCGAGGCTGCTCGCAAAGAGACTGACCGCCCTTCGCTAATTGTGTGCCGTACCCGTATTGGACTTGGCAGTCCAGGTCAGGACACAGCGAAAGTCCATGGCTCTCCCCTTGGAGATGATGGCGTAAGAAAAACCAAGGAGCATTTTGGCTGGGATCCGGACAAGAAATTCTATGTTCCTGACGAGATAAGTGATTATTTTGAGGAATACCAGCAATCTGGAATTAAGAAGCATCAAGCCTGGCAAGAGGTCTTGAATTCTTATCGATCTGCATTCCCTGGGCTTGGATCTGAATGGGATCGGTACTGTGAAGGAAAATTAAATCCCGCTTGGCTGGAAAACCTGCCGGAATTTAGCGCCGATAAACCATTGGCCACCCGGGTTGCCTCCGGGCAGGTACTGAACGCCATAGCCAAAGATCTGAAACTGCTTATCGGTGGCTCTGCCGATCTGACACCCAGCAATAACACCCGCCCACCTGACGCAGGTGAAATCCGCCGCGGGGATTACTCCGGTTCCTATATTCATTATGGAGTGCGTGAGCATGGCATGGGGGCGATTATGAATGGGCTGGCGTTGCATGGCCTGCGACCATATGGTGGGACTTTCTTGATCTTTTCAGATTATATGCGTCCCACCATCCGGCTGGCTGCCATGATGGGCATACCGGTTGTTTATGTTTTTACCCATGATAGTGTTGGTTTGGGCGAAGATGGACCTACCCACCAGCCTGTCGAGCAGCTGACCAGCTTGAGGGCGATACCCAATTTGCTGGTCCTCCGGCCGGCAGATGGCAATGAAACAGCATCAGCATGGGCAGAAGCGCTAAAACGTAGTGATGGTCCCACTGCTCTCATCCTGACCAGGCAAGGGGTTCCGCAGTTTTCTCCCACCAATAATGGCCTGGGTAAGGGAGCATATGTCTTGAGGGAAGCACCTGGTGACGAACTGAAAGCAGTGATGATCGCCACGGGATCTGAAGTGAGCATCGCCGTTGCGGCATTTGAGCAGCTAGCCGACCAGGGGATCAAAACCAGAGTGGTGTCCATGCCCAGCTGGGAATTATTTGACGCACAATCCGAGAGCTACCAAAAATCAGTTCTACCCGTTGGTGTGCCCCGGCTCGCCATAGAAGCGGGGGTTTCCCTCGCCTGGGGAAGGTATGTTGAGGTGGATAATGGAAAGGTGATCGGAATCGATCGCTTTGGGGCTTCCGCACCCTATAAGGCAATCTTTGAGAATTATGGGTTAACTGCTGACAATGTTGTTGAACAATTGAAGCAGTTGATTCGATGAATAGTTAAAAAAGGGATGCTTAGTGGGAAATTTTAATAATTGGAGAAATTCACAGCTCCTTTCCAAAATTTGGACAGGACGAGAAAAAAATTCATAATCTGATGAGGTAAAAATAGCATGGCAAAACAAATCGATGAATATTTCAATCCATGGGTCAAGGGGATTTCGATGTATATCTCCTCCCACATCGAACTGGCCTGGAAAAATCCAGATTTGCACCGCATGATGTCAAATGAGAATCCCAATCCTCCTTCTCCTAAGGTGATGGAAGCGATCATGAAGTTTGCCGAGATGAGCAACCGCTACCCGGACCAGGGACTGGTTGTGCGCTCAAAGATAGCTGAGATCAATGGCCTGGAGGGTCCTGAGAATGTGATGCTGGGTAATGGCTCCAGTGAAGTGTTCGATAACATATTCCGCTGTTTCCTGGGGACCGGAGAAGAAGTCATCCAGCATACACCATGTTTTGGGATCTATAAGTTGCGCTGTAACATCCTAGGCGGAAAACTGGTCTCGGTTCCGATGGTGTATAAAGATAACCAGTTGCTTTATGATCCCGGTTCGATACTCGAATCGATTACTGAGAAAACAAAGATCATCGTGGTTGCTAATCCAAATAATCCAACAGGGAACTTTATGGACAGAGAGCATTTTGTCACCATCGCAGAGACCGGGGTTCCCTTTATTGTCGATGAAGCTTATATCGAGTATTCCGGTTTGGGTAAATCCCAGGTCGATCTGGTAAAGAAATATAAGAACGTGCTTGTAACCCGGACACTCTCCAAGGCATATGGCTTGGCCGGGATGCGTTTTGGTTACGTACTGGGTCATCAGGATGTAATCTCGCAAATTGCTGCGGCCTTGCTTCCCTGGAATGTGAGTACAATTTCGATGTGGGCTGGTTATGCTGCCCTGGAAGACACGGAGGGGTTGCGCGACAGGGTTGAATTCAATAATCGCGAAGTGGCGTATATTGAAGGAGCCCTGAGTGATATCCCAGGACTGGTAATTTTTCACTCGAATGCGAATTATATACTTTTCGACGCTGGTCCCACCGGAAAACGAGGCAGTGATATCCTCGAATTTGCCCTGGAGAGAGGCATAATCTTCCGCGGGGAAACTGAGAAATACGGGAGCGATGGTTGGTTTCGTATAACCATTGGTACAGAAGAAGAGAACCGTATGGCAGTCAGCCTTCTGCGGGAGTATTTTGGGATGGGATAATTGCCATACATAGAACAATATAAAGCGCTCCTCCTTTCATTAGGATGAGCGCTTTTCTTATAATACCGGATGGGCTTAATTTATTTTATTAGGGATGCAAGCTCAGGAATGTCTTCATTCAGGTTTACTTGCCAGAGGAGATAATTAAAAAAATACTTGGGCTCTTTTTTCAACCAGGAAGTCTTCAAAATGGGTCTGGTGGGATAACTGGTGGGAATTAATGTTAGCCGTCGGGTCAACATAGAAATAGAAATGATTACGGCCTCTATATTTCTTTTGTGAATATTTTGAGATTTCGCCGGTCGAGAAAAGCCAGACTGAAGTGGATGAAAGATCGACAAAGGCAACTAAATCGGCAGGGCAATCGTCTGGGACCCACCAGCCCAGTGCCATTTTCCCATTCTCCCCACTCGGAACTGGATTTTCATTTGTTTTTACCTGGACGGTATAAGCTTTTCGGCTGCGTGATGAATAGGCCACAAGATCAATTCCTGAGCCTGTTTTCATCTGGGAGGATTCGATCCCCAGTTTCAGCAGCTTATATTGTAGAAGTAATTCCCCACACCTGCCAATTTGAAGATTATTCATTGTGATCTCCTGTCGTATTTCGTACAGCTGGGATGATTGTTTTCGACGCGTGGATAAAGGAAACCCCAGATTAATTTTTCAAGGTGGGTCTTGAACCTGTCAATTCTCCTGTTCAACATGGTATGGCGATCTGGTAGGTGTCATTGAGAGTTTACGTAGATCGGGATTGAATTTATTGAATGTGATACTTATTCTGCAAGCCGTCTAAGATCATCAATCCATCTACACTTTTACTAGATGAGACTCCATCCAATCGGCGATATCTTGGAGTACGGAAGCCTTGCCAGGCTCGTTATGAATTTCGTGAAAGTAAGCTGGATAAATCTTGATCAATTTATCTTTAGAGCTGATCCGATGATAAAGATCCTGGGAACCTTGCGGGTCACATAGCTTATCTTCACCGCCGTGGATAATAAAGACTGGTGAAACTATAGACTCAGCATGCTGATATACGAATTTCTGTGTCTTGAGATATTCTGTGCCCCAACGAGCAGTGAGAATCTTGAATACAGTTGGATCGTCCTGATAAGATTGTACAACTCTCGCATCACAGGACAGTTGGGCTGGATTGATTGGTGTAGGCAGGGAAAAGGTAGGTAAGAAGCGGGAGAGAATTTGTGCTGTAATAATTAGAAGTGGGGAGGCGGATTTCGAAGTCTCAAGCGGGGTACCACTTAATATACTGCCGATTATTCTATTGTCATCATTCAAGAGATAATCAAGAATAACCAAGGCCCCCATGCTATGACCATAAGCGAATAGTGGTAAGTTGGGTTCTCGTTCTCGGACCCATGCTAAGAAAGTAATAAAATCTTCCCGGTACTCACTCCAGTCGTTAATAAACCCCCGTTGTCCTTCAGATTTTCCATGCCCCCTCTGGTCGTATGTGTAAATGGCATAACCCTGATTTACCAGACTCTCCGCCAAGTTCTGGTAGCGATTTGAATATTCGGCCACGCCATGAACAACTACCAGAGCAGCTTTCTTACCATTATCAGGTTGCCAGGATTGGGAATAGAGTTCAAGGCCAGATTGGCCTAGAAATTTCTCCTCACTGCGTTGCATCTCGGTCTCTCCTCCGAGTTAAATTGTTGTGTCCTGCACGAAAAATAATTATACGCCACCATACTAAATTTGCAAGTTTAAATCCGGATCTAATAATTGATATGAGCTTTTCCGAGCTGATTGAAGCTAATGCAATATTAGAAGATCGCCCAGAAGTAATCGGGACTTGACAGAAAACGTGAGAGTTGTTATAATATCAAAGTACTTTGCAATTCAAAGTACTTTGACTAGTGTAATAAATTTCAGAAGGAGAATATCATGTCTGACAATGGTATTTCAATCAAACAAGCGGATAAGAATATTTACCAATCTGCCTTTGCGGATGGTTTGGTGGATATCTTCATATCCTCCGTGATTTTGATGTTTGTTGTTGCTCCCGTCCTGAGTGTTCATATAGGAGATTACTGGAGTGCCTTTATCTTTCTGCCTTTCTGGGGGGTTGTTTCCCTGGTTTTGTCCTGGATACGCAAGAAAGTAATAAAACCCCGATCTGGCACTGTTACTTATGGAAAATACCGGAAGAAAAAAATCACGCTATTCACGGGAATAATGTTAGGTTTAAACGTGGCTTTCATTATCATCGGGTTTGTGTTATTTGCCGCTCCCACTGCAACCGGCTGGAAAATTACCCTCCTATTTTCAGGGATACTGCTGATCAGCTTCAGCCTAGCTGGATATTTCCTGGATATCACCCGGTTTTACTTTTACGGTTTCATGCTATCTGCGGGATTCATCGTGGGTGAATGGCTTTACCAAACGTTTGGGATTCCGCACCATGGTGTTCCAATTGTCTTCGGCTTTGCTGCAGGCCTGATCTTTTTCACAGGGTTATATCGTTTTCTCTCTTTCCTGCGCCAAAATCCGCTTCCAGCAATAGATGAAATGCATTGGCAGGGGAACAATGGATAAAAACCAGGGTCCTGAACCCGATGTGAACCAGCTGGCTGATATCGATCCCATAATCCATGCACCGGCGCGTTTGATGGTTATCACATACCTATTCGTAGTTGAGAGCATCGATTTTGTTTACCTCAAACGGATGACTGGGCTTTCTTGGGGGAATTTATCGACACATTTAACTAAACTGGAGGATGCAGGATACGTCATCATCAAGAAAACCTTCCAGGATAAAAAGCCACATACGATGATTCAACTGACTGACAAAGGTAGGCAAGCTTTTCGGGAATATAAGGATGGTCTACAGAGTGTTTTAGGTAAATTGCCTGATTAGTTGACGGATCCAAACGGTCGTTGACAATTGAATGATTTCAGTTAAAGCGGGATAATCGCTGGTGTGTTCATGGTACAAATCAGGGGAAGATTATATCAGTCGCTATCCGAGCCAGGATTGATCCGAGTGGGATGAATACCGAGAAGAACAGTGTGCGGAGCATGGAAGTATTATAAGGCCAGGTGCGAGCTGAAAGTAGGCGCTGTTCATAGGTAGCTAGGGCATTGATTTCTGAGGCGAGTTGTCCTGTATCTCGTCCTCGCTCAAGTTGGGTAGCAAGTTCTCTGCAGGCAGAATTGATGCGGGTTTGCACAGGATGAAGTTCTGCATTCTTTGCAGACACCAGCAACCGGTGAGTTGGGCGCATACCGAGAAAAAAAAATAAGCATGGCAAATATAACCAGGAGCGCGTTTGAGATCCAGAAATCGAGGGCAGTTAAATCTACATCCGGGAAAGTGAAAATCAAGCTGATTGTAATCCCACCGATGAAGACGAGTGCGAGGAGCAAGCTTTGACGGCCTACCGGTTCAAAGGGGGTTGGATTCAAAATATCGATCTCCATTGGCTGGCGGTGCAGGGCCGCGTTCACACGGGTGCTGGAGACTGCTATGAATATTGTCCAGATCAATATTCCATACATAATGCTGGTAGCTAGTAGATAATAAGTATAGAGCCAGGTGCCCAATTCACTGCTTCCTGAACGGATCAAAGAAAAAATCCCAATTAGAAATCCTATCGCAAAGGCGATAAATTCATACAAGGGTTTAACCGCGTTGGCTTTATATACCAGCTGAGTGAATTTAGGGTCCTCAAGTTTGATCAGCGGCTTGAGGGCTTGAATTGCAAGATCACCGGATTTCGCTATGAGGGGTGAGACCAAAATTATGTAGATGATAATGACTGGAGAAAGAAATAAACCTCGCCACTGGCCTCGTGTGAACACTTGTCCAAGGTTTCCATCCATAATTCCAAAGATAAGAGGGGGCGATAGCAGCAGAACGCAGATCATGATGGTTTTCCAAGCAGGCTGCTGGCGATTGAAAGAGCGATCGAATATTGTTGAATTCTGCTCCATGACTGTCTTCGTAAATTTCCTTAATTGTTATTTTCTTTTTGATTCAAAGTATAGGGGAAAGAAAGCAGTGCGTCAATCAACGATTAAGTAGATTGGGGTTACTTTGATCGCTGCGATAATTTTTGATTTTAATCCTGCCCAACATACTTTCCAGCAATGTAACTTTACTTGCATATGATC
>CP070764.1:752872-753983 GCA_020349245.1 Chloroflexota bacterium | reverse complement strand
AATACTCCATGGTTGTATGCCGTTGTGGGATCGCTTAGTACTAGCAGGCGATCGTATTCATCAACAATAATTCGTGCATCGGGCAGGGCGTTGATATCCAGACTTGCTGTCAATTGCCCATCCCGCTTGACAATTTTAAGTCTACCAGATTGGGTGATGTAGGCGATTTGGTCTGTACGCAGTAAATAAACAGGGTGGGTCAGGACGGATTTTTCCCGGTCCTCAACAGTGACCAGCTGGTATTGATCTGGAAATGAGGATAGCATCGGGGGCATACCTGCGGGAAGCTGCATCTCTGGAACCTGTTTTTCAATGACACCTTTTTCTGTAATCAGGTAAAAAAGTACGCTTCCATCTTCTAGAACTACAGACCAGAGGGGTTTGTTTTGGTGGACAGCACCCACAATCCACGAGGGTTTTCCGGGAAGGTTAACCTCCATAGCAGTGCCTGAAGGTAGAAAGCCCTTTCCGGGAATTGTGCGATTTCCATTTGCTTGCTGGTATGTAAAACCGAGAGACACTTCCGGCTGAATTTCTGCAGTTGAAACCAATTCTGAAATTTGCGATTTATCCTTGGGTGGTCCTGTAGGGACAATTTCGCTTGGCTCCTGCGAGTAAATTTGAGGCGGCATAATTTTTGGGGCTGGGGAACAACTTGAAGAAAACAGCAAAATCCACAAACTGATAAGTACATACCAGGGGGATATTCGCAAAGTAGATAATATCATCATGAGGTATAAAAAGTTAATCCCCGAAAATTGATTTACAAAAATATCGAAATAATAAAAACAGCCATCCCGATAGGTGGCTGTTTATAGGGGTGGGCGAAGGGATTTGAACCCTCAACCACCTGTTCCACAGACAGGTGCTCTGCCCATTGAGCTACGCCCACCATGCCTGCTGGGGATTTTATCACGAAGAATCAATGTCTTCAAGAAGGTCGGTTATGGTCCCAATGCATTCGGCTCTTGCCACTGTATGCTGCTTCCCAGATCGTAAATCCTTGATTGAAACTTGTCCTCTCTCTAATTCATCTGGTCCCAGGAGGATCGCCAAGCTTACGCCTATCCGGTCCGCATATTTTAATTGTTTACCAATTTTTTCTACTTCC
>CP070764.1:751653-752772 GCA_020349245.1 Chloroflexota bacterium | reverse complement strand
TTCACCGGTTCGGGAGTTGAATATTTTTATAGAATTTATCGAAGTTGCAGCAAACCTGTCGCCATCCGGGCTGTAGCTCACCGCCCAGCTATCTGCTTCCTTTGGTTTCTGAAATAATTGTTCACCCGTTTGGGCATCCCAGACGATCTCAAATTCATCGATTGGTGCGGCAATTTTAGTGCCATCCGGGCTCCAATCTGGGACCCCAGGGTCGAAATAATCCTGGAGGGATAGTTCCTCATCCCCTGTCTGCGCATCCCAAATTGACAGGCAGCCACCCAAACTGGTTGAGGAGATCTTTTCACCATCGGAATCCAATTTGACCAAATAGATTGAACTGGTTGAGAGGATCTTTTCACCATCGGGACTCCATTTGGCCCAATAGATTTGACCACAGCCATCAGCCAAAACCAATAGTTCTTTCCCACTTTCTGCATCCCAAACCCGCGTTCTATCACCAACAGTGATGATTTTCTTGCCGTCAGGGCTCCAGAAGGTGTAGTATATATAATCATCCTCACTCGCCAGGGATCTCACCAGGACGGGTGCAGCCTTGATCGCCTGGCTCAAGGTCGCTTCAGCTTGTGAGGTGACATACCCGTCAGCTTCGAGCGTGGTCAACACGGCTTCTCTTGCCAGCAGCAGCAAAAGACTGTGAGTTTTATCTGACAGCTTCTCCAGCTCGGTCAAGGTAAATGCGACCAATTCGTTTGAGGTCGAAAGGCGAAGCGATCTTTCGGCTTCTTCCCGAGCCTGCGCTTCAGCCAGTGCCATACTTTGCGCCTTTTCCTGGGCTGCCTCGGCAATTGCCTGTTGGGTGGCGCGGGCTTTTTCTCGTCCTTCAGCGATGACCTGCTGCGTGGCGCGCGAATCTGCTTCTGACTGTGCAATGCCTTGCTGGTTAAAAGCATAGATGCTCAAGACAATCGCAATAACTGCAGCCACCGCCATTACACCCACCAGCGCCCGCAGGAAATTGCGCGAGCGCCGCTCAAGGGCAGCTCGGTGCGCCAAGCGTTTGGCTTCATCCTCCAGGCTGGATTGCAAGAACAGCTTTTCCTGATCGGTCAGAGCCAGGGAAGTCTCTTCCGCCCAACCCTCAAATTGGGCCAGGCGTGA
>CP070764.1:750417-751553 GCA_020349245.1 Chloroflexota bacterium | reverse complement strand
GCGCGGGGTGAAGCTGGTCGTTGCAGATCCGCGAGCGATAGATATTTGTGAATTTGCTGATATGCACCTGCAGCAGAAACCAGGCACAGATGTCGCGCTAATAAATGGCTTGATGAATATCATTCTGGCAAAAAATTATCACGATCAGCAGTTCATCGAAGAGCGCACGGAAGGATTTGAAGATTTTAGGCAGACTGTTGAAAAGTTTACCCCTGCAATTGTCTCAGAGATCACTGGAATACCCCAGGATGATTTGTTCGCGGCGGCACAGATATTAGCAGCTTGTAAACCTGCGGCTGTTATTTGGGCGATGGGGATTACCCAACACACCACTGGCGTAATGAATGTCTTGAGCCTGGGGAATTTACAGATGCTGCTAGGAAATATGGGTGTCCCAGGAGGGGGAGTAAATCCATTAAGAGGCCAAAACAATGTCCAAGGTGCCTGCGATCTGGGTGGGTTGCCTAATGTATTTCCAGGTTATCAAAGTGTTACCGACCAAGGTCTCCGGGAGAAATTCAGGTTGAATTGGGAACTCAGTGATGGAGGTCCAATCTTCGGGGAACGACCTGGCTTGACCGTGACCGAAATGATCAATCAATTGGGTACTGGTGAACTTCGTGCCCTGTATATACTGGCTGAGAATCCAATGATGACTGATCCTGACATCAATCACGTTCGTGAGTGCATGGAACACGGCGAGTTTATCGTTCTTCAGGAGATTTTTCCTTCCGAAACATCAAATTATGCGGATGTACTTCTCCCAGGGGTTACTTGGGCGGAGAAAGATGGCACTTTCACCAACACGGAGCGACGCATTCAGCTGATTCAGGCAGCGGTTTCTCCACCTGGTAATTCTCTGCCAGACTGGCAGATAACTTCCGAGATTGCCCGCAGGATGATGAAGTTGGAAGCTTTAGAACCGGTTGGTCCGCATGCTGGTTGGGATTTTCGTTCTGCATCAGCGGTCCAAGATCAGATTGCAGCTATGACTCCGATTTATGCCGGAGTAACACACGATCGCCTGAAAAATGGCGATCAACTCCATTGGCCGGTTCGTTCGCTTGACCATGATGGTACGCCAATCTTGCATGTCGGAGCGTTCACTCGTGGTAAAGGGAAGTTCCATTCCTGTG
>CP070764.1:749155-750317 GCA_020349245.1 Chloroflexota bacterium | reverse complement strand
CATCTCGTCAGGAGATTCTTCGCTGCGCTCAGAATGACAGCTTTCATAGAGTCTACTTGTGCAAGATGATAAATTATTGTTTGTGGTTCTTTTTGGTTTAATTAATTTGTCACGCTGAGCCAGAAGCGAAGAGTCTCGGTCTTCACAGCTGAATACATGCGTTTATATTTGGGTTGGATTCCTTACCAACCAAGATGATTTCCAGGTCGTCTCATCAGGAGATTCTTCTCTGCGCTCAGAATGACAGGGTGTTAAACAGCTTATCGAGATAGTTCTTCTACCCACCAGCCGGGGGTTCGAGCAAGCTTTCTGCTTCTGCCCGCGTGTAATAGGAACGGAAGGCAGCTGTTTCCCTGAGAAGGGTTTGCAGCTGCTCCAGCTGCCGTGAGAGATCATCACTTGGTGAGCTGGAGCCTTCCCCGAAACAAATCTGGCCTTCATTATCAAGCTCTGCACTCAGGTATCCACCCGCCACCAGGTAATCAACCCCCGCTCTGACTGTTTTTTCACGCTGTGCCGTGGCTGCTGCCAGGGATGAGAGCGCAGCTTTTCCACCTCTTGAGGCCAGGGCATACTTCACCAAACCCAGTAGTCGCTCCAGGAAAACCTGCCGGTTGTCCATGCGCGGATCGACAGAAAACAGGTATACAGCGGCAGGAGAAACTTTTTCTAGGGCTGCGCGCAGCTCCAATCCTCCAGCAGGAATAGTCCAGATAAGCAGCTCTTTACCCGCTTCCAGGTGGTATCGATCAAGGGATTGAATCCCTTGCTTGAGAAGATGATCCTGATCTTCGGCTTCCGCCCATACGATCACATCTTCGTGCTCCCCCAAGAGGGCTTTCAGTTCTCCGAGTGGGTGGGAAGAATCCCGATGATCAGTGATTTCAACCACACTCGGTTCCGCATATACCTCCAGTACACCAATTTCTGTTGGTCGAGCTTCCAGCCATTCGATCTGGACCTCTTTCTTTCCCCGGTAATCCCTGCTGCGGGCGGTGTACAGCAGGTCAAGGGCAGCTCCAGCCTGCAGCCAATCAGGCAGCTGATCGATGCCACCCCCCCACCACACCGGGTTGAACTCTCCCCCGGATTCATCCCTCAGATCAATCAACAGGTGTTCACCATTGCGGCCCAGTACTTCCTGTCCTTCAAAGCGGAGTCC
>CP070764.1:747868-749055 GCA_020349245.1 Chloroflexota bacterium | reverse complement strand
TTCGCCAGACAGCCCGCGAATTTGCGCAGCGAGAAATCGCCCCAGTCGCAGCCGAGTACGACGAGAGCGGCAAATTCCCCTTCGAAACGATCATGAAGATGGGTGAAATGGGCTTCATGGGGATCGAAGTACCGGAAGAATACGGGGGAGCAGGCATGGATACTTTGGCATATGTCCTCGCTTTGGAAGAGATCTGCAAGGCAGATGCTGCACACGGGATCATCATGTCGGTAAACAATTCCCTTTACTGCTATGGAATTCAAAAATTCGGCAGCGAATTTCAGAAACAGGAATTTCTACGCCCAGTGGCTTCCGGAAAATCTATTGGGGCCTATTCATTGACCGAACCCATGGCAGGTTCCGATGCTGGGTCACTCCGTTGTCAAGCAGTCCGCGATGGCGATCACTACATCCTCAACGGACGCAAATCATGGGTCACGAGTGGGCCGGTTGCTGAGTACATCGTGGTCTTCACGATGACCGCACCCCAAGAAAAACACAGGGGCATCACTGCTTTCATTGTTCCGAAAGGCTTGCCGGGTTTTTCTGTGGGGAAAACAGAACCGAAACTCGGTATACGCGCCTCGGCCACGAGTGAAATCCTTTTTGAAGATTGCCGTGTTCCCGCTGAAAACCGGTTGGGCGAGGAGGGGGAAGGGTTCAAGATCGCCATGACGGTCCTGGACGTTGGTCGCATCGGAGTTGCCACGCAAGCGCTGGGTATTTCAGGTGCTGCCTACGAAGCCAGTGTTAACTATGCAAAAGAGCGGGAAGCCTTCGGCAAAAGAATTGGTGAATTCCAGGGTATTTCCTTCAAACTGGCAGATATGAAAACAAAGCTGGAAGCCTCACGCCTTCTGGTATACAACGCAGCCATGGCAAAAGAGCACTCAAAGAAAACTGGAGAGAGATTCTCCCTCGAGGCTTCGATAGCCAAGCTGTTCTCCTCCGAAGCCAGTATGTTCATCACCCATGCCGCCGTGCAGATCCACGCCGGTATTGGTTATTCCAAGGAGCTGCCCATAGAACGCTATTTCCGCGATGCAAAGATAACCGAAATCTATGAAGGCACCAGCGAGATCCAGCGCTTGGTGATTGCGCGCATGGAAACTGGATTAAGGTAAGCAAATCCGGGGAGAGCCTCGAGGTGGAATCTACAGGACCTGGAGAAAATTCGCCTCCTAACA
>CP070764.1:746580-747768 GCA_020349245.1 Chloroflexota bacterium | reverse complement strand
AATTTATTATAGACCGCCTGAATATCTCCAGGAACCATTAATACTGTATCAACCTCCTGTGGTGACCACACAACCCAGATTCGTTTCTCAGGTGTGGTGAATTCATACCCCTCCAGGTTGCCATCAAGAGATATATTCCCGGAAAGTTCTGCATCCACGAGTTCAGAAAGTAAAAATTTCAAGGCTTCATAGACTGGCTTTGGATTCTGATTCCCATCCAATAAACTCCCGTATCGCCAACCGGGTCCTTCAAAAGAAAACCAGATGGTTCCATAGATACGATTACCCCAATTTCGCAGGTACATTCTGATTAAATAATCTGCCTGGGATTCATAAAACTCGTCGACAGGTGGATCGCAATCAATAGGATTATATTCAGTGCACAGCAACGCGCCCTCTGTATGGTAAATAGGCTTCGATAAGTTATATTTACTCATCACCTCTCGCAAGAAATCAATTTTCCCAATCACCACGCCACCCCGGTGTTCCCAGCTGGGATGGTGATCATCGTAAAAAAGAGGGTTTGATATATCCTGGTTTGGCCGAAAATATGGCGCATACCCGTGAAAACTTACAGCGTCGAAGAACGCCCCACCACCGTTTAAAAGGATCCCCTCCAGGAAATTACCGGGGTTGCAATCCTTTCCCTCCGGTGGCCTGGTTGGATCACAATCCAACAATAATCCACCGATGAGAACTTTCGCCCCTGGATCCACTGATTTTATCGCTGGATAGACTGTTTTCAACATTTCTGCGTAATACTGACCCCCGTAGTACGGGTCATTCTGGTTACCCCAACAGCCAAACACGCTTTTAGCTGATACGAGGGTTGGATCCACATCAGGTTCATTACCCAACTCCCAAATTTTTATATTAAAGGGTGCCTGGCTGTAGCGGCTCACGGCTTCGGTCATAAATTGGGCAAAGGCGGCTAACTTCTCCGGCTTTATGGGGCCACAGTAAGACCCAGGGACCATCTGAGCCCACTCGGGTGTTCCGCGGACGATCAGCATGGTAGATAGATTATTCGCGGAGGCACGGATCAACTTTTCCTCAAGGTTTGCCGCAGCCTCCCAATTCCGCACTCCTTCTATCGATTCAATTTCATGCCACTGCAAGCCATTATGACGGATTAATTGCAACTTTCCTGGCTCGAGAATACCACTATGACCTTCAAAATCCATCATG
>CP070764.1:745290-746480 GCA_020349245.1 Chloroflexota bacterium | reverse complement strand
GCTAATTGGAAATAATGTATTGTACGTGCACTTTCGAAATTAACTGCCATTATCTGGATTGCGATTATCAAGACATGGATGGACAGCTCCAACGGAAGTGGCTCTCCGAAAATCCATTAATGCATTTTAGATATAAACATGATATTCGATTAGAATAAGGAGTATGAAAATAGCCGAAGAAGAAATTATTATCGCCCAAAATTCAAACCTTTTTCGGAATATTGGAAGCCAGGGGGTGGAAGAACTCGTTGCAGCTGCGCAAATAAGTAAATTGAATGGTGGCGCACATTATTTCCTGGAGGATGATCCAGCTGACACCGGTTATTTACTACTCAAAGGTAAGGTGAAACTTACCCAAGTTACCCTTGAAGGTCAGCAGGTAATCCTTGGTTATTTGAGTCCGGGTCGGGTATTCGGCATCATTGCAATCCTAAAAAAAGTGACTTACCCAGTTTCAGCTCAAGCAGTAGGTAATTGTATAGCACTTGCCTGGGATCAGCGTACGCTAAATCGGCTGATGGAACGCCATCCACAAATCGCTTTAAACTCACTTCTAATCATGGCGGGCCAAATCAGGGAATTCCAAAACCGCGTTCGTGATCTCTCCACGAAACGGGTCGAAACTCGCCTTGCACGGGCTGTTCTGAGGCTGGCAAATCAAACTGGAGTAAAAGTTCCTGAAGGTATCCTGATCGATTTACCGCTTTCGCGTCAAGATTTGGCTGAGATGACTGGTTCAACACTCTACACTGTCAGCAGGATATTACACGATTGGGAAGAAATGGGGATCGTTCTCAGCAAAAGACAGAAGGTAGTGATCACCAACCCGCATGGATTAGTAAGCATCGCAGAAGATTTGCCGGAAAACCAGGAAGAGGGACAAATCCAGGCGGATGATCTCTGTGATATATAGGGGGTTGTAAGAGGCAATTTGACCTTCATTATCCAAATATTGCGCGAGCGCAAAGACACAAGCCTCCATTTTTGCTAAGATGATTTTGTTGCTTAGAACAATGGAGGTATCGCGTTGAAAAAATATATCCTTCTTCTAATCCTGTTCGCCTGCACAGTATTTATTGCTGCTTGTAATTCTGAAGCGACACCATCACCTGAATCGGACCAGGTCGCTGATCAGGAAGATGCCTCAGGATTAGCTGCGGCTTTTGTAAAAGGTGGGTGTGGGGGCTGCC
>CP070764.1:743935-745190 GCA_020349245.1 Chloroflexota bacterium | reverse complement strand
GGGGAAACCTTGGCTTGATATTCCTATATTCTACGATCTTCTTAATGACCAGCCTTGGGATTGGCTTGTTAGCTTCCACATTGGCAAATACACAGCAGGAAGCGATGCTCACAGTATGGATGATCTTGTTGCCCAGCCTTTTCTTATCTGGTTTTTTCTTTCCGATTGAAGCCATGCCGAAATTCCTGCAGTGGATTTCTTATGCCATGCCGTTGAGATATTACCTGGTCATCATCCGGTCTTTGATGGTGAAGGGAGTTGGGTTTGTTGCATTACGGCAAGAATTGCTTGCCTTGTCAGTATTCGGTGTTGCGATCATGACCATCGCCGCGCTGCGGTTCAGAAAACGACTGGATTGATTCTAAGAGGATATTCTAAAGTTAATGATCTTCGTTCGATTAGATATTTTCATTGAGAGGAGGCTTAAATGCGCCCCAATATTCGAAGGGTTATCCCAATAGTAATCATCTTTGGTCTGCTTGCTGCGGCGATCTGGTATTTCTGGGATACCGCCGCCCAACAGGAGAATGGTCCGCTAACCGCCTCCGGGACAATTGAAGCCGATAAGGTCATACTGGCTTCGGAAGGTGGTGGGAAAGTGATGGCGGTACTGGCTGATGAGGGAGATTCGGTGAGTGAGGGTCAAGTACTAGTTGAATTTGACGATACCATTCTCCAGGCACAGCTCGACCAGGCGAAAGCGGCTTTAGCTCAGGCAAAAGCAAATTACGATCTGGTTGCAAGGGGCTTACCTGAAGATCAACAGCAATTAGCCATTGCGAATGCTAATTTAGAATTGTTATCTGCGAAGCAAGCTTTGGACGATCTCTACGATACTGCTGAGCTGCGAGGGTCATCTGCCATGCAGGAGATTGCCCGGGCTGATAAAGCGATCGACCAAGCACAAAAACGAATCGATACCCTGAACTCGCCTGCAGACCAAGCGGATATCGATGAAGCAAAAGCCTCAATGATATTAGCTCGCGATCAGCTGGATAAAGCTGAAGATAAATTTGAACCTTATGAGAAGAAAAAAGAGGATAACGTAATTCGAGCCGCCCTTCTGCGCAGGGTAGCAGAAGCTCAAAATTATTACGATAAAACTGTCACCCGATATAACAACTTGATTGGAACTGCGAATGAGTTAGACTTGGCTGTGGCAGAGTCGGATTTGATTATGGCCGAAGCCCAAAAAGCGGATGCTGAACGGCGGGCTGCCAATCTTGCTTCTGGTCCAGATCCTGCGGATGTTAAC
>CP070764.1:742566-743835 GCA_020349245.1 Chloroflexota bacterium | reverse complement strand
GGCAACCCAGGTTTTTGTGATCCATTTGAGCAAGTTGCTTGTGTCGCGAGTATCAACAAAAGCCCAGCCCATCGTATCAACATTACCTTGAATCAACGCCTCAGCGGAGCTGACTGCGGTGTTGCGGGCTGCATCGTACGAAATCTTCTTGGTCTGGTATTCCGCCATTTGGGCACTGTAGACATCCGCCTGGGCTCGATACAAATCCATCTCGCTGCGGAACTGATCCTGGATGAGATTTACTTCATCTTGGTATGAATTAAGCGCATTCATATACTGGACCATCGCGACCTGGTCATTCTGATCCGCTGGTGGCTCCGGGGCTGGAGGGATGACTGGCTCGGTGGGCTCCGGACCGAGCGCATCTGGCTCGAGCGGAGATGACATATCGATTTCGGCCTGATAGAACTGGCCAATGCCAGGGAAATTACACGAGTCAGGATCAAAAACCGCCGTGCCCAGGCACTTACACCCAAAATCCTCTTTTTGGTCCAGCGTCATCAGGTCACGTTCATCTTCGGATAGCTTCCAGCATGCATCAGATGCAACATCGGAACCAATCCCGGTTAGACCTGCAAAATCCTGGAAAGCCCAACGCGTGGATGCAATCGCAGTCACATTTTGTGGCAGGGGTGCCAGGCTTCCGCTTAATACTATCTGCGGGATAATCAACAAGATCATCAATAAAGGCGCCACCCCAGGAGATTTTGAAATCGCTGAAGCCAACAACCCGCTCATGCCTCCGGCTAAAATTGCGAGCACGAGGGAGACATAATACAGACCAATGATTTGCGGACTTCTTGGAACATCAAAGGCGATAAAGCGTATGGTTACAAATATCACGCCCGCATAAATTGCTAACAGCAATGCCACCCAGGCTTTTGACGCAACGTATGGCAATATTTTCAGGTTGACCAATCGTTCGCGTTTGTACACATCGGCTTCTTTAACGAACTCGCGCATTTGGGAAAAGCCGCCTACCAGTAAGCAGTTTATCGCCAGCAAGAATATCGTCACGGACGCGTTGGCCGCATCGCCTATCTCGTAATCATATAAATGCTTTCCCATGGCTGGTGCCAGGAAAAAATCTAGCGAGGCAACCAAGATGGGTACTAGCAGCATCAAGATCAAACTGGTTCGATCACGGGAGAGGATTTTGATATTACGTGCAGAAAGGATCAAGAACTGGCGTAATCCGGAGACACGCGGCCTGCTCTTTGACCTGGTTGCTTTTGCTTCCCGCTTCTTCTTGGGACTTTCCGCGAACTG
>CP070764.1:741175-742466 GCA_020349245.1 Chloroflexota bacterium | reverse complement strand
GAGAAGGGGGACAAAATACACCGTGATCGCCGTCCAGACACCCAATGTAGTCGCCAGGGCCTTTCTGCCCTGGAATCGCAAGAAATGAAAAAAAATAGGAATGCCTGAATATGGAAGTTGGTAAATTCCTTCTATGCAAGCTTGTAATCCCAGCAAGCGAACCACAATCTCGGGACACTTCTCACCCCCGGGTATAATTTTACTTAACTGAGCTAAATTTATCGAATAAACCGAGAATTGAGGTAATGTAATCGGTACTAGTAATAATTCATCATGATAGATTTTAGAATATCGCTTTTCTCGCTGCTTATTTTTTCTGTTTGATCAATGCCAAGCCACCAAACCCATTGCATGCAATCATTTCCATTTGTATGGGATTAGTGCTGGAATTCATTCCAGCCCAAATATGGGTGCAAGTACCCTGGGAATCGATCTTCGGATTTGCCTTTCCATGATTATTCTGGCAAAACGCCAGGCGAATATTCAATGGAAACTGGCAGAGCAGTCGGATAGGTGTACTCTACTGCCTGGTGATTGTGGTAGTATACAATTTGTTCTTTACGAATAGCGACATCGGCCTCTGGTATGATGCCGCCCTGTTCGGACTGGTTGGGATATGGTAGCCTGCTCTCCTTCTCTAGCCAAGGGGTTTTCTTCAGCAGCCAATCCTGCTAGAGGTTGCGGTTATATTCGCAGCGTAGATATTGGTTTTTCCAAGAGACTTGATTCATGCAATATTCCCAAGGTGCAATAAGATTGATCAACATCCTGTATCTCATTAACCAAAAAAAAGAAGTGATTGTCATGGGAAGAGGCAGGTAGCAATGTTGAGAAATCATATTCTGCGAGGTTGTACAAAATAAGAATTTGGAGCTGTCTTATGTCTTACCTAGTAATTGTGATATTAGACGATATCGATCGCCTTCCGGCGATATTGAATGTTTGGCAATCGATCGGGGTCCCGGGTGTGACGATATTGGAGAGTACTGGGGGCTACCGGACTGCATCCTGGCTCAGCCAGGTAGGTCTGGAATTCCTTGATAGATTGTTCGAAACAGAAGAACTCTCCAGACGAACGCTGATAACAGCGATCGAGGATGAGGATTTAATGGAAAGAGCAGTAGCCGAGGCTGAACGTGTTATGGATGGTTTTGACCGCCCGAACAGTGGGGTTCTGGTGACCCTGCCGATCCATATTTCACGCGGCTTGAGGAAACCAACCTCCAAGAAAGAAGATGCAGAGCCCCTACCGATCCTGCAATCAGGTTGGTCGATACAAAGAGACAGAAAG
>CP070764.1:739752-741075 GCA_020349245.1 Chloroflexota bacterium | reverse complement strand
CATAGCGAAGAACGTCGAACTGTACATATGGAAGAAGAGGTGTTCCGGCAATTAAATTGCCATTTTCGTCTCTTACCTTTACATCGCCCCCTTGAACATCAAATGCATAAAGATCGATTCTGGCGTATAAGTAATGCATTAGCTCGTGGATTACCCAAGTGGGTAGATCATAGCAAATCGCTTGTGGGCAGCACTGGCATCCATTTCCGTATTCTTCCACAGAAAATCCCCACCTGCCATCATAAGTCGTATCATATGGTGCGTGCCACGGTCCCTGGTTGAAGAGGGTCCCATCTGGGACAATCGTTATGTTGTCAAGTCTAACCCTGGTTAATATCCCATTCGGTGCTGAAGGGTATTTGGAATATGCAAACATCCAATTCATTTTTTGGATTATGCTCTGCGCCCAATCCTCCCAAGAATAAGTGCCCGCACCATTTTGGATATTGTTAAAATCATCGTAGACAGTTTCCTCCACCCAAAATCCAATTGTCATTGCATCGGTACTGTCCGTGATCTGATTATTGGTCTCGGCTGTTTCAGCTATTACGTTTTGTGGATCAACTTCAAGGCTGACATAATGTCTACCATATTGCCAGGCCCAAATTAGTTCGACAACTACTTCTGCCTGGGGATCAAGGTTATTTACAGATCCAGTGGATAAAACCTGATCGTCGATTTTCCATTCATAGGTAAAAGTACCGGAACCAATCGTCCCCTTATTAATTATGTGGGCTTTAAAGGTGACATTCTCTCCTAAATCAGGCCATGGCTTAGATGAATCCCAGTCATAACGAGGCTCCCGGCTGATGTAAGTTACATCTAAATCGATCCCAACAGGGGGAGAGCTTAATCTGAGAATGTTGTTTTCTTGAGCAGGAATTGATCGATCTTGCTCAACGGCATACCCGCTTGAAATTGATGAAATGAGCACCAGAAACAAAGGTAAAATCAAGATTCTTCGCAGATTCATAAAAAAATCCTTTTCGATAATCTGTTACTCAACTAGAGCTGATAAGAAGAGTGAGGCTAATTCGACTTGGATTAACAATCTTTATCCGCCACCTGTAAAATCACAAACGGGTACCGTCGGATAACTTTCCCACTACCTATTTATTATATTATCGACCTTCGAAAAATCAAATCCGTTCCTCCATTTGAACACGTAAATAATAAAAACAAACCAACACCTTTTATCTCCCACATGATCAACTAATAACAATTGCCCACCCTCCATAATGAAGCAAAAACAGCGAGGGACAGCCTCGCTGTGATTTAAATTGTGGACGCGGGGGAACTCGAATTTCATCCCCGAAGGCTTGT
>CP070764.1:738322-739652 GCA_020349245.1 Chloroflexota bacterium | reverse complement strand
GCACACAAGAAGTCGTTCTGACAGGATGTTGGTCAACTCAAAATCCGGAAATTGCTTCCTCTATGCCTGGTGTGAGCCAGGTGATACCCAATGCAGAAAAAGATCACCTTGTGCCCCAAGTGCTCAACATCCCGGAGGAGGAATTTAACCTTGAGCCTTTATCGAGGGAATTGATTCCTGGAGCCCGTTTACGGACCCGCGCTTTTATCAAGGTCCAGGATGGATGTGATAATCGCTGTTCCTTCTGCATAACCACCCTGGCGCGTGGCCGTGGGCGCAGCCGACCCGTGGCTGACATTTTGGCCAATATAAACGAGGTAGTCAACGACAGTTCATCCAATCCTAGCTCTGCGAAAGAGGTTGTCCTGACTGGTGTCCACCTGGGGTCTTGGGGATCTGATTTTTCAAATCCTCTCCATCTTTCTGATCTGGTCAAAACGATATTGAGAGACACAGATGTCCCAAGACTACGCCTATCATCACTTGAGCCATGGGATTTGGATGAGGATTTCTTCTCCTTGTGGGATGACACCCGGCTTTGCCGCCATCTCCACCTTCCTCTCCAATCAGGTTCTGCAGATGTTCTGCGCCGCATGGCCCGCAAGACTACGCCTGGAGCATTTGCCTCATTGGTCGAGGCTGCCCGCGCTGCATGCCCTGAGATCGCTATTACTACTGACTTAATCGCTGGTTTTCCAGGAGAAACTGAACAGGAATTCTTGGAGACAATGGATTTCGTTAGGAAGGTTTCTTTTGCTGGAGGGCACGTGTTCACATATTCACCCAGGCCTGGAACAGCTGCCGAAAGCATGCCGGACCAGGTGCCGTTTCCACTGCGCAAGGAGCGCAATGCCATGGTGCGGGAGGTCTTGTTTGAATCTGAGCAAGCATATCAAAACCATTTCATAAATCACACGCTGCCTGTTTTGTGGGAAAGCGTAACCTCTCTTGATTCAGACATATGGCATTTGCGAGGTTTGACTGATAACTACTTGCGTGTGAGTACGCAGGCACCACACCAACTTTGGAACCAGATCACGCCAGTTCTCCTGACTAGGATTAAAGATCGTGGATTCGAAGGTGTAATTCCCCCCATATAAAGGACAATTGTGGATCCAAACTGTATTTTCTGCAAAATCATCGCTGGCACAATTCCCAGTACGATCGTATATCAGGATAAGTTAGTCGTTGCATTTCTCGATATCCAACCAGTCGCGCCGGTGCATATTTTGATCGTGCCGCGCGAGCACATCGCCTCAATCAATGATTTGAGCCGCGAACATGAAACCCTGGTTGGGCATTTATTTACCGTCGCCAAGGACCTAGCGAA
>CP070764.1:736886-738222 GCA_020349245.1 Chloroflexota bacterium | reverse complement strand
AAGCCAACACAGAAGGAGCAGTCAAAATGGGGTCTGGGACGCTGTAGGTAACGATCAAGATGGCCGCTTTTTAGGCGGCAGCCCGTTGTTTTGGGGCATGATGATGAGCGCTCCGGCCAGTATGCTGTATTCGCTGGGGTTGGTTGGGTATTAGCCTTAGAAAAATGAAACAAGCCGAATGAGCTGAAATGTGTTCAACATGAAAAAACAAAAAAACCACCGCCTAATCTTTTATATTCTCACACTGGTTTTCGCTCTGGCGGCTTGCAACAGTTCCCCAACGCCCACGGATAATTTCAAAATTGCGGTGATTGTGGACACAACCACCGATCCAGTCAGCCAGGATCAGGCGGAGGCTGTAATCGCCATTGCGAACGAGAAATTGATTGACCTGACCGGATTTGGATTACAGCTTGTCGGATTTATCGAGGAGGATAGCGGCGCTTCCATGAAAGACCTGGTCACAAATTACATGGAGCGCCACACGGACAACCTCCCCAACGGCATCCTGATCTTTTCGGTTGGGGATGAGAACCGGGCGAAAATCAACCGGGCATATGCCCAGCAATTCCCCGCCCCGGAAGGGTTTAGCAACGCGTTCGTCTCCCCTCACCTGGGGGATGGGTATATGTATGTCGCCATCCTCCAGTTCAACCATCATTACGCTGCCTGCGGCTACGGCGGCATGGATACCATCCAGAGTCCCGGTTCCATTGGCGACGAATGCGGCGGGGAGGAAGGCACGGCTTGCACGCAATGGGAGGGGATGCAGGTTTGCCCTGTTGCCCTGCCATTTCTCGAAGGTCATACACCCCTTGACCTGGCCGCTGGGCCGGTGATTCATGAGATCATGCACGCCTTTGGCGATCAAGGTCCCGAAGATCATTATACGAGCGAGACCTGCCAAACAGCGATGGGTTGGGAGGCAGGTCATTACGATTTGGAAGAAGCAGAGTACTACAACGACTTTTGCCCGTTTGTGTACGACGTTTTTGCAGATGCGTACCAACCCTGAAACCATCAAGTGACAGGCCTTCACAAGTGCCTGTCACTTATCGATGAGAAATTCCATGGAAACCAGCCTTCACTCTCCCAAAACTCTCCCTATCCACCGCATCGGCGGGGCGGCATTCATGCTGGGCAACATCCTGTTTCTCGCAAACAAGTTCGATGAAATGAGCCGACTATTTCTTGGCAGGTATAGGGCAGATGTCATCTCCGGTGAGGATCGGCTGTTGATCGTTTTCGGGCAGGTGCTATTAATCGCAGGCTATATCGGTTTTCTTAAAACCTATATGCCAACCGAAAAATTCGCTCGCATCACCTTCGGTCTGTT
>CP070764.1:735449-736786 GCA_020349245.1 Chloroflexota bacterium | reverse complement strand
AATTACTGGAGGGGCAGCTGGAATCGGCAAAGCAACTGCGATCCGCTTTTTTGAGGAGGGTGCCAGGATTATTATTTGTGACTTGGATGAAAAACAAGGAATATCAGTCGCAGAATCAGTTGGAGGAGAATTTTTCCTGGTAGATGTTATCGATAGGAAAGCCGTTCAGGATTGGATCGAGGCTGTCTATAAGCAATTTAGCCAGATTGATGTCCTGATCAATAACGCTGGCGTATTGCGAGATGGACAGCTGGTGAAGTTCAAGGAAGGACAACAAGTAAGTCAGATGTCCGAGGCTGATTTTGATCTGGTTATTAATGTAAATCTTAAGGGAGTCTTCAACTGCACGCAAGCTGTTGCGCCATATATGATAAAGCAAGGTGCTGGCGTAATCCTTAATGCCACATCTGTTGTTGGCCTGGATGGTAATTTCGGTCAGACAAATTACGTTGCCACGAAAGCCGGCGTTGTAGGAATGACCAAAGTATGGGCGAGAGAATTTGGCCGCTATGGTGTGCGGGTCAATGCTATTGCCCCTGGTTTTATCGCCACAGAAATGGTTCAAGCGATGCCAGAAAAAATCTTGATTGGTATGGCGTCAAGGACCCCACTGAAACGCATGGGAGATCCCCGGGAAGTGGCCAACGCATACTTATTCTTGGCATCTGAAGAAGCGAGTTTCATCTCTGGTGCTGTTTTACGCGTGGATGGAGGCATTGTTATCGGAACCTGATGCAGAATCCATGGCGAGTTTGAACCCAATTGGAGGCATAAATGCCGGTAGGTAATTGGTTAGAACGGCGAGCAATGCTCAGCCCAAATAAAGTCGCCCTCATCGATACAATCAACTCAAACCAAGTGATCACCTATCGCCAGTGGAACCGGAAGGCGAACCGCATGGCAAACTTCCTCCAGGAGCGAGTGGGGATCCAGAAAGGCGATCGCGTCGCAGTTCTCTCATTCAATTGCACTGAATATTTGGATATTTGGTTTGCCCTGGGGAAGCTGGGGGCAATCCTCCAGAACCTGAACTGGCGCCAGACTGCAGCCGAGTTATCCACAATGATTGCTGAGACCAGCCCAAAAGCTCTGGTTTATGGTGAAGAACATTGCCCAACCGTAAATTCAATTCGCTCGATAAATTTAATTATCCCTAAATTTATTGCCATCGGAGAAAAAGCTGCTACATCCGATTTAACAATTCTCGAAGCAGAGGACTTCCCCGATACACCTCCTAAAGAGGTCGAATTGGATTGGGACGATCCCTGGGTCATTTGTTATACAGGTGGGACAAGTGGTATACCAAAAGGGGCAGTGCTGACCTACCGGTCGATAAC
>CP070764.1:733920-735349 GCA_020349245.1 Chloroflexota bacterium | reverse complement strand
CGAGATCAGCAACAGCGGTCCTACCGTGATCCGCTTCGCCCCGCTGGCCAACATCCCGGGAGAGGCGCTGTATTTTACAATCGAGTCCCCGGGATCTGTCCCGGGCGATGCCATCTCCGTCTACCGGGAGGAAGGGGATGTCTATCCTGGCGGGCAGATGTACGTGGATGGCGAACCCACGGGAGGAGACCTGGCCTTCATCGCCTACACCCAGGAGAGCTTCACCCTGGGTGATGTCTGGGACGATTTTTATTCCCGAGCCAGCCAGGATCGGCCTTTCTTTATTTTCTACTGCTCAATTCTCGCCGTGCTGCTGGTCGCCCTGGTCCTTGGATTGGCCTGGTCAGCAGGAAAACGAGGGGCAGCAAAATCCGGAGAACTCCCAGCGCAGGACTCAGAAAAGGAAGAATGAGCACCTGGAAAGCGATCTTCCTTTTCGCGCTGCTGATCGCCGCGGTCCTCGTCCAGGTGCTGCTGCTTGGCTGGGGAACGGAGGCGGTGTTCTTTGTCACCTGGTTTCTCCTGGTGCTGGTCGCCAAGCATGACACCCGCCTGTCCCCCGCACTCGGGCTGGTTTTTCTGGCTGCCTGTCCCTTCCTGCTGATCACTGAAAGGGAGCCAGCCGCGGAACAGGCTGCCAATTATGCCTACTTTTTCCTGGCTATCGGCGTGCTGGTCCAGGTGGAGGAAATGGTCCTGGAGCGCTTTAACCACCTGGATTGGAAAGTAGACCTTTCATCCTTGTGGCGTCCAGCAGCTGAGGTCCTGCATCTCAGCCGGGGAACATTAGCAAGCCAACCTGGCAGCACAGGGGATGAAGGTGCAGGCCCAGCCTTCTCGAAACCAATCCTCATAAGCGGACTTGCTGGCCTGGCCCTTTTTTTCCTGATTCTGGCGTTCACGGGTATATCCTGGATAATATTAATACCCCTCCTGCTGGGATCTGTTTTGTTCATCTTGCTCGTCTGGGGCTTGCGCCTGGTCCTGCTGGCTCTCAACCAGGTCTCACTAGCCAGGCTGGCCTGGTGGCTGGTGCTGCTGCCTTTCTTTGTCACTGCAGGAATCTGGGTCAATGTGTTCTTTCGTGATACCCGGGTAACCCGTATGCAGGTATCCTATGATTTCATCCAGCATATTGAGGAGGCCCTGCGCGCTATACCGCCCCAGGCGGGGGAGATCATCGAAGTCCAGGACTGGGTGATCGGGGATGAGTCCCACGAGGTCTTGTTCCAGCATCCAGCCCTGAGCGGGGCCAGCCAGATTTCCTTTCCACTGATCCCGGAAGCCGGTTCGCTGCTGGCCTTTGACCTGGCCACTTCGCCAGAAAGCTGGGAAAAACCTGGTGATGGCGTTGATTTTTCAATTTTTGTTTATTCAGAGGAGGGATTTACTCGGGTGTTTACTGCATCTATCGACCCCAAGAATAATT
>CP070764.1:732353-733820 GCA_020349245.1 Chloroflexota bacterium | reverse complement strand
GTTGGATCAGCGAGCGCTACACGAACGAAGCCAATACCAAAACCCTCAGTACCTACAAAGTCTGGGACGTTGTATTTGCGCGTCAATTCCATATCAACAAATCAAAAACCTCCCTGGGTATTAGTATTCAGATTAATAATCTGTTCGATGAGAATTATCGAATTATTGACGGAGCCCCGGTTCCGCTGCGAGAATTTCGGCTTGGAATGACCTTGGAATTTTCCTGATACAATGATTCCCTGATCCTCCCTTGTACCCTCCCCCTTCGCCGACTTATCCCTGCTTACCAGTCGTGAAATATTTACAAAGCCGCACATCGACAGCCAATAGGGCGGGTTCGGGAAAGTTAATGCAACTATGATCACTTTTAATCATATTTTCGATAATGAAACATATTGTGCAATTAATGATTGACTGCTTCACACTTTATTGTTATATTCTACAAAAAAAAGCGGCGCAAGCGCCGCTTATGATAAGGAATTGGGATTATCTAAACAGGGATTTTATTGAACCCCAGGTTTGTTGGATACCTGAGAAGGAGAGGCTGACAGACTGTACCGTGCTAAAACTCGACGAACCGTTGGACAGGATTGCGTGAATGCGGTAATAATAAGTTCGTGAGGTGGTTTTGTATAGATCCCTGTCTTCGTATGTGTATTCCCAGTTGTTGCCCATCGGTTGCAAATCACTGATTTCGTGAAATTCAAGACCGTCAAGACTCCGCTCCACAAGATACTCTGATACTCCGTTTTCTACGCCCGTATGCCAGATAAGAAGCACGAAGTCACCTTCGTTTGAAGCGGTGAAATCGGTAATGAGATTTGGTGCCCAGGCCGATCCTGCAAGTACCAGGATAGCACACAGTGAGATGAATATGCTTTGCTTTATCATAATTACCTACTTCCCCCTGTAAGCATTACCAAGTTATAATTTTAAAGGGTTTAAGTCAAGGAAATTCTTACAAAATTACTATCCTCTAATTGTCGTGTGAATTTAACTTTCTAACTTGTTGATTCGTTCCTTGATGCGGAATTGGTTTACGGCGTCTGATCTAAAAATTGCCTGTAAGTAACCGCGTTTGCCGGATCTAATTGGATCATTTCCTCCAATTCATTTCGCAGACCCAGTTGTGACAGAAAGCGTGCAATGTCGTGATGGTGTAATTGGTAAAATCGGTTGAGATTCTGTGTTTCAGGATTCATCTCTCGGAGTCGTATAAGGATCACTTTTAAATATTGGCTGGCGTTTTTTCTATTGTCTAAGCGGAACCATTGCTTTGCTTGTACCATGAAGTACTCCAGCTCTCTAAGTTTCTTATTGTTCTCGGAGAGCAGAGTTTCAATCTTTATTTGCCTCTCTTTCCAACCGGTCTCAAAAAGCTCGCTGAACTTTGATAGTTGGATGATCTCGTTCGCTTTTTGGTAGTATTCCGATCCACCTAACTTGGACATCTTGTCAAGTTCCTGT
>CP070764.1:730743-732253 GCA_020349245.1 Chloroflexota bacterium | reverse complement strand
GACCACAACGACAGCAGAAAAATCCAACCCAGCAGCCACCAGATTTTGAACAATCCCAGGATTCCCAGGAGAAAGAAACCAAAGGCGAAAAATCCAAGGCCAAGGGAAATGGAGAATACGGTTTTCTCTAATTTTGTCAGCTCTCGGATTTTAAGCAGGCGGAGAAATTTCCTGCCAGGGGCATAGCTGAGGAAGATCAACAAGAACCAGATTGCGGTGATCAAGAATGAACGCGAAAGATTGAAAAAAATTTGGGAATCCATTGATCAATATGCTTGTTCGCCGCTGCAAGCTCTAAAATATCTGTTATTGAACTTGAATAAAAAATCTGTCACACAGGCGGGCAGTAATACTGAAAAATACACTGATTAAATTAATAATGGGGAAAAGGTAATCACGTCACCGGATATTGAACAGAAGCTGAGCCAAATCCGCCGCTCATCAGGCTGAAGGGGTTCAGATAGCGGTCCCGGATCCAGGAGGCACCGGCATTCAGCGGGATAGAGGTTCGCTTCTTGAGATCTGATTCCCAGGTGCCGCCATAGGCGAGGGCAAAGTGCAGGAATGGGTCGGTATGTTCCTGGTCCTGGCGGAATTCTCCGATTGGGTAATGGATGGGATATTCTGCACCGAGCTTCAGGTCATAAGCCTGGTCGAGATGGCCGTATATTGAGAGCACCTGGCTGCCGCTGAGCTGGCGGTGGCGGAAGATGACCAGCTTCCCTCCGGTGCAGCCATCAAAGTCCCCGATGTGAACACAGGAGCCGTTAGCTGTGAGCAGCGCCTGGTTATCCTGCACCACATGGAAGGCTTTATCCATCTCGGTCCGGTGGAGATCGACGCCTTCATGGTTCTCCGGGGAGATGAAAGAACGCCCAGGGCTGGAATACTCTCCGGAAATTGGGGGTGTGAATCTTCGACCCAGTACCATCCCTTCCGGGCGATTATCGAGCAGATCATTCAGGAACCAGAAGCCGCTGACTGCCTCCCATTCATAAACCCGCACGGGTCTGCTGATCATCAGCAGGTAATCGTAGACGAATTTAAAGTACCGGTTGACAGCATGCAGCGTGTCAAATTCATCCCGGAGGAAATTTCCAAAGACCAGCTCATTCATATGAGGGTTATTTTCCAGCAAAGCCTTGGCTCCGATCAGGTAGCGGATCAAGCCCATGAATTTTTTCCCTGGATCGGGTTTATTGAGCTGGATTTCGTTGTGCCCGAAGAGATTGTTAGCCGTGATCCCGTAGCGCTCCATCAAGGCCCAGATCAAGGATACCGTGTTGGCGATCTGCTGTTTGGGTGGAAAATTTTCACGAGATTCAAAATCGTAGCCGGTCATTTCGATAGCGATGGTGCGCATGTTGGGATCGATGGTTTGCCCACCATCCAACCAGTTCTGCAGGATGGAGTGAACACCGGGTTCCTCGTAGCCCAGCTGGTATATGGCGCGGACGAAGTAATTGCGCCGGTTTTCATGGGCTTCATAATCCAGACCGTTGATATGGGA
>CP070764.1:729103-730643 GCA_020349245.1 Chloroflexota bacterium | reverse complement strand
TCAGAATGACTTCTTGTGTGCCAGCCCGGACTGCCTGTCGGATTTTAGCCCTGGAATCAGAATCCGCTGCGTAAGTTACAGTACAGGTATTGATGACTGCCAGATCAGCCTCACCAGGGGTCGGAACAAGGTTGTGACCAGCGGCGCGAAATTGCCGCGCATAATTCTCTATTTCACTCTGGTTCAGCCTGCATCCGATCGAGTCGAGAAATATTTTCATTGTTTCTTCATACGATTAAGCTTTGAGTGTTCTACTGTCTCAAGGGTTCAAAACACTGAAATTATCGAAAAGTACTACGGTTTGATCGCTATCAAGATTGCCTGCAATGACGCCTACATCTCCGCTGCTGAGATCGGAGTCTGTCACACCAAATAAATACTGTCCATTGACATAAAATTCTAAGCGATCGGCTATACAATCTGCACGTAAATGATTTTTTGCCTTGCCTTGAGCGATGGTTTCACTGGGCAACATTCCAGGATTGTCTATGATTGATTGAACACCGTTTATCATTTTACCAATACCATAATATCCATCGCTGCTGATGATAAAGAAGTAGAAGTTATTTTGGTCTATGCCACGGCAGATCAACCCGAATATATCATCTGGTGAACCGATCACTTTAATTGTGTCAGTTTCCATGCGTACGTCGTTAAAATTCATACCAGGTCCCGTCCAAAGCATTTGATGATCACCCTGGACGTCCACTCGATAATACCCGTCAAAATAATCAAGGGTGCCGTACCGTTCATCTACGAGGTTGACCCATCCACTGGATGGATTGGAAAAATCATCCTGGTAAATCACAGCCCCAGAATCTATTTCAAACAAACCAGAGGTCAAGGAACTTAACTGGCAAGCAGATAGGCTGAAAAAGAACAATATAGGCAGGATTAACAATCGCATCCGAACGTCTCGCGGAATCAGCATTTTTAATAAAAAGGTGGATATTGTAGCATAAGGCTTCAAGAATTAATTATTTCATCAAGGGAAATGTGTATCTAACAAGCGACGTGCCTGTTCAGATATCGCCGAAGTCTCAGGCGCCTTGGATTGAACATAAGAAAAACGCTGGTATGCATCGAGCTTCTGCCCCTCTAGTATATAAATCAAGCCAAGATGTAGATGGGCAGGAAGAAATTCGGGATCATGTTCAAGCGCGCGTGCAATAAAACGCCGGGCGATGAGGGGACTATCGAGAAGCAGGTACATTTGCGCCAGAAGGTCCAGGGAAGTTGGATTTGATTTGTCTAAGATTAGAGCTTGCCGGGCTGCCTGCAATCCCTTTTCAGATAAATTGTTCTCGTATTTTATGTAAAAGTTCGCCAGGGATTGCCAGAAAGTAGGATCATTGGGGGCAAATTCGACTGCTCGCTGGTAGTGTATCTCCGCAGCAGATATATTTCCCAACAACCCGAGTGTGTTTCCAATTTCCGCCTGGAGAGCAGGATTGTCCTCATCCGCCCGGGCAGCTGCGTGGAGGTAAACAAGCGCAAGGTCATAGCGTTCCTGCCGCTGCCAATACAATCCCATCAAAGT
>CP070764.1:727457-729003 GCA_020349245.1 Chloroflexota bacterium | reverse complement strand
GAGGAGATGGCCGACCGCTGGCTGGGCTTTGAGCGGGACGATGTTCGGGCATGGTTCTCTTTGGCTGGTTTATCAGATATCAGAGTGGATTGCGCAGAGGGAAGGTGCTGCACCACCTCGCCCCAGGGGGATGGCTTGAATCTCAGCATTTTTGTTGCTTATGGAATAAAGAAGTAAAAGCCACCAGGTAGGCCGCCTTTAAGCCAATTTTGAGAAGAAGAAATGTCAAAAAAGTGAAGGAGATTATAATCAAATGAAACGAGCGCTAGACTCAAACCTGCTTAGCCCACTTCCCATTGTATTGATTGGCTCACTGGTCGATGACCGACCAAATTTCCTGGTGATCGGCTACAGCGCGCCGTTCGACTTTGGGAAACATCTCTTCTTCAGTATCTATAAAAAACGCTATACCTTGAAAGGGATTCTCGAGCATAAGACATTCAGTGTAAATATCCCTTCCGTAGAACTGGTAGACAAAGTAGAGATCTGTGGAAGCAAGTCTGGACGAGACATCGATAAGAGTCAACTTTTCGAGATATTTTATGGAAAGCTAAAGACTGCTCCTTTGATCGAGGAGTGTCCGATCAGCATCGAATGTGAGGTCGTAGAAATGCTGGATTATGGCCACAATTATGGTGTCATTGGAAAGGTGGTTAAATCTTACGTGGATCAGTCCTGCCTGGTGGAGGATAAACTCGATATGAGGCTGGTAAAACCCATTCTGTGGGCGACCGGCGGTGATTTCAATTATTATCATCTTGGGGAACGGATTGGGGCAGAAAAACCATACAAATAATGGATGTTCGTGGAAAGGTATGAAAATCAATGCGACGCGATCACTATAAGATATTTTCAGAGGCAAAGATTGGAAGACTTTTAATTGCGAACCGGCTTGTTCGCTCAGCAACCATGGACTCATCCCTCTCAGAACTGCGCAGGGTGACTGCGCCAGTGCTGGATTTGTATGCCAGTCTGGCAAGGGGCGGTGTGGGGCTGATCATCACAGGAGATTTTACGGCCATACCAGGCGGCTGGTTGGAAAAGACAGAATTACTTATGACTGACAATTCGTATGAGGAAGTGAGGGTTCAGGGATTAGGTGAGCTCGTGAATGTGATACACACCACGGCGCCTGGTTGCAAAGTAGTCGCCCAAACCACAGCCCAGTACCGGGGTGTTGCACCCTCTGCCATTCCATCTCCTTTTACAGGCAAAATGAGCGCTCCCCTCACGCGAAACCAGATCAGGATCATCGTCAACTGTCTGGTCAATGCTGTCGTGGGTTTGCAAAAAGAAGGGTTTGATGGTGTCCAATTGCATGCAGCTCATGGCGGACTGTTGAGTAGATTCCTATCTCCGTATTCGAATCGACGGGAGGATGAATATGGTGGATCCGTTGAGAACAGGGCCCGTATCATCAAAGAAATCGTCTCTGGCGCCCGCAGCCAAGTCGGGGATTTTCCGATCTTGATCAAGATGAATTGCACGGATTACGTGGAGGGTGGTATTGATGAACACAATTTTCCAGCCCTGGCAAAAGCGATCG
>CP070764.1:725750-727357 GCA_020349245.1 Chloroflexota bacterium | reverse complement strand
AATACTCGATAACAAATCAAATAAATCCACATTGGATCGCTGGTTCCTTCCAATCCAGGCACAGCTCCACTGTCGTCACCAGTGATCACCTCGCCAAAACTGTTTAATCCCTTGGTTTCTGAAAGCGGGTGCGAAGCGAAGTGATTTAAGATATCTTCAACGTGGGATAAGGCTGAGGTATGATCTCCGAGAGCTAAATCCACAGCCGCCAACCCCGCCAAGGGCTCCATAGAAAGGTTCTCTTGCTTGAGCTCATCAAATTTGATAAATGCCTGCTCGAAAGAATCCTTGGCATCCTCGAACCGGTCCAACCCTAGCTGGGCGCGTCCTAATTGGGTTAATGCCCTGGCCATATACCTTGGATGATGCAGTTCATCACTTATCGTGAAGGCTAATTTACTTTGCTCCAAGGCAATTTCATCATCCCCCAAATGATGGTGGAGCAAGCTCAAGTCGATCAGCAAACGGCTTTCACTTAAATTATTCCCCAGCTGATGATAGATTTCTTTCGCCTGCTCATAATAGCCTTGGGCTCGCAGGTAATCTCCCTGTCGATGGAAATAACGGCCAATTTGACTGAGGGTTTTAGCTTCCCAAGGTTTATTTCCGATCTCCCGGGCAATATTTAATGACTGTTCAAATACATTCCTAGCCTTAGTATATTCACCTTTTTCCAGGTATATATTGCCTAATCCTACTAAGGCACCGGACTCAATTGTCCGGTTGCCGATTTCGCGCGTGATTTCCAAAGCCTGCTCAAAATATTTGCTCGCCCCGGCATAATCATATTGACTGAGATATGTGTCAGCAATATTGCGGATAACCTGCCCCTCCCCCCAACGGTCCCCAATTTCTCGGCTGATAGTCAAGAATTGGTCATAATATTTCTTTCCGCCGATATGATCCCCTTGCAATAACAGGATGTTCCCCAGCTGATTGAGCGTCTTTCCCTCACCCCGGCGATCACCGATTAGACGGCAAAGCTTGAGCGATTCTTCAAGATACTCAATGGCGGAGGCTTGTTTCCCAAGGCGTTCGTCGACACCACCTAAATAGCGCAAGCTATCTGCTTCTAAATTTCGCAACCCATTTTGTTTAGCAATACCCAACGCTCCTCTGAATCGTTCCTCTGCTCCCGGATAATCCCCCATCGAAAGCAGAGCTCTACCCCAGAGCAAATTGGCTCTCGTCTCCAATCTTGGAATTTGGAGTGATTTTGCTATACGGATAGTATCTTTGGCATGGGCGATAATCTGCGGATAATTACTGGTCTCCGAGGCAGCGATCGTTTGCAGCAACGCAATTTCTCCTTGAACATGCTCCTCTTTCAGCTCATCAGCCATTTTGATCAGCTGCGCCAGGTCCTGCCTTTGTTCTTCTCTCGAGCCTAATAAACTATAGACTTGCTCCCGCGCCAGAAGGATCGCATATCGCTCTTCCAAATCTGAGGCAGAGGTTAATTTGAGAGCACGGTCAAGATAATTTAAGGCAGATTGGTTAGCATACCTGCGAGCGGCTTCTTCACCAGCCTGTCTGAAGAAGGAGGCTGCTCGTTCGTTTTGACCAGCCAACTCAAGATGTTCCGCGATCATGCCCGTAAATTCCCC
>CP070764.1:723963-725650 GCA_020349245.1 Chloroflexota bacterium | reverse complement strand
GATGTGCGTTTTCGCTTGCTGGAAGATGTAAATCATGCATTGAAGCATAATACCGAAGTAAAGCTCTTTGTTGGCGCGGCCGAAGTCTTGTCGAGGGTTCGCCTCCTGGGGGCAGAAATACTCCAACCGGGTGATAGAGGCTGGCTACAACTGGAAGTGCGGGAACCGGTTGTGGTCCAGCGAGGTGACCGTTACATACTGCGGAGGCCGTCTCCAGGAGAGACCCTGGGAGGGGGAACCGTTGTTGACCCACATCCAAAAGGACGCCACAAAAGATTCTCACCAGGACTGATTATCAGGCTAGAATCCTTGGCTGAGGGAACTCCCGCTGACATATTTCTGCAATCATTGATTACTTTATCAGCAGCGCCTGTTCGAGAGGTTGTTCAGAATTCAAATCTTGATAATGCAGCTGCCAGGGAAGCAGTGAACGAATTGTTCCAACGCAAGGAGATTGTTCCCCTCGAGGTTGGAACAGGTGATCTTTCTATCGACTCAAACCATTTGATTACGTACGCTGGCTATTGGGATCAGCTGACCTCACTGACCCTGAAAATCGTTGAAGATTATCATGCAAATTTCCCCCTGCGCCAGGGGATGCCAAAGGAAGAACTAAAGAGCCGCTTGAATATCGCCTCCCGACTTTTTTCCGGATTAATGAAGAGGTTAATAAGCGAAGATCAATTGCAGGAAAGCGGACCTCTTGTACTCATTCCGGGTCACACGATCCGATTTTCCCCTGAACAGGAACAATCTGTTCAATCACTTCTGATGAAATTCGCGGCTGCTCCTTATGCCCCCCCTTCAGTGAAGGATGCCAAGCTGGTTGTCAGCAATGAAGTATTCCAGGCATTGGTGGAGAACAATTTGTTAATCCTGGTATCGAGTGAGGTGGTTTTTAGGAGGGAGGATTACGATCGGATGCTGGTTGAAGTGAAATCATTATTTGAGCAGCAGGGCACACTCAGCGCGGCTCAGGTCCGAGATCATTTTGATACCAGCCGACGGTATGTACTAGCATTTCTTGAACACCTCGACGAAGTTGGTTTGACAATCAGGGAAGGGGATGTTCGCCGCTTGAAATGAGCTCCGCAAGGGTCGGCGTGAGGTAAACCCAATCTCCAGCGATCATGGTACCCATGGGGCGGATATGCAAGATTTCATCCTGATTAACTGAGAAGATATCGTTATCCAAAACCAGAAAATCGGCCATGTAGCCAGGAGCCAATTTTCCCAAACGGTCTTCCATGCCTGCCGCAAAAGCTGCCCCAGTAGTGAATCCCTGCAGGGCTTTGGTGAGAGAGATTCGTTGTTCAGGATACCATGCCTGCGTTTCAGGAGGGGCATCATGCCTTTTGCGTGTCACCGCGGCATGGATACCCCAGAATGGATTTGGTGACTCAACCGGGGCATCAGAACCAAAGGCAAATTGTGTACCCGCTTCTGATAGTGATCGCCATGCATATGCGTTACGGGCACGATCACCCCAATACCGATCAGCTACCGTTGAATCTGAAGGAGCATGGATCGGTTGCATGGAGGCGATAACCTGTAAACTTGCCAATCGGGAGAGGTCATCTGGATGAATAATCTGGACATGTTCGATGCGATGGCGTAATTTTGTGAACTTTGCTTCGCGAATCGAGCGAGGTGATATTTGGTGTTCATATCTACGGAGTTGTTCATA
>CP070764.1:722145-723863 GCA_020349245.1 Chloroflexota bacterium | reverse complement strand
CTTTCGGGATTTCTAGTGGCGAAAGTCTACCATGGAGATCCCGCACCTGTCAAGTGATTAATAGAAGATTAAAAACCGGGCTTACTTTTGTTCCAATTGGTAAGTATCGATCACTTCATTCTGGCGGTTGATAAATTTCAGTAGGACCTTTTGCTCGCTCGCCTCGACCAGCATTGCCCCGTAATCAGCGTTATAACGCACCTGGCTGCCCTCGACTGGCTCAAATAAATCATATCGTGACCTACCCCCCAACCCATTAACAAAATAAATCACCCCGTCGCGCGAGATCCTCTCGTAGGTATGATCATGTCCCGAGAACACAATATCCGCGCCCCATTCGTCAAAAGGCCACTGCATCCAATCTACTGGCCCATGCAGACCGGATGAATACGGGGCATGGTGGAAGAAAACGACTTTCCATGGGCTGGTGGAAGATGCAATTTGAGATTGGAACCAAGCTGCCTGCTGGGAGCTACGCCCAACACCATCCGGTTCATTCGAATCACTATCCAGGGCGAAAAAATGTATGGGCCCCCAAGTGAAATCATAATAACGCTCATTACCCGGCAATTCAAAATACTCCAGGTACGGCTCTGCACCAGCAGTCGCCCAATCATGGTTGCCTAGACTTGGGAAAAAGCGATTCTCCTGTGCTCCTTCCCCGTAGCTTCCGGTGTAAGGTGCAATAAACTCGTGGAAGAATTGGCCAATATTTTTATCGATTGTGCCCGCCTTGCCAGCCGGGTAATTGTTATCCCCGGTGGTGATGATGATTTCCGGATCCCAACTTTTCACCAGAGCAGCTACATCTCCTTCTGCATCCTTCCCGCTTCCGTAATCACCAATTACTGCGAATCGCAAAAAAAGTGGGGCAGGTGTCTCTGATGGCACCGGGGTTGGTAGCTCAACAAGTGGTGTTTCGGAAGGCCTTGCAGGAACTGGAGATGGAGACGGCGTGGGTGTCGGTGATGGCAGCGGGGATGGAGAAATCGAAGGGAGCAACTGCTCTGTTGGGAATGCAGATGGCAGTTGGGATTGAGGCAGGAGGTTGCACGCTGGAAGAACCACCACGACCAGCAGCATCCAGGCCAAACCTCCCGCCAATTTGTGCATTGAATGTTTCATTGACTCGCTCATAAATTCTTTACCCGGGATGATGGCAATCTGGAATTTGTTTTCTACTTCAAGGCACACTTAGGATGCTGGGCAAATAAAAATAGGTTAGGGGTTTCACCAGATTAAAATCGTCGATCGTTTCCCCCTGGCGGTTGATAAATCGGAAGCGGATCTTTCCAAAGGAGACATCGACCAGCATGGCTCCATAATCCTCGTTATAGCGCAGCTGGCTACCTTCCACGATGTCCGGAAAACCATAGATAGATTTTCCTCCCAGGCCATTAACAAAATAAAGGATGTCACCGGGTGGAGCGATGCGCTCATATGTGTGATCATGCCCGGAAAGCACAACATCTGCACCCCAATCCGCAAATTTCCATTGTTGCATCCAACTGTTCGACCCATGATCCCCAGAAGAATATGGCGCGTGATGAAAGACAACGATTTTCCATTGGGAATCTGAATTTGCCAGCTCGGCTTGCAGCCATAACGCCTGGTTTGAATCCCAGGTATTACCATCCGGTTCGCTTGGATCACTGTCCACAATAAAGAAATGAACCAATCCCCAGGTGAAATCATAATAACGTTCGTTTCCCGGCAGC
>CP070764.1:720315-722045 GCA_020349245.1 Chloroflexota bacterium | reverse complement strand
ATAGGTGAGAAGTTAAGCTTGGAAGAGGTTTTAGGTTTATTGCCTTCGAACCCTTTTGAACCATTCGCTGAAATCACCACATAGATTTTAATAAAGAACCAATTGAATTTAGGGCGTGATTTCTCCCCAGGTGATCCCGCCATTTGTGGTTTGCAGGAGTTGATAGGATGCTTTGCATTGCAGTGGATTTTCTCCCTGCGGGATGCTCTCCCCAGGGCGGGGTTTGTAACCGCTACAGCTTCCATTATGGACCAATGTCCAGGCGTCCAGATCATCGAATTGGCTTACTGCGACTGCGCCTGATGGCAGCTCTCCTGCCAACCGCGGCACATCTCCCGCAAGTACGCTTGTGATCTCATCTTTGCTTGGGTTATTCGTGAGTCTCCATGACTCACCCCCATTCTCTGTGTAGTAAATTTGGTTCAACGGGCCGCCAACAATCCAGCCCTGCTGTGCATCTTTGAAATTCACTGAACCCCCGATGGGTAATTCCCGCTCCTGCCAGGTTGTGCCTCCATCTTGGGTTGTAAAAAGCCTGCCGAAACTGAAATTGCTGCTGGAGAGCAGCTTAATTGATATCCAGCCGGTAAGCGGATCAACAAAATCCAGGGTCGCCGAATCTATCTCCAGGATCGCTTCAGGGTTCTCAATCAGCACAGAGGATTTTTGCCAGGATTTACCGCCATCCACTGTTCGCAAGATTGAAAGGGGGCCGATACCCTCCGTGTTATTATCCAGGTTCAACGCCCAGCCTGATTTGTTATCCAGGAATGAAACCCCGAGCAGGTGTGCAGAGTCTGTATGCTGGGGGGAGAGATCCTGCCAGGATGCACCGCCATCTTCCGTCCAAAGCAGCTGTTCGCCAAGGAGCACCCATCCCGATCTGGGAGAGAGCAGGTGCATATCCCGCACCGCTTCTCCTTTGTTTTCTAACAAAGTGCTGGTGGTTGGGACTGGGGAGAGTGTTTGCATATTTTTCTCTGGCGGTTGCCCATAGAGTGCCACGACTTTCCCATCCAGCACGTTGCTGTCTATCTTCACCGTCAGTCCACCCCAGGCCTCATCATGAGGTCCAGTGTACTGCTTGATACGCTGGTGATTTGTCCAGAAAATCGGGGGACCGATATGGTCGTCTACGCAGGGTGTATCCCAAACAGAAGCATTCGGATCGTAGGCGTAGTTTTTGCTCCAATGCGCGATCCAGATGTTATCAGGTGGAGGAGAATTAAATGCCCAATCCACAATGTAGGAAGTGCAGGCAGCTCCGTATGCACCAGCCTGGTGACCCAGGTCGTGCAGCTCTTCCACCCAGCCGCGCATAAATGCTGCAACAGCTGCCCGATCTTCATCGTCTGCGCCGGAATAGGATTCGAGATCGTAATATATAACCAGCTGACCTTCGAATCCCAGCTTTTCGGCTGCCTCGACAGCGGACAAGGCTTCAATCTTGCCTTCCAGGTAAGCAACATACGGGTCCAGGCTCATCGGGTGGCGAAATTTGCAATCAGCGGGGCATCCTTTAGGTGCCTGTGGACCAGCCCAGGTCAGGATGAATGACCATCCTTGCTGGGCAACTTGAGAAAACCAGCTTAGATCGAGTTTATTGAACGGGCATAGAGCACTGATGCCGCCCAGGTAAATATTGACTGTTGAATATGGGCTGCTGTCCCACCAGGCCTGCATCCCTTCGACGGACAACGGCTTGCAGTTGTCGAAGCCCTGTCCATTGG
>CP070764.1:718470-720215 GCA_020349245.1 Chloroflexota bacterium | reverse complement strand
CGGCGGTCGTTACAATCAGCTTGGCATTGGGTATGCGGGAGATGATCAAACGGAATTCGCTCATACGGCGCCTCTCCTCTGTTGAAACCCTTGGTTCTGCCACAACAATTTGTTCCGATAAAACAGGCACTCTAACTCAAAACCAGATGACTGCAACCCAGGTATGGGTTGATGGACAATTTATTGATATCACTGGTCTGGGATACAAACCAGTGGGGAAGTTCCAAATTGATGACGAGGATATCCAGCTTGACGACTATCCAGGGGCATCAACGGCCTTATGGGTTGCTGCATTGAACAACAACGCCGATTTAGATCTCGGAAATCCTGAAGATACAGATCCAATTTATCGGGTAGCTGGCGATCCAACCGAAGGAGCCTTAATAGTTGCAGCAGCAAAAGCGAATGCCTGGACGGAAGACCTGAACCTGGCTTATCCAAGAGTGCAGGAAATACCCTTTGATTCCACCAGGAAAAGAATGTTGACCTTGCATCGCGTTCGAGATCCGAAACCAGAAGATATTTCACCATTCTACAACAACTCGGTGAAAGAATGGTATGTAGTGACTGTAAAAGGGGCACCTGACCTGGTCCTGGAGGAATGCTCACAAATCGAGCGTATAGACGATTCGACCACGCCGCTGACAGCAACTGATCATGAGAACATTATCCAGGCTAATGACCAAATGACCCAAAAAGCACTGCGAGTCTTGGCTATGGCATACAAGGTCGTGCAAGGAGTTCCAGATAATATTAACCTGGAAGAGCTAGAAAACGATTTAACATTCGCAGGCCTCATCGGTATGATCGATCCTCCCAGGGAAGAAGTTGCTCCTGCATTGGCAGTGGGGCGCAAAGCTGGAATCCGCACGGTGATGATTACTGGGGATTATCCCAATACTGCGAGAGCAGTTGCCGAATCCATTAACTTACTTGAACCCGGTCACCAGGTATTGACCGGAAACCAGATGGATGAACTCGATGATCCTGCACTTGAAGAAATGGTTGCCTTCACAGATGTGTTTGCACGGGTATCTCCGGAACACAAGCTGCGTATTGTTGATGCACTGCGTGCCAGGAACGAAATTGTCGCCATGACTGGTGATGGAGTGAATGATGCACCTGCGATAAAACGAGCCAATATTGGCGTAGCAATGGGGATTACGGGCACGGATGTCGCTAAGGAGAGTGCAGATATGGTGCTGACGGATGATAATTACGCCAGCATCGTATCTGCTGTGGAGCAAGGCAGGGTAATCTATAGCAATATTCGTAAATTCGTCTACTACCTGCTATCATGCAATGTAGCAGAAATTGCGACGATATTCTTGGGTATTATGTTCACCAAGGGCTCGCCACTTTCTGTCATACAGCTTTTATGGTTGAACCTGATCACTGATGGTGCACCTGCACTGGCTCTGGGTACCGAGAAGGGTGACCCAGATATCATGGATCAGAAGCCTCGTCCACCATCGGAAGCGATCATTAATCGCTTTATGACAGCCGGGATCTTAATTCAAACTGTAGCAATTACCTTTGTAACCTTAACCGCGTATATGATTGGACTGCAGCTGTTTTCCGGTGATCCTTTAATGCCAAGTACGATGGCATTTGTCACGATTTCTACTTCAGAGTTGATCAGGGCTTTTACCGCGCGTTCAGAACGCTATCCGTTGATAAAAGTCGGTCCTTTCAGCAACCGCTTAATGAATTATGCGGTGCTGACATCCCTGGCTTTGCTGTTG
>CP070764.1:716618-718370 GCA_020349245.1 Chloroflexota bacterium | reverse complement strand
AATTATCAAAGGCGTTTCTCAAAATAATTTAGCAGTCAAACTTGTGACCAATGGCACCTTGTTTACTAAGGATATTATTTCAAAGCTTTCAAAGATTGGGAAATTTAGTGTTCAAGTTAGCATTGATAGTATCACCCCGGAAGTGAATGCAAAAAGTCGTGGTAAAGGAAGCTTAGAAAAGGCGCTCACGGCAGTCCACCGGTTGAAAGATGCCGGCATAAATGTTGAAATTTCATCAACAATAACGCGGCTCAACAATAAAAGCATACGGCAATTTAGAGAATATTGCGATAAAAATCATCTCAACTTTCGATCTTCTATTTTCATGATTTCAGGTGAAAAAACCAAAAGAAACGCTGAATGGCTCGAACTTAATCCTGAAGAATATTTGGATGCATCCACATATGCCCTTGAGTATTATGATCCCAATACCACAATGGGACATCCGATGGTGCCGGGAGAGCGGCGCTATAGCTGTGGATTAGGTTACGGTCAGGTTGATATTAGCCCTGATGGCTCCCTGTTTCCTTGCAGTCATATAATTGACTCAAAATTTTGTATTGGAAATATAAAAACATCGGAACTTCGCCAGCTTGTAGAAGATGGATACAATCGGTACAGTTCCATCGATGTCGATATGATAAACAAGTGCAGTAGTACAAAGTGCCCGGTCCGATACTTCTGTGCCGGTGGATGCAGGGCGAATGCTTTACACCATTATGGAACCCTGGAGGTCCCGGCGAAAAACTGTGAACAACTCAAGCAAATATACATCAGTGGCCTCTGGGTCAGCGTGAATGGACCATCCTTCTTAAAAGAAAGAATAAAGGGGAAGGTGAACCAGTGAATTCCACCTTCGCAGAGAAGGAAAAGTTTATATCGGAGAAAACAGTCTTACCAGAAATCCGAGAACTTTTTATCGATCAACGTAAAGATGATTTACTCATTCTTAATCCTTTAGGCCCATGGTGGTTCATTGGCTCGAAACTTCATGCTAACTTCCTGGAACTCTGTGACGGCAAGCGATCGGTGCGGGATATATTTGAACTGCTGCGTCCTCACTATAAAGAGATCAAAAAAGAAGAACTTATCCAATTTGTTAATACCCTCCTCCGGTTAAAATTCTTCACAAAGTCGGAAGACCAGCCGATTCAACCCTGCAGCGTCGTTCATCTCTATATTACCAGGCGGTGCAATTTGAAATGTCCTTTCTGCTTTTACGACAGCACTCCATCTACAAACAAAGAGGGCGATGTGGAGCTGGAAGCCGGTGTTTGGATCAAGCTGGCAGGCGAAATCGCTAAAATCAATCCCAATGCCACCATTTCCGTCTCCGGCGGCGAACCTTTGATCCGGGATGATGCAATCGATATTATAGAAGGAATATCTCGAAATAACTTGCAGATCAGGCTTATAACAAACGGCACCATTTTTACCGATGACCTGGTCAAACGACTGGAGAAAATTCCTAAATTCAAAGTCCAGGTCAGCATCGACAGTCTAATACCGGGGGAGAATGCCCAAACCCGTGGTCAAGGGAGCCTGAAGAAAGCCATTAAAGCAGTCCTCCGGATGATAAATGCCGGTATAAATGTGGGTATCACCCCAACAGTAACACAGATCAATAAGAAAAGCATTTGGCGCTTGAAACAGTTCTGCCAACAACACAACATTAGCCTGGGAAGCTCATTCTTCTTTAAATTGGGTGACCGGTCCCAAAATAATTCTGGTTGGCTCGAGTTGAAGCTCGAT
>CP070764.1:714713-716518 GCA_020349245.1 Chloroflexota bacterium | reverse complement strand
GCTACATCCGATTTAACAATTCTCGAAGCAGAGGACTTCCCCGATACACCTCCTAATGAGATCGAATTGGACTGGGACGATCCCTGGGTCATTTGCTACACAGGTGGGACAAGTGGTATACCAAAAGGGGCAGTGCTGACCTACCGGTCGATAACAGCAAATGCGGTCAATACAATCATCTCCTGGGGACTTGATCCAGACGATATAACCGTATTAAACGCGCCTTTATTTCACACCGGTGGGCTGAATGTCTTCACCGCCCCTTTAATTTATCTAGGCGGCACAAGCATCCTTTGCAGAGACTTTAATGTTGATCAGACGTTTGATTTACTCACAGGCGGGAAAGTGACCATATGGTTTGGTGTTCCCACCATGTTCATTATGATGCAGAATCATCCACGCTGGCTTGATGCGGATTTCAGTAATTTACGATTTTGCATCAGTGGTGGGGCCCCCTGCCCGCTGCCTGTCTTCGAAAAATTTTGGGACAAAGGCGTGGATTTCAAAACTGGATATGGCCTGACAGAAGCCGGACCAAACACTTTTTGGCTCCCTGCCGAGGATGTAAAACGCAAACCTGGATCGGTTGGGTTTCCCTTGTTCCACGTGGATGTCAAAGTCGTCAGGGAGGATGGCAGCGAGTGCGATACTGAGGAAATCGGGGAATTAATCATCAAAGGTCCTCATGTTTGCGATGGCTATTGGAAAAACGAGCCAGCGACCCAAGCGACATTCCACCCACGACCCAATCATCCCGGGGGTTCAAATTGGCTATATTCTGGCGATCTGGCGAAAGTCGATCGCGAAGGATACTTCTTTATCATGGGCAGATCAAAGGATATGTACATCTCCGGTGGGGAGAACGTGTACCCAGCGGAAATAGAGAGTGTTCTTCACGAGAATCCGGATGTTGCAGAAGCTGCAGTCATTCCAATCCCTCACCCTACCTGGGGGGAAGTTGGACGTGCACTTGTGGTTTTAAAACCTGGAAAGCAGCAAACTGAAGAGAATCTCAAAACCTACCTGAGTGAGAAATTAGCCCGTTACAAAGTGCCAAAATCTGTATTGATTATCAACGAGATTCCAAAAACAGGTGCCAATAAAGTGGATAAAATTAAATTGGAAGAGCTGTATGGACAAAACACCTCGCAGGAGGGAGGATGATGCCAAAGATAAAAGTCGGACAACTGGAATTAGCTTATGAAATTCACGGGGATGGCTATCCCTTGTTACTGATCTGCGGCGTGGGATATTCCTCATGGTTCTGGCACAAAATCGTTCCCGGGCTGGCAGAATCTTATCAGGTCATCGTTTTTGATAACCGCGGTGCCGGTGATTCTGATAAACCGGATGGTCCTTATTCTGTGGAGATGATGGCCGACGATACCATCGGCTTACTTGAAGTCTTGGGGATCCAACAGGCTTATATATTAGGTCATTCACTGGGAGGTTTCATTGCCCAGGAAATGGTCTACAAGCGGCCGGATTTGGTCAGCAAATTAATCTTGGCCAGTACAAATTATGGCGGAATGAAGGTGATTCCAATAACACCGGAAGCGCTAGAAGTGCTGACTAATCGGGAGGGTGATCCGCACGAGATTGTCAGACGGGGGATTGAAATTGCGTGTGCCCCTGGATTTGCTGAACGAAACGCAGGTGTCAGCCAAGAATTGATCGCTTATCGCTTCACAAATCCGGTGCCCCCCCTTCAATACCAGGCTCAAGTAGCCGCTGGTGCTGGAATGGCGCTTCTCACTGATGACCAGATCGCCCAGCGCACAGCGGCCATCCAGGTACCAACTTTG
>CP070764.1:712799-714613 GCA_020349245.1 Chloroflexota bacterium | reverse complement strand
ACGGCAGGATCAATGTTACTTTTTCAGATATTGAAAAAGTGTTGGAAAAGACAGCCAATTACTTTGATCCTGCCCACACACAACTTCACGTTGTAGGATGGGATGGCCCTTGGGACTGGACTTGGCCAGCATTTCAGCCAGGAGCAGAACTAGGCGACGCAGAAGGTTTCCACCAGTTGATGCGCACAGTTCATCGTTTGGGATGTAAGATCGGGCTTCACATGAATGTGATGGGATTCAGCTACCAACACCCTCAATTTGATGAACTAAAACATTTTCTTCAATATCAATGCCGCGACTCGGCCAATAGACCTTTAAATTAGGAATACGATCTGGATGGAGACGATCAGGATGACTTGATTTTCGCATATATTTCTCCTGATGAACCTAAATGGCGTTTTTATCTGGTCGAACAAATAATAAATTTTGTGGAAGAATATCAGATTGATATCGTGCATCTGGATCAGTCGACCACTATAATAAATGATTGCAATTACGATCATTGGCGTGGGTTGAATGCGCTATACCAAGAATTACGAGAAAAATTACCTTCACAAGTGGCCTTGTCGGGTGAGGGTGTGAGTGAGGTTGTGGCACATCTCTACCCGCTGTGCGGCATGTACCCATTAAATAAAGCCGAAGTTCAACGAAGTTTATATGCCCCCTTTGTGCGTGCATTCAATTACGGACGCCCACCAGAACCAACCCAAGAATCATTGCAATTTGATGCTTTTGAGCGCGGCAAGTGGAACTCTGAAGCCTTTTATAAAGATCTGCACATGGCTGAAGAAGCTGGATTTGTGCCAACATTGCTCGTGGGTAAACCAGATATCCGGCTTGATAGTGAAGAAGCTTCCTCAGTGTTTGCGGCTGCCCGCAGGTTCAGGGAACGGGTGCGTGGATCAAAGTAAAATAACGAAGTAAATATGCTTAAGAATGGCAAGAACAAGGTCTGATGCTAACAACCTTAATCGCCCCGGGACGACCAACCATTTCATCCACGTAAAGAAGAGGTAACTTTACAGTTAAGAAAGGGGTTTCCAAGCGAGATCCCCACTTGCTGATAATTTTTCTTAAGCAAGGAATATAAATGAACTCAACGAAGGATTACATAAGAACTGTACTCGAAACAATACAATACAGTTTTGGGGACTTGCTGGTCGGCAACGTATTGTGGGTCTTATTAATGCTACCGATCATTACCATTCCCCCAGCTTTTGCAGGGCTATATTATGGAACCTCGCAGATGGTTCATAATGAACCCATAACGAGAAGAACATTTATTGAGGGATTTAAAAGATATTACCGAGCCAGTTATGTTTGGTTTTTTTCCAATGTGGTTGTCGTGGGGATCCTACTTTTTAACATCGATTTAAGTATCCGGTCACCCCAATTATCCTGGTTAAAGTTTTTGAGCGGGATCTATTGGGTATTACTCGCTTCATGGATGCTATTACAGATTTATACATTTCCACTTTTGATTCAACAGGAAAAACCCCGGCTTGTTCTTGCTTTACGTAACAGTGCTATCCTTTGGTTCAAGCACATCGTCTTTAGTTTGCTCCTTTCAGTAGTTATTAGTGTTTTAGTCGTAGCTAGCCTTTTTCTATTCCCATTCTGGTTTGTCATCACTGCTAGCTTAATTGCATACCTAGCAAATCTTGGTGTGGTATATCTTCTGTCCAAAGAATAAATTATGCGACCTATATGCAGTCAATAATTTACATTGTCAGAATGGTGATCCCCTACAGAATTCTCAACCCAAAGATTCAGGATTAGAAAATCATCACATCCTATCTCTCCTTTAAGCCCAG
>CP070764.1:710865-712699 GCA_020349245.1 Chloroflexota bacterium | reverse complement strand
GGAGTCCCTGACTCAAAGCCGGGTGGACCAACCAACCGAAAATCCATAGTGGTGCTCCTCCAACCAACCAAATGCCCAAGATTTTCGTCAGGGAGTATTGATCATTGGTTTGTGTTGCTGTTGCGTTATTCATTTTCTTTCTCCTTTTGTTTTGAATTGCTGGGAAATTTTTACAACCGCCAGCATTGAACATGTTGTCAGGTGGAAATCTAGCTGGCCTTTCGCCGCTTTTTTCTTCGCACGATGAACCAAACCAGTCCTACAATCAAGAGAGGCACCACGATGATTGTTATCACCAGCACCTTTGCAAGGAAAGGGAAACTCATCAATCCAACATCGAAGTTCATCGGCTGATAGGTGAACAGCGAATCGTCCACATCTCCAGTCGCATAGAACGTGGTCAAAAGATGCCTGGTCGCTTCTGGCTGTAATGACCAGATATCAGCCGTATGCCCAAACTCCGAGAGGATGACCTGTTCTGCATTGTTCAAGGAAGGCAGGAGCTCATCAGTGGCTGTCCATGCGGGTGTCGAGAAATCTGCATTTCCACTGACCAGCAGCGTTTTGATATCTGAAGACTGCACCTGGCGGTAATCTTCAGGAATAAGATCAGTTGGCCATTCGGCATGCTGCAACGAACACCAGTAATATTCTGACGCCGGCACTCCCATGGTTGAATCAGGTGGGATCATCTCAGTGCAGTAATCACGACTTGGATCAAAATCTGAGCTGGCAGCTATACTGGCAGCAAAGCCCCAGGTATTTGCCGATGGAAAAATCAACTCACCAACCAGGGAGAATAATGCCAATCCGCTGGGATCACCTGCTTCTGCGGCCAGCAAGGTATCATAGACCTGCGCGGCGCTACCGCGGTAGAAAAGGGACATAAACGCACTAGTCCTTACAATGCCCGGGTCAATCGGTATGAACAGCCAGCGATTGGGGATATTGTGGGTCACGTTTCGCACGGTTTCAGCCAGATTATCTGTACGGGCATTGCATTCCGAGTTCTGCGCACACAGTTCGGCATCGTACTTGATCAATCGGTCAGTGTATTCCGGTTCCCACACCATATTTCCAGGCGGGTTAACACTGATCTGAATCACCCGGTGCAGGCTGTCAGGGTGCATGTACATGTAAATCTGCTCCAGTCGTGTTCCGTAGCTCCCGCCAAGCAGGTTGATGCGCTCGTATCCCAATGCGATTCGGGCAGATTCATTGTCTTCAATCGTTTCGGGCATGGTATAGCCATCCAGGTCAATCCCTTCTGATTCCAAGCGCTTACCACAACGTGTCCAGGCCTCGCCGATGTTGGCGAGTGACTCCTGGCTTAGAAAGTCGGGGGTGGCATCCTGAATAGCCCGGGTCACTTCCGGACATTCCAGAGTGACAGAGCCATCCATACCTCGATAGCCGACCTGAACGATGTCATGTCCCTCGACCAGACCTTCAAGGTGCTGAAATTGTAAATTGGAACTGCCTGGGCCACCCGCGAAGTAGAAGATCGGTTCGGATGGATTAACACTCAAGGCGCGAACGCGAATCACGGGTAGAGCGATCAATCGCGAGTCCGGGTCGCTGCGGTTCTCCGGCACAACCAGCGTACCGCAGTCTGCATCGTACTCGACCTTGTTCGCCTCGTATGTGCAGGGCTCCAGTCCCACCAGGTCCCCGGCCTGTGCCCCTGCGGGAACGGCGATCGAAGTTTCATTGCTGCCACAGGCCGGCAGAAGGGTCACCAGCACGGTAATGACGACGAGGGTCACTGTGGAACGCTTGAGGGTCATCGTTGCGTTTTTCATTTCTTTTCTCCATTGTCGGCGAGCCGCCGATC
>CP070764.1:708891-710765 GCA_020349245.1 Chloroflexota bacterium | reverse complement strand
TTGACCAACAAATTGGTTGTCGGGGATCCCACCGATCGAGAAGTTTACATGGGACCGGTGATCAACAAGAGCTCTTACAAAGATTTCCAAGACTTCACAGAAGAGCTTTCTCAGGCTGGCAATTTCCTCACCGGTGGCAAAGTATTAACAGAAGGTGACCTGGGCAAGGGATACTTCTGTGCTCCCACCCTGGTGGCTGATGTACCCCTGGATCACCGCCTGTGGAAGCATGAGATGTTCCTACCGATCACAACCATCGCCAAGGTTTCGAACCTGGACCAAGCAATGCAGATCGCCAACGATGTCAACTATGGTCTCACAGCCGGGTTCTACGGATCACCAGAAGAGACCAAGTGGTTCTTCGAGAACATTCAGGCGGGTGTTACATACGCCAACCGTCCGCAAGGTGCCACTACTGGCGCCTGGCCTGGTTTCCAACCCTTCGGCGGGTGGAAAGGTTCCGGTTCTTCCGGCAAGAATGCGGGTGGGCATTACTACCTGCCCCTTTACATGCATGAACAGATCCAGACCAACATTGAGTAACCGGATTTCAAGCATGCACTTTCATTGATTCTCACAGGATGAGGGAACTTGTTCCCTTATCCTGTCTTAATAAGGCACCTATGGGAAAACTTGTTTCTTTATCTGCAGCCATACAGCAGCAAGTCCATCCAGGAGACACGCTCTATGCAGCTGGTTTTACCCACCTGATACCTTTCGCTGCCGGACACGAGATCATCCGCCAGCGGCTGACCGATCTGGTGATCGCCCGGGCGACACCTGACCTGATCTATGATCAGCTGGTTGCCGCTGGCTGTGCACGCAAGGTTATTTTCTCTTATATGGGCAATCCAGGGGTTGGCTCTCTGCACATCGTGCGCAGTGAGATCCAGGCAGGCAATCTGGAATGGGAGGAATATTCCCACTTCAGCATGATCACCCGCCTGCAAGCTGGCGCAGCTGGTCTTCCCTTTCTCCCCATGAATCCAACCGGGGCTGGTCACCTGGAGCAGGCCAATCCGCAGTACCGTACCGTCAAAGATCCTTATTCCGATCGAGAAGTGGTCACAGTTCCTGCGTTAAATCCAGATGTAGCCATCGTGCATGTCCAACGCGCCGATGAGGAAGGGAACGCCCACATATGGGGTATCATCGGCGAACAGAAAGAGGCAGCCTTCGCCTCCCAGCGGGTCATCGTAACCGCGGAGGAGATCGTAAGCCAGGATGTGATCCGCTCTGATCCCAACCGCACTTTAATCCCAGGTTTTATCGTTGATGCAGTCTGCCACGTCCCCTATGCTGCCCATCCATCTTATACCCAGGGATATTACGACCGGGATAATGATTTTTATTTGAAATGGGACCAGATCAGCCGGGAAAAAGACGCTGTTCAATCTTACCTCGATGAATGGGTCTTTGGGGTTGAAGATCGGGCTGCCTACTGGCAGAAATTAGGCCCCAAGGTACATCAACAACTGCAGGTAGCCAGTCGACACAGTGAAACGGTCAATTATGGGCATTATTGATTCTCCTGTGCATTAATCTCACCCCGCAGGTGCAACAAGGGCTAATGCGAAAATGACAATCTCCCCCGATTATTCTTCAGCTGAATTGATGACCATCAACGCTGCACGCTTATTGCGTGATGGCGATGTTGTTTTTGTGGGAGTTGGTCTGCCAAATTTAGCATGCAATCTTGCTCGACGTACACACGCTCCCAATTTGGTTATGATCTACGAAGCTGGCGTCATTGGTGCCCAACCGGCAAGACTCCCGCTGTCGATCGGCGATCCGACCTTGGTCAGCGGAGCGCTTTCGGTATGCAGCATGTACGACATCTTCACGCTCTATTTACAGCGCGGCAACATCGATGT
>CP070764.1:706913-708791 GCA_020349245.1 Chloroflexota bacterium | reverse complement strand
GAAGCAATCTCATGTTGGGCGTTTGGAAAAACGCCCACCGAACGTTGAAGGCAAAGGTGAGGTGACTATCCGGCAGCTGGTGATCAACGCGCTGCGTATGCGTCCCGACCGGATCATCGTAGGTGAGGCGCGCGGTGGAGAGGCACTGGACATGCTCCAGGCGATGAACACCGGTCATGATGGCTCGATGACAACCATCCTCTCCAACAGGCCCCGGGATACGTTACGACGTATTGAAACCATGGTCTTGATGGCAGGCATGGAATTACCCCTCAAGGCTATTCGTGAGCAGGTTGCCTCCGCGATTGAGCTGATTATCCACATGAACCGTATGCGAGACGGTACACGTAAGGTCGTCCAGGTTTCTGAGGTCCAGGGTATGGAAGGGGATAGTATCGTGATGCAGGATCTGTTTGTTTATGACCAGACTGATTTCCAACATGGTCGCGTGATTGGACAGTTGAAATCGACTGGATTGCGGCCAAAATTTGCGGAGAAGTTCGCCATTAATAATATTGATATTCCAGCCAATATTTTCGAATCTTCTACGGTAATTGGGTGAGAATATCTGGTTCTTATCCTTCTACATCCGCAAAATCTAAATGATCTCCGACTGAAACTTTGTTCAAGAAATCAGGGGATGTCTCCAGCACATAAGATGCTGGTTCAGGAGAAGCGTAATAAGGTCGCCAGGGCTGAGCAAGTTGGGCACTGGTGACCTTTCCGTTTGAATCAACCCACACTGCAGCAATTGGAAAGAACACGAAAAACATGTGGATTGAAGTATTCGCGATCGAATCCTTTTCCTTCACCAGTATCAAAGCTTCACCTGGTTTCAAATCTTGGCGAAACTGAAGACCTCGCAATCTGCACAGTCGGCTTGAACACCAGCGGGCTGACTCGATTAAGGTATCCCCAGATTCACGATGGATGACATTCACAAAATTCTTTTTTGGCATGGAATACTCGCTGAATGAAAGATTTATTTTTGAAAATTCCTTGATTCAAGTGTAACAGATGCACACCAACTTCGTTATTATAAGGTGAGAGGTAGTACTTTGGTCATAGTTTGAGGTTGCAAGTTCTCTGCCGGGTGGTTGGGTGACCTCTTTTGAAACTAACCCCTTCCTGCCAAAAATTTATTCATTAGTCTGTCGATTTCTGCTCTGGAGCCTTTTTATATGGAAAAATTAACCTATGGTAGTCTTCCTCGCCTAGAATTAATTTTTCAGAATTTAAAGAGGCCAGTGACTTCAGCTGTTCGAGGGTTTAGAAGGGCCATAGTGAAACCTTCGTTCGAGTTTAGGTCTTATACTGGTGTCGCGGGGATTATCAGGCGGCGGATGGTAATCTCCATCTCGGTAGCCCTTTTCTCGGGATCTTTTTCCATTCTCATTGGATTTATCCTTTATGCCAACCAGTTCGTGTCCATCAGCGAAGCGATCACCATGGTCGGTTTGTTCTTCATCATTGGCTTGGTGTTGAACGGTTGGCTTATTTTGCGCATGATGAGCAATCCAATCAAGAATATTGAACATGTGGAAGACACCATGGTTAAAATGGTGGAGAGCGGTAAATTCAAGCTAAATGGCAATCCTCCGGCCATAGAGTTAAACGAGACTCCCCTGATCCAATCTTTTTATTCACTGGTTAATCATGTTGATTCAATTGAATCCAAAAACCTGGAATTCCTGGCCAAGGTCTCGCACGATATCCGTTCACCCCTGGCTTCCATATTGGGATATGCCGAATTACTGACTGATTCTCAACTTCGTCATGACGATCGTTTTATCGATAACTGTTACCACATCATCCGGAAAGAAGGCAACCAAGTCTGCAGGTTGGTAGAAGATGCAGTCTTGGCAGCCGGGATCGGTT
>CP070764.1:704927-706813 GCA_020349245.1 Chloroflexota bacterium | reverse complement strand
TCACATGTGATTGAGACTCTCTTGCTAATTGAGTAGTTTTATCGGTTGACTAATAAATGTCGTGCACAGTATTGAACACGTTGAATTTGCCGGTGGGCGTTATAAGGTCAGGAATGCGGGCGACTTCTTCAAGCGTAGCATCATCGTAGACCACGATTTCGCCAGTTTTGCCGGGCTGGTCGGCATTGCCCCACACGCTGACCCAGATCTGGCTGCCGTCCTTGTTGTATTCGAAATGCACGGCGCGGCCGTAATCGGCAACTTCCCAGCACTTGTGAGTTTTGGTGGGGTCTGTTTTTTTGATCACGCAGACGGTGCGCTGAATGACTTCATCGGAGTTGAGCACATGGTCTGCCCAGATCCACTGGCTGTTGGGATGGGTCTTGATGAACAAACCGCCGCCACCGAGCAGGGGGATATTGCGCACCACTTTCCAGGCATATTGGGGGTGGTCAACGGGGTCGGTACCGATGGCGATCAGCGAGCCTTCACCGAGGTGGCTGGTGCTCCAAACCGGGCCAAACTCGGGGTCAATCCAGTTTGCGCCGCGCCCGGGGTGAGGAGTTTGGGGAGTTTCGACCAAAGCTTCGAGGTTGCCTTCGAGGGCATCGATCACGGCGATGGTGTTAGCCTGGTTGGCGGCGACCAGGAAGTAGCGCTGGGTGGAATCCCACCCGCCATCATGCAGGAAACGTTCAGCCTCGATCATCTTGATGGAGGGGTTGTTGGGATCGACGTAGTTCACCAGCCACACCTGCCCGGTCTCTTTGACATTGACGATCCATTCTGGCTTGAAATGGGAAGCCACAATGCTGGCGACCCGCGGTTCCGGGTGGTATTCCTCGGTATCGTAAGTGTAAGAGCGTGTGCTGACGATTTTGAAGGGTTCCAGGGTCTCGCCATCCATGATCACGAAGTGGGGTGGCCAATAGCAGCCGACGATGGCGTATTTATCGGAGAAATCGCCTTCTTCACCGACATACTTGCTGACTTCGACGGAGCGTGCGTCGTAGCAGGTTTGGACTTCAGCGACCTTATCAGGGACTTCCATCCACAGGTCGATCAGGGCGAGTTTGCCATCGCGGCCGATGGTGTACACATAGCGGCCGGTAGCAGACATGCGCGAGATGTGGACGGCATAGCCGGTGTTGACATAATTGACCACATCAAAGGTGTCGCCATCGATGATGGCCACCTGTCCAGCATCGCGCAGGGTGACTGCGAAGAAATTCTGCCAATCGCGGTCGTGCTGGGGGCTGGTGGGGCGGTCTTCAGGAGGGGTAAAGACCTGCCAGGAATCGAGCATTTGTTGGAGGGACATTTCCGGGGGTTGGGGAGGTTCGTTTTGAACGAACTTGGCCATGAGTTCAGCTTCTTGTTCATCGAGCACACCTTGCTTACCCCAATCGGGCATGCCGCGCGGGGTGCCGTTGAAGATAATGGAAGAGAGTGCGAGGGTGCCTTTGGCGATGGTTTTGTCTGGGGTGAGGGCAGGGCCGGTAGCGCCATTGCGCAGCACGCCATGGCAGCCGGCACAGCGGTCGAAGAAGATCTGGGTTGCCTTAGCCCATTCTTCGTCGGTCAATTCGGGTGCCTGACCGGCTTGAGTTGCTGCCAGCTGGGCAGCGATCTGTTCTGGGTCAGCAGGCAGGCTGGCGAGGAAGGAGGTGATAGCCTGGAGTTCCTGCTCGCTGAGCAGGTCGCTGAAATTGGGGGGCATCAAGCCTTCCTGGCAGTGACCGCCAGGGCAATCGGTGGGGACAAAGGCGTTCGGTGAAACCAGCGATTCGTAGATGAAATCTTGTGGGGAACCTGCCTGGCCGCTGTACTCGCCGCTGTCCAGGTAGCCCTGGGCTACAGCGCCAATTTCAGACAGGTTGGGGCCA
>CP070764.1:702896-704827 GCA_020349245.1 Chloroflexota bacterium | reverse complement strand
AATCCAATAACTTCCGATGCTCTTTCAGGGTACTTCAATGATTTGACAATCAGAATAAATGATTGTATTCTTAAAATTGTCATCCCATGGGGATATCTTTTTAGGTAACATTTTTGGAGATCGATTCAAATCCATATTCATTCATTTATTTCCCATCATGAGGTTGCTGGCAAACATCAAGATTTAATCACTGTTATTTCGATTTTACATTGCTGAATTACATCGGCTGAACATGATCTGAAGTTCACAATAAGTGGTCAGGAGGGAAAATGTCGCCTTTAGCAGCTCAATCCATCAAAGGATTTGAGCTGCTTGATCTGATCGGCGAAGGCTCTTATGGTGCAGTATATCGAGCCATACAAGCTCGTATCGACCGTGAGGTGGCGATCAAAATTATCCACCCCGAATACGCAAACCAACCATTATTTATTCGGCGTTTTGAAAACGAAGCTCAATTAGTTGCTCAGCTCGAACACTTGCATATTGTCCCCCTCTATGATTACTGGCGCGATCCTGGGGGGGCTTTCCTGGTAATGCGACTGATGAAAGGCGGCAGTCTGCAGAAATTTCTGCGCGAAAACGAGGGATGGAAAACAGAAGACGTAGTCCGCCTGGTTGACCAGATTGCTTCGGCCTTGGATGCTGCTCACTTGCAGGGAGTTGTGCATCGCGACATAAAGCCAGCCAATATCCTGCTGGATGAAAATGGCAATGCTTATCTCTCGGATTTTGGCATTGCCAAAGAAATCGGATCCGCTACTGATATAACCCACACCAGCGCCATCCTTGGTACACCAGGCTATATTTCACCTGAGCAGGTCCGCAACCAGGTAGTTACTCCACAAACTGATATTTACGCCTTTGGAGTGTTGATCTTTGAACTTTTAGTCGGCAAGCATCCCTTTCCAGAAACCAGTACGGGTGAACTCCTGGCAAAGCATCTCAGCGATCTGCTGCCATATGTGCGCGATACACATCCTGAGCTGCCCGCAGCTGTGGATGGCGTTATTCAACGGGCGACTGCAAAGAATCCACATGATCGCTATCCTTCTGCACTTGCCTTGGCTGGAGATCTTCGTGATGCTTTCCAGTTAGAAGCCACTTTTCCTGAGAAAGCTGAGCTAGACCTGATAAACCCTTATAAAGGGTTGCGTGCCTTTCAAGAATATGACTGTGCAGATTTCTTCGGCCGGGAAATCCTCATCGGCCAACTTCTGGCCCGGCAGGCTGCTCCAGGGATTTCTGGACGTTTCTCAGCGGTAGTCGGTCCCAGTGGGAGTGGAAAATCCAGCGTGGTGAAAGCTGGACTGCTGCCAGCATTACGCTCGGGAGCTCTACCAGGTTCGGACCAGTGGTTCATCGTTGAGATGACACCGGGACTGCAGCCTTTGCATGAGTTAGAAATGGCATTGTTAAGCATCACTAATAATGCCTCGATTAATTACGCTGAACTGCTAAAGAAAGATAGGATGGGTCTGTCTGAGTCGGTAAAGTTAGCGGTACCTGGTGATGGGGGTGAAATACTCTTGTTCATCGACCAATTTGAGGAGCTTTTCAGCTTGGTTGCAGATGAAGAGTTGCAAAACCATTTTTTGGAAAGTTTGTTCAGTGCGGTAACTGACCCGCAGGGCGTTTTACGAGTGGTTATTACCTTGCGAGCAGATTTTTATGACCGCCCATTAATCCACCCAGAGTTTGGGCGATTAATCGAAGAGCATACGATGGTTGTCCTCCCTCTCACTTTGGAGGAGATGGAAAAGGCCATCCAAAAGCCTGCTGAACGGGCGGGAAGCCTGTTTGAGAAAGGTTTGGTATCCACCATATCAGCAGACTTAATTTCTCAACCAGGTGCCTTACCTCTGCTGCAGTATGCGCTGACTGAGCTTTTCGAGCATCGCGAAGGGCGTCTGCTGACCCATAATGCTTATCGA
>CP070764.1:700793-702796 GCA_020349245.1 Chloroflexota bacterium | reverse complement strand
GTGAACACCGGGTTCCTCGTAGCCCAGCTGGTATATGGCGCGGACGAAGTAATTGCGCCGGTTTTCATGGGCTTCATAATCCAGACCGTTGATATGGGAAGCTACATACGGTGTTCCACTGTGGGCGGCTCTCTGGGTCTGGAGGATGGCGATGACCTCCTCCTGGGCATCGACATCCGTGTTCGGTACGTCTTGACCGACCAGGAAATGGGCGCTGGTGCGGGTAGTTTTTCCATCGACTTCACGCAGGCTGTTGAAACCCCGCAGATAACCGGTGATCGTCTTGTCGAAATTTTCACGGTCGCCATACCAGTGGAGCACGATCCCCCAGGGAACAGTGGTATACAGGCGGTCGCTGCGGAAGCTGTTCTCCCTGTTCCATTGGGTGTATGCCTGCGGGACCCAGCCGTTGACCTGGCGCCTGTCATCCATCAGGTATAAGCGGCCATCCCTGGCGACCACCGTCTTCGGAACCCTGTCCAAAATCTCCTGGATTTGTTTGGGTACCTGGTCAAGCTTCAAGATTGGCCAGCTAAATCTTTTGGTAGAGCGTTCGATTTGTCTCAGGGGTAAGGCAAAAGCTCCCAGCGTGGTCCCAGCGAGGCGAAGAAACTCCCTGCGCGATAGATCATGTTTACGGTTCATAAAACGTGTCGGAATACGAAAAAAAATTCTCCAATAATCTAAAAACAACCCTTATTATTAATAAAACGCAGAAACCACGAATTTATTACGCAATTTATGCGATCCATAAAACCGGCAGTTCCACCAATCCCAATGAACCTCATCCATCGGTAATGCACAGCACGAGGTGGAGTTATCCAGATACCTTATCCGGAGCAGGTCGAAAATCTTCGATGAAGTTTGAGTTGAGCTAGTAAATGGCTAGGATCTGCTCGATCCCTGAAGGTGGATCACTCGAATCGCGCCAAAAGCGCAGGCGGTCAGGCACTTCTGGCAGTTATTGCACAAGGAGGCATAGATCACGACCGGTTCCCCAGGATCGATCTGCATGATTGCCCTGACCCTACAAACCAGGCGTGCTTCGCAGGGATCACAGGCCTGGCAAATTTGCCAATCAACTTCGGGCTTGTTCAACAGTGAATATCTCCAGGGTCAGTTCTTTTGAGCATTGGATTTTGTCATACTGGTTCCGGAGAGGACTGGCGGGTGCGTTCAATTTCCGCTCTTTCTTCCATCTGCTCGCGCAGTGTTTGAATATCTTTTGGCACCAGGTAGGCGGAGAAAAAAAGCAGGATCGCGGTCAGGATCCAAGCAGTGACACAGATGGTCAGGATGGCAACGTGCAGGGAATAGCTACGGGCGATGAAACCTGCCAGGAGGGGTGCCGTTGCTGCGCCGCCGTTTTCCAGGAAATACTGGATTGCCAGGGCTGTGCTGCGGACTTCCGGCAGGGTGATATCGTAGACCGTGGAGATCACATTAGGCGATGAAAATGGGATGAATAATGCGGTGAGCATCATCATCACCAGGAAGTAGGATTGGTTTTCTATGGGGATGTTGAGGGTAACCGCCAGGAGAATTGCCCCGATGAGCACACCGACGATAGCCACAATCAACCTGCCGCGCGGCGTGCGCTTGAACATCAGGTCACCGAGCATTCCACCAATGAAGTAGCCCGCGGCCATCACCAGGATGGCTGGGGCCAGGGTGATTAGAACTGCCTGCGAATCATAGTTGCGCTCGGTCTCCAGGTAGCGGAAGAACCAGTAGGTGATCACCTGCCAGGGGAAAACACCTACGAAGCCCTGGGCGAAGAGCAAGAGCAGGCTCCTTTTCTTGAATAAGCCCAAAGCGATCTTCTTATCGAACTTGTAAACTCCCACCTGTTCAAGTTCAGCCATTTCAGGTTCGGATTGCCCGCGAGGGGCTTCCTTGACACCGAAGAAGATGACCACGGCCAGGATCAATCCCAGCGATCCGGTGATGTAAAAAACCGCCCGCCAACCGAGCAACCCGCTGAGCAAGGTGGCAGCCAGCAA
>CP070764.1:698670-700693 GCA_020349245.1 Chloroflexota bacterium | reverse complement strand
GCAGGGGTGATAACCAATTCAGATGTGCTGCTCCTGCAGCTGGAGGTGCCGATCTCCGTGGTTGGACGGGCTGCTCAGATGGCCCATGCGCACGGCGTTCCTGTGATCCTCAATCCGGCACCGGCCCAAAAATTACCCGCGGATCTGTTGATGCATGTCGATGTGGTAGTCCCCAACGAAAGCGAGGCAGCGATATTGACTGGACTGCCGGTGGAGAGTAAATCAGGGGTGGAATTAGCGGGGAAAGAATTGCTGGAGGCAGGCGCACGCGCAGTGATCATTACTCTGGGCAAACAAGGTGCGTTATTAATCGATGAAGATCGTGGTTCGAGAACCATCGATCCTTTTTTAATCCAGGCTGTTGACACAACTGCCGCAGGGGATGCGTTCATGGCTGGATTCGCAGTACAATATGCAGCAGGAAAGAGTCTCGTGGAGGCCGCTCGCTGGGGGAATGCTGCTGGTGCGTTGGCTGCCCTGCGATTTGGTGCACAAACGTCATTGCCCACGGAGGCTGAGGTTCTAAAATTGCTCGCTGGAGAAGAGCCGGAAAGAATTATCGGGAGGCAGTTGTGAAGAAAATTGGTATCTTAAACCAAGAGATCTCTGCAGTAATCGCCGGGATGGGCCATATGGATACTGTGGTTATTGCGGATGCTGGATTGCCGATCCCCGATGAAACTCAACGCATCGATTTAGCCTTGACAGGTGGGGTTCCGGGATTTCTTGAAACATTGCTGGTTGTCCTGGAAGAACTGCAGGTGGAAAAAGCGATAATTGCTGAGGAAATGGTAAACACCAGTCCCGAAATGTACAAACCGGCGCAGGAAATACTCAAGGAAGTTCCTATTGTTAAGGTCTCACATGAAGAATTTAAGTTGCAGACCAGGTCTGCACGCGCGGTGATCCGGACGGGTGAATTCACCCCATATGCGAATATAATCTTGGTCGCAGGCGTTGTGTTTTGATAGCCGATGAGGCAATTTTAGGGAGAATTGAATCTTGAGAGAATTCAATTTGCGTGGATTTCTTCAACGGTACGGCCTGGTCGTTTCTTTCCTGATCCTTTGCATAGCACTGAGTCTGCTTTCAGATCGTTTCTTGACTGTAGGTAACCTAACCAACGTTCTGCGGCAATCCACGATCAACCTGATCATCGCCATAGGAATGACATATGTCATCCTGACGGCGGGCATCGATCTTTCCGTTGGGGCGATCCTGGCGCTGGCTACCGTCGTCACCGCGGATTTACTTCAGCGTGGCGTACCCATCGCACCTACGATTTTCCTGGGAGTAACAATCGGGGCGGTGCTGGGAATGGCTAACGGTCTACTCATTTCAAGAGTAAAAGTTCCTCCATTCGTGGCAACTCTTGGTATGATGACAGTTGCCCGCGGCTTAGCGCTCACCTACACCCAGGGAAGACCGATCACTGGATTACCTGATGCATTTCGGATCATCGGCACGGGATATTTAGGCCCCATCCCGATGCCAATTATCGTCGCTGCCCTAACTTTCCTGCTTGGCTATCTTCTCCTTACCCGCACACGTATGGGTTTAAACATCTATGCATTGGGGAACAACCCGGTTGCGGCCCACTACACAGGTATTGCCACCTCTAATTACATCACCTTTGTCTATGTCCTTGCGGGGGCATTAGCTGCCTTGGCGGGAATGATTTTAGTTGCCAGGTTAGATTCGGCTCAACCAACAGCCGGGATAAGCTATGAATTTGATGCCATTGCCGCAGTTGTTGTGGGTGGCACTAGCTTTGCAGGTGGCGAAGGCAGCCTGATGGGAACCCTATTAGGCGTCCTGGTGATTTCAGTCCTGAATAATGGGCTGAACCTATTGAATGTGTCGTCTTTTTACCAGCCAGTAGTGACTGGTATCGTTATTGCCCTGGCTTTATTGCTGTATAAAGCTGTTCGTTGATTCGAGCCAGAGAAATCTGAGCTGATACAGCACTGCCATTCACGGATCATTAAGAAATTTGATCAGTTATCAACAGGAGATTTCAGGA
>CP070764.1:696528-698570 GCA_020349245.1 Chloroflexota bacterium | reverse complement strand
ATGGAGAGTGTTCCCAATGCCTGTTCCCAAATCAATCCTATACTTATCTGAAGACGATGTCCAAAAAACCCTGACAGTTGCAGACGCTGTAGTCCTGGCAGAAAAGGGCATCAAGGCAGATGCAGCCGGGAAAGTTAATGGCGATAAATTCTATATGAATGTCAAGGATGGAGGTTTTATCAAACCTTTCTCAGGATATATTGAGGGAGAGGAATACGCCTTCGTCAAATCCTTTACTTATTTTCCCGGCAATCCGAAAAAATACGGCCGACCAACTACATCTTCCCAGGTAATCCTGATCGATTCTGAAACCGGGCTGCCAGTGTGTTTCATGGGGGCAGAATGGGTAACAGGGTTAAAGACCGCCGCTTCGACTGTGGTTACAACATCCTATCTTGCACGACCAGAATCGGGTATAGTGACGATTTTCGGAGCAGGCACACTTGGTCGATTACACTTGAAAGCTTTAGCCAAACGCTTTGATCTCAAACAAGCTTATTTTATAGATATCATCCCTGAAGTCGCTGAAAGATGCTCAGCTGAGCTTGAAATGGAATTAGGTTTCTCAGTTAAACCAGTTTCTTTAGAAGATCGGGAGAGTGTGGTTAAGGGTTCAGATATTATTTTCACAGTGACTACGGGAAACCAGGAGCTTGTATATAAAGATTGGGTAAAACCCGGAACTTTCATCGCTCGGTTGGGCTCATACCAGGAAGTTGCTTTAGACGTCATCACCGACGCAGATAAAGTGGTCGTAGATCGATGGAAGTATGTCAGTCCCAGAATTCCAGAAATAATCCAACTGGTTGGGGAAGGTAGATTTAGTCGGGAAAGTGTCTATGCAGAATGGCCGGACATCGTGGCAGGGAAATTGCCTGGACGCGAATCCGAAGATGAGGTTATTGTTTTTATCGCCCTCGGTATTTGGGGCGAGTACGCTGCCATCCTGCCAGAGGTTTATCGTCGGGCGCTTTCACTAGGACTGGGACAAGAGCTGCCTTTTTGATAGGGGTGCGCGAAATTAATAGCTGAAAATACATTTTCAAGACTCCTTTTATCATCCCAATGCTAACCCAGGTCTTTACCTATAAGCGTCCGAAAGGGATTGGATCTAATCTTGGAATCCGCCGATCGTGCAGCCGACAATTTAGGAGTTTAGGATGAGAGAAAAAAAGAACCAGGTTGAACCGGATAACAAGTTTCCCGCAAGTGCACAAGTTGTGATCATCGGAGGTGGTGTCATCGGATGCAGCACGGCATACCATCTTGCAAAACTAGGCTGGAAAGATATCATTATTCTCGAACAAAATCAATTGACTGCGGGGACTACCTGGCACGCGGCCGGATTAGTTGAAGCCGGAGGTTTTTTTGATAATACAACCATCGAAATGGCGAAATATACCCTCCAGCTATATTCCAGGCTTGAAGCAGAAACTGGACAGGCTACTGGATTCAATCCTGTTGGAATGCTGGAAATTGCCTGCACGCAATCCCGCCTTGAGGGGCTGCGGCGAATCTCCACCTTTTGCCGGCATTTTGATGTAAACGTGGAAGAGATATCACCGACCGAGGTTCAAAATCTTTGGCCGTTGATGGATTGCAGCGACGTCCTAGCAGGATTTTTAAGCACTGGTGATGGACGCGCAAATCCTATTGACGTGACGATGGCATTGGCTAAGGGTGCCAGGCAAGGGGGTGTTCAAATCTTTGAGGAAACGAAAGTCATCGGGATCACACGGAGAGATGGCAGTGTTACCGGTGTAGTCACAAATCAGGGAGAAATCAACGCGGAATATGTGGTGAACTGTGCTGGAATGTGGGCTGGTGAAGTTGGGAAAATGGCTGGTGTTGATGTCCCCTTACAAGCTGCGGAACATTACTATTTGATTACTGAACCTATAGAGGGTGTTTCTGCTGATCTCCCCGTTTTGGTGGATTCAGATCGATATGCCTACTATCGTGAGGAGGTCGGCGGTTTGTTGCTAGGGGTATTTGAGCCAGTTGCCGCTCCCTGGTCAATCAGCGGAATCCCCGAGAGCTTT
>CP070764.1:694211-696428 GCA_020349245.1 Chloroflexota bacterium | reverse complement strand
ACCATGACCCCTGAATTCCATCGTGAAATCGGAATACCGAGAGTAGCGGCAATTGAATATCCTTTTGGTCGGCCCATCGGACAGGTAAATGATCGTGAAGGGCAAAGGCAAGTGCTGTTGGAGGCTCTTTGTGTTTTAGAAAAGGCTCAAACGCCCGGCCAGGTTTTTAACCTCCCCTTTACATGGCCCGAGGAGCCAAAAAATACCAATTGGCACCCGCCGCAAATATCTCCTATCGTCAAATTATTCCTGGATGAGATTAAAAAGGCAGGTGCTAATTCAAGAGCGTAGCTTATCCCGGAAGTTCAATCCAATAGGTTTCGATTTCTTGGTTTCAGGTCTCTTTCAGGTGTCAGGAATACAGAGTGGGGGGCTGAACCTGACACCTGAAAACTGAAAATAGGATGAAATGGAGATAGTATCATGCGTTACGGGGCCATGAATTTCCCGATAAAAACGATCTTAAGCGAAATTGAAGAAATAGCGGAACTGGGATTTGATTACCTTGAACTGGCCATGGATCCGCCTCAAGCGCACTATGCCACCATCCAGGAATATAAGAAACCAATTCTAAAAACTCTAAATACCCATTGCCTGCAACTGGTCTGCCATCTTCCGACCTTTGTCTCCATCGCTGATTTAACCGAGAGCATCCGAAAAGCATCGCTGACCGAAATGATTAAATCACTTGAAGTTGCCGCCGAACTGAATGCCTTGAAAGTCGTGTTGCATCCCGGGCACATCGCAGGGCTTGGCATTTTTGTAGTGGAAACCGTAATGCAATATGGACTGGACAGCTTAGAGACCATCATCGCAAAAGCTGACCAACTTGGGCTTTGTGTGTGTCTTGAAAATATGTTTCCGCGAACCGGATCATTTTTTGAACCCGCCGATTTTACCGAAATACTTGAACGTTTTCCGAATCTCAAACTGACCCTTGACAGCGGACATGCAAACATCGGCAGCCAGAATGACAATCGGATTTTTGAATTTGTTAAGCAATTCAATCATCGCATAGGCCATATCCATATCAGTGACAATTTAGGTAAAAGGGACGATCATCTTCCCATCGGAGAGGGAACCATCAATTTTTATAAAATTGCCAAAGTTCTAAAAGAATGTGGCTACGATGATACCATTACACTCGAAATTTTTGCTGAAGATCGCCGCAAACTGATGTCAAGCAAAGAAGATTTCGCTGCCATGCTCGCTGCGGTATAACCCCAATTGAGTAAAAACGCTCAATTGGGAGGTTATGATTCTATCAGAAGGGATTGAATGAAATGGCCTTGCTCGTTATTGCACCAGATCTCGAGATGACTCCATTTGTTGAGCAGCTTCACACTTTGGATCCGGAGCTCGAAATTCGGATTTGGCCTGAATTCGGCAATGCGGATGACATCGAGTTCGCCTTAACCTGGTATCACCCGCCGGGTGAATTGAAGAAGTTTATAAATCTCAAGTGCATCGCCTCCTTTGGTGCCGGAGTAGATCATATCCTGCGCGATCCGAATTTACCCCCAGGGGTCCTGCTTACCCGAGTCGTTGAATCTTCCATGCCCCAATTTATGAGCGAGTATGTAATTTTAGCAGTGCTGAATTACTGCAGACAATTTGATATTTATAAAGAAGATAAAATCAACAAACAGTGGCAACCCAGAATCCCGCTTTTAGCTCGTGATATCCGCATCGGTATAATGGGGCTGGGACAACTTGGTGCCGATGCAGCCACGAAACTGATACAATTAGGCTTTGAGGTTATCGGATGGAGTCGAACTCCAAAAACGATTTCCGGTGTTCTTTCTTTCGCGGGAGATGATGCCCTGGCAAATTTCTTATCTCAGGCAAATATTTTAATATGCCTGCTGCCGTTGACCTCTGCGACCAAAGGTATTTTGAACCGCAATACATTTGAGAAATTGCCTGCCGGTGCTTACCTCATCAATGTGGCCCGCGGTGAACATCTAATTGAAAAAGATTTACTGGACGCTTTGAAATCCGGTTATCTGTCCGGTGCCTGTCTGGATGTCTTTAACGTCGAACCACTGCCCGAGGATCATCCCTTTTGGAACCATCCGAATATTATGATTACGCCCCATATATCCAGTTTGACCGACCCTAAAGCAGTTATGCCACAGATTTTAGAAAATTATCATCGAATGAAATCCGGCAAACCGTTGCTGCATGTGGTTGATGTAGAACGTGGCTATTAGAATC
>CP070764.1:691882-694111 GCA_020349245.1 Chloroflexota bacterium | reverse complement strand
AATTGGCAATATTCTTTGCCATGTGAATATCATCCCGTTGAATCCCACAGCAGGATATCAGGGTACAGCAACTACTCAACAACAGGCCGAACAATTTAAGAATATCTTGGTACAAAGTGGGATTCCTTGCACGATCCGTATTAGGCGAGGAATCGATATCCATGCTGGATGTGGGCAATTGGCTGCCATAAATAATTAGGGGATCGTGGAGGAACGCGATGACTGTGAAGGTGATACTAAATCCATATGCTGGACGCTGGTTGGCTCTGGAACGCAAAGAGCAGCTCGAGTCAACCCTCAAGGAAGCTAAGATTGATTATGAGCTAGTTGTCACTAATGGTCCTGGTCACGGGATAGATTTAGCTAAGCAAGCTGTTGAGCAGGGTTTTAATCCCGTTATTGCTGCAGGTGGTGACGGTACATATAGTGAAGTTATCAACGGTATTGTTGCAGCCAATAATAACGATGGATCCGTTGAGTTTGGGGTTATTCCACTTGGCTCCGCGAACGATCTGGCAGAAAATCTAAACTTACCCAAGGAGATCCCGGCAGCGGTCGGGGTGATCGTTGGTGGGTACACACGCAAGATGGATTTGTGCCAGGTTAACGACCGCTATTTTGGTAATAATGCAGCAATTGGGTTGGAACCTTACATTACCCTCATCCAACAACGCATCAAGCGACTCAAAGGGAGCTTCCGTTATCTGACTGCAACATTACTGGGAGTAAAAGATAAACCAAGGTGGGACATGTCTTTGGAGTGGGAAGGTGGAAGCTATGAAGGACCTGTTACCCTGGTGACGGTTGGCAATTCTCCGCGCACAGGCGGTATTTTCTATATGACCCCGCACGCTGATCCATTTGATGGATTGCTCACTTTTGTGTATGGATTCATGCCCACGCGCAGAAGAATTTTGTCCTTATTGCCGAGAACCATGAAACCCGGGGAAGGTAGCTATGTTGAACATCCGCAAATCCATGAGGTAAATACACCTTGGTTGAAGGTCAGTTCGATTCAACCAACCCCTGCTCATGCAGATGGTGAGGTTTTCGCCGAACAAATCCACGATCTCAGCTATCGGGTTTTTCCGGGGTGTTTGCCAATTCTGATGCAGGAAAACTAATCTGAGGGCAAGCTTGATTAGTCGTTTGTTCAGTGGCATCCTGAGAATATTCTTTTACTTGCTCTACCATCAATTTGCATGGTCATATGATTGGGTAGCTAACCTTGTTTCGATCGGACGCTGGCAAACCTGGGTTTTTTCAGTTATTCCATATTTGGGTGGAAGAAGAGTATTAGAACTGGGGTGTGGTCCTGGCCAATTATTGGTTAAATATGCATCAATGGGCGGTGAAATCTATGGACTTGACGCTAGTCCACAAATGCTCCGACTGGCAAGGAGAAATCTATCCAAGTCCAATCACAGAACTAATCTTTTACACAGTTCTGCAGAAGATTTACCGTTCCCGAACAATTCTTTTCCAGTGATCGTCGCAACTTTCCCCACCAACTACGTATTTGAAATCGAGACCCTGGAACAGGTCTGGCGAGTCCTTGACCCAAATGGACAACTGGTTATTCTTTTAGCTGCCTGGATTACTGGAGATAATTATCTGGATAAACTCGCTGCTTGGCTTTTCCGCGTCACAGGGGAATCCCCCCAGCAGGATTGGGATCAGGTTGAAACCAGGTATGCTCAACAGCTCAGCAGGTTATCTCAGGTGGGGTATCAGGTCAACCACCAGGTTGTCAATGCTGAACGCAGCAAACTGTTAATTATCCGGGCAGCGAAAATTGATGGCTTACTGCAGTAAATTTTGGATATTCAGGTAAAATTAATTCCATGGAATTATGCGTCGGAATTGCGAAAATCAGGAAGTATGCCGCTTCTGAAAGCGGCGATACGGTTGAAGTGGTTGAGCGACCCAAAGGAGGCTTATCTGTAGTCCTGGCAGATGGTCAGTCTTCGGGACGGGGGGCAAAATGGATTTCCACCCTGGTCGTGCGCAAGGTTATTACCTTGTTAGCTGAAGGTGTTCGTGATGGTGCTGCCGCGCGTGCAGCCTCTGATTCACTTTACACAGAACGTGGTGGAAAGGTCTCTTCCACATTAAATATCTTGTCAGTAGATAATCAAACCAAGACTCTAGTCATCACGCGCAATAATCCTGCCCCAGTAATGATTGCGAACAATGAGGATATCGCTCTCCTTGATGAAACCTCCCTAC
>CP070764.1:689539-691782 GCA_020349245.1 Chloroflexota bacterium | reverse complement strand
CGCTTGTGCGAGTGTCACTGGGGTGGGCGGCCTTGGGTGGGTGGCCCGCCTCTTCTTTTAAGTGGGGGTTTGCATCCACCTTTCTATGGAATTTTATTATTGAATCAAAATATTCATATTTCAACTGCCTGTCACCCCTGTAAAGTGAGACATGGCTTTCATGTGCTAAACTGGGTTGGATAAAAGCGAGTATCTGTATAAAACGGTGGGTGACCGGAAGGTCACCCACCGGGTATTTAATCGTTTGTTACCGTAATTTGGATTCACGTCCCGTTCAAGATTTGAAAACCTTCTTGTGGGGGGAATTAATTAACGGAATCCTCAAAAGTTTCCTTCGCCTCAAAAGAGAAGTGATGACAACTTTCTGGTGGTTTATTTTTATTTATTCTGGGGAAAATTTTCAATTTCCAATGCTAGTAACAATGTACTACAGACAAAACCCGTGAGGGGATTGAAAATATTGTCTATACCCATGAATGATGAAATTTCAGATCTCGCCAGGTATGAGGAGAATTCCAAGAGAAATTTCTCTGGTGGGTCCTTGAATCCTCAGCCTGCGAGGATCAAAATCCAAACGTAATTGACTGCATTGATACATGGATGTATTAACCATACTCTTGTTGATTATAAATTCGATATTCATCCCTGAGGCACCGCTTACTGAGACGGCGATGCAGGAATTTGCTACCAAGCTCGAGCCATATTATGCTCTTGAAGGGCTGCCAACGGATACGGGAAATACCTCCCTCCACGAAATACCCAACCTATATTGGGGGGCTACAGTCTGGAAAGACCGCTGTACCAACCAGGTGTACCTGAGCCAGAGCTTCACCAGCCCTGATCACCCGTTCTACAACACACCAATGTGGAAGTATGTATTGGCTCACGAGTGGGCTCACGTTGCGCAAGGCATAAATTGTTGGGAAAATGAAGTCGAAGCGCAGCTGATTGCATTAGAGATCCTGGCGGAAGCCGAGGAATGGGATGCGGTATTTACCGCGCTAAAATGGATGCTGACTTTAAGCGCTTCACAACCTGTGATAGACCAGCTAAATTTGCCAGAAAAGGAAGCCAGGTATTACCGGGCAGTGAATTTCACCCAATTGGAGGTGGTTGAGCTGCTGGTTAATGATGAGGATGGCAACTTTGAATTGCGCTCAGGGATATTCATCGCGGATCGATTGTGGTTATACCTGAACGTACTTCCGGATGGTTTTGGTGAAAGAGATATTCCCGGAGCGAGGTAGCTTCAACAGATATTCGCAATTATGATGGTGAAATATTAAATTTGATCTTTGATAATCTGTACAGCGGTGGGATTTTCTATTTGTCTTGACGCTTCCTGAACTAAAAATCTCTCCATAAACTTCAACTACGATCAATAAATGCTGAAAAAAGCATGGAAAGAAAATAATTCGTAAATTCGGGTTATTTCTAAAAACTAGAATGATGAAATCTATAGGGGAGAAAAATGCATATTTAAATCCCAGGAAGAACTTGGCACCCTTGAGGCTTGTGATAATTAAATCAAGATGGAAGTAAAGAAAACCTAATTAGTGAAAATACGCACAATCTTGACTCGAGATATTTAAAATTTATATAATGAATTACAGATCAAGCATCCATTAACGCTCACGCTCTTTGCGGGGACTATTCATGTTCGGGGACAGCATGACCACAATAAAATAGACTATTTATTTTCGTTGACTTAGTGCCATTTCAAGGGACATCTATTTTTATTGGAATGTTGTGGGATAGTAATATAGGTTTGTATCGGGGATATATCAGAAATCAAACTTTTGTTCACTAAAAGGAGATACAAATGACTTTTCAAAAAAGATCCTACAAACTATTTGTGGTGATACTGACAGTTCTTGTCATGATGCTGATGGGAGTTTCCACAGTGTTTGCCATTACTATTGAATCGAATCTGGCTAGTGAAGCTCCGATCTATGCTCGTCGAGATTCAACTTCCAGGTTCTTTTCCCCAGCTTTCAGGAGCAGAAATATCAAGCCTGTTGCATTTGAAATTGAGCTAGAATTGGATAAGGAGGGATCAGTGATCCCTTCAACGGGTGAGGCAACGGTAAAGGGATCAGTAATATGTTCCCAACCAGCTCATGTTTTTTTATGGGGAGAATTAGAAAGACGCCTCGGTCGTGTCACGGTGAGAGGTTATTTCTATTCTGACTTATGGTGTAATGGCAAGACGGTTTGGAAGGCTACCGTGATAAACCAGAATG
>CP070764.1:687171-689439 GCA_020349245.1 Chloroflexota bacterium | reverse complement strand
GGACGAGTGTACCCGGTGGCAGGGCTCTCTCCTTTGACATTTTCTTTCTGGGCTCAAACATTTACATACCTCCCAACTAGTAGTTGTGAATACTGAGTAGTTCAGGTCGTTTTGTTGGATTTAACTGTTTTTTCTGGTTTCTCTTGGGTGTCCACGTTTTCTTCAGCAGGTTCAGGCTCTTCTTCGGGCTGAGTGATTAATATTTCCTGGCCAGCTCGCACAAACAATATATCTTTGATATTCGCAAAACCTTGTAAAAAATCACCCTTATCTTCGCGCATTTTGGAGAGGGAAAAGCCTGTAATGACCAAGTCTGCTATTTCAGAATGTTTCTCAACCAGCTCATCAAAAACCATATCTTTCTCGAGAGGCAGAATTTGAATATTCTTTGGTGAAATGAGAATCAATCCCTGAGCCACCAGCATTCGCATCCGCTCCCGATCTTTCCTGATTTTGTCCGTCAGTGATGTTGCAAAGAGACGTATTTCAGCGCTCTTCCATTCGGGATGACCGACCAGGATATAAGCGAGCAAAATCATTAAATTGGCATTGCGCAGATCTCCAGGTGTCAACCAGATATGGATTTTCCTCTTATACCCAAAGTGGCGTTCCGACGTCCGTAGAATACAGATATTAAAATCAGCAATGGCAGCAAAATCGCACCCTTCGATGATCTCCTTTAGGTCCTCAGTCTTGTCCTGACTAAACTCGAACAGTATGCTATTATTATCCATACCAGCGATACCGGGGATCTGTACGATTTGAGCGACGGCGGTTTTGAAGCTGGGAGAAATGATAGTATCCACATACATCCCAGCACGGCTGTATTGCGCTTGTTCTATAAGACGCGATAAAGTTTCTCTAGCACCTCTATTTGTCTCCTCGTTCAGAGATCCCTTTATATAATGAATAAATGAACCAAATCCATAATAATGAGTAATCCACCTCAGCATATCAAAAGGATCGAGCCTGGTGAGAGAATTTTTTGAAATGGCAACGAGCGAGGGTCGCCAGTTGGTCATTTCAACTTGTGCCTCCCTCTTTTGGATAACTATCTGCAGTTTACGAGTCATCTGGAATAAAACGCCCTTTATAACTGCAGTGAGATCTCGCTCGCCTGCATGAGCTTTACTAATGCCGAGATAGATCAGTGTCATAGCTATAACGGCAAGTGTAGCGTAAATTGTGCTCATCTGGAACATCATAATGATTGATGCCAAGGCACCAATAAGTGATAAATACCATTTTGATCTAAAGGTGGGTCGATAAGACGGATTACCTGCGAAATGTTCAAGGAAGCTAACAGCGCATAACGATCCGTATGTAATCATGAAGAACATACTGATGATCTGGGCGACGAAATCTAGTTTACCAATCATGAGAAAAAGGATGACCAAGGCTGAAGTTAAAATGGTCGCATTGAGTGGTTCGTTTGTCTCCCCCTGGCCGCGGTTCAGGAAACGGTTCCAACGTGTGGTCGGGAGGATGTTATCTCCTCCCAAAGCTTGTAAAGTTCGAGGTGCAACCAAGATAGAACCAATTGCTGAAGAGAGGGTCGCGGCGGCAAGACCAATAAGTATAATGGGTTCCCATATAGCGATTTTCCCCATGATAAACTGATCTGAAGCTAATTCGAGGGGTGAAGCACTAAAAGCTAGTTTGATCACTACTAGAATATATACCACCATTCCCGTAATTGTAGCTGATAATGTCCCGAGCGGAATAGATTTACGTGTGTCCCTCAGGTCACCAGATAATCCCACTCCAGCAATCATACCGGTGAAGGCTGGAAAGATAAAGGCGAAAACCAGGAAAAAATCGTGGGCGTTATCCACTTTCGAAGTCAGCGGTACTTCTGCGGGTGCATTTACAGTAGGGCTGCCAAGAAAAAACATAGCCAAGGAGATAGCCAGGATACTGACCACAATCCAAAGAGCGGCTACGCCTATATTTGCACCTCTCTTAAGAATCAGTATAAAGAGGATTAAAGCTGCAGGGATTGATATGACTCTTATATCCAGTGTAAAACCGGTTTGACTTTCAATCCAGGGGAATAGGGGACGGAATGCTTCGGAAAAAGCAATGAGGTAGAATGCAACAGAAATGGCTTGAGAAAAATAGAGCGATATCCCGATCGTGCCGCCAAGTGTAGTCCCAAACGAACGGCTAATAATGTAATAAGCCCCCCCTCCCTCTACTTTTAAATTGGTCGCTATCTCTGCTACCGCTAGTCCTGTTGGGATAGTTATAGCGTGACCAATTATTATG
>CP070764.1:684768-687071 GCA_020349245.1 Chloroflexota bacterium | reverse complement strand
CGCCGCGTATCAACCAGGAGGTTTTCAACTTATCTATACTCACCGCAAATAAACCGGCTGATACGCAGAGAATCACGAATACAAGCAGGTAGGCTATGGATATCTCGATCAGCTTTCCAATGGCAGATGTCTGGCCCAAACCCGTGAAGGTGACAAACCGGATCAGGGTTTCGATCGATATCGTGACCAGCTCTCCGGGTAGAGACCAGGTAATGATTTCAAATAATTTGAAGGGGATATGCGTAAATCCAAATACACCCTGTCCCAGGTACATTAGCGCCAGCCAGGGGATACTGATAAAAAAACCTACTGTGAGACCAGCAAAAAACCTTCTCATCAAGAATTAAATCTTTTTACAGGTGATCTTCCAACAAAAGGTAATCGATCTGGAGTAACTATCACTTCAAGGTTGCTTCGGATCACTCGCTCGGTCGAGCATCTGCTTCTCTTCGTCCGATAGCCTGAATCCTACTGCTCCGAAGTTGTCCTTCAACTGCTCTAAGGTGCGTGGTCCAATAATTGGACTGGTGATGATGGGATCACTCAAGAGCCAAGCGAGGGCAACTTGGGAGATAGATTTTCCTCCACTTTCTGCGCCAATATCCTCCATCTTAGAAAGCAGCTGCCAATTCCGCTTTGAATAATGGCGCTGCACACCTTTCGCACGTTTGCTATCTACAACGGGTCCATCTTCTTTATATTTTCCTGTCAGGAATCCGCCACCTAATGGACTGTACGGGATTACCCCGATTCCATATGTGCGGCATACATCAGCCAGCTCGCTCTCAAATTCCCTGCGATGGACCAAACTGTAATGCGGTTGGAGGCATACAAAACTAGTGAAATTTCTCCGATCGGCATACCAGAGTGCCTGCACTAACCGCCAGGCTGGATAATTAGAACACCCGATATAGCGAACTTTGCCCTGTTGAATCAAATCATTTAACGCAGATAGCGTTTCTTCAATCGGAGTAGATTCATCAAACCAGTGAGTCTGGTAGAGATCGATATAATCGGTTTTCAGTCGTCTTAGGGAGTTTTCAACTTCGGTCATAATATGGGCTCGTGATAAACCTTGATCATTGGGTGCATCTCCCATTTCTCCTCGCACCTTGGTAGCAAGAATGATCTTTGTTCGATCGTGCCCACTTTGCTGTAGCCATTCACCGATAATTCTTTCCGCGACCCCACCTGGATTCCCATCTGCCCAGCGCGAGTAAACATCTGCGGTGTCGATAAAGTTAATTCCATTCTCGAATGCTTCGGATAAAATCTCGTTCGAGTGAGATTCGTCAGCTGTCCAACCAAACTGCATTGTGCCCAGACAAAGTTCTGATACTTTCAGACCGCTATTCCCCAGGTTTCTGTATTCCATGGACATTCCTTTCGTAAGTATTATGAATTAATCAAGCTAGAATTGATCAGGTTTATACAGCATTTAGAAATTGTTGCAGAGATGCCACGATATATTAATCGTGGGATTCGATAGAAAATTTATTTCCTTCTGGATCGGCACCATCACAAACCCAAACTCCTGGAGCTGCGGACCGGATTTCTCCCATCTCGACTTGCTGGTTAAGAAGATATTGGCGAGCTGCGAGGATATCTTCTACCCGGAAGACAAATTTCGGTGCATCAACACCGATGCGTCCTTTACCGCCAGCATGGAGAGCGAGCTTGCAAGCCCCGGTATTTAATTCAACCCAGAATTCCTTCCCGTAATCTTCCGACTTTGGCGGATTGATCACCTCAAAACCTATTTGATCGCGGTAGAAGGATACCTGCCGGTTCATATCCTGAACATAGATGATGATTTCCATGAGCTCACCAATTCTGTTCTTCGAATCCATTCCAGCCTCCAAAATATTAAAAATAGCCCGTTAATTGAAATTAGGTCTCGGTCATTTGAATGTCGTTTGAGAAGTATAGCCGAGAGGGGAATTCATTCTTCGTATTGATATTAATCATCTAATCGAGGGTAAGCATGGTGTATCTTGGATGCAATTTGTCCCAATTATACCCGCGAATTTTTTCGGTTCTTAGAATTATGATCAAAATGAGCGCTGGGAAGGTTCTTACCAGCGCTCGTTTTTGAAAAGCGAATTAAGAAAATGTTATTTGCGAGAAGCATCCAGAACTGCCTGCATTTGTTCCAGGTGTGCATCGAAGTGATACGGATCTTGCAGCAAGCCGTAGGCCAATCGCCAGTATTCTCCCTTGCGGGCTAAGAACTCTTCCGGAAGATGGGCGATGAAGTAGAGGGTTTCGCGCATGTTTTGTTTATACTCCTCAGCCATGGCATT
>CP070764.1:682364-684668 GCA_020349245.1 Chloroflexota bacterium | reverse complement strand
GATTCTCGGGCATCCCCTCGACTTCCTGCAGACCTTCCAAGCACAAGCGTAATCCTTCTGGATGGTCTCCTGCATACCAGGAAGCGCGGGCTGACCGGGCATACAATCGAGCGACTCCTTCGTAATCCCCCAGCTCTCGATAGATTTGGATACCGTCATGCCAGGTTTGGATGGTCTCGTGATACCGGCTCTGGCGGTATAAGGCCTCACCCAGCTGAGAAAGTAAATTTGCTCGTTCTGGTTCCCGGGTTACCAGACCTAAGGCGCAGCGGAAATTAGACTCGGCTTCCCTGTTGGCGTAGGTCGCCAGGGCAGCTTCCCCTGCCAGCGCGCAGTATTTCAATGCTCTGTTCTTATCACCGGCTTCTCCAAAGTGATAGGAGAGCATGGCGGCATATTCATCTATCCTATCGGGATATAGCTGTTCAATCGCCTCACCGACAACCCGGTGGAGTTTCTTCTGGTCCACGGAAAGGATCGAGGAATATGCTGCCTCTCTGACCAGGGCATGGCGGAAGAGATATTCTAAGTCCGGTTCCAATTGGGCGATGCGGACCAAGCCGGCAGACTCAAGGGTATTCAGGTGTCCAATGAGGGTCATTCCACCTGCTCCTGCAAAACTTGTTCCAAAACTCTCACCGGGAATTGGCGACCGATGACCGAGGCTACCAGCAAAGTATGCTTTACATCTTCCGGAAGGCGGTCGATGCGCGCAAGCAGCAACCCCTGCAAATTGTCAGGGATTTCAATCTTGGCAAGATTCTCACCAGCGATCCAGTTCCCATTTTCTTGGATGATCGCCCCCCGGTCAATCAGCATACGGATGACCTCCTCGACAAAGAATGGATTGCCCTCCGACTTCTGCAGGATCAACGAACGGGTTTTTTCGGGCAGTGCCTCTACCTCCAGCAAATTAGAAACCATTTGGCGGCTTTCAGTTTCGGAAAGCGCCAGCAAAGAAATTTCAGTCAGGCTATCTCCTAAGATCTCGCGTGCGGCAGTCACCAGCTTCCAGCCAGGTGTATCCTGTTCTGCGCGTGTAACCAGGCAGAACAGGATCGGCACAGAAGCGGCTATCGGAAGCAGCTTGACCAGTAGATCAATCGAGGACGGATCTGCCCAGTGCAGATCTTCGAGGATCAAAATCAGAGGCTGTCTTGCAGAAATCCCAAGGATTAGGCGGCGCAGAGAGAACAGGTACCTGGTTTGCAGGGTTTGTGGATCAAGCGAATGAACTTTTTCCAGGATGGCATCCTCCATCTTCAGCGAAAGCAGGTGTCCCAGATATGGGTAAACTTCTTGAAGTTCAGCGGATGGATCAGCCTCAGCAGAGAGGTCCTCAATGAGAGATAACAAAGCCGTGTGGGTTTCGGGTTCGCCGGCTGCCTTGGGCACACCAATTATTGCATGCAGCAAATCAATTATCAGGTTGTATGCCAATCCTTGTCCGTAAGACAGGGAGTGTCCTTCCACCCAGCGAGAAGTCAGATCGGGGTTTTTTGCCATCATGGCTGTTTTCCACTCTCTGATCAACCTCGTCTTTCCCATACCGGGTTCACCCGTGATCAGCACGGCACGCCCCAAACCTGCACGTACCGCGTCGCAAAGCCTCAGCAGGGAGGCTAGTTCCGATTCACGCCCCACCATCGGGCTCTCAAACCCGGAAAGACCGCGCGTGCTTCCAGGCATTATCTTGGGTTCCAGCACCTGGTAGATCCGCACCGGTTCCCGCCGGTCTGTGACTTCGATTAATCCCTGGTTAACAAATTCGAAAAACGGCGAGATAAACGGGTATGTTCTATCAGAGACAAGAACAGTCATCGGGTCGGCGGCGAATTTTATGCGTGCCGCCAGGTTCACCACGCCACCCACTGGTGTGAAATCGTAGCGCAAGTCGCTGCTCACCGGTCCAATTACCACCGGACCAGTGTTGATACAAACGCGCACGGCGAAATCGATGGCGTACTTCTGCGAAATTTCTTTTGCGTACTCCTTGGCAACATTAATTAGATCAAGTGCTGCCTTAGTTGCCCGGATTGGATCATCTTCATGCACCACTGGCGCGCCGAAAAACACCACCAATGCGTCCCCGAGCAAACGGGCGATGGTGCCTTCATAGAGATAGATCACCTGGGCGAACTGGTCATAAGCCCCGCAAATGATCGCTGACCAGGTTTCATCCCCCACCTCTTCAGCTATGGCTGTTGACTTAACCACGTCTAAATGCAAAACAGTGACAGTACGACGTTCACCAGAGAGACTGGCCGCAGAACGGGCTTTTTCTAACAGAGGGGAAGGGGCAGC
>CP070764.1:679877-682264 GCA_020349245.1 Chloroflexota bacterium | reverse complement strand
TCCGTTTATCTGATATTCGATACGTATCGGGAGAATTTTCAAAATACGCATGTATTTGAATTATCTATTCTCTTCTTGCTTTTTTTCCCTACTTTCTTATCAATCATTTCCGGTCAATTTTCTTTTTTATTATTCTTTCTGCTTACCTTGGCGTGGATTTTTACACGTTCTAAGAAGGACATACTTGCAGGTCTTGTTTTGGGAATTGCTTTATCATTTAAATTATTTACTGGACTTTTCCTGTTAATTTTCCTGATCCAGCGACGTTGGAGATTGTTCATATGGTATCTCGGCACCTTTATCACCTGCAACCTTGTAGCATTATTTGTTGTTGGTATAGATGATCATTTGGAATACCTGAACATTATGAATTCAATAAATTGGTATTCAGCCAGCTGGAATGCATCCTTTATGGGTTTCTTTACCAGGATTTTCGGAGGATCACTAAGCGTTCCTTTTGTCGATTCCCCAACAAAAGGTTTGATCTTGATTGGAATAGCTGCGATTCTTACTTTGTTAATAATCATCTGGGTTGCTATAATTGATTTTTCAAAAGATTTAAAGAATATTGATCTGGTATTCTCAATCACTACAATCTCAATGTTGCTTTTATCTCCCTTAGGTTGGATTTATTATTTTGTGATTCTTCCGATTCCTATGGTTGTTGGTTGGTTCACAGCAAAGAAATTTGAATCAAATAAATTGAAGACCTTGCTGGTTGTTGCCTGGATCCTCTGTACAATCCCATATACGATCGCGATGAAAGATATTACGCCTATTGACATGTTTTCCTGGACAGGATTCCCTTCCTATGGATTGCTACTATTTTTTTCCATACTGGTTTATCTTTTTTATAAATCACAAGATCAACCAGGAGAAACAAATCCCAGCAAGACAAACCCATTTAACGGCACCGATCTTGCAAAAAATTCCCACGAATCCCCAAATTGATTCAATCGAGATCATAGCAAAACGCTAATTACCTATTCAAGGTTATGGATATATCAGAAAGAAACAACAGCTCTTCTCCCCAACCAGGTGCGAACGTCAGCCGTTGGACCATCACCTTCCTGGTCTTGGCTACCCTGATTGCCATCAATTCCAAGACACTGGCGGATGCAGACCTGTGGGGTCACCTGCGTTTTGGCCTGGATTTCCTCGAGAGTGGTGTCCTCACTCAAGTTGACCCGTATTCCTACCTGTCGGCTGGACAGCGCTGGATCAACCATGAGTGGTTGGCAGAGGTTGTCTTCGCCCTTGCCTGGTCAGGATTAAATGTCACTGGCCTGGTGCTGCTCAAGACGGTGGTCGGGGTAACAGTTTTAGGCTTGATTTATTTTTATCTCATCCGCAGTGGGATACCATATATCCGGGCGGCTATTCTCGTGATCCTGTCCTGGGCAGCTGTCTTCCCCACAATAGCCACTGTCCGTCCGCACATGTTCACCTTACTTTTCTCCGGACTGCTATTCCTGGTCATCGCAAAAGCGGAATCTGGAAGATATCGCTGGCTGTGGACAGCACCGCCGATATTCATATTATGGGTGAATTTCCACGGCGGCTTTTTAGCTGGCCTGGGTTTCCTGGCTATCTGGGCTATCTTTCACACCATCTCTCATCACAAAGATTGGATTCGATTTCTGCCACAAGTGATCCTCAGTTTTCTGGCAGTTCTCATTAATCCATATGGCATAGGTCTAATCACCTTCTTATTGCGGACAGCTACTGTTAGCCGACCAGAGATCCAAGAATGGCAACCGGTCCAAATCCTCTCATTCTTTGGGGGCATCTATCTCCTATTAGTCACAATGACAATCATAGGTCTGGTTTTCAGCCAGAAAAAGAAAAGTCTAGCCACGATAGCAGTGTTAGTGGTCTCCATGCTGCTACCGCTTGTTGCGGTCCGTCACCTGCCCTTATTTGCCCTTGCAGTTCTGGTTTTTGGTGGAGAATTCATCGCAGATGCTTGGTCCAGATTACCAAAAACGAATCCAAAACCCCTCCATCCTTCAAAAATAATTCCGATCATCTCGGTGATTGGGTCACTTACCTTGCTGATCTGGGGTATTTCCAATTTCTTCCAAATCTTGATCCCGAATCAGCCCAAACCTTTTTTCCCAGATAGAGCCGTGGTATTGCTGGAAGAAAGCCAGGTGAGGGGAAATTTAGCGGTTGAATTCAATTGGGGAGAATACGTAATCTGGCACCTGAGCCCAAACGTCCTCGTTTCTGTCGATGGACGGCGCGAAACTGTCTACCCCGATGATATTTACCGGGATAACATGGCTTTCCTTCATGGGCAGGGTCATTGGGACGCATTGCTAGATAATTATGATACCAATTTTGTCCTGGTCGGTTATGATTATCCTGCCTACAACCTCATGAAG
>CP070764.1:677382-679777 GCA_020349245.1 Chloroflexota bacterium | reverse complement strand
GCCGTCATCGGATCCAATTTCCCCAGAATTATATCCTTGTAATCCTGGGAATCAGCCCGCAGGGTCATCGTCGCATCATCGGTTGTGCCTCGCTCCACTTCGCATTTTCCGTCACCGATAGTGACAACCCAATCGCCTGCTTCAGCACCTGTCAGATGATATTGGATTACTGCCTCTACCCCTTCAGCTTTATCAGGTAGAAAGGCCCTCGGCATACGGTTCATCATTTCTTCGATCGTAATCTCGTCAGGCATTTAGAATTCTCCTAATCAATTTAGATTTTCAAATATACCAGCAGCACCCATCCCCCCTCCGATACACATTGTCACCATTCCAAATTTGACATTCCGGCGTTTCATTTCATAAATTAGCTGGGTTGTCAGCTTTGCACCCGTACAGCCCAATGGGTGACCCAGCGCAATTGCACCACCATTAACATTGGTTATCTCTTCATTCAGACCTAATTCGCGCATTACTGCTAATCCCTGAGCTGCGAAAGCTTCATTTAGCTCGATTAATCCAATGTCCTCTAAGCTTAATCCTGCCAATTCAAGAACTTTTGGAACCGCCACAGTTGGTCCAATTCCCATTAATTCTGGTGCCACACCACCCACAGCATAGGCGACGAATCTAACTAACGGTTTGAATCCCAATTCATCAGCTCTGGACCGAGACATCACGATCACACCTGCAGCCCCATCGGACATTTGAGAAGAATTGCCAGCGGTTACAGTACCATCCAATTTGAACACAGCCCTTAATTTCGCCAGCGCCTCTAATGAGGTATCCGCTCGTGGACCCTCATCTCGCTGGAAGGTAAAAGTGTGTTTGACCGGTTCATCTCCATTGGAACCTGGTTCAACAATCTCCACGTCTATGGGGACTATCTCCGAGTCAAATAACCCGCTTCCTACAGCCCGGTTGGCGTTCTGGTGGCTGCGCAGTGCAAAGCTATCTTGATCTTCACGACTTACGCCATACTTCTCAGCCACATTCTCTGCAGTCAACCCCATATTTGTGTATACCTCAGGAGATTCAACCGCGAAAAAGGGATTAGGGGCAAACTTCAATCCCGTCATCGGCAGCATGGTCATCGATTCGGTGCCTCCAGCGACAATCGTCTTTGCTTGACCAGCCATGATGGCATTGGCCGCGTGGGCGATCGTCTGCAACCCTGAGGAACAAAAGCGATTTACCGTTTGTGCAGGTACAGATTGCGGTAACCCAGCTCGTAATGAAACCATACGCGCCATGTTCATCCCCTGCTCTCCTTCAGGGAAGGCACAACCGAGGATCACATCATCGATCTCAGCCGGATCCAAACCTTCAGCTCTTTTGAGTAAATCAGCAATCACTGCAGCAGCCATATCATCTGGGCGGGTAGTCGCCAGGCTTCCCCGCTTGGCTCTACCAACTGCGGTGCGTGCAGCCGCAATAATTACAGCATCCCTATTGGTATCAATACTATTCATAACTATTTCTCCTAATTCCTCAAAGGTTTACCGGTACGCAGGAAATGCCACAATCTTTCTTGGGTTTTTTCCTCACCACACAAGGATAGAAAAGCTTCTCGTTCAAGGTCCAGAATGTATTGCTCATCAACCCAGGATGGACGACTGATTTCTCCACCAGTTAATACTCGGGCAGCTTTAGTAACAACGTATGTTTCATATTCAGTGAAGTAGTTGCCTTCCTTGTACATATACGCTCCTACTTGGAGTGCAGCTAGGGTATCACGTCCAGCGGCATAAATCTTCTCGGGAAGTGGTGCTGTATACCCAGACCTAATCAGATGCAGCACTTCCTTCTTTGCCTCTGCCAGCAAGTGATCCTTGTTCAAAACAATCCGGTCACAGGAGCTTAGATAACCAATCTCTCGCGCTTCTTCCGCACTAGTGGAGACTTTCAACAATGCCATTGCAATATACTCCAGAATTCGCATAAAGAAAGGAAGCGCTTCGGCATTCGGGGTGCGCATAGGAGGATTTAATATGCGGCGCAAGATCTCTTTTGTGCCTCCGCCGGCTGGTATCAGCCCTTGCATGGCCTCCACGGGACCTGTATATAGTTCCGCACCGGCAACGACCCTGTTGGCATGCATGAGTATTTCCAAGCCACCTCCCACTGCAAAACCCGCCGGTGCAGCAACAACGGGTTTATGAGAATATCGTATTCTTTGGTTTACATCCTGTAGCTTCTTGATGGCTTTTTCTAGGTTTTCCCAATCCTGGTTTTGAGCTAACATGACGACCATAAACAGGTTTGCACCAGCGCTGAATTGATCCGCTTCCGTACCCAAGACCAGACCTTCGAAATCATGATCGAGTTTATCTAAACCCGTCTCTATCATTGAAATGATTTCTTCATCTATGACATTCATCTTGGTATGAAATTC
>CP070764.1:674877-677282 GCA_020349245.1 Chloroflexota bacterium | reverse complement strand
AGCTTAGCGAGTTGCACACTAGGGACGTTTAATATTAAGGCGATTTTGATCGCCTGTCGATAATGATTACTCGCTTCCTGGTTAGCAAATAGTTTAAGGGATTGATCTCCTGCGATGCGGTAATACTTCAACGCCTGTTGATAATTGCGTGCTGCATTATAGTGATATGCGAGCAAGTGCGCTTCTTCTGCTAACCGATCTGAATAGATCGATTCGAGAGCAGCTCCCACTTTTCGATGATATTCTCGGCGCTGGCGACGGAGAATCGATTTGTATGCGGCTTCTCTCGTCAGCTCATGACGGAATGTATACTCTAATTCTGGAAGCTGAGTAGCCTCTTGAATCAGATCCATTTGTTGCAAAACAACGAGTTTTTCCCCCAGGTCATCAACTGTATCGGCTATCCATTGCAGAACACGGAAATTGAACACCCTGCCAACGACAGAAGCCAATTGCAGCGTGCGGCGGGTTCCCTGGTCCAAGCGATCAATTCGAGCAAGTAGAAGTGCTTGTAAATTGTCTGGAATATCGATATCTTCATAACTATCTGATAAATGCCAGAGATCCTTATCAGCATCACGCTTTATCAATTCTTTATCAATCAGTGTCCGAACCACCTCTTCTAAATAGAATGGATTTCCCTCGGATTTCTGGAAAATTATCCTTCGAAGATTTTCTGGTAAATCCGAAATAGACAATAAGTTTTCGACCAATTGACTACTCCCACGATCGTCCAATGGAGCCAGATTTATATCTAAGTAATCTTGGGAATAATCCTTCGCTAATTTATTCTTTAATTGCCAAGCAGAGGAATCGCGATGCGGACGAAATGCACACAACAACAGAATCGGCATTTGAGGCACAAGCTGGAATAGATAATCTAGAAGCTCAATAGAGGCTGAATCTGCCCAATGCAAATCATCGAAAATTGTGATCAGGGGTTTCTCACCAGCTTTTACTGACCATATATTCAATATGCTCTCAAATATCTCTCGCCTTACGGCTTCACCTTTTGTTGGTTGGTTGATTTCATCGGACATATTTTGAACGGTAAGGAGAAGCTCAACAGTATTCGTAATTCCCGATAGCTGGTCAGGATTAAGCGATTTGAAATTATCGCCCACTTTTTGGCGGATAATATCTGGTGTGTCCTCTTCACCCACGTTACAAAATTGCCGCAATGCCTGGACAAATAATCCATAAGGACGGGAGCTCTCATAAGAGATGCCTCTTACCTCAATCCACTGGTATTCTGCCGAGGTTTGTTCATGAAAAACAATTTGCAGCTCTTCAATCAAGCGGCTCTTCCCAAGCCCAGCTTCCCCGATCAAGGTTACAATCCGGCCACGCCCTTGGAGGAGTTCATTCATCACTGTCGTTAATTGTTCAAATTCAATAGATCGACCAACTAACGGAGAACCAAGACCAGCTATACCCCGAGCGCGAGCAGGTTGCATCTTCCGACCGAGGACACGGTATGCGGGTACTAGATCTCTTTTTCCTTTTGCTTCTATGTTGCCTAAAGATTCAACATCAATCCAAGGCGATACCAAGCGGTAAGTCTCATCAGTGATCTGGATAGTCCCCGGTTGTGCTGTTTGTTCCATGCGTGCAGCCAGGTTGACGGCATCACCCATGGCCGTGTATTCGCCTGCCAACGCAGTGCCTATTTCACCGACAACCACCACTCCTGTATTGATCCCTACACGCAAATTGAAATCGAGATTATATTCTGAAGAGATTTGATTGCGGAAGGACTGAATGCCGTTGATCATATCCAATCCTGCCAGGACAGCCCGCAATGGATCGTCCTCATGGGCAGTCGGTGCACCGAAAAATGCGAGCACCGCATCCCCCATCAACCTGGCCACTGTCCCCCCATATCGAATTATCGGCTGTGTGAGGTAACCAAAAGCTTCATTCATGATCTCGGCCCAATCTTCCGGGTCGAGATTCTCAGCCATAGCTGTCGAACCTTTCACATCTGAGAATAGAATCGTAACTACTCGCCGTTCGCCTGCCAGTGTCCGGCGAGAGATTGATGATTCACCAAAGGCATTGACTACCATTTCAAAGGAATTCTATAACTTAAATCCCACCTTATCGGCATAGCACCACATCCAATCTTCACCGGGTTCAAACGATTTAATTATCGGATGACTAGTTGCTTTATAATGCTTGGTAGCATGTTTGTTCTTTGAGTTATCACAACACCCAACATGCCCACAAGTCAAGCACAATCGCAGGTGCACCCATGTATCACCCATCTCCAGGCATTCCAGGCAACCCTCGCCACTGGGAACCACTTCATGAATCTGATCGAGGTGAGTGCATTTTCCTTCTGATTTCTCGGACATATTTGCTCCTTTTTCTAATATTATATCCCCTTCCATTGATTCTGTGGG
>CP070764.1:672318-674777 GCA_020349245.1 Chloroflexota bacterium | reverse complement strand
CCCATTGACCCTCGTCAGCAGTTAATATAGGGCCGAAATGCGGATTTGTGGCTGCATTATTCACCAGGATATCAATTCCACCAAATTTAGATACGGCTGCTTCAACCAGCTGTGCGATCGCGGCTGTATCCCCTGAATGCGCAGCAAAAGCCATTGCTTCTCCGCCTGTTGCAGTCATAGCATCGGCAACGGAATCCAGACCTGCTTGTTTACGGCTGGACAATACGACTTTTGCTCCCGCAGCAGCATAAGCTTCTGCGATGGACCTTCCGATGCCCCTTGAGGCACCGGTGATCAAAGCAACTTTTCCCTGCAATTGAGCGATCATATAATTATCCTTAATCCTCGTCCATTTCCTTCAAAAACCTATTCAACCAGACGTTTTTTCGATGAGCTCACCAGACATACTTGTGAGGGGTATTCAGCAGCATCAATTCACCCTGGCATGTACGGTCCAACCCTTTTTGCGGAGAGGGCAAGTTAATGCCAGGGGGGACGGCAGCCCATATGTGCTTGTTAGTTTGCACGGAAATGAATTCCACATCCCTATCTATAAATTCACCAACCTGATTTGAGCTGTATGCATAAACATGCTCAACCGCGAACAACGCCAGGTGAGTCCTCAGCTTGCTTATATCCGATATAACAGACCTTCACCACCTCGATTTTATGCACATTCATAAATCAAAATTCAGCAATCAATAAGTAAGCGTTACTTTCTTTAAACCCCTCGGCTTATCAGGATCGATACCTTTCGCTAGAGATAAATTTAAAGCAAGCATTTGGCCGGGGATCGTACTCACTATGGGCGACAACCATTCAGGCATTTCTTCTGGCAGAAGGATCGGATTTTTGGTGATCTTCATCAGCCAGGGGGCGTTTGTCATGATCTCCAGGTCAGCATCAGTCCATTGGATGGATTTAATCATGCTCTCCATATCAGTCAGAGCCTTACCCTTCACGGCGATCGCCACAACGGGGAAGCCGGGTTCCAACATCGCAATTGGACCATGGCGAAAATCTGCCGCAGAATAAGATTGTGCGATCATATAGGACAACTCTTTTATCTTTAAAGCGATTTCATGTGTCGTGCAGTAATTAAACCCTCTTCCGACGATTGCAATGTGATCCTTTTCTTTCAGGCGAGATGAAATCAATTTGGTGACATGCATTTGGGAGAGCGCTTCATCGACATAATTTGCTAGTCGCTGCAAGTCATCAATACTCTTATCGTCTCTGCTTAAAAAAGCAGAGAGCATGGCAATAACAGTAAGCTGGCTGGTGTAGGTTTTGCTGGCAGCAACACTTCTCTCTTCACCTGCGTCAACAATGATATTAAAATCAGCCAGAGAAGCGAGCGGTGATTCCTCTGTATTGGTAATCGATATCGTCGGGACCCCCTGTCGGTTTGCTTCTTCTAACACGGCATGGACATCTGGTGTCTGTCCGGATTGTGAAATTCCGATCACCAGCCCTTCTTCTAAGATGGGTTTTTGTTGGTAGAGTGTGAAAAGAGAAGGCATTGCCAGACCGACCGGGATTCTGTTGATTCCTGTGAATAGGTATTTTGCATAGATTGCTGCATTATCAGAAGTTCCCCGAGCAGCAATCATGATAAATTTGGGAGGTTTTTTTAATATATTAATAGCCAAGCTCGCTATCTGAGCACTTTTTGTGATCACAACATTGCGGATCACATCCGGCTGTTGAAAGATTTCTTCTTCATAAACTGATTTCATCCAGAACCTCCAGCAAGCAGTGCTGTCTACAAAATTTACTTGTGTCTTCGCTTATCAAACCCTTTCCTTGGCGATTGTCCGCCAACCATTATTTTACCTGCTGTCTTTTTGGTAACTGGTAGTTATGGATGGTTTGGTATGACTCTTCTTTCGATCCTAATGCAAGTATATCGGGTGCCTTCCAGGTTCCTACTGGGGATCAATATTAATTTCCATTCGTGGAATAAAATGGAGATAGTTTGCGTTCATTCTCAAAACTAAATTTTGATAGATACGGGTGAGTATTATAACTTCAAGCAGCCCTGATATAATTTGGAAATGAATAAGCCAATTGTGGCATGGATATCACTTGGTATATGGATGCTGTCAGCCATGACGGTGTTTGTTACCCAGGGCAACAGTATTGCGAATGCAGTTACTTTGGTGCTTTCTGCATGGCTGGTCTCCCTGGGCTGGTATGTTAACCGCAAGCAAAAAAGCATGATATGAATGCTGGTCCCCGGGCGAATGCAGCGGGGAAAAACTCCGTGTAACGGAGATATCAAAGATGAAACAGAATAAGTGATACTTGATGGGGGTATTTCAGGATATGCGAAAAACTGATTTAATCGCTAAATATGATTTTGAGATGGTTCATTCATTGAGCCGATTTATTCAAGGGGAAATTGCATCGATTTCATCAATATCCTGAAAATTATCCTGTGGGGGTTTTAATTTGGT
>CP070764.1:669736-672218 GCA_020349245.1 Chloroflexota bacterium | reverse complement strand
GGGATTCTCCAATATTTCTTCAACGGGTAACTGTCCAATCTCACCTAAGCGGAAATCTTTTCTTATATCTGCCACCAGAGAAGGGCTATTATTTGGTCTGTCTACAATTTCAAAAGTGGTTGCAATCAATGGTGATTTCCCTTCAAATTGAGAGTGTATTTCTTGAGTGGTTGTGAATACATAACGAAATCCATATTATCCTAATCAAATTACAGCTTACTACGGAGATAGTTATCCTTCCTGAACCAAAGTATGAAACGAGGTTATGATGCCCTTGTAAGCTTATATAAGTATATAGAAGAAACTTTCTCAGCGCAACATACATCACATACTTTCACCTGGATTTCCCCCCTCCTGATAGACACGTGATTATAAATGATGTAGGTCAGCACCAGAAGTGAACATGGGGGGTCATCACAATTGAATACCTAACCCCTAAGGTTTATGCCCCCCAGGGGTGACGGTGCTCCCGACACCTTCCGCATCCGTATCTGGTGGGAAGGCGCCGATGGTGTAGAGCACGATATCTACGACAACGGCTTCTCCCAGACCATCGGCGGTGGCAGCATTGTGGTGCATGCAAAGTAATTGCGAATGAGGTAGTTAGTCAATCCATCGAGGTGGGCAGGACTTCCTACCCACCTCTTTTTGCTGTTGACTACTGCATGTGATGGATCTCTAAAGGACGATCCTGGTATCCAAAAATCACGAGGAGGAGTTTTCGCAGCGATAAACGAGATTGATCGCTGAAGACATTGGACGAAGAAAAGAGGATAGGCAACACTGGCGTTGCTTGACGTCTACTTTAAATCAGACTAAGATTCTGAGCAAGTAACGCGATTGAACCGTATTTCCCCAACATTCTTGGGAAGGGTGGTGTTCGGGATATGTCGCCTTAGGGGTACTGACAAACAACCGCCAGTCGGCGGTTGTTCGTTTAAGAGTTCCCTACGGAAACTCCATGAACTTGCCCAGGGTTGACCCTGAGCGGTTTTTGTCTATGATTGACAACACTTCGTATTGTTTGTTGATACATGGCAAAAACTGGATGATTTACCGGATTTTCAGCTAGATTCCTAAAATTTTTTTCGTAAAAAACGTTCGAGTCGCAGATGGTGTTTTCGTTATCTTTTAGTTCTTCCAGGTAATTTTTATCTAATAATGAGGAAATGCCCCCCACTTCCAAATTCCATTAAATCGACCACCATTTTTGGGACAGAGTACCATCTCAACTATTCTTGTTATTAATCTCGTAATAATATACAATCAAGATGTATAAATTTTTTTCTGGGCAAGTCCATTCTTGCACTTGTGTGAGTAGCTATGACCTGGAGCTATGTCTACACTCCTCATATCTGGCCCTCCGTCTTTACGACCTTACTGTTGATCGTTTTGGCGTCATATGCCTGGTACCACCGCAGTGTACCCGGTGCCCTCCCGTTTGCTATCGGCTGCCTGGCAGGTGCGCTTTGGATGGCTGGTTATGGTATGGAAGTCGCCGCTATTGGCACTGCCGGAAAGATTTTCTGGGTTAAGTTCCAGGCGATTTGGCAACTGCCAGGCGTCACCGCAATTACCTGCTTCATCCTGGAATATGCCTGGCCTGGGCGGTGGATCACCCGCCGGGTTCTGGTTATTTTCTCCCTCCCTTTGCTGTTACTCCTGGCTTTAGCATTAACTAACAACATCCATCATTTGTTGTGGCTCGATTTTATTATTGATGGAACGGTCACTCCGATTCGTGCTCCAGTCCTGTGGCTCTTCATCTTTTATGGTTATCTCTTATTTATTATAAACATTTCTGTCTTAGTATGGCTTTATTCGCGCTCGCCGCCGCACCGCTGGCCCGTGGCCATATTGCTAACAAGCCAGGTCGGTATTCGCTCCCTATATATCCTTAATTTTGCCAATATCCAGCGTTCTGACATCCCCATCGATGTAATTGGAATCTCGATACTAATCCTTGGGTACGCCATCGTCCTGTTCGGGTTCCGCATTCTGGACCCGGTCACGATGGCTCAACAGGCTCTGATTGAGCGTATGCACGACAGCTTGTTGGTGCTCGATCTCCAGGGTAGGGTGGAGACCCTAAATCCAGCCGCGGAACGACTTTTTTGTACTTCTAATGCGGAAGTTAAGGGCAAACCAGTCTCCGAGCTACTCCCCGGTTTACTTGATGAACATCCGGCTGAAACAGCTGAGAGTGAGATCGAGCTCAGCCTGGAGATAAAGCAGGGGGATTCTACACAGGAAATTCGCCATTACACGCTGACAAACTCCCTGCTGAAAGATTTTCGAGACCTGAAAGTTGGTCGCCTGCTCTTGCTGCACGATATAACCACGCAAAAGCAGGCTCAACAGCAAATCCTCGAACAGCAACGCGCGTTAGCCATGCTGAATGAACGTACTCGGCTGGCCCGAGAACTGCATGACAGCGTCGGGCAGGTGCTGGGGTATGTGAGTATGCAAGCGCAAGCGATCC
>CP070764.1:667150-669636 GCA_020349245.1 Chloroflexota bacterium | reverse complement strand
TGAGGTTCTTTAATTTGACTATTTTGACTAATTTCTATGGCGGTTGCACCACGGTTGCACCGGGCTGCACCTGAGGTGCAACTAGCATAAAGAAGGAATGGCGACTACCTGTCCTCTTGAGTTGAAGGTGAAAAATAACTTAGGAGTGAAAAATCATGAATATTAGAATAACAAGAAGGGAAGTCGCCAAGCAGTTCATCATTGCTATCGAATTGCTCTTAGATTGGGTTGAGCAAAAAGAGAATTCAATTGATAAATCAACGAGTAACGATGTTGAAGAGGATTCTCTTGATGCACGTCTTCTAACTGCACCGGACATTGCGAGCATCCTCAATATTAGTAAAGGTGCAGCGTATCTATTAACCCAACAAAAGAAAATTCCGAGCGTTCATATTATTCGGAATGTGCATGTTAGACAGAAAGATCTCGAGGAGTTTATATCCCAAAATCTTGCATAAGATTTTCTGTTTTACCAACAATAAGAATTTGGTTTTGGACAAAAATGAGATAGCATGTTATAGGAACTGTGATCTATTTCGAATTCCGCGAAAAAGGAAACGTGTAATTTCCTCATTGCTTTTAAAAATGATGATTTCAACTCTATGAAACATCAGGTAAAGTAGGCGTTACCCATTATGAACACAGGTATATGATATGATTATTTCCCTCCCTCCCCTGGTTTCCAGGCTCAAGACAGTTTATAACATGCGCAATACACAAAAATCGTATAAGATATATCAATTCGATAGGCGTAACTGACAGGATCCGGTGTCATCCGTGGCAACTCCTCTCCTGAACACAAAGCTTTATATTCCCCAAACCTCTCCGGACTTGGTTTCGCGCCCGCACTTAATTTCAAAGCTCAATGCTGTGGTAAAGGTCAAGTTCGCCCTTATCTCCGCACCAGCAGGTTTTGGGAAAAGCACATTAATGAGTGAATGGGCCAGGAGCATCGATAAACCTGTCGCTTGGCTCTCGTTAGATGAGGGCGAAAATAACCTGAAGCGCTTTCTTTCTTACCTAATCGCTGCGTTCCAGCAAATTGACGGATCTGTCGGGGAGAGAATCTTGTCTTCATTAGAAGCAACGGACAATCCTCCGGTAGAACCCTTGATCACCATCTTGATTAATGAGATTGCAGAGTTAAGAGAAGTGTTTTACTTAGTGCTTGATGACTATCATCTGATTACTTCGCAGAAGATAAATGAAGCCCTAAATTTCTTCCTCGACCACCTCCCATCGAACGCTCACTTGGTAATAAGTGCACGAGTCGATCCAACTTTACCTCTTTCACGCTACCGTGCCAGGGGACAAATGATCGAAATTCGCCTCGATGATTTGCGCTTCACAGAAGCAGAAGTTACAGCTTTTCTAAATGAACTCATTGGATTGGATTTGTCCCCTGCGGATATCCTGGCGCTGCTGGCTCGCACGGAAGGCTGGATCACGGGGTTGCATTTAGCGGCATTATCCATGCAAGGACGCCAGGATAAGCAAGAGTTTATTGCTGAATTTTCAGGAAGCCATCACTATATAATCGATTACCTGGTGGATGAAGTCATGGCTCGTCAGCCGGAAGAAATTCAAGCCTTTCTGTGCAAGACCTCCATCCTGGACCGTTTCAGCGCTTCTCTTTGCGACGATGTATTGGAAATTTCCAACAGTAAAATGGTTCTGCAAGCTCTCGATAGAGCTAATCTATTTTTAATTTCATTGGACGATGAACATACCTGGTACCGCTACCATCATCTATTTGCAGATTTTCTGCGCCAGCGTTTGAGCGAAAGAGAGCCAGGGAATATTTCGAAATTACATCGCCGGGCTTCTGAGTGGTTAGCACAAAACAATCTCATCACGGAAGCCGTCAACCATTCGTTGGCAGGGGAGGATTTCGAGCGTGCTGCCCAGTTGGTAGAAAGTGTCGGCCCAGATATGATGATGCGAAGTGAGTTTGATCAGTTAACAAGCTGGTTAGATGCAATCCCTCAAGATATGGTTATTACCTGGCCCTGGCTATGTATCATTCGAGCCTGGATGTGTCAGAGATGGGCACGTTTGGATGAAGCGGAACAGAATTTGCAGTACGCTGAACGATCCTTGGAAGATGAAAATACTCCTGAACCTGTTGGTGGGGCAGATGTAATTCGAGGGCAGGCGGCTGCTATTCGCGCTCTCATTGCTCTTATCAGAACACAGATTCCACAATCCATCGAATATGCTAATCAGGCGCTTGAATATTTGCCCGCAAACCACTTTAATCGAGCTGTCGCCTCTGATGCACTGGGTATCGCAAAAAGGGCGATTGGTGATTTTGATGGTGCAATAAAGGTACTCCTTGAGGCCCGCAAAGATAGTCTTGCTGTGGGTAACCGCATTTTGGCTCAAGCTATACTTTTGGAACTGGGCAGAGTGCTGGCCATGCAAGGGCGACTGCATCAAGCGGCTGAAGTATTCCACGAAGCTGTTCAACTAACCTATCGAAAAAC
>CP070764.1:664556-667050 GCA_020349245.1 Chloroflexota bacterium | reverse complement strand
TGTACTCAATGTTTGAGGATCCTATCGGCAACATGTGGTTCGGAACGATCAATGGCGTCAGTGTCTACAGCGGATCGGATTGGCATACGCTGACCAAAAAAGATGGGCTGGTGGATAACCGTGTTTATTCAATGATGATTGATTCAGAGAAAAAATTTTGGTTTGGGACCGAAGGCGGGATCGGTCGTTTTGATGGTGATTCCTGGATTTCGTTCACAAAAGAAGATGGCCTTGTCGAAAACCTGGTGCGGGCGATGGTCGAGATGACGGATGGCAGTCTGTGGTTTGGCACCTATCCCTACCAGCGGAACCGGGGCGGGATCAGCATCGCCAGGTATGAGGGCTTGAAGAGCCTACCTGACCGAGTCCTAGACTTACTGCCTGATCATAAATCACCCAGAGAATTGAAATCCGGGATCGATAGCCAGGAGAAAGATAGTGGATCGTAAATGGGCGGTGGAGACCTCATCCAGGAATGACGAATAGATATTGGGGATACATTTATTCAGATGAACGGCAGGTTAACCAGTCCCCTCTGGATAACGAAGAGCAGCTGGTTGGTTTCCTGAAATCCCACCTGTATTATGAACAGCTGGTGATCACCGATGCCCGCGACAATCTGGTGTTCCATTCCCGAGATGGTGTGGATCTATATTCAAACTTAACCGAACTGGGTATCGACCTGCCAACAATTTACCAAGAGTTGCATCAAGAATTGTACGCGGAGGGAGAACTGGAGACAAGTGACCGTGAACCATGGGAGGAAACATATGATCGAGTCGGTCTTTCTCCTGGAGAAATCAAGATGCGCCAAGGGGTCAAGAGGGCTTGCAAAGCAGCTCGGACCGTGGAAGGTGTCGCTGAGTTATTAAAAGGCACCTATTTCGATGCTTTCTTCCTCGCGAAGGATAGAAAACGAGCCTGGGGATATCTGGATGTAGAGATTTATACGGTATACATCTTAGACGGTAGCGAGGAAGAAGGCTGGGCTAATGAAAGAGATGAATTAGTCAATCTCGATTTGAGCGCCAGGGTCAAACACATCTCATCCAGTGAAGATCAGCATTGGTTTCTCATTCTAGATCCACCTGACTGACATTGACCAATACAAAAACCTGCTCTGCAGTAGCTTAAGCAAATAAAAAATCCAAATCATGTATTTGACAAATTCAATAAGTTTCTTTCGTCAATAGTGCCTAGAAACCTTTACACTCAAAAGTGCCACTGATTAATTTGGTAGGTAGTGTGGGATAAGTAAACTTGCCAAAAGAACAAGGATTTATCACCATTTTAGTCAATTTTTGACATACGAATTGAACTGGTCTATACTCATTTCAACCCACATGATGGATAACCTCGAGGGAGAGAAAATCTATGAAGGGTGAAGCTCTCGTTATTTTGGTAAGCGCTCGCTCTACTTTCCAAGGTGTGAAAATGGGAGTATCTGATTTTTTCCACAACAACATGAAGATCCAGCATTTTATTCGCATCGTTGAACTGCAGATTACCAATTCGCTTTTTATTAGAAATCCAGTCAGGCCTTCCAGGCTTTTTCGGTACACAAATCTATTATATATGGCATTAATCATAGCTGGCTGCAGTTCCCAGGATACGTCGAATAACCAATTTGCGCAGATACATCCAGTTTTGGGATGGATATTAGTTGGATTATTTGTGGTCGCTTGGGTCGTTTTCGGATTTTTCATTCTATGGCAAATCTACGATGGCATCATAAAGCGAGATTTAAGTTATACACTTGGAGGGGTATTGGGATTCTTCACCGGCATCATCATTGGATTTCTAATTGACCGTACTGGAGGGACAGCGATTGGGTTAGCAGTTATTGGAATGAACCTTGGGGGGATCTTTCTGAAGCAAGAAATTAAAGCGACAGGTTTTTATGCATTCACCATTGGCATGATATGGATAGGCATATTTGTAGCTTATTCAGTAATTTCGATTGCGGCGATCCAGGGAGAATGGACCTTAAATTTTTAATACATTTATTTTCCAATGATCCCAGTAGCTAGTAATCTCAGCCAACTTCAATCCACCCATGGACAAAGTAAGTCTTTTACCCAATCCGATAGACAACAAGCTCGCCCTCTGAATGAGCCTGCCATTTACCTTGGACATGGTCAGCATACAAGATAACCTTGCCCCCAAACGAAATTAAGCGCTCAATTTTCTCCACCCCCTGGTTTATATCCATAGGGGAATAATCGTTTAGGTAATTTACCCCATCTTGGTTCCGATAGTATTCAACGCTAATCTCGTCATCAATTGCGAGCAGTTCGAGTAAATTCTTGTTTTCAGTTTCTTTGGTCATAACCTTGTTAAATTGAGAATAATCGATGGAGAAGTTTGTTAATTTACCGGGAGCCTTATCTCTCTCATAGATAAACTTGGCCTCTTATCAACCCATTAATCCGGTCTTTGGTTTAGCAATGATTTTATTTCTTACTGATTAAGAAGCACCCCCGGTGCGATTCCC
>CP070764.1:661948-664456 GCA_020349245.1 Chloroflexota bacterium | reverse complement strand
GATATGCTCTCCCGAGGAAATTTGCTGTCGCTGGTAAAATTACCCCTATTAAACCTGCTCATTTTTTTCTGGAATTAGAGAAGGACACGAGGTACCCATTGCAGATGCGTTTTGGGATCGGGTACCAGGTATTTGGTCCATTGACCGTCTTGGGCGGTTTTCAAAGTGAACCCGATATCGTCGCTGCCGGATTCTCCTTAAAATCAGGCCAATTTCTTGCTATCGCTTCTATGCAATACCATCCTGAGCTCGGATACTCCCAATGTTTCGGCCTCGCTGTCATAATTTAACTTCCCATTTGGTTATCATCACGATGGCGGGATTACTGTCATCCTGTGCCTGTCATGGTCAAGAGTCTGAAGATATCGCTCCCTGGCGAATCGAAGATGAAGATGATATGGAACCAACTGACTTCGGTTTCATAAACATTCGTCAGGCATCTTTCGATGATCTGATGCAAATTCCCGGGATGACCGAACCGATCGCCAGACTCATTCTGGAGAACAGAGAAATCGGAATCAAACATATTAGTCCTAATGAGCTTATTAATTTCTTGCAGTATAAAAATGTTGGGGAGAAAGACCTGGAAGCGCTTGCTTCTGCATTCCAAGGTGATGAAAAATATCGTTTTTCTTCCATATTGAGGTATCAGTATATTGATCCCTCCGGTGAGGCTGTCGAGAAGAGTCCTTACCGCTTGGGAGAGAAGGTAATCGTTGCCCTTGCAGATAATTTCAGAATCGGTGTTGCCTTGGAGAAGGATCCTGGTGAGGAGCTGTTTTGGGATCATAACGCTTTTTCTCTCAAGGCCCGTCTACCAGCTGATAAGGGGTATTGCGTACTCGGAGATTATACTTGTAAGGTTGGGCACGGCTTAATTATAAGCACGCAGCGCAATTTCGGCATAGGAGGAAATGTTGCCCGGAGTCTGATTTTCGATTCCAGAATTATTAAGGATCATATTTCTTGGAGTGAGAAGGTGGCTCTGCGGGGAGGCGCTATTTCACTGGATTACAAAGGTCTGGAAATAGATACCTGGGCTTCGCAACGATGCCGCGATGCACATATAGATGATGACGGCAATATCACGTCCTTTTCGCTTTCAGGGCTGCACCGGACAGAAAGTGAGATGGAAGGATCGGATGTCTGTGTAGAAAATGCACTGGGTATGAGAGTGGGATCGCAGCTCTTTGGGAATCAGGTGAAGCTCGGCATAACCCATTCGGCGATAGAATGGGATAGAGGAGTATTTCACAACAATGATCTTCTAACAACGTCGAGAGTATCAGGGGCTGATATTCAGCTTGATTTAAATGAGGTTAGTGTATCCTCTGAAGGGGCATTTGATGATCGTGGGAATTATGGCGTGATGGGGACTCTTCAAGGCAAATATGACATTTTCCAGCAAGTCTTCGCCCTTTACCATATCCAGCCGGATTATTATGCCCCACTATCCTCGAGTCTGGATTTTGATTATGGTAGGGTAGGAAATCGTGAAGGAGTCTATTCACATTCGAAGCTAACCTTGAACCGGGGCTCGATACAGGGTTTTGCGCATCTCTTTCGGTACCCGCGCAAGATCGTTGGTCAGGGGTGGGGAGGAAGGGACTTCTATTTAAGTGGGATCAAACGTTTGAACAGAGAAATAATGGTAGGCCTCTCATCACGATGGATTGAGGAAGAAGATGCTTATGAAAACGAAAATCTCCGCCGTTGGCGAGGATCTACTTTTGTCTCTTACCAGTTTAAGAAGAGAGGACAAATCAAAGCGAGAATTCGTTTTTGCAAAGTGCAGAAGAAGTCCTCACTCGGTCGACTTTTTGAGTTAGGATATTCCAACAGTTGGAATTATTCACCGAATTTATATCAGGAGTTTCACTTAAAATCTGGCTTTTACCATGCTGATGATTATTCACAACGATTATTTTGGTATGAATCTGATATCAGCCGCAGCTTTCGATTTCGTCCGCTATGGGACAAGGGGGTGATGCTTCAAATTGAAATGAGAGTGAGACATTCTTCGCTGGGATGCCTCGAGATATCAATGATTTGGGATCAACCAGCTGAGGATTCAAGCCGCCATTCCTCACAAACACTGAAAGTTGTATACCGGTACAATTAGCTGGGAAACTGTGGACTCATTATGCCATCCATTTAAATTCTTCCTTTTTCATTTGATTTTACCCTAATTATTGATTATGTTAATATGGATCGCTTGAGTAGCCAATTTGAGGAAGGAAATGGGTGAAGACGAAAAAAAGGGACCGGTAATTCTACTTGCTGATGATGAAGACGTCATTCGAATGATGGGACGAGACATTCTCCGTGTTCTCGGTTATGAGGTTATGTTAGCCAGTAATGGTGAAGAGACGGTAGAAGTCTATCAAAAAAACTCTACCAAAATCGCCTTGATCTTACTCGATTGGCATATGCCAGGTATGAAAGGCATCGAGATTCTCGAGCGACTCTGGGCGATAAATGATAAGGTAAAAGTGATCCTTGCTACCG
>CP070764.1:659296-661848 GCA_020349245.1 Chloroflexota bacterium | reverse complement strand
GCCAGGTTGAGATTGACCATTTCCATCAGCTGTCTCTCGGAGTGAATGCCTTCAAAGAACGCGATGAGTTGGAGTTTGAAGAAAACCACAGGATCGATAGATGGACGCCCAATATCAGCGTAGAAATCACTCACCAAATCACGGACAAAACTTAGATCAATGCACTGTTCGACACGACGATAGAAATTGTCTTCAGGAACGAGTTCGTGCAGAGAAATAGAATCATGGCACTTGAAATCCTTGGTTTTGTGACCAAGCATAGTGCACCTCACCAATAATTGAATTGGGTAAAGGAAAGTTAGAGGTTCAAGCGCTGGGACACCGCTAGAAGTTCGTCGTTGGTGATGCCCAAATACCTTTTAGTATAAGCGATACTTTCGTGATTGAGTTTGTGCATGATGAGCGCCAAATCGACTCCATTCATACGGGCATGGTATCCCCAAGTCTTACGCAGGCTGTGAGTACCATAGTTCCCTTGAAGACCAACATCCTGACAGATGGTCGTGATGAACTTCCAGGCTTGGCCACGCTTGATCGGTTCAGTATATGTATTGTTTTTGGTGTTGAAAAATATATAATTCTCCGGATTGTCATCAACACCTGGATAGGCTTTCAGGTACTCAGTCAGGGATTGCTTTATACTATTATTAACCACAACCTCATGTCGTTTCCCCCGTTTCTGTTCTTTAATCCAAAATCGTCTTTTTATTCGAAGGTTTTCGTCTAGGAAATGGGAGATCCGTAATTCTAATAAGTCTGATATGCGTAACGCCGTATTGATACCCACCACAAAGAGTAACAAATTGCGGTAACGGCGCTGACCACGGAGTAGGTTTTTGATTTGAGCGATCTTTTTCCGGTCACGGATGGGTTCTACATAATTCATAAAAATCCTGTGTAAAAAACAAGAGCCGATTTATCGGCTCTTTTGGTTACCTAGTGAACACAATAGGGGTTATGTTAGTACCATTCTTAACTGCACCCTAACGCCTGTATCAGACGGTCGCTGGGCGGAGTGGAGAGGATTTGGTCGACGCGATATTTGGTTATTGATATATCACTAAACTAATTAAAAGTATATGTAGATGGCAAAATCGAGCATTACTTTAGTATGAGTGGAAGGTTAATAAAAGATTCTAAATGGATTAGTTTATATGGTGTCTCAGCTTCAACCTTGAATGTAATAATGCCATTTGAGATCTGAAATTGTACATTCTCCTTTGTACCATCCCCATTCATTTTTTGAAGAATTATATTTTCATTCCACCCATCAGGCAGGGGTTGTGACAAGGATTTTGCGTCGCGGGAGTATATCAAGAAGATGTTGTCATCCTTCGGATAGAAGGTTGCATAATTTTGACCAATCACGCGACCATCTAACATTACAGTATAGGTGTTGCTTGTGTAATCAATCTCAACAAATGTGTCCGTATCATAGGTAATTTTCCGATAACTCCCTTCTGCTTCATAATCTTCCATGAAGCGTTCATTAAGGGCCATCCAAGGGAGATCAATCAAGTAGAATTTATCCAGCTCAATGTCTTTGGAATCTAACCAGGTAATATGGGCCGCTGAGTTTGCCCCAAGTAGTATTGGTTCAAGAAAGGTATAAATTTCCACTTGGCCAGGAGGGAGGACATCATAGTAGATATCCTCAAATAAACCATAAAGCGTCTTACCGTGATAGATGAACTCTAACAGAGGTATAAACTCCGCATCAAAAGAAAGTGGTGTTGAAATTATCCGTGGTGTATCCAAAAACCAGCCTATCCCTGATTCAACATAAGGTCCTGTTAGGACTTCCGAAGTTACATCTACCCCAAATGAATCAAATTCATCAATGATAAGCTGTACTCCCTGCCGATTTCGCTCCCGGCTTGATGGGCTACCGATAGAATGATCTTTTTCAAATATCACATTTAATACATCAATATGGTGGGATTCTTTAATCGGATAGCGCTCCATAGTGTTCTGAACTCTTTTAACACCTTCCGCTAAAGCGTAATCGAGCGTATCAGTTCGAAATGCATCCGGGAATGCCGGTAAAGACCACCCTGTAGCAGGGGTACCATCCTCCATAATCACGCGGAGAGAAGAATCATATCCTGGTGTTCCAGGATAATAGTCGCTATAGTTATCATGAAAGCCTAAAAAGACATTGAAAGAGTCTTCCGCAATATGGAACAAATTAATTAACTCAGTCAACGTCGCAAAATTAGGGTCTAAGTCTCCCTCAACTCCAAAGATTTCAAAAATTTCAGTGTTATAGTCTAACAAATACCCAAAGATTTTATTGTGATCAGTAAGATGAAACAATTTTTCTAATGTTTCCAAGTGCTCTGAACTATGGTTTATCCCATTTCTCCCTACTTTGGTAATAAAGCTGTTCATATACCTTGGGTCAGGAGTTGATTGGACCTGGTTGCGAAGATATTTGGCACCGTCAATCCAGTCAACATCAAGATCATCGTCATAATCAGCTAATATAGTCAGATTAGCAGCAAGTAATGTCGTATTTTGGTCGAAGATCTCAATGAAGGATGCGGAGGAAA
>CP070764.1:656600-659196 GCA_020349245.1 Chloroflexota bacterium | reverse complement strand
ATATTTCTCTAGTCCTGCAAAAGTATTTCCCAGGATTTATTGATTATCAAATTATTCAATTTTGTAGCTTGAGAGTAAATGTGGATTTAAACAAAAAGTGGCGAAGGTGGGACTTGAACCCACGACACAAGGCTTATGAGTCCTCTGCTCTGCCAACTGAGCTACTTCGCCATATATACGAGCGGCAAAATATTACTATGCCCAATCGTTTTTGTCAATTACTTCGGGCGAAGTCCCTCCGAGAAATGGGTCAATGCCCGGTAGTAGGGCAGGATACTGGGTACAAAATGCCGCTCATCCCTGGCGTGCGGGTTTAATCCGCTCTGTCCCCAAACGATCCCCTGACCTTGGGGAGCAAAACGGGCGCTGGTTCCCGGCAGTTTCTTGCCTATGTTAGGCTCGCTCCGGGATTCGCCACGGACTGCTTCGATGAGCTTCTGCAGATAATGATTATCTGGATCGCATGCGATGCCATTCTCCATCACACTGATCTTCAAATCCAGCTGTTTCTTTTGGGAATATGCCTCTAACCGCGCCGCGAGTTGGTACAAATCATCCTGCGGTATAGGCCGGATCTCAACCCCAAATCGACCAAAATCAGGACGCACGTTATAAACCCCGGGCTCCCCAATTTCGATATATGGGAAGGCGAATTGTGAACGCCAATTCCCAGGTCCGGTCAGGGTCAGATGATTGCCCAGGATTTCAGCTATCTCAGCCCGCGCCTCCAGCAACAGTTCCGAGATGTCCTGGCTTTGTGAGGCAACCCCGGTATGCCCTTTTTGTCCTCTGGCTGCGATTTCGAAGCGCATCACACCCCGGTTCTCAGTACAGATCTCTCCCCAGAGCTCGTTTCCTGCTTCACCGGTGCGCTCACCGGCAATGAACAGATCTGGGTAATAACCTTCCCTCTTCAATATTTCCAGGACATGGGGGGTGCCCATGGGTTCACTTTCACCATTCTCCTCATTGCCCACAAGCAGCAAATTAACCCCGGGATAAGGTTTACCAGCATGGAATTGGTCCTTCATCCAGACCATAAAAGTGGCAACCACAGTTTTCATATCCGCCGAACCACGACCCCACAGGTAATCACCCTCCAAGAAAGGTTCAAACTGGGAATCATCAGGTTCAGGGGCGACCACATCAAAGTGCCCAGAAAACATCACTGGTGCTTCAAGCTGCCCTGGGAATCCAGCGAAGACAGCCGGGTACTGGCTGTGATCGAAATAACGCACCTGCAACCCATGGTTCTTGAAGTAATCGTAGATTAATGTCGCCGCCCGGATGACTTCTTCTCGGCGTTCCACCCCACCTGCAGTGACAGATGGGATTTCGATCAGTTTCTTCGCCAGGTCGACGATCTCACTGGTCTTGTCCGCATAGGTAAATTCCAGCATGGCCTCAGGTCTCGGCTGGAAGCGAATCGGAGGCAGCGGGTCCAGGTGAACGTCTTCTCGACAGTAATGCAGCATTTCCCCTAGCTTCAGGCTGTCCTCTTCTAGCGAGGGGTAAGTTTCAGCGATGCTCTCGATATCCCGCTGGACTTCGCGCTCCCTGTTTTCTGCCAGCTGCTTGAGTAATTCAATCGGTACCGGAATCGCATCACATTGCTCAAGAGTGCTATCTCCAAGGACCTCACAGATTTCGTTCCTCAGCCTCTCTGCGTGGTTGGGACCACCAGTCGCCATGATCTGCAGCGGGATGAGCTCATCTTCCAGGTCCAATGAATAAGCAAACGTTTCTACTTGAGATAATGTCCAGGTGAGAAATTCTCTTATCGACTCTTTTTGCCCGTGAAAAGGATTTTCGATTTGAGCATACAAGCCGGATTTCGCTGCGGATTCTTCATTTTTCCGGGCTCGCTGGATGTCGTTTTCATCGTACGCAAATAAACTTGCAAATTCTTTATCAGCATATATTCGCAGCAGGAGCAAATATTTCAAGGTGATATTGGCAATCTCCAGATCTAGGGGGTTACCACCATCATCGCTGCGGATCTCGACACGCGCCATCGGCAGGTTAATTCGAGCTAAAAGATTCTGCACTTCAATCTGCCCGATCATATCGTCAAGAGGCTGGTCCTGTCCCAGAACAAACAATCCCCGCCCGTAGAGTTCGTGTAATTGTTCACTGGTGAGATCAATCAATCTTTCAACCGGTTCAGCAAAGGATCGGGCTCGGGTTGGTGTCCAGTTGTTGTTTCCAAAACGGATCCCCTGTCTCGCCAAGTTATAGGAGATGTTCAAATATGATTCCAGGGAATGGTATAAATCTGGCAGGTCCAGCGTGCCAGGGTTTGGAAAAGTTAGATTGCGTACTGAATCATACCTAGATAGATAAACCACAGGTTGACCATCTTGGGTACCGGCACTAAATGGCGTACTTGCGCTGGTTGCAATGAATAACGAGGCAAAGGCACGCAACGCACGGGCTGCCGTGATATAGAATTCACTCTTGAATTGGTCCAGGTACACCGGGGGATTATCCCCACCAGTGCGGTCTTGCTTCGGCAGTCGCATGTAATCCCATTCGAACAACGCATCTGGCAGAGATAGGTTTGTATGCGTACCTGCAGTAGCTAATGAATCACCGT
>CP070764.1:653856-656500 GCA_020349245.1 Chloroflexota bacterium | reverse complement strand
CTCAATTGCAAACCCTGTTGCAGTTGCAAACCCGGTTACAGACACAGCAGCAAATTCAAGAGAAGCTGCAGCAAACCATCCGTGCAGCAGAAAACGGTGCCGGATATGGCCCGACAGAGGGTGGCCCTCCAGAGGAAAGTAGTGGCCCACAGGGAGTAGGGGAGGGTGAGCCGCAGGGTGAACAGCAGCAGAATCAGAATCAAAATCAGACTGGTCAGCCAGAAGATGCTGGCGGTCCCAATGAAACCCCTGGTTCAGAAAGCCCAGGAGGTCAAGGCTGTGGCACCCCAGGGCAGGGGCAAAGTGGGAGTGGGTCGTGTGGAAATGGTTCTGGGGGAAGCGGAAGCGGGCAGGGTGGCAAACCCTGATTCTCTGGTGAACAAATCAACTTGATTTATGAAGGGTGAGGTCAATCCTCACCCTTCTTTTTGTGTCACTACAGCATCGTGGTCGGGGAGGATATCTTCGGCATTGCGGATGAATGGGAAGAAATAACCGGCGACACCTGCGAGCGCCGACAAGATCCCTGCGAAGAAGGTCTGTAGACCAATCCCTGCCCCTGTGCCGCTACCGACAAGCCATTCGAACACCGTGAGGAGGCTGCCACCTTCTGCCATGGCAGGTTCCAGGACTTGATCGGCTAGGGGCCCTGCAATGAGCTGGGCAATGGGCATAACCATCCAGGCGATAAACACCCGTGCTGTGAACACTCGCCCCTGAACATCAGGTTCGACCTTTGACTGCCAGATGGCCTGATTGGAGCTGTTCGTCATTGGGTTGGTTGCAGAGGCCAGAAAGATACCGATCCCCCAAATAAGTAGCGATTGCCCTATTCCCTGGATCATTTGACCTAACAAGCCTCCGATGATGAACCCCCATAAGACGCCCTGCACGCGGCGCTTGGGACCGCCCCAGATGCTGATGAGCAGACCCCCAGCTAATCCACCCAACGCGCCGATGGATTGCACACTGGCGAAAATGGCTTCGTTATTCCCGGTGCGTCCCAAAATCATCGCTGGGAAAACCGCGTACCCAAGGCTGCCAAAGAAATTGCCTACCAAAAAGACCGATTGAATGCCTAATAAGCTCGGACGGGCGAAGATGTAGCGGAAGCCGAAGGTCAGTTCTTTCAAGATTCCTCCCTTTCCCTCCCGGCCTGCTTCGGATCGTTCTGGCTGGGGGATATGAACCACAAGCAGGGTAGTAATGGCGATAGCCGCCGAAGCCAGGTCGATGAATAGAATGCCCTTGAGGCCAATGGGTGCGATCAGTGCCCCCGCCAGCAGGGGCGCTGCAATCCCAGAGGTGTTGGCTGCCATATCCAGCATGGCGTTGGCGCGGGCATAGTGCTTTTTGGGCAGCATCAGGGAGATAGCCGCAGAGTAAGCAGGCCACTGGAAGCCCTGAAAAATGCCGTAAACCGTCGCAGTTAGATACAAATGCCAGATTTGTAAATTGCCTGTCGCAAGGAGGATGAGGATAAAAACCGTTGTCAGTGCTGCTGCCAGGTCACTGAGCATCATCATCAAACGGCGGTTTCCTCGATCGACCAACACCCCAATGAATGGGCTGAGGATAACTTGGGGTAGAACGAAAAAGAATCCGATCATTGCCAAGGGTGTGGCTTTGCCGGTATGCTCGTAAGCCCACAAGGTCAGGGCGAAATTGCTCATGGCCGTACCCAGCAGTGAAGCCACCTGCCCCACCCAAATCACGGAGAAAGTTTTCATTCCTGTAGGTTGCTTGGTGTTGGTTTCCAAACCTAATTCTCCTCTTCGCTTGTGCGATCAGTCGAATATTGTTATAGCTTTCTCGGGCATGTATTGGAGAAAAATATTTCTCTATTTACCCAATAGACAGATTATAATCGAATAAGCTTGGAAATTTTCTTATATCAGAATCCTTAATCTTTCCTTAATCCCCACAAGGATAGGATGAATTAGTGATTAACTAATTGGGTTTTAGGAGCGAATAGACCTCTAAAAGTCGCAAGCCTGTGCTATGTATGTGCTACGCAGTAGATTTGATTCATTAGACAAAGGGTTTCTTTGTTTGGGGGTTTCACCTCCGAAGCCAATTCATAGCCTCATCTTGATCTATGAATATTTTTACCCTATGTCCTCGGTTTACCGATGTTGTTTCAAAGAAAGCGTAATCCTCTAGATCTGGGGAATCTGAAGAAACGATGAGCGCTCTTTTCAATGATTGAGGAAATCCTACCGCATTCAACATCTCCGGAATTAGATATAACTCAACTAAGGATAAATCGAGCTTTGCTTTCCTCAAATCATTGAGAAATCCCTGGCAACCATGTTTCCCAAGGATATTCAGTAACTCTGCTGCAAGCGCATCAATTACTTTCGAGTCAATCTTTTCTGTCACACTTCCGATGACCAAGTTTTTATTGGGATCGTAATGAACACTGATCGTCATTTTGCTACCTTTAATCGTTTGGTTACCAACAGGATCACAGGTCTTGTTTAATGTGTGGACGAAGGTTTGCACCTGATGGATATATTTATTCGGGAATTCGATAGATATTTTTAAACTATCGCAAAATCCATGAAATTTTACGGAAAAACAGAATTCAGTCAACTCCCCCTTTTGTACTATTATTCACAAATGGATTCAGAAGTTATTGGAC
>CP070764.1:651109-653756 GCA_020349245.1 Chloroflexota bacterium | reverse complement strand
CTAACATACCTGTCTGCTATCGTCCTACGGGTGTTATCTGTACGCTTCAACAAAGCAGGACCGCGAACAAAGGTCCACCAACCAATTACAATTGCTGCCATCATCAGACTGAATAACAGAAAAAACCCCAATCTTTCATAGTGGATGTATTTTGTAGCAGGTGTTGGATTAGCATTTGCGCTTTGACTAATCAGAGCAAGTATCAGCAAGGATAAATATGCTGTGAGCAGGGACGATCCCCCATAGGAAACAAAAGGCAGGGTAACACCAGTTAATGGTAGTAAGCGGATATTTCCACCAATGATCAATAAACTTTGGCCTACCAGGTAAGCCGTCAAACCTGCGGCTAGATATCTGCGAAAATTATCTGGAGCTCGTAATGCCACGCGGAAGCCGCTAGCGGTTAATAGCATAAGCAACCCAATTAGAGCAATCGCTCCAATCAAGCCATTTTCCTCCACGATCGCAGAAAAGATAAAGTCCGAATGTGATATTGGCACAAGGGTGGGACTCCCCATCCCTGGACCCCTGCCACCCACTCCCCCATTCGCTAGGGCCACCAAAGATTGCACGATCTGGTAGGATCGCCCGCTGGGATCCAACCAGGGATTCAACCAGGCATCGATCCGCAGGCGCACTACGTCAAATAAATAATAACCCCCAATCCCTGCCAAGAGTAGAATTAGAACACCCACAACAAGGACCGATTTATTTTCCGTCGCCAGATAAACAATTACCGCGAAGAGGAAAAGGAAGATCGTGGCTGTTCCTAGATCCCGTTGCACTAATAAAAGGAGTAATGCCAGACCAGTCATGAGAAGAATGGGAGCCAATATAGCTAAGGGATAACCACGGATTCCTCTTCGGATGGCATCCGAAAATCCCGTATAATTTTTTTCATCTACCGATCTAGGGGAGGAAACTTTCACCCAGGGTTGCTTATCAGCCAGGTACGCAGAGAGGTAGATGATCAACAATAATTTGAGCGGCTCAGAAGGCTGGAAGTAGACACCGCAACAACCTAGCCACAGCCGTGGACCAGAATCACTCGCAGGATTAGTACCAAACAGGAGTGTCAATGCTGTAAGTATCAATCCTCCAGTTAACCAAACATACTTATATCTCCTCAGGAATTCCAATCGTGTCGGTAACCGTAATCCCAAGATAAAAACCACCATCGTGATCACAAACCAAATCGTTTGTCGCCCTCCAAAACCTGAGAATAGACGCCAGATGGTCATCAATCCCCACCCGCTTAATAATAAAGCCACGGGAATCAGGTACGGATCGCGCTTCGGCAGATAGTGTCTTGATTGTTGATGAGTGAGAATAACCAGGAGAACCCACACCAGATATCCAAGCCAATGGGTCCATCGGAAATCTGAATCCCAGCTTCGAGCCCGAGCCGCTGGCGCTAAAGTCAATGCCAATGCATACAACCCCAGGAAAATACCGGCTAATATCAGCAGGCGACCCTGGATGCGATCCGGATATTGAGAAAGGTGCATCGCTTGGGTGATCGAGGTCATTTTTTTAATTTCCAAGGAGATCGCGGTCAGCAATTCTCCTCACGAACTAACTTGATCAGTCTAAGTATTTCTCTACAAGTAGATTGAGTCTTTGCCGTGTTTCTGGATTGACCACCTGCGGATCTGTGATCAATGCATCAGCTAAAGCATACTGGCAATCACAGACCCGTTTAGGATTCATATGGCGCACGAAATTAACTATTGCTTCCTGAGCAATTGCAGTATTGCGGTTAAGAATCTCGATCACCATATCAACGGTAACAGGTCCTTCAGAAACGTGCCATACATCGTAATCGGTTACGTGCGCCAATGTTGCATAGCAGATTTCAGCTTCCCTCGCCAGGAATGCTTCCGGAGAAGTCGTCATACCGATCAAGGAGATTCCCCATGCACGGAAAGTGTTCGATTCCGCTCTGGTCGAGAAACGCGGACCCTCAATGGTGATATAAGAACCACCCTTGTGTACATTGTTGCCAGTCAGATCAACAGCCTGGTAAACCTGTTCAGATAAGTCAACACAAAAAGGTTCGGCAATACTAATATGGGCGACCAAACCTTCCCCAAAAAATGTTCTTTTCCGATTCTTGGTGAAATCGAACAGCTGGTCTGGGATGACGATATCCCCTGGGGCGTAATCCTCCCGCAGGGAACCACATGCACTTATACTAACAATCCGTTCCACTCCCAATGATTTCAAAGCGTAAATATTTGCGCGAAAATTAATTTCCGAGGGTGAAAGATAGTGCCCAATACCGTGTCGGGCAAGGAAGGCAACCGACTGACCTTCCAACCTGCCAATGATTATAGGAGCACTTGGATCACCGAATGGGGTGGTGATCACGCGTTCCTGAATGTCTTCCAGTCCAGGCATTGAATAAAGTCCTGAACCACCAACGATCGCAATTTTGCACACGAGAGATCTCCTCCTGTTACCTCAAATCTAATCATCGAATTTACAGACTCCCTTGATACCTGCTTGAGTTAGTCCGGCAAAGTTGTACCTCCTGGTTCACCTGCATATCCACCAATATCAATGCGCAGAATGACTTGCCCTAACCGTAATTCATCCCCGGTAGTTATGACTGCTGGTGTTGTAAGCAACTCCTGGTTCAAGAAAG
>CP070764.1:648335-651009 GCA_020349245.1 Chloroflexota bacterium | reverse complement strand
GCGGATCAGTCGACATTAGGGATAAAGATAGCTATCACTTCGGGACGTGCCCGTAGATTTTTGGTTGGGCAACCCCGCATACAGCGCATGGAGGTGCTGGCGGGAGAGATTATTACTCGTTTAGCGGCAGCAGAAAAACAGTTGAAGAGTGGTGAGGTTGTTGTTGGGTCTGAAGTGATGGCCTGGTTTGGACCTGAAGCCATTGTAAATGAATGGCGAAAAGATGAAAATAACGAGTACTTTGCAGTTGTTGAAGGAATAAATGTACCGGTTGAAAAAAAACCTTGGCCTGAACCACCAGAAATTGATCTGGATAAAGTTAGCGAGTGGTTACTTCAACCAGTTTTTCACCAATTGGTCAGTGGAGAGGCAGAATTTCTTGCAGAACTGCGTTCCGCAGTGGCAATTTTTATTAAATTTGATGGAATCGATTTTGAATCAGATGATTACTCCGAAAAAAAATTAGATGCTTATATCGGTTGGGTACAGCGGATATTGGCGAAATATCAGGGTCACGTCTTGCAGGTCACCGTTGGGGATAAAGGAAGTTATCTCAATGCCGTGTTTGGTGCCCTCATGACTCATGAGGACGAGGTTGACAGAGCTCTTGCAGCTGTGATGGTACTGAAATCTCCTCCGAAAGAATTGAATTATATAAAAAATATTCAGATTGGAGTAACACGCGGGAATGTCCGAGTCGGACCATATGGAGCTCCATCCCGCCAGACTTACGGAGTGCATGGTAACGAGGTCAATATTGCAGCTAAGATTATGAGCCAAGCCAGTCCAAATCAAATACTGACCAGCCGACGAATCATGGTTGAAGCCTCGAAAAGATTTGAATTTAAAGAAAAGCAAGCAATCTTCATTAAGGGTATTGATGAACCATTTCCGATGTTTGAATTAGTTAGTGAGGTTCCTGAATGGGCAACCGATGTCTTAGGCAGATCTGTTTATCCGATCATTGCGCGTAGTAAAGAACGGGACATTCTCGACAAGGGATTAAGACGACTCCAAGATGGGTTCGGTTCAATGGTTTTAATTGAAGGTGAAGCGGGGATGGGAAAGACCCGTTTGGTGGAATACCTACTCCAACAAAAAATGCCATCTGAGGTGATTACTCTTATCGGCAATGCGGATGAAATTGGTCAGTCATCTATCTATAATGCTTGGCGTCCGATTTTTAATCAGCTCCTTAATCCAACTCGGGAACCAAGTGTTGGTAGGAAAGAATCTTTCGAGGAAAGGCGTAAATCGGTTTATGAGAAATTAAATGAAATGGATTCGGAGTTAGTCCAATCGGTCTCTTTATTGAACGCAGTACTACCTTTTGATTTTCCGGAAAATGAACTCACCATGCAGATGACCGGCGAAGTACGAGCAAATAACATCCAGGCGCTATTAGTTAAACTTCTATCGATAACTGCAAATAAGAACCCTCTGCTGCTGGTGATCGATGATGCTCACTGGATGGACTCAGCTTCATGGGCGTTAGTTCAATTGGTGAACCGTGAAGTAAATCCCCTTCTTTTTATTATTTTGCAACGACCGTTCCGCGATGTTCCGCCTTTAGAATACAGTAATTTACATGATAATCCGAAAATTGAGTATCTCCAGCTAAATATATTATCAAAGGATGAGGTGGAGACTTTTACCAAGCAGCGATTGGGAGTAAACCGCATCCCTCCTGAGGTAGTAAATTTTGTATATGATCGGGCCGAAGGAAATCCTTTATTCAGTGAAGAGCTGATTATTGCCTTGAGGGATAGGGGTCACATAGCGATTGTGGGAGACGAGTGCAAAGTCATATCTGACCTTCGTGAACTAGAACTACTGGATTCGCTGGAAACTATCCAGGCGATTATTCGCAGTCGAATTGATCAACTTAATCCCAGGGAACAAGAAATCCTGAAGATATCTGGCATAATTGGTCGAGTTTTCAATTATCGCATACTATACGATATTTCCCCTTTTGATAAGACTGAACCAGTTTATTTGCAGGAATATCTAGATAATCTGGAAAGCTTGGACCTAATCCAGCTCGAGTCTCCCGAACCAAATCTGGCATATAAATTTAAGCATCATCTCACCTGGGAGGTTGCCTACAATTCAATGCTATTTTCCCAGCGCAGAGAATATCATTTCAAAACAGCAGAATGGTATGAGAAAAACTACTTTGAGGATCTACCGGAGGTTTATCCATTACTTGCTTATCACTGGGGTCATACTGATTATGGAGAAAAAGCAATTGAATTCCTGGTAAAAGCTGGAGAACAGGCAGTACGCAACTTTGCAAATCGGGAAGCAGTGACCTTTTATAGCCAGGCAATAAATCGTGCAAATAAAGATCGGCTTGATATCAACGAAGAGTATCTCGCTCAATGGGAATTGATTTTAGGTGAAGCTTTTGTAAATTTGGGAGAACACCAAGAAGGCCGTGAACACCTTGAACGAGGTTTAGACCTGCTTGGACAACCAATACCAAAGGGGACTCTACGACAGGGCATCAACGTATTTGTCCAGATCATGCTGCAGCTAAGGAATCGGATCTGGCAAAGGCGGTATCTTGGGGGACAATCAAAAAATCGAGATAAGCTATTGGCTGCTTCTCGTGCATCTGAAAAGCTGGCAGAAGTATATTTTATTATGAACGAAACAATGTTGGCTTTATTCA
>CP070764.1:645539-648235 GCA_020349245.1 Chloroflexota bacterium | reverse complement strand
CAGGGTGGCGCAAACCGCATTCGCCTCTGTTTTATCCTGTTTCGAATAACTAATAAAGACATCATGAGCCATTTAACTCGCACTCCTATGAAGTGGTAATACTGTTCTTGGTAGAAGATTCAATGCTGGTCCATCCTCAATGATGATTCTCTACTTGAAAACCTGCCTTTGCCAGTGAGCGCGGTAAACCTCTCACATAACGTCTATTCTTTTCTCTCTCCTGTTCTTCTAAAACCTCCCAGTCCACCAGGTCAGGATTGGTTTTCTTGTCTTCATCTCTTTCATCGCCCCTGGTCCAGCCAGCACTCCAACGTTCATTACACCAGCGTTCATGTTCCCAGTGTGCCATTTTCTCAACCTCATCTGGGGAGAACTGATATTCGGAAGCATCCCAATCTCGTAAGCGGGTGATCCGGTACCCGCAGACAGCCAGTGTATTTCCTATGTTTGCCGCCTGCACTCTGTTCGACTCCTTCAGGCTTTCTGGAAGCTGTTCCCAGGGGACAAGGGCATCACTTTTCTTCACACCTGCTCCAGGCATAGTGTGGTCACTGAGATAAATAGCATGCAGCTCACGTGCCAGGATTTCGTGAGTACCACCAATCACCAGATCGGCAGTGCAGGTTTGATTGAGTAATCCAAACGCGTGCAAATTTTGAAAGCTCCCCTGGCGTGCACCTCCCTCCTCGAGGAGAGTTGCCAGGCCTGTATCCTCTGACGTGCGGATTATTACGGGCACTTCTTGGTTTTCCATCTGCTGGGCAAGAGACAACCCAGCCTGTAAACCGAGCGAGTCGTTGTCCAGGCAGACGATGACCTTCTCCACTCCAGGTTGGCCTGGTTGGTCGTGAAGGAAATCAGCGCGCAAGAATTCCGTTGAGGGGATCTCCATCGGCAGCGGTACCAATTCGCAAACCTGCTCTAATTGCGGGTAGCGCACGCAGAGCGATTCGGCTATTAAATCAGCATAACGATCAATTACTGTGATCTGAAGTCTTTCCCCGGTTGTGGAATTGTTTTCACGCCAATCCTTGATAGCTTGCAGCACCACCCCTTCGCCTAATTTGCCTATTCCGATCACCAAAATGTGGCGAGCTGCTTCCTGATTATCTGCATCCGCACCATATTTTATGATTAAGCGCGCGCCCCGGTCATAAATGTTGAATAATTCCAACCGAAACTTCGCATGATCTTGATGCTCCAATTCTTTCTCGCGCAGCAAATCGTACAGCTGGGGATCGACAATGTGGATCAGGCAGGTCAGCACACCGGCCGTCCGCTCCCTGGTAATTTCTTCAGCCCGGACAGCTATTTCTGCATTAGCACCATCGTCCCCCATGACGGACACCAGATATTTTGCCCGCTCCACATTCGCCTGGTGCAGCAAATCCGGATCTGATGCATTTCCCACCAGAACCACCGCACCCATGCTTCGGGAGCTTTCGAGCCAATCATTACCCTCATCTTGTTCCAGGACAACCACCTCCATGTCCAATGCACGGAATTGCTCAACCAGTAAAATCCCTTTACGACCCAATCCGCAGATGACTACATGATCTTTTATCCGCCACAACTTGATAAACTGTATCTGCTCACTGAAGATCAGCGCCAGCGCGGACAAGGCTGTGTATACCGTCAGCGCTGGGATAAGGAAGCGTGCCAGCTGTAGCTGCCAGTTGATGGGTCCTGGAACCAGTCCTGAGTTCATGGAGACCAACTGCAAGGTTTGGTAAACCAAATCCAAGACTGATGGATTTTCTCCCCGTGAGGCGGCATACCTGGCGAAACCTATGTAGCCCAGTATTAAAGAGAAAATCGCCAGAGAAATCAACACCGGCCATTTAACTTTCTGCCACCAGTGACGGAGGTTTTGTCGCCAGGATGATTTTATTGGTTTCATTTTCTCTTTTTACCCTCAATCACTAATATATCCAATTCGAAATAAATCTCAATAATAGGGATGGACTATTTCACTGAGTTATTACCCAATTTATGGAAAATTCTCGAATGTCACTTCGCCAGGTTTCTTTTGATATGCAGGATTAGATGGTAGATTTTCCTGACAAGCAAAAACCCAGGCTATGGGTATTTTTTTATCCCTGGCTTTGGTGACAATCTGGCCTGTCCCCCCGGGTCCACGTGCAGGTTGACCATCCCAAAGGGCAATGAGTACATCACTGTTGTCAAGCACATATAAGCCAGCTGCCAGGTAGCTATCCTCGCGATTCTTTGAAGCAGGGATTTCGAGCACCTGATTCGCCTGATCCAGCAGATGGGCGAACTCGTTCCTGGAAGATTCTGTGTTGAAATCCAGCATATATTCGTTCACCGCTAAAGAAAGCGGTACGACCAGCTGAACATTAAACATCTCCATAGCGCGATGAACCACGAGGCGATCAGCGCCTTCTGCCAGAGGCGAGAGAATTATTAGACTTTCTCCAGGAAACACTTCATTTATTTTGTTCAGTGCTCGATCGACTCCTGAAGGGATCGACTCAGTATCCAGGCTATTTCGATGACCAGTGACACCTACAACAACCATGGCAATTCTTTGATGTTCATTCACTCAGCTTGACGATTGTGTAGCCTGCCTGGGCAAGGATTAGGGGTATTTGGCGGACCATGACGCGGTCTTTTTCTTTATCCTCTTCGGAGAGCTCGTTCCACGGTACAAGAGCTGAATGCAGATAATTACC
>CP070764.1:642623-645439 GCA_020349245.1 Chloroflexota bacterium | reverse complement strand
GGGGAGATCACCGGGATCCTGCAGGGATTCGGTCTCGCGGTCAGCAGCCAGGTTTTTCAATTTGCGGCCGCCCTGGAAGCGCTTCTCGCCCTGGAAATTCTCAGCGGTCTGCTGCTGGTCGCGGGTGCAATCCTGGCTGCCAGGGTGAGCAGCTGGCTGAACTTGCTTTTGGCGCTGCTGTTGATCCTGCTGGTCCTGCTGGTCAACCCCCTCAATAGAAAGGTGCGTAGCATTTCTCTGGGACCGGGTGCGGATCCCTGGTCAAAACTCTGCTGGCGCCTGGGCAGGCATTACCGGTCGAAAAACCTGATCGGGACCTTTCCCACTTCCCCCCGGAATGACGACCGGCCCCATCTATACCTGGTTGCCCATTATGACTCCAAGAGCCAACGGATGCCCCTGGTAGTGCGGATCGCCCTGTTCGTAGTCGTTATCGGCGGCAGCCTGGTGTTCGCCGGCTTGAATTTCTTAACCCTGGCCAGCGAGTGCTTCAAGCCCTGGATGTTCGCGGTCGGAATCGGGGTCCTGGTCTGCGGGATACCGCTGCTCTTTATCGATTACGGGAACCAGTCGCCGGGGGCGATCGACAACGCTTCCGGCGTGGGACTGGTGCTGCACCTGGCGGAACTGCTCATCCAACAGCCGGCGATCCTCGAGCACCTGCACCTGGCAGTGCTGATCACCAGTGCCGAAGAGCTGGGGCTCATGGGTGCCCAGGCTTATCTCCAGCAGCATCGCCCGGCTTTGAAAAGTCATGCTGAAAGGGCTGGGCTGTATATCTTGAACTTCGATGGCATCGGGGTGGAGGGCAAGCTCTACCTGGCAGGGGGGAATTCAGCTGCTTCCCTGGCCGGTATCCTTCAGCGCTCGGCGGAAGAATTAAGCCTGCCAGTAGGCCGCTTCCGCCTTCCCGGCGCGCTGTTTGACCACATCCCTTTTGCAGAGGCTGGCTGCGATGCGCTAACCTTGGTCGCCATCGGTACATCCACCGGTTATATCCACACTTCCCAGGATACCCCCGGAAGGCTGCAGCTGGCGGGGTTCCAGCGTACCGGGCAGCTGGCGCTCAGGGCAATAGAGAAATTTGCCGGGCAGGCCCTGCTTCACTCTCCTGACCCGCAGGAGATCTCCCATCCATGCTAATTTTTATCGCTCACATTCAATCAGTCCCCCTGACAACCGGGCATTGAAAATTGTGCCTACTGATCTTTGTCATACAAGATTATGACATTTGTCCTTGACTTTACGATTCTATCCCCTATAATCATTATATAATTTGCGCGATTCGGTGGGTTTGACGCGCAATTTATCGCCAGAATTACAATAATTCGTGGAGGCGATGATCCAAGGTTTCAGCCTGGTCGCACTCCCATGTGTTCCACGGGATAAACCTTGGTAAGCCAATTGCGAAACCGGCCACGCAGGCCGGTTTGTTTTAATTTTTAGGGATGTTCGGGATCTTTTTCAGGATTTAAAGAGGGAAGGAGGTGGGCGCTCATTAATTATCCACAGGTTATTTCGATCAATCAATACATTTGAATTCCATTTTTAGGGAATAATCTTCACTTGAAAGCTAACCGAGTAGAGGAGAATGATACATGGTTTCACGACGAGAATTTCTAAAATTAACCGGTGCCGGTACTGCTGCAATGTACCTGGCCACCCGGGCCCGTTTCCTGCAGCGGGCTCTTGGTGCAACGCCACAACCTGCTCTGCCGCTGCCCGGCAGCGCCATACCACAGTTCGTCGACCCGCTGCCCGACCTGCTGCTGGTTGACGGCACGAATGATTTGACCATCCGCATGCAGGAGTTCCTGGCCGACGTGATGCCCTCAACCTTCGTGGCCGCCAATCCCAACGTACCATATGGGGGCACACACGTTTGGGGCTACCAGACAGATGGTTACATACCGCCTGCAGGAGCCATAGCGCCGTTCAATACCTACATCAACCCGGTAGTGCTGGCGCAGCGCGGTACTCCCACTCAGATCACCTGGGTCAACGAGGTGGGCACCGGCGCAGCTAGCAGCCTGTACTGGGAGGACTGGACCGACCTGACCCTGCACTGGGCAAACCCGACACATCTACCTCACAATTCCACCGGACATTACAACGACTACGTCCCGCTCGTACCGCATCTTCACGGCGGCGAGGTGCCGCCCCAGCTGGACGGCGGACCCGACGCCTGGTTCACACGGGCTGTACCTACTGGCGGGGTTCAATATGGCCATGCCTACTATACTAAAACGGGTGCACCTGCAAATGGAGCCATCTACCGCTATCCAAACTCCCAGGAAGCGGCTAACATCTGGTTCCACGACCACGCCCTGGGCATCACCCGCATCAACGTCTACGCCGGCATCGCCGGGGCCTACCTGCTCTCCGACCCCGGTCTGACCCTCCCGACAGGGCTGGGAGCACACTCCGTGGGCGGCAGGACTATCATCCCGCTGGTCATCCAGGACCGCATGTTCGACGCCGACGGGCAGCTCCACTTCCCCAACGTGGGCGACAACCCGCTTCTGCACCCCTTCTGGGCGCCGGAGTTCCTCGGCGACACCATCGTGGTCAACGGCAAGGTCTGGCCTTTCAAGAACCTGGACAACAACCGCTACCGCTTCCTGTTCCTGAACGGCTCCAACGCCCGCGCCTATGAAATGTTCCTGGTCGACACGATGACGGGTGTCATGGGACCACCCATGTGGGTGATCGGTACCGACGGCGGCTACCTGGACACGCCGGTCAAGATCGACCCCAATGACCCAGCCGTGCCGCCGAAGCTGGTGATGATGCCCGGCGAGCGCTACGACGTGATC
>CP070764.1:639668-642523 GCA_020349245.1 Chloroflexota bacterium | reverse complement strand
TTTTTCTGTCCGGTTTCGACGAACCGATGAGCCTCAGCAGTCTGTTCCAGTGGATACCTTCTATCGATGATCGATTTAAGTTTTCCCGCCTCAATCAGCTCTTTGAGGAAAATTAAATCTTCTTGATTTTGGCTTGCTGATCCAAATTTTACTTTCTTGTTACTCGTCATCGAAATCCACATTCCGAGAACAATTTGTGAGATTCCGGCGTAAGCTAAAAAATAATACCCATCTTGTTTTAACAATTTTAGCCGACGAGAAACAGAACGCCTTCCGACCACGTCAATAATGAGATCATAGGATTCACCGTTACTGGTGTAATCTTCCTTTGTGTAGTCAATAACGTGATTGGCACCAATTGAGCGCATCAAATCCAGTTTTTCTGTGCGATCGACGCCGGTCACTTCCGCCTGAAAGTGCTTGGCAAGCTGTATCGAAAAAGTTCCAATACTGCCGCCGGCACCTATGATCAAAACTTTTTTTCCGCGCTGGATATTTGCTTTTCTAAGAAAGTGAAGAGCTTCAAATCCGGCAGTTGGAACGGCAGCGGCTTCTTCATAAGTCAAATTTGAAGGTTTAATCGCCAGTGCCCCTTGCATTTCACTGGGTTCTCCGGGAAGGCAGATGTACTCTGCATAGGCACCAAAACCAAAACCGGTGGTCCCAAAAACCTGGTCACCCCTCTTGAATAATCTCACATCTTTACCAACCTCCTCAACTTCTCCAGCGAGTTCCTGTCCCAGAATGGTTATTCTATGCGGCCTTAAGAAGCCTACATATAACCGCATGGGCAAGGATAGCATCAGGGGTAGTTCGAGCCGGCGCATCTCACAATCCCCGGCTGTTACGGTTGTGGCGTGGATTTTTACCAAGATTTCATCATCTTTGGGAACAGGTTTTTCTATATTTGTGAGTTGAAGACCATCCGGTGGCCCGTATTTTGTCCAAACAATCGCTTTCATGGGTTGCCTTTTTAATTCCTTTGCAGCGGTCATTTATTCATTGATTTTTGTGTACCTGTCCAGGTAAAGATTACAACTAGTTGAATCCTTTGAGTATGAACCATACTCCCTGAATTAGTCAATATGGAGCGTATGCAAGGGTTAGCAGCATTACTGGGGAATCACGGAAATCACGGCGGTAAAGCACCAAGAGGACAGCTATCAAAAACATTATGATCGCAACAAGACCCCAGACAGATAACCAACGTGGAATATACCTTGTTACATAAAACAGGTAGTTCCACAGTATTAAACCGATGGTTGTGAACAACATTTGTAAATGGTATCCTTGTCGATCCACTCCATAATACAAGAAATCACCCATAGTTTGAAAGTAAGATGATTCTGGCTCTCCTGCCTCAACGAATTTCTGGCTTAAAGCTATCAGTCCATTAGCCCCTATCTTGCTTACCGCGGAAATTACTGCTGCTGCCACAAATAATCCGAGGGCAACAAGCGAGATGATCTTGAACTCATTGTCAAAAACGAGGTAATACAAAACACCCCAAACGATGATCACTATGCTTCCACCCCATGCAACCAGATTGCTGATCCGCAATTGGGCAAGGTTTTCTGAAATGTTCACAAGGACCTCGGATATACTACCAGATCCAATTGCTGATGCGAGCAGGCGATCTGTGATCACGCTGCCAACAATAACGATCAATTGCACTGCTCCCAATAGTCTGATTGTATTCATTTCAATGTTCATTGATTCTCCAATTCGGTTATTCTAGGATAGGTGAAATCTCAGGTATGCAAATTCCTTATCCACGTTCGGGCGAATATCGCCCCGTCAGAACCATTAGGAGTAGACTTTAGAATCATTCTGCAATGGGAACAATTGGTCAAATACGCATTCAAGTGTGGCAGGTATCGGTTCAGGCCAGAGGGTGAGATGGATAGGTTATTGGTGAGAAATGATTCCAAATTTGACCTTATTGTCAAAGAACCTAACAAAAAAGAACCAACTCAATGTTGGTTCATGATCAGGCCGTTTCTCAGGAAATATTCCACCTCGCTCATGGATGAAAAAGAAAAGCAGTTGAAAATATCAAAATGAACTTTAAATCTAATTCATTATAGCATGATGGTAATTATCTGGATTCACTGCTAAGCCTCCGTTGGGCAATTCGAACTATGTGGTAGGGTATGGATCAATTTAACATTTCGTAATCGTGATATCTGGGTATTGGACTCGAACCAAAATATTCTGATTTTCAATCAAAAGAACCAATTTATATCCCCGATTTATCCAACTTTCCCCTTTGCTCAAAGCGAAGAAATACAAAAAACCGCTCGGCGGAATCGCCAAGCGGTTTTTGTGGGCGGTATTGGACGAAACTTGAACGACCTTCCCATGATTATAGTTTTAGGTCCTCCATGGGGGTACTGAGCAACGAAGAATTGACCTTTTCTGAATAGTACTTTTAGCATTTGAAATCGTCATGTAGGCTTATTTTACCTATCTACTTCGGGCATTCAGGAGGATAAAAAAAGGTTGTCGGTGACGTAATAAAAATTCATATGAAGGAAACCTCCGATTCGCCGAGGTTGTAATCGTCAACCAGGGTAAGGCGATCTTTACGAAGGCAATTTACGCAGCCGCAGCCCTTCGCAAAGCATCACTTTCATCAGACGATGTTCGGGTCAAGGCTTCGGTCGGTACATACCGATTACTTCCAAGGCATCATCCTTGGGGGGGCCCTTCTTATCGAAGATGCCGTTCAACAGCAGGTTGGCGATCTTGGGGCCCTTGTCGGTCATGGTGACCCAGACGAAATGATCCATCGCGCCGGGCCTGGGCAGGTTCATGGCGCCGGTCATGGCCGTCGTAATATAGTCATGGCCGTT
>CP070764.1:636667-639568 GCA_020349245.1 Chloroflexota bacterium | reverse complement strand
TCTGGGCATGCAGTTAAAGGAAACCCAGGAAAAAGCCAAACGACAGATGGATTGGCTGGTTAGTATATTGCACGTTGATCCTCCCTTGTTGCAGGAATTTCTTTTGACAGCAGAGAAGGAACTTAAATTTGTCGAAAATATAGTATCAGAAATGACCACGGTGCATAATCACAAAGAGATAATGATAAAGATCTATCGTGCCATGCACCTTCTAAAAGGAAATGCCAGTTTGCTATCCCTGGATGTCTTTGCCGAACAGGCCCATGAGTTTGAAGATAAAGTTTCCGAATTACAACGAGCTGAAACAACGATTATTCTTTGATGAGAGTGTGGATGAAACTTATTGATCAGTAGGGGGGTTTTTTTCTTCTTTAGGAAGATCGGCCACTGCCTCATGAATCGTCTTAGGTTTCTCAGGTGGTTTCGGTGGCTGACTAGCTTCTTGCCGCTCACGAATAATATCACCCATAGCTTGCTGAGCATATTGATTTAGTATTTGTGGGTGATGGGTTTTGCCTTCTTTACGTTCAGCCTTGAGACGAGCCTCAGCGCGTTGTCGGGCTTCCCTTTGAATGGCTTGCATTTCTTCACGATGGTCCATTTCCTTTCGAAGAGCATCAAATCCATGAACCTGAAGAATATAAAGATCATTAACAATGACACCCACCTTGTCAATCTGTTGGAGAACGATGGTCCGTATCCCATTAAGTTGTTGTTGTTGGTTCTCGAGCATCGTGCCAACTTGGTGGATATTAAATTTTTTAGGTTTAGGTTTTTCCTTTTTCTTGTCTTTGGGTCCCAAAATGATTCACCTTAAGAAGGTTGTCACTGGTACATTATAAAGTAATTATATAAATGTTAGTACCCTAGAACTAGATTGACATGCTCTTTATATGTGCGCCATGGTAACACTGACACTATGCAAAAGTTAATATAGAATGACTGTTTTTTTTATTTAGAGGAATAACAATGTTGAATAAGAAACGAAAAACCACACTAAATATGGTTGTAGTGCAAGCTGCAACCAAACTAGATCGTGAATTAGGGCAATTTACGATCCAGAATATCATTGATATGATCCATCCTTTTTTTAAGCAGATCAATCGTGATACCGTGATGGCTGTGTTGTCGGAGCTGTCCAAAACTGAGAATGGATTACTCATACCCTATCTTAGACGGATCAAAAATGGGCTTTATAAGGTGAACTCCCATGCAGTATTAGTTCCTAATAAAGGAGGCAACTGGGTTCAAAATAACAAACCAAAAACGCCCACAGAACATCTTTGGGTGACAACAATTAAGCGGGGAATAGTGACTGCCTGGGACAAAGAGATTCATCGAAGGATGAGACGGGTTCTTATCCCTCTTAACTATGAAGGATCAATCTATAATGAGATGGATTTTGATGATCTGTTGAGTCTGTATCAAGATCTTCAATATTCTGGTCATGAGGTTATGCTGATTGGGATGGGCTATGACCTTGGACAGACTTTTGTTGTCCATGGTACAGAAAAGAGGATCGTTCATGGTGCTGAGGCGCTTCGTTGGTATGCCTTTGTGAATCAATTATAAGCGATCTAGTTCAACTGGCAATGCCTTTATATAGGTGGTTTGGTACTGGGTAGTTGAGATCCTTGAAATTCATAACTCAGCTTAATAATGCCTGGTTATCTCATTTCTCTGAGGAGAACCCGTTTCCTCGGTGGATGGGATTTCCCAGGCAACAACTTATTTCAACTCAAGAAGAATTTCTGGATGAATGTTGGCGGTATTTCGCTGTGAATGATATTTATACAAGCGTATATCCAGAGAGTGCAAAGACAGAGCTAGATGACGCGCCAGCATTGATTGTGGATAAACTTTACTGGGATGTGGATGCTCCCACTACTCCTCAGAAGGAGATCGTTGAAGGGGGATTAATGAAGGCTCATTATCAGATGCAGTTATTTTGTGATGTCCTTCATGAGGTATGTGGGATGTTTCCTCGAGTTTATTTTTCAGGCAGGAAGGGCTTCGCTATTTATGCAGACATTCAACCGATGGTTATTACTTATGATGCCTTTCGATTCGCAGCAAGGAGATTGACTCAGAATTTATTAGCTGCTGCGGGATTAATTAGACTTACTAATTATAATAATTGCGGCTGGGAATTGTTTGATCCAAGTGTCATTGGTTGTGTTGGACAGATTTCCAGAATGCCTTATACGATTCATATCTTATCAGGCTTGACTTGTGTTCCAATAGATCCGGTATTATCTCTTGATGAGTGTCTTCAGCTGGCCAAGCAAACGAAGCCAGAACCAATTGAAATCAATCAATTTCCAATGATTATTAATCAACATCTGGAAGATATCATTATTGAGGAGTATCCTGAGTGGTTAGCGAAACAAGCGGAATATCACAAAACACCTCAATCATTAGATAAAGATTTGAAGCTGTTGTTGGAATTGGCTCCTCATTTGAAGGATGGGTGGAGCCGAACGATTCACGCGATGATTACTCCCAGAGCGGTCATGCTGGGTTGGTCAAGGGATAAGATTCATGGCTATTGCAAACAGTTTGTTGAAGCCTCAGGACAACCTTATAATTTTGACCGAAGACGGGAAGTAGACTATCAAATCACTTATCGGAAGCAAGGAGCTATCCCCTGGGGATGGGACAAATTCTTTCATACCTTTCCTGATTTACATGGGGTGTTTACCAGAGCAGGAGCACAATTGAAATGAAATTCTATTTAGCTGGCAGCATCTATGCTGCGGAAAGAGATGGAGACAGGCAATTGCCTGGTGGTAAATGGCGCGAAGAGATTGGGAGTGCTTTGAAAGCAATGGGGCATGAGCCATTAGATCCTCTGGCTGCAGAGGTTCCAGGGCGAGATCGAGATGCAATCAAGAAACTGAA
>CP070764.1:633463-636567 GCA_020349245.1 Chloroflexota bacterium | reverse complement strand
AGATCAGCGCGTATTCAACCAATCCCTGGCCTTCCTCACGCGGTAGGAACAACATCTGGCGTTACCTCCTTTCTCCAAGATTCCACCAAGACCAGTAATGTACCGGGTTCGGGGATGCCATTCTGGGATAAATCAATCTTACCTAGGTATATCAAAGTCAGGTTTGAATCTGGTTTGAAATCTGCATGAATATAATGTGAACGTGGTTTGAATACGAAAGTCCAACCATTTGCGGCCAATCCCGGAGCGTGTTATAATTCAACATAATATTAGATAATATGTTAAGTGATATGGGAGTTGGATAAGAACCGATGGCTAGTGAAGACAGTAACGTAGGTGAGCAGAGTGTCCGAAGCACATTGAAAGCCGCCATTGAGGTCGCTAAAGCGGGTCGGCGGGAGGAAGCGCTTCAGCTATTAAAGCAGGTGGTCGCCGCTGATCCATCCAACGCAGTAGCCTGGTTCTGGTTAGCCGGTGTCACCGACCAGCCGGATGAAGCGCGGATTGCGCTGGAGCGCATCGAGCAACTTGACCCCAACCACCCCAGGCTGGAGGCCGCCCTTCGCTGGACTCGAGGGCAGGACCATAGAGGGAATGAGGAGTCACCTGAATCAGGTTCGGTTTCTGCCGTCGAACCAACGCGGCCGGTCGAGCAACCCGTTAAGATTGTACCGGCTCCCCATCCCTCACCGCTGGCTTGGCCTCGACGTCTGTGGCTTGGGCTGGCAGGCCTGGGATTGCTGCTACTGATTTGTGCGCTGGTTTGGGTGATATGGTTTCAGGTGGATGCGGCGGCCCAGGCCAGACTGATGGCCCCGCCCACACCCGACCACTCGGAGCGTATCCTCGCTCTTCAGCCGGAGCTGAATGCTGCCGTCGTCGAGTCACGTTGGGAGGACGCCATCGCCGTGCTTCAGGTGATGCGCGCCCTTGAGCCGGACAACCCGGCTACGATGCGCGAATTGGCTCGGGTGTATTATCAACTGGGCTTGCAGCGCCGGGACCAGGGCGACCTGGAGGGTGCCCTGATTGCCTTGGATGAATCGCTGGCGCTGGACCCACTTGATCTATCACTTCAAAGAGAACGATGGTTGGTGGATTCCTACCGCCAGGGCGTGTTGTATCACCAGGCGGGCCTCTGGCGTGAAACGATCGAAACCCTGTCACTCGTCCGCCGCGATAATCCCACCTACCTGGACGTGACTGAATTGCTGTACAGCGCTTATTACAATCTGGGCCTGTCACAGCAGGCGGCGGGTGACTTGGTTGGCGCCCAAGTATCTTACCAGGCCGGCGTCGAGTTGTTGCCCGAGGAACCGCTGGCTCGCGAAAAGGCGGATGAGGTCGCCTGGCTCCTGCGCCCGCCGACACCCACGCCCGCCCCTTCTCCGACACCCACGCCCGATCCTAAACAAAAGCGCATTGTGGTGGATGTTTCAGAACAGCGGATGTATGTGTACGAAGGGGATGAGCTGCGCTGGAAGTGGATTGTCTCCACTGGCGAACCTGGTCGCGACACGGCCATCGGCCAGTTTGCGGTTCAATCCAAGATCCCCATGGCCTACGCCAGCACCTGGAATTTGGATATGCCACACTGGCTGGGCATCTATTGGTCGGGTCCTTTGGAGAACGGCATTCATTCCCTGCCCATCCAGCGGCATACCGGTTACAAGCTTTGGGACGGCTTCCTGGGGCAGCGGGTGTCCTACGGCTGCGTTATTCTCAGCGAGGACAATGCGAAAAAGCTCTACGAGTGGGCTAAAATCGGCACGCCGGTGACTATACAGCCGTGAAACGTAAAACGTGATGCGTGATGCGTGATGCGCAATTCGTCAGCCCCATGGGGGAGATGTGAAGCGCTATACACAACACGCAATACGCAGTACGCAATACGTTTCACGGATCACGCATCACGTTTCACGCTTGACTTAGCCTCAATCTGGCCATCTGAACTTGCAGCGAGGAAGGATGAACATGCTTATCGGTGTCTTCTCGGATGTACACGACCACCTTGATAACCTTCATAAAGCGCTTGAGATATTCAAAGAGCGAGGGGTCGAGTCCCTGATATTTTGTGGCGACTTTTGCTCTCCTATTCCGTCCAGGGTGGTGGCGGAGGGATTCGAAGGAGAAGTCCACTGTGTATTCGGAAATGGAGATGGGGACCGGTTTGCGATGTTGAACGCAGCCAACACCCAATATCCTAATCTCAAGCTACACGGCGAGTATGCCGAACTGGAATTCGATGGGGTAAAAGTGGCTGTTACCCACTATCCATTTTATGCCAGCGCTTTGGCCCGGACGGGCGATTACCAGGCTGTTTTTTCGGGGCACACGCACCAATCTCACCAGAAAAAGGTAAATGACTGTCTATGGCTGAGTCCAGGGGACGTGATGGGCTGGAAAGGTGTAGCCACGTGTGCCATTTACGATACTGCCGCAAATGCGGGGGAAATAGTAACCATAGCCTGAAAACATATAGGTGTGTTCAAAATGAGTTGTAGGGGCACCCCCTTGTGGGTGCCCAGGGCGGGCACAAGACCCGCCCCTACAACCCATTTTGAATGCACCCAAAACATATGGCAGATCAGAAAGACGTGAAGAAAACCGACAGCTCAATCGACGAAGACGGGCAATACAACAGTAGTACCTATGATGTTTTCATCCTGTCTCTGACCCTAATTTCGCTGGTGACCATAGTCATTTTCTACGTCCCAGGTATCCCCGATGACGCCAAAGAGATCGCCTTCTTTGTCGATACCCTGATCAGCATAGTCTTCATGTTCGACTTCTTCCGTACGTTGATTAGGGCACCAGATAAGCTAGGCTACATCAAATGGGGCTGGATGGATTTTTTGGGCAGCTTACCCGCCCTGCCTGCTTTCCGCCTTTTCCGGCTGTGGCGCCTGGTTCGGATCGCGCGCATCTTGCGGCGGACACGCATCAGGGATTTGTGGCGTGCATTCACCGAACGTCGTGCCGAAAGCACACTCTTGATTACGGTCCTGGTGGGGATCATCATCCTGGGATTTGCAAGTGCTATGGTTGTGATCTATGAAAAGCCAGCGCCTGATGGAAACATCACTTCGACCCAGGACGCGATC
>CP070764.1:630210-633363 GCA_020349245.1 Chloroflexota bacterium | reverse complement strand
TCAGGTCCCTCACTCCGAGCTTGTCTCGGAGGTAAGGCCGCAGGTAGACTACCTGCTCGATAGGCGGCAGGTGTAAGCACAGCAATGTGTTCAGCCAAGCCGTACTAATGGCCGAGGACTTGCCCTTGGTGCGGAGAACTCGAATTTCTTCCCTAACTTGCGCTCTTCTATTCAATCCTTTGTTCTGTCAAAAAGTCTCTTGGTGATCCGTGCGGCGGAGGTACACCCGGTTACATCTCGAACCCGGTCGTTAAGCCCGCCAGCGCCGATGGTACTGCCCCGGCGACGGGGTGGGAGAGTAGGTCATTGCCAAGAGACTTTTTTCTATTAATTGACGGAACTGGCTTATTTGTATATTCTGGGGACACGCCCACTGATACCACAAACAACCTCGTAGTTTATTGTCCCCCATCTATCGGCGATTTCTTCCGCAGTGATAGTTTCCTGACCCTGCTTGCCAAGAATCACCACCTCGTCCCCAGCTTTAGCGTTGGGAACACCATCCAGCTGGACGGATATCTGGTCCATGCACACCCTCCCCACGACCGGGACACGGGTTCCCCTCACCAATACTTGGTTGCCTTCTATCCGCCGAAACCCATCGGCATAACCCACTGGGATGGTACCGATATGTTCATTCTTCTTGGTGACATATTCATGACCGTAGCTGACTCCCCTACCAGGGGGGAGCATTTTCACCTGGCTGATCACCGCCTTCCAGGTCAAAGCAGCCTTAAATGAGCTTGGTAAGGACCAATCTCGAGATGGTTCAAGCCCATATATCGCTATACCCGGACGGACAAGATTGAAATAAGCAGTGGGCTGAGAAAGCGCTGCAGCAGAATTCGCTGCATGAACAATTGGGGGACATGCTCCAGCTGCGACGAGTGAATTGAGCACTTCCTTGAATATTAATTCCTGACCGGTTGTAGAAGATCGATCAGATTCATCAGCCCGTGCGAAATGGGTGAAGACACCTTCAAATAGCACTTCCGGAAAATCAATGATCTTCTCAACCAATCCCAGGACATCTTCAGGCTGAATTCCCAAACGACTCATACCCGAATCTACCTTCAAGTGCACTTTCACTTGCTTCCCAACTTTCTCTGCAATTTTTTCCATAATGGCGAGCTGCTCTAGATTCCAAAAAGTAAGGGAGATATCCTCAGCGATCGCTTCACTGAACTTTTCGGCCGGTGAATACCCCAGAACCAAAATCGGGCATTCGAGTCCCGAATCGCGCAGCTGCAGGGCTTCTTCGATCCGAGCTACACCAAGCCATGATGCACCTCCATTCTCCAGAACTGATCCGGCAACTGGTATTATCCCATGGCCATAAGCGTCTGCTTTTACGACCGCCATCACAGGTACGCCAGTTTTCTGGGAAATAGACGCCACATTGCCGCTGATTGAGTTTAAATCGACCTCGACCCAAGTTGAATAAGTCTCATATAATTTCATCACGAGGCCAAATCCTTTTATGAACTAAGCTGATTGGATGTTGGGGAATGATTCCAGTGCCATCCCTTATCTGACTCAAACACGAGAAACCCGAAGCCGCACAAATTTGTTGACTTTTCACAGATCTCATTGCGGGAAACAATTTTAATTCGCCGATTTGCATGGAAGTAGGATAATGTTCTGCTTCGTAACCAAATGCACCTGCCATACCACAACACCCAGAGTCTATCAATTCCACTTTATATCCCACCTGTTCAAGCATCTCGATTGAGGCCTGCACCCCATTCGGAAAGCCATCTTTCGCAGGACCTTGAGTTTTTTGGTAGCAATGACCGTGGTAGAGGATCTCTTGAGTTTGAGATTCGGAAGCGTAATTGTTTGTGGCTATGCGCAATAATCGCGGATGATTATCAGCTCCAGGTCGAATCAGGAATTCCTCAAGCATCTGGGCACGCTCCGCGATCGATTCGACATCCTTTCGACCGGGCAATAAATCTAGATACTCATCACGCAAAGTATAAATTTCGGATGGTTCAATTCCAATGATTGGAGCTATCTGCGCTGGATCTAATTGATTTATGACATCAACGACTTTCTGCGCATGGTTCTGAGCAGCCTTCACAAATCCTTTCGAAAGTAGGGTACGCCCAGAACCGATTATTGGAATAATTTCAACTTGGCAATTAGCAGCGGATAATAACTCCATAGCATGAATACCAATTTCGGGCTGGTAATATTCTGTGAATGGATCTGATAAGAGCAATACTGGATATATTCTTGTATCACGCTTGCGCGCGGTACCTGCATTATTCTTGGCAAGGCTGTGAAATCTTTTTTGGGCGAGCCGGGGAAGATTTCGCTGCCTAGCTAATCCCAACCAGCTCTCCCCGAACCAAGTTTTGTTGAGGTATTTGAGCACAAGATTTGTGAAAGGATTAAATTTGTCACCCAACCTGGATAAATCACCAAGATAAGCGAAAAGATAATCACGAACAGGATGAAGGTGCCCAAAATTCTTGGAATAATATTGCTCGAGAAACTCATATTTTAGTTTCGCCAGATCTACTGCAGATGGACATTCTGCTTTGCAGCCCTTGCAGGCGATGCACAAATCCAGCGCGGTAAACACATCTCTTTCACTGATCTGTTCTCCATCCTTTGGAATACCAGACAACATTGCGTGCAAGAGATTTGCCCTGCCACGCGTACTGTGCATCTCGTCCCTCGTGACCTGGAACGAAGGACACATGATACCTTCAGATTTGCGACATACCCCAGCCCCGTTGCATAATTCAATAGCTCCCGATAAGCTGGATTGCCTGGAGAAATCCATAACCGGATGCCAAGCCTGGATACCCATACCTGGTCCGTAGCGAAGATGTTGGTCCATGGGTTCGGGATCGACAATTTTTCCTGGATTCAAGATGCCATGGGGATCAGCGGAAGATTTTAATTCTCTAAACGCCTGCCCCACTTTCTGGCCAAAGACTTCCTCCAGCCATTCAGATCGGGCGAGTCCATCTCCATGTTCTCCGCTGGGTACACCTCCCATTTGGGAAATCAGTTTCACAGACTGACTTGCGATTTCTCTTAACTGGTGTACACCATCCAGTGATTTCAGGTTGATCAACGGTCGTAAGTGAAGGCAACCAGCAGATGCATGGGCGTAAAAATCTCCACGGGTGTTGTGCG
>CP070764.1:626884-630110 GCA_020349245.1 Chloroflexota bacterium | reverse complement strand
GAATTGGCTGAGATACGCAAATACCTGTAGAAAACAGTATGTCATGCCTTGCCGCGATTACGAGGAATCCATTCCGTGGGATTATCCCAGTCAGTCGCCTTCCAAAATACCTTTGCGGGCTCCACCAAGTGGATGATATCCTTGAAGAAAGCCAACCGTTCTTCATCGCTCATCGGGGTGAAGGATTCGGCTACCTTCAGATTCTGCTCTAGTTGTTCCATGGTTTCCATACCGACGATCACTGTGCTGACCGGCAGCCCCAGCGCATAGCGCAGCGCTCGCTCCGGATCATGTACCAGGCTACCCAAACCCATCACTTTCATCCCGATTGTTGCCACCCCTTTTTGATTGGCTAAAGGTAAAAACTCTTCCACAAAACTGAGTATGAAGTGATCCAGAGCTGAGGTGGCTACCAACGCGCTATCGAATGGAAAGCGATCCAGCGCTTCAACCAGGATTTGTGGGTCAGAATGGCTGCTGATGCTGATATGACCGATCAGCCCCTCTTCACGTGCCTGGATTGCAGTCTCCAGGGCGCCGCCCTTACCGGTGAACTCGTCCAGACGAGCATAATCCCAAACGTTGTGCAACCGCCATTCGTCGACATAATCGGTTTGCAAACGCTCCAGGCTGGTTTCCAGTTGCCGCCGTGCGCCATCCCGGCTTGTGTCTCTGGTCTTCGTCGCCAGCCACATCTCATTACGCCGATGTTTGACCACCTTTCCTAGACGAGTCTCCGCCTGTCCATTTGAGTAGAACCAGGCCGTATCGAAATAACGGATACCGCGGTCAATCGCCGTGTTAACGATCTTGATTGCATCTTTCTCGGTACAGTTATGCTCATCGACAATCCGTTGCCCGCCAAAGCCAAGAATGGGGAATTCTTTACCAGTTTTACCAAAGGGTCTCTTTTCCATTTTTGATTTACTCCTCGTTCCTTCTTATACTCGAATGCGTAAACTCACTACAGCTATCAATTATAGCGGCCAGACAATGGGTACAAGTATCAAACTTACAATGAAGATCAAGATCAGTAGCGGGAAACCGACCTTAGCATAATCCTTGAACTTGTAACTACCAGGATTCATCACGATCATCATGGGCGCTCCGGCAATCGGAGTTAGGATGCCGGTGACTACACCTACTGCCACCATCATCATGAAAGGGTAGGGTGAAACATCCATCGCTACGGCAGCCTGATATGCCACCGGGCTGATCAGTATCGAAGCCACGACATTGTTTATGATCTGTGAAAAACCACTGGCCAGCAGGAAAACCCCTGCCATTAGGGCTAGTGGACCTAGTGTACCCACAGTATTGACCAAAGTATTGGCCATAAAATCAACTCCGCCGGTTTTCTCCAAAGCAGTGCCCATAGGGATTAAAGCGGCGATCAGTACTATCACGCTCCAGTTGATTGAGCGGTAGGCCTGGGGCATGGTAACCACCTCCAACAAAACCATCGCTATCGCCGCTATAAAGGCAGCCATCACGGTCGGCATTATGCCAGTCAGCATCAAAACCACCATACCAACCAATACTCCCAATGCCAGATATGCCTGACGTCCCAGGCCGACGATTTGTTCGGAAATCTCTTCGGGGTGGCCAACTACCACGAAGTTTGCAGGATCATCACGCAGTTTGCCAATTGCTGCCCAGGTACCGCGCACCAGTAAGGTATCCCCGATTTCCAGGGTTTCATCCCGATGATCAAGAATCTCATTCCTACGAGTAATGCTGATCACTTTCAAGTCAAAACGTTCGGTAAACTTGGTTTCAGACACCGTGCGATTTTCAAGCCTGGAACGCGGTGGGATGATTACCTCGGCAAATCCCAATTCACGCGTCACCAAGCGATCAACTACTGAACCATCCCCTTCACGAATCGGTTTGATGCTCAGTTTGTGCTTCACCGTCAAGCGCTGTACAGCGGCATGTTCGCCTTTGACCAGCAATAAATCTCCGACTTCAAAGTATGTTTCCGGGCTGGGCAGAGTTGAAGAAGGTGTGGTCTTTGGTGGCTTTTGCGGAACATCTTCCGGCTGCAGGATGTACTCCAAAGCTAGGCGTATCTGCTGGATGGGGTCTCCACGCTCAATTTCTGGCTGACGCGCCTCTATGTAAAGCACAGTAACCCCAAAGTTGGTTGCGATATCAGCCTGGCCAAGGGTCTGGCCCACTAAATCGGATCCCGGTAAAACGTTCAACCAGAAGAGATTGCCTTCCAAAGAATAGGTTTCGGAAAGCTCTGCCAAGGAAGCTTCAAGAGTAACTGGACGTTTGCTGGGTTGGTATTCCGGCAATAAGCGTTTACCGAAAAGGATGATATAGACAACCGTAACCACCACCAACGGCAAGCCAATGATGGTAAACTCGAAGAAGCCGAATGGCCGTTGTCCTGCGTCGACTAAAGTATCAGAAACGATAATATTAGTAGCCGCGCTGATCAAGGTTAACGCGCCAGCGATATTTGCCACGATCGCGACTGGCAGCAAGAATTTTGATGGCACACTTTTCATTCCCCAGACGGCGGCCACCACAATCGGAAGCATCATGGCAACCGTACCGGTGCTGCTGATAAAGGCTGAGAGCGCGGCTGTGCCGATCATCACCAGCAGCAGTAAACGTTCCTCGCTGCTACCTGAGTATTGTACAATCCGATGCCCCAGCCAGGTGGCGATCCCGGAGCGCGATATTCCTTCGCCGACTACAAATAAGACTGCGACCAGGATAACCGCGTTATCGGAAAATCCGCCCAATGCTTCGCGGGTGTCGATGACTCCAGAGAGAAAGAGTGCCATCATGGAGAGTAAAGCAACCATGTCAGGGCGCATCTTGCCTCTGATAAATAGGACAACTGTTATGATAAGAATAATGAAGACAAAAATCATCATGGGACATGGGCTCCTTCAGCTTGGCACCGGCAGGAACAAGTCAACCAGCACTATGATGGAGGCGACAAATCCTTAAGTTTGGCACAAGGGCAAGGCAAATGTCGGATAATGCCGAAAAGGAACTACCGAAGACCAAAACACGCATATCATTAGGTGACAGGAATGTGAAGCAAAAAGAAAATCAAGATTGAAAGCCCTAACTGCCCCGATTATACCACAGAATCAACCCAAAGGATCATTGAATCTTGCGACTTGAGGGTCTTGTCAAAGTGTCAAAATGACGCGGTTGGGTGAAAAAAGATCGGGGGCGGCAGGCCGATTGGGACTGAGGT
>CP070764.1:623385-626784 GCA_020349245.1 Chloroflexota bacterium | reverse complement strand
ACTTTCTATTACTGGTTGTTCTGGATCTTCCGTTCCGGTTGTCCTTTTATCGGACCTTGATTTCCAGTATCACAAGTGGTGAAATTGGCAGTTATTCGCCATGGTTGACCACACCAGATTTATTGAATATTGCTATTCTAGCTGGTTTAACCTGGATTTTGTTCTTCATCAGTATACCTTTGTTGGCTTACCTGCTGATTGCAGTGGCAAAGTGCGTGTTTGACTTGAGCGCAGGCTGGCTGACCGCTTTTGTTGCCTTGGGGATTGGGGCGTTTATAGGTCTGTGTGATATCCTTGTATCGGCTATGCCACCGATGTCAACAACGTATGATACATATCCCTTTATACTGGTATTGTTCTTGATAGCTAATGTTCTGTTCTTCTGGTCAGGGACAATGGTTGTCGACAGGAAATTGAATATCTGATTTCCACTCGGCCGAAATTGGTCAAATAAAATATAACAAACTTACTTGGCGTGGGTGCTGGGGATAGCCGTGAAACTAGATCCAGCACCTCGTCTGTTTTTCCCAATTATGCTTTGAAGCTCCTTATCTCTTTGTCAGTCTGACCGGTTTGGAGGTCAGCAACGCAGGTCTACCCACGGTTGTTAGTGCAATATCAAAACATATATATGTGGCCTTTGACCAACACCAGATATTGGTGTGTTGCCAAGCTATGATTTCCTTATTTTGCAGTAACTATCAGGGCATAATGATGTAAAGATGACCAAGGTATATAGCCACGTAATTTATCGCAGTTCCAACGCTGTGCGCAGCCCGCTGGATGCGTGAGGCTGTTTGTTCAAGGTTGGCCCTGATCTTATCTGGGGATTTAATCTTTGTATGGACTTTGTCGAGCAGTGCCTGATCTTGCTCAAATCATGCTGCTTAACAAAACTAATTAGATGAAGCACTAGTAAATGCTGTTTAAATTTGATCGATTTGGGGGTAATGATCTCAACTGCAGAAAGATATCGATAACGATGAAGCTGTGATGATCATCGAATCAAACCTGGCGCAGGAAAGCTGGTTGAGAAGTTTAGGTACCAGCAGGTTTAATCGTTATGCGCTTCGCTGGGGTCGTACAGCCGGGCTCAGGTTGTACGCGATAGATGTGCGTGTCGAGCTTGCCAATCAATCGAACTTCCGGGATAGTCATCCAATTGAGAATTAAGGCTGCAGAATTCGCCCAACTTCGAGAGCCTCCGGTTAATAAAATCAGAGGTTTCGATCAAGGATATTACAATTAGGAATAATAATTTATCAGCTCTTCTTCAAGGGAGTGGTTTGGATATTGTTTGATTGTGCAGTTTATGAAAACATTCTTGTATAGATACTTTGCAAGGGTTTATCCAACAATCGCCGACTTTCATGTACACTATTTTTACTGACCCGGGAATTTATGCTATCTTGCTTGAATTTTATGTAATGGGAGGATCACCTGCATAGAAATGCGGTGATAATGGTTGACCTCTGATCGTGGTGTTTAAAGAATTTATCGCCAAGGTTTATTTCATAAAAATTGTTGGTGGTCGATTCTGCAGATTCTTTGATGCCTGGATTTTCCCGGGCGATCTATTACTTGGGATGAAAAAGGAGGCAAAATAATGCCATCAATGAATGATATCTTGGGGGTGATATTAGGTGGTGGACGTGGGACTCGCCTGTATCCGTTGGTGCGCGACCGGGCGAAACCGGCCGTTCCAATCGCTGGTAAATACAGATTAATTGATATCCCCATCAGCAACTGCATCAATTCGGATATCAACCGCATGGCCGTGCTGACACAATTTAATTCGGTTTCCCTGCACCGCCACATTGCCAGGACGTATGTATTTGATTCTTTTAATCGCGGTTGGGTGCAGATTCTGGCCGCTGAACAGACGCCGCAAAGCGATGCCTGGTACCAGGGCACTGCGGACGCGGTCCGGAAACAGATGCTTGAGATTCAGAGTGCCCAGGCAGACTATGTGCTTATCCTCGCCGGTGATCACCTGTACCGCATGGATTTCAAATCTCTGGCAAGGTTTCATTGGGAAAATGAAGCAGACATCACCGTGGCAGTTCAACCAGTATTGCGTGAGGATGCTCCGCGCTTTGGTCTCTTAAAGCGGAACAAAACGGGACGCATCACCGATTTTGTTGAAAAACCCTCCGACCCAGAAGTACAGAAACGGTTTGTCAGCCGGGAAGATCCGCTGAAACCTTATCTCGGTTCCATGGGTATCTACTTGTTCAAGACTGAAATCTTGCTGCACCTGCTGACCTCGACCATAGACGATGACTTTGGTGGAGAAGTGATACCCAGTGCTATTGGGGATTACCGTGTTTTTGGTCACGATTTTGAAGGTTTTTGGGAGGATATTGGGACGATCCGCTCTTTCTATGAAACCAGCTTGATGCTGACCAGGCGTGACACCAAGTTTAACTTCAACGATCCTGACCGGCCGATCTACTCCCGGCCTCGATTCCTCCCGGGATCGATCCTGGAGGGTTCTTCCCTGAATAATGTTCTTCTCGCGGATGGCTGTCGCATCCAGGAAGCTGAAATATCGCATTCAGTGATCGGATTGCGCAGCCAAATACAAAAAGGTGTCTGCATCGAGGACAGCATTTTGATGGGTGCCGATTATTACGATCCAGAGGCTAATGATTTGGAGACTCTCCCATTGGGTTTAGGATCCGGATGCCAGATCAGTGGTGCAATCCTGGATAAAAATGTGAGGTTGGGTCCTGGTGTTGTGATCCAGCCCTTCCCGCAAGGCACTGAGATTGAACAGGAAACATGGTGGGTTAGGGATGGGATCGTGGTAATTCCCAAAAATACCCAGCTTGCCCCAGGAACCTATATTGGTCCTGATAAATAATCTGGCAAACTTAGATAAATCGATCCATAACCAATCCACCTTGGGTGGGTGAATGATGGCTTTAATCAAGTATGGATAGAGGGAATATTTTTCCCGCAGCGGGGGAGAGTTATCAAGCCTGATCCGGCAGTTCTCGATTTTGTTGACGGAAATTTGTCCCTGTGATAAACTCACATATGTGATTTATTCGTCACATTTGTGAGTTAATTGTGATTTTGTAAATTTCAAAGGGAGTATTGGCAATCTCAAATATGTCGCCAGATAAAAATTCAAAATTGGCCGATATTGCAGAATGGTATTACGTCGATGGATTAAACCAGAGCGAGATCGCCAGGAAGATCGGTGTTGATAGATCGATGGTTTCACGTTTGCTGGCCGAGGCCAGACAGCAGAACATAGTCGAAATCCGTATCCGCAGGCCTATCTCAGCAAACCAGGAATTAGAAGACCAACTGGAGGCTCGTTTCAACCTCCTTGACGCGCACGTTTTAATCAATAGCGGAGCGGAGTATACCCAGCTGCTTAAGCAGCTG
>CP070764.1:619859-623285 GCA_020349245.1 Chloroflexota bacterium | reverse complement strand
CCCAAATATGGGGTAAATCACTCCAGAACCACTCCCATATCTGGGAGTGGTTTTATGTTATCTAACATGAAAATATCAACAGTGGTCAGGAGATATGTGTTGATTCAGGGTGGTTAGTCCGAGACCAGCTTCCATATTTGTGTTTAGATTTCCAATGAAACCTCAATAATTTGTCGTTAAAATTCAACCCGTTCAATCCGAAATGGTGTTTGATCTGGTTGGTTTTCTTCAAATTCCCTCCCCGCCAGATGCCCCGCAAAGACTGCTTGAGCGATGATATGCGGGGCTTCAGCATCTCCAATCACCCGCAGGAAATCTAACCTTCCCTCTTCCAGTGCAGGCAAAAGTTCTTTGTACAAGTTGTCATTTGGCAGCCTGTCACTTACCAGGATGACAGCATCCAAATCCAGGGTTATGCGATCACCAGAAACCGTGTGTGAAAGCTCAACCGAACCATGACGGATCTCCTGGATCAGATACTGCGTGTGCAACGAAACCTCCAGATTCATCAGCCTTCTTTGGATATTTCCTTGCTCGAGCGTGAATTGTGACCAATAGGCTATAGATGGCGCGGGAGTGGCGAGTGTCACCTTGCATCCTTGCTGGATGAGTAACTCCGCCAGGACGCTGCCCATGTAGTAATGATCATCATCGAAAATCAGGATATGTCCAGTTAAGCTTTTCCCATTCATCAGGTCGTCCGGGGTTAATACGTGGGGCAAATCGGATCCTTTGATAGGTTCCCACTGGTTGCGGCTGACACCATCTCTCCGCCATATGGCACCGGTAGCTACAACTACATTGGTATAACCCACGTCAAGGATGTCATCAGCTGTCATTGGACTGCCTGGATAAAGGGTTACGTTGTCCATTTTTTCGATTTGGCCAATGCGCCAATCTATCACCCGCCGCCATTCAATTAGCCCAGGTAAAGCCGATTCCAGGGCGACCCGACCACCGAATTCCTGTTTTTGATCCAACAGGACGACTTGATAGCCACGATGGCCCAACGTGCGAGCACATTCGAGTCCTGCTGGACCGCCGCCGATCACCAAGATATTCTTATCATGTTTCTTGGGAGCGATATATTCTGGATGCCAGCCACGTCTCCATTCTTCTCCCATGGTTGGGTTCTGGGTACAGCGAATAGGAACACCGAGAACATCCGCGCTGGCGCAAATATTACAGCCTATACACTCACGGATATCCTCGAAACGATTTTCCTTGATTTTATTAGGCAAAAATGGATCTGCTATGGAGGGTCGCGCCGCACCAATAAAATCTGCAATCCCGCGGTCAATGATGGTCAACATTGCCTCGGGGGTCGTATACCGACCTACAGCCACGACAGGTTTGCTGGTGAGTGCTTTGACAAAACCAATATAGTCTTCTTGAAAGCCTTCTTGCTGAAACCTGGCAGTGGCCGAGTCGTGGCTCCAGTCGCTGATGTTTACATCCCAGAGATCGGGGAGCTCTGCGAGCATGGCAACGATATCATGTCCTTCGCCCTGACAGGTAATACCATCCTCACCAAGCAATTCATCTACAGCCAGTCGCACTGCAACCGCACAAGTATCACCGACCGCATCTTTAGTATCTTCAATTAATTCACGCAGGAAACGCACCCGGTTCTCAAGGCTGCCACCATACTCATCGCTGCGATCGTTATACCGGGATAATAAAAAATGCATAGCTAGGGTAAGATTATGGGCGGCATAACAGTAGATAATATCAAATCCTGCTTGTTTAGCCCGGATGGCTGCCGCGCGGTGCCATCGGCGAAGGTCATGAATATCCTGTTTTTCGATCCGCCGGGTTTGCCCTGGATGAAAACCAGTTATGGCCATCGAGCGTGGTCCCAGTCCAGGCACCCGGGAATATAAATTCGATGCGTGGTGTCCACCGTAGGTTAATTCAATCCCAGCTAGGGCACCATGTTGGTGGACCGCATCCACCATCAAAGCCAAAGCAGGAATATCCTCATCATCCCATAGTCGCCCCTCGATATTAGGAGACAGATCGCTGCTGTGGTGAATCTCTACTTCTTCAGTGCAGACAACGCCCCAGCCTCCTTCGGCTTTTATTCTGCGCATCTCTGCGTGTGCCTGTGGCATACGGTAACCCATCCCATTGCAATGCGGCACCTGGTAGAAGCGATTCGGGGCAACTACCGGCCCGATCCTCACCGGTTCAAAAAGCTTGGCAAACCTATCTTCCATAGTCATATTCAAAATCTAATTTGGTGTAGGATTGCAGCTCACAAGGTTTACTAAAGCCCATGGAGTTGCAGAAAATATATCGTGTAAATGTTCTAATAAACTTCAGAAAAAGTATATCTCTGATTCCACGGGAACGTGCACATTTCTGGCTAAATAATTCAAGTTTACAAAATCAAAAAAATCGAAGCGCTTAATAAATGAATATTAATCACTGGGGGTACCCTCTCCAGAGATTTCACCGGTCTTCTGTTCAACATTACACCAAGGTTCAATCAAAATCAAGTGGAGAAGTTCATTGACAGTATATTTCTTTTCATGGAAATAGAAATATTCGATACATTAATAGGTTTCTCCCTTAAGAATTCTTGAAAAAAATATGGAAAAAACCAATTCTATTCCCCTGCCTGGTATATCTTTCACTCGAAAGCCCGAATTGCGTTTTGCGGGTATCACGCTGGTAGCCGGTTGATCCTTTTCGAGTCAAATATTTGGTGGTGTTTTTTAATAACCGTTGTTCCAAAAGAATTGTAAAATCGATAGTAATGAATTTTTGGAGGATCCCTTTTTCGTAGAACCAGGCTCAAGCATGAGCACAGGGAGTGAAAATGATTGAAGATGACCTGATTTACATTCGTAAGGCGATCGATGTAGCCCGCAAAGCCAGGGCAAAAGGCAACCATCCTTTCGGGGCGATACTCGTTGACGGTCAAGGCCAAATCCTACTCCAAGCAGAAAACACGGTCGTCAGCGAAAAGGATTGCACAGGACATGCTGAAACCAACCTGATGAGGCAGGCATCCCGCAGGTACGATAGAGATTTCCTGGCAAACTGTACACTTTATACCAGTACAGAACCTTGTCCGATGTGTACCGGAGCGATCTTCTGGGGGAACGTCAGGAGGATTGTTTATGGTCTTAGCGAGGCAGGCTTATACGAGATGACAGGTGAAAATAATGAAGAGATACTTTACCTACCTTGCAGGGATATATTAAGGAATGGCAAGAAATCCATCAGTGTTGTCGGGCCAATCCTTGAAGATGAAGCCAGAGTAGTCCACGAGGGTTTCTGGCAGTAGAAGACCATCAGGAGAGGGAGCCGCAATTCTGGATGTTCGTGAAGCTGTAAGAGACCTCCCACCGAAAAAATGATGCTTCCACTCCACACAGAAAACATCACCCAAATAGAAATACACCGATAATGAAATCA
>CP070764.1:616109-619759 GCA_020349245.1 Chloroflexota bacterium | reverse complement strand
GGGTTAATGTCATTGCGAGCGCAGCGAAGCAATCTCAGTTTTTATTATGGTGTCCCTCCCATTTGGATTCGCCCGGGATATACTTTTTCATTCCTCCCAAAGACAGCAGGTTGGTAAATGGGTTTTACACATCAGCGATAGCTCGCCACCTCGGAGAGCTCGATCCGGCTGCGCAGGAAAGATCCGCTGCCCCGTGCAACCTCCTTATCGTTAGCAGTCAGCACTGATTCGGCGACAAAATAATTCCGCGATTGGCTGACAACCTGGCCCCTGGCGATGAGCAGGCCTTTGGTGACCGGTCGAGTGAGGTAGAGATTGAAGGATACTGTCAGTACGAAGGCCTCCTTCACCAGCGAGTTCACCGCGAAGAAGGCTGCATCGTCAAGCAGCTTGAAGTAAACCGAACCGTGGAGAGAGCCGGCGGCATGGAAGAATTCCTCCTTGACCTCGGTCTGAACCTCAGCCTGGCCCCTGGAAATCGCGATACGGGGGGTAAAGATCGTGTTGATCGGGGCGGAGAGATACATGCGCTCTAACTTGCGGTAGTGTTCCTGCTGTCCCATCTGAACCTCCCTCTGGGGATCGGAGAACCCGGCATTAGCGAAAATCCGGGAGCACAAGGGGATTATTCCCAGGTGACGTCACCGTGCAGCTTGCGCGGCCAGCCGCGGGCAACAAAGGCTTCAAAGGCCAGACGCTCCTGCCCGATGGTGCCGCTGGGGCCATGCCCGGGGTAGAAGCGGGTCTCATCCGGCCAGGTGAAGACGATCTCCTGCATGGTGCGCATGGTGGTAGCAAAATCTTTTCTGGACCAGGTCTTACCAGGACCACCAACAAAAATGATATCCCCGACCAGGATGCGGCTATCGCCCAGGTCCAGACAGGTCATGCCGGGCGTGTGACCGGGCGTGTGGATGGCGCGCAGCTGCTCCTCCCCGATGGAGATAATGGTGCCATCTTCCAGGGGAATATCCACATCCAGTTTAAAAGTGGAGGCATCCAGTGGGTTGATATAGACAGGAGCGTTTGTGGCCTCCTTGACCTCGCTCAATGCACCAACGTGATCGATATGCCCATGGGTGACCAGGATAGCGGCCACCCGGGTGCCTGCCAACAGCGAGAGTATCGCTTCCGCTTCGGCACCCGGATCAACAATGGCGCTGGAAGCTGTGGCCTGATCGATGAGCAAATAGGCGTTCATCGGCCAGGATCCCACGATTTTCTGGATCAATGTAAATGCCATCCTCTCTCCTTTCCTGCAGCTCCTGGTTCAATAACCAGCTGCAAGGTCCACCAGGTTTTGGGTGGGGGAGTTGGTTTTAAGAGCGTTGATCAGCTCGGCGAGGTGCTGCATGCGCAGCACTTCAATCTCCCTGGATCCACCGCCGCGGTGAGGACTCAGGATGACATTCGCCAATTCATGAAAAGGGTAATCTGCTGGGGGTTTGTCGCCCCTCTCCTCGGGCGACTGGGGATAGTTATACCAGACATCCAGCCCGGCGGCGGCTAAAGTACCATTCCTGAGCGCCTGGTAAAGAGCCCCCTGTTCGACGATCTGCCCTCGGCCCACGTTCACCAAGATACCGCCAGGCGGCATTTGAGCCAGCTGCCGGGAGCCGATCATTCCCTCCGTTCTTTCAGTGCCCGGCAGGGTGACGATCAATACCTGGGCGCGCGGCAGGACCCGGTCAAGTTCCTCTGGGGAAATAACCTGCGCCTGCAGCCCGGCTAATTGGGGTGCTTCCGGGTGGCGGCGCATGGCGATCACTTCCATCCCCAACGCCTGGCAGACAAGTCCCACCCGCTGCCCAATTTGTCCAAAACCCAGGATCAGGGCAGTCTTTCCCCCCATGAGCACTGCGGGATCTGGCTGGTAGCTGGGCCGCCAATCATGGTGACGGAAAGTGCGGTCGAAAGGCAGCAGGAATTTTGCGCTGGCCATCAGCAGGGCAATCGCCATCTCTGCTGTTGGCGCGGCATTGTGGTGCAGGTTGTAAACTTTCACTCCCGGGTATTCGATGAGCAGGGCGCGTGTCTCTTCCGGTACGCCCGCATAAGGGATGATCAAGGAATCCAGCAGCGGGCTGGCTTCCAGCTGCTGGCGGGTGGGCCTGCCGTTGATCAGCACCCGATTGGTGGCAGGGTTGGGGATCTCTGTCCCTGCGGTTAGGTCAATGCCCGCCCGCAAACTGGACCGCAGCAGCTGCAGCATCTCTGCCTGGGAATCGGAATGGTAATGGACATGATAATCCATGGGAGCAATTATACTTGCAGTTCAAGCGCTGATTTTCTCCAATCGCATACGGTCAAAAATCCTTTATAGTATATTGATTCAAATATTAATATTTTTAAACTTACTATTGACTTTTTGAAATATTAATGTATCATACAGTCATTATATTTATTTATATATAATTTTTTAGAAAAAGGAGAGGTCGTATGAACAGCTCAACATGGAATGAAACCAATTGGAAAGCCCGCTTCTTTACCATCTGGGGAGGGCAGGCGACCTCCTTGTTCGGCAGCCGGCTGGTGCAGTTTGCCCTGATCTGGTGGTTGACCCAGGAGACAGGTTCAGCAACAGTCCTGGCGATCGCTTCCCTGATCGGCTTGCTTCCCACGGTCATCCTGGGACCCTTTGCCGGCGCGCTGATCGATCGCTGGAAGCGGCGGTATATCATGCTGGTCGTGGATACGGCTATCGCCTTGGCGACACTGGTCCTGGCCTACCTGTTTGCCATCGACGCCGTGGGTGTCAGCACAATTTATATCTTATTACTGGTTAGAGGCATTGGCGAGAGCTTTCACTGGCCAGCCATGTCGGCTGCTACTTCGCTGATGGTGCCCAATGCACAGCTGACCCGGGTACAGGGATTGAACCAGATGCTCCTGGGAGGGTTGAATATCGTCGCGGCGCCACTGGGAGCGCTGCTCCTGGGCCTCCTGCCCATGCAGGGTATCCTGTTGATCGACGTGGTCACAGCAGCTTTTGCTATCCTGCCGCTGATCTTCATCCGCATTCCTGAAGTGAGCAGCGACCGCGATGAGACCTCGGTTGAGCCTACCTCCACCTTCTGGGAAGATTTCCGCTCCGGTCTGAATTACGTCTGGTCTTGGCCGGGATTGATGCTGCTGATGATGCTGGCGATGGTATTGAATTTCCTGCTGGCACCTGCGGGATCCCTCCTGCCCATCCTGGTGGCCAATTATTTCAACGGGGGGCCGCTGCAGCTGGGTTGGATAGAAGCAGCATTCGGATTTGGAATGGTCGCCGGGGGACTTGTCCTGGGGGCCTGGGGAGGCTTCAAGAAGCGCATCCTGACCACCATGTTCGGCTTGGTCGGCCTGGGGATTGGATTCTCGGCGATCGGCTTCGTGCCAGAAAACTCCTTCTGGCTGGCTGTGGTGGCTTCCTTCTTCGCCGCCTCGATGGTCCCGATCGTAAATGGCCCAGTCCATGCCATCCTGCAATCCGCGGTTGAGCCAAAAGTACAGGGTCGGGTCTTTACCCTGGCAGGCAGCCTGAGCTCTGCGATGGCCCCTTTGGGCCTGATCGTCGCCGGTCCGGTGGCAGATGTAATTGGTATACAGAGCTGGTATGTGATCGGCGGGACGGCTTGCATACTGATGGCTGTCGTGGGATATTTTAT
>CP070764.1:612321-616009 GCA_020349245.1 Chloroflexota bacterium | reverse complement strand
GATATAGTAGATCAGCGTATCGTCGAGAACTTCCAGGTCCTCCAGGGCATCGATCAACCGGCCGATTTGATGGTCGGTGTGCTCGAGGAACCCGGCATAGGTCTCCATCTCGCGGACAAGAATGGGTTTGAGTTCCTCGGGCATGTCGTCGTAGGCAGGAATTTCGTCGGGCCGTTTGGTGAGAACTGCATCCTCGGGGATCACACCTAGCTTTTTCTGGCGTTCAAAAGTTTCTTCGCGCAGCTTGTCCCAACCGCCGTCGAATTTTCCTTTGTATTTATCGATCCATTCCTTGGGTACGTGATGCGGTGCGTGAGTAGCGCCTGGTGCGTAATAGATGAAGAAAGGCTTGTCCGCCATGAGCGCTTTTTGTTGGCGCACCCACGTTATCGCTTTGTTGGTCATATCCTCGGTGAAGTGATAGCCTTGCTCGGGGGTTTTATCCGGTTCTATGGGTATCGTGCCTTCGAAGATACCTGGATAGTATTGGTCAGCCTCTCCACCGATGAAGCCGTAGAAGTATTCGAACCCCCCACCGCCGGAAGGCCATGAATCGAATGGTCCCATCGGGCTGGTCTGCCAGACTGGTACTTCGTGGCATTTGCCGAATTGCGCCGTCGCATAGCCGTTTAGCTTCAGCGTCATGGCGAGCGGTGCCTTGTCCTTTGGCAGCACCGAGGTGTAGCCAGGCGCTGAAGTTGCCATCTCGCAGATACCGCCCATGTTCACCGAATGGTGATTACGACCGGTTAACAGTGCCTGGCGTGTGGGAGAGCACAGGGCAGTAGTATGGAACCGATTGAGCTTCAAGCCATCCTTTGCCAGCCGCTCAGCTGCCGGAGTGTTGACCGGACCACCAAAGGCGCTGCTCGCACCAAAACCGACGTCGTCAAGCAGGATGATCAGCACATTAGGCGCGCCTTTCGGAGGTCGCATATCCCGAATTGGCGGGAACTTGGTTTCCGGATCCTTGGCGTCATAGGTTGTCAGACCCACATGATGCACCTCCGGGATGGGAAGTACGGATCTTTGAACTTGAACTTCTGAACTCATGGTTTTTCTCCTTTTTAAAAATTTGGTTTCGGGTGTTTATTATGTATGATGCAATAAGAAAGCATTCGACTCACATGCGTGCTAAGATTCCGGCAGAGAAGCCTTATTCTCGTTCTCTTGTGAGGAGAATTAAACGATGAGCTTCTGTTCGACTCTTATTGAATTAAGAAAATTCAAATCAAATAATTGATTTTCAATCAAAAGTGCTTATATTGATCCCCATTTGACCCAGCTTCCCCATTTTTTCGAAGGGCAATAAAATTATAAACTGCTCAACAGGAATGCTCATCAGTTCGTCGTCGAGTTATGGGCGGAACAGGACTCGAACCTGCGACCTCATCTGTGTAAGAGATGCGCTCTAACCAACTGAGCTATCCGCCCGAGAGGATCTATTATACTCGATCTGATTTCATCCTAATTTGGAAATCAGCCTGATTGGAAATATCTTAGAAATTCCTGAAAATTCGCAATATTATTTGCACAGCGATTACAAATATGATAAACTCATATGGCAATCTATGCCGAAAATTTGCCTGATCCTGCAAAATGGATAGCATCCTTCCCTCTCCTCACCTGCCGAACTGTATACTTGATTATTCATGGATGGATTGCAAGGAGTAAGTCATGACATATGAGGATCGCATCCGCCAAGAACGACCTGGCATGTCAAAAAGCTTTGCCAAACTGGCTGATTTTCTTCTCGATTCCTATATTGAAGCAGCTTTCATGACCGCCAGTGAACTTGCTCACCGCTTAGATCTCGATGCGGCTACAGTCGTGCGGTTTGCTCAAACCCTCGATTACAAGGGGTTTCCAGACATGCAGCGTGAAATCCGGCAGCGTGTGCTTAATGACTTATTAGTTCGTCCCGAGCAGGCAAAAGATTTTGAATCTGTACCCGGGGTTGTGGGGAATGCCATGCACGAATTATCTCTTGCCCTCGAACAAACCCGGATCTCCCTGGATACGGACGCGCTTGCATCCCTGGTAGAGAAGATCGGTGCTGCCAGGAGAGTAATTGTTCTGGCGGAAAATCCCGCCCAGGCAGCAGCCTACAATTTTGTCCATTTCCTTGAGCAGGGAGGCTTCCCGATTTATATCGCTCGCTCGGGGGTTGCCGATCTTGCCCGCACGGTGCATACAGCTACCCAGCAGGACTTGTTGATCGCTGTAGAAGTCACCGGTCAATCACCTTATATTGCGGGTGCTCTCCAGGCAGCTCGGGAAAAAGGCCTGCCGACCGCAGCCATACTCGGGGCTGCCTCGCTCGATTCTGCCCGTGCTGCCGAGGTTGTATTGGCAGCCCGATCCAGCGCCTCCTTGGGAGTCGGGATCATCTCCATCGAATCGATCATCTATGCCCTCTGCCAGGCTTTACGCTGGCGATTCGCTGAGCGATTCGCCGGTGCAGAACAGGCTATCGCACAACTATCAACCGAGATTCAACACGTAAACGGCTGATCAATATTGGCTCTAGGAGATATTCATGCGCATAATCCGCTATCAAACCGCGTCTGAAACAGCGACCTACGGCTGGGTGATAGAAGAGAAAGTTGGCAAGATCGAAGGTTCCCCGTTTACACAATTCACCCGTGGAGAAGCGAGTAACCTGCTTGAAGATATAAAGCTGCTTCCGCCAGTCCTACCCAGTAAAATCATCTGCGTCGGGCGTAATTATGTTGCTCACGCAAAAGAACATGATGCGGAGGTACCCGAGGTGCCTTTGATCTTCCTTAAACCACCATCGTCGATTATTGCCCACGGGGAAACGATTCTCCTGCCACCGCAATCACAGCAGGTGGAGCATGAAGCGGAGCTGGCAGTGGTGGTCGGGAAAACCGGACGCTGGATTCAACCTGAAGAGGCAAAAGATTATATTTTGGGATTTACAATCGCCAATGATGTCACCGCCAGAGATCTTCAATTCCGGGATGGACAATGGACGCGCGGCAAGGGTTTCGACACTTTCTGTCCCTTTGGCCCGTGGATTGAAACGGATTTCGACCCGGCAGATGCGGTTGTCACCTGCCATGTGAATGAGGATATCCGTCAAATGGCTTCTACCCGGGATATGGTTTTCAATGTAAAACAGCTGCTCGCTTATGTTTCCTCTGTGATGACCTTATCTCCAGGGGATCTACTTCTTACCGGAACGCCGGCCGGAGTCGGCACCTTGAAAGATGGAGATATCGTGGAAGTATCGATAGAAGGTATTGGAATCTTACGCAACCCGGTCGCTACGGAACCTTCTCATTAATCGTGGAATTACCCTTCGATCTGGATTCCCTCACCATTGATATTCACGCTGCTGTTCAGGTAGCGATTATCCTTTCCATAATTGGATTGGTGATCAGCTTATGGCTGGGGATCCGGGCCATCCGCAAAGCCCGAACGTTACGCTTTTTCCGCATGCGCAGGGACAGCATGGTTCGCGGTTGGCGCCTGCTCATCTTTGCTATATTTTTGGGTATCCTGGCTTTCTTCATCAGCCGCTTTGCAGAACCGGTCGCTTACAGCTTTTTCCCACCAACCGGTACTGCTACCCAAACGCCTACAATAACGATCACTCCCTCCATCACATTAACCCCAACCATCACCCTGACACCTACGATCACCCTGACCCCCTCCGTTACCG
>CP070764.1:608475-612221 GCA_020349245.1 Chloroflexota bacterium | reverse complement strand
AACACCCAGTCCTGCAAGCACAAATCCAATTGTAGATAAGGAAACCAAACCGATACCTATCCATTGGATCGCGTTAGGGCTCAAACCCAGTTTGGACAACAACCAGCTGCGCTTCGCGGAGGTGAAGAAAGCCCCCGCTTTCTCATCAGGATCTTTCGGATCCGGAGCAGCTGCCAGTCCCGCATGTACCAAGCCGTGAGCGATAAGAAATATTGCGATGAGTATTTTCATATCCATACCTCCCCTAACTATGTGGGGACTCGGGAACAGATTCAGCACGAACCTTTATACCTTGCAGCAGCTTGCGTTCCATAATGAACGTGATCGGATCGGTTACATATCGCCAGCCAACAATATTTCCGAAGGTTGGTTCATAATCCTGGCGCCAACGAACCAACAAGCGGGTCGAATCATGTTCATAACTCTTTAAAATGAATGCCCAGGTAGTGGGGGGGGTATCACCGCTGAGGATGATCGCGTGACCTGGTTCAATATGGGCAACATCAAAATATAGGTCCTTGCCCTCGGGAACGAGTCGAACTTTGTCTCCAATTTCCAGCTGCTGGTATTCCGGGATAATGCGGTCTGCGTTCTGCATATCACACCCGACCAGATTTTCAAGTCGCTCATAGCTGTAAAGACCTCCCCGACCCTGACCCATCTGTACCAGCCAAGGCCAAACCGAGGATCTTGGTGCCTGGATTGTTATGGCACGCGTTGATGTGAGTTCTGGTTCGAGAACGATATCATCTCCAGGTAAAGTCATCGTTTCTTCTTGCTCGGTAGCTCCCCAACTGCTGTACCAGGTACGGCTCAGAGGACTGGTAACCATAGTGCCGGCAATTGCCAGTGCTCCAAAGAATTCTTCAATAATTGATGGATTAAAGTGTCTGTGCCTCATGAATAAATCCCTTTTCGGTAGAGAAGACCGGAATTTAATCTCCAAATATAAAACTGCATTATTAGAGCAGTAATTTCCTGGCCCGGGTCCTGTGTGATCCTCGTTTGGATGGATGGATCAAGTTTGTGGGGAAAGATTCGATCCTGGTAGAAACTTTCCCCACAAGAATGGTCTTAATTGCGTGCTGACGAAGGATGGCGAGATCAATAACCATTCTGAATATTGGCATTTTCTAATACCATTTTACACTCGATCTACGAGAATTAATTTCAACTATCTGGACAGAGCCTTCTTGGGAGGAACGAACACACCTTAAGCCCCATATAAAACGGGTCTCCAGCCGCATGACAATACAAGCTTAGTTTGTTATTCTGAATGAAAGTTAACCAGTGGAGGTTTTGATATGGATAATGAATTTATCCTGCAAGTTATAAACCTGAAGAAACACTTCAGAGATGTAAAGGCAGTGGATGGGATCAGCTTCGGGGTAGAACGGGGTCAAATCTTCGGGTTTCTAGGACCAAATGGCTCGGGTAAGACAACCACCATTGGTATGATCCTGGCTTTGATTCATCCTACAGCTGGCGAGGTAAAACTTTTCGGGAAGCCCGTATCGCCTTACCAGCCTAAAGTTCTAAGAAACGTTGGAGCACTAGTTAGCTCCCCGGTATTAGTTCCATATTTATCCGCCCGGCAGAACCTGGTATTAATCGCTAGATTGTATCCTGATTTGAAACCTTCGAGAATAGCGGAAATTCTGGAACTGGTGGGTCTTTCAGGGGCATCAAACCGCATGACCAGTACTTTTTCGACCGGCATGAAGCAGCGCCTGGGCTTGGGGATGGCCTTGCTGCACAAACCTGCGCTGCTGGTATTAGATGAACCAACCAACGGTATGGATCCAAACGGTATGCATGAAGTTAGAAACCTATTAGTCAACCTCGCCAATCAAGGTGTGACGATATTTCTCAGCAGCCACCTGCTTTATGAAGTCGAACAAATATGTGATTTTATTGCCTTGATAAAAAACGGCCGTTTGGTTTCCCAGGGAGAAGTAAGAAATTTGGTTGGTCAAAAAAAGGCGGTCAAGGTCCGGGTCAAGTCGACCCAACAAGCCGCACGACTATTGAGGGAATTGCCCGGTAGCAATAGTATCTTTCCAAATGGGGAATTTGTTACTGTTGCTGGTGTATCCAGCCAGGCAGTTGTAGCGCACCTTACATCACACGGGGTGATTCCAAGTGAAGTTTCTTATGGACCCTTGGATCTCGAAAATCTATTTCTGGAAATGACAAATCAAACGACGAAGGAGATGAGATGATGTTCTGGAATGTCCTGTTGAACGAGAACTCAAAAATCTTGAATCGAAAACTATTTTGGGTAGAAATTGTCCTTCTTGTTTTGATCGTGGTTGGTTTACTTTTGGCTCTATACATCACGGTCGAGACTGATCGAAATGGGGAAGGATTGCTGGCTGGGGAACGTAGCATGCTGTTGGAAACCCTCACTTGGCCAGCTGCCTGGGGTAATGTGATCCGGTTCGTGGGCTGGGATGGATTTGGCCCGATTTTCTTGATCATTCTCGTTGGGGCTGTTGCGGGCCAAGAATACACTTGGAAGACGATGAATATATCGCTTACCCATGGGATTCCGAGACCGCTGCTCCTCATTGCAAAGCTCACTGCACTTTTAGCAGCTGGCATGATAATTGTTCTGGCTGCTGTAGCTGCTGGTGGTATCACTACCGGGGTGTTCAGTACTTTGATTAATGGAACGTTGAACTTAAACCAATTCGATTTGCTCAAGGTGAGCATGAGTTTTGCCAGGGCTGTATATACTTTACTGCCTTATGGCTGCCTGACCTTATTGCTGGCCGTGGCAAGCAGGTCGACTGTGCTCGCGATCAGTGGTGGTCTTTTATATGTTGTGGTTTTAGAGAGCTTGATTACCAGTGGGGCAGGAATGCTGGGTGAAAGGGTTGCACAATGGGCGCTGTATCTGCCCGGTGGATTAGCAAACAGTTTGTTAGCCTTGAATAATGCCAGTTTGGGTATGGAAAGCAGCTCGCAGCTGAGCATGATCGCCCCGCTATACGCTGGCGTTGGGATTGCAGTCTGGAGCTTATTATTCCTTGGATTGAGTTTAATTATTTTCCAGCGCCAGGATTTTGCGAATTGAAGATGATTTGGAGGTATATATCATGAAGAATATTAACTCGTTGCTGATTATTATCTTGATGTCGTTTGTATTGAGTGCGTGTGACTTCGGTAAATTGAGGGTTGGAGAAGTGCGTATGATGTATGGGTCAAATGATGTCGATCGAATCTCCTATGACATTAAAACTTTTACTGGCATTGAAAAGGGGGAAATTGAAGTCGAACCGGGGGCAGTGATCGTATTCAATTATTCAGTTGAGCTCGACAAAGGTGAGCTATTTATTGAATGGCAGGATCCACAGGGGCAGGTGGTCTGGCAAAAGGATTTTAACAAAAGTATTACTGGAGAAAATGAAATAAAGATGGTTTTGCCAGGAACTTATCGGATATTCATCTCTGGAAAAGGGGCCAGTGGAGGATTCGATGTTTTGTGGCGGGAAAAATGACCCTATAATTAGATTAGAATGAAACGATTAATGAAACCCTTCCAGGGGTTGCGTTGGAAGCTGACCTCTAGCTATACGCTTGTCACTGTGGCAACGTTGCTGGTGATGGAGATCCTGTTCATTGGGGGGGTCAGCTTTGTTCTGATTTATTCCAACATCATTCCAGGCGCATTGATTTATGCGGTAGATACTTTTATTGCTCCACAAGTTGCGGGATACCTGGACCAACCACAGTCGGATATT
>CP070764.1:604619-608375 GCA_020349245.1 Chloroflexota bacterium | reverse complement strand
TGAGACTTACGCGCTGATAGGTTAAATTTTAACAATTTATTTCCCGAAGGCGAATCATCTCGTTTATCCACAAGCGTTAATGTTACCTCGCCCCCAATCACACTCCAAATCTCATCAGCAACAACGCGAAGAACAAAGTTTGTCTCTTGCCCCTCCTCAAGATTGATATACTCAACCTGCCCAAACCGTCGCAGCAGGTGATCATTATCACGGAGCAAAACCAAACGCCCTTCTATTCGCTCTAAATCCAATACATACACATCCGGAATAGCATATGAAGGAATCACAACGCCATTATACCTAAAGAAAAATGGATTATTTCAACACCCTGGTAGCATTGAGAACCGCAAGGATAGTTACCCCCACATCCCCAAATACTGCCTCCCACATTGTCGCGACACCAAAAGTGCCTAACAAAATAAATAAAGCTTTGATACCCAAAGCAAGGCCAATGTTCTGCCAAACAATTTTTCGGGTTCGGCGACCAAGCCGAATAGCCTCCGCCACTTTGCTTGGTGAATCTGTCATCAAAACCACATCAGCCACTTCGATAGCTGCGTCCGCTCCAAACGCCCCCATGGCGATCCCCACATCGGATTGCCCCAACGCAGGCGCATCGTTAATACCATCACCAACAAAAGCAATTTTCCCTTGATGGGGTTGTCCAAGCATTTCTGTCATCACCGAGACTTTATCCTCTGGCAACAGTTCCGCATGATAATCACTCAAACCCAAATCCATTGAAACTTGCTGTGCCACATCCTCTCGATCCCCAGACAACATGATGACATTTTGCACTCCAAGCTCCTTCAATTGCATGATTACTGCAGGTGAATCGGGCTTCACTTCATCCGAAACTACAAGATAACCGGCATATTCCGAATCGACCGCCACATGTACTATCGTTCCAGGTACGTCACAAGTAACGTGAGGGACGTTTTCCTTGTGCATAAACGGGTCATTTCCAACAACCACATCCTTTCCATTCAGGCGCACACGGACACCATAACCAGCAACCTCCTCAAAAGAATCTGGGATCTGCAAAAGTTCGTCCTTCCCATAGGCTTGTTTTATCGAGGTGGCTACTGGATGATTCGATTGAGTTTCTGCCTGCGCTGCAATTTTTAATAGAGCCTCATTATCCCACCCATTGTATGGAACAATCTCCGTCACCTTGAATACACCACGAGTTAAAGTTCCTGTTTTATCAAACACCACCGTTTTTACTTCTGCCAACACATCTAAGAAATTCGCCCCCTTGACCAATATCCCTCGTCGCGACGCCCCCCCTACTCCACCGAAATAACCTATTGGAATGCTAATTACCAAGGCACAAGGGCATGAGACCACCAGTAAAACCAACGCCCGATATACCCAGGTTGAAAATATTTCTCCAGGGATAATCAAAGGGGGAACCACCGCCACCACCAACGCAATCCCGACCATGATTGGGGAATATACTTGAGCAAATCGAGTGATGAATTTCTGAGTTTTCGCCTTTCTCGCCGCTGCATTTTGTACCAGCTCTAACATCCGAGATACTGAAGATTGCTCAAATGGTTTTGTCACCTCAATAGATATCAAACCCGTTTGGTTGATTGAACCTGCAAAGACTTCCTCCCCCTCCTTGACCTTAGCAGGGACAGACTCACCAGTCAACGCTGAAAGATCTACTTGAGAATGACCATCCCGCACCACTCCATCAAGAGGAATCCTCTCACCAGGGCGAATAATAATGATTTCCCCTACTTTTACATCTTCGGGAGACACCACATGGATATCTCCTCCAATTTTTACATTCGCCTGATCGGGACGGACATCCATCAAAGCGCGGATCGAACTCCGTGATCGATTTACTGACCGCCTTTGGATGAATTCCCCAACCTGGAAAAACAACATTACTACCACAGCTTCTGGGATTTCTCCAATGATAATTGCCCCAAGGGTCGAAATGCTCATCAAGAAAGTCTCATCAAACCAATTATTCCGCCGGATGTTCTTCCAGGCTCGCACCAAGACACTCGCCCCAGAGATTGTATAAGCAGAACCAAAGACGATAATCTCTCCGATCCTGAACGGCGTGTTATGCAGGTCAGTTTCGAAAACCAATCCAATTACCAAGAAAAAGATAGAGATCGCAATGGATATCACATCTTTGATCGCTCTTCTATCGATCTCATCATCAGGTTCAATCCCCGCTACCACTTCTACCTCAGGTTCGATTTGGTATATTGTATCCGCAACTCGAGAATAATCTTCAGCTTCAATGTGTAATGTAGAAGTGGCAAAATTCACCGATGCGAATCGTACTCCAGGTAATTGTTGGATGCCTTCTTCTATCCTGGCAGCGCAATTCGCACAGTCTAAATTATTGAGGTGATATTTCCGTATTGTTGTCATTCATTTAACCGTGCAACACATGATCAAGACCTATTTGATAAAGGGTCTTGACATGTTCATCTTTCAAACAATAATAGACTTGTCGCCCCTCCTTGCGCGCCCGAACCAAATTCATCTGCCTCAACCCCCGTAAGTGATGAGATGTTGCTGATTCAGATAACCCGACCAATTCAGCGATCGCACTCACATTTAATTCTTGATCAACTAACGTTGAGATAATTCGTAACCGGCTCGGATCACTAAATGCCCTAAACAACTCCGCTAGTATGGCGGCATTCTCGGGAAGAATCAAATTAAAGGAGTTTTCTTCGCCCATTGTTTAATTTACCGAATATATATGAATATATGTTCATATATTTATATATATTCTAACCCCTTATTCCCCTCCCGTCAATGGTCCTTTCAAGAATACACTCATCTTGAGAACAAACTCGTCACAAAAAACCATAAATTGGCAGGACGTTCAGCCAACCTCCGCATGAAAAATGGATACCATTGCGGGCCAAAAGGTACGTAAATCCTTACTGGGTACCCTTGTGCAACTAAATCCTCCTGAATATCCCTGCGAATCCCATAAAGCATTTGAAACTCTAATTTCTCTTTAGGAACGCCAAGTTGGTTGGCTACCGCGATAGCATATTCAATTCGCTTCAGATCATGGGTTGCAACCGCCGTGATTGGTGGCCATTTACCATCTGGGCTGATTGCCGGGGAAGAATCTGATTGCGCCTTTTCCAATATCATTTTCACCAAGCGGTCAAACGCTTTATCGACATCTTTCTTTTTGGGATAGGCGATCTCTGGAGGTTCCTTATAAGCGCCTTTAACCATCCGAATGCAGGTTTCCCCTGATAACAGAGACTGAGTGTCTTGATCGCTTCGATACAAGTACGACTGAATCACCATTCCCACGTTTTTAAACCCAAATTCCTCGCGCATTTTCCAATACAACCGCATGGTGCAATCTACACAATCAGAATCTTCCATGTCAATGCGCACAAAATTGTTCAATTGTTGGGCATGCGATAAAATCTTGGCTAAGATTTCACCACATAAGTCTTCATCCAACTTTAAACCGATTTGGGTAAGCTTGATCGACACACTAGAACGGACTCCGGAGGATTCAATCACATCGAGAATCTTCAAGATATCCTCCGCTGTTTTCCTGGCTTCAGCCGCTGTATTTGTGTCCTCACCCAGTTGGTCTATGGTGGCAATCATGGATTTCGAATTTAACCGCTGGATGGCTACAATCGCGTCTTCAAGCGATTCCCCAGCAACAAAACGTAACGCCACCCTCCGGGCAATTTTCCAGCCCATCATTAGGTGGCGCATCCAATCAGCTTTCGAGAAATA
>CP070764.1:600594-604519 GCA_020349245.1 Chloroflexota bacterium | reverse complement strand
ACACACTGATAATTATCACTGCAATAAAAATACCATTTGCTACAAGTGGCGGGTGAGTTAACACAAGAAATGCAATGCACCCCAACATTAATGCCCCTACCTGCATGATCAGGACTGCTTTTCCAGATGTCCAACCCAGGGCTACCAAACGGTGGTAGGTGTGATCTCTAGCAGCTGTATAAACTGGTTTTCCACGTCTGATTCGAGATTGGACGACCAGAATCATATCGAATATCGGGACCCCCAATAATAGAATTGGCACAACCCAAGAGGAAGTTTGGAATGCACCCAGGGGGCGATAAGCAATTGCGATTACAGCTAGAACAAATCCAAGGGTCTGAGCGCCCGAATCGCCTAAAAACAATCTTGCTGGTGGAGAATTGAACAAATATAAGCCGATGCATGCGCCGAGCAGCAAAGCGCTCTGCTGGGATAAGAATGGCTGTCCAGCATCCAGGGTGACGAGGATAAAGAAAGTTGTTGCCAGACCAGCCAGACCGAGTGCCAATCCATCCATGCTGTCCACAAAATTGAATGCATTGGTGATGCCGACTATCCACAAAAAAGTCAGGAACCAGTCCAGATAAATATTGATTGGTGAACCAAACTGGTAAAAAAACTCGGGGGATTCAAAGACTTTGATCGATACTCCCATAGAGATCAAGATTACCACCGAAAGAGATTGGCCCAGTAATTTCATCAGTGGAGAAATCTCCCGCAAATCGTCCCATAATCCAAACAGAAAAATCGGGATTGCAGAGATATACATGGCCAGTATGCTCGGATCACGGTAGATTCCTGTCCACCAGGCAGTGAGTATGAGCGATCCAAATAATGCCAATCCTCCGGCAATTGGGGTGGGGTTGACATGCTGCTTATGGGGCGCGCTGTTGGGTACATCCACAAGACCGATTCGATTTGAAAATTGAATTGAAATCCAAGCTAGTATGCCTGTAAGAAATGACGCAATTAATACATATTCAAAAATAAATGAAATTGATGTGACTTCTAATGCCATCAGGAAATCAACCTCAGCTTTGGGTGAATAAAAGATAGCATATATTCAACCGATCGGGATTATCTTCTTGGGCCAGCATATCGCTCACGTCGGAACAAATTGACCCCCAAAGCCAGACCTAATTTAATTGCCATAAGCAGATAATAAATCCAATTTACCAGGAAGAAATAATCCTGGGCTAGATGTTTCTTGTAATATCGCCAATAGGACCTGTGCCACTCCACAATGGATCGATAGGGATGTACGCGTGAACCACCCCGACCGCCAAAGTGGATGATTTCTGCTTCCGGAAAGTAAAACACTTTCCAACCCGATCGCCTGGCCCGGGTACAAAAATCTGTGTCCTCCTGGTATGCAAAAAATTGTTCATCCAGATATCCAATATCGTCAATAACTTCCCTGCGGATGAGCATGCAGGAACCAGAAACAGCATCGACTTCGAGGGTTTTATTTTCATCCTCATAGTTTAACAAGTATCCACCCAAGTTGCGGTTTTCAGGAAATATCCTTGTTAATCGCAGAAAATACCCGAGCATTGCTGCCGGACGAGGTTCTCCCCGCCTGCACTGCTGCTGAAATGAACCATCCTGGTTGAGTACTTTCGGTCCACAAATGCCAACCTCTGCATGGTTTTCCATGAAACCAATCATTCGATCAAATGAACCCGGAAGGATCAAGGTGTCTGGATTCAGCTGCATGATAAAACGTCCTTGCGCAGCTTGTAATGATTGGTTCATCGGTCGCGTGTAACCCAGATTTGACTTATTTTCAATAAAAGTAACCTCTGGGTATTCATTCAGCAGCATCTCGCCAATGCCATCATTTGAACCGTTATCAACCACGATTATCTCTATGGGAGCAAGCTGCGTATTCTTGAATATTGACTCGAGGCAGTCGCTCAACCAATTGCGGGCATTATAGGTCACAATGCAAATGGATAAACTTATATCCATCAGGCTGGCATCAACACTTTTTGGTAAACCTGATAAGTCAATTTTGCTGTTTGTTGCCATGAAAATCTTGCAGCTCTGGTTAGTCCTTTACGGATCAATTCTCGGCGCAAATCTTCATCTCCAAGCACAGTTTCAATCGCATTCAATAGCGCTGCAGCATCGTCTCGGGGAATGAGTATTCCCGCCTCACCAACGATTTCCGGCAATGAAGAGGTATCCGTTGAGATCACCGGTACACCACATGCCATCGCTTCCAGGACAGGCAATCCGAATCCTTCGTAAATCGTTGGATAAACGAACAAACTTGAAAGATTATAAACCAATGGCAAATCCTTTTGAGGCACATATCCGGTAAAATGAACCGCCTGTTCAAGACCTAGTCTCTTGATTTGCTCGAGGAGTTCTTCATACATCCAGCCAAATCTGCCAGCAAGGACTAATTTATAATCCCCTTGCTTTTCATTGAATTTCTTGAAAGCATTGACCAACATTGGCAAATTTTTTCTTGGTTCAATCAACCCTACATAGAGGAGATATCGCTCTGGCAACCCATATCGCTCAACAGACTGCCGTATACCTGAGGTATCACCAATCGGCCTGAAGCTGGAGTCAATGCCTAGGTGGGTCGTGGTTATCTTTTCAGGAGGGATCTTCAGCAACCTGATCGCATCCTGGCGCGTACTTTCAGAGACTGCGGTTAACGCATCAGCCCTGCGGGCGCTTAATTTAATTGCCTGGGGGAAGAAGAAGCGCTTTGATCGAGTATGCAGGTCAGGGAAAAGGAAGAAAGTCATGTCATGAAAAGTGACTACGGATTTGCACGGTAAGCGAACTGGTCGGGTGTAATGCAAGGAATGCAGGAGTTCAATGCCGGACTTATAGACCAATTGAGGAAACAGGGTTTGTTCCCAGATAAGACGAGAACCCGGACTGCTGTCTTCAAGAATCTCCCAGGTAAACCCAGCGGAATCTGGTAAATCGATCAAAGAAAATCCTTGTTTGTGTGTGAAGATTACAAATTCATCCTCCGTATAAAGTCCTGCCATGGCACGGATTAAATGGATTATGTAGTTTCCTGCCCCCACAGGTTGTGGGGGCAGTGCAGTAGCATCAATCCCTATACGCATATATTCGTCAACTTCTTCTAAAAATTCTATGCAGAAAGGTTTCACTCACGGCGAGATTACCCGGACAGGCGCTTCACTGCAGTAAATTGCCTCGTTGAGGGAATCATTTACCCGGGTACAAACAAAGTATTCACCCGGGTTTACTCCTGTGGTATCCCAACTAAATATGTATTCGTGTGCAACTCCCGGCAGATCAGAGGGGAGATAATTCTTCACTGCTAAAGGCAGGCTGGTTAATTGCTGCAAGGCCACCTCTTGCTTACTTTCTCCGGTCGATGGGAATACCTCAAAATCGACAGTAGCCGAAGTACTGATCAACTCTTGAGCAGGATGTTGAGTCGGGTTGTTTATATCATTGGTGTAATAAAATTCCACTAAGGGTATTTCGCCGGGCAGTTTATTTAAGCCAATGCGGATGGGAAAAACTGACCCACGAAGAACCTGCTCCATTTTCGTCAAGCGCACCCAGTCTAACTGCTGCTCTAGGGGAACACCCAATATATTTTCATTGGGATCCATGCGGAACCGGGTAATCGGTTTCGAATCCAGCCAATGGAGTCCCAATCCATTGCAGCTCCCGGCAACCTCCTCCGCCACCCCATTGAAGGGATCGCTTAAATCAATTGAATAGGTTTGCCAGCCTACATTCAGCGGGATATCGTGACTTACCCGGAAGCATTCTTCGCCCCCGCTAACGGGTTGGACCCAGATCCAGCGCAGGATCATTCCATCTGTCACATTCTGCCAAGGACCTGCCGTATTCAAGCGAAAGTTTAAATAACGGTATTCGCTTGAATCAGGGATCGCTTGAGGGGTATTCAAGAATA
>CP070764.1:596478-600494 GCA_020349245.1 Chloroflexota bacterium | reverse complement strand
TTCTTATTGCCATGGCGGCTTTTTTCTTGTTTACGGAAGGATTTAGGAAGGCAGTTAAGAATCCCCAGGTCTGGCTTATTGCTGGGCTGAGTGTATTACCAATGGTCCTTTACACAATATACGGCGTTTATATCTTAGGAACTATGGAAAGTCAATTTCTTGGTCGCTTTTTCCCTGAGATGTGGCGAGATCTGGGTTTCTATTTTCAATGGGAGGATATGGCCAGCGGCATTATTGGGTATGGAGCGATCTTCGTTGCATTGTTGGGATCCCTGTTGTTCTCAACTGCTGGTACGCGCGCCTTTGCGATTGGTTTATGGATAGGATATTTCTTGTTCGGGATGACCTTTCCCTATCATTTTACAACGCACTCATATTACCATCTTCCTCTCATCCCGATTGTAGCGATAACGATGGCGCCTGTGGGTGCCTTGATTTTCAAGCCTTTGGCGGATCTCAAACCTGAATTACTGGTTCGTTTTGTTGCAAGTGCAATACTGCTTTCCGCGATCGTCCTAAAAGTTTGGGATGTTCGCCTGGATTTAGCACATGAAGATTACCGCCACGAGCCTGCATATTGGGCTGAGATCGGTGAAATTCTCGATCACAATCCATCGGTGATTGGCTTGGTTCACGATTATGGAAATCGGCTATCCTATTATGGATGGGTAACTCCCCAAATCTGGCCTCCGATTGGCCAGCAAAAACTGCGTGAGCTGCAGGGGAAACCAGCCATCGAAGTAAAAGACTGGTTTGATAAACGGGCTGGCAACAAAGATTTTTTCCTGGTCACAATGCGTAATCAATTTGAGAGGCAGCCTGAATTAAAGAATCTCCTCTATGAAAACTTCCCAATTTTTGCTGAAGGTGATGGATACCTGATTTTTGATCTACGAAATCCCCTGATACCGGAGTAAGCAAAAGAGAAGTCGAAGTATCGCCCCAGATAGCAGGTGTGTAAAATTAATCCATTAGTCTCAATCATAACCCCATCATTTAACCAGGCTGATTACCTGGAAGCCACCATCAAATCTGTTCTCAGGCAAGATTACCCGCGGATAGAATATCTGGTCGTCGATGGTGGCTCATCTGATGGGAGTGTAGATATCATCCGCAAATACGCTTCTGAATTCACCTGGTGGGTTTCTGAGCCAGATAAAGGTCAAGCCTCCGCGATAAATAAGGGCATGGCAAGGGCTAAGGGTGAGATAGTCGCCTGGTTGAATTCCGATGATCTGTATTTACCTGGCGCAATCAGTAGAGCTGTTGCGGAATTCGAAGCACGACCTGAACTTGGTTTCGTTTTTGGGGATGCGGTGACCATCGATGCCGATGGTCGTCCGATTAAAGAACTTATCTTTCCGGATTGGCAGTTTGAAGATTTGATTGGATTTCGTATTATCTGCCAGCCAGCAGTTTTCATTGCACGGAGATACTACGAGCAGGTAGAAGGTCTCGAGCACATATATCATTATATGCTCGATCACCATCTGTGGATCAAGATAGCCAGCAAAGCACCAATCCAACATATTCCTGAACTCTTGGCTGCAGCCAGACACCACCAGGCAGCTAAAAATGTCGCTCAAGCGGCTGATTTTGGACGAGAGACTTTAGAAGTGATGGAATGGATGGGGAAGGAGCCTGGTTTGGCAGATTCGATTAAAGTCAACCAGCGTAAGGTCTTGGGGGGTGCATACAGATTGAATGCTCGCTACTTAATGGATGGTAGCCAATTCGGAGCCGCGATAAGTTCATACGGTAAAGCGTTCATCAACCAACCGATCTACACCGCCCACCACTGGCACAGGATCATTTACGCTTTTTTCGGTATGCTGGGTTTCAGGAATCTGGCGGGGTTATATACCCGCTACCAGGATAGCCAGCGACCTGATTTCTCCGCAAAAACGTCATTCCTGGATTGGCCGGGATTATCTTTGGAGCGTCTTGATTAGGAATCTGATTTCGTGGATTTGAACAACAAAATACCGATCTTGGTGACCGGGATTCACCGCTCCGGAACAACCTGGGTTGGAAAAATGTTAGCCATAGATCCAGCGATAGCCTATATAAGTGAACCGTTGAATGTGCTCCATCGGCGTGGCGTTTTGCGGGTGCCCATCTCTCACTGGTATCCCTATATTTGTGATGACAACCAGTTCGAATTCCTGGACTCCCTTGAAGATCTGCTGGCATACAAATATAACACCTGGTTAGAGATTAAATCTCTGCGTTCTCTAAAGGATTTCTTGCGCATGTTGCGTGATTGGAGAACGTTTAGGACCGGGAAGCGAGAACACCAGAAACCTCTGCTGAAAGATCCATTCGCGGTTTTTTCAGCTGAGTGGTTTGCCAGAAATTTTAAATCTCGAGTTGTAATTATTGTCCGTCATCCAGCTGCTGTTGTCAGCAGTTTTTTGAGGCTTAACTGGGATTTCAATTTTTCCGATTTACTGGGACAACCTTTACTCATGAGGGATTGGCTGGAACCATACCGGAAGGACATGGAAGAAATTTCAGGTGATTCCGCTGACATACTTGTTCAAGGTAGTTTGTTATGGCGGATGGTGTACCAGGTGGTGGCTGCTCTCCGTGAACGTCATCCAGAATTCATCATCCTTCGCCACGAGGATCTTTCGATGGATCCGATCAATGGATACAAGGGTCTTTATACCACTCTTGGATTGAGATATTCTGAATCTGTCAGGGAGGAGATCAATAAATCCAGCAGTGGAGAGAACCCGAGTGAACTGCCTGTAAAGGCAATTCACTCTGTACGCCTTGCCAGCCAGGCAAATATCAAGAATTGGCAGCGTCGTTTGTCTTCACTAGAGATAGAAAGGATCTACGAGCTGACCATGGATGTATCGCCAGAGTATTATTCTGAAGGGGATTGGGAGTAAACATAAAAGAGGATTTCGATTGAAAACCTCCCGGCAACCTCTCGTATCGATCGTTACACCTTCTTATAACCAAGCAAACTTTCTCGAAGAGACGATCCTTTCCGTCCTCGGCCAGGATTACGAAAATTTCGAGTACATCATCGTTGATGGAAATTCGACGGATGGCAGCCAGGAAATCATCCGGAAATATGCAGACCAACTAGCCTGGTGGGTTTCCGAGCCAGATCAGGGACAGACGGATGCGATAAACAAAGGATTTGCACATGCCAAAGGTGAAATCCTGGCATGGCTCAACTCGGATGACACCTACCTTCCCAGCGCAGTGTCTGAAGCAGTTGAATTCCTGGAAAAACACCCAAAAATCGGCTTGGTTTATGGTGATGCGAATTTAATCGACAGCGAAGGAAATATCATCGGCCAATTTCCTGCAAGGCAGACGGACCACCAGCGCTTGATGCGCGGTTATGTTCACATCCCCCAGCAGGCGGCATTTTTCCGGGCTGACCAGTGGATAAAAGTGGGTCCATTGGATCCAACTTTCTTCTTCGCCATGGATTATGACCTGTGGGTGAGGCTATCGAACCACACCCAACTTAGGTATTATCCCCGTTTATGGGCAAATTTCAGGCTGCATGGGGAGGCCAAATCAATCGAAAGTGATGATCGCTGCTGGCCTGAAATGGTCCGCGTTCACCAGCGCGAGGGCGGTAGTAGAATCTCCTGGCTCAGGTTTAAAGCAGCTATTCGACCTTTTCTTTACGGCTGGATGCCGATGAAAATGAGGGTGTGGGTCCGCCGCTACTTGTGAATAGCTAATTTCATTAATAGCACTTTCCTTGACTATGGATTTCTGTTGTGAGACAATGCGCTAGCTACTGTAGAAATAATCAAAAACCGTATAGAAGGTTTACCAGGCAAATCAATGCAAATGGATAATACACCGGTTTACGATTCAGCTCGCCAAAGCTCGGCTGCTTTGGATGAGCTGACCGCGATCATAAAATACCGCTTCTTGATCGTTCAATTTATCCGCCGCGATCTCCTGACTCGCTATAAAAGATCAGTTCTGGGAGTCGCCTGGACAATGTTGAATCCGTTGGGGACGATGATTATCTT
>CP070764.1:592341-596378 GCA_020349245.1 Chloroflexota bacterium | reverse complement strand
GGATGCAGATCGAAAAGTTGAATTGCTGAGGTTTGAAAGGCACAGCAGCCCAATCAGGGCTGCAGCCTGGGAACCCAACGGTGAGCGGGTGATCACGGGTGATGGAATTGGCACAGCCATCATTTGGGATGCCCGCGATGGTGAGGTTACCCACAGGTTGGGTCGGAACCTGGGTGCTCACAGGGGCGCGATTAATTCGATAACCTGGGATGCCAACAGGGATCTCATCCTCACCAGCGGCCAGGATAACCTCACCCGCATGTGGAAGGCGGAAAGTGGAGAGGAGATACGATCCTTTGCCGGGAACCGATACGCAGCTTTAAGCCCTGATGGTGCTTATATCATCACGACCAGCGGGGATGGGACAGTGATAATTTGGGATGCTGAATCGGGAGATGAACTGCTCAAGATGCAGGGCCATACGGAAAGAGTCAACGACGCCGACTGGAGTCCAGATGGATTATATGTCGTCACAGCCAGCAGCGACGGCACGGCACGGGTCTGGGATGCCCATACTGGCGAAGAAATCAGCCAATACTTGGGTCACACCGGCGCGGTCCTTTCTGTCGAGTGGCAGCCTACCGGCGATCAAATCGTGACCGCGGGTGCTGATGGCACGGCGTGTATCTGGGATGCGCAAAGCGGTGAGGAAGTCGACCAGTTGCTCGGGCACGAAGGTGAAGTATCGACAGCCACCTGGAGTCCGGATGGGATGCAAATCCTAACGGCGGGTTCAGATCAAACGGCGCGCATCTGGCCTGCAGGGATAGAGGGTTTGCTGAGGCAAGCCGAAGAGCGGATCCTTCGCCAGCCGCCAGAATTCACCCTTGAAGAGCGGTGTTTATACCTGCACGAATGCGAGGAGTGAGGAGTGGAGGATTCGTCTGGCATACTGCAAACTTGGGATTGAAATATCCTTAAAAGTATTTCTCGCTCCTTAATTGATCCATCTTTCTCCCCCTTTTACTCAAATCGCAGCATAGATAAGACCCTTTCGACAGGCATGTCAAAAGGCTCTTTTGAATCGGATGACCCCGACAGGACTCGCCTGTCCTGAGCGAGGGTTCATTCCGTGTGAGTCGTGGGACGAAGAGAACCTGTAACCGAGTCCCGACTGGCAGAGCCATGTTTGGGTACATCCCGCACCGCTCTTGCGGGACTAACGATTAAGAGTCCTTGAGGGGGATATCCATCCCTTGATTCTTTGTCTTCAATTTCCAGTGTGTCCAGTTAGGGAGGCAATCAGTGTCCACTGTTTCCATTTTTTCCTTGTTTTGGTATCCGGTTTGCAACGAACCAAGAGGAAGGAAAGGCGAACTGTTATCCTGTCACCAATTCCCCTTAATATTTGCAGATGGTCAATAAATGCATGATTTTTCATGTCTTGCAGGTTTGTCAGCACTAAACCAGAGATGGTAACAATTATGTATCCGGTGTTTCATGAAACATAGAAAACAAATCACCGACTGATATCTCATCGAGCCGGTTTACAATCTTGTGTGCAGCACTTAAACTGCTGGCAGAGTTGGTTGTTGTGACAGCGAGGCATTTCATACCCGCTCTAAGCGCGGCCTCAACACCTGCGATTGCGTCTTCGATCACAATACATTGGGCTGCCGGTGCGTGAATTCCCTGGGCTGCAGCCAAGAATACTGACGGATCAGGTTTCCCTGGCATCTCAGCCGCTGATACCTGCACGGCGAAGTAGTCCTTCAGTTCCAATTCGCCAACGATTGCGTCGATATTCTTTTGAGGAGCAGAAGACCCAATTGCCTGAGGAATATTTTCTTTTCGGATCGATTTGAGTAAGTTCATGGCACCGGGTAAAGTCTTCACCCGTCCACGAATCTGTTGGCGGAAGGTGATTTCTTTTCTTTCGCTGATTTCATTGATCATTTGAGGATCAAAATCTTTCCCCTTTAACAATTTCAAGATTCCTTCGTTATTCATTCCAAAGGTATTGTTGAAAATATCTCTTGAAAAAGGGATACCATATGGGGCTAGAGTGATCATCCAGGATTGGAAATGAAATTCTCCAGTGTCTACGATGACACCATCCATATCCCAAATCACACCTTTAAGAGTCACAATAACTTAGAATTTCCTTTTATCAATTATCGTGCGATAAATTTGTATTCAGGTGACCAGCATCGCCATTGCTGGAATTCGAACTGGTGTTGTTGAAGTTGAGGTTGGAATAAAAAGCTTTCTTCCAATAAGATTGACCATGAAAATCAGGTATTCTGGGGCTTCATCCATGAAAGTGATGATATCCAGGTAAAAATAAACGATGTGAAATGCTATCTTGGGAAGCAGATCCGCAATTTGAAAGACAGCTACCTGGGGGAAACTGACTACCAGCGATGATGCACCTGAGACTTGATTTCTCTGTTATATATTTCCTGTAGAGCGACCATTATCTTGTCATCAAGTGGGGGGAAGTTGCTCGCTTCAGAATTTTCAAGCGCTTGATGTGCGTTTTTTGCGCCCGGGATTGCTGTAGAGACCGCCTCAAACATGAGAATCCAGCGTAATGCAAATTGTGCCATGGACATCCCTGGGGGTACTAATTGGCGGATCTCCTCTACGGCATCCAATCCGGTCTCGTAATCAACACCGGAAAAAGTTTCTCCGACATCGAATGCTTGACCGAAACGATTATAGCTGCGATGATCATCCCCATCGAAGGAAGTATCGCGCGTCATCTTGCCACTCAGCAGCCCGCTAGCCAGGGGTACGCGCGCCAGGATCGCTACCTCCCTGGCCTGTGCAAGCTGGAAAAATACTTCCGCTGGACGTGGGCGAAAGATGTTGAAGATTATCTGAACAGACTGGATATTCGGATATTCAATCGCTTTGATGGCCTCTTCAATTTTCTCAACGCTCACGCCATAGTGCTTGATCTTGCCAGCCTTGGTCAGATCGTCAAGCACAGCGAAGACCTCTGGATTATCGTACACCTCGGGCGGTGGGCAATGAAGCTGTACAAGGTCAAGGGCTTCAACATCTAAATTTATCAGGCTGCGCTCGATGAATGCGGTTAAGTTCTGTCGGTTATACCCCAGAGCCACATGGGGGTTTAGCCGCCTCCCAGCTTTGGTGAGAACATAGATTTGTTCACTGCGTTCCTTGAGCACCTGAGAAATCAGGCGTTCGCTGCGTCCATCGCCATAGACATCCGCAGTGTCGATAAGGTTTACTCCCTGGTCGATAGATGTATGGATTGCCTCCAGCGCGTCTGTTTCACTGACTTGACCCCAATCAGCTCCAATTGCCCAGGCACCGAAGCCGATCTCAGACACTTCCCAACCAGTCCTCCCGAAAATCCGGTATCGCATATTTTCCTCCAAAAATTTTCAAGTAATAAAAATTATAACAAGAATACCATTATCGTAAATCAGCAGGGAATTTTTAAATAGACTTTTGAAATCACGCCTGCATTCGGAAACTCATTTAGCTGGTGAAGAAAAACAGGTTTAAAGATTAATAAGATTTGACAGCGGAGGTTAAACATGCTAAAGTAGGATCGCGAGTGTTATCGGTAACGGGAACGGTAACAATGGGCAGCAGTAAGGTTGAATTTGATGCGAAAAGTCACCATTAAAGACGTTGCACAAGCTGCAGGGGTATCAACACAAACAGTCTCTCGGGTGATTAATTCCCGTCCGGATGTCTCCCCAAATACCAGACTCCGAGTCAAGCAGGTCATATCCGACCTGGGATATTCTCCAAATGTGCTCGCCAGGAGCTTGAGCCGCGGTCGCACCAACACCTTTGGTGTCGTTGGTTATGGTTTGGGTTATTTTGGTCCTTCAAATGTGCTACAAGGTATTGAAAAAAAGTCGAATGAATTGGGTTTTTCACTTTTACTGAGCTTGCTGGATGATTTTGATAGTGTCCAAATCGACGGCATTTTAAGTAACCTGCTCGCCAGACAAGTTGATGGCATTCTTTGGGCAGTACCCGGAAATGATAATTTAATTGGAGAGCTCTCAAGGAGATTCAGCGAGATTTCAGTCCCGGTGGTTTACCTGAAT
>CP070764.1:588119-592241 GCA_020349245.1 Chloroflexota bacterium | reverse complement strand
GGCTTTACGGAAAAACGGTGCAAAACGGATCTCTGCTGGCACAGGTTTGTTTAATGCAGAAGAGCAACCGGAAGCCATCCGAATTGTATTCGAGCATAGTGATTACGCATTTATGAACTATCAGGAAGCAGAGATGGTTTACGGCTCATTGGAAGCGGCGAAAACAAAGCCTGGAAAAGTACTTTTTATTACCCGGGGTGAAGAAGGAGCCATCGTTGTTCAAGGCGATTATGTAACTAACCTGCCTGCAGTACCCAGCCAGGTGCTCGATCCCACAGGAGCTGGAGACACATTTTGTGGTGCGGCAGTTGCCCAATTGATTCTTGGCAATCACCCTGTGATGGCTGCAACGGCTGCAGCCGTCTTGTCGGCAGAGATGATCCAATATCCTGGACCTACGGCCCTCTTCTCGCCCGACCCGCCTCCAGCAGTGCCCGTCGATCTGCGTGCGCTGGTTAACGATTCGCAGGTCTGGTCAATCGCCCGCCTGGTCGCTGAACTTCCACAGGTTGAACCTTTTGATTTCACCGGCCCAGAGCTCCCCGCCGTCGGAGATCCATTGACATTGGATTGGTTTTTTGTCGCCACCTTGCAGCAGTTTGGCTTTTGGACAACCGACAAAGGTCGATACCACCAGCCTGTGATCGCTACTATCGATGGTAAGAAATTAAAGGGTTCTGACTACCTGTGGCAGGCATATTTACGTCAGCTGCATAACGATCCCGCTTTCTTTTCCGTGGAGCGCCAGGCGAATCTTTCTCCTGCAGAGATGGAGCAGCTGTTTCAAGCAGATGACGGCTCTATTCCCATGCCGGCTCTCGACCTGCATCTCGCTCAGGCTCGCCAGTATGCAGACGACATGCTAGCGCTTAACCTTTCTCCGAAAAAGCTGCTCCAGCAAGCGTCTGACTCATCAGCACCGCTGAAAACCTTCTTTGAAATACTGGACCACATCGGGGGCTATAAGGAAGACCCGTTGCGAAAAAAACCAGGATTACTGGCGTTTATTTTAAACCAGCGACCAGAAAATTTTCTCGTCCTTGGAGAGCATGAAGAAGTCACGCCTGTGATCGATTACCATGTCATGCGGACTTGCTTGCGGACTGGACTGGTTGAGATCTTGGATGATGACCTAATGCACAAACTGGTAAGCAGGCAAGTATTATTACCTGAAGAAGAGCAGGTTGTACGCTTCGCCTGCTACCAGGCTGTAGACCGGGTTGCCTCCCGTTCTGGGAGAAGTATGGGCGCTGTGGATTGGTTCTTCTTCAACTCGCGCAGGCGCTGCCCGGAGATGACGGATCCTGATTGCCAGCGCTGCCCTGTTGACCCGCTATGTGCCCATCACAAGGACCTTTTCCAACCGGTGATTCGCACGGTTTTTTATTGAAATTTCTCAGGTATCTATGGTTTGCTGGTTTCCTATCCCTTGTAATTCGCAGCAACCTTTTTCCAGATCAAAAAAACATCAATTTCTGTTCGATATATAATCATATGGTGACAACCGATTTGGACTGCGGAGATTTATGCAATAGAAACCAATCCCAGATCTATTGATGAGTTCACTACTAAGCTGTTTGATAACAAACCTTAAGGCTCGCCCAAACGAAGAACTTTATGTCAACCCCACTTCTTGCCACCAAGCTCATGATCCCACCGCAACGCCCGGAGCTGGTGCCCCGGCCTCATTTACTTGCTTTGCTGGATCAAGGATTGACCCGGAAATTGACTTTAGTAGCTGCACCAGCTGGATATGGAAAGACCACCGTATTGAGTGAATGGGTTCACCAGATCGATCCACCCGCTGCTTGGTTATCATTGGCAAGGAACGATAATGATTTTTTCCGCTTTATCACTTATTTTCTCACCGCGCTCAAGAATGCACAACCCGAAATAGCTCACCTGGCAATAACGCCAAATTTATCTCCACAAATTCCAGCAACAGAATTGATTCTTTACCCGCTCATCAATGAACTCGCGTCGCTAGACTCCCCCGCCGTTATTGTGCTTGATGATTTCCATCTGATCGAATCAGATCTTATCCTGCGATCAATTTCCTTCTTCCTGGATCATTTGCCATCGCAAGTGCACCTGGTCATCGCCACCAGATCAGACCCTCCTTTGCCTATTGCCAAGTTGCGTGGAAAAGGTGAGCTCCTAGAATTGCGCGAGGCTGACCTGCGTTTCACCAAAATAGAAATATCGGAATTTCTTTCCCGTATGCAAGGCCTGGCTTTGTCCGAAAAACAGGTCACTCTACTAGCCTCCCAAACTGAAGGCTGGATCGCTGGCCTCCAATTGGCAGCGATATCGATGCGTGAACGAGAGAACCTGGATGATTTCATTGAAGCATTCTCAGGCAGCCATGAGTATATCGTGGATTACCTGACAGATGAGGTTTTGCGAGGTCTACCAGACGAGATTAAAACCTTCTTGTTGCAGACCTCCATTCTCGATCAAATGTGCGGACCTTTGTGTGATGCAGTGACCGGGGGAAATGATAGCCAGATGAAGTTAGAAAAGTTGAGAGAAACACACATTTTCGTCATCCAGCTCGATGATGAACGCCACTGGTATCGCTACCATGCCCTCTTCGCGGACCATCTTCGCAAACGCTTACAGGAACTTTTACCTGAGCAAGTTGACGATCTCCATCTATCAGCAGGAGAATGGTTCGAACAAGCAGGTATGACGACCGAGGCAATCGAACATACCCTTCGGGGAAGAGATTTTTACAAAGCTGCCAGCTTGATTGAACAGTTTGCCGAAGAGGTTTTGATGAGAAGTGAGTTTGCACTCTTTCTTAGTTGGACTGATTTACTGCCTGTGTCTGCGATCAACTCCCATCCCATGTTGGGGATTGGCAGGGCTATGTCACTTCTGATGACAGGAAACCCGCTAGATCAGGTGGATCTTCTTTTAGCTGGTTTGGTCTATGAAACGGACACACATCTCGGTGGTAAATACGTGGTTCAGGCGACCGTCGCAGTGCTGCGAGGTCAATTATCAAAAGCATACGAATTTGCCCATAAAGCGATTGGTCTCTTGACTGCAGACTCCAGCCAAAGTTTGCGGAATGTGGCGCTGTGGATCATTAGCTATACCAGTGTGCTTGAAACCAGACCCTCGGAAGGACATCATATATTAAAAAAGGTACATGAACAGAGTCAAACTTCTGGAAATGAAATGCTCACCTTAGCAGCAAGCTGTGAGATGGCAAAGCTGTACTCCTTCCAGGGAAAGCTTCATCAGGCAAAGCGCACTTATGAAAAAGTGTTAGATTTGGCCAGGGATGAACAAGGGAACCTGCTCCCTATCGCTGGTGAAGTTCTCATCGGTTTAGGAGAGGTGCTCAGAGAACAAAATTCACTCGAAATGGCAGAGGATTACCTAACCAGGGGAATAGAACTAACAAAGTGGGGAAGAGTAGCCACCTCATACCGAGGATATATCAGTCTCGCAAAATTAAAACTCGTACAAGGTGATGTGGTTGAAGCCAATCAGTTTCTCGCAGCTGCGAAAAAGCATGCATTCTTTGAATTTGACCAATTGCTCACTGCAGTAGAGGAAACCAAGTGCCGAATAACAATGGGTGATTTACATGCCGCAGAAGATTGGATGGATTCACGGGCACGGACCGATTGTTCTCGTTTCCAACCAAGCAATACAGACATCAGAAAACATGTGTCCAAATATGAAGAACTATTACGAGCACGAATATTCTTGGCAACTGACCGCTTTTTGGATGCACAAACCTGCCTTGCAACACTTTCACAGGAGATGGAGCAGGCTGAACGGGTAGACATACTTATCGAGATCCAGATTCTCGACGCCCTTTGCTTAAATGCACAGGGCAGATTGGCTGAAGCCTGTGCAGCATTGGATGAGGCCTTATCACTTGCCAAAAATGGGGATTATGTACGAATCTTCTTGGATGAAGGTGAACCGCTGGTCCAGCTGCTCAATCGTGCTGTTTCCTCGGGGACAAATGCAGATTACGGCAGGAAATTGCTGAGAACTTTTTCTGAAGAACACCATGAACATGAGCAGTTATCACGATATGCTTCGCTGGTTTCCGATATTGAAGAACCATTAAGTGATCGTGAAATTCAGGTTTTACAT
>CP070764.1:583889-588019 GCA_020349245.1 Chloroflexota bacterium | reverse complement strand
TATTTGATGAACATTCCTTATGCCCTTCAGCGAATTGTTTTCGTGAAGTTTTCACAGTATAATGACAAATAAGGTCAGGGTTGTTCATTTCGGTATTATCCCTTATGGATTTCTGAATCTTTTCAACCCAAACTCTCTGGTTTGCATGAATTTTTCCTCTGGTCAGGCCTATGCCCCCCACACTGGATGAGCAGATCAATCAGCTAAAGCAGACCATCGCAGATATTGAATCACAAAGGTCAATACTTGGTGATGAGGTAGTCGAAGCATCGCTGATACCAATTCGCAAGAAGTTAGCTGACCTTGAATCAAGGGCTTACTCTCCAACAGAAGATTTACTTGATATTCCCGAACGAAAGCGTAAACTGGTTACGCTTCTTTTTTTGGATGTGGTTGGTTCGACTGCAATGACGCAGGATTTAGACCCAGAGGATACCCTTGATATGATGGATCATGCCCTCAAGCGATTGGCAGAACCGATTGGTACGCATGCAGGGCGTGTCACACGATACACCGGAGATGGTTTCAAAGCTATATTTGGTGATCCAGTTTCACACGAGGATGATCCTGAACAGGCAATACGTGCTGGATTGGAGATCTTGGAGGTCTCCAAGTCATTATCGCAGGAGATCGACAAGGATTGGGGTATTGAGGATTTCCAGGTACGGATCGGCATCGACACGGGATTGGCTGCTCTTGGTGGGGAGACCGAGGCTGAAGATACCGTGAAGGGGAAAGTGGTTAACCTTGCGGTACGCATTGAAAGCGCTGCACCACCTGGTGGTTTGCTCATCTCGCACAACACTTACCGCCACGTGCGCGGCGTATTCAATGTTGAACCGCAAGAACCGATCACAGCCAAGGGTTTCCCTGAGCCAGTTGCGGTTTATTTAGTTGAGAATATCAAGCCGAGAGCCTTCCGCGTGCAAACCAGGGGCGTTGAAGGGGTAGAAACTCGCATGGTGGGGAGAAATGATGAACTGAAATTTCTCCAGGATGCCTTGATGACAGCTTTCGAGGAAGGGGAAGGTCATCTAATTACTATTAGTGGCGAGGCAGGGGTAGGTAAATCACGCCTGCTTTATGAGTTCCAAAACTGGCTCGATCTGCAGCCAAGCTCACAGGCTGTTCGTTTCTTTCAAGGACGCGGGCGGCAGGAAGCGCAGGGACTACCGTACAGCCTGCTGCGCGACCTGTTTGCCTTCCGCTTCCAGATATTGGACGACGATACTGGACAGCAAGCGCGCCAAAAGATTGAATCTGGTTTTTGCGAAGTGTTTGGCACTGAGCGTGACGGTATGATGCGCACCCATATCCTCGGGCAAATGCTGGGCTTTGATTTCAGCGCCAGCCCCCACCTGAAAGGTGTGCTCAATGACCCTGAGCAGCTTCGCAACCGCGGATTGATGTATATGATTCAGTATTTCAAGACATGGTCGCAGGAAATGCCTGTCGTCATCTTTCTGGATGACATCCATTGGGCTGATGACAGTTCGCTAGATATGGTCATGTCATTGGGAGAACAAACTCTCCAGTTACCTTTTCTAATTGTATGCGCAGCCCGTCCCACTTTATTTGAGAGACGTCCATATTGGGGTGAGGGCCAGGATTTCCACACACTCCTTGAATTGCGCCAACTTACAAAACGTGAGAGCCGACAATTAGTATCTGAGATTCTCAAATTGGCGAATGAGATACCCTTTGAGCTACGTGAACTGATCATCACAGGTGCAGAGGGAAATCCCTTTTATGTGGAAGAACTGATCAAGATGCTGATCGAGGATGGAGTGGTTATTCCAGGTGAAGAAACCTGGCATATTGAATTGAGTCTCTTAGAGCAGGTTGATGTTCCATCTACGTTAGCAGGAGTATTACAGGCTCGTCTTGATAGCCTGCCAACCCACGAACGCACTGTCCTCCAACAAGCATCTGTGATTGGAAGATTATTTTGGGATCGGATTGTGTCTTATATCCAGGCAGAAGGAGGAAATGGTGGCGACCCTGAACTGATCACTCAATCATTGACTTCATTGCGCGATCGAGAATTAGTCTTTCGTCATGAGGAATCAGCCTTTGTTGGGTCTGCAGAGTATCTTTTCAAACATGATATTTTGCGGGAAGTAACATATGAAAGTGTGATCAAACGCTTGCGGAGATCCTATCATGGCTTGGTGGCAGACTGGTTGATTGCCAATTGCGGAGATCGCATTAACGAATACAGTGGATTGATCGCAGAACATTTGATACTAGCGAGAAGGCGAGATCAAGCTTGCCAATATTTCTGCCTGGCTGGTGAGGCTGCTCTAGCAGCCTACGCTTCTTCTGAAGCCGAGCGATATTATCATGAAGCGTATGAGCTTTCTCCCCCAGAAGAGATCCGGGTTGAGGTTCTCACAGGATTAGGTGAAGCATATTTCAGACAAGGAAAAACGGAAGAGGCTTCCGAAGTGTGGACTGCGGCAATTGATTTATATCAACAGTTAGGTGATTACGACCATTTGGGGGATATTTACACACGGTTATCTACTATGATTTGGTTTACAGAAGATCATCACAAAGCTTGGAATTTGTGCAAGGAAGGATTGGAGGTGTTAGAAGGCTCACCAGACAGTCAAGGATACGCTAGATTACTAGCTGAAGGAGGACGTACTGCATTTTTCGTGGATATTAATGATCAAGCTATGCATCTTTGTAAGAGAGCAGAAAAGATGGCTGAGCGGGTTGGGGACTTAGAAACACAAGCTGAAGTGAAAATAACCATTGGTATTTTTTTGGATGATGTGGGAAAGAGTATAGCTATACTTAATGAAGTCCTAGAAATGGCAGAGAATAATGGGTTGTTACGTATTGCGTTTAGAGCGAATTATAATATAGGAGAGTTGTTATCCAATTCACTCCAAGATCTAAGTACTGCAAACAAACATACCTGGCGAGCAGCCGAAATTGCCAACCAAATAGGCGATGTTGATGCCTTGATTTTCGCTCTTTCTAATGCCGCTGCACAGAGTGTTGGGATTGGTAGATTAAATACAATTGAGGATGATCTAAGAGAGTTCTTACAATCATCAACTGTTACGAAAGCCCGGATAGATGAGTTCTTTTTTATAAATCTTCCTTATTTTGACCAAAATAGAGGGGAATGGGTTTCCGCCGTAGATGCTCACAAAGAGGTGTTGCGATATTTACAAGACGAAGGTCATATCCAGGAAATCATATATCGGAAATTAGCAATTGCCTTCAATGTTTTAGAACAAAACCGATTTGGTTATTCTGGTGATTTATCTGAGGCCGAGATGCTATTGATGGAGACTATCAAAAAGTATTCAACAGAATTGTTCTCTCAATTCTATCTTGTGCAGGTTTATTATCGCCAAGGTAAGATCACAGAAGCTCAAGATCAATTGGCTTACGCAAATGATCTTCTATCTCAGTTTCCTAATAAACTTGATGACACAAGTTCTGTGCGTACCAGGATCGAAATTGAGCTTGCTAGCATTGAACAACGTTGGGGAAAAGCCATCGAAATCTGTGCACCTTTAATTGATACCTATAAACGTGGTGGCTATCGGTATAATTGGGCGCGCGAACTGATTGACCTGGGTGATGCCCTGGTAGGTCGTGCTGGACCAGGCGACCTGAAACGAGCCCGCGAAACCTACCAGCAGTCCCTGGACATGTTCACCGAGATGGGCGCCTCAGGCTATATCAAGGTGCTGGAAGAACGGTTGGGGGAGTTGTAAGGATCGTAAACCTAAAAACAACAATAACAAACTAATCACCAATTTTTCCCCCGTCCGGTAGGCACTGGATAATAATGGTAAGCAGTGAAGCGATTTGTGAACCTAAAGGGGTCTAACTATTGAATATTTGATTCCCGAAGGCCTGTCCCAGAAGGGTATCGGTGACCCCGTAGGGCATCGGGGGAGCGGGAGTACAGGGACTCGGGCTATCTATCTCTCGCATTCGTTCGCACGGCAGCCCATTCACTGGCCTGTCTCTTCGGAGGCAGTTATTTTGATTCCACCAGCGGAACGTGAATATTTGATGAACATTCCTTATGCCCTTCAGCGAATTGTTTTCGTGAAGTTTTCACAGTATAATGACAAATAAGGTCAGGGTTGTTCATTTCG
>CP070764.1:579592-583789 GCA_020349245.1 Chloroflexota bacterium | reverse complement strand
CTCGCAAGATTAAACCCGGTTAACTCTGCAAATCATAAACAGACGCAGACCTGCTGTATATTAATTTCCCGAGAATGGGAGAGATACCTCAATTATTACGGAATTCGTTAGTATATGTTAAAATTATACGAAATCCATAATAAAATATAAATATTCTACGAATATCAGAGCCTGATTGGGTATGGATCAAATTGATCTTGATATAATTTCTAGTTTGCAATCCGATGGACGAAAACCCTTTACGGATATCGCCAAAGAATTGGATATCTCCGAAGGGACAGTACGCAATCGGGTCGCCCGGTTGGTGGAGGAAAGGGTACTCCAGATCATTGGTATGGTGGACCCTTACCGGTTAGGTTTCGATGCTCCTGCAATTATCAGTGTTTCTGTTCAACCCCCTTTACTCGAATCGGTTGCCAATACAATAGCAAAATTTCCAGAAGTCAGTTACTTGATCATGGTCTCTGGTGAGTTCGATCTGCTGGTGGAAGTGTTATGTAAGGACCGGGATCACCTGGCGAACTTCTTGAATGAAAAACTGCTCCATGTGCCTGGAATTGTGAACTCGGAGACATCCATGATTCTGCATACATATAAAATGGCTTATGGAGCATTACCATCATTCGATGAACAGTCTGAAAACAATTGAACGAACGAATTAGTTGTACAAATTTCCATAAGGTGGCAATTACTTGGCTTGATTCCTTTAAAATGAGAAATTCGTTACGGTCAATAATATCATTCTAGAGGAGATGAGAATGCGAAAATTGTGGATTAATGGGGAATTTGTAGATGGTGCAGGTGGTGGCCGCCAGGCGATAAATCCTGCAACTGAAGAAATTATCGGTGAATATGCCCAGGGCGGCAATCAGCAGGTTGAGCAAGCGGTCCAGGCAGCGAAAGAAGCTTTTCCCTCCTGGCGCCGGATCCCAGCAGGGGAACGAGCTGCGATGCTTCATGAGGTGGCGCGTTTGTTGCGGGAAAACCGGGAGAAACTGGCAATGGAACTGAGTCTCGAAACCGGGCGCTCTATCCGAAAGAATCGCGGCTATGTGGATTGGTCGGCTGAATGTTTCGATTACTACGCCGAGTTGGGTCGACACTACCGCGGGCGAGTGATCCCCTCCCCGGAAGCCAGCCAGCTTTCTCTAGTCCTCAAGGTGCCATTAGGCGTAGTCGCGGCGATAATCCCCTGGAATTATCCATTGCTTTTATTGGTATGGAAGCTCGCCCCAGCGCTGGCAGCTGGTAATACCGTGGTGATCAAACCCGCTTCCTACACGACCTGGGTCTCTTTGGGATACCAGGAGTTGTTTGCACATTTACCTCCTGGGGTTGTCAATATAGTCTCAGGACCAGGAGCTCAGGTCGGTGAATATCTTGTCAAGCACCCAGATGTTCGCATGGTTGCATTTACCGGCAGCACAGAAGTTGGTCAGCAAATCATGCGTTTGGCTGCAGATGATATGAAGCATATCCACCTCGAGCTCGGTGGTAAAGATCCTCTGATCGTCTGTGCTGATTGTGAACTGGAAGAAGCGATGCGTGCTGCAGTCTGGGCTGGTTTCTTGAACGCCGGCCAGGTATGTACTTCCGTGGAAAGGGTCTATGTTGACCAGGAAGTGTTTGATCTATTCCTGGATGGCGTGGTTGATTTAACCAATAAATTAGTCCTGGGACCAGGCACTGACCCGGAGAGTGAAGTCACCCCGATGATCAGGCCAAGCGAACGAGAGAAGGTGGCGGACCAGGTTCGCAAGGCACAATCAGCCGGTGCCACCATCCATACCGGTGGTCGCATTCCACCGAGCAAATCCAAGGGTTTTTTCTACGAACCAACCGTACTCTCCGGGGTTACAGAAGATATGCTCGTAATGCGGGAGGAAACCTTCGGTCCCGTATTGCCAGTCGTCCCGGTAGAGAATTTTGAAGAAGCACTTTCCCGATCGAATCAGTCACAGTATGGACTTGGAGCAACCTTATTTACCCGCGATCCCAAGAAAGTCAAGCTGTATATGGAAGAGATAGAGGCCGGAAATGTCTGGGTCAATGATCCTTTGATCGATAACCTGGCTGGTCCTTTTGGGGGCATGAAGCGGTCTGGAATTGGACGTGAACTTGGCCAGGAGGGATTTGAAGAATTCTTTGAGACCAAGCACGTTCATTGGGAAATAGATGGTGGGGTGAAGCCATGGTGGTTCCCGTGGGATGAGTAAGTAAATCAGCTGCTCGAAAACAACAATATCACATAGGAAATTTCTGGTCAGAATAGGAGAAAAAATCATGCGTATCACAGTGATCGGCGGAGCAGGAAAAATGGCATGCATCGGCGTTCAATACCTGGCAAAAGATCCCCGCGTGGATGAGGTCATTCTCGCTGATTTCGATTTGAAGCAAGCTAAGATCGTTGCGAATTACATAAAGAGCTCAAAAGTGACGGTTAAACATCTAGACGTGAACAATCACCAGGAAATGGTCGCTGTTTTAAAGGGATCTGATGCCTGCTTCAATGGAACCGTATACTATTCAAACTTACCCGTGATGGAAGCCTGTCTTGAAGCTGGTGTGCACTACACCGACATGGGTGGTCTGTTTTTCACAACTCATAAGCAATTGGAATTGAGTGACCGATTTGCTGAAGCGGGGATAAGCGCGGTATTGGGGATGGGTTCAGCACCGGGAGTGCCAAATCTGCAGGCTCGTTATGCCGCGGACCGTTTGGACGATATTGAAAGCATCAAAATATATGATGGCATCATGCCTCCACCTACAGATGATCCAAAATTTACCTACGCAGTACCAACGATCGTCGACGAGTTGATCATGGAGCCCATGGTCTACAGGGAGGGGGAGTTTAAGGCCATGAAGCCGCTGAGTGAATTTGAACATTATTGGTTTACCAAGCCGATTGGTACATTACCGATGCATCTGTCTTTGCATTCAGAAGTTGCGACTCTGCCTCTGACCTTCAAAGAAAAAGGTGTGAAAGAATGTTTTTTCAAAATTAATTATTGGGGAATGTCCAAGGTGGTTGTGGAAAAAATTCGCGTGCTGGCTGATTTTGGTTTTGGTAGTAAAGAACCAGTTGATGTAAAAGGACAAACCATCATTCCCCGCGATATGATGGTATCCTTGCTATCCGGGTATGTACCTAAGATCACCGAATATCTCGCCCCACCAAAGAATGAACCACCCGATTGGGTCAAGGAAATTGTCACCGAAGTTCATGGGACGAAGGATGGTCAAGAGGTCACTTACCGCATGGGCACGGTAACCTGCAAGGGTGCCCTTCCAACCGGTGTTGCGCCTGCCATCACTGCGATATGGATGGCTGAAGGTCGCCTAGAACCTGGTGTATTTCCTCCGGAAGCAGCCATCGATCCAATTCCCTTTTTCAAGGAGCTGGAGGAAGAACAAATTTTCACCCAGGTAACCACAACCCAAAAATTATAAGGTGAAAGAAAAATGGCACAATCATTAAACGCGATATTAAATTTCTTTGGTGGAGAATGGCGAGTATCGAATTCTTCGGAATTTTTGGATGTCGTAAATCCTGCCACTGCGAAAGTCATCGGCACCGTCCCCCTTTCGAGTCCCGATGAGGTCGATGAAGCAGTCCAGACAGCAAATCGGGCATTCGACACCTGGAAGCGGATCCCGCCCACAGATCGCATCCAGTATCTCTTTCGATTGAAGGACCTGCTCGAATTGCACTTCGCTGATCTGGCCTGCACGATAACCATCGAAAATGGTAAAACACTTAAAGAATCTGAAGGTGAAATCCGCCGGGCGATCGAAAATGTGGAAGTCGCCTGCGGTATTCCGACTATGATGCAGGGAGGTATTCTTGAAGATATTGCACCAGGTATTGATGAATATCTGCTGCGCCAGCCGATTGGGGTATGTGCCATAATTTCACCGTTTAATTTCCCCGGCATGATCCCTTTCTGGTTCATGCCTTATGCCTTGGCATGCGGTAATACCGTGATTGTTAAACCATCCGAACGGACTCCCCTGACAATGCAAAAGGTATTTCACCTTCTGGAAGAAGCAGAATTCCCACGAGGTGTGGTGAATCTGGTAAACGGTGGTCCGGAAACAGTCAATGCAATTCTCGATCACCCCCAAGTAGATGCGGTCAGCTTCGTTGGGTCAACTCCAGTCGCGCGGCATATTTACAGCCGGGCAGCTCAAAAT
>CP070764.1:575245-579492 GCA_020349245.1 Chloroflexota bacterium | reverse complement strand
AGGCGTTTGACCTTTAATTCGAAGGGATTACTAAACACTTTGCGAGAAAACTTGTTATGGAGAATTTCGCGATCTATAATCCTTGTGCTTTCTATTTCCTGATGGATTCAAGGGAGATAGAGAGCGATCATCATCTCTAACTTTGACTTCATTCAAATTTTAGCAAGATATAATGCTCTGTAGGTATCTTCTCCATGATGCTTATCCAGGGATTGCCCTGCAACCAAAAATCCTTCGTTCACAAACTAAAAAGCGATCAATGATTGATTCTGAAAAGCCCTATACTGTTCCATGATGAGCGGACAAAATAGCAAGCCTGTACGCAGTAGAAAAGAGCGCGCTCTCGCCGCCGGTGTTGCCGGGTGCCTGATCGGGGCAATCGGAGGTGCCCTTATCGGGGCAAGCTTGGCCGGTGGGGATGGCGCAGCTCGAGGTGCTTTTCTCGGAACGGTCCTTCTTGGACCCGCAGAAGCTTTATCAGATGCTTTCCGCAAGCCGGGTACCGCTAAACCAGCCTTCTATCGCATGGTCATGAAATGTCTGGAGGGGGCAGTATGGGCTTCTGCCCTGGTTTTGCTCTTCGCTGGAATAGAGATCTTTACCCTGGGAATAATCGTTGGCTTCCTGGTAGGCGCGATGAGTTTTCGTTTATGGAGCATCCTCATCGGGATACTGATCGGGGGGATCACCGCATTCCTGTCCGCAGCATACCTGCCATCTTTGAACCCTGCTCTACTGGGAGGTTTGATCGGTTTACTGTATCACCCAGCAAATCATGTTCTCCTTCGCAATCATGAATATGTACAAATGATGGCAGAGCGAGTACCAAAGGCGGAGGTCAGGTATGTCGTTCCTTTTGAAGCGAACAGCGCATACATCGGTACTGATTATTTCAAAGATTTGGCCCGTGCAGAATCAGGCGTCTTCAAACGCAACCCGGCGGGGATCGGCATCGTGGAATCGATGGAAAGTATGCGGGGACCTCAGTTTGACCCCGGTCTTGTCCATCCGCGCATTCGCGATTTTTATGAACACACCAGCAACTATAAGCTGGACATCATGCCTGAGTGGGACCTGCGCTACAAACCCTTATTTTGGATCTTCAAACGCTACATCGCCCAGCCAATTGGGCAAGCGAACCTCCCATTTAATATGGAAGAATCTCAGAAAGGTGTTGTCAGTTTCATCGATACAATCGACTTTGATTGCGATGATATCGTTAATCTGCGGGGGTGGGTGAGGGCATTCGAACAATCTGGGGAGGCGATATACGTCGGCATTTATACCACCGTACAATATGAAGACGTCGGCTATGTCAGCGTTGGATTTCCCCTCCCTGCGGCGAATTTCACCGCCACCCTTCTCCCGCAAAACCTCCAAGGGAGCAATTTCCTATTAACAACCAGGAAAACTGGATACACTTTCACAGGTCATTTCTTGGCTTTCAGTGAAGGGGACAACCTCTCAGTACTGAGACTCCCAACCTTTGATGAAGAAATTGAAGTTTTTGTCAAAGAGGATGCGCTGTATACGCAGCACCGCTTTTACCTGGCACACCTGAACTTCCTTACTTTACATTACACCATGGATCGGATCAAAACCTAAATACCTGCAGTAAGTTTTTTTTTTGGCTAGTTTGCGGAAGACATAATAATTTTGATAGGTAAAAAATCATCCTGCCAAAGTATTCGAATCCATGTTATCATGATCATCGGCAAGCGTCTGGGTGCCCCCCTCACCCAGGCGTTTGCCACTTTAAAGGGCTTTTACAATCCTTGAAGAAACTCAAGGGATATAATAAACAAAAAATTCTTCTCTTAGGACAAGGACTATGACCTTCAATATCCAGGATATCCGCCAGCAGTTCCAGGCATTGGAACGGGAGGCGATATTTTTCGACAACCCCGGGGGGACTCAAATTGCAAAGCCGGCGCTTGATCGTATCGTAGATTATCTGGTCACCACGAACGCCAATCATGAGGGGGCATTTGCCACCAGCCAAGCTTCTGATGCAATTCTGGAAGAAGCTCATCAATCTGTTGCCGATTTCTTCAATGCAAAGCGTGCGCAGGAGATCGTTTTCGGGGCAAATATGACCTCCCTGACCCTGCACATCAGCCGTTCGATCGCCCAGACCTGGGAACCAGGTGATACGATCGTGGTCACCCGATTGGATCATGATGCCAACGTGACTCCCTGGGTATTAGCTGCCGAGGACCGGGGGTGCAAGGTGCTCAAGGTTAATTTCAACCTCCAGGATGGTACGCTGGATATGCAGCATATGGTGGCAGCTCTGGAGACAAAACCGCGCTTGGTCGCTGTTGGTTACAGTTCCAACGCCCTGGGCACCATAAATCCCGTGCAGGAAATTACTCAGATGGCTCATGACAGGGGTGCACTGGTCTACGTCGATGCAGTTCACTTTGCACCGCATGGAGCGATCGACGTCCAGCAATTGGATTGCGATTTCCTGGTGTGTTCGGCTTACAAATTCTTTGGACCTCATGTAGGCATGCTTTACGGCAAATATGAGCTCCTCGATCAGCTTAAAGCTTATAAGGTACGACCTGCCCCTGACTCGCCTCCGGGGAAATTTGAGACCGGCACCCAGAATCACGAGGGAATCGCTGGCGTTCTCGGCGCAATGGAATACTTCGAGTGGATCGCAGAAAAATTTCGGGGTGGCGAGCAATTTGAAGGCTTTTCAAACCGCGGACTGCGCTTGAAGCAGGCCATGAATTGGATTCGAGCATATGAGCTCGAATTAAGCCGTACTCTGCTAGATGTGCTGGAAGAGACTCCCGGGGTGACGATCTATGGCCTGCGTGATCCAGAACAGCTGGAAGCGCGTGTACCTACCTTCGCCTTCACCTTGAAGGGACTCACTCCCCGTCAAGTGGCAGAAGCCCTGGGCAGAAAAGGAATTTATGTTTGGGATGGGAATTACTACGCGCTATCTGTTACTGAAGCGCTTGACCTTGAAGAGACCGGTGGGATGGTGCGCGTGGGACCTGTGCATTACAACACCGTCGAAGAGATATTCAGGTTTGGGGACGTGTTGGCTGAAATTTCCACTTCAGGCAATTAATCATCTTCTCGAAGAAAAAGATGCCTGAAATTTGATGTCAAATTTATTCAGAAATTTTCCTCTGTAAACAGCTCCATACCCAATTTTCTGAGTCTTTCCGCAGTGACACCATCTCCTGCGATCAGCGTGTCACTGAATGTGCCATCGTATGTTCTGCCGACCCCGCAAGAAGGTGAATCTGCCTTGAGCACCGCGACCTTCGCACCGGTTAATTCCACCAGTTGAGACACCAGTTCAGCCCCCCGGTTGAATTGTTCCGTTCTGTCCATACCGTTTTTATCGATCACTTGATCTCCCCTCCTCTCCGCGGGGATTCGCGGAGTGGAAAGTCCTCCCAATTGTTCTGGACAGATGGGGATCGCTTTACCTTTTCTGACCATCTCGATAATCTTTGGATAAGGCCAGGCTTCTCCCAGGTAATTGGTTCTCAATCCAGCAAGGCAAGCGCTAACGATGATCGGGGGTTCTTTTTCTTCTGGCATAAATCTATTCTACACGATTTTGACATCACTCGTTCCAAGATTCAGCAGTATCTCTATTCATAAAATCCGCATAAAATTAATTTGTGCTGGTTGCCTTGGTGATCAAATTCTGCTAAACTATGAAGAAGGTAATTATTGTGTTCACATATCACCCCCTATAGCTGCTTCGGCTGCTATCGGGTTATTATTCGTGAACAAAACACTAGGCGGAGGGAAATCGCCAGAGGAAGTTGATCTGAGCAGCTGGTATCCATCTACAACACGATTTCTGCCTTTTTAATCGTTCCATATCCTTTAGGAGGGGACCATGAAAAAAAGAGTTCTGCTTACCATCAGCCTCGTCGTTATTTTGTTATCCAGCACAACAGGTGGTTTGGCACAGGGTTCTACCACCAGCCAAGCCAATCCGGCTGTTCTGCCGGAACATGTACCTGGTGAGATGCTGGTTAAATTCCGTCCCTGGGTGAATGCTGCCCAGGCAGCGCAGAAGATGGATGCAATGGATCTGGAGCCGGTTAATGAAATCCGCCCCCTCGGTGTGCAGCTGGTGAAGCTACCCCCTGGTTTGAGCGTCGAGAGAGCGTTGGAGCGCTACAGCCGCATGCCAGAGGTCGCATATGCCGAAGCCAACCTGATCCTCAGCGTCCAAGTGCCTGCCAGCGTAACTGTGGATGAGT
>CP070764.1:570739-575145 GCA_020349245.1 Chloroflexota bacterium | reverse complement strand
ATCGTTCTCCAGGAAACCTTTACCTATCAATCCTTTTCGGTGGATTGGCATTCTATACCTACAGTCCCGGGCAGCTGGTGATCGGACTGAGCGGAGTCTTGCTGCTGCTTTCCGATCTGCGCTACCATTGGGAGAACAGAAAAACAGTAATAATAGGGCTGGGTCTGGGGATAATATTGGCGCTTCCATACCTGCGCTTCCGGATAGCCCATCCAGCGAGTCCTCTTGAACACCTACGCATACTTGATTCCTACTGGTTGAATACGCTACCGCTTGAAAAAAAACTTGTCCAATTTGGTTCTGAATATATCTACGGATTGAGTCCGGGTTATTGGTTCCTGCCGAACGAACGCGACCTGCCGCGCCATCTAATGAAAGGATATGGACATATACTGCGCTATATTTTCCCCTTTGCAGTTCTGGGTTTAATCCTGGCAGTGCGCAACATCAAATCTTCCGCTTACCGCACTACGCTTATCGCCCTGATCGCTGCACCAGCTGGAGCCGCTCTGGTGCAGATCGGGATAACCCGCAGCCTGGTTCTGGTCATTCCAGCGACGATTCTGATCGCCCTTGGGATAAAGAAGACCCTAACTTGGTTGGAAAATCGGCGTATTCCTCACAAAGCCTTGAGCATCAGCTTATTTGCTGTACTTTCTTTGACAAACTTCTTCATGCTTAGAGATGTTCTCCAGAATGCCCCTACCTGGTATCAAGATTATGGCCTCGGAGGAATGCAGTACGGTGCCGGGCAGCTTTTCCCATATATCCGCGATTACCTGGATGAAAAACCGGAGTCCAAGGTTATTCTCACCCCCGGTTGGGCAAATGGCACCGATATCGTCGCCCGGTTCTTCCTCGGCGATCCGTTGCCAATCCAGATGGGAAGCATAGATGGTTATTTGTACTACCGTCAACCCCTCGATGAAAATTCACTCTTCGTGATGACTCCGGATGAACACCAGGTCGCCGTGGAGAGCGGGAAATTCAAGGATATCCAGATTGAAGAATCTCTGCACTACCCAAATGGGGAGCCTGGTTTTTATTTCGTGCGCATGGTTTATGTGGATGAAATCGACTCGATTTTGGCCGCCGAGAAAAAAGAACGTCTCATACTGCGCTCTGCGGAGGTCATGATAGACGGTGAAGCTGTCCAGGTAAGGCATTCATTATTGGATATCGGTGAAGCCCAACACATGTTTGACGGCGACCCGCATACCCTTGCCCGTACCTTTGAAGCCAATCCAGCGATAGTTGAGATATCCTACCCATCGCCCCGATCGATCAGCGGGGTCTCGGTTATAATCGGCAGCACAGAGGCAGAGATTCGCGCCCAGCTTTACGCCACTTTGAATGCCGACCCAATTGAATATATTGGGACCTTCAAAGGCACCGTGGAACAGCCCGAGGTTGCATTCGATTTTTCACATCAAACCACGATCCAGTTTCTAAGATTAGAAGTTCGCGACCTGCACCAGGGTGAACCCGCTAATGTCCACATTTGGGAGATAAGGTCAAAAGAATAACCAGGAGAGGCAGGCTATTGAAAGCGATATTTTTTCACACACATGGTGATCTCGATGTCCTGGAATATGGAGATTTCCCCACTCCCGAACCTGGATCGGGGCAGGTCCTGGTGCGGCTGAAAGCTGCTTCTTTGAACAGACTGGATCTATGGGTGCGCGAGGGTTGGCCGGGGCTGAAGCTGGAATACCCGCATATTCCCGGTGCAGATGGTGCGGGAGAAATAGCCGCAGTCGGCAGCGAAGTAGAAGGCTGGTCTCCGGGGGAACGCGTGGTGATCAATTCCAACCTCAGCTGCGGTGTCTGCAGGTATTGTCTGTCAGGTTTTGACAATCGCTGCATGAAATGGGGATTATTGGGGGAGACCCTGCGGGGTACCTACGCTGAATTTATCGCCGTTCCCGCACGCAATCTGCTCGCAGTACCTGATGGATTCTCCCTGCATCACGCAGCAGCTGCCGCCCTCGTCTTTCATACCGCATGGCATTCCCTGATCAGGCGTGGTGATTTGAAAGCGGGAGAAACCGTGCTCATTGTGGGAGCCTCAGGTGGAGTTAACCAGGCCTGTATCCAGGTCGCTAAGCTGAGCGGTGCAGTGGTCTATGTGATCGGATCAAACCCCGAAAAGTTGTCCCTGGCTGAATCATTGGGCGCTGATTTCCTGATCGATCGCTCAAAAGAGCATGATTGGTCGAGGACGGTTTACCTCATGACAGGAAAGCGCGGTGTGGATGTGATCGTCGACAACGTCGCCTCCACCTACCCGGAATCGTTTCGGGCTGCTGGAAAAGGGGGCCGCATTCTGACGGTTGGCAATACCGGAAACCCTGTCGTAAAAATCGACAATCGCTACCTCTTTGCCAAACACCTCTCACTGATCGGTTCTTCAATGGGGACCCATGATGACTTTCATACCGTCATGGGATTGGTCTTCTCGGGAAAACTCAATCCAGTCCTTGACCAGACTTACCCCCTGGACCAGGCTGGTATTGCCCAGCGAAGACTTGCTCGAGGTGAACAAATGGGCAAGATCACCCTGGCAATAGATTGACACAATGGACGCAGAGGTTTTGAAATTGGACGAGTCTTCCCCGGAGCGAAAACGACCTTTCCCCGTAACGCTCCTTACCGTTTTGGTGTTAAGCATTACAATAATCCACTTGGTGCGATTAATAAACGCGGTCACCTGGTGGAGTTTTTTATCCACATTGCCCGGTAAGCCACCAGAATATTTAGCCATCACCGGCCTGATCGGCTTCATCAGCGGATCAATTCTACTCTGGGGTCTGTGGACTGGAAAATCATTCATCCCGCTGCTGACCCGCTTGATGACTATAATCTATCTCGGTTTGCAGTGGTATGAGAAAGTCCAATCGATCAGAGCTGGGAACACTTTTGAGAATTGGCCTTTTGCCGCATTAGCCACTTCCTTTGGGTTAATATTCGTTATCTGGGTTTTTTCACAACCCGCTACAAAAGTCTATTTTGGAGACATGCATGAGTGATCAAAAGAAGATACAAGATCTCCGCCAAAGAAAAGCCACCAGCCGCTTAGGCGGGGGAGAGGAACGCATCGCTGCCCAGCACTCCCGTGGTCGCCTGACCGCCCGCGAACGGATCGATTTGCTGCTGGATAAAGGTTCATTTCGGGAGGTGGATGCCTTCGTTGAACATCGCACGAGCGATTTTGGCCTTGACAGGCAGAAATACCTTGGAGACAGCGTTGTTACCGGGTGGGGGACGATTGATGGTCGCTTGGTATATGTTTTTTCCCAGGACTTCACTGTATTCGGTGGCAGCCTGGGAGAGGTTCACGCTGAAAAAGTCTGCAAGTTAATGGATATGGCCTTAAAGAACGGTGCACCGATAATCGGCTTGAACGATTCTGGTGGTGCCCGGATCCAGGAAGGTGTCGTCTCCCTGGGTGGATATGCGGATATTTTCCTGCGCAACACGCTCGCCTCTGGTGTGATACCACAACTCAGCGCGATTATGGGGCCGTGTGCGGGTGGGGCAGTCTATTCACCCGCCCTGACGGATTTCATCTTCATGGTGCGCAATTCCTCGTACATGTTTGTCACCGGGCCGGAGGTGGTCAAAACAGTAACCCACGAGGAGGTCACTTTTGAAGATCTCGGCGGTGCTGCAATCCATTCAGAGGTTTCCGGGGTCTGTCACGTCGCTACGGACACCGAAGCTGACACCCTTTACCTGCTGCGCAAACTGTTATCGTACTTGCCCCAGAACAATATGGAAGATCCGCCCTTCGTTCTCCCCACAGATGACCCTCTGCGCATGGCCGAAGAGCTGGACAGCCTCATTCCAGATGATCCCAGCAAGCCATACGATATCAAAGATGCCATCCATTTGATCGTAGATGATGGACAGTTCTTTGAAATTCATGAGAATTACGCCCAGAATATTGTTGTTGGATTTGCGCGCCTCGGTGGGCACAGCATCGGCATCGTAGCAAACCAACCAGCAGTTCTAGCCGGGGTTCTGGATATTAATTCTTCAGACAAAGCCGCCCGGTTCGTGCGCTTTTGCGACGCGTTCAATGTGCCTATCATCACTTTTGTGGATGTACCTGGCTTTTTACCCGGTACAGACCAGGAGCACAACGGCATCATCCGTCATGGTGCCAAGCTACTCTTCGCTTACTGCGAGGCAACTGTACCCAAGCTGACCGTGGTCACCCGCAAAGCGTATGGCGGTGCTTATGACGTGATGAGCAGCAAGCACATCCGCGGGGATATAAACCTCGCCTGGCCAACTGCCGAGATCGCTGTCATGGGCCCGGAAGGTGCCGTCAATATCATTTTCCGCAAAGAACTCGCCCAATCTGAGGATGTAGAGAGACGTCGCGCAGAGCTAGTCTCCGA
>CP070764.1:566171-570639 GCA_020349245.1 Chloroflexota bacterium | reverse complement strand
GAATCCTTTCGGGATGGGTTCGTTCACACTATTTTCATCTCTCAAGGAGAATCGGTACCGCTCGGGGCGATTATCGGTTTGCTGGCTGACACGATGGATGAAAAACCGCAGCATGCCGAGGAGGTTCCTGCAGATAAGGTCGTTCCAGTAAGGGCTGGAAAAGCGGATCCGCGTCCCCCCAGGGGAGATGGGCGCATCCTCGCCTCACCCCTGGCCAGACGCATCGCAGCCAGCGCGGGCATCCCGCTGGATACTTTGCAGGGCAGCGGTTCAGGGGGCCAGATTCTCAAGCGGGACGTGCTGGCAGCCATGCAGGATCATGAAATACCCACCGCTGGCACCGCCCTGACCAATGTAGCACTGTCGCCGATGCGGAGGTCTATCGCTGAGCGGACAGCCCTCAGCAAGTCACAGATACCGCATTTCTATGCGGATACGACCATCGACATGCATTCTGTCCTCGACCTGCGCCGTCAAGCGCTGGAAATCGCCGATCATGCAGGGTATGACAGGCCATCCATCACCGATATCTGTATACGGGCTGCGGCATTATCACTGCGTGAATTCCCTTCTTTGAATGCCAGATTTAATGGCCATAGCATTTCACTCCACGAGGAAATCAACCTCGGGCTGGTAATCGGCCTTGATGAAGGAATGCTGGTCCCCGTCATACAAGGAGCAGACCTGCTCAACATCTTTTCACTGGCCACGGCAACGAAAAAAGTCAGGCAGCAGGCAGAAATTGGCCGCCTCAGCAGTACAGATTTCGCGGTAAGCACCTTTACCATCTCGAATCTGGGGATGTTCGCTATTGATAGTTTCACGGCTGTGATCAACCCGCCTGAAGTAGCTATACTGGCCCTAGGAGCGATTAAAGAACAGCCTGCAGTCGTCGCCGGGCAAATTACCATCCGCCCACTGATGATTGCTACCTTGTCCGTCGATCACCGCGTCATCGACGGCATACTTGCTGCAAAATTCTTGAGTCGATTTAAAGATATCCTGGAAAATCCGCTTATTTTGAGACTCGATCTATCCGAGGGAAATAAATTATGATCACGTTACCCTCCGAAGAGCTGCTCAATATTTTCCGGCTGATGTTTACAATTCGTCGCTTTGAAGATCGCCTCTACCAGCTGTTTCTCCAGGGATTGGTGCCAGGCACTCTTCACCAGTACCAGGGGCAGGAGGCAGTTGCAGTGGGTGTGTGCACTGCACTGCACCCGGATGACCTCATTTTCTCAACCCACCGTCCAGTTGGTCACGGTATCGCCAAGGGCATGGCGCTTAAATCTATCGCTGCAGAGATTATGGGCAAATCCACCGGCTGTGCCGGAGGAAAAGGCGGCCAGATGCACCTGACCGATGTCTCGGTTGGCATGATGCCGTCCAATGCGATCGTCGGTGGGAACATCCCCATTGCTACCGGGGCTGCGCTGGGATTTAAATTGCAGGCTGAGCAGCGGGTAGCGGTCAGCTTTTTCGGGGATGGTGCTGCCAATATCGGCGCTTTCCATGAGGGGATCAACCTGGCTGCCGTGAAGAACGCGCCTGTGATCTTTATCTGCGAGAACAACCAGTATGCAGCCTCCACGCATATTTCCCTTGCGATGAAGATAGAAAACATCGCCGACCGGGCAGCGAGCTACGGAATCCCGGGGATCATCGTCGATGGAATGGACCCGATCGCTGTTCGGGAAGAAAGTCAGCGCGCCGTCGATCGAGCCCGCCGAGGCGATGGCCCAACCCTCATCGAAGCCAAAACCTACCGTTTCATGGGTCACTCCCGCGGTGACCCTGGCAAGTACCGTGAACAGAGAGAGTTATCCGCATGGCAATCCCGCGATCCGATCCCCAATTTCCGCAAATACCTTGAACAAGGCGGGGAAGATCCTCATACTTTGGACAGCATAGAAGAATCTGTGCAGCAGGTAGTCGAAGAAGCGGTGCAATTTGCCCTGGATTCCCCACCTCCACATCCCTCCGAGACGTATGCCCACGTTTATGCAGAGAGAGGGGGTTAAGCCATGGATTCCCCAGAGACAAGAGAAATGACAATGGCCGAGGCGCTGCGAGATGCGATGCGGCTGGCAATGAGAGAAGATCCCCGGGTATTCCTATTAGGCGAGGACATCGGCATCCAGGACGGCTTCGGTGGAGGATTTACCGTCACCCTGGGACTATCGTCCGAGTTTGGTAACGACCGGGTGATGGATACGCCCCTCAGCGAGACGGCCATTATTGGTGCGGCAGTCGGTGCCGCCTTGGTGGGTATGCGCCCGATCGCCGAGATGCAGTATGGTGATTTTGTATTCGTGGGCATGGACCAGGTCGTCAACCAGGCTGCTAAAATGCACTATATGAGCAATGGACAGGTAAGGGTACCACTGGTTCTGCGGCTGCCGGTGGGCGCTACCGGGCGCGGAGCCCAACACGCCCAATCAACGGAAGCCTATTGGATGCACACGCCTGGCTTAAAAGTACTCTGTCCTTCAAACTCTTATGATGCAAAGGGATTGCTTTACGCAGCCATCAAGGACGATAACCCGGTAATCTTTCTGGAACACAAGCTGCTTTACGGTGGAAAGGGGGGTCGCCGGGAGAAGACCTCGATCGATCCCGTGATGGCTGTTCCCGTGGGAGCTTATGAAGTCGAGATAGGAACACTGAGTGAGGTGCGGGCTGGGGAGGATGTCACCATCCTGGCCAACATGATGATGGTTTACCGCTCCCTGGAGGCAGCAGATATTCTCGCTGGTGAGGGCATCCAGGCCCAGGTGATCGATATGCGCTGTCTGAATCCCCTGGACATGAATTTTCTGGGCGAGTCCGTGAAAAAAACCAATCGAGTGCTGATCGTTGAAGAAGACAATCTGACCGGCGGTTGGGGTGCAGAGATCGCTGCCCGGCTCGGGGAGGTAGTTTTTTACTACCTGGATGCTCCCATCAAGCGCCTGGCAGCTCCCGACACACCCGCCCCGACAGCCGAAACCCTGGAAGAGGAATATCTACCCAGCACGAGCAGGATCGTTGCTGCAGTCAAGGGGTTGTTGGACGGAGTATAAAACACCGTTTCCTGGATCCAGCTGATATACTGCGTTCAGTGATTTGATTCGCATGAACGGACTTGCTGTCCTGACCAGGCGAAGACCTGGTAAATGGATACCCTGCCAAAATATCCAGCAATTATCAGAGCTCAATTCGCTCGGTGGATAAAATAATTCACCTCTTTGCAGAATTTACCCAGGTTCTTAGAAGTAGCATAATCTTAGAAAACAATCATCAAATACGCGCTGAGCACATTTTTTCCCATGCAACTGTACAGTCTGATCCTTTTCATCGTGTTATCAATCCCCATCCTGTTCTATTCCTGGCCTCACCTGCGCAACCGCAGATCGCACGGATTTTATCGGTTTTTTATTTTCGAAAGCGAGCTGCTGTTGATCCTTTTGCAGGTGGCATTCTGGTTTTCAGATCCATTCTCCCTCCCCCAGCTGGTCTCCTGGTGCCTGCTAAGCCTGTCCCTGGTCACTGCGATCCATGGGTTTTATATCCTGCATAAATACGGGAAACCAGTGGGCGATTTCGAGGCAACCACAAAACTTGTCAAGGATGGCGCTTACCGCTATATCCGCCACCCGCTCTATGCCTCCTTACTATTTCTCGGCTGGGGAGCTTTCCTGAAAAACATCACCTGGCTGACTTTACTGCTGGTCCTGGTATCCACTGCTGCCTGTTTTATGACAGCAAAGATTGAGGAAGCAGAGTGTATTGAGAAATTCGGTGAAGAATATGATGTCTACATGCAGTCAACAAAAATGTTCATCCCCTTCCTGTTTTGATCAACTGTTCAGCGCTCTATATAATTGAACAATGCGTATTAACCTGGCTCGAGCGCTGATAGGGGTGGTGGTAATCTTCAACCTGCAGGCGGCAGCTGTTTTCCTGGTCTGGCCAGAACAGTACACTGCCAGCTTTGAGCTGCAGGGGGTGGTTGGCGAAGCGATGCTCCGCGGACTGGGCGTGCTGTTCGTGATGTGGAATGTACCCTACGTGGTCGCAATGCTGCAGCCAATCCGCAACAGGATATCTCTCTATGAAGCGTTGGCAATGCAGGTAATTGGCCTGATCGGGGAAGCGCTCATATTCTTCTCCCTGCCGGGTACACACACATTGCTGCAGGCTTCCATCACCCGCTTCATAATTTTTGATGCGCTGGGTTTGTCCTTGCTGATCTGCGCAACCCTGCTGGTGCGGAATCAATGATCATCCCTGTGAACATCCGGGTGATTCACGGAGTCTCAAGATCCCTTACCATTATGTAAAACCAGATATCCACTTTTGCCTTCTGGATAATTTTTTCGGTCCGGGAGCAGGAGTTGTTCACCGACCTACAGCAGCGCATGTCCAGGTTCAATCTATCAACCGTCACTCAGGATGAGGTAACTGGATGCAATTTCAGCGGAGA
>CP070764.1:561553-566071 GCA_020349245.1 Chloroflexota bacterium | reverse complement strand
GCTTGGGTATCAACAGAGCCTGGATCAACTGAATCAATTGTCGATAATCCAGAGGTTAAAGCTGCGATTGAGGTTTTTGACGCCTGGTGTGAGTTTACCGTTCAAAGTCGGGAACAACCTGGTGTCTCCATAGGAATTGTGTACGATCAGGATTTGATCTGGGCTAAGGGATACGGCTATGCCGACCTGGAAAAGAAAATTCCCGCGACACCCTCAACCGCCTACCGAATTGCTTCCATAACCAAGCTTTTTACGGCTACTGCGATTCTTCATCTGCGGGATGCTGGTAAGCTGCAGCTTGATGACCCGGTGGCAAAACATCTTAACTGGTTTCACCTGGATGATCCCTTTGACGACAGCCCGGTTATCACTATCCGACATCTGCTGACTCACACCTCCGGCTTGCCCCGGGAACTGGACGCTTTATACTGGGATGACAGGGATTTTCCTGAGCTTGAAGAGTTTAAAGAGATGTTGCAGGAAGCATCCACGATTCTACCCCGTGAAACCGAATTGAAATACTCCAATGTGGCTTTCAACGTTCTGGGCCAGGTTATTGCTACCGTTTCGGGTAAGCCTTATCCTGACTATGTGAAAGAACATATCCTGAAGCCTCTGGGAATGATTGGGACCGAGGTTATGCCCAAAGAGAACATGCCTGCCCTGGCTAAAGGTTACGGATTTCGCAGACCGGCAAAGCCCCGGAGAGTAGAATTTTTCTTCGACAAAAAATCCATGGCCTCCTCGGGAAATATGGCATCTACGGTAGAGGATCTGGTCAAATTTATATCGCTTCAGTTCAGGGAGGGTCCGGCAGGCGGTGCTCAAATACTCAAAGGTTCTACGTTGAAGGAAATGCACCGGGTGCACTGGCTACGCCCCAGCTGGAAAAGCGGTTGGGGGCTGGGTTGGAGTGTAGTCAATGTAGATGGCCAGGTACGAATTACTCATGGCGGCTCTGTGCCCGGTTATAAGACATTTGTATCTGCAGCCCCAGGTGATAAGATCGGAGTTATAGTGCTTACAAACGCTGATGACGGAAAACCCGGCTCCTATGCTAAAAATGCTTGGTCTATTATCGCTCCTGCAGTAAAGAAAGCTGTCGCATTACCTGAAGTTGCGTCAGTTGCAGATTCTTCCTGGTTAAAATATGTCGGAGACTACGAGTGGAGAGACGGCAGTCTTATGAAGGTAATGATTCTCAGCGGCGAACTCACCCTTGTGGACCCGGCAGAGGATAATCCCTGGGAGGGGTGTGTTCGTCTGGAACAAGTGTCCGAAGGGGTATTCAAAATGAAAGACCAATGGCAAAAAGGTGAGCTGATCCATTTTAAGATGGATGAACAGGGAGAAGTAAAAGGTATCATCATGCCCGGCTATTCGCTGTTGCGCAAGTAACATTGATATGTCTGTTATTGCAGGATTATCCAGTTTCCTGTAAATATTGTAAGCTCCTTTACTGGTAGCAGAGTGTTTACCCCTCTGTGGTTACTTTCAACATCGATTATTTGAGTCACACCTTGGGTCAAGGTGGCATCAAGTTATCTTGTTATGATGATTCTTGTGCCAGCTTCAATATGGCTCTTTGCAGGCGTCTATGTTTGTTGAACAGCTTCAAGTAGTCGGACTCGCGGTGTCCTCCCTTGGATCTGACGACCTGCACCAGTGCACGCTTCTCCTGTGGACTCCAACCGGAGATTCCTGGTAACATCACGATCAGAGGACTCCACCGCTCCCAGGCCAGGCGCTCGCCAGCTGACCAGCTCCGCTTTGTCCTGACCCCCAGCAGCTTCGTCGCATCGTGTGACAGTTTTTGAACTGCCTTCTCCCGGTTTGCCCCATAACGATCTGCCAAAAGGCGCGAGATCCTCAAACCAACCTTTTCCAGAGGTATCTTAACATGGACTTTTTGCTTTGATCGATCCAGGTAGAGGAAAAGAGGTTCTGAGGAGAGCTTTTGCAGGGTTTTTGTGCTGGAGCGATGTTGAGGATTCTTTTTTATGAGCCGCAGCTCTGACTTAAGAAGCCGACGTACCTCAGGATCTTCGGGGCGGAAACCAAGCTTGTAGTAGAACCACCAGGCGCCGGACTTGAGCCCTTCGGTGTTGTCGTGTCCCAGTTGGTAGGGAGGGATAAAAAATGCATCTGAGCCAAAAACGTGACGTGCCATAGCCAGGACGCGTCCGAAAATAGGGGCGGCTTCGGTCCCCCGATAAGTCTCGAACACGTTATAGGCGATCTCTGAGGAACCGAAAAGCGAACTGGTGAGCACATAACCGATGGGCACACCGTTCTTGATGGTTAAAAAGCCATAGACCGTCTCCAGCATCAATCTGCGTTCAGGAATCTGGCCAATGCAGGCAAACATGAGCCCCTGTCCACAATCGATCAGCCTGACGTCGTTTCTATCGCCGTAATCAAAGGCATCCAGGGCCCGACTGCGGGTGATCATGGCTTCGATTGCTGCATCAATAAATTGCTGGCCTTCACTGGGTGGTAATAAACGCACACCAATAGGAGGCTTTTGAATCTCCTGCCTGAGATTGGGTCGGGTTCGGGAAAGAGGTTGAGTTTGAAAAACCACGGACATACCAGATAGTTTTGCACCGGTGCGGGCCGGCGTGTCAGGCCCGGATGTGATCCGCATGGGAACATCCAGGTCCTCAAAGAGTTTTTCCTTTGTGAATGAGTTAACCCGAAGTGCTGCGAAGCGGCGAATCAGGAAAGCAGCGTCCGTCTCACCAGTTCCTTTCAGATGGTTGAGCCATTCCCTGGGCGAAAAGCTAAGCATGTCAAAAGAAAGGGACTCAGAGTAAGGCAAAAGAATAGGTAGTAAATCTTCCAGCTTATTCTTATTGGTGAACTTTGCCCAATCTATGGTGAGGTAATCCGGGAATCGTTTGACTATCCAGCAGGCAGTAGGCCAGAAGAAAGAATAGTGGATGTCTGTACCCGCAATACCAGTATCTGCAAGTGCCCGGCGGAAACGGCGCAGGTCACCGCGTCTGCCGAAACTGGCGAGCATTTGCTCTACCTGCTCCAGAACCGATCGGCTATCGGGATAGGCGTGCAGAAAGCACAGGAACTCGTGCAGCCGTCGGACCTGGGGAGCCTTTTTGAGAGGCCACGTGAGCTTTCTCAGCAGATCCAGTTTTCGTTCAGCGGCATCGCCGCCGTAGACATTCTTCAGTTTTTTAAGCTGTCTTAATAGAGTAAAGGTTTTCATTTCCATGTTCTTGATCCTACATGGTGGGTTACCAAACAACGCTGCTGTGGGCTAGGCGGTTCCCCAGAATCTTGTATTGGGATACTGTTTTCCCGATCATTTTTGCTACCAAAATGAATTCAATTCATATTTTAGTGAATAATAAATGATTGTCAAACGAAAATTTGGTTAACGGTAAGATTACAGGATCATCCAATCCGAGTTACCAACTTTTGGACAACTTCAACAAGCAGAGAAGCTGAACAATTTGTATTGAAAGAAGTTGTAAACTCGTATCCTAGGCCTGGTTGCAAGACAAAAAAAGCCCTCCTAAAAAGTGAGGGCTTTTTCATCTCATATATCCCAGAGTATTGCTACTTAATCTCCAGAGTCATGGGATCCCGAAGTGGCAGGATGGTGATTTCACCGAAATCGGAAAAACGTTGGTCGTGTTTGTCGGATCCTTTCTGCACAGCTTCCGGATCACCGACCACCAAAAAGACCAGTTTGTCCGGATGCAGGTATTTCTTTCCAGCGGCCAGGACATCGTCCGGGGTTACGGCTTCCATATTTTTGGTGTAATCTTGCCAGTAATTATCAGGCCGATTGGTGTATTGGTCGTCTGCAAAGGTGTTGACGATGGTGTTTTTGCTGCTGAATGAATTGACTACCTTGCCGATGAAACTGGCTTTGGAATTATTGACTATTTCGTCTTCGCATCTTTGGGTACGCATCCCCTCGATTTCCTCAAGAATAATGCCAGTTCCGAATGCTGCGGTTTCGTGCTTGGTCTGGAACCATGCCCGAAAGGTGCCGGGGTATAAAACAGGGCGCTCGAAGGTGCTGCCGGTGTTGTAAGCCAATCCCTCGTCCGAACGTACCCGACTCTTAATCCGCGAGGTGAAACTGCGACCACCGAGAATGTCATTCATAACCAGGAGGGAATACTGATCGGGTATGTCTCGCTTGACCCCTATATGTCCCACCCGGATGCGCGACTGGTTGACCTCCTCTTTTTTGATCATATAGACCCCGGGTTTGGGGTCGGGGATCTGGTCGGGAATTGGGGAGAGGCTCAGCTTTTGATCTGGCCATCCTTCAAGCATCTTATCCAGCTTTGCCAGGATTTCATCGGTCTTAAAATCACCGGAAACGGCAAAGATGAAGTTTTTCGGGAAGAAATATTTCTTATGAAACGCAATCATGTCTTCCCGGGTGATGGAATTGATCGATTGTATAGTCCGGCGGAGTGGAATCGTGCAGGGGTGATCGCCGTACAGCAGGAACTCCCACTCGCGGGATTCGATATCCGA
>CP070764.1:556874-561453 GCA_020349245.1 Chloroflexota bacterium | reverse complement strand
TTAATTTCTCAACCAGGTGCCTTACCTCTGCTGCAGTATGCGCTGACTGAGCTTTTCGAGCATCGCGAAGGGCGTCTGCTGACCCATAATGCTTATCGAAGTATCGGAGGGGTATTAGGCGCTCTGGGGCGGCGAGCTGAGCAAGTCTTTGCGAACCTTGACAACCCGGAAAAAAACTCGGCTCGGCAATTGTTTCTACGCCTAGTCACCTTGGGTGAGGGAGCTGAAGATACCCGGCGACGAGTGATGCGGAGTGAGGTGACCAGCATCCAGCCGGAAACAGCACCGGGGGTACTCGGTGCATTTGGCAGGGCGAGGCTGCTGACATTTGATCACGATCCAGAAACACGAGAACCGACAGTAGAGGTAGCTCATGAAGCTTTATTACAGGAGTGGCGCCGATTGCGTTCCTGGCTGGACAACAGCCGAGCAGATATTCGCATGCAGCGGGTGCTCGCAAACGCAGCCAGCGAGTGGGAGAGCAACCAGCACAACACAGGGTACTTGCTGAGGGACACACGTTTGGACCAGTTTGAAGCTTGGGCCGCGAGCTCCAATATTGCCCTCACTGAATTAGAAGCTGATTATTTAGCGGCGAGTTTGGTTGAGCGTAGAGCACGCCAAGTAGAAGAAGATAAGCGCTTAGCCCGCGAGGCAGCCACAGAGCGACGTTCGAGAAATTTCTTGCGGGGCTTAGTAGCGGTTTTAACCATAGCCACAATCGTAGCAGTGGTACTGACGATTTTCGCCTTTAATCAAAGAGAAGAAGCCCGATACAGCGCGGCCACTGCTCAAGCCGAGGCATTAGCTCGTGCAACCCAGCAGGGGATAGCTGAATCAGAAGCTGATTTGCGTGCTACCCAGCAGGCGATCGCCGAAGGGGAAGCCAATGCTAGGGCGACCGCCGAAGCAATTGCAATTGAGGAACGCGATAAAGTGCTGCGCCAAGCCAGTGTAACCCTAGCTGGAAAGGCACGAGAATTAAAAGAATTGGGTGACCCAGAACTTGCTGTTCTGCTGACGATGGCTGTGTTAGAAGAATACCCCTACACACCGCAAGCTGAAAAAGTCCTGGCAGAGAGTGTAGTTGAGGTCCCCACGGCCCGCCTGAAACCCGGTAATGGTAATTCCAGTTGGCTGGCTGTCGCCTGGTCGCCGAAAGAAAACCGCATTGCTACCGCAATCTTTGGTGAGTATTTGGAACCAACCATACTGATTCACGACCCTCAAACAGAGACGGAGATTCTTGAGATTACCTTGGGAGTCGATTGTTCTACCGCCTTTAATATAGCTTGGTCGCCTTCTGGAGATCGTTTGATCGCAATTCCACAGTTCTGTGATTTCGCCCCACAGGTGCTAGATGTGCAGAGCGGTGAATTATTAATCACCCTGGCCAGTGAGCCAGAGCAGGCAAATTTCTCTGCGGCCTGGTCGCCGGATGGAAAATCTATTCTCACGGGCAGTTTGGATGGTACGCTTCGCATCTGGGATGCCCAAAGTGGGAACAAACTGCGCGATATTCTTGCCCATGATAATTACCTCACCCGGGTTGCCTGGTCGCCAGCAGGAGACCTCCTGGCAACGGGTTCTGACGATGACAAAGCCAAATTATGGGACTCGCAAACAGGTGAGCTCCTACATATTCTCAGCGGCTATCAGGGAGACATTGTTGGTCTCTCGTGGTCACCGGACAGCGAAGAGATCGCTGTCGTCAGTTTAGATTCGACGACAATGGTTTGGAATGCAAAAACAGGAGAAAGTCTTTTCTCCTTGGATGGTCATGATGATCAAGTCAGGGATGTCGCCTGGTCTCCAGACGCTGAAACCATCGCTACTGACAGCCGCGATGGGCTGACTCGATTCTGGAAGGCTGACACCGGGAAATACCTGTTTGGGTTGCAAAATCAACTGGAAGAACAACAGGTTCTAAATTCAATTGATTGGTCGCCGAATGGAGACCAATTGGTGATCATGGGTGTGGAATATAACCAGGTTTGGGATATATCGACCAAACCACCTTTACTATCCGGACATACAAGAGGATTGAACGCAGCCCAATGGTCGCCAGATGGGAAGTTGATCGCCACAGCAGGACTTGATAATATGATCGGAATCTGGGATGCCTTTACAGGCGAGATGAAAGCTACTTTGCAGCAAACTGGCGAAGTAGAGGATATTGCCTGGTCACCAGACGGTTCTCAGCTCGCTGCTTCCAGCCTGGGGGGTGGGTTACAGGTTTGGGATATCGATTCCCAAACTTACCACACATTACCCGGTAGTGAGGGATTCAGCTTTGATAATCTGAGCTGGTCACCTCTGGGAAGCAAGTTCGTGGCTTCAAGCAAAAAGGACCTGGTTAGTTTCATCTGGGATCTTAACACTGGCCAGGTAAAAAGGTTGGAACAGGAAAACCTCGTTTGCTACCTTGCCTCACCATCCTGGTCCCCGAAAGGTGATCGGTTTATCACTGGCTGTGAGATGGAAGGTAAGGATTCGCCTGCGAGATTCTGGGATGCTGAAACTGGTCGGGAGCTGAATCGCCTGGAAAGTAATGATGGTAGCAGCCAACTCGTTGCCTGGTCGCCTGATGGTCAGTGGATCGCTGTCGGATACTCTGAAATGATCATCCGCATCTATGAGGCGGCATCTCTGCAGCCAATGGGCAGGTTTTCCAGGCATCACGACAGGCTAGTCGATCTGAGATTTTCCCCCAACAGCCAGCGGGTTGTCTCCATCGATGCAGGCAGGCGTGGGTTGGTTTGGGATATTCACATGGAGGATGAGGTTTGGTCTTTCCAAACCACGCGAACGCCTAGTTCAATTGATTGGTCACCAGAGGGGGATTATGTTATTGCGGCTACTCTTGATCCTTTACCGATGTTCGAGCAGGTGTGGCAATCATTGGAAACGCTATTGAACTATGCTGCTGAAAGTGTAAAAGGCCGTGAATTGGATGCTAAGCAAAGGCAACAATTCGGGTTGCTGCAAGAGTGAGATTATAGATAGCTTCATGTCCAGGGAACCTGCGGAAATAATTTAAGGAGGAAATCATGACGAAAGAAAACAAACTTCACAGGCTTATCACACCGATCATCCTAGCTCTGATCCTAGCTGGTTGCCAACCTGCAGCTACTCCCACGCCGCAGAAGGTAATTGAGACTGTGGTGGTCACGGAAGTGGTCGAAGCCACCTCCGTGGAGGTCCTGCAGGTGGTGACACCTACCCCGGAACCAGCTGGTCCGCGCACCTTGGTCATCTGCGAGGGCCAGGAACCGGATACCCTTTACCCATATGGTGGATCCTTGAAGGCAACGAGCGACATACTGGAGGCAATCTCTGAAGGCAGCTGGAGTGGATATGACTCCAACTCCTATGCCTATCAGCCAACCATCATAGAGAAATTGCCTGACCTGGGGGATGGTGATGCTTCACTGGCAACAGTTAAAGTATCCGAAGGCAGTACAGTTGTCGATGCTTTTGGGGATGTGGTTGAGCTTGATCCCGCAGCCGGAATTATGCTTACCCCAGCTGGTCGAGGAGAGCCAGTCGCCTACGAAGGTGGTGAATTCGAGATGGATCAACTTTCAGCCACTTTTTCCTTGTTGCCTGACCTGTTGTGGTCCGATGGAACGCCTTTGACAGCGGCTGATTCGGTGTATGCCTTTAAACTGCTGGCTGATCCAAACACCCTATTCCCGAAATACTCATTGGAGCGGACTGCTACTTATGAGGCGATCGATGACCTGACAATTGTCTGGACCGGGTTGCCTGGATTCCTTGACTCGACGTATTATCTTAACTTCTTCGGTCCTGCTCCTGAGCACAGCTGGGGAAAGTACAGCGCAGAAGAGCTTCTGACAGCAGAGGAATCCTCCCTTGCTCCAATCGGCTGGGGACCTTACGTGATTGATGAATGGGTTCAGGGGGATCGTGTAACGCTGCACAAAAATCCCAATTATTATCGGGCTGCTGAAAACCTGCCCAAATTCGATCATCTCATCTATCGTTTCGTCGGGCAAAACGGGAACGCCAATATCGCTGCCCTGCTGTCCGGTGAATGTGATATTCTCGCTCAACTCACTGGCCTTGATGATCAAATTGAATTGATGATCGCAATGCAAAATACTGGCCAGGTGAATGCCACGTTCACTACCGGCACGGTCTGGTCATTAATATCTTTAGGCATCCAACATATTGATTACGACGATGGTTTCAACCTTAACACGGATCGGCCTGATTACTTTAGCGATGTGCGCACCCGGAAAGCTTTTGCGATGTGTATAGACAGACAGGCATTGGTGGATAACCTCACCTATGGCCAAGCTAAAGTGATAGATAACTACCTGCCTCCAGAACACCCGGTTTCCAATCCCGATGTTATCCATTATGATTTCGATGTAAACGCGGGCAATGCTTTATTGGATGAGGTTGGCTGGCTGGAAGTGGACGGTGATCCGGCAACCCCACGTGTCGCTCAGGATATTCCAGGGGTTCCTGACGGAACGGAATTGAAGGTTACTATGGGAGTGATTTCAATCCCCCTGATCCAAAAGTTTGTGGAAATCCTCCAAGATTCTAT
>CP070764.1:551890-556774 GCA_020349245.1 Chloroflexota bacterium | reverse complement strand
ACTGCAGAACTGGTCATCGCCCGCGAGAAAGAATTAATTGCTCTAACCATCCACTTGACAGTTCCGCGGATAGAATTAATCCTTTCCATCGCGGTGGTATTATTTCTTGCAGTCGTCTTCTGGGGGATGGGAGTGTTCGTGTTGGCCTTCACACCAGGCGATATCACCTCAAATTTGTTCTTCATGTTCACCCAGGTGAGCACATTCCTCCTGGCGTCTGGAATGAGTTCCGCGGTTGGACCAGCATGGACATCCAACTTGTTTAACTTTATCTTATGGCTGGTAGGACCGGTGAGTGCGCACTTCCATTACTACTTTCCGCAACCGGTACGATTTAAAGGACATCGAGCACTTCTTGTCGGGCTATATGGTATCGCACTATTAGGTGGTACACCGTATCTCCTTCTCGGTGCACAGACAGTCTGGTCTTTCCAATGGTACTCTACGTTCTATACCGCAGGGCTGGTCTTTCTTACGATAAATCTGGCATTTGTGATCTTATTGTTGATTCATAGCTTCAGGAATGCCACTTCACCTGGTGTACGCAGCAAAATTAGGATTGTGGTTCTTGGTGGGGTGATCAGCATCGCACCAATCATTACCCTGACCTTACTGCCGGATGCATTGCTTCGGCAACCGCTTTTTTCATATAACGTTGCATTCTTGTTCATGGGATTATTCCCGCTCACATATGGTTATGCCATCGTACGCCACCGTTTGATCGAGATCGATCGGCATGTTAATCGTGGAGCTACATTTATTTTGGTGTTCTCTATATTGGGCGGAATCTATGCAATATTGTATGCCTTGATCAATCTGATACCCGCGGAGAATATTCCTGATGCTTTGATAAACACTGTCTTAGTCCTAGTTCTAGCCAGTGTATTCCCGATTTTGTATCGAAGAGCGCAGCGTGTGGTGGATACCGCCTTTTACGGCAGCTGGTATGACTATCGATCTGCCGTTACCCAGATCACGCGCTCCCTGGAGCAAATCACCGAGATGACCTTACTGGCACGGACAATCGGTGATCGGCTGGTGAGCGTTTTACAGCTCGAGGATGCCTGCATCTTCTTGAGAGATTTGGAGGGAAGTTTTTCGGTTATCGAAGTAGCACCTAACCAGAAACCGGATGATCAGGATTTACTTAATTTTCAACCGCTACCAAAAAACAGTTTGACGTACCTTCTAAACATTGGTGCTGTCGGCCGGGAGTCGCTGAGGGAAACGCTGGCTGAAGTGAAACTTTCTCCAGAAGAACACGAGCTGCTGGACAGCGAACAAATTTACCTCTGGGTTCCGGTAATCGGGCATGGACAGGTCCTTGGTTTATTAGCATTAGGACCGAAACTGGGTGGAGATGTCTTCAGCGGGGAGGACATGGATATCCTGCGTATCGTCGCAAGGCAATTGGGACCACTGATCGAGAATATTCACTTGGTGACCCGCTTACGTCAGTATGCTGCCGAGCTGGAGAAGAGGGTTGAAGAGAGAACCGCAGAGCTATTTAATGCCAAGGAACGGGTGGAGGCCGTGTTATCCAGTGTGGGTGACGGGGTTGTGGTGACAGATCTTGACGGAATTATTATCACGGTCAACCAGGCTTTCGAGGATCAATCTGGTTATCAGGCGGGGGAATTAATCGGACAATCTCTCTATACACTTCTAAATGGCCAGGAAAATCAGGATCAATCCCTGGATATTCAGGAGACATTAAATCGAGAGTTCCGCTGGAGTGGTGAGCTGAGTACAACCAAGAAAAGTGGAGGACCTTACGATGTTCTCCTGACCATTGCACCGGTTCGCAACCAGAACGGAGAGACCATTGGGTATGTCAGCAGCCAGCGAGATATTACCCAATATAAAGAGCTCGAACGGTTAAAGGACCAATTCATCCTGGAAGTATCCCATGAGTTGCGCACCCCGGTGACAAATATGGGATTATTTGCTGAACTTTTGGAAAGGGGAAAGCCTGAGAAGAAAGATGAATACATGGCGGTATTGAAGACCGAGATAAGCCAATTGATGAGAATGATCGAAGATATCCTTGATTTATCGAGGCTTGAGGTTGGGAAATTAAAGCGAACTTCATTCAGTGAAATCGACCTTAACCTGGTTGCAGAACAGGTTGTTGCTGCGCATTCACCGCTTGCTGAGGAAAGCGGTCTTGAATTGTCCTTTGAGCAGGCTGAAGAGCTGCCTCTTATCTATGGGGAGCAGAACCAGATTGCCAGGGTTTTGACAAACTTGATATCAAATGCAATCCGTTATACCAATGAGGGATATGTATCTGTGAGGACGTATACCGGCAATTCCGGTGCCTGGGTCGAAGTTAAAGATTCCGGTATCGGGATCGACGAAGTGGATTTTCCCCACCTGTTTGAACGATTTTATCGCGGGCAAAAAGTCAGTCAATCTAAGATCATGGGCTCTGGGTTAGGGTTGGCGATTGTAAAAGAGATCGTTGATCTCCATGATGGGAAGGTTGATTGGGAAAGTGCCAGTGGGAAAGGTTCAACTTTCCGGGTTTGGTTCCCCGAGGTCGAAAGAATTCTGGTTAGGTAACCTGAGATGAATGCAGAGACGATTTTACTGGTAGAAGATAGTGAAGTTCTTCGCCAGGGATTGAAATCCCTCTTGGAGCAGGAAGATTATCTTGTGCTGACAGGGGGAAATGGGAAGGAAGCTCTTGAAAAAATGCACGCGAAGACGCCGGATTTGATCCTGGCTGATATCCTCATGCCAGAGATGGATGGTTATGAGTTGTTTGAAGCAGTGCGGAGCAAGCCGGAATGGATCTCAATCCCTTTCATCTTTCTCACTGCACGCAGGGAACGAAAACATATCCTGGCGGGAAAACGGCTCGGCGCAGAAGATTACTTGTTGAAGCCGATATCACCTGATGATTTGCTCACAGCCATTCGGTCGCGTTTAGGTCGCAGCCAGCAGCTGCTCCTTGCCCAGCTCCAGGAATCCTATGAAGCCAGTTTGATCATGCTGGCCAACGCCATCGAGGTCCGCGATCCATACACCCGTGGTCATGTCGAGCGGGTCATGAATTACGCCCAGACTATCGCCGAATATCTTGGGTGGACAGCTATCGAAATCAATAACCTGCGTTTTGGCAGCATCTTGCACGATATTGGAAAGATCAATATCGCTGCGAACGTTCTCAACAAGCAAGGTCCATTGAATGATGAAGAGTGGGCGGAAATGCGGAAGCATCCGGAAATGGGCGCGGAATTGGTCAAAGGTATTCATTATCTTGAACCGGCATTACCTGTGATCCTCTACCACCACGAGCGATGGAATGGAAAGGGCTATCCGTTTGGTCTCAAGGAGGAAAAAATCCCTATCAGTTCACGCATCGTAGCCATCGCGGACTCATTTGATGCCATGACTACCCGGCGCCCTTACCGGGAAGAGCTCAAACCAGGAGAGGCTTTCAACGAAATTCTCTCGAATCGTGGAGTTCAATACGATCCCCTCATCGTGGACGCTTTTCGACATGCTTGGGAGACAGAAAAAATCATTGAAATCTTCAAAGCATTCCCATAGGAATAATTGCCTGGCGAGTAATCATGGGGGAGACAACATTCACCTCCCTGTTCCTCAATAAACTCGCTTTACGCAATTTCGCGAAAAGAATGGATCGCGGCTCTGATTTCGAGCGCTTCAAGAATAAATTTGCAGCAAATTGGGGGTCAATCAGCTAGATTGTGAAGGTTTTTGAATGGTAACCTGTTGCACCGTTTGGGTGGGTATTCGAATTTCTTTCTGTTTGGATTTCTCCTTTACCATCAATCGCTCTAACGGTAAGCTCATGTTCACCGGGCGGTAAATTCAATTCTGCTCGCCAAATGACCCAGGTGAGTGAAGATAGCGCTCGATCTAGTTCAGCTGGATTCCATTCACCATCATTTGCACGCAGTTCGACAGCTTGAATGCCCCTCGATCCGGCAAATGCCATCCCACCCACCAATACTTGATTGTTAGCTTCAATTTGGATGGTGTCAATAACCGCGGTCGTTTTGATGATGCCGCTCTCGCTCCAGCCCCTTTTTTGCCAGAATCCTTTATAGTCTGTATCGATAGCTTCAATCTTAATCAACCACTTCGGATTCTTAATGCCATACCGGTTGGGTGTGTAAAGTCTTATTGGTGAACCATGTGATTCAGACAAAGGCTGGTTACCCATGGAATAGCACAGCAGTGTTTCCGGATCTAGGGCTATTTGAACGGGAAGTGATTCTGAATAACCGTCGACACTGGTAAATTTGATATCTATAACTGGTGATTTTAATCCCGCTATCTCCAGGATATCTTTCAAGCGCACGCCTGTAAATAAGGTGGTGCTGATGAGGTCTCCTGCAATTGGATTGGAGATGCATTGCAGAGTTGCGAACTGTTCGTATTGAGGAAACGTTTTCAAGTCTGCCAAACTTAATGATAGCGGATTATCGACTAAGCCATCCACTGTTAATTTATATGTATCCTCGGGCAGTTCGGTCTCACCGCCCTGGGCGAGGAGGCGCTGAACAAGCGGGTCACTGCTGTCCAAGAATTCCTCGTCTCCGGGAGGTAGAAGGTTGATGTCAACCCTGTAAAATTCATCCATGGGGGTGATCTCTGGGCGGGTGCCAGGGACTGGTTGAAATCCTGCATTTGCAGGGGGTAATGTGAGGGGAGGAAAATTTTCCTCAGCCAAAACTGAACCCTGGGCATCCCCTGCAGGTTGAACCGGCTGGTGGAGCCAGCGGCTTAAGCCGATCGCTGCGCCAGATAATACCAGGGAACCAGTTCCCAACTTTATTAAAACTCGCCTGCGACTTATGTCGGTTCTCCCCTCGATCGAATCCTGGAAGCGGTCGATCAGCCAGGCTG
>CP070764.1:546801-551790 GCA_020349245.1 Chloroflexota bacterium | reverse complement strand
AGGGTCCCTGTTCAGTAAGCTCTGCCGCCTTGACCTCTGCACCAACTTTGCCGATCTCAAATACCGGATTATTAAGGGCTTTCGGTATCCATGAGATGACAAGTTTGCCATCCTCAAGCGATGGGTGCATGGTTGGTTCTTCTGCAGATGCAATTTCCTCATCAGTGCACAGAGGTGGGAGTTCTAGGGTGAAGTCCTGTGTTTCCCACATCTCAGCCATCACATCGGCATTGCACGCGTCAACCAGGTCCATTCCAGAGTTGGTAAAACTCTCATACTCGGCACCATTTACGATCTTGTCGTAGATCATCTGTACCGTGTCGTAACCCCAACCCCAGTACTTCTGGCCAACCAATCCTGAGACCAGACCATCTTGCACGTATTCAAGCTCCACTGGCAGGGTGTCGAATACGATGTTGATCATGCCAGCTTCCGAAGCTGCCTCCCACAGTGGCATGGATCCGCGTTCGGCAAATAGAGGCCACAGCCCGACAAAGAACCATCCGTCCAGGTCAGGATAGGCCTGCATAGTCTCCTCCACCACCTGTACACCCAGATTGATGTCATCATTGCAGGCTACAGTGGTGACGATTTCGATCCCGGGGTAGTCAGCCACGTAGTCCGTGAAGCCTCGGATGCGCTCCTCCAGGTTGAAGGCGCCTGGCACGCCGGTCAGCAGTGCTACTTGGCCTTCCTCGCCCATGTAATTCACCAGCATTTCGCCAGCTGCCATACCTCCTTCGTAGTTGTCAACACCCAGGTAGGTGAAGCGATCACTATCAGGTGCATCCGAATCCCAGGTCATGACTTCCAATCCTTGGGAGATAGCATCGTTGATAGGGTCGACACAGCCAGTAGGATCATTGCATGATACACCCATTGCCTCTGCTCCGGCAGTGACTGAGTCAGCCATAACCCGCGCTTGTTCGGCCATGTCCGAGGCAACTGAACCAGTGTACATGATCTCTACCTCGTAGGGTCCCTGTTCAGTAAGCTCTGCCGCCTTGACCTCTGCACCAACTTTGCCGATCTCAAATACCGGATTATTAAGGGCTTTTGGTATCCATGAGATGACAAGTTTGCCATCCTCAAGCGATGGGTGCATAGCTGGTTCTTCCTCTGGAGGAGCCGCTGGTTCTTCCTCGGCAGGTTCCTCCGGAGCCGGTGCCTCAGTTGGTGTAGCCGCTGGGGCGCAGGCAGCCATGATTATGGTGATAACGAACAGTACAGCTAATAAGGGATACAAGCGTTTCATTGAATTCTCTCCTCTTCTGGTATTCATATCTCCAATGTGGAATGAAGTCAAGGTAAAGAATATATCACTCAACTTCAAAACCTACGGATAGTGAATTATTCACTGGCACCTCCTAATGGTGAAAAAAATATCCTGGTACCTCCTTATTGCGGCTTATTGGATGGCATGCTTCAATCTTCTTCAGATTCTTCAATTCGACTAAAATCATCTCTTGCGCCAACCATATAAGCCACAAGTTCTTCGCGAAATGAGTGGATGTCCCCTTCTACCTTACGATCACCAACCATACGTCCATGCCGCATAATAACTACCCTATCACCAACACGGTAGATATCTTCTAAGCGGTGGCTAATGATGATGATTGAAGCTCCTTCCTCCTTAAGCTGTTTAATCAGATCCAAAACCTTGTCAATAGCCGCGACACTCAAAGCAGCTGTCGGCTCATCCATAATAATTACTCGCGCTTCAAACGCGGTTGCACGGCCGATCGCCACAGTCTGGCGCTGACCACCTGATAGGTTTTCCACCTTCAACCGCACAGAAGAGATATCAATCTTCAGGCGATCCAGGAGGGCGCGGGTTTCTCGATCCATGGAGGTCTTATTCAAAATTTGAATGGGTCCAAACTTCCACCTCACAGCCTCATGACCGAGAAATACATTGCTGGTAACGTCCAAATTATCAGCCAACATATAATCCTGGTAAACCATCTCGATACCCAGGTTTCTTGAATCTTGAGGGGTTTTAATGTCAACGACTTTATTATTGACGAGGATATCACCCTTATCGGGGAGGTAGGCACCGCTTAAAACCTTCATCAGGGTTGACTTACCTGCTGCGTTATCTCCAACCAAACCCAAAACCTCATTATCGTCAAGCAAAAGGTCAACACCTTGTAATGCCCGTACCGCTCCAAAACTCTTGTGAATCCCTCTCATTTCAACGATGGGTTGACGTTCAACCATATGATGTTTCTCCATCCAGCTCTGATGAATCTTCTGGTGTCATGTAGGCTCTTTAGCAAAAAGAATGATTATTTAGATATTCTCTATAAGTTGGGTAAGTTATATATTTCACTAAATTATTTCCATAATTATACATTGACTTCATTGAAAAAACGCGTTATCAATTCACCTGTTAAAGAAAATATTTACAGAAACAAAATATTTTTTGGTAGAGAGATTCTAGGGCTAGAAGTTCAGACTCAGAAATCGGGGGTTTTTATAATTAACCTGAGATTTCCAGAATTCTGATTTCACTGATTCGGACTGATCCCCGAGTACAATCCATGAAGGAGAATGCTGATTTTCTGTCAAAACTAGAGACTGAAAAGGAGTCCAGTTCGCCAGGTGCAAGTTGGAATCCTTCTCCACGAATATTTCTATCCCCATCAACTGATCAAATGAGTTTCTATTACTGATAGATTTCTCTCAACTGGACATGAATGCAGTTGTTGTAAACAGTACAATTTCCTTCGAAGCTGGAATTTGTTCTAATCCATTTGCTTCCAGATCGATCTTAGAAAAGGTTGAGCACCGATCCAGATTTCATGCTGCCAGGATCATTTGGATAATTTTTGAAATAAGAAAAGGTTTGCGCAACTGGATCAAACTTGTCCAATCCTCCCAAGTGAGTAGCTATCTATATATTGCCAACCTGATCGACCAATTACGCGTGATTATCGATCTGAAATTCTGTTCGGATTGTCAGAACCAGGTTTGAAGATATTGAAATCGTAGCCATCGCAAAGATTTATAAAAGCGACTGTTCCGATCATGAGAGGGTTCGTCTGGTCTTGAACGATTGCAAATACACCATTATTCGAGAGTCCTTCATCCCTATTATTATCCACGAAACGAATATCCTGCTGATATGGTTGGATTGGAATATTTGGTGAAACATCACCTTGGCCGTGAGCATGTAAAGCGGTGAAGAACAGGATGGACATTAGATCTCTTTTTCAATTTAATATTTTACAAGATGACAAATATGATTGGTGATGTATCAACAAATGAGGTTGGGTTTCCATTTTTTCGCACCAGATAATAGTCAATCTTTTAACTCAATACATATTTCTCTCTCTTAAAGGTAAATATTCCCTTTAAATAAAAAATGCGCAGAGGTCTCTCTGCGCACCAGTTTTTATTATTGAACTATTCCTTTACTTCAGATCCTCATCCAAGGATGCCTCTGCAGCTTTGCTGATATCCTCGTGCTCCAGCGCTTGCTTCAGAGTGACTTCATCCTCATACGAGAGAGAAGTCTGATAAACTGTGCCGCCGAATTTTGCCATCTCGGGAAGAACTTTGTCAACGGTCGCTTCCACGACCAAGATGAACAGGGCTGACTGCCGGGGATCCAATGAATCGCCGACATCCTTGATGAACTTATTATCGATGCCCAGGTCAGCACCTTTGCTGAAAAGAGCGCCCATCAATGCCCCGAAAAGACCCCAGAAGATAGGGGCCAGGAAGAGCAAACCGATCAATAGACCCCAGAATCCACCCCAGACCGCTGCACTACCAGTGTTCAATTTCTCCAGGGTTTGGGTTACTTTAACCTTGCCCTTTTGGTCTTTGACCGCAACCGCAGCGTCTTCCAGAGTGACGAGCTGCATTTTCTGCAGCTCACCTAATTTTTCTAATGCCTCAATGGCTTTGTCAGCGGTTCGTAAATGATTGCAATTAACGTAATCATAGAATATCTCCTATAATTGATTTTCCTCGTCAAAATATGGTCATTGGTCAAATAATAGACCCGATCACTGCCGAGGAAGGCCTTATTATAAAGTTTGATTATTAGATTAATGTTGGAATCCTCAATACCCCTACAGGCCATTATTGATTATGCGATTGGTTCCCAATCTGTTTCAAAACGATCTTAGGGTAATTCAAGTGGGTAATTTTTGCCAAATTCCATAAAAAAAACCACATGCCTGAGCACGTGGCGCAATAACCTTAATAAACGAATGAATACCTTGTTGATCAGTAAGTGAAAGATCTTGCTGCCTGATTTACCAGCTCCTGGACATTATTCATTAATTTGTCAGTCAGCTCGCGCAAATACCGATAGCTGCGATCGGTTTTTTCCTGAACTGCCAGCTGCCAGGGTTCGCCGATATTTACCACACACTGACCGCCGAACTGCCACCAACCAACGGTGTCGCGATTGTGGAAATGACCTTTGAGCTCCTTGATAAATTTCGGTTCTACATAGAATCCAACCGGCACCAGCGGTACGCCCGTTTCGATGGCTAAAAGGGCAGCTCCGGCTCCCGCTCGTCGCACCTCTCTCGATCCACTCATGCGCCCCTCTGGGAAAATTCCCACTGCATTGCCCATATTCAATTTCTCTCGCGCTATTGCGATCGCGTCTTGACCCTGACCGATAACAACGGGGATTTGATCGGCTAATTCTAGAATCTTTCCTATGATGGGTAGGGTGAAGGTTTCTTCTTGAATAAAGAAATGGATTTTCTCAGGCACAATGAACGGCAGCACAAAACTATCTGTCACATGGGGATGGTTGCCAACAATGATTTTTGGACCAGGTGGCAAGTTTTCTCTACCATCCACCTTGACACCATCCATGAATAGTGCCATATAGGTTCTGACTATGCCTTTCGTAACGCTGTACCAGAAATCCATTTCATGAACCATTATTCAAAGTAGGTTGATTGTGTTATCCCTCACTATTTTAATAAATTTCAATATCCCCTGTCAAGTCACAAATTG
>CP070764.1:541656-546701 GCA_020349245.1 Chloroflexota bacterium | reverse complement strand
AAATCTTTTACTTCCCGGTTCGCATTGAAGATATCTGCCCAGTCTGGCCCATTGTCTCTATTTTCATCACCCTCGATATCCGCAGAACCGGGTAGCCATACAGGTTTATTTTCATCATCCAATGTCATAGTTCCGAGTTCAAAGAGGTTATCACCATGCACCGCAAAAGCCAGGTTGAGCGGCAGTGTCAGCGCCAAGGCCAGCGCGGCAATGCCCATCATCCACAGCCACAAGCGCGGTTTTATCTTCTCCCTTTGCCCAAATTGATTTGAAACGCGGGATGCCCTCACCCTGATATTATTTATTTTCATTTTCTCCTCCAAGGATGATCAAAATCCATCTGTAAGAAAGCCACCCCATTCTGTGAATTCCCGACCAATTCATATTTTATATTAGTTTTTTCGAGTCGCATATCGACATGTTCGCTATTTTTCCTGGCAAATTTCGCCATATTTCTGGCGACCTACCATATGAACCAAAAAAACCGAAGTGGTGACTTCGGCAGCCTGGCTATCTGTTTGGATACAGACCCTGGGCTTTGCGCCCCCACCTCACGGTGGGTTTGCCATTTCGGACGAGCATATTTATTTTTTGATAATTCACAAATCTGTCAGCCGATTAACAGGATTCCATTTCCATTTACCCGGTCGGCGTAGTAAAATTGACGTTGGTGATAAATTGCACATAGATTTGAAAATCTCTCAAACCCCTCCGATTTATCTTGCAATCGGAATTATTATAAACAATTTTTGGGTAAATGTAAATAATAACCAATTCTACCATAATTGTATGAATATAAGTGAGCCTTCTTTTGATCTTTCCAGGATATTTTATTCAATTGCACCTCTTCCAGGTACAATTGCCAAGGACAAGCAGGTTATTTTCTGCCATCATTCATGAAACAAGACTTTAAAGATTTACGGGTGGTGATTATTGGCGGTGGGCCTGGTGGCACAGCTTGTGCTCTAGCCATGCGCCGTAAAGCCGAGCAGCTTGGCCGCAAAGTCCATATCACCCTGATCGAAGGTAAGCAGTTCATTCATGAGAAGCACTATAACCAGTGTGTAGGCGTGCTCTCTCCCCCTCTGCCAGAGCTCTTGGAAAATGAGCTTGGTATCCCGTTCCCCATGCAGCTCTGCCTGGTGGAGATCCAGGGCTATGTACTGCACAGCTCTGGAGAACAGATTATCCTGCAGGGAGCCGGGGATGATTCCTTTGCCATGCGCCGGGTGCAATTTGACCAGTACATGCTGAACCAGGTCTACAAGGCTGGCATTGAGGTATTTAATGCGCGGGCAGTAGACCTGGAATTTCACACCGACCGGGTAATCGTATACACAGAAAGCCTGCCGTTAGAAGCAGACGTGGTGGTGGGCGCTTTTGGATTGGATGAAGGCAGTGCAGGCTTGTTCGCCCGTCATACAGCTTACCGTCCCCCCCATGCAATGAATTCCCTGGTGACCAAGTTTGACCCGCAAAACGATCATGATTCCAACCTGGAAGGCTACATCCATGCTTTCCTGATCTCCAATCCACGCATCGAATTTGGCGCGGTGACCCCCAAGTGCACCCATTGCACGATCAACATCGCTGGGGACCATGTAGATACCCCGCTCATGGATCGATTCTTGAGCAATGAACAGGTACTGCAAGTACTGCCAGAGTTGAATGGCGGAAATGTGCAGCAAAATCATGACCTAATCTATTTCAAGGGTCGCTTCCCGCGCTCGCTGGCCCGAAATTATTACGGCGATCGGTACGTGATGGTGGGGGATGCCGCAGGCCTGGTGCGAGCTTTCAAGGGCAAAGGGGTTACCACCGCGGTAATGACGGGTATCCGCGCCGCGGATACGATCCTCAACCATGGTTATTCGCAGAAAGCATTCCACGATCATTATCGTACCGCCAATCACGACATCATCCAGGATTTGCCATACGGGCACACGATGCGTTTCCTAACTATAATGATGTCCCGCATTGGCTTTCTCAACCCGGTGCTGCGCGCTGCCCGGGATTGTCCCGACCTGGAATCAGCGCTTTTCGACGCCGTATCTGCCCACGCGCTGTACCGGGAGGTTCTCTCCAAGTCGCTGCGCCCAACCACCATCCTGGCCATCCTGAAAGCGATGCTGCCAGGATCCAACTCACGCTCAACCAGCAAGCGTTAATTCTCATATGGATTAATCGCAATTCCTTAAGCCGCTGCAGATTTGCGTGTGCAGCGGTTTTCGATCTTGCCGTATAAATTCACCCAGGCGCTTAAAACAACAGATCAGTAAGCTCAGGATGCGGATTAATTGATAAAATTACGCCCAATTTCACCACCAAAGGAAACGAAACAATGAAGCCATTGACAATCATTGTCCTCCTACTATTTTTGATCTCTTGTTCTTCTCCCCCGGCGACTGATAGCAACCAACCGCCTAGCGAACAACCCCCAACAATCCAGGCATCACAACCTGAACCAACGGCTGCAGCAACACCTGAACCAACTCTCTCAATCGCTCCACAGGATCCTACTTCAACTCCTTCAGATAACGCTGGATCAGAAGCTGACAGCAGCATCCAGGATCAACCTGCGCAGGCTGATACAAACATAGCAGAATACGGCGTCATTGCTACCTTTCACTGGTTGGGATTGACCACTCCCACCGATATCACCTACAACTACGAAGGCTGGTTCAACGTCCTCCAGAATGACAGCCTGCAAATGGTTGATGAGCCCAAGGGATATGCGCAGGGAGACGCGGGACTTAACCTCGATAACGAATGTATCGAGTCAGTCCCGGTGGAAATCCGCTACAATTTCACCATTAGCGGTGAACGACTCGCAATTCCCCTCTCGGATGTCCAGCCCGAGATTCTCATGCAGTACCCCGATCTGGTAAGCGGGGAGCAATTCCAAATGTTCGACCTGAAATTCGAAGCCCCAGATATCACCAGGATTGACATTCCACCCTTCGTTAACTGCATGCCGGATGCTGACCAGGAATTCATCAACAGCCTGGGTACTTATTGGATCAATGTGATCCCATTCCTTTCACCCGAATACCGCCTGGTTCCGGCAGCAGAGGGAGATCTATGCCCCGGTGTACTCTCATTTAATGAAGAAGGCCTGGGTTCACTGGAGGTGTGCTACAACATCTTCCTGCCCTGAATCCCACCAGGGATACCACGATAAATCATTAAACTTTGTTATTTATACATCCCTGTGGATGCCTGGTTATAGCCACTGAAATCCGGCTCGGTAAAGTTAGATCTTGAGTAATATCCTTGCGGAATCGCTTCTCTCGGTACCCGGAGAAATTAATCCGCAAGGGTCAATTCGGGGAATGTTGGGTAAAATTGGGAGGATATTCCCCCCGTTCAGCTGAACCACTGCCTTGAAGCACATAATGCTTTCAGGAGAGAAAACTATGACTCCTTTTGAGTTGAGCACCTGGTTTGAGAATCATCCTGTATACACAACCCTGATCCTGCTTCTGCTGAGCTTGGTAGCCTTGATCATAGCCCGCCTGGTTATCGGTCGAGGTCTGACCTATCTGGCAGGACGAACTCGAACCACTTACGATGACATCTTGGTACGTGGATTGCACCCATTTCGTGCTGCCTGGCTGGCTCCCATGATTCTCATTTATACAACTGCCTCCCTGCTGCCTGATTACCAGATCTACATCGAGAAGTTCGCTTTATTCGCTATCCTCTGGTTGAGTGCAGCCACCATCAACAGCACGCTGGATGCCTTCAACCAGATCTACGAAGCAATGCCCCAGTTCTCTGGCGTCAGCATCCAGGGATATCTCGATATTGTAAAAATCCTGATCGTCCTGGTAGGGATAATTCTCAGCATTTCACTTTTCACGGACAAATCTCCCCTTGTGCTGCTGGCTGGCATGGGGGCCATCATGGCGATTCTTTTATTGATCTTCCGGGATACGATCCTGGCCTTGGTTGCCAGCGTGCAGATCACGACGAACGATTTGATCAAGGAGGGTGATTGGCTGGAAGTACCGGGGTTCGAAGCAGATGGCGATGTGATCAACATCAACCTGCACACGATTAAAATCAAGAATTTCGACAATACCATAACCGTAATACCCACCTATAAAATCGTTGAAGAAGCATATAAAAACTGGCGCGGCATGAAGGAAGCCGGCGGGCGGCGAATAAAACGCTCCTTGCAGATCGATTTACAGAGCATTCAATTCTGCGACAGGGAGAGTCTTGTGCGGCTGGGTAAAATTGACCTGGTCCACGAGTATGTCCAGGAACAGATCAAGCTGATTGAACAATTTCAAAATGACAAAGGGTCGCAAATCGATTCTCCACTGGATGGCCCCCAGGTGACCAACTTGAGTGTTTTCCGAAAATACATAGAGGCATACTTGAAAAGCCATCCCGCACTTCACCACGAGAATATGGATCTGCTGGTGCGTGAACTCACCCCCGACCAGACCGGATTGCCGGTGGAGATCTACGGCTTCACCCGCACCACCGATTGGCTGGCCTATGAATCTATCCAGGCAGACATCATTGACCACCTGCTGGCCGCAGCACCATATTTTGATTTGCGGGTCTTCCAGGACCCCACCGGGACAGATTTTTCAAACCTGGCTGCGACCTCCTGATCAACACAGTGGAGCCCGCCGCTTCCTGTGAGCGAATTGATAAGAAAAACCCGCAAGGAAGGCGATTCCCTGCGGGAAGATCTCAGGAGTTGTAATACACATTTAATTGGCTCGATTCTCACGGGGTATCTTGAGCTTTGCATCAATAAATTGCTTGTGGGTCAGCTTCAGCACCATGGAGATCGTACGGATCTCCTCAATCTCTTCGTAAGAGACATACCCATCCCCGTTAGCGACGGCAAAGAGAGCATCCATAAAACGTACTCGTTCTTCTTCCGTGGTGCTTTCAAAAAACCTGCGAGATAAACGGTAATAATCCAGCCCCTTGCTGATCGTCGATACCGCGGTTTCTGCCACAAGGGCTGCTTCTAAGTCAGATAGATTCCAGGTGCGCTGGATTGCGCTGACCATGCTATC
>CP070764.1:536426-541556 GCA_020349245.1 Chloroflexota bacterium | reverse complement strand
ATAGCTTCTTCTCCAGATCATTGAGCAGGTTATAGCTCCAGTCGATAGTGCCACGCAAGGTACGCTGCCGCTCTGGTAGATCTCGCGTCCCACCGCGCAGTAGCTCGAAGCGGTTTTCCAATCTAGCGAGAATCCCCTGGGGTGTGAGCAACCTGATCCGCGCCGCGGCAAGCTCAATCGCTAAGGGCAGCCCATCCAGGCGGTAGCAAATCTCTGCTACAGCTGGGGCGTTGGAATTGGTTATTGTGAAATCCGGTTTTATCGCTAAAGCGCGCTGGATGAATAACTCAACGGCAGCATACTGGGAGAGGCTGCTGTCGTTGGAAAAGTCCTCCAGGGATGGAACCTTCAGCGGTGGAACCGGAAGTTCATTTTCGGCACGCAGGCGCAATGGTGTGCGGCTGGTTACCAATATCTTCAACCGTGGGCAAGCCTCGAGCAACTCTCCAACACGGGGTGCAACTTCCACTACCTGCTCAAAATTATCCAGAAGCAACAGCATCTGCTTGTCACGCAAATATTCTTTGAGAATTTCGGCTATAGGACGGCTGCCAGAGGTTTCCCGAATCCCCAGGGTCCCGGCAATGGTTGAAATAACCAAGCCGGGATCATTGATTGGCTCCAGGGATACCAGGTAAACTCCATCCTTGAATTGCTCGAGCATTTCTAAGCCGATTTCGATCCCCAGGCGGGATTTTCCAGTCCCGCCAGCGCCGATCAGCGTGACCAGGGCGATATCGTCGCGCAGAAGCATGGATCGGGCGGTTGCCATTTCACTCTCGCGCCCGATGAGCATGTTGCGCGGTACGGGCAAATTGGTCAGCGGGAATTGACTCGAATCATCTGGCACTGATCTGTCGTGCTGCACAGCCTCAAATTGCTCAGCCAGCATCAGGGCGAGATCGTTCTCTATCAGTTCTTCCAACTCTTCGGAGGTGGTGAAGTAGGTGTAGCAACTGGTATTGTCGTTTCTTATTCGATCCAGCAAGCCCGACAGGGCTGACTGGCGGGCTGGCGCAGGCTCCTTGATGTAGATCAACCTGGGCATTTCTGCCGAAAGATTGTACTCATCTTCCAACCCTGATATTGACATCCCAGGTCCAACCCAGCCATAACTTTGCCAGTATATAGCGATAAAGACCTGACTTTGTAAAAGATATGATTTGTATAGATCTTGCGCAGGGTGCGGACGTGCCCCGGCTTCGAACATGACAGGAGATAGGCGCAGTTTGAGGATGGCCTGCCGGGCAGCTTGACGTTCCTCAGCCAGCTCTTTCAATGTCGAACTGACGAAGACGCGCAGACGATAATCCGGAGTACGGATAATCATTGTGTATATTTTATCTCGAATTACTCAATATTACTAATCTTTTTTCCCTGAGTTCACCCAGACCAGCGAGGTCTTTTACAAACACGAACCGATGTGACCGCGTTATCTAAAAATCAACTTTCAAAATTCAGTGGGAGATTTACACCTGCTTCACCTGACCAACGCAAATCCTGATTTCTTGCAGAAAATGAGGAAGGCAACTGCAAGAAGAGAATACACCAAACATTTCCAAACCGAGTCTAGGTGTGAAATATTTCACATTATTGACATCTCAAGTTAAATGACCGTATAATAAATTCATCTGAGGGATAAAATTGATTATTCAAAATCCTAGTGAAAGGAGGGAGTTATTGGGCAGCTAGGTAAAATTTCGAATATTCACTCTTCGAAAAATTGACAATTAAAGATAGCATGATTTATTGAGGCAACGACCAAAAGATCCTATTTGGTCGCTTACCCCGCAATCCAACTTCGTAATTACACCAGGGGAAGATCTTTTGTGAGCCAATAGCGAAACCGGCCTTCGTGGTCGGTTTTATCATAATGGAAACATGAATGAACAATGAAAACCCAGAAAGACATCCGAGTTGGGAAGCATTTTGTGGTTCCAGTTGGCACCTTTACTAAGGTCTTTAAGGTGGTTATTACAATTATGGGTTTAAGGTGAATTGCGGTCGTTCTTTGGATAATCCAAAACCTTGCACAATCCTTAATTACCAATCGAATTATTCAAGACAATCTAATTTTTGCTCTTTTTCGTTCAGCAAAGTAGAGAATCGAAGCTGATATCACAAGCATAGGAGGAATCAATGAAAAGGCGAAATGGCTTAAGATTAATGCTTTCGGTAATGCTGCTATTTCTTTCTGTATTGCCAGCTGGATCTGTTTCTGCGCAAAAACTACAAGCTTTGGGGGCTTCAGATGCAGAAGGCATGAACGCAGACCCGCTTGCCAGTGCTCCGTGGTTCAATATAGAAGTAGATACACCCGGTGACACCGGTCAGCACACCTCGGTCGCGATCAATCAGGTCACCGACACCACCTACGTTAGCTACTACGATTACACAAACAAGACCCTTCGCTTGGCAATGAATAAGGGCTTTGGTGTGGGAAATTGCGGCCCAAACAACACCTGGTTGTGTCAGACGGTGGACAACACCTATGGTGTTGGACTATACAGCTCTATTGCCATCAATCCGGTTAGCGGCGAGATAGGGATTGCCTATTACAACGCTACCAATGGAAAGTTGCAGTTCGCCCATGCTGAAATTTGCCCAACCTGCACCTGGTCAATTGAGATCATTGAAGAACCAATCTTGTTCCCAACTGACAAGATAGGCCAATACGCATCCCTAGAGTATCATTCGAACGGCACACCATACATTGCCTACTATTTTGAGAACACCGGAAATGTTGACGCATTGAAGGTGGCTTCCTATGTGGGCAGCGGCGGCAATTGCGGGTATGGCTCTGTTGCGAATAAGTGGCAGTGTGATGCCATACTTACCGGTGAAGGGGTTGGTCAGTTTGCCTCCCTGGCACTGGATGGGTCCGGAAACAGGCACATAGCCTTCTATGACGGGGTTAGCGGAGACCTCTGGTATGCTCGCTCAAACACACCGGCGAACTGCGGTCCTGGAAATACATGGCTCTGCATACCAGTAGACTCAGCAAATGATGTAGGCAAGTATGCCTCACTCTATGTGGACTATAGCAATGACTTCCATATCGCTTACTACGACGCGACCGCAGACAGGTTGAAATATGCGGTGGATGTGGGTTCTGGGGGAAACTGCGGCGTTCTTGGCTCGGCGCAGTGTGATGCGATTGACTCTATGCCACCAGATCTTCACCCCCTGGGCGTATCAATTGCAGAAGATTTAGCGGACTACCCGATCATTGCTTATCAGTCACCAGGTGGTTCCCTCAAGGTGGCAAGACCATTACTTGCCCTGGATCTGCCGGGTGGAAGTGGGAATTGTGGACCTGAGATCCCCTTCTCCACGTGGTACTGCAGGACAGTTGATCCCGGTAACCTGTTGGTTCCATACCGCCATGGCGATTATGTTTCTATTGCCCTCCACCCCTCCGGGCTGGCTACCATCGCTTACTATGGATTCATCACACCAACCGGTGGAAATCTGAATGTATCTAACCAACAGATCCAGGTCTCCTTACCGCTGATTTTAAATAATCATTAATCCAAACCGCGGGATGGAAGGAGGCAACAGGTCAGAAAACCCCAGCATTTAATGGTTGGTAATAAAAAAAGCTGGATATCAAGAGTGTTTTTTAACCCATTATTGGGTGCAAGATACGAATACTAATGAGTCGCCCTCAGGGTGATCCAACAAAATCAGGGACCATCTGTTTGGCTCAACGCTAAGGTCAATGCCCCCTCCCACGGGGGCATGCCTCCGCGTTTTGATATTAGCCCCTACCATACCTGACCTGGTTTGGGAAGATCAATTGTCTGCCCAACCTCCGGCAGAAGCACTGGGATAGATTAAATCCCGATTCTTGAATGTATTTACCTAGTTTTTGGTATTTGAGATTCGCAAAACTTGATTATAATAGAAACACCTTTCAAGCTTGCAAGTTAGCTGTCTTTTATAGGTACGGACTACACATACTGGTAGAAGGATCCCCGAAAAGGCAAACCCACCGCGAGGTGGGGACGCAAAGTCATGGATCTGCTACGAGTAGACCGCCAGACTGCCGAAGCACATCTCTGGCGGTTTTAAATTCGCCATGTGAACGTTTGAATTATCCCAGGCTACTGGTGCCTGCAATACCAGGGGAGGTGACTGGTCGGGCGCTAAAGCACAAGTATGGCTATTGAGCCAAAATAAGAATGGTTTACCATACCTGAAAAAGAAAGGAGAAAACAAATCAAAATCACCTGTCAACCTGTCTTTTCCCGCTAAGAAAACCAAAAAATAAATAACCGGAGGATATTCTGAGATGAAACGTACGTTGACAATTATGATCCTGTTGGGGATGTTACTCAGTGCCTTTACAATCCCTGCTCTGGCAGTGGAAGGACCCATTGAACCGCTCGTGCCGCCTCCTTCTGCTGAAACTGGAGAGATGGTGAATGAAACCCCCTCTCTCTGGTTTGTGGAACTCAGTAGCCCGCCAACGGCTGATGGCGGCAGCCTGGTATTCACCAAACGCGACAAGGCCAATTTCCGGGCGGCTGCCAGCCGCGCGGGCTTGGAATTCAGCGAGCGCTATGCCTTCGATACACTCTGGAACGGCCTCTCGATCAAGATCAATCCTGTTGATCTTGCTAAGTTGGCCCGCATTCCGGGTGTCGCCGGGCTGTACCCTGTCGTTGAAATGACCTTACCCGAACCAGCCGGATCGCCTTCCCCTGAACTGTTCACCGCCATCCAGATGACCGGTGCGGATATTGCCCAGTCTGAACTCGGCTACACGGGTGCCGGGGTTAAAGTGGCCGTCATGGACACCGGCATCGACTACGACCACCCTGACCTGGGCGGCTGTTTTGGACCCGGCTGCCGGGTGGCTTATGGTTGGGACCTGGTGGGTGATGATTTCAGTGCTGGTGTGAATGATACCCGTGTGCCTGATCCCGACCCCGATGACTGCGCTGGTCACGGTACCCACGTGGCTGGCATTGTCGGCGCCAACGGCACCGTGGTGGGTGTGGCGCCTGATGTGACCTTTGGCGCGTACCGTGTCTTCGGATGCTCAGGCTCGACCTGGGCTGACATTATGATCGAGGCCATGGAGATGGCCCTGGCTGATGGTATGGATATCCTCAATATGAGCAT
>CP070764.1:531150-536326 GCA_020349245.1 Chloroflexota bacterium | reverse complement strand
CGCAGGTGTTTTCCCTTTCCAGATCAGCATCGATCAATACTGCTCAACTTACATGAGGTGAGAGATATCCTGCATTTGTTGATCAATGAGGAAAGATAGAAAACTTTAATCGGTCGGTTGAAATTTACTGGTCCTTGTGAATCTGCTCATCCAGAAGGTGCAAAAACTTATCGACCTGTTCACTGGACAGGTATTTTGGTCCCCCTAAAGCATAAGTGGCCAGGAGAATGTCTGCCCACTTATTTGTGATTCGAGTGATATTGAGGGCTTCGCGAGCTGATATTCCCAGCACAACCAATCCATGGTTTTCCATCAGCATTATCTTGGGCATTTCTCCATATTTCTCAAAATGAGTCTGCAGTGATCTCCGGACCGCCTGCCCGAGCATAAGCCCGGGTTCGGTATAAGGCACAATTGCAGGTGCCCTTCCGCAAATGGGGATTGTCTCGGGAAAGATATGGTGCATGAAGGATTCAGCTCCTAATTTGCTGGAGAGGATGGCCAAAACCGCCGTTGGGTGGGTATGGGCGATAAATTTTGCCTCACTTTCGTGCAGGCAAACAGCATGCAGGAACGTCTCGATAGATGGCTGGCGCATACCATCTTCAAGGAGAGCACTCCTGAGCCCTTGCATGACCTGCTTTCCGGGTGCTTCATTCCAGGCACACATTTCCAGCACAGGTTCAAATCTCACCCGGCTGAATCCATTCTCATCGATTTCAGCCATGCTGCTGCCTGAGGCCTTGACCCAGAAAGTCCCATCCTGACAATCCGCGCTCAAATTACCTTCACCAAGGATCACCAGCTGGCGGTCTTCTCTGCCCAGTTCATGGGCGAGGTGGATTAACTCCTTTAGAATTTGTTCAGGACTCATTAACAACTCAACAATCACCCTTTCTGGGAATATGCAGGTTTATTCCAACGTTAATATGCTTCGATTGGATGTTTCTCGTTTCCAATTGCGGCGGTGAACTGTCGTGATTGTAACCCAATTTAATGAACAGGTTCCCCACAATACTGATGTCTTTTACACCATCTCGTTGATCGAAACCTGGCAACAGCCACCAGGTCCAGGCGACTACACTCCAGCCCTCATTCGTGGGGTTGTGAGTTACTAAAGATATCCGCTGTTTCCACTGCCTGCACGAGGTCTGCCAGGAATTTCGCTGCCGTCACACCATCGATCACCCGATGATCGGCAGATAATGTCATCCTCATCATCGGTCGTACAGCAATTTCATCCCGATCATTGATAACGATTGGTTTGCGCACCACAGTTCCCACGGCCAAAATTGCACTTTCAGGTGGATTAATGATCGCCCTGAACTGGTCGATTCCATACATGCCAAGGTTTGAAATCGTGAACGTTCCCCCCTTGACTTCTGCCAGGATGAGTTTTCCTTGCCGGGCTCGTCGGGTGAGATCTTGAAGTTCCGTATTGAGCTGCTTCACAGATTTGCGGTTGGCATTCCTGATGACCGGAACAATCAAGCCGTTCTCCAGCGCAGTAGCGACACCAATATTAATTTCAGGCAATAATTTGATCTCGTCACCATCCAGGGTCGAGTTTATCATCGGGTTGCGGCCTAGTCCCCAGGCTACGATGTAAACGAGAAGTGCGGTTAAAGATAAGCTTTGATCTCCCTGCCGATCAGCAACGACATTCATCCGCTCACGAATGGCCTGAAGCTGGTGCACATTGACTTCAACTGTCAGTGCGATATGCGGAGCCTCCTGGAAGCTGGACTGCATCCGGTCAGCGATTGTCTTACGTATTCCAGCCAGGGGTATCACCGCTGGCTCATCAGGGACAACGGCTGTTGGGATTTCCACTTCCTTTTGGTATGCCTTGATATCCTGCGCGTGAACCCGACCGCCTGGACCGCTTCCGGTTACTCCAGCGATCTCGATTCCCATCTCCCGGGCTAATCGACGGGCTGCCGGGGTAGCAGGCGTTTTCAACCTGCCATCGGTTGATTGCTTTCCCAGAATAAAAGATTCGATATCCTCTTTCCTCACTTTGCCGCCGGCAGCCTGAACATCTTTCAGATCGATACCCAGTGATTGTGCCATGCGGGTTGCCAGCGGTGTTGCCTCCAGTGTTCCCCCGTCTTCCGGTTCGCTGATCTGCCCTGCTGTTGTCAGCCGAGGGCCTCTGAACCCGCCAGCGGATTTTCCCGCGTGGTTTTCTTGGACATGTGCTTCCTCTGGCAGGTCATCCTCCGTTTCCCCCTCACCTAAGACATAAGCAATGACCGTTGTCACTGCTACCACCTCCCCGGGTTGATAACTGATTCTGGCCAGTTTTCCAGATGCCGGGCTGGGAACATCCATAGCAACTTTATCAGTCTCTACGGTGAGAACCGGTTCGTCAATATTTACCTGGTCACCTTCCTGCTTTAACCATTCAACGATTGTGGCGTTTTGTTGATCCATATCGAATTTTGGCATTATGAATGGCGTTGGCATCCTTAAGGCCTCCTCCAGTTATCAGGTCCTTTTATCAACAATAGCCCGGATCTCTGCTTCGATATCCTCTTCTTGGGGGACAGCAGCCCGTTCAAGGTTGCGGTTATAAGGGATAGGAATATCCCTGCCCGCAAGCCGTCTCAGCGGTGCATCCAGATAATCGAAGGCTGGACTGCTGGCAACAGAAGCGATCACTTCACCAGCCCAGCCACCAGTTTTGCAGGCTTCATGAACGACCAGCAGGCGCCCCGTTTTGCGTACCGATTTGATAATTGTCTCAACATCAAGCGGGCGCAGCGTGCGTGGATCGATAACTTCCACCTCAATCCCCTCCGCGCTGAGTTTCTCTGCGACTGCCATCGTCTTCAAAACCATGATATTTGCTGCAACCACGGTAATATCCCGGCCTTCACGCTTGATTTCTGCCTCACCCAGGGGGATTGTATACTCGCCATCGGGGACCTCACCCTTTGTTTTGTAGAGCAGCTTATGCTCAATGAAGCAAACCGGATTGGGATCCCGGATGGCACTCAAGAGCAGTCCTTTGGCATCGTACGGTGTGCTGGGATTGACCACTTTGATTCCCGGAATGTGGATCAGCAGGCTTTCCAATGACTGGGAATGCTGTGCCGCAGCCCCGGTACCAGATCCCGCTGGCATGCGAATGACCATGGGCACCGAGGCTTTTCCACCAAACATAAAACGCACCTTGGCAGCCTGGTTCACCAGCTGCTCCATCGCCAGGAGGATAAAATCCATAAACATGATCTCCGCGATTGGGCGCATACCAGCCATGGCAGCGCCAGCTGCTGCACCGACGATCGCAGCTTCCGAGATTGGTGTCTCTTTTATTCTCTCCGCTCCAAATTCATCCAGCATGCCAAAGCTAACTCCAAATGCACCCCCATAGCGGCCAATATCCTGACCAAAAAGGAAAACCCGTTCATCGCGGCGCATTTCTTCAGACATTGCAGCCCGAAGCGCATCCGCATAAGTAATCTCAGGCATACACATACTCCTCAACAGCACTCACATCCGGTTCTGGAGAGTTTTCCGCAAATTCAACCGCTAACTCTATCAATTGCTGTGCTTTTTGGTCAATTTCATCAGCCTGATCTTCCGTCAGAAAACCTGCACCGATTATCTCCCGGCGCATAATTGCAATGGGATCAACCGCACGCCAGCGATCGATCTCTTCCTTGGTGCGGTATAGATTTCTATCGCTTTTTGAGTGACCAAAATAGCGGTAGGTCTCAGCTTCTACGAAAACCGGGCCATCCCCGCTGCGAACATGACCAACGGCCTGTTTCATCGTTTCATAAACCATGAGCAGGTCGTTGCCATCAATAGAATGCCATTTCATGCCGTATCCTTCTGCCCGTTGGGCAATGGGCAATTTGGATGTAGCCCGGTTGACATGCATCGACATGGCGTACTGGTTGTTCTCACAGACAAATAGCACGGGCAGTTTCCATAACGCTGCCATGTTTAATGATTCGTGCAGGATGCCCTCATTTGCTGCGCCATCACCGAACACGACAGCCACGATTAGATCTTTACGCTGCATCTGAAGTGCCAGGCCGACACCGACTGCCAACGACAACCCACCCCCAACGATACCATTCGCTCCCAGATTGTTCGATTCGATGTCGGCAATATGCATGGAACCTCCCCGGCCTCTGCAGTAACCAGTATCTTTCCCCAGAAATTCCGCCATCATGCGGTTAATATCTGCATTCTTGGCAATGAAATGACCATGCCCCCGGTGATGGTTGAGGAAATAATCATCGGACCTGAGCGCTGCTCCTAAACCAACAGCAACTGCTTCCTGCCCGGCCGAGAGATGCATTGTTCCATGCACTTTTCCAGCCGCGTACAGGTGATCCGCCATACGCTCAAAATGACGAATTATGCTCATGGTGGTAAGCATTTCAAGTAGTTGCTCGCTATCCAGGCCCAATGCATCTATTCTCGAGCGAAGGTCATTCTGGATTGGCTCCACATTTGATTCCTTGTTTTTCATAGGTCACTCACCAAGTTTCTTTCACCCCAAAGGTCATATTGACGATAAATTCAAGCATTATCTAAAATGCACCTGGCCGCTTCATCATCGGTCACCAAGACATTTATGAAGTTGCCGCGCAGAGCACCCAGGATCGCCTCCGCCTTGCCGATCCCGCCTGCTACACCGATCCGGGTGGGGATCTGTTTGAATGCCTCCTCAGCAATGGTGATGATCCGATTATGAAAATCCAGGTCAGGTGATTCGCCCTGATGGTTGAAATGGCGCCCACAGACATCCCCCACCATGCCGAAATCGCGCAGTTCCTTCAGGTCTGCCAGGGGCACATATCCTGCCTGGTAAAAACTCGAATATTCTGGCTCTGTGCTGCCGATGCCTACCACGGCAACATCACATTTTTGCGCCAGGGAGATCGCTTCGGCAACGTTCTGATTGCCAAGCAATGCCGATGCAATCTCTGGATCTTCAACGATAAAGGGCGCATTCAAGAAATACCCTTCGCAGCCCATCGCAGAAGCCAATCGCTGCACCAGACCATGTCCATCGTAGACTCTGTTCTGGGAACCCATTGCCCCGACCAGCTGGACGATCTTGATGGAGATGGGCCTGGTTTGTTCAAAAGCATCCACTACCGCGCTTACCGCGGTCCCCCAGGATAAGCCGAGTACAATCCCCGGTTTGATA
>CP070764.1:525611-531050 GCA_020349245.1 Chloroflexota bacterium | reverse complement strand
TCCAGCTGGATTTACCATTATTGATTAATACCGATCAAATCCAAGGCGAAATCTTGTTCAGTGATCATTTTGGGAATTTGATCACCAGCTTGGGAAGGTGGACATTAGTGGAGCAGGGAATATATCGATTCTATCCGTGGCTTGATCGCGGATCCTACCATTCTCCAGAGATAATCACCTCAATACGTGAAGCAAAGCTGGAGTTACCTGAGGGAAGTTCACTCAATTGGGTTGAAACCTTTGCGGATATCCCGCCTGAAGAATGTGCAGTTTTGGTCGGAAGCAGTGGTTTACTTGAAATCGCGGCAAATAATGCGCCTGCAACAACCAGATTAAATTTGTCTCCGGGTGATCCCGTCACCCTTTTCCTCTAAGGAGATTGGAATGGAAAAATTCATCATTGAGGGTGGCTACCCTTTGCATGGAGAGATTCATCCTTCCGGGAATAAAAACGCTGCTTTACCCCTATTGGCAGCTTGCTTGCTCACTGACCAATCAGTGATTTTGCATAACTTGCCTGATATTAAGGATGTTGAAGCCATGAGGCTGCTTTTGGCGAGTCTTGGCGTGCAGATGGAGCGAATGGGAAAACATTCTTGGCGAATCCAAGCTTTGGATATTCGCCCGGCAAATCTTGAGCCTGAATTATGTCGCTTAATCAGGGCTTCGATTTTACTGGCAGGACCCATGGTTGCCCGTACCGGTGAACTCAAGTTACCCCCTCCCGGTGGAGACGTGATAGGCCGGCGTCGAGTGGATAGCCATATCCTTGCACTCAGTGCCCTCGGCGCTCATGCTGAATACGATCGTTCTGAAAAGGTATTCCAATTCAAAGCAGATCAGCTTTCTGGAGCAGATATTATTCTTGACGAAGCCAGCGTGACAGCTACAGAAAATGCGATTATGGCTGCAGTTATTGCGAAAGGTGAGACTCGCCTGCGAAATGCTGCTTCTGAACCGCATGTTCAAGAGCTCTGTCATTTTTTAAATAGTCTTGGTGCCCAAATTGAGAATATCGGCTCCAATACATTGCATATATCCGGGGTACCAAAACTAAATGGTGGTGAGTTTACGATTGGACCAGACTATTTGGAGGTGGTCAGCTTCATTGGTGCAGCGGTTGTTACCAAGGGCTCCATTCGAATCCGTCAAGCAGCTCCCCAGCACCTGGATATGATCGCGGGTGTATTCAGGCGCTTGGGTGTAAAATGGTTTGATGAAGGCGAGGATGTGGTTGTTCCTGAAGAGCAGGAATTGAAAATCAAGCCTGACCTCGGGGGGGCAATTCCCGAAATCAGCGTGATGCCTTGGCCTGCATTTCCAACAGACTTGATGAGTATCGCCATCGTAGTAGCCACTCAATCCGAGGGAAGCGTATTATTCCATGATTGGATGTACCCCAGTCGAATGTTCTTTATTGATAAACTGGTTAATATGGGTGCTCAGATTGTTCTCTGCGATCCCCACAGGAGCATTGTTCAGGGTCCAACAACATTATATGCAGAGACAATGGATAGCCCTGATATCCGCGCTGGGATGTCTTTGGTCCTGGCTGCCCTCGCTGCCAATGGTCAATCCGTGATCCGCAATGTGAGACAGATTGATCGCGGATACGAAAAAATTGATAAAAAACTCCGCGCCCTTGGAGCGCGGATTGAAAGAGTTCAGGATTGAGAACAATCAGAGCGTTTTATGCTGAGGCTTCTTCCTGCGATTCTTTAACAACACTTAAAAATTCACTGACCACTTCCCGCAACATCGGTTCCGGTAAAGCACCGACCTGGCGGTGAACCACTTTGCCATTGGCTACAAATAGCATTGTCGGAATACCCTGGACTTGAAATTTCATCGCCCATTCCGGTTCCTCATCTGTGTTTACCTTTGTGACCAGTAGTGAACCTGCATATTCCTTTGCTAACTTATCGAGAGTTGGTGCTACCATCCTGCAGGGCCCACACCAAGGTGCCCAAAAATCAACAATTACCGGGAGTTTCGATTGCAGAACAGTTTTTTCAAATGCGCTATCCGTTACATGAATAGGTTCATCGATCATCAGATATTCTCCTCAAAGTTTCAAGTGCCACAAAGTATAGCATGTCTGAGTATATTTGTCAGGTATAATTTGGACAATGTTTATCTCTAATTCGGGCGTCACCTCTGAGCCATATCAGGTTGCCACACCAATTTACCAGGGTCCATTGGACCTTCTCCTGCAGCTGATTGAGCGCGCCGAATTGGATATCACCAGGCTTTCGCTGGCCCTTGTAACGGATCAATACCTCAAATATTTGGAGAACCTGGCAGAATTATCTGCTGACATGATCTCTGCTTTTTTGGTTGTTGCAGCAAAATTAATCCAGATAAAATCCGAATCCCTCCTACCCAGACCGCCAATTAGAGAAACTGGTGAAGAAGATCCGGGAGAAGCATTAGCCAGGCAATTGGTCCTGTACAGGCAATACAAGCGTGTAGCTGATTCTTTGGATGAAATTCAGAAACAAAGTAGGAGAACTTATCTTAGCCTAGCCCCAGTTCCCGAGGTAGAAGGTAAATTTATTTTAACTGGAGCAGGTATCTCTGATTTGGTTGCGGCATATCTTGACGCCTTATCTCGCCGGCCAGTTGAGCCAGAGTCGCTTGATTCAGCGATCGCGCCGCCTAAAGTGACCATCCGTCAAAAAATTCGTCTAGTGACTACCCACCTGCGCCGCTTTGGTCGGGCGACTTTTCGTTCTCTGCTCGGAGAACGAAGCTCAAGAGAAGAAATAGGGATCACTTTTCTCGCAATGCTCGAGCTGGTAAAACTTCATTTCGTCGATGTGCACCAGGAGGGCTTGTTCGCTGAAATTCACATCGAAGCAGCCGAAGGATGGGATACAAAAGAAGAATTTGAGCTAGAATTTGGTGAGTGACATTGTCCAATCAATTGACAAATTCATCATCCCCTTATCTCCTGCAACATGCCGATAACCCTGTCAACTGGTACCCATGGGGGGAAGAAGCTCTGCAGAGAGCAGTAAAAGAGGGTAAACCGATTTTTCTCAGCATCGGGTATGCTGCCTGCCATTGGTGCCATGTCATGGCTCATGAGTCTTTTGAAGATCCCGCAATAGCAAGAATCATGAACGACAGTTTCATCAACATAAAGGTTGACCGGGAGGAACGACCAGATATTGATAGTATTTATATGGCAGCAGTAGTTTCGTTGACAGGTCAGGGTGGTTGGCCGCTGAGTGTCTTCCTGACACCTGATCAGAAGCCTTTTTTTGGTGGGACATATTTTCCTCCCGTTCCTAGATACAATATGCCAGCTTTCCGGGATGTTTTATTGGGGGTTGCAAAGGCCTGGGACGAACAAAAAGACCGGTTAATGGATTCCGGGGACAAGATCGTCGCACATATCCAGCAAAGTGTATCCGTACCAAATCAATCACGGGGATTAAGTGACAGTACTCTCGATCGAGCAGCAGATTTACTTTTAGAAAATTACGACTGGAAACATGGCGGCTGGGGTTCTGCGCCAAAATTTCCCCAACCAATGACTATTGAATTCCTACTTCGCCGCGCCACCAGAGGGGATCAAGATTCCTTAAAAATTGCTACTCATGCCCTGGATTCAATGGCTCAGGGGGGGATGTACGATCTTATCGGTGGTGGATTTGCGAGATATAGCACGGACAATAATTGGGAAGTACCCCATTTTGAGAAGATGCTCTACGATAACGCCCAGCTTGCAAGTGTTTATTTGCACGCCTATCTGATTACCGGCACCAAACTTTTCCAAGAAGTTAGCGAAGGTATTCTTCAATTTGTTTCACGAGAACTGACCCACCCTGATGGTGGATTCTATAGCAGCCTGGATGCGGATTCAGAAGGCGAAGAAGGGAAATTTTATCTTTGGACAGAAGATGAGATTCGAGATGTGATTGATGATCCATTCAAGGTCGAATTCCTGCTTGCGGCCTATGGATTCACTAAGAAAGGGAATTTTGAAGGGAAAACCATACCCAGGCGTATACTTTCAGACCAGCAGCTGTCTGAGAAATTTGGATTAAACGAAAAAGAAATAAGTACCCATCTACAGGGATTAAGCCTTCAACTGCTCCAAATGAGGAATACAAAGGTCCGCCCCGCCACAGATGATAAAGTGTTGCTGTCGTGGAATGCACTGATGAATTTGGCATTTTCTTCTTTTGGGAGATATAGTGGAGATAAACAATATGCGGATATGGCTACACGCAATTTAAATTTTTTATTATCTAATATGCAAAAAGATAACCGCCTTTTTCGCTCCTGGCGATCTGGTGTCGCCAATCAGCCCGCCTATCTAGAGGATTATGCCGCCCTCATTCTTGCTCTGCTCAACCATTACCATACAGATCCGAATCCGAGATGGTATCGCCAAGCTGTTACACTGATAGATTCAATGATCGAACATTTTTACGATCCCGGTCAAGGGCTTTTTTACGACACTCCCAATGATCACGAAGAGCTTCTGATCCGGCCGCTTGATCTTCAGGACAATGCCACACCTTCGGGGAATTCTTTGGCCGCCTACGCCCTGCTCCTAGTCTCCGCTTACGAAGGGGATGGAAAACTCAGGGATATGGCTGTGAGTATGTTTGAAAACTTGAGTATTATGGTTGAAAAGTATCCTACTGGATTTGGTATATGGCTATGCGCAATGGACCTTGCTCAAAACCCGTTACGCGAAATTGCCCTCCTTGGTGATTTGCAGGACAAATGCCTCACTGCACTAACCAATATCCTCTGGTCCAAATATCGCCCGGGTGTTATTGCGGCAATTTCTCAGTATCCACCACCCCCAGGCAGCCCGGCGCTGCTAGAAAATCGTAAGCTGCTCAACGGCGCGCCAACTGCATATGTTTGTGAAAATTTTATCTGCCAACAACCTATCAATGATGCTTTGCAGTTCGGAGATTTGCTCGCTTAAGAATCCAACCTGTTGAAAAAGTCCTCGTTAGGTGACTGAATCAATATCGAAAATGTTGATTCGAGAAAAGAATAAAGCATACTGAGATTATGCTTGATCAATCTCTTCATATTTTGCCCCGCCGCTACCATCACTCCTTCGATGTTCACCTTGAGTAAACGTCTCAATCGAAAGCGTCTCATACGGTGAAACTCCTTGGCTTCCCCAAACAATGGCTCAACCCAAACACTTCGTTTGCGCATGGCTTTCTGATACGCTTCAGTTTGGCGATAAGCTTCTGCTTCTTCTAGATATTTCTGAAAGAAGGAACGGAAGATATGCCGCCCACTTTTACTGCCGGTGCACTCTCTCTTCACTGGGCAAGCATTACATATACTAGCTTTTGCTCGATAGAGAATAACTTGCTCCGTATTTCGTCGAGAAGTAAGGGGAAGCGTCTGTCCTTGGGGACAAACATAATGATCTTTTTCAGGATCATACTGAAA
>CP070764.1:519995-525511 GCA_020349245.1 Chloroflexota bacterium | reverse complement strand
ATCAGCCTCGGTAACCTCAGGTGCGATAAGAGCCATGTTATGAAAAGGAGTGAGTAAAATCCCGCGGTTGAGGGTCGCGAGGTGTAGATAGCGCGAGAGTTCAATATCCTGGGATTCTTGTGCTTCAGCGCCATTGCGAGGTGGTTCAGCTCTGAATCCATACTCAGCGCGACAGCCAAGGCGCGTAATGTGCCAGGGTAGCTCAAATTCCTGGATGATCTCATTAACACCCTGCGTGTAGCGTGAGGCCAGCGGAATGGTTCGATCGAAGGATTGTGGCGTGAGCAGATGCTGAAAAGTTGCCCGCATCGCACTGACTGAAAGGGCGTTCCCGGCAAGGGTTCCCCCCACGCCATGGATAATCTCGTTTTCCTTTTCTATCTTTTTTTCGATGAGGTCGGCTACTTCAGCCGAAAATCCATATACTGCCGCTGGTATTCCGCTGCCTATTGGCTTTCCCAGTGTAAATATATCGGGCGATAGTCCATTTGACCGGGTATACCCCCCAGGACCGGCTGATATGGTATGGGTTTCATCGATGATCAGCAGTGTTCCTGTTCTTTGGGTGATTTCACGCAGCGCCTCATGATAACCGGGTTCGGGAAGCACAATTCCGATGTTAGTGAGTGCTGGTTCTGCCAAGACACAGGCAACCTCCCTGGTTTCCAGGGCAGTATCCAGGGCTGATATATCGTTGAATTCGATCACGCGTGTTGTTGTGGTTGGATCGACCGGGGCACCGGCATTTGCCTTAACCGGGGCAGATTTCCCATCCCTGATAGTAACAAATGCTTCGTCAACAGTCCCATGATAACAACCATTAAACACCAATATCCAGTGCCGCCCAGTGATGTAGCGCGCCAAGCGGATTGCGAAGCGGTTGGCATCAGTGGCGGTTAAGGCAAATTGCCAGTATGGCAGGCCGAAACGACGGTGGAGCTCCTCTCCCAACCATATTGCATCCTCAGTTGGCAACATGAAGGTGCTACCACTCCGCAGACGATCGGTGATTTTTGGGAGGACGACCTGCGGCGCATGGCCCAGCATCGCTCCCGTGTCACCTAAGCATAAATCAAGGTATCGATTGCCATCGACATCAGTGAGATATGCTCCTGACGCTTCTTTAGCAAAGATTGGATAGGTGCCTGCCCATTCGACCATCCAATTCATGGGTACACCTGCCAAGTAATGTCCCCTGGCACTCTCATATAACTTCTTTGAAACCGGATGGCTTTTTATGAAACGCTCCTGTTCCTGGTCAAACAGGGCGCGCAATCTGTTCCTATCGATCGATTTCATTTATCTGTCCTTAGCAGTCGTAGCTGGCAGGCGAATTCGTAAAGGCACCTGGTTCAGGGAGCAAAGATCATTTTCCTGGTTTTCTGTCAAGAATGTATTTTCGTCACAACGATTAGGAAATCTCCTGCTCAGCGCAGGCAATAATTTTTTTCAATTCTGCCTGCTGTTGAGCCTCCACTGGTGGCGGTTGGTGGTTATTCAAAATCCAATCAAACTTTTCTCGAGCCACTTCTCTGGGGTGGCGATATTTGCCATCCTGATCCAGAACGTGGGTTAATCCAAGTTTTACAGTATTGCGCAGATGTTGGCGGGTGTGCCTTTGAGAGAGGTAATGACCCCCGGGGCCTACGGCATCGATCACATCCAGGGCGATCGTATCCAGGGTGACTTGTTCCTCAGCGAGGGCATAGCGGGCGCGGTGATAGAGCTCATCATCCAGGATGATCGCTTCGGGATGGAGCAGGGTGAAAGTGCGGTTAAGACCAATTCCAGTGGCCCACTCGCAGCCGGCCAACCCGAGCAAGAGGGGGTCAAGGGCAACATCCGCTGCTGCTTGCCAGGTACCTGGATCCTTGCTTTCTGTTCCGAACGCACCTCCATATGATGGCATGCCCCAGTGGTGGGCAATTTGTGTGGGTCCAAAGCGCACGCGGCCGTCCATAGGGTAAGCGAGGTATTTCCCATTTCTGGGATCGATCCATCCCTGCAGCAAGGAGTGGCTGACTGGCGTGCCTGGCTGGATCAATTGCATGAGTACGGTCGCGCTGATGATTTCAGCATCAGCCACCACGAAAGCACCTGCTTGCGTTGCCGGTGCCGTCGTCCCCATGGTGGGCATTGCCATGAAGGTCAGCGGAATGCCTTCTTCTGCCAACAGCATGGCTCCCTCGATACCCTCTTTGTCCTGCACCAGCGGCGCAATGGTGCAAATCAATACCGAAAGCAAAGGGTTTTCACGCAGACTTTCTTTGCTCCCTGCCACCACCGTTGCCATCTCGATGGCGTAGCGAGTGGCGACCTCCCCCAATAATGTCTCTGTTTTGATGTGCTTCTGGGTGTTATTCCAGCAGGCATCCAGGTCATGCAAAGGAGATAGCCGGCCATAATCTTGCGAGCCAACCATCGGCCAATAAAAAGCGGTGGAACCGAGATAATCGACGATTTTTGCCATCGCGCCTACATCCGCTTTCGTGGAGGGGCGGAGCTGCCCGGTTTCAAAATCCACGACCTCCACGCCACACCCATCCACACCCATGTAGGTGTGTCCCTCTTGGAGGGTAAAACCGAGTTTGGGATCGCGGGCGCCCAATCGGTAATACCGGGGTACAGTCGCCATGGCATTCCTCACCAGCTCCGGTGGCAGCTTCACAATACCTGTATCATGGGCTACTTTGGCCCCATGCTCTTCAAACACCTTTAATGCTTTCCCGCCTGGGAACTGGACTCCGGTATGCTCAAGTACATGAAATGTCGCCTCTTGCAACCGGTCTAGATCCTCAGCTGAAAAGAATTGAACGAGATGCTTCGACACGAGTGGTTCAATAGGCAAGCGCTCAACGGGCATTTACCCTCTCCTTATGTGGTGAGTTTGTTGAACAGTGTTTCTGGCCTCACCTCTCATCCGCTGCCTGTCGCCTTTGAGACAGGGGACTTCTCAATGTTCAGAGTCACGAATGCCGCGAAAGGAAAACTCAACGCCCGGTCCAGATGGGAGCTGTCCAGGCGGTTACGCCTTCTCCTCCGCTGAGATTAGAGGCTGTTGTCACCCTTAGATAGAAGTAGCTGGCAGTTTCTGATTTCAGTTCAATCGTTTCATCCACAGTTACTGAATTGGGAGAAAAACTGGCGACCACCTCTCCACAATCAGAGACCACCTCCACCAGGGTGATCGCATCGCTGGAGACATCATCCGGATCTTGAATTTGAATACTGGCGACATATGAAGAGCCAGGTTGTGCCAGGACGGATCCCATGATGGCACCATTCAACGTATAGTTGATCATCAGATTCTTGTCCAGCGTGGCATAACCTCGACCGGCATGCATAGCCCGATAAAGGTCCTCTGGCGACAAATTCTCAGCCAACAAGACGGTCCTTACTTCCGATCCGGATATCCAATCTGGCGAGTGCGTGTCAGAATTCGCTGCAGGCATGACATGCCAACCCTGGTCGAGGGCTTTGATATAGCTGGCTTCATAATCCAGCAGGGCATAGGGCATGCTCCAGCTGCCGAAATTATGTATCTCAAGCAACCCCATTGCCTGATCACGGGTTTCGGTCCAATACGCAAAATCATCGAAATCATCGCCATAATCCGTTGGGTGTACCCACAAGCCGATTGCTTCCGGCTGCGCGGCGAGCTGGTCATAAAACGCACCTGGCATCGACCAACGCGGCAAATTCACTCCTGGTCCGTGTAAGCCAGGCTTTGAAGGAGGGGATGCAGCACTGTTGAAGATGTTGACTTCACCGAAACCAGGCATCCAAAACTCATAGCCTGGCAGAGCGACGAATATATCACTGGTATACTGGGCTGCGGCTTGCAGGGTCTGCTCCCATTCCTCGGGAGTGAGCATAAAACTATGGTCGCTGGTCGCCATAAAGTCTGCTCCGGCAGCTTTTGCAGCTGCATATGCATCCGCGGGCGTGCCCTCCCAGGCATCACTGTAGCGTGTGTGAGCATGTAAATCACCAAAGTAAGGATTGTATTGGGGAGGTTCTAGCGGTTCTTTGGCAGGCGTGGTTAAGGTTGTCCCCAGGATTCCTGTCAAGATGACGAGCGCTATGATCGATATGCGGACTTTTGTATTCATGCTAATTCTCCTGGACTGAATTTTGCGGATAATGGTATGCATTGAAGATTGAGAACCTTGGTGAGTTGATGCAAAATGGGAGACGGTTCAGGATTTTGTCGTAGAAATTTTCAGACAAAGTAATCAAAGTCATATCTCGAGCTTCTTGTTGGATCTTTGATTCCAAAACCAGAGCAAGAACCCAGGTCAAAGCAGATTGGATCAGCAATATATCCTACACCCGAACAAGATAAAAATAAATCTTGTATATCCATCATTGTAGTGACATTTATTTTGGAAGTCAATAAAAATTGTCGAAATTCGTAATAATTTTGCATATTTTTCCCGATTTTAACCATTCCACACAAAATTTTGTACGAATTACGGAAACCATGGGGCGTGATTGGGTAACTGAGAATCGCTTGAATTATGATGTTTTTCAATTCGGGCTTATCTAATCGTAGGCAGATTAATAAGCATAGACGACCAAGAATAAAAAAAACCTGTCTCAGGTCAGGTTTTTTGAATAGGGAAAAATTGTAACGATTTAAGTGAGCGCGGCAGGGCTCAAACTTCATCCTCCAGATGAAACCAGGGGCCTGCAATCAGTGGATGCATCACAATGGTGATAATAGCTTACATTAGCGTCCATTGTTTCCACACCATCTCGTAAAATTTGAATAAATCGTTTATGGTCTCAATTGGTTCCATAGTTTCCATGGCATTTGTACCATATTTGCACCAGGAAACACCAAACATAAGGAAAGGTGACCTGCTCTGCCTTTCGGGGCTTTCTGTTCCAGAGTTACAAGGCGCCCAATCCTTTGCGTCCACGGTGTCCAATTAGCTTAGCAGGGTTTACTAATAATGATTTTTTGATGTGAGTTTTGTTCAATATGTTCATTGTTTCCACCACATTTGCACTAAAAATACCCCTGAAATTACTCGATCACAGGAAGGTGGTTTGTTCTGCTAACTAGTCCTGGATTTTTCACAACCTGATGATACCAATTGGATTTGGCTATTTATATAAGATAATTTAGACTATTTTGATTGTATTTATCTAATTCAATTGACTCCCCCCCGTTTTTATGATATTATGAAGATTGCATTATTGTTTACTGATTTCTTTTGGGATGCGATGAACTATTGACTGACCGATGGTCGCAGTGCCTGGCAAGTTGGCTAAGTCAATAAGGAGCAAGTTGCGAAACCGGCCCACATGGGCCGGTTTTAATTTTTTTTTTTTAATCAATTTCCAGATTGTTGAAGCGAATCAATTTTGAGGCGGGCAATGTACGACGGGATTTTTCCAAAATCAAGTTTGTCAAATAGTTCATGCCTTATCTCGATCCAAAACACCCTATTGTGAAAGGAGGTACTCGGATATTAAAAATCAATACCTTTAATCTTTTTCAACTATAA
>CP070764.1:513559-519895 GCA_020349245.1 Chloroflexota bacterium | reverse complement strand
CCAGAAGGGACCAAATTGCCTGCCAAACGACCAAAAACCGGTACGAAACGAATAAACAAAATTATGGATCCGATGATAATAAACAGCCAAGTTAGCCTTTCTAGCCATTTTATTTCCGGAATTATGTTGGCAGTGAATACAAATGCCCCTGCTGAAAGCAAGATAATTGCTAATCCCCCTAGCTGACTGAAAATCGGTGCCTGGCGTGCATACAAAAACCAATTAAATTGACCGATTGCAAAGGCAAGGATGCTGATTACAGCCAGGGTAACCAGGGGAGGATTTACCCGGGAGGGCACCAACCGGATCCTGTGTTGCCGAACTACCATATCGATGAGCCAAATTCCGATAAACAATGGCAGCAAGATAACCACAATATTGATACTCGTGCTTGTACTCGTCTTAATTTCAAAATCAATGAGCAAGCCGCTGAAAATAAGCACCAGCAATCCGATTGGCGGGTAGAGGATATTGATAATAAAAGCACCAGCAGCAAGAGTCAGCAGCATTATCAAGATCTGGTACTCCGTCGGCAGGAAATATCCGACTGATAAGCTTAACAGCATGACGCCAATCACAATAACCCATTGGATTACCCGCTGCTGATTATGCACGACCCTGTTAACTGTCACGACTATTTCCCAAAAACCTTCTGAATATCATCCACATATACAAGAGAGCCAATGGTTTTTTTTCTTCATTTCGATTGTGTTGGTTTGGCCATCGCTGAGTGAAAATCGGCCTGCTCAATTAATCCCTGGTGAAATCCCTGGAACATATATGCACCACAAACCCAGCGATAGAAAGGCCGCAACAAGCCCGGCTCAGGTATATATTTTTCCAATACTCCGATGATGTATTTCATCAGGTCCACCGCGGAATCCGCTGAGGCAATCTTCCTGATGAACTTCTTAATCACAAGCGAAGGTGAATCATCTCCCCACCTGATCGGTGTTTTATCCTCGTACATAGGAATTGAGCCCTTTAAATCTGGATATTTCTCAAATAACCTTACCGCGGATTTGCTCGCCCGAAACCATCGCATACTGGTGCTTTCAAGATCAGCAAGTGAACTGTCCCAATGAACCCCTTTGGCGTCTATGACCCGAACAAATTGGCAGCCAGCCTGATGAGCCCGATAACCAAAATCAACATCATCCCAATTTGGCCATCCCCCGCTCGGATCTTGAAGCATATTTAATTCAAAGAAAAGATCGCGCCTGACAGCGAGCACCTGCGTATTACATTCCATAAAATTCACCGAATAATCACTTTCTGGATACCGGTGCATATGGTTTTGGTCAGGAGAACTTGCGATTCTTGAATATACCGATTCGATGTCCTCGCTTTTTGCGGTAATAGACCCCAGTGCGATCACTCCCGTCCCCCCTTCACAAGCATCCACTAATGCTTGCAATGAATTTTCAGAGATGGTGACATCATCATCAATAAAAACCAGTATTTGACCGCGGCTCTTAAGGGCACCATGATTCCGGGCCGCTGTCGCTCCTTGTTTTTCCTGCCAGATATGGTGAAATTCAAAGGGAAATTTCATATTTTCCCAATTAAAAGCCGAGTCCGATGAGCCATCATCGACCAGCAGAACCTCGTAATTCCCTGAGTTCATCGTCTGGATTCGTAAATTCTCCAGCAAGCGCAGTACAGAACTTTCTCGATTATGGGTGGGGATGATCACGCTTGCAAGCATCTTGATTTTTTATGATTAACGGTTGAGTACTGCAGACATGGTATTGATTTCGTGCACCCGATCATCTGATCACGGTATCTTCTGGCAAGGGGCCAAATCGACCTGCAGAAAAATCACGCAATGCCTGAATATTTGCTGATCGCAAAGCCTTAAACTCGGGGTTTCGATATTTCGGTCTTACCGTCCAGGCAAGGATACTGCGCAGCGTGCGCAGGAGAATCACCAGAACGGCTATCCAGCGATAGCCGGGAGGTGAACGCCGCCAAAAGAACAGCAATGCATTACGGGTCATATAATAGGTATTTGCAGGAGATGCCTTTCCCAGTGTGGCAGACACCTTGTGCCACATTTTGGCTTGGGGAACAAACCATATTTCAAATCCAAGTCTCTTGCCCCGTATGCCCCAATCAGCATCTTCATAATTTAAAAAATAAGTCGGATCCAAGAAGCCCACCGTTTCAATAAATTTTCTGCTGACCAAAACCCCGCACCCCGGGATAAAATCCACTGGTTCTGGCTTGTATAGATCGGAAAACTCGGTTGCCGGCTGGAAAATCCCTCGGTGTATTGTCTCTCCAAGTTTCCAATTAACAGTGCTTCCCAAAGCAAAAATCGTCGAGTTTGTCCCATAACAATACATTGCGGGACCAATCATCCCAATATCTGTATTCGATTCTGCGATCGATACCAATTGCGCTAACATGGATGCTTCAACACATGTGTCATTATTCAATATCAGCACGTATTCCGCACCCGCCTCTATTGCGTGCTGGATACCCATATTATTGCCTCGCGCATATCCATAATTGGTATCCAATTCCATGAGTTCGATTCCCGGGAAAGCCTCTCGAATTACATCAACCGATCCATTCATCGATCCGTTATCAACAACCAATCTATTTAAAGGCTGGTAATCCGTCTGCTCAAGCGAATGTAGGCACTCTATTGTGTCAGCTGCATTGTTCCAATTGAGAACAATAACATGTACAGGAGGATTATCTCTCAAGACCAATCTCAACCTTGTTGAAAGTACCCTGGTAAACCATATCCAAGGCTTGCATCTCATCATTGAAGGATCGAACAGGCTTCATTTTTTCTATCAAAACATCACACAGGTCATCCTCCTCGATCATCCTCAACAGCTGGCTAGCCAAATCGTTCCAATCCCCACACTCAAACAGCAGACCGTTTTCTTCATGCTGGATTATGTCAGACATGTTTGGAATGTTACTGGCTATGATGGGAGTTTTCACCTCTAATGCTTCGTACATCACCAGTGGACCAATCTCGTTCCATGTGGAGGGAATCACGATCCCGTCCAAATGGCTCAGGATATCGGCAACCTTTCGGTACTCATACTTCCCCAGGAACTTTATTCGCGGGTCACCCTTTGCCAATTTCTTGATGTATTGTATGTATCGTGTGCCAGGAGAATCATCCCCGTAAATTTTCAACTCGAGAGGAAGTTCATCCGGCAGATGTTGGAAGGCCTTGATCAGTAAATGAATACCTTTATTTTGATCGAGCTGACCCAAATACCCGATGCGAAATAGTTCATTTCGTTTTCGTTCCCTCGTTAATATCCAATCAGATTTATCTATACCATGTTGGATGAAATGGATTTTCTCCTCAGGAAGTCCTCTTTTATGAGCGGAATCCATCAGAAACTTGGAAGGGCAAATGATCGCAGATGCACTGGATAAAGCTGCGACCAAGGTTGAGTTTCTTAGTATGAACTCCTCATGCATAGACTCGATACCCAGGGATCGTGACCAATCTGCATCCATCGATGTCGTCCAGAATTTATCTGCTAGACGTGGTGCGAATAAGGCTGGCCAGAGATAGCGCCGCCGCTCTTCGAATTTACATCTTGTGCAGTTTCGGGCATCGAATGTAATTGCATCCGATATTTCCCCATCAGGCTTTACCATATTTATCCTGGGACAGAAAAACCAGAAATCCGTCAAGGTGATCACGACAGGAACCTGATTACTGATTGCTGCCTTAATCGCACCAGCTCCAAGCAGGTAACCGCTGAAAAGGTGGAATAAATCCGGTTTCATTTGGTGAAAATACTCGAATAAATCCTGGTAAATCCAGGGGTTATCGTACTCCCAAGAGAACAAATCCTTTTGATTCGAACAATTAAACGATAACCGATGTACCTTCAATCCCCGGTATTCATCATTTACTGCGTAGACCCCTTTGGTTGGTCCAGAGGTGATACTCTCAACTGTGACGATCTGTACATCATGTCCCTCGGCGGACAGCCAGCGCGCAGTATGATAGGCATGCAATTCTGCGCCGCCAGTAAATTTCGGGGGGAAGTGATGAACACCAATCGTTAGCCGCATAAATCCTGGTACTAGTTCAGCGATAAATAGGACTGGAAAGATTTTCCTTTTTTATGTGTATATAGGAGCTGGGTAGCTGAACAACATATGATGTTCATTTCATTGAGTTACAACTCGATTTAAGACTTCGCTTAATTGCCTGGTGAGATTTCTTCGCTCGAATTGCGAAATGTATCCCCAATCAGGCTGGTAATACATTTTAGTAAATTGATCATAATCCGTTGCAATTTGCTGCAATACTTCTGAGAGATGCTCAGGCTCTGCATGGTCCACAACGTAGCCAATCCCGGCCTGTTTAATTAATTCTCCAGCAGATCCACCTGGGACCACGGCCAGTACCGGTCGACCAAGACGCATGTATTCAAACAGCTTCCCAGGGTAGTAATCAAATGGTAAAGATAAAAACAATACGTGTGACTCCCGCATCTGTTGTACGGATTGAGTATGGTTGATGCGCCTTGGCTGAAATTCAATGAGTTTCGATACATCGGATTTATCTAAAAGAGCCTGGTCTTCTGGATGCATGTATCCGGTAAATCGAAACTTAATTTTTCCCCTCAAGGAACCGTTTACTTGTTGGATACCAAAAAGCAGCGGTTCAAGACCTCCCTGGAACATGCTGCCGACATGAGAAATAATGATTTCCGAATCATACTTCAGCCCAGGTAGATCGATGCCGCAGAAATCGAGCTCGTCATATCCATTTGTAATCAGTTCAAATTTTCCAGCGGCTGAATATTCACCAGTTATCCCCTTTAAATCCTCCAGCCATTTGGGAGTTACGCCGATAACAATATCTGCATTGGCCAGGCACAATTTTTCAATAAATTTATCGAACACCCTTCGCCAGCCTTTTATCCTATAACGATGCTCATCCTTCGTCCAAGGATCGCGCAAATCAGCAACCCATGGTTTCCTTGTGACTATCTTCAAAAGTAATCCGCTGAGCAGAGACGACCAGGGGGCAGAGGTTGTGAAAATGACCGCCATTCGATCAGCGCGTATCAATTTGACGGCTGGAGGTATGATTTTCATTGACCAATAAAATTCTGGGTCGATGGGCGGGTACTGGATCAAGGTTAATGGAAACAATATTGATTTTATGAACAACCTAAATACCCGCAAAAGAGTTGAACTCGGCTGCCAGGATTTATCAAATGCACACTGAATTGACCCACCGAATTTTGGGGCGAATTTAACCAACCACCTGATCAACCTGTCTCGAGGCTTTGGTAATGGGGTCAGAATCCGAAGCACGCACACATTGTCAGGAATATCATCGCTTAGCGTGAGATCAATTTCCGAATCGTCCACCGGTTTGGTAGAGATAACGGTTGCCTGCCAGCTGAATTCTTCAAGATATTTGACGAATTTTACTGGTCTGAAGGATCCGCTGCTCACCAGCGGGGGAAAATAGTGGGCGATAAAAAGAACTTTACGCAAGCCTAGAAAACCTTATTGGTTGACGATTAAACCCAAATCTTGAGATTATTTTCGCTGCTTGATAATCAAAATAACAAAAATGGCGGTTAACACTATACCAACGGACAAAACTCCAATATAAATTGACCGAGCAGGCTGGTAGCTGTTTTCGCTGACCAAAGGATCCTTGGGGTTTGTATTATCCAGGGGCAGACTTGTAGAACCCTCGGGTGAATTTCCTGGATCCTCGGTCTGGTTCACGCCTAGATCCGCTTCTGGAACCATTGAAGCTAGTGGTAGTGGGTCTTCGGATTCGGCATTAATTATTTTTGATTGGTGGAATAAATTCCAGATCAGGTTACTTCTATCCGTGGTATTGGGTTGATTATATGTGGCGAGCAGAAAGAACGCGTGCAGGTTGTTTCCCCCGGTTATTGCCATACGTACTGCGAAGATCTCTGCTGCAAATAAAGATTCAGGAAAATACAGCGATTGTTTCGCCGACCAGGATTCATTGATTTTCGAAGTGTAATTGAGTGATTCTTGTTCGTGCAGCAATACATGAACTCTCCCCTGGTTATCAACAATAATCCCCGGCGGTCGTTGCAACCCCCCTTTCCCTCCCTGGGCTTTCGGGGGGCTTAATATCTCTACCGCCTGCCATGAAAGGCCAGCATTGTTTGAAAATCGATAATATCTACCCCCTTTGCTTGCATCACCATTCCACAGCACGTGCACTTCATCCTTAAATACGTCAATAGCCGGCTGACCTTCATCCATACCCCCTAATTGGAGTGGTGCTGTCCAATTCTGGCCACCATCATCTGAACGGGAATAAAAAACCCCCAGCGG
>CP070764.1:506735-513459 GCA_020349245.1 Chloroflexota bacterium | reverse complement strand
GCCTGCGCCTGCAGGATGGGGAAATCTTCCGGGTGATGCGCCTTGCAGCCGAGCATGGAATGCTGCCCATGCTGCATGCTGAGAACGGCGATGTGATCGATATTCTTACAAACGAGGCGATAGCAGCCGGGCACACCTCAGCTGAATGGCATGCTCTAACGAGGCCTGGCTGGGGTGGGGTAGAGGCTGTATTACGGGGTGCATCGTTAGCGAGCCAAGCAGATTCTTACCTATACGTGGTCCACGTTAACCAGATTGGAGAAGCTGAACAAATTGCATATGCGCGTCAGCACGGTGTAAAGGTGTTTGGTGAGACCTGTCCCCCCTATCTGTTCTTTACTGAACAGCATCTCAGCCGTCCAGATGGGGCAAAATGGGTGTGCTCACCCCCCATGCGTACAGTCGCAGATAACCAAGGGCTCTGGAGTGCACTGGCAAATGGTACCTTGCAGACAGTCGGAACAGATCACTGCCCATTCTTTTTCGATGGAACTCAAGCGATCGAGTATGAAGGGAAATCGGTCTCAATTCCTGGTAAGGAGCTGGGCAAAGAGGACTTTACCAAGATTCCTAACGGGGTTCCAGGTGTGGGTGACCGCCTTCCCATCTTGTGGACATACGGTGTTGGTGCTGGTCACATCACACCCAACCAATTTGTAGCCCTGACCAGTACAAATCCAGCCAAGATTTTTGGATTATATCCGCGCAAAGGCAGCTTGATGCCTGGAGCTGATGCAGATATCGTAATCTGGGATCCAAGCAGGCGGTTAACTTATGGGGTTGCTTTTGCACATCACCGCACTGATTACAACCTATATGAGAATTGGGAATTGGTTGGTTTTCCTGAAAAGGTTTTCCTGCGTGGGGAAATGATTATCAATGGATCTGAATGGCTTGGAAAAGCAGGTGGGGGAAAATATTTACCCCGAAAACCAGAAACGATTATGATATAGTTGTCGTTCATCCACTGATTTGAAGAATGGATTAAGCCTCTGTTATGCTTCTTATCCTATTAATAGCGATATTGGCAATAACTGCCTTGGTAATGTTAATCCTGCGCCTTGTGCGGCCGGATTTTGGTTATCATTGGCTGATCGCGACAGGCGGGGCGTTAGTTAGTTGGATAGTTGTGTTTCTGGTGAAATTTCAGCTCCCCATTACTCTGCAAATGGTTAATTGGGGTCCGCAGACAACCTTTCCAAATTCGTTTATCCTGGTTGCGGACCAAGTTTCCTGGCCATTTGCCTTGGGATTATGTACCCTGGCTCTTGGGACCTTGCTCACAGACGTTATCAGGGCATATGATTTGGAGTGGTCCAATTGGGCGAGCAGCTTGGCGATTACCGCGATCGGTCTTCTGAGTGTATTTTCAGGAAACCTGCTTTCCTTCATCCTCGCCTGGACCGCATTTGATCTTGTCAATTTGATTATTTACCTTGCACAACTGCAAATCGGGAGATCTCGGCGGCGAGCTGCCTGGCTGTTCTTTGCACGGCTGATCGGCAGTACCTTCCTGCTGATTGGCGGTGTGATTGCCGTCGATGATAATGCTAGTTTCTTGTTGGAAAGAGTCTCTCCGGGTGCAATTCTGTTTATTGTGCTCGCCTCCGGAATCCGCATAAGTTCTGTGCTGATCGAATCCTCAATTATTGAAAATCAGGTAAACCGACGAAGTTTTGGGACTGTAGCCTGCCTGGGCTCTGCGACAATAGTTTTTGTTTTTCTTGCTCGTATTGCTTCAGCAGTGGGAAATGTTCAATCAGCCTCCGCTGGTACGCTGACCATTTTCGGGTTGATTGGATTGGTATCTTTGGTTGCAGCTCTTGGTTGGTTATTAGCGAAAGATGAGCTGGATGGCAGGCATGCTTTCATTTTGGGGGTTGGCTCGATCGTAATCGCAACCAGCATCAGAGCTGAAGCAGGGGCGAGTATATCTTGGGGATTTTCAGGCTTGCTTTCCGGAGGGTTGATTTTTCTTTCCTCCGTACGCTCAAGATTTTCAAGGTGGATTAGCCTGTTTGGCTTGCTCGGAATATCGATCTTGCCTTTCACCTCTTCATGGGGCACGCACGCATTGTTTGCTGCGCCGCTGAATATCTTCCACCTTTTGTATTTTTTCGCTTTTATTCTTTTGCTGCTCGGTTATGCTGGTCACGCCTCCCAGGAAAAATTGGCATCACCTGGAATTGAGCCTTGGATCCGTCTCGTTTATCCTGTTGGGTTGATTTTAATCTTGCTGGTCCAATTAACTTTTGTCTGGTTTTATTTACCAGAATTAGGTGAAGTTGCAATTGCAGGGTGGATTGTGGGACCACTGATCAGCTTTATTGTCCTGCTCGGTTATTTCTGGCAAAACAGAGGTGAAAGAATCTCCCGATTCCAAACAGGCAGGTTGAATGCTTCATTATCTTTGGAATGGTTGTATCCCATCATCCAATCGCTTTTCAGATATTTAGCACGCTTACTCCACTTTTTTTCGAGAGTCTTGGAGGGAGAAGGTGGTTTCTTGTGGGTGATGCTGTGGATCATTTTAATCCTAGCAATTTTGATTATCAGCTTTGCATCTTAGATAAAAATGCTTGAGTTCTTGATTTTACCTTCAGTGATACTGATTTTTCTCACGACAACCGTGCTGTTAATCAGCTGGGACTGGCGAATAAGCATTTTAAGTTTGGGTATCCAATATGTATGTGTCTTTGTGCTGATTTCAAATAGCTATCCAATCGAAACTGCTGCGGTGAAAATCGTCGCTGGTTGGATGGGTAGTGCCATTTTGGGATTGGCAATCATGAATAACCCTCAAGATAAAATCATCGAAAAGCCTGCTTATATTGCTGATGTCGTTTTTCGATTGATCGCTGCGGTTTTGGCAGGATTATTTGCTTTCACAGGTGGAGCCAGGTTGGTCACTTGGTTACCAGATATCAATGTCCTGGCCGCGTACGGAGCGTTGATCTTGATATCTATTGGCCTTCTGCACCTGGCTTTGACCAATCATCCATTTCGAGTGGTGATCAGTTTACTCACCATTCTCAGCGGGTTCGAAGTCATTTATGCTGGAATTGAAAGTTCCATTCTGATCACCGGGTTATTGGCAGTGGTTACACTTGGCTTGGCTGTATTGGGGGCGTATATGGTTAATGCTCCAGCCTTGGAGGATGCAAATTGAATTCCGCTTACATCTGGATCGCGTTTCCCATTGCTATTTCGGTCGTTTTATTCCTGTTACAGAAACGTAAAACCTTGGTGGCAATTATTGCCATGGGAACGAGTGCTCTTCTGGCTGGATTGGCTGCCTGGTTACCAATGCAAGATCAAATTGTCCTTTGGAGGTGGGTGCTTCCATATTCAGATACCTTGAATATCTTGGGACGAAAGTTCGTCCTTTCTGCTGCTGAGCGCCCCTCGTTGATGGTCATCTATTTTATCGCTGCATTATGGTTTGGTGCTGTTCCGCTGGCAAGACCTAACCGGTTATTTGTTCCGTTAAGCTTGGCGATGGTAGCATTATTGACAGCTGCAATTGCAGTCGAACCGTTTCTTTTTGCAGGTGTGTTGATCGTAATTGCTGTCCTTGTGAGTCTGCCGTTTCTCTCACCACCCGGAACTCGAGTAGGCCGAGGGGTTTTACGCTATCTTTCTTTTCAAACTATCGGGATGCCATTTATATTAATATCTGGTTTCATGTTCACCGGCCTGGAGGTGGGACCTGGCAACCCGGAATATGTGGCTATCGCAGCCGCATTGTTGGTGATTGGATTTGCCCTTATGCTTGGAATATTTCCTTTTAACACCTGGATATTAATGGTGGCTGAGAAAGCTCATCCCTACCCGACAGCTTTTGTTTTCTTGCTGCTTCCCATTGCAGTCTCAATGTTCGGATTTGGTTTCTTCGATAATTATGTATGGCTGAAAGACAATCCAAGTACAACATTGCTATTGCAGGTAACCGGTGTGGTCATGGTCATCACTGCTGGTGTATGGGGGGCTGTCGAAAAACACATCGTTCGCTTGATGGGTTTTGCTATCATTGTGGATGTCGGATTTTCCTTAATCGCCATGGGGCTTGCAGTAGATAGTGAAGCGCAAATCTATCGGCTACTATTTTACGCGCTTTTGGTACCCAGGGGATTGAGTTTAGGCATCCTGGCATTGGCTTCCTCTGCCCTACTCCAGAGGAGCGTACCGCTTGAATTCAATAAGGTGCGTGGCTTGAGTAGACAACTGCCGATAATATCTGTCAGCGTGCTGATTGCCTTATTTTGTATAGCTGGCATGCCTCTGTTAGCAAGTTTTCCGATAAAGCTTGCCATTCTTGAGGGCATATCCGTGTCTATCCCTCAGGTCTCGATATGGGTGATACTCGGCAGTCTCGGACTGCTCGCAGGGGCAGCGCGGCTGATGCTTTCTATGGTCTCAGATTCCAGAGAGAATCTTGAAATTCAGCCAGAATCGAGATTATTGAAAGTGTTTCTGCTGGTCGGAATCCTGATCTTGGTCATGATCGGAATTTTCCCAAACATTTTTATCCAATTGGTGAGTAATTTCCCGGTTCCGCTTGGATAACTGACCTTTTCATCTTAATGCTATAATTCGCAAACCCTTGAATTAATGATTATGAGCGGATTTTATTTTATGGAGGCCAGCGATGGAATTTGACCAGGTCCTCAAACAATTAGAGTGGTTAAATGATGAACGACGCAAGGATAAGGATATTATTGCCAAGCAGGAAGAGCGGATTACTGCTTTGGAGGGAAGCACATCTGCGGCGCACCAGCTGATAAAGGAACTTAATAGCGAGATCACGCGTTTATCGACTGTTATTAACCGGATGGATGACTTCGATTCTGGGATGCTCCAGCTGCGTACGGAGATCAATCAGCAAATTGAAGACTTCGATAAGCAAACCAAGAAGAGAGAAGAGGAAATTGAGAAAGTTCGCCGGGTTGAAATGCGTTCAATAGACGCAAGTTTCGCAGATACCCGAAAGGAGCTTGACGCCATAGGGGGTATAAACCGCAGCCTGCAGGCGAGGGTGGATGAAGAAGTAAGGCTCGCAAGGCAAATCGACGAATTGCGAACCAAGGTACAGGATATTCAACGCTCTGAAGAAGAATACCTGAGGACATATCGTTTGTTGGAAGATGGTCGTCGCCAGGATTCAAAAAGGCTGGTTGACCTTCAAGGTGAGGTATCTGCTTTACGGAAAAGATCTGACGAGCAGCGTGGTGAGTTAGAGGTCGCCTCGTCAAATCTCCGAAAATTTGAAGCACGCCTGAAAGAAACCTTAGCCCAAGATTCTGAACGGCAGGAAGCACAGGATTCGTTTGTTGAAAAACAAGCTCTTAAGCAGGTAGAGTTTGAACGGACATGGAAAGAGTGGCAAAATGAAATCGAGAAAATTGGGCGAACGTCTGAGGATGTAGAACGGCAATTCCAATCCTTGGACAGCACCCACAGTGAAGTTAAGCGATTGAAAGTTTCAATTGAAGAGCTTCAGGAGCGGGTGGAGAGACGTACCGGAGAAATAACAGAGGTCCAACGTTTGGCAGAGGAAAGATTTAGACAGGAATGGGTTACTTTTAAGGCAGATGACCAGAAGCGCTGGACGAATTACACCTTGACCCAGGAAGAACAGCGAAACGAGCTGTCCAGGAATCTTGAGAAGATGGGGGATCAACTCATGGATCAAAAATTGGGTTTACAGGAGATGCAGGATTTATTCAACCAGATGCACGAAGAGACTGAAAAACGCCTGCAAACCTTGTTGGCGATAACCCATGATTGGGTCGCCGCCTATGAACGTATTGCCGGGATCAGCCGTTGAGTAAAAAAATGATTCATCAATTAATTGCGGCAAAGACTCCGTAATTTCTTCTATTGAGGCACTTAAATGCATGTAATTGGTACAGCTGGGCATGTCGATCATGGTAAATCGACCTTGATCGAATCCATGACCGGGATCAATCCTGACCGTTTGAAAGAAGAGCGCGAGCGGGAGATGACCATTGATCTGGGATTTGCCTGGATGGATTTGCCAAATGGGGAACAAATCGGGATCGTGGATGTACCTGGTCACCGAGATTTCATTGAAAATATGTTGGCGGGAGTCGGGGGGATCGATGCTGCATTGTTTGTTATCGCCGCAGATGAAGGTGTAATGCCCCAAACTAGGGAACATCTCGCGATTCTCGATATTCTCCAGATCAACAGCGGGGTTATCGCGCTGACGAAAATTGACTTGGTAAATGATCAAGATTGGCTCGATTTGGTTGAAGAGGATATTAGAGGTGTACTCAAAGGGACAGTTTTAGAACATTCACCGATTGTGCGCGTTTCTGCCCGAAATGGGGAAGGGCTTTCGGAATTGCTCGAGAAATTAGGGGAGGTGATAGTAGGAAGCCCACCGAGGCAAGATATCGGCCGACCAAGATTGCCTATCGACAGAGTATTTTCGATTGCTGGTTTTGGTACGGTGGTAACTGGAACCCTGAGTGATGGGCATTTTCTTGTCGGTGAAGAGGTTGAAATTCTACCAGGCGGAATTCGAAGCCGAATACGTGGTTTACAAACTCACAAGCAGAAGGAGGAGATCGCGTTACCAGGCAGCCGTACCGCGATCAATATTTCTGGCGTAGCGCTTGAGGACATCAGGCGCGGGGATGTTGTTATCCATCCAGGTGATTACCAACCAACACGGCGTGTGGATGTGCGTTTTCGCTTG
>CP070764.1:499897-506635 GCA_020349245.1 Chloroflexota bacterium | reverse complement strand
CGCAATGGTGTGTTCTGAGTCACCTTCAATGGCAGCAGCCATTGCGAGTGCCTCGTTTTCATCCAAGCCATCTGCTGTTGCGATCCCAACCACACCAAATTCTCCCTTTGTCAAGGTGCCGGTTTTGTCGAAGATCACGATGTCAATTTCTCGAGCCTCCTCCATTGCCAATCGATCTCGAACCAGAATTCCGTTTTTCGCTCCCAGAGAAGTAGTAATAGCCACAACGAGCGGGATTGCCAATCCAAGAGCATGTGGGCAGGCGATCACCAGAATAGTCGCCACTCGGGCGATCACCTCAGAATTAAAACCTATAGCGATCGTCCAGATTACACCAGTTAAAAGAGCGAAACCAATAGCGATGTAGAATAACCAACCAGCAGCTTTGTCAGCCAGGATTTGAGTATCTGATTTGCTAGCCTGAGCTTCTTCTACCAGGCGCATAATTCCAGCCAAAGCAGTATCATCACCAATGGCTTCAATTTTCACCCTGAGGCTTCCATCAGTGTTGATCGTTCCGCCAATTACCTTATCTCCAGTCAATTTCTTGACGGGTTTTGACTCACCGGTGATCATGGCTTCGTTGACATCTGACTCGCCTTCGATCACTCTGCCATCAGCTGGGATACTGCTCCCGGGTCGAATGAGCACAAGATCACCAGTTCGTAATCCATTAGAGCGTACTTCAATGGTGCTGCCATCCGGTTGAATAAGCTCGGCCGTATCCGGCATGAGCTTGGCCAGTTCGTTGAGTGCACCAGAAGCCTGGCGAACACTGCGCATTTCGAGCCAGTGACCAAGCAGCATCACATCGATCAAAGTGGCCAATTCCCAGAAGAATGTCTCTCCAAGAGAGAAGATCAATGCGGCCAGGCTGTAGAAGAAGGCTACGCTGATTGCCAAGGTGATCAAGGTCATCATGCCAGGTTTCCGGTTGCGAATTTCAGGGACAGCCATTCGGATGAAAGGCACTCCACCATAGATAAAGATGACAACTGACAAAACCGGGGTGATTAGAATGCTCCCTGGGAAGGTTGGCATACTGAAGCCAAAAAAGCCTTGGACAGCCGGGCTGAATAACAGAACTGGAATGGAAAGGAACAGGCAGATCCAAAATCGTTTGCGGAACATCTCCTCGTGACCTCGATGGTCTACATGAGCGCCATGATCCTCATGTTCTTCATGTACTTTCTCGGTATGAGATCCATCGTGCTCAGCATGGTCTTTGTGTTCCACAGTAGATGTGACTGTTGAGGGTGCGCTGTGCTCATGATCAGCTTGTTCTGAATGACTCCCGTGCAGCTCCGTATCAGTGGAATGCTGATGATCTCGAACAGGCTCTATTAAATGCTCAGGACCTTCGTGTTGTTCGTGTTCCATGATTTACGTCCTCTGGTTCTGCTATAAATTGTTACCTCAAAACCCAATTTAGAGTTCAGCCTTTGATCAAGCAAATACCCGATCACGACTATATTAATGAAATAACACACTTTGGCGGAGCGGGATATAGGCAATTCTGCGTATTTATAAAATCAATCTCCCCCAAAGTTGCAGAAATTTTTTTTTGGAAAAATTTTATCGATGAAGATGTTTAGGATTGAATTGTGGATTTATCACTTCGCTTATCTGGCCTGGTTCTTTCTGTCCTGATAATCTGACCTGAAAAATCTCAAGTCCATAACTGATCCTTTTCTGCTCCCTCCCCCATTATCTTGACTTTACCCAGATGAGGTTTGATTACTCTATTGACATATCAGGTTCATTCTTAATACTGAGGTTTATTCGGAATGGAATCAGCATAGGCACTTCATCTTGATAAGACCGATAGGGATCTCCAAATGCGGATACAAGGTCTCTTTCCTCGAGCAGTATCGCAACGACAATCCAGATCGTGAAAACCAGGTTGAACAGCAACCGATCCAGCGTCAGATCTGGATTTGACCAGATCATCAACAAAGAAGACAAGTAAAGCGGGTGGCGAATATAACGATAGGGCCCTCGGTCTGTGACCAATGAAACCGATGATTGTCTATCGCGCAAATCATCAACCATTGACTGAACGCGGAAATTGACAAAGAAACCTAATGAGAAGACGGTCCAGACTACTCCAGCGATCGGTAAGACAAATACCCCGCGAAACAACAGGCGAACAAATCCTTGCACGGAAAATATCATTAATTCAGAATCCTGCCAGAAAATAACCAATGCAATTACGGCTATACCCGAGGCGACCGCGTAGATTGCTCCATTATACGGAGAAGGTAGAAATATCTTTAGCCATTCACGAAATGGTTTTCGAGCCATAAGGCTGTGCTGCGCGAAAAAGACAAGGCAGAGAGCTGCGTTTATTAACAACGCTTGGAAGGGATGCAACCCCAGATCAACGAAGTTAAATGAACCACGAAATAGGAACAGAATGAATGTCAGCAACCCCCCACCGCCAATTAACGCTGCCAGGAAAAGCAGAAAGAAAGTTTTGGGTTTACTTGTTTTCATAAGGATTCCAGACTATTCAGATTGATTGTGTACAGTAAAGAACGCGAAGCAGGAATTACTTTAATTAATGTGTACAACATGATTAATAAATTTCTGGTTGTTGTTCACTCCAGATCCGATTTCATCATTTCATATTGCTTACGAGTTATTTCACCTCGCGCATAACGCATATCGATAATTTCACTGGCATTTTGTTCACGGTTTTTTTGATCGCCTGGAAACTTCTGGCTATAAGTAAATAATGATCTGACTAACCAGATAGCCAAAATGATTAATCCAATCCAAAATGGCACTAAAAGTAACAGCACTAAAAACATCATTTCTCACCACCCGCTTATCAAAATATTTTCGTCCAAGCATCCTTTTGTCCAAATGATTTCATGACTATTCAATATCATCTAGCATTTTCAGGTATTGGTCCCGCGTGATATCACCTTTTGCAAAACGAATTTGCAATATTTCACGCGGCGATGATTGAGATTTCTCCTGTTTATTGATCATCCCACCTCCTTCCCAATTGGAAAAACCACGTACGAGACCAATAACACCCAAGATGACCAGCACGATAAACCCAACTGCGATTAACCACATAAGTATCATCCCCAACCAGCCGATTGAGCCAAAACCCCATCCGTGCATTGTGCCAGCAGGCCAACCGCCCATCATTCCCCAACCCAAGTTGTTCCAATTTCCCAACAGGAATTTGCCAAGGAAGAGGAAGGGAATCAATAAAGCACCCAATATAGCAATAGCTATCCAAAAAGATTTCTTCATGTGCCTATCTCCTTTTTCACCCTTATCTTATCCAGGCAAGGTAAAGCCTGTTTGAAAAGTATTTAAAGAAATGGTAAAGAAACACCAATTCACAAATAGATGTATTTTAAGAAAGATTGTTTGAAATTTAATTTCTGGAAACAAAAATCAAAAGAACCCAGTCAATTTTCCAAGGCTCTCATTTACTCTAACTAAATTGAAGATTTCAGATTTTATCCGCAATAGGCAAAGAAAATGAGAAAATAGTACCAAGATCAGGACCAGCACTTTCCACCCAAATTTTCCCTCCATGCGCTTCAACCAAATATTTCGCAATTGTCAAACCAATCCCGCTGCCTCCCCCACTCCTGGAACGCGATTTATCCACCCGATAAAAGCGGGTAAATATATCTTCTACATGCTCTGGTGATATACCTATGCCGGTATCAGACACCGAGACGATTAGCTCCTTACCGTATTGAGTTGCTGAGACGACAACCTTTCCACCGCCTGGTGTGTATTGCAAAGCGTTACCCACCAGATTCAGTAGAACTTGTCCGATGCGATCCTCATCAGCCTTGATAGAAGGCAAATTATCTGATAAATCTACCTCCAGCGTGACTCCCTTCTCTTCGAACTGCAACTCTAGTCGCTTCACAACTGGAGAAATTACTTTGATTAAATGGACAGTGCTGAGGTTTAATTGATAAGCTCCTGCTTCCACCCGGCTCAATTCCTGCAAATCGTTAACCAATCTTTGCAACCGATCTGCCTCCTGATAAATTCCCATATAAGTCTCATCATTCTGAGGAAGAATGCCATCCATCAAGCCTTCCATTGAACCTTTGATAGCTGTCAATGGGGTTCGCAGCTCATGTGACACATCACCGATCAATCGCCTGCGCATCGATTCAATCTGCTCTAATTTCGTGGCCATCTGATTGAAACTTACAGCTAACTGTGATAACTCATCGAGTTCATCCTTTGATGGATCACCAGGTACCTGCACTCGTTCGTCGTAGTGACCCGCAGCTATGTATTGGCTCGCGATCATCATTTCTTGAACTGGCGTAACTACCTGTCGGCTGACAAATATACTGACCACAATAGCAGATATCACCGCTGCAAACGCGGCGATAGTCAGAGCTTCATTCACCGCAGTCCGAAAGTTGCTGAAGAGATCTGCATTTAAATCCATCCTCATCATGGAAGATCCCATCACATCAACCATCATCAAGCCCATGGCTGCTAAGTGCCGGTTAAATGAGCGAGGGATCACGAACTCTGCAGCTGTTGCCAGAACGATGGCTGCAATTAGGATAACAATTAAATATGAAATAAAAATCTTCCAACCTAAATGCCGTCGAATATAAGCGAGCATATTTATTCCACCTCATCCACAAAACGATACCCTACGCCACGTACTGTCGCTATAAATCGCTCCCCTAATTTTTGGCGAATGTGGCCAATGTGTACATCCACCACTCTCAATTCTCCGTAATACTCGAATCCCCAAATCTTTTCTAGAAGCTGTTCTCGACTCAATACCATCCCATGATGTTCAACCAGGGTTCGGAGCAGGTCGAACTCTGTGGTAGTCAGATCAACCAGCTGATCATCAACCCATACTTGACGACTGCCAGTATCAATGCGCACATGCTGGAAAGCTAACACACCACCTTCAGGCACTCCACGACCACTGCGAATACGTCTCAAAGCAGCTTTAATCCTGGCTACAAGCTCACGTGGGCTGAAAGGTTTGGTTACATAATCATCTGCACCTACTAAAAGCCCAATGATCTTATCAGTTTCTTCTGATTTTGCAGTGAGCATAATTACATAAGCATCCGACTCTCTACGCAATCTGGTTAACAATTCAATGCCGTCCATGCCAGGAAGCATAACGTCTAATACAACCAGATCAGGCTTGTACGCTTGAGCAGCCTTTAGCCCGGTGGGACCATCACTGGCAGTATACACTACATATCCCTCCGGTCGTAGATAGGAGGACACCAGGTTGAGAATACTTTCCTCATCATCAACGATAAGTATTTTTGTCTCTGCCATGAAATATCCTTGGAATTATTTTAATATTGATTTTGATCAGATATGATCTTATTTGAATCTGATACAAGCGGACTCTATTCCCTCCAACTTTGTCATTTAGTGAAATTACTCTTCGCTTAAAGGTGTATACAGCAAAAGCCCGATTGGCTTCATAATTAGATCTATATTAGCAATAAAGTGTAAAGGGAGTGTAAAGCCAGAATATATCTTGTGTAAAACCTAATTACGAAGTTTTAATCATTTGTTGACATTATAAATATTTCGTCTTGTTTCTTACCGGCACGACTGAATGATCATTACATCATATCCCATCTCGGCAATGTTTTCCCTCCTGAGCAGCTTATCCTGGATGCATCCTGAATACCGCCAGCACAATAGGTTTGTGAACCCAATTCCAGATAACTGTCTCGAAAGGATTTCCATTGGTGAACCTATTCTCCAATAAGATATTTACTATTTCGTTTGCATTATATTCATCAGGATTGGTGGCTTGATCTTCGGCGGTATTGTCTCCGATTGCAACATTGTTCCTGGCCCCCACTACTGATCCGGTAACTCAAGTTCGCGAGGTGTTTATCCAGGTTCCCGCCTGAAACTCCCCACCCGGACGACAACAAGATCCAAAATAAACACCTGCAAGAAGGCGATTAGCAGCGCTGGTTTCCACAACCAAGAATTATTGAAGCCAAGCAGCTGCAATCGAACCAGTGTGGTTGGTTCACACTGCTTATCATCAAGTATCCCCCATCCGATCACCAGGGGAATATTCAGTTTATATCATTCAGCGTTCATTCCAGCAGCGTATTGTTCCTCGCTAACCTTCTCCATCCAGTCGGCAGATTTTCTGTCGAGCACTTCAACAATGGCGATGTGGGTCATGGCTGTAGTTTTCGTTGCGCCGTGCCAATGCTTCTCCCCCGGTGAAAACCAGATCACATCCCCCGGCCGAATTTGCTCGATCGGTCCCTCCCAGCGCTGCACCAGGCCGCAGCCGGCGGTGACGACCAGGATCTGTCCCAGCGGGTGAGTGTGCCAGGCAGTGCGCGCCCCGGGTTCAAAGGTGACGTTGGCCGCCAGGGTGCGTGACGGATCGCTTGCCTGATGCAGTGGATCAATGCGAACGACTCCAGTAAAATATTCCTCTGAACCTCTGCTGGACGGCTGAGAACCACTTCGTTTGATTTCCATTCTTTCAACCCCTTCTCATGAATTTTATTGTACCGGTCACAGCCCGGTCATTTTATCCAGCTCTTCTGGATAGCGGGCACCCTTCACTTTAATCTTCAACGCAGCGTTCTCAATCTCGCCCAAATCAGCAGGGGTGAGTTCGACATGGATAGCTGCAATATTTTCTTTAAAGCGTGCAAGATTCGTCGTACCCGGAATGGGTACGATCCACGGTTTTTGCGCCAGCAGCCAGGC
>CP070764.1:492919-499797 GCA_020349245.1 Chloroflexota bacterium | reverse complement strand
ATTATTCTGCTGTATCCTGGAAACTAAACCAACGATAACCAGATCAAGGAATTCAGAAAAGAATTTCGAATAAGTCTTATATTCAAGGAGGATGAATTTGTCTTCGATTAATTTTTCTACCATCGTCATAGTGTATCCCGGCCGGAGATGACCGTGCTTTTCATCCGTTTGACCGAGAAGAATGCGCAGCTTCCGCAAAAGATCATTCTTTAAATGGGGCACATTTAGCAAAAGGATCCCCCCGGGTTTAAGGATGCGCTGGAGCTCTTCAAAAAACCACTTTTCATCCTGAATGTGTTCCAGAAAATCAACCACAACAATCCGGTCAAATTCTTTTGTAGAGAAAGGGAGGCGGTCATTGTCGATTCGATAGACTTTACTTTGAATTAATTCTTCAATTGCCGCGACGCTTTCAGTATCCAAGTCTGCACTCTTCCAATTCCCCCCTTGACTCCGCAGCATATAACTGATCACGCCATTGTCTCCACCGATATCCAGACAATCCAGCCGGTCTGTTGAACCCAGCATCGCGGTAATCTCTTTGAATTTTTGTTGTTTGAGAACCGATTTATTGAATAATTGAATCGCCCAATCAGATTGTGCCATGCTCTGAGATCAATTCTTGTTTTCGACGGTACACATCCTTAACTCGTTCTATTTCTGTCCCGATTCTGGCCTGACTCCAGCCCAAGTCTCTCGCCATGACTTGAGCAGAAAATCTCACCCAATCATCTCCAGGATATCCGGCTGATCCGATATCTGTTCTGCGCAGGATGATGTCCCCCAAGGTCATCGCCATTTCATGTTCTATGGCATAGTGAATTTGTGCTTCAAGCATCTGCTGGGCTCGATCCCCACTGGTAGAGGATGTTACTTGAAATCTATCCATGATCTCGGGATATTTGGAACCGAAGTTTTGAATCAATCGCTCGATTTGATTTTCCCCCAATACTTCGCTATATTTCTTTATCGCTCCATTGACATAATTATCATAATCACGAATTTCCCCACCATATAAAGGAGTCAATGCCGTTCTCGATGGGTTCTGAGGATAACCGAGCCTTCGAAAGACCAGATCAATTGTTTTCTCAGCAACCGTCCGAGCAGTCGTATACTTTACGCCTTCCACGGAGAGCAACCCCTCATACCCGTCTTTATGATAGTCAACGATCCGGGATCGATTGGAGGGAATCACGCTATGATCGCCTCTCTTATAATCGAAATCTGGTAACAATCCCGTGTGGCTGAAGAAGACATCACTGAGGGATAGCTTTCCTGATGGATAAACCTTATTGAATTCATTCAAAAAAGACTCTACTTCGTTGGTACGAACCTTAATTTCGTTGGGATCCCGATCAGCATGGTGATAGAATGTCCCGATCAGAGAATAATCTCTCCACGATGAAACAAACAGGTAATTTTCCTTTTGATGGGGGAGAGGTTGTCCATTTTGAAACTTATTCTTGCCGAGAAAAGCGATGGTGTTTTGGGGGAACAATTTTCGGGTAACCAGGTTAACTGCTTTTATATAACCCGAATTATGCACATCTTCTTTCCTGCGGATTAACCCAAGTACATCTTCAGTCCATGGTCCACACGCCAACAACACCACCTTGGAGATAACCTCAAATTCATCCCCATCGAACACATCTTTAACTTTTACTCCACGGATTTTTTGGTCATCTTCCACAAACCCGATTACCTGTGCATAATTTGCCGGATCTGCACCTTTTTCCCAGGCGGAAAAGATAAAACTGAGCACTAGCCTTTCGGAGTTATACACCTGGCCATCAAAAAATAGTGCTCCCCCGTTTAATCCCTTGAGTCGAATGGAGGGCAGCCTTTCGATGCAAGCCTCTTTCGACATTATCCGCGCCGGTGGTAATATTTTTTGGGGATCATCCAATTGATCTGCTGATGAAGGCAATATATTGAACAATTTGATACCCAGCGAGAATGCTTCTATCCCCCTCCAACCATGTTCATATATCGGCACCAATACCGGCATTGGGTGAACAAGATGGGGTGCTATCCGCATTAAATTGCGCAGCTCGCCAGAAGATTCCCTCAAGCGCGAGAGATCGAAATATTGAAGATAGCGAAACCCCCCATGGATTATTTTCAAGCTATTTGCAGAGGTTTCTGAGCCAAAGTCAGATTTTTCGAGGAGGGCAACTTTTAATCCGCGGGAAACAGCCTCCCAACAAATTGCCGCCCCGTAAATACCCCCACCGACAATAATCAAATCATATTTTTCTGATTGAAGTTTTTTCAGATCACGTATCATGGCAATGATCACAGAGCAAGTGAATTCCTGCAACAAATCAGATCAGCATGCGTATAATTCAACGATTTCACCAACTTAATCAGATCTCGGTGATGCATAGAAGGACTCAACATTTAATAAATCGTAAATTTCATCAACCTTCTTTTGAAAACTTTGCTGGGAATACTTCTCTTCAACCAGATCCCTCGCTCGGGAAGCTAACCGCTCCCCCAGCTGTTCATCCTGTGCCAGCCGAATCATGCCTCCAGCAAATTCTTCAGGGTTTGGGTCAACCAGTAAGGCTGTTGTATCATCCAGGATTTGGGTGTGAGTCTTGATCTTCGTCGCCAGGATTGGTTTCCCGCTTGCCATATAGGAATAAATCTTCATGGGCGTATTATTCCCATTCACTCGCGGAGAAACCAGGATATCTGCATTCGATAAGTATCCGGGGAGGTTTGCTATGGGCTTTTTCCCCAGAAATTGGACTTTGCTGGCAATCCCCAATGATTCTGATTTCTGTTTATATTTGCAGACCTGATCTTCTGTTCCACCAATAATAACAAGGTGGATGGTTTCATTATCCCCCAGCAGGGAAAAACTATCCAGAAGGAGATCAATACCTTGATATGGCTCAAGGTTGCCTACATACATAAGCAGTGTACCACCTATCTTCGGGTTTCCAACCGGAGAGGTCGCTGGGTTATTGGGACCAATTCCGGGTTGAGGTACATCATGAAGGATCACCACCCGTCCTGGAGCGTAATCATTGATCTCCTCACTCAACGCTTCACAAACAGGCACCACGACCACCGCGTTTGTAATGGCTAATTTCTCAATAAAGAAGAATAGTGATTGAAATAGTTGGAGAGCAGGGTATTTGTCGAGCAGCTGTGTTGAGAGCCGAGAATCCATATCGTATATGTATGGGCTGCCAAAAACCTTCTTTACCAGGTATGCCAGAAAAACTGACTCTTCAACAGCGTGGATGATATCGTAATGGTCTCTCAAAGCTAATGATATAACTTTGGGGATTAGGAAAATATCACAAACAACTTTTTGAAAGGAAAATCCTGGAGGGATATTTCGGATGAAAGGAAGATTGATAATACGGTGGATTCGCAACCCTTGGTATGTAACATTCGCACCGAGGTGGTATGTTAGCAAGTCGATCGAATCCCCCCTGCTTGATAAACGCTTCAGCAGCAAATTGATCGCAATTGGCGTTCCCCGTTCAACGAAAAACGGCTGTGGTGCCAAAAAAAGGATTTTCATTTCTAGGATGAATTCTCAGGAATGAATTCCAGGATGACTGGTGAGCCAAATAACCTTGTAAAACCCAGGATGCGGAACATAGCTTCCAGAGATCTTGAAACTGTCAACGAATTCATTTTCCGGTGGACGACCATCGGCAGGAAAAATTCCCGAAATTTACTATTGCAAATGAATCCCTGGGATTTAAACACCTGAAAAATCTCTTCTTCACGGAAAATCCGGTAAGGCCGGGTGTTCCCCTCTATCTCTTTCTTCATTTCAAAAAATAACGGGGAGAATGCATTAAAACTGCGGTATTCTGGATAATCAACAATCACAGCTCTCCTTGCGACCCGGGTCAATTCCATGATGAATTCTTGCCATCGGTTGACATGGGGAAGAAGACGATAACTGATAACTGCGTCGAATTGATCATCGCCAAAGGGGATATTCAGCAAGTTGCCTACTTGGAAGGAACATTTCTGATCATCAATAAATTGTTGAATGCGCGCCTTGCAGACCTCCGCACTCCCCAGAACAGTGAGGCGATAGTCGTGGTGGATCAATGCGCTGGTTAATTGTCCGTGTCCTCCCCCCACATCTAAGATCGTCGCTGGTTTTAAAACCGCCAGTTTTTCTATTGTGGCTTTCTCTTGGATTTCCAAGAACCATTCGCCAATTTGGCCACGAAACCTGCCTGCATAATCGTCTGAAGACGTTTCGATATCCGCTGTTTCGGAATAGGCTCGATGAATATTCAAATTTGACACAGCTGGGCAACTTGTTTTTGGGAATTCTATTCCACGAGATCCCGACGTTCCTGAGCGGATGAATGCAAAACCGCTCTGACCACATAGATAGATTTATCTTGGGACTCGTGGTAGGTTCGAACGATTAACTCACCCAACAAACCCATGAGGACCAACTGAACACCCAGAATGATCAAAAGGATCCCCAGGAGAAGTAGCGGTCTTTCACTCAGTGGCTGGGCGAAGAATAATCTGATAATGGTCAAATAAATTGAGATCCCCAAGCCAATCAAAAAGGATATCAGCCCAGCTGTCCCGAATACCTGCAGTGGACGGGTTGCATAATTTAATAAGAACTTGACTGTAATCAAGTCTAATATTACTCTCAGTGCCCGACCCAAACCATAATTGGAGCGGCCATGGCTGCGCGGGTTGTGTGCCACCGGTATCTCTGCTACCCGAATTCCCATCCAGCTTGCGATAGCGGGGATGAACCGGTGCAGTTCGCCATAAAGCTTGATATTCTTCACAACCTCCTGGCGATAGGCCTTTAACGAACAACCGTAGTCATGCAGTTTCAGACCTGTCACCCAAGAGATCAACAAATTTGCGGCCTTCGAAGGTAACCTGCGTGTCAGGAATTGATCCCTCCGGTTCACCCGCCAACCACTGACAATATCATACCCTTCATCCAGCTTCTTTAACAGCTGCGGGATATCTTCTGGATCGTTCTGCAGATCGCCATCAATTGTCACGATCACATCCCCGTGGGCCAAGTCAAATCCAGCAGAGAAAGCTGCTGCTTGACCGAAATTCCTCCTCAATTGAATTACCCAAACTTGGTTATCTTTGCTTTGAATCCCCTTGATCATGTCAAATGTACCATCCGTACTTCCATCATCGATCATGAGTATCTCGCAGGTTTTTCCCAAGCTTTCGATCATTGCTGCCAGCCGCGTGTATAACTCCCCGATATTATCTAGCTCATTGAATAAGGGAATTACTATCGAAACATCCACCTTACCTCCCGAATCAAAAGGCGAATAAAGTTGATTTTCAGGTTGAAATTTTCTCAGGTCCATCAGGTCTCTGGACATTATTCCTCCCAAACCTGGAATTTCGATGGTCTATGCCAATTTACTGGAAAAGTTCTCCCAGACATCGATATCTAAATACTTGGCAAAACACTCAGCAACCTCTGGTAATTCTTGAACAAGACCAGATGTTCATCTCTCTTCGTCGGGGATTCAAAAATGACAAAAGGCGTAAGCATTAATCTAACAATTGAAGCGGTGAATAAAATCAGCTTATAGATCAGAACGGAGAGCCGCGAGTGATGCTTGCGAAAATATAAGATCTTCCCTTCGTACAATCTTAAAAACATATCTTCAGGTACCTGTTGTGTGCTTTTTCCACCGTAATGCACCACAATCGATTCTGGCATCCAATACAGCTGCCAGCCAGCTTTCCTCATTCTTAGGCACAAATCCACTTCTTCTGAGTAAACAAAAAATTCTTCATCAAACTTCCCTAAACTGTTCAATGCAGTACGTCGCATCAGCATGCATGCTCCCAATAATGAATCTACCTGGCGCGGCTTATTCAAACTCCAATCCTTCATCCGATATTGGGAGACACAATATAGAGCATCCAGGTGGAACATTCTCCAAAACTCCCGGAATAAAGTAGGTTGAGGAAAAGCTGATAACTGCAAAGTACCATCCGGTTGAACCAACCTCGGTCCAACAGCACCCCCATCTGGATGCTCACCCAAGAAATTAGTCAATTGGTCGATGGAGCCAGCTGCCAGTAAAGTATCCGGATTCAACAATAAAATGAAATCCCCGCCTGATTTTGCCAATGCCTGGTTATTTGCTCTGGCAAAGCCAATATTCTGGGAGTTCTCGATGAGATTAACCTCAGGAAACCTTTCTTTCACCATCCTGGAACTTCCATCCGTTGAACAATTATCGATAACCCAAATTTCAAATTGTTCTTCTGGGGGATTCGCATGAATCGAGGCCAAACAATTGGCTAAGAGATCGATCGTATTCCAATTGACAATAATTATCGAAAGCTTCAAGACCTTCTCCGGTTTCACCGATATTCCCTGATGATGCCGACTAGATTTTCAACATAGAGATCGATATTCATGTATTGCTGTACTGCCTGCCGTGCATTCGAGCCTATCCGTTTTCTGGTACCCGGATTCTCCCAGAGGGTGCACAAACCATCTTTCAATTCTGCGACGTTGCCACTCGACACATAGAAGCCCGTCTCTCCGTGGGCGAGGTAATCGCTTACTCCCTCAGTTTTGGTGATGATGAGCGGCTTTGCCATCGCCATTGCTTCTAGTGAAGCATTCAATCCGGCGCCATAATTATTCTCAAACAAAGGGATCACAACTATTCTTGCTTTGTCATAAAGGTTTCTCAGCTCGGAATAAGAGAGATTTTTTATCAGTCGGATATTGGTTTTTTCAGTGATGTCAACTGGAAATCTTGACCACGGGCTGGAAGCAACAACTACTACTCGGATCCCTGTCCCGGCAACTGCACTGATCAGAGTTTGATAATCTCTTTGTTCCTGCCCAACTGATAGGATAAAAT
>CP070764.1:485727-492819 GCA_020349245.1 Chloroflexota bacterium | reverse complement strand
GGAGGTTCGCCCTCAGGAACAAAGAGCATCCCGGCAAGGTCGATCCCCGAGGTAGGGTTCTCAAAGCGGATATCCTCGTAGGTCATATTGTCCAGGTCGATGGGTGGCCGAGGCGTAGGTTGTCGGCGGCTGAGTTGCTTGAGCAAGACAGGGACAACGATGAGTACAAGGAGGACGCCGAGGGTAATGAGTAAGACTCGTTTGCGCATGGGTTAATATCCTTTTAGGGTGAGGGTACTGGAGCGGCCCAACTCGTGATTCGGACGCCTTAGGCAAACTAAAACTTTTGGGTTAATAGCGGTCTGGTGTTTTTAGGTTGCTCAAGATTAAAATTAGACAAATATACCGAAAATAGTATAGCATGAAAAAAAAAAAGATAGTTGATCTATGGCAAAAACAAAAAAAAAGATTCTTGGTAGAGTCCGTGAAATCATTCGTCTCAAACAATCCTCAAACAAAACAGGAAAGGCCTGCTTTTTCAACATGCTGGGGGCTTATGCGATATACGCCTGTGATCTAAGCAATTGTGGGTGAGGATATCTACTGTACAGCTGGCTTTGGTGTTATCTCTGACTGGTACTTGAATATCATGGCCGAGCCACAGGTTGAGATCTGGCTCCCGGACAGCAGGGGGCAGGAATCGCTGAGGATGTCACAGGGGTGGATTACAATTAGCAGATATTCCGAGAGGTGTTGACCGCCAGTGAATTTGCTGGTCCCTTGTTTGGCTTTAATCCGAAACATCTCTCCGACCAGGATTTAATCAACCTGCTGGATAGGTATCGATTGATCCGCAGTTGCAAGCAAAGTGCATATACTGGTCCCGGCGGTCCTGGAGATTTGGCTTGGGTTTGGCCGCTGACCAGCTTCTTGTTGCTGCTGCTCATCCTCCGCAGGAGAAGGAAGAAGTGAGATGAACCAAATATTGGCCTGGCTGGCAGGGGGAGATCTCCGCTCAGATGGCATGGCTGGTGAAGTAGCGCAGTTTGTGCTCGCCAATCCCGCGACGATCGACGACCTGTTCACCGGCTTATCAGAGACGGAAGACGTTGTCCGCGGGCGAACAGCGGATGCGCTGGAGAAAATCGCCAGGCAAAGACCCGATCTGCTCATCGAACATCTTCCCCAATTAATTGCGCTCGCTGACACAGATCAAGTTCCGATGGTCAAGATGCACCTGGCGATGGTCTTCGGCCACCTGGCTGTGTTCGATGATGTTATTGAACAGCTGCTCGCAGTTTCATACAGGTTACTCGAAGACCCCAGCGTGTTCACCAGGAGCTGGGCGATTGTCAGCCTGTGCATCATCGGGCGGAAATTCCCGCAAGAATGCCAGCCAATCGTCAACCATTTATCGCTATTGCAGGGGGATCAAAGTATTGCCATTCGATCAAGGGTCAAAAATGCCCTCAATCTCCTCACCAACCCAGCAGCCCAATTTCCTCAGGGATGGATTAAAAGCGTACAGCTCCAGGATATCTGATTGAACAAGATATCAGGGGAACCTGGATAAGAGTATGAATAGTAAAATAAATGCACAGTAATGCGGATTGAGAATTGATTACCTGAGAAGATCGGAGGAGGGTAATCTGATGAACCAAACTCTCAAAAAGGTCTTGTTTTGGTCGCCCAGGGTATTAGGGATATTAATTGCGGCTTTTGTAGGTCTTTTCGCTCTTGACGTGTTCGCGGAAGGGTATAGCATTTTGGAGATGCTTATCGCCCTGGGGATGCACCTCATTCCCACTGCGATTATTCTCATTGCCCTGGTTGTTGCCTGCCGTTGGGAATGGATTGGTGGTATCTTGTTTATCGCCCTTGGCATCTTCTATATCACCCTTTTCTACGCTCCGAGCGAATTACCTGCATACTTGCTGATCTCTGGACCACTTTTTATCGCTGGAGTGCTTTTCATGGTTAACGGTTTCTTCCGGGGAGAGATTCGTGCGGATAGCTGATGAAGAAGTTTTTGGGAATTTCTGCTTAGCAGCATTGATAAATCATCACCATCGAAACAGGAGTTTCCCCTTGATGTCAGAAAAAGCTCTTTTTGGCCCCGGTGTTCAAATTTATACCGCCACCCCTCCACATGCTTTTCTTGGCCGAAGAGAGGGCTGGAATTTGTGCTTCCAATCGAGATCGGCTTGGAGGTTAGTGTCGGTGGAAAGGCCGCGATCGACCCAGGGAAAAGGATATGGGTCAATAGTGTCATCGGTGCCGGGAGCATGGTGATAAAACACAAACCAGAAGGTGACTTCGCGGTGGGAAATTCATGCCGCGTAATCCGTGAAATATGTCGATGAAATTCAGCGGATTTATTTTTGATTTCAATGGGGTCTTGTTCTGGGACCAGGAGATCCAGGAGAGAGCCTGGTGCCAATTTGCAGAAGAGGCTTTCGGAACCACGCTAAACCACGAGATGATGGTGATCCATGTCCACGGGCGCAACAACCAGCATACCTTGGAATTCCTGGCGGGTTCGAAATTGGCAGATTTCCAAATTGCACACCTCAGTGCGAGAAAAGAGTCGATATATCGCGGCCTGTGCAGCGCATTGGGGGGTGAATTCAAACTTTCACCCGGATCAAAAGGAGTGCTGGACGAACTTGCAACGCGAGGAATCCCGCGGACGATTGCCACGGCTTCTGGAAAAGAGAATCTCGATTTCTTCTACGAGAAGCTGCGTCTTGAGAATTGGTTCGATCGCCATTTAATCGTTTTTGATGATGGATTGAGACCGGGAAAGCCAGCTCCAGATATTTATCTCCAAGCTGTGCGGATGATCGGGCTCACTCCCAGCAGATGCGTGGTGGTAGAAGATTCCCTGGTAGGGATTCAGGCTGCTCATGCTGCAGGGATTGGTTACGTCATCGCCCTTGGGGAGAGCGATCAGCATGCTTGGCTCCGCAGTTTGCAGGGAGTCAACCAGGTCGTTGAATCCCTCGCCCACCTAGACTGGGAAGAATTAGTTTATTAGATTCTGCTCAGCCTTGCCATCAGCAGGATGAGGTATCACTCGCCGGAATACTCGGGAAGGAAAGTCCGAGTGAGGAAATGGAGGTTTGAAAATGGTTCACCACGAGACTCCTATCCAGCCTGACTTAGAGGAAATGAGCCTGGAGGAGAAATGGGATCGTCTGCATGACTTCTTCACATTGGATCACGCGGTCAGCTACAAGACCCACAAGCAGTGCGGAACAGTTGAGCAGTGGGTAGATAATACTGTCGATGCCTATTTCCAAATGATGGGCAGGTTCATGGGACCAATAGCTGGGTTGATGGGGAAAACAGCCTTGAGACTCTCTCCGAACAGGGTGCTGACCCAGGCCATCTATGCTGTTCTGTACTCCGACCAAATGATGCACGGGTCCGGGGAGTATCAAGTCTCCGAGGCTGTGATAGGCGAAATCACGGTACGCTTTGTAAATTGTCTGCGCCTAAAGAAACAGAATGAAATTGCGGAGAAATTATCTCTTGGTTTTGAGGGCAGGGAAATCTGCGAGGTGGAGAAATTGCACTTAACCCACCCCAGGCATCCTTCTGCAAGAATGGGGATCGTAGCCAAAGAAGTCACCTGGGAGGATGGCGGGTGCGTTTGGACTTTTGAGATCCAATGAATGTCTTGGTTGCCTTAAGATTTGTGTTCCCCGAACAATACCTGAATAACTATGTTAGGAGAATTGCATGGAAGAAGAGATTACGAAGCTAAAAATATTAGACGAAATCCAGGCCGAACGTAACAACCTGGATAAAACCCTGGGAAAAATACCTGGCGATCAGATGCTCTCACCCGGATTGGTGGGCAATTGGACGGTCAAGGATATGCTGGCTCACATCACTGTTTGGGAGCAGCGCATGGTGCGATGGTTGGAACAAACGGCGCTCGGTGATGAGCCTGAGATGCTTCCAGCGGGGATGACTTGGGACGATCTCGATCTGTGGAATGAGCAGACTTACCAGGAACACCTTCACCGCGATCTTCAAGAGGTGTTGTCAGGTTTCCAGACATCTTACCAGGAAGCCCTCAAGACGGTCCGGGAATTTCCCGAGGAAGACTTGATCGATCCTGAGCGTTACGCATGGCGTAATGGCCGCGCCCTGTGGTTAATGGTTGCCGCCAACACCTATGAACATTACAAAGAGCATGAGGCCGATCTCGCAGCCTGGCTTGAAAGATTAAGTGGGTGAACCGCCGTGAACCGTCGAGGGTATCCAAGAGGAGTCTCTTCTGAGAATCCTCCGGATATTAATTCAAATCCCGATCACTGCATTTATCGCCTGGCCGAGCGAAAACCCTGTACGGGGGAGAAAGCAACCCCCCCGACAGGTATGTTGAGTGGATGGGTATCACGGAAGGGATGTCAGTCTGGGAAATCAGGCCTGGACCCGGCCCGTTCACATTTGCAGCATCTCAAATAGCGGGTGGATCCAGGGGAGTTTACGCCATCGAAATTCCGCGAGAGGCTTGGAATTTGGGCGCAATCTGTCCTGCTATCCAGGAAGGAATCCTGAACAGGTAAAGAATGTCTTGAAATAACTTCTCACATGGACAGTTTTTATTATCTAGGAGGTTACCATGTCATGGAAAAACCAGCTCAAAGGTGACTCGCTGTCGTGGTTGTTGGAACCGGATTCGCCTGGTGTCCGCTATCTGGCCATGCGTGATCTGTTGGACTACTCGCGGGAAAATCCGCAGCTCCAAGCGGCTCGCACTGCTGCCCATCGAGAAGGCCCTATTCTTCAGATCTTGGATCAAATTCAGGAACCAGGGTTCTGGGCAAGGCCTGGTCCGGGGTATAACCCGAAATACCGTTCTACCGTTTGGTCTGTGATCCTGCTTGCGCAACTCGGTGCTGCTCTGCAGGAGGATGAGAGAATTGAGCAGGCTTGTGCATACCTTATTGACCAAGCCCTTGCAGAAGGGGGACAATTCACAGCCTCAGGGGCACCTTCCGGTACGGCGGACTGTTTACAGGGGAATTTATGCTGGGCATTCCTTGAACTTGAATATGCTGATCCACGCTTGGAAAAAGCTTTCGAGTGGATGGCGCGTACCGTCACCGGGGAGGGATTAGCACCAAATAGTGATCGCGATGCGCCGATGCGTTTTTACGCCAGCCAGTGTGGACCAACCTTTGCTTGCGGATCAAACAATAAACTGCCGTGCGCCTGGGGAGGGGTAAAGGTGATGCTGGCCTTCAGCAAATTGCCGGCCGATCAACGCACCCCCCTGATAGATAGAGCAATCGAGCATGGCGTGGATTTCTTGTTTAGCGTAGACCCGGCAGAGGCGACCTATCCTACCGGATGGACCGATAAACCCAGCGGAAACTGGTGGAAATTTGGTTTCCCTGTGTTCTATGTAACGGATCTACTGCAAAATGTGGAAGCTTTAATCGCCTTAGGTTACACAAGTGATCCCCGCCTGGCAAAGGCATTGGAGGTCATTCAAGAAAAGCAAGATGATTTAGGAAGGTGGTCTCTGGATTACAATTACACGGGAAAAACCTGGGTTGATTTTGGAGAGAAAAAACAAGCAAACAAATGGGTAACCCTGCGAGCGATGCGGGTATTAAAGATGGCCGCTCAATCCGCTGCAGGATGAAATCAACCGAACAATCTGAGCAGTTTCAATATCAAGAGCGCAGTGAAGGTACAATTGCATTGAATTTTATGATCTGCGAGGAATTTAATTAGGGAGCTACGATATGATCGAGAACAAGCCAATTTCATTCACCTTACGAGTATTACTCGCCATTGCTGTCGCTGGCATTTCCCTGTTTTTCCTACAGCAGGCGGCTGATCTATTCAACGCATTGCTGTTAGCCTGGATCATTGTGCTCGTTGCCAGTCCCTTGCTGCATTGGCTGAATCGAAAAGGTGCACCGACTTGGCTTTCATTCGTGGTTACCCTGATCGCCATACTGGGGGCATTCGTTGCCTTCCTGCTGGTCTTAGTCGTTTCCGTATCCCGTTTTAGCGAGGCAATCCCGGAATATGTGGGTGAGCTGAATCTTTTGTTGGCTTCTGCCCAGGATAGACTCAGTTCACTGGGCATCAGTCCACAGGATGCGACTTCATTCGTCTCTATGATCAATCCCAAATCGCTGCTTGAGGCTATCGGGAAATTTCTTGGTGGCATGGTTGGTACCATAAGCAGCCTGGTGCTGGTCATTTTACTGATCGTTTTCCTCCTCATAGATGCCTTCAACGCACCGGCAAAATTAGCAGCGGAGATAAAGAGTGGAAATGCGTACCTGGAGCAATATTTCAAAGTCAGCGGATCTCTGCGAAAGTATATTTTCATTACTACCCTGGTCGGTTTGACAACCGGTGTCCTGGACACGATCTGGTTTCTCCTGCTCGGAGTTAGTTTCCCCTTATTGTGGGGTATTCTCGCTTTTCTAATGAGTTATATCCCTACCCTGGGTTTTTGGCTGGCTGCGGTTCCCCCCACTTTGTTGGCACTACTTGAATCAGGCCCTGTAACGGCGTTGCTGGTATTTCTCGGCGTGGTGTTGATCAACGGGTTCGCGGAAAACGTTGTAAAGCCTAAATACATGGGTGAGGGACTCAACCTCTCTCCATTCATGGTGGTGTTCTCGGTTATTTTTTGGGCGGCTGTCCTGGGACCAGTGGGCGCGATTCTGGGAGTGCCAATGACTCTGCTGTTCAAGCAGCTCGTTTTGGAGGCTGATGATCAGAACCGCTGGATTGCTAGATTGATGAGTGCCAAGGAACCCAATCAGCCTGTACAAGCACCGGGGGTAGATGATGATTCAGCGGGGTAAGATAACCAGATTTTCCTTAGCTTATTCTTAGAGGATGTCATCCTGGTTTATCCAGCTTGATTCACTCTTTCAACAGAATCCCAGGAGGGAATTACCACTGATACAGGATATCCGTGGTGATACCGGCCTTCAATCACAGTGAAAATTCAGCTGGTAATACCATTCAGCTGCTGGTCAAGCTTGCATCCAACTGTCAACCATTGCATGACAGGCAGTAACCTTCCGATAACGGATAGCCAAACGGGGAATCGACAGGCTAATAACGGAAATGTAAATAATTAACTTGGTAAGGGTGATAAGA
>CP070764.1:478511-485627 GCA_020349245.1 Chloroflexota bacterium | reverse complement strand
GTTCCGGGCAAAGGATGGTTCACGATACTCCGTCTCTACAGCCCCCTTGAACCGTGGTTTGATAAAACTTGGCGACCCGGGGAAATAACCAGGATAGACTAGCGTAAGGTTTGGGACATTGCTTCTGGAGAAGCAACTGGTGAAGGAAGTGCGGAAACACTGAGCGCTATTTCCAATTCTTTTGCATATGCAGGAATTGACTCGCGCCAAATTTGATTGGAAAATAACAGATAGCTGTGGTGGTGTTGATAAATATTCAACACTACCGCAGCTTTGTCTGAAGAAAAATCGGATGACCGAATTGCTCGTATCGCTGTTTTCATTAGCCATTGCCGCCACTCTGCAGCCCCGGCAGTTGATCGCCATGATCATCTTGCTGCAAACCCGCCGGGGTGTGGCCAATGGATCAGCCTATATCGCTGGCATGACAGTCTTTCGCTTGGCCTTTGGAGGTATTTCCTGGGTGCTTTTCTCCAATTTGGAGGGCAGCATCGAAACCAGAGGCGGCGAATTCAGTACCGTGGTCGGCACCATCCTGGTGATCTTGGGTTTGCTGATGTTGGTTCACGCCCTGCGCCAGGGGTTTTCCGCCCAAGGAGAAGACCAGGCGGCCGCCACCTGGCTGGATAAATTGGAGGCGGTTTCGCCACGACAGGCATTCTTCGTAGGACTGGCTTTTCTGGCCCTAGATCCCAAGGATTGGATCATCGATATTTCGGCTGTCAACCTGATTGCCGAGGCCGATTTGAGGGGCGCCCAAAGCTTTTTGGCCTACCTGCTCTATATGCTGTTAGCCCTATCTCTACTCTGGATCCCGCTGATCCTGACCTTGCTCTTCCCAGTTCAGGCGCGACGCGGCCTGGCAGGACTCAACACCTGGATGAAAGCAAATGAAAAACACATCGAAATCACTATGGCGATCCTCTTTGGCCTGCTATTTCTGGCTATCGGTTTAGAGCATCTCGGTGTGTTTTAACAAAGGAGAACGGGATATAAAAATCGCGTTTTTCATTTTCTATGGTTGACCAGAGAGGATGTTATCTTTCGAGGGTAGCGTTTCACTAACCTGCCTCAGTATTAGTCATTGAGGACAGTCTTGAGGTGCTCAGCCAACTTATCTAAGGCCTGTTCCCAACCTGCGCTCGCACCGGATTCTGTTGGTACCCCGGCGTGCGTCATGACCATCTTTGTTTGCCCACCAAGATCTTCCAATAACAAGGTGACCTCGGTCGTGGTGGGATACCCTTCGGGCATGCCCATGGCAGATGGGGGGATAAGGTTGCCATTTTCATCTGCAGGACTTTCGGTGTACCTGAGCCGCTCATTTGGGACAATTTCCATATATTCGCCTATCGTCCACATTCTCATACTTCCATCCGGTGATTCCATGCAGATCAAGCGTCTGCCACCGACGCGTAAATCCATTTTGGCCACAGGTACCGTGAAACCTTTGGGACCGTACCATTTTTTAAAATGTTCGGAGTCTGTCCAAATTTCCCAGATGAGGTCTCTGTCGGCGTTGAAAATGCGTTCAATTTCAAGTGCGTCATCAGAAAAGGTGGGGGTGCTCATTATTTATCTCCTAGCTATTGAGTAGTCTGATATAGGCGTCCATTTGATCGAAGCGTACCTCCCTCCCGTGACGGTACTGCTTTGTTCATTTTGATATTTCCTGTAGCGACCTTGCTTCGATTTTACAGGGACGATATTGCGCTTTTTCCCGTGTATGATCAGACCTGCTCGTCCTAAAACGATGATCGGCTTGGAATGGGCAGGTAAAAATATATCAAACGGCCCAGCAAGTTCACTAAGGGTTGCTTCTCCTTAAGTAAAACAGGGTAAAATCGCGCCTTGCGTCGAGCTTGCCAATGTGGTAAATGTCAGGCTTGATTTGTCAGCTTTACTTTTGTAAAGCAATTATTTTTAACAAAACAGTTAATTTACCATCCAGTATAATAAAACGATTTTGTCTGTTAGTAAAGTGATTTCCCTAATTTCGGTCCTAATTCGTATATTAACTAATCAGGATAGCTGACAATGCATGGAGTATCCTTGCATTGCTTTATGGACTCGCATGGAGCGGAAATAATCTGCTGGAGGCGTAACCCGATCGCCTCTCTCCAAGGCATTCATATTTGCACGTGATAAAAGTAATCCTGCTAGGACATCTCCCCCTGGAGTATTGTTCGACTCAGGCCCCATTCGGGATTACCTTTACGATTTCCAGTGATTGGGGCTATTGTTAATTTTTGATCCCAGAGCATCGGAAAACGTTGAATGCGTCGACGACCGACTTTCGGCGAAATCTTCTTCCTATTGATAACTGCATCCCCATGGCGGCAAATCATCCATCCTTGTCCGACGTTCTTTTTCAGTCATCTGATGAACCGCTCAATAACACTCGACACCCAAATACGGATGTTGTATAATAAATTTCTGTCTGAACCTTAGAATGAAAGATAAATAAATGGAAGGAAGAAAATTCAAGATTCCCTTACAGATACCTGTCCTGCGAGAAAAACACGGACAAGGCCTCGGAAAAAGATTTGGAAAAGGTTTTGAAAAGAAATTCCAAATCAAATTCCAGAAAAGAATTAGGAAATCAGGCCACGGAAGCGAAATAGAAAATAATAGCTCCGTGGCTTTTGATTTTAAATCACCAGCACACCCATTTTGCACATTGCCACAAGCCAAGTCCGCACAGCAGATCAGCGCGTTGATAGGGGGTGAAATCATGTTGTAATCAAGGATAAAAATTCCCATTGCTGATATATCAATTTTCTTCAGCAAAGCACTCTAAGATTCCAGATGCTGGGTCTATCTCAATGCTCAGTGATTCACAAACCAGTGTAACTAAAATCAATAAACCATGGCGAAGGTCAGGACCAAAGGACTGGCCACCAAGATTACACTTAGGATTGAAAAGTCAAATCTCTTGTACAGCGATTGGCACTATGCAATCTTAGTCGAGTAAAATCGCAGGTAGAACAGCGAACCTCGCCGATAGAGGCACGGAATGCCTCCACCCGCAAGTCGAGAGGAATAGAGAAATGGAAAGCATTCTCAATTTTTATGTAAATCAAAGCCCGATCACAGACCCGGGCGATTATGGATTCTTATACGACGACCTGCCCGAAGAGCCTGCAGCGCTGATCGAGGTGATCAGCGGCTTGCTGCTCCATTATTGGGCTGCCCAGGATATGAAACTGCAGCTGGGGCGTGAACAGCGTCATGAGCAGCACCTCAGGACAGCCAGAGAACGGCTAACCCAAATGTACAAACACGATCCCTCGTCTCTGACCATACCCCGCAGCCCTGCAAACAGGCAGATCTGCCGCTGCAGAGATTTCGCGGTTTTATTGGTTTCGATGCTGCGGCATAAGAAGGTCCCTGCAAGGATGAGGGTGGGTTTTGAGAACTACTTCACAGGAGAAATTTTTTATGGAGATCACTGGATAGCAGAATTTTGGGATTCCAACCAGAAAAAGTGGCGCTTGATCGATCCGGATATTGGTGGAGCAGACCTTGAACTTCTTCAAAGGACAATAAAACGCCCTCTAAAACCTGGCCTGGATTTTACCGATCTGCGTAGGGAGATCGACTATATGGTAGCTGGTCGCATGTGGGACAGGGTACGCGCGCATGAGATCAAGCCGGATTTATGCCGGGCGACCAAGACCTGGAAAGGTTGGCCTGTTATTCGCGGCAACCTGCTGCATGATTTTCAGGGGTTAAATCGATTAGAAATGGGATTGTTTGACTACTGGGATGAACTTCATTACAAACCAGAAACAGAAGTGAACGTCCGTGACAGGGCCCTCCTGGACCAGATTGCCACCCTGACCCAGCAGGCAGATGAAACATTTGCAGAAATGCGCCGCCTGTTTGAAGAGCTTCCCCGAACTTATTTGATCCGCTCGCGGCTGCGGCTCCTGGGGGTGATAGGGAATGGCGATATGGAAACAGCCGAGGACCTGCAGCAATCGGATATGAGCAAATTGATCGCCCTGACAGAGGAGGCGGGATTAAGGGAGATGGATGCCGATCAATCCGCACCAGCATCAAATGCACAGCAAAAACCGGAACCAAGACCATTCGCAGCTTATGACAGCAGCAAAGAGATCATCGTGCTGGGAGCAAGGCAGAACAATCTCAAGAACATCGACATCCACATTCCTCGCAACAAATTTGTGGTGATAACCGGGGTAAGCGGAAGTGGGAAATCCTCCCTAGCGTTCGATACGATCTATGCAGAGGGACAAAGACGATACATGGAGAGCCTGTCTTCCTTTGCCCGCCAGTTCATGAAGCAGATGGAAAAACCTAATGTGGAGAAGATCATTGGTCTCAACCCGACGGTCGCGATTGAACAGAGGGTGATCAATCCTAATTCGCGCTCCACGGTAGGCTCGATCACTGAGGTGATCGATTACTTGCGAGTGCTGTTCGCCCGGGTCGGCCAGATGCACTGCCCTCAATGCGGGCGCGCCATTTCTGTTCAATCTGCGCAACAGATCACCAGCAGGTTGATGAAATTGCCACCTGGGACCAGGATCCTGGTCCTCTCTCCCTTCGGGCAACATAGCCAAAAGGAGACTGCACAGCTCCTCGGAGAGGCAAAAGCTCGGGGCTATCTTCACGCCAGGGTAAACGGGGCATGGATTTCACTTCAGGAAGAGATGAGCTTTAAGGTTCCTGAGGCGGATATCGTCGAAGTGCTTGTCGCTGACCTGCATCTTAAAGCCGGGGACGACTTTGCTGCTTTTCTGCCAGTTGTAGAAGAAGCCATAACAACAGGCAATGGGATTTTGGCGGTGATCGCGGATGGAGAAGAGTACCGCCTGAGCGGCAGCGAGGTTTGTCCCCACTGTGGGATCTACCTGCCCAAGCTGGAACCGCGGTTACTCAACCCCAATACCCCGTACGGCATGTGCCCCGAATGCCATGGCTTGGGCGTGGAACTGCAAGTTGATCCAGACCTGATCATCTCCAGGCCAGAAAGATCTCTCTTGGATGATGCCAGCGATTTTCATTTCTTCCACAACCTGAGAAAGAGCACCAGCCAGTATTGGGTTGGCTTGATCAAAGGGTTTGCAGAACACTTCGGCGCCGACCTGGAACAGCCCTGGAAGGATCTCCCCCAAGAGTTCAGGGAGGCGATGATCTTCGGCACAGATGAAAAGATCCCCTGGGACTATGAAGCGGAAGATGGCTCTCTATCGATCAGAAGGAAGCGGGGTTTTACAGGTGCAGTTGCTAATATCAACCGCCTTTACCGGGCGACCAAGTCCGAAAGCCAGCGCCAGCGGTACCTGCAGTTCATGAGTAAACAGCCCTGCCAGGCATGCAACGGAGAAAAATTGAGTAGAGATGCCCGTTACATCTCATTAGCTGGGAAGCGATTCCCTGAAATAACCCAGCTAAGCATAGGTAACCTGCTGATATGGGTGCGTGACTTGAGAGCAGGGCTGAGCAAACAGCAAATCGAGATCGGCAACGAGATTTTGAATGAGATGGAGCAGCGCCTCCAAATCATCTGCGATGTGGGTTTGCATTACCTGACCCTCGATCGCCCAGCGCCAACCTTGTCAGGCGGGGAAGCCCAACGGATCCGTCTGGCTGGGCAGGTCGGAGCGGAATTGATCGGTATCCTTTACATACTGGATGAACCTTCCATCGGTCTCCACCCCCATAACCAACGTGCCCTGCTTGAACTGCTCAAAAGGCTCCGGGACCTTGGGAACACGATCCTGGTTGTTGAACACGATGCCGAAACGATGCTCACCGCTGATTGGCTGATAGATCTTGGGCCTGGGGCAGGATCCTTCGGCGGAGAGCTGATCGCGGCAGGTACACCGGAAGAAGTAATCGCCAACCCCAGGTCACTTACGGGGATGTATCTCAGCGGGGAAAAACGCATCACATCCCAGCATGACTACAGACATAGAACCCCCAAAGGAGAACTCACCCTCCGGGGGGCATGCATTCACAACTTGAAATCCATTGAGGCAACTTTTCCCTTGGGATCATTGATCGGTGTGACCGGCGTGAGTGGATCGGGGAAAAGCAACTTGATAATCCGCACTTTGTACCCTGCCCTGGCACGAACACTCAACAGGAGCAGCTATCCCGCTGGACCGTATGATACCCTGATGGGGGTTGAACAAATTAACAAGGTGATCCACATCACTCAAGCCCCAATCGGACGCAACCCGCGTTCCAACCCGGGGACTTATGTGGGTGTGATGAATGAAATCAGGAAAATATTTTCAAACACCCCGGATGCTAAGGAAAAAGGATTTGGCCAGGGAGACTTCAGCTTCAATAGTAAGGGCGGGCGTTGTGAGGCTTGTGAAGGTTATGGGGCAAAGAAGATTAAGATGCACTTGATGGCTGATATATGGGTGAGGTGCGATGAATGCCACGGCAAACGCTTTATCCCCCAGATTCTCGCAGTGACTTACCAGGACAAGAATATATCAGAAGTGCTGGATATGGACATCCAGGAGGCACATTCTTTCTTTTATGACAATCCAAAAGTCAAACGCATCCTGCAAACTCTCATGGAAGTTGGTTTGGGTTACCTTAAGCTGGGACAAAATGCCACCACACTCAGCGGCGGAGAAGCTCAACGGATCAAGCTGGCGAAGGAGCTCAGCCGTCTAAATACGGGTGATACCCTTTACATCCTGGATGAACCTACCGTTGGACTCCACTTCGCGGACATTCAGAAGCTGATCGATATCCTGCATCGGCTGGTGGATTCGGGGAACACAGTTATTGTGATCGAACACAACATGGATGTGATTAAGATGATGGACTGGATTATCGACCTGGGTCCTGAAGGAGGTGAGCAAGGTGGGACCATTACCGCAACTGGAACTCCGGAAGAAATAGCAAATTCGCCGGTGGGATATACAGGACAGTATTTAAAAGAGATACTGGGGAAAGGAAAAATATAATCGGCATACCGTCTGGCTGTAAACGAACCCCGGTGATAACCATTCTTGCATCTCCTGTCTCTTTTTCCCAACGGATACCTGACTGGGTAATTGTTGCTTGCCAGACAGAATTTCCCGGCAAGTTTATTTTTTTACCATTGAGATTTCGACCCCT
>CP070764.1:471208-478411 GCA_020349245.1 Chloroflexota bacterium | reverse complement strand
CATCGCTCAGAGCCGGGTAAAGCACCTTGGCGGAGGGCTGGCAGCAGACCCGCTTTAACCACGGAGGACTTCCCGCTTCCACTGGGGCCTACCACGGCTAAGAAGCTGGCATACGGGGCTTCTTCCCCCAGCATCTCCACCAGCTGGGTGGTGAGCGCCGCGCGGCCGAAGAAGTGTTTACTGTCGGATTCCTGGAAGGCACGCAGGCCTTTGAAGGGATTGGTCAGCTCTCCTTGCGGGGTGACTGGGAACTCGATTTCTAAACGCAGCGCCCGGCGAAAGTCAGCTGCCAGGGATAAGGCGTCCGCATAGCGTGCTGCGGGGTCTTTGGCCGTGGCTTTCTGGACCAGGTTGTCGATTTCGATCGGAAGCTCCGTGAAGCTATCATGGACCAGCGGTAAAGGCTGGCTGACATGTTTGAGCAGCAGCGCCCCGGTAGGTGTATCCGGGAAGGGATGTTCCCCGGTCAGCAGTTCGTAGAGGGTTACACCCAACGTGTAAATATCCGTCTGTGGCGCCAGGGGAAGGGATTGAGCCTGCTCGGGGGAGATGTAAGCCGGGGTGCCGACGATCGCACCGGTGGCTGTCTGGCCTGCCTGTGCACCAACCGCCTTGGCAATACCGAAATCGGAGAGATAGGCATTTCCATCTTCATCCAGCAGGATGTTGGCTGGCTTCAGGTCGCGATGGATAACCCCTTTCCGGTGGGCGGCATCCAGGGCAGAAGCGACCTGGTTCAGCAGGTTGGCAGTCGCTCGTGGCTCCCAGGGACCATGCTGGGCGATCGAATCGGCTAGACTGCCGCCTTTCATCAGGCGCATGACCAGGTAGGCGCCTTCGGGGTCACGCCAGTAGTCGTAGAGCGGCACGATATGCAGGTGCTCCAGCTGGGCGACCAGCTGGGCTTCAGTCTCGAAGCGCCGGATGAATTCAGGCTGGTTGGCGAATTGGGGCAGGATGATCTTGATGGCTACTTCCCGCTCAACAAACTGCTGGCGGGCGCGGTATACCTCCCCATAGGCACCTTCACCGATGCGTTCGATCAGTTCGTAGCCTTTAATGGTGCGAGACTGGGACAAATCCATCTGGCCTCCCTGGAGGATGTCCGTGGTTAGGCGATATTGATCTGAATATGCAGACGATCGAATGAGGAGTATTGGGCAACAATGTGGGGTGACGGCTTCCTGCAATTTAACACCATGGGAAAAGACGCTGCCACGGGTCAAATCGGATCATCCTGCATCTATGCTGGTATTAGAATACAACCATCCTGGTGAAAAGTCAATGAGGTCGTGGCAGGGAGTGCCAATCCACATTAATCGCAGACCGTTGGGCAGGAGTCTATCCCGCCGTTGTGGCTAGAAGACTTCTCCCCTCTGGGGTTCAACATGGCAGCCGACGACATGTCATTCCGACCGCAGGGAGGAATCCCTGATGCGCGGCATTAACCCTGGTCTTGGTATTGCAGTGGATTTACGTAATGGGGATTCTTCACCCCTGCGGGGTTCAGAATGACAGCTGAAGGGATCGGTTCAATAAAAATATGCTACATGTTGCGAGATAAGCTGGCTGACGATATGGTTGACGGGGATTGCAAATCCCCGAGGAGAAGACAGTTGGGTTAATACCTGCCGCGGGATTGCTGCGCTTCTGGATTCTGCAGATCCGCTTGCTCTGCAGGATCGACGCGCACTGCGCAGGCTTTGTACTCGGGAATCTTGGCCAGGGGGTCCAGGGCATCGATAGTCAGCAGGTTGGCTGCCGCCTCGCGGAAGTGAAAGGGGATGAAGACCACCCCCATGGTGGTTTTGTAGGATACCTTGGCCCGCAGCACGATCGTACCCCGGCGGGAGGAGACCCGCACAACATCCCCTTCATTGACCCCGATGCGAGCCGCATCCGTGGGGTGAATTTCAACCAGCGCCTCTGGGTAGAGATCATCCAGCTTGGAATTGCGGGTCATCGAACCGCCATGCCAGTGCTCCAGGACGCGTCCTGTAGAAAGGATGAAGGGATATTCATCGTCGGGCATTTCCACCACCGGGATATATTCCAGGGGATGAAATTTACCTCGCCCGCGGGGGAAGCTCTCCGCGAAGAGAAATTTCGTTCCCGGGTGGGTGTCGTCCAGGACCGGGGTCTGCAGGCCGGATTTCTCTATGCGCGCGTATTTGATTCCCGCATAAGCCGGGACAACGCTGCCCATTTCTTCCAGGATTTCACCCGGGTGGTTGTATTCCCAATAAGCGCTGTTCACTCGTCCCAACCTTGCTTCGATCCGCTGCGCCAGATCGCAGATGATCTCCCAATCCGGGCGCGAATCGCCCCGCGGCGGGATTGCCTGGCGCACGCGCTGAACCCGGCGATCGGTGTTGGTAAAAGTGCCCTCCTTCTCCGCCCAGGAGGTAGCCGGCAGGAATACATCCGCAAACTCACCGGATTCGTTGATGAACAGGTCCTGGGCGACCAGGAACTCGAGCCCTTCCATCTTCTGGCGGGTGTGGTTGAGATTGGGTTCAGACATCATCGGGTTTTCACCCATGATGTACAGGCTGCGTATGCCACCCGGCCTGACCTGGCTGAGGATCTCGGTGGTGGTCAGGCCGAGCTTCTGGTTGAGCCCGCCCGGCTCGACATTCCAGGCCTGCTCCCATTTCTCGGCGTTAGCCGGGTTGTCCACATCCATGTAGCCCGGGTAGTGCCAGGGCATAGCCCCCGAATCCGAAGCACCCTGTACGTTGTTCTGGCCGCGCAAGGGATTCAAACCTGTGCCGCGCCGCCCGATATGCCCGGTTAACAACGCCAGATGGATCAGGCTCATGGCGTTGTCTGTGCCGTGGGAGCTCTCCGGTATGCCTAGAGCCCAATAGATAGCGGCATTATCAGCGTTAGCGTACATGCGGGCAGCCTGGATGATCAGGTTGCGGTCCACGCCAGAGATGGCTTCCGCATATTCGGGAGTGAATTTCTCCATCGACTTGACAAACTCTTCGAAGCCTTCCGTGCGCTGGTCAATAAATTCCTTGTTGTAAAGCTTTTCCTTGATAATTACATGCGCCATAGCCGAAAAGACCGGGACGTCTGTACCAGGTTTTTCCGGCAACCACAGGGTGGCGTAGTTGACCATTTCCACCCGCCGCGGATCAACCACGATCAGCTTTGCACCATATTTCTCCACGGCAGCCTTCATTTGGATGGCAATAATTGGGTGGGTTTCTGCCGTGTTCGAGCCGGTGATCATAAAAACGTCGCTGTGGATCACCTCGGCCGCGGTGTTGCTCATGGCCGCCGAGCCGATGGCCATCTGCAGCGCAACCACGGAACCGGCGTGACAAAGGCGCGTGCAGTGATCGACGTTGTTGGTGCGAAACAGGGCCCGGTACAATTTCTGCAGCAGGTAATTGTCCTCGTTGGTCGCCTTGGCGCAGCAGTAGACCGCCATGGCGTTGGAACCATCCCGCTGGTATATCTCCACCAGGCGATCCGCGGTGTAATCCAGGGCTTCATCCCAGGAAACTGCCCGCCAGGCGGATAACTCCCTCGCCGGGGTGCGCTTCCCGGGCACCTGGGGTTCCTTACGGATCAAGGGCGTTGTCACCCGGGCCGAGCTGTAGATAAAATCATAGCCAAAACGGCCCTTGACACACAAATTGCCGTGGTTGACCACAGAATCGAAGGGCGAGCTGACATTGTAAATATAATCATCCTTGATGTGCAGCTCCAAGTTGCAGCCAACGCCACAAAATGGGCAGGTCGTGGGGACAAGGCGATCAGGTTCAAGCATTTTGGCCTCCAATTACCGGTAAATCCATCATTTGCTGCGCTTCTTTCGCCTGCGCTCACTGCGGGTAGCACCCATAACCTCATCAGGCGTGAGACCCCGTTCTAATAAATACTGGCGCTTGGCTTTTAAAGCGCCGCTTGGGCAAACTCCCACGCACTGGCCGCAGAATACACAGGTGGTCTCCATCAGCGGTTTATCAAAAAAGGTGCCGATCATGGTATCAAATCCACGACTGGTGAAGTTGATTGCGTGGGTGTATTGCGCATCATCGGCACATACCTGGACGCAGCGCCAGCACATAACACACTTGGCGTAATCGCGGATGAACATGGGATTGTCATCTAAAATTGGTTGGGAGCGTGTCTGGCCTTCTGGAAAACGGTCAGGATTGGCGGTGTACTCTTCCATCATGGTCTGGATTTCTGCCGCTTCCGATAGATCCACAGCAGAAGAAAGCATCTCAAGGAGCGTACGCCGACTGCGTTCCACGCGCTCACTGCGCGTGCTGACCTGCATGCCCTCTCTCACCTCAGCCGTACAGGCTGGGGAGAGCACACGTGCTCCAGCTACTTCAACGACACACAATCGACAAAGCCCGTTCGCCGTGGTGTGATCGTGGTAGCAGATTGTAGGCACTTTCTCACCCAGCTGCTCGGCAGCTTTCAGGATCGTAGTCCCGGCAGGTACCTGTACAACGTGACCATCGATGGATAAAGTGACTTCATCCGCCATTTTCACCTCCAGAAGCGCTGGTTGAGAATAGCTCCGGCCACAAACGAATGGCGCTCAACACAGCCGTGGCTGCTGTTTGACCCAGGCCGCAGATCGAAGAATCTGTCATCGTCCAGCCCACATCGGCAAGGCGTTGCGCATCACCGGGCAATCCCTTACCCTGCGCCAGGCGGAGCAGGATTTCATGCTGGCGTTGGGTACCCAGCTGGCAGGGATAGCATTTTCCGCAGGATTCATGGGCGAAGAACCTGGCAAGGCGCACCAGGACATCCCGCAGATCCCGTGATCGATCGATCACCAGCACCATCCCTGAACCAAGTGGTAAACCGGCCTCCTGTGTATCTTCAAAAGTCAGTAATACATCCAGTTCATTTTCAGCAGCGAAAGCGCCTGCAGCACCTCCCACTAAAACGGCTTGCATCGGTTGACCGTTTCGCATCCCCCCAGCCAGATCAAAAATCAGCTGACGCAGGCTGATCCCGAAGGGTGCTTCATATAAACCGGGCTGCTTCACATCCCCGGAGACGCAAAACAGCTTCGTCCCGGGAGATTTCTGGGTACCCAGCGAGCGGTATGCCTCCGCGCCAAACTGGAGTATGTAAGGTAAATTGCACAGGGTTTCCACATTGTTGATCGCGGTCGGTTTCCCGAAGAGACCATGAGTGGTGGGGAAAGGCGGTTTAGAACGGGGAAAGCCCCTTTTCCCTTCAATGGCTTCGAAAAGAGCGGTCTCCTCGCCGCAAATATACGCGCCAGCGCCGAGCCGCAATTCAACTTCGAATCTAAAATCGGTACCAAGGATATTCTCACCCAGATATCCCTGAGATCGGGCTTCCACAGCAGCCTGCTTCATAGCAGCAAAAGCCTGAGGGTACTCACCGCGCACAAAAATATAGCCGCGACTCGCGCCAATGGCATAACCTGCGATGATCAGACCTTCCAGAACCCGGTGCGGGTCGTCTTCCATCAAGACCCGGTCCTTGAAGGTACCTGGTTCAGATTCATCAGCATTGCAAACAACATATTTGGGTGTCTCCAAGGCGCTTGCTGCCCCCTCCAGCTTTACACCAGTCGGAAAAGCGGCCCCGCCGCGACCAACCAGTCCAGAAGCTTTCACCGTGGTGATCACCTCGCTGGGGGATTTCTGCAAGGCGCTGCGCAATCCCTGGTAGCCTCCTCCAGCTTCATATTCCCCCAATGAGGTTGATTTACCTCTTCCACAGAATGCAGTCAGCTGCCTTGGGCTTCCTCCGATCGAAGAAATGAGCTTCCCCGGGTCTCCGAGATTCAGCTGCTGAGCACCCTCCGGGGTCAGGAAGCCAGCTGGTTTTTGGCCAACTAATGCCGCAGGAGCATGCTCACAAAGACCCAGGCAAGGAGCCCGTTCAATCGTTACCCCGCCATCTTCGCTGACCTGATCCAGCGCAATGTTCCAACGCTGGCATATCGCCTCCGTGACTGCATCGCCACCAGATAAAGCGCAGGCGGCATCAGCGCACACCCGAATGATTGTCTTCCCCACAGGTTCTGTATACAGCATGCTGTAGAAATCGACCACCCCAAAGACATCTGCAAACGGTACGCCCAATGTATTGGCTACCTCGGCAACAACCGATTCAGGAAGATAGCCGTATATTTCCTGGGCTTGCTGTAGCGCAGGGAGAAGATCAGAGCGCCCTTCCATCTCTTTCAGGGCGCTCTTGAGAGGAGCAAGGTCGAATTCAGGCATCTTTATTGACCTGATTCCATTTGCTGTGTTTCCCAAGCCAGCAACCAAGAATCATATGCTTCAGCCCAATTATCTTTGTCTACGATGAGCATCTTATCGATCCCATCCCGATCCTTGATGACAAATGTCCTGGTTTCCATGCCATCATCCAATATTTCAAGTGTGCAATCGATCGGCGTGATTTCATCGCGCAAAAAATGCCAACCAAAATGGGTTTCACAGGCAGGCTGCCAGCATGCACAGGTTCGTCGGTCAAGCGTGATTTTCATTCTAGGCTCCTTTCTCGATGGGTAACTATTCGGTGAACAAAGAATTCCAATACCACCTTTTCCAACATGAAACGCAAAGCGGTCCTATTTAGATTTTAACTGATAATCAATCGAATTCGATTCGGCTTTCAAAATTAATTAATTTTCAAGGCCTTGAGAAAACCAACAACCAGGAACCCCAATAACGCTCTCCATCCGAAGTCTCGCATTCCGCAGGAGCAAGATCTGGAACCTGCTGCCCTCCACCAGCCATGCGCACCTGGTAAACAACACCTGGGGTCATCAAATAATCACCATATCCCTTACCGAGCTCAGGTTTCAACCCGGTGAAGAAATAATCCTGACCACCTTCCCAGGTGACAACGACCTCCTGGTTGCCCAGTGCATCACCCGTTAAATCTTCGGCGATGACCTGGATCAAGGGATTTGGCTGGTCGGCTTCGCAGACAAATGTATTGCTCTGCAGAACGAAAGGTGACTCAGCCGCCACAGTCGGGGTTCGAGTGGGCAAGGGGGTTGCGGTAGAGATGATCGTGCGAGTCGCCTGTTGTGTTTGGTCTCCGGATGGAGGAGCATTTTCCCCTGCAGATTCATCCCCCGGGGTTTCTGCCGTGAACTCCGGTGAGGTTGCAGCTGGATTGGATGGCATGGGTGAAACGGGGGGTTGCTCTGCTGGAACTTCCTGGTTG
>CP070764.1:463409-471108 GCA_020349245.1 Chloroflexota bacterium | reverse complement strand
AGCCAGATGCTCACCATGACCAACCAAACAAGCCCGAAGGCAAGAACAATATAAGCAAAAGGGGTTAGCAGACCGAGAGCTATCAGCAGGCTCACCCAGGAGAACCAGCTGGGGAAAAGTGCAGTGCGCAGCGAGACGGTGGCCGTGGCGGCGACGAAGGCTGCCATGCAGATTGCGAACAACTGACCGGTAACCTGTCCCCAGAAATCAAACATCATCACTGCTCCAACGGGAGAGATACCACCAGCTGCTGAAGCGCGCAGTCCGGAGGCATACATGGCGACAAATGAAATGCCCAAGGTGATCGCCGCGGCAATTCCGGCACCAAAAGCGATCGATGAAAACATCCCGGTGCCACCTTCGTGTTCAACCAGCACACTGCGCACACTTCCAGTGAACCAGATCAAAAAGAATGTTGCCAGCAAGGCAATGTAGGCACCCGCGGTGACCTGGGTGGCGTTGTCATTGAGAAAATTTGCTACCTTTTCTGGGGATGGGAGATAATCGTAATTATTGAATACGACAACACCGGCCAAGAGCAAGCCCACGGATATGAGACCGGTGAGGGGGGAAAGCCGCTCGAGACGAGATTTTTGCATCAGATTGCTCCTTTCCAAATGGGTGAATGTCTTAATTCCGAGATAAATCAGATGCAATATCTTACCCAAAACAGAGGTGATCCGTCACGGGGCTGGAGACCTAAATTTGCCGGGAAAAATGTCCCGGGTTCCGGGACATGCCCTCTTGTGATTATTTTGGCGGTTCGCTTTCTTTCCAGTCGTGGATTGATTGAATTACCTGGTTTTTGGCAGGCCAGGTACGCTTGAACTTATGACCCGGAACTTGATTGAGGATCTGCCAACCAGAATCCACCGCGCCGTAATTAGCTTCTCGTGCGGGTGTCGATCCAGATAAATTGTGCAGAATTGAAGATTTAGGATAGAAGACTGCTGGAAAAACAAGCAGGCAAATAGGACGAGAGCTTCAGGCGAAATCAGCTGAGATCAACGAGCTGCGAAATGCGATGAATTGTGGTGTCTGCATAGTCACCCTGGGAGATGGTCAGCTCAATAGCTTCATTGGGACAAATTTCAACACAACGCCCGCAACCGCGACATTGGCTGCTGATTACCGACCGACCATCGTTGAGGTGGATGGCATCCACAAAACACACTCCGGCTGTACAATCACCGCACCCCAAGCAATTAACGCCCACCTGCACGTGAACTCCCGGAAGGCGATTCACTTTTTTACTGATCTGGGGAGTGATCTCCGGGAGTACCTTCCATAAACAGCAGCAGGGACAGCAATTGCAGATAGTTAACAATCGCTCTCCAGGCCCAGCCCCCAACCAGAGTGCGTCGAGCTTGTTGCGTCCTACCATGTGTACCAATCCCGCTTCCCGACAGCGCTGGACATGGTGGTGAGCTTCCTCCCGACTCACTATATGTCCGAAACGGGGGTTTATCTGCAGCACTGCCTCACCCAGAAACAAACATCCGAGTTCTATTGGATATTCTTCGCAGTGATCTCCTTCTCGGCAGAGGCAAAAATTCATAATCCAATGGTGGCTAGCCTGGTCTATGAAGTACTCAACAATCTTGGAGGGTAAGACGAAATCCCCTGGATTCGTTAAGGATTCATTGACCAGGATAGTTCGGTCGCTGGGTAAATAAATCAGATCATCCCCGTTGAATAACCCCCAATCCACTAGATCCCCGAAAACCGGTAGGTGAGTCAACCGGGCAAATAAAAATCGCTGGGGAAACGCCTTTTTGATCAGATTGACAAACCACACTGGTCTGGACAAGGAATTACCTCCTCGGTAATTTCTTCCATTCTACATCATGGTTTTGAAATGGGTAAACACGATAAATCCTGATTGGTTGGAAAATCCCGCCCGCTCAGGTCATTGATCTCTTTCAGTTTTGTTATCCCACAGATTGGGGAGATGAAAGTCGATATAATCAAAGTGGGATTGTTATATAAACAGGAACGCAAACATCTCCGGGCGGTTATTTTATTACATAAATTCGTATCCCGAATAATTAGTGATTAGGTAACTTTCCATAGCTGTAAGTTTATGACTCAAATTCGAGCACCCCATTTGATTGTTCAACGGTTACCAGCCAAAAGGGATGCCTGGCTGGTGTTTTCTGCCTGTATCTTCCCCCTACACATCTGGGCAACAATTGTCTTTCTCTATAATTTTCCCAGCTTAATCCTGAAAGCAAATATCTGGGAGATAGCCGGGGTTCTGGCTTATATGCTGGTATTCGCTCTGCTCGAATCTTTTTTTCTATTTATTTTCTTGGTCTTGCTCTCGGCTATTCTTCCCTCCAGATTATTCAGGGAGCGTTTTGTTTACCTGGGATCGATCCTGCCCATACTCATCGCATTCATTGCCCTCTCCCTCAATACACGGTTGGTGGAAGATCAGCTTTGGATCATGGTGCCTATCCTGGTTGCAGTCGGTCTTGTTTTCATTTTTTTCTACCGGAGATCCACGGAAGATTCTCGCCAACGTGCGTTTGCTGAGAGATTGACTTTATTGGCTGGACTTTACTTCGTCATGGATTTGGTTTGCTTTGTGTACCTGGTATTCGGGATTTCCCTATCATGAAAGATGACAATTTAATCTCAAGGCGAGAATTCATGAAGCTGTTTGGTTCGGCGGCATTTTCTTATATTGCCGCCTCGAGCGCCTGGTCACCTGCCCGGAGTCTGAATGGAACAGCTGGAGGGGATTTTCCAAATGTGTTGATCCTGCTGTTTGATACCCTAAGTGCAGGGAACATGTCCTTGTATGGTTACCCTCGGGATACTACCCCGAACATGAACAGTTTTGCCCAGCGCTCATTTGTGTATCACCGACATATCTCCCCTGGGAACTTCACCACCCCAGCCACCGCCTCGCTCTTAACCGGTGTTTATCCCTGGCGGCACAGGGCGGTGAACTTGAACGGCATCGTCACAAAAGAATTTATTGACAAAAACCTGTTCAGTCAAGTCAAAACTCGGTGCTATACAACTGCCTATACACACAATCCTTTAGCTGGCTTATTTCTCAACCAATTTTCCAGGCATATTCACCAGCTACACGAGATGAAGAATCTCAGCCGGGCGGGCGAGGTATATGCTGATAGGGTCAACGCCAAGACTTTCCCGATCGCATTTTGGGGGGAAACGATCCTGCGGGGGACGGACCAATTTTTCCCTGGCTCACTTTTATTTTCCACCATCGAGAAGAATATCCACAAGCTTCAAGCCCAGCGAATTGAAACTGACCTGGCTGAAAAGTATCCCAATGGTATTCCCTATAACTACAAGGGCATGTACCTGCTGCTGGAAGATGCCATTGATTGGATTGAAGACCAGCTGACGTCACTGCCGGGTGGTTACCTGGCCTATTACCATCTCTGGCCGCCGCACGACCCCTACCTGCCGCCTGGGGAGTTTGTCAACCGCTATGCAGACCAGTTTGATTGGCCAAAAAAGGCTGAGCACCCCTTTTCCCTGGGCATCACTGACGAGGAAAACTGGGAAACCCGTCGGCAGTACGATGAATACATCGCCTTCGTGGATGCTGAATTTGGCCGCCTGATTGAATTCATGGAGCGTGAAAATCTTCTTGACAACACCCTGGTGGTGGTCACCTCGGATCATGGAGAGCTGTTTGAACGGGGACTCTCCGGTCACCTGAACTCCACTCTCTACCAGAACCTGCTTCACGTACCTTTGTTGATCTCAACTCCCCAACAAAAGGCGCGGCAGGATATCTATTCCGCAACGAGCGGCGTGGATTTGCTGCCAACTCTGCTTCATTACCTTGGTGAAAAAATCCCGGATTTCGTCGATGGGGAGGTCCTGCCGGGGTTCCGGGACGGTGATCAACAGGCTGAGCGCAGCGTCTTCGCCATGGAAGCGAAGCTCAGTGGAAAGAATGACCCATTTGCGGTGTGCACAATGGCTGTGGTTAAGGAGCGCTACAAGCTGATCAGGTATCAGGGTTATGGCGAAAAACTGGCGGATGAATTGTACGATCTGGATAACGATCCGGAGGAAATGGAGGATTTGTCTTCAACGCACACGGGTCTGCGAACTGAGCTGGGGAAAGAACTGCAGCGGGTTTTCGACGGAAGCTAGGCTGGAAAAGGTTCAAATCTCATTGATTTAGCTGGAATATTCTTCTCGCTGAGATGGAATGCAACTTTGCCGCGCATCTTGCGTAGATAAATATAGAACAAATCGTCTCAACCTCTTCCGGGTTGAGGGTTAATGCAGGAGGTACAAGCGATGGCTTTGGTAGATGGAATTTTAGGGATTGTTGGCGGTATCCTGGGTTTGGTATTCGGCCTGGTAGGCGCGGTCGTGGGTTTGGTCCTCGGTGGCGTTGGATTGGGATTAGCTCTGGTCTTCATCCTTGTGGGTATCTTTGTTATCACCCCCCTGGTGTTGATCTTCAGGCTTGTATTTTGAAATCACGCTTAGGTTGGAGAAAAATTCATGAGGTGAGCCGACCGTAATTCGAGCTCGGCTCACCTCATTTTCCAGGATTTTTGAGCCTTGGGTAAATGCTCAAGATCGTATTTTCTTATCCAGCTTCTATGATTCCGCAAGCTCAGCGGCAGGAATGTACTGTGGGGGATAATTAACCGGCCGTGGATGTCCTGGTAGGCGGTTCCGCTGCGGGGGAGCGGGTTGGGGACGGTCACGCAGTACAGGCCGGCCCGCTTGGCGGCTAACACGAAGTTGGGGGAGTCTTCAAAGGCGATGGCTTCCTGTGGAGAGACCCCGAGGCGCTCGGCGACTTTCAAATACAGGACCCGGTCCGGCTTGTACAAAATAACGCAATTTTGACTTAAAATGTAAATTTTTGTATACTTTTTTAGCCTATCATCAAGCTCCCCAAACTGTATATATTAGGCAACAAGTAAGGTTGACAACCTATCGATCTATCCCTTAACTAAAGTTATTGAGCGAGCGCACTTTTGAGCCATATAGCAAAAAAATATTTCGTGTCGAAGCAACATCTGACCGCTATCGCATGCAAAGTATGAAAGTTGTGTGAGTCGTTCACAGAAAGAAGAGTTTACAGGACAAATAAGCTAACCAGATCCTGCAACGGTGCGTTGATTGGCAGGTGTCATACAATCTATTTCACAAGGAGATAATCATGAAAGCAGATGCCCAGACTGAAGCAGCAGTGAAGGACGTTCTAGACAGATTTGCCGAGAATTATGCAAAGCGAGACCTTGAGGGTGTGATGGCGCTTTTTGCACCGGATTCTGATGTCGTCATGTACGGCTCTGGAACGGATGAGAAGCGTGTAGGACCAGCCGAAATAAGAGCCCAGGTCGAACGCGACTGGTCTCAATCTGAGGCTACATCCATGACATACGGATGGGCTTCAGTATCAGCAGCAGGATCGGCGGCATGGGTGGCAACGGACGTCACTTTCAAGGCAAAAGTCGGCGGACAGGAGCTAACGCTTGAGGGACGACTAACGAATGTACTAGAGAATCGTGGAGGCAAGTGGCTGATGGTACAAGGACACTTTTCGCTTCCAGCCGCTGCTCAGGCTGAGGGCGAGTCATTCCCAGAATAGCGGCCGAGCCAGGTTACAGGCAGGGTGAGTTATTCGAAGGGAGACAAGGACCGCAAACGATATAGGTTTTCCATTTTCTCTGTCCTTGAAGCAGCGCAACCAGCACCAGGTAAGCGCTCCAGGCGGTAGTCGCGGAAAACGATGCATGTTTAGCCACTCGATGCAACACGCTGAACTCTTTGCAAGCGCGGAGTGGTGAGACCGCACGTAAGGGGCTCAGTGACTAATGTTGCTCCATCTGCCGCAGCGAGCCTCAGGATTTGCGTCTCACCATGAATGCGCGATTAGCCCTTCGGCTCCATACCGCAAAGATACGTTACGATGATGCGACCGAACTGCACGCTTCGCATTGGACCCCCGGTTGAAAACGATGCTTACTTGAAGATTATTACGACAATTGCAAGGCGATCAATCTTTCATTAATATGATATATCAACTTGAGGTGTGTATATTGCCGATCAGGGCTATTTGACCACCTGGCATTCAATTGCCATCAATCAGGAGTCGATGAATCACATGAAAAGTTCGCAAAGAGCAACCCCGGAAGAGGTAATTATTGTGATGCAGACCGGTGAAGTAAATCGAATGGTTCTTTGATGGTGGGTTGGCCAAGTTCGCCGAGAGCAAACCGATATTGACTCTGCTCATCGTAGATTCCTCATGTCAGAAACTTGAAGCGGGTTAATTGGTATGATAGAATCGGCAGTGCTTAAAAGAAATCAAGTACTCCAGGGCGCGTAGCTCAGCTGGTCAGAGCGCACGGTTCACATCCGTGAGGTCGTGGGTTCGAGTCCCCCCGCGCCCATTCTTACCAGCACACCAGAATCATGGAGTTCTGGTGTGTTTTCAGTCTTGCTGATCTGCTAGAATTATGAGTCGAGCTCGAGTGTTTGGCGATTAAGTTCTAGATTTTTCATCATATTTTAGGGCACATATGGAACCAATGGAATTGCTCGAATTGATAAGAGAAGCAATCATTCATGAAGTAAAAAATAATGACTTCGTGACACTTTATCGTGACCCGCTGTTAGGATTTGTAGCTGCCAGTGATCCTGGTTTTACTAAGCTGAGCAAATGGACAGAAACCAGTCATTTGATGCCAGAAGATTTGCTGCCGGGAGCTCGGTCCGTTGTTTGTTTCTTCTTGCCATTTGCGCCTGAGATAGCATATGCAAATGAGGTGGAGAAGGAGCAGGTTGCCCGCCAATGGGCAGTAGCATATTCGGATACCAATACATTGATTGGGCAAATAAACACCCGATTAATCGAATTATTAAGTCAATGTGGCATACAAGCAAATGCCGAACCAGCCACCGGTAATTTCTTTGAAGATACGCTAAGAAGTCATTGGTCGCATAAAAGCATCGCCGTGATGGCCGGGATTGGAAGCTTTGGTCTACACCAGTTGGTCATTACAGATGCCGGCTGTGCTGGTCGGTTGGGCAGCATTGTGATCGACGCAGATTTACCAGCTAGTAAACCAGAACAAAAAGAGCGCTGCGAATATTTTGTCTCCGAATCCTGTTTGGATTGTTTGCTGGCGTGTCCGGTCAAGGCGATTGATGAAGAAAGCCCTTTTGATCGGTGGGCTTGTTGGCAGCAGTGTCTTAATAACGCAGAAGATTTTCCTGATTTGGGCGATGATGTAAAAGTCTGCGGAAAATGTGCGGTCGTGGGTCCCTGCGCCCTGGAGTCAGCAGTTTAGGAGTCTGAAACCTGATCAGCGGAGATTTACTTTATGCTGACTTGGAGATCACAGAGGTCAAATACAATTCCGCAGCATCATAATAATACTTCCTGACGGGATTAGAACATAGATCCGTGTGGATTTATGCTTATATCCAATCCGGCTGATTGATATTCGGATAGGAAACTAGTGAATAATGCAATGTATTTTATATCCCACCAGGACTTGAACCCCAGTCCGTGAGGTCGAGGGTCCTCCCGCTAAAGTCGGAACAAGCCTTCGGGGATGAAATTCGAGTTCCCCCGCGTCCACAATTTAAATCACAGCGAGGCGTCCCTCGCTGTTTTTGCTTCATTATGGAGGGTGGGCAATTGTTATTAGTTGATCATGTGGGAGATAAAAGG
>CP070764.1:455562-463309 GCA_020349245.1 Chloroflexota bacterium | reverse complement strand
ATATGGGCCCGGTAGGATTCGAACCTACGACCAAACGGTTATGAGCCGTCCGCTCTGCCGCTGAGCTACGGGCCCCAATATAATTTCGCCACGCTGGCCCGCAGGTCACTATCCATCTCTACAGACCTCAGCGCCTTCGTGGCGGTTGAGAGCGGGTGACGGGATTCGAACCCGTGAATGTCAGCTTGGAAGGCTGATGCCTTACCACTTGGCCACACCCGCAATGTGCGCACTGATTTTACCCCCTCGGCGCAATCCGGTCAAGCGCCCGGTTAGGGGATGAAAAAACCCATAAAAATACCTCAAAACCATATCAGATTCCACTATGCAGGTGAAAATTCGCGATAAAAACCATCGCCCCTTGGAACTTTTTATATCCAAAATGCGTTTTATTTGGAGTAAGTTCATAATGTTTGGAGGTTTACAATGTTGGAAAAGAGATTTCTTTTGGTATTGATAATCCTGATAATTTCGATTTTTGTGACAGCCTGCACAGCAAACGGCGAGTCAAACGGAGATGCCAGCCAGGTGATCAGCAGCTTTGCAGACATTCCCCCCGCATTGCAATCAGCTGGCTTCGCGGTGGAGGCTTCAGGTTCGATTGTGCAGCCATTCTTTGAACCCGAAGCCAAGATCATCACGGTGAACGACCAGGAAATTCAGGTTTTTGAATTTGTGACTGTGAGTGAGGCGCTGTCGGCCGCTGAAACCATCTCCCCAGAGGGCAGCTCAATAGGCACTTCAATGGTTACCTGGATTTCTCCGCCGCACTTTTACCAGGTCGGAAGATTGATCATTCTCTATCTTGGGGACGACCCAGAAATCATGAAAGCTCTGGAGGGACTGCTGGGACCGCAAATTGCCGGTGGGTAAGTCAATCACTACCAGAGCAACATTCGCCCTTGCTTTTGAGATGAAAGGCAGGGGCTTTTATTTTAATTTCAACCCGGATTTCGATAAATCAACCAAGCAAAAAATGCCTGTCGCCGGTAAATTATGTTATCCTCAGGATCAGTATACCTGCAGCTGAAAACGGTGCGATCATCATCCGGATTCAGCCAGGTCGTTTCATAATTCTCAGCCAAAGGAGATCTTCATGACATATCAGGGAAGATTTGAACAGGATGTACTCACCACTTCTTCCGGAGACCTGACCATTACATTTCTGGGACACGGCAGCTTGATGCTCGAATTTAACCAGGTCAATATCTCCGTGGACCCTTTCAGCCAGGTGGCAAATTATGCAGAACTACCCAAGGCCGACCTGATCCTGATCACCCATGAGCACCGTGACCATCTTGATTTGGCGGCCCTGAACAGCGTGCGGACAGAAAACACAGATTTAGTCATCACTGAATCCTGCGCCAAGCAGGTGCAGGGCGGCATCGTGATGCACAACGGTGAGGTCCGAACCATCCGGGGTATAAAAATTGAAGCGGTGCCAGCCTATAACCTGGTTCACAAACGCGAGAATGGTCATCCATTCCATCCCAGGGGTGTCGGTAATGGATATATCCTCTCTTTTGCTGATTTGCGCCTCTACATCGCCGCGGACACGGAGAATACACCCGAAATGAAAGCCCTGACCGGGATCGATGTCGCCTTTTTACCCATGAACCTGCCTTATACCATGACCCCGGAGATGGTCGCAGATGCGGCAAGAGCATTCAAGCCAAAAATTCTTTACCCTTATCATTTCGGCAGTACAGATACTGCGCAGCTGCTGGATCTGCTGCTTGATGAACCCGGGATCGAAGTTCGCATCCGCAAGATGGCTTGAGGCGTTCACCAGCAAGATCTCTTTTTGCACGCCGGGAATCTTGGGGAATAAACCGTATTGTCCAGGCGCGTGGTGAGCCACATGGTTTATTTCAGATGGAATGACTTCCAATCTCCATGAGGACATTGCTACCCACACATTAAACTCAATGGTGACTGCAGTTCTCAGGTGAGTCTATCGCCTCCAATTTTTCTGAATAATGGTATTGACCATAAATTCTTTTCCTCTGGGAAAGCCTGCTTTGTGGCAAAGGATTGTGACTTCTTCGAACATCAGCTAGCTGGCAAAGCGATGTCAGGTGCCCTTGAAACGAACATTGAGGAATCCCTTCAATAATTGCCCCGATGGAAAGGAATGTCGACTTACCTGTATAATCAAAAACTACCAGACAGAGATCAGCACGACAGATATCTAATTTTCGATATTGACTTTGAATATCCTCTCTAAATCTGTTTGGCAACCAATCGTATCCACATCCACTGTATAGATACTCGTGGCTGATTATTTGGACTTTTACTCCAACCAGAAATACAACATACCTGCCTTTCTTGACAACCTCGATCCATGACGCTATAGTAATCCAAGAGAGAATTATGTCAGCCGAGTTGTATGTACTAATTGGAGCTGTTCTTGGAGGGTTGATCGGTTTTGCCTCATCTTTTTTCACGGCATTACTCAACCAGCGCCAGGAGACAAGACGCAGGCGAGCAGAGCGAAATTGGTTTCTTGAAGATCAGGAGCGGAAAACCCGCAATGATATTCTTAACCGCCGTTACAATGAGGCGGAAGCTTTGATCACCGCTGTCATGGAAGAAATTCTCAACACAGGTGGAATTATTTACTCAGCAGCTAAGAGCAAATCACCAAAGATCAAGCGGCAAAAGCTAAATCAGCTATTCCAGCTCTGGGATCATTGGAAGCAGATCGATGAATTCGAACAGCTGCACACCATTGTCCACGCCATCGGTGACAGCGAATTAATCAACAGCGTAATCAACCTGCAGATCACCTATAATGCCTTCATGGATTGGATCGATTATTCTCTGGTGAGTGAGCTCCAGCTCGACGACAGCCGAACGATTCCGAAAAGAAAATTAAATAAGGTCGACGATTTCAAGATGGAAGCGTTTGAACACTACGCCCATTTCTACCGTCGGCTAGATCTGCTCAGGTCAGGAATCTCGCCTGAAAAATATCCCTTAGAATCAAGGGAGCCCCCGGGTTAGCGGGGGCTTTGTTCATGTACTTAATAATTTGGGGAATCAAAGCTGGTCGTGTTCAAACCAGATTGCTCAATCTGCTGAACTTATGCATCCTTCCTGGCAGAGGATTATTGGGGATATTTTATTTATTTGTCCGATTATGCATCCTCGACCAGCTCATCGGGCATATCCCCAACAACTGCGGCGCTTGAAGCCATATCAAAAGCTTCACGGACTTCATCCTTGAACAGGTACCAGATGATCAAAGCACCGATCACAGTGCCAACCGGGAAGGCGAATAAACTGAAAATTCCCAAGACAAAGGCCAACCAGCGAGCCCATTGCTTCATCCTCAGCAAGCCCCAACCAGCAAATACCAGTGCAATACCGGTGAGGACAATGAAGATCTCACCGCATGTCAGACTGAAGATCACCCAGAATTCTCCGATGGGATCATTGATGTCCGCAATTACCCCGCTGGCTGGGATGGCGAGCAAGGTGCAAGCCAGGATTAGTAACAAAAATGCCTGTACAAAATACCATACTGCAATTACAGTCACGCCATCAGGTCTCTTCATTTTTACATTCTCCTTTTTTAATATCCTAAATCTGCTTCCTATTGTACATGATTAACCCAGCCAGTAGAAACCGAGGTGATCAGGAAGTTATTGTAAAACTGGATCGTGGGAGCCTGCCAGCTATTAGCTAACTGCCAATTCAATCGATTGGAAATATACTATCGAGCGGCACATTTCCGTGTTCAAAGAATTTTCCAGACCTCGTTGATATTCGCAACCATTCTCATTTATGGCCTCCCGGTATACGCTCGAATTTGCCAGCCAGCTTTTTCCTCACCCTATACAATTTGAGATTACGCATCTGCCACAGGCGAAAGCGTGTAGAATAGAAATCCAAGATTGCACGCTACCTCAAAAAACACGGAGTTGCCATGCCATCCAATGATCTAGTAAACACCGCAGAAAATTATTTGCATGCGCTGTGCACAGAAATTGCCAACAGGTGTGTTGGCAGCGTGGGGAATCAACAGGCGACTGACCTCTTTACCGAGAAAATGATTCAATTTGGCTTCCGGACCGTGCGTTCCGAATTTGACTGCATAGATTGGTCTTCTGGTGAACCATCACTATCTGTGAACGGCGAGTCTTATGAAGCATTTGTCAGCCCGTATTCGTTGGGTTGCGAGGTGAAATCTCCCCTATCCATGGCATCGACGATAGATGAATTGAAAAAGCTGGCAGGTTCAGACAGGGTGCTATTGCTACGGGGGGATATTGCCAGGGAGCAGCTGATGCCAAAGAACTTCACTTTTTACAACCCGGAGGAACACCAGCAGATCATCGCCTTGTTGGAATCAAAAAAGCCATCAGCGATCATCTCTGCCACGTCGCGTAATCCTGAACTGGCGGGTGGCATTTATCCTTTCCCACTGATCGAAGATGGGGATTTTGATATCCCCTCCGTTTACATGACCGAGAAAATAGGGGACAAACTCTCCCAGCAGCTTGGCAAGCTGGTTAACTTGAGGTTTGAAGCGCAGCGGGTACCTTCTACCGGGTGCAACGTGATCGCCCGCAAAGGCAGTGATCCAAACGGGAGAATCGTAATCTTCTCCCACATCGATGCCAAAATGGGGACGCCAGGTGCCCTTGACAACGCCAGTGGTGTTGTGGTTTTACTTTTGCTCGCTGAGCTGCTTCAAGCCAATCAGCCAGCAATTACAATCGAGATCGTCGCCCTGAATGGAGAAGATTATTACTCTGCTCCGGGAGAAATGCGCTACCTGGCAGATAATCCCAACCAGCTGCAGGATGTATATCTAGGGATTAATTTGGATGGGGCAGGATACGTGGATGGAGACACTGCTTACTCGCTGTACGATTGCCCGCTGGAGATCGCTGAAAAGATCCGTGATTCATTCCCTGCAAGGCAGGGATTCATAGAAGGAGAGCAGTGGTATCAATCCGATCATTCGCTCTTTCTCATGCACAACAGGCCAGCCCTGGCAATAACTTCCGAGAAATTCGACTACCTGTCAACCTTCATAACGCACACAGAAAAAGATTCCCCAGAATTAGCCGATCCTGAAAAACTTGTTGATGCAGCACATGCCCTCCAGAAATTATTATTTACCTTAGATCAGGTTTGGGTGAATTCCCGATGACTTGATCAAGATATCCACAACATCCAGGAAATCTTATTCCCCTCCCTTTATTCCCTGCCGACCCCAGACCATAAATTATACATCCCCCAGCGACCACGCGGCTGTCCTGCAGGAAATCCACGTAATTTATGCGAATCAGCTTGACAACCAATAATAAATCCTATATAATCATGGCAATTATGTTTGTAACACAAAGTTATTGACATGGCAAATATATTGTCGTGACAACAAGGAGGTCAAAATGTCTTACGAATTAGATATAAAGGAAATTGAACGGCAAGTTTATATGTCCTACAGCGAGGATGGTTTAGTGGATATCGCGATTGGCGTCGTCATGGCTACCTGGGGAACGATGTTATTAATGGAGCCCAGCGGGTTAATTGGTTTGATTGCCTTACTCGGTATGGGCATCTGGTATTTCGGAAAACGATTTATCACTGTCCCACGCGCGGGAGTCATCAAACCCGGCCTCAAAATGGAACGCAGGATGAGGAACCTGACCATCCTCTTGTTGGTCCTTGGACTGCTGGCTCTCGTGGGCATCCTGATGAGCAGAATTCTCGGTAGCTCATTCAGTGCAGACCACCCGCTCGGTATTCTCGGGTTGGTTATCGCTTCTGGTGTGTGCCTCCTGGCATATTTACTCAACACAGTTCGGCTGTATGCATACGCAGTGATTTTATTCATTGCCTTTGTTGGTGGAGAGATCCTCGCCGGGACAATTACAACTTTTGATGCCTTTGCAATTTCAGTGATCATCGCTGGCGTCGTGATTTTGCTCTCCGGGTTGTTCATTCTTATTCGCTTTCTGCGCAGGTATCCACGCACTGAACTGGAGAGCTGATAATGACAAATGATGAATTGAATGACTCCGCAAACTCTGAACAATTTGATCGCATCGTCCATGAACCTGCCCGGCTAAAGATACTCGCCTACCTGTCTGTTGTCAGAAGTGCTGATTTTGTCTTCCTGCTCAACCGTACTGGATTAACCTATGGCAACCTCTCCTCTCATATGAGTAAACTCGAAGAAGCAGGTTATATCAAAGTCGAGAAAGAGATCAAGGACAAACGCCCCCACACCATGCTTTCAATAACGGACAAGGGACGCTCAGCTTTCAATTCCTACCGACAACATATGTTCGAACTACTCAGCCAAGAGTAAAAATATACTTCAGAACGCCCACCTATCAGACCCCTGCAGATATGCAGGGGTCTTTTCACCACGATGTAAGGCAGATTGAACACATGGCAGGAATAAATTGTTATAATCTTCAAAATAATTTCGTTTAATAAAGTCGATTAATCTTCCCACACCTCTGCCGAGCAGGTTTCCTTTCCCAAGATTTCAAAGTGGATCAAAGCATGCAAAAATAATTACATCGAGCAATAATTGCTTAGCAGAATTTATTTAGGGAGCAGGCTTACCCAAATCACGAACCAATACTAAGACCGTTTTCAGATCAGATCGAATTGACAAATTCCCGATTAGATTACTAGAGGAGAAAGAGAAATGAAGAAAATAATCGCATATTCCTTCCTGCTGGTAAGCATGGTTCTCACGGCTTGCGGAGGCGCGACGAGCGAACCGGTTCAAACGACTGATCCACAGGAAATTGAAAACAGAGTCAATGCCACCTTGACCGCACTGGCACCCACCGCAGCACCGCCTGCAACAGAAACACCTCCCCCGACAGAAGTACCCACCGTTCCCCCACTTCCCTCGCCTTCCCCTACACCCACTTCAACCCCGACCCAGGAACCAATCGAAGGTGATCCCGCAAAGCTTTTGGGAGATCCAGATGGACTGGATACTTTCGATACCAAAACCAATTGGACCCTATTCGACACCGATTGTTTTAAATCCGAAATCAAAGATGGCATGTACGTGATGACCGCCAAAGGAGAGCAGGGGATGATGTGCTGGGAAGTCTCCTGGCCTGAAATGGAGGACTATTACGTCGACACAATGGTATTCATGCCAGATAGCTGTTCATCTGGAGATCGGTTCGGGTTGCTTTTCCGAGCACCTGACAATTTCCGTGGATATCAATTCGGTCTTACCTGTGATGGCAAGTATTCACTGACTCTTTGGGATGGCGAGTCGACAAAAACGCTTATCGAACCCACTGAAAATAGTGCCATAAATATAGGATTGGATGCAGTCAACCGGCTTGGCGTAGCTGCCCATGGAAGCACATTTGACTTCTATGCGAACGGATTTTTCCTGGAAGAGCTTGTGGACAACACTTTTACAGATACCGGCAAGATAGGTTATTTCGTCCGTGCAGCAACCACCGATGGATTCGTGGTCGAGTATGACAACTTGACAATCTGGTTGCTCGATGATCGCTTTATCCCACCATCCGCCACACAGCCCCCCATCACCGGTGTCCTGCCTACTCCTGATACCGGCGTGCCTTCAGTTACCTCAACGACATATGCAAATATCCGCAGCGGTCCCGGAACGATATATCCAGTGTTGTTTGTCGTTTCACCAGATTCAACCACCGAGGCGCTTGGTTATTCATCGGATCGCGCCTGGTATGCAGTTCAAGTCCCCACTTCATATATCCAAAGTGGT
>CP070764.1:447566-455462 GCA_020349245.1 Chloroflexota bacterium | reverse complement strand
TGTAATGTGCCAAAAGGGAGAACATGCATAAAGGATTTTGCTTCTCAAACAGGCAGGCGCCCGATTCAGTATGAGAGATTTGGTGGTTATGTTGACATAAGGAAAATGAAATTATTTTTGTTACCCTGTGCAATTAAGTTCTGATCGAGAGGATGGTATGAGTTCAACACCTTTTATTTTTCGCTTGCTCAATCCGGTCATGAAGAGTGTGCTCAAGTCTCCCTTGCATTCTTTGGTCAGTGGCCAGATTATGATTATCACTTTTAACGGTCGAAAAAGTAGCAAATCATATTCAACCCCAGTTAGCTATTGCCAGGAGAATGAAACTGTTTATTGCTTCACCCACGCCGGTTGGTGGAAAAACCTGGTTGGCAGTGCAAAGGTTCGGTTGCTGATCCGCGGACAAGAGCACATTGGAACTGCAATCCCGATCCGTGAAGATCGGGAAAAGAAGATTGTCGGATTAGGTAAGTTGCTTACGGCTGTTCCAAATGACGCGCGCTTTTACAATGTAGCAATTGATCAGCAAGGTAATTTGGACCAAAACGATCTTAGGCGTGCCGTCGATAACGCGACGATGATCGAGATACGTTTAGATGGGTCATTGTAAAAGAAATTTGGGTTCCTAATCTTCGCTGCAGCAGACTGACCTCGACGAGAGGTGAGTGATGTCGTTCAAATATTTCTCTGGCTTTCTAAACGGCACCTGCGGAACTCTACCGTTATCGGTTAACTATTAAGAAGTATTGACCAAATCAATTCATAGCACTCCAAATATTTTGTTGCCCAATAGGCATAACATTCATGACCGTTTGGTCGTAGGTTCGAATCCTACCGGGCCCATATTTTGATCTTTTTTTGAGGCGCAGCTATTTGGCTGGCCTTGTTTGTTATTAAAATTAGGTTATGATAAAACTGCTCTTATGATAAGCAATGTCGGTATAAGATACCGAACTGACTGGTTATATTGGAAATTTGCAGTATGTCCAGTATTTCGGCGGTAATATCCCTGCGCATGAGGCTGAATTACGCCACTAGAGGAGACTATGTCTAATGGATGCAAGCGTTCCTGTAACGAGTGACGCCCAGGTGACCCTACAACCGGTCGATCAAAGCAACTGGCGCGCCATCGCCAATCTGAAGGTGTTCGAGACCCAGCGCGAGTTTGTTGCCGAGCCGTGCGCCTACTTGGCCCTTTGCTGCTACGGACAGGACTGGCAACCGCTTGCCATCTGCCTGGGTGATCAGGTAATCGGTTTCATGATGTGGAGCACAGATCCAGCAGATGGAAGCTGCTGGCTTGGAGGGATCCTGATCGACCGAGGCATGCAGAGACACGGATACGGTAGACAAGCAGTGCTCGCTGCAATCGCGATGTTGAGGGGGCGGCATGGGTACCGGGACTTCGCGCTCTCCTACCAACCCACCAATCTCGCCGCGCGCAGTCTCTACCACCAGCTAGGCTTTGTTGAAACGGGTGAATGGGAAGGTGCTGAGGTGGTGGCGCGCTTTTCGCTCGCCGAGTAGCCGAGCAGATGTCGGCGGAGCATCTAGAAAATCGCCGCAAGTGCCACCCAGCAACTGGCTGAAGCTGCCCACCGGGCAGCTTAAATCGGAGCCGTTATAATAAAAACCATAAACAATCGCTATAAATGTATCCGTTCAGGAATTACACTCTTTATCGTTAGGCTTCATCGATATAACTTCAATAATCTACTCCAAACCCCTCTATGTGGACCCGGAGATAAATAGGGAATCTTGCATTTAGGCACATTGCTTTGTACATTTCGATAATCATCCTCTCTATACTCGTCATCACACTGCTTGCGATCGTCGGTCTGTTCGTCTATGAACCTTCGCCGGGGGATGGCTTTGCTTTCAGTTCGTTTGCGAAGACGATCCAACTTTCCGATGGCCGGACATTGGGTTACTTAGACATTGGCGACCCTAAAGGCAGTCCCTTGTTCTATTTCCACGGGGGTCCGGGCTCACGTCTCGAGGGACTTCTCTTTGATAAACTCAACCAGAAATTGGGAATCCGAATGATCGCCCCTGATCGCCCTGGCTTCGGGTTGTCTGACTTCCAAAAGAATCGTACGTATCTCGATTGGCCCAAAGACGTTTGCCAGCTGGCAGACCAAATAGGCATTGATCGCTTTGCAGTGCTGGGCTGGAGCTCCGGCGGACCTCACGCAGCTGCTGTTGCACACGGAATCCCACATCGCCTCGCCGTAGTAGCTATCGTGGCCGGGGAGGGTCCTATTACACGCGACGATTTCCCCCAGAGCGTGCTGACTAGCGCCACTTTTAGTGGTTCCAGGGTCAATAAGTTATTCATCTGGAGCGCAAATAACGGCCCGTGGCTAATGCGAATTTTCTTCACGTTGGCACGTATCCTGATCTTCAAGAACCCTGTTGGTTTTGGTGGGGGTTCCTTTGGCTCTGATATGTCAGCGAAGGATAAACAACTTTTTGCACGCCATGAATTCATTGCCAGTATGGTCGAGGCACTTCGCCAGGGTGCTGAAGGGTGGACACGCGAGTACACGATAGAGCGCCTAGATTGGTCCTTCAAGCTAGAGGATATCAATGCTCCAACGGTGTTGGTGTTCCATGGCGCGGAGGACAAGGGCATTCACCCAGGAATTGCTGAGTACGTGAGTATGCGAATCCCATCTTGCAATGAACCGACAATCTACGAAGGTGAGGGCCACTCCGTCGTATATTATCGCTACGAAGAGATTATCCAGGCTATGCTCAAAGCTTGGGAGTGATACGGCTTAAGAACCGCTGATGCTGAGCTTTTCCGTAAGAACGATCTTTGCATTTTATTCAAAATTATCCCTTAAATTGAATTTAATCTCAAACCACTTTATTACCAAGCATTTCAAATCGTTGTAATGAATTGATGCAAACAGACACCGTGGTTTTAGATCCCGAATGGTTTAGAACTTATAACCGTTTGGGCCTAGGTTCGAATCCTACCGGACTCATTTTATTAACCATTGCCGGCTGGATAATGATTTTTAATGACCGCCTGGCCAGGGGGGAGATTTTAGAAATACAGCGATCCATTCTCAGGATAGTATATTCACCAATTGTTGTCACTCGAAAAATTCAGCTAATTAATTATTCTACGTAATAATTGAATATATAATGTATTGATAGGCACTAAGAATTTAACTCAATTACCCGTCAGCGAGCTCTTCGTTCTTGATTTATTTACTTGCCCGATCAGCCAAAATTCAATTTGAGGAGGTTTTGCAATGAACAGTCGATCCTTCATCTTGTCTGCTGTAATTGCTGGTGTGGTCATCGGATTTCTCGCAAATCTACCAGTGCTCAATCTCATCAATTGCTTTCTGTGTATTTGGGTTTGGGTTGGTGGATTCCTGGCAGTGTTTCTCTATCGTCGATTTCAGCATGGCAGTCTCGACTTGACTGCTGCTCAAGGAGCCGGCTTGGGAGCGCTTTCCGGACTATTTGGTGCATTCGTGGGAGTGTTTGTGAACGCATTGACTAGTTTCATCTCCATACCCATGTTCAATAATGTTGCCAGCTATCTCCAAATAGATGGCGACCTGCCATTTCAAGTAGGTGTCTTCCCATCCATGATTGTCTCGACGATCTTTTTCTTCATAATCGATGTGGTGGGTTATCCGTTGTTTGGTGCAATCAGTGGATTTATCTCCGCGAGTTTACTTGGGAAAGGAACGCAGACTGAATCCGAAGGGACTTCCTGACTCTATTATCATCATCTCTGCTCTGTATCGCAATATGCCAGGATGATATAGAAGCTCATAGCAATTAATAAATATTTGCAACCAGTGATTCGCGTTTTCGCTTCGTGCCTGGCGGACGTGTATTTTTATCCGTTAACTGAAGGGGAATTTTGACCGTTTTTTATTTCACAACTATCAAGTTGTAGGTCAATAGGATATGAACCTATAACCGGTCAGTCGTAGCCCCCATAAAGGGGATGCAGTTCGCATCCAGAAAAATTATTTTTTTCCATAGCTGCCAAAGAAGAGTCGGCTCGAATCAGTTAATGCGTGGAAACAGGTTGACCTTTTTCCAGGAAATACTGCCCAATTCTACTCTGTAACTCCTCAGACTACACACAATGCTAATATACAATATAAAGACATAGCAAAGTGATTCTGTGTTGATTTTATTCATATTTGCTATATAATCAATTTGTTAAAAAGCATCGCTAAATGTAAATTGTGTGCTGTTGATCCTCTTTACCTGATCTATTGGAGATATCCCATGATGATCTTAAACAAACTATCAATTTACATCCTATTGGCTGTTTTATTCAGCGGAATATTAGCCGCTTGCAATTCAGAGCCAACTCTGGCTCCCCCATCCTCCCCTGGGATAAGTGTGGGAATTCTAGGCGATGAGTGTCCTGGTGTGGAGGCGAAAGTAGGCGACCAAGTAACCTGGACCAATCAAGACGACAGTGCACATACCGTACGGCATGTACCGAAAGAAGGGAACAGTCAATTTGACTCGGGGATTTTGAACCCTGGTGATAGTTTTTCCTTCACCTTTTTGCAGCCGGGCGAATTTCCCTATCAGTGTTTGATGGAGTATGAAGCTACGGGAATGGTCACTGTTCAACCCTAAGCACAACTCTCTTAGGTAGGTAAACTTTTTTCTCTTCAAAGAAGTTGCCCTGAGGTACTTCGTTTCCTGCTAAGACCTGAGAATTGCTGAGCTCAAGACCAACCTGGTGTGGTTGGTCTTAATTTGATCGTTCAGCCAAACTTCTCGGGCGGGTAAATTTGCATTAACGACAATCAATCACTATTAGGAGGTTTCTATGAGCACAAAGGAGGATGCACAGAAGTCCGCCGAGAGCACAACCGCGATCAAAAAGAAGTCCGGGGGATTCACGGACGAGGAAAGAGCTGCGATGAAGGAGCGGGCCCAAGAACTGAAAGCGGAAGCGCGCCCAAAGAAGGGTAAGGCGGATGGGGAAAGTGACGTACTCGCCAAAATCGCCGAGATGCCGGAACCGGATCGCGCCATGGGCGAACGGCTCCATGCGATCATCAAAGCCAGCGCGCCAGTCCTCTCGCCAAAAACCTGGTACGGGATGCCCGCGTATGCCAAGGACGGCAAGGTCGTCTGCTTCTTCCAAAGCGCGCAGAAGTTCAAATCGAGGTATTCGACTTTAGGCTTCAGCGACGAGGCGAATCTCGATGAAGGCGCCATGTGGCCCACCGCCTTTGCGCTGAAGGAGTTGACCGCCGCCGAAGAGGCAAAGATCGTCGCACTCGTGAAGAAGGCGGTGAGCTGAAGACTGCTTGTAAGTGTAGGAGACCCCTGAGGTAATATCAACGGGCTTATTCAGCAGCCTTGAGCGCGCCAGTGACAAAGCTATACCTCGCTTGCGCGCACTGTGCGCTCGCCCAAGCAATTTTTCAGAAGTATTCACCCGCCCAATAAAATCTGCGCCTGATGCTGGGGAGAAAACACATGACCATCAGGAGTGATCCTGAAAACAACGAAATCCGTGCCCTGTTTGATCTAGACGACTTCTCCCTGAAACATGTCCTGGAGATCGGCTGTGGTGATGACCGTCTGACTTTGAATCAGGATATTTCAGGTTCGAATCCTACTGGAGTTACAGGAACCGCTCGAGAATGATATCGAGTGAATTTTCTGATGATCTTTAGCGGACGTGACTCGAACTGCCTCCCCATGATTTTTGTGTATAAAAAATCATGGGGGCTAATGAGTCTCGAAAGAACTACCTTTCAAAATGATGATTGTACCTGCTTGTCTTGTCGGAAAAAGATAGCGATATCCTCCCTTGTTGGGGTAAGCAGTGTGATTCTGGCGAATAGCTGACCAGAAATAATAAACCATTAATCCCCGACCACTGCCAGTGGGATATCCATTTCACCCTGATCATCCACCATCAATTGGATATCGTCAGCACAAACTCCTGTATTTAATTTAAGATGTTGCCATTGCTGGCTTGCGCGTTTGTCTTAACTTCTGAATGATAACTATGATAACGAAGGTCGAGACGATTACAGCTGCTAAATACGCAGCATTTGCAATTTGTGTTGTATCTGATTGTTCGACCCCAATACCTACAAAAGCCCAGATTAACACCAATAAGTAAGCGATGTCTTGACGGGAGTATGCCATCAGCCCAGCAACTACCACAGCCACTACCAGCATGATAAAGGTCCAAATCTCTGGAGAAATTCCGAATCCGTTCCAATTGATGAAATCTAAGAAAGCCGTGATGTTAGCAATTGTCGCTACAGTGATCCAACCCAAATAAACACTAAAGGTGAGGTGGACTAGCCAGCGCTCGCCTGAAGGCACCGATTTCCGACCCACACCCAAGCGTAGATATATATAGATCAGGGATAGTAATATAGTGAGCATGGCGAGGACGGACAGGGCAAAGTAACCATAGTGCCATAGGAACAACCAGATGCTGTTAGCCGCACAACTCAAGACAAACCACCAGCCGGTTTGACGCAGCCTGGGATTTTCCCGTTGGGCAGGGAGTAGTTGAAAAACGGCGTAGGCAATGAGTCCTAAGTAAATTACACTCCAAATAGAAAATACATAGCCAGCCGGGACAAAATAGACGTCGAAGCTATCCGCGATCTCCGGGGCTGTCAACCCATTAAATGGAATCGCATTGGACAACACATTAACGACAATTGTTAAAATTAATCCGACTACAACACTTAACTGACGAATAATATCTTTGGTCATTATTGGTTTTCTCCTTCCGATCTTATCCTTCTATTTTGGCGAGTTTCCCCCATGATAATCAAATTGTAACTTAAACCAGAACCCCCACACTCGTTGTTGGATTTGAACCGTCTATGTGAGGAAACCCCCTCCGATGTTTCGAAATTTAATTTGTTATAAAGATTATATCTCCAGCTGCCATCCAAATAGATTTTCTCGGTATTCAAATCAAATTATGCAGATGGTCGCCGGGGAAATACCATTCGAATAAAAGGGATCCGTTCCAAATCAACCCTTGAATCATTCTCATCCATTCACAATCGTTTATGATATTCCAGCCGATCGCTTCTTTTTTTGAAACAATTCTGCTAAGGTGTTGGAATTCAACCTCATATTATTTTTTATAAGGAAGTATGATTATTGAGATCTATTGAATTCAATCAGAGCTAATCCTTATTTTTAGATGGGAGTTTGGAATTATCTAAGAATCCCTATTTTCCCCCATCCGCCAACCATTTTTGAGTATATACTTTGTCTAGTGCTGGAAACGGAAAACTCGCACAAAACCACAACAGGTGACACATGGATAAAGTTAAACGTTGGGAGATCATCGGTGTATTTTTTATTATTGGTTTTGGTACTACTCTTCACTTTTGGTTTGAGTGGACAGACTATTGGCGGCCGGTAGCCTTAATCGCTGCGGTTAACGAAAGCACCTGGGAACATTTTAAAATGGCTTTCTGGCCAGGTTTGATTTATGCTCTGATTGAATATCCGTTTCTCAAGGATGAAACCAATAATTTTTTCGTAGCAAAATTCGCCGGACTATTTGCGATGCCGGTGATCACCACGATCTTGTTTTACGGATATACCAGCCTGACAGGCACCCATTTATTATGGGCAGACGTGATCGTTTTTATTTTATCTGTGATTGGCGGTCAATGGATCAGCCTGACCATCCTTACAAAGACTGAGAAAATGCAGCCCAGTGCCCGGAATTTCGCCATCGCTGGGTTGGTCATTATGCTGCTCGCATTTTCAACACTGAGTTATTATCCACTCAATAACTTTTTATTCACCCACCCTGAGACGGGAGAAATTGGTATCTTAAGTGATTATGACCACGATCATGAACATTAGTTGGCTGCTTTCACCTGGCACCAT
>CP070764.1:439364-447466 GCA_020349245.1 Chloroflexota bacterium | reverse complement strand
GGTACGATCACTGTATCGAGATCGGGGATCGTTTTCAACAACTCGAGTCCTATCGTCCCCTGGCCAGCGATGACCAGCGGATCGTCAAATGGATGGATCATCGTCAGGCCGCGCTCTTCCTGTTCCTGCATAGCGACTTCTGTCGCCTGGTCATAGGTTTTTCCAGAAACCAGTACCTCTGCCCCTAAAGTTCTAATTGCAGAAACCTTGTTTTGCGGCACTGTTTCCGAGACACAGATCACCGCGGGGATACCAAACTTGCTGGCAACATAGGCCACAGCACGCCCATGATTTCCTGATGAGACCGCGATCACGCCGCGCTGTTTATCCTCCCTGCTCAACTGCAGGATCCGGTTACTTGCACCCCGGATCTTGAAGGAACCTGTCACCTGCAGGCATTCCAGCTTGAGAAAAATTTGGCGTCCAGTCCGTGCTGATAGAAAAGAGGACTCTATTACCGGGGTACGGTTTATTGTCGCCCGGATCAAATGGTCTGCCTGGTAGATATCCCATAATTGGGGTTGTAGATTGCGCATTTCTTCTTCTCCACCCCCAATTGACTTTGCCGGGAGTGATCAATATATTATAGAATTGTATCCTATCAATCCATGTAAATAACGTTTCTATTCTCAAGCTCGATGCTACGCTCAATTCATGTTCACTTGATAAAGACGCGTCTTATAATACTCCTTCAGGGGAGGAGAAAGGAAGCTTTTCCTTTTGGCGAGACATTGAACTTCGTGGCTCAAAGATTCATTGCTGGTTACAAATCTGTGACATTCACAGCATGTTCTTGACACACCCAGGTGATATATTTCAAGCCAGCACGACAAATAATCCATTAAGTTAAAGGTATCTCTTATGAAACGAATCCGAACGTACTGGTATTTAATCTTGACGATGACAGTCTTATCAGTTCTCGCGGCCAGTTGTGCGACTTTCGAAGTGGGCATCGAGACCAATGCACTCCCAATCTCCGGGGAAGGCAATGAATCAATTGAAGAGGACCACGCGTCAACCGAGGAAAGCCCTCTCCTCGAAGTGAGCAGCACGCCGGTTCTGGTGAGCTCGCCCAGCCCAACTTCCACGCCCACAGAGATTCTTGGCTCAACTTTCCCTGACATGGTCACGATAGGACATCTGACCCCATTCGGCGGTTCGGACATAGGAGTCTTGGTCCTTGAGAATGGCATGTTATCTGTCCAGCCCAGCCCGGTTTTCCACCAGGTTTATTGGGATTACAGCCCGCAAACCGGAAGGATCGCCTACTCGCCAGAATTTGTCCATGGTTCTGAAACCAACAACGTCTCGGTTACCAGCTTGTGGGTTGCCGATTACGAAACTGGTGCATCTGAAGAGTGGCTGGCAGATAATGTCATCCGGGCTGCCTGGACTGCAGATGGCGAGCGCATAACTGCCGCGCGATATAATCCAGCCTCTCAGCAAATCGAGCTGGTTTTGGTCAATGGTCCCAACGAAGTGAATGTGATCAGCGAATGCGCTTCCAACCTGTTCGCCTGGGATCCGGATGGTAACCGATTGGCTTACGTCAATGCCGTCTCATGGGCAGGTGTAAAAGATTCCTGTGCAGGAACATACCTGGTTTCATTCCCCAATGGGATCTTAGCCCCCGAAAGGGAAATCCAGCGAGTATCCGATTTCGGGACACAGCCTTTGATGAGCGGCGATTACAATGATAAGCCAATTTGGGCAGTCGAACAAAATGCCCTGATTTACCCGGATCAACCTTTCTGGATCATCCCTCTGGATGGTTCGCCAGCCTTCATCCCTGCCACCCCTGGTGGCGAGAATCATCTAGATCTTCCTCGGCCTTTTAGCAGCCTTTGGGCAGCAGATCTCCATCAACTCGTCGGAAATTACGAAGCAGGGATGTCGGACCAGGGCGGCGTCTGGGTTTACCAGCTTTCGAGCGATCTATCATCAATCGAATCTTATAACCGCATTGGAAATGATCCTCTGGGTGGCAACTCATTCGTCACTCTGTTCGATTGGTGGGTACCCGGAGAGAGCATACTGGTCCTCGATGGCGATAATCCGGACGCCTCGCAATATTTAAGCGAATTCTGGCCAGCACCAGTCATCTGGTCTCTCACTGAAAAGGATTGGTTGGAATATCCCAACCGATAGAACTTAAAATTATATATACTAGAATTTAATACCTCACCCTTGGTGAGGTATTTTCTTTTTTATATAAAAATACCCAGCCTGAATAATATACCCCTTTCCTGGGTATGCTCTTTTTTACAAATATCGTGTAAGATATGTTATTCAACCTTGAAAGAGCGTACCAGGAACCTCCGTGGAAACCAACCTACTCGCCACCAAGCTCTATATTCCAACCCCGCGGCAAAATTTTATCCGCCGCGGTGCAGTCCTCGAAAAACTAGATCGGTCAATCAACCAGAAGCTGACCCTCGTAGCTGCTCCGCCAGGCTACGGGAAAACCACCCTCCTGAGCATATGGGCGAAAAGAAGCGATATGCCAGTTGCCTGGTTATCCCTGGATAGGGAGGATAACGATCCCTCCCTATTTTTCCAATATTTGATCGCAGCCCTGCAGACGATTGCCCCCCAGCTCGGCGGGATCACTCTAGCCCAATTGAGATCGCCCCAACCCCCTTCACAGAAAACTATCCTGGCGACCCTGATCAACGATCTTGACCAATATGAAACGGAGTTTGCCCTGGTGTTGGATGATTACCACGAGATCGAAGAGCAAGGTATCCACACCGCCTTGAACTACCTGGTTGATCACCAACCGGAGAAGATGCATCTGCTGATCGCCAGCCGCTCAGATCCACCATTGAAGCTCAGCCGCCTGCGCGCCCGCAGCCAGCTGCTCGAACTTAGGCAGACAGATTTGCGCATGAACCCACAGGAAGCCAGCCAATTCCTTCAGGAGAGCATGGGGTTGAACCTCTCCCCTGAACAAGTTAACGCCCTTGAATCAAGGACAGAAGGTTGGATCGCCGGTTTGCAGCTGGCCGCACTCTCTCTGCGAAACAGGCATGATATCGACGAGTTCATCGATTCTTTCAGCGGTAGCCACCGTTTTGTGATCGACTACCTTGCCGATGAAGTATTTTCCCAGCAAGCCCCTGAAATTCAATCCTTTTTAACCCGAGTCGCGATCCTGGACCGGATTTCCGCACCACTCTGTAATCTACTCACCAGTCGAGAGGATTCGAGTGAGATATTACAGATCTTGGAAGACTCGAATATCTTCCTGGTCCCACTCGATGACCAGCGAGTGTGGTATCGCTTTCATCATCTCTTCGTGGATTACCTGCGCACGACATCACCGGATCAAGATCAAGAACTGTTGCATAAAATAGCCTCTCAATGGTTTCTCGAAAAGCACCTCTATGGGGAGGCCATCAAACACGCTCGCTCAGCGAATGAAATGCCATTATTGATCCAGGCGATAAATAAGGGCGCCTCCACATCATTAGAACAGGGTAATATCTCGTCGCTTACAAATTGGTTGGATTCTCTGCCCGAGGAGATCCTGCTGGGGAACAGCCAGCTATCCACCTACAAGGGATTCCTCACATTTTTCTCAAAATCACCCGAACTAGCTCGTCCCTATGCCGAAGCTGCACAGCAACACCTGCCGTCCAATCCAACTTCATCCCTCCAAGGCCAGCTGATGAGCCTGCAGGCTCATCTCGCACTGTGCTTTGATGACGCGGATACAGCAGTACGCCTTTCAAGGGAGTCTTTAGAATTCTTGGATGATGACGACCTGTTCTTCCGCAATCTAACCCTAAATATCCTCGGTCAGGTCCTGGAGATGAAAGGCGATGTGGAGTCCGCTTCGAGGGTCTACCAGCAAGCTTTCATCACTGGAGAACGGGCTGGGGACCAGCTGGGTTTGCTGGTTATTCTCACGAACCTGGTTTTCTCTCTGAATGAACTGGGCCAGCGCACCCAGGCTCTGGCTTTCTGTGAAGAGCTGGCCGTGAGCCCGAAATGGCGTTCAGGAAGCGGCCTGGATCTGTTGGATGGCATTTACCTACCCTGGAGCCAGCTCTCTTACGAAGCCAACCAGCTGGACACAGCGCAGGAACAAGTCCAACGAGCTCTGCAGGGAGTAGAAAGGGTATATATTGCCCAGGGTAAACTATGGGGACTTTACATCCTCGCCCGAATCCACCTTGCAAAGCAAGATTATGCCAATTTGGAAAAGGTAATTACCAAGGGAAAACAGCTGGCCAGGAGGATTGGTTCGCAACAGATACATTACACCTGGTTTGAGACGCTCGAAGCCCAGGCAAACCTAGATCGGGGGGAAATTTCGGCAGTAGAACATTGGGCTGAACAAAAACAACTCTTCCCGGATGCAAAACCCCATCACTGGCATGAACACCAGTATTTCACTTTTATCCGCTTGCTCCTCACCCAGGAAAGATGGGGGGATGCCGAGGGGCTGCTCAATTCGATGGCGGACATCATCACCCGGGAGAAGCGCTACAGGAAATTAATCACCCTTTATCTGCTCAAAGCCAGACTGGAGAAAAATCGATCTCGGGATGATACCGCCCTGAAGCTCATGGAAAATGCCGTTGATCTTGCCCGCCCACAGGATTACCGGCGTGCATTTTTTGATGAAGGTCCGGTAATTATCAGCCTGCTGGCCGGGATGCGCGGTTATACACCTGGTTTCGTAAACGAAATCCTGGGGAGCCAGGTACCAGGTCGTCCTGCTATTTCACAAACGGTCCAGGATTACGAGCCTCTGAGCGAGCGGGAGCTCGAAATCCTACGCCTGGTTGCCAGGGGATATTCCAACCGCCAGGTCGCCGAAGTGCTCTTCATCTCCCTCGGCACGGTAAAAAAGCACCTCAACAACATCTTTGGCAAGCTTCAGGTGACCAACCGCACTGAGGCTGTTGTAAAAGCCAGGGAATTGGGCCTCCTGGAATAATTTCTCCCCCCATATCCAATACTTCTAAAATCAACCCCCCTGATACAACTTTAGATCACTGACATATCAACCCCTTTGGGTTTAAATTCATCTCGCAAGGATTCATATCCATAAAGAGAATCAACGAGATGAGTGAAATGAACGCAAAAAACTACAAGGGATACTTCGAGATCGAAATCGACGGCCATCTGGGTGATCGACGCTTGAGAAGATTTGAAGAATTTCAAATCAATCACTTGGCAAACGGCAGGACACTGATCTCAGGCACTTTCACAGACCAGGCACAGCTGTTCGGAATGTTGATCCAATTTCGAGATTTAGGTTTAGCCGTGCTCTCAATTCATTACAAACAACATCATCATGTCGAATACGAAGGAGATTCACAATGACTACTGAAAATATAAGCAAGAATTTAATCAACTCAAGCTGGAAAGCACCCTTCTTCACTATCTGGACCGGGCAAGCCTTCTCACTCCTGGGCAGTGCGCTGGTTGGCTTTGCCCTGATCTGGTGGATGACTGAGACGACCGGCAGTGCAACGGTTCTCGCTACCGCGGCCATGTTTGAATTTCTTCCCCGGGTCATCATGGGACCTTTAGCTGGAACTTTAGTCGATCGCTGGAACCGTCGCCAGGTGATGCTCATCGCCGATGCCACGACTGCTCTGGCAACCGCGGTTCTGATCTACCTCGTCTGGTTTGGGAACCTGCAGATCTGGCAGATTTACCTGGTGATGGCGGTTCGTTCCACAGCGGGAGCATTTCATTTGCCCTCGATGCTATCTTCAACCTCATTGATGGTCCCGGAAGAGCAGCTGACCCGGGTACAAGGTTTGAACCAGCTGCTACAGGGTTTGATCAACATCGCCGCACCGGTCCTGGGAGCCTTGATGATCGCTGTCTTTCCCTTGCACGCTGTCCTGGCTGTTGACCTGGGCACGGCAGTTTTGGCTATCCTGCCGTTACTCTTCATTGTCATTCCCCAGCCTAAGGCCGATCCCACGCAGGTGGAGGCAAAAGCCAGCCTCTGGTCCGATATGCGTTCGGGCTTTCGCTATGTCAGGGATTGGGCAGGTTTGCGCAACATCGTCCTGCTGGCGGTTTTCATCAACCTGATCTCGCTGCCAGCCATCACCCTCATGCCGCTGCTTGTCAAGAATGAATTCGCAGGTGCAGCCATGGAGATCGCTACCATGCAGTCTTCCTGGGCTATTGGTTTCCTGGTTGGTGGGATCTTGCTCAGTGTCTGGGGAGGTTTTCGCCGTAAAATCTTGACCGCCAACCTGGCTATGTTTGGTACAGCAGCAGGCTTTCTAATCGTGGGGCTGGCCCACAACGTGGCTTTTGAGATGGCATTATCGGGCATATTCATCGCTGGCATGATGAACGTACTTTTGAACGGTCCAGCTTTCGCTCTGCTGCAAACCGTGGTCGCTGCTGATATGCAGGGGAGGGTTCTTGCCCTGGTGATTAGCTTGGCCAATGGAATGACACCTATCGGCTTGATGATTGCCGGACCACTGGCCGAAAAGACTGGTGTGAGCGCCATGTTCATCTTTGCCAGTCTCATGTTTATTGTGAGCGGTGTGTTCACCTTGATCAATGCTGATATCCGCAATCTCGAAGAATCCGGGAGAGAAATTCAATCCAGGCAGCAGACTACAGCAGCTGCAGTTCACTCTTCATTGTCAGGAGATTGATCATGCAAACAAACATCATCGAACACCAGTTACCAAGCTTAGAAAAAGGAACAGAGGCAATGAACATCATCGAGAAGAATGAATCGTTATCAACAAAGCCACAAATAACCGATCGCCCGCTGATACTCTGGTTGGCACAAAATTCCAGGAGATTGCTTGGAAAGCCCATGCTGCAAGAAGAAGTTCTGGAAAAAGTTGTCTCGCAGGCGATCAACGACGACAACCTGGTAGGAATCCTGCTCTTTGGCAGCCTCGCTTCTGGTACCCACACCTGGAAATCTGATATCGATCTCCTGTTCGTCTATCAGAGCTGTCAGCCCTCCTCGGGTATCGCCAACATTATTGTGGAAGGTGTCATGGTGCAGTACTTCTTCACCAGCTTTGAAACCCTCGTTGAAAATCAGCGAAACGTCCCTTACCTGCTGCATATCTTTTGTGATGCAAAAATTCTCTTCGACCGCCACGGGACTTTCACCCCCGTCGTAAACCAGATCGAGGAATATTTTTCAGCCCACCCAGAGGTCAAGGAAGAATGGATCCGGATCAAGAACCAGCACCAGGTTGAGAAGAAGGGACCCGCCTGCGCCCAGACGACGATCCTGCAGCGTTGGGACGAGCTGGAGGAGAAATACTCTGGCGGTGAGCGCAAACGCACCTTTTTTAGAGACCTCCCCGCGCAGAATGCCTAATGGTTTACCTTGGAATGAGCAATGAATGGTGGAGAACAATTGGAATTCATAGACAAGTACCAACTGGATTTAAACCAAGAAAACAAGGAAAAGACACGATGAAATCTTATAGAGAGAAAACCGGGATGAAGTTTATAAGGAGAAAATCATGAGTACAGACAAGATAATTACCTCGACTCGCAAATTACCAGCCTTCAAGAATTTAGATCTGTGTGATTCCACGAATTGGGCAGATCTAATCATCCGCTCAGGTGACCAGGATGAACTGGTCATAAGCGGTCCGGCAGGGATCGTCTCACGCATCCAGACGAGAGTAGAAAACGAGACTCTGATCATTCGCTTAGGCGGCAGCTTGTTGGATAAAGTCCAGGATGCCCTGACTACCAGCCTGACCAGAAAGAAGATCACCTACCACCTGACCGTCAGTCAGCTGGAGAGTATCGAATTATGTGGCCTGATCCGCCTGGATACAAGTGGCCTCGAATCTGGTAAGCCTTTCATCAGGCAGTTAAATCCCTGGGCAATACCGGTGCGCATTTCGCCACCAATCAGGGAGTAGAGGAGAATGAATCGATAAAAGAAAATTATCGAGGAGGTCACCCTGAACACCGGGAAGGATCTCGTTCCCTGGCGGCGAGATTCTTCCCCCTTGTCCGTGCGACGATGGACGGGAATGGGTGCAGCTTCTCCATTCACTCTGAGCCGCAGGCGAAGAGTCTAATTCTTATTGAGAGCTCCATCTGCAGATGAGATTCTTCACTTCGTT
>CP070764.1:430996-439264 GCA_020349245.1 Chloroflexota bacterium | reverse complement strand
TCAAGGAGCTGCTGTCGATGTCAATCCAAGCTTGGATATGGTGAGTCTTACATGGTGGAGATCTGAAAAAATCAGGTGGAGATAGGATTCTAGGTGAGGGCGATCGAAAACATTGATTTTCCTGCTGGAAATTTTGATTATCGAGTTTTCTATGATTTAAAGGAGGACAGCGGATTTGATTCCGTGAAAAATGAGTAACCAATCAGACAGAAACCACCATCACCACCACGAACATTCACCGATTCAGCAATATCAGTGGCTTCCGAATTGGGTCACTGCACGATTTCACTTCCTCAGCCACAGCCATGGGCATCAAGATTTGATCACGGAAAGCGCTTTTCAGAAGAATCAAGAAGGCATCCGCACGATCTGGATCGCTCTTACCATCTTGATGGTCACTGCGCTTCTGCAGCTGGTGATTGTTTATTTCAGTAGAAGTGTCTCTTTACTTGCTGATACAGCTCACAACCTTGGGGATGGCTTGAACTCGATTCCCCTGCTGATTGCTTTTTACCTTGCAAGACGCTTACCGACCCGGCGTTACAATTATGGTTTTGGTCGGGCGGAGGATGTAGCTGGAATATTTATTGTTCTCTCTATCGCGGTCAGCGCAGTAATTATTTTTACGCAATCCTTTCAGCGCCTGATCAATCCTCAACCGCTGAACAACTTGGGGTGGATCGCAGCAGCGGCAATCCTGGGTTTCTTGGGAAACGAGGCTGTTGCTATTTTGCAGATTAGGGTTGGCAAGAAGATCAATTCAGTTGCCATGGTTGCCGATGGCCAACATGCTCGTACAGACGGTTTGACGTCTTTGGCAGTCCTGGCAGCTGCAGGAGGATCTTGGCTTGGATACCCAATCGTCGACCCGATAATTGGATTCCTGATCGGAATCGTGATTCTCTTTATTACCTGGGATGCAGGGAAATCAATCTGGTATCGCTTGATGGACGCAGTTGACCCTGAACTGGTTGATAACGCCGAGAAGGTCATCGTAGAAATTGATAACGTCATCGCGATAAGAAGAATTCGTATGCGCTGGGTGGGCCACAGCCTGTACATGGATATCACTATATGTGTCAGTCCAGATTTGAAAACTTCTGATACTCACCAGATATCAGAACAGGTTCGCCACGCCTTGCAGCATGAATTTGCCAATTTGACGGATATCCATGTCCACGTTGACCCCTGGGTTGATGAAATTTATCATGATATGACAGTTGGATATGATCCCCTGCCTACTTTGATGATTGAAGAATGAAAAAGCACGGGGTGAATTTTTTCAATTCTTGACGAATTATTTTGTGAAATGAGCGAGTTAGACTCTTTGTGGATTAGCCACCGTAAGAATAACATTTCTCTTTTCTTTAGGTGAATAAGTAAATTGTTCCTTCTGTACTTTCAGGATCAATTCCCCTATAATAACGAAGAATCTCAAAACCTATATTTCTACGATTTGTCAATGTTGTTTAGGGAGGAAAATTTGCCACAGGAAATCAAATCGATCGTTACAAACCTACCTTTTCGGATGGGAAATGTTAACTGCTACCTGGTAAGTACCGGGCAAGGATTCGTACTTATCGATACAGGGAGTTTAAGCGGGGAAGCCGTTCTCGACAAGGAACTCGAGCGCGCGGGCTGCCAACCAGGCGAGCTAAATTTGATCCTTTTGACCCATGGGGATTTTGATCACATCGGTAACGCAGCTCATCTGAGAGAAAAATTCCACACCAGAATTGCTATGCACAAGGCGGATTCGGTGATGGCGGAGAACGGGGATATGTTTGGCAGCAGGCAGAAAGCCAATAACATTCTCACCAAGAAGCTGGTCCCTTTCTTTTTTGGTTTTAATAAAAAGCACAGGTTTTCCCCAGATTTGTTTGTCGATGAAGGTGATAACTTGGTTGATTTTGGGCTCGAGGCTAAGGTTCTCCATCTCCCTGGGCATTCCAAGGGATCTATAGGTGTCTTGATGGCTTCCGGAGACCTTTTTTGCGGAGATTTACTCGAAAGTAGTAAAAGACCGAGTCTCAATTCCCTGATCGATGATCTGGAAGATGCCAAAAACAGCCTAGAAAAGCTGAAATCCTTGGACATAAAAATGGTATACCCAGGACACGGAAAACCTTTTGAGATGGCGAGCTTTCTCAAAAGCGTGTCATAACGGGGGCTATCTGCAGACACTGGCTGAAGCTAAAAAATTGTAGCTGGAGATCCCCTGCAAATCAGCCCCGAAGTCAGACACCTGGTTGATATTCCTGATCTCTCAATTCATGAAAATTACCCCTTTTCTATCCCCAGGTTCAGCGCATCATCAATACCTTCGTGCCATTAAGTAATAGTGGTTCAGCATTCCACTTGATGCAGTATCCACAATCCTCAAACTTTCCTTAACTCCAACCAATTTTTCGCTTCACATCTGCCATATTCCAGGTGAGGTGCGTACAACCCGGTAAGTACTGAGGTTTTTCACAGCCAGGGATTCAGGAGTGGCACTATTGTTTTGCGGGGAGAGCGATCAAGGGATAACCAGGTGCTATCGATCATCCTGGCATGCAGCAGTACGATGACCTGAACGCGGTATAATCCTTGGCATACTGATTATTCCCTGGGAGGTAGGATGAGTGAACGAAAAATACGCGTTCTGGTCGCGAAGCCCGGCTTAGATGGGCATGACCGGGGGGCAAAAGTTGTCGCCCGTGCTCTGCGCGATGCCGGTATGGAAGTGATTTATACTGGTTTGCGCCAAACCCCAGAGATGGTTGCAGAAGCCGCTCTGCAGGAAGACGTCGATGTGATCGGTCTCTCAATTCTCTCCGGGGCCCACATGGCACTTGTTCCGCGTGTACTCGAACTTCTCAAGGCTAACCAGCAGGAACATGTAAAAATATTTGTGGGAGGCATAATCCCGGATGAAGATGTCCCCACCTTGAAAGAGTTGGGAGTAGTAGGAATATTTGGACCCGGAACGCTGACCGAAGATATCATCCGCGATGTTCAGCAAAGCGTGACAGGAACTCCAGCTCCCTGATTCAAATCTTTTATGTCATTGGCAAACGCTGTATTAGCTGGCGAACGTCTCGCACTGGCAAGACTGCTCTCGCAGATTGAAAACGACCAGCCTTCCGGGCGAACCGCACTGGGCGAATTATTTCCCTATACCGGTAAAGCCCATCTGATTGGCGTGACTGGAGCACCGGGAACTGGAAAATCTTCCCTGGTGAACCGCCTCGCTCATCATTTCCGTCATCCGCCCCCCGGAGTACCTCAACGCACAATCGCAATTGTTGCTGTCGATCCCTCCAGTCCCTTCACAGGAGGGGCGATCTTGGGTGACCGGGTGCGCATGCGCGATCTTTCCGGCGATCCGGGGGTTTTCATCCGCTCCATGGCTGCACGCGGATCGCTGGGTGGCTTGGCACCTGCGACAGCCAGTCTGGTTCAAGTGTTTGATGCAGCTGGATTTGAAATCATCATCATCGAGACGGTAGGCGCAGGGCAGGCCGAGGTTGACATTGCCCGCTTGGCGCATACCACGTTGGTCGTTGAAGCACCCGGACTGGGCGATGAAATCCAGGCTATCAAAGCCGGAATCCTTGAGATCGCTGACATCCTGGTGGTAAACAAGGCCGATCGCCCAGGTGTAGAAAACACGGAACGAGCCCTGCGAGGCATGCTCGAGCTGGCTCACCCAACCCAGCGAAAAATCATGCACCATGGTCAAAAGATGACAGTCCCTGTGCCGGAAGAGGGGACCATTGAAGAGAAGCATTGGGTACCGCTTATTTTACGCACAGTAGCAACCCAGGGTGATGGCGTCCCGGAGCTAGTCAAAGCGATTGAAGAGCATCAAAATTTTCTCGATATCACAGGTTTACGAAATGAGCGTGACCGAACTCGATTGCAAACCGAGCTGGAGCTGCTAATTCAGGGTAATCTTGTTTCACGCTGGCGGCAGAAGGTCTCGCAAACTCAATACGAGCAAGTGCTGGAATCATTAATTGCCCGCCAGATATCTCCACACCAGGCAGTGGAGGTTCTGTTGGATGGGGGACAACGGCCATGATCTACGGGGAGCGGGTTCGTCTACGGCACGTGGAACGCGGAGACTTGGCAAAGTTCGTGGAATGGCTCAATGACCCCGAGGTATACCAGGGATTATCCATTTATTCACCCCTCTCGGTGGCTGAAGAGGAGGACTGGTTCGAGAAGATGCTTAAGGGTCCGCAAGATGAACGTCCAATGAGTATCGAAGCGAAGCAGGATGAAGGCTGGCAGCTGATTGGGAATTGCAGTTTCTTCCGCATCGACTGGCGCAACCGTGCAACCGAGCTTGGTATTTTTATCGGGGATAAAGCCTTTTGGGATCGTGGCTATGGTACAGAGGCGATCAACTTGCTTTTAAAACACGGCTTCTTCACGTTAAATTTGCATCGAATTTTTCTGCGGGTGTATGAAGATAATCCTCGCGCCATCCGTGCCTACGAAAAAGCCGGATTTATTCATGAAGGCCGTATGCGTCAAGCGGAATTCCATGATGGTCAATTTCATGATGTATTATTAATGAGTGTGATACGCCGGGAATGGACAGAAGAATTGGAGGAATGAGATGCCCCAGCATAAGCCCACGCGTGATTGTGCTTCTTATGGAGAAATAAAACTTTTTACGGGAACTGCTTCACCCGAATTAGCGAAGCAAATCTCCAATTATTTGGGAGTCCCATTGAGCGGTAGGGAGGTGACCCTGTTTCCTAACGATAATCTCTTCGTAAAACTGCATAATAGCGTTCGGGGTCAGGACGTGTTTGTAATCCAAACAACATCTCGGCCAGTCCATCGCAATCTGATGGAGCTCCTGATCATGCTGCAGACCTTGCGCTTGGATTCTGCAGGTCGGATCACGGCAGTCATCCCCTACCTGTGCTATGCCCGTTCGGATAAGAAAGACATGCCACGCGTACCGATCACAGCTCGTTTGGTGGCAGATATGATCGAGATCGCCGGGGCAGACCGGTATATGACATTAGACTTGCATGCGGGGCAGATTCAGGGCTTCTTCTCAATTCCCGGTGATGTGCTGACCGCTTTTCATATACTCACCGCGCACATGTTCGACCTGCGCTTGAAAATGAAGGATCCGGTTGTCGTGGCAGCAGACTTGGGATTTGCCAAAAAGGGCCGCAATTTCGCTGCTAGCCTTGATGCTCCCATTGCCTTCGTAGAGAAAAGGCGCTCCGGTGATGATGCCCGTCCAGCTGCTTTAACCCTGATCGGAAATGTTGAGGACCGGGACGTTATCGTCGTTGATGATGAAATCGATACCGCGGGATCGCTCAGCCAGGCTGTCCAATTGGTCAAAGAGATGGGTGCCAGGGAGGTGTATGCAGTTTGTGTGCATCCGATATTTTCGGAAAAAGCGGTTGAGAGATTAGCGGAACTGCCGATAAAATCTGTAATCACTACCGATACTGTGCCGATTCCCCAAGAAAAGCGTGACAAGCTGGCTGACAAGCTGAAGATCCTCTCTGTAGCCCCCCTACTTGGTGAAGTGATCCGCAGAGCGCATGAAGGCCGCAGCGTGGGGGAGATGTTCAACGAATAGATCATGCCTGAACTTCCTGAAGTAGAGACGATATGTGAGGCGTTAAGAAATGGGGGAAGAGGGGGAGAATCTATACTTGGTCGAAGCATTGTCAGCAGCCACATTCTCTGGGAAGGTTCGCTGGCTGAACCAAGTGCACTCGAGTTCAAGCGGAGAATTCCCGGGCAGCTTATTGAAGCTGTTCAGCGTCGGGGGAAATTTATTTTGATCAAATTATCGGATGATACCCTCTTGATCCACCTGCGAATGAGCGGTGATTTGCTCGTCGAACAGCAAAGTGATCCTGTTGCTGAGCATCACCGGGTGATGCTAGGTTTATCTGATCATCTCCGCCTTGCATTCAATGATACGCGCAAATTTGGCAGATTTTGGTTGGTGGAGGATCCCCAAACAGTCGTCGGTGACCTCGGTCCGGAGCCATTAAACGGCAGTTTTACACCCCAAATTTTTCACCAGCGCTTGCAGTCTCATCACCGCCAATTAAAACCACTTCTTCTCGATCAGCATTTTATTGCCGGACTGGGGAATATATATACAGATGAAGCGCTGCATAGAGCTCGACTGCATCCCCTGGTCATCTCTGATACCCTCGATCCTTCCCAAGCGGATCGATTGCTACAGAGCATCAGGCAAGTTCTCGAAGAAGGCATACAGCGCCAAGGAGCCAGTATCGATTGGATTTATCGCGGCGGAGACTTTCAGAACTATTTTTCGGTCTATCAACGCACAGGTGAACCCTGCCCAAACTGCGGCCAACCCATTCTGCGTATCTTGGTTGGTCAGAGGAGTACCCACTTCTGTGGGAACTGCCAGGTGCCTCCTCTACCAAAAACAAAGGAGGAATAACCCTTTTAACCTCCTGGAGGTATGAAGTTTATGGATATTACTGGAACAATTTTGTTGGTTGTTATTGGGTTGGTAATCGGGATTTTATTGGCGGCCTTATATTTTTCTTTCCGCAAAGAGCCACCCCGGGAATCCGCTTCCCGAGAGCGAGTGCTGACCGACTCCGAACACAGTATCCGTGTATGGCGAGAAGGGAAAACACGCTACTTGGTGGTAGAAATGGATGGGGTTTCCCACCAAAAGGTGAGCGAGTTGAAGCTCGAGCAGAGCCGTAAGATGGCAGAGACACTCCAGGAGCTGCAAGCCTGGCTGGGTGTATCTTCAAGTTTACCTTCTCCGCCATCCTCCGAAGTACAAGAAATTGCGGCTCCAACTGCAGCAGAGGAGACGAGAACCACGAGTCTCAATCCCTTTGAAATCTTCATCCGTTCCCGCCAACCTTCCGAGGTTAAGAGTTCTGATCTTAGTATCGTGGCTCAAATCGATGAGATATTGCAGGAAAAGCTGGAAGGCATCCATCTTGATAATCAGGGCATCCGGCTGGTAGAAGGACCCGACCAGGGGATCATGATCGAAGTTGGTTTAAACCGCTATACAGATATTGATTCTGTCCCTGATGAGCGAGTACGCCAGCTGATCCGGGTTTCTGTATCGGAATGGGAAAGAAGTCTAGGGGGCCAGTAGAAAAACCAGCTCAGCAGATTGGCACCCCGATTATTATTGCAGCTGGGCAGGAGAGGAAATCCCCACCCAAGGCTGTGAAGCGCACTTTAGCGAGTATTCAGGATCCCCATTGCTTATCCTAGGGAGAAGTGCTTTTTATTTACTTTCCTGTTTCTAATGGGAGGAGATCAGCTCTTCAAACTCACGGTTCAAGGATACAATTAGTTTTTCTCGTTCTTCCTTGGGAAGGAAGGCTGCTTTTGCAGCTGTCGCAACCTGATCCCGGAGGTTTTGCAGGGTCTGCTTGTTATTGTTGCAGAAAAGGGCATATTCACTGCTCAAGGAAATCTGGGAAATGGTGGGGTCGTCGGTGTTAATTGTGGTGTTCAAACCAGCCTGGATCATGGCTCCAATAGGATGATGTTCGATAGAGTTTACAACGCCAGACTGGTAGTTGCTGGTCAGACATACTTCAAAAGGTGTACCCATTTCTCGAGCCAGGGTGACCGCCTGGGGGTCATCCATCACCCGCACCCCGTGTCCAATCCTTTCTGCACCCAGGTCGGAGATCGCCTGGAGTACATTTTCAGCTGGACCCCACTCGCCAGCGTGGATTGTCAGGTGGAGTCCAGATTGACGCGCCTCCCGGAGAAGCGGTTGAAAGGGTGCAGCAGGGAACCGGGCTTCATCGCCGGCTAAATCGAGACCTGCTATACCAGAATCACGCCGCTCAGCAGCCAGGGCAGCCACCTGGGCAGCAATCTCCACGCTCTCGTGCCGGTTGATGCTGGCGATCAGGCAAATGGAGATCGCATTTTTCGCCTGTGCTTTTTTCACCCCTTCAATCACCCAATCCATCACCTCCCCCAAGGGAAATCCCTGGGCTTTACCCAGCGCAACGGGTGTGAAGCGGAGTTCTAAATGGCGAACGTTATCTGCGGCGGCATCGGCAACAGCTTCCTCGCTGATGCGTTCAATCACCTCAGGAGAGCGGTAGAATTTCCGCAGTACATCGAATTTGGATAAGAAATTTTGGGAAGTGAGCGGATCCTCGCTGTTTATCTGAACCGAGCGATGCAAATCCTCGCCACCGGGTAGATCGAGATGATAAGCGCGCCCCACATCAACGAGTGTGCTCATGCGCACTGACCCTTCCA
>CP070764.1:422398-430896 GCA_020349245.1 Chloroflexota bacterium | reverse complement strand
CCATACTCTTCCCTAATAAATCCATGATTATCCCAACCCAGTGGGAGCACCACCGCGGGATTCTATCATGCAGTATTTATAATTTACCTGACCCCCTTATAAGGTGACTCCACAATCTTGTTAGGTTGCCCTTATTATTTGCCAATGTTGATCATTATGGGCACCAACAAACCGAGATCCGTAGCGATAATGAAGTTCAAAACACCTTTTTCAAGGGCTCCTGTGGGTTTACTCGCCCAGGAGATTACTGGAAGGAATCACGTGCTTCCCAAAGCAATTAGCAGATAAGTGAGGCGATGGTTTACCCAGCTTTAGACTAGCCCAACAATCAGACCAAAGATGAATGGCATCAACGCAATTGCGGTGATCATCAGGGTATAGATTTGCCCTTGGGTCAGCGATATTGAGTCAGCAGGATCTTCCATAACCCAATGCACGAGGGCACCACCAGGTAGCTTCATATAGATGAACCCGAGTATCGACACAGGAAGTGCAGCTAATAATCCGGAAGTAATTGTATATATTTCTGTCTCCTATCCAGATAATCCCTTTAACCGGTTTTTTCTTGTACTTATTATTTGTGACCACCCATTCTCTTCCCAGAGGCTCATGACACCTGCAAATTGCTCAGGATTACTAGTCACCATCGGTCGGAGAACTGCCTGGGAAAGACATCGATGCATCAATATCTCCCGCAGGGGTAGATTAAAACGCCGCGGTGAACGAATATCCATAACAAGTCGCCTGCCTAAAGCTCTTGCCTTACCTGGTAGATTCTTTTTATGATACTCACCCAGGTTTTGATATCCCCTTGCCCTGCTTGAAGTGGTAGCTCCGATAAATCCACTCGGTTGCCCAAATAAGATCGCCAGACTTCGTGCAACCCCACCCGTTGGTGCAACGCCGCTGGTAGCCACCCCCACAGAATGATGATCCTTGAAAAGATAAACAAATAAATTAAGCAAACAGAGTCGGTCAAGGAAGGTTTTTAGTTGGGCGGTAGGTGCATCCCCATAAACAGGGGATCCGATTATGATCCCCTGTGCTTCCAACAATTTTGATCGTACTGCCTGGAAATCATCGTCAATTGGACAGCTGCCCTCTCTCAAGCAGGTGAAACATCCCTGGCAGTAGCGAATTTTACAATCAGCAATGTGGATCCATTCTGAGTCGCATCCTGCTCCCTGGCAACCTTCGAGAACCCAATTCATCAGGGTTACTGTGTTGCCATGGCGGCGAGGACTGCCATTGAAGGCAACAACGTGCACAGTATCCATATCAATCACCTGCTAGTTTGATTGAATACCTAATAAGCGATAGATGCCCTGGCGGAGCTGCTCCTCTGGCACCAATTCTTCCCAATCCTGGCTGTAAGTGATCATCAATCCGTTAAAGAATGAGAAGAAAAACACCGCGATTTGGTTTAAATCTTGAACAAGCAGGATACCTTCAGAGTCTGCCTGGGAAAAGATAGCGTTTACGTGCTGGTGAAAACCTGCCCCCATCTCCAAAGTATTGAATCCCATCTGACTCAGAAAAGTTAGCCCGCCATGACCCAGCAGCGAGAGAAATATGAACATAAAATCACTTTGCTCCCTGCAGAAACAGATAAATTGATCAAGCAGGTGATCGATTTTCTGCCGACCATCTCCTGGGAATGCTTCCGCAGCCATGAACGCATCTTCCAGTGATTGAAATCCGTCCTGGAGAACAGCTTTTAGGATATCTTCCTTGCTGGAGTAATAATAGTAAACATTTCCCTGGCTCATATCAGCTTCTTGGGCAATATCAGAGACCTTACAATTGAAGAATCCACGCGAGGCGAAGATAGTGCGCGCTGCCTGGAGGATCTTCTGCTGGCTTTCCTGGCGCATGATTTCGCCCATCTCTTTATTTCTGACCATATCACCTCTTTCACTGACTTACCATTCAGTCAATCAAATTATATCACTGACTGAATTGTAAGTCAACAGTTTGTTGGAAAGAATTAACAACTCATCTACCCTCATCAACTTCACTCGTTGACCATTTTTCACAATCAAAATCATTTCAGAATAAATATTCATGGAATAATTGTCCTATATATGGTAGGATTACTCTAAATAAACCTTTCGTAGCGTAGGAACCTAATGAGATCAAAAAATCGAGCGGAAAGTAATTCTAAAAGGAAACGCAGACGAAATTCGCGTTTACTTTGGGGCGCAATTGCAGTAATTGGTGTTGGTGTTTTGGGTTATGCCTTATGGGTCGCCTTCCGCCCTTCTTATGGCGAATCGATCCCCGTCATGGCAGATTCCAATCATGTGAACGAAGGTGAAGATCCCGGACCATATAACAGCAACCCCCCGACCTCCGGTCCTCATTATGTAAACGAGTTTAATGCTGGCTTTTACGATGAGTCAGATATCGATAGCCTGCCGGAGTACCCTGAGGGATTTCTGGTTCATAACCTGGAGCACGGGTATGTGATTTTTTGGTACAACTGTAATGTGCTTGACCCGCAGAGCTGCACGAATCTAAAAAATCAAATCAAGTCGGTGATGGATAAATTTAACAGCGTCAAACTAATTGCATTTCCCTGGGAATCCCTGAAAGTCCCCGTGGTTATGACTTCCTGGGGTAAGTTGCAAGAATTTAAAGAATTTGACGAGGGTCAGGCTGCCACATTCGTAGAGCGGAATCGCAATCGTTCTCCCGAACCAAATGCACCTTAGGACAAGAATCCCCCCAATCCAGCCTCACACAAATTGCTGGGAAAGCTTGTCATCATCCTTAGGGGGCGACATTCGAACAAATATGCCCCTAGCCAAATCGCCTTCCAAAGCTAATTCGATTTGATCGACCCTCAAGATTGTCACGGGCTTCTGTTGGAGAACCTGCACGCAATAATTCAGCACCAGGCCATACGCCTGCAGATAAGCCTGGCGGTCTGCCGGAAATTCCTCGGCAAAACCAATAACTTCCACCCTGCATCCAGGCGGTGCGTCTACTAAGGTCATCCCTTCGCCGTGAAAGCGGGGAGGCTTTGGTGTTGACTTGAGCGAAGCCAAGAACCTTCCCAACTGGACCATTCTGGATCGGCCTGGATTTATTGTTTGATACCCACACATTGGGCAGCAGACCAAATCACACCCAGAACGCATGGGGCATGCCTGACAGGCCAGGTGCTGATCTGGATCGAAGTACTGACCACACATGGAACACTGGATATGACGCATTCTCATGAGCCCCATCCCAATAAAGATAACAAACGGTAAAGGACCCCTCCCACAAAGAATGCAAATGGGATAATCAAAATCACGATTCCCAGGGCAATCCTCCAGCCGCGTTCTTTCGCAATCATCAATACACTGGCAGCGCAAGGAACAAACAAGGTGACGGTCACCATGGCAACCACCACCTGCAAGGGTGCTAGCATACCCTGGGACTGCAATACAAACAGCCCCGTTGCACCAAAATCACGGCGCAGAAAACCAACCAGGAAGGCCGCGCTTGCTTCGGGAGGCAATCCCAACCAGCCAGCAACCAATGGCTCTCCAAATTTAATAATTTGATAAAGCAATCCCGTACGATCTAGGATGAAAAGAAGTGCGGTCCCGAGCAAGAATAACGGTACAACTTCCTTGAGGTACCACTCCACCCGCGCTGCAGTTTTGACGACCACATTCGATGCTACTGGTATCCGCATTGGGGGTAGTTCAACCAGTAAGTGGGTTCGCTCTCCTGGCATGAGCCGCGCAGCCAGGTAACCTATACCAAACAGGACCAGCACAACCACCCCACTCCAGATCAACACAGCAGTGAAAGAGACTCCTGCCAACATTCCCATCACAACGCCCAGTTGGGCTGAGCAAGGGATCGCCAGAGCCAGCAGTAAGATCACCATTAATCTCTCACGCTTTGTTTCGAGAACCCGGGTGGTCAAGGTTGCCATTGTCACGCAACCTAAACCCAGGATCATGGGAAGCACTGCTTTACCATTCAACCCCATCCATCTGAACAACCGGTTGCTCAAAGCCGCTAAACGAGGAAGATAGCCAGAATCTTCCAATATCCCAAAAGCCAAAAAGAAGGTGATCACAATCGGCAGAATCAAAGCCAAGGCATAAGTCATCCCCATTGTCCAAAGACCGTATTCTCCCACCAAAAGATCGACCACGAATGGCAGGGGCAGTAATTTATTCACCCATTCAACCACCCAGGGGTTAATTACCTGGCCAAACAACCTCCCCTCCAGTAAATCGACCAGAAACCCTGCGCCAAACACACCAACAAACCAATATAAACCATACAGCACACCTGCCAGGATGAACCAGCCCCAGAAAGAATGTGTTGTCAGGCGTCCCAACCACGCAGACACCCCGTGCCAACCACCCCCTGCATCCTGAACGACTGCCGCTACCACATTCTCGATAAATGCCAGCCGGGTTTCTTGTATGATCATTGATATCGGCCCAGGATATGCCATCTGCGCCGTCTGGCGCTGATCACTGATTTCCTGGTAGGTAAATGCGGCGAGACGATCTCGTAGCCATTTATCAGCCACTGTGTCCCCACCCAACCAGAGCAGGGCGAGGGCGCGAGGTGCGATTTGCGAAGGAATATTAGAAATCAATGCGCCGATATTCGCTGCGGCTGTTTCGATCTCGCTTGGATAGGTCAACCGGAAGTTTGGTTGCGAATTTTCAGTGAGTGCAGAGGTCAGCTCTGGCAAACCCTGGCCGCGAATGGCAGTGGTGGGAACAATCGGAATTGATAAATATTCTTTCAATAATCCCGTATTCAGGGATACGCCCCTCGATGAAGCTTCATCCATCATATTCAGGGCCAAGATTAAAGGGACACCCATCTCAGCCAGCTGCACAGTGAGAGCCAATGTCCGTCGCAAGTTCTTTGCATCACCGACCTGCAAAATAGCGAGGAGGGGCTCATTTAGGATGACCCTTTCAGTGACCTTTTCATCATCAGAACGAGGGGGGAAAGCAATTACACCCGGTGTATCGATGAGTGAAATTTCAGGTAAGCGCTTTAAACTCCCCTGCGCTAACTCCACTGTGGTACCCGGGTAATTCGCCACGATCACCCGTTGACCGGTCAGCTGCTGAAATATGACCGATTTACCGACGTTTGGATGGCCGACCAGGGCAATGGTCCCTGTTTTCTGGTCAACCTGATCAGCTGTCGTCACCAAACTTTGCATGCTTAGTCAGCCTTTAACTTGCTGCCCTTGAAGATCACCCTGTGGTGGCAATCCGAACACAGCCCATATAACACGATTGAACCTGTGACCACCTTGGCGCTGTTTTCATCCTGAAAATGGTCTTTAATCACGCCAAACAATTCCGAATCAAACTCAATTACTGCCTTGCAATTCGTGCACATAAAATGATGGTGCTCAGTCGGTAGGGCTGGATCAAAACGCTCTTGCCGGCGTTCTTCCGCGAAGACCCTGGAACTAACCAGGTTTTCCGATTCCAGCCAGCGCAGGGTGCGATAAACTGTGGAAAGATTCAATTCAGGGTCTTGCTGATGGGCAAGGAGCAACAATTCTTCAGCAGTAGGGTGCTCTCCGAGGGTATCGAGGATAGAAAACAATAAGCGCCGCTGGTTGGTCATGCGCCCCCCTTGATCACGCAGACGTTCCTCGGCTTTTTCGAGCAATTTACTCACCGCGCCAACCTTATTGCAAATGATTTGCAATAATTATAAGGTGATCGTCTCTCCCCAAACAGTGACGTTAATCCCAATCCCCCATGACATTGATCTATCTTGAGTTGACAGAAAAATTGCCTGCCAAACTGCTACCGAGGGATTAAGGATAATAAACTAAAACCTCTTCCAGCGCTTGTTCAGCCCAAGTATCAGCAGCTGTCAACCAAATTATTAAATCTCCAGAACGAAAGTAGTAATGCCGCTGTCCCATCCCCTTTAACTCGAATAAGGTATGCTGATCGATTTCGCGTATAGCCAGTAGTTGAAAAGGTGAATTATTTTCTGCTATCTTATCCCGCATAGCTTTCAGCAATTCGCCTGCCAAAAATTTCAGTGGTGCTCCAGCGACGTAAATGATGATTTCATTCTCTCGTCCATAGATCCCAACTACGGCTTTGTTGAGGGAAAAATCCTGCCCTTGCATCCTGAATAATTCTCTCAATGCTGGGCGGCCGAGAATCTGGCTGGAAAGCGGCAAACCGCTTACTTGAGCAGGCAGGGGAGCCAGGGATACCAGTTTTAATTCTTGAAGATGGCTCGCATTGCCCAGGCCGACTGCCAGCCTTCGCTTTGCCATTAAGTGATTACCAACCAGACATTCAGCTGGGGTAAGGCCAAGCAGATCCAGTAAATTTTTTTGACTAAATCAATCCTATTTTGATTTGTTCGGCTATAATAGGTTTTGGCAAACCGCCCTCGGCGGATATCCTTGGTCTTATCCATATCGGTGAGCCATGGATAATAAACTATCTGCGAATGGAGGTGAACATAAATGGCTGTCGATCCCGTATGCGGCATGGATGTCGATGAAAAAACTGCTCAGTGGAAATCTGAGTACAAAGGAAAGACCTATTACTTCTGCGCTCCCGGGTGCAAAGCATCTTTTGAAAAGGACCCCGAGAAATACCTGCACGGGGGAGATCACCACGAACATCACGGTCATCATTAATAACCCCAAAGTCATACCGATAATGTGGAGTCAGCCGACTCCACATTTTATTTCATGAATAAGTTCCCCCAATGAATTAGAAGTCTATCCATTGACAACCTAACCCAACTCGCGTACAATAACGCCTGAATATCTGCTCATGTATTAAATTATTTCTTTCAAGTTATGCAAATTGACCAGGACTTACTTCTTCTTAATGATCTGCAGGCCCAGCACGTTGCTGAACTCTTCAGCATGCTCGGCGATGCTAGCAGAGTGAAGATCATAGCTGCCCTTTTGAATGGCCCGATGAATGTCCAAGCGCTGGCTAATGCAGTGGGCATCAGCCCCTCAGGGATCTCCCACCACATGCGCAGCCTGCGCCAAATGCACCTGGTAAGAGCAAAAAAACAGGGCAGACTTGTATTTTATTCCCTGGATGACGAGCATGTCGAAGAATTATTCCAGCGCGGCGTTGATCACGTGATGCATGGCTAAGCCTTATATGGACGAGAAAACCCTCCAGCTAGAAATACCCCTGCTGATTCCTGGATTGACGAATAAACATGACAACTGTCTGGATCGATTGGAAAAAGCGCTTGGCCACCAGAAAGGCATCTTGCGGGCGCATATAGAAGATCAACAAGATCCGCTGATATTATGCCTGCATTACAACCCTTCCCTGATCTCTATTGAGAATGTGCAGCGTATCGCTGAACATACGGGAGCCAAAATCGCCAATCGATACCGGCATGTGGCCATTCCTGTGGAAGGCATGGATTGTTCCGATTGCGTTACCGTCCTGGAACATAGTTTGAACCGCATTGAGGGCGTCCTGGATGTCCAGGCTAGCTACACAGCACAACGAATACTACTTGAATTTGACTCGAAGATTGCCAATCAAGGTGTGATAGAGAGACGAATCCAGCACCTCGGTTACCATGTGCAGGAAGATGGTTCCCGCAAATGGTACCTTGAAAACCGGGCTTTGATTTTCAGCATCGCAGCCGGACTCGCCCTGCTGATTGGCTGGTTAGGGGAACAATTCTTCGGTTTCCCGGCTCAAGTAAACTTGGTCTTCTTCCTCGCCGCTTACACTCTATCAGGTTGGGATACCGCCTTGCACGCCTGGAATGCTTTGAAGGCGCGCACTTTCGACACCGATTTCCTGATGATCGCAGCCGCTTTAGGAGCTGCATTTCTCGGGGAATATGCTGAGGGTGCCCTGCTGCTGTTCCTTTTTAGTTTGGGACACGTTTTAGAAGGTCGCATCCTAGATCGAGCGCGGGGAGCCATCCGGGCCTTGGCAGATTTAACGCCGAAAACCGCTATCGTCCGCCGGGGTGACCAACAGGTGGAAGTCTCCGTAGAGGTGCTTGCCCTCATGGATCGGGTCATCGTACGCCCCGGCACCCGGATTCCGGTGGATGGCGAGATATGCAGCGGGTCGTCCTCCGTGGATCAATCACCGGTTACCGGCGAATCTATCCCTGTCGACAAGAAGGTTAAGGACAAGGTTTACGCGGGATCATTAAACGGGGAAGGAACGCTGGAAATTCAAGTTACCCGGTTGGCAAAAGACAGCACCCTGGCGCGGATCACGAAGATGGTTGAACACGCACAGGCTGGAAAATCGCCCAGCCAACAAATAACCGAACGCTTCATGCGCTGGTTTGTACCCTTCGTGCTAATCGGCGATTTGCTGCTGATTCTCATTCCCCCTTTATTGGGGGTGCCGATCAGCGAATCCTTTGCCAGGGCAATGGTTTTATTGGTAGCGGCTTCACCCTGTGCATTGGCACTTGGTACCCCGGCAGTGATTATGGCAGCAGTTGCTCAGGCAGCCCGCAACGGCATC
>CP070764.1:413446-422298 GCA_020349245.1 Chloroflexota bacterium | reverse complement strand
CCAAAGCGTAAAACCTCGTTCTTTCACACCCGTTTTTCAACAGATCGAGAGCCGGTAGGCTCACAAGACTTTACGCTCAGCGGAGAGGGTGGGATTCGAACCCACGGTGGCCCTAAGACCACAACGGTTTTCGAGACCGCCCCAATCGTCCACTCTGGCACCTCTCCTATCCGCGAGCATTATACCAAGGATCGCTACCCGAATTGCTTTCCACCCTCAGGCTATTTCTAAGGCCTCTTTCACAACCACATTGAACGTTTTCGCCGCTGCACTTGCTTCCGTCACCTTAACCTTTTCGGCGTTAATTTTTGGTTCCAAGATTTCCCGTAGCTGCTGCGCACGGCTCTTTGTTTCATATTCGCTGGATGGATGATTCAACACATAGATGCAAAGCAGGAATGCCTTTTCTGTTTCTCCGGTTTTAGCATGCAGGTCACTCAATCCCAATAATGCATCCAACGCGATCGGAAGCGCTTTTGCTTCGACAGATAACTGGAGAGCTTCCTGATAATAATTGTTTGCCTCAGGAAAATTACCAGCCATCATGGCGGCATCCCCTAGATATGCGAGCGATCGGGCAATATCCCAGCCTGTGGTGTAATCTCTAAAAATTTCCAAGCTTTTAAGTAAATTAACCTGTGCCTCAGAGAATTGACCTTCAGCTAAGTATGCCAGTCCTAGATATCTATATGCAGTACCCAATCCCCAGCGATTTTTTGCCAGCTCGCACAACGCAATGCTTTCTTGCATAAAGGTTTTGGCTTCTTCATAGCGACCTAACTTATTCAATGTGGGCACGAGGAAGTTTAACCCTAAAGCGATATAATGTGGATCGCCTAGTTTCCGCCAGGTGGCAAGACCAGCCATCATTCGCTCATACCCCTCGGCATAATGACCCATTAGACTGGCCATGTAGCCTAAATTGTAGACCGCATACGCTTCAAACCAGCGATCATTGCTCATCCTGGCAAGAACCAATCCTTCCTCAACCAACAACTTTGCTCTCTCGTAATCACCATTCAAATGCACGATAATACCTAGGAAGATAAGCGCATCAGCCAGCAGGATTTTGTCGCCAACTGGACGAAGGAGAATAATACTCTCTTCATAAAGTCTCTGCGCATGATCGAATTTGCCTTTTCGGAAATACAGCAAGGCTTGATGTACGAAGGCTAACCCCAATAACCTGCACCATTGATCTCTTCGTGTTTCATCCTCGAGAGCTTGAACAAGTAATTCCAGCTGTGCGATCCCTTCACGATATAGACCAGCGATCTCGAAGTACCACCCAAAACCTCTGCCGGCCAAGTCAAGCTGCTCAAATTTCTGGTGTTTTATTGCCCACGACCAGGCTGCGCGGATATTGTCAATCTCGCCTGTCAATTCCCGCATCGCTTCTTGTTGGGCTGCACTCTTCAAGGATTTTTCACCCGCTTGGATTAGCGCAAGGAAGTATCCACTGTGGCGCTCATAAGTTTGAAGATTTCCCGGATAATTATCTAAATGAGCTAAAGCATATTGGCGAATTACTTCGTGCAGGTCATAGCGCCCGCTTTCCATGCGGCGCACCAGAGATTTTGAATTCAGGGAGACTAACAAATCCAATGATGCGCCGGCGATTTCCTGAGCCGCTTGGCGGTTGAACCCCCCTCGAAATATGGACAATTGGCAGAGGACTTCACGTTCTTCCTCAGGCAACAATTTCCACGAATGATCAAAAGTGGCGCGAATTGAACGGTGGCGTTCAGGTATGTTGTGCATGGATGTTGATAGAAAATCCATGCTGGTCTTGATCTCATGGGCGATCTCCCGGCAAGATAGAACACACACCCAGGCCGCTGCAAGTTCAATTGCCAGGGGTACTCCCTCGACCAATTGACAGATTGCCACCAGGTGTGGTTCATCATCATCTGTTACCTCAAAATCTGCTTTTATCCGCTGGGCACTTTTTCTGAACAACTCGACGGAGGTATATTCAACCAATTTACCCACAAAATTATTTGGAGGGACAGAAAGTCCATGCAGCTCATACATCCATTCCCCCTGTAAATTCAAGCGTTCGCGCGAGGTGCCCAGGATTTTTATCTTTGGCAATCGCAGGAGAAATTCTGAAATTAATTCCACCGCGCTCGATGACTCCCCAGATGTTGATTCATTTACCAGCAAATGCTCTAGATTGTCAAAAATAAAGAGCGCCTCCTGGTTGATATCGCCGGCGATGAAATTAATTAATTGCTCCTTTGGATCGGTGGAACCGAAAAAGCGAAAGTCGAGAACATCGGCAACTGCGAAGACGATCTCTTTTGCAGATTTCAGTGGAGTGAGGGGAACATAGAATATCCCCCCAGGGAAATTTTCCGGGCTTCGGATGGCAAATTCAACTGCCAATCGAGTCTTTCCGATGCCACCAATCCCGGTCAGGGTTAGCAGGCGACATTGTGGATCCTTAAATAGTCTTTCCAAAGCGGAAATTTCTATCTCTCGTCCAATTAACGTCGTGGTTGGAAACGGGATTTGAGGGACGGGGAAAATACGTTGATCTTCAACACTGCTCTGATTTTCCTGCAACTTCCACAGATCAGCGAGGATACCGAGAGATTCGTCCTCCGGTTGTCCCAACCGTTCTATATTTAATTCTCCTCGCGCAACCCGGATAAATGTTTGACGTTCTTCGCTTGGAATTTCCAAAGCATCTGCTAGTAAACCCGCCAGCTGTTTAGAAGGTCTGCGTTCCCCCGATTCAATCTTCCGCAAGGCCCCCACAGAGCAACCCGCGCGCCGCGCTAACTCGCTCTGAGTCATGTCGAGCGCTTTTCGACGCAGTTTGAGCCATTGAAAAAATATGACTGGAGAGAATTGCTCCACCATTTTCAGTCCGCAGATTGTAGCATATTTTGGGTAACATATGGGGTATTTACTGTCCCCAATTAACCAACAAAAAGCTATTTAATATTCCCAAGAAATCTAATCCATTGCTAATTGGAGGTCATCATGTTGGTCTATTATTTATTAGTTTTGCGGCTTGTTCACATTGTTGCCAGCGTCTGCTGGGTGGGCGGAGCGTTCATTTTCTTTTTATTCATCGAACCCACCGCCAAAGCCCTGGCACCAAGCGGTATGGAGTTTGTCCAGTATATGGTCACGAAACGCCGTTTCAGTATATTCATGGTCATTGCCAGCTCCTTAACGGTGTTGAGTGGGGCACTGCTGATCTGGCAATCGGCGAGTGGTCAGTGGAGTGAGTACATCAGCACTGGGCCTGGATTGGGATTCACTCTGGGATCGATCGTTGGTGCATTAGTCTACCTAGTCGGCATGTTTGGAGTAAATCCGCGGGCGATAAAAATGGCGAAAATTGGTCAGGAGATTGAGGCAGCCGGAGGTCCACCCACACCTGCGCAAAGTGCCGAAATGCAAAAGCTGGATAAGGAAATGTCAATCCTGGGAACCATAGACTTCGTACTTGTTGCACTGTCACTGGCGCTCATGGCGACAGCCCGATACTGGTTGTTCTGAAATGTCTACCCGGGAAATATATACAAATATCTGAGGCAATTTTCCCGCAGGTAGCAAGCCAACCTGCGGGAAAATCCGAAAAATTCTGTCAATTAAATCTGGATAACACAAACCATGCTATCAATAAAATTCATCATCTTGCTCATCATTATTGCGCTTCTCGGTGCTCTCCTGGTGATTTTCAATGACCGCATAATTCCTCAAAATTTAAATACTCAAGCCAATACAACAGTTGTGGTTGAAGAAGATCAGATAGAACCCGGAACAGGGGATGAGGGAGGACCCATCCCAACAACCGAACCCACAGGTTTCCAGGTTGAATCACAACAAGATGGTGCTGCACTTTTGAAGAGTCGCTGCTCGCAGTGCCACGTGATTCAAAGACTGGAGCAATTTAAGAAATCGCGTTCTGGTTGGGAATTAGCCCTAAAACAGATGGAAGCATTGGGCGTGCGCCTGAATGACGAAGAAAAAGGTGTTTTGCTGGATTATCTTCTCTCCGGAAGCAATCCTTGAGTATGCCAAAATTCTTATAGTTTCATCTTCATTACCACAATTCTTAAGCAATCTTCTCAGCATAGTTTTCTCGTTGGAATCCAGGTCCACACAACAAAGGAAGTAAAGTAAAGGAGTTCCCAATGACGGAAAATGTTAGCAGCGGGTACCAGGCTCCCACAAAGTCTTCTGCGCTCAGCGAAGAATTTCGCCACAATTCTCTGGCACCTGAAATCCTTATGAATGCCATCCAGATAAAGGGAGTTTCGACCATCGATTTTCACATCACTGCCAAGTGCAGTCAGGCTTGTCCTTATTGCTGGGGCCCGCGGCGCTTCAGGACACCGGTTGATACACACCTCTCCCAGCGCATCATCGCCCGGATTAAATCATTAGGTGTTCGTCGCATCGTCTTCACCGGCGGGGATCCGCTGCAACGTCCAGATGCGCCGGATTTGGTCCGCTATGCGAAAGAAATAGGGCTCGAAACCGCCCTTTCCACCACAGGAGACCTGGTAACCATTGAAATCCTCCAGGAGCTCGCACCATATCTTGATTTAATTTCACTCCCCTTGGATGGTTCGACAGAGGAGATCAATGCCAGGACCAAGCACCCCGGGCATTTCTCTGCTGTTAGGCGAGCATTAGATTGGCTTCGTCTATTTCCCAACATCGATGTCAAGATCTGCACGCCTGTGACCCAACATAATTTGAGTGATATTCCAGCCATCGCCCAACTGGTTGAAGATTATTCGCAAACCACCCCGGCAAGAGTCTTCTACAACGTCTTTCAAGCATTCCCGCGGGCCATGTTCTCCGCCAATTGGGACAATTTGATTGTGGATGACGATGAGTTTTCATCATTGAAGAATCAAGTAGGTGATAAACCGAATGTCAAGATCAATTTCCTCAGCCACGACACCCTGGACAAATTATATGTAATGGTCTTTCCGGATGGAAGCATGACCATCCCCAGGGGTTCTGAATACCTGAATTTCGGTCCATTTCTGGAAATCAAGGATTTTGATAAGGCGCTAAATACCAGCCAGTTTGACTCTAACAAGCATATGCATCACTCACGCGGGTGGAGTAAAGAGTCAATGAGGCAGATTTTAAAATTAGGTCAATCTGCAACACGAAAGAATCTCAATCTTGAATATTCAATTGGTTAGGTGGAGAAAATGAAAAAGTTAACCACGAGTGAAGATATAAATCTGGTCCTTCATGCCCCGGCTGTCTCGGCCGCACTGGGCGCATCCATCACCACGGGACTGCTGTGGATGCTCGCAAAGCATCCCATGACGGGCAATGAAGTAGCCGAAACCTTGAACATTCCGGGTAAACGCGGCCATTATTGGCTGCAGTACCTGGAATCCTTCGGAATCCTTGAATCTACTCCACAAGGATATATCCCCTCCTCTTTGGTACGCAGCACAATTCTGGAAACCTACAACCAGGAGAGCTGGCAGCATCTGGTGATTGATGAGCAGGAAAAAGACGCTTGTGTGCACGGTCTCCCTCAGTTGATCGGTGCACCTGGATCGCTGTGGAGCATCCAAGGATTGGATGAACCAAAAAATTATGTCGATCGCATGCGAGCCAGCCCAGAGAGGGCGCGAGAATTCACGCGAATGCTCTACGAGGTTCATCAAAACCTGGCAAACCAGGTCGCCGAACTCCTGGATTTGACGGGGGTTGAACGCATGATGGACTTGGGAGGCAATTCAGGGGTGATCTCAATGGCATTATTGCGTAAGTATCCCGCCCTCAAATCCACTGTGGTGGACATAGAGAATGTCTGTGCAGCAGGTCGTGAGATTGCAGTAGAGCAGGGCTTTTCCGACCGGATCACGTATTACCCTGCAGAGTTCGCCGAGGACGAATTCCCCTCTGGTTTTGACCTGGTTATACAATGCGACGTGGCTGTTTACAACATTGAACTACTCCACAAAGTATTTAATTCACTGAAACCCGGTGGGAGATTGATCTTCGTGGATCACTTCTCCCCGGCAGAAAATCTGGCGCCTCCTACCAGGGTGGAATGGACTTTCCTTGATTCCCTGCATGATCCTGATTTCGGTTTCCCAACCCTCAAAGTGTTCAAATCATTATTAGATCAAGCCGGATTTGAAATACAGGAAGAGCACCAAACCCTGGGTAAAGGCATGGTTGTGCTCCAAACTCGGAAAAGGGAGTGAATAAAAACCCGAATAACCTCAAAATGCAGAACTCAAAAAACCTGACAAAACCCAATTAATCAGATCAAATTAATAGATTAGGTTTTCAACAATGTCCACTAAATTTTCCTTATTCATGACGTTACTTCTTCTCATCGTGTTTGTTGCATGCGCACCAATATCCCGAATGGAGTCAGGTGCAAACATTACCCTTGCGGGTGATCAGATGCAACTGGATCTTGGAGAAGGCTCCGAAACACCTTCAAGCACTATGGGAGCAAGGACTGAAACGGAGCAGGGGACTCCGCCAGATCAAGAAATTGTAGGCGCTTGTGTGCGGTATTCTGATGAGGCGCGGTTGTTCATCAGCGATCTCCACGGTTACTGCCTGCGATATCCGGCTGAATATGATGTCGCCACTTATGGCACGAACGAGGTGATGTTCTTTGAGCACTCGATCTTGAACGCCTCCGATCCAAATCTTCGTATCGATGTTCGACCTACCGACGGGATGACTGTTGAGCAAGCAGCTGACCAGGTTGCCGAAGCATATGCGATGCCTGGGGAAGAACCTCCGAGGGTGGAAATGACCTTGGATGGGGAGAAAGCGATCGCCCTTTTGAGGCTATCTGGACAGGATCCGAACCGGCAGGTTGTTGTCGTTCACCAAGGTTACCTGTATAGCCTGGTTTTCGTTGAGATGGACACAAACCAGCCAGAGATAGTTAACCAAGCGGAAAAATTGTACAACACGGTGATCCAATCCTTCAACTTTCACCCAGAAGGCAATCTCTGCCTTGATTGCCTACAGGATGGTGGAGAGGCCAGCGACCAAAACCCCCAAAACGCCATGATCAGCGGCTTGCTTCAACACGACCTGTGCCAATCTGGCAGGGATGGAGAACCGCAGCCTGTTACAACTCCCCCTGGTTGTGTCAAGGATGACTCACCTCAAGGCACTTACCACGCCGATGGAGAGTTATCGCTTACAGAACCAGTAATCGAAGGAGTAGTGATTGCACTTGGGCAAGGTGAATGCCCTTCCACCGGTTTCGCAGAAGCAACCACGATATCCAGCAACCGTTCGTTTACATTCAGTGGATTACCGGCAGGTACCTATTGCGTCTCCATAAACCCACAACTGGAGCCGAATTTTTCAATCCTTCGACCCGGCATGTGGACTTTTCCATATATCACTGAGGAGATCATCCAAACCACGGTTAACTTGGCTCCCGGTGAAGTCAACAGCATGGTGAATTTTGGTTGGGACTACCAATTTAAACCATAATCACTAAATTTATGATTTCTTAGTACTCATGCACATAGAGATCGTCAGGGCCTTACATGAAAATACTTGAATACAATGAAGTTGACCCTCTAAAAGTCATGTACGTAAACAAACTGGCACTCGATTTTGCACTTTCTCCGGAAAGGGCCTCCAGTATCCGTCAAACAGATCCCCGACCTTTTCCCTGTCTGGCAATCTATGCTGTCGATGAAGAGGCCGTCCTAGGACAAATAGGGATCTTTCGCTTGCCAATGATCTCAACGGAGGGCAGAGAAGATGTTGGGGGGATATGGGCAGTTTCTACCCATCCGGAATATTCAAGGCAGGGAGTTGCGAACCTCTTGCTGGACGAAGCACACACCCGTATGCGGGAAGCCGGCTTGCGCTTTTCCACCCTTGGAACCGATCGGTATAGATTGGCTTACAACTTATACCAAAAACATGGCTACCAGGAAACAAATGTTTGGGCAACCGCGCTTGCCCGCTGGGAAATAGCCCACCAACCTACCCGCGTGCGTGCCCAGCCACTGGGATCAAGCGGGTACGATTTCGTGGAGCAAATCTTCCACGACATTGCTCAGGAATACCTGGGATTTGCCTGGCGCCATACTCCCTTCGCCAGTTTACGCCATGCAGTAGACCCAGCAGATATTTGGATTCTGCTGGAGAACAATCGCGTCGTCGGTTATGCTTTGGCTCGCCTTGAAAAGACGCTTTTATCGATAAGCAACATTGTTTTACGCAGAAATGTAGATGTTATCGAAGCAATCGCAGCGCTAACTGCGGAGTTAAAATCGGCTTACATCCAGGTAAAGGTCAGTCGCCCGATTGAAATAGCCAGCCTGCGAAACGCCGGATTCCATGTTGCCCACCCAAATTGGGACTCATTTTTGGTAAAACCCCTCGTGCCAGAAGTCAGTTTTCAAGACGCGCAAAAATTATTCGGGGTTGGCACCGATCAATTCCTGATCTCATGGTTGGATGTCACTTAACACTGGAACGACTGGAATACGAGATTCTTATACCAATCATCGATGAGACCCAACTGTCCATATTTGAATACCCATGAAATTTACCCTACCCATCGTAGCGTATACCGGTAATAATCTCTTGGAAAACAGGTGTTGACACATGGAAACAAATTTAGTGAACACGGGTGAATTTACTTTTCTACCTTCAGGAACCTTAACCTTTTTATTCTCCGATGTTGAAGGCAGCACAAGGTTGTGGGAAAGTTATCCAAATCGCATGAAAAGGGTCATGGCACGACACGATGAGCTGATCGAAAACATTGTAGAGATTCACCAGGGTTCAGTGGTCAGACCACGTGGCGAAGGAGATAGCCGATTTGCTGTCTTCAATCTCGCCACAGATGC
>CP070764.1:404038-413346 GCA_020349245.1 Chloroflexota bacterium | reverse complement strand
ATTTTCCGCAAAGAACTCGCCCAATCTGAGGATATCGAGAGACGTCGCGCAGAGCTAGTCTCCGACTACCGGGAGAAATTTGCCAATCCCTATATCGCGGCTTCGCGTGGCTTTATTGATGATGTCATTGAACCTCGTGAAACCCGGCCGCGCTTGGTCAACGCGCTTGAAATGCTGACGAACAAGCGAGATGCAAATCCAGCGAAGAAACACGGTTGCATTCCCTTATAAACCATGAATCAGCAATTGCGGGTCAACGGGCACAAATTAGCTCTCGCCATTTCGGGTCCTGAAGATGGACCCGTGGTTGTCTTCCTTCACCATGGATTAGGTGCAATCCGCTCCTGGAAGGGACAATTGGAGGCCTTCAACTCAGCTGGTTTCCGGGTGCTGGCTTACGATCGCTTTGGCCACGGGAAATCTGAAAGCAGGGTTCAGTGGGGGATGCCTGATTTCGAGCAGGATCTGGCGGACCTGCAGGCAATTCTGGCAGAATTCGCTTTCGCGCAGGTCTCCCTGATCGGCCACAGTGATGGCGGCAATATCGCCCTGCTATACGCTTTGAAATATCCCCAGCAGGTCAATTGCCTGGTAATCATTGCCGCCCATATATATATTGAAGCGAAAATGTCGTCCGGAATAAACTCGATTAAACGCCAATTTGAAAACGACCTGCGCTTTCAAGAACAAATGCGGCGTGTGCATGCTGAAAATTCCGAATCCCTTTTCTGGGGATGGTTTAATTGCTGGACCAATCCAAGCGTTCAAAATTGGGATATGCGCCCTTCTCTCGCTCAGATCGGGTGCCCGACACTCGTGGTGCAGGGAACGGATGACGAGCATGCCACGCCACAACATGCCCGTGATCTGGCAGCTTCGATCCCTGGAGCGCAATTAATGTTAGTCACTGGGGCAGGTCACATGCTGCCTCAAGAGCAACCAGATCAAATCAATCTTCGCCTGCTGCGATTTCTGGAGCAGGCTTTAGCAGCAAAGTTTGATCATTAAGTACAACATCGATTTGCGGATGATGATAAGCAACACAAGTAGAGGAATTCCATGTTCAACAAAGTCTTGATTGCCAACCGGGGTGAGATCGCTGTTCGCATTATTAGAGCCTGCCGGGAGCTAGGTCTGGGGACAGTTGCGGTTTATTCCGAGGCCGATCGTGAAGCCCTGCATGTCCGCCTGGCAGACGAAGCGTATTACTTGGGACCTTCACCGGCCAGAGACTCCTACCTGCGTGCAGAGAAAATTATCTCGATTGCCAAGAAAAGTGAATCGGGGGCAATACACCCCGGATACGGTTTTCTCGCTGAACGTGCAGATTTTGCCCAGGCCTGCATGGATGAAGGCTTAGCTTTCATCGGACCAAAACCCTCCTCGATTGCTGCCATGGGAGACAAGGGTGTCGCTCGAGCAAAGGTTGCCGCCAGCGGCGTTCCCGTGGTACCGGGCACGGAGGGTGAAGGTGCACTCAGGGACGATGAACTGTTATCCCTGGCGGAAGAGTTCGGTTTTCCCCTGTTGATCAAAGCCACGGCTGGCGGTGGTGGCAAGGGTATGCGAGAAGCTCAGAACCTGGAGGAAATGCCGGGCTTGCTCAACGCTGCTCGCCGGGAGGCGGAAGCCTCGTTCGGGGATGGCAATGTATATCTCGAGAAGCTGGTAGAAGGTGCACGGCATATCGAGATCCAGATCCTGGCGGATACCCAGGGAAATGTCATCCACCTTGGCGAGCGAGAATGCTCCCTGCAGCGCCGCCACCAGAAGCTTTTGGAAGAGTCTCCCTCTCCATTCATTGGAGATGACCAGGAATTACGCCGGCAAATGGGCTCTGTTGCAGTACGAGCTGCTCAGGCTGTCGATTATGTCAATGCAGGCACCATCGAATTCTTAGTTGATAAGGATAAGAATTATTACTTCCTGGAAATGAATACCCGCTTGCAGGTCGAACATCCCGTTACGGAGATGGTCACCGGGCTGGATATCGTCAAGGAACAGATTCGAATCGCCCGCGGGAGACAGATGCGCCACACGCAAAAGGAAATTACTCTGACCGGGTGGGGCATCGAGTGCCGGATAAACGCCGAAGATCCATATAATAATTACCTGCCTTCCACTGGCCGGATCACACACATGATCATGCCCACCGGGCCTGGAGTACGCCTGGACACAGGTGTTTATTCCGGGTTCGTCATCTCCCCCTACTACGATTCGCTAATTGCCAAGCTGGTGGTGAGCGGCGAGTCACGCGGTGAAGCCTTGCTGCGCATGCGCCGCGCCCTGGAAGAATTCAAGATTATCGGTATACGCACGAATATCCCCTTCCACCAGCGGATGATGGATTCCACCCGCTTCATGGCCGGGCAATACGATACCCGCTTCGTGGAAGAACGCTTCTCCATCGAAGCTGCGGAAGAGATAAAGGAAGATCTCTCCGAAGTCGCCGCCATTATGGCAACCCTGGTTGCCCACCAAAGATCACAGCGCGCGGCGAATATCATCCAGCGGAATGAACGGGACACGAGCAACTGGAAATGGGTTGGACGCTGGGAAAGGATGCAGCGATGAAGTATGTAACCACGACTGACAACCGTGAATTGGTGATCGAGATACTTGACGAACACCACATCAGCGTTGATGGGGTAAGCTACGTAATCGACTTCGAATCCGTCAGCGAACAAACGGTTTATTCACTGCTGGCGAACAATAAGTCTTACGAAGCGTTGGTCTACGAAAGCGATGAGGGCTGGCAGGTCTTGCTGCACGGATCTCAATATGTACTCCTGGTGGAGGATGAGCGGGAGAGGCGCCTGCGAGCATCGCTGGGAGGTGGACCCTCCGAAAATGTCGACTTCCATCTCAAGGCACCCATGCCCGGTCTGATCGTCTCCGTCCCTGTCAACGATGGTCAATCTATCGAAAAGGGTGATGTGCTGGTGATCCTTGAATCGATGAAGATGCAGAACGAGCTGAAATCACCACGCCCTGGTAAAGTCAGCCGGGTGCGCATAAAACCCGGAGATAGCGTCGAGCAGAGGGATACGCTGCTCAGCGTGATCTAAAGGTGAACTGCAGACCATGGGCAGCAGCCAGCAGGAACTGGAGATCAAACTTTATCTTTCGAACCTGGAATCCTTCCAGCGCAGAGTTGAAGCCCTTGGGGGGCAGCTGCTTGAGCCCCGCCTGCACGAGATCAATCTGCGCTTTGATGCTCCTGACGGACAGCTGACCCGGGAGGCCAAGGTACTCCGCCTGCGCCAGGATACTGCCCCTCGCCTGACTTACAAAGGACCCGGGATGACCGTCGATGGAGTACATGCGCGAACGGAGATTGAATTCACCGTCAGTGATTTTCCATCTGCGCAGGCACTGCTCGAAGCGCTAGGCTACCAGGTCAGCTTGATGTATGAGAAATACCGTACGACCTATTCCCTGGAAGGACTCCTGATTACCCTGGACGAGATGCCGTATGGCAATTTCACCGAAATTGAAGGACCGGAGCCGGGGGCAATCCATGCAGTAGCCGAGAAACTCGCTATCAACTGGGAAGCGCGCATCCTGGATAGTTACACTTCCCTATTCGACCACCTGCGCAGGAAGTTAAACTTTACCTTCCGCGATTTATCATTCGATAACTTCTCCACTTTAGAGATCTTGCCGACACACCTGGGCGTTATCCCTGCCGACCAATGAGGTGCTCATGCCACAAAAAAACATCAAACTGAACGAAATGCGCCATCCGGATTATGCACAGGATGAACAGTGGATCATTGCATTTCTTCATCAGGCACAGATCGGTCATATCGCCACCACATCAGCTGGAAATCCTTACATCACCCCGACCTTGTTCTGGTTTGACCAAGAGAAAGGCGAGCTGTATTTTCATTCAAATTTTCGGGGACATGTACGCATGAATGCAGAACAGCACCCACAAGTTTGTTTTGAAGCCAGCCGAGCAGGAAAGCTGCTGCCTTCAAATATCGCCTTGGAATTCAGCATCCAATACGAGAGTGTGATCGCCTTCGGAGAGATCCGGGTTATAGAAGGTGCAGAAGAGAAAAAGCGAGGCTTATACGGGCTTATTGAGAAGTATTTCCCGGGAATGTCCCCCGGCGAGCACTATCGCCCAATCACCGATGAAGAGCTCAAACGCACATCGGTCTATGCCATCACCATCCAAAGCTGGAGCGGGAAGCGAAATTGGCATGAACAGGCCGATCAAGGGGAGCAATGGCCGCCCTTGGCAGAGGAATGGCTTGGATCGCAATAATCTGCCAAAGCCAGGGTTGCCAACCGGAAAATTTAATCCTTTCCAAATTTTTAAATGAATATTTAGGGGCTAATCACCAATTGGGGGTAATCGCTCCTCATCCCATAATCCTCCCCCATCCCAGTACAAGTGGTGCACCTTTATAGATTCACCGATCAGCCTGGGTAGCACACCAGCCATCTTTTCCGGCTCACCTGTGGTGAGTATTCTGGCATAACCCGATGCTTCATTAATATTCAACATACCTTGAGACTTCAACAAGCGCTCGACTTGGCGAGCGATGGCTGGCGAAGGATCGATGACCCGCACCCTGGGACCGACAATCCGCTCGATTGTCGGGATAACAAACGGGAAATGGGTGCATCCCAGGACCACGGTATCAATGCCTTGTGCCAGCATCGGGAGCAAGGCACGCGCCAGGATATCCTGCACAGCGCGGGTATCCAGGTTGCCGTTATCGATCTCCATCACCAATCCCGGGCAGGTATCCTGCAACACGGAAACCTCGTTGGCAAAACGCTCAACCACAGATGCATAAAGCTCACCCTGAAAAGTCGCCGGCGTAGCCAGCACACCGACCACGCCACTCTGGGTGTGTTCAGCAGCCGGCTTCACAGCCGGTTCCATGCCAACAAAAGATATCTGCGGAAAAACGTTGCGCAGGTGACGCAATGCAGCTGCAGAAGCAGTATTGCAGGCTACCACGATCAACTTGGCTCCTCCTGCCAACAGGTAGCGGGTGATGCTTTCAGAAAAGCCGCGCACCTGCCCCAGCGAGCGCAGACCATAAGGCACATGTGCCTGGTCAGCCAGATAGATCAGATGTTCATTCGGTAGCAGCTGGCGCACTGCATTAAAAACCGATAAACCCCCGACTCCAGAATCAAAAATACCGATCGGTCCGCGGGGGTTCAAGAGCCCATCCATCCAGCCTCATTCCAATTATCACGCTGATAACGGCTCGCTGCTCCCACAAAATCTTTGAATAATGTTCGCATTCCCCCGTGTGCGGTAAGCCATTCCGGGTGCCACTGCACAGCCAAAGCGTACGGATGACCAGGGAGTTCAACCGCTTCCACGATCCCGTCCGGTGAATGAGCTGCTGGCACAAGCTTGGGGGCCAGATCGCGAATACCTTGGTGGTGCAGGCTGTTGACTTCAACGATTCCGTTGCCCAAGATGCCAGCCAAGCGGGTACCGGGAATCAATTCAATCGCGTGTGCCAGGTAATCACGATCCCAATCCGGGTAATAATCGTGCTTGGCAGCCCCAGGCGCCTGCTCAGCGATATCAGCATAAAGTGTGCCACCTAATCCCACGTTGATCAACTGTAGGCCGCGGCAGATGCCCATGAATGGCTTGCCATCTTCTATCACCCTCTCCAGGATCTGCAGTTCAAGCATGTCCCGGTCAGCTTCAACCCCATTAACCTTGGGATGTTCTGCTGCCTGGTAATAACTGCCCTGGATATCACCACCACCAGTAAAGAGCACACCATCCAACCGGGAAAGCAGATCCTTTATCGCCTCACCCGGGAGAAGGTTTGGGATCAGTAAGGGGGTAGCCCCCGCCTGGAGGAGCGCTTCAATATACGCCTCCGCCAGCGAAGATAAGCGCATTCCATACTGGTTTACCCTGCGCATCGTGGTGACACCGATCACGGGAAGCGCCATAATGTCTCCTTGCTCTGAATCGTCAAACTCCAATATTCTACTCGCGAAAAGACAAAGGCGCAGCCATCAATCGCGCTGCGCCTATCAATATCTCGCCTTAAGTGATTTACTGGGTAAATTTCTGCTTGAGCCGTGCTCGTTTGCCAGTCCGTTCGCGCAAGAAATTTAAATTCGCCCTACGAACATGGGAATGCCTGTGTACAACCACTCTCTCGATGCGGGGGGAGTTAAGCAGAAAAGTCCTCTCAACACCAATGCCGTTACTGGCGATGCGGCGGACAGTGAAATTGGCGTTGTTGCCGCCCTTACGAGCTCGCAGCACCGTGCCGCGAAATTCCTGGGTGCGCTCCGTGGTTCCTTCCAGAATGCGCAAATAAACACTCACTACATCCCCCGGGTTTATTTGAGGGATGTCTGTGTTGACACCTGCCTCAACTGATCTCAAAATCTCGTCGCTCATCTTGCTATCCTTAATTTTTTATAATAATACCAGACAATATAAAACCGCCTGTGGCGGCGTGGAGGGGGATTATACCACGCCTGGTTGAAAATTGGGAAGATAAATCACCCCAAAAAACAATAATTTCCATATCCTTGACCGGCAGATTTGGCAATGGTAAAATGCCGAAGCTGCCCCCATCGTCTAGGGGACTAGGACGTAGCCCTTTCAAGGCTAAGACCGGAGTTCGAATCTCCGTGGGGGCACACGCAGTTAAGAACCATTCTATGGGTAGTGTAGAGCGGTTCTTATCTTTTATCCGCTTTGAAAATCGAGAAAAAATGAATGAATTGGGAGGAATACTTTAATTTCGGTAATAGTTAGGCATTTAAATCCACCTGCGTCCAAAGGAGTTGAACAGAATCTCCTCATAGTATAATCCTACCGGGAATCACGATGCAGGATAAGAAAAAATGTCACCATCCTGATCCAGACCAAGTTTCGTCTGCTGCAGGCGACCGGTTGTCTTAAAGAAAGCAACCAATCGCAGTACTTATTAATAAGTAAATCTGTCCTTCCAAAAGTATTCGATTGGCAGCAACACTCAACGGGTAGCCGTCCCACTTCATTCGTTCATCCCGATAGCGTCTGCGACGAACTGTGCAATGCACTTGTCGAAAGGCGCGAGATTATCAAAGTCAAGCGTTAGACCGATGATTATTGGCTGGTGCTAATTGCGACCGATGATGAGAAAATGCTAATAGAGATACTGGCTACAATTAATCCCTACTCTTGATACACTCGTTAACTGCCAAATTCGTGGCAACGACCTAGAAATGCGTACTTCAAGAAGGCCGCTGATAGCCAACTTTCAAATCGTCTATTGATGCAAAATAGCGTAATAACAGATAGGAGAAAACCTAATGGCAACATTAACCGTATGGAAATTTGATACGCCGGCTGGCGCAGGCGAAGCACTGGGCAAGTTGGAGAGCTTACAAAAACAAAAATTGATTGAAATTCAAGATGCAGCTATTGTTGAATGGCAAACAGGCAAAAAAGAACCTAAAACCCGGCAAGCGGTGAGCCTGGCTGGGACCGGGGCACTTAGCGGTGCATTTTGGGGCATGCTCTTTGGCATGATCTTTTTTATACCCTTCTTTGGTCTGGTGGTAGGCGCGGTTCTGGGTGGTTTGGCGGGTCGTTTTAGCGATTACGGCATTGATGACGATTTTATCAAATCCGTGCGTGATCAGGTGACTGAAGGAACCTCGGCCCTATTCTTGCTTACCGTTACCGGCAGTGCTGCCGTAGATAAGTTGCAAGATGAACTAAGAGGCAAAATGGGCAGCCTGATCAAGTCGAATCTGACCAACGAGCAGGAAGCCAATCTGAGTATAGCCTTTGGCGGGCAGAAAACTGCATGGCAGATCGGTCCCCGAACCTTGCCGCCACCGACAGGCGGCAGCGATGAATTGCGTGATGCAATCGCAGATATCCCACAGCCTGATCCGGCAACGATACAAATCACTCCTCAGAGCGAAGCAGAGTGGCTCGCAGTCATCGCGCAGATGGACGCGGGTAAAGTCGAAATGAACCGAGCCTTCCGGGAACAGCTTTCGGTTTCTGTTGAGAGCGACGAGGTCGAGGGGGTCAAGGTTTTTCATGTAACACCGGCCGAGATCGATCCCCAGCACGCCGATCACCTTTTCGTATACTTGCATGGCGGCGCCTTCGTGCTCAACGGCGGCGAAGCGGGTTTATCAGAACCTATCTTACTTGCCCATCGATTAAAGATGCGGGTGCTGCATATTGACTACCGCATGCCCCCCAAATATCCCACCCCAGTCGGGAGGGACGATGTAGTATCTGTATTCCAGCGCCTGTTGAAAGAAAGACCAGCGCGGTCGATGGCTTTAGGCGGCACCTCAGGAGGCGGAAATATGACCATGGCGACGGTGCAGCGCTTGATCGAGCTGGGCCTGGATGTACCCGGGGCGCTGTACCTGGGCACGCCTGGGTCTGATGTGTCTGACACAGGTGACTCCTGGATTATTAACCAGGGCATCGACCATATATTGATCGCCCGCGAGGGCTTCCTTGAAGCTTGTGTGGCCGTGTACGCGGCTGGTCGCGATCCGAAAGACCCCTTGGTCTCACCTCACTATGGAGACCTCCATGGATTTCCACCCACCTTATTGATAACGGGAACGCGCGACATGCTCTTGAGCAGCACCGCTCGCACCCATATCAAACTGCGGCAAGCAGGCGTGGTGGCCGAAATACTGGTCTATGACGGCGTTTCCCACGGGGATTACATCTTCGTGATGAACTCACCGGAGTCTTTGCACGCCTATGCCGAGCTAAACGCATTTCTATTGCAACATCTACAATAATTTTCAATTCCATGATGAGGGGAATATCATGGCTTTGACTGAATACAAACCCGGCACCACTTTCCCAGGCGTGATCGGCCGGACAGTATCTGAATCGTAACCAGCCTAGCCGCAGCCCGTACGGGCCAAAGAAGGTGCGCAGCATCAAGTTAATCACTTGAAAGGATTGAAATCCGTGGCAAAGCAATACAAAATGAGCACAGATATTCCGGAAGATATCACCACCCCGGATACAGTTGAAACCCGTTTGGGAACCTTGAATTTTTTCGACGGTTTACCGGATGAGGCCACCACGGAGAAAGTGTATGACAATCTCGACTTTATGCGCGGTGTCGAAGTGTTTCTCAATACCATGTCGGCGGCCTCTACCCTGGCCAATATCGAGGGCTTGCGGAGTGTTGGCGCGGATGATCAGACCGTTGTCGTCCATGAAGATCGTGTGGATGCCAAAACCTTGCTTTTAACGCCAAACACCCAGACAGCAACCCTTTGGGCCTGCATGAATCTCAAGGACGGCCCGCTGG
>CP070764.1:394629-403938 GCA_020349245.1 Chloroflexota bacterium | reverse complement strand
TCTTAACCATGTTGGTATAAATTTCGATCAAGTTACCGCGGGCCACGACAGTAATCCGGTTGGTGGTATCGTTCTGCCATTGGAAAGAACGATCGGCTTCCCGAGGATAAAAGTGACGAAGATTGGCTGGTTCACCATCTGCCAGGGCTGTAAACACTACTCGCCCATTGGCAAATCGCGTGGCGATCAGCATGTATTGATCTGGTTTTTGCCGATTGCCATTTGATCGAAACATAAAACCACATCCTGAATCCCCGTATTGCGTGTTCCAGGTCAGGTCTGCAGCCAGGACAAAATTCTTCGCAGTCACCTGCATATAATCATTGCCATAAGCCATCTCCTGGTAGCCGGAGACATCCAGGGTAAGAGGGCCATGTATCCAACCGACTTCTCCGCTGGAACCATCAAGCTCATAGAATGGCAGTTCGGCAATGATCGGGGCGGCTACGGTCGCGGTTGCCAGTTTGGTTTCATCTCGATTTGCGAGCTGGGCGGTCTGGGTAGCAGATATCATCTGGCTTTGCTGGGTTGCTTCGGCTTGGGCTGTTGCCAAATCACCGGCGTTCGATTCGCTGGCTTTCTCCGCTGTGGCTGTCCCAGCTATCCCTTGGCTGATCGCGGTCAGGGTGGCATTGGATGAATCGCTTTGGGTGTCCGCTCCGCAGCCCTGAAGCAGCAAGGTCAGCAGGATTAATGCGACCAAAATAGCCAAAGAATAATTCGTGTTCTTAAAGCGTCTCATCAGATTTACCTTACCCTATGCAGAGGCATCCTTACGTTTTATAAACATCAGGATGATTGCGAAATACACACCAATAATAACCAATTGGGCGATCCAGGTTTTGGAGATCCAGGTGATCAAATTTTCTGCCTCCCGGGTATCAACAAATGCCCATCCCATCGTGTCAATGTTGCCCTTGATCAGTGCTTCAGCAGAACCGACTGCGGAGCTGCGAGCAGTATCATATGAAACCTTTGCCGTCTGGTAATCCTTCATCTGTGCAGTATATAGATCCGCCTGGGATCGATACAAGTCCATTTCGCTCCTGAATTGATCCTGGATAGTCTGCACTTCGTTTTGATAGGATTGCAGGGCGTTCATGTATTGAACCATGGCAACCTGGTCACTCTGGTCTGCAGGTGGTTCAGGTGCAGGAGGAATCTCCGGCTCAGGAGGCTCAGGGCCGAGTGGGGCTGGTTCAACAGGTGGAGCTTGATCGATCTCTGCCGTATAGAATTGGCCAATGCCGGGGAAATTACAGGAATCAGAATCAAAAACAGCCAGCCCCATGCACTTGCATCCGAAAGCTGTTTTCTGCTCCAGGGTCATCAACTCCTGTTCGTTTTCGGACAGCATCCAGCATGGGTCGGAGGCAACATCAGCTCCCATTCCAGTCAGGCCAACAAAATCCTGGAAAGCCCAGCGGGTAGAAGCGATCGCCGTGACTCTTTCAGGCAAAGGTGCCAGGCTACCGCTTAAAATAATTTGCGGGATGATCAATAAAATCATCACCAGCGGTGCAACTGCCGGAGATTTGGAGATGGCAGAGGCGAGCAAGCCGCTCATGCTGCCAGATAAAACCGCCAGCACGAGGGAAATATAATAAAGCCCAATAATCAACGGACTCCTTGGAATGTCAAACGCCGTGAAGCGAATGATGACAAAAACCACACCTCCATAAAATGAAAATAGCAACGCCACCCAGGCCTTGGAGGCAACGTAGGGAAATATCTTCAAGTTAACCAGCCGTTCACGTTTGTAAACATCAGCTTCTTTAACAAACTCTCGCATCTGGGAGAAACCGCCTACCAGCAGGCAGTTGATTGCTAATAAGAATATGGTCACGGAGGCGTTGGCAGCATCCCCTTGTTCATAATCATATATATTCTTCCCCATGGCTGGAGCCAGGAAAAAATCAAGCGAGGCAACCAGGATCGGCACTAAGAGCATCAGGATCAGGCTGGTTCGATCGCGAGACAGGATTTTGATGTTGCGTGCAGATAGGATCAGGAACTGACGAAATGCTGAGACTCGCGGCCGGCTCTTTGATCTAACGCCTTTAACCTCCTTCTTTACCCTGGCACCATCCGAGATGAGGGTCCGTGCTGGTTGAAGTGGTTCAACAATATATTTCTGGTAAGCGGGGTGCTGCATGTAGCGTTCTGCCCAATCTTCAGCTCTCCCCTTGTCCGGATCATCCAGGATTGCGTAAATCTGGTCGAACTCCATCTCCCGGGAACGCTGCTCGCGTTCGGAGCGGTACTGATCAAAATATGCCAGCGCTTCCTCCGGTGGACCAAACCAAGTGACATAGCCCCCCCGCGCCAGGAAGACAACTTTATCCGCCAACATCACGTTCTTTGTGGCATGGGTGATCAAGATAATGGTGCGACCCTGATCCGCAAGGCGGCGCATGAGGTGCATAAAGGCGGTTTCAGTGCCTGGATCCAGACCGGAGGTAGGCTCATCTAAAAAGAACAGTCCGGGTTTGGTTAGCAGCTCAACGCCGATTGAAACGCGCTTGATCTGCCCGCCACTCAATCGGCTGATGGGTGTATCTTTTCGTTCTGTCAAGTCCAGGTCTTCCAGGACCTGCATGATGTGCTGATGACGTTCTTCTCGATTGGTGTCGCTTGGCATGCGCAGGCGGGCCGCGTAATTTAATGCCTGGTACACGGTCAGCTCGTAATGGATGATATCGCGCTGTGGAACATAACCAATCTCATTCTGAACCACATCGAAGTTTGAGTAGATATTGGTGCCATTGACCAGCACAACCCCGTGGGTCGCGGGACGATACCCAGCAATTGCATCCACCAAGGTTGATTTCCCGCCACCAGATTGACCAACCACTGCAATGAACTCGCGCGGTTTGAAAGTTAGGGAGATATCCTTTAGGATGTTTAAATCTTTGCGCACCCATTTGTTGAGGTCGAGAGCATCTACATGCAAGCCCCGGGTTTCATCATACTGACCGATCTCATCCTCTCCCATCACAAAACGGAAAGAACCGATGCGGATCACATCATCTGGCTTCAACCAGACATCCCCCTCCACCCGTTGATCGTTTACATAGGTTCCATTGGTGCTGCGCAGATCGGTTAAGCGATGGCGCTGGCCGACACGTTCGATTTGAGCATGGTAGCGTGAAACGGTCGGTCCATCCAGGAAGACATCATTGGCCGCATCGCGGCCGATCAGAATGAGATTCTTTTCACTGAAGCGGATCGGGGTGGCTTTAGCTTCGACAGCTTGGGAGGGATGAACATAAGTCATCGTAACCATCAGGCCAGGATCCAGGCTGCCGATGCGTAATATATCACCATGCTGAAGCTTTTGGGGAACAGCCAGAGGCCTGCCATCGAACAACACCGGATTTCCCGCTTCTGGCACCACGGTCAGCTGGTAACCATCTTGAACCCGATCTAGGTAAGCATGGTGACGAGAGACAATCCGCGAATCGATCACTATTTCGTTATCCTCGGCTCGGCCGACAGTCACCCGGGACGCGCTCAAGGTATAGGTCTTGGGTGCTTTACCTGCAACAGTGACGATGAATTGCGGTGGTTCGAGTTCCTGGGAAGGGATCACCTCCTCGCCGATCATCGTCATCTGGGGCCCTGAAGGCACTGAAAGCTCACCTGGAGGGATTGGAGTTGGGGAAGAGGGCACGATTGTTTGTTCTTGCCCTTCCTCGATAAAAGTTCCCTCTGCTAGAGTTAGACCATTCTCGATCATTGTTGCACTTGCAGGGGGTAAAATCGCCTGGTACTCCACCTGTACCAGTTTTCCGAAACCGATTATGTCACCGGTTTTCAGCTGGCTGGGACCTGAGATGCGTTCTCCATTGATAAAAGTGCCGTTGCTGCTGCCCAGGTCCTCAATCAGATATTGGTTATTTTGGAAAGTAAGACTGGCGTGCTTTCGGGATACACCGGGGGAATCGATCTGGAGGGTGCTGCTTGGCTCGCGACCGATCAGGATTTCGTCACCTTCCAGCGGGAATGTCTTTCCCACTGAAGGACCTGCTTTAATAATGAGGAGGAAGGGATTTTGCACATTCATGGTCACTCCACATCGAAATGAAACGTATACAATTATCTGGACGTCACGTGGTTATATTTATTCCCGGGCACCCTGGACCTGGATTCGTTATTATCATAACACCATAATTTTTATAAACATTTGGACCTTTCAAAATTATCAAAAGAAACCTATCGCCCATATTCCCCTGAATCACTGCCATTCACCTGGCTCTGGTGGAGTGGAACGAGCTTGATTTTGAAGCTCTGATCCTCTGGTTTTTCAATTCATTGTGGGTGAGTTCACCCTTCATTGGTATGCCCAAGCAGAATCTTTTCTGAGTTGGTAAAATAGATCATCTAGATTGTTGAAGCGTGCAAAAGCAGATCAAGACGAGATCTGAAATTAACACTTTAATCCTTGAAGCCATGTTGGCATCAAGCGGTTCAAGCCTCATCGCTGATAGGACAAACCATTATCTATGAAATCCCGAATAACGAATTTGAGGAAAATATCATGAGACGCATGCTTGGTCGTTCTGGTATCGAGGTGAGTGCCCTGGGTATGGGGTGCTGGGCAATTGGTGGTCCATTTTTTTCCGGGGAGACTCCCCTCGGATGGGGTGAGGTGGACGATGCAGAGTCAATCCGGGCTATTCATGCTGCCCTTGAGCGAGGTGTAGATTTCTTCGATACTGCCAATGTTTACGGCGCAGGGCACAGCGAAAGTGTTCTCGGCCAAGCGATCGCGGGTCGCAGATCGCAGGTTGTTATCGCCACGAAATTTAACGCCCTGTTTAACGAGACCACCCGCCAGGTGACCGGCTCGGATCCATCACCGGAAGGAATCAGGAAAGCCTGCGAAGAGTCCCTTCACCGTTTGAATACTGATTATATTGACCTGTACCAGTTCCATGATAATGGTTATCCTGCAGAAAAAGCCGCTCCAGTCCGTGAAACTCTTGAAAAGCTGGTGGAGGCAGGAAAAATTCGCGCCTATGGATGGAGCACAGATTTTGTCGACAGGGCGGAGGTTTTCGCCCGCGGAGCGAACTGTACTTCTATCCAATTGCAGCTGAATGTTCTGGATGACAACCCAAGAATGATCGATTTATGTGAGCAACAAAACCTGGCCGCTATCAACCGCGGCCCGTTGGCGATGGGGGTTCTCACCGGGAAATATTCAATTGGGACAAAAATTTCTGTTGATGATGTGCGCGGGATAAGAAGTCCAGGATGGATGAAGTATTTCAAGGATGGGCAACCCAATCCAGAATGGATGTCTATGCGTGATGCGATCCTGGAGATTCTCACCAGCAGAGGCCGGTCAGTTGCCCAAGGAGCGCTCGCCTGGCTTTGGGCTCGTACCTCGCAAACCATTCCGATCCCAGGTTTTCGTACTGTAGAGCAGGTCGAGGAAAACAGCGCAGCGATGGCGTTCGGTCCTTTATCTCCGGAACAAATGAGCCAGATTGAAGTCATCCTGGGTCGAGGGACAGCATCTGGTGATGGATAGAACGGGGTCTGGATGACAGATCTTCATTCTGAGAAGGGACCAGTTTTTTTCAACCGGTTGCAGACCGCGCCTTGCGGCCAATAGCTAGATATGGAAATCCTGTTGTTTCGTTTTTACTCGTTCTACAATGACAAGTGAATTCATTTAAGGAGAACTTTGATGACGAGCATACCGACCACCCTGGGACCAAAAACTTCAGCCGAATTGGGATTTATTCTGCCGCATGAGCACATCTTTGTCGATCTGCGTACCTGGGATACACCAGGTTATGCCCAAGCCGATGTAAATGAGGTCGTCCAGCTCATGGCTCCTGAACTTACTCGGGCTCGGGACACCGGCATCACTGCAATCGTCGAATGCAGCACTGTCGGCGTAGGGCGCCGGGCAGATTTTGATCGTGCCGTATCAGAGGCAGCCCAGCTGCCACTGGTGATCCCCACCGGCGTTTACCGGGAGCCGTGGATTCCAGATTGGGTGCACGAAGCCAGCGAAGAATACCTGACGGAGTGGATGCTGAGCGAACTGCAAGGTGAAATCGAAGACAGTGGGGTGCAGGCAGGATGGATGAAGCTGAGCGCCGGGGATGAGGGGTTAACCGATTGTGAAGCCAAAGTCCTGCGTGCCGCTGCCACAGCTGGCCGGGCAACGAACGCGGTAATCGGCAGTCATACCATCAAGGGCAAGGTTGTGCGCGATCAACTCGATATCCTCGAAGCGGTGGGCTATACTGCTGAGCGCTTTATCTGGATACATACACAGGCTGAGCCAGATTTTTCTCTGCACCTGGAGATGGCGCGCCGGGGAGCCTGGCTGGAGTATGATGCGATCGGCAATCAAGATGAGAACGATTTGCGGAATATTCGGCGCCTGTTGGAGGCTGGTTTTGGCCATCAATTACTGCTCAGTCATGATCGCGGCTGGTTTGATCCGGCTCTACCCGGGGGTGGTGTTCCCCAGCCGTATACCTACCTAACTGAACAGTTTCTACCCAAGCTGCGTGCGAATGGTGTTTCTAAAGAGGCGATCCACCAGCTCACATCTGAAAATCCATTTCGCGCCTTTTCCCATTGATCTTCTGCGGGTAACCCCGGCGATCTTGGCAAGCCATCTATGCTGGATTACCAGCACCCGATCCAGAAACTGGTCAAGTGATAACTCCCCGCTGAATATACTCACAAGTTAACACAGCTCACAACAAACGGATCTTGCTTTGTGAAGGATGCACATGATCCGACTGCCAGATTCAAGCAAAACTGATTCCGGCAAGATAACATCGCCTGCTTGTATCTTAAAAATCCACAACCCTGATTGAAGAGGATCAAATTTCGACGCATGAAATCCATAAAGGTGGACCTTAAGGCACCACTCAATAGCTCGATCACTGGCTTGCCCTTCATTTTCCTCGAAGCAGTTAACAGGAGGAGATTCAAGGGAGTGGAATTCATTGAAAAGGAGCAGGATCTCAAATACCAGAAGAAGTATTCAAAGCCATGGAAGGGGAAGATTACGACTCGAATCAGAATTCATCTACCTCCAACCATTATTTCAGTCGCTTCGGGATTAACTATCGAACGAAGTGGATATATTCAGATTGCAATAAACAACTTTTGACATTGCAGAACAAATAGCGGGGAATTATTGACCAGCGAGTATTAAATTCTAGGGAAAACGAATCATATAATCTTTGCAGTCAAGCAAGAATGGCGTTCAACATTTGCCGATATCTCTTATCCAATTCCTGGTTCGAAGATATCTACTTGACATCCTTTCAAATTCTTACCCGGCAATCCTGCAATATTGGAGATTTTTTTCTGTTAGGCAGATTTAAAGTGGTCGATGTAAAAAGATTCGGCCAGCCATCTGGAACTTAAGGCACAGAATTATTCCTCACCGGTGTCTGGGTATTCAATTATCTGTCATGCATGAATGATGATCAGGAGTTGCTTGGAACCAGTGACAGAAGGTATCCTGCCCGTGTCACCGCAGCTGCTCTGGCTTGTTGTACTGGTTAAAAATTGATTATGGAAGAAGGCTACGCAGGTTATAAAAGATCGAGACAAATCGTGTTGATTATTTTATAAGCTGCGCGATAATCACATCAATACTCATAGAATTAGCGGAGCAAGCTTGGATCGAATTCAATTCGGCCGATAATCAGCTGTTTTCAAAATAAATATTCTACAGATTTTCATATAGGTATTGGTCATCTGGGTTGCTGGTCATTCATCTGCTGTAAAAGCACAGTTGCAGGAGGTTGACTGATGATCTGCCGAATCAAACTGTACCAACAGGTGGGATATCTCCGAATTCGAAAATACCCTCTGATAACTTGGATCCTCCTGGCGATATTGCTGACCTCCTGCCGTCAGGGTACAACATCTGTAGCTATACCCACCCTGATCGCAACACAGAAAATAACAGAAACGCGCACTCCCGTACCCACGAAAACAATCAATTCTTTACCCACAGAAACACTTTTCCCAACACCTAAAGAAACGCTACTCGCCTCACCAACAAAACCTGACACATCATTACCAGCAGCAACAATCACCCCCAAAGTTTTGAACGTAAGCCCAATCGTATTTTGCCGTGATACAGCTCCGGGTATAGGTGTCTTCTTCCTGAGCACAGACGGCAGCCAGGCGACCAAGATCAGCAGCCTTACTGGATTCCATGACTCACCATTATGGTCTCCGGACGGGAGGCAGATCCTTTTCGTTTACCGTGCCCAGATTGAACGCAGCAATGTCGATATCTACGTGATGAACAAGGACGGCAGCGACGTGACCCGGCTCACTGACCACTCCGATACAGATAGCTTCCCCCAATGGTCGCCGGATGGGACCAGGATAGCCTTTACTTCCTCCCGCGATGGAAATGATGAAATCTACCTGATGAGCGCCGATGGCAACGGGCAGACAAACCTCAGCCTGAATCCGGCACAAGACACGCTCCCCAATTGGTCGCCAGATGGGACGAAAATCGCCTTTATCTCCTACCGGGATGGCAACGAAGAGATCTACGTGATGAGCGCTGATGGCAGCAAGCCGATAAATCTCAGTAACAACCCGGGCATGGATTATGGCAGCTCATGGTCCCCTGACGGGATGAAGATCGCCTTCGCTTCCGATAGGGTGGGAAATAACGATATCTTCGTGATCAATGCGGATGGCGGCAGCATGATCAACCTCAGCAATTACCCCGGATCGGATTGGTACCCAAAATGGTCACCGGATGGGAACCGGATCGCGTTTCTGTCCGACCGGGAGGGTTTTATCGATATCTATTTAATGAACGCAGACGGCAGCGGGGTAACCAGACTCACCGACAGTCCGCAGATTGAACTGGACCTCACCTGGTCTGCGGATGGAAGCCAAATCGTCTTTTCATCCGACCAGGCGGGTAAAAGTGATATTTTTATCCTCAACACGGACGGCAGCGGCGTGTCCAATCTGACCAACAGCCCGGAAAATGAGATGAATCCAGATTGGGCTCCGCCTTGAGAGAATTAAAAGTCAGATATATGACTGGTTCTGGATATCTCGTTTGGGCTGCGTTACTCCTTTTGCTTGGCAAAAGCAAGGGCTTTTTAACCCTTGGCTGAATTTAATGAATAATTAAATTTGGCGATGCCATTGAACCATAAGAAAGGGACAATTTGCTGCACGATCTGCTGCTTTGCGGGTAAACGGCTGAGCATAATCATGCTGCCTGAAATAAAGCGCAGGGTGATCGAGGATCCGCAGGTGATTTATCAACAAAACGCCTCC
>CP070764.1:384964-394529 GCA_020349245.1 Chloroflexota bacterium | reverse complement strand
AGGCTACTCCCCAAGGGAAGGTGCCCGGTTGCAGGTCCTCAATGGCTTTCTCTTGTTGGTAGACAACAGCCAGAATGCCCTGGGGATTCTCCTTGCCAGCCAGGGATTTGAAAGCTTCCGGGGAAGTTGCATGGCAGGTCACACCCAGTGCGACAGATTGCTCCACCAGGTCCAGGGCAAACTGGCTCCTGAGCAGCTGTGGGGCATAAAAGATGGCCTCGATGGCTGCTCCCCCTTCGACTGCAGCTCCAACCAGGTGGATTCCTTCCGCCAGGAAGCGTTTCTGTGCCTCGCGTTGCTTGCGCTGGTGGAGCGCTCGCGCGGCCTTGATTTTTGGGTTTGAGCTGCTGGTAATGATCTCCACTGTGGCTTGGCAGTCAAATTAATTATTGGACGAAAACCTACCCCAGAGAGGAATGATAGCTATCGAAAAAGCGCTTTTGAATTTATCGGATATATCTGGGCACCCAGGCCAGAACGGTTGTCCCGCTGCCCAGGCGAGAGTTGATCTCCACTTCGCCGCCGACTTTCTGGGCGCGTATGTGCATGTTGGATAATCCGTGACCAAGGGTTATGTTCATTTTCCGCAGATCAAAACCCATGCCATCATCGGTCACTTCCAGGATTACCCGTTCCTCGGAGGTCAGCAGGCGCACATCCACCGTACCGGCTTTAGCGTGTTTAGCGGTATTGGCCAGTGCCTCCTGGCAGATGTGAAAGAGGGTGGTGGCGTGAGCCGTGGGCAGTCCATCCAGGCCGTTTGGAGGACCGGTTAAGACCGCCTGGGAGCGGGAATTGGCGTTGAACTCTTCCACCAGCTGATCCAAGCCCTGCATCAGGTCCTCGCCGCGGAACTGGCGCGGGCGCAGGTCGAGAATATAGGAGCGGATGTCGCGGATAGTGGTGTCCAATCCATCGATCGCCTGGTTGATCTTTTCCCGGGCTGATGCCGGATCATCGCGAACCGTGCTCCTGGCGTAATCCAAGGCCAGACCAACCGCGTAAATTGACTGGATGATGCCGTCATGGAGATCCATACCGATACGTTCACGCTCTTCGAGCACCGCCAGGCGTCGGGATTGGCGTCCCAGGCGTACATTTTCGATGGATAGCGCCACCCAGGTGCCGATGGAAATCAGGAGATCCAGGACCCGCTCATCAAAATTATGGGGTTCCTTGGCTGCCACGCACATCACCCCGGCTACATTGCCGCGAGTCGCCAGGGGGATGCAGGCCACACAGCACAAGCCGGATGCGATCACCTCGTGGCGGAAATAGCCCACCTCACGCTGGGGATCGATGCTCACCAGGGGTTTGCCGCTCTCAGCAACCTGGCCGACTGGTCCTTCACCCAGGGAGAAGCTATCCTTGGTCCATAAGGAATCGACGCTGTCACCGAGATGCAGAGCTAATTGGAATACCTGCCCACTCTCGTCGCCCAGGAAAATCTCACCTGCGTCTACATCGAGATAGTCTAAAACTCTTTTCAGCGCCTGATCGATAATGGTATCAATTTCTAGTGAGCTGGTTACAGCAGCAGCCATTTTGTTAATCAGGGCTAAGTCCTGGTTGCGTTTTTGCAAAGACTGATCTCTTTCGATAACATCCTGGTAAAGCTGGGCATTTCTGATCGCTACCCCAGCGTATGCCGCCAGGATTTCGATCACTTTTTCATCTGTCTCAGTAAACTCGAAGTGATCCTCTTTTTCCGTGAGATAAATCAACCCAAGCAATCTATCGCCTGAGATGATCGGCACACCCAGGAAGGGGTGCATGACTGGGTGGTGGGGGGGAAATCCCCCACTGCGCGGGTCTTCACTGATCTCTGGAATGCGGATCGGGCGGCGTTCTTTCATCAAAGCCCCCAGCATGCCCTTCCCCACGGGCATGTTGCCGATATTTTCTATCTGTTCGCGGGTGATCCCGACCGGGATAAAGCGCTCGATATTTCCATCTTCATCCAGCAATCCTAAAGCGGCATAACGAGCACCTGCCTGAGCACGGGCCATATCCACGATGCCCTGCAGCACCTCGTCAAGCGAAAGCACACCGACCAGCTCCAGGCTTACCTGGTGCAGGGTGGTTAACCGTTCCTCAAGCTGCTGTCGTGTTAGGATTACCATAGGAATATTACTGGAATCTAATTTTACCCTAAATTCTCCGAAATCTGTGAATTTTTTGGATCTGATAGTTTTTGCCAGCGAAATGCGAATAAAAATTGACCTTGTGAAAAGAGGAACAGGATAAACTACTGATGAACAGCAACCAACCCAGTTCGCGCATCCCAGGATTTTATAACCTTTCCCTGGATGACCGCCGCGCACATCTGCTGCGGCACGCCCCTCTTACCGGAGATGAATTGGCTGCCCTGACCGGTGAGGCGGGTCTCACCGCCGAAAACGCAGACCACATGATCGAAAATGTTATCGGGACACACACCCTACCCCTAGGGATCGCCCTGAATTTTGTGGTTAGCGGGCGAGAGGTGCTGGTACCGATGGCGATCGAGGAACCATCCGTGGTGGCTGGGGCCTCCTACATGGCCAAGCTGGCCCGCGCTGGTGGAGGCTTCAAAGCCGAGACCAGCCCGCCGGAGATGATCGCCCAGCTGCAGCTACTGGACGTCGGCGATCTGCAGGTTGCCCGCAAGGCACTGCTTGCCGAGAAGGAAAACCTGCTCTCCGCGGCTGCCGAGGTCGATCCGGTTTTACAGGAGCTGGGCGGCGGACCACGCGATATCGAAATTCGCCTGCTGGAAAACTCCCCGGTTGGACCGTTTCTGGTCCTGCACCTGATCTACGACGTCAGGGACGCGATGGGGGCTAATGCGGTCAACACGGCAGCTGAGCGATTGGCGCCTCTGGTAGAATCGATCAGCGGAGGGCGTGTCCACCTGCGGATTCTCTCCAACCTGGCTGACCGCCGCCTGGCACGGGCTTCCTGCACCATTCCCCTCTCTGAACTGGCTTTTGGAGAATTTTCCGGAGTTGAGGTGCGGCAGGGTGTGATCGAAGCCTGGGCTTTTGCAGCTGCAGATCCCTACCGGGCAGCGACTCACAACAAGGGCATCATGAATGGGGTTGATGCCGTGGTGATCGCCACTGGCAACGACTGGCGGGCGATTGAAGCAGGAGCCCACGCCTATGCCGTCAGAGAGGGGCGCTATACCAGCCTGAGCTCCTGGGGAGAGGATGACCAGGACAACCTGGTTGGCTATTTGGAGATGCCTCTGGCCGTGGGAATCGTCGGCGGCGCGACCAAGGTCCACCCTGGCGCCCGGGCTGCCTTGAAGCTGATGGGTGTCAAGACTGCGGCAGAGCTGGCAGAGATAATTGTCTCTGTCGGATTGGCCCAGAACTTGGCTGCTTTGCGGGCTTTAGCCACCGAGGGCATCCAGCGTGGGCATATGTCACTGCATGCCCGCCAGGTGGCGGTAGCCGCGGGTGCCCAAGGCGATCAGATCAGCAGGTTGGCTGAGCAGCTGGTTGCAGAAGAGACCGTGCGGATTGATCGGGCTGAAGAGATATTGAAGGAATGGAACAGCCCAGCGAAATAGAAGGAGTTTGGTTAAAAGTATGAGTGATCAGAAACTATTGAAACCCCAAAACCCGGTGGGAATTGTCGGCTACGGGGCTTATGTGCCCCGCTTCCGCCTGCCAGCGAGTGAGGTTTCCCGGATTTGGACCGGCGGCAAAGGTGGCCTTCCGGTCAAGGAAAAAGCAGTTGCCGGGATCGACGAAGATGTGGCGACGATGTCCATCGAAGCCGCCCGCAACGCCCTAGCTCGCGCCGGGATCGAGGCAAAACAGCTGCGGGCAGTCTGGGTGGGATCGGAATCGCATCCCTATGCGGTCAAGCCCACCTCGACCATTGTGGCTGAAGCGATTGGAGCGGTGCCGGATATCCAGGCTGCAGATTGGCAGTTTGCCTGCAAAGCAGGAACAGAAGCCATGGTTGCCGCGATTGGTTTTGTTGGCTCCGGGATGGCTCCCTATGCAATGGCGATTGGCATGGATATCGCCCAGGGTAAACCGGGGGATGCCCTGGAATATACTGCCGCTGCTGGGGGCGCCGCGTATCTTTTGGGCGCGGCAGACAAGTCTTTGGCTGTGATCAATGCGACCTATTCGTATGTCACCGATACGCCCGATTTCTGGAGACGGGCGTACCAGAAATATCCGGAACACGGACAGCGATTTACCGGTGAGCCAGCATATTTTGCCCACATCAGCGAAGCTGGCTCAGCACTGATGGAAGCCATGGGCACCACGGCCAGCGATTATACCTATGCTGTATTTCACCAGCCGAACACCAAGTTTCCTCAGCGAGCGGCAAAGATGCTGGGCTTCACTTCGGAGCAGATCGAGCCAGGATTGCTCGTCCCGCTGATTGGCAACACGTACGCGGGGGCTGCTATCATTGGCTTGTCAGCGGTTTTGGATATCGCTGAGCCAGGCGACCACATTCTCCTGGTTTCGTTTGGCTCCGGGGCAGGATCGGATGCTTTTGATATCCGGGTGACAGAGGCGATCTCAGAGCGCCGGAATCGAGCACCGAAGACACAGGATTATATCGCCCGTCGGACCGAGATCGACTACGCTACCTATGCCCGCATGCGCAATAAACTGGTGTTGAAATAAGACCAAGCGGAAGGATGAGGATCAATATGAGTGATGTCGTTATCGCTGGAGTTGGTCAGACTCCAGTAGGAGAACACTGGAATACCTCCCTGCGCGAGCTGGCACTGCATGCCATCGAAGCAGCTATTCAAGATTCAGGCGGGGTGCAGCCACAGGCGCTGTTTGTCAGTAATGTATTCGCCCCCACCTTGTCACACCAGGCGCACCTGGGGGCTTTTATCGCTGATTTTGCAGGGTTGACCGGGATTGAAGCTTTGACGATTGAGGGTGCCGGCGCTTCGGGCGGCCTGGCCCTGCGCCAGGCATACCTGACGGTGAATGCAGGAGGTGCGGAGGCAGCCCTGGTAGTAGGTGTCGAGAAGTTGACCGACCAGACGGGAAGCGGCGTGGAGGCTGCGATTGCCACTGCCGTGGACAGCGATTACGAGGCTGTCCAGGGATTAACCCCTACCGCACAAGCTGCACTGCTCATGCGCCGCTACATGCATGAATTTAATGTCGACCACGATAGTTTCGCCGGATTTTCCCTGGTGGCCCATGCCAATGGCGTCAATAATCCCAATGCCATGTTCCGTAAGGCGATTAAATTTGAAGCATACCAGCGCGCCGGGATGGTCAGCGAGCCGCTGAACATGTTTGATGTGGCCCCGGGTGCCGATGGTTCGGCAGCCCTGCTGGTCACGCGCCGGGATCTACTGCCGCCATCCTTCTCTCACCCAATGGTGCGCATCTCCGGGTCCAGCTCCGTGACCGACACTTTAGCCCTGCACGATCGCTCAGACCCGCTCGACTTCCGGGCAGCACGTCTCTCGGCACAACGCGCCTGCCGACAGGCCGGTATCCTGCCGGCGGACATCGATCTTTTCGAGCTGTTCGATGCCTTTTCAATCCATGCCGCCCTCTCCCTGGAAGCTGCTGGATTTGCCGAAAGGGGCCAGGGTTGGCAGCTGGCCGCAGATGGCGAGCTGAATTTGGACGGCTCTCTACCCATCTCCACCTTTGGTGGATTGAAAGCCCGCGGCAATCCCGGTGGGGCGACAGGGGTTTACCAAGCGGTCGAGGCGGTTATGCAGCTGCGCGGCCAGGTGGGAGAAAACCAGGTGAGGGATGCCCGCAGAGCACTGGTTCAGTGCCTGGGCGGCCCGGCTTCCTCGGTCGCCACGCATGTCCTGGAAAAGACAGAGCCATAAGCCAGCCTTTAAATTCTGTGGATCGAGGACATGCGCCGCAGGTCACCGACGAATAACCAAAAGATCATGCCAGATTTAGAAATAACCCAACTGGAATTGATTGTTGTTTGGGATTTTGCCTTTCAGCAATGAAATGAGCTCAATTTGATAGTTCCTGATAGTTTCTCCTGGCTAAACTTACCCATGCAAATCATAAAGATTACATTTGCATTGTAAAAAATCGGTATTAGGAGCACACTCATGGAAATCCCACGCCACTGGCGTCTTAAACAGCAGCGTTACAAGATGGTTGGAGAGGTATGTCCTCACTGTGAAGCCAAGATCTTCCCGCCCCGCGATATTTGCCCGGAGTGCGGTGGAGAAGCAAAGAATCTGTTCACTTTCAGCGGGCGCGGTGAAGTTTATTCGCACACCACCGTTTACGATGCCCCGGCAGGATTCGAGGAGAACGCCCCCTACACAGTCGCCCTGGTGAAGCTGGAAGAAGGCCCACTGGTAACTGCCCAGCTGACTGATCTCGGCGACCAGGAAGTGGAAATCGGCACACCGGTTGAAATGGTCACCCGCCGCCTGCGAACCGATGGCGACGAGCGCGGTATGCTGGTTTACGGTTATAAGTTTAGGCCAGTCCTCGAGCGAGTGAACTAGCATCTAGCTGAAATAAACCAGAATATAAACTTCCAGGATATGCTATCCTGGAGGTTTTTCGCTTTAATTTACTGCTGTGCCTTATGGCACAATATTCGGCCGGTAATCCTGCTCCAGCAAATGGATTTCAAATGCCCCCTTTATCATCTCACCTCGATCAAATTAACCGTTTGCCTATCAAATAAATTAAGATACTGAACAGCGAGCAATTATCCCCTATCAGGGTGGCCACTCCGAAATCAATCGGAATAACCAGCAAATGGTTTCGTTCCATGTGCCGGTTTATTCTGCAAATACAACTTCCGCTTCCCGTTCTGCTGTCGCGAGGATCTTGTCCAGTTCTGCAAGCACCTTCTCAGGTAAAGGTTGTGGATGGTGAGAGGCTTCTAAGTGCTTAAAAATTTCTATTGCCACCTGGCGAGGATCGCGTGGTTGATTGTCGGAATCTTTTTGATCCCGGACGGCAGAGATATGAAACTTGCGCATGTATTCCCGGGTGTGCTTCTGGGCTAAAAAATGACCACCCTGCTTTACAGCTTTAATAACATCGAGCGATGGTTCCAGCTCGGTTAACCTTTTACTGTTCAGGATTTCATAAACGTGGTTATAGGCATCATGGTCCAGGATCACCTCTTCGGGGTAAAGCGTCATCGCACTGCTGATCAGGCCCATTAAACCGCAGATTTCACTTCCTGCGATGGCACTCATCCCGGTACCAAGACCAACCTCAAACCCTGATTGCCAACCAAGTCCCGGCGCGTCGCCACTCACCCTGGCTCCCCCCAGGCAGGGAACTTTCCAGCCATGCGCCAGCTCCTTCGCCATGACGTAGGAGGCAGTTGGAACTTCGCTGATATAGCTTCCCGTGCGTGGATTCATAAGCGAAGTAAAAATGGCGTGGAACACGGGAGTTCCAGGATATGCGAGCTGCATGAGAACCATGGCGCTGACCACTTCAGCATCCCCCTGAACAAGCGCTCCCAGGGGAGTCGCTGGGGCGGTCGATCCCATGGTGGGCATCGCCATGAAACTGATCGGTATCCCCGCTTGGGCATAGATCAAGGCGCTCTCAATACCCTCCCGGTCATGGCTCAGCGGAGAAATTGTGCAAATGTTTGCACAGATGGGCGGTCGCTTTTTTAGAGCTTCATCACTGCCAGCCACAACCGTGGCCATATCAACCACATATTGTGCCAATCGTGGATGCATCGTGGTCCCACCACGCACATGCTTTAACGTGTTGGTTAACCCGGCGTGACATTGATGCAGGGATGCAGTTTGCCCGTAATCCTGCGCACTGACCATCGGCCAATAAAAGCCGATCAGAGGCAGCGCGTCACAAACTCGTGCCATCAAGGCCACGTCTGCTTTGCAGGAGGCACGTTTCTGACGGGTCTCCAGATCAACAACATGAACACCGGTGCCATCTGTCGACAGGTAGGAACAATTGCCATCCAGGAACAGGTCAAAGCGTTTCTCCCTGCCTCCCAGGATGAAGGAGCGCGGGGCGGTTGACATGGCTTTATACACCAGGTCAGGCTGGATACGGACAATCCCGGTCTCCCTATCCACCCTGGCTCCGTGATCAGCAAAAATATCCAGAGCCTTAGAAGAAGGGAAACGGACCCCGACCTCATTCAGGATCTCCAGTGTCTTCTCTTTCAGGATGTTTATCTCAGATTCTGACAGCAGCTGTGGTTTGAAAGGTGAGGTGAAAGGGAGGATATCTGGGGTCTGTGTGTACATAAATGCTCCTCTGTGGCACAGATCGAGGTATTTCAGGATTTCTCTATTTTAAAGGGATCTTTTACTGATTTGTCAGAATTGAGTAGGTGTGGGAATCGAAGATCTCCAGTGCTGTAAGCATTGAGATGAATCATCCCCAAATAACGCAATCAATCGCTTCACATCCACTCAGAACCGGGTGGTTTGGAGTTCAAATCTTTTCTAAGGTCCCTTGATTTACCTGTCTAGCTTTGATTTCAGGTAGCTATGGAATTTTAACACCGGAATAAACTTTTATTGGATTTCAAGTGAGAATCATTAAATTGCACATTCTCGGTGGTTTCTAAAAATTCCATACGAGCATGCGTTTGTTATGGAATCAACCCGGTGAGGCCTGGGAGTTAAAATCTTCTTTTCTCTAACCCGTGAATTTTATCCTCGGGTTAGTTGTTTTCATTCATGATATTATTCATAATACGAGAAAGAGTTGGATGGTGCTCTTCAAGATCATCCAGATAGAATGCCTCACTGTTTTTGGAACCAGGTTCACCCGATTGATTACATTTCTCAAATCATAATAGGTAGCAGCACTTGTATAAGCCTTTCGCTGCAGTTGTACAATCCAGCCCAATATCGAGATATCCGGCCTTCCAAATCCCCGCCAACGTTTTAAAAAAATGAGGAGTTCCGGATCCTGCGAGGAAATTCTGTGGGAATTTATACGTTTTAGATAGGAGCAGAAAAATGGGTCCAGCGTATGAATAATAATCCGGTCGCAAATAATCTTCCTACCCATACCCGGGTCGTGATTATCGGAGGTGGAGTCATCGGGTGCAGTACGGCATATCACCTTGCCAAGCTGGGCTGGAAGGATATCGTTCTTCTCGAACAGAACCAATTAACGGCTGGAACGACCTGGCATGCGGCTGGATTGGTTGAAGCCGGGGGGTTTTTTGATGCAACAACCATCGAGATGGCCAAGTATACCCTCCAGTTATATGCAGATCTCGAAAGTGAAACCGGGCAGGCGACCGGATTTAACCCGGTAGGGATGCTGGAAATTGCCTGCACGAAATCCCGGCTGGAGGCACTGCGCCGCGTCTCCGCTTTTTGCCGGCATTTTGAGGTGAATGTGGAAGAGATTTCACCTGCAGAAGTTCAAGAACTTTGGCCATTGATGGATTGCCGCGATGTGCTGGCAGGATTTCTAAGCACGGGAGACGGACGCGCTAACCCCGTTGGGGTGACCATGGCATTGGCCAAGGGAGCCAGGCAGGGCGGAGTTCAGATTTTTGAGGACACGAAAGTCATTGGGATCACGCGCAAAGACAGCACTGTGACCGGGGTCGTGACCAATCAGGG
>CP070764.1:375069-384864 GCA_020349245.1 Chloroflexota bacterium | reverse complement strand
TCGCACCCAAACAGATAGTGGCATATCGGTAGAATGTCGTGGAAAGTGCAGGCGAAGAGGAACAAAACGATCACCCCCAAGAGCGAAAAGATAATGAGCCGATTGTATTTTTCCATTAATGCATATACTGTTGCCATTTCAGACCTCCTTAAATTATGTGGTTTGATTTAAAAATTTCTTTATGAAAATTGATAGTGCCCTAATCACGCCGCCACAATACGTTGACTAGGATAATCCCGCCAACAAGGATCAGGATTATTGGCCAGGAAATATTCAGTTTGGTGAAGCCGCCCAAGCCAAGGATCAGGATGGTGCCACTCCAAATCCAGTCCCAATAGGTCGGGTTTGGAGCATAAGATGAGATTACCCGGTAAAGATTTCCAATTGTGCCCAACAAACCCGCACCGAGGAAAATCCAGCTCCACGCATCCGCCGCACCGATCTGGGGCAGGATGCCCAAGCTATCTGTTCCGAAAACAAGACCAGCCCAAATCAGAGCTACTGCCCACCAAATCCCTTCCAAGCGTTGGCGTTCTTTATTCTCACTTAAATTCTGTCCAATAGTCATTTGTTCACTCCTTTTCTCTATAGAAACAACTTGTGTGGTAATAGGAATACCACTTTCCCGTTATATTCCAAATTTAATCCTCTTCTGATGTGGGGCAACCACAATCTACTTCTTCTGAGACACCCTGGCTTGGGAGGCTTTTGCTGATTTTCCCGCAGACGAAAGCCTTCATCACAGTGCACATACCAAGACCCGCAGCAACGAAAGTGATTAAGAAGAACACTTTTCTGCGATGGTGTGACCCGCTTTCCTCGGACATAAATCGTTGATCTGTCATTTATATCTCCTTGTTGTCTTTGTGCTGATTTCGTGTATTTAATATACAAGCCAAAGTGGTGAGAGGTCATCACCAGACGATGTGATTGATGTGGTGATTTCAAAATCTGGGAGAAAGTGGTTAAGCAATAAGCCCTGCCAGGTAGTTTGAGTTACTTGGCAGGGCTTTGAAAAAGGTGAGAGAATTGGACGTTTTGCTTATAAAGTAAAGCTATAAATATATCCCATGACAATAGCTCCAACCAACGCAAAACCAATATACAAGAAAAATACCTTCCTATTTACTAAACCCCAAACAGCTGACATCGCGGGGAGTGTAGTGGTCGGACCAGCGATCAGGAATGCCAGAGCCGCACCAGGGTGCATTCCCTGTGATAGCAAGCCTCCGATCAATGGCATCGCGGTCAGGTTGCTGGTATAGACCGGTACGCCCAGAATTGCGGCAGTGAAAATAGACCAGGGATTATCTCCACCAAGAGTTGTAATGATCCAGGTTTCCGGTACGTATAGCCGGACCAATGCTCCAAAAAACCAGGCGATCAACATGAACTTGATTACCATGATCGTGGCCACCCAGGTTTCCCGAGCTAGGCGTTTCCAAAAAAAGAAGTTGCTAGCGTTGGGAGAGTGCTCGGAGGCGGCGTTGCAGGACTTATCGGTAGACTTTTCTTGGTGGTTTTGGATACCGCAGAAGGAAGTTTCCATTACTTCGGATTGTTTACCAGGTAGAGTAATTGAACTCCCAGATGCCATCATGATGGTCGCTTTTTGAGGTGCCAGAGTAGATCTAAGTTGGGTCACGATTTGGTTCCAGGCAAGCTCGAGAACTTCTCGAGTGGTTCTCACCCGGGTGGAGCCTGTATCCCGAAGTATATTCATACCCAGCCACTTACGCTGGACAAGTTTATGGGTGATAAATCCACCACCGAGACTTAGAACTAGTGTCGATCCCAATCGCCAAATTGCTAATTTCCATCCCAATATGCCAGCGGTCAAGAAGAAGATCTCTGGGTCCATAGATGGGGAGGCCAACCAAAAAGACATCACTGGAGCTAGAGGAACGCCCCCGATCAATAACGCGGCCACAACGGGAATGACAGAGCAAGAGCATAGCGGGCTAAAAGCACCCACTAAAGTCGCCAGGAAAATTGCCAGGATCGGTTGGGCTGTGAGGGCGCGATTGATATATTTCGAAGCACCTGACATCTTCACGGCTACAGCGATGGGGATCGTGATTAGTATATACGGCCAGGTATGGACAAAACTGTCAATAATATATTCACCAATCTCTATAAAATAGTATTGCATAATACGCCTCCTTATATCGTAAATATACGATGATTATAGATAAATAAAAAATAGTTCTAGAATATTTCTCCAACAACCTCCCGAAACCAGGCGATATTCTCCTCGTGGAGGCAGTAGCTAGTAGCTGTGCCGACTTCGGTGCCTTTGACCCAGCCGGCTTGGCGAAGTACTTTGGTATGCTGAGAGACAGTTGCCTGGGCTATCGGGAGATAATCAACAATGTCTGCCGTAATGCAACCAGGATGGGTAATAAGGAATTTCATCATTTCAAAACGGATCGGATTGCCGAGTGCCTTAAACATAGTAATGAGCTTTTCTTGTTCAGCTCCGTCAATATCCAAGGTGCAACATGCTTCTGGGGAGGCTTGCATTATCATGGTCTACGCCCTATCATCGTAAATATACGATGATTATAAAGGATTATCACTTTATTGTCAAGGGAAAAATGTAGGAGATTCATTAGAATGGTGGCGAAACTTCAAAACCTAACCTATACACTAAGAAACCACAGGGGAAGCCCCACAGACTGGTGCCATCAATAAAAAGGGTCTCTATCAACAGTAATCCAACCAGGGCTGCACTCCAGCAGGTGCGGATATACCCCAAGGTTGAACCTGATAACAGGGATGTTGCCAACGGGAACACTTGGCAGGCAGGCGAATAGCCGCTCGCCAGGTCGGGGATTATTGTGTTGATAGATACCCCATAAGTGTAACAGTGGATGAGCCCAATCACCACCATTGGTGCTAAGGCAGCACCGGCTTATTTACCTTTGGTTAATTGGACAACTATAAAAATTCCCGGACAGATCATCATCAATCTGATCACCTTACACAGCGTAGAGTAGCTTTGAGACCCAGACAGCATATCTGGTTATGGATGATCAACGATACAGGATTGCTGGGATTAGAACTGTACTTAACCCTCTAGGTAGATTATCACCAAGCGATTTGCTATATGCCCATATCCACTCAAAGGTAATCAGCGCTACTGCCTCAAAAGTCACTCCAATGAACCAAACGAGGTGTCTAATCGAGAACCGGGAGTTCAGGACTTAGCTAATTGCTACCGCACCAATTACTATTGCGGACAGCCAGAGCCCAGCACTTGTAGCCCATTTTTCTAATTTATTCATCCTCATATTTATGACTGTTGAATTCATCTCACCATGTCTCTCTTTCTTTTATATTCGAGAAGCCCACGAGCACATTTTCTAAAAAGCTGTACGCATCTGCTGTCAGGTATCAGACCTTATCAGCACCTCTAATAAATGTCCACCCTCACTCTGTTGCCATGGTGCTAAGGGATGCATCAGGATACACAGCGACCGAAATTCCGAACATGTCGATGATCGGGGCATCCACGATGGAATCATTATAGAAATAGCATGCCTACAGGTCGATGCCATTCCCGACCAATTCTTGAATTCCAGAAGTTTCTCAACTTTGCCCTGAGTTTCATTCAGCGGGAAAATAATCCTCCCTGTGAAATGACCATCCTTGGTTTCAACTGATGTGGCGATCGCTGTCCCAATTCCGAACCGTTCATCCAATTTATCCAGATAACAGGGGAATGAACCAGATATCAAAATTATGCGATGTCCCTTGCTTTTAAGCTCCTCGAGGACTGGAAGCATTTCAGGACTTAGATGAGGCTCTATTCCATTGACAAGCACCCATTCCCATCTCGCCTAACCCCGTTCGAGGGATACTCCTCTCACCAGTCAGGCGAGATTGGCTCCATACCGAACGATCTTGGTTCTCAAAACCCCAAACCATCCAAATGCAGCTTGCCTTCAAGAATGTATTTCCGAGTTAGTTCTACCCTTTTTTGATCCCAGTCTTTGAATGGAGCATTACTCACTTCGTGTGGATTGATATTGTGTGTCTCCAGGTATCCTCTCGGGAAGTTGATAAATCCATCCGGTGTGTCTTGGTTCGTACCTCGCAGTAAGTGAGGCATATGCGTACCAAGGTCTGCGGAATAACTGGTATCTGAAGTTGGAATGAGCCTTCCATAACCTACGAATTATTGCAGGTTATCAGTGATTGATATTGCCAGGGTATTCGTATACCAGGTTAATTCGATGTCCCTCATGTGGCGATCTTTACGATAAGAGTCGAACTTGATGATAGCGACATTTTGAGGATAAAAGATTGCAAATCGCTTTTCTCTCCCAAATCAGAGTAGGTAAGATCCGCAAGAATTTCCACTTCTGCTGTAATAACCTTAGGGCGATCCTGATTGTAAAGACGATTAAATAATTCCCTCTATGGCCTGATAGAGTCTATCCGGTCACCAGACGATAGGGATGGAGTATCGATCATTTAATCAAACCAGTGGAAATAAAAATAAGCCTGCTAGTAATCCCTCACCACGTATCTAGCCACATTCTAAAGGCATGTGTAATAGGTTTGTTTGCTACCCAACCGTGTTCTAAACTGGGCCAACGTTAAGGTTGTTTCTTTCGTCTTTTGCTTAATAATCTTCAGATTCCACAAATTCAACACTCTGATAATGAGCTTTGAGAGTACTAAATTTATCAAAAGCTGAAAAGTCACGAATGAAGCAATTGTACAAAAAGTATATTATGGAGTTTTTGAGAAATGGCTGGAGATATGGTCAAAAAAACCATTATCTCCAGCAAAAGGATTGGATTGGCAACTTTATTGGGAAGCTGATTAGTCTTCGTTCCCAAATCTACAATTAGATTCCATTATCGACATTATTTTCTGTGCATTATGAACCACATCCTTTTCAGACAACAGAGACAACATCGCTGTACAGTCAAATCCTTCCATTTGTTGCCCCATTATTTTCTCGATCATTTCCATGCATGAAGAAATGTCACATTTGCTATCTGGGGTAGTTTTTTCTTTATCAGTCACTTCTACTCCTTTCAGTATTGATTTTCTATAATCTTCTTTGAGAATCAGCTAGCATTGAGAAAGCACCGAGAGCTAGACGCCGCCATGTTTTGAAGATTTTAGCTGGAGCGGAACGACTTGATCAGCACTGTGAAGCCAATCAAGACCAGCACAAGTGGCCAGAACATGTCGAAGGCAAACAGACCGCTCAGGCCAAGCACCAACCAAAATCCGGACCAGATGTAGTCCCAGGTGGTTGTCACTGTGTCAAGCAAAGTGGCATGGTAGAGGTTCAATAAGGTGCCATACAGACCGACACCAATGAACACCCAGCTCCAGGCATCTGCATTTCCAATTTGAGGCAGTAAGCCTAAGCTGTTTACACCAAACACCAGACCTGCCCAGATCAATACACCAGCCCAATACAGGCTTTCTGCGATTGCGCGCCTCTCAATCTTGTTTAAATATTGTTCAGTAGTCATTTTTACTTTTCCTTTTCATTTGAATTTTTGTATTCTTGGTTCTCTTTCATAGGATTGACTGAGATTAATTTGAGGTTCATATTCCGAATTATGAGTAATACACCGTGTAAAGCTGATTGATCGGAGAGCGAACCTGAAAGCGTTGTTGTTCCATCCATATTCCGACAAATCTTTAACCCCTCGAACCACTCTTCCCAACGATCTTGCAGGTGTCCATCTATGAGTATTTTATAGTTCTCCGGCACTTCAATTTTCCTTTCTGTCATTAAGTTGATTGGAATATACAAAACGTCGTGGTGAGGTGTCATCACCATACATGGTGATTAACCTGGTGATTTCATCAAAAGGAACTTGAGAGTGCGATGGTTAAAAAAAGAAAGCCCTGAAGGGCAATATCAGTAATTCTACTTTTTGTGCTTTAGGTGAGAGATCTCTATCGCTTATAACAAGTTTAGTTCGTTTGCCTTACTTAATGCTGCTCGTCGACTGTTGACGTTTAACTTCGAGTAAATGTTCTTTGTATGTGTGCGCATGGTGTTCAGGGAGATCATCAGCTCACGAGCAATCTCTGGGCCAGAGAGCTCCGTTGCTAGCATGCGAAGAACCTCGAGTTCTCGCCCGCTGAGCGGTTCTACGAGCGATTGGGATATTCTTTTTAAATCTGACCTATCTGGCTCAAATGCATTCAACAATTTAATCACGTAATCCGTTGCGATGCCACGGGAGGCTTTCTGGCGGAGCAATTCTCTCATTTCGTTCCCTTCGTCGACGAATGTGCGTACATAGCCTTCCGGCTCAGCGAGCAGCAGTGTTTCTTCCAGCAAGTTCAGAGCTTGATCATCATTCCCAAGGGCTTTATTGGCCAGAGCTTGAAGAACAAGGAGGGAAATCACTTCTCTCATGCATCCAACCGGTTTTGCGACCTCTAACATTTTGGCGATTAATTCCTGTGCATCAGTTAAGAGTTGCTTATTATCCGGGTTTTTCCGGCCCATATACATAAGCACACGGGCTAAAACGATATGCTCAAATTCGTGAAAATATAAAATATCATCATTTACATCTAAACCATGCTCATGGACTAACTTTGATGCTTCGAGGTAATTTTCCACTTTGAGCTGTAATCTTACGCGACAGTCTAGGGTCATGGTCATCGCTTCAGGTTCAGGGTCAGGAATTGTCTTAACTATTCGATTTGCTTCCTGGCATGCCCTTTTGGCTTCTTCCAAATCTCCTCGTGCCAAATATAATCGGGACAATATCGCATAACCTACGCATACTGCATCCACCATTTTTGCTGGAATTCCGATCTCAATTCCTTCCTCTAACAGCACTTCGGCAGTATCCAAGTCATCCCATTCCCGGTAAATATTTGCGAGAAGTACGCAAGCTCCACTTGAATATGGTATCTTGAGATTTGTTTTTTGATATGTCAATTGAACAGCTTCGTTGAATACTTCAGCCGCTTGATGCAGCCGACCTTGCATAGCCAGCACTCTACCCATTTGCAGAAGTACTGCTTGGGCTAAAATGCGGTTGCCAACAGCAAGACTGTCTCTTCGAGCTTCAAGGAATATCTTGATTGCATCATCAAAATCACCAGTCACCCCCTTAGCAATACCTAGGGAAAGAGAGGCCACAGCTCGATTAAAGTGGTTAACAGGCAGGTATACAAGCGCTTGATTGGCATATTCCATGGATTGTGGGATCTGTGCCCTATTAAGGGCAATTAGAGCGCGAATTGCGGCCGCCTGTCCCCGAATTACAGCTTTCCCGCCGACGGGTTCTGGAGTTTTTTCATTCTCTAGAGCTCGTTCGGCGTATTGTAGATTCTCTTCTGCTTCATCTAGACGAGCCCATCTCTGACACATCCAAGCCCGAATGATGCAAAGCCAAGGCCAAGCGACAACCATTTGTCGGGGGATTGCATCTAACCAGCTCGTTAACTGGTCAAATTCGCTTCGCATCATCATGTCAGTACCAACACTTTCCACCAGCTGAGCAGCGCGCTCGAAATCTTCCCCTGCCAAAGAATGATTTATGGCCTCTGTGATTAAACGATTTCTATCTAACCACTCTGAGGAACGTTTGTGTAATTTGGGTATGATTTCTGGTTCACGTTCAATCAAGCGCTTATGCAGAAAATCTGCGAACAAATGATGATAACGGTACCAGTTGTGTTCATAATCCAAAGGAATGAGGAAAAGATTAGCTTTATCAAGGATTTCCAGTATGTTTTTGCTATTTGAAATTTGCAACACATAGTCGCAGAGAGAAGCGCTGAATCGATCAAGGATTGAAGTTTGGCAGAGAAATGTTTGGATTTCTTCTGGTTGATGAGCCAGCACCTCATCCACCAAGTAATCGATAATATATTGATGGCTTCCCGAGAATGCAGTAATAAATTCATGTTTATTCTCTCGTCCTTCCATGGAGATAGCTGCCAATTGCAGTCCAGTGATCCATCCTTCCGTGCGAGAGAGCAACATTTGGATATCCACAGCGGATAGATCCAAACCAAACAGATCATTTAGAAATCTTGTAACTTCTGCTTCTGTGAAGCGCAAATCATCGTGCCGGATTTCAACCATTTGCCCTCTGGCACGATAACGCGATAAGGGTATTACAGGATCGGCGCGTGTACTTATCACCAGGTGAGCATTTGATGGGAGATGGTCGAGGAGGATAATTAGCGCATCGTTTATCTTATGCGAAGTAATAAGATGGAAATCATCGAGTACTAATGAAAACTCTACTCCTGATTCCGCAATCTCGTTGATCAAGATGGTGATTGCCGGTTCGATCGGAGGGCTGTCTGTCGATTCTAGCGATGCTAGGATGCTCTCCCCAATCGATCCGTCAATTTGCTGGATTGCAGCAATAAGATAAGAAAGAAAGCGCTTTAGATTATTGTCATTCTCATCTAATGAGAGCCAGGTGACGGGCTCTTCAATGGTCCTCGCCCATTCGCTTATTAGAGTACTTTTTCCAAAACCTGCTGGCGCAGATATCAGGATTAACTTCCCTCTCATCCCAGCATTGAGTCTTGAAATCAGGTGCGGACGCGAAACCAAGTCCAGAGAGATTTGCGGAATATATAATTTTGTAGTCAGAAGCGGAGTCGCCACGGATGAAACCAGATTTTGTCAAGTAAGCTTATTGAATTGATATATCTTACACGATTTTTGTAAATCGGGCATGGAATAAATTGTCTTGAGCCTGGAAAACAGGGGAGAAAGAGAAAAAATATCAGATACCTATGTTCAGAATTAATCCCGCAGCCATTACTTGACGATGTTAATTGTTAGAATGATCATTCTCATAATTAAATTTGATGTGACTCATTTCCCTTATTGATGATTTTTCTCCTTAATTTGTACGTCCTAGTGGTTTACTTTGATTCGGAACGGCTGTTTGATTTTCTCGTCACATTAGTTAAGTCAAGGTGTCGTTTGCAATTAAGAGGAAGTAAGAGGGCTTGGAAACTCAGCCAATACAACAAGATTCATCGATGCTCGTAGTTTTACATAATTTTTCCACAGGCGGCTGTAATGCATTTCCGAAAGCTTTACATGTAACTACTCTGTGAAAAAGGTGATCCTGGTAATTAAATTCTTCAGCCACAAATTTCCTGGCAACAGCAGAGCGTGGGTATTGTGGTAGAAGTGACCAGGACTTATGGCGTAAACCGAAAGGCAGGTTTTTTAGGATTTTTGTTCAACCTGCAAAATGAATTATTTCATTCGGGGGTGTGTTCTGAATTATGGGAAATCAGGAGTTGCGGCCATTTTTAGAGCCCGATTGTTAGGAGCGCCCAGGATAGATAATGAAATTACGGCCACTCTTATGAGTCAATTTGATTCACTGCTTCACGACCCATGCATCCACGATCTCTTTTTTGCCTTTTAAGTTCAACTGTCGACGTTCGAAGGCATCTTTAGAGAGAGCGGACATCTCCATCGTTTTGTCACCGACTAATAATTCCCCACTTGCGGCCTCCGAACTCAGACGGGCGGTCGTATTGACAACGTCTCCAAGGATGGTGATGTCTGTGCGTCCACCTTCCATTTTCATTGACCCGATATAGGCCATCCCGGTATTGATCCCAACTCCAACTGGAACCCAGGGCGTCTTTCCCTCTCCATGACCCGTGGCTTGTAAAATTTCTTTTCCCGCTTTGATTGCTGTTTGAGCATGATTGGGACCCGCGAAGGCTGGTGCAAAGAACGCGGCTAATCCATCGCCAACAAATTTTTCGATCAGCGCATTGTTTGAATATAATGCTCGTGTTCCT
>CP070764.1:364911-374969 GCA_020349245.1 Chloroflexota bacterium | reverse complement strand
CCCATGCCCCGCACCACGTCCCCAAGGAATGGGCGGATAAATACAAGGGCGTTTTTGATGATGGCTGGGAAGCCTACCGCCAAAAGGTCTTTGCTAAACAAAAAGAATTGGGGATTGTCCCGGCAGATGCTGAACTCTCCCGCCACGACCCTGATGTCAAGCCCTGGGATCAGTGCTCGCCTGAAGAGCGCAAGCTTTACGCCCGCATGATGGAAGTCTTCGCTGGTTTCCTGACCCATACCGATCACCACATTGGCCGCTTGCTCGATTTCCTAAAGAGCATCAATGAATTCGAGAATACCCTGATCATGGTGATCTCCGACAATGGCGCCAGCTCCGAGGGGGGTCCAGAGGGTTCGGTCAATGAGAACCTGTTTTTCAATTTCATCCCCGAAGACTTACAAGAGAACCTGGCTGCCATGGATGAACTGGGCGGTCCCAAGTATTTCAACCACTATCCCTGGGGCTGGACCTGGGCCGGGAACACCCCCTTCCGCCGCTGGAAGCGCGAGACCTACCGGGGCGGGATCAGTGATCCCTTCATCGTCCATTATCCCAAGGGCTTGCAGGCTAAGGGAGAAATCCGCACCCAGTACACTCATGCAATCGACATGGTGCCGACAGTGCTGGACATGCTGGAGATCGAACCTCCCGCCAGCATCAAGGGAGTCGCCCAATCCCCGATTGAAGGGGTCAGCTTCGCTGAATCCTTCGAAGACCCACAAACCCCCTCCAGGCGCCGTACGCAGTACTTCGAAATGATGGGTCATCGCTCGCTTTATCATGATGGCTGGCGGGCAGTCTGCCCCTGGCCGGGCACCTCCTTCACTGAGGGGCATCCATTTGGCACCCCGATTCCATCCGAGAAACTGACCGAGCTGGATGCCACTGCTTGGGAGCTCTACAATGTGGCTGAAGACTTCGCCGAGAATCACAACCTGGCAGATAAGAATCGCGCCAAGCTGATCGAGATGATCGCCCAGTGGTACGTCGAGGCGGGCAAGTATAACGTGCTTCCCGTCGATGGTCGCGGCCAACAGCGCTTTGCTGAGGAACGTCCGCAGATCGCCAAAGACCGCAGCAGCTACACCTTCTACCCCAATACACAGGAAATTCCCACGAACGCTTCTGCCCACATCATCAACCGCTCACACAGTATTACGGCTGATGTGGAGTTTAAAACAGGTGATGAAGGCGTGCTGTTTTCTCAGGGCGGTATTGATGGCGGCTTTGCATTCTATGTACAGGGTGGCAAGCTGCACTATATATACAATTATGTTGCCCGCAAGTTCTTCCATGTCGAATCCGTTAAGGAGATCTCTGCAGGCCACCACCTGCTGCGCTTTGAGTTCGAGGTGACCGGGAAACCGGATGTTCTCAAAGGCAAGGGGACTCCAGGGAACGGTCAACTCTATTTCGATGGCGAGCTCGTGGGACAGGTTGAGATGGATGTCACCATGCCGCTGGCATTGGGCTTGACTGCTGGTGCATTTGTCGGGGCAGATCCGGGTTCACCGGTTACAGACAAATATAAAGCCCCCTTCACCTACACTGGCCAGCTCAACCATGTGACAATCGATGTCAGTGGTGAGTTGATCCGCGATACCGAAGCCGAGATGCGTGCCATACTGGCGCGTCAGTAGCACATACCCAATCTGGCAGTCATGCAATGGCTTTTTCGCATGACTGCCAGCTACCAACCAACAGACAAGATAAATTCGCAAGCAATATCAACTGCATACAGGTTACACTCAAAACCGCTTGGGCTTCTTGGGATAAGCCTGGAAAGGTGCCCTCGGTTCCATGCTGAACCAATCCGCCTCCTGATCCAATTTCGAAAGCGAGCGCAGCAGGTCGAATGTGATCCAGCGCGAGGCTTCTGGATAGCGCTCGTATTCCCAGAGACCGTACTCCCCCTGTAAATCCCTGACAAAACTGACATTATCCATTACCCGGGGGTCTTCAAGGCTAGCACCGATCCTCCAGGATAAATCCAGGATCTGGGCAACATCATACCGCCTGAAATAGGTGAACGCGCCGCGGGGAGGTTCAGCACCGATAATGCGGGCAACCTCGAATCCCAGTGAATGCGCCTGGCGCTGTTCGTGAGCCAGAAGTAAATCCAGGCCGCGGCGGGCAGAGCTGCTCAAACGCCTGGTGGGATGCAACGCCAGGGCACTGACCGCAGCAGTGGTGTTCGTTCGACAGCCAAATTTGGAATGAGCCAGCCGGCGATAACCACCTGCAAAAATATATTGGTCAGCATGGCGACCCGATGGCCAGCCACCTTGGGGCAGCTCTTCCGCCAGCAGCCACTCATATCCCTTTTCAGCGCGCGGGTCGCTGGCATAGCCCGCCCAGGCCAAACCCAGCAGGGGTAAAGCTGTTTGCAGGGGTATCATGTGGTACTTCACATCCTCATCGACCATCCCGCCATCCAGGACTGCACCCTGGAATTCAAGGGGAAATGAACCATTGGGCTGCTGCTGGCTGAATAGATATTCAGCACCCCGCCTGATAGTCGGGTTATCCGGGGATAAACCGAAATAACCCAAGCCCATCAGCGCCTGGGCTGTAAGCCTGATTTTCCCTAATATCCTCCCCCCGCTTTCACCGCTCCTGAACGAGCCATCCTCGTTTTGAAGATCGAGAAATCTTGTTACATAGGGATCGGTATCCTGAAGCAGTTCAAGCTCCTGGACCTCTTCATCCGTTTCCGGACGCATTATTAAATCGCGCAATACCAGCAGTCGCAAACTCGGTGAGGGATCAGCCAGGAGTAGAGCTGCCCAGGTCATGATTCTGCCTCCAGCAGCTCCCGGAGATAGGGTGCCGTGGGTGTATCCATTTTCATCACCTCCTCCGGACTCCCGCAGGCAATGATTTTGCCACCTTCTGGCCCCCCGACCGGACCCAATTCAATGAGCCAGTCACAGGCTGCAAGGAGATGCGGGTGGTGTTCCACCGTGAGAACCGTGTGCCCGGCATCTACCAGCTGGTTAAGCACGCCTACCAGCCGGGCAACATCCTCCAGGTGCAAACCAACAGTGGGCTCATCAAGAATATACAGGGTTTTCATCCTCGTCTTCTTGATTAACTCCTTGGCAATCTTCAACCGCTGGACTTCACCCCCAGAAAGCGTGTAAGCTGCCTGTTTCCAGACCAAGTAACCCAAGCCAACCTGTCTCAATACATCCAAGCGTTGGGAAAACTTATCCTCACCTTCAAATAGTTGATAGACCTCGTCTATCGTCATTGCGTTGACCTGCGGCAGGGATACCCCCCTGATACACACCTCCCAGGCCTCCTGGCGAAACCCGGTCCCGCGGCAGGTCTCACAATCCAACCATTCATCAGGAAGGAAATCCATGGGGATCCGGATCACACCTTGACCCCGGCAGGCCGAACATCGCTCGCTGAGTGCCTTTTCAGTCAATCCCAGGGATTGGGCGTCGTCGCTGTCTGCATACAGTTTTAGTAAAGTTTTCTCAAAGCCCAGATACACTGCGGGACTGAAGATCCCCCTTCTGGTCTGGTCAACCAGGAAAGCACGCTTGGGTGGATTGTCTATGCCATCGTGATCGCCGGGATTGATGGGTTCATGTGCAAAGGAGGTTGAATGCAGCTTTTGCACCAGTGCCCTGCCCAGCGTATCGATTAGCAAGGAACTTTTTCCTGAACCGGAGACCCCGCATATCCCGGTGAGGGTTCCCAGGGGAAAAGCGACATCTTCTCCCCGGAGATTGTTCTCCCTGGCTCCGCGTAACACCATCCAATCCTTTGCTGGTCGACGGTCTCCAGCCAGGATGAATTTCTTTCTCCGCAGCCATTCCCCGGTGATCGTGTTTGCGGCGATGATCTCCCCTGGTTGGCCCTGGGCAACGATCTCTCCACCTGCAATCCCGGCTCCCGGACCGAGATCGATGATATGATCTGCTGCCCGCATCAACACCGGATCATGTTCGACCACGATCACGGTGTTCCCTTGCTCACATAATTCCTGCAGGGCATCGCGCAGTGCCTCTAACTCGCAGGGATGCATCCCGCGCGAGGGTTCATCAATCAGGATGGTCAAAGCGGTGAGCTCGTTCCCCAACAGGCTGGCCAGCTGAATCCGCTGGGCTTCTCCAGCCGAGAGCGTGCCAGTCGGACGATTTAAATGTAGATATCCGAGTCCGACCTGGCGCAGGAAACGCAAGCGTTTGCGAATCACACCCATGCTGGTTTCAATTAACGACAGCACCTCCTGAGGCAGATGGATCTCTTTCACCAGCGATTCCAACACATCCAGGGGTATCTCGCTCAATTCGAATACATTCTTCCCCTGCAGCGTCACCGCCAGATACTCTGGGCGTAAACCCGCACCGCCGCATTGCGAACAAACCACCTGACGGGTATATGTTCCGTGCACATCCCAATCGAATAACCAGCTATCTTCACTGTAGAAGCCTCGCCAGGTCCAGGTGGATTGCCTCTCCTGCCCCTTCGAACGGCCTCCCTTGCTGACATAAGTCCAGGTATATTCGAGTCCATCGCCAAACAGGAATGCATTTCGAGCTTCCTGGCTCATCTCGTTCCAGGGAGTCTTCATCGGGTCAAAACCATAACGTTTGCCAATCTCGACAATTATCGGTTGGTCCTTGCACAAATAGGATTGGGGCCAATATCCGGGTGAATACATCGCCCCTGCGCAGAGTGGCTTTTCAGGATAGATGATCAATTTTTCAGGTTGAGGCTGCTGCAGTTCCCCCAGACCACTGCACTTCTTACACGAGCTAGACCAATGGGCAGATGAGAAATGACGCGGTTGGGCAATGGACGCCGTCACGGCACAATTCGGACATACCCATTCTTCCCCCCGCACCATCTTCGTTCCACAGGAAAAGCATGTCCGCTCACCAAGCCAGCTCAGCAAGGTTGCCAGGTGAAAACTGATCTCGGTGATGGCTCCCACGCTGTTGCGGCGGGTAAACTGTGGAATCTGGCTCCAGGTATGGGCTGGCTGTGGGGCGACTGAGAGGGTGACACCCAGGCCAGTAATCGAATCGACCTGCGCTTCAGCACCCTCCTTCGTTCCCTGGCGTTCGTACATCGATATGGATTCCAGATAACGTCTACGGGCTTCAGTTTGCAGTACATCACCAAGCAAGCTCGATTTCCCTGACCCTGACACCCCGGTGAGCACCGTTAATTTACCCTTGGGAATGTTGACATCCACTCCCTTGAGATTGTTGACCCTCGCATTGCGGATGGCGATCATTGGTGAAGCGGCAGCTGCCTCGCCTGGGATGAGCTGCCGGGGTTCGAGCTTTTCTTCGTTTTTGAGCGCCTGGGCGGTAAGAGAAGATTCCTCTGCCAGCAAACCTCCTGGCAATCCCTGGTAAAGCACCCGGCCACCTTGCGGTCCGGCACCAGGTCCCAGATCGATCACCCAATCCGCGGCGCGGATGAAATCGGTATTGTGCTCCACGATAACGATGGTGGCGCCGTGTCGCACCAAGCGATCCACGACAACCAACAGGCCATCCAAATCCCGGGGGTGTAGCCCGGTGGAGGGTTCATCCAGCATGAGAACCTGGTTGTTTAGATTGTTTCTGCCGAGGTACTTGGTCAGCTTCACGCGCTGAGCTTCCCCGCCAGAAAGGGTTGGTGAGGGTTGACCTAATTCCAGGTACCCCAAGCCTACGTCGGTGAGGGCCTGCAATATCCGGATCGCAAAGTTGCGCCTAGCAGTTGTCAGCCAGGGAGAATCAGAGATCAATTTACTGATTTCCCCGATGGGTGTTGCATAAAATTCCGCGATCGAGATATTTCGTCCTGCGAAATCCACCACTGCCTGCAAAACCTCTGGCTTAAAACGCTGACCCTCACAGGCTTCACACGGTAACCAGATCGAGGGCAGATAGCGCATTTTGATTTCCACCCCACCGATTCCCTTGCACGCCGGGCAAGCTCCCTCCGGACGGTTGTAAGAAAAGTGCGAAATTGAGTATCCCGTCGCTTCAGCGAACAGATCACGAATGGCATCGGAGAGCTTGGTGTAAGTGGCTGGATTAGAGCGCGGGTTGCGCCCAATCGGCGATTGATCCACCAGGACAGGTTTCATCCTGGGGCCCTCGATCGCGGCACAGCCGATCGGTTTCATTTTCTTAATGGAGGGCAGCAGCACATGCTCAATCAACGTGCTCTTGCCAGAGCCAGATACCCCGGTGACTACTGTCAGGCGTCCCAAGGGAAAACGGACATCCACGCCGCGCAGATTATGCTTCGTAACGCCTTGCAGGTAAAAAAACTCTTCTGCGGGTGGTCGTGATTCGGGTGTCATCACCCGTTCCCGGAAGCTAAAAAACCGCCCCGTTACGCCTTCATTGCGCCATAAATCCGCAGGGGAGCCCTTGAAGACGACCTTTCCTCCTTCTGCTCCCGCGCCTGGACCTAAGTCAACCGCCTGGTCTGCTGATGCAGCCGCCACCCGGTCATGCTCAACAAAAACCACGGGACCAGCCAGATCACGGAATGCGGGTAGATAGCGGGTTACATCGGCGGGGTGCTGACCAATCGTAGGTTCATCCAATACATGCAGCATGTCCTCCAGACGACTGGATAAAGAGATCGCCAAGCGGACGCGCTGTGATTCGCCGCGTGATAAAGATGGTGCAGGACGATTTAATGCGAGGTAACCCAAGCCTACCCTGGCCAGAGCATCCAGGCGGCGGGTGATCTCCGAGCACAACCTGTCTGCAGTGGATGGCAGGCTTACCTTTGAAAACAGGTCCCTGGTATCATCGACCGACAGGCTTAACAGTTCGGGGAGACGCATCTCCTGCCAGCGAACGGAAGCTGCCTGAGGGTGCATACCCGTCTCATCACATATCCGGCAGCCCCCGCCCTGGCAATAAGGGCATTTCTGGTTGAAGTGAGTGGCTCGGAGCTCCCCCAGGCCAGCACCACAATGGGCGCAGATACGAGTCGTAGCCAGGGAAGCATCGACCTTGCTACCCCGTACGCGCACCGTCCCGGTGCCCAGGGAAGCAGCGCGCTGTACAATTTCCCGTACCCGGCTGACAGTATCGGGGCTGCGCAGCTGGCCAATCTCGATATCGATGGCATGAGGCAGGTGCTTTTTCAGCGGTACCCCATCCCAGGTTTTTCCATCGACAACCAGGTTTTCGATGCCAAACTCGGCTGCCAGGATCGAAAGCAAGGTTTGATGGCTGCCCTGCAGATCATGAATCAGAGGCACATACAGGACACAGGCTTCCCGTTGAGAGAGGTTGAGCAGCTGTTCGAGCACCTCGTCTTCGGAGAGCACACTGACTGGTTCTCCACAACCCGAACAATTTCTTTCCCCAAAATTTGTATATAGCAAACGGAAGAAAGGATGCAGGCCTGAGGCCGTCGCCAAGATCGAATTCGGATTGCGGTTAAGCAGGTTTTGCCCCACGGCCATTGCGGGTCCTAAGCCGGTGATCTGTTCGACCTTGGCAGGTGCTAGACGCTGCCCACCACGTCCGTATAGATAAATATCCAAGAAGCGTCGTTGAGCTTCATGGTAAAGTGTATCGAAAACCAGGGAGGTCTTCCCAGAACCGGAAACCCCGGTGACCACGGTAAGACCTTCCCCGAACTCGATATCAATGTTCTTCAAGTTGTGCTCTTTAGCACCGCGGATACGTATCGCCATTATGCTTTAAATTGTTACCCGTTATACTTTCGAGCGAAAATCATTTGAAAACCATTCAGGAACACCAGAGCAGAACCAGGAATATATATCAAAAGTACGGCTGCCCCGGGGATATGAATTCCAAAAACAATCGCCTGCGGAGTACATTTCGCCCAATCCCGGAGAGACTCAAATCAACTGTTCGCCTTTTGTGAGTTATCACCAACTCCTTATCAGGTGATCAATCAAGGTTGGAGGATCCTTGTATATTGCCCAGGCGAGCCGGCTCACAGGATTAGGATAGCATATAAAGATAAGCTTTTTTCATCGCCTGGGAATTACTTTAAATTGGACAAATACGCTGTCAAAATTGGCGGAGTTTCCAGAAACACAAAGTTGTGTATGGTATAAGAAACAAAGGGACAGAATTTTCGCTAACCGCTCAACCAGGGATAGAACAGGTAGAACAGGATGCTGCCGACGATACAGGTGGCGATAGCAACAGGCAGCCCGCGCCTGCTCCACAACCGAGAGGTAATCGGTGTGTGCGTCTTTTTAGAGAGCGATACGATCAATATATTGGCTCCTGAACCAATGCTGGTTGCGTTACCTCCAAAACCAGCCCCGAAGACAACTGCCCACCACAATGCCCGTACATTGACTCCCGTAGCTGCCAGGCTGGTGAGAAGCGTGATCATGGCGATAGTCACTGGCACATTGTCTACCAGGGCCGATAAAGATGCCACCACCCAAATGATCACGACCCCCAACAACCGTGGGTTTGAATGACCCAATCCAGAAAGTGCCTTGGCGATGGGTTCGAATACACCAGCCGCTTCTAATCCACCAACCATAACGAATAAACCAACAAAGAACAGCAGTACAGTCCAATCAACTCGTTGGAGAACCTCCCGTACGTCCATGCGGATCCACACCAGGGCTGCAGCGGCACCGCAAAGGGCGATTAACTCCGAACTGATATTTAATTGCCGCTGGAAAATAAAAAGGGTCACGACCATAATCAAAATAACCAAAACCTTCAAAGCTGTCCCCGGGTCCTGTAACGCTTCACCTGCATCGAGCTTCATGATCAAATCTGGATTTGTGGGGTTTTTTGACAGCTCTTTCGAAAACAAAAAACGCAGCATGAATAAGGTAACTACTGCAGCAACCAATACAACCGGCATGGCGTGGGTCAGGAAATCTGTAAAACTATACCCGGAGGCCGTAGCCACAAGCACACTAGCCGGATCGCCAACCGAGGTACCCACGTCAGCCGTATCGGATAGTAATGCCTGGGCCATCAAGATCGGGACCGGGTTAATCGCCAGAAGATCCGAGATCAGGATGGTTATCGGTCCGACAAGGACCACGGTGGTTATATTGTTGAAAAACAGCGAGACGAGTGCAGTCCCAGCTCCCAGCAGCAACACCAGTCGCCAGGGGTTTCCCCTCGATAAATGGCCAGCTTTAATGGCTGCATATTGAAAAAAACCACTCGGTTCGAGGATGGCTACCAATATCATCATCCCCAGCAGCAAGCCGAGTGCCTCAAATTCAATCGCATCCATGGCTTGCTCCTGCGAATAGAATCCGAGGCTGATTCCAACCGCGATCATGACCGCTGCTCCAGCCAGGGCAGCGATGGTATTGTTGAGCTTGTCCGATAAAATCAATCCAAGCGTCCCGATAACAATCAGGGAGGCGATGATGGGAGCTATCAAGGACCCCTCTCTAGCGATTAGCTGAATTCAACCAATTGGAAAGGAATGCTCGCCCGATATCTACCCGGGAAGCTATCCCAACCAATTTCCCCTTTTCTACCACTGGAATATCCTGAATTTTGTACTTATGCATGAATGAAAGCGCGCGAATGAGTTCACAATCGTTGTCAACGGATATGGGTTCTTCCATGATGTCGGCTACCGACAAGCTCTCTGCCTTCTGCATGGTTTCAGGAGAGATTGTTCCCAAATCACCAAATTCTTTCACAAAACTTATGTTCGAGAGAAGGGAGACAAAATCAGGAAGAAAAATCTGGATGATGTTGTCCATCGTTGTCACCCCAACCAGTTCAGAGCCCTTTAGAACCACCGGTAGGGTCCCAATATTATTCTCCGCCATCAACCTCGCAGCTGATTTCACGGTCATCTCGGGTTGCCCAAAGATCACCCGTTTTTTCATACAATCGCTGATACAGTATTTCTTTGTCATGGAAATCCCCATCTTTCAATAAGACCCGGATAAATTTAGTTTAGGTCTGTTTATTGGAAAAGTCAAACATAATCAGGCTTATCAATTAAGTTATAAAAATTTTTCCAGGGAAAAGCTTTAGATTGAGACAAGCTATGCCCTCCCAAAGAGCTGAATGGTAAAATCGTAATCCATTGCTGCA
>CP070764.1:354739-364811 GCA_020349245.1 Chloroflexota bacterium | reverse complement strand
CAGGTCCACGGAAGAGGGATCTGCCCAGTGCAGGTCTTCCAGGATTAATACCAGCGGTCGCTGCGAAGAGAGCCTAATGAAGAGTCGTCGCAGAGAGTGGAGATATCTGGTCTGAAGCGTTTGCGGGTCAAGCGAATGAATTTTATCCAGGGTCGGTCCCTGCAGTTTGAGTGAAAGCAAGTGCCCCAAATACGGGTAAATTTCGCCCAAATCAGTCGGCGGATCGGTATCTCCAAATTGATCTTCAAGCAGCGCTGTCAGCGCATTGTGCGTTTCGGATTCACCAGCTGAAACAGGTACGCCGATGATCCCGTGGAGAAGATCAGCAACCACGTTATAGGCTAACCCCTGCCCGTAGGATAACGAGCGACCTTCCACCCAGCGAGAAGCTGGGTCGAGTTTTTGAGCCATCGCTGCGCTCTTCCATTCTCTGATCAACCTGGTCTTCCCAATGCCAGGTTCACCAATGACCAGTGCGGCGCGTCCTAATCCAGCTCGCACGGCATCACAAAGTCCCATCAGTGAAGCCAGGTCTGATTTCCGCCCCACCATGGGACTCTCAAAGCCAGCCAGCCCGCGCACACTCCCGGGGACCAGCTTGGTCTCCAGCAGCTGGTAAACACGTACCGGTTCTTTCCGGTCGGCAACCTCGATCGAGCCCTGGTTGATGAATTCGAAGACCGGCGAGACAAAGGGATAGGTTTTTTCCGAGATGAGAACCGTCATCGGTGTGGCAGCAAATTTTATCCTTGCGGCCAGGTTGACCACGCCTCCGACAGGGGTGTATTCGTAGCGAAGATCGCTCCCTACTGGACCAATTACTACCGGACCAGTATTCAGACAGACCCGCACAGCGAAATCAACGCCATACTTCTGGTTAACCTCCTGCGCGTACTGCCTGGCAATCTCGATCAGATCGAGCGCAGCCTTACACGCACGGACCGGATCATCTTCATGCATCACCGGTGCACCAAAAAACGCAACGAGCGCATCCCCAAGCAGCCTGGCTAGCGTACCTTCGTAGCGGTATATTCCCTGGGCAAAGCGGTCGTAAGCACTGGTCATGATCGCAGACCAGGCTTCCTCACCCAAATCTTCTGCCAGCGCGGTGGATCGAACAATATCCAGATGCAGTACAGTTACAGTTCTCCGCTGTCCGGAGAGACCGGCCGCGGCACGGACTTTTGCTGCCAGAGGCGAAGGAGCCGCGGCTGCCAAGCGATTGAGATAGGCTTCATCATCCGCTGTACGAGTACGCACGGGATGCCCGCAGTGCATGCAGAAGCGGGCATCCGGGGCAATTTCCGCTTTACAATTCGCACACTGGCGGATGATCGGCGATCCACAGTTCCGGCAAAACCTGGCATCTGGTGGATTATCTGTTTGGCATTGGGGGCATATCATTTTATTTACCAAAAATGTGTTAATCCATTGGCGTCATGAAAATACGAGGTAATAAGTGTTACGCATATTTTAACGCCTGTCAAGCTGCTTGACAAAATGGTTTTTCGATTCAGCAGATTCCTGATGAAAATCATCCTGCAGCTAGAGGATTTCGCCCATTCTACTCGCCAGCGGTCATTCTTCACCATAACCACGATTGAAGACCCTCTGACCCAAATAATACTTATTCTCCACCTTCCGATCAGGTTATGGAGGTTTTCAATTGATTGTGCCGGGGCAGCTGGGTAATATCCAAGTAAAAACCCGCCCTGAACAACAGGACGGGTTGGAGATGAAAATTGTGATTTTCTGGCTTAATCTAGAAACCCTGCGATCCAATCAAGCACTATATCCAGGTCGACTCGATGGTTTAGTGAAGTGATCCTGCCGCAAAGAGCACCACCATAGCCCAACCGGTAACCGCCAGTGTGGACTGCGACTACGGTATCACCATATGGACTCGAAGGATCCATGAAGATGCCCGAACCCGAATCGCCACCGCACGCCGAACCATGCTTGTCGGAGGGTACATTCCCGAGGACCAGCCACATGGGATCCCAGGCCCCTACAGCTCCCTGTCCTGGGTGGTAGCGTTGTTTGGAAACCTTGCGGACGAAGTCAAAATTCCGTGTATATGGTCCACCACCGACATTAACCCCATCTTGCCCGTAGCCTACATCGTAGAAACGTTCCTGAGTCTGGCCATGGCTGTCGATCAAAGTTTCCAACAAACCGCTCGACGGCAGTGCGGCAGGTGTGATACCAGAGACATCTTCATCCAGCATCAACAAGCCGTAATCGGCTGTAAAAGGCCAATTCGCATCAACGTAGTCCGGGTGGGTTACCCAGGAGGTTGATATGTACCAGGCGCCTGAGACAGGCTGCCAATCATCATCTATGCCGGCTTCAGGATCAAAGGTCACCCAGACTACAGGAGTATAGGAACTGAAGAAATCCGTACAGTGACCAGCTGTGAGCACCAGGTCTTCGTCAATCAAGGCACCTGAACAAAACCCTATACCTGGTACGAGGATCAGCGCGCCATAGGGATGCCCGTCACCATCCGGCTGTCCGCCGGTTATCGCCGCAGCAGGCGTTACGAGTACAAATAAAAAAACCAGCAAAATGATCAGGATTTTTTTCTTCATAGAAGCAGCTCCTTGAGATACGGTTGATTGCCAAATTTATATCAATATATATGCGTCCAGTCTCTATCAACTAACCCGGAGATCATCACCTCCCTCTTAAATTGAAAACGTCCCCGAATGACCTTGGCAGGCACCATGTGAGCTGTAAAGTCCATCCATGCTACTTTCTGTTCAACCATGAATTATCATGGATTTGCAATTAATTTCACTATATCAAATTCCAAAACCATAGTCAATCACTTTCTCGAATTAATTGCTTCACCTCCATGAATTTATGTTTTCCTTTCTCATGATCTCCAGGAACAGTACGCCGCATGGAGGGTTTCAATCGTTATGACCTGCTTTTGACTCGGCACAGAACTTTCACATCAAAGAAAAAACCTTTCCATCATCGAGGAGAGGGCTGGAACTTGAATTGGGATACACACCAGGCGAACTCCTGTTCTGCGAGGAGGGCTGTATCTACCCAGCTTAATCACCTGTTCAACACTGGAAGGTGGATACCAGCGAAGTTCCTCCCCGGTTTATTATCCCAATGATATTAAATACTATACTCAGTATAAGATTAATAACCGCGAGTCTTTCTGCTTTCGATTTAAAGTTAGGAGCGGGGGGGATTCGAACCAACGACCTTCAGGAGCGATTTCAGCTCAAATATTCAATATGAGCAACGAACTTGTTATGCGACTCTCCATTCATGTTGATAAGCGGGTTATTATTGGAGCGACCTAGTAAGTTCAAGTCAATTAATGGGTGAAAGTTTATTGATCTTCGTATTATCAGGAAAATTGGAAAGATAAAATCCTTGATTAATTCTTTGTCTTCCCGAGACCCGCGTCCTTGGCTACAACGATAGCCTGGGAGCGGTCGGCTACCTGGAGCTTGTTGAAGATATTTGAGATGTGGTTGCTGACTGTCTTCCTGCTGATAAATAAGCGCGCGGCGATTTCCTGATTATTTAGACCCTGGGCGATCAGGTCGAGGACTTCACGCTCGCGATTGGTCAGGTCAGGAAAGACAAGTGGTTTCCCATTTTCACTCGAAATATCGTTTAGATCGCGGAAGAAATTTGATAATTTATCTGCAATCGCTGGACCGAAGAGCGCTTCGCCATCTGCAACAGCTCGAATACTTTTGAGCATCTCCGCCTTATCGGCTCCTTTAAGCACATAACCTCTGGCCCCGGCACGCATGGAAGCAAAAAGAAAGTCATCATCTTCGAGCATTGTGATCATGATGATGCCAATCTCCGGCTTCGATTCTAGGATGCGTTCGGTAGCTTCAATGCCGTTCATATCCGGCATTTGGATATCCATCAGGATGACATCTGGGTTTAAACTGTTTGCTTTCAAGACAGCTTCCTTACCCGTCGCAGCTTCACCAACGACATCGATATCCGGGGTTCCTACGAGGATCGCGCACACCCCATCCCGAAAAAGGGAATGATCATCAGCAATCAACACGCGAATTGGTTCCATTAAAGTCATTCCACAAGTGAAATTGGGAATTTAACAGAGACTCGGGTACCCATCCGCGAGCTCGATTCTATCTTGACTACACCCCCAAGTTCTTCCGCACGCTCTCGCATGGAGGATAAACCAATACCAGACTCAAGATTTTCAGGGAGTCCCACCCCGTCATCAGTGACATCGAGATTGACCATCTGCTGGTGAACCGAAGAAACTGATATCCGTACTGTGCAATCGCGAGCTTGCGCATGGTTGATCACATTGGTTAAGGCTTCAATGGTTATGCGGTAGATCGCGAGTTCAACGGCAGCAGATAAAGGTGGTAGTCCTTCCACAGGGGCTTCCATTGAAATATGTAAACGATTCTGAGTTCGAGTGATCTGTTCGATATGTGTCTCAATGGCAGGTATCAACCCAAGATCGTCAAGGGCAGGTGGCCTTAATGCATAGACGATTTGACGAATATTTTTCACATTTTCCTGCGTTTGTACACGCAATTCTTTCAGGATCTTTGTGGCTTTTTCCAAATCTGGTTCCTGACCTGAGGTAGGATCTCCTAAAATCAGGTCCAGGGCGGCATCCAACATCAATGTCTGGCTGGCCATCGTCGGCCCGAGACCATCGTGCAGGTCACGCCGTAAGCGCCGACGTTCCTCCTCGCGAGCTGTCACCAAGCGCTCTCGAGAGCGCCGAAGATCAGCCGTCAGCTCCACAGCATGCGCGGCAGCGCCTGCTTGTCGTGCTACGTTGCTCAGCAAACGCATCTCATTCGGTGAAAAAGGCTCGCGAGGACTTCGCAGGGCTACCAGCATTTGTCCAATTCGCTCGCCCTGATACACCAACGGCAGGCTGATCGTCTCTACAACCGCTTTTCCAAACTCAGCGGCAATTTTCATACCGTCGTTTTCACGCAGGCTTATGGCCACGTACGGCAGCTTGAGCGTACTGGCAACCGTTCGCACGACAGTTGGTAAGACCTCATCTGGTGGAAGCGCGGTCTCCAGTTTTTCGCCGAGGTTGGATAACGCCAGCATCGGGTCATCACGTTCGCCAAAGAATAAGCGGTTAACGCCATGCTGAATTCGTTCCCTCAAGGGCTGAAATATCACAGCAACCAGCCCGGTGGCCAGCAGGGAAATGATTAGATTGCCCTGAACTTGAAACAATATGCCAAGACCCCCGACAACGAGCACATACAAACCTGCAATGAGCAAAGAGAGCACGCCATAGACCAAGGTGCGGTTGATGAGAATATCGATCTCGTACAACCGATAGCGCATAACAGCGATCGTCAAAGTGATAGGAATGATGGCAATCGAGAAAAAATAAAGCAGCAGAGACCCTGCTTCCAAGAAGGGGTTTGGAGGCACCACGTGCAACGGCGAATACCGGGTTTGGGGGATAGAAACAAGAATAAGCAGCGTCAAGATTATTCCGAACCCATATACAAACCATTTGGTTTGCTGTTTTTGTTGTGTAGTGGAGATATGCCTGTACCGGTAAATTTGCGCGTATAGCATAATAAATAGAAGCATAAACATCAAGGTATACCCGACGATCGCCAAGGTTCCCATCAGGATAACCACCAGGAATGAGAAAAAACCTAACCAGCGAGTCCAACCCGGTACAAACCGCCCATCCGGGAAAACCGCAAACAAGAAAACGGCCATGGGCAGCATGATAACCACGCTAGAAATCTCCAACAATTGCCAAGCAGAGCTAGGTAAGAAGAGTTGCAGCGCTTCGGTCGGACCAGCCACCAGGACTCCAAACGCAACTAGGAAATATGATATGTACAAAGCCATTCGGTCATCCGGTCGGCGGCTGAAGAGCACAAGTGCTAGGTAAAAAGATATAAATACTGTGGCGATCGAAAAGACGCCCGTAAGGATATTCAAACCAAGAAGAAGAGGCGGATTCTGGGGTCCCAGGGAAGTACCTAAGTCGAAGCCGCGGGGGACGAGGACGATATACCCGGGAATAGATGCGAGAAAGACCCCCAATGCTGCAACAAAAACGGGGTACCAGGTCAGTCGAGCCAGCCGACTCCAACGGTCCAAACGGCCATCACTAAAGTCTGCGGATAAATTCATGGTCTTGTGGCTCGGTTCCTGACGCGACTGTTATCCAATCATACCTCATTCTAGGACTAAATTGTGTGTGACCAATTTTGCTGTGCCTATTTGGATCGGTTTGGGAGACTGTGCAACCGATCCGGAAAATCCGGCACCCTGACCGCGGCACGGTATCAGCATACATGCAATAATCCTAGGTAAACCTATTCCGGCGGAATCATCCCATTTGCCCCTATTTCCTCGTATAAAAAATCCGCAAGACCTTCATTTAACAAGGCGTACGACTGGCACTGGTTGACCGCGCCGTGTTGCTTCGATCACTAACCTTTTACGCATCAGCATCATCATCCGGCCCAGCGATATCATGCCTTTCAGGCTGCGCCGGAAGCTCGCACTCGGGAGTTGGCGCTCAACCCGAAACGAAGCTGAAGTCCCATTGGCGTGGACCTCGCCAATGAAAGCGTAATTTTCATTGGCTATCATTTCCCCATTCTCAATCTGGATGCTGTGGAAAGTAAGGCACGCACGACCCTTTGCTTTCGCAGGCATGGAGGGAAAGAGATCCAGATGAACGCCATCTGGTGTAATGTGACCACCAGCCGTCCTATAAGGCACTGGAAAGCCTTCCGCATCAACAATGGTCAGGACTGGGACACTTAGGTTCTCAAACGCATAATCCATACCAGCGCGCCAATCGTTGGGTACAGCTTCCAGAGGGGTGTAATTGTTGCGAAATGGCGCAGGGGGAGGGTCAGATGGTTTCACCCAGATCCCTTCAGGTGCTTGCCAACACCTGGCAGTTTGGTCTATGTCTCCACCAGGCCACCAGAGTATCTTCAATGGGGTGATGGCGATCCAGATGCGGGCAATGTACCCATTCATCCATCCCAAAATTGACACTGGCAGCTTTCCAAACAGCGTCGAGGATGAACGCACCGCACGCACATAGCGGTCAGTGTTTGCCTGCAGGTCGGCATCCTGGACCGTTGCCTGCCCATAGACCAAGGCAACTGCGGGATACTCCCCCACCAATCCTTCTGGCTCTGAATATAACAAACAGACATTGGGGTTACGACGCGCCCGTTCCGCTTTCCACGGATAGGCGAGCCCAGTGTTGACATCAATGGTGCATCCATCCTGCCCCGGATTAGGAATTAAAGGCGAGGTAATCGGAGTCCCGTCTCTCTTGATTGAAGCATATTCGCATACCAGGCTGCTCATCAAGAGAGGTACCAGCTCTTCTGGAAGATCGATCTCATTGTTGAAGGTATTCATAATTCAAATTTCCTCCTTATCCCTGTTTCCGGACCATGGAATATAAGGTTAGCGTCCCTGGGTATCTTCTGCCGGGGATCTGATCAATCACTTCGATACTAAATTGCTCATTGAATCGTTGCTTTACCTCCGCAAGTGTGAGCATCCTGTCAAAACAAAACATGACATAATAGCCACCAGGACGTATCAGAGGAAGCACGTTATTCATATAACGGTCACGATCGTGCTGATTCAAGTCGTTCAGGGCACCGAAGTCCATCACCAGGTCATAGGAGTCGAGAGATCGACTCAGATTGGTGAGGTCGTCCACTATGAATGGAATATCCATTCCTGCAGCTTTGGCTCTGCGGCGCGCCTCTTTGATTGCTGTGGGTGAAAAATCCAATCCGGTCACCTCAAAGCCAAGTTTTGCCAGGTAAATAGTCTCTCTACCCACTCCACACCCGAGGGTAATCGCTTTGCCCGTCGCGATACGACCATCGACCGCAACTTTCACAAAATTCTCAATTTTTTCGGAAGATCCAAAGATTCGTTCCGCAGATACCAGGCGATACACGAGTTCGTAAAACCACTTTTTCATTTTTGTTCGATCCTTTTCCTATTAGTGGGTCAGCCACATAATCATGAAATTATATTATTCCTGGAATGAACTTTTTGCGCTCAGCAGTATAATTCTCCCAGACCTGGCCGTATTTGGAGGCCATGTAACGCTGAAAAGGAGGATGCGCGTGGAAGTTAAACTGGACTAAATGAAATAGAAACGCAATCCCGGCCACAAGAGGATATCCGGTCATCAAAGGGAGCGCGGCGCGCCACAAAATGTACCCTGTGTAGTTGGGATGAATAACGACAGAAAATAAACCTCTGGTATACAGTTTCCCTTTATTTTTTTGGTCACTCTTGAAACGGTGGAGTTGTAAATTACTGATCAACTCAATCATTAGGCCAGCAATACAGATTGGTGCACCAATAAATATCCATATATTGACGGGCAAACCCCTGTTGAGAGCCTGGCTGAGAAAATAGACCCACAACCAATCCAGGGCATTGTTCCAGGGAAACAAAGCCATAAACCATGTATAACGTTCACGAGACAGAACCCACGCCCAATATAACTGTTGGAGAACAGCCAGGAACACACACATAAAGAAGAGCATAATGGGGGCATTCCCAAAAATATCGGACAGGTTGTCAAACCCATCAGCCCAATAGATGAGCAAGAAGATTCCGACAAGTGGGTCTGCAATTCGTATCGCAGAAAAGACAAGTCGTGGGGCAATTTGGTATGTGTAATCTCCGCGTTGGATATGATCATTTATCATATTTGTTTCCTTTTTTACCAGGTTTATTCACTGGGGTTAATCGTGTGCTGATGAGTAGAGATCAGGAAAACCGCAGCTTACCCTGCCTTGGGTATGCCCCTGAACCCAGGGTCTGGCTTCTTACCGCGCTTCAAGAAGATCCTTCAACGTCTGGAGGTCAGTTTCAAGCTGCCAGCTGGACATGCGGGATAGAATTGGCTCCGCGAGCTTGAAAAAGCCATTTGCTTCGATTTCTCCATGGACCGTCACTTTCGCCCCACCGTCTCCCGCAGAGAATAAAATCCGAGTATTGATGGCTACCGGACCGGAGGTCGTCTTGTCTCCATAAAGCCTATTCGGCTCATACTCAGTAATCTCGTAGGTGGCCTCCATGGTTCGACCCAGGAATTGAGTGACCCGGGTTGAGGTCGTGCCCAGACCAACCGGACCTGCGGAGATCTTTTTCGCTCTAACGACTGGACCGGCCCACTCGGCGATCTTATTGGGGTCAACCACATAGGCAAAAACCTCTTCAACAGCACGGCTAATCCATATACTGTGTTCCACATTTGCCATTTATCACTCTCCTTGTTGTTGATATAGACACGCTGGTGGCGATCATTATCCTTCAGGCGTCTAGAAAATTGCACCCACCGGTGGAATCTACCTGTTTACAAAGATCATCATAAAATTTACCAGGGTTGAATACTTTTAATCGATCGATCGGTTGGTTTTAGTTTAGTGAAACATTATTCCCTTGTCATGGGGATTCATTCCTAATTGGATCGGGAAATTCTGATCTCCCCTTTAGGATTACACCCCGTGCTGAATCCTGAGGTTTTTTCCCAGCTCTTTATTTCAGTCCGTAGAATATCGGCTTGGTTGAAATCTCGATAGCATTTGCAGAAGATTACTCTAAAGCGCGGATCATGAGCTCCTCATAATCATGAGCTGGGCTCACTGGATTTCCTGTTTCTGGAACCTGGCCCGGTGACTCAGCTGCAGGGCCTGACCCCCATATAATGTGCAGCTTCTTTGGTGGTTCATCCATACCTCAATATCCACCAGCAAGTTATGGCACCTGGTTGTGATTTGGAGGACTCTGCGATTGTTGCTGAGGTGAATGATGTCACGAGGCGGGCAACCGAAATTGAATTCACCCGGTCTGCATATCGTTTCTAGTTGGCACGGGACCAGGCGAGGGAGTATTACCCCCCAGTGAGAATCATAAAATCAGGTCCCAGGTCTCAATCATAATTTCGCCGCAAGTTAGCCAAAAGCGCCTTTTTAGGTGAATTTTCCAGACCAGTGAGGGATTCGAACCAACGACCTTCAGGAGCGATTTCAGCTCAAATATACAA
>CP070764.1:344268-354639 GCA_020349245.1 Chloroflexota bacterium | reverse complement strand
GTAATTTGATCATCTCCGTCGGGTGGGAGATGAAGGCAGTAGTCGATTCCAATGCTATCCAATACCCCGAGCAACGTTTTCTGATGCTTGACCAATATCTTGATCAACCACATGAGAATGTGCGCACGGTGAGGTATGCCTCCGACCAGGGTGGCTTTTTAGCCGGCTACCTGGCTGCAGCCATAACCAAGAGCGGGGTGATCGGCACCTTTGGGGAGGGGGACTTTTTCTCAGTAACAGATTTCTTGGACGGTTTTGAGGCAGGAATGCACTACTACAACCAGGTACATGGTACCCAGGTCCAGCTTTTAGGCTGGGATTCGGCGACCAGAGAAGGTTTATTTGTAAGTATGTTTAACACTCCTGGAGGCTATCAAACCACGCAGCAGCTGCTCGTGCAAGGCGCAGATGTTATTTTCCCTGTGGCCTGGAATGTTACCGGTTTGGGAGCGATAACCGCCGTAGCTGAGCATAGGGAGGCTTACCTGATCGGCTCTGACGTGGACTACACAAAAGTCTTTCCACAGTTCTCTGATTACATCCTGACCAGTGTCGAGAGACGTCAAGATTTAAGCGTGATTCAAGCGGTCGACTCTCTCACGCAGGGTAATTTCGAAGGCGGCAACCACCTGGGCACCCTGGAAACGGGTGAGGTCGATCTGGCACCTTTTTACGAACTAGAAGCTCTCGTCCCCAGACAGATTAAGTCTGAGCTGGAGCAGCTCAAGTCCGACATCATCGCTGGCAAGATCCAAACCAAACCCGGAGAGTAACATAATCCCCAGGCGATAAATTATTTGCTCCCGAGCTTCAAATCTGTCTGGATCGATCTAATCAATTCGCTCCACTCGTCCGGAAGAACTCTCCCTTACATCCACGCTGGGATTCCCGACGTAGTAAATATTCCCGCTGCTACTTAAGCTGCCGCTCAGCACATCGCTGACCCAGATTGTCGCTGAGCCGCTGCTGGTGAGGCTGACATCAGCCCTTTGGCTTGCCAGATCCCTGGCGCGGTACTCCCCGGAACTGCTGATGCGGATGTCTTGTTCCCGGACTTCTCCCCCCATGATATCCAGGTCCCCTGAACTGGTGATCTCAACCCGCAGGTTTGTACTGTCCAGGCTGCTGATTGATAGATTCCCCGAGCTGCTGATATTCACGCGAAAGGAATCGGATTGCAGATCAACTGTTTCGACATCCCCGCTGGAGCTGATTTCGATCGACTCCAGTTGGACAACCGTAAGGTAGTAATCGATCGGTTCTCTTGGCTGGAGGTTGATCCCCTGGCGGGTATCAATCTGCAGCTTGCCGCCGCGCACCTCTGTCTGGATATATTCCAAGAGATTTTCCTCGGCTTCAATGACCAATGCCTCGCTGCTGCCCATGGCAATGTGCAGGGTTCCCGGCATGGCCAGCTTGACTCCAGAGATACCACTGATTGTGCGGTTCTCCTCTACCAGCGAACCTGAACCGCGCACCGTATCGCCGATCAGGTTGGTGCCCAGCGTCAAATCACAGGCTAGAATGCTGAACACCAATAACGTTCCCACCAATGCGAAAGTCAGTTTTACTTTCATGATATGCCTCCATGTAATGTTGGTTTATAGGAAATATTCATTTGGTGCCAATTCTCAATGCTTGAAGAAGGATTTCTATCTGGAAATTCGTATGTCCACATACCAACAGATCTAGATGATCAACTCGCTTCATCGGTTCATCCAACTTTGGTTAAATGTGCTTTCGGGGCATGGGACTTGATTCCAAACACAATATGCAATGGTCTCAAACGCCGGACGAACAGCTCATAAAATCCGATAGAGACAAAAAAGGAACCCAGGAGAACTACTAGCATTTTGATCGGAATACCTGCTTCCCACTGGACGGCAAAGAAAGCGATGACAATAATCACCGGCTGGTGGAGGACGAAAAATGGCAGAGCTGCATCCTGGCTGTAGCGCAACCCCTGGCTGCTGAAATCCAAGAAGCGCACCCCAATGAACAGCAGGGTCAGTGAAAAGCAGATTGCTACCGCGCTGGCGAGAAACTGGATGATGTAGTATTCCGCCATCTGCGGCGACTCACTCCAGGTAACTACTGGCAGCCCTAGCAAATAGCCCCCGATGAGACCCAGCAATATTGCCACTCCGACCACCAGCAGCAGCTGCCAATCCCTGCACACAGAACGGACAAAACGTCCATCGGAAAAGAGGATAAAGCCAATTATAAAGAAGGACATTTGATAAATAAAATCAGCCCAATCATGTTCTTCAGGAAAAAAGGGGGATAGGAGGCAATAAATTATCCCTGGAGGAATGAGAAACAACAGAAGACCACCGCGATGTTCACTCAACCTGGCCAGCCAAGCTGTAAAATTCTGCCCTGAACCTCTCCTCAGCCAGCCAAAGAAAGGCAAGGTGAACAATGCAAAACTGAACAGAAAGCCAAGAAACCAAAGGTGGAAACCATAGCCAAACCATCTTGGTGTGATCACCCCCAGCAGGTTATCAACCGGTAGCGGTCTAAAAACAAATTCCTGAAAAGTTTCGTTGACAACTCCCCGCTGCATCTTGTTTGCCCACTCCAGGTACAATTCGATGGGCGAGAACAAGATGGTTCCCACAATAAAAGGGATCAATAAGCGCTGGACACGCTCCCGGATATACTGCTTTGGGCTCCGCCTCTGCAAGGCGAACCAGCTGGCTGCACCAGCCAACATGAAGAAAAAGGGCATCCCCCATATCCCGAGCATAGTCAAGATGATGGTCAGTATCTCGCTTTGCTCAACATTCTTAACCTGCCAGTCCCCAAAATCAAAAGGATGCACAGCGTGAAAAAGGAATACCATCAGGATGGCGATCACCCGCAGCCAGTCGAGGTAATGGAGGCGAACTTTAGCTTGAGAAATGCTTGTATACTTTAAATTGGGAACCTCCCCCATCGCAAACCTCCTGCTTGATGTGCACTACAGCAATCCAAAGAGTGCACGCATCAAGGACTACCTCCTTGCATTCATCCCCGGGTCTTTTACCGACAATCCCTCAAGCAAATCACTTCCACAACCCTCAAGAAGCAGTGTCCTTTTTCACATATTCAATTCGCAGTTAATATCCATCTCATCTACCGGTCTCCCATAATTATCGCGCAAAAATGGCTGGACAGTTCATGCTGATTACTTTAAGTGTTTGGTCCCGTACAATTAAATTATTAACCTCTTCCAGTTGCGGCTTAATCCAAATCCTGCCTACGATATTTAAGAGAGAATTTAATCCACCCTGCCAGCGTGAGTTAACCTTTATCAGGAGCGTCTTCTTAACAAAAATAAATCTCCTGCAGTGGATTTTTGCAGGGGATTTAATTACTCTAAAGCTAAACTGAGCGGTCGAACCCTTAATTGTCTTTGACCAATCTCAACACTGGACCTGCACGGAGGTAGCGTTCAGCGGGTACATTGCCAAACAGCTTATAGGCGACAGCCACCACTCCTGTCCAGCCGGTCTGATGGCTTGCGCCTAAACCAGCGCCATTATCACCGTGGAAATACTCATAGAACAGCAGGTGATCGCGCCAGTGCGGGTCTTCCTGAAATTTTTCCGCGCCTCCAAACACTGGGCGCATTCCCTGGCCGTCGCGTTCGAAGATCCGCGCTAAGCGCAAGGCAATCTCCTTGGCGACCTGGTAGAGGGTCATCATCTGGCCTGAGCGGGTGGGAAATTCGACCTTGAAATCATCCCCGTAGTAGCTGTAATACACCAGGAGGGCACGGATCAGCAGGGCATTAACCGGAAACCAGACTGGACCACGCCAATTTGAATTACCCCCGAACAATCCAGTGTTAGATTCCGCGGGCAGATATTGAACCTGGTACTCTTCCCCATGCACCTTGATGGTATAGGGATGGTCAAGATGCCAACGGGAGAGCGAGCGGATACCATAGGGACTGAGAAAATGGTCTTCGTCCAGCATCTGCTCCAAAACACGACGCAGCTTGCTTTCATTCAATATCGATAACAAGCGCCGCCCATCAACGCCCGGTTTAGAAATCGGGTGAATATTGGCAACCAGCTCGGGGCGCTTATTGATAAAGGCACGCACGCGCTCAACAACATCTGGCATACTCGCGATGATTTCCGGTTCGATCACAGCCACGGCAGTCAGTGGAAGCAGTCCAACCATTGAGTGGACCCGAATGCGATGGCCAGAACCATCTGGCATCACCAGCACATCATAAAAGAATCCATCCTCTTCATCCCACAGCTCATCCTGGTTGTCGCCAACGCGATCCATCGAGCCAGCGATCCACAGGAAATGCTGCACGAATTTGAGCACCATGTCCTCATAAGTGGGATCGTGGCGGGCGATCTCCAGGGCAATCGAAAGCATATTCTGGCTGAAGAAAGCCATCCAGGCTGTGCCATCGGCTTGCTCCAGGTAGCCGCCGGTTGGTAAGGGGGCACTGCGGTCAAATACACCGATATTATCAAGTCCCAGGAAACCACCACTGAACAGGTTGCGCCCACCGGGATCTTTGCGATTCACCCACCAATTGAAGTTGAGCAGCAGCTTGTTGAAGGTGTTTTTCAGGAAATCGAGATCTGCCAAGCCGAGGTTCTCACCGATAAGGTAATTAAAATAGGTTGCCCAGGCGTGCACTGGAGGGTTGACGTCGCTGAAGTTCCATTCGTAAGCCGGTATTTGACCATTGGGATGCAGGTAGACATCCCGCAGCATCAGGTCAAGCTGCTCCTTGGCGAAGTCAGGATCAACAAGATTGAAAACCAAGGTATGGAAGGCGAGGTCCCAAGCGGCATACCAGGGATATTCCCACTTGTCCGGCATGGAGATCACGTTGTCGTTGAGCATGTGGTACCAGTCACGGTTGCGAATATGGCGGCGGCCTCCCAACAGCGGGTTGGCACCATGCTCTTCCAGCCAGATATCCAGATCGAAAAAGTAATACTGCTTGCTCCAAAGCATCCCAGCCACTGCCTGGCGCATGACATTTCGCTGGTCCTCGTTCAAAACAGACGGAATGACATGCTGGTAAAACTCATCCGCCTCTTTCCGGCGAGTTTTGAATATTTTTTCAAATTCCCCATCGAAAGGCTTGAAACCAGCTCCGCTTGTTCCCTGGCACAGCCGCAGCCAGATCACCTCTGTTTCACCGGACGGTATGTTGAGTAAATAACTGGCCGCGGATTTGGTGCCCTTTTCAGCAGGGTTAAGCGCTTGTTCGTTGCCGTTTACCAGGTATTCATGAAAAGCATCCTTGACATAAGGAGTGAGGTTTTGCTCAGCGAAGAGACGCTGACGGTTGGTTTCGTTCTCAGTGAACAACAGCTTCGGTGATCCCTGGCAGTAAAGGGTATATGCTCCCAATGTTGGATGGTTTGCGTTAAGCGCACTCGCCCCTTTGGATGCTTTGCCTCTCTCCAGGCTTGGTTTCTGCGCTTCGCTTTCCAACCACCAAGTATTTCGAAACCAGAGTTGGGGCAGGAGATGGAGCTGGGCTGACTCAGGTCCCCGGTTGGTGACACTGATCTGAATCAGGATATCCTCCGGAGAGGCCTTGGCATATTCAACCTGGATATCAAAATAACGGTCTTCATCGAATATACCGGTATCGATCAGCTCGTATTCCAAACCCTCGCGCGTGCGCTGGCGATTTGTATCCACCAACTGCTCGTAAGGAAACCTGCCCTGTGGATACTTGTAAAGAAATTTCATATAGGAGTGCGTGGGGGTGCTATCCAGGTAAAAATAATATTCCTTGACGTCCTCCCCATGGTTTCCTTCGGCATTGTTCAGCCCAAACAACCTTTCTTTGAGTATCGGGTCAACACCATTCCACAATCCAAGTCCCCAGCACAGCCGCTGTTTATCATCACAGAAACCAGCCAGTCCATCTTCACCCCATTTATATACCCGGGAACGGGCATGGTCATGAGGGAAATAATTCCAGGCATCTTCATTGTCGCTGTAATCTTCCCGGACGGTCCCCCATTGCCGTTCACTCAAATAGGGACCCCACTTTCGCCAGGGGATATCCCTTTCACGTACCTCAATCAATCTTTCTTTTTCCTTACTCATGAGACTCCTCATCCAAGAGAAATTGGTATACAGATACAGGCTCGTAATACACAGTGCCCGGCGCGTAAACGCCGGGCAGGAATGCAAACACAATTTTATTCCAGATCAATTGATCTTGGAAGGGTCCTAGCCTAATATTATTGACGATCACATAGACTGGGATGAATGATCCTTATACAAATCGCGCCAGAATCTTAGGTCAATTCACCCATCTGCGACAAACCAACAAGACCTGATCTCAATCCGAAATATCACCCGGCAGAGAGCGGCAGGTGAGAAAACCCGCTCCCCGTTTTATCATACCGGCGCAGATGTTGCCTCATTCTGCAGCGCTTCTGGTAAGCGGGCTGCCCAGCTGCGAATCGCCTCCCAATTCCGCTTATCTCCAGCGGGAGCCTGGATGACCAGCATGACAAACAGCACAGCCCACCACTTCAAGCGACCATATTCCAGCCGACCGCCAAAAATTCCAATCGAAGACGGTTTGATTGGGTTGGTGGCATTGATAATGGGTCGGAGATATTTGGTAAGCCGCGCATAGCGCTCTCGAAAATTCAGGCGATCTGCATCTCCGGGAGGTTTGGGTAATTTTTCATCCACAAAGACCGGAACGCCAGCCACGCCTGTTTCCCCGGTCTGGGTCAAGCTGATCGCCATGACGAACACTGCAAAGGGCATCCGCCGCAATACCTGGCGGTGGCGTTTAAGAAACCTCAGCGCCTGGCGGTGCCAACCCATGATCATCGGTGCACCAACGACCACGCCTGCATAATCCCCAAGGTCCTTGATTTCGCTAATCGGCCGGATATCTACCTCGAGTCCATGCTTGGAAATCTCTTCACCCACAGCCTGGGCGACCTCAGCCGTCGATCCTGCCATTGTGGCATAAGCCACCAGAATTTTATTCACGGAAAAGCTCCTCAGGGAATGGGCAGCCGCACATCTTAAACCAAGTCAATCCACCCGGAGAAAACCAAAAGTGCGGAACATCCCGCGCATGAGCGTATGCCCAAAATCCGGCTTAAGGAACTGGTTCGGGCAGCTGCCCGGTATGACCTCAATTCCGTTCTCGCGGCACATGCGGACCGCTTCCTGAGAGACGCTGGTCATACTCGCTGCCAAACCAGGCTTCGTGCCCATCAAGCAGTGCATCCATACTCGCTGAATACCCAGATCTACACATTGTTGGACAACCTGCTCTGTGACTGCAGGGTTGGTGAGGATAAACACAGCCTCCGGTTTTTCGGGGATCGATTTCAAATCCGGATAACATGGATCGCCCTCGAAGCTCGTCAGGCGGGGATTAACTGCGCTGACCGAGTATCCCGATTCCTTTAATTTGCGGTAGGCCAGGTTGCAACCAGTCTCCCGCTTATCGGATACACCGACCACGGCGATCTTTTCTTGGGCGAGGAAATCTTGCACGAGAGAGTCAATTTTAGCCATAAGAAATCCTTTCTTTTAACCATGAGAAGTGCTTAATATCCATTTCATCGGTGGCGCTGAACAGAATATTGTAGCTCGGGATAGGCGAGGACAACCGCAGTAGAATTGTCCAGCATTATCGCCAAACCTTTATTACAAGACTTCTGAAAGTATAGACTCGAAAACCCTGGAGAAGTAGGGTCAAATTTCCTATTGAAGGATGACATACATCACGAAGGCGAGATAAACAAAAAGATCATTTGATATTTTGGCCAGGGATGTCTTTGGCTATCGATCGAATCTTGTCAGCCGGTGTGTCCCATGCCCATGCCAATCACGGTGAGTGATCGCTGCCAGGCGCTCAGCACCCGGCAAGTCGTGTGGTGGGACACCACTTTCTGCCCATTTTCGGGCTGCCTGTAGGTTGGGTTGTTCGCGAACAAACCACATGAACGCCTTCAAAGCCGTCGAGCCTTGCAGCAGGTTGTTATTTTCCTCCGCTTCAACCAGGAAATACTCGAAATGCTGGCGGGCTGCCCAATCTGACTGTCCAACCTCGAGCAGCTCTTCTTCAGCATAGCGGCGAATCGTTTCAAGCAAGGAATATCGCAGCTCCTCCGCCTGGCTTTGCTGGACAACCACCATGGATTTATTGATTAATGAACACAGCAAATCAAATACATCCCCTCTCGAAAGCCCATTCCCAGAACAGACTTCTTCAGCTGCATTCAAGGACCACCCACCGATAAAAACAGACAGGCGGCAGAGCAATGAGCGCTCTTTATGGTTCAATAAATCATAGCTCCACCGGATCGCAGCGAGCAAAGTTTTGTGACGAGGCAAGGAGGTTCGCCTCCCAGAATTCAATAACCCAAACACATCCGCCAGGCGATCTGCGATCTGATCAATCGTAAGCGTATTGGCTCGCGCTGCAGCCAGCTCGATAGCCAGGGGAATGCCGTCCAGATGCTGACAAATCCTGGCAACTGAACCTGCATTTTGTTGTGAAAGCTGAAAATCATTATGGACCGTGCGCGCCCGTTCTTCAAACAAGCGCACAGCCTCATAAGATTTGATATTCTCAAATACCAGAAGCTGACCTGGGCGGGGGAAGTTAAGGGAAGGGACGATATAAACTGCTTCTCCCTGCATCTGGAAAGATTCCCGGCTGGTAACCAAGATGCTCACTCCAGATATACGGGTTAGAAGCATTTCAGCGAAAGCAGCACAAGACTCAACCAGATGCTCACAATTATCCAGGATGATTAGTGCTTTTTTCCCGTTAAGGTAATTCAATAATATATCTGGGGTAATAACGTTTTTTTTGTCCTGCAACCCGATCGCTTTAGCAACTGCCAGGGGTAGCGCTTCGGGTTCGCGAATAATCGCCAATTCCACGAACCAGGCACCATCCGGAAAATCTTCAAGTGCCTGGAATGCAACCTCTAGGGAAAGACGGGTTTTCCCCACACCACCGGGTCCGGTTAAAGTTACCAAGCGGTTATCGTTTATCAGATCTCTGACCCGGGTAATCTCCTTCTCCCGCCCCAGGAAGCTGGTCAGCTGAAGTGGCAGGTTATGTGGATACAAATCCAGCGTATTTAACGGAGGGAACTCCTTTACCAATCCGCTGCCGCATACTTGGTAGAGATGCTCCAACCAGGTCAGGCCTTTTAAGCGGTGGCGCCCTTGGTCAAGGAGATCGATCCCCTCTGGCAAGTTTCGCTCACAGAGCTTGGCACTCACGTCCGAAAGCAGGATTTGCCCGCCATGGCCAGCACTCATCACCCTCGCGACCCGGTTCATGGTATGCGAGTCGTAATCTCCAGCCTCGTTGGGTATGGCTTCACCAGTGTGAATACCCATACGAACTCTTAATGCATCAAGCTCATTCCATTCAGCACAAGCTAATTCACGCTGCCCATGAACAGCTGCGGAAAGTGCCTGCGGTGCAGTCGGAAATGCGGCATAAATGGCATCACCCACAAATCGGAAAACGACTCCCCCATTACCCTCGATCGCCCGGCATAATATATCGTTATGTACCTGCAGGGATTCTGCCATCAAGCCGGGGTGCTTTTCCCAGAGTGATGTGCTACCTTCGATATCGGTGAAGAGAAATGTGACTGTACCGCCAGGTAACGATGCCATATTTTTTCCCTATCCAGAATGAAAGAAAATCTACGGATCGCCTGCATGTATTTTATCCGATCTTTATGGAAACCCGAATTAAATGCTCATTGTGCTGGCCAATCTTATGGCCTTAAGATAAATACAGTCAAACGATCAGCTGGTGAATTTATCCTGGCGGCAAGTGTAGAATTGCGTCTCCGAAATAGGTATAATGATAATAACGGTTTTCCTTTCTCTAAGGAGGGAATATGTCAACGATTGCTGAAAATAAAGACCTGGTCGTGCGTTATCTAGAGGCCCTCAGCGGGAAACCCAAACCAGAATCATTGCTGCGTGAATATCTCGAAGACGAGGAGCTGATTGAACACATACTCGCTACGGAGATTAGCTTTCCGGAATACGAGCTGATCCCGGAAGATATCCTTGCGGATGGCGATCTGGTGGCGGTGCGGGCACGCTTTATCGGGATCCATAGAGGACCCTTTGCTGATCTTGAACCTACGGGAAAACGAGTCGACATGGAAGCCTTTGTCAACTACCGCATCACAAACAATAAAATTGTCGATCATTGGATGATCATGGACAGCACAGAGATGCTGAAGCAGCTCGGGGTCGAGCTGGAAAGAGTACCCAGCACGCAATAAAAACTACCCGGTTATCTCGTATCTCACCAATACAAAAGTTGCTGCTCACTTCACGAAATAATTGACGGGCTGTTCTTTCGGA
>CP070764.1:333628-344168 GCA_020349245.1 Chloroflexota bacterium | reverse complement strand
CGTTTGCAGATCGTGTACATCTGGTAATCTTTACAGATCTTGTCAAACTCGTCGGCGGTGATTATTATTAACCCGTGTGATTAGGTCCGGGTTCAGTACCTATTTGGTTACCTGTCCGATCTGCATCGCAACCAGCAGGATAGTACAAATTGACTAGTGCCAGGATGGATCACCATGTGGTAGTCTCTTTTCTACTCCATTTAATCATGGTTTCATGCTGACTGGCTTGTATTATTTGGCAATCCAAGGAACATTCGAGTGGAATATACATCATGGGGGTTTATACGGTAGAGGAATTAATGATGGCAGTAGGCGATCATTACCAGAAAATCACCTAGTGGGAAATTACTTGCCGATTTGTAAATATATTGTATGTGGAAATTAATATTTGGTTTGTCCAGTTTCCTTATAATAAGATTCGTGCATTTCTGCAGAGATTGATTATTTCAAGTTGAAGGAAGACCAATGATGAATAGATCTCCCAATCCCACCGTGTACTTATTGATTATTCTATTGCTGGCAGTTGCCGGGTGCAGCTCCGGCAACAGCTCTCCTGAGGGCCAAGTTGCAGCGACCTCTACACAAGAACCACCTCCGGTTGCCACCGAGATGCCAACCGCACCTCCAGAGGAGCCAACACCTACCCAGGCACCTGCCACCGAAGTACCCGCACCCACAGAGATGCCAGCTGAAGAACCCGAACCAATGGAAGCGGAAAACCAGCCTTGTTCGGATGAAATTTGTTTTGAGAGTGGCAATTTCCTGCTCGGTCGTCCGATCGCCTCTCCCGGGCGCATGACGATCGATCCTTCCTATCGTTATGGGGATTACCGCCAGAGTACTCAGCTCACCCACAGGGGAGTTGATTTCCTGAACTCAACTGGAACGTCGGTGGTGGCTGCAGCAGATGGGGTCGTGGTTGTGGCAGGGGACGATCTGAACTTCCCTTATGGACCACGCAAAGATTTCTATGGCAACTTGGTGATCCTGGAACATGACCTCCCGGGTTATCCTGATCCTGTCTTCACCCTTTACAGCCAGCTTTCAGAAGTGCTGGTTGAAGAAGGGCAGACCGTGACAAAAGGGGACGAGATTGGCTTGGTGGGGATGTCTGGCGCGGTTCCTGGCAGCACGCTGCATTTCGAAGTACGAGTTGGAGAAAATTCTTACCTGGCAGCGAGAAATCCCGAGTTGTGGTTGGAATTATTCCCGGATGAAGCCGGGCAGGAAACTGGCGCTCTTGCCGGTCGCGTAGTAGACAGCCAGGGTGTTTACCAGGTGGTTGAAAACCTTGTCCTTGAGCAGTTAGCAGGTCCGGGTTTACCTGCGATTGACCAGTTCTACCTGAAGACATATGAGAAGGATGAGCTCAGGGGTCAGGCTCCGTGGAACGAATCTTTTGCGATGGGCGATTTACCGCCTGGAAAATACCAAATCACGTTCATGCTCAATGGACTTCAAGAGATGCTGCTCGAAGTCCAACCAGGCATGCTCACGCTGGTCACATTCGAAATTGAATGAGTTCTCATCATAGAGATCGATGAAGAAAGCTAGTACCTGCTGTAAGCTTGAAGCGCTCGACCGAGCGCTTCTTTATTTACTTCTTTACATACCATGCGGTCAGGGGTGATTTTCGCCTGCCAGAAAGGCGATCGCAAAGCCAACGAAGACGTCCATGCCGGATGAATCTCCCCAATCAAGCATCTCGTCGATCTGTGCCTGGGATCCCTGTTGTTCACTCATTAACCCATCGAGAACCCTGATCAAGCGTTCATCTGCCAAGCCCAATGATGCACACTCGATTAAATTGGCGCTGAGGGTGGTGGTTTTCCGGTAGGCAGCCTCGACAATTTCCAGGTTAAGCAAGTTCAGGTTTTGTTCCCTGCAGAGAACTGATTTCCAGCGGTTGAGTGCGAGCAGCACTCCCAGGACAAGGTCATCCCCGGATGGTGTGAGGCCAGGACCTGATCCGAGCCACCTGCTCATGGAAGCAGTGGTAACCAGCTGATCAGATATGGTATTCGCATTCTTCAGCCTGTGAATATCAGTTGAGTGCGTTAAGCGGGATGGTGATGAAAGGATAATTGGATTTGATAAATCCAGCAATTCCGCTAGGAGTCTCACCGAATCGCTGTTCGCCCGTTTCGATAGGAGGTAATCTGCGGTGGAGATCAATCGTTCATGGCGCCTGGAGGCAGGCAATGCATTCATGCTCGGATCTGGAGGCCTCCAGACAGCTGGATTCTTGATTGAGATCATGCATCCGGCCTGCTGGAAATTGATTTGATTGGCTGTGATTTGGAAGCTGGAGCCGATTTCTAATGGCAGGGGAATCCCTCCCCTCAAGGGCACATTAATTGTCAGCGGACCTCGGAATTCTTCGTAGGAGATAAAACCTAAGAATTTTCCTTCCATCCTGATGAACACACCGCGAGAGGTGGTACCAAATATCGTGCCTGACGGGTATTTCCGTAGAGATTCATGTGCCAATCCCCCGATGGTTTGGGCCTTGAGATAAATGCGCGAATCTGGTTGCGTTTCTGGGGAAGTCATTTTATCTCGATAGGAAAAACCTTCTGTGAATAGATCAACATGTTTATGGTGCCCAGTTTGGTGGTCCAGGTAATCGACCAGATTGTACTTGATTATCGTTTATCATTGGTGGATAATAGTAATGTTGAAATCGTTGACATCAGTGTAGATAATGTTATTCATGGACCAGAAGGGTAACGAACACCACCAATAACCAGCATCTTCAGGATTACTCCCATGGTTCGAACTAAATATCGAGGGTTGTGGGGGAAGCAGCGAGAGAATAATCTCATTTGCGGCAGTGATTTCGCCCGAGTGGGCGCTTCAGATTATGTATTTTCAGGATCTGTTGAATACAAAGGATTCACCAGTTTTGATTGGTCGATTTGGGAAAGGCTTTATCAACATGAACGCTTATCCAGGATTGCCAGAATTTGATTATGTAAAACCTGTATCCTTCGCGGAAGCCAGTGAGTTTTTGATTGCCCATCCGGGGGAAGCGCGTCCATTCATTGGCGGTACCGATCTATTCGTGCAGATGCGGGACAGGTTATTCAGACCGAAATACTTGGTGGATGTTAAAGGACTGGATGGGATGCGTGAGATCTCATTCAATGACTCGCATGGACTGACGATTGGAGCCGCGGTAAGCATGAACCGGGTGATCGCTGCTCCCGAGGTAGCCAACTATTATCCAATTCTAGCCGAATCAGCAGAGAGTGTTGCCAGCTACCAGCTGAGAACGCGGGCAACCATTGTAGGGAATGTGTGTAATGCTTCCCCAGCAGGAGATACCATCGGTGCCTGCCTTCTTTTGGACGGCTTGCTGAATATTTTTGGAGCAGGAGGCATTCGTCAGGAATCGCTGAGTAGTTTCTTCCTCGGACCGGGAGAAACGACCCTCAAGCCAGGGGACATTGTTACCTCGATCCAGTTTCCACCAGCACCGAGTGACCTGAAAGGCAAATATTTAAAATTAGGTCGCAATAAGCTCAGCGATCTGGCAATTGTCGGGGTGACAGCTGTGGGGTATCCAGCTGCGAAAATTGCTTCTGGCTATAAATTCCGGCTTGCCCTGGCCTCGGTGGCACCGACTCCGCTGGAAGTGATGGGGGTGGGAGAAATCCTGGGTAAAACGCCAATCGATGAGTATGCTCTCAAGCTGGCAGCGGAAGCAGCTATGGAGGCCTGCTCACCGATAGATGATGTGCGCGCCAGTGCACGCTATAGAAAGATGATGGTTCGAAACTTGACTTTCAAAGCTTTGAGAGAAGTCTGGCAGAAGTTGATTGGGTGAAATAGCGGAATTATCGTGAATCAACAAATGAAGTATCCAGGAGGTTCAAATGGGTTTTCATCGAATTAACCTTGCAGTAAATGGTAGACAGGAACAAGTGGATATCTCGGCAAACATGACCTTGCTGGATATGCTGCGGGATGAATTGGTGTTAACGGGAACAAAGAATGGTTGTGCGGCGGGTGAATGCGGCGCCTGTACTGTTTTGATGAACGGAGAGCCTGTCAATAGCTGCTTGGTGTTGGCAGTTGAATGTGATGGTGCGGAGATTGTCACTGTCGAGGGGTTAAGTCGAGATTCGCAGCTCGACCCGATCCAAAAAGCCATCATTGATGCTGGCGGGGTGCAGTGCGGTTTTTGTACGCCGGGGATCTTGATCGCATCCTGGGCATTGATCGATCGTAACCCCAAACCAAGCGAGGCTGATATCCAGGCTGCCCTGGTGGGCAATCTATGCCGCTGTACAGGCTATATGCGCATAATCGAAGCAGTCCAAGAAGCTGCGAGATCTTGAGAGGAGCGAGAGCATGGTTGTTAATGAAACGAAATCAACTCCAGTAGGGAAGAGCAAACCTCGCCTGGATGCCCGGGAAAAAGTGACCGGTGCCGCGATGTTCGGGGATGATATCCAATTTGGGAATGCATTGCTCCACGCTCGAATACTGCGCAGCCCTCACCCTCATGCCCGTATTCTTTCTATCGATACCAGCCAGGCTGAAGCACTGCCTGGGGTGAAGGCGGTTGTCACCGGGGAGGATTTCCCTGGTTATATCGGTCTCTATCTGCTGGACCGCCACATTTTCTGCAGGGATCGTGTGCGTTATGTAGGCGATCCGGTTGCTGGTGTTGCTGCGATCAGTGAAGAGATTGCCGAAGATGCGCTTGAATTGATCAAGGTTGAATATGAGATCTTGGACCCCGTGCTGGATGCTGAGTTCGGGGTCAGTCCACAAGCGCCGCTGATCCATCCTGATTTGGATGAATACCAGGTAGCCAGCTTCATCTTGCCACAAGCGAACTCTAATATTTCGAACTATTTCAAGATCCGCAAGGGAGATGTGGAGAACGCCTGGAAATCCTGCGCGGCGATTGTGGAACGCAAATACCGCATCCCGCATATTCAACACGTGCCCATCGAGCCGCATGTTGCCATAGCCCAAGTGGATGAATCTGGTGAGATCACTCTATGGGGCAGTTCACAATCACCCTTTGCTCAGCGGAATCTGATCGCCCAGGCTTTGGGGATCTCGCAAAGCGATATGCGGGTCATCGCCCCGTATGTTGGCGGTGGATTTGGGAGCAAAGCGGGCGTGAGCATGGAATCTTTGGCAGTCGCAATTGCCACGAAAGTCAAAGGACGCCCGGTTAAGTTGCTCCTTACGCGTGAAGAGGAGTTCTACACTGCTTTTGTTCGCCAGGGTTTGATCGCCTACTTCAAAATGGGCTGTGATCATGAAGGAAATCTACTGGCGATGGAAAACAAGTTTTACTGGGATGCCGGTGCATACACGGAATACGGAGTCAATATCACCCGCGCCAGCGGCTATAGCAGCACGGGTCCTTATGAGGTGCCCAATGTCAAAACCGATAGCTATTGTGTCTACACCAACCACCCGGTTGGTGGGCCGATGCGCGGCTTTGGGATGCCAGAGATGCACGCCGGCCTGGAGCAGTGCATAGACGAACTCGCGGGAAAGATCAGCATGGACCAGGTCGAGTTCAGGCGGATTAACTGCCTGAAGGAAGGCAGCATACTTGTCACCGGAAGTAAAATGCACCCGACTGGATTATCCCAATGTCTTGAAAAGACGGCAGAGGCGATCGGTTGGGGTCAAAAGACTGATGCGAGTGCACCTAATAAGCGCATCGGTAAGGGCTTGGCATTAATGTGGAAAGCGCCAGCCATGCCGCCCAATGCAGGATCGAGCGCCTGGGTAGAACTGGCGGAAGATGGCCGGGTGACGGTCGGGGTGGGTGGACAGGACCTTGGCCAGGGAGCTTTCACGGTGATGGCGCAGATGGCTGCCGCGGCATTGGGAGTGCCCTACGAATGGGTGCAAGTGGCAAAACCAGTTGATACTCGCTACAGTCCATATGAATGGCAGACCGTCGCCAGCCGGCTGACCTGGAGCATGGGCAATGCGGTGGTCAGCGCAGCGAAAGATGCCCGCAAGCAAATCCTGGATATGACTGCCGAAGCCTGGAACGAAGATCCGGAAAACCTGGATATCCTCAATGGGATGGTGGTTTCCTACAAGAGTGAACGCGAAACGCCGCTTAAAGATATTGCTATCTATGGGTTGCCCAAGCCGAATGATTCGGGTTGGATCGGGGGCCCGGTGATCGGGCGCGGAAAATTCATGCCTGATTACGTGACAAGCTTAGATCCAGAAACCGGTCAGGGGGAGCGGGCTGTTGTCCACTATACCACCGGCGCGCAGGCAGTCGAGATTGAAGTCGATTTGGATACTGGTCAGATAGACATCCTGCGGGGGGCAGCTGCATTTGATGTTGGGAAAGCCATTAACCCTGAAATGGTTCTTGCCCAGATTGAGGGCGGTTTTGTGCAAGGGATGAGCTCTGCCTTATTCGAACGCTTGGATTTGAAAGATGGCTATCTCCAGAATCCGAGTTTTGTGGACTACCGGATTGCCACTTCCAGCGATATCCCTGGAGGCATTCAGGCTATGATCGTCGAGGTACCCCAGGATGATGGTCCCTGGGGTGCGCGAGGAGTGGGGGAACATTCCATGGTACCCACGATCCCAGCCATTGCCAACGCGATTTATGATGCTGTGGGAGTACGCTTCGAGGGCCCGCCGTTCACTGCCGAAAAAGTCTACCTGGCGATGCTTGACGCAGGGATTGTGAAATAAGCTGGGAGAGCTTCGGAAATACGCAAATCCCAACCAGCGGTGCACAGCTACTACACCTTTATGAAAACCCTTTACGTTCACAGGATACCGAATGGTAAATCCCTCATAGAATCTGCTGGTAAATATAGTTTATACCTTAATATGATGCCTAGCTGATCAAAACTTTCTAAGGAGAGGTCTACATGAAAACAATCGATTTAACCATCCCTCTGGGGATCGGGACACCCCCCTGGCCGACTTACGAACCGCTCCAGGTGAAATATTTTAAACGTTTGGCTCCCAATGGCGCGAATGGACAATTGGTCACCCATTCAAACCACATCGGTACACACCTCGACGGCGAGATCCATTTTTACACCCCGGGCAAGGACATGGCCCGGCTGGATATGGACTTTCTGGTGAACGAGGGTGTCGTGGTTGATCTAAGTGATGCAGTCGGCGATTACGAGGTCTATACGAGCCAGATGGTCGAAGAGCGGGTGGAAGTCAAAGAAGGGGATATCCTCATCATCCATACCGGATATCACCATTTCGGTTGGGACCACCCAACGGCAGATGAAATTCGCTACATGGTCAAGCATCCTGGCCCAGACCGCGAATTTGCCGAATGGGCAAAGGCGAAGAAATTGCGCTGGATCGGGGTTGACTGCGGGAGCGCTGACCATCCGATGAACACCATTATCCGCGACTGGATGCCGCGCCAGGCCAAGCAAGCAGAACAGCTCTTCAAGAGCAAGTATGGGCAGAGCCTTGCCGAGTATTTCGACGATTCAAAATACCAGCTCATGCACATCGAAATGTTTCCTTACGGGATCATCCATGCAGAATGTGTGGGTGGAGATATCGATTTATTGGTGAACCAGCGAGTAACCATCGGCTTCTTCCCCTGGCGCTTCGTGGATGGGGAGGCAAGCATTGGGAGATGTGTGGCTTTTATAGACGACAATAAATATGAGCAGCTGATGGCAAAGAAAACCGAGCTGCCGAAAACAAAATTTGGTGATGCCGCTGATCCTGCACACGTGGACAGTTTGAACAAGTTGAGCCACGCTCCTTAATCAACACGGAAGATATCCAGGCGGTTTGTCAGGCAGAATCTGCCGTTCCCTAGCAGGCATTCATCGAAGAGAAAAAATACCCCTCCCCAATAATTCGGGGGAGGGGTTTGAATTGGGTTTATCCCAAAGTAGTAAATGAGGCGAGGTAGTTCTGTCTATATTTCTCGATACGCCTAAATGAAAACAACACATGGCGCCGAGACCTCAGAAAATCCCTTCTGGAGATGAAAGATCGATCAATAAAAAGTCAGGCCATAAACCTTTACACCATTAATGAACCTGACTTCCTCCCAACTGGCGGTAAGCTTCATGCCAATCTTGACTCTGTCGGATTTCACCCGTCCCATAACCCTGATGCCGTTGTCGAATTCGACGATCCCCAAAACGCGCCCCCGCTCATCGATCCCCCAGGGCAATTCATTGACGATCGAGTAGGTGAGCAGTTTCCCATTCTTGGTTGGGTTGATCTCCTTGAAGTCTCTTTTGTTACAATTCAAACAGCGTTCGTGCCTTGGATACATGACATGACCGCATTTGTTGCATTTATAGGCAGTTATGGTCTTCATGCTTTTCTCCTTAACACAAATGCGAGTACATTGTTGCCGAAGCCTCCGAAATTTAATGAAAATCCGTTGGCTGCATTTTTTACCTGGCGTTCGCCAGCTTCTCCGCGCAATTGCCAGACCAGTTCAACCACTTGGGCTACTCCCGTTGCACCGACGGGATGGCCGCGAGCTTTCAAACCTCCAGAAGGATTAATGGGTAGCTTTCCTCCGATCTGAGTATCCCCGCTGGCAAGGGCTTTAGCCCCCTCGCCTTTCTTGAAGAAACCAACATGTTCACTTTCGGCGATCTCCAGGATGGTAAAGGCATCGTGGAGTTCAGCAACATCGATATCACCGGGCTTCAATCCGGCCATGGTGAATGCTTTCTCTGAGGCGAGTGTCACCGCCTTAAGATCGGTCGGGTCTTCCCGTTCCTGCAGGGTTTGTGTATCCGTTGCCTGGCCAACCCCGGCGATCATGACGATAGGTTTACCAAGTTCTTTTGCCACCTCTTGCGTGGTTAGCAGCACAGCAGCTGCGCCATCGCTGACCGGACAGCAATCATAAAGATGTAAGGGGTCAGCAACAACCGGGTTGTTGATATGTGATTGGGGGTGGGTGAGGATACCTTCCTTGGTGATTTTCATTTGAATGTGGGCGTAGGGATTAAGCAGCCCATTGTTCTGGTTCTTGATGGATACGTCTGCCAGATGTTCGCGGGTAATTCCATATTTTTCCATGTAGAGTCTTGCGAACATCCCAGCCATGGCTGGCAAGGTGACACCATAGATATACTCGGCTTCCGGGTGTGTCATGCAGGCGACGATGTCGGTAGATTTGGGACCGATCACCTCCCGCATTTTTTCACCACCCACGACGAGGACCACATCGCAGTAACCGGAAGCAACTGCCAGGAAACCATTCTTGATCGCTGAACCTCCAGATGCGGGACCATTTTCGATACGGTCCGCGGCTGCGGGTAGCAGGTTGAGGCGATCTACCAGTGAACTGGCTACGGATACCTGGTGGTTGAACAATCCAGAAGCCATGTTTCCGACATAAACTGCATCTATGGGGCGGTCTCCAAGACCGGCATCATCCATGGCTCTCAATCCAGCGTATGCCAGCATATCCACCAGACTGTCTTCATCCCGCCGTTCAAACGGGATCATGCCAACACCGGATATGACAACTGGTCTCATGAGAGTACCCTCCTCTTCGCGCCAAGGATCTTTTCCAAGATGTCATTTTCAGTGGCGATAATGATCTCTTTCTCAGCAACTTCCATCAGTTCTTGTGGCACAGGGCGTTCACCAGCCACGAGGCGGTCTTTTGCAGCAAAGTATAAGTCCCGGGTGAGGGCGTATGGAGTTGCGCCACCCAGCTCATGCTGCCCACTCCTCTTCTCCAGTCCATACTCAATCATCCAGCGCCGGAAACCGATGGGACTTTCCGCGGTGATCAGGACTTCATCCTGGTTCAGGTATTCAATGTGGTGTTCCATTTTGGAGGCAAACAGGTGGGCACCGATACGCAGTCCACGCTCGATAGCCAGGGTATGCAGGCTGATCCCCAACTCTGGGGAGTACATGCGGCTGTTGACGATCCCTACCAAGAGTCCATCAATCTGGCCGACCAGGCAGAATTCATCCCGCACCCGATAGCGATACCAGCCAAGCAGCTCGGCATACAGGCGCACACCGACGATGTCGTAATAATCGCGCGCCACCTGGAAAGTTGGCCGGACAGCGTCCAGCAGGATCGGTACAACCTCCCGATCCACTTCCCGGACAACCATCTTGGCACCCGTTGCCAGGGTTACCACCTTGGCAGGGTAGGGTGCCATCGGGAATTCCGGTGGTCTTAGATATGCTTCAAGTTCCATGTCCATGCATCAACCTCCTTGATAAGCGGACAGCAATGAGTTAATTACCTGCGCTTTGAGAATTATACGCAACCTATTATTGTATAGAAAGACTGATAAGTCAACCAGAGACCATTTCATCAAGGCGTCAATTTCATTTATGAAGCGAAACATTCTCGTAAGGGCGGTGTTAATTCTAAATATCACTCTTTGTTGCTTATCAAGTTTTTTATGGTTTTGGATCCTCCCAAGAAAGGTTAGATGAAACTTGGGTATTGAATGATAATATCCCTCAGCAAGCGAAGCAGAATCGAGTAAGGAAAAAGTCGATCATTGATCGAGTCGGATGTGGAGAATCTTGAGAAAAA
>CP070764.1:322940-333528 GCA_020349245.1 Chloroflexota bacterium | reverse complement strand
CAATTCCAAAAAGGATATGAAGCAGAGCATAGACTATTTGGATTGATAGTAGAAGCGGGCGATTTGGTGCACCTGGTGATAGCAATTCACTTACCGAGTTCTTGACATGACTGTAACCCGGTCGTAACGCTCCACCTAGCAGGTACATAAATATATAGATTACCGGGATCGCCATTCCGGACATGAAGAGGATATTCTGGTTCATAATCTCTCTCAATTAGCTAGGAAGATATACTGGTTCCTTACTGGTATTACAACAGGTTATCCGGATGACCAATTAATCAATTTCCTCGACGAATTCTTCATTGATGTTTACAAATAAAGGTTTAGTTCAACAAACTTACCAACTTTGGTCCAAGTCCTGGCGGATATAAAACAATCTTGCATTCGCAATTCTGTTTTCCTGAGCGTGCCCTGGTAGATCGGACACCAGTATTCGTTATTGATAGATATTTGCGTGTCTACTTTTCACGCTGAATGGAGCTGCGATTTCTCTCGCTCACTCAATAGGTATCTTGCATCAACAAGCTTCTGATACTTGCCCAATAATTTTGCATGGTCTCCTGATAGGGCTGCTTTTAGAATATCTCCTTCCAGCTCGGCTACCTGGAGACGGGTGTAGTAATCCAGTGATTCCTTCAGGTGAGCAAGCACAATTTTCCCAGTCAGAACCGGGTGATTATTGGTTACGTTCGAATCAGAGAATTCAATGCCATGCTCAAGCTCAACTTCAAGCCCTCGCCTGAAATCCTCCACTGAGATTTCCAAAGCTTCCCCTCCAACCAATTCCCTTAGAATCTCTGCCTCTCCAAATTCGACTACGGGTTCAGATAACTTCGTCCAATCCCTTATACCGAGCTGATTACAGACACGCTGGACCTCATCAATCGAAATGTATTCAGGGATATTCATTTGAACCTCCAGGTCATTATCATTAATGGAATTATTGAATATTGTTCTGTTACCGAGTCGCACGGCATAGGTCTAATCAAACGAATAGACTATCACATTTATTAAATGTTATACATTATGATCGGGAGTAATGCATAAAGATTTTATTGACCAAGTTTTGGAATTTTTGGACGGATCTTAGGATCACATTAAAAGAATAGTTCACCTTGGTTTCCGTATTTGAGGGAATCTCATGCAAATCACTCCACCGGGGAACTGCATGCCTTGAAAGATTGGAACTGACTCCTTATTGGCTTTTCCAGAGTTTTTACAGGGGGACTTCGACCAAGCATACGAAGGATCATATCTGGCAAGGCAATAACCCAATACCATTTACTTGGTTGATTCATTTTATCGACTAGAATTGGTTCGAAATTTCGCTGTTTATTGTTTTTTTTGGATAACTTCGAATAATTGGAAAAAATGTATTAAGGATTACGTAACCCGCAAGAGGGGGAGAACGTGAACCCGAATTGGCCGAAGATTTTCGAGTACAGAATCAATTCACCTGGCCAATGATAAACCAACCTTTCAGGTGCATGCTTTGCCGGGTAATAGATTCTCTACTTACTTGCTTTCTTGAGAGTCTTTATTGCGCTTTCGATCGAACGTTGCTCCCTCGTGGTCAAAGATCCAGATGCAATCCAATTTTCATATAAAGGCAATAAATCCACAAATTCTGGTAAGAAATCCTTTGGCATACTTCGGATAACATCACACAATACCCATGTTGCCGCAGGATTCTCTGGAGGAACATTTTGCGTAAGGAGCTCGTGTACAGGACCGATTTCTCCCCTGACCACGAGCCTGATCGCGAAACTCACGGCTTTTTTGACATCCTCCTCTTCATCGTAAAGCAATCGCGCAATCAATTCTAAACACTGACTGGCATAATCCGGGCGCTTCATTGGCAAACGCCCTATCACGATCACCCCTGCTCTTCTTACCCACTTGCTCTCATCATCCAGCCACGACCCTGGTACACCCAGCCACTCTTCCGGTTTCTTTCGGACGATCGGCTCTAATGCATCCATGGCTAAGCGGTCTGCATCTTCCCAAGTTAGACAGGTGCGGCACATTTCTCTCAGCAGGGGAACAACTTTGTCTGGTGAACTCAATTCCATCGCCCCCATAGGGATCGTAGCGACTACTCTTCCTTCTCGACCATATTCATCCCAAAGTAATCGGATCAGCGGTAAGTAATCATCAACTTGATTTCGTGCTTTCTTACTGATCTCCTTCCCAATTGACTTTAGTATGGGAACTGGTATACCTATCGTTTCTTGCTGTTCTCGAAGCGAAGCTTTGATCACTTCAATGCTTTTAGGATCAAATTGGAGCCAAAGGTTTCGCAACTCGTCAGCAGTAACCCTGGGATTTCCCGGATCATAATTCAACAACGTTGCTGCAAGTTGTTCCACATGTTTATCTTCCATAAGTGAAACCTCCCTCTATATCACTTTAAGCAACCCAATTTGGGAATCTGCTGCAACCATTCCAGATACCCGGAAAATTATGGTTCCAGAACAGATTCGATCAACGAACTTATCAAAAAGCGGTGATTTCCAATATAACATAAAATCAGAGGCACCTCCATGAACCTTCGCAGCGTCTTTCTTGTACATGTTTCTTGGAAGAATATGGAGCAGCTTTTTCTGTTTTGCGCAGAATAATTTAGTCAGAGGGAAACGGTTTGCACTCCCGAATGGAGGTGCAACCGAAAGGATTTCAACCAACGGGGTTGGTTAATTTCTTGATACAATTTTCGAGGCAGGCACCTAAATAACCGGATCAATAAAATCCATGCTCCCTCGTTTGAAACAAGAACCATATGAAGAACAGTGCAAAAATCAGGTCCCCACTGCCCAGGACAAAAGCTGTGTTGGTGGCGATTCCCTGGGACCAAAGCCAGGCCATAATCGAAAAGAACAGGATTTTCCCAGGAATACCAATACTGATAAAACCCCGGTTGCGCTTGTGATTATAAGCCACAAGGCCATATCCTATTCCAAACGCGGCTATGGCAAACCAAAACCCGAGCAGGTAGATTCTTGCTACACGATCAGGCGATGATTCCTGGGAATTAAAGAATGTTGACAAATGCTGATCAATATCAATTAGGGAAATTGCAGCGATACCAATATTCCAGGCAGCGGCGATAAATAGTGGGATTCCAAACCTTAATTGAAACATTTATTCCCTCGGTATTGTTGCGTAAGATACTTCAAACGAATAAGCTTGGAACGATTCACTCTCCATCCCAAGCATCGGGACTGTGGCAAAATGGTGGTTAGTGTTATGGCTGAACGGATGCATTGAATGCAATTACTCATAGTTTATATTATAAAAGCTTACATTACTTGATTGAGGACGAGCCAAGATACGGCTTGGTAGAGCAGGATACTGCCTGGGAGTTGAAAATAGTCCAGAATTGAGGCAGAATCGCGCCTGTCATGTGTAAACTTTGTTGGGGTATTTAACTGCGGTGAGGAGAGACGATAAGCATCCTGCCATCTCAATAAATCCCGGGAATTAACCGAAAGCGGACCCGCCGCGCATAATCCATATATCCCGGTCGTTCTTCTTGTAAATTCCGATCTTCCAGTACAGTTCTGGTCACTCTGATAACCATCGCCACCGATGCTTGAATGATTTCCCATACCGAACCTAAAGCCAACACAATGCCAGGTAATGGCAGAATATTCCCGGCATAACCCGGATGCCTAACAATCCTATATGGTCCACTGTCACACACCTCATGCCCTCGATCTGTCTGGATACGCACCATACTAGTGAAAAAGCAATTCTCCACCAAAGCCCAAGCAACAAAAGAGTACCCAAGTGCGATCAGAACAAACCCGAGAATATTGAGCCATAAATGGAACAGAGTTGACCACCCGAAATGATGATCTAGCCCTGCTACGATGACTGGCGGGAAGGATAGACTCACCGCCAACAGCGGGGCGAGCACCTTATCCCAGGACTTCACACCTGGAGACTTTAGATATTTAGCCCGTTCCGCCAACAGTCCAGGATGTCGTCATTCAGCCCACAAGCGTCCCCCAAGGCCGGCTGCAATCATCAGCACGGATAGGACCCATGCCTGCCACCAACTAACATCCCAACCACAAATTAATAGAATCAGAGGTATGGAGAATAAGTGGTGATTAAGCTGATCCATTGAGATGGTTTCATTTTTTCAACAGGTTTTGAATCAATCGACTTTGATTCCAAATTTATCCTCCCAAGCATGTGTTTCCAGAGATTCATCATTCAGAATCAGTGAATAATAATATTGTTCTGACCAACTGTTGCAAGCTGCGCAATGCTCCTGTTCCAATCCATTCAGGTACATCGCGCAAGCAGTATCCGCTCCAGCGAGTCCCTTGGCAGCAGATAGCTGGACTGATGGGTATGCTGAGAGCATACAGTCCAGTTCCACAGCGTCAATTGGAGTAGAGTGTTGATACGCTTAAATCCGTTTCAAGTTTGTGTTTTTATTCACCTCCATAGTCATCCCAACCAAGATCATCGTGCTGCTCGACGAACTCCTTTGAGAAATCCTTGGCGTAGTCTTTGTGGCCCTGCAGGTGATAACCGAAGAATGAAACTGCGAAATGTACCATACGTTCAATACTCGGTGTTTCAAAAACTATAAATGGTGATTTCCGACGAAAGAGATCATTGCCTTATCTGACGTGCCCATGAATTCAAAATGAGCACATTTACTTTGTAAATCTCGTCATTTGTAGCCGCGATGACCAGGTCAGGGCGGTCTGCATTTGCCAACCCTCTCTCTCCAAACAGCCACCAACCTTCGCTAGCCATTCGCATCACGGCATGAATCCTTTTATTTGATAACGGCTGCCACAATCCATCATCACTGGTATTAATTGCTTTGTTAACACGGTTGGTCCGAAAGTCATTCCGGTACAAAGCCGGAACACACCAAGTTGGGCATACCACAATTTTTGGGCTAAATTGTCATCACGAATCCCCAAATGGTGCGTAAACCAGCGTAAAGGCATGGGTTGATATGCTGCTTTTGATAAATTCCTGCTCCTAATCCTCGACAAGAATATCGTGAAAATTAGAATTAACGCCTTCTGTAGTTAGCGGAAGCAAGACGATTTCTATAACCTGGAATATTCATACTGCAAGGGATTTTGGCATAATGATACTCATTGCTTAGGTGCAAATAAGATAACACGATTCGCTCCATCCATAAGGCGATTTTTTTATTAAAATTTATGACCTCAATTTTAAATTTGGGCAGTGGGATGACAAAGCAGAAATGATACTTGTCAGACATGACCATACATACCTAGTGTTTGAAGGGACCTGCTTTGAGAGTGTTCAAATCGATATCATACTTACTTTAAATATTGGTTCTGGCTCAATTACGAGGACAAAATCAAATGTTTGATAATTATCAGAACTTACCCATAATGAACAAAACTGTATTGGTGTCAGGTGCTAATGGCAGGATCAGCCTGGCATCTTCACTTTTATTGGCAAGACAAGGTGCTCAGGTCATTATGGTATGCAGCAACCAGGAAAGGGGTCAAAAAAACCAAAATCACGTTGCCCAAGTAACTGGCCAGAAACCGGACCTATACCTAACAGATATGTGTCTTCCAGAAGAAATTTGAAAGTTGTCCGAACAAATCAAGATAGAATATTCTCGGCTTGATGTAATAATGTAGCTTGCTGGCCCCACCTTCAAAAAGCATGAATTGACCAAAGACGGACTCGAAAAGACGTTCGCATTAAATCACTCGGGTTATGTTTATGCTTTGTCTGGAACTTATCGATTTGCTGAAACATAGTGCCCCGAAACGCAGTGTGAATGTAACGTCTTCTTTTTATAAAAGGGGCAAAATCGATTTTGACAATCTGCAGGGAAAACCAAAATACTCAGCTTTGGCGCTTACGCAAATCGTTAATTGGCAAACTTATTTTATAGCTACGAATTAGCAAAGAGATTATTAGGAAGTGGTGTTGCTGTAAATTGTCTCAATCCCGGCCCCATTAGAACCGTATCTAGCAGTACCACGCCATTTGAGAAGTTTGTTATTACCAATTTTGGTTGGATATTCTTGATCAAGATAGATGGTGCCGCACGGTTGATTGTTTATTTAGCTGCATCACCTGAAGTTGAGGGCTTTAACAGGAAATTCCTTGAGAAAAATAACTAGTTTACCCCAACCATAAAAGCATATTATGATGAAGGAGTAGCAAAAGAATTATGGGAAGCAAGCGAGCAATTGGCAAGCCAATAAACATGCCCAAATTCGGTTGGTGAAGCCAGCTCCCTCAGTAATCTGTTTGATGGTTCGTATAATGTAGCTCGGCTCGCCAATTCATCGATAAATCCTTATTATTCATCTCACAACCCGTCTCGATTTTGTCTGGATATTTCCACAGAATATGGGGTGACGAAGACAATAATATTTGAGATGATTGAAATCGGGGAAAGGTATAATCGTGATAAAACGAATATACCAAGAGGAATTATTAGGACATGAGAGGCAAAAACTCCCAATCAGGTAAAACATACCCCGTGCAATCGCTTTTCTGTGCATTGCTTGGGGGTTTCTTGGTGCTAGCAGGTCTTGGCCATGTGAGCGTGTTGAGGCAAGAATTCCTTGCCCAAGTTCCGACCTGGTTGCATGTCAACAGAGACCAGGTAGTGGTCATATCTGGGATTGTCGAGATCATTCTGGGTGTGGGATTGATAATCCTGCCCGGAAAATATCGGGCGATTGCTGGCTGGACTACCGCAGCATTCTTTGTATTAATCTTCCCTGGCAATATCTCACAGTTCATCAACCGGATTGACGCGTTTGGGTTGAATTCCGACCTTTCACGGTTTCTCCGCTTGTTTTTCCAACCGGTTTTGGTGGTATGGGCGCTTTGGTCGAGTGGCGCATGGCAGACATGGCGCGATGGGAAACGGATGAGAGCAACCACAAAGTGAGTGGGCTTTCATTCACCATTCCTGATGGTATTATTGTACGCCAATCGAACGAATTTTATTTGACATTCAACTTCTAATTCGTTCAAGGCGCAAGCTCAAGTTCGATCATTGCTTCAACCGGACCCTCTCCGAAGGTGAGTAGATCGCTGTAGCCCATGTAATCTACGCCCGATTTTGGTTGGAATCTACCCCCACCCTCCACATATAAGACTACAACAACATGGTATTCACCGCTCACGCCGGCATCTTCCAGAGGAAGGACCAGATCACGGGTGGGGCTTAATATTTGATCTACATCCAACACTCCATCACCGTCATTATCACTGTTGTTTATTGTCACCGGTATTTGAGTGGGAATACCACTTAATGGTACCTCACGGGAAAGGATTATCACCAGCCTAGAGATGTTGGCGTCGAAATCGTCCGGGAGGGAAATCGTCGCTATCAGGCTGGAAGGTGGTTCCACCTGTTCCATTATGAAGACCTGTCCCCAGGTCATTGAGGTTCCCACCCAATCCAGATCGCCATCCTGGTCCAGGTCTTGCAGTTCAAAGTCCCCAGGCATACGGATCTTACGGAAAATCGTACTCTGCTGCCATGGTTCACTGCTATCCAGACCTGGATTCTTGTGCCAGACGCCGCGATGGGCAGTGTGATCGGCGCTGACCACATCTACCAGGCCATCACCGTCCATGTCCGTCAGCCACATATCACTGGGGGAGGTCAATCCCGAGATGATTATCTCTGGTTCCCACGGGTCAGTCAGATTTTCGCCCGGATGCATGTAGCGGGTGACCGTGGAGCTGAAGATCTGGTTGGCGATCAGGTCTTGGTTGCCGTCCTCATCGAAATCATGAAACCACATATCTGCGGATGCCCAGTTATCATCATCGATGACCACCATCTGCCAGGGATCTTCCCAACCTGAGGGGCCGGGGTTCACCGCGAGCCAAATCTCGCCGCGATAACGAGGTGGATCTGTATTGGCGATGTCGAACATGCCATTGTAAATAACCTCCGGGTAACCATCATGGTTCAGATCAGTACATTTATAAGCAAGCGTGCCGCGAATATTGGGATCGGTGCCGGGTGCCATCGGTTGTAAGTGGGGGATCCACTGCGGATCATCCTGACCGGTGTTCTCCATCCAGCTGCCGACAGATGAAGAATTGAAGGCACCGCTGAGAGCGAGGTCTTCATCACCATCCTGGTCAATGTCACAGATCACGACGATCATGGCGTTGTAGTTGGTATCCGTCGGATCTGGATTAGCTCTGACCTCTTCACGAACCCATTTTCCGCCCTGCTTGCGGTATGAGAAGATATTGCCTGTACCTTCTTCGAGAGGAGCCAATCCAGGAATATTGGTGCCAACGATGATCATTGGTTCACCACTATGCTCGATCACTTTGACACCCCAGGGACTGTAAAACTCCTGGTTTGATTCTGACCAAGCATCGATAATTTCAGTCTCCCGCAGGGTGAGATCCGGATTCAGATAATAGACCCCCAGCTTCAAGGCAGTTAACGATAAATCGGGTTCTTCAAAGTGGGGTTCACCAACGGTGACGATATCCTCGGTTCCATCCCCATCGATATCGGCCAGGTCAATATATACGGCACCAGGAACAAAGCCCTCTTTCCCAAGTATGTGCTCCTGCCAAAACAAGGTGCCCGTCAGGCAGTTTGGGTGGAAGGGATTCAACTCGCAAGTTTCCCCCTTCGGTAGTTCCATTTTGATAGTGCCATAATCCATGGCCGTGCCTTGCTCATAAACGATGGTCGTCTCAGAAAAACCACGGGCATCAGTTGGCTCCACAACCATGATCGAATCTACCCCGGTGGCAATTGCCAGGCCCAGTCTTGCCCCATCGAGCTCGTTGCTGGAGATCGCGAAGAGGTTATCGGTCATGGGAATGCGGATGCGAACAGGGTATCTTTCAGGCACTGGTGGATACTGCGATACAACCCAACTGGGTGTGGGCAGGTCGCGAAACTGCAGTGGCCAATCTTCCTCTACAGCTTCATAAAGCATCAGACGAAACTCTTTCCCCGTGGTCTCGTCGGCAGTTATTGTGACACAAAGCTCGCCTGGTTCACAAGGTTCTTCTTCCAACGCAGACTCGCCAAGGTTGTCAAGGAGACTGCAGCCATAAAGAACTACAGAAAATATTCCCAAGATCAGTAAAACTATTACGCGAATTCTAGATTTCATCTCCACCTCCAAGGTCTCGTGTTACAAGAAAACAATACGAAAAAGAGTTTGTTCTGACTTGAGGACAAGAATTTTACCATCGATTGAGAGGCCATATCCTAAAAGCTATATGCGCAGCGATCCTAAGATCTGATGTTCAGGACATCGCTAAATAGAAGTTGGAAAATGAGGGGCGAAGTAATTCGTTTATTCGCTTTCTCAAGTTGATCGTCCCTCAATGATTGGCGTACGATTAAGAATACCTTAATTGGTATTTTGCATATTCTAAAGGGTGTTAAAATTTTTGAACATTAGTGTCAGATTAACTTGAGGCAAATTTCTTGGAGGGATGAAATAATGAAATTCTTAAGATGGTTGGTTGTTACACTCTTGGCGGGTTTACTAGGAGTGTTATTTGTTCAATACTTGTCTGTTCATCCTCTACACATGAGTGCTTATCTTTTTGCTACACTCACAATTCTTTTTATTCTATTAGTCGTTCTAGTGGTCGGTTTCAAACGAACATCGCTCATAATTGCAGTTATTCTCGCCTTAGGATTATTTGTAGTTGGACATACCACGATGACAAGAGTTATCCTGGCGAGAGAGGATCCAAGACCAGTACCAGAGTTGACCAGAGCGCCAGGTGATCCAGGGTTGGGTCATACGGCGGTTGTTTATTTCACTCATGGCGAACCAGAAACATATAATCCAATTGGTTGGATAAACCAGTTCAATGAATTTGATGAACAAGGGATTGATTTCATTCCTTTGATTGCACGACCGTTTTTCTTCAATGCATTAAGGAATAAATACCTTGAAGTCGGAAAAAGTGATCATCGGGATATGCATTACCAGATGATTTCAAAACTTGAAGAAGCATATCGGGCTGAGGGAGATACAACTACGAAATTCTATCTTTCCTTCCTAGATGACAACCCAAGGCCAGATGCTGCGGCAATTCAAGCCCTCAATGATGGAGCCAGCAAAATTATAATCAGCGAGGTTTTCCTCACCATTTCCAATCACACAGCCGAGGGGGAGGAACAGATAGAGGATTTACATATCGAAGAAACCTTTGGCATACCAGTTGAATTTACTGGTCCATTATACGATTCTCAAACCCTCAAGAGTATGTTTGTACACCGAGCCAATGCGAATATCGACGACACGGAGAAATCCAAGGTGGGTATTTTGCTGGTTGGCCATGGACAGCCAGATGAATGGGACGTTAAGTGGCCTACGGAGACTGAGCAGGAACTTGGTTTTCGGTATGAAATACTGGATATGTTAGCCACCGATGGTTACCAACCGGATCAATTAAGCCTGGCCTGGATGTCATTTAAAGAACCTAAACCTGCAGAAAAGGTGGAAGAATTCCTCCAAAAAGGTATTGAAAAACTACTTTTCTTTTCAGCAGCTATGAGCGCAGAAGCCATACACAGTCAATATGATATCCCTGA
>CP070764.1:312047-322840 GCA_020349245.1 Chloroflexota bacterium | reverse complement strand
GGTTTTGACGAATACCTGGCTGAATAAATTCCTGGTGCACCTCCCAGTCGCTGAACCTCGAGACCTGAATCATCTGCCAGGGTGAGCATATCTGAAGCAGCCGCCAGGGCGGTAGCTTTCCGGGCAGCATTTTCGGAATACGAATCCCCGGTCTCCTCCACTTCTAATTCAATGTCAAGGTCCCCGAGGGTCAGCAATCGTGCATTGATCTCTCCCAGGAGAGCCTTCAATTCCCTGATTTTTCCTTGATTTCTGGTTGCTAAGAGCAAATCTCTCATACTTCACCTATTTATCATCTATATACAGGAGTTCCTACAGGATTAAGCATAAATATATCCATAATTTCCAATAAAATTGCACATTATGTAAAGTAATCCCACTATTATTGACGCATTTATCTAATTATGTTATAATCATCCAAATTAATAATATTTATTTTGCGAGTTTTCCTTTTCATTATGAATCAACCTCGCCAGTCCCTCCGGCTGAACGTCGGATTCCTTATCAATCAATCTGTCGGTTCCAGCCGGGATTTCTATTTTGACCTCCCTGCCCTTGTTCTAGAACCGGATCTAAACCTGACTAATCTTACCGGACAAGCGAAAATTACCCGCACTCCCCAGGGACTGCTGGTACAAGCTAGAATGGGAGCGGCAATCGAAGCCGAATGTGTACGTTGTTTGACGAATACAGAAATAACCCTGAACTCTGAATTTACGGAATTGTACGCATTTTCAACCCGTTCTACTACTGAATCAGAATTGATTTTACCTGAAGATGGTCACATTGACCTAGGACCACTCGTTCGTGAGTATATGGTTCTTGAGATCCCAATAAACCCGCTCTGTCAAACGGAGTGCCAGGGAATCTGCCCAATTTGTGGGGAACCTCTGAACGAACAATCTCATCAACACGAAGTAGAAGATAGCGATCCTCGCCTCGCAATCTTGAGGACATTATTGGAAGATCAATCGACAGAGTGATCCAGATCACATACATTCATACTAACAACTGACTCGCAGATCCTCATTGCAGGAGGGATGCCCGTGTTCTGGTCGTTATTACCCATCACCATAAATTTTCCTCATCTTTATATACGCGCGCAATCGAGTCGGTTGGAAGCGATCAGCAGGACTTAATATTTGCCTGGGAAGGAGGCAGCCTCTTGGATCTAAACACATTGAAGAGACAGAACTCGAACATCACCCTCGATTACAACTCAGATCCAGATTTGATCGAAATTGAGCTTCAGGCTGAATTCCTGAAATCGATCCGAACTTTCGGGGCTCACAAGAACCTGGAATTGATCGGTTCTGATGACACCGTAGGCCTTTATCTCAAGGAGATGGCCCACATCCCCCTGTTGAGTCAGCAGGAGGAGATCGATCTAGCCAAGCGAATAGAGCTCGCCAGCGAGGCATTAGAACAGCTCTCGCAGGCTGACAAGTCAATCTCTCGCGATCGGCGAAACGAGCTGGAGGACCAAATCCGGGATGGCTACTTGGCTCGTGAACATTTGATTAAAGCAAACACTCGTCTTGTGGTCAGCATTGCCAAAAAATATATTGGTAATGGAGTTCCCTTTTTGGATTTAATCCAGGAAGGTAACTTGGGATTGATGAGAGCGGTGGAAAAATTTGAATATACCCGGGGATTTCGATTTTCAACTTATGCGACCTGGTGGATTCGGCAAACAATCACTCGGGCGATTGCCGACCAGGGACGCACAATACGCGTGCCAGTGTACATGACAGATCGCATCCGCAAGATGTACCGCGTCCTGTACAAGATGGAACAAGAGTTGGGCTATCCCCCAAGCGAAGAACAGCTCGCAGAGGAAATGGGCCTAGATCCGAAAAAAGTGAAGTGGATGCTGAGAGTATCCTGGACACCGGTCTCACTGGAGAGCCCAATCGGAGATGATGAAGATTCAGAATTTGGGATGTTCGTTGAGGATAAAGGATCTCCCTCCCCTGCCCAGGCGGTATATCACGATATGTTGCGCGAGCGGATAAATGAGGTTCTGGCTTCCCTTTCCCCCAGGGAGGCACGCATTTTACGCTTGCGATTTGGTCTTGACTGCGACCGACCCTACACATTGGAGGAAGTTGGTCAAAAATTCGGATTGACTAGAGAACGTATCCGCCAAATCGAGGGGAAGGCACTACGGCGCCTGCGTAGCCCACGGCAAGCCCGCCTACTGCGCGAATATCTTTAAACCATTCTTGACAAACTTTTGATAAAAGCGTAAACTCTTGAAAAATTATCCGCGAAGCTGAGTAGAAAATGTGCCTCAAATCAACTTTCCAGGTTTTTACCATGATGCCCATGCGAGGGAACATCCACGCGCCAATTCCTGGATAGCGTACGAGGAGGTTAGAACCAGCAACGCCTCTATTGATCAAATAACCAAGCGGCTGTCCAGAATTGGACAGCCGCCTATCGTTTAACGCAAACCATTATCTACGGAGATCAATTGAGCTTCATTTTATGCACTTCGATCTTCGCGCTACAATAAATCCAGACCTATAAGAGGAGCACAACTATGACCAGCAATATCCTGGTATCTGTCGCCTGGCCTTATGCAAACTCATTAATCCACGTCGGAAATATCACCGGCTCGTATTTACCTGCGGATATTTTTGCGCGCTACCAGCGATTAGCCGGAAAGCGTGTCTTGATGGTTTCCGGTTCCGATTCACATGGAACCCCGGTTACTGTTCGGGCGGATGCAGATGGAACCACGCCACTTGAGATCTATACCCGCTTCCATGCCGGATTTTTAGAACTCTTCCAACGCCTGGGATTGACCTATGACCTCTACACAAGCACACACACGGAGAATCACTTCAAGGTATCCCAGGCGATATTCCTGGCTTTGAATAAAGGTGGATACCTGTATGCCGATAAGCAGCAGCAGTGGTACTCCGCGAAGCAAGGCAGGTTCCTGCCTGATCGCTACATCGAAGGAACCTGCTACATTTGTGGGTATGAAAATGCACGCGGCGACCAATGTGATCGTTGTGGGAATCTCCTTGAATCTACCTCCCTACTCAACCCGCGTTCCAAAATCGACGGCTCAATCCCGGAGCTGAAAGAGACGGAACATTATTACCTCGATCTGGGTAAACTGCAGCCCGCCATCGTTGAATTCTTGAAGGAGCGCGAAGGCTATTGGCGAGCGAATGTCCTGCGCCAATCTTTAGGACAGATCCTTGCTGAGGATCTACACGGGCGTGCCATCACCCGGGATCTCGATTGGGGTATTCCTGTACCCATTGATGGCTGGGACGGCAAGCGACTATATGTCTGGTTTGAAGCTGTCATCGGCTACTTATCAGCCAGCATTGAATGGTCTCAATTGCATGACCAGCCGGATGCCTGGCATGATTGGTGGTACGACCCGCAGGCGAAAAGTTATTATTTTATTGGAAAAGATAATATCCCTTTCCATGCAGTGATTTGGCCTGGACAGCTGATTGGCGCAGGTGAATATTTTTCCCAAATCTTTGAAGAACAGGATGGTAAAGTATTACTCCTGCCTTATCATATCCCAGCGAATGAATTCATGAACTTAGAGAGACAAAAGATCTCTGGCAGCCGGAATTGGGCCGTTTGGGGACTGGATTTTCTCGACCGCTATGACCCAGATAGCCTACGCTATTATTTGACTGCCAACATGCCGGAAAGTAAAGATACGGATTGGGATTGGCAAGATTTTCTCAACCGCAACAATAATGAGCTGGTTGCAACCTGGGGAAACCTGGCAAACCGGGTGCTTTCCTTTGCCTTCAAACACTGGGATGGACAGGTTCCCACCCCAGGGGATCTCCGCCCTGCTGATAAAGAGATCCTCGAAACGGTGGAAAAGGGGTTTCAAACCATTGGTGAACACATCCAGGTGGTCAATCTACGGGCAGGATTGACAGAAGCTATGAGATTGGCAGCTGAGGTTAACAAGTATCTCGATCAGTCTGCACCCTGGTTTGAGATCAAATCTGATAAGGCTGCTGCTGGGACAACCATCTATACAGCCCTCAGGACGATAGATTCGCTCAAGATCTTGCTGTCACCATATTTGCCTTTTTCAAGTGAACAGCTGCACCAATTTTTCGGATACGCGGCACCCATATTTGGTGAGCAGTTCACAGAAACTGTCACAGACAGTCTCGGCGTGCACGAGGTGCTCCGTTACCGCCCTGCAGATGCCACAGGCAGCTGGCAGCCAAGCCAATTGCGAGCTGGGCAAAAACTGCGCAAACCTGCACCGCTATTCCGCAAACTGGATGACGAAATCGTGGAAGCAGAGCGCTCACGCCTCGGCCAGCAAAGTGATAACGAAGGATAATCGATGAAAACTGTCCTTCTCCTGCGGCATGCAAAGTCCAGCTGGAGCAATCCCAGCCTCGCTGACATCAACCGCCCACTTAACAAGCGCGGCAAGCGGGATGCTCCCCGCATAGGTGAATTTCTCTACCAGCAGGACCTGATTCCGGATACTATTCTTTGTTCACCTGCCCTGCGTGCCCGGAAAACTGCCAAAGCCATTGCGGAGGAAAGCGGGTATCCAGGAGAGATTGAAATCTATGATGATTTTTACCCTGGTGACCCGGACTCCTTCATAGAGGTTTTGAGCACACTCCCAGATAGGATCGCGAGTGCATTAATTGTCGCTCATAACCCGGGATTGGAAGAATTTCTATACACGCTAAGCGGAGAATCGGCGCGAATGCCTACCTCAGCCTTGGCTGAAATCTCTCTCGCAATCGAGACCTGGTCTGAAATTGACGATGATTTCGAAGGCAAGTTAATAAACCTGTGGCGGGTAAAGGAATTGGGATGATCCGGGGGACTTCTACGCCCGCTTCTTCAACGCCGTGCCAAACAGGATCAACGCTGTCCCGGTCAGGGCCAAACCAAAGACGGCAATGAGCAGGTAATCAATGCCTGATCCTTCTTTCTGGGGAATAACCTCAGCAGCTGGTTTCTCACCAGAGGTTGAAGCGGCAACCTCCGCGACACTCATTGCCACGGCCTGAGGTGTGGGAGTCTTTGTTGCTGGTCTGTCGGTCGCAGTTGCCTGCGGTGTTGGCGTACTGGTCCCAGTTTCTTGGATAGCTTCTGTGGTTGGAGATTCTGGTGAGCTTTCGGGAGTCTCTCCAGCGCGGACCAGCAACTTATCTCCAGGATAAATGATCGTCTCCTGAGAGAGACCGTTCAGCGAGAGTAATTCCACCAATCCGATATTATAAGCATTAGCGATATTCTCAAGAAATTGACCTGCCTGGACGACATGCGTAATCGATCCATCCGCTCCAGGGGTGGCGATAGCTATCGGCTGTACGGGTATCACCGTTGCAGCAGGTGTCCCAAGAGAGGCAGTTGGTTGAGGGTTGTCTTCTGGAATTGTCCCACCGCCTGGTGAACCAGCGACATAGCCCACGACAATCGTATAGAAAACCTGGTCACCGACAATTCCCACGCCGGCTCCGATATGCGTGTAGCTGGATGATATCATCGTCTCGAGGTGAATCGAATCCTGCCACATTTCATTCACCGTCCTGCTGGGACTCAGGTTGATGCCCATGGCAACATTCTCGGATACATAAACTTGTGCGCCACCACCATAGCCTGCTGCTACGGCTCGATCGTGTGGGCGGGAACCACCTTGTCCGGTGTGTGTCCAGGTTCCAATCTGGGCCTGATAGTCACTGTGCCCTTGGGCTGCCAGCATAAGCGTATTATCGATCTCATAGGCCGGTAACCCGTAAGCAGCCCGCAAACCATTCACCTCAGCGATCAATTGCCAGGCATCGCCCGCCTGGGCGAAGGTCTGTCTTGGCTGGATCGCAAAGACCGGCAGGAGGACGGTGATCACAATTAGAAAAAGTAAAGTTCGCCGCATAATAGGCATATTTTGGACTTAAATTCTATCCCAATCCGTATTTTTTTCTTCCAAGATTAACAAAAACACATAATCACGGGATTTATCAGTTTGGAAAACAAGCGTTGCACTGTAACGAATATTCAAGGAGAGAATTTTTCCGAAAAATCACGCGGCAAAAATCCGTATCAGTCGCCTGGTTGGTTTTTTATCAGGTCGATAACCGATTTAAGCGCTTTTTCAGCTGCCTGCTGTTTGATCTGTTCACGGTCGCCGAGGAAATGAAATTTCATTGCATAGCCATCATCCCCAATTGATACCCCGATCCAGACAGTGCCTACGGGTTTTTCTTCCGTGCCTCCATCCGGCCCGGCGATCCCGCTGATCGATAGACCGATATCTGCTTCAAACGCTCCTCTGACGCCCTCGGCCATCTCAGATACCGTCTGCTCACTTACTGCCCCAAATTTGACCAGGCTGTCCGAGGTTACGCCCAATATCTTCGTTTTTATTTCATTCGAGTAGGCAATGACTCCTCCCCGGAAATAAGCAGAAGAACCCGGGACATTTGTGATCAAATGTCCAACTAGCCCCCCAGTACACGATTCAGCCACGGCGATCCACAGTCGCTTTTCGGTTAGGATTTGGCCGAGCTGGGTAGCATTGGTCGCTTCCACAAAAAAATTATACCCTCTCTGCAGGGAGAATTTGCTCATGTTAGAATATGCCCACTTTATGGAAATCAGCGATCATCTCCAATCCATCCTCGATTCAGCACCCACGAAAACCGGCTGCTATCTGATGAAGGATGTCAAAGGGAAAGTGATATACGTTGGGAAAGCGATCAATCTGCGCAATCGCTTGAGGTCGTATTACCATGCCAGCGCAATGCAGAATCTCAAATCCCGCCAGATGGTGCGCCGGATTGCAGATATCGACTGGATCCTGGTCGGTTCTGAACTCGAAGCCCTGATCCTGGAGATGAATTTAATCAAGAAATATCGACCGCACTTCAATGTTCGCCTCAAGGACGATAAAAGATATCCATACATCAAGGTTCACTGGCAGAATCCATTTCCAAAATTAACCGTCACCCGCCAAATGGTCAATGATGGCTCCCGTTATTTCGGCCCTTATACCAGTGTGTGGGCAGTACACCAGACATTGGATGTCCTCCGGCGCATTTTCCCATACCTGACCTGCGACCGTGAAATCACCGGTGAGGATAAGAGAGCTTGCTTGTACTACGACATCAAGCTGTGCACAGCGCCCTGTATCGGCGTAATCAACCAAGATAACTACCGCCAAGTAATAGACGATTTGTGCCAATTCTTATCCGGGCGAACAGAACCCATCCTCTCACGCCTGCAAGAGGAGATGGAGGCGGCAGCAAATCAGCTTCAGTTCGAACGGGCAGCTGCGCTGCGCGACCAGATCAACGCCATTCAAAAGGTAGTCGAAAGGCAGAAGGTCGTATCAACTGAGTACATCGATTCTGATGTCATCGCTATGGCTCGATCAAATGGTGAAGCCTGTGTACAGGTGTTCTTCATCCGTGGTGGTAAATTAATGGGACGGGAGTATTTCCTATTGCAAGGAGCAGAGGGAGCTGCAGATGCGGATGTTATCTCCGGGTTCATCAAGCAGTTTTACGATCAAGCATCCATGGTACCCTCCCAGGTCCTCTTGCCCCATGAAATTGAAGAAGCGCATATCATCAAACAATGGCTTAGCTCTCGACGTCCCGGGGAAACATTTGAAATTCTCATCCCCCACGAAGGTCAGCAGCGTGAATTAATCCAACTGGCAGCTGAAAACGCGGCAGAAACGTTGAATGCATTGCAGGCACGCTGGCAAGCGGAAAAACACCGTCAGACTGAAGCCCTGGCGGAGTTGCAGTCTGCCTTGAATCTGCCGATCCCTCCGAATAGAATCGAGTGTTACGATATTTCCAACACCCAGGGGACATCTGCGGTGGGTAGCATGGTTGTTTTTGAAATGGGAATACCCAGTAAGAAGCTTTACCGCCGTTTCAATATTCGCAGCGTGACAGGACCAGATGATTTTGCCAGCATGGAGGAAGTCTTGTTGAGACGATTCAACCGCTGGCAGGCAGCTCAGGAGCTCGGCGATCAGCCAGGGGAAAAGGTTGACCAGTCTTTCGCACTACTGCCCGATTTGTTGATCGTTGATGGCGGAAAGGGGCAGCTAGGCCGTGCTGTTGGTGTATTAGCGAAGTATAATTTGGTGGAAAAAATTCCGGTGGTTGGTCTGGCGAAACAGCACGAAGAGATCTTCGTCCCTGGGCAACCTGGTCCGATTCTCCTACCCCAAAACACCCAAGGTCTTTTCCTCCTGCAACGTGTGCGGGATGAAGCCCACCGCTTCGCCATTACTTCCCACCGCAAACAACACACGAAAACCGGATTAGCTTCCCGGTTGGATGCGATACCAGGTGTTGGACCTGCCCGAAGAAAAGCGCTCCTGGGAAAATTCGGCTCAATCCAAGGTATCCTCGATGCCAGTGTTGAGGAAATATCATCCCTCCCTGGGATCTCCGAGAGCCTGGCTCACTCGATTAAAATCCAGCTAGAATAATTTATAAGGAATATTTAATGGCAAAAAAAAGAAAAAAACAAAAAGAGTTGTCTGCTTACGAAAAAAGGCGCATACGCACCCAACAAATGATCTTTATCATTATTGGGATCATACTCATCCTTTCCATGGTGATCTCTCTTGTAGGCAATGTTTTTTAGCCAAATGAATTTACTCTCATACCCAGTACCTGCTTTTCCTTCACTGTGACCACAATCCCAATCTTGATTAAATCCATTCGGAAAACCAGTGTCCTGATTATGTGAAATTGAGTGGGGATCGTTTCATAATCTTTTCAGCGAAGCTGAAAAGTGATAATTGGATAATTTGGGGTATAAATATCAGTTGAATCTCTAGTGATAGTTTGGTAAAATTACAAAAGTGTAAGGTTCTTCTAATTTTTGGCTAATGCGCGCGGGGGCGAAGTTATTCCCCCTCTGGAAACACTGACTTAGCTAAGTTATACGGATCCCATAACAAAATAAGAGATTCATATTATTTCGTAGAGACCCTTTTAATCCTGAGTGATTCACCCAAAAAGGAAGGTTACCATGAGAACGAATAAATCATTTTCTTTCGGTTTAGCTTTACTGCTCGTCTTTGTATTCGCCCTCTCCATGAGTGCCAGCACAAAAGCCCAACCAGCCGCAGCTGTGATTGATTTTGAAAATATCCCGCCTGGAACGATCGTAGATAGTCTGTATTCAGGATATGGAATCAGCGGAGCTACAATTGCTGGTTTTGTGTATGTCAATGCTTACAATCCTGATCTAGGGAATGTGAATGCAGCGATGATTTTTGATGCCAGATGCCCACCTGGAAATCCCAGCGCTTGTTCGGGCAATGATGCAGATTTATTCAATCCCTCATTTGGAAACACGTTGATTATCAGCGAAGACCTTGATACAACGGATCCAGATGATGCGGATGTGCCTGGTTCAAGAATCTACTTTGAATATTCAAATCTTGGCGATGGGAAAGGTGCTTATATCGAAAGCCTTGAGGTCCAGGATATCGAAGAGGACCAGGGCGAACTTGAAGATGCCAAGATCATCTTTTTTGAAGGTGGACTCGGCGGAACTCCGGTTGGCCAGGTTGATATCCCCCATACTGGCAACGGCAATACAGCCGTCGTTCCGGTAAATGTGGACAACGTGGATGCAATGGAGATCGACCTTGCTGGTTCAGGTACGATAAACAACATCCGTTTCGTTGCGGAACCCACCGCGGTCGAATTGCTTTACTTTCAAATCAGCCGCCCTGTTGGTGGAGATGTCCATTTGAGCTGGGCAACCGCAGCAGAAGTCGACAACCTCGGTTTTTACATTTACCGCGCCTCCACGATGAATCTTGCCGACGCCCAACGTGTCCATTTTGAACCCGCAGGTGGCGGTTCTTCAGGACATACTTACAGTTACACCGACTCTCCAGGAGAAGGCGCTTGGTTTTACTGGCTCTCGGATATTGATACGCATGGTGTAGAAACCTTCCACCTGCCGGCGTTGCAGAAAGCCATGTTCAATCACACAACCTTCCTGCCCCTGCTCGTCGGCAAATAAGCACTTGGTCCGCCAGGTGAACTTTTTGCTCCTATCTTTGGTTACGATGATCGGGACTCTTGCTCCTTACAAACCAGCCAATGAGTATCCCGATCCAGGCCCTCACGTCACGCTAAGTGATCAGGGCCTGATTGTGGAATGGTTCGCCACCCCAGTTGATATCAGCGAGGATTCAGACGGGTACACCGCCGTTGATATGCCAGGCTTCGAAACTTTGAACCAGCCAGAGGCACCCAGAGTTCCTTTTGCCTCGGTCCTGCTTACATTACCCCCTGGTTCTGATCCAACCGTGGATGTCTTGGAATCTTTTGAGGAAAGAAGGCAGATCAATGGGCCGGTCGAAGTAGGGAAAAAACCTGGAGGCGTTCAAAGGGATTCCTTCGGCAATGTCCTGGGCGGCGCATTCATCCAGGGGACCAGCCCAGTGAGTGGAATTAAGGCACCCATGGTTCTGGAAGAAATCGGGATGATGCGCGGTGTCAGGTTAGCACGTCTCTCCTTCTATCCAGCCTATCCATCCGGAAATACTCTGGTTCTCACCACTCATGTAAAGGTGCGGGTAAACTACAATAATGCTTTCAGCTCATATATGCTTGGTGCATCACCGACCAATGGATTCCAGAAATTATTGGAATCCCAGGTGATCAATCCTGAGCATCTTCAGTATGCAAGCATGGTTGAACCTGTAAAAACTTCTCAGCCGTCCATACTGATATCTGATACCACCCAAGTCGCAATCGAAGTCTCAGAAGCAG
>CP070764.1:300590-311947 GCA_020349245.1 Chloroflexota bacterium | reverse complement strand
GAGAAACCAATTGCACTCGATTGCAGGGAGTGAATATAGACAGTTTTTTTCCTGGAGGGGACAGCAGAGCCGCAAGGAATAACGGCCAGAATGCCTCGAGAGATGGAAATCCACCTGCGTTGCGGGCAATCAGCGGTATTTCAACTTGGCATAGCAGCTGCAATTGGGGCTATAATAATTTGTGAGGAAAAATTTGGATCGGTTTATAAAAGTGAATTGCAGGGATACAGGCCTTGATAGAATCGAATCTCCGGGAAACACAGACAGGTGCGCGAGCCAAGGTGCTTTTGGTTAGCGATGATTACATCAGCGCCCATCTGTGGTGCAACCTTCTCAGCGAAATGAATATTGACACCACCCTGCTCAGTTCCCCTGCAGAGGCGCTCAGCGCTTGGCTGGAATTGATCCCGGATCTGATCGTCGTTGATATGTATTCCAGCGAGTTTGACGGTGTTGATCTGGTGCGTCAGATGCGCGAGCAGGGCGTGGTACCCATCATGCTTCTCACCGCGATCAACAATGAGACCCACATCCTGGAAGCGTACCAGGCGGGGGTGGACGAGTGCGTGGTCAAACCGATCAGCCCGACTTTATTTTTGGCCAAGGTTCGAGCGTGGCTACGACGGTCCTGGTCGATGCCCGCGGAGAGCCTGGATGTTCTCAATGTGGGGGGCTTGCACCTGGATCCAACCAACCGGCAGGTTACCACCGACACAGAGGAAACCTTCAAGCTAACCAACCTGGAATTCCGCCTCCTGCATCTATTGATGAGCCACCCGGGCTGGGTGCTGTCCACCGAGGATATTGTCCAGAAGGTTTGGGGTTATCACGGGAATGGGGACAGCCATCTGCTGAAGAATGTCGTTTACCGGCTGCGACGGAAGATCGATCCTGATCCTGGAAATCCCCGCTACATTCACACCGAGGCGGGATTGGGATACAAGTATCAGGATCTCGAAGCGCAGTAGGCGAGGCACACCCAGCTATTCATTCTGTTCAGGAACCTCAGACCGCCGCATTTCCTGTGGCGGTTTTATTTTTGCCATCCAGGTAGTGCATGCTGCTCGGGGGGTCACCGGCATTCGAAACCGTACTGCATGGGGCGGCTGGCGATTTTTGCGACCGGGAACCCGATTATAAGACCGCTTGAGACCCGCTTTGAGACCCGATTGTGACAGGAAGTTTATACAATCATGAAGACCCGTGCTTCTCGAGTTTCTGGCTGCGGTGAGAGGAGATCATAGCCCGCTGAACCAGAGAAGCATACCGTGCAGCTTGTGATTGAAAGGAGTTCGCCATGCTTAAAAAAATCCTGTACATTTCAATCGTTCTCTCCCTGCTCGCATTCGCCCTGGCCATCAGCCCGTCCCAGGCGAAAGCAGCTACCAGCACCTGGCAATACAGCTCCTCCGGCAAGGGTGCCGAAGCGTATTTCACCACCTGCTTTGAGTGGCCCAGCCCTGGTACCGTGTGCACAGACACCGGCATCTACGTGGGCGAGTTTGTTTTCAAGGAAGATGGCACCAAGTACCCCAGCTCGACAATGTCCTTCTACCAAACCCAGTACAAGGTTGATCCCAGGGGCAATTGGATCTGGATCTCGGATACCTGGGGCTATGGCGAAGCAAGCTTGTCAGTCGACAATAAGCTGACCCGGGCCACAGCCAGCGGGGACCTGCAACTGACCACCTGCACCCCCGGTCGGCGGGGTGAGATTAACTGCAGCGAGACAGGCATGGTGACCTTGAGCGCCTCCTGGAGCGGCGTGGGCGACCTCTTCCGTTCCAAGAGCAACTCGCACACCCTGTCCAAGGCCTACAATTACACCTCGCATTACAGCGGCAGCTACCGGGATGCGATCGCCCAGGTGAGCGGTCTGGACACTGGTGTGCAGTACTGGGCGTCGATTTACAACACCAGCTCGATGGAAGTGATCATCAACCACGGTGGCTGGTAAACTCCCCTGGAGCGCGTGCCTGGATAGATTTTGTTGACCTCGTATGAGGTGACTTGCTATATACCTGCTGCTGATGAACAGTCCCCTGCATATACTCAGCTAACCTCCTCCCGTGAAAGTTGTGGGGGGAGGTTCTAATTAAACGAGTTTGATTCCTGCCAGGAAAGCCTTATTGTTATCCATCTCAAAACAAGTTAGAATAAATCCTTCAGCGCGGTAGGCAACAAGCGAAAATTTTATTGATTTGAGAGGCTGCTATGGAATTGAGGATCAATGGTCAGATCTATCAGGTTACCGAGGGTCCGGACCAGCTCTTGTTATGGGTGCTGCGCGACGAGCTCGGTCTGACCGGGACCAAGTTCGGCTGCGGTATCGGTTTATGCGGCTCCTGCACGGTTCACCTGGACGGAGTCGCCACCCGGGCTTGCGTCACCATGCTCTCCGCTGTACATGGCAAAGAAGTGGCTACCATCGAGGGGTTGGCGCGGGTTGATCCCGCTGGAGACATTATCCTGCACCCTGTCCAGCAGGCATTCCTGGATGAGCAGGTACCGCAGTGTTCCTGGTGCATGTCGGGACAGATGATGACCGCCGTCTCTCTGCTGGAGCGGAATCCCAACCCCTCTGCAGAAGAAATTCGCCAGGCGATGAACAGCGTTTACTGCCGCTGCGGGACATACTACCGCATCCGCAAAGCTGTCGCCCGGGCTGCGGAATTGAAAGCGATGGTCGAGGGGCAGAGCTCATGAGCGAATCTACAAAATTACCAAAACAAAAACGGCTGAGCAGGCGGGATTTCCTGATCGTACTCGGCGTGGGTGCCGCTGGTTTATTTGCAGGGGTCAGGCTTAGCACCCCGGCCTTGCGCCTGCGACTGGTGGAATGGCTGGAAGGATCGGGGGGTCCCCCCGGTGATATCGATGCACCTCCGGATGCCTGGTTTGAAATTACGGCAGAAAATATCGTGCAACTTTTCCTGCCAAAAACCGAGATGGGTCAGGGTGTGCACACCGGCCTGGCCCAGATCGCTGCCGAGGAATTGGAGATTGACCTGGATCAGATGCAGGTATTCCATGCCGAAACTGACCGCCTCGTAGACCCGGTAGCAACTTCAGCCAGCAACACCATTTCCGGCCTCTTTATCCCACTATTGGAGGTGGCGGCGACACTGCGCGAGCTGATGCGTAGCGAAGCTGCTCGCCAGCTCAACGTCCAACCTGAAGCGCTGAACCTGGAGAAGGGCATATTCAGCCTGAAAACCGATCCGGGTCGGCAGCGGACTTATGGAGAGCTTTTCCAATTTGCCGGGGAATGGGAGCTGCCTGAGAACCCCCCTGCCTTGAAAGAACCTGGCCAGTACCGCACAATTGGACAACCGCTGCCACGGGTTGATTTACCCGGCAAGATCACCGGTCGGGCAGTGTACGGATTTGATGTACGCCTGGAGGGGATGTTGTATGGGGCAGTCGCGCGGCCAGAAACCATTGAAGGGCGTTTGACCAATGCCAGCGTCGGACTAGCCGCCAGCCAGCCCAACGTGGTGTCAGTCGTCGCGGAAGAGGATTTCGCCGGTGTGGCCGCAGAATCGCGTGAGCAGGCATACAAGGCTTTGGCGCAAATGGAGCTCACTTGGGATGCAGGCCGGCTGTGGCAGCAGGCTGAGATCGATGCGATGATTTCGGTTGGCGAAGGTCAGGCGGTGGTGATCCAGAAAGAAGGTGATGTTGAGCCACACCTTGAAAGCGGCACTATCGTCCAGGCAGAATACCGCACACCCATGGCCTTCCACGCATATCTGGAACCGCTGGCTGCACTTGCCGATGTGGGCCAGGAGCGTGTCCAGGTCTGGGCATCCACCCAGGCACCAAACCGGCTGCGCAGCGCGATCGCCGAGGCGATTAAGCGCAAGGAAGCTGAGATAAACATCCACCCTGTGTACCTGGGAGGCGGGTTTGGACGCAAGATCGATGAGCGGGCAGCTGTGGAAGCAGCACGCCTCTCTCAGGCTGCGGGTAGGCCTGTACAGGTAGCGTTCAATCGGCAAGAAGATTTCAGCACCAGCTTCCTGCGCCCACCCACTCACCATGAACTGCGAGCCAGCTTGGATGGGCAGGGGAGGCTGGTGGCAATCGAGCACCAGGCTGCTAGCGGGGAGGTGGCTTTCCCCTTCCTGCCAGGCTTTATGCGTACCGTTTTGGGGGCGGATTTTGGTTCGTACCGCGGAGCGATGATTTTTTACACGGTACCGCATATCAAAACCACCGCCTGGCGGGTGAGCTTGCCGGTTCCCACCGGCTGGTGGCGAGGTCTCGGGCTGATGCCCAACACCTTTGCCGTCGAAAGTTTCATTGATGAGGTATCCAAAGTAGCTAATAAGGACCCGCTCGAGTTCCGTTTACAGCACCTGCCGACGGATGAGCGGGGAGGGCGCGTCCGGCAAGCGCTGCAGGCTGCCGCTGAGCGGGCAAATTGGGGTGCCGCTTTGCCAGAAGGACACGCTCAGGGACTGGCGATGAACTATGACCTGGGCACAATCATGGTCGAGATCGCCGAGGTGTCGGTTGAGCAGGATCGCATTCTCGTCCACAAGGTTACTGCGGTTGCCGATCCGGGATTGGTGATTAACCCCGACCAAGTCAAAGCCCAAACGGAGGGGGCGATCACCATGGGTCTGAGTGCCACGTTGCTGGAGGAAGTGCAGATCAAAGATGGCATTCTGCAAGCCAACAATTTCAACCAGTACCCGCTGCTGCGCAACGCCGAAGCACCGGATATTGACGTACTGGTGCTGAGCAGCGGGAAAAAGCCTTCCGGCATGGGCGAGCCCCCGATCGGCCCGATCCCAGCTGCAGTCGCCAACGCCGTGGCGGCAGCTACCGGGCAGCGACTGCGCAGGCTGCCTTTGAAGCTGCAGGCTGCCTGATTGCAGGGACTGCCAGCTGATCAGCTAGTAGTCCTTTTCATTTAAAGACCGATTTGCGTCCGGGAAACCGGGGGAGCCTAGCTTATCCTTAATTAGTGGGTATCGGCCAATCTACTCCACCCAGAAAAATAAGACCCCTGGGTGTTTTTTTGCGACCCGCTGAGACCCTTTGTGAGACCATTTTTACACCAACTTTATTTATAATACTTATTGAAATGAAGGAGAATCTTGCCAGAGATATATAGAATAAAGTTAGGAGCGTAACGATGAAGAAGAAATTTAAGTGGATAATCGGAATTCTCTTTGTGCTGAGCATCGTGATCATCGTCGATGCCGCTCAGCTCAACCAGGTTTATTATCCGGTGATTTATGTCAATAACCCAACGGCAACCAGGACTCCAACCCCGACCAGGACTCCAACCCCGACCAAGACCCCGACTCCAACCAATACGCCTGCTCCGGGGCAATGCTTGTCCGGGAAGAAATCGGGATTATGCATCACAAACATTAATTACAAGCCTAGCTCTGGCGGCTCTTTGAATGAATCGATCACGATCAAGAATTTAGGTAGCACTGCAGTAGATATCCAATATTGGCGAATCGTTAATGATAAATCGGAGAAATTTGATATTCCTAAATTCTCATTGAACGGCAGCAGCACGGTAAAAATCTGGACCAAAACTGGTACCGATGACAATGCCAACCTCTATATGGATCGAACTGCTGAATTTTGGAACGATAATATGGACTGTGCTTATTTGAGGGACGATAGTAATCCGAGAAAAACTATCGATGCCATTTGTTATGGTATCAATGGCCTGTTCTACACCCCGCTACTGGATGAATCGCCATAATCGGTTAGGGTTTGGATTCGGTATGTTTATCACTTTATAAAAAGGAGAATATCATGAAGTTGAAATTGTTGATCACCAGCTTGCTAGCTGTTATCCTATTAGCAGGCTGCGGTACTACCACTGCAGCCGATGAAATTCCAGCAACACTTAGCGTCAGTGGATCGGGTATTGCCAGCACAGATCCTGATGTAGTTGATATTCAGCTGGGCGTTGATACGATCGATCCGGACCTGGCTGAAGCGGTTGATCAAAACACAAACAAAATGAATGCAATGATGTCATTGTTAACAGACATGGGAATCGATGAAAAGGATATCCAAACCACGAATTACAATTTGTGGGTGGAAGATGTCTATGATCAAAACGGCCAACCGACCAGTGACAAACGCTACCATGTCTCCAACATGGTGAGTGTCCGGTTACGGGACCTGAATCAGATCGGTGATCTGATCGAACAGGCAACATCTGCAGGTGCGACCAACGTGTCCGGGATTAATTTCAGCGTGGCCGACACCACGCAACTGCAGCAAGCTGCCCTTGATAATGCCCTCGATAACGCACAAGAAAAAGCTGAATGGATGGCAAGTAAAATGGGGAAGACCTTAGGGAAGATGAAAAATGTAACCGAAGGTGGGTATTACAGCCAGCCTATGCCGGTAGCTGAGGTTGGTCTTGGCATCGGTGGTGCTGGTGCTGTGCCCATATCCCAAGGTCAGTTCACGATGTCAGCCCAGGTGCAGGTCGTTTTTGAGTTGCTGCCCTGATCCAATAAACCGCTAATCGATCGGAAAATTACCATCCCCGGCTAGATAGGCTGGATTTGATGGTAATTTTCCGATTTTCTTTTATGTATGGCTGGCAAGTAGAGATGGGTTTGCCTTTCACTCCAAAAAATCCAGGGAGTGATCGGTAGGTGGTGAAACAACTGCAGGCAGGAGCAAATCCTCACCATCCATAGGTGAAAAAAGATGATCCCAAAGTACTTTCGCATATTCTACTGGGGGTTGTTTCTGGTTCTCATCGTAAGTGCCTGTGGGCGAGAATACGAATCCCCTGCACAGCAGACACAGGAATTGTCTACAGCCCCTGCCACACCCGAACCTTCTCTCCCACCCTTCCCAGCTGGAACATCATCCACTACCCAGCCAGCCGCCGTTCCAACACAGGATATGGCGAGGTTAAAAATAATCCTCCCAGAAAATACCAGTCAAATGACGGTCCTTTCCCAGCTGGGCAAGGGCGCTATCTTGTCCGCGGCACTCTTTTCCCCGGACGCCAGGAGGCTGGCAGTACCGACTGCTGCCGGTGTCTTCCTTTATGACCCCGAAACCTTACAAGCCCTGAACTGGCTGCCGGTGAGCACCCCCTTCATTGCCTTTTCCCCAGATAGCAGGCTGCTGGCGGCAGGCGGGCAGGCCCCACTTACCTTGTGGGAATTGGAAACAGGTGCACTTTCTGGTGAGCTCAGGGCGGTTGAGGGAGATGTACTCTGGGAGGTTGCTTTTTCACCGGATGGCTCACTGCTGGCAGCGGTCAGCATAAACAGAGAAGTCCATCTCTGGTCGCTGGCCAGCGGGGAACATTTGTACACCGTTCCCGGTGACAAGCTGCAGTTCTCCCCGGATGGCAGCCTAGCCGTGGTGGTTACTTTGGGGGAAAACCGGGTGGTTCTTTATGAAACCACAGCTGGCGCTCAAGTCCAGGAATGGGATTACCAAGATGCCGGGTTTACCCCCGGTGGGCAGCTCTGGTTGGAAGACTGGCAATCCACGCGGCTGGCATATCTCGATCGCGACCTGCTCAGCGCTCCTTTCAACGGGCACCTGCAGGCTTTCTCCGCCGACGGCAGCCTGATGGCTTTGCTGGCGAACAACCAGATTTCAATCTATGATCACCAGCAGGGTCGGCGCAGCCAGATCCTGGAGGGGAACTATGTGCGGGTGGATGCTCTGTATTTCTCTCCAGATGGTGAGACCCTGGCAGGCGCGGTGTACACCCTGACCTGCCCGACCTGTTCGGAGCTCGAAGGGTTGGATCCTTCCCTGGTTCTCTGGCGGGCTGCAGACGGGGGCCTGATCGCCCAGGTGGCGCTGCTTTCTAGTGAGATTACCTACTCCCCAGATGGCAGCAAGCTGGTCGCGGCTCTGGTGGAAGAAGTGCAGTTCATCGAGGCAGGCTCAGGTTCTCTGAATCAAAAGCTGTCCGGATTCTCCGCGCCAGTGGCTGGGATGGATCTGGAACCAAATGGGGATAGGCTGGCCGCGGTTTATGCTACCAACCCCTACCTGTTGCGTCTGTGGGATTTGGAGCAGGGTGAGGTCACCCAGATACTGCAGGGCAGCATGGAGGATGGCAGCTCGGAAAACAGCATGGCTGTTGCATTCAGTTCTGATGGAAAATATCTCGCCATGCGGGGTGACATCTGGGACCTGGCAGCCAGCATGCATTTAACCGATTTGGAGCTGGCTATCACGGAGGCCTCCTCCTGCTGGTCAAAAAGCGTGGCCTTCTCTCCACTGGAAAATACCCTGGCGACGGGCTGTTTCGCCGGTCAGCTCCATTTGTGGCGGGTGCCGGGTTCAAAGGTATTGATGCAGCTCGGCGATTTAAGCAGCTGGGTGGACTGGCTGGATTATTCCCCGCAGGGTGATCACCTGGCGGCTGTTTACGGTGTACCGGATTACCTGGTTCAGGTCTATGAGGCAGCGAATGGCAACCCGGTCTTCAGCATCTCGGGTGGTCATTTTATCCGGGTGGCTTATTCTCCGGACGGGAGCCTGCTGGCCACGGTTGAGACCAGCGAGGAGTACGAGACTTATGGGCATGCAGCTGGCTACGTGAAGCTGTGGGATGCAGCCAATGGTGATCTGATCTCCCAGCTGGAGGTAGATGATGCCAGCAGCATCGCTTTCTCACCAGACAACCGCATCCTGGCAACCGGATCCTTTGATGGGACACTTCGCCTCTGGGAGATTCAGGGAGGCGCTCAGCTCTTTGAGGCCAGGCAGCACTTTGGTCCGATCCAGGCAATCTCCTTCACCCTGGATGGCGAAATCCTGCTCTCGGGATCGTTGGACGGCGTGATAAACCTCTGGGGCCTGTCGGAATAACATGATTTCTGTAAGAAAGAAGACCTCATCCTGGCTATCTGGTGCAGGATGGGGTATGGTATTTAATGTGAAACAAGTTTTATGGAGGGGGGATGGTCGATATATCGAAGCCGTTGTTCGATAGGTGCTCCAGCAATCCTGCCTGGATTTGGTCGAATGAAAGCAGCTGGCCTGCAGGGCAAGGTTGGGTGTGCCCGGGAACTTCGCCGGATTGCCATTCCAGGCTGTTTAGATCCAACCAGTACCACTTGTGACAGTTGATGACATTGAAAAAAGAAAACTGGTAAAAAGGCGGTTGGATGCGCGCCGATTCGATCTCCAGGCGGGACTGCTCAATGCGGGTCACGAGCGAGGTTCCGGTGCTGAAGATCAACTCGTTTTCTGGCTCGTCTTCCCGGATCAGGGATTGTCCCTGCATCCAAGTAGGCTGGTCGATACCCAGATAATCCAAAATGGTGGCGGCGATATCCAGGTTCTGGACATTTCCTTTAATACTGCCGGAGATTTTTCCCCGCGGGAAATGAAACATCAGCGGCAACCGCCAGCGGGGATTGAACTGCATCGGATGGTCGGAGTATAAAACCAGCAGCGTGTTGTCTAATTCACCGCTCTCGTCCAGCGCTGTCAGCAGTCTTTCGACGTGACCATCATAAGCCAGGATGCTGTCGTCATAAAAATCAGTCATCCATTCCTCATCCTGGGATTGGCCTGCTGAGAATTTCCGCTCTTTGGGGGAGAAAAAGGGCCCATGCGTGCCCATCAAATGGACGTGTGCAAATACGGGCTGTTCCGTTTCCCGGATCAGCTCGCTCAGGCGGTCCATCTGGTCCTCATCCTTTTGGATATCAACCGCTTTTGTGACGAGCTTGTATGGATTTTGCATCTCGCGGATGAAGAAGATATGCAGCAGGCGATCGCTGATCCGGTTAGACATCAGGGAGGTAAAATACGCGCTGTTTCCAAAGCCAACTTCCTTGGCGAGGTGGGCTGCCTGGTTTTCACTTTTTACGCGCCCGTTTACTTCAACAAAACCATCCACCATATTAACACTCTCCGCATCGATGTAATGCGGTACTGCCAGCTCGGCGGTGTAGTAGCCCGCGCTGCGCAGGATACCCGGCAGGTGCTGGGAAGAATCATTTCCCCGCAGAATATTGGGTGGGTAGACCACCCGGGTTTCTGCGGGCAGCTTGCCGGTGAGCAGGGAGGTGATTGCCCCGGCAGAACTTGAAGCATTGGTGAAGGCGTTTTCGGCGAGGAGCGAAGTGCTGGAAAGTGATCTTAACACCGGGGTGGTATCGCGTTCGTATCCGTACAGGGACATGTTGGTTGCATTTAATCCATCGCTGCCGAACAGGATTACATTAGGCAGCTGGCTGGACTGGGTTCCGTCCGCAGAGTGGCTGGCAACTTGACTGGTTTCTGGGCGATGGCCAATTACCTGAATCAAGGCTAAACTGCCCGTAACCAGGAGCAGGCTGGCAAGGAACACAAATACAATGCGGGGGATTTTTACCGGTTTTACGGAACTGCCCCGCAAACCCATCCAGCCAAGTATCCTGGTGTTGAGGTAAATGAAGATGATGAGATATACCACCCCGTATGCGTAGCGCACTGCGCCGCTGGTGGAGACTATCCCGAACTTGAAGATTGTGTAAGTGAAATTATCAACCAGCAGTAGGCTGATAGCGGTCAGGAGAAATGTGGGGACCAAGGAGCCGAGAAATATAAAAAGGGTGGTGGTGCGAAACTTGGACACCAGGAAATCTGCTCCTGCGGAGATACCGATCAGCGCCAGGCTCGCCAGGGAAATCCCCAGGCCGGAGAAGAGGAAGACCTCAAATTTCTCAAACCCGCCCATGAGGTCCATGAAAGAGGGCTTGGTGACGAAGAAGATCCACTCCATGAGCACATAAAAGAACGCGGCAGCAGTCGTCAGGGTGGCTAGAAAAGCCCAGGTTGATGACCTGGAATGATCTAAAACCGCATCATCCTTGATCGGCCTGATCACGCGGGGAAATTCATCATCCAGGAAGGCATTGAATAAACTCCAAAGGGTACGCGGGTGGGCGATCGGTAATTCCTTGCTCGTTGAAAAATTACGTACAAAATTCCCAAACCGGGCCAACCCCAATAAGCCGATCAACAAGATTGAGATGCCCGTAGTACGGGAGAGGAACGGCATGTGCAGGTAAAGTGTGTACTGCCTGCCATTGGTGAGCGGGTTGCTGTTATCGCTTGCCGAGAACAACAGGTTGAATCGATCTCTATCCCGAGATGCGATCGCATACCTGCCCCTCCCCTGTTCCACCACGTCTGCAGGATAAGTTCGCTGGAGCTGTTTATCCCCTTCATAGAGCAGCATCTCCTCGGTTGGGAAGAGCAGCGGATTGAGTGAATGAGGATAGCTGAAAGCATCTCCTTCAAAGGAGATAATTTTTTCAGGGGACAATCTCTGTTTCAGGTAAAAAATTGACGCACCTGGCTTGATCACCACGAGAATCGCGGCGATC
>CP070764.1:288940-300490 GCA_020349245.1 Chloroflexota bacterium | reverse complement strand
CTAGATAGGTGCGAAATTTGATGTCTGAGATGAGACGAATTAAAGCGTGATATAACGCTGTAGGATCCTTTAGGGGAATTAAAATGCCTGTTTTTCCATCTTCAATCATATATTCACGAATGCCCTCTAATCTGGTAGCAATTGAGGGAACGCCCAAAGCCATTGCTTCGAGGAGACTCATCCCAAATGTTTCAATATATGAAGGAAAGACAAAAATATCTGATTTAGCTACTAATTCCAAAGTTCGTGAATGTTCCATTTGACCCAAGAATTTCACCCTTTCTTGGAGTCTTTCCCGGTTCACAAGTTTTTTTAAATCCGGTAGAGCAGGTCCAACACCAATGTACTGCAGATTCCAAGTTGGGTAATTTGATGACAGCTGAGCGAATGCTTCCAGGAGTTCAAATACTCCCTTCCAAGTGTGCAATCTACCTGTGTACGAGATCACAAAGGTTCCATGTGTTGATTTCTTGGCTAAGTTGCAATTTTCATGAATGTGCTCGGAATCATAACCTGGTGGAATGGCGGTAACCGCAGAAGCCGGAATTTCGTATTTGTCGATCATCCATCGTCGCTGGAAGCCCGTCTGGGTTATGTAACCATCCACTTTTTTCTGGTAACTCTTGAGCATCTTATCCAAAAGTGGGATCTCAAACAGCATTGGCATCGAGCGATAGCCACAGCGATTTAGATGTTTATAAATATATGGGTTGAAATGGTTATGGCTGAAGATAGCCCGGAAAGATCGATTGACTGGTATACGAACAATCGGATCATGCGAATCCAAAACGTCGATGCTTTTGGGAAGATATTTTCCGATTGGTATTATCCAAAAGGCGGGGAACCCGAACCGGTAATATCGCATATCTAAAAATGATGATTCAATGATCGAAGAACTCACAGGCAAATTTTTCACTGAATTGAAGAATAAACTTGAATGCTGGTGAGCCCAATCAGATTGAATGACAATCACCTCATTTCCAAGGTTTGCTAATCCGCGAATGAGTGTCTTAAGACGGAAAAAATATCCCCCCAATCGATCTAACCTTTGAGTTAATGCACAAATCGCAATTTTCATGGCAAGGCTTGTTTCTGATCTGGATATACCCCCCAAACTTCACACTCTGGATTTTGATATACCAGGGCGATGGAAGGGTCTGATTGCAATTTTTGAAAATCTCCAGGAGAAAATTTCTCTGCTGTCATCCAGAGATTTAGGACTGCTTGACGGTCACTGTTAGTGATAATTATGTAGCTTGACTCAGATACTGACTTTGATAATTCGGGGTATTGATCATATCCAAAATGATCGGGTAATGGTGTTCTGGAATACACATCTGAGGCAGCTGCCTCAATCCCAAGAGAAGCTTCTGCAAGCCTTTTTACACTCCAAATTCCCTTCACTGGCAGTCCATCACCATACTTACTAATCCAGCGCATGCAACTCAATTCTTGCAAGGTTAGCTGGTCGTTAGGTTTAAATACAAAAGGCGAAGGGTGCAAAGCTAATATTCCTCCAGTAGCAGTACCTATCAACAGTATTATCAAAATGACAACTATCAGCCTGCGTAATTTCTTATCAAGAACCTCGATGTTCATGGGAACCAAGGCTATAAGTAGCCAAGTCCATGGAATCATGAATCGCGCGAATCGGAAATAATCTATACTACCGAAAGGACCAACCAGAACAAATATAGACACAAGTATTGAGAAAAGGAGAAGGACATAAAGGGATAAGAAATACCTTCGATTTTCCAAATGGCGTGAGGATAATTTTGAGATGAGAAAGAACCATGGATAGGAGATCAATGCAAGCAGAGCGAAAATAATCAAACCATTGGTTTGTTTGAATGCATAAACAGCTGCCTCCATGAAAGGTAAATTGGATCGCTCCACCAATATGCTCATTTTCGTAATCTGTGTCTGGGATTCACCAACAAGCCAATCAATTACAGCTCGCAAGTTCCGCTGCCATACTGAAAAGGATGATACCCAGGTAATCCAAGTAATAGCGATAATTAAGCTTGGAGTAATATTTACAATGGGGTTATGCGGTCTTAGGAACTTTAGTCCCTCATTGGAAATGTTGCGAGGGCTGCGTTGAATCAACCACAAAGTAATCTCCAATATTGTTAACCAAAAACCATACATAATGGCAACCAGCGGGTGGAAGAACGCAAGTATCAAGATCACCAATATCAGCATGAAATTAACAGCGAGATGAATTCGACGTCGACTGTTTATGTATAAATAGAAAACTAATGGAATTAAAATATTTACAGCTACTTGAGCTGGATTAATTGTGCGCAGGTATGTACCCGCTATCGGAATGGCGGCTATCAATCCAGCCCAGAGTGCATATCGGTTAGAGTGTGTAAGATCTCTGATAATCAATATAACCAATGAAATATGCAGCAGATAAGTAGAAACAGCACCAAAAAACCAAATCTCCCTCAAGCCAACACCGGTGAAGACGTGAATAATTTGTATCAAACCGTATAAAGCAGGATAGAACACATCAGTAGAAAGATTAGATTGGCTGGCAATTTCCATCGACCGGGTGAGATGTGTGCTGAAATCTCCCCTCAAAGAATAATAGCCGAGGATATAGGGTAGGAGGATAACCGCGATCGAACTTAGAATCAGGCCTAATAGCGAGGATATTAGGATCGTTAGACTGTGATTTGTTTGGAATCTTTTCGTGGCAACGGGTACAGCAGCAAATAAGTGCGCGGAGATTGATGCTAGTATCAAACACCAAAAATACACAGGCAATTGGGTGTAAAGTGAAAGGTTATAGACTCGCGAAGAATCTACTTGAATAAGCGATATGAATGCAAGTAGATCAAAACCCCAACCCAGTATAGCGAACCAAAGATATTTCTTCATCAGGTTAGGAGAATTTATTTACTGAACCCTTTATTTGTTTGATGCCTCATTATGATTGGGTTGGGTATTGCTATCTACCCCACGATCACCGGAGGAGATGTGAGATTATCAAGTATGTTTGTTTCCTGAATTCATGCAAAGAGTTGCTCGTGTACGTCTCAACGAGAATGATGACTGCTAAAACCAAAAAACTTACGAACCAGCCTATACCAAAAGCTGATGTGCCAATGGATGGAGTAAATGAGTGTGCGATTGCGAGTGAAACAATAAGCATTATGAGACTTAGACCAACAAGACGCTTGATTCGTTGCTTAAAACGCAAGTAAGCGAAGTAAACTCCTGTTAGGACAACAAATGGCGCTGTGACAGAGAGCCAACGAAGCAGTTCAGTGCCAGCAATCGAATAGCTGACACCAAATAGAAGTAGCAACCAAGGCGACACGAAGATCAGGATAATTGAACCTAAAAGGGTGATCGCTAGGCCGGTTAAAGCGGCTTTACTGAAAATGCTTGCCGATTCTTGGGGATTATTTGAACTTTCGACAAATGCAGATGTTGCCAATCCCATCCCAGGCGTTACCAGCATCCCCCCAACGAGAAAAGTGATATGAACGTGTGCCGCGGAGGCAGAACCAATTGACTCCAAGGCGATGATGGGAAACAGTCTAGCTGGTGCCTGGATCATTAAGGAAGCGATATAAATACCAAATGAATAGGGTAGGATACTTGAAAGATCTGTCCACGAAAAGATAAGAATTGGTCGGTAGGAGGGAAAGGCGCGAGGAAGGAATACCAAGAAACTAATAAGAGCGGTAATTAAGACTGCGAAGAATAAAGAGCCGATGATCCCCCAAACGGCAAATCCGGTTAAAAGGATAACCAGTATCAAGCGAAAGCTGTTGCTAATTACTGCTTGACGGAAGGCATATTTAGCACGCCTTAGTGCAAGGAAAGTCATCCGTAATGAGCTGTTTAGGGTGATAACTAAGCAATAAATAACGAAACCCACCACCGGTAATATATTCTCTCGAAAATTTGCGAGGGAAGCACTCCAAATTGGTAATCCGACCAAATAAAATGTGCCAACCAAACATGCTGCAAGCGCATTGAACAGGAAAAGAGAATTAAGCATGCGATTGGGAGAGACGCTTGAGGGGAGGAAACGGATCAGTCCGTTTCCAGTCCCAAAGCTGGCGATCATAGATACTATGGCGATAGAGGAAAGGACTGCTGAAGCAAAACCAAGATTTTCTGGCGAGTACATCCGAGCAGCCAATGTCCAGAAAAGGAAACCGATTATGGAATTGATCGTTTCTATACCCACTAGGTAGCCTGCATTGGTGAACAATGACTGCTTCGACAGAATGACAATTCTTTTGGATATGGTGTTCAGATAATTTGAAAGTTGGACATTTATATGCATGCTTGGGAAGAGTGTTTATTCCTTTTGAATTAATTTCTGGTTGGAATAATCGATAAAATCGCAAATAATTAAGGGAATCTCGTCTCCCCTCATCCTCATTAACGGTGTAAAACTATCCAATATATAGATGTCCAGTGGGAATTTATGAAAAAGGGCACGGGTCCTTTCCATAGTGACAAAAATGCAACTTCGAAACGCATTGAAGATACCAGCTTTCCGAACCAATCGCACATCTAGGTCTGACGTGGGCTTCCACTCACCGCGGACTTGGCTGCCATAAACAGCTGCGAATCCGACACTTTTTTCAGCCTTGATCCGTCTGCTGAGCTCCATGAAATAGGTCGCAAATTCGGAATAATTTTGATCGACTCGACCATAAATTTTCATGAGGACCCAGAGCTGACCATTGAACAAAAAATTCAGCGTATGCGCGATTAGGAAGGCAAATGGGATGGCAAAAATCCAAGGAAACCAAGAAATAAGCAAAAAACTTATTCCTACAGTAAGAAGAAAATCTAATAACACCTTGAATAATTTCTCACTTCGGTCCATATACAAAATGCCTTGAAATATCCAATGAATAACAAGTCCGCAGATCACAAAATCCATAAGCCAAGTTAATCGCTTCCAGGGGAGATTTGCAGCGTATTTGTTTTGGGGAACTTTGTTCATTATTCCTGAAAAGGAGTTTGGATTCTCGCCAGTATTTGTTGATGGAGTTCTAGCATTTCATCATTAGAGGAGAAAGTCGTAAGAGATAATTCTCGAGCCAAGTGTTTATAAGCGATTGAGCGATCTTCTAATCGTTTATCTGTTCGCAAATCCGGACGACGGTCGCGGATAGACGGAACATTCAGATCCAGCACGAATATTTTCGATTTGGGAGGAAGGAGATATAAAAATAGCTTTCCCGGATACCTGCGAAATAGATTTATGTCATTACATGCAATAGACAAATCAATGATCATGTCGATTACGAAGCGTTCGCATATTATTAGCCTGCCTGCTTTCAACGGTAAATAAATTTTTCGAATTGCTGCGAGAGCGGCATCGAGTAGTAGACACCAGGGCAAATAATTACGGAGGAGAGGAGATTCACGGAAATCCCAGTAACCATGGCGAAAACCATTAGCGTTCTCATACCAGCTATATCCACGCCAACGAGCAAACATCAACAAGGGAATGCAGGTAAAGAAAGGGAACCGAAGCCATAAGTGTTGGACATTGACACCTCGATTCTGGAATTTTTCAATTAATAGTCGAGCTTGGGTGGATTTTCCCGTCCCATCACAACCGGTTAAGTAAATAAAATCAGCCATTATGAAAATATTGAGCGAAATCTCGGTGTTTCCTCATTTCACTTTTTTCATCAGCTACAAGATGAGGAAAACAAATGAATGCCAAGTTTAAGTACTCAGGCTCAAATATTTCTTACACTCTCGATCAACTTTATCCATGGTGGCCTGCTCATTCCATCTCTTGAATCCTCTGATGGGTCATTTTCCCCCACTCTAGGTTGATCACCTAGCTCTCTGTGTTTGTGAGCCATATCTAATATTGCGCTTGCCAGGATCTCAGCTTTTCCGGGTTTTACGATCAAACCTGCGTGCTCGGGTACCAATTCTGGTAAGCAAGCTACCCGAGTAGTTAGGAGAGGTACTTTAATCGCAACAGTTTCCAAGACACTCAGTGGCACATCCGAAGGAACGATTTCAAAAGGTAAAGCGATCAAATCGCATGAGGCAACTTTGCGAATTAATTGGTGCCTGGGCAAGAACCCTTTAACTAACCTTACCCATTTTTCTCCATCGAGCTTGTGAATTAACCGTTCAATTTTTTTATATTCTTTCTGGAGCACACCCTCCCTTTGCCTTGAAAGGATTAATAACTTGATGGCGGAATTTTCTTTCAAAGCGAGCGGAATTGATTTGATTAAAGTATCCAGACCCCGAAGAGGTTGAGGGGATCCAAAAAAACCAATTACGTAGTCATTGGATTTTAGGTGAAGTGATCTCCGAATTTTGTTTCGCAAGCTATCTGAGAAATCAAATTGAGCCCACTCCGAAGCGATCTCGGGCTTAATTACATGGATTGAATCCCTCGGTACTCCTTGAGACACTAACATGGATTGAGTGGTTTCACATTCAACCACAACTTTTTTCATACATCTTTCCTGCAAAGCCCACCGTATGAACCTTGCAGAATAATACATCCCAAGAAATAAATTTACTGAAAGGGAACTATTCATCGCCAATTTTCTAATACCTAATCTTGTAAAATCCCGGAAGGTGTATGCTGGTCTGGTGAATATACCAATCACAGGTGCATTGGATATTTGTGGAATTCTTCTTAGGGTAAGAAAGTTGGATAAACCAAGATGCCAAAGGATAATATTGGGTTTAATAGAATCTATCGCACGAAGGGTGTGATGGCTAGAACCAACGATAAAATCATTTAACCTTGATAAGCGAATCACTGGAAAGTCTTTGATGTAACCTTGTTTAGGAAGATGAGGATATCCGTCTGAAATTATAGAAATATTGCACGATGACTGAAACAAGCTTTCGGCAGTATTGAACAAATAATTCCAAGGTTGGAGAGGCAAATTCCTTTCTTCTAATCCTGTAGATACCAAACAAATCTTCATGTGATAATTTCAATACTTTCGTAAATATTGAAGATAAGAGATTTTCAAAAAATTAAATCCAAGAATCTTATAAAATAATCTTGTCCCCCATAAAAATCATAGGTAATAATCCTGAATAATTTTGGGAAAACGTGCTGCTTGATTTACTGGAAGATTAATTCAATTAATCATGTTTATGTATTGGTCAAGGTATCGTTGCCCAATAATCTCCCAAGAAAATCTTTCTTCAACAGTTTGCCTAGCTTGCTTGCCCAAATTATTGAGGAATACTGGATTGTCGAGCGAAGAAAGAATAATTTCTGCTAATCTTTTCGGTTGATTTGGGGAAATCAGGATGCCATTCTTTCCATGCTCAACGAATTGTGGAATGCCTCCAACCTTAGTGGAAACGACCGGGCATCCACATGACATTGCTTCCAGGAGTACGGTTGGTATACCTTCATGGTAGGAAGGTAGTACAAATAATAACGCTTCCCGATAAAGCCTGAGTAATGATGCTTGGTCAGATATATGCCCGAGTAGTGTTATGTTCTTCCCAAAATTAGACTCATGAATTTTTCTGTGTAGCGAATTCTTCAAGACACCATCACCTGCGATTAGAAAATGGAACGATGGATCTTGTTGAATGACCAAAGTAGCAGCGTGGATTAAATCCTCTATCCCTTTCCCGGGTGCCAGTCGGCTGACAGTTAATACAATCTTCTTATCTCTGGGTAGCTCCCAATCAGGTGAATAGTTGCAGGTATTTACACCATTCCAAATAACATCTATATTCTTTGGGCATCCCGGATATCGACGAATTATTTCAACTGTCCTCGGTGAGATTACGTTTACCTTGCTTGCATTTTTCAAATGTTCACATTCCAATCTGTAGCTGACCGGTGATTGGAGTTTCATCAATAGAGAATAGAAGCTGTTCATTGGCGTCAAGCTGACATCCTCTGGAACAGTAGAGTGGAAAGTCAGCATGATTAATCGTTCGGTAGAAAGAACAGGTGAAAGGGGAGAGTGAATGTGAAATATATCTACCTCAGTCAAGATTTTTTCTACCAGGGGTGCTACGAAGATTCCCTGCAGGTGCACATGGAAAGGGTATACTGGTAGGAATGGAACCCGCCAGATGGATATCCCATTTTTTGAATAAAATCTGGTCTTTCCCATTCCACCACGAGTGATAATCTGCACATCATGACCATGATCAATCAGGAATTGGGAGAGATTCCAAATATGTTTACCCATCCCTTCAATGGGGGGAAAATGTGCGGATGTGACCATGCAGATTTGCATAAAAATTCCTTTTTAGAAACACCCTAGCCTTCAATTGTACGAGACCACTCAGCTAACTGACTTTTCAGTGCGTTCTTAAGCTTGTTTTCTCCAGATGGTTGACAATATTTTTCGCATGCCCGATCAATAGCAATCTCTAAAGTCGATTCATCAGGGTGATCGACAATAACCGCATAGCCTTTCTTCTCCAGAGCCAGGGCTAGTTGAATTTGGTGGTCATCATGATTTTCTTTATACTTTTTTAAACGCGGTACAAGCACCAAAGGTTTACCAGCGCGGACCGTTTGAATTGCACTTCCGGCAGATGCCTGGGAAATAACGACTCGTGCTAATTTGGTAAGAGCTTCCATTTTCTGGCTCGATGTCCATTGAAAGCATCTGGCATGGATTGGGATATAACTCGAAGATCCATATTGAATAACGATATCTTCCTTTGAAATATCAGCAAGCCGATCTGCAGCTTTTACTAGGCGATTAAATTGTTGGCGATGAGTACCTACAGTCACCAGGATCAAATTACCGCTCCTTTATATCTCGCTTTTGTTCCACATTGACTCAATAATTTTGGCCACTGTACCCAAAAGATATCCACTAACCAATATGCAATTCGACCCGTGCGTGACAGGCTTTCAATGCGGCAATAACTTTCGATAAAGATAGTTTTTGAAGATAGTAGCCGTCCCCAAATATAAAAAGGTAATGCAATGTCTGCACCCAAGCTAAGTATGACATCAGGTTTTTCACGAATTAGAATAAAAAGAGCATTTAAGATTACGATTGGTATTGAAGATGGTTTCTCGGCCATATTATCGAGGAAATATACCGGTGCAATCTTCTGCACTTCCTCATCCCTGATACTGTGATGGGTTACAAAAAAAATATCGTGTTCAATAAAAGCTTCAAGGAGCTGCAGCGTCTCCGTAAGATGTCCACCGTGTGTGCAGATGAGGGCGATTTTCAATGATTTACTCGATCTAGAATGGAATCCCCATGCGTTCTCAATCAATTGACGCCAAGAAAATGCCGATAGAAATTTATTACAAGTTTATTGTGGAGGGTATGGAGTAATAGCTGGAATCTGGAGGGCGAAAAATTCCTCACAATTCTAAGGTCAGACTCAAATTGGGCATTGGCAGAAGAACCAGCTTTGGATGATGGGTGGATGCGAAATGCAGAAAGGTATTCGTTTAGGAAATATAAATCAAACTGTTTTCCCACCCGCAATGAATATTCATAATCCATTGCGTACTGTAGTTCTTCGTCAAAGAAACCAACCATTTCCAATACCTTTCTTTGCCAGAAAGTAGCTGGTTGGGAGATAAAATCTAACATCAGTAGCACTTGGTAATTTCTTGTCAGTAACCAGAAATTCTTGTAAATTGTGATAAACCTGCGGATTTCCACGCCATCAATATTGATTATGCGGCATTTCCCGGTAAGCCAAGATGCCTCCGGATTCTTGATGAAGAACTCTCCCACCTTTTGTAATGCGCCAGGAAGGTACATATCATCGGAGTTAAGATATGCCAGAACCTGACCTGTTGCCATCCGCAAACCCTTATTGATGGCATTCGATTGACCGTTATCAGGCTCACTGATCCAAGATAATTCACCTTCAAATTTACGTAATATTTCAAGTGTTCCATCAGTCGAACCACCATCGATAACAAAATATTCCAGATCAGGGTAATCTTGGTTGAGTACAGATAGGATGGTTTGTTCAATGAACTTGGCTTGATTCAAAGAAGGTGTGACGATTGAAATTTTCGGCAGGGTTTGTTCCATCTCTGTTAAATAAATATTTATTTACGGACTTCTTCGTGACTTGAGCATTTCACGCAATAAACCCCGAATAGAATGCAAAATAAAACCGGTGGAAACCATGATCATCCCTGTCATGGACAACAATATACTCAACAGCGCAGACCCGACGGCCAGCTGGCTGGTGCGGCTGAAAATCTCAACTGCACGTAGGCCTAATAAGATCCCAAAAACCATACCAACTGCACCGGGAACGCCAAAGTAGAATAATGGCCTGTGTTGCCCCACCAGGCGCAGGAGGCCATTAAGCACACGTATACCATGAACCAACACTGAGCGCTTCGGAGGGTCAGGGTATTGGATGGTGATGGGAACTTCCATTACTTTCAATCTGTGTTCCTTGGCTAGGAATTGCATCTCAGATTCAACAGAGAAGTCCTTTGAGCGAAAGGAGATCGCCCGCAATGCGCGGGGTGAAAAAGCGCGGAAGCCGCTCTGCGAGTCGGAGGTCCCAACACCAGAGGCAAAGCCGGTAAGAAAATTAAATAGGCGGTGACCCCAAACACGGTGGCGGGGAGTACAAGTCTTGGTGCTGATGTAACGCGAGCCGACGACGATATCCGCTTTGCGAGAGAAAATTGGTTCAATGAGCAATTCAATCTCCTCGGGTAGGTGTTGCCCGTCTCCATCTATACAAACCACGACACCGGGTTCAAGCAGTCGGGCAGCGTTGAAGCCGGAATTCAGCGCAACTCCCTTGCCGCAATTGTGCTCATGGCAGATTACTGTTGCTCCCGCAATGCGGGCAATCTGGGCAGTCTCGTCCTGCGATCCGTCGTCGATAACGATTACCTTATCGGTGAATTTTCGCGATTGCAGGACAACACTGCCGATAAAACGTTCCTCATTATATGCGGGGATGACGACAACGAGATCAGGATAACTTGATTGCCCATGCAGGCAATTATCCTGATCGTGGTCAATTCGAACCTCATCTATTGTTTTTCGGATTGGAGTGTTAAGAGATGGTTTCACCGTGGTTGCCACTTCTTATCCTGGGATGAAAATCTCACATTTCCCCCTCAGATTCTGGGCGCGCTCCGCATTGGCAACAGCCAAACACAGCGTCATGCTCAGGATCAGCCCCGCGTTAGATGAAAGTCGATACTGATAATATTGAAGCTGTACAAACCCTTAAGACAACCAATTAAGAGAAGATACCCCCTGGTAGAGGAAGAGTCCCCCGTTTGTAATGAAGGCGCTTGTGCAGTTAAGAATATCGCTGGAGAGCTGCCTCGTACTTCTTGGCGATCAGTTTCGCCTTCCTAGCGGAAGAACCACTTCAACTAGGAGTTAGCTGTCATTTGTTTTATGCGGGACCTCTCCGGCTTATATTTTCAATTCCTCCTTAATAATATTATACAAAGCATGTCAAGCTCTTTGAAAAGAGAACGGAGAGCATGGTTGTGTTTACAAGCCAGGGCTTCAGATTGCGCCCGCCGGGGGATCTTTGAGGAGGTCCTGGCACTAGCGATATTGATTT
>CP070764.1:277154-288840 GCA_020349245.1 Chloroflexota bacterium | reverse complement strand
CCGGAAGCTGAAGGAATATGGGTACGGTACGCACCCTGATATCTTGACGGCGATGGAGTTTGAGCGGCTCGTCAACTCTGCTGGCCCAACCGGGGGTGAGATCATCCGCCCTTCAAACGGAGAACATCCCGGGAATATCCTTTTTGTCCTTTGTGTTGGCTCACGCGATCGGCGTTTCTTCCACTACTGTTCGCGATTTTGCTGCATGTATTCCATCAAGCACGCCTACCAGGCGATCGATCATGGTATTCAAGACGTATCCGTGCTGTATATGGATGTGCGCGCTTTTGGGAAAGGATTTGATAATTTTTGGCAGCGTACCCGGCTTGAAGGGGCAAAATTCATCCGAGGTAGACCGGCTCGCATCTCTGCCAACGGGAATGGGCACATTCAAGTGCTTTATGAAGATACTGGCAGTATGGAACGGATCCAAGCGGATTATGATATGGTGGTTTTAGCCAACGCAGTTGCACCGCAAGAAGGTTTGGCAGAGCTTGCAGCTTGTCTGGGCATTGAAGTGGACCAGGATGGTTTTATCCGCGCCAGGGAGATCGAGGCAGGCCTGGTATTGACCACCCGTCGCGGTATCTATGTGGCGGGTTGTGCCTCGGGACCAAAAGATATCCCAGACAGCGTCTCTGAAGGTAGCGCCGCAGCTGCTCTGGCACTCAGCCACCTCACCACGCGTCACTGGCCGGATCCCATAGAAGTAAAAGCCATTGAGAATATTGAAATACCTCGGGTGGGTGTTTTTGTCTGTCACTGTGGAAGCAATGTTGCTGGTGTGGTTGATGTACAGCGGGTTGTTGAGTTTGCGGAGAAATTACCAGATGTTGTCTTTGCTTCTCACCAGATGTTTTCCTGTGCCGGAAATACCCAGCAAGAGATAGAGGAGGCGATAAAACGAGAAGGGATTAACCGGGTGGTAATTGCTGCCTGCTCACCGAAAACCCACGAATCCATCTTCCGGGGAGTAATGCTACGCTCTGGATTAAATCCTTATTTGCTGGAGATGGCAAACATCCGCAATATGGATTCCTGGGTCCACAAACATGATAAGGAAGCGGCAACACATAAAGCGAATGATATGGTCTGGATGGCTGTAGAGAAAGCCAGGCGGCTGGTTCCGCTGGAAATCTCCCACCTGCCATTGATCCAGAAAGCGCTAGTGGTCGGAGGGGGGATAAGCGGGATGACGGCTGCGGTTGCCCTTGCAGACCAGGGGGTCGAAACCTTCTTGGTAGAAAAAGAAGCGGTTTTAGGAGGCCAATTGAAGCAGCTGGATCTGGTCGCTCCCGCCATGATTCAGGCTGAGGACCTGCTGGAGGCAAAATATAGCCAGGTGCTGGGGCGAGATATCCAGGTTTACCTGCAAACAGAGGTCGAAAACATTGGTGGCGTGGTAGGAAATTTCCATGTGCAGCTGGATAATGGCAACTCCATTGAGGTGGGAGCGATTATTATCGCCACCGGAGCTATCCCCTACCAGCCGAATGAATTTAATTATGGATTCGATCCCACGGTGATCACCAACCTCGAACTTGAAGAATTGCTCAAGGATGGCGCTCCTGGTGCGAACCAGATCACCTTTATCTCCTGTGTTGGCTCCATGCAGGGTGAGATCGGCTGTTCACGCTACTGTTGTACATCCATGGTCAACCAGGCATTGAGACTGCGGAAAATGGGCAAGAAAGTCCGAGTGTTACACAAGGAAATGCGCACATACAGCCGCCAGGCGGAAGAACTTTACGAGCAGGCAGGAAAAGCTGGTGTTCAATTCTTCCGCTACGACTCAACCCAATCCCCACAAACTGGAATCCATTTCTCGGACGGTTATTTGGAAGTATTTGACCAACTGCTCAATGCGAAACTGCGCATACCCACTGATCTGCTGGTTTTGGTAGTAGGCTTGCGGCCTACAAGTGACAACCTTGCAGATCAATTGAAATTGTCACGCAGCGAGGATGGTTTTTATATGGAGCTGCATCCCAAGCTGGGACCGGTTCAAACCGCTGTCCAGGGAGTTTTTCTGGCTGGGACAAGCCAGGGAGCGAAGGATGTGCGCGAGTCGATGGCACAAGCTTTAGCAGCTGCTGGAAAAGCCGGTGCATTGCTTGCCCAAGGGAAGATAGAAAAAGAACCGCTCACAGCGCGCTTAATTCCAGATCTTTGTGCAGGATGTATGCGCTGTGTCAAGGTTTGCCCATATTCAGCAATTGAGCAGATTGGGAAACCGGGGAAAGACGGAACGGTAAAGATCCTCGAGGCAGCATGTATGGGCTGTGGTACCTGTGCTGCGGAATGCAATTTCGCAGCTATCGAAATGCCGTATTTTACCCGTGAACAAATCCTCGCCCAGATCGATGCAGCCCTGGAACATAACCCGGGAGAGAAATGCGTGGTTTTCACCTGCAATTGGTGTTCATATGCTGGGGCAGACCTGGCAGGCATCGAGAAGCGCCAATACCCTGCATCCTCCCGGATCATCCGCACGATGTGCTCAGCCCGTTTCGAAGAAGCCTTTATCTCCCATGCTTTTGAGCGTGGTGCCGGGGCGGTTTTGGTGACCGGCTGCCGGCTGACCGAGACAGGTTCTGACTGCCACTATAACAACGCCAACCAGCTGACCTGGAAAAGATTTAACCATTGGCAGAGAAAATTTGTCCGCAAGGGGATCGATTCGGAACGGCTGCAGTTGCGCTGGATCTCGGCGGCTGAAGGGAAGGAATTCGCTGAAAAAATGAAGGAGATGGACGAAGTGGTCCTGCGCTACTGCCACGAGACCAGGCAATTGGAGACCAGCTGAGGAGGAAATTATTGTCTGATATTGATCAAGGCGTTGACGATATGGCACTGCTCCTGGATGATGAAATTTGGGAGCAATTGATCGAACTGACAGATGGAGCAGCTGCATTCTGCTTCCAGTGCGGTGTTTGCACGGCGACCTGTCCGTGGGGAACAGTCAAGCAGAGGCCACTTTCTGTTCGAACTTTAATCCGCCAAGCTCAGCTGGGGCTGGTCGAGGAGAACAGCAGTTTGTGGCTCTGCACAACCTGTGCCCAGTGCGAAACATATTGCCCACGGGGAGTGAATATTGCGGAAATTTTTCGCAGCTTGCGATTCGTAGCGTGGCAGCGCAACCAAGCAGAAACAGGCTTGCCTACCTTGCTGTGGTCAATTTATTGGAACGAAAATCCCTGGTCTCAGCCTCCCAGCCAGCGATCGCAATGGGCGAAAAATTTAGCTGTCCCGCTTTATGATGCGAACCAGCATGAATTGCTACTCTATGTTGGCTGTACTTCATCTTTCGATCAGCGCGCCCAGAGAATTGCCAGGGCACTTGTCCATATCTTGAGAGCGGCGGATATCAGTTTTGGTTTTTTGGGTGACGACGAACCCTGTTGTGGAGAAGCGGCACTTAGCGTTGGTCATCGTCCTTATTTTAAAGAAGTTGCAGAGAAGACCGCCCGGAATTTCCAGGAAAAGGGTGTCTCCCAGCTGGTGACAATATCCCCCCATTGCTATGATGTATTCAAAAACCATTATCCTAATGTCTCGGCTGGCTTCCAGCCCTACCACTACACTCAGTACCTGGCAGATTTACTGGCAGCTGGCAGGCTTAAATTTTCGCATACCCTGGATCATAAAGTGACTTTCCAGGATCCCTGCTACTTGGGCAGGATCAACGGAGCATACCAGGCTCCCCGGGAATTGCTCTTATCTGTTCCAGGTTTAGTGTTGGTTGAGATGGAGTACTCTGCAGAAAATGGCCTATGCTGTGGTGGCGGGGGAGGCAGGATGTGGCTTGAAACCCCGCTTGGTGAACGATTTTCCGACCTGCGGGTAAGCCAAGCTGCGCAAACCGGGGCTGAAATCTTGGTGACCGCCTGTCCTTTCTGTGTCACCTGCCTGGAGGATAGCTTGAAGATGGATAAAACCACAGGTCTAAGGGTTTTCGATCTGGCCGAGGTGTTGGAACAAACCTTATGAGGGATCAGGGCGAGAAACCATTGATAGGGATCGCTTGCCGTATGCCATGGGATGGATAGATGGTATCTTCTTTGTATAGCGTAAGCCAGGAAAATAAAACGATCTGTGTTTTTTTGGAAGTTGATTCAGGTGCTTTAGCAAGCGTTTCCCTGGAATTAATCTCCAAATCTCGCCAAATCTGTGACCAGCTGGGCTGGCAGCTGACCGGTATTCTCTTGGGTGATCAGCTGGACAACCTTGCCGTAGATTCGATCGCCTGCGGTATTGACGAACTGTGGTTAGGAGACCATCCTCTGCTTCATAATTTCACCATTGAAGCATACTCAAAGGTTACCTTTGAGATGCTCGTTGAGAAGAAACCAGCGGTATTCTTGTTGGGGGCGACTCCCAATGGGCGTGATCTAGCTGGGAGATTGGCAGTAAGATTGCGCACCGGTCTCAATGCGGATTGTACCGATCTGTATATAAATCCCCAGAATGAACGGCTGATTTGTGAAGTGTCTGGATTTGGCGGTGGTGTCTTAGCCCTGATCGAAATGGCCGATCATCGCCCGCAAATGGCAACCGTCCGTCCAGGGGTATTTACGATTGAGAATAAAAATCGAACCGAGAATGGAAAGATCCTCCCCATCCCGGTTGAACTTTCGAACGATCTCATCCATACACGTCTCGTCGAACGAACTACGGGCGAGATGGTTGATCTGACGCGGGTGCCTGTCCTGATCGCGGGTGGGCGCGGGGTGGATGGGGATTTTGAGATGTTGGGTGAGCTTGCTCGCTTATTGGATGGCGAGGTTGGTGCAACGCGTCCCCCAGTGGATGAAGGTCATATTGGCAGAGAACGGCAAATTGGCCAAACGGGTGTGGTAACCAGTCCCAAAATCGCCATTTGCTGCGGGATCAGCGGGGCGTTTCACTTCGTGGTTGGCATTGAAAAGGCAGATATGGTGGTCGCCATCAACTCTGATCCAGAAGCACCAATTTTTGATTTTGCAGACTACTGCATCGTGGCAGACGTGCACCAGGTTATCCCCGCCCTGATCGAGGTGCTGAAAGCGGAACGAGAGGTGTCCCTTGGCTGAGCTGCAGATCGTAGTTTGTGTGAAGGTAGTTCCCAAGCCGGAAGAGATCCGCGTTGATCCTGAAACCCACCTGCTCCAGAGAGTAGATACCCGCAGCGAGATTAATCCACCAGATATGAACGCCATGGAGATGGCCCTATCGCTGAAAGATCGTCATGGAGGCAGGATCAGTATCCTCTCGATGGGACCTTCTTTCTTTGAACCAAATCTCCGGGTGGCCCTTGCCATGGGTGCTGATCAGATTTACCTGCTCAGCGATCAATCATTCGCAGGTGCAGATACCCTGGCCACGACTTATACATTAGCAGAAGGGGTACGCAAGATCGGAGAGATTGACCTCGTGTTCTGCGGGGAGGAATCTTCTGATGGCGCCACGGGGCAGGTTCCTGCCGGGCTGGCTGAGTGGCTGAATTACAACCAGCTGACCTTATTGACGGAGGTAAACCTTGATCAACAAGCCCGGTTTATCCTCGGGAAAAGGGAAATCAAGGGTGGTTATGAAATCTTGGAAGCTCCCCTGCCCTGCGTGGTCTCGGTGAAAACGGCCAGCAATGAGCCGCGCTTCATGGATTTCCAGCTGCGGTCGTGGGCGCAGGAAAAAGAGCGGGTGACCATCTGGGATGCGATAGATATCGGCGCGGATCCTGCATATATCGGGTTGAAAGGCTCACCGACCTGGGTGACCGGACTGGCAGAAGCGCCATACCGCGAACGGCGGCGTGAATTTTTGCAGGGTTCCCCGCAGGAGATCGCCCAAAATCTGGCTTCGATCCTCTTCAAGCAGCTTTGATTGTTTTCAAGGAACTACAGCTCATCAGTTATCCTGCTTTATCGCCTGTTGGTTGAACAAGATACCTAGTTGACGATGAAAGTATGCTATTCTTTCAGACCATGCTGGCCAGCATCCACGAAAGAGGGAGAGTCAATTTCCTTGAATTGAAAGTTTATATATGCAGTTCAACCACATCCCCATCCTGGAGGATGTAATCGCGCTGAACCATCTGGCCTTCAAAAGCCGTGCTCCCCCATACTTTGGCGAATTTCAATCGTTCATGAAAATCCTTGTGGATCTCCTTGGTGAATTCCTCAAGGGTGGCCCCATCTTTCATCACGACCGGTTTACTGAAATCCGGTTCTTCGTCTGGTGCTTTGGAGTACACGCGGATCAAATTCAGAATCTCAAAAACCCTGCTTCTCAATTGGTCCAGGTTTCTTCCAGTTTTGGCGGAGACCGAGAGGATCGGCCACTCATCTTCAAGGAGTTCCCGGAATATCTGGCAGATATCATCCAAGCTTTCATCATCGCACTTGTTGGTCAATACGATCACGGGAACGTACCAGATATATTGTTCCTCTTCAAGGGTACCTTTCATATGCTGGGGAAGGATGCGGTTTTGCTTCAATATTTCGAAAGTGGTCTGCAGCTGTTGGTCCGGGTGTGTTTGCAGATCTAAGACCAGCAGGAGCAGATCTGCGCGGCGGATGAGGTCAATAAATTCGGGTTCGAGATATTCACGATCGAGTGGAGGCGTATCGATCAGCTGGATCTGCACATTCTCGAAAAGCATCATTCCCGGGGTTGGCTTCCAGGTAGTGTACGGTGTGGGGGCAACATCTGGCGTGGCGTTGGTGAGGGCTTCCACCAGCGCGGATTTTCCGACATTGGTGGGCCCCAGAACGACAACCTGTCCCGGCCCTTCCCGGTTAATGCGGAATGCAGAGACATGTATGCTACCGCCTTTCTGGGTCTTGGAGGTACTTTTCAGCTTTGAAATTTGACGGCGGTAATCTGCACGGATATGGTCCGTACCTTTATGTTTGGGGATGATGCTGAGCATCTCCTCCAGGCAGGCGATCTTCTCCTCGGGCGATTTTGCCAGGCGGTAGCGCTTTTCTGCATCATAAAAATCTGGGGGGAGATTGGTTGGCATATCTCAATCCTCAAGCAGTTCCGGATACAGACATATTATACATAAATGACTTGAACAAGGGCCGGGCAGAGCAGCAAGCTGATATACATCCCCATTTCAGGATCTTGCTTATCTTGCGTATCGTACCCTCTTGGTCACATTGTAAGTCATCAAACGGACGAACTTTTGCAATGGATCGACTCCCTTATCGCTGGCAGTTCAAGCAGAAATAGCATGATCCGCCAAGGTATTGAATTTTCTTGACCTCCCCAGCACACCTGGGGCAGGGTGATTTCAGCGCGTTTTTGTCCATGATGCGGACATATTTCCCTTTTTGCTCAAAGAGATCATATTCATCGTACCGCCCACCGCCGGCGATAATCTCATCGATGGTGTTCAAGATGGCGTCGAATAAGACCTTACTCTGGCGCGAGCTGAGATCACTGAGGGAGTGCCTGGGGTGGAGGCGGGCCTGGAAGAGGATGTCCTGGGCGATGGCATTCCCTAATCCCGGGATGAGCTGGTCTTGGGTGAGCAGGCTTTTGACACTCCGTTTTTTTTCTGCCTCAGCTTCTTGGATAAGGTTGTCGAAGTACGTATACGTGAACTCGGGATCGAGCGGAGTTGGCTGCATGTCTTTGATGTATTCCCGCTTCAGCTCCTGACCCTGCTCATAAAGCTCCATGGCCCCCCACATCTGGGTGGTGGCGGTTATAAATGTTTCATCGGTGAAGTTTACGAACAAGTGGTATTTCTTGGGTGGCGCTTTTCCTGCAGGATGATATAGGATCTTCCCCCCGCATTCCCCGAACACCAGGGTATATCCCGGCTGCAAGGGGATAAACAGCCATCTTCCCCTGACTTTGGCTTCACCAACAACCTTTCCTTTAACTAAACGATTGAATTCATCCTGACTGCGGTTGTACCAGACAAATTTATGGGGACTGTTGCCGAGATTTCCACCGTGGACTTTCTTCCCCAGCAAAGTTTTGTTGATCTGATTTGCGAGGACAACATATTCAGGGAGCTCAAACACCTCCAACCTCCTTAGTAATCAAATCATCTTTTGAATATTATAAAAGCTTGTCTGGTTTCTTCGCCATTTAGAGAAGTATCTTTTCTCAGGGGAGATGATTCGTTTAACCCGTTTCAGTGCCGATAATTGTTTAGCTTTCCTTGGTCCAGATGATCCCCCATCTTCCTGGATGAGAACCTTCCGTGTCCTCCTTATACGCAATCACTGGGAATATTTTCCAAAGGAGAGATGAATTTTCTTTAAGCTCATTTGCAAGAATTCAATTTTAGCCGGATCCAGAAGAATGAGGCGCGCCTTTCCAATCATAACCGGGAAATCCAGGAAGATCTGAGATGCTGGAAAAAATGCGGGTGTTCAGCCAGATTTTTTGTAGGAAGGCTAGGAAAATCAAGTCCCCCAAAAAAACCAGCCGATGATGGTGATCCGAATACCGGGTTGGTAAATTTTGCAGGAAACCGGCAGGAGTCTACGCATGGGAGTCTGCCGTTATGTGAACTGCAGTTCCCTAAGGTCTGGGTTTGGATAGGGTCAAGAAACCTGGGGATCCTGTTTTTCCTCAACCTGCTGGAGGGCAGTTAGCCGCTCGCGGACGGCAGGGCTTGAGTCTTCGTTTGTGAAAACAGTAATCCGGTCTCCGGCATGGATCACTGTGTTTCCATGGACGACATGCTGACGCCGACCGCGCTGGACCGAGACAATCAAGCATTCATCCGGCAGAGTGATATCCTTAACCCGTTTTCCATGCACCTCGGCATTTTCAGGGATCAACAGGTGTAAGAAAGTGGCATCATCGAGTTTGCCCAGTTTGAGAATCTCTGATTTATACTGGTGATGCGAACGGTTAATGATGCCAATTTTGTAAGCCCGGACAATATCATAGCGGCGGATGATGCCGACCAGCCGGCGGGAATCCCTGCTCTCCAGCACAGGTAAGCGGCCGACATCTCGAATGCTGAGTCTCCGGAGGGCTTCCCAAACTGACTCTTCGGGATACGTGACCTGCAAATCTTCCTTGGTGGCGATATCCATGACCACCCTGTTCTCCAGTCCGGGTCCGCTGATCGCTTTTTCCAGGTCCTGGATGGTAACAATAGCCACCAGGTTTCCATCCTTGTCGCACACAGGCAGGCCGTGGTGGTGTGTCTGGTCAAATACTTCAGCCAGAGATGACAGCGGTGCATCTGGCAGGACGTAATCTGTATCTGTCGTCATGATCTCTTTTACTTGAACACCCTGCATCACATCGATATCTTGGCCTTGCTCCAGGTGAACTCCACGTCGAGTCAGCTTCAGGGTATAAATCGAGTCCCTGCTGATGATCCGAGAGATGAAGGTGCTCACCACCGTTGCCAGCATTAAGGGCAGAATAATCTGGTAATCACCGGTCATTTCGAAGAGGATGAGAATGGCGGTCACCGGTGCATGGGCAGCACCTCCGAAGAAGGCGGCCATTCCGACCAGGGCGTAAGCGCCAGGGGGTGCTGTGATCTCGGGAAACAGCAGATTCACGACCTGGCCAAATGTCGCTCCCAGCATAGCGCCCATGAACAGCGATGGGGCAAACACCCCTCCGGAACCACCCGATCCGAGGGTAAGCAGCGTGGCCAGCATTTTTATCAGCAGCAGAGCGAAGGTGATCTGGATCGTGAAGTTGTTGGAAAGCGATTCGGTGATCGATTCATAACCTACCCCGAATATCCGCGGCACGTCTCCAGATTTGTAGGTCAGAATTCCCAGGACACCGAGCAGGGCGCCACCCAGAGCTGGCTTGATATATTCCGGGAGGTGGAGTTTATCAAACAAATCCTCCGAGGCATATAAGGAGCGGGAGAACAACACTGCGGCAAGGGCTGCGATGACTCCCATAATGGCGTAGAAGAGCAGCTCCCAGGGGCTGACCAGCGAATATACCGGCACGATGAAAGCGCGCAGGTTGCCTTCGAAATACTGGGCGATAACGTCTGCCGTGACGGAAGAGACCACCACAGCTCCGAAATAAGTGGCATGGAACTGGCCGAGGATGACTTCCAGAGCGAAAAGCGAACCGGCAATGGGGGCATTGAATGTCGCTGCAATACCGCCAGCTGCTCCGCAGGCGACTAGGTTGCGCACACGTTCATCTGAGAGATTGAGCAGCTGCCCAACTGTGGAACCCAGGGCAGAACCAATTTGAGCGATCGGACCTTCGCGACCAACTGAGCCCCCTGTGCCTATACAGATGCTGGATGCCAATGCCTTCACCAGGGCCACCCTCGGTCGAATGCGCCCGCCGCGCAGCGCAACTGCTTCCATCACTTCGGGCACGCCATGTCCCTTAGCTTCCTGGGCGAACTTATAAATCAGGACGCCAACGATCAAACCGCCAACGGCCGGGATCAAGATGTACTGGAAAGGGCTAATCGGATCCAGGAATCCTGCGATACTGGTGAAAGAAAGGTGAGTGATCCACTGAATCAATCTCCTGAAGACTACAGCCCCTAACCCTGCACCTACGCCAACAATGAGTGCTGTGAGGATGATAATGCCAGATTCTGGAATGTCAGAGCGGTTCAGGCGTCTGGTAACTCTTCGGCTCCATTCTGCAAAGAACGGGCTTTGTTCAATTCCTCCGACTTGGCTTGATTCAGACATGCTGATATTCTCCTTCAAATCCTTCCCACGAAACACTCAATTATCCTCCGAATTCTATTTATTGGGAAGATAAAATTCTATTTTAATTGATACCCAGGCAAACAAAAAATTAAGTCCTGATTCACATTTTCTGAACTGGCATTAATTATGCTGTGGTAGAATGCTTTCGGTCCTGCTCCTGCAGGGGGATCACAAGACGTCATTCCGTGTTTCCCTTTTGGTCAGGAACGACGAATTTATTATCAGGATTTCACCTGAAGTAGGAGGAAATTGTGCCAAGATCAGATGCTATCATGGCATTAGCCAAAGTCATGATCGCCGCGGCTTGGGCTGATGGTTCGGTCACCAATGAAGAAATGAACAGTTTAAAAGATCTGCTGTTCCAGCTGCCGGAGATGACTGCCAGCGATTGGGCGGAGTTGGATATATACATCGAGACACCCATCGGTGAAGGGGAAAGGGCTCGGCTGGTGGCGGATTTACAGGCCAAATTGAAAAGTTCTGCGGACAAAGAGTATGCGCTGAATATGGTTGACCAGCTGGTCATGGCTGATGGCCAGATATCCCCCGCTGAACAAAGCAGCGTGGACCAGATTAAATCTGCGATCCGGGAGGCAAACGTGGGCTTGATGGGCGGTATGGGGAATTTTCTGAACAACTCCCTGAATAGACGTTCCAAGGCGCTGGCAAACGCGCCAAACCGCGAGCTTTACCTGGATGATTATGTAAAGAATAAGGTTTTCTATAGCGTCAGCCGCCGTCTGGAGCTGGAAGAGACTGAAATTGATCTTCCCGAGAAGGAGCTGCGACGGCTGAGCCTGGCGGGCGGCTTGATGGCCCGGGTGGCATATGTCGACCACGATGTTCAGGAAGGCGAGTTCGATAGCATGGTCAGCGCAATCCAGCGCACCTGGAATCTATCTGACCTAGAAGCAGCCCTCGTGGCAGAAACCGCGGTATCGACGATCAGCAAGGGGCTGGATTATTACCGCTTATCCCGCAGGTTTTTTGAAAGCACCACGGAAGAGGAACGGGTA
>CP070764.1:264660-277054 GCA_020349245.1 Chloroflexota bacterium | reverse complement strand
GTCGCAGACCTGGTTTTATTCGATTTTGGCACCACCGGCACCCGGATGAGCTTGCTGTTTTCCTATTCGACATCAATTCGCAAAACCTTCACTGAACTGCTGGAAAAGCATCATGGCATCTGCGGGGTGTTCAACCGGGAGGCTGAGGGAGGAGAAGTATTCTGGTTCAAGGGCAGAAGGGTGTCCGTTTATATCGAGGATCAATTTATGCTCCCGGATGAAATCGAGGTAATATTGAGTGAAAATGGTTGAAATTATGGAACCGAGCAGAAGAATTTCGTTGGAGTGTTGATGGCTCAAAATCCATTTACATTTGGTCATCCAGTAAATGATCAGGCATTATTTATTGGACGGAAGAACGAAATCAGGCAGATCGTTAGTCGCTTGCGATCCTCAGCTCATGAGAGTACTAGTATCGTTGGCGACAGCCGGATGGGTAATACCTCCCTGCTCAAGCATCTATCCAATCCACTTTCAGCGGGGTCCCATGGGATATCTCCAGATACACATCTCATGGTCTATATTGATTTCCAGAGCCATGCGAACATTTCCGAAGATATCTTCTGGAAAAGGGTATTTACATCAATTTACCGGTCATCGACCAATCCAAAAGTAAAAGGCTTGGCGAACGATTTTCGGAAAATGGATGAATTTGATTTATTCGATCTGGAAGATTTTTTCGAAGAAGTCAACAGCCAAGGTATCACTATAGTGCTAATGATGGACGAGTTTGAGTATGTCACCCAGTCGCAGAATATCAGCGGAGATTTCTTCGGTGGATTGCGCAGTCTTGCTATCCATCACAACCTGCCCTTAGTGCCCGCCACCAGGCACGAGTTGATCGATCTCTGTCATTCAGAGGAAATCAAAGGATCTCCGTTTTTCAATATTTTTGCAACTGTCCATCTTGGCCCATTCTCAGACCAAGACTCCAATCATATGTTGGAGCAGTACCTCGCTATATCAGAATTATCGTATACAGAAGAGCAGAAAAACTTCATCGCATACCTTGGAGGTGGGCACCCATACTTTCTTCAGATGGCTGGGTACTACTGGTTCTACGGAAGAGAGGAAGGATTGGAAGGACAGGGATTAATCGATTATATGCAAAGGAATTACTTCCAGCAGTCCAAACCCCATCTTACGGACCTCTGGCTGCTGAGTACCCACCAAGAACAAGCTCTTCTGAAGACAGTTGCCTCCCAGGGAAAAGGTGATCCATCTTACACAACAAATCTTGCCGGTATGTTGGAAGATAACCAATTCAAAGCAGCTTCAGATAGATTGGTGAAGAGGGGTTTACTTCAAATTGGGGGTGGAGAGCTCTACATCAATTTACCTTGCCTGGAAAAATTCCTATCGGAGGAAGTACAGTTAGAACCTGGTCCTGACCACCGGCAATCCATGGATAGCGATTTACAAAACAAGGTTCGCACTGAAAAATATGAGGTCTTCATCAGCCATTCATCAAACGATGCGATACAAGCTGGAGAAATAGTCAGGGGGCTTGAAAGTAGGGGTATTAGATGCTGGATCGCTCCCAGGGATATCCAACCTGGCACACCTTATCCAGAGGCGATCATTAATGCGCTCAATATTTGCAGTGCATTATTGGTCATCTTTTCAAAAGCAGCTGACGATTCTATCCAGGTTATGCAAGAAGTAGAAAGGGCTGTCGCCAAGAGATTGTCTATCATCCCAATCCGTGTAGAGAATGCTTTGCCAACCGGTTCACTGGAATTAATGCTTTCTTCCCGGCATTGGCTGGATGCCTACAATACACCCATCGAAGATCACTTTGACGACCTGGCCAGAACTATTCGAGGATGATTGGTGGGATTAGATTACACCTACCTGCCTGATTTTAAGCGCCAGCACATGTGGGATGCCCTGCAGGGCATGTCTGCCTTCACACAGCTGCTCAGTCCAGACACCTGCTTCCAGTTCCCAGAAGGTGATCGTTACTTGCCCCTGCAGATCTGGTCTTCTAATGTGAACGAGTATTCCCTTGATGATCCCCGCTTCAGCTTTGCCACCTCGCTCTCCTATTAAAGAGGAAGATTTCATCGTTGATTTCGTGCGCAAGTTGTGCATCGAAGATAACTAATGCGCCTCGCTAGACTCGGATGGTTTGAAGTAGTACCCGATCGATTTCTTATATCTGGATGTGTACAGCGACCGGACTAATTTTCGATGGAGGTCACTCATGGCGACCTGGTGCTTCCCATGATCTATTACCAGGGACATGTCTCCCAACCGCGTGACTAATTGACATATGGTGGAAACATCCTAAACTTTATCCAGGATTACTAATCATCACCGATCAAGCATTCGCTGCGTGAATGAATTGTTTGTAGATGAAACATGGGTATTTATCGAGAATAGGAGAGGGATTCCTTGAACAAAGAAAAGCTGATCAACGAATACAAAAAAGGTGAACGTAAATTCAGCTCAATCGATCTACCTCACGCGAATCTGGAAAATGCTGACCAGAGGGGGATTGACCTGGGTAATGCCAATCTACTCGGGGCAAATCTGCATTTCACGAATTTAACCGATACCAATTTGAGCTACGCAAACTTATGTGGGGCCGATTTCACCGGGGCGAACATACCGCGAGCCGATCTGAGTGGGGCAAATTTGCGGGAACTTATCCTGAATCGAGCGGATTTAACTGGTACAGACCTCAGCTATGTAAGCCTGCGCGACGCGGATCTGACTAAATCCCTGATGACGAACACCAATTTGGATGAGGCCATCGGAGGTGGGACTGCGCTGCCACCCTCGGTGGATGAGGATCAGCTGGCTCTGGCCAAGAATCTTACGATTCATCCCGGCCAGACTTACGTAGATGCCATGAAGGAGTTGGTGGATTCCACATTTATGGAGGATGGTTTACCTGGCTTCGATGAAGGCTTCGAAATGGGTCTTGATGATTTGAGCTATATGCTTGAATCGTATGGTGTAAGTCTCTATGATAAGGAGGGTCAGGGGGTTATCCAGCATTATATCGACCACGCGGTCAGTGGATGGTACGGTGATTTTTACCGTTTTAATTATTGTTCTGAGTGAGACCAGGAGTTCAATCCGGATTACACCCTGGAATATGTGGATCAGGTTTGGGCAGGTCAAATCTTATGCCAGGAGTGTACTGAAACTCTAGGGTAGGCGAAGAAAGGAGAAATTGTCAGTGCCGAAGAATAATCAAGGTCGCAATGCTTCATGGTGGTCGCGCCTGGTGAAATTATTCTCCGGACACCAGCATGATTTTATCTACTTTGATCAATCCGGTGATCCTCTGAGTGAAAATCCTGATAGTGAAGCTTGTTTTCGCGGCTGCGAGACATGCGGTCAAATCGAAATTATTCCTCAAGGGTTTAATGATGATGCCAGCTTTGATAATTTCCTCTCGATGCGGGAAATTGGCACCCCGAGCGCTGAGCGTAGGATTGCGAGATTTTTAGAAGGGACAATTAGTTCAAATTCTGGTCTCGAAGGATAAGAAAAAGTAACGAGGGTTATCCGATGAATATGACTTGTTATTGTTAAAGTACCTGATCGATGGCATTTTGCCTGTTAAGATGCTGATTTCCCACTCGGAAAGTAGTTCGATGAAGTCACCCGAGCACTTCTCCAACATAACCTGGTTGGTCGCGGTTGTAAGCTGGAAAAGTAATGCCCAATCACATATTTGGTAAAGGAACTGATATGAAAGTATCTAACAACCAAGCTGCAATAATAAAGAAGCAGGAGCAAATCTGGAAGAAGATCAGTAAAATGCAAGATATTCCAGTTTATCCTGCCATCGTCCAGCAGGTGCTGATCACTGCCAGGGAGGAGGAATTTTACGATTGAGACCTGGACTACGACCAGAAGTACACCGAGTGGCTGGAGCTACGCCAGGGATTCATCGTAGCGCACCTCGAAGAAAAGAACCAATTACTTGGTACTGGAGATTGCGTGATCCTGGATGTCGAGAAACATGTGCTGCTGCGCGCCCCGAGGGTATCGCGCCGGGGGCTGGTGATCCCCATGATCTTATACCAGGGACACGTCTCACAACCGAAAGACTATATAAATTATTTCGAGACGATCCTGAACTTGATCGAGGATCACCTTTCATCACCGATAAAAAACTCGCTTAGAAGTTGATTTGAACAGGGAACTGGTAATACCCAACCCTGTTTTATATGTGCCAACCAAATCTTCATGCAAAAGAACTGAAGAATTTACGAGTGCATATCTCCCCACGCCTGCATAAATTATATATGCTGAGAATAAATGGTTTTATTCACTACCCGTTATGCGAATAACCGGGAAAAAACCCGCCATTGAATAATCGAAAATATCAATTGCGATGCGCAGACCCACAGGCTGCCAGCAAGTTTTCTCTCCTGAGGCGATCCTGGCAATGCAGCTGGTTGACCTCGATAAATGGTCTCTATCTGAAATCCGATTGGCAACTGAAGTCGAGATACCAATAAATCCTGGAGCGATTTCTAAGTGCAACCAGGTGTATCTTCTATAGTTAGTTTGAATTTTGATAAGTTGAAGGTGCTACCTTCAAACTTGGAAATATCACAAGAGCGGAGCTAATTTATCTCCGTAGTAGTTATTGGCCTCCCTTGGGAGGGTAATCATGAAATCGTTCCCGCCCGGGGGTTTGACAACACAAAGCTTTAATTCTGGTAGGCCAAACTCTATTACCTTCGCAATGGATTTGGAAATAAGAGATTTCCCATGCCTGTTCTTGCAGGTGAGTTCTGCGCTTAAATCTTTATTCACCTCAACTTGCCAGAGTTGAAAATCGTCCGAAATTTTCGCCTGGAGGGCTGCAATTGAGCCAACGAGCCATAAAGCTTCGCCCTGCGTGATAACGTACATGACCCCCTCACTGATGTTTATGTTATCCATTCCAGGTATCAAATTTACACTTAATATCTGGTCGATCTCACGATAACTGTCCAGCTGACTTTTGTTGAGTTTTCCCATGGGTTTACCTCCTGGCGTTAATTATACGGTATGCAGACCCAGATCTCCTTTCAGTGACCTTTCAACCATTGCCTGGTTGCCATGAATAGGTGTGTACCAGGTTTTTTGCAATCATTGATCCCTAAATAAATCGCCTTATTTTGGGCTTTTCATTCGCTTTTAGTTACTTCCTACTGCGTAGTTAATTCTTCCTAATTGGATGCGCAATTTTCTATTTGCTAACCAGGAGGGGTAAGATTCCAAACTTTGGGTTCTTCCCGGTAGTTCACAAATCAGTCATACACTATACTTGATTCCAAGAGTATATAAATCTGAATGTGATGACCCACTTGCTATGATTAAGACTTAATAACAGATCAAAATAATGCCATATAAATACCAGAAATGCATATTTGTTCACCCTACCTTTCCCCTTATCCCGGACGATGGATAACTCCTGGTGGAATTTCTCCTGCTGCGTCTCTTGTCGGAGATTGGCTAATTTTTTTGTTAATTCCACCTTTCTCGATTGAAATATAATAGGATTTGACTTCATCTACCTTCCTTTTTTCTAGCGTTACCACCTGGTGAAATCCTGGAAATACGTTTTGGTAGCATCAGAGCCAAGTTTGAAGAATAGGTTCCTCTGTCCGGTGTTGGTGATTGTGTGATCCTGGAGATCGATAAATATGCTTCACTGCATGCTCCCGGGGTATCGTGCTGGGGTTTGGTGATACCCATGATCTCCTACCAGGAATACATCTCACAACAGAAAGCCTATCTAACTTATTTCGAAACCATCCAACGATTAATCCACAAATATAAAAATTCACCCATCAGTAAATCACTCAGATATTGACCAATAATCCGGCATTGTTGATTAGTCGAACAGGTGATACGGGAGCTTCAAAATGACTGTTCAATGGGAAAAAGTGCATGTCTTTATCAGCAGCACATTCAACGATATGCACGCAGAAAGGGATTATCTGGTTAAATCTGTTTTTCCAGAGCTGCGCGAATGGTGCGAAAGACGCAAGCTGCGCCTGGTGGATATCGACTTGCGCTGGGGGGTCACAGAACAGGATGCCACCCAGAATAAGAACGTGGTCAAGGTTTGTTTGGACCGGATCGACGATTGCCGGCCATTCTTCCTGTGCTTTCTGGGACAACGGCGCGGCTGGGTACCGAAGGTGTCGGATATCTCTGTAAAAACCTTTCAAGAATTCCCCGGTTTGAAGGCACATGCTGGGCAGGACTCGGTAACCGAGATGGAGATCCGCCATGCGTTATTTGAGCCTCTGCACAAAGGTGTCCGGACTGAGAAGAAACCTGAGGATCGTTTCTACCAGAAATCAGACCACGCATTCTTTTATTTACGTGACGAATCCTATCTTGATCAGCTGCCAATTGATCCCCCACAGCTACGGGAGATATATACCAATGAAGGCATCCGTGATCGGGCTGAACGAAAACATGCCGATCAACAATTAGAACATTGGAGGCAGGTCGAGATCCAGCAAAACTCCCAACGCCCGGTACGCAATTATCAGGTAGCATGGAATCCTCGGGCATGGACTCCTGAGTTGCTGATCCCGTTGCAATGCCCTTCGGGTGAAGAGCAGGCCATAAAGCGCTGGAGGTTGCGCTGGCAGCAAGTTGGGATAGAAGTGCCAGGTCTTGAAATCAAGGATGATGAAATTCAGGGTAAGAAAGCTGTTGAATACAATCGCAGCCTGACGCGTGGCAGGTTGGGTGATTTCCACTTAGAAGAGAAGCCACTCGCGCAGGTCATCATTGATGATTTGAAGAAAGCTATTCTTGAACGCTACCCTGACCACGACGCAATTGCTGAACCATCCGACCTGCAAAAAGAGATCGACCAGCAAGAACAATTTTTATTTATCAGCAGTGAAGGATTTATCTCCCGCGGAGGAGACTTCGAAGAATTCGATCAGTATATCCATGGAGATTCAAGAAAAGTATTTGTCCTGACAGCGCCTGCTGGTATGGGAAAATCAACGTTGCTGGCTAATTGGATCGACCAACTGAGGAAATCTGATCAAGGATCAGAAGACCAATCCATACATTTTCGTTTCATAGGCCAGAGCGACCATTCCACTGATGTTTATTCGTTGCTGCATTACCTGCTGCGTGAATTGAAGGAAATCCATGACAAGTTTGATGAAGAGATTCCAAGCGAGCCCCAGGAGCTTCGCAAGGAGTTTTCGATGCTCCTGGCTGCTGCGGGTAAAAAACAGAAGACCGTGATTGTCCTGGACGCGCTCAACCAGCTGCAGGGCGGATTGATGGATTTAACCTGGCTACCCTGGGACTTGCCGCGCAATGTTAAGTTAATCATCAGCTTCAAATCGGGAGAAGAGCGGGCTGACGTGTTGCTTAACCAGCTTCAGGAGTCAAAAAGGGCAATCCTTACAGAAGTTCAACCCTTTGATGATCTCGATGACCGCCGCAGTTTGGTAAACAGCTACCTGGAGCAATACCTCAAAGACCTTGATGACCGTCATCTGGAAACCTTAATTAATTCCCCAGGAGCGAACAACCCTTTGTATTTGAAAGTCGTTTTGTCAGAATTGCGAGTCTTTGGCGTCTTCGAAGATCTAGGCAGGAAAATCAAGCAAGATTTTGGGGATACTCCCAAGAGCGCTTTCAAGGCGGTGTTGAATCGCCTTGAAATCGATCCAGCCTACACAGAACTCACTCCAAGTGAAGCAGTCCCGCTGTTGTTTGGACTACTGGCGCATGCCAGGAGAGGCCTTTCGGTTGAGGAGCTGGCTGCGATCTTTGAAAGAGAGCTCGAACATGTCGATCGACAGTCAGCAATCGACACTATTCATCATTATTTACGACAGGTGCGTCCTTTCCTGGCCCATCGAGATAACCGAAACGACTTCTTCTACGAAAGCTTCCTGCTAGCAGCCCGGGAACGCTACGTTGCCAGTGAGGGCAGGGATGAATCACCAAGGCGACATGCAAAAGCCTGGCATCGACTTCTGGCTGGATATTTTGATGGACTGCCACTTCACTTTGAGCAGGGGGATGAAAAAATGGGAGCCCCTAATATCCGCAAAGTCTCTGAGCTACCATACCACCAGGCGTGGGGCGAATTAAGGCAGGAACTTCGGCGAACTATGAGCGATTACGAGTTCCTTTATGCCAAGATCTCCTGCTTAGGTCCCCAAACCCTGGTTGATGATTTCGACGAGGCTATTGATTCTGGATACAAGGATCAGTCCCTTAACCTGATTCAAGGTGCAATCCGTCTTTCTTTGAACACATTGTCGCAGTATCCCGAGCAGCTCAGCTCCCAATTAACCGGTCGCCTGATCTCCAGCCAAGATGATTTGATTCATGAACTCCTGGATCAGATCCGCCAGAAGGATCATATCTGGATCAGGCCGCTGACGAAGGGACTGATGCAGGCAGGAGAAGCGCTTCTACGCATAATCCCGGGAACTAATGAAGTGCAAAAAGTCGCTGTTTCCTTGAATGGGGATTGGATTGTTACCTGTAACGTAGACGGCTTCATTGAATCATGGGAGATGAGAACAGGCAAGAGTCTCCATTCTATTGACCACGAGTCAATATCCGAAGACGATAGCATTGCCATATCAGAGGATGGATTATATTTCCTGGTGTATCTGGCAGATCAAGATACGATCGAAATTTGGGACCCGGTTGAAGAGACCAAATTAATGCCGATAAAAGCACAGATTGAGGGGTATACCTACAGCATCGACCCTGAAATGGGCCAGATCGCGCCGGATTGGCCTCAGCATGAGGCAGGGTCAAAAAGGAATATCGTTTGGGCATCCGCTTCTGACGCGGCCAATGATGCGAACAAAATTGAGTTTGGAGAACTTAACGATTCTTTCCCGGTTGAGACTGTGGATGGAAAATTGATAATCCTGCCCTTGAATGATTCTTCCATAGGTATCCTGCAACAAGAGATCGGGACGGAAATTCCGGATCTCCCCAGTACAGGTAGAATGGTCTCAGCCTTGGCAATCAGCCCTGACGGTTTCTCCGGGGCTACTGAAAGTGAGAACACTTCAGCTGTCAAGATCTGGCAAATGGATACTGGGGACCAGCTCTTCGATTTAGAAGGTCATGCTGGAAACATAGAAGGATTAACTTTTACTCCTGACGGAATTAAACTGGTAGCTGTTGGTAATAACCTGACCACTTGGGATATCGCACAACAAGGATGCGCATACTCCATTAAGCGGCATGGTGCATTGATCGATTCAGTCGTGGTTTCCCCCGATAGCCGCAAGATCTTTACCGCTTCCCGTGCGACGCAAGTTTATTCCTGGGATCTTGAGACTGGCCAAGAGATGGATCCTGTTTGGGAGGCCGGGGGAATGGTGCATGCGATCACCACTTCGAATGATGGGCGCTATGTGTACATCGTACCCATCAAGGATACGACTATCCGGGTTTGGGATTTATCAGACGAGACCGAGCTGTATTCATTTGAAGATTTGACCTCGGCTGAGGTACTAAAAGTCTCCGGGGATGGGAAAAGGCTGGGTTGTGCAGGGGAAACGGGAATCCAGGTTTGGGATCTGGAGCATGGCAGAAACCTGTTCGAACACAGCGGTCGCTTCTATCGAATCGGTGATATTGATTTGACACCGGATGGCAGCCGCATGGTGTCTGTATCACATAATGTCAGCGATATGATTGTGCGGGTTTGGGATATCGATAAAAGGATCGAGCTGGCGAACTACTCAGTTGATGCCCCCCTTTCGAAATGTGCAATTTCCTCCGATGGTAGAAAGATAATCGCTGGTGAGCATTCAGGTGTCATACACATCCTGCACATAGAGGGCCTACCTGCAACCGCGCCACCAATCATCCTGGCTGACGAAATGCAGAAACAGGTCGAAACTCTAATAGAGAAGGGAGTCCAGTGTATCCGAAACGGTGAACATGAGCAGTCTCTTGATTATTTTTATCAGGCAATCGAGCTTGATCCCAAGAATTTGAGGATCAGGCTGCAAGCGATCTACATTCTATTTAACCTGCATCGTTACCATGATTTGTTAAAGCTTACCCAAACCAGCATGGATATATCACAAGAAAAAAATGAGATATTCATTGAGATCATGCACATGAACGGCATTGCATATTATGCGATGGGTGAATTAGCAGATGCAATACCAGCGTTTGACCAAGTTTTGAAGGTTAATCCAGATCACTCAGAGACCTGGCTCTACCAGGGATTGTCTTATTTTGAGTTGGGTAATTTTCAAGCTGCTCAGCAATGTTACCGGCAGGCTCGCAAAAAAGACTCTGCAGCGAACTTGACCTGGATGATTGGCGAGTGCCACTTCATGTTGGAAGAATATGATCAAGTCATCCAGGAGCTGACGGAAATCATCGATTTTGGGGCAGAAGAACCCAAATTGTATTATTTATTGGGGTTCGCTCATCACTTTACCGGAGACCAGGCAGAGGCTCAAAAATACTTAAATATATTTATCCAGGCAGCCAGGCCAGAACACGCAAATCTTGTGTTCAATGCTAAAGAGGTTTTAAGAATATAATCAATTCTTGAAACAGATTATCGAGAGGAATCCAATCTTGATTTGATCAAGATTCCATTGGAAAAATAGCCCGACTACACTTAACTGCGAGGTGAAAAAATGGCGAACATCTATGGTGCATATCATGTAAAATCTGCGGACGCTATAGGTACAGAACCAAAGCAAGAAATGTCAATGAAACGCATCGAGGATCACTCGATATTAAAATCCCTGGTCCAGGAAAGTCCAGAAAAAATATGGATCGAAGTGATAAATCCCGGCTCAGCGGATGAGCCGTTTGAAGGGTTTCTGGTCAATGCGCCAAGAGATAAGAGCTATTTCATTGAATTGGTAGACGTTGACTATGAGGCAATCAAAAAACTTGGAGCGGCTGCACCAAACCATATTGCAGAATTTGGACCACCAAAAAGAACCTGGAATACCATCGTGCACTGGTGGGAAGGGACCAGCCAATGGAAGACAGGATAGTCAGCAAACCATCACCTGCATTGGCTTGAAGAATTTTACTTATCTTGCCCTGGGTTCAAGCAGATTCAGAATCCTGAGGGGGTACAAGGCCAAGCGTAGCATATCTTTATTAATACTGATTGGTTTGTGAGCCATGGGACTTGACACCTACGCATCGAATTCACCTGACGAACTCTCATTGAGTCCCGAGGATACGCAAGCCTTCCTAGATGCAAATATTTACCTGGCTGGTGGCGTATTCAGTGGGGGGAATGACGGCAGTTTTCGCGGCAAGATCTACAAAACCTTGATCCAGGAGATAACCGGCTTCAGCCTTTATAAGGAATGGATCACCCCGGAGATGGTAAAAGAAATGTACCTCGCCTTGCAAGATTGCGATCCCCAAACCGCTATCGATGAGTCGGACACCTGGAACAGGACTACGGGTGAAATCCTCGAGCTGCGTAAATTGTTCAAGGTCTGCGCAGATAGGAACCTGGGGTTGATCAACTGGTGGTAAGGCTGGCATGAAGTTTAACCTCAGTAGGCCGATATTGTCCGAACCGGTCAGCAGTGATCCTCCCATGCTGGCGGTAGCCATTTCCCCAGATGGTGAGTTTGCGCTCAGCTCTGGCCTTGATTTCACACTTCGCAGGTGGGAAGTTCAGCTTGGAAAATGCACTCACACCTGGCAGGCTGGCGGACCTCTCAACGCGATCACCGTTATGCCTGATGGGGAGAAAGCTTTGATCAGCTCAGTGATGGGAGCCTTGTTGTGGGATCTGTCTCGCTGGCAGTTCATTCGATCTTACCTGACGAATTACGGCGGGACCTACGATATCGCTTATTCAGAATGTATGGGTATGGTGATTGGAGCAGGCGAGGACTCGCTCATCTACCGCTGGGACTTCGAGTCAGGTGAGAAATACAAACCGCTGGTCGATCACCAGTATCCTGTTTCCACGCTAGCTGTCAGCGATCGAACCAATCTCATCTTATCTGGAGACAGCAGCGGAGAAATCCGCCTTTGGGAGCTTTCCAGCGGTGATCCCCTAGCTGCCTGGCAGGGACATGATAATCTAATAACAGACCTGGCAGTCTTACCCCAATACCGGAAGCTGGTATCTGCTTCGCATGAACCTCAGATCAAGATCTGGGATCTCGATTCAGGCGAAAAGCTAAATGAATTATCAGATCACACTGGAAGGGTTACAGCGTTAGCAGCCAGTAAGGATGAAAATTGGATGTTGTCCGCCGGTGAAGATGGGATCAGGATCTGGGATCTGGAGAACTATCGCTGTTTGTATTCCGATCCATCGGATCAGATTTCTTGCCTGGCACTAAGAGCAGATGATAAGGTGGCCATAAGCGGCAGCCGGGATGGCGGCCTATCCATCTGGTCTTTA
>CP070764.1:251344-264560 GCA_020349245.1 Chloroflexota bacterium | reverse complement strand
GGCGGTTTACAGCAGTCCCCTGGAACGCACCATGGAGACAGCGAAACCCATCGCCGAATCGCTGGGATTACCCGTGGTTCCACGCCAGGGATTGATCGAGACTGATGTGGGAAAATGGCAGGGGAAAAGGATCAAAAAACTCAGGGCAAAGAAGCAGTGGCCGATAGTGCAGGTCAATCCTTCACGGTTTCGCTTTCCAGGAGGAGAGCGATTGGCCGATGCACAGTCGCGCTTCGTAGCGGAAATGGAATTCTTGGTTGGAAAACACGATCCAGGTGACATGCTCGTCTGTGTTTCCCACGCCGATCCAATCAAGCTGGTTGTGGCTTATTACCTTGGCTTACCCCTGGACATGTACCAGCGGTTACAGGTATCACCTGGCTCGATTTCTGCTCTAAATATTGGTGCCTTCGGCAGCCAACTGCTGTTTCTTAATTATGATCTTGCTCTTAATTTTGCGGGACATTGACTCTGGTATACTAACCCAGCGCGAGATAATTGGGAGACATCATGGCAAGCAAAGAGATAGATCTGCAACCTGTAACCCACATCCTGGTCGATGCTATCGGTCCACCGGGGAAGCGTGTCTTTTATCTCCAGGGATGGCAGGAGGACCGCACAGTTACCTTGATCGTGGAAAAATTTCAGATTCAATCTCTGGCGATAGGGTTGGAGCAATTTCTCGTTGAGATCGAGGAAAAATTTCCCAATTTACCTCCAGCGAAAGCAGACTATGATGAAAAGACTATGCATATCCTGCCTCCGGTCGATCCATTATTCAGGGTTGGAGAGTTGGGCTTGGGATATGATGAGGCCAATGACCAGCTGATCCTTGTTGCCAGGGAATTAATCGGTGAAGATCAATCAGCTGAAGAGGCCAGTGTGGTTCGTTTTTGGTGCACCCGGTCTCAATTACGGGCTATGACAAATTGGGGGATTGAGGTCGCCTCTCGCGGGAGACCGCTTTGCCCTCAATGTAGAGAACCGATGGACCCTGAAGGCCACTTCTGCCCTAAGAAGAATGGCCATAACCATTGAGATAATATTAATTTTCTTGAGACGGTTTCCGGTTGAAATTTCAGCGAGAAAAACAGGTTGGGTCACGCTGGATCATCGATCCAGCGTCTTGGTTTTTAGCAAATGGCGACGGATGAACTCGGTATACTCAAAGCGCTAGAACTGGGAGAGATTTCAATCCAAGGAGAATTTCTCTGGGGCTCCAATTATACCTTCGCGGTTGAGGTCAATCACAACGGGCAGAAATTACAGGGTGTATATAAGCCAACCCAGGGGGAACGTCCTCTTTGGGATTTTCCACGGGAGAGCCTTGCCCGGCGCGAAGTAGCGGCCTTCTTGGTGAGTGAAGCCATTGGGTGGGAATTCGTACCGCCAACTGTTTACCGGCAGGATGGCCCGATTGGTCCGGGTTCCTTGCAGCTTTTTATCGATCACGATCCGGAATATAACTACTTCACATTCACCAAGGAAGATCTGCAACGCCTGCGGCCAGTAGTCCTATTCGATATCCTGATCAATAACGCTGATCGCAAAGGGAGCCACATCATCCTCGACGATAGCGGGAAGATCTGGTTGATCGACCATGGCATTTCGTTTCACTGCGACCAAAAACTGCGCACCGTTATATGGAATTTTGCAGGAGAATCACTTCCAGAGGGATTACAATCAAATCTGGTCAACTTCAAGACACAACTTCAGCCGGGAAGAGAACTACGCCTGGCATTGGACCGCCATCTCGCTGCAGAGGAAATCGAGGCGCTAGAAATTCGCACGAATGAGCTGCTCCTCTCCAGACGATTTCCAGATCCAGATCCACGGCGACGTCCATATCCTTGGCCGCCTGTTTAAGTCAATAACAATTTAATTCCCAGCTCAGTCGAAGAGAGAATCGATATTCTTCACAAGGAGAGCAACATGTCCCATTACAAACTATCCCTGCTCGGATTTGGAAACGTGGGTCAGGCATTGGCCGTGCTGCTGGATAAAAAACGGGATGAGCTCAGAAGGGAATACGATATTGAATTCAGCATCACCGGAATTGGGACTGGAAAACACGGGGCTGCACTCAACCCGCAGGGAATTGATATCCATCGCGCCCTGAAATTAGCCAGGTCAGGCAGTTCATTAAATGAGATGTCGGTTGAAGCGCCACCCACGGATGCCTCTGATTTCATCCAGCGCAGTCAGGCGGATATCTTATTTGAAAACACGCCGGTGAATTACACAAACGGTCAGCCGGCTGCGGACCACTTGAGACAGGCTCTCGAATTGGGTATGCATGCCATCACCGCAAACAAGGGGCCTGTTGTACATGCATACCGGCAGCTCAACGAAATCGCTGCTCAAAAAGGTCGAAAATTTTACTTTGAATCGACTGTTATGGATGGGGCACCAATATTCTCCCTATTTCGGACAGCCTTACCTGGAGCCAGGTTGAACTCGTTTCAAGGTATCCTGAATTCAACCACGAATTTGATCTTAACCCGCATGGAGGATGGGGAGAATTTCGATCAGGCTGTTGCCTATGCCCAGGGGATCGGGATCGCCGAAACCGATCCCAGCGGGGATATCGATGGATGGGATGCCGCGGTAAAGGTGGCGGCGCTGGTGACGGTCTTGATGGATTTTCCCTTAACGCCTCACCAGGTAGAGCGAACGGGTATCCGGCAAATCAGCTTGGCCGATATTCAGCAGGCGCATAAAAAGGGTAAACGTTGGAAGCTGGTTTGTTCCGCCCAATCCGGGGGTGACCGGGTAGAAGCCAGAGTTGCCCCGCAACTGGTGGCAGCGGACTCGCCCCTCTACCAGGTGGCAGGAACATCCAGTATCGTCCAGTTTGAGACTGATGTACTTGGTTCGCTCTCGGTGATCGAGAACGATCCTGGCCCACATACCACTGCATATGGCTTACTGGCTGATTTCTTGAATGCCGTGCGCTGAGGCGAATAACTGTTCCCTTGGATATTGCTTCGTATTAACGTTCCTTGGTGGTTTCTGCACTTGTACATCGAGAAATCGACTCTCTGGGGTTACCTTGGGGATCGAAGTGCGCCAGATGGGTGAGTGTTGCATTCCCCAGAAAAATAATGTATGGTTTTAATCGGAACCTGAGCGATGGTATTTTCAACTCATTAAAAAGAAATAAGGAGATAGCAGGTATGGATGTCATCCATTCCGGGAAAGGAAATTTGATCCAGCCGCCTGATATCAATGCATTTCGAGAGTGGAATCGGAATAAATCCAAGGTCCTGGTTGATAAGCGCATGACCGAAGCCGAGGCTGTCCGCCACTTCATCAAGGATGGTGATTACATTGGTACAGAGCTGTATGGTACGGTTCGGGCGCCGATGTCGTTAGTTAATGAAATTGTCCGCCAGGGGAAAAAGGATCTGCGGGTTGCTGGCCAAGGAGTACTGGAGCTGGATATGCTCCTGGCGGCGAGCTTGATCAAGGAACTCGATTTCACCTACATCGGTCTGGAATTATATGGGGTTTCAAATTGTCTGCGCCGGGAGGTTGAGAGTGGCCGGATTGAGAATGTCGTTGAATGGAGCAATGCTGCTCTCACCTGGCGATTTAAAGCCACTTCCATCGGTGTCCCCTTTTTACCCATACGCACGATGTTGGGCACAGATACGTTGGAATATAGTGCCGCGAAAGTCGTTGAAGATCCCTTCACCGGCTCGCCGATTTGTCTGGTGCCAGCTTTGATCCTGGACGTTGGCCTGATTCATGTCCACCGGGCAGATATGTATGGCAATTCCCAAATCGACGGCATCAGTGGTTTCTCCGCGGAGCTGGCCCGGGCCTCAAAGCGCCTGCTGATCAGCGCCGAAGAGATCGTTGATAGTGAAGAGATCCGCCAGACACCGGACCGTACCATTATCCCCTACTACCTGGTTGATGCCGTGGTGGAAGCACCCTTTGGATCCCATCCCGGAGAGATGTGCTATTTATATCGGCGAGATGAACCGCAAATCCGGGAATGGGTTGAGGCTGCTCAGGAACCGCATACCACCCGTAATTACCTGGAAAAATATATTTACAATGTCCGGGATCACCAGCAGTACCTGGAGCTGATTGGTGCAGAGCGGCTGGAAAGTTTGAGATCGGGGAGGCAGCGATGACCACTGCGAGTTATAAGCCAGCTGAATTGTTGATCTGTACGGCAAGCCGATTGATGGATGATAATGCAACAGCATTCATCGGTACGGGCATTCCCATGCTGGCAGCCTCTCTCGCCCAGCGCATGCATGCCCCCAATCTGGTAGCGATCTTTGAATTTGGGGGTACTGGTGCCATCCTGGAAGAGCTGCCCTTGGCAGTCGGTGGGGAAAGCACCTTCCACCGGGCGATCGCGGCAGCAGGTATCTGTGATGTCATGGAGACTGCTCAGAGGGGTTTCATTGAATATGGCTTCCTGGGTGGAGCGCAAATCGATCCCTACGGCAACCTCAACAGCACAGTTATCGGTGATTTCAGGAAACCCAAGGTTCGCCTGCCAGGCAGCGGTGGCGGTAATGATGTCGGTTCGCTTTGCTGGCAAACGATCGCCATCATGCGTCATGATAGGCGCCGTTTTGTCCAGCAGGTTGATTTTGTTACCACGCCTGGATACCTCAGCGGACCGGGAGCCCGGGAGGCAGCTGGCCTACCACCTGGGACAGGACCCTACCGGGTGGTTTCTAACTTGGCGGTCCTGGGATATCACCCTGATTTAAAGCGGATGATGCTGCTGGCGACCCAACCAGGAGTTTCGGTGGAAGAAGTTGTAGAGAATACTGGTTTTGAACTCGTCATTCCTGACCATGTTGATACGAACCCACCTCCAACCAGCGAAGAGCTGCGCATACTGCGTGAAGAGGTCGACCGGGACCATTATTATATTTAATGGATGCCTATGGCAGGTTAGAAATCACACTCTTCAGGCAGGGGGGCAACTCGATCCAAAGCGGGAGCGAAATCCGGTCTAAGCTCGATGGGTTCAAAACCCTGAACGACTGACCCCCGGATAGCTTGGCTGCCATAACCACCCGGGTTCATGTGAGCCCTGATTATCACAACTTCATCTGGTCCGATCGTTACCGGTCCTCCGGAGCGCGTAAAAGGCTGCTCGTTAACATGACTGTGGAGAAGGATACGGCGGTAGATTAATTCGCCTTCCAGGGTGATCACCTCCCACCAATCAGCATATTGGTTGCAGCCTTGATCGGGGCTCCTGACCTCCACTGAAAAAGTGTACGCCTGCACTGCTCCGCCCACGTTTACCGCAACAACTTCAGCCTGGGGGTTTGAAGGAGTATTTGTCGGCGTTGAAGTCTGATCTAGATCGGGGATTTCGGTATATATAATTTCCGTTTCTGCTGGAGTTGTGCTGGCAACTCTATTGGACGCAAAATTGACCTCAGTCAAGACTGGCTGTATGGAATTCTCGTCGCTGGTTAAAGGGACTCCGGCTGTTGCCTGCGAGCAAGCGGTGAGCATGAATATTTGCAGGAAACCTGAGAGTAGCCAAAATTTCTTTTTGTCAAACATTGGGAGCAGCTTCGCTGGTGGGGTGGTTGCTTGTCATGATGATTAAGACATCTTGGGTGGGTGATATCTTACCCAATTTTTGGCAGCTGTATCACGGTCAGGGGTTGAGCGCAGTGTGCAAAAAAAGCTTGGGGGCAGATCAGCGTTCTTGTCTGGTGATTTCCATGTACTTTTCGGGTTGATTCAATGTTGAGAAGCCAAATTGTCTGTAAAGATCGTGGGCATCTCTTGTCACCAGCATCCAGCGGCGAAGCCCTTGCAACCCTGGATGGTTGAGAATGCACTCAACCAGCAACTTTCCCAACCCGCGATCCCGATAATCTCTGCAAATAAAGACATCCGCCAGGTAAGCAAAGGTGGCGTAATCGGAGATCACCCGTCCAAAGCCGACCTGGGCATTCTGGTGATATACGCCAAAACACAGGGAATTGGCCACAGATTTCTCGAAAACGGGATATGAAATTTCACGTGACCAGTACGCCTCATTGGACAGGAAATTATAGGTCCATGGGAGATCTAATCGGGAAGTATCGGTACTGACCAGATAATTCCCCCGGGTACATTCAACCGGTTCAAGCGACATCACCGATCCATTCAACGATCGTAGCTTCGCCTTGCCCGACCCCCACGCAGAGTGTGGCCAGTCCATAATAGGGTCGCGGCTCATTGGGTGCCCGCCGTTTCATTTCATGCAGCAATGTGGTCAGGATACGGGCGCCTGAACAGCCGAGGGGGTGACCTAAAGCGATCGCCCCGCCGTTGACATTGGTGATCTCCTGATCCAATCCCAATTCATTGATCACTGCCAAAGATTGCACGGCGAAGGCTTCGTTGAGTTCAACCAGGTGGATATCGCTGATGGATAACCCGGCTCGAGAAAGCGCTTTTCGGGTTGCTGGAATGGGTCCCAAGCCCATGGTGCGCGGATTGACGCCAGCAGCCGCCGATGCGACGATGCGCGCCATAGGCTGCAAATTCAATCCCCGGGCTTTCTCTGCACTCATTAAGAGTATCGCAGCTGCACCATCATTCAGACCAGATGAATTACCGGCGGTGACAGTGCCATCCTTCCGGAAAGCTGGGCGCAATCTGGCCAGTGCATCCAGATTGGTGTCCCGGCGAGGGCGTTCGTCAGTTGTGACCACCACCGGATCTCCCTTGCGCTGAGGTATCGAGATAGGAGTGATCTCAGCAGCGAATTTCCCCGAATCGATTGCCGTGATCGCCCGTTGATGGCTCTGCAGGGCGAACGCATCCTGTTCTTCGCGGGAGATGTGGGTAATATCAAAAATATTTTCCGCAGTTTCACCCATTGATTCGGTCCGGTACATCTCGACCATTTTGGGGTTCGGATAGCGCCACCCAAGGGTTGTATCCCAGGCAGTCAGGTTGCCGAAGCCGAAGGCTTTCTCGGCTTTTGGCAGGGAATAGGGCGCGCGTGACATCCCCTCCACGCCGCCGGCGATGAACACCTCCCCTTCTCCAACCCGAATTGCCCGGGCAGCCTGGTTGACGGCGTTGAGCCCTGAGGCACATAACCGATTGAAGGTGACCGCGGCAACTTCCACGGGAAAACCAGCCAGCAGAGTAGACATGCGGGCTATGTTACGGTTATCTTCCCCAGCCTGGTTGGCACACCCCAGGAAAACTTCTTCCACAATCCCTGGATCGATACCAGTTCGTTGTAGGATCGCTTCCAGGACCATCGCCGCCAGATCATCTGGTCGCACAGCAGACAATGAACCTCCAAGGGCACCGATGGGTGTCCGAACAGCGTCGATAATGACTGCTTCAGCCATACTATTCTCCAGTGGATAATTAAATATATTGAGCGGTTTGATCCTACTTCGTTGGGTAAATACATCTTGATCCCAAGGATTGCAGCTTCCAGATTCTACCATCCAACCGGAGTGTCCCTCGGGGATTTATTGATCCGGACCTGCTCACCAATAGAAGTGATCTAAGACTCAGATCTGTTTTATACTTGGGTGGAATCAAAAGCAGGAAAAATAATTTTCACGTAATCCTCAATGATGGAGAATTCATAATGCCAGAAAATAGGCGCGCAGTCGATGTGCTGAACAAGGACGACTTGATTTTGATCACCGGGGCAGGTGGATTTATTGCTGGTTCCCTGACTCGCTACTTCAGGGACCAGGGCTTCACCCGCATTCGAGCGGTTGACAAGAAGCCCCTGGGTGAATGGTACCAGCGCATTGAAGGTGTCGAGTCGCTCTCGATGGATCTGAGCGAACGTGATAACTGCTACAGAGCTGCCGAAGGCGCGGTTGAAGTCTACAACCTGGCAGCGGACATGGGCGGGATGGGTTTTATTGAGAATTTCCGGGTGGAGTGCCTGCGTAGCATATTGATTAACACGCACATGCTTGAAGCAGCTTACCAAGCGGGGGCCGGGCGGTACCTGTTCTCCTCGTCGGCATGTGCTTATAACATCCAGCTGCAGCAAGATCCAAAAGTGAGAGCTCTGAAAGAGACCGATGCTTACCCGGCTTTTCCGGAAAGAGGGTATGGTTGGGAAAAACTGGTGTCGGAGATATTCTGCCAGGAATATTGGGCGGAACGGGGCTTGAAGACTTTTATTCCCCGCTTCCATAACGTGTTTGGCCCACATGGCACCTGGGATGGCGGGCGGGAAAAAGCACCGGCAGCCCTTTGCCGGAAAGTGATCGCAGCCAAGGATGCTGGTGAGCACCGCATCGAGATCTGGGGAGATGGCAGCCAAACGCGCAGTTTCATGTATATCGACGATTGTCTCATGGGTATGGATCAGATCATGCACTGCGATGATCTGCTCGCAACCCCGATCAACCTTGGCTCGAGCGAGTTGATCTCGATCAATGATCTAGTCAGCATGATTGAGAAGATCGCGGGCGTCGAATTGGAACGCCGTTACAAGCTGGATGCCCCGCGGGGCGTGGCCGGCCGGAACAGCGATAACACCATGATCAAACGTATCCTGGGCTGGGAACCCAGCATCCCGCTGGAAGTTGGGATGGAGAGTACATACGCCTGGATCGAAAGCCAGTATCAGGATCGTAAAGCAGGGAAAAAGACAATCAGCTGATTAATCCCAGAATCCGGGTGAGATATCTTTTATTGACAGGTGGCAGACAGGATTTTCAGGCTGCCACTCTATATTTAATCACCTGAATGATTCTGGTGGTCCTGGTCTCCACCGTTGGGTGCCACAGCGCATTTATCCCCGCGGTAGCGACCAGTACGAGCTCCGGCCAAGGGCTATCTGGTTGTTGCTATTCAAAGTGGAAGAGTCGCATCTTGAGGTGAGTTTATTTTGGTATTTCAGGCCCAGGGGGCGGAAGTTGAATTTTTTGCTACCCCCCTTGAGTTAACTGGGCAATTATGATCGCCTTTCAAGATCCAGCAACCAGGCTTTTGTTGCTAATCCCTCCCCCGCCCCATAACCGTGTAAGCTGCCATCTGCACCGACCACCCGGTGGCAGGGGATAACCAGCGGCATGGGGTTGGTGGCTTCGGCGCGTCCAACCGCCCGCGCAGCCTGGGGTTTACCCAGCTGGCGGGCGATTTCACCGTAGGTGGCCACCTGCCCATAGGGGATATTTGCCGTGGCACGCAAGACCTGCACCTGGAACGGTGTTAATCCTGACCAATCGATGGGCATGGTGAAATCCTGTCGCTTACCATCTAGGTATTCGCTGATCTCCTGCAATACCGGGGCAGTATTTGACTGGTCAACCTTGACCTGACCGTACCCCATCCTTTCCAGCTGGTTCCTGAATGCTTCTAGCCCGTGATTGATTTCAACCGCGACCAATCCGCTCTTGCTGATTGCCACCCATATAGGGCCGAGTGGAGAAGGGGTCAGGTGGCCGATAAAGATGGTCTCTTGATTATTCCCTTTTGCAGCCATAAACACACATCCTCATCGAATCCGGTCAGTAGTTGGTCACAACGTCGATCAGCCCTCGTTCGCGGGCCTGGTGTTCTGCCCAGCGGAATACAAGAAAAGCGATCAGTGCAAAGAAAATGGTCAAGCCAATTAAGATAGCCAGGATTTGTGCGTTACTCAAGTTTGCCAGAGTAGGAAAAGCCTCTGCAACTTCGCCAACAAGCGCCCGGCGGATCAATTCCAACCAGTACGTGATCGGAATCACGTACCCCAGCCAGCGGATAGCCGGGGGCAGGACTTCCAGGGGAAAGATAGCGCCGCTGAACAGGTAAAGTGCACCAGCGACAGCTTCCCCCAAGAACCAGACGTGGTGGGCGATAAGCAGGGTGATGCCAGCCAGAACCAAGCCCATGAAGGCAAGCATGATCACACCGATCAGTAATGCCAGTAAGAAAAGCGGCCAATTGACGGCAAGTAAATCGATTTTCAGGTGCAGGAATAACATGCCGAAAATAATCGTGATCAAAACCGATATCGAACCAACAACGAATTTCGCCACACCCCGCCCAAAGAGGTACATGGGGATATGGATGGGAGCCACATACATGTATTTGAGTGTCTTATAGTGTTCGCGATCATCAATAATAGCCCAAGACACACCTGCCATAACTGCACCGACGTAAATGTAAAACGCGTTGCCTAAATACATATAGGTGAAGATCGGGGATTCGAAGTTACCCTGGGTGATGATGCCATACATGACCACCAGGATAGCCGCAGTCGAGATTGGTTTAACGAATGAATATATGGCGAACAGGAAAGGATCGGTCCAATTGGATTCGATCTGCCAACCCAACCAGGCAGCAGTGCGGAAAGACCGCCAGAATCCACGCCCTGACACCCCTGACCTGCCTCCTGCAGTGACACTGGAGTTGTTCATGTCAGCCCTGAATTCCACCTCTTTTCCATTTTGGCCTGGTATTCATCCTTACCTTCGAGACTCGGTCAAGCGACCTTCACGAATGGCCAGTTTCTCAAGGTGAGAGAGGAGGTAACGGGCCCCGATTAGAAAAACCACGCTCAATCCTACCAGCAAGATGATCTCCAATTGCACCGTGAGGAATCCGAGGGCAGCTCCGGAGGCAAAAACGAGCTGGCGCATGGCATCCAGGCCCAAAGTCAGCGGGACGATCGAAGCCGCTGCTGCCACCCAGAAGCTGAAGCTGCTGATTGGAAAATAAAATCCTGAGACCAGGTAAATTGGTTCTTGGGCTAGGTTTGCCAGATGCCAGGCTTCCCGGCTGAGCATAAGAAACAGTGAAGCTGACATCATTCCCATCCCGTATAGAGCAACCATGGTCAGCAGGAAAACAGCAAACAGCTGCCAGAAGCTCACCACCTGGTACTCAACGTTGAAAAGCAGGCTGCCCAAGATCAAAATGGCTGCCGCCCGCGTGGCGGTCATCAACATGCCACCCAAGGCCATGCCTAACAAGATGGACATCATCGAATTAGGCGCCATGATGTATAAGGCCAAATTCCCCTGTTCTTTCTCCCAATACAGCTGGCTGGACATGCTCCACAGGACATTCAACCAGAAAGCCGTCATCGCGCCACCCACGACGACAAAGCCAATATATTCTTCCGGAGCGTTGATCGCCCGGTAAACGAACACATAAGCCGATACAGCCAGCATAGGCAGAAAAACATCAAAAAACATCCAGGATTTCTCTCGCTGTGCGCCGATCACGCGGGGGTAAGCCCGGGCGATGACAGTTTTGAAGCTGAGTAATAAGCCGGAAGCTTTCTTGGCGTGAACTGGGTCAAACGGTGATGCTGTATCGTTCATTTTTTCCCTGGGGTTTCCCCCTTTTCAACTTCAGCCATGCTGCTACCAACCAGGTTGACAAAAACATCTTCCAGGGTGGGCTCGCGCTTCTGGAAATTGATTATCTGGATATCATCTTCTGATAGGGTGTTAATCACAGATCCCAGCACCTGCTCTTCGCTGAGGATAAATTCGAGGATGGCGCGATCATCCCTTTCCCTGTGTATGAATTGCTTGACACCGGGAAGCGACTCCAGGGATTTGACTCCTCTGCCATCCAAGCGATTGACTTCCAATCGAAAGATGGCATCGCTTTGCAGGCTGTGTTTCAGGTTTGAGGGTGCATCGCAGGCGAGCACTTTCCCGCCGTTGATAATCGCTACCCGGTCGCAGAGCTCGTCAGCCTCCACCATGTAATGCGTGGTCAGCAGCAATGTGCGGGAGGGATCGAGATCTATCCAGTGGCGGATAAATTGGCGCACATCCCGGGCTGCACCCACATCCAGTCCCAGGGTGGGCTCATCTAGGAAAAGCACCTGGGGGTCGGTGAGAAAGCCGCGCACGATGTTCATTTTTTGCCGCAGCCCAGTAGAGAGATCGGAGGATTTGGTGTTCATCCGGTCTGCCATGCCAACAACTTCCAGCAGCTCTTTGATCCGCCGATTCGATTCTCCGGATTCAAGCCCGTAGAACTGGGAAAACATCCACAGGTTTTCCCGCACGGTTAGCAAGCCATATCCCGAGGATTCCCCTCCGGAAACCATGTTGATTCGCGGGCGTACTTTCTCTGGTTCAGTTTCAACATTCAAGCCGTCCACCCAAGCTTGACCTGTGGTTGGTGCGAGCAGGGTAGTCAGGATTTTGATCAAGGTGGTCTTCCCGGCACCGTTGGGCCCGAGCAATCCAAACAGTTCCCCGGGTTTCACCTCGATATTTACATCTTCCAGGGCGACCAATTCCCGCGGCTCTGTCTTCTTCCCCCCACGAATTTTATACACGCGGCCTAATTTTTCTGTTCGTATCGCAAAATTCATAGATATTTATTGATAAATTTACAAAATTGTTGGGATAGCGTAGGGTAACTGTAGGGTTTGCGTCAAGCAGATTATAAAAATTGGGGCTAATATATAATCTGAAGGGCGATTTCTCTTCTTCTCCTCCTTAGAGAGAGCCGGGCACAATTCCCCGGCTCTCGACGATTCTACCACCACTACTGTTCAATGAAATAGCGCATGATTGGGCGAGTTTCTGATCTCCTGGCGACTTCTTTAAAGCCGAATTTTCTAAATGTAGAGGCCAGTCCAGTGAATGCATAGATATCAGGCGTTTGATCCTTCTTTGGTTCAATCGGATAACCTTCGATGATTTGAGCGCCTTGTTGGTGAGCATATTCAACTGCACCCCCGATTAATTTTAAGGATAATCCCAAATGGCGATATGGCTTGCCAATGAAAAAACAAACGAGTGACCAAACCGGCTGGTCATCCACTGGTTTTAAGTTCGGTGAGCGACCCAAGACCGGGAACTCTTCCCGGGGTGCAATGGAACACCAGGCAATAGCCTCTCCGTCTGCGTAGGCTAAAATACCCGGCACCTGACCGGATTCGACGATCACACGCATTGATTGGCGGTTGCCATCGCCCTGGTGCTTCTCAAAATCCGCCCGTTTGATTCGCCACCACATACACCAACAACCCCCGATCGCACCCCGTGGGCCAAAGAGTTTTTCAAAATCTCCCCAGCGTTCTGGGATCAAGGGGTGGAAACTGATTTCCAGATCCTTCTCCATGACCTACTTCTCCCATCTTTTACCAGGTTTTCTTGTTAGCCAGGGAATAATTTTCCAGCAGATTATTCCACCTGGCACTCGCGGTAGCGAAAACAATCGATTGTATGATCGTTGACCATCCCTGTAGCCTGCATGTGAGCGTATACGATGGTCGGTC
>CP070764.1:237411-251244 GCA_020349245.1 Chloroflexota bacterium | reverse complement strand
CCATCATCCTGGATGCATAAGTACACAGATTCAGTATTCGAAGTAAGGTCGATCACCACCTGGTCGGCCTGGGCGTGTTTGGTAATGTTATTTAATGCTTCCTGGACGATCCTGAATAAAATTAACTCAACTTGCGCAGGAAGGCGAGGCTCGCACTCCTCACCTTTTAATGTAATCTTGATGTTTGTACGTTGGGAATATTTTTCACAATACCAGCGCAGGGCTGAGAATAGCCCATAATCGTCCAGCATGGGTGGGCGCAGGTCAGCCAATACATTTCGCACCAGGCGAGAGGTTTCTTCAACCAACTCAATCGAATCCTCCAAGCGGGATTGAACAGCTATCTGATCACCAATCCGCAATTGATTAGAGATGATATTCAGGTTTAGGTTTAATCCGGTCAGGTTTTGCCCCACCCGATCGTGAAGCTCAGTCGCTAAGGCACGCCTTTCTTCTTCGCTGACTTGCATAATGTGTGCTTCCAGGGCTCGCAATGCCTCACGGGATTGTTTCACATCTTTTAGTAAATTTAGTTGTTCTTGCTCGATTCTTTTTCTTCCAGTGATATTGCGCACAATACTCTGAATAAAAATCGGTTTGCCATCTGTATCGAACACAAGGGCGTTATTGATTTCTACCGGTATTGTGCCCCCGTCCTTTGTTCGGAAAGTGAGTTCATACAGCGGAGGCGTTATGCCGCCCATTATATCCACCAGTCGATCCTGTGCGATGGGATACTCTTCCGGCACGACGATATCGGATACTCCCATCCCAATTAACTCCTCTTTTGAGTAACCCAGCAGATCGGCAGCCTTTTGATTAACCTGAAGATGAATACCCGTTAGAGAGAGCAGAAAGATGGCATCATTGGCGTGTTCAAAAAGAGCGTGGTAAGTTTCTTCGCGCTCCTTTAGGGTTTGCTCTATTTTTTTTTGTGCACTGATATCGCGAACGGCACACGCAACCAATAATTCTTCACCCGTATTAAGTGGACTAAGACTGATATCAACTGGAAATTCAGTTCCATCCTTTTTTAGTGCATACAAGTCCATCTGGGTGCCCATCTGCCTGTTGCTTGGGTTGGCGAAAAAGCGGGAGACATTCGCTTGATGTTGGTATCTAAATCTCTCCGGGATCAGCGTATCCAGGTTTACTTGACACATTTCTTCTCGCGTGTAGTCAAATAATTCCTCAGCCTGGCTGTTTACCAGGCGGATATCCCTTTCCAAGTTTACTAGAAGTATGGCGTCAGGTTCCAAATTGATGATATCTTGGATGCGGTCATCTGCCTCATTTGTTGTGACGAGTTGACCTCGCGGCTCGATTTTGTGTAATACCACCAAATTGCTTTGCAGATTTCCTTCCTGGTTCGCCAATGGTGAAATGACCATCTGATAATCCTGACGGTCAGTTCCTTCGCCAATGACCAGCGTGGATTTAGATTCATTAAATTGGGTCAATGAAATTTGCGCGTGTGCATTGGGGAGCAGTTTCAAGAAGTCCTGCCCAATAAACTTATCTCCTTTTCTCCCGATGATCCTGCGTGCTGATAGGTTTAAATCGAGGATCCTGCCTCTTCTATCCAGCACCAGCAACCCATCCGGTAAACTCTCAATCATCAACATGCGAGGGATCGGCTGGGATGATGCCAGGTTGAACTCATACAGGTTAATAAACAACAACAAGCAGGACAGGAAGAATGCAAAGGGGGTGAAGTCCAATTCAGGCAGCCAGCCGGGATTGTATATATATAAAATATTGGCAATCCAAGGGATAAGTATAGCGACAAGAACTAGGGCAGTTTGCCAGCGGAGAATGTGGATCGAGTAGATCAGAATACCCACGAGTAATATGGATCCTGTAAGTAGGAGGATATAGGAGTAAAACAGGTTGATCCAGAACCAGGTGCCATAAGTTAAAGATAATGATGAGAATGATTCTCCCTGTTCCAATGAAATATTACTCCAGACCAAGTTGTGGGCTGAATTTGTCATGACCATGATCATTGTCAATATGGGGATGATCCAGAGCAATATATACTTGCCGCGCAGAAAGGAGAACCGCTTCGCAGGGTTGGCGTAAGATACTGCGAACAGGAGCCAGCCAACAGGTATTGTGACGATCCCGAAATATTCGATCTTTGCCCAAAAGAGGCTTGCTTCCAGGCTTGGGCTATCAAGTTCAAATGCATATCCAATCGACCAAAGTGCGGTGGCAGCAACTAACAGGATTAATGCCCTTGTGGCAGGTGTACGCGGTAATTGGGCAATCTTAAGACCCAAGAGAAGGGCGAGACCGCCAGTTATTATGAGGAGAATGATCAGGTAATCGTACAAATTTCTCTAAATCCGTTTTCGAGGCCAATCAATATGCACAGTGGATGGTCAATACTTACAGCTGTGATGACGAGACGAAATGATGTTAAATTTATCATATTATTCGCAACAAATTTCTTTGAGATAGGAAGACTAGTAGCCATTCATTTGGTGCTCACTAGCATGATCTCCATTGCGGGCGTATGTTATCCCACAATGTGAGCCCCGTTAAACGCAAACTCCCAACCTCCGTTATCGGGGGGTTGGGAGATATTGCGCCTTTCAGTAATTTCTAGATATGACCTGAATTACTTGGACAGGCGGCTGATGAAAAGTTGCTTGAGTTGTCCCTGATCCTTGTGTCCAAAGATTCCAACCACTGCTGTCACACGCATCGTCGCACCGGAGGGGATTGAGCTTCCCAGCTGACAACCAGAGAACTGGATCGTTATACTGTTTTGGAGCAGGGTTGGGGTTGCTGGATTGAAGACACAATTATTGGCTGCGACATCCGTCCAGGTATTTCCACCGGAGGTCTTGTACTGGATCTGAATGGCGAAGCTGGTTAGTTGCACTGCATATCCACTACCGCTCATATTCTGAACATTGAAATAGCCGCTGAGCTGATCGCCGGACTTGCTCCAATCTCCCCAGGAGACAGCGATGGAACGACCGTTCTTTGCCATCACAGTGATGGTGACGGTCACAGTGGCATAACCACCCTGGCCATCGGTGATTGTGTAGGTGAAGGTATCATAACCGGCGAAGTCTTTAGCAGGCATGTAGGTGAAGGATCCATCGGGATTCATCACAATTGTGCCACCAAATGTGCCCTTCGTATCGTAACTGGAAACCGAAACCGGACTACCTTCCACCGGATCGGAGTCGTTGACCAGTACACCGGGTGCTGACACGGTCAGCTTGGTATTCTGGTTGGTGTTGTAGGTATCGTTTTGTCCCACCGGGGCATCGTTAACGCAGATCACGTTGATCTTCGCAGTAGCAGTAGTAGTGCCACCCATGCCATCAGTGATGGTGTAGGTGAAGCTGTCGCTGCCGCAGAAATTAGGATTTGGGGTATAGGTGAACGTGCCATCACCATTGTCAACCAGGGTGCCATTAACAGGTTGGGTGAAGCTGTCGATTGTCAGGTTGTCACCATCAACATCGCTATCATTGTCCAGTAGGTCACTGGAATTGAAGTTTTGATTGGTATCTTCAGTAGCTTCCAGGTCGTCATCCTGTGCAACCGGCGCATCATTGACGCAGACAACCTCAACGGCAACAGTGGCTGTTGCACTCAATTCACCGTCCGAGATGGTATAGGAGAAGCTGCTACTACCGCAGAAGTTGGCATCAGGAGAGTAGGTGAATGTCCCATTCTCATAGGTCAACGTGCCATGCGAGGGCTGAGTATATGCACTGATGTTCAGGTTGTCACCATCAACATCACTGTCGTTATTTAGAAGGTCAGCCGGATTGATCGCCAGCGGATTGTCTTCAGTAGCGATAGTTGCATCATCCAGTGCCACAGGCAAATCATTTACCGGAGTGACATAGATAGTAACTTGAGCCGTGCTGCATTCGTTCTCGGTGTCACAGATCTGGTAGGTAAAGCTATCATATCCGTTGAAGTTCTCATTAGGGAGATAGGTAAAGGAACCATCACTGTTGATTGCCAGACTACCATTGGCAGGAACGCTGATCGGTGCAGCGCTGGTGGCGACAAGATTGCCATCTACATCGATATCATTGCTGGCGACACTGATCACTACAGGGGCTTCTTCAGCAGTGGTTGCTGCATCATCGGAGGCAACTGGGGGATCGTTGACTGGCAGGACCTCGATAGTCACCGAGGCATCGTCACACGCCCCAGATGGGTCACAGATGGTATAGGTAAAGACGTCAGTTCCGTGCCAGTTGGAATTAGGCATGTAAGTAAATGTGCCATCAGCGTTTGAAATCAGCGAACCATTGGTGGGCTGGGTGTAACTGCTAATCGAAAGCGGGTCGCCATCTGCATCAGTATCATTGGGCAGGATATCAATCACGACTGCGCGATCTTCCAAGGTGGTGGCTGCATCATCGTTCGCCACGGGGGCATCATTGGCCGGGCTGACCAGGATGGTTGCAATCGCAGTATCACACAATGCGGGATCAGCGCTGTCGCAGATCTGGTAAATGAAACTATCGCTGCCTGACCAATTGGCGTCAGGAGTGTAGGTGACACTGCCATCCGGATTGATAATCAACGAACCATTGGCTGGCATCTCAACGATGGAGATGGAGCCAGCGTCTATGTTGTTCTCAGGATCGGTGTCATTGACCAGGAGGTTGATGGTCACAGCAGCGTCTTCTGTTGTGCTGGCAGCATCATCGGCTGCCTGGGGGGGATCATTGACAGGGGTGACAATAATCGTCACAACTGCGGAAACGCAGGCACCACTCGGGTCGCATGCGGTATAAGCGAAACTATCTTCGCCAAAGAAGCCAGCAGCCGGAGAGTAGGTATAACTGCCATCCCCATTATTGATTAAGTTGCCGAATTGGGGCTGGCTTTCAATGGCGGTGACGCTCAGGTTATCGCCATCAGCATCCAGGTCGTTGAGTAAAAGATCGGCTACGCTGATAACCAGCGGAGTGTCTTCCAGCGTGCTAGCTGAGTCGTCTGTTGCCACTGGGGCATCATTGGCTGGTAAAACCGCAATATGCACGATGGCTGTATCGCACAAACCATAGGCATCACAGACCTGGTATGTGAAACTGTCCGAACCACTGTAATTGGGGTTGGGGAAATATGTAAAGCTGCCATCGTTGTTGTTGACCAGTGTTCCGTGTGTCGGTGCCTCAATAACTGTGACGCCCGAGGGAACCAGGTTTTCATCAGGGTCGGTGTCGTTGCCTGCAACGGGGATAATCACACTGCCATCCTCTTCAACCGCGGTGCTGTCGTCGATCGCTTCCGGGGCGCTGTTGGCAGGGCCCATGACGAAAACTGTAGCACTGTCCTGGTTGGTATAAGAGACAAGCTTTTGACCAGTCTGGTTATTGTTGCCATCAGCGGTGGCAATGTTTGTGATGGTACCTGCTGAAGAAAGGGTTACCAATGCGCTACCAGTGGCAGTAGTGCCTGCAAGCAAACCACCAGAAGTGAGACCACTCAGCTCGACTGCGAAGTCATCGGTGTTGCTTGCCAGAGTACCATTGTCATCACTGATAGAGACGTTGTAAAGTTCAGCTGTACCGGGATTTTTGACCGTGTAACAGTATTTGACTGTATCGCCAGTATTGACGGTCAGAGTCTCCGTACCAGGGCAGGAGCCACTCGCAGTGGTTACAGTTTTACTAATCGAGAGCAATGGCTCGCCTGCACCTAGTAGATCGCCGATTTTCAAAAAGGGAATCGTTTGCTGACCGGTATTGATTGTATCGATTACCGGTGATACCACACGCCCGGAGTCAAGTTGGCCTTGCAGGTTTCCAGTTGGACTGCTGCCAGGCTTGCAGGACAAGCGCACGTCAAGGCGTACGATCACCTGCTCGCCAGCTTCCAGATCTGTCACCCGCACGGTGCCGCGGACTTCGCTGCCTGGGGTGAATAAAGTCCCGACGACAGTTTTACTGGACAGGGTGGCAATGCTGCCGCCGTCATCTATCAGGCCAGCGTCCGTACCCCCGGGGCCCATCCCATTGGAAACCGGACCGCGGTTAACCGATACATTAACGATGTCAGTAATTGCCGCTCCAGATTGGCCGGTGCTGTCGCCGAGGAATCTATAATTGAACTCTGCGGTCTGGTTTGCATGCACCGGGTTGGCGCTGACCTTTATCGCAGTCAAGAAAGTTACGACATCGCCACAGGCGAACTCAGAACCTTCCAATGATTCGACGAGTCCAGTAGCCTTATTGTTTGTGCCATCGTCATAGGCCCCACCGCCAGTAGCGTGGTCATATGAATACGGCCCAGAGGCGGCAAAATCGGTGTTAGCGAAATCACCCCCCGCGGCAAAAGATGATTTGAATTGAAAAGCAGGTGCAATCACGCCAATAATAATAGCCATCAGGAGTATGATTGCCTGAATTTTTATGAAGTGGCGATGATTGCGGGTTAATAGAGATAGTTTGATCATGCTGATTTGATCTTCCTTTTATTTTTGATTCGATAAAATCGTTGTATTATTTTATTAAAATCTATTTATTCTGTATGTCAGTTGTGTTTGACGATTTATGTAAGGAGAGTATGATACTTGGGGGTAGTTAAAGGGATAGATAGCCGTTCTCCTGTGGACCGTTATAAAGATATAGTGAGGGCCTTTTTGGTGATTGGCTGAAAGTAATTGATTTATATCCTGGAAAATCCACCAATAAACTAAGCAAACTGGAGAATAAGTGTTTATTTAATTACTTTTGATAGTTCGCATAGATCACCAACGACTTGATGGTAAAAGTAAAATCGCCTGAGATTTCGAGTGCAAGCAAGTAGCTTGTGCATGGGTGACCAAGGAAGAAGCTGAGCCTTTCTGCCTCCGTAGCTTATGGCAGATGGTTAATTTAGACACCTAAACCTTCGCCATCTTGTTGCGAACAAGTTTACGCGACAGGAATGGCTTGCATCTGAATACCAACCATAGCTGCTGGATAGTGCGCAAACAGACAGAAGGGGAAGTTCGTGAATTAGAGGTAGCAGCTGAACCACAGAGTGCCGCTATCGAAATCCTGCTAATAATGTCCTACAAATCATTGAAACATTAGAGGAGAGATTCAATAATGGATAAACGATTAAAAAGTGAGATCGCCCAGTGTCTACTGGGCGATCTCAAGCGTGGATATCATTTCATCCATAAACCCGTTGAACTTTACCAGAGCTATCGCCAATCCTGGCTACCAGCGTAAGTTCTGCCAGATGGTCAACAAGCACACCTATCAGGCCGGAATCAGATCATTTATTACCGAAGCGTACCCGCTGCGCCTTGAACGCCATCTCTCGAATTGGATCATAATTTGCATCGCTTACCTGTGTGAACTGTTTCATTCCCAGGTCCGCCAAGACTGCTTTACCTTTCAAGTCAGAATCCATCCCCAGCAATATCCTGCGGACTCTATCCCGCATGTTTGATGGCACCTGCTTGGAGATCACCCACGGTGGGATTGGGCTGGGCCCCCAAGTCGCGATCTTGCGTATATGACTCGTTATTTCCGGCCTGTTCTCAAGTTCAATCTCGAGCACTGTGCTGTCAATCGAGGTCCCATCGATCTCCCCGTCTAGCAGCAGCTGCAGAGCTGCCTGGTGGCTACCGGCCTCGGTGACATGCCCGAAAAAACCTTCAAACTCGCCCATTTCCCCCAGCATGTATCTCGTCAGGTTGTACCCTGAATGCGAGTTCGGCTCGTTATATGCCCACCTTCTCCCCCGTAAACCCTCAAATGACTTGAAACTGCTCTCCTGGCGTACGATTACATCAGAAAAATAAACTGGCCTGCCCTGATAGCGGGCACTCTTCATCACGGGCGCAGCTAAAAGCTCGATCCTCACAGCTGCCTGGTCGATCTTATGCACGTAAGGCAGGCCGCAGATCCAACCCATGTTGGCATACCCGGTGTCTATCATGTGTTCCCGCTCCTGCCATGGTGGGTCTACGAGGAACTCGCAGGGTATTCTCAGCTTATCACTCAAGTAACTTGCCAGCGCAGCTGCGATGTGGTCTTGATTTGGAGCCTGGATCGAGGTTATCGTTAATTTATTCATGATGGGAACGTGTCTTTCTCATCTCAAGCTTGAGGATCACGATCGTCCCTTCCATCTTCAAGTGCGACCAGCCTCCCAAGTTTTCCCGAACTGATCCCCTCCTGCTCACTTCTTAAATCAGGCAAGGCACTTGTCATATTCCTTTTGTTCATGATCCAAAATGGGAGTCTTCAACGCCGACTTATCACCCTTAAACAAAGTTTACGACCTCTCGCAGGAGTATTTTATCCCACATTTTTACATTACAGTTGAATCGAGTGAAGAGGACGTGGTTGTTTCCCAAAATGGTGGATTTCGAAACGAATCGATCTGTCATAGCTGGAATGCAACAAAAGAGTTGCTTAATTTTTTTTTTTTTACCTGTCCTTGTGTTGAGGCCGGCGAAAGACAAGTGATATACCCACAATCTGCACGCCCAGGGTCGGGTTCGTCCATCTCGGGATTCCCTCTACCCGATCGGCTACTTCTCTCACTGATCGAACTGGGGCAGCTCTGCCTGCCTCCGGGATATTATTCGCGTTTTTTCCTATCCCACAATGAAGCAATAATCAATCAGCCAATTTGATTCGGGTCGAAAACAAATACAGGATGAGCAGCCCAAGAAGAGAAACGGACAGCATCAGCGGTATGGTCTCCAGGGATATGCGTGCGGCTAAGAAGCCAGCCAGCGCAGGCAGCAGAGCACCGCCTAACCCGGCCGCACTAATCTGGATGCCAATGGTGTTACCTGCATGGCGCTGACCCACCCGCGTACTGGTGCTCGAAACCAGGCCAGGAAAAATCGGAGCCATGGCAAAACCAACAATAAAAACGCCTACGACGCCGACCAGTGCCACCGGGTTCCACCAGAACAGGATGGCACCCAGCAGAGCCAGCACCAACGCGCCATACATCATGATATTCAGGCGGATGCGGTGGGCATACAACCCAGCTACGACCCGCCCGAAGGTGAAGGTGGCCCAGAATCCGCTGGCCCATAACCCGGCCAATTGCGGGCTTACCCCGCGGCCTTCGGTAAACAGGGTGTAGGTCCAGTTACCCAGGGTGAACTCTGCACCGGTGTAAAGCAAAAACATCAATATACTGATCAAGGTAACCATTCGCAGCAGGGTTTCCCACAGGGAGGTGTTGTAATCCATTAAACCCCGCTCGGAATCTTCACTTTCGGAAACCTCGGTGGATGGTTGTTTCGGCCGTTTCCAGGCTGGAAGGGTGAGGTAAAAACCGATGGCCATCAAGACCATCAGCATGCCCAGGAAGATATACGCGGGACGCCAGGAAGCAAATAAGGCCAGGCTGGCTGCCATGATGAGCGGGCTGAGGGTAGCGCCAAGGCCAAAACTGGCGTGCAGCCACTGCATTTGTCCCTCATCGTATTCGGCAGCCAGGTAGGTGTTCAGCCCAGCATCAATCACCCCTGAGCCAAACCCGCTTAACCCACCCATGACAATGATGAAATACCAGGAGGGAGCAACGGCGTACCCGATGAAAGCCGCCGCAGAAAGGAGGCTGGAAAATATCAGCAGCGAGCCAATCCCGAAACGAGAAATCAGCCGGGCGATGATAAAACTCGAGATCAGGTATCCAATGGTTGAAGAAATCAGCAGCAATCCCAATGCATCCAGAGGCAATGAGAGCTCTCTGCGCAGAGTGGGCCAGGCGACGCCTATCAGGCTAACAGGCAACCCCAGGCCAACAAAAGCGATGTAGGCCAGTATTAACAGGTTTCCTTTGGCTCGAGTTTTAGAAATGAAGTCCGATTGCAAGGTTTGATTATCCCTACTGGTGATTTTCCATTACTTGTCTGCGGCATTATACTCAAATTGCTTTCAAAGACCAAGCTAAATGGGTAATAGGGTTATTGGCTCTGACCTCGCCTGACCCCAGCGAACAATAGAATAAAAATCTCAACGATCAGGTTATTGAAACATAACACTTGCCGATCTTTATCTCCGAGCAGGTCAATCTGCTGGTTCCAGGTAAGATACTTCCCGTTAGAAACCCTAAACGACCAGGGAAATTACTCAAACAGGCAGGCCATATTGACCCTTTTCCAGTGTATCTACCGGTTGGATTTGAAACACATCTCCCAAGGAAAGAAGTATGTACACACAGCTGCGGGGAGGATATCTTTGCCAACTTCATTGTGCGCCTGCGCATTCCTCGGTCCGTCAACTCTCTGATCCTGCACATCTTGGGCGACCAAGGCGTTGCCAGCCTGCACTGCCTTCAAGGTGTCCAAGACTTTCCCACCCCCTTCCAGACCGTCATTTTAAGGGGTACTGACGATCAACAAAGAGGTGGTTGATGCACCCTTCCAGCTGTAAGATGTCCGTCACAAGCCACATACCATCACGCATCGCCATCACGAGGTATTCCATGATTGAAACATCCGCCTTAAACTTCTGCGTTGTCAGTTTATTCAGAATCCAAGGATACCTGAGGGATCGTGATGATAATCAGCAAAGAAAGCGCCATTGCGACTGCCCCCACCAGGAATACCAGCTTCAAGCCACTTTCCAAATCTGGGGCAGAGTTTTGCGCTATACCTAAAATAGCAGGTGCAACGGAAAGTCCAACCATCTGAAAGAAGAACATTGCACCAACCGCGACTCCCAGCAGATTTTTGGGAACCGCAAATTGGGCTACCACCGTATTGATCGTTGGTGTCGCCCCCAAACCAAAGCCAGCCACCAATGTCACCAGCACATAAACCCATATCGGCGTATCAGCTGTAAAACGCCACATAGCAAACATGCAAAGGGTCACAATGGCATAGCCCAGATTGTACATCCACTTATATTGCCCGCTTCTCGCCAGCAGGAAACCCACCGGAATCCCCATGAACGCCACGATCATCGTATACGGTGTTAGCATTGAACCGCTGATGGTTGGGCTGATCCCCATCACTTCCTGCACAAAAATGGGTGAATACGCCATAATCCCCAGCAGCCCAAAGAAGGATAGAAAACTTGCACCCGCGGCAGTGATAAAGGTGCGGTTAAAGAGCACCTGGGGATCCAAGATGGGGGCAGCCACCCGCTTTTCGATCTGGATGAAACCCACCCACGCGGCCGCGGATACGGCAAGCAGGATTGCTCCTGTCCCCAGTTTGTTTGGCATACCCAACCGGGAAAATCCGAGAATGAGCGTGGTGATTGCCAGAATCATCACGAGGGTCCCCCAGATATCCACTTTGGGTTTGGTTTTCTGCTTGATTTTTGGAAGTGCCACCGCGACCAGAACACCCACGGCGATCAGCAGCGGGATCGTCCCCCAATACAACCCACGCCAGCCAAACACGCTTTCAGCAACAATCCCACCCAGCACGGGACCGATCAGTGCGGCAACACCAGTGGGTAGGTTTAGCAACCCCGTCCATTTGGCTAATTCTCTGGCAGAGAAAAGATCGCCCACCGAGGTGAAACAGAGCGGAATAATGGGGAAATGCCCGATGCTCATGAAGGTTGCCGAGGCGACCAGGAGGACCATTGAAGTAACCTGGGTGGAGAGTGCCAATCCAATCCCGAAAAGAGTCATCGATGCCAGCAGGACCGTACGCCGCCCGTGTATGTCGGAGAGCTTGCCAAAGAGCAATGTGGATGCCGAACCAGCGAGCGCTGGCAGCGCAATCAGCCAGGGAAATAAGGCCATACCATCGAATTCGGCGATCATTTGGGGCTGGGCAATATTTCTGGCATAAATAAACAGGAAACTGACAAATTGCGTGAGGAAGACTGCCGTCACGGCAAGGGCAACCTTTCGTTTGGTTTCCACGCTCGGTTGAACGGGGGGAGCTTTTACTAGCGGCATAGAATTTTCCGGTTTAGTATGAATGTCATTTCCAGACACTGAGTAATTGGCCGGTGTACAGAATTAATCCACAACTGGATAGGGAACATATAGCTCTTCCAGATATGCCATTTCTTCAAGCGCTAATTTAACCGATTGTGCCTCGACCGCGCTTTCAAGAGGGGGCCTCCTCCCCACGATGACCGGCGCGATTACGGGTATTTTTTGGAGCACCCTGTCGAAGAGATATTTGCAGGCGGGGTGGGCCAAGCGCTACCCGGCAGGCTAACGGGCAACCCCAGGCCAACAAAAGCAATGTATGCCAGTACAAGAAGGTTTCCTTTTGATCGAGTTTTAAAGATGAAGTCCGATTGCACGGTTTTTATTACCTGAGGGACGATTTTCCATTGCTTATCTGCGGCATTATACTCAACTTACTTTCTAATACCAAGGTATTTGGATATTAAGGATATTCGCTTGGACCTGGCGCGACCTGCGCCAAAGATACCATTGAAATCTCAACGATCAGGTCCCTGACAAATAACACTTGCTGGCACAAAATGCATCGGGTGGGTGAAGGTCAAACCAGGCAATGAGATTCTTATGCGGCTGAGACAAAGAATTCAACCTGATGCTGGGAAGTGCTGTTATATCTGAGCGAAATTCGCAGGAGAAATCATAGTCGAAAAAGGGGAAGTTATGGGAAAGATGGCGACAGAAGTCAAAATCGCCCAGCTAGTACTGAGCGATCTCGGGCGTGAAGTTCACGTCAAAGCGTAAAACCTCGTTATTTCACATCTGTTTTTCAACAGATCGAGACCCGGTAAGGCTTTAAGACTTTACGCTCAGCGGAGAGGGTGGGTGCCCACCCAGCGGAGCGTAAAATGTTTGAACAAAAGCCTGTATCTATCCTGCATTGGACAAATACAGGCTTATTATTAAGAGAGATCCTCATGCTAGGTGATCGATGTGCAAGGCACTCCGCTATTGTAGAAGTCGCGAGCGATACTGATAAGAACATTGAACAGAGTCAGGCTAGCGGTGGAAGAATGTTTCGGGCGCACACAGGCGGGAAAAAAGGTAGGCCGATCTAAAATGACCACCAAGAATGCCAAAAACAAGGGATGTTTTCTCATCTTTCAGCGAACCATCTACAACTGAACTGGCTTTTCCAGCCACATAGTAAAGCCAAGCCCGATCAGTCCCAGGGCGAACAAGGTGCGGAAGATGAGGAACATGGTGGTTATTTCTTCACCGCTGAACAGGAAAAAGCCGATAAAGCCCATCAAGCCGGTGAAAAGAGGTAACCATTTCCAGCGGGCGATGACCGGTTTTCGCAGATTGCTGATCCCAAATAGGATCAATCCCGGGACCATGAAAGCCATCCCCAGCAAGACTACGGCAAACAACGCTTCGGGCATCCCATCCATAAAACTCGTATGCCCAACTGCTACGATCATCCCGCCCCAAACAAACAGACCGAAGGTGATGCGAGTGAATTTTTCGGTTGGTATATAGGTTTTAAGAAAACCGATATAGCCTGCGATTAATAACACCTGCCCGAAAACGATCAACAGCCGATCCTCACCGGAGATGACATCTGCCATATATCTGCCAAGAAATAGTCGGCTCATTTCATCGAACTTGTTTGTGAGAAACAGGATGTTGCCCAGCATGAATGCCGCGCCGCCGATGCGGTGGATAGGGAGAGTTTTGGGGGAGTGAAGGGTGGTTTCCATAGAATTTCTCCGCGATAAGTGACAGGCACTTGTGAAGGCCTGTCACTTGATGGTTTCAGGGTTGGTACGAATCTGCAAAAACGTTGTACACAAACGGGCAAAAGTCGTTGTAGTACTCTGCTTCTTCCAAATCGTAATGACCTGGCTCCCAACCCATCGCTTTTTGGCAGGTCTCGCTCGTATAATGATCTTCGGGACCTTGATCGCCAAAGGCGTGCATGATCTCATGAATCACCGGCCC
>CP070764.1:222813-237311 GCA_020349245.1 Chloroflexota bacterium | reverse complement strand
TAAAGATCTGATCACCCAGATCTTCATCCACGAAGGATCTATGATCAGGTTCTCAATGATGAATTATTCTTTGAAAGGTTATCTCCAGGGAACAATCGAGAATGCTGCTGATTTGGATGTAATAGTTGAATACTTCTGAGAAGAAACTCGTGAATTTCCAAGATGAGAAGAGTGAAGAAATCTCTAACTTGATCTCTCCTTTGGGGTCGATTAAAATCCGGATAGTATGAGTAAGAATTTGTCCAGGCGTGATTTCCTGAAGCTGGGTGGTTTATCCCTAGGTTCTTTAGCTTTTACCCCTTTCGTCCCGCGCACCGAGGTTCAAGATTACGGTAACCTCGGTCGCGTGACTATTAGCGAGGTGGACGTTTACGGGGAACCCCGAGACGGTGCCGAGATTGTCGGAAAGCGATATCGCGACCAATTGGTCCAGATTTATTACGAATTAGAGCCACCTGATGCCCCCGTTTTTTACAACAAATTGTGGTACCGGGTATGGGGAGGTTATATTCACAGCTCTTATTTACAAAAAGTCGATATAAATTTCAACAAGCCGCTTACTGAAATCAACGAGTTGGGACAGCTGGCAGAAGTCACGGTGCCATATTCCCAATCCTACACTTACAGCCAATTCGATGGCTGGCAGGTTGAATACCGCCTTTATTATGAAACCACCCACTGGATTACGGACGTCGATCAAGGTCCAGATGGGCGAGTCTGGTACCAGCTCACTGACGAGCTGCAACCCTGGAGCTACTGGGTCCCTGCCGATCACCTGCGACCGATATCCGCTGAAGAGATCGCCCCCATTACCCAAGATATCCCGGCCGCGGAAAAACACATCGAAGTCGATCTCGCCCGTCAAACTCTAGTCGCTTACGAGCAAAACCAGGTTGTATTCCAAACTCGCGTCTCCACTGGCATCCCCAGCAGCCGCCCAACAAGCAATGGCATCCCCACAGAAACACCCAAAGGCAGCTTCAATATTTATTCAAAAATGCCCTCCAAGCATATGGGGGATGGGCGCCTGATGCAGGGTGATCTCAATCTGGATGCCTACGAGCTTGTCGGTGTACCATGGACGATGTTTTTCCACAGGCTGGATACGGGTTATGCCCTCCACGGGACTTACTGGCACAATAATTTCGGCTGGCAGATGAGTCACGGCTGTATCAACTTGCGCAATGATGATGCCAAATGGCTGTTCCGCTGGACTACCCCTGTGAATCATCCAGCAGAGGTTGAAAAGAATGGATTTGGCACGCGAGTGATAATTTATTAGAACCAGACCCAGCAAATTGCCGTACTGTTAAATTAGCACCGCAGGAAATGTACATAATATTTTAGATGAGATAAACCATGCATCGAAGGGAATTTCTAAAGCTAGGTGGTATAGGATTTGGCTCGCTCGCGATAAACCCTTTGCGCGTCCTGCTACCTCCGGAAGACCAGGTCGAACCCCTCGGAATCGGCCGGGTCACGGTATCCAGCATTGGTGTGTATAAAGAGCCAGACTTGAAGAGCGAAAAACTGGACCAGCGGTTTAGGGACGAACTGGTCACCCTAGTAGATGGAATCGTCTCCCCTTACGGTCCGGATATCAATCCACGCTGGTATCGAGTTGTCGGAGGGTACTCTCATTCCGCTTATATCCAACGAGTTGAAACTGCCACGTTGAGTACACCAGCTAAAAGGATCCGAAAAAGTGGCCAGCTGGGTGAGATCTGCGTTCCTTTCACGCAGAGCTGGCGCCAGAATAAATCCAACGAAGAATGGGATCCGCTTTATCGACTTTATTTCCAATCCGTGCACTGGGTGACCGGTATCGAAGAAGGCCCTGATGACAATCCGTGGTATCGGTTGCATGATGAATTATTGCGCATTGAATACCATGTACCCGCCTCGCATGTTCGCCTTGTAGACGACGAGGAACTGACTCCTCTATCCCCCGAGGTGCCCGAAGGGGCTAAATCGATTCTGGTCAAGCTTACTGAACAGACTTTAACCGCATTCGAAGAAAACGAAGTTGTTCTTCATACCCACGTCTCCACAGGATTGCCCAGCTTGGGGCCAGTAACAGGTATTCCCACGGAAACACCACGAGGCATTTTCAATATCGATCCAAAGGTCCCCTCAAAACACATGGGGAACGGCCAGCTGACCTCCGAGGTTGGTGCCTATGAATTACCAGGGGTCCCTTGGACATGTTTTTTTGAGCACGAGACAGGCATTGCCTTTCATGGCACATATTGGCACGATAATTTCGGTGGTCGGATGAGTCATGGCTGCGTGAATATGCGGGTTGAAGATGCCAAGTGGTTATACCGCTGGTCCACGCCAGTGGCGAAAGCCAGCGATTGGACACGAAATGGCTTCGGGACTCGCGTGGAAGTCATATAAATGTTGGAAATTCGTTCATTGCCAGATGCACCAGTAAGAATAGCCAAGTGTGCCCCGACTCCAAATGTATAAATGAACATGGAGAATTTGATCCAGCGCAGAGAATTTTTAAAATTATGGGGGACAACGCTGGTTTTATTCTTGCCAGCATCCATTCGCGACTGGTTCCCCTTCGAGGAGGGGATCAATCCCCTTGGAGTCGGCCGGGTGACGATCCGTGCGATTGGATTATATGAGCAGCCCGATTTCTCGAGTCCCAGGCAAAGATGGATTCCCCGGGATACATTGGTGGATATCTTCGACGAGATTGATTCTCCCTATGGACCGCTTAATAACCAGCGCTGGTACCGATTGGTTGGTGGCTATGCGCACAGCGCTTATATTCAGCGGGTGGAATCTGCCCATTTGAACCAACCCCTCACCCAGCTGCCAGATCCTGGTCAATTGGGGGAAGTCACCGTGCCTTTCACCCAATCCCTCGTCAGAAATTCACCGACCAGCTGGCAGCCAGCTTACCGCCTTTATTTTGGCTCCGTGTTCTGGATCACCGATTTGACTTTCGGACCGGATCAAGAGATCTGGTATGAGTTGACCGATGATCGCTTGCGGATCAAGTATTTTGTGCCAGCAAGTCACCTTCGCCCGATCCCAATAAGTGAAATCGCTCCTCTCTCCCCTCATGTCCCTGAGAATGAAAAACGTCTCGAAGTCTCTATTGCCGATCAAATCCTGTTCGCTTTTGAAGGTTCCAAACTGGTCTTCCAGGCGGATATATCCACAGGTATACCCAGTCGAGGACCCACAATCAATGGCATACCCACTGAAACCCCAACAGGCAACTTCCACATCGTCCGGAAAACACCTTCCCGGCACATGGGGAATGGCAATTTAACCAGCGACCTGGAAGCCTATGAGCTGCCCGGCGTACCCTGGGTAAGTTTTTTCCATGAATACGGTATCGGATTCCACGGAACCTACTGGCACAACAATTTTGGGTCATGGATGAGTCATGGCTGCGTGAATATGCGCAATGAAGATGCGAAATGGGTCTATCGTTGGACAACCCCAAGAATCCATTATTCGGAATGGTACAAAATGGGTCGCGGGACGTTCATCCAGGTTATCTAGTTTTTTTTACAGGGTGGTTATCCGTTGTCATCCTCCCCATTGATCCAATATAATTTATTAAACCGTTATAGTCAACGGAGGACTGATGAAATCGATCTTTAATACCTTGATCCTATTTGTTTTCTTGGTATTCTTAAGCGCCTGCAGCCCTTCAGGCAATTTGTCTATTCAGGATTCCTGGGCGCGGCCTGGTTTTCGCGGTGATAACAGCGCGGTATACCTGACGATCAAGAATCTCACGGATCAGCATGACGGCTTGATTGGTGCAACCTGTGATGTCGCTGGTGGTGCTGAGATCCATTTAAGTAAAATGGATAGCTCTGGAACAATGACCATGGAAAGGCAGGATTTGGTCGAGGTGTCGGCTTCAGAAGTGGTTCAGCTCGCACCAGGCGGACTGCACATTATGCTGATTAACTTATCTAAAGACCTGAAAATCGGGGATACTTTTCCAATCACCTTGGAATTTCAAAGAGCAGGCGATATCACCGTCGATGTTGAAGTAAAACAGGGTAATTGATCCACAGCCCCGCTGGAATTCGTCTTTCTATCTGATAGTGTTAATAGTCGCAATAAACAAGGATCACGACCAAGATAACTTATCAACTTCTAAAACAAATTGGGTGAACATATAAGGGATTTAAAATTGAAGACTGCTGGGAGCGCTCGACTCCCAGCAGTCTCTTTTGTTACCAATAAATCACACTAAAGCATCCACCATTAATGCCAGGAATAAAAATGCCAGATACATACTGGAATGCCGGTACATCTTCCAGGCAACTTTGTTACCTTCTCCCCGCCAGACTTTCCAGGCAGAGTAGAGAAGCAGTGCACCCAGCAGTATCGCGGCGACAAAATATATCCCGCCGCCTAGTCCAAAAAGCGGGAGTACCAGGGTTAAAATGACCAGCTCGATGGTGTAGAGAAAAATTTGCCAGCGGGTCTCTCGTTCTCCACGCACCACTGGTAGCATCGGCACACCTGCGCGCGCATAATCATTCCTGCGCACCAGCGCCAATGCCCAGAAATGGGGTGGCGTCCACATGAATACCACTGCAAAAAGAAACAGGGCTGGCACGTTTAAGCTGCCAGTCGCAGCTGCCCATCCTACCAGCGGCGGGATTGCGCCTGCGCCTCCACCGATGACGATATTCTGAACCGTGGTTTTTTTGAGCAGCAGGCTGTAGAGCAGAACGTAGTAAATGATCCCTGCCAGCGTCAGGAGAGCCGCCAAGAAATTCACCAGGGAGACCATGATATAAAACGAAAGCAAGGCTGAAGCCACCCCAAATGCTAACCCTTCACCCGGGGTTAACCGGCCAGAAGGAATTGGGCGAGAGGCTGTGCGCTGCATTTTTTGATCGTCAATACGATCAATATACTGGTTGATTGCCCCCGATCCACCGGCAGCCAAGAACCCTCCCAGTAAAGTCCAAAACACCAAATTGGGTGCTGGCCAGGACTGCCCCCCTACCACCATCCCTGCAAAGGTCGTCACTAACAGCAAGGCGACCACGATTGGTTTTGTCAGCAGCAAATAATCCTTCAAGAGAACTTTAAGATCCCGGCCCCCCCACAGCATGCTCTCCTGCCTTTCTTCTTCCGCAGAGCGCTTTGATAACCCTACCAGGGTTATTTGAACAATGATTACTACCCATACAGCGCTGGCGGTGACGGCATGCAGTCCAACTAATGAAGCTGGATAATTGAGTGCTGATTCCACACCACCCATAATTGCCTGAGAAAAGAATAACACCCCGGCTGCGGTTGTTGAGACGAGAATACTCGTCTGGCTCCTTTGTGTGCGCCAAGCCTGCCATACAAGAGAAAATATTAAAATACCATTACCGAGGGTTATCAAGCGATGAACCACACTAACCCAGGCAAGCGAGTCAGCTGGGACAGTATCGCCGCAAAGTGGCCAGCCCGGGCAAGCAAGTTGGGCACCGCTTGCAGTCACCCACGAACCGCTGATGAATAAGAAAATCGTTGCCAAGAAGGTGACTAAAGACAGGCGCGAAAATGGGGTTTTGAAAGTTATCGGGAACTGATCCTGAGTGCCAATATCATTCCCGGCTCGTCTTGAATATTCAATTTTGAAAAGAATCACAAGGGGAATTACAGTCAGAGCTAATACACCAAGCGCAATGGCGAAATGGAAGCTGCTCAGATAGGCAGACTCGCTCTGCACAGCAATTACCCGGCCGAGGATGATTTCTGAGAAAAGCAGGATTGCAGCCGTACTCAGTGGCCAAACAATCCAGCCCTGGGATCGATAGCGAATCCAGACAAAAACCAGGGAAAACACCAGGAGTATCGCGGCCAGGGAAGCAGCAATACGGTGAATGAAGGGAAGAAAGGCATCGCTGCTGAAGGGTTCAATCAAACCACTTGAGCAGGTTGGCCAATCCGTGCACGCCGTGCTTGGGCCCGAAATCCGTAATACCACGCCAATAACGATGATACTGAATGCCAGCAAGGCGGTTGCCAGAAGCAAGTATCGAATTGTAGAAAAATTTGGCAGCAATTTCGCTTGGTTTGAATTCATGCCTGTTCGAATCCTTTTGATTCTGAATTGTTTTCACTTCCCTCAACCTGATCTGTCTGGAAATATCCGGTATTAACGCTCGAAATTCCTCCAGATCGATTATCTTCTCGCGATACATATATCGGGTAGCCAATCCCTAAGATTGCGGCAAAAATGAACCATTGAAAAGCATATCCCAGGTGGGAGCCCTCCGTCAGTTCTGGTTCTTCATACCGGCTGGTCGGTAACACATCATTAATTCCATCAGGAAATTTGACCAGGTAAACTGGCAGGAGTTCATAAGGCATCTGGCCAGAGATATCCTGGATGTTGATCCAATACCAGGCTTCCAAGGGCTGTTCCCCGTCCCCGGGCACCTGGTCAGCACGACCGCCGATCAATGGTTTGGATTGTGACCGCCGCAGGATACCTTCAATCTCCACAGATCCCTCCACATCATACTGTGAGAGATTGCCCTTCGAGTAATCCTCGTACGGAACCCACCCCCTATCCACGAGAATGGCTTTACCACCAGCCTCGATCATAAGGGGCGTGAGAATATGAACCCCGAGCTGGCCCTGCCAATCCTGGTTTCGCAACACAATTTGGCGATCAAGGTCAAATTCCCCAGATACATTTGCAGACCTGTATTCCATGTTGAACAGGTCAAGATCCAGATTCTGGGGATCCAGCGGAAGTGGGGGAGCTGCCAGCTGCTCCTCCACACGGGCGTTGAATGCTCTTCGCTGCGCCAAGCGATCCAACTGCCAGATGCCAAGTCTGATCATTACCACTACCGCGATTAGGACCAGCACGGTGGTTTTCCACCAATCTCGACTTATCAAACGTTCAAGTTTCATCATCAAGAAGGATTTTCCCCAACCTTGTTCAGTACAGTTTTCTTTTTTTCCGGGGAAGGGGTCAATGGCCATAAAGCCAGGCTGTAAATGAAGAAAAACGCGGTTGTCGCAGGGACAGTAAAGCCCAAAGCAAGAAACCTGGTCTGCCAGGTTGTTGGCTTTCTTACATTCAATCCCAAGTAGCGGGAAGCCTGAAATGAGCACGAATATGCATATCGTTCCGCTGCATCCAGGACCAAACTGGCTTTTGATCGCGGGGGAATCCACAAGGGTCCCAATTGGTGATCAACCGTATCCTCATTCTTAACCACCAGGGTATCTCCAAGCACAAAAGTCATTTCGTCCGGGATAGTGGGGACTTCCTCACCTGTTGCAACTTTTTCAGCTGTCCCTGGTGGAATGACAAGTTCAATTTGTTCTGGCAACCGGTCGGTATCTTCTTTCAGGAAGAAAAACGCCACCTCACTGCCGATCCATACCAATGCAAGGGATATCACCAAGGTTATCAGCAGGCGCTTGAAGCCTTTTTTAATAGTCGAGTTTGTACTCATCAAGCAGACATCCTTTTCTTTATCTAACTTCCACTATATTATTGCCTGGAGACCAGGTAGCGTACATCTTCAGCGATAACCTGGTAATCGGTTCCGAATAGATAGGTCAACAGTAGGTTTCCTTGTGGATCGATCACATAAATACGGGAGCTGTGGTCCATCAGGTAATTCTCCCCGCTTCCGCCTTCCACTTTCGCTGCGTAGACACCATACTTTGCCCAGACTGCTTCCAGCTCCGAACGCTCACCAGTCAAACCGATGATCTCGGGATCGAAATTTGTGAGGTACTTCTTCATTCGTTCCGCGGTATCCCGTTCAGGATCAACCGTGATGAATACGAAGCTAACCTTATCTGCCTTGTCGCCCAATTTTGAGCGAATCTGCAGAAAATCCGTCAGGGTCACTGGACATACATCCGGGCAGCTGGTATAGCCAAAGAACATGATGACCACCTGCCCATCCAGGTCGCTGAGCTGAAATTGCTCTCCATTGACTTCGCTCAATTCAAATCGGGGCGCTTTCACCGGTGGATCGATCAAGGAGCCCTGGAATGTATAGGGTCTCGTTGGACCTAATATTACGAACACCGCGATCATGCCTGCGAATATTGCAATCCCGAAAATTAGAAGTCTGCGTGAGTTCATCTTGCTGTTTGTTTCACCTGCAAAATTTCCCTATGGGACATTCGCTTAGACTGCATGGCCCATCAGGTAGAGAGCTGGGTAGAAGAATACCCAAACTACGTCGACGAAATGCCAGTAAATTGCAGCTGCTTCGACGGGAAAATGCCGTTCCTGGGTATAGAGACCTCGCTTGCCGTTGCGGTAAACAATGATCAAGAAGATCACACCGCTGAGGACATGCAAAGCATGCATACCGGTCATGGTGAAGAAAACCGATGACATGGCATTCTCACCCACTGAGAACGGCGCAGTTGGCCATTCAAGGCCGACCACCCCAATGAGGAAGAGAACCCCCAAAGCTATCGTCACCAGAATATTGCGGCTGAAGCCTTTTACATTTCCGTGAGAAATGTCGATATCCGCGCGGTACATAAAGAAACTGCTGGTGAGCAGCACAAATGTCACTATCGCGCCCAGCAATTGGCTCAGCTCCGGTCGTTCACCTGCAAACAGATAGAATCGGCTGACCAGCAAGCCTCCGAAGACAAAAGCATCTGAGATAATGAACAGCCAGAGACCCAGCCGGTTGGAATCAGTTTTAAAACGGTATGTGCCATGGGTATCAACTTGCGTCGTCATGACTTTCCTCCTTAGAACCACCAAACACCTTGGTTACGTGCATAAAGTAATAAACGATCATGGCTGCTTTCAGTATAGATATACCCCAGAGCGGCCAGGACCAATCAATAGCGATACTGCCGATGAAAAATTCCCCTATGGTTAACGCGATAAGGAGGACGAACACCGCAAAGCCGATGTTCCGCTCTTCTTTATAGCGTCCGTTATTCTGTTTTTCCAATTCTTTATTTTCTTCCATTGAATTTTCTCCTGAACTCACTTATGGAAAGAATATCCATAGCTTAGGTAGATTTCAGTCCGCAGCAGCAGGTTCTGTTATCACAGGACCACTGCCAGGGGTGGAATCTGCTGCTCCACCCAAATTTGTATATGCAGAATCTTCAAGACCGTAATCATAAGGATCACCGATCACTTCAAACGGTTTTTCGTAGTTGTGACCCCAAATAGGCGTGGGAATGTGCCATTCCGGCGACCGTGATCGCCACGGGTTCGGAACCGCAGCTTCTCCACGCCGGGCACTTATAATGAGATTGGTGATGAAAACCAATATGCCAGCACCAACCACAAAGCCAGCGATGCTGACTAGCATTTGCTGAAGGTCTACCCCAAGGCCGGGATCATAATCTGCAATCCTTCGCCGCATACCGATCAACCCGGACTGCATCTGGAAAAGAGACTGGGCGTAGAATCCGAGCAGCATCAACCAGAATCCGATCTTCCCCAAGCGCTCACTGTACATCTTGCCGGTCATCAAGGGGAACCAGTAATAAATCGCGGCGACAAAGGGGAACAAATATCCCCCAAACATGGTTGCGTGGAAATGCCCAACTATGAAATATGTATCGTGGATATGCAGATCGGTTGCCACTGTTGCATTTGGGGGTCCACTGAGTCCCCCAAGCAAGAAAATCGAAATCGCTCCCAGTACATAAAGCATGGGGGTTTTAAAAGAGAGCTTTCCCCGCCAGATAGTCGCAATCCAGCTGAAGAATTTTATTCCGGTGGGAACCGCAACCAGCAGGGTGGAGTAAGTGAAAGGGACCCGGAGAAAATCTGCCATACCCGAGGTGAACATGTGATGTGCCCAAACAAAGAAACCTACCAGGGCAATTGCCATTGAGGAAAGAGCTACCCAGCGGTAGCCAAACAGCGGTTTGCGGGCAAAGACTGGCAGCAGCTCACTGATGATCCCTAAACCAGGCAGCACGAAGACGTATACGGCAGGGTGTGAATAGAACCAGAAGAGGTTCTGGAATAAGAGCACATTCCCACCCTGATTCGGATTGAAGAAATCCATGCCGAAAATGCGGTCAAAAAGCACCATCTGAAAGGAAAGTCCGATTAACTGCGTGGCAGTCAATGAAATGATCATTGTCGCCAGTACTGACCAAACAAAAATCGGCATGCGGAACAAACTCATCCCAGGTGCTCTCATGCGGATAATCGTGGTGATGAGGTTGACAGCACCCAGGATCGAGGACAAACCAATCAGGTACACACTCAAGAAGAACATTGAGAAACCGATCTTCGCCAAGTTCTCACTCAGTGGAGGGTATCCTGTCCAACCTGCGTCGACTCCACCAAGCAGGATGGTGCTAAGCAGGAGTACAATAGCGGGAACGTTGATCCAATATGCGAAGGCATTCAGCCGCGGAAAAGCCATATCGTTTGCCCCAATCATCAGCGGTACAAGATAATTGGCCATCGCAGCTACGCCCAGTAATATACCCCCGATGTTAACAATACCGTGCAAGCTGATCAGGGTGTTAAAGCCATCCGGGGTTAGGAACTGCAATCCCGGTTGGGCTAACTCGGTACGGAAAATCATGGCGAACAATCCCGCTGCAAAAAGGACCAGCAAGGAAGTTAAACCGTACTGGATGCCAATCACCTTGTGGTCATAAGACACGTGGATAAAACGCCTGAATCCTTCGACTTCAGAATCGACGGAAGCTTCAGGAGTATCTTCACCCCTAGTCCATTTGAGCCAATCATCCATCACGCCTGTACCGAACATAAAAGCGATGGCTCCTAAAAGTGCACCAGCAACTAGCACTGGCTCTGCATTCCATGCAGGCAAGCCCAAAAGCAACCGGATTAAGATGGTAATCAGTGCACCGAGGAAGGTACCGATAACCATAAAACCAAATCCCCGAAAAAGTGATAAGCGAAAAAATCTCATCTGTTCCTCCAAGTAAGCTATTTCAAGCTCTCAATGTACGCGATAACATCATCAATTTGCTCGTCAGACATCTCCATGGCAACACTTGCCGGCATGGGATTCTGGTAGCCAGCGACAATCTGGGCACCGGGTTCGCGGATCGATTTATATAGGTAATCTCGATCTGCGACTACTGAAGTACCATCTTCAAGCATTACCGTGCTTCCAACGACTCCCAACCAGGTAGGTCCAACAAGCTCGGATCCATCAATACTGTGACAGGCTAAACAGCCATACTGCTGGGCGAAAACCGCACCACGCTCAACTGGGTCCTCTGATACAGGTCCAGTTTGTGATTGAAGCCAAGCATCAAAATCCGATTGGGAGAGGACCCGGACCGGAGCGAGCATATCGTAATGACTTCGCCCACACAATTCGGCGCAGCGAACTTTATATTCTCCGACCTCAATTGGCGTGACTCTAAGTTCCCTCTCAAACCCATCTCCAGGGAGGGCATCCTGCTTGACACGAAATTCTGGGACCCAAAATGAGTGAATCACATCCGTCGATGAGATATTCAGCAAAGCCTGTTTATCAACCGGCAGCACCATTTCCGTTGAAATAATCCCATAGTCGGGATATTCAAAACGCCAGGACCATTGGGAGCCAATCACATCCACCCGCAGAGGCTTCGGGTCAGCCGCCATTGTCTCCCCCAAGACTGCACTACCATAATAAGCCAGGAATAACACGAAAGCCAGGGGTGCCAATGTCCACAATACTTCTAACCGTGAATTTCCTTCAATATGCGGGCCGTCTGCGTCATCCCCTTTTCGCTGGCGAAATACGATGATGCTGTACACCATCAATCCAATAATTAGCGAAAAAAGTACTGCAATGGCAGTGAAATCAAACTGGAATAATTCATCGATAGGCAGTGCTTGCGCGCTGGCTTGCTCTGGAAGCAACTGGGTATTGCTGAGCAGGAAATAACTTCCTGCCATTAATACGATCACCAACAACGCGGCAACAATAATATGTTTCATACCATCTCTCCTCTTCGGTGTACTTTGCTCAAGATCTGGTTTATCAGGAATTTTCCTGGGTTTTTCATCTCCGTGTGACCAACCTTCTAACCACTCTTCAATTTGTGATGCAGCCATGGTCCGGCGGTCGTAAACGATTGCTTGATCCCCGCCTTCCTTCAATGAAAACAAAACGACCCTTAATCGTCCTTCACCTTCAACAAAGCGTGCCAGAAATTCTTCCCGGTTTACCTGGTCATCATCGTAATCAACGATCACGAGGTCCGGTTCCAATTTCTTCAACACATCCAGCGCCTCATCGATCGTGGATACCATGCCGATCACTTCGGTATCCATCTCTGGGCGCTTCTGTAAGAGACTCCGAATACCTTGAGCAAAAAGTGGATGGCTCGAGGCAATTAATATACGGAGCGGGTTTGAGGCATTGTTTAAGTTCATGAGCTGCATTTTTTACAAAATCAAAAGATTCTTCAACAATAATTTACCAAAATGGGTCTTTATTGTCATTCCCCCCGATTTGATAAAAGTAAGTATTTTATATACACAAAAGGGTGATTGCATAATCACCCTTTAACCATTATCTGTAATGCCAATATGGTGGTTTTGACTTACTGACGGATGATTCCCAATTGAATCGCCCGGCTCACTGCTTCCGCCCGGTTCGAAGCCTCAAGTTTCTCTAGTATATGGCGCACGTGGGTTTTAACAGTATTTTCAGATATATACAGCGCCTGGGCAATCAGAGCACTGGTCATTCCCTTGGCCAAGCATTGGAGAACTTCCAATTCCCGCTTACTCAAGGCTACATCCGGGGGTAACCCCTTGGAGCTGCTGACAGCCTTCAACACCCGGCTGGTCACCTCTGGGGATAATACAGATTTTCCTTCCGCAACCAGATTTATTGCTCTGCGAAGTTCATCGGGTTCGGAATCTTTCAATAGATATCCATCTGCCCCTGCGGCGATTGCCCCGAAAAGATCTTCATCATGCTTTGAAATTGTGAGCATCAAGACGCGCGGCTGATCGAGATCCTGGAGTGTCTCCACCATTTCGACCCCCCCCATGACCGGCATGTTGACATCCAACAAAACAACATCCGGTTTCTCTTTGGCAATCACTGCCAGTGCTTCCTCACCATCTCCCGCTTCACCCACAATTTCAAATTCTGGAATAGAAGTCAGCAAGCTTACCAACCCAGCTCGAAACAAGGCATGGTCGTCTACCACAATGATTCGGACTTTTTTCACTGGCTTCATTCCTCTGCAATAATTGGAACTCGAACCCTGATGGTGGTACCTTTATCGACCTGACTGATCACCTGGAATTCGCCTCCGATTAGCTCTGTTCGCTCCCGCATACCCTGCAAACCATACCGCGAAACTCCTGGAATGTCCTCGGGGGAAAATCCACGTCCATCATCCCTGATATCGATAATGGCCTCCTCGTTCGTTTGATAATACGAAACCCAGGCTTGTTTTGCGCAGGCATGTTTGCGGACGTTACTCAGCGCTTCTTGAATAATCCTTACCAATTGAAGCTGCACCTCCAAGGGCAGGTTTTCTTTCCCTGAAAAGCCCTCTATATCAACCATTAACCCTGTATTGTCCTCAAACTCGAGACAGGTATCTTTCACCCAGCTAGCCAAGCCTTCGCCATTTGGAGATATTCGCAAACCATCAATGGCTTGGCGTACCTCGATGTACGCCTCGGACAAAACCCTGTAGGTTGTCGATAGACTTTCCTGGAGGCGGTCTCTCTCGTTTGCGACCAACAAATTTTCCATCTGAGCTGTTTGCAGCTTTAGAAAACCCAATGTTTGCGCCAGACCATCATGGATCTCCCGCGCCAATCTTTTCCGCTCGGAAATGATGATCTTAAATTCCGTTTCTGCCTGAAGCCTTGAATTCTTAATAACCAGGCTGATCTGACCCGATAGGGTTTGCAACAATGCCAGATGCCGGGAATTGAATTTGTGCGAACCGTAGTTGCCGACGACTATCACACCCATCGCTGGTTCATCTGGGACAGTCAGTGGAACTGCGATAATTGAACGTACTCCCTGGACCAATCCCGGATCACCATCCACCTCTCCCAGCAGGATGGGTAATTCAGAGGTAGACACATTGTCTATCAAACTATCTATGATCGTCATTTTGGCTTCAGGAAGGTCGCCTTTGCTGACAATCCTTGGATTCTGCTCCTGCCCACCCAGATATTGGAGCAGTACAAAATCAGCTTTGAGAGCTTCTTTGACATTTTCAATAAAATCCATCTCCAGAATCTTGAGATCAGTCTGGTTCCTTAATTGCTCAATGACAGATAACTCGCGATTCCTCAAGCGGATACTTTCCAGGACCAATGCAGCTTCATCAAGCAAGGCTTGCATGAATTCTTGAGAACTTTCAGGCAATCCATCTTTCTCTGGTAGGTAAAGGTTGAGCACACCGAAATCACGTTCTCCACGACGAAGATGCAGGCAGTAGACATTGACAGGTTTAGCCTCCTCTCTGGATTCAAAAACTTGGAATTCAACCAGAGGACAGTTTTTAACCAGCATACCCGT
>CP070764.1:207481-222713 GCA_020349245.1 Chloroflexota bacterium | reverse complement strand
ATCCCAGCCAAGCTGCATTGGAGTTTCAAGGGATAGAAATCGGGTTGGATTTTCTTAAGGGTAAAATTGCCCCATCTCTGGATAGGTTGAGAGAGATGAGAGCGGCAGCTCGTCTGAAAGGCGATCTTCAGATGTCGCTCAGTTTCTCTTTGAACACCGTAGATGCCTACCTGATCTTAGATCGCATTGAAAAAATTCTTGATTGGAAAGAAGCAGAAGAAGCCGGCATAGAAGCAGTTGAAATCAGCAACCGGGGTGTCGGTAGTTCCGTACAAGCGCTGTGTTCCCTGGCTACTGTTCATGCCCGGCAGGGAGATTTGCAGCGAGCAGGGCAGCTGTACGCTGAAGCCAAGGAGAAAGCCGGTCCCACACCAACCTTTTTTAAACAGCAGTCCATCCTGAGTATCGAACGGGATATTGCCGTGGCATTGGGAGACTGGACACGTGCCCTGGAAGCAGCAGAAGCTGTATGTAAAAATTTTGCTGCACAGGATTTGCACTGGCCGTGGGCTTATTCCCTCGTGGAGTGGGCTGAAGTTCATGTTGGCCGTGGGGAACCAAACGATATTGAACGTGCCTGGGCACTCTACCGAGAATCATCCGAGATTTTCAATCAGATGAAAGCCGAATTTTATGTCAGCGCGATTGAAGGACGATTTCGGGAACTGCGAGCGCAATCATATGCCGTTGCCCTCGCTCATGATAAGGTCACCCAGGAGCTGCTCCAGGCTGGCAAGATACAGGAAAGTTTCCTGCCAGAAGATGTGCCAGAAATAGCAGGATGGCAAATTTCAGCTATCCTGGAACCAGCTCGACAAACCTCCGGTGATTTCTATGATTTCATCCTGCTCTCAGGCAACCGCTTGGGTTTGGTGATCGCAGATGTTGCTGATAAAGGCGTGGGTGCTGCTTTGTACATGGCCACCTGCCACACACTCATCCGTACATATGCAGCGGAATACCCGGATGAACCCGATTTGGTATTGGCGCGGGCTAACCGCCGAATCCTGGCAGATACCCATGGGGGCTTGTTCATCACTGTCTTTTATGCGGTCCTGGACCCAGAAAGCGGTGCCTTGGTGTACTGTAATGCAGGACACAATCCACCCTTTTTGTTCTCAAAGGATCTCCCTGAAACCTACCAGGAACTTTCGAGAACTGGAATGCCTCTAGGGATCTTGGAGGAAACCAATTGGGAGCGAGGTAGGATCACAATTGATCGTGGAGATCTTTTCCTGGCCTACACGGATGGGGTTACTGAAACCCAGAATATGCAGGGAGAATTCTATGGGGAGGATCGCTTGCGGAAAGCAGTGAAAAATAACCAGTCTCAGACGGTAAACAAGCTTCAAAAAGCGTTGCTTTTTGATATTAACCAGTTTTCAAAAGGGATTTCTCACCTTGATGACATGACACTGCTCCTTGTCAGGAGGGATTAATTCCTCCATGGGAGATTAGATATTGACAGGCCAGATTCACAAGGTCGTCAATATAGCCATTTTCCCGGGAAAAGTTGAGAAACTTTAAAAAACAGCTTCTCTGTTCATTACTTGCCTTAGAGAAACTGAACCCGATACCATGATCTACGTGTGGTTTCTTGATGAAGAGCAGAATACAAGTTACATCATTGAAAGTTACAAGGATTCTCAAGCCTTGTTATCCCACCTGGCAAATATTCGCGATCTTTATGAACCTTTCTTCGAGGTTGCCGAAATTACCAGCATCGAGGTCTTTGGCGATTCATCGGAAGAGGTGAAACAAGCACAGCTGGCTGGGACAAAATTTGTCAGCTATTGGTCAGGCGTATTGCGCCAAATCGTGCGCATAGAAACTCCACCAGTTAACCTCCAATAAATTCAATAAGTGGAGTTGATCCTGGGAAACCCGGGACGGATTGGGATTGAATCTCAAAGGTCCCGGTTATCTAATTACCGGGATTTAATCTTAATTAAAGTAACCTGAATGGGACACGATTGAGATCGAGGGTGATGGTTTAATGTTCCTTAAGGGGGAGGGTGACTCTCAATTTAAAATGTGGATAACCAATTCTCGTGATTCTTCTGGCGCATTGTTCCTTAGGATTGGTATGAAGGGATTAGTTTATAAGAAGCATCTTGAGTCAATCAGCGTCTCATAAGATGAATACACGGGGGTTGCAGGCAGACAGGGATTAAATTTAGAAGGGAATTGAGCGAAGTGATCCGATAAGTGATTTCGACCCGGAGGGAAATTGAACATTGTATAAATCATATAAATTGAATATTATTAGTCTTAATTAATGTTATAATCATTTAATTCTAATAAACGCCTTGAATGACTTCTTCAAGCCCAAAAAATTTCATCAAAGACCTCATCACCCATTTGGGAAAAAGCCAAGGTTTCGAGACACTGACTTTTCTTGGGATAAGGAGTGAAAATGTATATCGCACGTGTTAAGAACGAGTCTGTTTGGCAATCCTTAAAGATTTTGTTCATGGGCTCCTTGTTGATCTTTTTAATCAATATTTATTTTGGATTTGATAACTCCCTGACCGTTGGTGAAATTGAGCGCTGGCAAGTCCTGATTCACCTTCATGGCGGCAGCGTGGGATGGATCACGCTCTCCGCGATTGGCATCGCGATCTGGATTGTCACCGGAGAGCGGGATGTAACCCCTGGATATGAGCGTAATGTCCGCGCCCTGGTATGGGCGGCAGTTTTGATTTTCGCGGGATATGTACCGACATTTGGATTAGCCTTTTCTCGGCCGAGCGGTTTCCTGGTGTCACTTCTCCCGGTCTTCGGTTCCGGCGCAGTGATCGTGCTCTGGATATCTGCCGTATTTTCCTTCGCACAATTTAAGCACCAGCCAGTTGTGACAACAGTCCATTATCTGGCTGCTGGTGCCTTGCTGACGGCCGCGATTGGCGCAACTGTCGGGATGTTGCTCGGTTTGGAACGTGTCATCGGCCAATTTCTCCCGCTGCCATCTGCAGATCGGGTAGGTGCACACGCTGGCATGATGGACACATACCTATTTCTAGTGGCGAGCGCCATTGTAGAGTGGTCAACCCGCAAGGAAGCTGCGCGCTGGACATGGGCAGGATTGTTACAGGCCCTGCTGTGGATGGTGGGTGCTGCAATTGTACCGATCGCTTTCTTCCTTAATATTGTTGAACAGGTACTCCCGGTATTTGGGCTCATGTTGCTCTTGGGAATGGTGATCTTCCTGTTCCGCTTTGCCTGGCGAGCGTTGATCAATTTACCCATTGGGGGCGGAGTAAAACCTTGGGTATTCTTCGGCACTTTATGGTTGATCATCTACATGGGCTTGTTCCTCTATGCAGTTGTAGGTACCGGTGGAGATTTCAGTGTCATACCACCCTGGTATTTTGCCTTGTTTGCCCATGCTGGATTTGTGGGAATGATGACCAACCTGCTCTTTGCAGTTGTTTCTTCTAGAGGACAGGAAGCGGCTAGTGTCATGTCCTGGGGAGAACCGCTCTCCTTATGGACGATCAACCTGGGTATGCTGCTTTTCTTTGGTCTCAAGGTTGCATTTGATATTCGGGTTGGAGCTGTGTTTATGGGGATTGGTGTCCTCTTGGGTGTGTTCACGATGTTCCGTCGATTACTCGCCAGTTAATTAACCTAATATTTTCGATCCTAATAGAATGTTACGCTACGTTATAGCAATCCTGATAGTGCTACTGGCAGCTTGTAGTAGCTTCGCTCCTCCTCCTGTACCAACGCTTTCGCCCCTTGAAATCCAGGGGCGAAGTGTGTTTGAATCATATTGTTCACGTTGTCACAGTGCAAGTGGCGAGACAGTTGTTGTTGGTCCTTCTTTAGCAGGTATCGCTACGAGGGGAATGAACCGTATTGATGATATGGATTCTGAGACATATATCCGCAGTTCAATCCTCGATCCAAGCAAATATGCCGTGGATGGATTTCCTGCGGATGTGATGCCGGCCAGCTTGAAAGACGAACTCTCTAAAGGGGACTTCGAAGCCGTGGTTGCTTATCTCTTGACTCTTAAATAAATCTCCAGGCTTTGGTCATCTGCCCCGGAATTTCAGGTAGATTAAGTTTCGGTCTCCTTTAAATAATATACTGATTCATTATTCTGAGGTTTTCTACCTGGTGATAGGTTCCAAAGTCTACTGGTGGAAATCGGATTGACACAGGGTAGGAGCCATGAACTGTTGGAGTCTTCCGAAGTTAATGCAGTTGTGTATAATCATTTCATCCGACTTAATTCTAGCTGCCTGGAGTAGTTGCCTGTATTTTTTTGACATAAATTGTCATGTTTGTTAGAATCATTAGAGTTATCCAACGAACTGTGTGCGCAGAAGGAGTAGAAAGATGAGCGGAGTCCGAGTTTTGGTAGGTACTCGCAAGGGTGCCTTTATCCTCACAGCTGATGGCAATCGAAAGAATTGGCAAATCAGCGGTCCACACTTCGCCGGATGGGAGATATTCCATCTCAAAGGATCGCCAGTTGATCCGAATCGGCTGTACGCTTCACAATCGAATGACTGGTTTGGACAGGTTGTGCAGCGTTCTATCGATGGGGGGAAATCCTGGGAGGCGGTAGGCAACGAGTTCGTTTATGCAGGCGAAGCTGGAACACACCAGTGGTATGATGGCACACCTCATCCCTGGGAGTTTAAGCGTGTGTGGCATCTGGAGCCTTCCTTATTCGATCCTGATACAGTGTACGCAGGCGTGGAAGATGCAGCCATGTTTGTTTCTAAGGATGGTGCACAAACCTGGCAGGAGTTTGGCGGGTTGCGCGGTCATGGTACAGGACCTGACTGGCAGCCTGGTGCTGGTGGACTTTGCCTGCACACGATATTGCTGGACCCGGTCGATCAGATGCGAATGTTCACTGCGATCTCAGCGGCAGGTGCCTTTCGAACAGATGATGGTGGTATAACGTGGAAGCCGATAAACAAAGGGCTGCGATCGGATTACATTCCTGATCCCGAGGCTGAGATCGGTCATTGCGTCCATCGCATCGCCCAGCATCCTGATCAACCAAATGTACTTTTCATGCAGAAGCATTGGGATGTACTGCGCAGCGATGATGCCGGGGAATCGTGGACCGAGGTCAGCGGGAATCTACCCAGTGATTTTGGCTTTGTCGTCGATGTGCACGCCCACGAGCCTGAAACGGTCTATGTGCTGCCGATCAAGAGCGACTCGGAGCACTACCCGCCAGAGGGTAAACTGCGGGTCTATCGCAGCCGCACCGGCGGAAACGAGTGGGAAGCGCTGGCGAATGGATTGCCGCAAAGCCATTGCTACGTGAACGTTTTGCGGGATGCGATGGCAGTAGACAGACTTGATCCGTGCGGTGTGTATTTTGGTACAACAGGCGGCCAGGTATATGTTTCGGCTGACTCTGGCGATCACTGGGAGTCAATAACCCACGATCTGCCAGCCGTGCTATCGGTCGAGGTGCAAACCCTGCCATGATCCGGGTGAAGTTGCCATACCACCTTCAAACCATGGCGAGGACCGGAGCTGAGGTCAAGATAGAAGTCCCGGCAGACGCCACGCAGCGAACGCTGCTTGACACACTTGAGGCCGAGTACCCGGTACTACGGGGGACAATCCGCGATCATGCCACCCAGGAACGTCGTGCATACCTACGCTTTTTCGCATGCGAGCAGGATCTCTCCCATGAATCGCCGGATGCTCCTCTGCCGGTGGAAGTCATCCAAGGGGAGAAGCCATTTTTGATCGTTGGGGCAATTGCAGGGGGATAAAGGCTCGCCAATTTCGGCAGGTAGTTCCCTGGGGTTATACCTTGGTATTGACAAACCCAGGTCTATGGACTTTATGATCAAGAAGCGACCAGCCAGGATGATCAGAGCGCAGACCAGACTCAACCCAATCCCGGAAGCCTTTACCCCAAGTTCAACTAGCTGCCATCGACGCAGTCCGATTATTAAGATGCCGATTAACACATAAAAATAAACCACGGATTGGAAGATCTATAATGTAGACTTTCCACTCGCGGCCAGATCCAAACATATGCAGGGATCGCCGGAAGGAACATGATCCCCACTTCTTTTAAGGCGGTCTGGCTGGGATTCAGCGTGCGGAATAATTCTCTAAGAGACACCTTGGATACATGGGCAATATGCTGTTTGGCGAAATCGAGATCGCCTTGTTATTTCAGTCTTTTGCCACGAATATTCCAGCGAGAAACGAGATAAGTTTCAGCAAAGTGTCTTCCTGCCCTACACGATGGGGATTAATATCCGGCGAGCATATTGATGATGCCCAACTCTTGCAGACCATCCAGCATCAACTGCACAGCCAACGCGGCGAGCAGCACACCAAATACTGCCTCGGTTACAGCCAATCTGGAGGGGTCAAGGTGTTTTGCAAGTTTATCCATATTCCTGAAAATTAACCAATCAAATGCACCCACTAGCAGGACCAGACCTACGAGAACAACGGCCATGAGAATTGAATCAATTTCACTGGAAAAGATGACAATTGCGGCAATGCCGGCAGGGTTGAGCATATAAGGAACCGCTAGTGGATATAAAGCCATCTGCATTGCATCCCGCCCTTTAATATTCTCCGGATTTTCTTGTTTCCCTGGACTGACCAGCATATGCAAGGCCAGCAGGAGAAGCACGATACCACCGGCAATATTCGCTGCTCCAACGCTGAAGTGAAGCAGTCTCATCAAAAACCAGCCCAGGGCAACCAGGAGCAGGGCCGTCGTCACGCCTGTTTGCACCATGCGTTGTGCGACTCGCCGTTGGGTGTCAGGGTCCATTTCCTTGGTTAAATCGAGAAATGGGACCAGTGCAATTTTGGGTCCCATTCCGATTAACAAAAGCATGAACATATCAAAAATAAGATAAATGTCAATATTCGATGTATCCACGTCGGTCTTCCTTATTAAGTCTGATTTGGATTTTGTTGACCCAGCTAACGGATCGCCTCCACGGTCAAATCAACCTGGGAAGGGTTTCCCCAAGTGATGACCTGCTGAGTCCCTGGGTTGATAAAGAATAAATTTCCTGATCTATCCTCGATGCGAACACCAATAGTGTATCTGTGGTCTGCAACGATCTCTCTGGGGTTGTATTGAATTGAATAAGAAATTGGGAATAGGGTTGCATCCTGGATAACCTGCTCTGCAACAATACTGCTGGGTGCCTCAGCTCTCGAAACATCATTCAAGCTGACCAGCACCAGGGCTTGTTCCGGGAGTCTGCCACTATCAGTGCTGCGGATATCTCCCCTGACGACGGCCGCGTAGACCAGCAGCGCTTCTCCATCTGGATCGAGAAAAACCAGCCTGTCTCCCTCAAGACGGTATCCAGCGGTCTGCTCCAGGCTGTCGAAGTAACCTGCCTCTTGCTTCATAATGCCTTCAGGAAGTTCGCATTCTTTCGCAGTGGAAGTGATCAGACCAAAAATTAATGAATTTCCCTTGCGTTCATAACTGGTGTTGAAAAGATTGCAGCCCCCAGACCCAGATGCTTGAAAATTATCGAATTGGAGATCGAGCTGTGTATCTTCGATGGGTGAACTATCTTTGAGTGAAAGGAGCCTCCAGAAATGATCCTCCATAGTGAACAATTCTTCGTCAAGTGGAGTCTCACCATAACCCACATCAATGATGTCTGTTGCGAAAATGCCCCCATCAAGGGTTGAAATAGCGATTGCAACGATCTGGCCTTGTGTGCCAGGCTCAGTGGAAATTCTCAGGTCCACAGACCAAGTTATTTTTTGATCGGTATTCGATTCTGGTGGATCAAAAAATGTCTTTTGTTCAGCCAGAACATTCCCAGAAGCGTCTAAAGCCTGGACAATGATCTCAGTATCAGCAAATCCCCCTGCCTCTCCAATAACGTTGACTGACCAAGTCATATCCAATCTAGAACCCTGGACAGGTTGCAAGATTGTGATGAAACTCGCCTCTTCCTTGGACGAAGGTTCATTCAATATGCCTGACGTAAAAAAGATCCCGTAACCAAGGATACTCAGCAGGGACAAGGAAATGATGGCAAATGCCGCCTTCGACCACCTGTGCCTGCTGATTTCTTTTGCCTCCTGGTAGTTATTTTGCTCAGGCAATTCTGGATACTCGGAATTATCCCTCAAGAATTTCCTTGCATTATTCTATTATCTGCGTACATGAAAAATGATGTCCTTATATACGGAATCCAAGAAAATTGGTGACTGCTCAATTTGTTTGCAGGTAAACCCATCTGAGCCCATATCCCGGGGGACTTGTAAGGTGAATGGTCCAGGATTTCCTATGGAAATCCTGACTCGTGGCTGAGAAGATGTTACTTAGTTGGACTCTAACGCTGTTCTAGTTCGTTTCCCAAGTTCGCCAGCTGCCGGCATCAGCACTACAAGTCCGATGATCGCAATCACCATCAGGTAGGTGATCACGTCCGTGCTGAAATTTTGGGCTGCCACGACCAGCGCGGCAGAGATATTGCGTTGAGCTGTACCTAAACCCATAACGCTTCTATTTCCGGGGTCAGAACCTCCTAAGAGATAGCCCAGGATAAGAGAAACCAGGATGAAGATAATCCCAGCTAAAATGCCTAGTGAGCCAACCAGGGCGATCATGCTGTTGAAATTTAATACCAAGCCCAACACGACCAATGTCAGCAGGGCAATATTGGATGCCATACCGAAGGTGGGCTGAATTTTGAGCGCTGCTTCTTCGTAACGCGCCTTGATAAAGAGACCGATTGCGAGTGGAATCAGCATCATAACGATCAATGATTGGGCAATATCCCATGGGTTTACAGCCACATCGCCTAGAAGCAAGGGCAGCACCAGTGGTAGATAGGGGATGGTCACCACCATTAAAAGTACCATCAGACCAACCGAGAAGGCAATATTTCCCTTCGCAACATCCACTAGTTTTGGTAAGAAAGGCGCGCCGCCAGCAGTGGCAAGTAAAATCAGGCCGATGCGCAATGACTCCTCCAGGTTGAATAGCAGAGCAAGTACGTATGCCAGGACGGGGACAAGAATAAAATTGACGACCAGAGCAAGGAGTACCATGCGAGCATTTCTGAGTGGATCGAGGATCTGCTGCATTTTCAAGGTTAATCCCAAACTAAACATACTACCGATCACGAAGACCAGTACCGAGAGGGTCGCAAGAGTTTCAAGAATGTCTGTCATGGGGGCCTCCTGTTAATTATTGCTTCGTGGGTCAAATTGAGACGATGAGGTAAAGATTGAATAGTATGCCTAGAGCTAAGTGGAGATAAGATGATAGAGCTTGGAACAAGTCATCTTATTAAATAATCTATCTTGATTTACCAATTGAATGCTGGATAGGAGGTGCCTGGGAAAGGGAAGTAACATTTATTTGTATGGACTTAATTTATTGAGAAAAGGAGCGTTCCGAAGAGATTATAACATGCTGATTATCAAGCTGTCTCGAAGAATAACGCTACTCCAAATCTTCCCTTTTTGTCGCTGTGGTTTCATCGCAAGCGATTATTTTGATAGCACAGTCATTTTTACCGGAATTAACCTGGATAGAATCTTTCCACCAATAACTGCATTGAGTGAAATTAGAATTAATTCCAGGGGAGAGTATAAAAATACAATCAACATTGTATACAGGATACATAAAGAATAGTTGTTTATTCCATCTCCATTGTCCTGTCCCACGCATAACGGCGTCAGATTCAGTAAACCAAGAAAGAACAAGCTGCTTAGCCAAGCGGTGGTTCCGGCGATCAGCAACCAACTCCAGGGGTGATCGATGTGGATGGCACGGAGAACCCTGGGGAAAATTATTCCCAGGAAAAAGCTCGCTACGAAATAAACCATAACAGTGGCAACATAGCTGCTCCAATAGTAATCTCTTCTCAGCGAAGGGAGAATACACGCTCCTGTGAGAAGTGCTGGAAATGCAGAAAATAAACCTAGCAGGAAGGGCTTAAAGCGTTTCATTAATTGGACCCGTGTTTGTTAAATATTTATTCAGCAGGATTCCTGAAAAAGCACTGAGGCATATGACTGCAATAACCATTGCAGGCAGCACAACCAGGTAGCCCACCGCTATGGCTGCTCCTGGAACATCTCCGGATGAGTTTCCCGGGGGTAAATTGGTTAAATCGGGGCTGACCTCAAGAAGCGAAACCCGGGCGATGAAAGACGATAACCCGGTCTTAAAGCCGCGAAGAGCGGAAGGTTTTGTCTGCCCAGGTGGGAAGCGGACAATTTTGTAACCAAGCAGCGCACCAAATATTAATGAAGTCATCGCGGGTAGAACGCCGGTAGAAATTACTCCCGGAAGAGCAAATTGGTTGGAATTTGTAATACCCATGATCAATCCGCTGATCCCGGCCAGTGGAGACGTTAACAGCAATGCAGTTGTTCCAAACCATAACCCGGAGTATAGCCTTGGGTACGCTGCTGCAATTTGTCGCAGTTTGAACTTGGGGTTGTTGTGCATCGCGCTTCCCTCCCCGCCATTTCTCGCCTGCAATAATTTAGTTATTTTCAACAATCAATTTCTATCGAAGCAATATCAAATACTATCAGCCTATTTTGATTGACAAGCCAGTATTGTAGAGTTCGCTGATGGTCTATATGTTGATTAACGAATTTCCGGTATATAATTAATTGGTAAGGCTCTCGGGTATTGTGGGTATTTTATAAAGGAATAAATTCTCAATAATCCATAATAAATATTGGAGGGATGACACAATTAAATAGACCACACCAACAAAACCGTTTGAAATCATGCAGTTAAGGATTTTTCTAAGATATCAAAATCAGAGGGATGAGCTATGAATATTCTTGGATGGGTCGTACTAGGCGGGATCGCAGGTTGGTTAGCCAGCATCATTACTAGACGAAATGACCGCATGGGTTGTCTCAGTAATATCCTGGCTGGAATACTCGGTGGTATCGTCGGAGGTTGGTTGTTCACCTTTTTTGGTGGTACCGGTGTAACTGGTTTTAATTTAATGAGTTTGATTGTTGCTGTGGTCGGAGCAGTTGTCGTCCTGGCAATAGTTAATTTAATTTTTGGCAGGAAGTAAAGGTTCTTTTTATCCACCTGCTATCATCCCCCAACACATATCACACTGAATTCGCCGATAATTTTAGGCGAAGATAATTTCGCTTGAATGGACCTATCTCTGTAGCGCTGTTAGATTGATTCATGCGAAGTTTGTACATTTCCTGAATCTTATTGAGTTCTGAAAGCTCATAGTTCACAAAGTGGAGAATTTTTTTTCAAAGATCAGTGCCGATTATTACTGGAAATCTTGGGAATTATAAAGATCCTTTCAAATTTCCCCCTGCCCTTTGACGCAATATTATGGTCCAGGGCTGGAGTGTCCTGGTTGGTAAGCAATGTACATCGCCGCATTCATTATTTTCATCATTATTATTTTGCTTGCTTTTGCAATGAAGCCGTTTAAGTTGAATACTGAGCCTCAATCGAACCCGGTCCAGGATTATGAGCAAGCATGTGCCTTGGTTGAAGCGGCCCAAGCAGAAGATGCGGAAGCGACTTTCTTAAATCCTGTATGTGGTACAAAATTACTTACTCATGGCGAAAAGACTGAAAAGGTGATCCTCTTTTTCCACGGGTTCACCAGCTGCCCGGCACAATTCATCCAGTTAGGCGAGGAATTTTTCAATCAAGGCTACAATGTATATATTCCGAGATTACCACGTCACGGTACAAAGGATCGCGAAGGAAATACCCTCAAAGGATTGACCGCAGAAATGCTGGCGGATTTTGCTACTCAAGCGGTTGATATTGCTGAGGGATTGGGATCCCGGGTAATTGTCGCAGGTCTATCCGGTGGTGGTTCGATGGCGATCTGGATCGCGCAAGTTCGTTCAGATGTGGAATTAGCCGTACCAATTGCCCCTTTTTTGGGAGTTGGCTTTATCCCCAGCATACTCAATCGACCCCTGACAAATCTTTTACTTATGCTACCAAATTTCTTCCAGTGGTGGGATCCGGTCAACAAGGCAAATCGACCTGATTCAACCCCGTATGCATACTTGCGCTACCCGGTGCACTCCCTCTTGGAAAACATGCGCCTGGGTTTTTCCGCTGAAGCGGCTGCTAAAACGGTTCGACCTGCAGCAGGGAGAATTATTACGGTCAGTAATGCCAACGACATCTCTGTTAGTAATAAAGTTATCGCGGAATTTGAAAAACTATGGTCACGATACGGAGAAGAGGACTTCCGGAGTTATCAATTCCCTAAAGAGCTCGAACTTCCTCATGATCTAATCTCTCCTGAACGTCCCGATGCAAATACGCAGTTAGTTTATTCAAAACTGCTCGAAATAATCCACTGATTCTCTTAGGATCCAGACTGGTTGGAGGGGTCACAGATGATTCACCTTAGAGAAGATCAATCGGGCCAGTACTGGGAAAGGGATTGTACTTATTAGTGGTCCAACAGTACTATTGTAAGAGAATATGTCAGTCAGTTTAATAATGAGAGGAAATTTTGATGACAGGTGCAGTTGAGATCACCCCATACCAAGCGGGCTACCGAGCGGACGTTCTTCACATCGCCGCCGATTCAGCATTCTTTGGGGAACCGGTCGAGGCGTTCCTGGAAGATCGGCGCTTATTTTGTGATGCTTCCATCGGTTATTACGCGGATTTCGAGGCGGAATATCTCTGGCTGGCCCTGGAGGATACTCGTCTGGTGGGATATTTGGCAGGCTGTGTTGATACCCCTGCCCAGCGAAGAAGGTATTTGACCAGGTCAATTGCTCCGTTGATCGGCAGGGTTTTGCTGGGAAGATATCGATTAGGTGAAAAGACCTGGCGTACAGCGCGGTCAATGTTTGCGGGTCTTCTCCGTAGTGAATTGGCGCATGTCAATTATGACGAATATCCCGCCCACCTGCATGTCAATGTCGCTGTTGATAGCCGTGGAAAAGGGATCGGGAAAAGATTGATCGAAACTTACTTGCGCCAGCTCAGGGAGTTGCAGGTTCCAGGTGTATTTTTGGGCACGACAAACCTAAACAAAGCGGCCTGCCGTTTGTATGAGAAGATCGGGTTTACATTGCTGGATGCCAAGATTACAAGCATCTGGAATTCGTTTGTCGATGGAGATGTCGAAAACCGCAGCTACGTGTTGAGACTCATGAATCCTTGATCCTGGTCAATTATTTGAAATTCTTGGCTGTATTTCATGTATTTGTTATGATTACGTAAATGATCTCAATGAAAAATATTGGTATTGTTATCCCTGCTTGGAATGAGGAACAGGATATTCACCTAGTCCTTAATGCTGTGCTTCCAGTCGAATGGATAGCGCAGATCGTTGTGGTAGATGATGGTTCCTCAGATAAGACCCTCGAGATCGCTCAAGGTTTTATGCGGGATTATCCCAAATTGATCGTCGAACACCTGCCTGAAAACCACGGTAAAGGCGCAGCCATGTTGGCCGGATTGCGAACTTTGCCGAAAGAGATCGAAACTGTTATTTTCATAGATGCTGACTTGGTGGGGTTAACCGAGGATCATTTGAAGATCATTTATGAACCCATCCAGAAAGAAAAATGCGAGATGAGTGTTGCGATATTTAAGAAGGGACACTGGCGTACCGATATCTCCCAACGTTTTGCCCCAAACTTAAATGGTCAGCGCTGCCTCCCCCGGGTTGCTGCAGAAAATGCTCTTGAATTATTCGCGGAATGTGGATATGGAGTCGAGATTGGCGTTACACTTTACGCGAGGCAAAAAAGATGGCGGATTAAGTATGTAAATTGGTTTGGCATGACGCATAAATTAAAAGAAAGCAAGCTTGGATTGATAGAAGGGTACCGCATACGTGCGATCATGTACCAGCAGATTATTTCCACTTGGTACCGGGTATGGTGGCAGGAGAAGAAAGATAATTGGATCGCTGCGAAGCAGTCAGGGGATTAATTTTATAGGATCACCACGAAATCCAGCCTGCGATTAATAAAATCATTTTATCCGGCGAATGAAATTACGATTGTTCCCAATTGGGAACCTTGTCGTTTATTTGATGTTCTTATAGTAGGTGCAGGGCAGTTGTGTACCGAGCTTTTGGGCTTTTGCCCGGCGGTATACTTCCGGAAGGATGGCTGCATACTCTCCCCAGATTCCGAGGGCAATATAAAGGATCACTTCTTCCTGTGATTCGCGCCCGGGTTTCGTCCCGGCGACGATTTCAGGCCATTCAGCAGCCACATGCTCAAAATCAAATTTCCCTTTGTTTTTCAGGGACACGATCTCCGGTATGCGCGGGCTGACATAATGCCAGTTGTCGACGATCACTTTATCGGCCTCGCTGATCACATCGTGGGCGATTTCCTGGTATGAACCCAGCCTTGCGATAAAAGCACCTGGCTTGAGCCACGAGTGCTGGAACAGCGCTTGATCTCCTGTTGTGACAGTGACTATTACATCAGAGCGGCGGACAACCTGCTCGCGATGTTCCAAGGGAACGGCTTGAACCTTTATACCAACCTCAGCACCGACCTCCTCGGCGCAAGATTCGGCGATTGCTGGATAAAGGTCAGAAACATAGGCGATTTCCAGGGGAAGAATTTGGGCGAGGGCCCGCAGGTGCATCCTTCCCAGCGAACCAGCGCCGAAAATAAGTGCGGTTTTGGCATCTTTCTTGGCGAGGTACTGTGCGGTCACCGCCGTGGAAGCGGCAGTTTTCAATCCGGTAACCCATCCAGCTTCCATGAGGCAGGCGGGATAACCGGTTTCGGCCTCAAACATTAATACAAGCGACGAGGTAGCAGGGAGATCAAACTTTTCCGGATTATGCTGGAAAAAGTTGAAGGTTTTCACAAAGAAGTATTCCTCGCCATCGATATAGCCGGTAAAGGGTTTTACAAAACCGTGATCACCGATGGTCGTGTAGAATTTATCCCCGGCAACGTTTCCTGCTGCATCTGCCTGGATCCCATTACGGGCTAAGTCTATCGCCTCTGCAACATTCATCGTCTGCTGGACATCGTGTTCGGTAAGATAAATGAATTCCTTAGGAAGGGGCATACCATGACTCCTGGATTGAGAGGTGGGTTAGGGAAACCGAGTATAGAATTAGTTAATTGTAGCGTGATTGGGGTATAATGCAACCGGAAAATTCAGCCAGCAGCGAGGAATTCGCTGGTCAAATACGCCCCCGTAGCTCAATGGACAGAGCGCCTGACTTCGAATCAGTAGGTTGTGCGTTCGAATCGCACCGGGGGTATT
>CP070764.1:191989-207381 GCA_020349245.1 Chloroflexota bacterium | reverse complement strand
TGTTTGGTTGAAGATGGTTGGGGCTCTATTAGTGGGCAGGTGACCTCATTACAAACTCAGGACCCGATACCAGGTGCGAATCTATCCCTGACCAACCCCGAGTGGGCGTATACGTTTACCACACAGGCGGATGAACAGGGCTACTACCAATTTTCTGCGCTCGCTGGAACCCATATTCTGACTGCAGACAGTATTGATTTCAAATCCAAACAATTAGAAGTCCTTGTCACCGAGAATCAAGATTCGATCGTCGACCTGGAATTGAACTCCCAGGTTGAACGTGTGCTCTACCTGCCATTGACTGGAGATTGGTTGGTAATACAAAAACCGGGCTGTCCGGAATTGACAGAGTAACTCCATCCTGATCCACGGATGTGACTCGATCATTTTGCTTTGACATAGAAGTAGAAAGTCTTCATCGTTGCAACACTGACCATGAACACCCCAATCAAAGACTAAGGATGATGAGCCGCTTGGACCGTAACCGGCAGTATCACTTTTCATCAATAAAGGGAAAGAAACGCAAATGACAATTTATAATGAACAACTTAGCCAGTACATCACCAATCTTTTTGCAAAAGAAGATCCCGCTTTACAACGCTCAAAAGAAGAATCACGAAATTACGGGCTTCCAGGAATCAACATCCAACCAGAAGAAGGCCGTTTCCTGCAGATCCTGGCATCCATATGTAGTGCGAAGAAAGCTGTCGAAATCGGGACATTGGGCGGCTACAGCGGTATTTGGATTGCCCGGGGCTTGCGACCTGGGGGTAAATTGTACACAGTAGAACGGGAAGCCAAACATGCGGAAATTGCACAGGCACAGTTTGCTGCCGCAGGTCTCCATGAAAAGATAGAGGTCAAGGTTGGAGATGCACACGATTTGCTTCCCGGTTTGAGAGAATTTGGACCCTATGACCTCGTTTTCATTGATGCGGAAAAATCTGGCTACCCGATGTATTTTAGTTGGGCCGTAGAAAATATCCGTATCGGTGGTATCATTGCGGCTCATAACGCCTTCCAAGGGGGTAAGGTCGCCGCTCCTGGTGAGTCTGATCCCCAAACAACCCAGATGCGCAATTTTAATCAGCTGGCTGCAGATGACCACCGCCTACTCAGCACTATCTATCCGGCAGGAGATGGAACATTGGTCGCGGTAAAATTGGCTTGATCTGATGCAACCAACTATCAGGATTTTCGTATATAGTAGTAGGAGGTAAAAATGACTGATTCTACTAGAAAACCGCTTCGCCGATCACCGGATAATCGAATCTTACTAGGTATATGTGGTGGTCTGGGAGAATTTTTCGGCATAAATCCAATCTGGTTTCGCTTGGCATTTATTATTGCAGCAATACCCGGTGGGTTTCCCGGACTGCTCCTTTATTTAATCCTGTGGGTGATTATCCCAAAAGCCCGTTGAAAGATCGCAGTTGCATAGCAAAAGGTTCCAGCCGAGTATTAATGTGCTGGAACCTATCAGTTTAATCCGCAAGAAAAACCGTTATTCTTCAACTGGTGATATAAAAAGAAAATCTGCAAAAATCACAAAATTTCCCTTGCAGCTGATCGAGATGATTTGATATCTATACGCACAAGAAAGCTGCCTGTCAGCATTGTCTTTTTACGCATTCTTAAATCCAGTACTGGGCTCGTTAATGATGTACTCGCAGCGGCATTTCAGGGACTTCTTTTCGCTCGATATGGTGATGATCCTCCTCAGCGAACTTTGTCATCAATTTCCCATAATATGCTGCGCCAGGTGCTGCAGTGAAACCGTGAACGAAGATGCTCAGTAATACGGTGACAACTACAACGTTGTAAATCAAGTTCGAACCAGAAATGTTTTCTGCTTCAAGTACGATGAATATATACAGAATCGAAGCAATACCTCGCGGACCAAACCAGCCCAAAAACAATGTGGTGACTGGCTGAATTTTCGTCCCCACCAAGCTGATTGCTACAGGAATCAGGCGCACAATTGTCAAGCTTAAGATGGCATAGAAAACGATGTTTAGATCGATAGCTCGAACTGCTGGTGGAACCACCACTGCCCCAAAAAGGATAAATGTAAGCAGCATGAAGACAGTAAGTTCGGCTTCCGCAAAATCGTACAGGTTTTCACTCTCTTTCTCTCCGGCGACGTTGCGAGAGGCCAATCCTAAACAAAATGCGGCGATAAAACCATTCCCTCCAACCAGATCAGCCAGGCCATAAACAAATAAGATCAATGCCAGGGAGGTAATCTTTTGGAAATTACGGGACATCCAACCACTGGTTGCGCCCCAGCGAACATATTTTACTCCCAAGTAACCGAGCACCAAGCCGACCACAATCCCGATTCCAATCTGTATCCCGACAGAGACAATAAACTGAGCGGGCCTGTGGTAAATTAGCTCAGATTGAGCAACCGATATCGCTAAGAGCAGGAAGGGCAAGGCGATACCATCATTTAAACCGCTTTCTATGTTAAGTGCTTGCCGGACCCGCAGGGGAACTTTCGGATTGCTCACAACACTCTGACCTAGGCTGGCATCCGTAGGGGATAGTATCACCCCCAGCACAACCGCTTCCCAAACGTTCAAATCCGTGAAAATTAACACTGCAGCGATTGTTCCAAAGATCATTGTCAGCGGTAGGCCAATTGCCAGTAAACGCATTGGTAAGTTGTGGTCACGAAATATACCCTGAACATCTATACGAGAGGCATCTGTGGCTAAAACAATCACCAATGTCAGCTTCGAGATCAACTCCACCACCCCGCCTTCAAGAAGGAGCGGGAACAGATCTAAGAACAGGCTCCCTAACAAGATGCCTAAAACTGTGTAAATCATCGGTAGGGTGAAGATGGTGCCCTTTATCCGCCTGGAAATTGCTGCGGTTAGCAGGATACAGGTAACAATTGCGAGCAATCCAATTGATTCCATGCAAATACCTCTTGTTTAATCTCTTTAGTTCACAGAATGTTCATGACTCCATTTTAGTGCATATTCTATTTCACACAATTGCTTTACTTTCGATGAGTGACCAAGTCAAATGTATTTTAATCTTACACCTATTGGTCCGTCCACAAGTATTTTGATGATTGTGAAAACACTTTGTAGATCCATAAGTTATGGCGATGTATTCTGAGATCAAGACTGCAAGAATATCCCCTAATCCTTATTGCAGTTGAGATTTTCAGATATAAAGAGCTGTTGCCTTGGGAAAATGGACAAAGATAGCCAGGTAATGCTCCTAATCAAACCAGGACCAATGATGAAAAGTCTCGAAATATAGCAACCTGCAAACGAGTATTCCGCAATGAATTAAACGTTATTCGAAATTAATGATAAATAGATATTAGCGACCAACAAAAAACGCGCGATCACGCGCGTTTTGTATCTCAGGTGATGTGCGTCAATTGATCAGTAATTAAACGATCTCGACGCTTCGTTAACCAGTTCCTGTATGTTGTTCATCAGTTTATCGGTTAGTTCGCGTACATATCGGTAGCTACGATCGGTCTTTTCCTGGACTGCCAGCTGCCAGGGTTCACCGAAATTAACCATGCACTTGCCACCAAACTGCCACCACCCAATCGTATCACGATTGTGTAAGTGCCCTTTGATCTCCTTGATAAACTTCGGCTCGACATAAAAACCCACTGGAACCAATGGTACGCCTGTTTCAATGGCCAGTAATGCTGCACCAGCTCCTGCCCGTCGAACCTCCCGGGAACCGCTCATGCGTCCCTCTGGGAAGATCCCGACTGCGTTTCCCATCTGCAATCTTGCTCGAGCCGTGGCAATAGCTTCCTGTCCCTGTCCAATCACAACTGGAATTTGATCAGCTAATTCTAGGATCTTTCCAATTACGGGTAGGGTGAATGTCTCCTCCTGGATGAAGAAGTGAATCTTCTCTTTGATGATGAATGGAAGGACAAACGCATCCGTTGCGTGAGGATGGTTGCCAACGATAATCTTCGGTCCAGGTGGAATATTTTCTTCCCCATCTATATGCACCCCATCCGTGAACAAAGCCATATAGGTCCTGACAAGACCTTTTGTTACACTGTACCAGAGATCCATTTACTTTCCCCTTTTTCAATGCTTTGATTAATAAAACCGTTACCAGTATTTTAATAAATTTAAAGGATGCCTGTCAAGTCACAAATCGGTAATGAATAATTAATTATATCGGAAATATTTTGACATAATCAATTTCCTGCTTTACACCCATGACCTAATGGGATAACCATAGCTGTGGAGTTATTTCTAACTGTTAGATACTTTTTGATCTTACGCCCGGATCATAATCATATTAAATACGATTTGAAATCCCAGGGAGTGCTAATTGAAATCATCCGTACTATAATTATTTCTGGCGAATACTCAAATCCTTTTTTGATATGCGATTTTGAGGTATTACAGCATACAAGATAAACTAGCCAGCAGGATATACTGATTACCCAAGAGGATTTCAACTATGACAATCACATTAGATGGCTCCGGGCTGACCATTGAGGAATTAGTTCAGATCGCTCGAAAGGGAGAACAGGTCGCCCTGGATCCAGACGCACTTGAAAGAATCCGGATCTGCCGTTCAATGCTGGAGGAAAAAATACAAGCCCACGAGATCATGTACGGGGTAAATACAGGGATTGGAGAATTCTCGGAAGTCGTACTCGCGGATGAACAGGTTAAACAATTTCAGCGCTATTTGATTTACAACCATGCAGCTGGAATTGGTGATCCTGCTCCAGAAGAATACGTACGGGCAGCCATGGCAAGCCGCATAAATGTACACGCCCACGGTTATTCAGGTTGCAGGCCTGAGATAACGCTCACGCTGATGGAGATGCTCAACAAGGGTGTGACGCCGGTGGTTTGTCAGAAAGGTTCTGTCGGGGCTTGTGGTGATCTCGCCCCGATGTCCCAGATCGCCCTGTTGATGATGGGTGAAGGAGAAGCATTCTTCCGGGGAGAACGGCTCCCCGGCGATACCGCCATGGAACGTGCAGGTATCCCCATACCCGGTTTAGAGGCACGGGATGGGCTGGCCGTTATCAATGGTGCCAATTTACTCACTGCGATGAGTGCCCTGCAGCTTTATGATATGAACCGCTGGCTCAAGCAAGCAGAGATTGCCTGTGCAATGAGCTTGGAAGCGCTGCTGGCAAACTTAAAACCTTATGATGTCCGCCTGCATGAAGCGAGGGGATTCCCGGGTGCAATCCGTACGGCGAAATCCATCATGAAATGCATGGATGGATCGGATTTAGTTACCGGGAAGATCAAAACCAAGGTCCAAGATGCTTACTCCATGCGTTCATCACCTCAAGTGATCGGGGCTGCACATGACGCCATTGCATTCGCTCGTAGCCAGGTTGAGATCGAGCTGAATGGAGTTGGAGATAACCCGATATTCCTCCCAGAATACAAGCTTACCTTGACAGGCGCAAATTTTCAGGGATCACCGGTCTCATTACCCATGGACATGGCCGGTGCCGCGATTACCATGGTGTCCGTATTATCTGAGCGACGGCTTAATCGCTTGACCAATCCTGCGCTGAGTGTTGGTCTACCAGCATTCTTGACCAAGGGTGCCGGGATGTTCTCTGGCATGATGCTCAGCCAATACACCGCGGATACCTTGATCGTCGAACAGCGTCTTTTGTCTACCCCGGCGAGCATCCAATCGATCCCTGCAGCAGCTGACCAGGAAGATTTTGTCTCCATGGGCATGAACACTGCTATTAAGAATCACCAGATCGTAGACAACTCCTTCGGTGTACTTGGCATCGAATTCATGGCTGCCGCCCAGGCTTTAGACTTCCGGGAATTCACACCAGGACGGGGTGTACAAATTGCGCGACAGGTAATCCGCAAGTATGTCAAGCACCTGGACGAAGATCGACCTTTATATCCAGACCACGATCAAATGAAATCCCTGGTCAGATCTGGTGAAATACTCGAATCCGTTGAAGAGGAGATTGGCTCCCTGGGATAATCTTTCCCTCATATTCTGCAAATTATCTTTAGAGAGTAAAACTCAAAAGAAGTCCCCGCCCCGATGATGCTGTGGGCGGGGACTATCATTCCGGTTCTGTCATGCATCCAATTGGTAATTTTCAGCCATCTTGATGCGCTTGTTTAATGCCGGGTGGGAATAGAGCAGTACTTCTACCCATGATTCAGGCTCAGCCTCAGCCAGATTCTGGTTGGCTAAGCGGGTTAAAGCAGAAGCATATGCTGCGCCCTTTCCAGTTGTCCTCAAGGCAAATTCATCTGCCCGCCGTTCACGCTGCCGTGAGTAAGCATTGCCAAGGGGCATGGTCACAAGCCCATATCCACCGACAACCAATGCCAGCAACGGCATCCCGGCCACGTCCGATACACCCCCAAATCCAAAAATACTCACTCCCCAAATTAAGACCAATGAAGCTACAAACAATCCTCCCAATGTGATCACACTCTCGACAAGTATCCCACGTGGAATATCGTGATGCACATGGTGACCCAGCTCATGGGCTAAGACAGTTTCAATTTCATCCGCGGTAAATTCATTTATCAGGGTGTCTCCCAGGATTATTCGGCGAGTATTTCCAAGGCCGGTCATCGCCGCGTTGGCAGCTTTAGTGCGCCTGCTCAGATCAAATTTATACACGCCACGCACTTTGGTGCCAGTCTTGGCAGCCAGGTCCATCAAACGCTGCACAAGATCAGCATGTTCTGAGTCCAGGGGAACAAATTTGAAGAAAATAGGGAATAAGATCACCGGCGCTAGGTTCGCTAAAATTACATTGAAAAAAAGCAAAATCACACCCACCCATAGCCACCACAAATCTGGTGATATACGCAGTAAGTAGTAAATGACCTCAATTACTGCGAGACCCAATATCCCACCAATAAATAAACCTTTCAACTGGTCAATAAACCAATCTTTTAAGGATTGAGTCGAGAGGCCGTAACGATGCGGTAGCATAAACCCCGAATAATACCCGAAAGGGAAATCGATCAAATAATAGATGCCACCAAAAATTACCATGAAACCAGCCACTACCAACCACTCATTGGCTGTCAGTTCATAAAGGTAATTGCGGAAGGCAATTGACCATCCAGTGACCAACCAGAGGATAGTGTACAGTGCAGCTATTACCAGGTCCACCAGCATCAGACGCCGTCGAATACGGGCATATTCTTTTGCCATTCCCTGTCTTTCAGAATCGAGGATCACTTCATTCATAGTGGGTATCCTGTTTGGTTTTCCATTGAGTAAGTGGATTCAGATTGCCATTTTCCTCGGAATGATTTTGTTTGGTAATCTCTGAATAGTTGATCTTGAAACGAGTTCCTTTTCAACTAGCTTCCAGTGATCTCCCTAACAATACAACTACTTCCGCAGCTGCCTCCTCGATCGATTTGGTGGTGACATCTACCAAAGGCCAATCACGACGGCGATCAAATAATCGAAAAGCGTAATCCATTTCCTGGTGGATATGGTTTATGTCTGCGTAACCACGGCTGAAGGTACCCATGCGTTCTGCCCGCACCCGGCGTAGCTCAGATAATCGCTCAGGGTTAACGATCAGCGCAACCACCCTTCCCCGTGGCAGCTCAAACAATTCTTTGGGTGGTTCAACACCCAAAACTATCGGTACATTGGCAACTTTCCAGCCGCGATAACCCAGGTAGAAGCTTAAAGGTGTTTTCGAAGTTCTGGAAACCCCGACCAGGACAATTTCAGCCTGATCCAGATTGTAAGCATTTTGACCATCATCGTGACGAACCGTGAAATCGATGGCATCAATCCGCTGGAGGTAGCTGGGATCAAATGGATTAAACAAGCCTGGTTCCGAGCGTGGTGGAGTCGATAGAAGCTCAGACAACCGCGCCAGTAAAGGACCCATCAAATCTATCGTTGTAACGTTGTGTTTGCGCCCTTCATTAAAAATTCTTCGGCGCAGCTTTTCACTGACAATCGTGTGTACAATGAAGCCTTCCTCCTGGGCTGCTTTTGCAACCACATCCTGGATCATCTCCATAGAACGTACACCTCCAAATCTGGTGACAGTGATATGGGAGGCATCAAATTGAGAAAGTGCAGCTCTCAAGACTCTTTCCGCAGTGGTGCCCGTTGCATCTGAAACAGCAAATATGTGATACATCAGCCCCTCCTTAGGAAACGAGCTCCGTTCCAACGCTTCTTGATCTGCTCTTCATAATCACAAATACGATCAAATAAAACAAAGCGCACATAATAACTTCAGCAATCAATGAAAAAACAGGTTCAAAGTGACTCGTGGTTAATAAAGCTGGGGTAGGCAATACCGAATCCGGGAACGTCACCAGCAGAGCTACTGCGAGGTTGTTTGCCGCATGGAGACCTATCGCCAGCTCTATTTGACCATCCCTCAGGGATATCCAAGTTAAAAATGCGCCTAAAATAAAAAATGTGAGCAAGACGATGACCGTATTTGAAGCCACCTCAGGATTCGAGAAGTGCGGTAGAGCGAACAAGATACCTGACCAAAGCGAGAGAAACACCCAATTACGGCTGATCAAACTGCCCGCCTGAACGAGATAACCGCGGAAAAATAATTCCTCTGCAGTGGTTTGAATGGGAGTGATGATGATTGCCAATAAAGCAAATGGGATGAATACGCTGGCGTCAAATGTAACCTTGAATGATTCGGGCCAGAAGATAAATTCAAATAGCGTTCCGGCTAACACGAGACCAATCCAGGAGACAAATCCCAATGCAATTCGCCGCCAGTTGATCGAAGCACTGGAAGTCACCAGGCTACGCAATGGCCTTCCATGCACCAGCCTGACAGTTAGCCAGATACCAGCATAAAAAAATATAAAGCCGATATTTGTCACCAGGTAATACGGAATATATCCCAATAGGCTGGGATCGCTGATCAGCTGGGTGACATCTCCCAGGTTCAACCCCTGGAAAATACTGAAAAAGATCAGCAACGTTGCGGTGGCAAACCCTCCTACAAGCAACCAGATAAATAGCATAGACAATGAGCCAACAATGTATCGCCAGGCGCTTGCTTTTCCCTGTGTGGCGCAATCCAGGAAAGTAGGTTCTTCAATGATCAAATCTTCGTACTGCAAAATTTAACTCCTGTCAGGAAACCTTGTTGATGATCTGCACACCAAGTATACAAGGATATCATCCTTTTTTAGAATTCTACAGCCTCGATGGGAATCCTAATCATTTTGTCAGAATTCAATGGAAATCGACAAATAACTCTGAATTAATGGATACCTTATACAAGATTAAGTAACGTATAATTTGGTGGTGACCCCTGCGAGCATCACCCAACCGCTGACAATCAAACGCATTTACCAGACCTGGTGGCCATTGGCTGCCAGCTGGTTGTTGATGGGGGTTGAACTCCCAGCGCTGAGCGCATTCATTGCCCGTTTGCCGAATCCGGAGATAAATCTTGCCGCGTATGGGGGGATCGTTTTCCCATTGGCATTGATCATCGAATCACCAATCATTATGCTCCTGGCTGCTTCCACGGCACTGTCCAGAGATGAAGCTTCCTACCGGTTGATCCGCCGATTCATGACGGTAACTGCAATAGTTTTAACTGGATTGCACATCCTGATCGCTTTCACCCCTTTGTATTACTTTATTGCCGAGAGTTTACTCGGTGCACCGCAGGTGATCCTCGAGCCTGGGCGGATAGGATTGATGATCATGACCCCGTGGACCTGGTCTATAGCCTACCGCCGCTTCAACCAGGGTATTTTGATCCGCAATAACCAATCAAAAAAAGTCGGAATAGGCACCGTAGTGCGCTTGAGTGCTGATCTGATCGTGCTGGGGATTGGCTACTCATTGGGAACAATCCCGGGGATCATTGTCGCTACGAGTGCTGTCGCGGCAGGTGTGATCAGCGAAGCGGTGTATTCAGGTCTCGTTGTCCGGCCCGTGGTACAAGACAAGGTCATGAGAGCACCAGCCATCCAGCCGCCGTTATCCCTAGTTAATTTCCTTAAATTCTACATACCCCTCGTGCTGACCTCCCTATTGACACTGCTGGTTTTACCCCTGGGTAGTGCAGCCCTGAGCAGGATGCCGGTTAACCTTCCCTCCCTAGCTGTCTGGCCGGTTCTATCGGGATTGACCTTCATGTTCCGCAGCGTGGGAGTCGCTTACAACGAAGTCGTGGTCGCCCTTCTTGAAGAACCACTCTCAACCCACAGTCTGCGCCGTTTTTCTTGGCTGCTAACTTCCCTGATAACCTTGCTGATCTTAATCATGTCATTGACTCCGCTATCCCGACTGTGGTTCAGCGTCATCTCCGGATTAAAACCAGATCTTGCTAACATTGCGGTTATTGGATTAGTCCTGGGTATCCCAACAGCTGGCTGTGCGGTTTTACAGAGCTGGTTCCAGGGACTAATCCTGCATGGAGGCCGCACGCGCAGCATCACCGAGGCAGTTATCCTTTACCTTGTGACTGCTTCAGTCTGCCTAGGGATCGGTGTCAGCTGGGGTCAGGTTACCGGTCTTTATTGGGGTATGGCCTCTTTTTCAGTGGCCATGTTCCTGCAAACACTTTGGCTGTGGTATCGCAGTCGTCCTGATGAGCGAACCGCCTTGGAACGGGATAACTTAATCATGGCCCCCTCTACTGCGGGTGCCTTGGACTAAAAGATCTTCTCAAGATTTCTTTTCACGACAATATTTGATCAAAATGACTGCTCCCTCATTCTTATCATATCTACTGCAAGGAGCAGCCTTGGGATTCTCCGCTGCCATCACCCCAGGCGCGTTCCAAACGTATATGATCGCAGAATCACTCAGCGGGGGCTGGCGGCGTGGAGCACCTGTCGCATTTGCCCCCTTGTTCAGTGATTTTCCGATCATTCTCCTCAGCCTGCTCCTGTTAAACCAGCTGTCCGAGAGCTTCCTCCAGGTCATTGGCATTGCTGGAGGGGTTTTCGCCCTTTATCTGGCATGGCGAATGTGGTCTGTTTGGAGGCAAGGCACGGATTTACCAAGAGAAGACAGCAGTACCGATAGGGGCAGCTTGAGGCGTGGCGTCCTCGCCAATATACTCAACCCCGGTCCCTATTTATTTTGGTCATTGGTGAGTGGACCTATCTTGCTGGCAGCCCTGAGAGAATCGTATTTATTCGGTGCAGCATTTCTTTTGGGATTCTATTTTATGATGGTAATGAGTTCAATTGCAATCGTTCTTATTTTCTCCCAGGCTCGTCGGTTAGGGCCTCGCATTGTCCACGCGTTACTGCTGATCAGCACGGTTATTCTGGTCATCTTCGCAGGCGTGTTGTTGACCAGGGGGATATTCGGTTAATCATTCCTTAGACATTTATATCAAGTGGAAAAATCAGCTAATCTACAACCTCCCCTTAGATTCATAAATCTGTCCAGTCTTTATTTTTAATTCTCAATCGACAAGAATTAATGCTCTACATTCAACCAGGGCATTCCTTAATAAATTGCCCCTGTAACAAAAGACCAACAGGAAATCACCTGAGCAACCTCCAAAATGATCCTCACCCCAATGAATGGAATCTTATATTTTTAGTGTTCTCAAACTGGAATGTTTGCATACATATTATCGGAATGCAGCAAGATGAGGTAAGCTGATCCGTGAAAAATGAACCAGGAGATCCTTTGAGCAATCCATGGGCATTATAGAACTAATGTGCTATACTAATAATCATATAACAAAACCAAGCAGGTTTCCTGAGTTTCGTTGAACTTTTTCCATCGATGATTAGTTGTACCTATGGAAGCATCCGCCGTGTTTAAATCAATAAGGAGATTTTGATGAGCTCACAAACAATAACTTTCGAGCAGCTGGTCAATACCCGTCCAGAAAATGCTTTTCGGGCATTCACCAATGCCACTGACATGCGCAGGTGGTTGTGCAACGTGGCAACTGTGGTTCCACGTCCTGGAGGGAGACTTTATCTATGGTGGAATTCTGGTTTCTATACAAGTGGCGAATTCAAGAGTGTTGAACCCAATACAAAAATAATTTTCTCCTGGTTTGGAAAGGGAGATCCCTCCCCATCCGAGGTTCAAGTGACCTTCACACCAAAGGATGACAGCACACTGGTTTCCCTGGTCCATTCAGGCTTAGGGTCAGGTGAACAATGGTCAGAAAGTATTGCAGAGATCAAGAAAGGTTGGCTGGGTTCACTTGAGAATTTAGCTTCGGTGATTAAATCTGGTGAAGATATTCGTTTTGTCTCCCGCCCGATGTTGGGCGTTATTATCGATGATTTCAACGCGGAGATTGCGAAAAAACTCGGTGTGCCCATCTCTGAAGGTATCCGCTTAGGGGGTACAGTCGAGGGAATGGGTGCTGCAGCGGCAGGATTGCAAGAAAACGATGTCCTATCCAGCATTGGAACCTTTCCAACAATAGATTTTGAATCACTAAACTTGGCTCTTCATGCTCATCGTGCAGGGGATACGGTTGAAGTAAGTTTTTACCGTGGAGGCGAGCATAAAAAGGTGAATATGACCCTCTCCGGTCGACCCATTCCTGAAATCCCCCCGACGGCCAAGGAACTCTCAACAGCTGCTGCAAAGCTATATAAAGATATTGAGATCCGTTTGGACGAATTCCTGTCTGAGGTTAGCGATGAAGAAGCCTCATTTAAACCCTCTCCAACAGATTGGAGTATAAAAGGTAACCTGGCTCATTTCATCCAGGGAGAGCGCTTTTTCCACCAATACGTCGCCGAACTGATCAGCGGTTATGAACGTTATGCTGATGATTACGGTGGAAATGTGGATGCCTTAATTGATGCCACAATAGCGGCCTACCCGACAGCTCAGGAATTATTCCAGGAATATAAGCGTAACACCACCGAAACACTCAATATCTTAGCAAACCTCCCGGAAGAATTTGTCGCCAATAAAGGTGCATACTGGCAGTTGGGATTTAATTTACTCCAGGACCCTTATCACTTCGATTCTCATTTAGAGCAGATGCAGGAAACGTTGAAGAAAGCTCGGGATCAATAATCGCAGATAACAAAGATGATGAATCGCGAGTCAGATCCAACCAACCAGCATTGACCCTTTGCTGGTCTAGGCTGGAGCACAGGACGAAATCAATTAACGTGTATAATTAGGGCAAATTTACTCCTAGTAAGACTTACAGGTGTAGGTTTTGCCCTTTTCGTTTTGTAAACCAGACAATCGAGGTGTTACCCGTGGCTGAGACAGATCTGCTTGGTGAAATAATGGAAATTATCCTCTATGTTGAGGATATGAACTCACAAGTATCTTTCTACCGCGACGTATTGGGATTCAAGGTGAAGACACCGCTGGCAACTTCTGACTACAGTCATGAATTCTGGGTGGAATTCGCGACGGGTTCTTGCACACTTGCTCTTCATGCAGGTGGGAAGCGCAGATTTGGAACAGATGCACCGAAATTCGTTTTCAAAGTGGACGATATTCTGGCAACCAGACAGTCGCTTCTAGATAAAGGTGTCAAAATGGGTGAAATCCGGTCAGCAGCACCAGGAATCTGGGTTTGCGACGGGGAGGATCCAGAGGGAAACAAATTTTCGATCGAATCCCACGATTGAAAATCAATCACGTTTTTCGCAGCCAAATGACACCAGTCTGGATCGATTTCGAACAACACACTTCCTTCTTGGTGGATAATCTTCATTAGAACCCATGCCAAGTGGATGAGAGAAGTGACCCGGGTGAATTTCTAATTAGGAAGGCTAATTTATCATGGAATATCGATATTTGGGACGGACCGGATTAAAAGTATCAGAACTCTGCATGGGAACGATGCAGTTCGGTTGGACAGCTGACGAACCCACATCCCATGAGATATTATCCACTGCTTTCGATTCTGGAATTAATTTCTTAGACACCGCCGATATCTATTCGCGCTGGGCCGAAGGTAATCCCGGTGGGGTTTCTGAATCCATTATCAAAAATTGGATGCAGAAAAACAAGATTCCGCGTCACCAGATAATTCTCGCCACAAAAGTGCGCGGAGTCACCGGAGATGGACCCAATGACGAAGGGTTATCAAGAGTTCATATCATGAAATCGGTCGAAGAATCATTAACCCGGCTTGGAACGGACTATATCGACCTTTATCAAACACATTGGTACGATGAAAATACCCCCATTGAAGAGACACTTTCCGCTCTAGATGATCTCGTACATCAGGGAAAAGTCCGTTATATAGGATGTTCCAATTATCCCACCTGGCGTTTGATGCAGGCATTGTGGGCCTCAGATAAGCATGGTATTTCACGATACGATTCATTGCAGCCGCATTACAGCCTTGTCCACCGAGAAGAGTTCGAACGTGAACTTGCTGATGTCTGCCGAACTTTTGGATTGGGAGTGATTCCCTACAGCCCATTGGCTGGAGGATTCTTAACCGGGAAATACAGGGCAGGTGGAAAAGAGGTAATCAGCCACCGAGCAAAAGGTGTTCAGCGTTATTTTTCCCAGAAAAATTGGGAGTTATTAGCCGTCATGGAGAACCTGGGAAATGAGAAAGGTGGAAAATCGATTTCTCAAATTGCCCTGGCATGGTTGTTATCCGATCCCGTAATCACCAGTCCAATTATCGGTCCGCGAACAATGGAGCAATTTCACGATAATCTTGGAGCGGCAGGTCTCCGCTTATCTACTGATGAAAACCAAATTCTGGACGATGCCAGTCGACCTCAGAAAACCACTTCCTGAATTAATACTGAACGTGATTGTTCCTCGAGAGAAATGATGGTTCATTTTGTATCCGGATTCACGATCGGCTTTTTTATCAGCATACCTTGGTTAGCTGTGTTATTTGCTGGGCAGAGGCTGGCTGGATTTCCTTTAATTCCCTTTGAATTGTTTGAATTTATCTCGCAATCCCTGCCAGGGAGTGTAGTATCTCTAGGTATCGAATACCTGATCAAATTTGTAAATTTCTTGGGAGTTGGACAAACCTCTTCAACGGGGAAATTGCTAGAGATCGCCACCGCCTATATAATGAGTTTGGTACTCCTCTCAGGATTCGCCGGATTATACGCGGTTACATTACAGCGTTGGAATATCTCATGGATCGTACGCGGCCTTGTGGCAAGTTTTCTTCTTTCAGCGGGTTCACTTTTTTTAGTAATTTGGGGTGGGTGGAGGGGAACGAATCTACTGCTCAATTTTGGTTGGCTAATTCTGACCAGTTTCGGGTGGGGAATAGCCACAGCCTGGCTGATCGACCGCTTCCAGGATTCGATCGAGGGGAGAACCGACACGAGTCGCAGGCGAGTTTTAATAAAGTTGGGAACTGGTTCGCTGGTATTATCTGGCGCAGCGATCGGCTTAAGCCGCTGGCTCCACCAGCCGGTTCAACCTGCAGGGGATGCCCAGGGTTC
>CP070764.1:174750-191889 GCA_020349245.1 Chloroflexota bacterium | reverse complement strand
GCATCCTTTTGAGTTATACCCGGAAACTCATCCATTTGCCCTGCTCTTCGGAGGTGGGCTTATTGATTACCTGTGGGGGAAAGGGATATCTACAATCAAAATCCCAATCATCGACCGCATTGATTTCGGTGATTATCAGGCGAAAAATGAACAGGAAACAGGATGGTGAAATAATACCCCTGATTACCTCATTATTCTCCCCGATGATTAAAACTGGATCAGTCTTGGTCGGTACTCAAGTGCTTCGGCAATGTTGGGATGCGATCTCTCGGTCTCTCACTAAATCTACGATTGAAGCCGGGAACTCTTGCCTGCCAGGCAAAGTTTGGTGCCATCCTCCCGCAATGGGTTCTCTCAGCAGAACTTAGGTACCTTCCTGCCATGAATTGAGATAGGCGATCTGCTCTTTGGTTAAGGTATCGATCTTCACATCCATCGCCTCGAGCTTTAAACGGGCTATGGTTTGATCAATTTCATCCGGGACACTATACACAGTTTTCTTCAGGCTATCTGCGTTCTTCACCATATATTCCAGGCTGAGGGCTTGATTGGCAAAAGACATATCCATAACGCTCGCCGGATGACCTTCCGCTGCTGCAAGATTGATCAACCTGCCCTCCCCCAGGATGTTAATGCTGCGATTGTCTTTCAGCAGGTATTGTTCAACAAAAGGTCGGACCAAGCGTTTATCCTTGGATAATTTTTCCAGCGCTGGGATGTTTATCTCGACGTTAAAATGACCTGAATTTGCAACAATCGCACCGTCTTTCATCCGTTCAAAGTGCTGCTCGTCAATAACGTTGATATCCCCTGTGAGAGTGACAAAAATATCACCGATTTCGGCAGCCTGGTTCATCGGCATCACCCGGAATCCATCCATTACCGCTTCAAGGGCAGGCAGGGGATCGACTTCCGTGACGATTACGTTTGCACCCATGCCGCGGGCTCGCATTGCTAATCCTCGCCCACACCAGCCGTATCCCGCAACGACAAAATTCTTCCCAGCTAGGAGAATGTTTGTTGCCCGGACAATGCCATCAACAGTTGACTGGCCAGTCCCGTAGCGATTATCGAAGAAATGCTTTGTCATTGCATCATTGACCGCGATCACCGGGAAAGCTAAGGCCCCATCAGCAGCCATTGCCCGCAGGCGAATGACGCCAGTGGTAGTTTCCTCTGTCCCTCCAATGACATTATCGAGCATCTCCCGCCGGTCGGTGTGCAGCGTGCTCACCAGATCGGCGCCATCATCCATGGTGATGTTCGGAGCATGATCGATCGCCGCATTGATGTGCTTGTAATAGGTTACGTTGTCCTCTCCTTTAATCGCAAAAACCGGAATTTCAAAATGGGTAACCAGGGAGGCGGCCACATCATCCTGAGTTGAGAGAGGATTCGAGGCAGTCAGCACAACTTCCGCACCGCCATCATGGAGCGTGTGCATCAAATTCGCTGTTTCCGTGGTTACGTGTAAACAGGCTGATATGCGCACACCTTTTAACGGCCGCTCTTTTGCGAATCGTTCACGGATTAACCGCAAGACGGGCATCTCGCGCTCTGCCCAATCTATCCTCCTGCGCCCTCCTTCTGCCAGGTTGACTTCCTTAATATCGTAGTTTTCCATCATCATCTCCCATAATCTCAAGAATTATTCCTGCTGACAATTCAATTATCCAATTAATTCAGCCAGCTTTCCATGATCATCAAAATGTTCTCGAAACCTGGAAACCAGTTCGGAGGGAGTAAAGTGGTGTCCTTGCGGTCCTTCCTGCTCCAGGCAATAAGCCGCGACAACGGCACCGAGCTGTCCACAAGTTTCCAGGTCCCAACCCCGTGCATAGCCCGCAAGAAAACCACCCCGATAAGCATCGCCGACTCCCGTAGGATCCTTGATCTGTTCCGGTAATACCGGGGGAATTCGATAAGCCACATCTCCCTGATAAATGATTGAACCTTCCTCCCCCAGGGTCACCACGGAAAAATGCAGGGAATGATTTATCTCCTCAGGAGAGAGACCCGTTCGATTCTGGATCATCTTAAATTCATACTTATTTATAAAAAGTGCCCGGGCCCCGTCAATTCCATCTTTTAGGTCGTCTGCAGTGAGGCGGGGAATCTGCTGGCTTGGATCGTAGATGTAAGGGAAATTCAACTGCTTACATTCTGAAACATAGCGACCCATTGCCCGGGGATCGTTCGGGGAAATCAGCACCAGGTCTGGGGGCTCTCCACCCAGCTCTGTTAAGGATAAGCCAGCTGCTGCTGCCATCGCTCCAGGGTAAAAACTGGCAATTTGAGCATTGGCCAGGTCGGTATTTGCAAAAAAGGAAGCGGTGAATTCCCCGGGGATCAGCCGAATTCCAGAAGTATCTACACCCTTTCTTTCCAGCACATCCCTGTATTCAGCAAAATCCTCCCCGGCGGTGGCAAATAATCGCGGCTTTTCTCCCAAGAGTGCCAGGTTATAAGCGATATTTGGCGCAATTCCGCCTGGCTGGCGAACCATACTTTCCACCAGGAATGATAGGCTGAGACATTCCAGGTTATCCGCCAGGATATGATCCTGAAAATATCCAGGGAATTTCATCAAATAGTCAAATGCGATCGAGCCAGTCAATACAATATTCATCACCTCGTCTCCGTTGAAATCAATATTAACTGGGGCTCTCCATGACTGCTTGACGAAGATTTAACTCAAATGGTGGGTAAACCACCCCATTCTCTGTGACGATTCCAGTGATCAAACGGTGCGGCGTGATATCAAAAGCAGGATTTCTTGCAGCAGCACCTGCAGGTGCTATGGGTGCTCCCTGGGCTTCGATTTGCAAAACCTCGCTGGGATCTCTCTCCTCGATCGGAATTTGAGCGCCCTCCGCCACAGATAAATCAACAGTGGAGGTGGGCACAACTGCAAAGAATGGCACCTGGTTATCCCGAGCGGCAAGCGCAAGCATATAGGTGCCAATTTTATTGGCAACATCTCCATTCGCAGCAACACGATCAGCTCCGACGAATACCCGATCGACCTCTCCCCTACTCAAGAAGAAACCAGCCGCATTATCGGTGATGATCTCATATGAGATCCCATACTGGTCCAACTCCCAGGCGGTCAGGCGAGACCCCTGCAATCGGGGACGAGTCTCATCAACCAGGACATGCGGCCTTTTTCCTTGTTCATGCGCCATCCGAATCACCCCGAGAGCAGTCCCCCAATCCACAGTCGCCAGTGCACCCGTGTTGCAGTGATGGATCACGGTTTCACCCGCATTCATCAAGCCCGCTCCATGGGTTGCCATCTGCCTGTTGATCTGCACATCATCATCGGCGATTCGCTGCGCGAGGTCGAGCAGGGAGGCCCTCAGCTGGTTTACATCTTCTCTGGCTGGACCCTCAGACTCCAAAAGCATGCGTTGGACAGCCCAGGACAGGTTGAATGCCGTAGGCCGCGCCGCCTGCAAGATTCCAGCTGCCGCAACCAGGTCGGCTCGAAGTTCATCGCTGTTACCAGCCGGGGAGGTTTGAGCTGCCAGAGCCATCCCAAAAGCAGCCGCAGCACCAATTGCTGGAGCTCCCCTTACGACCATCCGCTGAATGGCCTCCGCCACCTGCGTACAGCTCTCAAAGCTAACTTCACGGTATTCGCCGGGAAGCAGCCGCTGATCGATCATTCTGACCTGCTGATGGGTATTATCCCACTCAACTGTTCGCATACTATTCCCTGAAAAAGCACCCCCAAATGCCAGCTCCGCCGGTAAAAGCGGACTGAGTTTAACATGTATAAGATACTTTGTCAAAGTATAGATCTACAGAGCGTTCAGGGGTTATCTTTCCCCAGTAATTCCCCCATTCCCGACCTCCGGCTGACCCTCCAGCAGCCTGCGCAGGCGCTGAACCTCCTTGTGCTCCTCCAGCAGCATCGCCAGTAAAAAAGTTTCAAGGGGCAGCGCGTGGGCTGCATAGGCAGCTGCCGCCAGGTGTTTGTGTGCTGCAGCAAACAGGTCATCCAGCGCCAGCTGGTCGCTGCGCCGTAGTGCACGCCGGAAGCGGGAAAAGGACTCCTGTTCCTGCAAAAAGGCCTGTGTGATTGAAGGTAGTGTGCGTCCCATGATAGTTATGAAAACCTCTTGCAACCTGTTTTTGCCAATCCATGCGCCTCAGAACATCTGGGGAGGTGGTTTCGGTACATTCGGCTCCAGCGTCCACACCTGACCAGCCGCCTCCAGCAGTGTCGCCAGCAGCTCGGGGCGATTTTCAGGAGGACCTGGACGAACGCTGATCGCAACCGGTGCCAGGCGGTTCAACCGCTGCAGCTGAACAATACAATCCCGCAACAAGCGCAGGCTCTCCACCGTCGATACATTCTCATCGTAGAATGTCGACAGCAAATCCAGGACCAGCGTGGGAACCGGTTGCGTGGGCGTCCCCTTCAGCAGAGCTACCAGCTGGTAGCAGGTAAAAGCACGCGCCAGACGGATGTGCTCCAGAGCAACCGGCAGGCCTGCGGTCTGCCCACCGAGGGCATGCCCAATTGCCAGATTGCAGCGGTAGACATCAAAGCGGTTGCCGCCATCCAGCAGGCGCAGGGCTCCTCGACAGGCCAAACGGGCTATCAGGTCCCACATGATTGCGCCTCCTGCATGCGGCGCGACAACCAGCAGCAGATCGCCTGGAACTGGATTGAGCAGCGTGTTCATATCTCTAACTTAGCCCAATTTCGAGTGAAAAACAATCCCATTTTCAGGGGAGAGGCAGGGAATGATCGGGGTACCCGCGCGGGTGATCCGGGCATGGCGGGAAAAATGATCGCATTTTAATTTTCCTGCTTGAGGCGATGCGGATTTCACCCTTAGCACCAAGCGCTGAAATCCCAATCAGCAAGGGCACGACGCAGCTCAGCCTTGCTGTGCAGGTCAAACTTGCGCAAAACGTTCCGTACATGCGTCTTGGCAGTCTCCGGGGTGATCATCAGCCTGGCAGCAATCTGGCGATTGGTAAAATTCAGGCAGGCCAGGGCAGCGACCTGCTGCTCGCGGGGCGAGAGAAAACGCCAGCGAGCCACGAGGCCATCCTCCGCCTGACGCTGTGCCAAAGCCGAACTGAGCAATTCAGAAGCGACCTCGGTCGTGCGGCGTTGCTCATGCTCGGCAAGAATTTGCAGGGATTGGAGCAGGTCCTCATCCGCATGAAATGTCAGCCGTGAAGATTGAGCATATCCCAGTGCGCCCAGGATGCGCCGCCAAATCGTCATAAGAACATACCTTTCCCCTTCAAGACAACTGATGAAACTATTATAATAGAACAATTGTTCTTTGGTCAAGATCACTTTAAAAAGAAAGACCCGCAGACTTTGTTTTAGCAGCCTGCGGGTCTGGGAGTTATTTAGCTGACCCTTGTGAAACGTCGTTTACCAGCCTGCAGTATACCTGGGTGCGGAAAAGGCTGGTTCGGATCATCGAGCACCTCCCCATCCAGGCGAACTCCATTTTGTTCGATCAAGCGTCTGCCCTCACTGCGCGATTTAATCATCCCCGCACCTTCGAGTACATCCAGTACACTCTGCCCGGGCTGCAGCGCATACTCGGGAATGTCAGCTGGCAGATCGTGTTTCTGAAAGACGCTCACAAAACTCTTCTCAGCATTTTGTGCAGATTCGGGGTCATGGAAGATTTCAACGATCTCCCGGGCGAGCTTCATTTTTGCATCCCGAGGGTGCAGGCGACCATCGCTGAGCTGGGTCTCGATGGCTTCGATCTCCTCTTCTGGCCAGCGTGTCACGAGACGGAAGTAATTACCCATCGCCTTATCCGGGATGCTCATCACTTTGCCATACATGTCATCCGCAGGAGCCATTATGGGGATGTGATTTCCGAGTGATTTGCTCATGCGAACTTCTCCATCCGTGCCAGGCAATATGCCCATAATGATCGCAATATTGGGCTTTTCCCCGAGGAAAGTCATCACTTTACGTGCTGCGGTGAGGATATTAAACAGCTGGTCAGTTCCACCAACCTGCACATCGGTACGCAACGAATATGCATCGTAACCCTGCATAATGGCATAAAAAGTTTCATGCAGGAAAACTGCATCGCCTTTCTCCCAGCGCAGCTTGAAATTCTCCCTGGTAATAAACTGCTGAATGGTGAAATTGGATGACAAATTGATCAGGTCAGCAAAGGTCAGCTTGGAAAGCCATTCAGCATTGTAGCGGATTTTGGTCTTTTTTCGATCCAAAATCTTGTATGCCTGCTGAGCATAAGTCTGTGCGTTGAATTCAACTTCTTCCGGTGTCAGCTGAGGGCGCAACTTATTCTGATCGGAAGGATCGCCAATTAACGAGGTGTAGGTCCCGATCAAGAAGGTCACCTCATGACCGAGCTCTTGGAACTGGCGAAGTTTTCGCATGGTTATCGTGTGACCAAGATGTAAATCCGACCTGGTAGGATCGTATCCACAGTAAACCCTGAGAGCACGCCCTTCATTGCGCGCCTCAATTAGCCGTTGGCGCAGCTCATCAGCCATCGCCTGCTTCAGGTCGTCATCCCCATACTCTGTCCCTCGCATAAGGTAGAGGACTTGTTCATCGATATCCATCTTCATCTCTCATCTCCTCGATATTGTCTTCCGACTACCGTCTAACAAGATAATTACAAATGATTCCTGAAAATAAAACGCGCCCTCTGCGTAGAGGGCGCCAAATGCCCAGCGCAGAGTGTTCCTATTCACGTGAATAGTAATAAGCATCCAGCTGTCCTCCGACTTCGACCTGCCTGGCTTCACCGAGTTCAGCACGCTTAAGAATCTGCATCAGAATTCGTTCGCCATCCACGAATCCAGTTCTACCAAGCACCCTACCGTATGCCTCAACTTCACCAAGGGTCTGAAATCCAAAGTACGCATGTTCGCCAAATACCTGAACCTTTTTCCCCCATTGGGCAGGTAAAACTCTGACCTCCTGGATTTCCTGCCAGTTGAACAGCACATGGCGTAAACCATTTGAGAAATATATACTTGCCAACTTTATGGTTATGGTTGTTTTGCGATCCATCCAATTTGCCAGACTAATCCCTGATGCGATCAGGATCATCGGCAGGCCTAAGAATGGTAACCAAAAGGAAAGTGGCTGGTTGAATGCAATCAAGAGGATCCAGCTGCCGTTTAATAATACCGCGCACCCCCAGGCTATGAGTTCGCCCCGCCGGGGAGCCAGTTCAGGTTTGTATTCTTGAACTTCTGCTTGCCTTTCCATGGGTTAGATTATAAAGGATTTTGACTAAATCAATATGAAATCTCAGCAGTTTGTGTCAATTATATTGGTTCAGGTCTATTCATACGCATGAAGACCCATGCTATAATTCGCAAAGTTAAGGTGAGATGATGTTGGAACCTGTACTCGTGCTGAATGCGAATTTTGAGCCGTTAAACATATGCAACACGCGGCGGGCGATCGGTTTAATGATGACCAGGAAAGCCTCGCTCATCCTTAACGGGCGTGGTTATATTCATACCGTTTCACAAGAATACCCAAGACCATCGATCATTCGCCTTGAAAGGATGATCAAGAGACCCCGGATTAAAGTCAAGCTGAGCAAAAGAGAGGTTCTGCGGAGGGATAACTACACCTGTCAATACTGCGGGAAAAACATCCCTCACCTGACAATAGATCACGTGATTCCCCGTAGCCAGGGTGGTGAACATAGCTGGATGAACCTGGTGGCTGCTTGTCCAGCGTGCAATCATCGCAAAGGAGGCCGCACCTTGGAACAGGCACGCATGGACCTGCTGAGAAGGCCAATGGAACCCCCCTCTTCAGCCTTTTACATTTTCTCCAGGCACTTGAATGAGAACAAGGATTGGATCCCCTTCATAGAAGGTTGGTGATCCAGGTTTTCCGGAAAACTCTTCCTGCCCGAATCCCCCAGATTTAGAACTCAAATTCCATAAAATCTTCTGCGAGCCTGACCGGGCCCTGAAATTCTTGGGCAGCTTTCTTGAGGATGTCTTTATCCTTAAATTTTCCATTAGGATAGTGGATGAGGTATAGATGCTCGGCCTGTGCCTGATGTGCGATCACCCCAGCCTGGTTCGGATTACTATGTCCCCTGGAAGAGCCTGCTGATTCGTGAACCAAGATTTCCGCATTTTCCGCCAGGCGAACCACTTGCTGACAGGGTTCCGTATCTCCAGAATAAACAAAGACTCTTCCGGATTTAATGAATTCAATCCGCAAACCAATATTCGGAATCATGTGTTCAACGGGTGAGGAATATATACGCCATTCGTCCGTCTCTTGAACCAGGAGCATTTCATCCTGGTCTAATTTCATCATCCTGACGGGGAAGAATTGAGGCCATGTGTCCCAACCATAAAGATCCATCATTTTCTCTAGTCGATCCAGTGTGTAATGCAAGCCATAGATGCGCAGTTCTTTCTTGCGGCCCAACAACCACAGGTCCATTAACAGCAGCGGAACTCCAGATACGTGATCCGGATGGAAGTGGGTCAATACCAGATCTGTCACATCTTCGACATTTAAACCAGCTTTGTTCAACCTGACAATTGGATTATTAACACAATCAACCAGAACTAACCTTTCATTTCCGACCAAGGCCATATGGCTGTTCTCATGAGCTTCATCAGGTATTGCATTGGAAGAACCTAAAATGATCACTTTTGGCATGTATTTTCCTATGTTCGCACACAATTAAGATTTTTATTATCCACCAAAGATCCAGGTCACAACTCTTGGAGTAACCAGAACTTCGAGAATGGCTGCCCCAATTAACAGCGGAAGGACAAGCCCGACCATAATTTTTGCCCAATCAACCATTCCGCTTAACCAGGCTGATCCCATCGTTTGCCCTGGGGAAGGTGAAGCCAGCTTTGCACCAAGTCGTAGGATCGCTGCCCCAGCCAGGATGAAAGCTGGAATCTCCAATATCCCATGCGGAGCCACCACTGCGAGAAGGAAAAGAATCGGTGACAAACCGGCACTGGCTATTGTCGCGGTGAAGAAACCAATTACCAAGATGGGCATAGCCATCACAATCAGCGCCAGCACCCCGAATGACAGCAATCCAACGATGGTGGCAATTAATACCGTGCGCAGATTATTCATAAGGACCAGCAAAATGTTGCTGTCCTCGAAAAAACGGTAGTTCTGGAGGCCTTCAATTGCACCATTTTTGATCGATTCAACACTGATCAAATCTGCGGGTACAACAAATTGGTCTGCCAGGCTTGCCCCAAGGAGAAGGCCTCCGATCGAGACAACCATAACCAGGAGTGCCGGTAGGCGCATGTTCCTGAATGTTTTCTGCAGTTCACTTCGATACCATGCCCATGGGGTGTCTGCTTCTCCCCGAAAATCTTTCCAAAACAAGGCGACTCCTGCCCGCAGGTCGAAGGAGTCGAACTCTCTGCTGACCAGCTCCTCACGGTTGAAATGGGCGATACCAATGCGGATCAACAAGAAGGCAATCACTGCTTCTCCAACCAATGTCCAGAAGAGAACGAATTCATTTGCCCAAACAATGACTGCACTTTCAGCCTGGAGCAAGACCGCCATCGGCAGGATAATGAAAACGGCTAACAAATTTGCTGCCCGCATGGAAGTTGTCTGAGACGATACAACGACTGCACCACTGACCATTAATAGGCTGTTTGTGGTCGCAATGGCAAATATCTGGAGCACCAAGACACCTGAAGGCTGCCAGACACCCTGCAGGTAGACCCAGACTAAATATAAAGCCATACCGAGGTAGCTGGCCATTAAGGCCGGGATTAAGGCTGCGAGTAATTTCCCATAATAGAGCTGTGAGTCGCTGAGCGGGCTGGAAAGTAAAGGTTCAATACTGCGGCGTTCTTTTTCTCCCACGAAACTCTCCAACGCCAGGACAAGGGCAACCGTGACCGGGAAGAAGCCAACAACCATGAGCAGAAATGGAAATATCTGGTCAGCCTCAACATGAGCACCGTACCGATCGGCGAAGGAAAGAAATCGGGTGGAGGCATAATTCATAAATAGGGGAAGCATGACCACCAACAACAACATCGGGCCCATAATCCGCCAATCACGAAAGTGGTCGCGCACCTCTCGGCGGGTGACAACCAAGGCAGGGCGCAATCTAAGCCACATATTGCCCCTCCAGATCAATTGCCTCGGGTTTATTCATCACCTGGAGGTAAATCTGCTCTAAGCTGCGTGGAACTTCTTCCAAACTCACCACTTTCAACCCCTCATTCAGGAGGTATTGTAGGACTAGCGGATTCTCATCTTCCGGTTGAGATGTCCGATATCGCAGCCAATCGTCACCTATCATACTGATCGGCAGATTATTCGGCAGCTTCAATCCGTTGAGATTCTGGCTTGAGCCAAATCGAACCTCATAAACCGCTGGTCCCAGCAATCTCTGGCGTAATTCTTGTGTAGTTCCCTGTGCAATGATCGTTCCATATCGGATGATAGCGATCTTATCCGCCAGTTCTTCCGCTTCAGCTAGGTTATGTGAACAAAGTATGATCGCCCGGTGTGAAGAGCGTAATGCCTGTATGGCATCTCGCACAAGGCGGGCGCTTTCGGGATCCATGGCAGATGTGGGTTCATCCAACAGAAGCACAGGCGGTTCATGCAAGAGGGTGCGGGCCAAGGACAGCTTTTGCTGCATACCTCTTGAGAATTTCCCCACTCTCCGCTGGCGATATGCACTCAATCCAAATCTTTCCAGCATGCTATCAATGCGTTTTTTGCGGGTCGGCAGATCGATCCCGTACAGCTCACCAAAAAAATCCAGGTATTCTTCTGCTGGCATTCGCGAATATAGCCCATGATGTTCAGTCAAAACCCCAACAGAAGCCCGCACCTGGTCTGCTTCCTTCACCACATCGAATCCAGCCACCCGTGCCCATCCTCGGGTGGGTCGCAAAATTGAGGTGAGCATCCGTACTGTGGTGGTTTTTCCTGAACCGTTCGGACCGAGGAGAGCTAATACTTCTCCCGACTCAACCTTCAGGTTAACCCCATCAACCGCAATGAACTCCTCGAATTGTTTACTGAGGTTTTCAGTTACGATCATGTCTTATTTTGTACAAAATTGATGCTATTCTGCAACCCCAACCGATTCAACATCCGCGTTCCCACGCCGAATATGTCTCCATACCAATACCCCAGCGGCTACAAGTGCCACTAACAACATAACAGTTTGATTTATATTGATTCCCCCAACCCGAGCTGGATCGAGGCGGAGGAATTCCAGAAAGAAGCGTCCAACTGGATAGGCAATTAAATAAATTAAGAACAAGTCACCATTGATCAATCGTTCCTGGTATTTACGTCCTAACCATAGGAGTAATATCACAATTCCAAAATTCCAAAGTGATTCGTAAAGGAAAAGCGGGTGATACGTGGCCTGGTTTTCATAACCAGGAAGTCGGTTAGCGGGTTGAATTTCAATTGCCCAAGGAAGGTCACTCGGTTGACCATATAGCTCTTGGTTGAAGTAATTTCCCCAGCGGCCAATTGCCTGACCTAAAGCCAACGCAGGTGCGACGATATCCAACCAAAAAGCGAAGTTCAGCTTCCGGCGGCGAGTGAAGATATACAGGGCAAGCAAGCCACCGATGACAGCCCCGGGAATACCCAATCCTCCGGCGCGAATGTTGATCGCATCCAGTGGGTGGGTCAGATAGTACATGGTCGTGTAGCCGGCTTCAACCATCGAAGCCGGGGGGGTGAGAATATGCCAGATCCGAGCTCCAACGATACCACCGATTAATACCCAGACCAACCCATCCCAGACTATGTCGCTGCTCTGCCCCTTGCGTCTCGCTTCCACAGCCGCCAGCCAGGCAGCGGCTACTGCCCCAAGCATGATGATGATCCCGTAATAATATATCGTTATCCTTCCGATCTGAATGCCCATCAAATTCTCCTTAAGACCCGCTTACTTAACTTTAGTCTGACGGCGGATATCCCAGATCCGCTGAAGTGCAGTCAGATTAGCAAATATGGCAATAATCCATAAGCCAACCAGAGGGATGTTGAAGACAAGTGTTGGGGCTAAAACCAGATAACGTTCCATACGGGTTAATATACCAACTTTTGTATCATATCCAAGGGAAGAAGCCCGAGCACGGACATACGAAACAAGTACTGAACCCCCGGCTGCCAGGTAGGTGGCAAGTGCAGCGATCCAATCTTCTTGTTGAATGAAAAAGAACAACAGGCCGCCGAAGATCACCAGCTCTGAATAACGGTCTATTACCGAATCAACAAAAGCTCCAAATTCACTCGGCTCACCACGCAAACGCGCCATTGTGCCATCCAGTGCATCGACCGGCCCCATGGCAAGTATGATCAACCCACCAATGGTCATCTTTCCTTGTGCCAGCAGGACTGCACCGATGGTATTACCCAAGAGACCTAAAATGGTCATCGTATTCGGCATCAATCCAATTCGATTCAAGAATGCCCCGACGGGATCTAATATCCCTCGGAATCGAATGCGCATCTGGTCTGTAAAAGTTATATGATTTTTGTCTTCTGAGGCTTGTTCCACAATTAGTAATTCCTTTATCAACTGAAATTTCACGATCAGTTATGCTAACCTAATGGACAGAGACTGTCAAGCAGGCAAATCATCTTCAGGACCGATCAGCACCTCCCGCTCCCGGCCGCCTCCCAGGGACGGTCCTACTACACCAAGATCTTCTAGCTCATCAATCAAGCGCGCCGCCCGCGGATACCCTATGCGTAAACGCCTCTGCAACAAAGAGGCACTCGCCCTCTGGGTCTCCTGGACAATCGCGATCGCTTTATCTATCAACTCATCCTTCTGCGCCAAGATGGCGTCTTGCTCGAGAATTTCCTCCCAGGGAGGTGCCTGGCTTTCCTGCCGGGAATAGGTTTCCTGCCAGAAAGTGATCACCCGTTCGATCTCTTGATCAGTGACCATGGCACCCTGGGTGCGGATTGGCGTCCCTGCTTCAGGTGGTAAGAATAACATGTCTCCCCGGCCAAGCAGTGATTCGGCTCCTGATCCATCCAGCACTACCCGCGAATCAACCGATGAAGCCACCGCGAAGGAGATCCTTGCAGGAAAGTTCGCTTTGATCAACCCGGTGACCACATCCGTGCTGGGGCGTTGTGTTGCTACCACGAGGTGAATTCCCGTAGCGCGCGCCATTTGTGCCAATCGCACAAGCGCCGGCTCCGTTTGCTCCGGGGCGGACATCATCAAATCTGCCAATTCATCAATCATAACAACGATATGTGGTAAGGTCTCCGCATCCCTCCGCCTGCGCATCTTCCGGTTGTAAGTTTCGATATTTCTCGATCGGGAAGTTTCGAGCAATTTATACCGCCGGTCCATTTCAGCTACTGTCCAGCGTAAAACCCCCAAGATTCGTTCTAGATCAGTTTCTACTTTTCCAAACATATGAGGTAGCCCGTTAAATCTGACTAGCTCGACCATCTTGGGATCGATCATCACAATGCGCAAGTCTTCGGGTGTGTTGTTCATCACCAAACAGGTGGTAAGCGCCGCAATACAAACCGATTTACCCGAACCGGTCGTCCCTGCGATAAGAAGGTGGGGCATGCTGGCCAAGTCAGCTACGACCGCCTGCCCAGAGACGTCCCTTCCCAGGGCGATGGTCAGCGGAGAGCCAAACTTATAAAAAGCCTCTGTTTCTAAAATTGGCCGCAGGCGAACCACCGTCGAACGAGTATTCGGAACTTCAATTCCGATATACGGCCTTCCTGGGACCGGGGCTTCAATCCGCAAGCTTGGTGCAGATAAAGCCAGGGCTAAATCCCTGGACAAGGATGAAATCTGCGCCACGCGCACCTTCTGTCGAGTGATCTCTTCTTCACTCACTGCCTTCTCAACAAACCCTGGCTCAACAGCAAATTGAGTCACCGTTGGGCCTACCTGGAAACCGATCACCCGTACCGGAATGCCAAACTCGGCCAGTGTTTTCTCGATTAAACCCGCTGTCAGGTTAATGTTCCTTTCATCCGGTTTGGCCATTTGCTCATTGATCAACAGATCCAAATCAGGCAAACGTTCATCCCGTGAGGGTGGTTTTACTCTCTTCTCATCGTTGACTTGAATCTTGAATTTCTTCCGATATTCAGCTGGTAATCGAGGCACCTTTTTCTTTTCTTCTGGTTTCCTGGTCGTCACATCATCTCCAATAGCGACCGCAGGATCGGAAATTTCAGCGACGATACTGCCAGCAGTGTATTCCCGGGCGAAACGACCGAGGAAGGCAGATAAACCTGTACCTACAAAGGCGGTGACCAAGATCACCACGATAAGAAGGGAGATCAACAACCACCCGGGTTTGATAATTGTACTCAGCAGCTCTGCCAATCCCCATCCGACCAAGCCACCATCCAATCCTTGAAAAGCCCGCTGGAGAGATTGGTCAGCTGCCACAGCCAGGAGTGCTAAAATCGCGAAAAGCATTACCTCCAAAACCAGGATGCGTCCCCAGCGAATTTTTTCTAATGCATTCGATCTCTGTACCACGAGGACAACGCCGATACCAATGGATATCGGAATGAACAAATAACTTAACCTGCCAAACCAACGCTGCAAGGCTCCAGCCCACCAGGAAATCGCCACCCCATCGGTGAGTTCAAACAAAGCTAAAAAAGTAAGCAGGCCAATTGTAATTAATGTTACCCCTGCAATATCCCAGGCATAGCTCTGCATGGTATCCAACAAACGAAATGATACCTTTTCGAAGGAGGTTGATTTTTCTAGCTCTTGGTCTTGTTTTGTTTGGCTGACTTCTTTGGGAAATTGCTTCGCCATCAGGAACACCCATAAAGTATTAAACTTACCAGGTTCGATCTTGTTACAAATTTGACACGATTTTACTGTTTTGAGCGGAGATCTGCGAGGAGAGACAATCTCATAATTTTACCTAAGCAGATTTTGCTTCTCCTCGGGCAGCGATATAAATTCCAGCGAGAATAAGTATAGCACCAATTATTTTTAACTTTGTCGGAGTCTCATCCAGCAAGAAATAAGCGAGAATCGATGATCCGATGGGCTCTCCCAGTAGCGTGATGGAAACAAAGGCTGCAGAGAGATAACCCAGTGCCCAATTAAAGCTGGAATGCCCCAGGATTTGCGGTATCAGGGCAAGCAGGATAAACCACAAATAGGTTTGGGATGGATAACCAAACGCCGGGTTTCCTGAAATGAAGGTGAAGGTAATCAAGACGATGGCAGCAATTCCATAAACCACAAAGATGTACGGGATTAAGGAAACCCCAGCTCGCAGCCGACGACCAATGAGCAGGTACCCCGCTGCCATCCAGGCACCGATGAGGGCTAAGAGATCTCCTAAAAATGCTTCCCCGCGAATGAAATCATTGAATGACGGGCATACCAAATTACGGTCCTGTATTGAACACACATCGCTTACCCCGATGATCACCACGCCAATAAAAGCCATCAACATGCCGATCAGGATAGGCCGGGCAAGCTTTTCTTTGACCGTGATCGGGGAGAGCAAGGCCACCCATAAGGGTGCTGTTGAAACCAGAACCACGGAGCTGACTACGGTGGTAAATTCCAGCGAAGTTATCCAAGTAGCAAAATGCAGTGCGAGGAAAATACCTGAACCGATGGCCAATTTACGATCGTTTCCCCTAATTAAACCTAATCCCGATCGGTACTTGAGCAGAGTTAAAGGCGCTAAGAAAAGGGTTGCGAACGCCAAACGGTATGCGGCGATCACGATCGAGGGGGCAGCAGCCTGGGCAAACCTGACGAAGATCGAACCGGTCGATACGGCTAAAATCCCGAAGATGATCACGATAATAGGTGGCAGAACCGGTGAGTTGGCTGGTTTCTTCATGACTTAGGAAAACAAAAAACTTGACAAGTCTTCAGGCAATGTTACAATCCTAGACGATAGATTTCCGGTTATGCTAAAGCATAATAAGCCAAACAGTCAACCCCCATCTAATACTATTTATAAAGGAGCAGGAAATGACCTTCGAATTACCAAAACTTCCATATGGGTATGGAGATTTAGAACCATCCATCGATGCTATGACGATGGAAATTCACCACAGCAAACACCACAATGCTTATGTCAGCAATTTAAACGCTGCTCTGGAGAAATATCCACAATTTAGTGGTAAATCTCTCGAAGACCTGGTAACTGATTTATCCAGCCTCCCAGAAGATATCCGCACCGCGGTCCGCAACAATGGTGGTGGTCATTTTAACCACAGCCTGTTCTGGACTGTCATGTCACCAGGCGGGGGCGGTGAACCAACTGGTGGATTAGCTTCTGCAATCCAAGGGGCTTTTGGAGATTTCGCCACGTTCAAGGAAACCTTCAGCAAAGCTGCGGCGACTCGTTTTGGCAGCGGTTGGGCTTGGTTGGGTTTAAAAGGCGGCCAGCTGGCAGTCTTATCAATGCCAAATCAAGATGTTCCCATGATGGAAGGACTGACCCCCATACTAGGAATCGATGTTTGGGAACATGCGTATTACTTGAAATACCAGAATCGTCGTCCAGAGTATATCGCCAATTGGTGGAATGTCGTCAATTGGGAAGAAGTCGCTCGCCGCTTCGCGGCTGCCAGCTGATTCCAGGCTAACTCCACAGATCTGGACTAGGGATTTGAGGTAAAATTAATTAACGTTCAACCGATTTAATCCATCTCAAAAATTGGGAGGTTCCTTCAATGACTTACATTATTACAAGTTTGTGCCTGCGAGATTCTGGTTGCGTGGATGTTTGTCCGGTGGAATGTATTGTCCCCGGAAAACCGGTCGACGAGTGGCCTTGGTACTACATCGATCCAGATACCTGCATCGATTGCGGGGCTTGCGTACCAGAGTGTCCATTTGAAGCGATCTTCGTTGAAGATGAAGTACCGGATGCATACGAAGCGAAGGGTGATGAAAAGTTGAGTATGCCTAAAGGCACTTCTGGCTTCGATGAGGTTTATGACGGCACTAATCATCACGGCGACCCAGTACACCTTGAGGGTGTCCGCACCCTGGCAGCCGGCGAGGTCGTTGACCTGACAAAGGATATTCAGCCCAATTACGATTATTTCCAGAGTGGACCAGGATATAGTGCACTGGATTAGCTCAAAACATTTTA
>CP070764.1:155629-174650 GCA_020349245.1 Chloroflexota bacterium | reverse complement strand
CCCCCTTTGCTTGCATCACCATTCCACAGCACGTGCACTTTATCCTTAAATACAGCAATAGCCGGCTGACCTTCATCCATGCCCCCTAATTGCAGTGGTGCTGTCCAATTCTGGCCACCATCATCTGAACGGGAATAAAAAACCCCCAGCGGGGGATATGCATCCGGGGCTTCTCCGAGTGACCATACCAAGTGAATCCTCCCGATACTATCCACGGCGATTATGGGATCTAGGAAGAAATCATCAGGGTTTTCCTGAACAGTTGAAAAGGATGACCATGTTTTCCCATCATTCTCTGAGTGGATTATCTTCAGAGAATGATTTCCCAGGGCGGTATAAACAACGAAGATTTGCCCATCGATGCCTAATGCTACCGAAGGATTAGCTAGTCCAGTTTCATCCAGGCAGGTTCTCCCAGCCCAACCGTGGGCACTCATTGCCTGATCAAATCGTGCTTCTGTATAACTTAGGCAATCGGTCGCAGAAAATGCGTGCAGCATACCTGACTGATCGATAACCACAGATGTCAATCTTCCCCCCTCAGGCCAGACCAGGATATCATTTGGACTGCGCCACGCCTCGTTAATTCTTTGTGAATGCAGTGTGCTCTCTAGTGAAGCTGGATTCCCGGCTTCATCAATTTCAAATAGCGGCCACCATAAATACAATCTATTCGCTTGATCGCTTAAGACCCATAATTCATTCGACTTTTGACCCTCTGGCGCAGCAAATAATAACTCTGGATTACTCCAGCCAGGATCGAAGCTTTGAGCCCTACCACCTGATGTGATTTTACCTAGGATCAAAAAAGCAGCGAAAATGAACACGAAAAACTTAAATCTGGTCATGAAATTCATTCAATTCGCCTGCTGATTTCCACTATCCTGTATGCCAGATGGTGATTCGATACTTTTACTGATAATGTTCCATAACCCAGATATACTACTTTCTATTGCGTACTCTTGTTCGACTCTTTCTCTGCCAGCTTTTCCAAGTTTTCCCGCAATTGAAGGTTCTCTACACAGCAGTTCCATTTGTTTCGCCATGCCCAATAAATCCCCTTCGGGGATAAGTAATCCTGTTTGCCCATCAATAACCACATCTTGAATTCCAGCATGTTTTGTGGCAACTACAGGTAAACCAGTCGCGGAAGCTTCGATCACGGCGACCGGAGTTCCTTCAGAGTCACCATCACTGGTTTGAATCGAATGCTGAATAAAAACCCTTGCATTCCGCATCAATTCAGCTACTTCAGCATGAGATCTTGATCCTGTAAAGGTAACTGCATGATCGATTGAAATTGCGTGCACTAATTGGATACAGGCTTCAAGTAAAGGCCCATCACCAATCATCACCAGCTTTGCATCAGGATGATTATTAACAACTTCCTTGAAGGCCAGCAGAGTTAAATGGGGTGCTTTTTTATCAATGAACCTGCCAACGGCGATAAATGTTTTTGGAGCGTTTGCTGGATCGCCTCCCTTGAAGAGCTCAAGATCTACACCATAGGGATTAATAACGACTTTATTTTCCGGCGCTCCAAGACGGATCAGCTGGTTGCGCATATCCCGAGAAACTGCAACTATCGCGGCTGCATACTTGAAAAGATCGGGGTATCTCTGCCCACTATCATCCAGAACCACTTTATGGTATGCATCTTGTCCATGAAAGTGGACGATCAGGGGGATTTTTTCCTCCTTGCAGATATTCATCATTGCTACTGCTGTATGACCATATTCCGCGAGTACCACATCTGCGTGGCTAGTACCCAAGAATTTTTTTACTGCATTGGTATGCAGGGAAAAATCAGTAAGGTTGAATAATCTGCGACCTAAAATTCTTTGAACACGATTCTCAAATCTTGACGATACGTACAGCACCTCACCATTATCCGTATAGTTTGGAAGTGGATATCCGTATAATGTAATTACCTTGGCTGGAAGGCAGTCAAGATGAGCCCGGATGAATGTCTCGGAGTATATATCTTTACTCGGTGTGACAACGATTACAACCTTATCAGATTTAATCCTGCGATTGTTAACATTCTGATCAACACCAAAACCATCTCCAAGCGAATACCTGGATAGCAACCTTCTTTTAGTCTGAGAAAATTTGCTGTTCATCCTTCTGACTGGGAAGGAGGTTTTCGAAATTACATTTATTGAGGCTGGAACGTTATTCCGCAGCAATCTGGGCTTATAAGCTTCCACCATCAACGTTTCTAAGTTTATTAATGGCAGATCCCAAATTTTCGTTATTACATGAACAATCTTTGCCCGAATTTCTTGATTCTCCAGATCATCCGGTACCTGGATGAGCAAGCTTGCATCACCCTCGGAATTAATAAAGTCAAGTATCCTCTGGTTGGTCAGAGTCCAATGCCTGAGTGCCAACAGACTTCGTTTCACCCGGCTTGATGAATATCCCTTAAAGTCTTCCCGGCGTAAGAGGGACCATACAACCTCCTCCGGACGCCGATATACAAACACGAATTTAGCATTCGGGATCAACTTTCTCCAGAAATGTAAAAACCACGAAGTTCGCGGATCCTTCCAGCCCCATACAGGTTTTCCTTTGAATTTCCCTTCAATCAGTGCCAACCCATTTGGGTTAGCGTCTGGTGGTATACGCATGCTATGTGCAAGGTTTACGGCCGATTGCCAGGTATCGACACCGTTATAGCGGAGTACCTGGTTATGAAAGTCAATAATATCTTTATCCTCGAAATACCCTTCAGGGTTGTTTGGGCCGGGTTCCATCAGGTTATCCCCCATGAAAAGTCCCGCCCGGTAGAATGCCTGCGCAAGTAGAGATGTGCCGGACCGGTGCATTCCGGTGATGATCAGGCAATGAGGCCCCATAATTATTCCAGTTCCAGTTTTATTGGCAGGTAAGTTACCCCATAACTCGAATTATTCATCTGCCCTGTCTGGTAAATATCTGATGGTAAAACCTGGAAACTGAGTGCATTCTCCCAATAATCAATAAACCCCCTTTCATCGACATCTTTCATCCTGAGGTTTATTGTATAGCGACCAGGTAAAAGCCTTAAATCTTCTATTTGCCAGCGGACAATAGCATCTTCGTTGAGAATAATTGGATAGTGACCCAATATTCTCGAATTTACGTTGGTCACTGGCAGCCCATCTATGGTGATGATATCCAGACCCAACTGCACGCTCTGAGGTTTCTGATTTAACTTGATTTTTGATTCCACTGTCATATGAGAAGAGCCATGGAAAGTTAATGTCTCCACCCCGTTTGAATCTAGAAATCGAACATTTTGATAATAAACTGCACTATTCACGTCTTCAAGACGATCATTGCCTTTTCGATCACCATTTGCACTATGCAAAGCATTTGAAAGGTAACTTTCTATGACTTCGGAGGTGGGTCCTTCTCGAATTATCCGGCCTTCATTAATCCACAGAGTTCTTCCACATAATCTCTGGACCGCGTTCATGTTATGACTGACAAATAGGGTTGTTCTACCTCCTCTGACTGCCTCACCCATTTTTCCCAGGCATTTCTTCTGAAATGCAGCATCGCCGACCGATAAGACCTCATCCACCAGGAGTATTTCTGGTTCTAAGTGAGCTGCAACTGAAAAAGCCAATCGTACATACATCCCACTTGAATAGTGCTTGACAGGTGTATCAATAAATTGGTGTAACTCGGAGAATTCCACGATATCATCAAACCTGATTTTAATTTCCTGGCTCTTCATCCCGAGGATGGCACCATTGAGAAAAATGTTCTCCCTGCCGGTTAAATCCGGATGAAATCCAGTACCAACCTCTAATAAAGAACCCACTCTTCCATAAATATCCGCAGAGCCTTCTGTTGGTTCTGTTATGCGGGATAATATTTTTAATAAGGTACTTTTCCCAGCTCCATTAGCGCCAATTATCCCGATAATCTCTCCGCGCTTGATCTCAAAGCTGACATCTCTCAAGGCCCAAAACATCCTGTCAAGGTCAGCTGCACCATATGCCTGTCCGCGTACCAATCTCCAAGTTTTTCGGAAAGGAGCAGCAACCAAGTCCCTAAATTGCTCACCAAACCGATCGTATGATTTTTGCGACCCCCCGATTTGATACCTTTTCCCTAAGCCCACCGTTCTGATGGCGATATCATTCATCATCGTTATGCTAAATTACGTCCGCAAAGGTTTTTTCCATACGGCGGAAATAATACGCTCCGCTGACCAACATCACTACTGCTGCTATCGTTGAAACGAGGGTCATCAAACCTGGTTCGGTATCTGTACCCAGCAAAGCCCAGCGAAATCCCTCGACGACACCAGCCATCGGGTTCAATCCATAAAGCGTTTTCCAAGGTTCAGAGAGCAAGCTGCTCGGGTAAGCAATCGGGGTAATGAACAGCCAGGCTTGAATTAGAAAAGGGACAATATAGCGGATATCTCGAAACTGGGCATTCATTGCAGAAAGCCAGAAACCTGCTCCCAAGGAGGTAAAAAGTGCCAGGATCAGAAAAAACGGCAGCCAGATAATGTTAGAAGTTGGAAATATCCGATAATAGAGCATCAGGATGAGCAGTACAAGGAAAGCCAAGCTAAAATCAACCAACCCAGCTAGGACCGATGCAATGGGCATGGTGAGCCGGGGAAAATATATCTTCTTAACCATATTCGCATTATTCACCAACGTATTCGAAGCCTGTAGCAAGCCATTTGCGAAGAACGTCCACGGTACCAGGGCAGAATAGCTGAAAATCGGGTAGGGAATTCCATCTGAAGGTACACCCGCCAGCCGGCCAAAAAATAAACTGAAGATTACCATCGTCAGCAGGGGTTGCAGTACAGCCCAGAACGCGCCGAGAATTGTTTGCTTGTAACGAATCTTTATATCGCGCCAGATCAAGAAATAGATCACTTCCCGATAATTCCACAATTCGCGCAGTCGTAACAGCACCCAACCTTTCGAGGGTTCAATATGCACATGGAATTCGCCTGAGCTGGAAGATAATGAGTTTCCAGATAATTCTCTGTTTTTCATTTTCTGAATAACTGCAGAGTGAACCTGGTTTGAAGGATTGGACTCCCCTCTGAAGTTGATTGTGGCGGTTTATTAAAGCCCAGCCTAATCACCGAAACCGTAATCAAGAAATCTGAATTGGGAGTTGTTTGGGATCTCTACGGCTACTACTCGAAGTGGTTCGATACTACCTCTACCGGCGCATCCTAAGTATCACCAGGAAAATCACAACCAGGGCAACGAAACCTATCAAGATTGGACCAGCCATAACCAACAGATCGGAACCTCCATTGGTTTCTGGTTCCAAAGGGAATTCAGGTGTGGAGGTAGAGGTCTCGGTAGGCATTGGTGTGCTATCAGTGGGCTGCACGGTTGACTGAACCACGACCTCCCCTGTCTGGGTAGGTGTGGGCTGGCTATCTCGCGCGGGGATATTTTCGGGTTTTTCCAAGGTCTGACTCATATAGAGCAACTGATATCCCCCATCTCCATCGAAACCAAGATCTTGATCAATGAAAACGACATCCAGTCTCCAACTTTCTGAAAAAGCACTGGCGATAGATCTGATTTCCGAATCGGTTGAGAATTGAAGGTGTTGATTTGGTTCCGAAGACCAATTATCACCATCATAAACCCAATGCTGTAAGAAATATGCCTCCGCGCCGCCGCGCACCATCAAGATCAGGTGTAAATTTCCTGCTTCATCGAAGGTTATACTTGGATTACCAGCCAGCTCCCCGAAAATTGACACCGGGACAACTCGCTCCCAGTTTACACCGCTGTCCAGCGACTGCTCATGCCACAACGTCGCCCCACTACTGCTGTCCTGCTGCCAGACGAGCTGCAAAGTGTTATCCCGAGGAGATATTATCCTACTCCAGACAACAGGCCCCGCCACGATCATCTCTGGAGTTGTCCAGGTCTTGCCTTCATCCGTTGATTTTGCATAGTACAACTCCAGCGGGCCTTCTCCTGAGGGCAATGTATAGCGGGTCCAGATCAGATGCAGGTCACCATCGTCAGTCTGTTCAAGAGATGGATGATCCAGCATATCCCACGCGGCAGACTGCGCATCGAATACTAAAATCGGCTCACTCCAGCTCTGGCCTTGATCTTCAGACTTGGTGAGATAAACTCCTCGTTGCTCATTCAGGGGGATTGCATAGGCGACGTAAAGCATTTGTCCTTGGCCAATAAGCAAATCTGGACCGCTGCCAACTGGTCGCGGAGCAGGTAGAGCTTTGGGTTCACTCCAGGAAGCAGGTGAAAAGGCCTGGTTTGTGTCTGCCTGGCTGAAATAGATTTCACCCCCCGCTCCCCCGCTCCAGACAACAAACAAATCATTATCGGCGCTCACCTCAAAATCAACCTGCTCAGATTTTCCATTTGGGGAAGCCAATATTTCACTGGGTGAAGACCATTGCCCCTCGCCTTGGAAAGCATAATATATGCTTTTTCCAAGACTATCCTGGTCATCATATTCAGCTAAAGTCCACAATACATGAATACGATTGTCGTGACTGTTCCTGATTGTGGGGGATGCCATTCTTGCTTCGCCGGAGGCAACATTATCCAGGATACTCCAACCGATCTCATAAGGAAAGGAGGCGTATAGATCGAACAGCAAACGTTTCATCACCCAGATATCGCCACCTACACCTTGATCGCAGCCAATCACGTACAGGGTATTCGATTCATTCTGGGTAAGTCGCCTGCAACCCAGTTGAATTGCATTCTGGGTTTCCTCATCAATAAAGCTTGTCAGGGAAGCTTGGATTTGAGGGATGCTCCAGTGGAATCCATCCCAGGACATGAAGTATACCTGGTCAAACTCACCCATCAGAATCGGGTATTCAGCCCCGCTCACGATCTGCATCTGCTCGAAACAAATCGGCATACTGCCCATAATTGGCTGCTTCAGGCTCCAGGTTTCCCCCATATCCGGCGACCACAGGTAGAACATGTTGCATACTGCTCTTGGTTCGCCGACCCGCCACACTAGCATCACCCCCTCTGGTTCTGCGTACACCAGGATATTCGCGGGACCCGCTGCCGTTGATCCAGCATCCGGTCGATCGATCTCTTGCGGTGCACTCCAATTTTGACCATTATCCAGAGATCGGGCTAGATATACTCGCTCGCGCAGGCGATTATCCCAAACCACAAAAATGTCCACAGATTCCCCAACTGCGATGGCGGAGATATCCACGTTTGAGCTTTCCAAATCGAGGGATCTGAAATAAGGAGAGGCATAAAGCAAGTTCGCCTCTGACCAAATTCTACTGCCAGCGGGTAGCTGCCGATAATAAATACCTGCGGGGGCGACTTCACTTTCCAGCGGATTCACATATGCCAAGTGAAGGTTTCCATTCTGATCTAAAACCACCTTAAAATCCAGAACTGAATTTTCAATCAACTGGCCAGGAGACCAACTTGCTGAATCAAGAAAGGATGATCCTCTACCCTGGCTGTAAAAAAGCTTGGTGTCCGGATCTCTCCAAAAAGCGTGAAAGGTACCATCATTGCCTGCCAGGAGAAGAGGAGCTACTATTTCTGACGGCAATACAACCGGCCTGGGGATGCTCCATTCTGTTCCTTCTCCAAAAGAATATACTGATCCGGTAAATTCATCTATCCAGACCACGTGGATCAAACCATCTTTGTCAACCATGACAACAGGATCGCTTGCAGAACCTGATTGAGACAGGTTTTTCGGATCAGGCCAGCTATCCACGTACTGCGCTTGAGCAGGTGAATTAAACATACCACCTGCTATTAAAACGATTAATACCACTGCAAGATGAAAAATCGAGTTTCTTTTCCGATTGCTATCGTTCAGCTTGAATATCATTGATTGGTATTCTCCAGCGCAGATCTTCGATGCGAGGATTCCTGCGGGTTTAAACCAGCTGCTGCATATGGCTTAATCATATGACTGGAACTCACGCTGCGATTGCCAAGCGAGATGTTGGAACCCGACGCTCAAGGCACTTCGAAAGGTCGAGATATCGGAAAATAGCATTTTCAAATAGGTCAGCATGGGTCCTGGCCGAAAAGCCCACTCTCTCCAGGCCCTTTTCTGCCAGTACAGCAACCGTTCTGCAGGTAAATTGGGATAATCCAGAACTGTGCCTTTATCCATATCCACCTGTTCCCACCGGGTCCCCGGGCGGAACCAGCCATTTTCAACCACCTCAAAAAAGAACGGTGTACCAGGATATGGAGCCGCTACATGAAAGAGGGCGATATCCAGGGGAAGTTTTTTTGAGAACTCGATGGTTTCCTGAATAGTTTCCTCGGTCTCACCAGGTAAACCTATGATGAAATAGCCCCAATTCTTGATGCCCGCATTCTTCGCCCATTGAAGCGCTTGCCGGGCCTTTGCTGGATCGGCTCCTTTACGGGCGTGCTTGAGGATGCTTTCATTCCCGCTCTCGATCCCCCAAGATATCAGCCAACACCCTGCCCGACCCATAAGCTGCAACATTTCCTCGTCGACAAAATCGACCCGGCTGTTGCACATCCACCTGATGTTGATTTGTTCGGAAATTATCCGCTGGCAGAGCTCAACCACCTGATCTCGATTGACGGTGAATAAATCCGCGTACATGTGGATATTATGAATACCAAGTTCTTTCAGCTGCCAGAGCTCCTCCATGATCAACTCCGGTGAGCGCAACCTGGTGCTGTACTGGTAGGACACGTGCTTAATACAGTATGTACAGCCTGCAGGGCAACCACGGCTGGTCACGATGAAGGTGAAGGGTCCCTTGATCAACGGCATGCGGTATTTTTCTAACGGCAGCAGATTATGAAGGGGAATTGGGAGATCATCCAGATTTTTAATGAAAGGTCGCGGCGGATTTACGATAATATCACCACCATCTCTCCAAGCCAAGCCTTTGATATTCCCCAGATCAATACTCCCATCGCTATGTAAAGGAAGCTGGTAGGCTGGATCATGCTCAGAAAATAATTTCTGTAATCGTGGTGGACGATCGGCGACCTTACCTTCCAGGTGATCTAATAAATCGCGGATAGTTAAATCAGGTTCACCGACCAGGACAAAATCCAAACTGGGATAAGCGCGCAACGATTCACGTGGAAGAGGTGTGACATGGGTACCGAAAGCGATCGTTGCCGCACCGCGCGATTTGGCCAGGAAACACCCGTACATATCATTCTCCAGCGTTGGTGCTGTGACCTGGGTCAAGTAATATTTCGGCTGGTATTTGTCGATCAACCGGGAAAATTCTTGCCAACCCATCCGCTCGGCATTTGCGTCTACTACTTTCAGCTTGTAATTCGGCGTTAATAAAGCTGCCATCTGGGCCAGTGAGACCTGCGGCCAAACCATGTTTTCACGTGTCCGCCGGCCAACCCGGTGTTGAGTCCGAATCCACAGCCCACCATCCGGGGTCGGGGGGTTTACGAGCATGATATCAACGGCATCTTCACCTCGCGGGGTGTTCAAGATAACTTCGTGGACGATATCATCTGCGCTCGGGAAATTCGCCATGCGCATTTCCGGAATCCTGCGCGTTCCAAGGTTGTTTCTCAATTCCATATCACGTTATTCCATTACCGCTCCACAGTTTCCCAGCACAGATAATCCTCTCCAGGTGCAATCATTGACTGATCGAAGAATCCAAATCTTTCTTTGTCCGGGCTTCCCTCTGGCTCAATTCTTCTAGAACCCGCATCAAGATCCAGTAAATCACCAGCTGGATACCAACCAGGATAAACATTGCGCTTCCTAGAAGATACAACCAGAGCCTATCGATCTGCCACCCATTCACCCCGAGCAGCAGGCTGACCACCCCCAGAAACAATCCGGCAGTAAAAGCGGAAATCCCAAACCAACCGAAATAATAATCCAGGGAAGGATTAAATATCGGTTGGCCAAATAATCCTTGACGGATGGGTTGCTTGTAGAAAAGAGAGACAAGATAATTGAATGTGCTCCCAAGTGAGAAGATGCTGATCCCGGCGATCCCGCAAACCATCGCGGCATAGAGGGCGAAGACACCCCAAGGACCCAGGGTGGTAATCCCGCTGATCCTGGCAATTACAAGCCCGGCACCAACTGCAAATGCAAATAATACTCCGATCAACCCGATTATGCCCAATATCCGCACCGGATTATAAGTCAACACGGTCCAGATGATGGATTGCAGAAATAGTGAGCCATCGCGCACGATGCTCAACTTCGAGCTGCCAACCCGTTCATCGTAGGGAATGGGGACTTCCAACATCTGGATGCCTTCATGGACTGCACGGGTGCTCATCACGGGTGTTAAATTCAATCCATCTGGAAGCGGATACACCCTTTCCAGGATCTGGCGGTTGAACACTCGCATTCCAGAAGCCGAATCGGATACCTTCTGATTTCCTATGAGGGTGAGCAGCCTGGCGAAGAAGAAGTTCCCCAGCCTGCGGGAAATCGGCATCTTGCTGTTCATCCCGGACATACGGGAGCCAATCACCAGCTCACCACCCTCCAGAGCCTTCTGGCACAGCTGCGGTAAATATTCTGGAGGATAAGTGCCATCTGCGTCCAGGAAACCGATCAGTTCACCACTTGCACTCGAAAAACCCGTTTTTAATGCAGCTCCATAACCTTTATTCTTTTCATGGCGGATCAAACGCACTCCGGGAATCTGCGCAGCAACATCCGCAGTGCAGTCATTCGAGCCGTCATCAACCACCAGCAATTCCAGGTCTGAAAGCCCAATTTCGACCAGCTCCTCCTTCACCATCAATACTCGGTTGGCGATCTCTGTAATGCTGTCTTCTTCATTGTATGCGGGAATCACAACAGATAGAGTCGTCACTGGCTACCTTTTCTCTTCGACTGGAAGATCGCCTTTTGCTGTTTAATTTCATTTTTCTGCCTAATATCCCGGATCGGACGCGCTGGTATTCCGGCAACCACGGTGTGCGCAGTAACATCACGGGTTACAACTGCCCCAGCGGCTACAACCGCACCTTTCCCGATATGGACACCATCCGTGACAATCACGCCAGATCCCAGCCAGACATCATCTTCGATGACGATCCCCTCAGCGGTGATGCCCTGATCGATAAAGGGTTTATCAGGATCGTCAAATACATGGTTCACCGCGATTATCTGGCTTGAGGGAGAAGTATAGACGCGATCGCCGATTTCTACGCCCCCCTGGCCACGAATCACGGTATTCTCACCGATCACGCAATCCTGCCCGATTTTTATACCCGCCCTCGGCAGATCTCTAAAATTATAGACATGCAGAATAGTGCCATGCATAATGATCGTATTTGTTCCGATCTGGATGCCATCTGGGCAGGCATGCAGATATACATTCTGGTCAAGATAGACACCATTTGCCAATCGCACATGATCAGCGAACAGGATTCTGACTTTATTCTCGATCGCTACCCAGCCGTCCATGTGCAGGATCAAACGATAAAATATCCCCCGCAAGCCTATCCCGACCAATGTCGGCACCCAAGCCAAGATCAGGAATAGACTCTGTTCGATTACGTACCGCCAGAGGGATGATGCCTGACGACTCAAGTAAAGCCGTAATCCAGTGATCATTTGAGTTTAAAATTATTCAAAATCAGAAGACTCTTTCAACCGCGATATCAGGACCTGGGCAATCAATTTTTCCACTGCTCAAGGGAATCCACTTTTCGAATTTATTCAAACGGCATCTGAGTATAATTAGCGGTATGGATCCAGCGATATTCCTCGACCGGGATGGATGCATCATCGAGAACAAAGCCAGCTATGTGCGCTCCTGGTCAGACGTGACGATATACCCCCAGGCTTTGCAGGCCCTGCAGCGAATCCGCAAAAGCCAATATAAGATATTCATCATCACCAATCAATCTGCGATCGGGCGGGGGATCATCTCCCAGGCAGCGGCAGAATCAATTAACCAGCGGTTGGTAGCAGAGATTGAATCTGCTGGCGGCAGAATAGATCGAGTGCTGACTTGCCCTCATACCAATGAGGATGATTGTGCCTGCAGAAAACCCAAACCAGGAATGATATTCGAAGCTGCTGCTCAATTTACCCTGGATTTAAAACACTCAATTTTGCTGGGTGACGCCCTCAGTGATATCATTGCTGGTCAAGCCGCCGGAATCGGCCAGAATGTCCTTGTCCTCACCGGTCGTGGGCATGCCCAGGCCAAACTTCCCCAAGCGAAACAGATTCCTCGCTTCCTGGTTTACGAGAATCTGTCAACAGCCTTATTTGATTTGATCGCTTTATAAACGGTGATTTTATTCTAATTTCCCCCGGTAAAAATTCTTTCAGTCCACGCAGCCTTAAGCAATAATTTCGGTGGCAAATGAGCACAATAATTCCAAATGAATATTAATCCAGGGAGGGCTCGCCATCATCTACACTGATCTCAGCGAGATTTGTAATTGATGATCCTTGAAGCACATACTGCATGGCTAATTCCCGTAGACCTCTGGTGATCAGGTGCTCCAGCACGAGGTGTACATCTTCTACATGTTCGATGCTGTGGCTTGAGACGTGCAAATCGACATCCACCAGCGATCCCAGCTGACCGCTGTCAAACCCTGTAAAACTGATCGTTCTCGCCCCAACCGACCTGGCAAACTGTACAGCATTGACCACGTTCATTGAATTGCCACTGGTTGAAATCGCGACCACGACATCACCGGGCTGGACATGGTCGATGAGCTGGTTCAAAAAAACATTCTCGTACCCATCGTCATTGGCCAGGGCTGAAAACAGGGCGATGTTATCGATTAAACCAATCACACGAAAATTCGGCACCCCCTGGACACGTGTATTTTTACCCAGGTCACATACAAAATGGGAGGCAGTTGATGCACTGCCTCCGTTACCGAATATAAATACTTGCTGATTGGCCATTCTGGCTTCGTGAAGAACAGCCAAGACCTGTTCAACCTGTTCCTGAGATAGTTTATCTAAGATATTTTTTAATTCATCAACATAGCTGCGGATTAAATACATAAGGACTCCTAGGTATCCCCCCACCCGGGAGGAATCTCCAATTCGATTGACACCGGCAATCTCAAGATATCAGGTGGATATTGGTTTGTTAATTGGTTTGTTAATTTGCTTGTTTGAAGAATTCAACGGTTTTGGTCAGACCTGCTTCGAGCCCGACAGTCGGCTGCCAGCCCAGCTGATTCTTCGCTTTACTTGCCTCTAAATAAATTCGGCGTGTCTCACCGGTTTTTGCTGGACCATGTTTGGCCATCAGTTCATAGCCGGTGATAGATTTCAGGGAAGTGAAGATCTGGTTGATCGTCGTCCCCTCACCATAGCCGAGATTGTAGACAGTATTTATTTCCCCGGAATTTAAAGCCAGCAGGTTTGCTTGCGCGCAATCACCAACATAGACGAAATCCCGCTCCTGTTCCCCGTCACCGTTGATCACAACCTGGGCACCCTGCAGCATCTGGCCAGTAAAAATCGCCACCACGCCTGCCTCACCATGGGGGTCCTGGCGGGGTCCATAAACATTTGGATAGCGCAGGATGACATAATCCAGGTCGTAAAGCTCCTTGTACATGAACAGATAATGCTCAACGGTATGTTTGCTCGCCCCATAGGGGCATATCGGCTGGATTGGGTGTGCTTCATCACACGGCAGGTATTCCGGTTCCCCATAAACCGCACCACCCGTCGAGATGTAAATGAACTTATTCACCTGGAATTTGCGCGCCAATTCGATTAATTTGATCGAACCGAGGATGTTGACATCCGCATCGAAGAGTGGATCTTCCACCGAAAAGCGCACATCCATCTGCGCAGCATGATGATCGACCACTTCCGGGCGTTCTTTGGCGAAAATATCCTCCAGTTCCGGGCTGCGAATATCGACCTGGTAAAACTTGGCCCCGGGATTGACATTCGAGCGGTGACCCGTTGAAAGGTTATCAACCACCACGACTTCGTGGCCATTTTCTACCAACAAATCCACAACATGCGATCCAATGAAACCTGCACCCCCGGTGACAAGTATTTTCAATTTACAACTCCTTCAGGGAATGGGAATATGGAAACCCTTATTCTACTCTAATACGCCCCGCGCTTGCGAATCACAGCTGGAATGGTCTGCACCAGGAGCTGGATATCCAACCAGATGCTCCAATTGCGGATGTAATGCATATCCAGGCGCACCCGTTCTTCATAGGTTACATCAGAACGCCCGCTCACCTGCCATAAGCCGGTAATCCCTGGGCGGACAGTCATCAAGTTGATATCCCATTTTTCGTATTTTGCCACTTCAGCGGGTGTGATGATCCGCGGACCAACCATTGACATTTCACGCCTCAAGACATTGATCAGCTGGGGGAGTTCGTCCAGGCTCGTCTGGCGCAAGAACTTCCCAATCCTGGTCACCCGCGGGTCTTCCTTCAGCTTGAAGTTATTCGAGAGCTCACGCTGCAATTGCGGATACGCTTTTAAAATCTCGTCACCATCTTCATACATGGTACGGAATTTAAATGCATCGAACTCCTCTCCGTTCATACCCATGACTCTGCGGCGGTATATTATCGACCCGGGTGACTCGAGCTTGATCGCCAGGGCAATCAGCAGCATCATGGGGCCCAGGGCAAGCAAGGCGGGGATCGCCAGGAGGATATCCATCGAGTATTTAAGAAATTCGTCAACCCCGGTAAGGCGAACCTTGTTAACCCCAACCAGGGGTACGTAGGCAAACTCCTTTACCGTCAATCCCGTGGTGATAATCTCGTACAACCCGGAGGACATGCGCACATTCACATCGCTGGAGACGCCGTATTTCTGGAATATATCCAGCATGCGGTCCCGCGAGGAGATCGCGCTGCTGGCCAGGATCAGCTCTTCAATATCGTGCCTGGCGATTAATTCGCTCAGGTGATCGACCGTACCCAGTACATACAGGTCATTCAGCACCCGCGACCCGGGAGGTAGTTTTTTATCCACGAAACCCACGATATGGAAACCAGATGATCGCCAGGAGGTCAGCTGCTCGGCCAGTGATAATCCCTCATTATTCGCTCCAACGATCAGGGCTGAGGTGAGAAAGTATCCTTTATGCCGGAGTGAATAAATCACCCGGCGTATCGCGAAGCGGCCAAACATGGCGAAAAACAACGCAAAAAACCAGGCCATGAGCAGCCAGCCGCGGGCCAATGAAAAATTCGGGTCCAAAAAACCAACAGCAATGAGCAGCATCATGCCCAACGTGATCCCATTGAAGATCATCGAATATTCTAACGTCCCCCCGAGCAATTTTTCCCGGTCATACAAGCCCAAGAGCAGGAAAATCACCAGCAGCGTTAAAGTCAGAAAGAAGACCACGGTCTGGTAGTAGGAAACTTTGGGATCAGATTTGTGGTAGAAAAATTGGAAAAGGAGTTCAAACCGGATCAAATATGCCAGGAGGAAGGCAAAACCCAGCATGAGAAGATCTGCAATAATTAAGCCCGCGGTGTAAAGCCGCCATTGCATCTGGCGGGGAACACTTCTTGAAGCCTTGCGAATCTTGGCTTTTAAAGGCGTTTCAGCGATCAGCTGTACACTCTGTTGGGTTGATTCCATTTGATCTTTTTCCCTCCGCAATCGATACATTCCCTGTTATCTTCCTGACATGCTCCGCCCTTCCGACAGAAGCATGTTTACCGGAAAGGGTTATTAATTAACATGGACCTGGACTTCGTTTACCTGTGCTGGTCATCTGGGTCCAATTTGTCGACATGTCTAATCGGAAAGGCCTCTGTTCATCCGGTCAGGTTAGAAAGTAATCCAGGGGATCATACAATAGGCATCCTTATCTATCCATTAGGTTCTGCATTCCACCATAACTTCTTTTTTCACTGATTTTTTATTACTAGTGCAGAGCCTGCAGAGCAAATTCCCTTCCAATCCTCAGGTTTATATCCGGTAAGCAGAGCTGTTTTATTAACTGCAATTCTGCAGCACACCCTTCTTCCCAGGGAAACAACTCCTTGAAGACGTGCTGAAACGGATTGTGGGTGGTTTGATTTTCATGACTCAAAGGCTCAATCACCCGCACACCGAGTTTTTCCTATCTCCACAATCCAGATCTGTATTTCTCTGTTTTTATAAACGCACTTTTCAATTAAATGTTACATTTTTCTGCACATTCGGTCCTGAAACTCCCCACAGATAACTAAATGACCAAACCAATAAAAAAAAGAATGCCCGGAAGGACATTCTTGAATTTCAATCCATGTATTCGGAGCAGGATGCGCGATCTTGCGCAGCCAAACTATTGATTTAACTACCCTTCTCAAGCAGGTGCTTACTCAGCCGTAAGCTGATATGCTTCTTGAGAAAATTCCTCGTTTCTTCTTAACCTCTCTTGTTCGATATGCGCGGGGTCTTTGAACGGCTCGTCGATACGGCTCAAGCGTGCGGAATTCACACAGATGATGGTCACCAGCAAGGCCGAAAAAATGATCCACGCGGCGACGATAGAGATTATTAAGACAGTCATGGCATACTCCTAATTATTTTACTACAAATGTGAACCAATAACGTGCGACTTTCATGCTTCATTATTTGCCAAACTGTCCAGTATATGAATGGTCAGCTTAGGCGGTCCGGCGATCGTGCAGTTGAGCAACTGGTTAGATCCGTGACTTTGCGTCCTCACCTTTCGATGAGTTTGCCCTTTCTTTGCTACGACTACATTATAAGGTTCTGTATCCATCAATTTCAATAGTAAATATATACTAATTAACTGAAATTTCCAAGCTCTGTGACTTGCAGTTCTGTCAGAATCCGCATGATTCACATTGACTGGAGAAATTTACCACGCTGGCGGTGATTTTTATTCCTCTTTAATCTGATTATCTATTTCCACCCGGGTATTTTATTGACCTGTGGCCAATCTATTTTGGGTGCATTCCCAGGTGGTAAATGATTTTACATGCCGGGTCCGCTTTTGTCAATTCCAGTAGTGACGAGACTAGTGAGGGAATGAAAATAAAAATTTGAGCCGCTGAATCCAGTAATCATGCCTTGCGCTGCGGCTGGCAATAAAAAAACACGATCATTAAGGCGACACCATTGAGGACCGGGGGGTTTGCATTAGATAATGTGACAAGCTTATCCAACGAGCCAGAGAATTGCTAAAAGCGGCATCCCCGGATTTATCAGAGATAGTTCCCACGTTGCCAGGTTAAGACTCAACCTCTTTTCGTTATCCTGACTCGATATATTTCCTTGTTGAGATCCATCCCTTTCAATTATCATAGGTGGCTTGAGAATAGACCGTTTTCCAGGATGATTTTCAAGGGTTATGAAGTATAATCTAAACAGGAGTAAACAAGTACTTGGGGCAAGTTGCGATCCACTGGATCCACCCTCACCAATTTTGATCCATGAGCACCCAAACGAATCGAACCCGGCAATTGTGGCTGCCATTACTCATTATTGTCATCATGGTATTTATCGTCAGCTGGATCATCGCTGGCGATGACGTGTTGAACAGCTTGCGTGGCAGCAACCAGAGTCTGGCTGCTCCGAATTCAAACGATACAACCCCCACTCCAACCAGAACCCCATCTCCAACCTTGGCAGAGATCGCCTCTCCAACAAACACGCCAACTTCATCTGATACCCCGCGGGCAACAGAGCCCAGCCCTACCACTCCCCCGGAACCTACAACCACGACCAACTGCACCTACTCGATTTTTTACTGGCGGGAGTTCACCGACCAGTGGCTCATCGACTCGTTCGAACTGGACAGCCGGACGTATACAAAAGAACAGGCTCTGGCAATTCTCGAACTTGATGATCCAAACCTGGTGACAACCCGCCTGTTGCAGCAGTATTTCATCGCTCACCTAAACGTAATGAAAGGCGCAGATCCTGAAATGATCGAGAGAACCCTGGAAAGGGTCAGCGAGTGGTTGATCGCTCACCCACCCGAGATTCGTTTGACCCAGGGCGAGGAAACCGAAGCGGAAACATTTGTCGAGGAGCTTTCCGACTACAACGAGGGCCTCAGCGGCCCGGGAGCCTGCACAGATGAACCAGCGACCGCAACACCCGGGGCGACTCCCACACCGCTCAACTACACCCCGCCAGCCACAGCCACGAACACGCCTGCTCCTGCCGGTACGATAATCTTCTCCAGCGCGACCCCCACGGAAAAATCTGGTGGTGGAAGGCCAAATCCGACCAGCCCGCCGCCAACCAATCCGCCGCCAACGCAGCCACCGCCCCCACCAGCGACCAACACACCGATTCCTCCGCCACCGACCCCGCGACCCACACCGACAAAAGCTCCAACAACGACACCGGTTCCCTAAGGAATGCTGAATTATCCTGCACATTCCGATTTATTTAGATTTCTAGAGCGATCGACAGTCGCTCGCGCGACTCTTGCACATCCGCAGATATATTGATCAATTTTTAGCCTAGGATCAAATTTTCGGTGAGTTAATCTTTCGAAATGAAGCTCCTTAAATCACATTTTTCACTCCTGCTCGGTCTGGCCATCCTCTGCACCCTGGCATTTTCACCGGCAGCCAGCTGGGCTGCTGCGGCATCCAGCAGCGCCCTGGAGTCCCCCTCCAGATTCACCGGCTCCGCGCCTGAGGCGGTTGACAACGCCGCACCAAAGCTGGATCACATCAACAACCAGACCATCGATGAAGGAGCACTGGTAACCTTCACCGCCACCGCCAGCGACCGGGATGGCGACCCGCTGACCTTCTCCCTCGGTGTGACCGCCCCCGATGGCTCCAGCCTCGATCCCCTCAGCGGAGACTTCGCCTGGCAAACGGACGAAACGGACGGTCCCGGCGTATACAATTTCGAGGTCTGCGTCAGCGATAGCGCCCTGCAGGATTGCCAGAATGTCCGCCTCACCGTGCTGGAAGTCAATACCCCCCCGACACTGGACCCCATCGGGAACAAAGTTATCGCTGAGCTGAACACCCTTTCTTTCACGGCTACCGCCTCCGATATCGATCTGCCACCAAACACGCTGACTTTCTCCCTGGGAGCG
>CP070764.1:136252-155529 GCA_020349245.1 Chloroflexota bacterium | reverse complement strand
CTGCTTCAATGCAACCAATGCCGTCTCGACCGCAGTCTCGGGGCAAGCGAGCTCCTGGGCAAGCTCCTTAACACTTGCTGGTCCTTCGCGAGAGATTAGCAACCACACCCGTCGTTCGAAGGTCGGTAAATCTACCAGGTCCAGGACGCTGTATCTTGCCTCGTCTGTAGACATGCTCGCTCACCCGTCTAATTCCTGCGCGATCTGTTTAAAGAGCGAGGTCAGCTGGTGTTCCGGGAAATGAACCGAAAACAGCCCATCACTTCCCAGGTTGAGCATCTCTTCACTGTGAGGCAGCACAGCGATAACCTCACAATCATAGATTTGTTTCACTTTTATGGCGATAGCTTCGGGTTCAAGATTGGTTGGAGCTTTATTGATTACTATGGTTGAGATAGGCACTTCCAGCTGGCGGGCAACTCGCATGGTGATATCCGTTCCCTCATAATCCTGTTTATCGGGGCGCATGATGATCACCAACATGTTGGAGATAATCAGTGACAGCAGTGTTTCTTCGTTCAAGCCTGGATGGGTATCGATCAACAGGCTGTCGAGGTTCAAGCGATCAACCAGCTCTCTTAAACCTCGAGTCAGGCGTTCCGCATCGTATCCCTCCCGCAGGACGCGCGAAATTTGGCCAGGCTCCGTACTGGAGGGGATAAGAAATAATCTTCCCCCCATGTCTGCTGTGAGACTCGGTGTCACATCTAGGGCTGTTTCGGTGATGTCACGGCCATGCCACAAGTAATCGTTGAGCGAGCAGGTGATCTCGGACCCTTCGAGCCCAAATAGGATGTGGATGCCCGGGGATTGGATATCCGTGTCGATCACGCCGACAGACCGTCCACTGAGAGCCAGTAAGAAAGCCACATTTGCCGTGATGTTGGATTTGCCTGTACCCCCCCGGAAGGAGTGAACCGAGACGATTCTGGCCATGGGTGAGCTCCTATCAGCGCAAGCGCAGTTTACTGCCCCGCCAGGACACTCCGATTTCAATCCGCAATGTATTAGGCTGCTATGGAAAATTGTTGAGTGTGGGTATTGTGACCGTGATGAAGGGAAACCTAGCGCGACTGCCGGTCAAATTTTTCGGCGTTCAGTACATACGAGATTATTGTTATGATTTTCCTTAGATTACTTGCTAATGGAAGTCGTGTTTTTTTTTCGCCCTGTCATACTTTCTCTCTCACATGAGAATAAAAAACCACCTTAGGCATTATTGGCCACGATTCGCTTATTATGACCAGCTATGAAATTGTTGACAAGTGATTGACTATCAAGGATCAGGTGTTAGGGAACACAGGTTGTCTAGTCCAATATTATTTTTGATTTTATCAGAAAGGAATGTGCGAGTCAAAATTTTTGTTTTTCAGGAACACTGGAATCTGCGTTGGGGGAGTATTGAAATCTAAAACAACATGCGGAACCCTTTATATGATCCATGAATAAACAATAGAACCAATGCAGACCTGCATGGGCCAATTCCTTTTTTTGAATTCAATAATTGTCCCGGGTTACCCGAAACAACGTTGTTCAACTGGTTATCGAGTTCATTAGCTGGGTCTTCCACACCATTGCTGTCTTCACATGCGGTGACCCAGTGGCCTGGATCGCACTGCTTGTGAGATTGTATTCTTATATGAGAACTTCCCCACCGAAAACGGGATGAGGACATCTAAGTTAGATTAATCGGTTTGTGACTCGTAGCCTGAGATATGTCCGCCTCCTCAGGATCGTACCGTGTGTCCGGCATTCACCCATAATTCGTGCTTCTGCTCAAGCCGGGGAACTGCCTGACCCCAGAAATGCGATCACGATTCGATCTACCAGCTCTGCTGGAAAACCTTGAACCAAGCGAACAGAAACCCGGTTCTCTGTAACACCTCGCCATGCCATCGAAACGACCTTTCCAGGACAATTTGACTTATTAATTGGGTCAGGATCAAATTTCAGTTGTTATTTGGGATTGTTCCAAGTGGAACTGATAGCTATTGTTTTTTTTGCAGCCATCCCGAATTCATGTGAGTAGACAATCATAAAATATTCGGGGAAAACTGTGGCTATAATACAAGCAGGGAAAGGGAAACCTGGTTTCGTCAGGCGGATCCAATCTAAGGAGGCGAGATGTTTTACCCAGAGCTAATGAATGAAGAAGAGCGCAAGATTCAGGCGGAAATTCGGCAGTTCGTACGGGAAGAGGTTTCACCTGAATATGTGCGTGCCCTGGATAAGGATGAAATCCAATACCCGCGGGAGTATGTTGAAAAGCTTGCAGCTAGGAACCTGCTGGGCTTGCGATTCGACCCGCAGTGGGGAGGCCGAGGGCTGCCGTGGACTTGCGAGGTAATCGCCGAGGAGGAGATCGGCATCCTGGGTACCACCCTGGGTTGTGCATATGTGATGCCTTCAATCGTTGGGGAGGCTCTGCACAAATTTGGTACCCAGGAGCAGAAGGAACGCTATTTGAAACCACTACTGCGCGGGGAGCTGATCAGTGCCGAAGCCCTGACCGAGCCGCGCGGTGGGTCGGATTTTTTCGGTGCGACAACCAGGGCGGAGCTGCGAGGGGATCATTTCCTGGTCAATGGGCAGAAGCGCTTTGTAGTCGGGGCAACAGAAGCCGACCTGTTCCTGGTTTACTGCCGGACCAATTTTACAGAAGACGCGGCCAAGCACCAGCGTTTGAGTGCGCTACTCATCGAACGAGGTCCCGGTTTGAAGACAGAATATATCTACGGGCTGCTGGGTACGCGCGGCGGGGGTACCGGTCGATTGGCATTCAGGAATGTGGAAGTGCCGAGAGAAAACCTGATTGGGGAACTGCACGGCGGTGCGCAGGTTTTCAACCAGATGATGATCCCCGAACGTTTGACTTCCGCTGCAGCCAGCCTGGGAGTCCGCGCCGCCCTCGAAATCGCAGCTCGCTATAGCGAAAACCGGCATGCCTTTGGTCAAAAAATCCGCAGCTTCCAGGCAGTCAGCTTCATGATCGCCGATGCGATCACCCACCTAGATGCCGCCCGGGCGATGGTTTACATGGCTGCCCGAGCAGTGGATGCCGATGCCCCGAATGCCCGCCGGCTGGTGAGCCAGGCGAAGAAGTTTGCCACAGATACAGCCTGGCAGGTTGCCAACCAGGCCATGCAGGTGATGGGGGGTATCGGTTATACAGATGTCTTCCCAATTGAACGCATGGTGCGAGACCTGCGTCTTTGCCAGATCTGGACGGGGACAAATGAGATCATGAACCTGCTGATCCAACATGAGTACTACCAGGAGGCATTGGCTGATTTCCCCACTCGGCGTGATGTGGAATTGGATGCTGGTGGGGAGAACACAGCTGCTGAGAAAGTGTTCCGCGATCAGGACCAGGAAGTATTCTTCTAAACGCGTTGATTAGTGCGACCTTGTTTGCTTCGATATGCGAATAGCAATTGATATTGGCTTAAATAATATTCTGAAAGGGATGTTTCTCTGGCATTTTTCGTTCCCGGCACACTGAATTTCACCACCAGAGGAATTTTTTCGACCAGCAGAGAGGTCAGATCAGAACCCGCTATGGAGAAAAATAAGGATCCAGATTGCGTTCAAACCGGGGGTTTTAGATCCTCCCGACCCCCGGTTCTCTTCGCTGTTCTCGGCTCAAGCACCCAGCAAACGACCGCGGCGGAAGCTGCGGCTACCCAGCCAGATCAGCAGCCCATCTAGTAACCAGATGACCAAACCCAGCAGCAACACCAGGGAAATACTGAAAAACATCGCGCCTGATACCTGCCCAACGACCAAAAGTAGTATCGGTAATGCCAGCACCCCGCTTATCTGGTTGGCATCCTGGAATCCCTCTGCTCGAGAAGAAACGATAACCACTACACCTAATCCCAAACCAGGTAAAGCTGGCACCACCCAGAAGATCATCACCAACCACATGGTGTTTGGGAAAAAGATCTGTTGTATTTGAGACCAAGCAGCTGCATTGACAGTGATCACGTAGAGTACAAATCCAGCGAACGCGACTACCAGGGCTGCTAACCACCCTGAAAGCAGCTTTGCAATGAACAATTCGCGGTCCGTGGTTGGTGTATAGAGCAGTGCTTCCATCGTTTTACGCTCTTTTTCTCCAGCAAAACTGTCTGCGGCGATCACTGCCGAAACCATTAAGGGGATGAGCAGGAAAAACGGCGCCAGCATATAAACCAGGATATAGACAATCACAAGCTGGATCCCAGTATAGCCGGCGAGCCCTTGTTGTAATCCCGCAGGCATACGCGCGATCAGAGATTGGACTGCACCCAGATCGTCAGCCGACAGACCCATAAATTTAAATATCGAAGGCAACAGGACCACGCTCCAGGGCAGAATAACAAATAGGAACAATGGAGCGATCAGGGTGGGCAGCATCACACCCTTGTTCTGGCTGACAACTTTTAAATCTTTGCGGATAATCGCAAATATGGCGCGGGTATTCACTACACACTCTCCTTTTCACCGTGCAGGGCAAAGTACACCTGTTCCAGGTTCGCTTCCTGGGCAGCGATCCGATAAATCCGCACATTCTTTTGTACCAAGACTTCCAGCAAATCAGGAATGGCCTCATGCCCTGAGAGGGTTACCGTCAGGTCGCTGTTTGTCTGTACTGGATCACCAATCACCAGGCGGGGAAGGGAACGCAAAACCTGCAATGTGCTCTCTATCTGAGCTTCATTGACTTCGATGTCAACATCCATTCTGCGGACGTACTGGCGGGTCAGCTCCGCGGGCGTACCTAGAGCCACCAAGCGCCCGTGTTCCAGCACCGCCACTCGATCACACAGCTTTTGAGCATCCACCAGATTATGTGTACACAGAAATACCGTGTGGTTCTCGCGGCGTGCTATGCGCTGAATCAGGTCGTTCACATGATGGGCAGCGATCGGGTCCAACCCGGATGTGGGCTCATCCAGGAAGAGCAGCTCCGGCTTGTGCAGGAATGCCCGCGCCAGAGCCAGGCGTTGCTTCATCCCCTTGCTGTAGCCGCCGACTCTCTCCTCTGCACGGTCTGCAAGATCAAATTCTGTTAACAATTCATGGATTCGTTTGGAAACTTCTGTGCGGGGCACACCATACAAATCAGCATAGATGCTCAAGTTGTCCTTGGCGGTGAGGCGCTCATCCATGGAAGGAGTTTCGGTCAGCACACCTGTACGGGCACGCAACTTCGGACCATCCATCTGCGGATCGAAGCCCAATACGCGCATGCTACCGGAGGTCGGTTCGATTACACCGTTGAGCAACCGCACCGTAGTGGTTTTACCAGCGCCATTGTGGCCCAGGACGCCGAAGATCTCCCCCGCGTGTACTTCAAGGGAAAGGTTGTCAACTGCAACCGTTTCTTCAAAGCGGCGGGTAAGTTGGTTTACTATAATTACTTTATCCATTTTTTCCACCTTTCATACTTTTGGTATTTACGTCTTGTGGTTGCCCATCACCATATTGTCAGGTTCAATGACTCGAAAGTAATCACGCCTGATTTATTCACCATCTTGGCCAACACCAGTTCAGCCATATTCATCTGGTGGGTATCAACTAACTCCACCAGTAAAATCTCCGGTTTTACGGACCAGTGCTTATAGCGGTCCTTGGCAAATTGAAGCCTGGTCATAATTTCAGTCAAGAACCGGGATAGATCCCTTTTTTTAAGGACATAACCCGAACTCGGTAGTCTTAAATGCAAGCCCGGTTCATTCTGATTTCTCATAAGATTCCTGCGATCCCCATGCAGACAGGTGGTAGGTTAATTGAACAGGTTCAAATGCTATGGCGACCATGCTTCTTGTGCCCCGAAGGATTTTTACACACTCGCCTGTGGTGGCAACTAGAATAACGACCAGATTCATTTTCCCTTTTCTCAAATACAAGTATTATGATCGATGAACCATTTATAAGATGAACTCCCCGAGTGCATCCAACCACCGGGGAGTTATGGGGGATGCTTTGGATTGGATTATCGCTCATATCAAAGCAGGATACTCCACTTGCTAAACTTCTCTCCGGGACTAGAACTCTTCACGCTGGAAGCGCCACAATGCCACCAGGATGAATACGCTGCTCAAAATGGCAGCTGAGATCAATTGCGAGTTGAACATTACCGGCATGGGTGTTCCTAACACAACACTTTGGGCAATCGATTCCATGGTGACCGGTAAAACATAGGCGATTTGGGGGATAAAACTGGAAATAACATTGCCACCGATCAAGATCCCGAAAGCAATCCCCATCACAGGTCCGCGCGACTCGAATAAAACGCCCAACATGATCACCAGGGTCAAGTAGAAAATGAGCGCCAGCAGGAACACCCCTAATCCAGCCAGGAAGGGCACCAGGGGAATCACGATGTGGAGATCTAGGTAGATCTCGCCCAGAAAAACCAGTGCAGGTATCGCGACGATAAAGATCAGCACACCAATTGAGTTCGATAGCAATTTGGTCAGAATGAATGCCGGGCGAGCCGCGGGCTTGGAGAGAATCCAGGCTATCGTTCCCGACTGCTTTTCCTGGATGATTTCATCTTGGGCAAGGATGATCACTCCAATTGAACCGGTCAATATTGAGATGGAAAAATAATACGATAAGCCCATCGCTTCAGGTGGAAGCCCTTCATAAGATTTCCCTAAAGAGGCATTGATCCCCGGAAAGAGGGATTCTAATAACGGGAGGATAAAAAGGATTAAGACAACAAATCCATTAATAATAATCATCCAGAGCAAAAGTTGCCACAACCAGCGGCGTGTGTGAAACCATTCGCCCAGTTCTTTGGTAAGCATATTACCAAACCCTGCCAGCCAACCGCTGCCCCGAGTCGGCTGCAAACCCTGGCGAGTAGCCTGGCGCAGGTCGCGGGTTACATCAGGATGTGTTTGGATGGTCATATCGAATTCTCCTTCCCAACTAGGTCCAAGAAAACTTCTTCCAGTTCATATTTCTTGTACCCAAAGTGATTCACCTTCAAGCTGCGATCTTCAAGGATCAACCGCAGGAGCATGTCGTCAGCCGCAGCCTCGTCACTGACGCTGACTTGCCAGTGGACCAGGCCGTCTTCAGCTGTCGTACTCAGATTTTTCACCCAGGGTTGCTGGGTCACCCGGCTTTGAGCACCAGCAATCGCCGCTTCTGTCTCATTCTTCAAGGTGATATCAAATTTGACCAAGTCATCATCACCGGATAGCAGCTGGTTAATTGGAGCTTCGGCGATCAGCATGCCTTTGTTCAGGATAGCGACTGTGTCACTTACCCGCTGTACATCATCAAGGATGTGCGTGGAGTAAAAAATTGTGGTGTATTTTCGCAGTCTTCCCATGACGTCCAGCACATCATGGCGGCCCATTGGATCGAGTGAGGCAGCTGGTTCATCAAGGATCAGCAGGTCAGGATAGTTAACCTGTGCCTGGGCAATACCCAAACGCTGCCGCTCACCGCCCGAGAAGCCACGCACCGGGCGATCGGCTTTATCTTCCAAACCCACCATCTCGAGCATCTCCTGCACCCTCGCTTCGATCAGGTCTTTCGGACCGCGATAAAAGAAACGTGCCGTGTAATTAACAATCTGGCGGGCTGTCATGTGATCGTAATAGCGAGGATCTTGAGCCAAATAGCCAACGCGCTTGCGAATCGCCACGCTGCCACGCTGCACATCATTCCCAAAGATGGAAGCCTGACCCCCAGTGGGCTGAATTAGCCCAAGCAGCAGCTTGATCGTGGTGCTCTTGCCAGCACCATTTGGTCCCAGGAATCCAAAGATCGAGTTTTGCTTGACAGTCAGGTTGAGGCCACTCAAAGCCTGCACCTCTTTAAAGGTCTTACTCAGATTGCGAGTTTCAATAACAAGAGAATTGGAAGTATCCATTTCTACAAGCTCCTGATCTGTATACGTGATCATTGCTGGTAAAGTAAATCAGCCCTAACTGGTGGCTGTTTTATTGAATAAAGCATACAAGTAATAAATCTATGAAACATCCACCGAAAGATACATCATGGATATATTTTTTTGTATTAATCAATATAATTAATGAGAAAGCAAACCACCAGGTGGAAAATCTATTAGCTCCAGGAAGAAATGGCAGGCCTCCTACTCACAACCAAACTCTATATTCCAAGAGCGCACACCAGGCTTGTTTCCCGCCCGCGTTTAGTCGACCAATTAGCTAATGGTTTACAAAAATCCCTAACCTTGGTCTCGGCTCCTGCTGGGTATGGAAAGACTACCCTTTTGGTTGATTGGCACTTCAAACATGGAAGGGATTATCCCCTGGCTTGGTTATCACTCGATTCGGACGACAATAACCTGGCACGATTCCTCACATATGTTGCAGCAGCATTGGAGACACTGGATCCAAACCTTACCTTTGATTTAGTCTCTCAACTTCAATTGCCCGATTTACCTCCTATGGAAGAATTGATCATTGCACTTATCAATGGAGTCAACGTTTATCCCCAAGATTTTGCCCTTGTTCTGGATGATTGCCACGTTATCACGGAATCTTCCATCCATAAAGCTCTGGGCTATTTACTGGACCATATTCCGCAGAAAATGCACATTGTGATGTTAACCCGCTCTGATCCCCCGATTCACCTGGCGAAATTGCGCGCCCGGGGGAATATGGTGGAGCTGCGGACAAACGACCTGCGGTTTAGCAGCGAGGAATCCACTATTTTTCTTAATGATGTAATGGATTTAAAATTATCTGGAAATAATGTCATTGAATTGGACCAACGCACTGAAGGATGGATTGTTGGATTACAAATGGCAGCCCTAACCATTAAGGGGAAGAAAGATGCCACCAAATTTATCCATGCTTTCTCAGGGAGCAACCGGCATATCCTTGATTTTTTGTCCGAAGAAGTCATCCAGCAGCAGCCCAAATCGATCCAGACATTTCTCCTGCACACTTCTATACTCGACAGGTTTACTGGTTCTCTTTGTGATGCGGTCCTCGATATTGTTAACAGCAGTGATCATCTGCTAAAAGAGTTGGAACGGAAGAATCTCTTCCTGATTCCGCTAGATGATGAACGACAGTGGTACCGCTATCACCACTTATTTTCAGATTTGCTCTTCCGTCACTTAAAACAAACTGAGCCCACAATTGTGAATACATTGTACGAACGAGCAGCGGCTTGGTTTGAACAAAATGATTTCCATGAAAACGCGATTGGGTATGCCTTGAAGGCGCAGAATTACGAACTTGCCACTCGGCTCATGCTTCAAATCAAGAATAGTTTGTGGAATCGTGGGGAAGTCCATATGCTGCTCAACTGGCTCAACACCCTACCAGAAGAACTGGTTCAGTCGCAGCCAGAATTATGCATTGCACATGGGGGTAGTTTAATTTTGCTGGGCCATTTTGACGCTGCTGAAAAGTGGTTGAAACTGGTGGAGGCAGACATTAAACCTACACGCGACTATGACTTACCTACAACAATATTGCGGCAAAAAATACTCATCTATCGCTCTGTTAACGCCCGATTCCATGGGGATTATGACACCGCGATTGATCTCGGCCAAAGTGGGCTGGAAATAACTCCAAGATCAGAGATTCGAGATATGGGGTCTGCCCTTCTCTTTTTGAGTCATGCCCATTATTTTGCAGGTAATACAGAAAAAGCGGAACAGGTATTAACCAATACGGTAAACACGATGCAAGCTGCGGGACATTTTTCGGCTTGCTTAAACGCCAGACATTATCTTGCCCAATTAAAGGTACTGCAGGGCCACCTGCATGAAGCCGCATACATTTATAATCAAGCAATCCGATATGCGAGGGAAACAGAAACACCTATCTACTCAGGTGTCGAGTATGCTGGCCTTGGAGACTTAAAAAGGGAGTGGAACCAGTTAGAAAATGCAGCCTTGGATATTCAGAAAGGTATCGACCTGGCAGAATCAGGCGACTTCATATTTTTCCTAACAGAAGTTTACCCGGTTCGGATTCACCTGGCAATATCACAAAAAGATTGGGAGGCTGCCATTAGCTTTCTTCAAAAGGCTGAACTTGTTGCCCAACGGTGTCCCACTTCCATAGAAATAAAGCATCTTCAAGCTTGGCAAGCTCGATTGCATCTAGCACAAGGGGACCTATCTGCAACTGAACCATGGGCTGATTCAGTAGAAGCCAAATTGAAGCGAGCAGAAATTGCCGCTCCCCATGACCTTATAAATGAGTTTGTTCTGCTAACCCTTGCACGCGTTTGGATCGCGGGCGGCAGGACGGATCAAGCAGCAGATTTACTAGATAATGTTCGCATTAATGCCGCAGCTGCCGGTAGAACTGGGCGAGCTTTAGAAGCACACATGCTCCAGGCTTTGGCTGAACAAGCAAGCGGAAACGATATCCAGGCTATCAATACACTTTCCCATGTCTTATCCACGGCAGAACCCGAAGGGTATATACGCCTGTTTATCGAAGAGGGAGCAGCGATGGCAAAATTGCTCTACAAAGTGACCAGCCATGCCACCACAGAAAAGCACGAGTACGCCGGGAGATTGCTGGCTGCGTATTCCCAGGAACAAGAAGAAAAAGCAGGTTTAATCAAAAGGACCTTGCCTGACGAAAAGCTGCTCGAACCCCTCAGCAAACGCGAGATAGAAGTTCTCCTCTTGATGGCAAATGGTTGTAGCAACAAGGAAATTGCCTCCCAATTGGTGATCAGTATTGGAACGGTGAAGCGACATGTTATTCACATTTTCCAAAAGCTCGGAGCCACCAACCGCACCCAGGCTGTAGCCATTGGCCGCGAACTGGAAATTGTTTAAAATGCATTTAATCACGCCAGAATTCGCCAGCAAAGATCGCTGTAAAATCTAATTCCTTATTAACCAAACCTTAAAAACCGTGGAATCTAGCTACCTGATTCCACGATTTTTATTTGTTCATGACCTGGAAAAAATATCACCCTTATGTATCTTTCGGTGGATGTTTCATTCTAGCTTTACGGATTATATTATGGGTATCTTGAGTAGTGAGTCGATAAAAGAAAAGGCAACCATGATCGATAAGATGGGAAATGAAAAACAGCCAGAACAGAACAATGAAGATTGGTATGAGATTGAGGTGGAAGGTCACTTTAATCCAGGCTGGTTCGATTGGCTGGGTGGGTGGGAGATTATTCCCTTACCGAGCGGGAATACGCTTCTCAAGGGGCAGATCATAGATCAACCAGCCTTGCATGGCATATTTGCCTCCATGCGCGATCTGAATCTCAAGATTATCTCTCTCAAAAAAATGCGCGCCTTCAATCCCACGAAGCATAAGCACTAATCAAACAGGAAGATTAATCAAAAACTGCGGGGTAATAGCTGGACTCATCTGGCATTTTGAATAACTTTTGTCTAGATGAGCCAAGACATTATTGGATCGGTTGTCCTGAAGCGAATGACAATGGACGTTGCCTTGGGGAAGATCTGGGAGTTTTGGTCAAACCTCCCTACGGATATTCCCAAATGTCTTGATAACTGCATTGGTGAATTCAATATGATAGCTAATCGCCTAAAAATCGGGAGTGCTCAGTTTTCCCAGAGGGGTTTATCACGCCAAAGCGCTGGTCGCACTCCTTCACATCCATTATTGACAGATTGAGTTCCGGCAAAGCTCTGGCGGAATCCAATAGATTTCGTTAAAAATCTTCGCTCAGTGAAGAAGGTGGACTTCCTCCCCAGGGTGATAGAGCTAAAGAAAGTAAATATTCGACATAAAGAATAGAAAAGACACAGCGTCAAGAGTTTTAAATTTTCTCGCTGTATTGAAAATTGAATTTCCACTGCCGGTGCAATACCCCTTGAAGGTTGCTCCTTAAGCTATTCTCCATCATTAACGACCAGTACCTGTATGATCGACAATCCGAGTGAGTGTAACCTGCGTACCAACCCAACGATCCCCGCTTGATCGGTGTGCACATCAATCATGACCAAATCTTCTTGCATCTGCTTGGTCTCAGCTATTTGGATCTCTGCCGAACTATCGAAGCTTTTCAGCCAGTTCACATCAACTCGACCCTGTATCTCAATTCGGTAGTGGGTTGCTTGATCGAATATTGGTTTTTCATTGTTCATAGTTTGCTCCGGTTATACGCGTAAACCATACTTTGTGGGCAAGCCGGACAGGCGCGACGCGAGCCATGCCATACTATCCAAGTATTACTCACTCCCACCGACGAACCGACTCAAGTCCAAGCAATAGAATAGTTCCGGGGATGCCCCCGGCAGGTCTGCTCTAAAATAATCCGCCACATCCGCATTCTTGAGATCTGGAAGGGGCCTGCTCGGAGCATATCTACCGACCAGGATAAAACCACGCTCTGATAGCTGAACCACGAGGATAGCACTTTCCTCCGGGGTCACCATGCCCTGGATAATGGCATACTCTCCGAGCCGATCCACAGACCACACCTGTTCAAATCCCATGTATTCGGTTGGTAAATCACGGTGGAAGTTTTCGAGAACCTCTTCCAGGATGTGGAGAACCTCCGGCGAACCGGGTGCAAGGCGCTCAACCTGGTTGCAATCATATGCCGTTTCTGGCAAAAGACGTGGGGGAACACTCATGATTGCAGGCGCAACCGCTTCAGAGAGGAGCGGGTCTAGATGCTGGTAGAAATTCAATCGTAGCACGTCCACTGACCTTTCCCTGGTGATCAAGCCGTAGACATTTCCATCCGGTCCCACGGTCAAGAATCGCCAGAGATGGAAATACCAATCCTTCAAGGGATAACGGGCAACGCCCATTGGCATGCCATCAGGTGAGATGTAATGGATGGTTATGTCTGTGGAAATTGCCGGCTCCCAGGCCAGCAGGTCTTCGCGAGACAGGTACAGACTGCCATCTGGCCTGGCGGAGAGCAGGAAAATTGTCCCGCCAGCGGTCATCCGGCTTTCGAAATCCTGCTCCCCTACCCCCAAGACTGCTATCTCGCCAGGTCCCGCGCTTATCTGGCTGAGCTCGCTACCATAAACCGATAATGCTTGCAGTTCCTCGGGCAAGCTTTCCGGTGAATCGGGCACCCGGAAGTAAACGCTTTCCGCTCCGGCGCTAAGCTGCACCAGAACCTGGGCTTCCCCCTCAACCGGATAACCGATCGCTAGGCCATACAAACCATCCTCAAAGTGGAAGCCATTGGGCAAGTCGTACTGGCGCACCAGCTCCCCCTCGGCTGACAGCTGGTTCACCCGATAACGCTCCGGCAGAACCTTGAAGCTGATCTCCAGGATGTACAGCGTATTACCAGCGCCAACCAGGTCTGAAATATTCAAGATACCCAGGGGGGTCAGGTTGATATCTTCCAGGCGGTTTCCGTCAGCATCAAAACGCAGGAGGCGATTTCCAAACACATCTCCGATGACGAAGACTCCATCCGCGGTTACAACCAGCCCATTCGGGCCCACAGGCTCCATATCCTCCACACCTGCCCCACGGTACTGGATGCCATCTTCCCCGACAGGGATCTGGATGAAAGTCTCGTAGATCGATCCGGGCTGTTCGTGGACTACGGGACCGGGGAGTGAGGGAGGTCTTAATGGAGGCGAGGGGGTGGAGCGTGGGGTATGAGCGAGCTCAGCGGTCGGAGAGGAAATGGCTTCCTGCGTGGGCGTCGGGGCCAGGGTTTCTGTTGGGGTTACCACGGGAATAGTTTCCGATTTCAGCGGAAACTGTGCGACGCTCGAGGAACAAGCTGAGAGTAAAACGAGACTGATTATGGCGAAAGACAAGCTTTTCATCTTACACTTACCGTTTTTCAGATTTTCTTTATACGCCTGGAACTGAAGAAAGTTTTCTGCCAGGACACCATGTGACTAAAGCGCACTTGCTCAGGGCAAGAATTAATGTACAGCATTTACTATCCAACCCAGCTGCGCCTTCAGCAGGGATACGAGCGCCAAATTAGAGGAAATTTGCCAAAACTTGTATTGGCCCTCGCGGAAATCATTAAATTCGCTCTCGGGTCATTCGTGGAGATTATCACCTGGGCTGCCAAGACAATTCTCCACTTCAATATTGGCTGGCAGGGAAGGAGGATATCCCCACCAGCCTTGAGATGTTTGCTTACTAGAACCGCCAACCTAATAAGTTCCAGTAGTTCAGGAACCAGACAAAAGCGACCGCCGCGACCGTCACCAATGTGTAATAGGCACGGAAGGTGAGGCTCCAATAGCTGTCTTTCCAGGCCAGCACCGTATATACCAGCGCGCCGATCGTCAACACGGCAGCCACAACTCCCAGTCCCATCACAAACTTGTAGATGAGCGGAATCCCGAATACAATCTGCTCGCCCCACATAATGGTGCCCGCAACAAACAAAAGGTTCAAAATGCTGATCCCAACAATGAGTCGGTAAGCGACACGTGCGCCTCTCGGCGCGGATCTTTGATCGTCTTTCTTTCGGCGATTTCGAATCTCGCGGATCAACGCGACGGGGAGAATAGAGAGGAACATCAGGAGGCTGGTCAGAAGCAATGGGATGTTGAAACTGACCGTTTCGTACCATTCAACTTTTTCAAAAGCGAACTGGGGTGTAAAGTCGGTAAACAAGTAGGCGACGCGACCCTGATCGTCCTCGCGGAAGGAAATGTGGAAGGGTCCGTCCACCAGGCGGAAGTAGAACAGCTCCTCTTCAACAAAAGGCATCTCTCCCCACGGCGCCACAAGGAGCAATGTCCCATCTCCAGGATTCTCGATCGTAATGGCATAACCAAAAAGCTGGCTCGAGTACTTTTCGAGGGTGGTTGATGAACTCTGGGTCCACCTGTATGCACCCACAAACCGATCAGCCCGCTCTGTGAAATCGGCGGGAGGTTTGATCGGCTCGACCGCAGAGGCGGGATAGTAATGGTCAAAGAACGCTCTCTGGAATCCGAGATGCTGGTTGGTCAGCGCGCCGCCGCCCATGCTGTTATAGACTACAAACACACCCAGGTCCTGGTCAGGCAACAGGAACAGCATGGACTGCATCGGCTCCGCTTCGCCACTATGCCCGATCACCCATTGTCCATTGTCGCTGAACTCGAAAAAGCCATAGGCATTGCCCAGGAGTCGCGGATCAGGAGCATACAACGTGCTGTGCATTTGCCGCGCCGTGGTTTCTTCCAGGATGCGTACCTCGGTGTGTGCGTCACCGTAGAAACCATCCTGCAGGTGGGCGATCATGAAACGCGCCATGTCCGTAACAGTGGCGCGTATCACGCCTGTCGGATAGAGGTCCACCTGACCGGTGATATATGGGAATACCTTGATTACACCGTTCTCATCCATGTAACCAACCGATTCGCGGGCGATCAAGTTCGGTGGGGTAGGCCTATAGGCAGTAGAGCCCTCCATCGCCAGTGGGTCGAGAATATGATTCTGCACGTACTGGCTGTAATTTTCGCCCGAGACCTGCGCCACGATGTATCCCGCCAATGCCGCGCCGTAGTTCGAATACGCTGGAACCTCGCCGGGAGGCCGAACCCGCGCCGGGATATGGGACACCAGCCATTCGCCCTCGAGCGCCAGGTCTTCATCCATCCTGGCCACCATATCCACATGCTGGTCTTCAAAGCCTGCCGTATGGGCCATCAAATGCTTGAGGGTTATCGGTTGTGGATAGGTATCCGGGATGCGAAAGTCGAGATAGGTGTTGATATCCGCCTCCAGATCCAGCTTGCCTTGCTCCACGAGTTGCATCACCGCTGTCCAGGTGAAAAGTTTGGTAACGGAACCAATTTTGAACAGGGTCTTTTCAGGATCAGATGGAATTCCCTTCTCAAGGTCGGCGTAGCCGTAGCCTTTGGCAAAGAACAGCTTGCCATCCTTGACGACAGAGACAGCAGCCCCGGCAATGTGGTTCTCTACCATATCCGCTGCCATGAGCTCATCCAGGAAAGCCTCCAGTTCAGCGGGATCGGTCGGCCCCTGTCCTTGAGATGGCGAAGTGGCTACATACCCTCCCGGGGCGGCCCTGTATTCCTCGGCCATGACCGGCTCGATAATCGACAGCAGTATTACCAAAGCCAATAGCATCGTCATGAATTTCTTAAGTATGAGACGGACTCTCATTATCTTTCTCCTAAACTGCTCCGGAAATTTAAAACTCCTGGCGGTTGAAACGCCAGATGGCGACGGCGATGAAAATGACACTGAAGACTACCGTCGAGATCAACGGCAGCCATGAGAACACCGGCTCACCGCTGATAAAGGATACAGTCAGAGGACTCATTTGTTCTGCAGGGCTGAAGACCAGCATCAATGGCGAGATATAGATCAGCTGGGGGACCAAACCCGGCCCATACGCGAACGTGAAGAAAAGGGCGATTGGAACCGCGATGACAACACTCGGTGAATCAGAAAGGGTTCCCATCATCAGCACCATCGCGATCCAATAGAACATGTTGAGTGAAATCATCACCAGCGCGGCGGTAAACCCGAAGGGAGAAAGCCATCCAAGGTCGCTGAACAGTCCCAGGGTGATAAAGAGGACCACGCCTGGCACGATCACCGCGGTGAGCAGGATGGCAATCGAATTGACGGTCAACCGGGAGAGGACAAAAGCCGTGCGCGTGACTGGTTTGGAGAGCACCCAGGCCGCCGTGCCGGATCGTTTTTCCCTTACCAGGACCTGTTGCATGATGACCATCACCCCGATGGCGACGAACATCCCGCCGAAAACACCGTACATGAGAAGGATTGGCGGGCCTTCATTCCCTTTTTTGGCTTCCTGGGCAGAGGCAATGACCATGATTATCATCATCACGTTTATGATCGTAAACCACAGGATGAGGTGCTTCCACCATCTGGAGGATTTGAACCAGGCCGAGTATTCGCCCTGCAACAAATTTCCCAACCCCCGCTTCCAGCCTTTTTCCTTAACAGATTGAAGATCACCCGATGCAACGGCGCTCATTTCTGACTCCTTTCAATAATTTTGAGGAATACGTCTTCCAGGTTTTGTTCTTTGCGGCTGAAGTTGGAGACCTTCAACCCGCTGGATACCAGCAGACTCATCAATTGGTCTTCAGCCGCATTTTCGTCTGTCACATTTACCAACCATGTGGAATGGCCATCTACCTGGCTGGCCTCGATTCTGGAAACCCAAGGTTGCTGAGTGACCAGTATGTAGGCGCTCTGGGTCTCACCCTTCAGTGTCACGGAGTAAGTCAATTCACCTGTGCCGGTCAGCAATTCTTCAATGGGGGCCTGTGTGACCAGCTCACCCTGATTGAGGATGGCAACCTGGTCGCTGACTCTTTGCACATCGTCCAGGATATGAGTACAGTAGAAGATCGTGGCGTATTTACGGATGCGGGACATCACTTCAAGCACATCGCGCCGTCCCTGCGGATCCAGGCTGGCAGCGGGCTCATCCAGGATCAGCAGGTCCGGATAGTTGATTTCCGCCTGGGCGATTCCCAACCGCTGGCGCTCACCTCCAGAGAAGCCCCTAATCGCCCGGTCTGCCTTCCCCTCCAACCCTACCAGTTCGATCATCTCGTTCACGCGCTTGTCGATTTCAACTTGAGGTCCGGTATAGAAGAATTTTGCCGTATATTCCAGCATCTGGCGGGCAGTCATGTGTTCGTAAAAGCGGCCATCTTGCGGCAGGTAGCCGATGTTCGCCCGAATATCTACGCTATCGCGGACGATATCCATGCCAAAGATTTTGCCGCCCCCGCTTGTCGGTTTAAGCAAGCCCAACAACAGCTTGATCGTGGTGGTTTTACCGGCGCCGTTGGGCCCAAGGAAAGCAAAGATCGATTTCTGAGGGACCCGCAGGTCAAGCGATTTGAGCGCATGTACCTCACCAAAAGACTTGCTCAACCCTTCCGTACTGATGACGAAATCATTTGAATTCATGCTGTTTTCTCCTTGTTTGATAAGAATCATTTTGCCTTACCCTGGGCGTCCTCCGTTAATCAGCTGCAGCTATCTGAGGAACATTGTCAACCTCGGGAACATTTACGGGTGCCTGGCGTGAGAGCAGTTGGCCGAAGTAGGTGAAGCCCCAACCGAGAGCTAACAGGATATTCACGCTCGAAGCAGAGTTGATCGTGCTGCCGATCGGTACAGCGAACCTATCCGCCAGTTCTGGTCTTAAAACGAAATTGGCTATGCCAAATATGCCGCACAAGTCCCAAGCAGCCACAACAAAGAAGATGAAGCCGACCATGCGCAGGTCTGAGCCTGTTTTGGTTACTCCTGACAGCATAGGACGGGTCTTTGCCCATTGCCAGGTCGAACCGATGAAAAACAAGGTGATCAAACCACCGCCAATTCCGAAAAGCGCTGGAACCATCCGGGTGGTTGTGCCGAAGATTCGCCAGGCGGTAAAGAACAAAACCAACAAGATCAGCATCCAGAATACCCGGCGCTCAACTTGTGCAATCAGGGCTGCCCCGATGGCAACAATGAATGCTCCCAGCGGAACGGACAACGCCCAGATGATGCCCGGCAAACTGGAATAGGCATCACTACCAATCTGATTGGCCGCGGGCACCATCCTCCACGAATACAACCAGCCCAAGCCAAACATATACAGCCCGCCAAGCGCGAATACCACCCATCCAATTCTTTCTGATCTTGAGGCGTTTGTTTTCATGACGCACTCCTTTGACTTCGTCCTATATTTGAAAAAACTTTAGCCTGATTTGCATTCTACAAAACTGGATAAAAAAATGAACCACATAATCATGTGGTTCAAAGGTAGGAAAATATGTGGTTTTGTTGATGCAATCAGAGCAAATTCATCTCCCTGGCTTTCTCGATCGCCTGCATCCGCTTATTGACCTGCAATTTACCATAGATGTTCTTCACGTGATATTGGACTGTGTTCAGGCTTAGGAAGAGCTGCTTACCGATCTCTTCATAGGTCAAGCCCTTTGCCAGATAGCGCAACACTTCGATCTCCCGTTCGCTCAATACTTCCGGATATTCATCTCGGCTTTGGGCTTTCGCGGCTTCCAATAATTGGTTTGTATACGCGACCAGAGCCGCATCCTCTAACCTGGGTTTGAGTTCCACCAACAAAGCATGTAGGGTTTCGCCTTCATCTAGGAAGATGCGCCAGAGGCCTGTATGCGCCCCCACACTTACCGCTGTCTCGAGGGTCTTTAGCGCTGCCTCCTTCTTCTTTGCCGCCTGGTTGAGCAGGGTCCTAGCGATGGCGATTTCCGCTACCCGGCTTGCGAACCCATGGGATGCGGCGAAATCCCCCTGGCGCCTCAGGTAATCTTGAACGACCTCCAGCGGGTATATGTCTGGCTTTTCTTTCGCCAGGTGCGC
>CP070764.1:112903-136152 GCA_020349245.1 Chloroflexota bacterium | reverse complement strand
AAGAACGTAAAGATAGAGAGTGATGCGGCCATCGATGTGAAATCCGGAGCGGATTTGAATCTTGAGGGCGGCGGCAACAGCAACAGCGACTTGGACGCTGATCGCCGCAGTGTCAAATGAAAAACCAGGATCTTCGAGATTGAGTAAATTGATGAATAATGCTTGCAGGCCGCGAGCTCCGAGCCCGCCCAAGGGTATGGAGACCAAGGCAGCCAGGATCCCGTAAGCCAATACCAGTAAGAAATAACCAATAAATATTTGCCCGGGTTGGGCTCCGATAGCTTTCATCACCCCGATCTGGTTCACTTGCTGGGTGATAATGGCATTTATGCTGTTGTAGACGAGGAAGATACCGAGGGCGATGATGATCACGCCGATCAACCCCAGGATCAGGAAAATTGCGTTCAGGAGCTCAGCGGCGGGGGGAATGTCTGGTGGGACGATACGGCTCTGGAAAGGAAACAGCACACCCACTGAATCAACGCCGATATCTTCGAAATAATCTTGAATCGCCAGGTCGGTTGCTTCTGCTCTTGCTTGGTTGAAGGTGATGTCCCGGGTCTGGATCGTGTCAAACGAGCTGCGCCCGGTTAGGCGGGTGAATGTGTTTCGGTCTGCGTAAAAAACCGGCTGGCCCAGGAAAACAACTGGAAAGGGTCCGATTGGTTTCAGTGTGCCGGTGAGGTTATATTTACGTGTGCGGTCGTTGACGCGCACTTCAATTTCTGTACCTTCGCCAACGCCGTAGAGGGTATCTGCGGTCTTGATCACCCCCAGGCTGTTTCTTCCCGGCCACTCACCACTCACCAGGTCTACCAGTTCCATTTTCTGTTGAGTGAAATCCTCGCGGGATTCCAGCAGAGCTGTTTGCCATTCAGTTTCGCCGACCATACGCCATTCGATGGATGCGTTTAATAGTCCCTCAGACTCGTATACACCATCAATGCGTTCGAGGGATTTCAGCTGTTCTTCGGTCAAGGGTGGGTTGACACCAAGCTTGATATTGGGCGGCTGTGCTTTCTGCCATTGCTCGGATATGGTTCCGGCGATCAGGTTCCGCCCACCAATAACCAGTCCTATCCCGATAGCACCCAGGGCAATCACCATTACGACCTGGATGGTGCGTGCCTTGTTGACCCACAAGTCATACCAAACCTTGGATAGCAGGCTGTACATGGCTAGTTTTCTACCCGTATGGCTTTTGCAGGTTTCCTGGTGAAAACATCTGGTGCCGAGATCGAATCGCAGTAAATTATCCCGTCCCGAATCTCTACGATGCGGGGTATTTGATTAACGAGGTTGACATCATGAGTGACCATGAGAATGGTTTTACCTTGGTCAGCAAAGTTTAAGAAGAGGTTAAAGATCGCGCCAGCAGTTTTCGAATCGAGATTTCCGGTAGGTTCATCAGCGATTAATAACGGCGGGTCATTTGCCAGGGCGCGGGCAATTGCTGCCCGTTGTTGCTGGCCGCCAGAGACCGTGCCTGGCAGCTTTTGAGCCTGATCAGCGAGACCAACCAGGTCAAGTAAATGCCTGGCTCTCTCCCGTCGTTCTTTGCGGCTGAATTTTCCCGCAAATTCCATCGGCATCTGTACGTTTTGTTCCAGGCTTAGCGCGGGAAGCAGCTGGAAGAATTGGAAGATGATTCCAATATTTTCCCCCCGCCATCTGGCCAATTGATTTTCACTCATTTGATGAACAGGAGAACCGTTAACCAGCACCTCTCCACGGGTAGGGTGATCTATCCCGGTGATCATGTTTAGCAATGTTGATTTCCCGTTCCCAGAAGGACCGGTGATGGCGACAAATTCACCGGAATCCACGGCAAACGACAGGTCCTTGAGGACTGATATCGAACCGCCCCCGACCTCGTAATCTTTCTGAATATTTCTAATCTCGACGATTTTCTCTATATTCTCTTGGACATTTGCCATTGAATACTCCTGGTGGAATTGGATGTTCTTCCCAAATATTGTACACTATTTGTACATATATTGTCAATAATATAAATCGATTATATTGGCTGGTTCTCCCTCCAAATAACACCCCAGCCCTGCTGATGGCAATAGTGAGTGGACCGCTGATTGGGGATCCTTGCATGGCAGGATCAAAGAACCCAGGTCAACGTGCTGACCTGGGTGATGTATCGTCGCATGATAAGGCAAGAATTATGGTTGGATTGGGTAGCCAGCAGATCTCCAGGCGGCGAGCCCCCCGTTCATGCTGCTGACCTGGTCGAAACCATGGTCTAATAAAATATTACGCCCGGTCTGGCTGCGGTTGCCCGAACGGCATACCACCACGATCTGTTCGTCTTGAGGAAGTTCTCCAAGGCGACTTTCCAATTGGTCAAGAGGGATCAGAGTCGAGTTTGGGGCGTGGAACTCATCCCACTCTTCCTGTGTGCGCACATCCAGGAAATAGACCCCTTCTTGATATAACTTATGGGCTTCATTTATCGATATCTCGGCTGGCAGGGTTGCAGCAGACTCGGCAGCAGGGGCTGGTGCAGTGCTGCACGAACTTATTCCCAAGCTGAGGATGGTGATTAAGAAGAGCAGGGAACCAAGCCATAACCAGGAGCGATCCTGGTGAATTTCAATAGCATTTACTTTTGTTTCTACATAAATCTTTCTTTTCATCAATATCTCCTGAGGAACGATTTTCGGAACTGTTCCTTATTTTAGATGCGATTTGTCAGAAAAAGTTACATCCGAGAAAATAATGGATTCAGAAAATGTCATATCTGGGTGGTGAAATACGAGCATAGACAGGCTTTGAGTTGGAGTAGCATCCATTTTCGCCAGAGGATATTATCTGAAATTGTAAATTATGAGTGCCGAAATTGACCCTCTCCAGCCTGAATCACCAATTAACAGGCGTTTCGAGGGAATTCTTCGGAAGAAATTAATACTATAATAAGTTAAGGCTCTTATCATACTTTCATCCAAAGCGAGCTACTATGCGGAAATTGAGCTGCCATGCCGTCTTGGGGTTATTATTTGCACTGATCTCCACAATAGGATGTTCTCGAATTACAGAAACCCCGGCAATACAAGAGACAGATCAAGACCAGGTGTTGGAAGAAACTCAAATTCCAGTTAAGACGAGCTCTTCTCCATTAACGATCACACCCACTCACATTCCAGAAGCGACATATACTCCACTACCAACTCAAGATCCATTCGTGATCTCTGGTCAAAATAATATGAATATCGGTGTCTTGGCGAACTTTGGTGGTCCACCGGTCGGGATAATCACTTCTCTGGATTGGTCTCTCAATGGGCGATGGTTGCATGCTTCTGGCCTGGAGGGTTCAGTAATTTTCAGTGCAGACACACTTGAACCAGAGCAGGTATTTGAAAACCCCGATTATTTTTCCTTCTTGAAAAATGGGGAAGAGTATGTGTTGCTTGACGCAGGTCGATTTCTGATTTTTATGACCTCCAGCGGAGATCTGATCAGGGAGATTGAATTGCCGGCCCTGGAAGGTGGAAGTTTTCTGATCTCTCCAACTGGCAGATACCTGGCAGCCAATACCCTCAGCAACCAATTGGCAATTTGGGAAGTTGGCTCTGGTGAGCAGCCAAAGGTTGTAGACTTTAGAGATCTCTTTGAGCTTGAAATCGAGGTAATCGCAAGTAAGGTCTTCAGTTCAGATGGATCCCAGTTATTCGTAACAACGAATGCCGGCGGGATTTACCAGGTCGATGCTGCGGGTGGAGAGGTGGATAGACTTTACCGGGCAGCTTTTATCCCTGACCCGTCCGTGGTTTCAAACACCCCGGCGGAATGTTTTTCTGCTGCCGCGAATGGTCACCATTTGGTCTTATTGTGTGCTCGATATACACCAACGGCTGATCTCAGCAGTATCGCCAGCACCAAATTCACGCTCAAGTGGCTGGATGTGAATCACGGGAACCACTTATTAACCAGTTTTGAAACCAGGAATTCACTGGATGATCCCAGCCTAAGCCCAGATGGGGACACATTATATCTGCAGGGTATCGCTGAATTTCGGCTGCTGCGCATGACTCCTGAGGGGATTGAAATCAATACTGTCCCGGATTGTCTGGCGCACAGTGCGGATCCATTTTCTATTGCTCCTTCTGCCAGGAATCAAGTCGCAGTGATTAACAGCTACGAGCCAGGTGAGCTGTTCCTGTGCGATGTGACAAGCGGAGAAAAGGGTGCTACCTTGAACTACGAACCGCTAGCCAGCCTTGCCATTGGGATCCATGAAGGTGAGTACCTGGCAGCAGTCGGGCGATGCAGTGGCAGGATAGAGTTATGGCATCCCAAAAACAACCAGCTGGTGGATGCATTCCAAGCGCATCAAGGTTGTATATCTGATCTGCAATTTAACCGGGATGGTCAGTTCCTGGCTTCAGGCGGAGAAGATGGTCATGTGTCTCTCTGGGATGTGAACTCACCGGGTGGCGATCCCCTGTACACCTACTCGCACGCCAGCTCTATTCTCGACCTGGTTTTAGGCCATGATGGTGAGGGGTTAGCCTCGGTCAGCCGCACACAGCTGCAAGTGCATGATACTTTAAATGGGGAACGGCTGTATTCTAAGAACCTTGAAGCGGGGAAAAATGTAACCCTGGGGAGGAGAAACTGGGTGGTGACTACCGATGGCAGCTGGATCAGCTGGGACGATTTAGAAAAGCTCTATACCAGTCATTTTCTCGATACGGGAAACTTGCTGGTGAACCCGGGTTCGAGTTTTATCAGCGCTCTTAGCTATACAAATGATTGGATCGGTTTCTTTGATTTGAATAAAGGCGGCGAAATATATTCCTTTGACCTGGAATCTCCGCCAATACAGTCCATCGCTCTCACCCTGGATGGATGCCTGCTGCTAGGCATCGGAGAATATGATCGAATGTTTTATTGGACGCTGGACCCATTCACATTAGCTGGCGTTATCGATAGTGGCATTGAACGTAATAATCGAGTAATGGCTGCCGGGGTCAGTCCGGATGGACGCCTAGTACTCACGGGTAAGCATGATGGTTCAGTGCTGGTCTGGGGTGTGGATGGAGCACTGGATGCTGCACCTGGGGAAACGTATTCCCAGGACTATTGTGATCGTTTATCCAAGCCCAGGCCCACCTCGACCGGGATACCCACGCCATCCACACCCCCGACCGTGATGCCTCCAACCTCCACACCGGTCCCCTTCACCCGCAATCTTTATCTCACTCAACCCAACCTTCAGGGAGCGGATGTGCAGGCAGTACAGGAGCGTTTATTGGCGCTGGGTTACCAGCAGGTTGGTAATCCGGATGGTGTCTTTGGAGCTTTAACCGACCAGGCTGTCCGGCAGTTCCAGGAAGATTCGGGGTTGGTGGTGGATGGTGTGGTCGGTCCAACGTCCTGGGAATTGCTATTTACTGCGGAGTAAAGATTTCCATTCCCTGCTCTTTTGGTTATCTTATATCTTCATTTTGTGGCTTATTATCAAATCATACTGTGCTGAGATTCTCCTTTGCTGGTGTGCTTTGATTTTCGGAGAATCTATCCATGTAATAATATACCTGGCTATAAATCATTCAATTCTTGTTACTCTCACACCACATTGATATCAACAACTATCCCCCATAATCCGGAGAATGGATTGAAAGATCGTGTCCCCCGCGAAGACTTGGGTTGAAAACCGCTTTGGGGGTAATGGTTAAATCTGCATAATCTCTCAAAAAGAATATTAGCACCTCCAAAAACGTCAATTTCGGTCGGTGCTACCTATCCGAATTTGGCAGGCCATTAAGGTTCCAGGAGTATATCCAATCAGACCTTGTCCAAGCACTACTCTTCCTATGAATTTGGATCAGTCGGGTCTTTTTCTATCGTCAGATCATCTAGTGTCAAGATTCCACCCAGTAGCGTTCAACCCCATCGAAAAGTATCAATAACAGGATGATACAGTTCTGTCCATAAAAGATTGTGATCAGCTTGCTCAATGGGGCTGTCGGTGAGAAATCAAATTACCCAATGGGTGGCAATGTGCTCACCACGAGGTAAATTGAATCCAGCCAGCTCCACCCTTCCAGCCAATGAACCTGTGCTGCACCAATGGCAGTCATAACCGCCGCGAATAGAAAAAAATCGGTCGTGTCCTAAGGTCAAAGAATAAATCTATGAACAGGGTTCAATAAAGAGGGACTGCTGTCCTCTTTCATGATGGGTTCATTATCCTTCCGGGAAACCTAAATACTCAACCGATAGCAATGGCAAGCGCAAGTTATAAAGCGTGTTCAGTACGCCCGCCAACTCGGTCTGATCCTGCAGCTTGCCAGTCAGCGTGGTTACATCCATACCATCTTTGTGTACTGTGTTATAGGAAAGAATCGTCATACCGCTCAGGCGCTCCGACCAACTTTTGTCCAATTTTCCCATCACACGGATCGTATAAATAGCGGATTGGTCAACGCTTATTTTTTTGATAGAAGCATTCTCAGAACGCTGTGAGTTTTCTGTAACCATAAATATATTCCTTGAAGGAAACTCGACTACACGCCAGTCTGGGCAATGATTCGCCCGGAGTCGACTGCTTCCACCAGAGCCTGATAATCCCTTTCAGCCTGATTTGCATAAGCCACCGCAAACTTGCCAATTGCTTTGTCGAAGGAGTCGCTCTTCCCCAGGTAGCCGGCGATCGTTACCGAGTCGCCAGTGCGGGCATGGGCACGCGCCAGACACAGGCTGCAAACTCCCAGATAAGTGCCCAATCCGGTCTCTTCTAGCATGGCGACATCCACAGAACCCTTCATATCCTTCAGCTGTCGCCAATAATATTGGCGGTCAGAGAGGGTGCTCTGGTGCCAGCCGAGGAAGATATCGCTTGAAGCCTGCATCAGCCGCTGACCAATCACAACCCTTTCAGCGTGATTAGTGTAGCCACGCTTCGGAAGATAAGCTTCCAACACTGAAGGTCCAGCTTCTTTTTGTTGTAGGATGATGGCGTCCTTTTGAGCGCTGCCTTCGAGCAGCAGGATGGTACAGCGTGTCCCTACGCTACCCACACCCCCTACCCTTAAAGCACCGTCAGCGATGCGGAATCTTGATAGCAGAACGTGCCGCTCTCTTGGCAGGCTGTCGATATAATCAAGCCAGGAATCTTTAATATGCTGCGTTGGAATTTGAGCTTTCTGTTCTTCGGACAGCAGTTCGCTCAGCCGTACGAGTAGGGGTGGGTCGTTAATAATCTGCCTGTGGCCATCCACTACTTCAGTGAGTTTTGCCAGGGTCGCTTCCCGGGTCTTCGTCCTGGCTTTTTTGAGCATCTTCTTGGTGCTTTTGGCGCCTTTTTTGGAGTATTTATCAAACAACGCCAGCACCTGCTCCGCCTCAACATGGTAATACCACACATCCAAAACTGATTTTTTCGCAAAGCGATTCATCGCTTCTCGATAGACCTGAGCGACCAGTCTGGCTAACTTGCGGTTGACTTTGTCCTTGAAGCCATTATCCCGGCCGGCGATGACCGCGCTGGCTGCCAGGCGTTTGAGGTCCCATTCCCAGGGACCGGGATAAACTTCGTCAAAGTCATTGAGATCGAAGACCAGCTTGCGTTCAGGTGTGGCAAAGACGCCGAAATTCGATAAGTGTGCATCGCCGCACAGCACGACATCGATCCCTGAATTTGGGGTGGTTGCCAGGTCAGCGGCCATCAACACTGCCGAGCCGCGGTAGAAGGTAAATGCCGATTCCAGCATGCGGCCATACTTGATTGGCAGCAATTGTTGCACGCGGCCTTCATCTTGAGCTTGCAGCAGGCTGACTGGGTCAGGTCGATCTGCTGCAGGTGCCCATTGACCATGACTGCTGAGCGGTACTTGCTCTCTTTTAACTTTACCGATTTCATAGCGCTCTTGCGGATATTGAGTATTAAATCCAGATTCTTTTTGATTTGTCATGATTTTTCTCTCTATTCATCGATTTTCTTTCTAATGTCATTCTACTCGACCTGCACAGGCCTGGGGGCAATTTCCTGCGTGCGGTAAATGGTCCTGGGATTTGACAGCAGCCAGGTAATCACCAGAGCCAACAAAATTGGGACCATGTATTTGGCACCAAATATTTCAATCGCAAACAAGATGGCTGCTAAGGGAGTATTCACCAATGCAATCAAGCTGGCCGTCATGGCAGCCGGTAAAAGGGTGATTGTCTCTACAGAAAACACTTCGCCAAAAGCAGCTGCCACCATGGTGCCGAAAAAAAGCGCTGGCACAAGTAAGCCGGCTGAACCACCAGAACCAATGGTGATCAGGCTGGCAGCCATTTTTGCGAGCAAACCAATTAATGCAAGACCCATGACTGGCTCATTATCTAACGCCAGCTGAATAACCGTTTCCCCTGACCCAAGCACCAGTTCCACTCCACGCTCTGTTGAGAAAAATTCGTGTCCGAAGTAATAAGTCAGCATGGCGATCATACCGGTGAGCGCTGCTCCTGTCCCGAGACGTATGTAAGGATTGGCGATTTTTTGAAACCAGATGTTGACTTTCACATTCAGGAAACGGTAAATTTGGCCCACCAAGGTGATGCCTACGATCATGACCATCAGAATGAGGATATAAACGAAACTCTTCGGTGGATCTTGGATACTTTCAAAGGTAAACATCAGTGGTCGAGTGCCAGCAACAAACGCGGAAACCAGGCGCGCGATCAACGCTGAAATGAGCGTATAGAAAAGTTTTTGATACAAATCCCGGTCACGGTACATCACTTCTGTGGCAAAGAACGCTGCTGCCAGTGGGGTACCCATCAATACCGTAATCGCTGCGGCCACACCGCCTAACTGTGCAATCTGCAAGTGGTCGACATTTGGCCTGTGCCAGCTATCAAGGGCTTCTTCATTGAAATCAGTCAGAAACTTGCTGCGCAGCTTATAAAACCAGGCAGCCAGGTTTTCTCCGATCAGGGCAGAACTGGCCTCCAGACCGCCACTACCGCCGCTTCCCAAGGTCGCGACTGTCCCGATAAACTTGCGAATCGCCAGCCCAATGGTGGGCATTTTCCAGCGAGGGCTTAGGTCAAAACGCTTGATCTCCTCAGGATCAGAGGCATAGAAAAAAAGGATGGCACGCTCGATGCCATCTCCTTCGGTATCATTGATTGTGCGCTGCTCTCCATCTGATGTCGTATACTTAACCGTATCGGACCAGTATTTGGAGATCACGGCCAGGATCATTGCACCTGATAATAGCGGGACAAAAAGGAAAAATGGGCTGACCATGCTGTCAATCCAACGCAATACTCCTTGAAAAGACCAATGAACCAGTTCCTTAAGCAAAAAGATTGCAACCCAAACGATCAGACCAATCGAGATGGACTCACCGATCAGGTAAAGTTGTTCTTTATCGATCTGGAAAGCCCTGATCGAACTTTTAAGGGTCTCCAAGAAGGCGTTGAACATTTCTTGCACCCTTCAACCCAGGAATAGTTCTCCATCCAAAGCCCGGCTCATCCTCCCATTTAGGGGGTTTCGATTTTGCCATTGGTGAATTTATGGATGGAGGTATTGCTAATGGGAATGTCCACCAAAATGGCCTGCTGAACAGGTATGTTGATTCTCCCTGGCCAGTTTTGCTGGGAAATTCTTGCGATCGGCAGCAGTTGAATCGTACGCAAAAACGGTAACAGCATTGAAAATCTTTTGGGAGTCCTGGCTTTGGCATGTTGGGCATGTACCTGGTGCATCTGACTGAGAGAAAGATCGTCTCTCTTCAAATTGGGTATTACATGAATTACAACTGAATTGATAAATTGGCATAGTATTGTCCCTTGAGACTGCGACTGTTGGGCGTAAGTCACTGTCCACCCAACAGCCGCAGTGAAATCAACTAAATTGTGTTCTTGTACACATGGCCATCTTTCATGATGACCTGGATGGTATCTACCGGACGCGGTGGGCGTGTTTCTGTGAACCAGCGTTCATTGGCACCAAGTACCGAGAAATCCTTGAGAGGATTGCCATCCACCACCAGGATGTCTGCCAGAGCGCCTTCCTGGATCACGCCCTTCAGGCCAGGATAGGGGTCACGTGGACCGGATTCAGCCAACAACTTTCCGGCGGTTGAAGTGAGCTGCTTCAACACCTCAAAATTGCTGCCAAAAGCCTGGGTGCGCCAATACATCTCATACCGACGTGATTTTACGCCATCAGCGATTGGTCCTAACAAATCGGTAGCAAAGGCTATGTTGACTTTGTGTTCCAACAACCACGGTGCAAACATTTTGTATTTCTCATGCAAGGCCTTGATAGCGGCATGTTTGGATACCTGAACGTTAGGATTATTGAAGAGTTCAGGCGACATCCCCCACATTTGCGGCACAACAAAAAGACCTTTGTCAGCCAGCATTTCGACCACATCTTCAGACATGAAAAAGCCGTGCTCGATCGATTTGCCGCCTGCGCTCACAAAGCGGTTGATAGCCCGGTCGGTGAAGATATGGGCGCACACATAGGTGCCCCAATCCTCGGCGGCTTCAACTGCAGCTCTCATTTCATCTGCGGTGTATTGGGTGGTGTCGATCGGATCATACTTCGAAGCCCCCCCACCACCAGCCATGATTTTGATCTGAGAGGCTCCCTGCATCAGATTTTGCCGGACTGCTGCCAATACGTCCGGCCGGCCATCAGCAATCTGGGTAAAGCCCAGGCGGTGTAAATTTGAAACATCCTGGCACTTGCAGAGGGTGGGGTTGGGATCATTACGGGCTCGCATGTCACCATGGCCGGAGGTCTGGCTGATAAAAGCGCCGGAACCATAAATGCGAGGGCCGAGAAACTTGCCCGCATCTATCACACGTTTCAGCGCAAATGGTGACCCTCCTACATCACGTGCCGAGGTGAAACCGTCGAGAAACATGTGCCGGGCAGCCACCGCACCATTCAGATGCACATCGCCGTGATTGAAATCCGATTCGATATCAGGAATGTCACCTGCAAGAGTTATGTGGCAATGGCAATCGATCATACCTGGCATCAGCGTGCGTCCACCACCTTCGATGACCAACACTTCGGTACCTGCTTCAATGGGGGCTTCCGAGATGGTCTTGATCTTGCTGCCCTGCACAAGCACGTTTTGGCGCAATTGAAGTCCGTCCATCAATCCATCAAATATATTGACGTTCTTGAACAGCACCTGGTGTTCGGAGTCGATTGCACCACCTGTGCTGGGATCCAACCCCGGAACCGCTAGTAGACCGGTTACCCATCCTGCACCAGGATGTTCTTCGGGAATATTCCATTCAATCGCCATAATTATCTCCTTCTCGTTCTGAAACGAAATTGTTAATCGTAGTGGATCTCGCAGCTTATCCACCCCAACCAGGGAAGATCTCGATCAAACCTGCTGAACCCATCAGGACACCGATACCCAGAACGATGATGCCAGTTAGTTGGGTGATCAGCTGGATGCTGGCGGGGCTCATCTTGGTTGCCAACCAGGGAGAAGCGCGTAAAACCAGCCAGACCACAATCACGGCCAGGACTGTACCAACAATCGCCCCCAGGTGTCCAGTGGTGAATCCTTCACCAAGATTGCTATTAGCAAAGGTGATCATACCTACAATGACACCGGGTCCCATAATCATTGGTAGAGCCAACGGAACGACAGACGGGTCTCCGCTTGGTTTTGTGGCTGCTGCATCATCTGGCGAACTCTCTTCGCCTCCTCCTCCGACCATTTTCAGCCCCATGGTGAGAAATATCAATCCGCCAGCTACCTGTAATGCTGGGATAGTAAGACCGAAAAAGGATAATACTGCTGATCCAAAGAACAGTGATACCAACGCGATCACGAGAGAAGCAATCGAGGTTTTCATCGCCGTCCGCTTCTGCTCTTCAGGTGATTGGTTGGCAGTTAAACCCAGGAAAATGGCGAAATTTCCAAAGGGGTGGGTCAGGACAAACAACCCGACAAAAATTGCAACTGCTGCTTGTATAAAATCCATCATAATCCTCCATTGATATTGAGAAAAATTAACAATATTCAGAGGATAATAAAAAGGAATCAAAAACGATACTAACCTTGGTTAGGTTTTAAGTTAGGTTTTTTGGGTATATTGTCATAAATAATAAAAAGCCCAGCGAATTATTCTCATTGGGCTCAGGTTTGAAAATAGTTTTGGTATTGTCTGTTCTCTACATTTCGGGCGTGAGAATACCCAGGCTGGTCGCTTTAGCGACCGCTGCGTGGCGGTCCTTGACACCGAGCTTGCGGTAAATCGCATGCGTGTACTGTTTCACCGTTCCCAGAGTAATTACCAGGTTATCGGCAATATCCTGGTTGCGTTTTCGCTGCGCCAGCAGGGTTAAGACCTGCAGCTCGCGAGCGGTTAGCGGCTCGATCAAAGCATCCTGTTGGGTGGTGGAAACCACTGGATGCTGTCCTGGGAAAGCTTTTAGGATCTTGGCAACATAATCCTGTGCTATACCTTGTTGGCTCAGCAGCACCAGCAACCTGGTCATTTGCGGTCCAAGATCGAGGAAGGGGCGAAGGATGCCATTCGGTTCAGCCAAGTGGATGGCTTCTTTGAGCTTATTCAAAGCAGCGGCCTCGTCCTTCATCTTTTCTTCCAGCAATGCCTGCGCCAGCAGAATGGGTAATTTAGCGGATTTCAGATGGGCGCCTTTTGAAATTTCCATCAGTTGGTCCAGTAAACTAGCTGCTTTCATACGGCTGGTGGGTGTGTCCTGCCTCAGCCAGACCTTGACCAGCGTCAGTTGTGGGATATAAAACATTTGCACGCCAATGATTGGCTCTGGGTTATAAGTTACAGCCCAGTGGTATGCTTCGGCTACTTTCCCCTCGCTGAGTGCTAATTCCGCCTGGCAAGCCTTAATCACATCTAGGAGGCTGAAATTGTCTCGTTCGATCAATTTAGCCTGAAATTTAGCTAAGACATCCACTGCCTGTTCAATTTTGCCTAGGGCACAATATGTGAGGGCCAAACCACAGGCTGCCTGGGTTTGCCAGTTGAGAGTGACTAAGTAACGGGTTTCGACAGTAGCGGAGAAGTGTTCTTGCGCTGCCGGAAGATCATTCTGCAGGTACTGAACACATCCTAAAAAATAATTGGCTACTGAGATCGCTTCCTGCAATTTGAATTCTTCTGCATGAGACAGATACTGCGTGGAAAACAGGCGCAATTCCGGTATGTTGAGCGAGGCCCAAAACAAGCCAGCCATGCCAAACATCAACATGGTCTTATTCTGAGGCTGGCTGGTAATCTGCCGATCGGCTAGTCCGCGTTGGAGTTGTTTTCTGGCGAGATTGATATCCCCGGATAACAGATGGCCAAAACTGTCGATCATATAGGCGGAGGTATAGGCATAGCGCCATTGGCTGGGCAGCAGTTCCAAGGCGATTTCGGCATTCTTGAGTACTTCCGGACCATTATAGGTCCAGCCAGTTAAGTTGGCACGCATTAGATGGATTTCTCCCCGGATGGGTTGGACAAGTTCCGGGGAGCTCTCGGTGTTTTCCAGCTGGATTTCTACCCGCGCCAGCACGGCTAACTCCTCCTGCCAGCGGCCATTCACATTGTGTAGCCAGGCCTCGATAATGCCTAAACCTGGCGAGCTTTCAATCTCAGCCTGGTCAAACAGGTTCAACCAACGCTCCAGGCGATGCCATTGTTCCTGGTCGATCAGGTCATGGCGGTGTTGAACCAACAGCTCCGCGGCCATCTCCCTATCGCCAGCCTTCAGCGCATGTTGAATAGCCTCTTCTATCCAACCATTGTGAGTCATCCAGGCGCTGGCGCGGATATGCAGCCCGGCGATCTCTTTGGGGGAATAAAACTTTTGCAGTTCGTTCTGCAGGAACTCGCGCATTAGCTGGTGATAGCGGAACCAGCCCATTCGATCGTCAAGGGCAACTGTGAACAGGTTCTTCTCATGCAGCCATTCCAGGTATGATTGTCCGTCGCACTCGGGTTCGTCCAACCCAACTACCGCATCGCACAGTGAACCGTTCAATTGGTTCAGGATCGAGGTTTTCATCAGGAAGGTGCGGGTTTCCTTTGGCAGTTGGTCGGTCACTTCCGAAACCAGGTAATCCTGTACATATTGGTAGTCCCCATGCAATCGTTCGATCACCGTGGCCACCCGCTCTGGATCGTGCATAGTTAATGCAGCCAGGCGTAAACCAGTCACCCAACCTTCGAACTGCCGGTCAATTGCTTGCATATCTGCTTCGCGAATGGATTCACCCAGCAACCTGTAAAGAAGTTCTATTGTCTCCTGAGTGGTGAAACGGAGATCATACGAACGGATCTCAGTTACCAAGCCCTTGCCTCTAAGGCGGGCCATTGAGAGCGGCGGATCTGACCGTGTGGCGATAACCAGCACCATCCCGCGGGGAGGATGCAGCAACAGTTCATTGATTAGATCATGGATAGATACCTGGTTGATAAAGTGATAATCATCAATGACCAAGATGAAAGTCCCTGAGATGTTATCCAGCTCATTGGTCAGTGTGCTGGCAATTATGTTGGTTGGGGGCAATTTCCCTCTCGCCACCAACGCCAACGTCTCCCGGACTGCTCCGGGGTGGATGCGGTCAATTGCAGCCAGAAAATAGCTCAGGAAAACCTCCAGCTGATCGTCGTCTTTGTCCAAAGACAGCCAGGCGTTGGAGCAATCAACCTGTTCCAACCAACTGGCAAGCAGGGTACTCTTACCATAACCGGCAGGTGCTGCCAATAAGGTAAGTGGATTACCCTGATTACAATTTAGTTGGTCAAGTAGACGCGTTCGAGCGACGAAACCAGTGGGGATTCGTGGGCGATAAAATTTGGTTTGGGTGAGAGAGATGGTAGTTTCCTCAGTCTGCAAATCAATCTCCTCGGGAGATTATACTATGGTGAGCTCATTCCCCATTTCGGAACCAAAAGAGATGTGAACCCCCAATGAAGCCTGGATTAGAAATCCAGCCCTAATTCCCCAAATTTTGCCTGTTATCGAACTGAATAGATGACAAAAACCGTTCCATCGGTGATGTGGAACGGTTTTTATGAGCGTGTGCCCCCACGGGGAATCGAACCCCGGTTTCGGCCTTGAGAGGGCCGCGTCCTAGACCGCTAGACGATGGGGGCTAGCAGCGAAAAAATTCTACCACGCTCAGCCCATGAGCGTCAATTATTTCAAGGTTTTTGGTGTTCAGTTGCGCCATTGCGATTCCGCAGAATACTGCCCAACCGATCTGGTCTTCAGCAGAGTTGGCAGGTGAATCGGCTTGCGTGCTATAATCTCTGGTGCTATTTTGCTCAAGGAGTTCAGTATGTACGATCCTGAAGAGATCGCTAAAATCCGCCATGCACAACAGAAATGGCTGGAGAACAGCCTGGAAGAGACTTTGAGTCGGATGCCGGAAAGGCAAGATCAATTTATCACGACTTCTTCTGAACCGGTAGAGCGGCTTTACACTCCCCTGGATGTAGATAAGATCGATTACTTGGTTGATCTGGGTTTTCCGGGCGAGTACCCATTCACCCGCGGAGTTCATCCCACCCTGCATCGCGGTAAACTGTGGACCATGCGCATGTTTGCCGGGTTTGGAACGGCTGAAGAGACCAATGCCCGTTTCAAGTATCTCCTGGATCAAGGGCAAACGGGCTTATCCATCGCTTTTGATCTGCCAACCCTCATGGGGTTGGACACCGATGCACCGGAAGCCCTGGGTGAGTTTGGCAAGTGCGGTGTGGCAGTCTCATCGCTCAAGGATATGGAAATCTTGCTGGAGGGCATCCCGCTGGATAAAGTATCCACCAGCATGACGATCAATTCCCCGGCAGCGATTATCTGGGCCATGTATATTGCAACCGCGGAGAAGCATGGTGTCCGGCCTGAGCAGCTGCGCGGCACGATCCAGAATGATATCCTCAAAGAATACATTGCCCAAAAGGAATACATTTTCCCACCAGAGCCATCCATGCGGCTGGTTGTAGACACGATCGAATTCGGTACCAGCATGGTCCCGCAGTGGAATACGATCAGCATCTCCGGCTACCATATCCGGGAGGCAGGGTCGACGGCTGCCCAGGAGCTGGCTTTTACCCTGGTAGATGGCATGGAGTATGTGCGCTGGTCAATTGAGCGCGGCTTGCCTGTAGATGCCTTTGCCCCGCGCCTGTCTTTCTTTTTCAATGCACACAACGATTTCTTTGAAGAAATCGTCAAATACCGCGCAGCGAGGCGCATCTGGGGGCGTGAGTTGCGTCATACCTTTGGAGCCCGTGATTCGCGTTCCTGGCTGATGCGTTTTCACACGCAAACGGCGGGTGTTTCATTGACCGCCCAACAGCCTGAAAACAATATTGTCCGGGTTGCCCTCCAGGCTTTGGCTGCAGTTTTAGGCGGTACGCAGTCTCTGCATACCAACAGCATGGACGAGGCATTGGCGCTCCCCTCAGAACACGCAGTCACGGTCGCCTTGCGCACCCAGCAGATCATCGCCGAGGAATCCGGTGTTGCCAACACTGTGGATCCTCTAGGAGGTTCTTTCTTTATCGAGAACCAGACCAACCGCATCGAAGCACAAGCTTACGATTATTTCCGCCGCATCGAGGAATTAGGTGGAGTTCTCCCGGCAATCGAGAAAGGGTTTTTCCAGAGCGAAATCTCTGATGCGGCATACCGCTACCAGCGCGAGATCGACACTGAGCAGCGCCATATTGTTGGCGTGAATGCCTACCAGGATCTGAAACCTTATGAGATCCCCATTCTGCGAATGGATCCAGCGGGGTATCAGCGTCAGGTTGATCGGCTGGCTGAACTGCGCCGCGAGCGAGATAACGGAAGAGTGGGACAGTGCCTGGATAATTTGCGCCTGGCCTGCCAGGGGACTGAGAACACCATGCCCTATATTCTGGATGCTGTGCGTGCGTATGCTACGCTGGGCGAGATCATTGGCGTGATGAAAGATGTTTTTGGTATTTACCAAGAACCGACCTGGATATAATTTTACGGATAGTATATTCGTTAGATCTAGATGAGGTTAGTGATGGCAGATAGAAAAACCAAGAATGGAGTAATTGGGATTCTTACCGGTGGGGGGGACGTCCCGGGTTTGAACCCAGCTATCCGGGCAGTTACCATACGGGCCCTGCGGGAGGGATACAAGGTGATCGGTATCCGCCGGGGTTGGGCGGGGCTCATGGAATTGTCACGTGAAAAAAAGGCAGACAACACCCAGCATTATCAGGTCTTGACCGAAGAGGTTGTCAACCGGGCTGGTCGGACTGGCGGGACCTTTCTACATTCATCGCGGACACGGCCCAGCCATATCAAAAAAGCGGATGTCCCCGAGCATCTAATGGATATTTACACGGAGGAGATCAACGATCTCACCCCCGAGGTTCTCAGGAACCTGGATTTCCTGGGGATCGATTACCTGATCCCTATCGGTGGAGATGACACTTTGAGTTATGGGGTACGTCTTTACCAGGAAGGCGTCAAAGTGGTCGCTATCCCCAAGACGATGGACAACGACGTTCCTGGAACGGATTACTGCATTGGATTCAGCACCTGCATCACCCGCACGATCTCTATTGCAAACAACCTGCGGACCATTGCGGGTTCGCACGAGCGCATCATGGTGCTTGAGGTTTTTGGTCGTTATGCAGGGTTTACCGCCATGCTGCCCACGATGGCTGGCGCAGCAAACCGCTGCGTGATCCCGGAACACAAATTTGATATCGACCACCTTACCGAGCTGGCTGTTTACGATCGCAATCGAAATCCCAGCAAGTATGCGGTGATACTGGTCTCGGAAGGGGCCATGTTTGAGGGTGGTGAGATGGTGTTCAAAGACGAGACGACCGATGCCTATGGTCATAAGAAATTGGGTGGTATCGGTGATCTCATCTCTTCTGAAATCAAGGAGCGCTCGGCTACTTTTAATAACGGCAAGCAGGTGAATATCGTCAACCAGAAGCTTGGGTACCTGGTGCGGGGAGGGGATCCAGATGCGATCGATTCGATCGTGCCCATGGCATATGGAAATCTGGCACTGGACTTGGTGATCCATGGGATACATGGACGCCTGGTTGTCCTGAAAAATGGGCGTTATGATAATGTCCCCCTGGACGTGGTCATCAGTTCAAAGAAGAATGTTGACATCGAAAAACATTATGATACTACTCGTCTGCGCCCAAAGTATAAAAGCTTCGAGATGAAACCACTCTTCATCATGACCAGTGAATAGGTCTGGTCCCGATGCTGGCATCGGATTACAGATAAATCAAAAATTCCCCGGGCGATTTTGCGGTCCGGGGAATTTTATTGGAAGGTGATTGGTTCGATGCGCAGCTGATCGGCGGGTATGAAGGCTTTCAACCGGCTTAACAAATCCGGGCAAACTTGCGTGGTGAAGTTGGGAAATTCGATCAGGTAGCCATGACCACGTTCGAAGACGTGAAATGCGAAGCGGTCGTTTCCAGGGTAGGCGATCAAAGTCCCGTAGATTTGCCGGATGCGTAGATTGTCGCGCAGTCTATCATGGCTGGAGCGTAAAACAATCGTGATCATCTGGACCTGGTCGCTGTCCTTTGAAACCAGCGGCGAAACAAGGTATTGGGGTAAGGGCTGAGAAGGGAACTCAGGGCTGATCTCACTGCTATTTGTCAGGGATGTCTCATGGTTGGCTCCGAGGACCTGCCCTCCGGTAGGATGCTCTACATTCGGAAGATCAGTCTGCTGCGTTAGAACCTCTTGGGCAGCTGCTTCGGCTGAATCAATTGCTCCCTGTGGATCAGCAACTGCGGACATCACTGCGCCTGCTAAGTCCCAACCCGCGGGGAAGATATCCGGTTCTGGCGGTCGACCGGCTTCATCGATCTCGCTCCAGGAAGAACTGTCCTCAGCTTCGTGGATGGGAAATTCCTCCTTGGGAGGTTCATGAGGGGTAGGGCTGGCTGGCTGACTTTCACCTGATTCTTCGATGAGGTTCTTAGCGGGCTGTTCGCGGTTGGCCTTTGATTGCTCGTCCTCTTGTGCTGAAGGTGGGTTTTCCAGTTTGTGCTGATCCCGGGAAGGGGGTTCAAGCTGTGGGGGTAAGGTTGGGGTGTGCGGATCCTGCTTCACAGCTGTGGTTATTGTCAGGTCGGTTTTGATCGAATCTACCAGCAGCTTGGGCTCACTGCTCTGGGGATCTATGCGCCCTTCAGCAACCACCAGCTTATCAATTTCCATAAGGCTGGCGACCTGCTTCCATGCCCGGGGGAAGATGACCAATTCAACCTCTCCCTGGATATCCTCCAGGGTGGCGAAGGCCATGCTCTGGCCTTTACGAGTCTGGTGGGTACGGAAGCGGGTGATCATGCCAGCTATACGGATGCGATCGTCTGTGTTTGCTTCAGAAAGTTGTCCGGAAAAGTGGGTGACAATCTCAGATAGAATGTCTAAGACAGGATTCAGGGGGTGATCGGAAACATAGAGGCCGATCAATTCTCGCTCCCAATTCAGTTCTTCTCGATGTGAGACCTGCGCTGCCAATTCAGGCAGGCTGAATTCTTCTTGCAGACCAGTATCAGGTCCAAAAAGGGTCATCTGGCCGATTTCAATCGCCCGGAAATGGGCTCCGCTGAAGGATACCAGCCGATCGAGAGAATCTAGCAGGGCTGAACGAGAACCAAACCTGTCAAGAGCGCCAACTTTTACCAAGCATTCCAATGCCCGTTTTCCAACCTGCCGGAGATCGACATTGTGGGCGAAACCATTGATATCCTGGAAAGGTCCAGCCTGTTCGCGCCCTTCGAGGATCACCTTCACCGGGGTTTGGCCGACGTTTTTCACCGCGCCTAAGCCATAGCGGATGATCGGTTTCTCCCCATCACGGTCCTCTATCGAAAAATCCCATTCACTGATGTTGATATCTGGGGGAGCAACTTCGATCCCCATCCTGCGGCAATCGGCAACATACAAGGCAATTTTACTGGTGTCATTTTGGTTTACTGAGAGGAGCGCGGTCATGTACTCATGCGGATAATGGGCTTTAAGGTAGGCTGTTTGAACGGCCAAAACACCATAATCCGCGGCATGGGCTTTATTAAACCCGTAGCGGGCGAATTCCTCCCATTCGTCAAATATATCCTGGGCAATCTTTTCGTTAATGCCTCGCTCCATCGAACCCTGGATGAATTTCTCGCGGTGTTTGAGCAGCTTATTTTTTTGTTTCTTGGATATCGCTTTACGCAGGTCATCGGCCTCTGGTGCAGAGTAGCCTGCCAGATTCATCACCGCGAACATCAGCTGCTCCTGATAAACCGGGTAGCCATAAGTCTCTTCGAAGATGGGTTCTAGCGCTGGGTGCAGGTATGCGATATCTTCTTCTCCGTGCATCCGGCGGATATAACCGGGGATGAATTCCATTGGACCGGGTCGGAACAGGGCAACCATGGCGATCACATTATCTAAAGTTCGGGGTTTCATCTGCATCAGATAGCGACGCATGCCCGCACCTTCAACCTGGAACACTCCTGCAGTTTCCCCGCGTCCAAGGAGTTCGAAAGTGGCCTGGTCATCAATGGGGATGTTATCGAGGTTAAAATCCAAGCCATGTCTTTCCTTGATCAGCTGGCACGCCCTGGCCATAATGGTTAAAGTTGCCAGGCCGAGGAAATCTACTTTTAACAAACCCAGTTCATCGATGTGAGACATCTCGAATTGGGTGACTGTTTTGATCGGGTTAGTTTCGCTGGAACCGCTTGTTGGCCGGTGCAGAGGCAGGTATTCAACGGTTGGTTTGTCGGTGATAATCACGCCAGCTGCGTGTGTACCCGCATTGCGGACGACGCCTTCCATGTGGCTGGCTGTATCGATCAATTTCTTAAAATAATCCGTGGATTGGTAGAGCTCTTTGAACTCTGGTACTTCCTGCAGAGCATCGTTGATGGTGGTTGGTTTACCGGGGATATTGGGGACCAGCTTGGCTGCGCTGTCCACTTCGCTCAAGGGAATATCCAGGACGCGGCCGACATCGCGTATTGCAGCCCGCGCTCCCAGCGTACCGAAGGTGATTATCTGGGCCACCTTGTCATCCCCATATTTTTGTGCGGTGTATTCCAGCATTTCCGCCCGACGATCATCGCGAAAGTCCAGGTCGATATCCGGCATGGATATGCGGCCAGGATTGAGAAACCGTTCGAAGATCAAACCATGGTGCAGCGGATCAACTAATGTGATAAAGAGACTATAAGCCACGATCGAACCAGCTGCGGATCCACGTGCGTTGTACCAGATTCGCTGCTCGCGGGCGTAGCGACAGAGATCCCACACGATCAAGAAATATGTGTCGAAGCCCATCTTGTGTATGATGTCCAGCTCGTAATCCAGACGCTCGCGCACCTGCGGGTCGTTCATGTGACTGCCGTAGCGTCTTTCGAGTCCTGCTTTGCATAATTTCTGCAAGTAGGTTTGCGGGGTTTCCCCGGTTGGTACCTCGAAGTGTGGCAGGTGGTAGCCTTTGAAACCCAGATCAATGTTGCAGCGATCGGCGATCAGCAATGTATTCGAGATCGCTTCTGGGACTTCAGAAAATAGGGTGGACATTTCTTCCGGGCTGCGCAAGTAGAAGGAAGGACCGTTCATGCGCATCCGGTTTGGATCACTGAGTACACAACCGGTCTGGATTGCCAGGAGGATATCTTGCAGTTGTGCGTCTTCCTTGGTGATGTAGTGTACATCGTTTGTAGCTACGAATTTTGCCTGGTAGCGGCGCCCCAAATCAACCAGGTTCTTATTTATTTGATCGAGCTCAGGTATGTCATGCTCCTGTAGTTCGAGGTAGAAATTCTCTGGTCCGAAGACTTCATAATACCAATCCAGCTGCTTGCGGGCTGCCTCCAGGCTTTCGTTCTTAATCAGGCGCGGGATTTCTGCAGACATACAACCTGAGGTGCAGATCAATCCCTCTGAATGCTGGGCTAAAAATTCATGATCGATGCGGGGAAAATAATAGAAACCATCCAGCTGGGCTGCACTGGCGAGCTGCAGCAGGTTGCGGTAGCCTGTCTCATTTTCTGCCAGCAGCAGCAGGTGGCTGGACCTCTTATCCAGCTGCGGATCACGGTCTTGCATCCCGCGCGCCGCGAGGTAAGCTTCCACGCCCACGATTGGTTTTATTCCTGCCCTAGTCGTTGCGTTGTAAAATTCCATTACACCGAACATGGTTCCATGATCGGTCAGTGCCAGGGCAGGCATGCCCATTTCTTTGGCGCGCTGCACCATTTTCTTAATATTGCTGAATCCATCTAGGAGGGAATACTCAGAGTGAACGTGGAGGTGAACAAAAGACATAGATTTACAGCAGCTACCAACAGAAGCGGTTTGGGCGCTTTCGTTTGTCAGCCCTTATTCTTCATTGTCAAGTTTTCTTGAATTATGTCTACACGATGATTGAAAATCAAGGACTTGCCAGCCCACTGCCGATTATAGCACGCCGGTTGCCGGATCCAGAATATCTTAATGTTAAAATTTTCGATCTCATTCATTTATTGATCAAAATTAATTAAACAGATGCTAAGGTATGGTATAACAATCTGATATTCCAGCGTTTTTTCGTTTCCAAGGATATAAAGGAATTTGTCATGGATAGACCATATTTCTTTTTCGAAAATTTGGCTTCCGCACTGCCCGAAATCCCACCCGATAGCATTGTCAGCCGCACCTTCTTCGAGGATGACAAGCATAAGGCGATCTTGTTTGGTTTTGCTGAAGGCCAGGAGCTCTCTGAACACACTGCATCTCAAACTGCACTGCTTTATTTTCTCCAGGGTGAGGCAAAATTAACTCTTGGAAATGAGGAACAGCAGGCTGTTCCCGGCACCTGGGTTCGCATGGAAGCTCGGTTGCCACACAGCGTTAAAGCCCAGACCCAGCTGGTTATGTTGCTGATAATGCTGAAGTAATTGTGCTAATTTTTCCTTCTTGATCAGGTGTAAGTTTTGTTGAAAACCTGTTTGCATCCTTGATCTTTACAGAATAGCTGTCTGGTCGCGCCGGGGACAAATAGCTCGCAAACTGCTTTGTGGATTCCGCTTGGCGGGTGAGGGAGCTGCTATCTCCGGTATACCAAGAAGTATGAGTTGTTATTGGATGGATGAAACTACTGGTCCAACATTATGCTCCTGATCAATAAGTCGAGGGGTAAGGTCTGATGAAAATCCTGGCGGTGATCTCCGGCGATTATGGTATGCGGCATGTCCAGAATATCAGGGACCATGCCCCG
>CP070764.1:87134-112803 GCA_020349245.1 Chloroflexota bacterium | reverse complement strand
TGGCTGGCAAGGGAATTAGCCGGGTTGATCGAAGCTGAGATTATCCAAATCACCGGAAACAGGGCAAAGAAAATCAGGATTAAAGCCAGCAAATATTTCAGCACAAGCGATACTTGCCTCTGCCGCCTTTGGGATGTCCTGAAACTGCCAATAAAACTGTTATTAGACATTTTCACTAACCTCCTCCCACATTTGAGTGAAGCGAAATTGTAGCAAAGTGATCACTGCCACAATAAAAAAGATGATCATGGTAATCGCTGCTGCTTGGCCATACTGTGCACCTCGACCACCCGCAAATGCCAGGTTGTACACATAGCTGATCAGGATATCTGTGTGACCCGCCTCCGTGGAGGCACCGGCAATTGGTGGGCCTCCTTCTATGAACAAGTAGATTATATTGAAATTATTGAAATTGAAAACAAATGTAGCCACCAACAAGGGTCCTACGGCCACTAAAAGTAGCGGAAGGGTGATTTTCCAGAATTGTTGCCAGGTGTTCGCACCATCAACTTTTGCTGCTCCATAAATTTCGGTTGGGATGGCCTGAAGTGCCCCGCTGCAAATCAGCATGTAGTAGGGGTAACCTAACCAGAGATTTACCATCAGGATGGCCACCTTGGCCCAGGTAGGATCTGTGAACCAGGAAGGTGCCCAATTGATTAATTGTTCCAGTGTCCGGTTAACGATCCCCACCTCAGGATTCAGCAATCCACGCCAGATCATAATTGAAATTAGACTGGGGATCGTGTAAGGAATAAGGAGCAGGGTTGTTATCAATTTGCGGCCAGGCAGGTTACGATCATTAAATATCAGCGCTACGGCTAATCCCAGGGCGAAGGTCATGACTACACTTAAAAAGGCAAACACAAAGTTCCAGGTAGTGATCAGAATCAGTGGTCCCCTCAATGCGGGACTGCGGAAAAAATCCAAAAAGTTCTGCAGGCCGATGAAAATCTGAAATCCAGGTGATAATCGCTCTCCCGTAGACGAAGTAAAATTTCCATCCACCGGTACATACTCTATCCCTGTTTGTTGATCAGTGAGGACATCAGTGCTCTCATCGTATTCATACTTCGGCTGGAGCTCGGCTGCCAAGTCCAGACTTGTAATTTGGACGATATTTTCCCCTTCCCCAAATTTAATATTTCCCAGGTCGTTGATATAGCGGACGACGGTCAAACGATTCAATCGCTCGTAACCCTCTATGGTTAACGGGATACCCTGGTCATCAAGCTCTCCAACCCCTTCTTCTCCCGGTTGGACCACCAGAAGTCCCCGATTTGGCAAGGCGAGATAGGAAGTGCCATCCTCTTTCTGCAACCAAACGGCGAATCCCCCTGATTCGGAAACGTACGCGGTCCAGGTATAAGATCCCCCTTCTTCGGGTAGATATTTGATGTTCTCGAATTGCTGGATGACCTGGTCTTTGGTAAGCAAATGACCGAATCCATAATTAGTTGTTGAAACATAAATATTATATAGAATCGGATATATCGCAAACATTAACATTAGAACCAGACCTACCACCATCCAGCGCAAGGGATAAAATTCTCTGCGCCAAATAACAATATTTACAAATAATGCGACGATAATGGTAGCAATTGCTAGGAGAACGCTATCATTTGTCCATAACCCGTAAACAAGGAAGGTGACAAAGGCGTCGATTGCGAATAGTATCAACAATCGACCAAGGATATTTGAAACGGTGGTTGTCTTGGAGGGCCTATATAATTCCAAACCTGAAGTTTCCGTTACTTTTTGCATGGCTTTACTCCAGATGAATGGATGGGGATGATGAAGTTCTGTAAATATTCCTTAAATTGGTGTTCAGGTTCCCATTATACTGAAAGAATATCCCACAATCAATACGGTTGAAATTGTTTTAGCTTGAAATTAGGTTTGGTAAAAAATAAGGCCGAGGAAAAACCTCGGCCTTATTTTAATTGTGCACTGATTACTCTACTTCAATCGTCAGCATGTGTGACTCGGGATCATAGGTGAATGTCACCGTTCCATCTGAGGCCAAGCTGAAGGTGTAGTTGTCTCCGTCCTGGACACCATCAACACCGTAATTAACGGTCCAGGTTCCATCAAGAGCGACCTTGGCTTCGTAATCACCAGCGGGTAGGCTGTGAGAAGCGGTGAACATGCCATCTTCACCTTCCGTGAGAGCGGTCACCTCGCAAGCAGGATCCCAATCTGCAGCACATCCTGCAGCAGCTTGGTACGATCCGGGTACATTAACCATACCAAGGGTAGCGCCGGCAAGGGTTTCGCGGATTTGTTGGGCTGCTGTAGTAAAGGCATTTTCCGAGGTATCGCCACCGTTGATGACCAGCTGAACGGCCGAGTTCCAGGAACCCCAAACTGCGCCCATCTCAGGGATGGCTGGCATTAAGGCAGCTACTTCACCGGCCTCGCCAAAAGCAGCCAGATCTGGATCATCTGTCGCTTCAAGCACGGGCAGGAATGCAGATGGCCGATTGCCGGTTTCGTAGAGCTGCTGCATGGTCTCTTCCGTGGCCACAAACTCGGTTAGGAAAGCTTGTGCCAGCAGCTTGTTCTCGCTGAAGGCGCTGATCATAAAGCCCTGAATACCGCCAAACGGTTGTCCATTCTCCGGGAAGGGACTGATGGCGTAGTTCACGCCAGCTGCCCTGAACCGGTCAAGTGCCCACGGCCCGGTCATGATGAATGCTGCTTCACCAGTTTCGAACAGGGTTTCCGCGGTATCGGCATCGTTGGCATTCGGGCTGATTAAGCCAGCGCCCACATTTTCTGCAATCCAATCACCGGCCGCGATCATACCTTCGCTATCGATACCCAGGTCATCGGGATTCCAGTTGCCGGTCTCATCGCGACCAAAGACGTAACCGCCAAAATTGGTCAGGACTGGATAAACCTTGTAGCCATTATCCTCGAGAGCGATCGCGTAGGTCACCTCGTCGGCTGCGATCAGGTCACCGCCGACCTGGAGCAGTTCATCCCAGGTCTCGGGAGCGTCAGGTACCAGGTCTACGTTGCGCAGCAAGGCCATATTCTCGAAGGCATATGGCAAACCGTAGATCTCGCCACCGTAAGTGAAAGCGGAGATCGCAACAGGCAGGAACATATCTTCTTTTTCCCCAAGATCAAAGGGGGTTACCAGGCCGCTATCCACCCAGCCACCAAGCCGGTCATGCGGACCGATAAAGATATCCGGACCTTCGCCAGCAGGAGCAGCGATCGGCAACTGGTCGTTGATTCCAGTCACCTGCTCGACAATCAGGCCAACGCCATAAGTGGTCTGAAAATCCTCGGCTAATGCTTGCAGAATCGGGGCGCGGGTTTCATCGGCCCAGATCACCAAGGATAATTCGGGTTCCTCCGGAGCTGCTTCTGTAGGTTCTTCTGTGGGTTCTTCGGTCACAACCGGTTCCTCCGTTACCACAGGTTCTTCAGTCACAACAGGTTCTTCTGTCATGGCTGGCTCCTCAGTTGCGACAGGTTCCTCTGTTGCGGCTGGAGCACAAGCCGCAAAGAGCATCACCATCACAAGTAACAAACTCGTTATCGTCCAGAATTTCTTTGACATTCTAATCTTCTCCATTCAAAAGTTGTTTTCTCTAAATTTCTAGTACAATGAGCTGGATTTTTTCCTTTACTATATCTGACCGGGACACCACCTCCTATTAATTTCCTTGGATTGGGTCTTGTTAGAAATAAGTAATATCCGCCCTTGAAATGCTATGAATGATTAGAAAGCTACCAGATTCCAATTAACGCTTCCTTAGATTTGAATACCATTGTAGCAAGAATCGAAACCCTTATCAATATATCAATAATCAACACTGTTATTCTAACCGACAGTCTGGATTTCTCCAATCAGGATTTGGCTCTGGTTTGAATATTGGAGATTTATCCAATCCTTAGGCGCGTCCCGCAGGCTCGGCAGAAGCGGTCTCCTGGTCCTGCACGTTTCCCACACTGGTGGCAGTAAACATTCTTGCCAGGGGTCGCATCAGCCAGCTCCTGTTCGTCCGTTTTTCGGTGGCGGCGTTTCTTGGCAGGAGTTTCCTGCCGGCCTAAGCGCCAGTACCAGTAGCTTCCACCTCCAATCAAGACAACACCGAAAACAATGAGCAGCCAAATCCACCATTGATCCAGGTTGAACAAGTTGCTTGAGCCGGGCGTGATGGTTGCACTAGGTTGGATCTGGAAATTCTCGATGCTCAATGCATCCGAGTCTTTTTGGTAACCCAAACTGATATTAAACGTTGAACCTTGATCCAGCGCTCCAACTTCAATGATGTTGTAAATAAAACCGATCGTATCTGTTACTACTCTGCCGGAGGCTGGGGTGATGGTGAAATCAGTCGCTTCAAGTGGGTGCTGGACCTGCAGGACCAGTGAATTCACTCCATAATCGCCAGGCCAGGTGAAGTCAAAATTACGTTGCGCATCGTTTTTCATCAAACTGGGATCATAGTATTCAAACTGGATAGCCGGAGTGGTAGCGATGAAAGAGACTTCCAGCCAATCATTCATCACCCGGGTTTCGTAGACGGTCTCTGTAACCGAGCTGGCATCCGGGCCAACGGCAACCACTGCCGGTTCACCGGCCTGGACGGGGATGCTGAAAGTGATCTCCGCAGGGAGGGATACATCGGGTGAAAGTTCAGCTTTGTAAATCACCAGCATATTGGGTTGATCGTATTCTGGCCATAAATCGATGGTCATTGTCTGGAGGCTGATCATTTCCTGTGCGTTTGCCGAGGGGATAATGACGAGCAGGATAAAAAAGCTTACCAGGATGAATTTCTTTCCCAAAAGAGCTTCTCCTACCGAGTAAAGATTTGTGGATTCGAATCTTACCACGGCTGGTTCCACGAGTAGAGAATCGCAGCTTTCTACTCATAATTGGTTAAGAAAGCAGGTGGGATTCTGTTTCCCTCAACCGATCGCTGCCCGCAGTCGCTTGGCGATTTCCCCGAATTCTGCGGTGTAGCGAATAGCCTCATCTCTTGGGCGGGAAAGAGGGACAACCATATCCAGGCGGATAGTCCCTGGACGGGGACTCAGCACCAGAACCCGGTCAGCGAGAAAAACCGCCTCCGGGATAGCGTGGGTGACCATCAGGACAGTCTTGCGGTGTGCCTGCCAGATGCGCAGCAGTTCGCTGCCCATCCGTTCGCGGGTAAGGGCATCCAGTGCCCCGAAAGGCTCATCGAGCAGCAGGATGTTGGGGTCATAAATTAAAGCCCGGGCGATCGCTACCCTCTGTTCCATTCCACCGGAGAGGTCTCTGGGCAGTGAATCCTCAAAACCATCCAGGCCAACCAAATTTACCAATTCGCGCGCCTTCAGTTCTGCTTCTTGGTTCGGGATGTGCTGCAGTTCAAGCGGCAGGGTGATATTTTCCAAAACTGTTCGCCAGGGCATCAAATTGGCTTTCTGAAAAACGAAGCCGATCTCACGATGTGTGCCCAGTTCCCCTTGATCTTGAAAGAAGACTTTCCCCTGGGTGGGGACGAGTAGACCGGCCAAGACTCGCAAAAGGGTGCTCTTGCCGCTGCCTGAGGGTCCGAGGATGCAGACGAACTCTTCATTGGCTACAGAAAATGATATATCCTGGAGAACCTGCAACCCCTGTTCGCCATCCGGGAAAGTCAGACTCAAATCCCGGACATCCAAAGCGATATGCTCATGAACGGGGGAGCTGGCCGCCTGAACTGGCAACCGGGACTCATTACGGGACAAATTCATTGGAGTATACCTGCTGCAGATCCAAAGGTTGGGAAAGCAATTCCATATCCAGCAGAATTTCCTGCATGTTTTGCCATGCCTCAGGGTCGGTGTAGCCCAGGCGGTCAGTTTTCCAGAACTCAATTGACGCTGCCAGCACATCTCGCTGAATATTCTGATCTGCCTGGTCTAAGTTTTCTACAAATTTCTTGCAGATTTCAAACGCTTCGTCCGGGTCTGCGAGGGTGTCGGCAAGACCGCGTAATGTAGCCGCAACCATTCTGCGAACCAAGTCTGGATTGTTCTGTATGGTTGTTTCGTTGGAGATGATCCCATTGGAAGCGAGCTGTACGTAATCTGCAACCCGAATGAGATCAATATCGTAACCCAGGGCAGCCAGCTGGATCGGTTCATTGTTGGCGTAAATTACCACTGCCTGTTCCTGATCCGTGGCTAGCGCTTCCACCTGATTGAACCCGATCGAATCCAAGGTGATATCATCCTCTGCTAAACCAGCCTCATTGAGCAGGGCACGCAAGCCGATATAATTAGCGCCAAATAATCCTGGCAAGCCAATCTGCTTTCCAGCCAGGTCTTCGGGGGTTCGAACACCCGTTGCCGTTTTGGCTACCACTCCGACAGGATAATCCTGCCACCACCCCATCACGTAAACCACGGGCAAGCCCTGCGCCCGGGCTAAGAGTACCTGCTCTCCGGAAACTAAAGCAAACTGCAGATCATTAGCCCCAACCAAGGTCACTCCGTCCGTTTCGAAGCTGTAATCAAATTCGATCTCGATCCCATTTTCGCGATAGTAGCCCTTGTCCACCGCGACGTAAAATGGTGCATATTGGACATTGGGGATATAACCCATGGGCAAGCGGACGCGATCTAGTTTTAATTGGGTTGTTTGTGTTTCCACAGTCAGTCCTTCTGGGGGAGCTGCACATCCAGTGAAAGCGAGCGCCAGAAGAGAGAACGTTACGTATTTTATAAAGTGCTTCATACTTGCCTGTCCCTTATTTGATGCAGTGGTATCTGGTTTATCGAGCAAGGCATAGGCATGCTTTGCAGTTCAACTTGTCCCATTGGGACGTTGTTGCCAGGAGAGTAAGCGGGTTTCAACCAGGACAACCAACCCATAGAGCGCCAAGGCCATAGCCACCAGCGTGAAGATCGCCACAAATACCAGGGCGGTGTCATACTGTCCGCGGCCAATGTTTATCAGGAAGCCAAGACCGCGATCGGCGCCGACGAACTCTCCGACTACAGCACCGATGACTGCAAGGGTTGCCCCGATGCGCAAGCCACCCAGGAAAACTGGCAGCGCAGATGGTACCTCCAAGAATTGAAAAGTTTGCCAACTGGTAGCATGTAGGGAGCGCATCAGGTCGCGCAGTTCATCAGGGACCGATCGCAAACCCACAATGGTATTGATCAGAACCGGGAAAAAAACGATCAGTGCACAAATGAGCACTTTTGAAAAGATTCCCGGACCAAACCAGATCACCAGCAGGGGGGCGATGGCTACGATGGGTATAGATTGGCTAGCGACGATATAAGGAGCTAGGAATCGTTCAAATGTCTCGGATTTTGCTAGCAGGTAACCCAGAGTAGTGGCGGTGGTGACACCCATGGCTAAACCGGCGAGGACCTCGCCCAAAGTGACCGCTATGTGGTATGCCAAACGTCCAGAAAGCAGGGCACTCAAGAAGCGAGTCCAAACCTGGGCTGGTGTGGGCAGAATAAAGGCAGGAAAGCCGCCGTAACGGGCAATTAGATGCCAGAGAATAACAGCAACAGCGGCTGATATGGGGACGAGGAAAGGTCCATATCTCCGTAGATGCTGTCGAGAAGTCGCTGCGAACCTGCGGGTGTTCGTAAAGTCCATTTCCAGTTTAACGGGGATGAAAAAACCCCGGAGTGAATCGGGGCATAGGTAAATAACCCGAGCGTGCACGTCAGGTGAAAAAAAACCGAAAACTGGTAAGTTTTCGGGGTGAGGTCCACGCGTCAATAGGCGGGTTGGATTTAACCTTCTTTCATCCGGACTATACCGTCGGCTCCGGAGTTTCACCGGATCATGCACTGGTCAGATCACTCATATTGGCTTGAGGATCTGCACCCCGCTCGTGGGCTGTACCACCGGTCGGGATTTGTGCAATAAATCTCTGCCAATTCGATTCATACACTCACCCTGCCCCGAAGGTTTTATGCAATTTGCATTAATTATAACTTGTTGGAAGGAAAAGATCAATTAAAACAAGCGTGACAGCCAGAGGAGCAATCCGAGCAGCAAGAGTGGAATGCCCATTCCGACCAGCAGGTTCAATAGGCGGTTATCCCGCCGGGTAAGAGCAGCACCTGCGCGGATAAAACCATCCAAACTGACCAATGCTGCACCAAGCGCGGCGCAGATCAAAATAATCGTGGTGAAACTGTAATGCTGCAGGATGCCTGGAAAGATATAGGTGATTGCCCAGCCAATTGCTCCCCCGGCAAAGGCCCCGACCCACTGTCTGATCCATTTTCGATTATCCTGGTTAAATGATGACATCTATTGATTCCTCAAGGGTGATACCTTTCAAATAAGACATGGAGTATCCCATTGACATTCATTTCGTTCTATGTGATACTTGATTTAGCACTGGTAGGTAATTTACCACTTCCTTGCTATCCCACCGACAAGGAGGTGATGCCCATGTATGATAGTACCAAACTTAGCGCTGCGGCATCCCTCCTCCTTCGTGGATAAGGGATCCGCAGCGCGCCGGGAAGCCATCAACACTTGATGGCTTCCTGTGTATTAATACTCATAGAAACCTTTCCCGGTTTTTCTGCCCAGGTAACCCGCGTCAACCATCTTGCGCAGCAGTGGTGCGGGACGGTATTTGTCATCTCCCAGGTCTCGCTGGAGGACTTCCATGACGAACAGAACAACATCCAGGCCGATCAGATCGCATAAGGTCAGCGGCCCCATCGGGTGATTCATCCCCAGCTTCATCACTGCATCAATCGCTTCTGCCGTCCCAATTCCTTCTTGTAAAGCGAAAATCGCCTCATTGATCATCGGGCAAAGCACACGGTTGGAAATAAACCCCGGAGAGTCATTCGCTTCAACAGGTTCTTTCCCCATTTTCTTTGCCAAATCCACAGCTGTGGCTGTGGTTTCATCAGATGTCGCTAACCCGCGGATTATTTCTACCAGACGCATAAGGGGAACAGGATTGAAGAAATGCATTCCAATCACTTTTTCGGGTTTATTGGTCGCAGCCGCGATCTTTGTCAGGCTGATTGAAGAAGTGTTCGAGGCCAGGATTACATCAGGCTCGGTGAGGTGGTCGAGTTCAGTGAAAATTTTCAATTTCAGTTCAGGGTTTTCTGTCGCAGCCTCTATTACGTAATCTGCCTGCGCTAAGGTCTTGAAATCCTCAATATAACGGATATTAGCTGCTGCTGCCAGTTGCTGTTGGTCGATCATATCCTTAGCAGCTAACTTTTCCGTGGATTTTGCGATGATCGATCGTGCCCGTTCGAGCTGCTCAGGGATTACATCCATCACAGATACCTGGAATCCAGAAACTGCAGCAACCTGTGCAATCCCACTGCCCATCGTCCCAGCGCCAACTATGAAAATATGATTTATTTCCACCAGGGTTCTCCTTACAAGTTTTGCTCAGCAGTAACTTAACTATATTCCCTGCGGCATGGCAATTGTAATGATCAGCTTGCCTCCAGCTCGACTGCCATGGCAACTGCTTCTGCCCCGCCGAGGCAAAGAGAGACAATGCCTCGAGTTAATCCGCGATCCTGCAAGGCATACAGTAAGCTGACCAAGACTCTGGCACCGCTGGCACCAATCGGATGACCCAGTGCGATACCACCTCCATTAACATTGACCTTGTCCCACTCCCAACCTTTCTCCGCCAGGGCGTAGCCGTTGGCCAGCACTTGGGCAGCAAATGCTTCATTAAGTTCGATCAGATCGACATCCGCGAGCTGCCAGCCAACCTTATCCAGCAGCCGGGGGATCGCGTGGGAAGGCGCATCAAAAAGATATTTTGGCTGTACCGCGACCTGGTTGTACCCAACTATCCGGGCAAATGGTTTTACACCCAATCGCTCGGCTTTCTCCCGGCTGGCAACCACGACTGCCGCAGCGCCATCGTTCAGACCCGGTGCGTTCCCGGCGGTGACCTTGCCACCTTCTTGAAAAGCAGGTTTTAATTTTTCCAGTGCTTCCAGAGAAGTATCACGCCGTATGGTTTCATCGGCTTCGAAAACCGTTACTTGGCCTTTACGACCGGTGATTTCAACCGGAACGATCTCGGCTTTAAATTTTCCATTATCTTGGGCTGCGGCAGCCTTCTGTTGGCTGGCCAAGGCGTATTCATCCATAGCTCGGCGAGTGACATCGTATTCCTGGGCGATAAATTCCGCTGCATTGCCCATGCCCCAATCTTCGAACGGGTCCCAGAGCCCATCCAGCAGCAGTGCGTCGAGCAATTGGGTGTGGCCAAAGCGCAGCTCCCCAGTGCGTCCAGGGGTCAAATATGGCGCCCGGCTCATACTTTCCATGCCTCCAGATACAAATAATTGGCCATCCCCAGCCCGTATAGATTGTGCGGCAAGCATGACTGTTTTCAGTCCTGATCCACATACCTTGTTTACAGTGGTTGCGCCAACGCCGGCTGGCAATCCGGCGAAGATCGCGGCTTGACGGGCAGGATTTTGACCAAGTCCAGCGGAAACGACGTTGCCCATGAGCACCTCGTTGAATCCGGCTTGTTCGTCAATCCCTGCTCGTTTCACAGCGGCTTTGATCACAACTGCACCCAGTTGGGGAGCAGGTAGGCTGCATAGCGACCCAAGAAAGCGACCACTTGGCGTGCGCGCACCACTGAGAATTACCGCTTCCTGATTGTTATCTGCCATGCTCGATTCTCCTTAACCAATTGTTTTTGTCTTCAGGATTTTTAGAGGTTCCGCTGATGCCAAGCTCGCTTCAACCTTTGATAAGTATCTTCGAGAGTTTCCGGGAGTACTCGAGTTTCCCCCAAGGATGACATGAAATTTGTATCTCCACTCCAGCGAGGCACAACGTGTAAATGAACGTGATCAGTGATTCCGGCACCAGCTGCTTCACCTATATTCACACCGATATTGAATCCCTGTGCCTGGTATTCCTTGCTTAGCACAGATATGATCTGGTTGGCCAGCTCCATTAATTCTGCACGGGTTGAGCCAGATAAACCCGAAATCGAGGCATTATGTATGTATGGAACCACCATGAGATGCCCGCTGGTGTAAGGAAATCGATTTAATATCACAAAGGTCTCACGCCCCCGGTGCAATATAAGGTTTTCTAAACCATCGGGTAAATCCTGGGCTGCGCAAAAAACGCAACCTTTTTCCTCTTCCTTTTGTCTTTGTATGTAAGTCATTCGCCAGGGAGACCAAATGTATTTCATTGGATGAGAGATAGCCGGGGGTGTACACCGTCGCTTGCGGATTGAATCCGGGCCCGGATTGTTATTATTGTAGCAGAAAAAAACTTGGCACGGAATAGTTGACAACCCCCACCCGAGCGGGTATCCTCGTTTGGGATATTACCCCGAGGAATGCCGGAAAATGACCCAGATGCCAATCTTCCAATCTCCAACTTGGTCGGTCACTGATCTCACCCGATTTCTGCGGGACCTGCTCGAGAGCGAAGAAGTTTTACAGGACTTATGGGTTGAGGGTGAAGTTTCGAATCTCTCCCGCCCGACCTCCGGACACCTGTATTTTACCCTGAAGGATAGGAATGCAGCTTTGCGCTGTGTGATGTGGCGGAATGCGGTGATCCAACAAACATATCTCCCCAGGGATGGGGATGCGATTGAGATCCATGGCAGCCTCAGCATATATGAAGCGAGCGGCAATTATCAGCTCTATGGTGATATCATCCGACCTGCCGGTGAAGGGCTCCTGTTTCAGGAATTCCTCCGATTGAAAGCGAAATTAGAAGCTGAAGGATTGTTCGAGGCCCAGCGTAAACGACCGATCCCAACCTGGCCAGAAACGATCGGGGTTGTCACCTCACCAACGGGTGCGGCTCTCAGGGATATCCTGGATACGATCCGACGGCGATATCCACCCGTAAGGATCGTGTTATCGCCAACGCAAGTCCAGGGTTCCCAGGCTTCCGCCGGGATCACAAACGCAATCCAAGCGCTTAACAACCTGGTAAAGCCAGATGTGATCATTCTTGCCCGGGGAGGGGGTTCACTTGAAGACCTCATGGCATTTAACGATGAACAGGTAGCATACACGATCGCTTCCTCCATCGCACCCATCATCACCGGTATCGGGCATGAAACAGATTTTACAATCGCAGATTTTGCCGCGGATTTGCGCGCCCCCACTCCCACGGCTGCCGCAGAACTCGCCACACCCAACCAGGCTGATTTACGCGAAGCTCTCGGGGAATTAAGCAGAGATATCGACGAAATCGTGCTGCATTTCCTGCAAAGCCAGCGAAGTAAATTAGAAAGATGGCAAAGTTACTTGTTGCTTCGCTCTCCTTCAGCGAAGATTAAAACTGACCTGCAACGCCTGGATGAAATCAGTTACCGAATTGGGATTTCGCTGTCTCATACCATTGCACTCAACCGGACCCGGTTGGGGGGACTGGAGCTGCGTCTCAACGCCTTGAGTCCACAAGCGATCCTCGATCGTGGATATTCTCTGGTCTCCCACCAGGATGGCCGATTGGTGCGCTCCACCACCCAGGTGGAAGGGAACGATGTTCTGGATGTGCGTGTGAGTGATGGTGATTTTAAAGTGCGTGTTCAGAAGTCTGGATCTTGAGAGGAGCTCATGGCAATTGATTCACCTACTATAACCACTCAATGTTCTTATTGCCGAGAGCTGGTGCCAGCTGACCTGGATGAATGCCCGCGCTGCGGCGCCCCACTGGAGGACCACACACCAGGTGGATATTATCCAGCAGGAGCACTTGAGCAATTGCTTGAGAAATCTCACCAAAAGTTGGTTGATTCCGGCACCTCTGCTGCTGAGCTGGCTTTTGGAGTTGGCTGCACCTTGGGCTTCTTAGTTGGCGGATTTCTGATCTTGTTAATCTTCTTTGTTATCACAAAGGTTTGGACAACCTTAGCGATCATCTTGGTTATCCTTATCTTGATCTCATTGCTTATCTCTTCAATCTTGGCCAACCGTGCCCGGGAAGCCACGATACGTTCAACTTTTGAGCGGGAGGTTAAGCCAAGCCTCGAGCAGTTTATATCTGAAACAGGTCTCAGCCAAGACAAATTTAATCAGCAAGCAACCGAGATCCTTCCCGCTGATTCACCCTTGTTTCTCTTTTCTGCGACCCAGGGTGATCACAGTCAGCAAATGAATGGAGTTGATCATGAATCCGCAACGTAAATCCCCTGAAGGACTCCCTCCGCTTGAGGAGATGAGCTACGAACTAGCACTCAATGAATTAGAAACCATCATCCTGGACCTTGAAGCTGAGGGCAAGACCTTGGAGCAAGCCCTGGCAATGTTTGAACGGGGGCAAGCCCTTGCCCGGCATTGTGCGAGGCTGTTGGAAAAAGCAGAATTAAAGGTTCAAGCCCTGACGGAAGAAGGGCTGGTTGATTTCAATCCTGATCTCTGATTGCTGGTTCCCGCGAGGATATCAGTTTTGTTTGCGCACGTGAGTGATTTTCAGCTCAGTGGGGGTAGTCAGCTGGCATAGAAAAGGCCTCGACGGACTTAAATTCGGTGATTTGCACCCCTGGTCATGAGCTTCGTTGGCGAACATAATTCTTCATTAAGTTCAGCATTCCACGGGCTTCCCTGACATTGAGCAGCAGCACCAGAATCCCATAGATGCCTGCGCCGATTACCACCCCACCGACGACAACTAGCCAGACAGGTTGCTTCTCGGACAGGTTTGTCCAAAACAGAAGACCCAATGCCATGACGGATGCGGCGATGGTTATTCTCCCCAAACCGCGGAGCACTTTATGTCCTTCAAGTCCCTTCAGACGACCACGCATGATGTACAAGAGGGCGATCATTTCAAGGAAAGTGGCAAGCGAATTGGCGAAAGCCAGGCCTCCATGCGGCATCCAACCCAGGCGAAGGAATACACCTGCGAAGAGCACCGAGAAGAAAACATTCAGACTCATGGCAATGACTCCAATGAGAACAGGGGTCTTCGTGTCATGCATGGCATAAAACGCCCGTACCATGATTTCTACGATTGAATGTCCGAGCAGGCCAACTGCATACCAGAGCAATGCCCAGGCGACTAATTGTGTCGATAGAGGTGTGAACTCACCCCGCTCATAGAGCAATTGAATTAATGGCTGGCGGAGGATGATCAATCCCAGCGAGGCTGGTAGAGCCAGCAGGATTATGCTGCGCAAACTTGACGATAGTGATGAGCGCATATCGCTGAGCTGATTTTGGGCGAATTGTGCTGAAAATGTCGGCAAGGCAGCAATGGCTATCGATTGGGCGATCATAGCTTGCGGCATGAGCATCAGGGTGAAGGCGAAAACGATTCCCGTGTAGCTGCCTTCTGGCAGTCGAGAGGCTAACCAGGTGTTGACCCAGAAGTTCAGCTGCACAAATGCCAAGCCGATCAACCGCGGCACCATCAGGCGTCCAACCTCCCGAACTGCAGGCAGCCGTAATCCCAGGGTGGGATAGTATTTTCCCCCGAGGCGTAGCAGGATTGGTAATTGGATCACTAGGTAAAGCGCAGATCCCAAAAGAACGCCGTATACAAGGCCATAAATCCCCAGACGGGGAGCGAGGACCAGCACGCCAAAGATCATCCCGAGCTGGTACATCGATGGGGCCAGGGCGGGTAGAAAGAAAATTTGCTTGGAATTTAGAATGCCGATCAGCAAACCGCTCAATCCAAAGAATATTGCCGACGGCAGCATGAGGCGCATCAGGTGCACCGTGAGCGCTTCCTGGGCAGGATCTGCTGCGAAGCCCGGGGCCAAGAGGTATCGCACAATCAGGGGGGCAAAGATGGCCGCCAGGATAGCAATCAGAGTTAAGATCAGCAGAATCAAGTTCGCAATGGATGAAGCCAGCTTCCAGGCTCCCTGCTGTTCGTCTTTAACCAGCAAACTGGTGAAGGTGGGGATAAAAGCCGAAGCAAGAGCGCCGCCTGCGACCAATGTGAAAAGAGTCTCTGATACGCGGTTTGCAGCCAGAAAGGCATCCATTTCACCACTGGTGCCGAAAGCGTTCAACACAACCATCTGGCGTGCCAAGCCAATTAAACTATTCACGGCAAAGGCTGCCATGACAAACCCGGCTCCCCGGGCGATCTGGCGATTTGCTGACCCAATTGAGGTATTCACTGTGAAAAATTATATCAACGCCATCAGGAATGGGTAATTAAATTTCAAAAAGGGATTTCCAATTGCAATGGTAGGATTACTAAATATCGAACAAATATTTTTTGGGAGGCTTGACCATGGAATTGGATCGTTTACTTGTTTTGATCACTGCGCCAAGCAAGGAAATTGGCGAAGATATCGCCAAGGTCCTAGTGGAAAAGAAACTGGCGGCGTGTGTCAACTTGATGGCACCAGTTCGCTCCATATACACCTGGGAGGGAGAGATCAACCAGGATGATGAAGTCCTGTTGATGGTAAAAAGCCGGGCAAACCTTTTCGATAAGGAGCTGGTACCGACGGTTAAAGCTTTGCATCCATATGATGTACCCGAGATCATCGCTGTTCCGATCTTGATGGGTTCGACAGATTACTTATCATGGATGGATCAGGAAACCCGTCGGCCTTGAGCTGATTTCCTGGGGGGTTCAAATCCAGCTGATGTTACTCGTAGCGCAAGGCTTCCACCGGCTCGAGATTTGCGGCGCGGTTGGCTGGATAGATACCGAAGAATAATCCAACAGCCGTTGAAAAGATTGTCGCTAGCAGGATAATATCGATGCCAATGGCAGGGACAATTGGTGTTTCGCTGGCAGCTGCGATTCGCCCAACAATCAAGGCTATCGCCCACCCCAGGGCAATTCCGATCAACCCACCGAATAAGCTCAAAACGGAGGACTCGGTCAGAAATTGGATCAGGATGTCCATTTTTCGAGCACCCAGCGCCTTACGCAAACCGATTTCCCTTGTTCGCTCGGTGACTGAGACTAACATGATATTCATGATCCCAATCCCACCTACCAGCAGGGAGATGGCCGCGATCCCGCCCAAGAAAATGGTGAGCACACCGGTGATAGTTTCCGCAGTGGAGAGGAAATCTTGTTGAGTGAGGATCGTGAAATCATCAGCCCCGATTTCAGTGCGGTGGCGACTGCGCAGGATCTGGGCAATTTCCTGGCTGGCATCCGGAACCGACTCTGCACTGGCAGCCTGGACCATCAGCATATCAACCCGGTCTGATGTTGATCGGCGAAGCAAACGAGTTTGGGCAGTCGAGATGGGCACCAAGATGAGATCATCCTCGTTGTTGAAGGAAGAACCTCCCCTCTCTTCAAGAACTCCGATGATGCGAAATGGTTGGCCCTCAATGCGGATTGTCTCACCAGTCATACCAGAGGTACGCCCAAATAATTTTTCCGCGGTGTCAATACCTATTAAAGCGACCGATGCCCGCCCTAATATATGTCCCTCATCAATGAATTCACCTTCTGTGACCGTCCGATTTCTGACTGTGCTGAAATCAGAAGTTATCCCTTGGATGGTCGTGTTGGTAGTTTCCCCGCCATAATTGATGGTTGCCTGACCCTGCAAAATGGGTGCGACTGCAACGACGGAGGGAGCTTGAAAAGGATCGGAAATGGCTTCAGCATCTCCGAATGTGATCGGCTTTGGGTTGCGAACCTCCTCTGACCCTCCCCGAAAGACAAATATCAGGTTTGTACCGATACCCTGAATAGAACCGGTAATCGTATTCTCTGCCCCCCTTCCAATAGAGATCATGGCGATCACCGCCGCCACACCGATCACGATTCCCAGCACTGTTAAACCTGAGCGCAGCTTGTTTGCAGAGAGGCTCTCCAGCGCTTCCCAAAATGATTGAACAAGATTCATCCACCTTCCTCCACGACAACACCATCTCTTATCTGTATGATTCGCTGAGTATGCTCAGCGATTTCTGGATCATGAGTCACGATGACCAGCGTTGTTTCCTTATCTCTATTCAAACTGATAAGGATTTGCATGATCTCCTCGCCGGATCTGGAATCTAAATTCCCAGTAGGCTCATCAGCCAGGATGATCGCCGGATCATTGACCAGTGCTCGAGCGATAGCTACCCGCTGCTGCTGTCCGCCCGAAAGTTCATTGGGTCGATGACGAACGCGGTCTTCCAAGCCAACTGCATGTAATGCTGTCATTGCCCGTTCTCTTCGCTGGTCGGGATTACCTGCGTAACGGATTGGCAATTCAACATTTGCCAAGGCAGTCGCTCGAGGTAAAAGGTTAAAGGTCTGGAAAACAAAACCTACCTTTCGATTGCGGATGGAAGCCAGCATGTCATCACTCAGATCGGATACCCTTTCACCATCCAGAAAATATTCCCCGGATGTCGGGCGGTCCAGGCAGCCAATGATATTCATCAGGGTGGATTTCCCGGAGCCAGAGGGACCCATGATTGCCACCATCTCACCACGGGCGATGTTAACCGATAGCCCGCGCAAGGCGTGCACCTCTACCTCTCCCATCTGGTAGACCTTGGTTAAATTTTCAGCTCGTATCACCCAATCATTCATCTCTACACCCTTCCAACAATTATAGATGCGGGGTTTCGCTTGGGAGCACCAGCTTGATCTGGCTTATGCCAGATCCTAAATCTTCTGGAATTATTTTAACTGATCTTTGGCATCAGGTTTGCCAGCAGAAGATTTTTGATACTCCTCTCATGAATCTTTTCAGCCTTGGGAAGATAGCAAAACCGATCTCGGCATTGTGACAATTGTCACTTGAATCAATGACATCCGCGACTGAAACTAAACCAGTATAGTCGTTATTATCTCTATTATATTTTTGCTGATTTAATGATTGGAGGTTCTGCATGCCAGCGATAGCCAGTGAGTATCTTACCATCGACCGCAAAAAACGCGCTCACACCCCTTCCCTGGAGGTTGCTACCCGTCCCATCGCTGAGAGGATTGGTGATTTTGACGATGTGACGATACCGATGACACCCGAGCAAGCACAGATGGAAGCGGCTCGCTGTGTGCACTGCCCAGACCCGGCTCCCTGCGTGGAAGCTTGCCCCGCGCACAATGATATTCCCTCTGCAATGTGGCTGATCGAACAGGGGGAGTTCCTGGAAGCTGCACAGTTATACCGCCAAACAAGTTCATTACCGGAGCTCTGTGGGCGGGTGTGCCCACAAGAGCAGCTATGCCAGGGTTCTTGCACCCACCTGAAATCGTTTGAATCTGTTCTTACCGGACCATTAGAAGCCTTTGTTTGTGATTATGAACGACGAACAGTAGGGGTGGAGATTCCGGTAGGTGAACCAAGTGGAAAGAAGGTGGCCATTGTTGGTGCTGGGCCGGCTGGTCTGGCCTGCGCAGAGCAGCTCGTCCAGGGAGGCCATACTGTGACTGTTTATGATCTTAAACCAGCACCAGGTGGGCTGCTCACCTATGGGATTCCAAACTTCAAGCTGCCAAAGCAAGTAGTTTTTTCCCGCTGGAATGATTTGGAAAGGGCTGGGGTGGAATTTATCCCAGAGACTTTTATTGGTAGGGACAAATCGGTCGATGATTTAATATCTGATGGTTATCAGGCGGTTTTTATCGGAGTAGGTGTGGGAATTGATGCGCCCATGGATGCGCCTGGTGTTGACCTGCCGGGGGTGATGCAGGCGACTGAGTTCTTGATTCGCTGCAGTCTTAAGGAAAAAGATCTTCTTCCGGAAGAGATGCGCGATCAACCAGATGTGGGTGATAAAGTGGTTGTGATCGGCGGTGGTGATACCGCTTCGGATTGTTTACGTTCTGCGCTTCGCCTGGGTGCAAAAGAAGTTACCTGTTTATATCGCAGAACAGAGAAAGAAATGCCCGGAGGCATTCATGATCGAGAGATGGCCAGGGAAGAAGGCGCGCAATACGAGTTCCTTACCCAGCCCATCAAGTTCATTCCTGGTGATGATGGCCTCTTAGCGAGAATAGAATGTTTGCGGATGGAATTGGGAGAACCTGATGAATCTGGTCGTCGGCGACCGGTTGCGGTCGAGGGGAGTAATTTCTTGGTAGAAGCCAATACTGCTGTATTGGCCTTGGGATACTGGCCGGATCCTGTCATTGGCGAAACCACACCAGAGTTAAAGACGCATAAATGGGGATTGATAGTTGCGGATCCCGAATCCGGAGCGACAACCCGTCCGGGGATTTACGCCGGAGGGGACGGGGTAACTGGACCGGATCTTGTGGTGACTGCGATGGTGGCTGGTCGTAAAGCAGCCGCGGCAATCAATGAATATCTTAAAGATAGCAATTAATCGGGGGGATTGATCGCAATTCCGACCTCCTAGAAAAAGCAGGCAAATTCCCCCTGCTGCGGTATAATTAAGATGTGTGCGCCATCGGCGTGCACATCTTTTTTGCCCTTTTCTAGACCAGATTTTTGACTTTCTATTCAGCTGCTATCACCAAAGATGTTTTCACAGAGCAGCGTTAGAAAGTTCAGAAGGTAATTATGGATATTGGTACTGTCCGGCAAGTAGATATTGACGAACAAATGCGTTCCGCATACCTGGATTACGCCATGAGTGTAATCGTGGCGCGCGCCTTACCAGATGCCCGTGATGGGCTCAAACCAGTTCATCGCCGGATCCTATATGCGATGCACGATATGGGTATTCGCGCCAACACGCCCTACCGAAAATCAGCTCGAATTGTTGGAGAAGTCTTGGGGAAATACCATCCCCATGGTGATTCGGCTGTCTATGATGCAATGGCCCGAATGGCTCAAGATTTCTCTATGCGCTATTTGCTGGTAGATGGTCAGGGAAATTTTGGTTCAATTGATGGTGATGCACCTGCCGCGATGCGTTACACCGAAGCGCGTCTTACGCGTATGGCTGAGGAGATGCTGCTGGATATCGAGCAGGAAACCGTCGATTTCAACGAAAACTTTGATGGTTCTTTAAAAGAGCCAGCTGTGCTCCCCGCTCGCCTGCCGAACTTGCTGCTCAATGGATCTGCTGGGATCGCAGTTGGTATGGCGACCAATGTTCCCCCGCATAATCTCAGGGAACTTGTGGCAGCCTTAACCTTCATGATCGATAGATATGACCAGGTTGACGATGTCTCGGTAGAAGAACTGCTGAAATATCTTCCTGGTCCAGATTTTCCAACCGGTGGAATTATTGTCGGTGACTCCGGAATCCGCCAGGCATACAGCACCGGTCGCGGTCGGATCGTATTGCGGGGGATGGCAGTAATCGAGGAAATAAAAGGGGGGCGCTTTCGAATTGTCATTACGGAGATCCCTTACCAGCTAAATAAGACTACCCTGATCGAGCGCATTGCAGAATTGGCCCGTTCAGGCCGCATTGATGACATCTCAGACTTGAGGGATGAATCTGACCGCCGGGGTATGAGCATTATCGTAGAGCTAAAGCGAACTGCTCAACCACGCAAGGTTCTCAATCAGCTCTACAAATACACCCCCTTGCAATCAACGTATGGTGCCCAGATGCTGGCATTGGTGGATGGAGAACCGCGCCTGCTGTCTCTCAAGAGAGCCCTGATTTACTACATAAACCATCGCCAGGATGTGATTACCCGGCGATCCCAATTCCAATTGGAGAAAGCCCGTGCACGAGCTCATATCCTTGAGGGATTGTTGATTGCCCTGGCCAATTTGGATGACGTGATCCAGACCATTCGTCAATCACCTGACGCTGATATTGCCAAAGAACGGTTGATGGAACGTTTCGATCTGACCGATAAACAAGCAATTGCGATTTTGGATCTGCAGCTGCGTCGTTTGGCTGCATTAGAACAGCAGAAGATTGAGGACGAACAAAGGGAGGTTCTCAAACGGATCGCTTACCTGGAAGATCTTCTCGCCAGTCCGAAAAAAATCCTGGACGTGATCAAGTCCGATCTGGCAGATATAGCTGAAACATACGGCGATGAAAGACGCACACGGATCGCCGCGGAAGCCAGTGATGAATTTGATGAGGAAGATCTCGTACCTGATGAAGCAGTTTTGATCAGCATTACCGAACAGGGGTACATCAAGCGGGTTTCAGCGAAAACTTTCCGCGCCCAGGGACGCGGTGGCCGGGGAGTGACTGGTCAGGCAATGAAAGATGAAGACGAGATGCTGATCTTGATTCCCGCACGCACCCTGAATACGATTCTCTTCTTCTCCGACCGAGGTAAAGTGTATTCCGAGAGGGCATTCCAGATACCTGATGCTCTCCGTACTGCCCGCGGCATCCCAATTGTCAATGTTCTCGCTCTTTCACCTGGGGAAACAATCACTGCTGCGGTTGCTGTTCCAAATTTTGATGCGGCGGAATATTGTGTGATGGCTACCCGGAGTGGAAAAGTCAAACGAATTCCCCTTTCCGAGTTCGCTTCTGTTCGTCCCTCCGGGTTAATTGCCATGAACTTGGCCGAGGGTGATGAGCTGGGTTGGGCTCGCATAACTAACGGTGATTGTGAGATTATTTTTGTAACGGAACAAGGACAAGCCTTGCGATTCTCAGAAACCGAAATAAGACCCACTGGACGGACGGCTGCAGGGGTTATTGGAATCCGGGTGAAAGGTGAAGATCAAGTGACCAGCATGGAGATCGTTGAAGAAGGGGGAGATTTGCTGGTTGTAACGACGCATGGTTTTGGAAAACGCTCGCCACTGGATCAATATACGCCGAAATCTCGGGCAACACAGGGGATAACTACCATAAATAAGCAAGCTATCCCGATAATTGGTAAGATCGCAGCTGCCCGGGTTGTGCAAGAGGCTGATGATCTAACGATCATATCGATCAACGCGGTAGTTTTGCGGACGAAAGTCAAACAAATAAGACAGGCCGGTCGGGCAACTCGTGGGGTGCGTTTGATGGGCCTCCATGAAGGTGACAAAGTTGTTTCCTTGGCTCGTATTTCCGAAGCTGATTTACGGGCTGTTGGGGCTAGCGAAGAGGAGGAGAATAAATCACCTGAACCCAAAACTTCCGAGCCATCCGATAATCAGACTGAGTAAAAGCAACGGTCCAGAGAAATCACTCTCTGGACCGTGTTTTATTGCGAAATGATTATCCAGTTCAAATCCGAACTAAGCTAGAATCCACCCCTGGGGTATGACCGGTGATTGAATCCTGGGCAAGCGTTCGTGGGGAAGATCAGAAAGGTACAATCCGCTCGAAAACTAACAGCATGAGGGTACCGACGATGCAAGTCATGAGAAAGAGCATAATCGCGATCACCAGGCGTTGTGCCGCGGTCATCCCCAAGATTTTCCCCCGGGATTTCTTCTGGGGAACTTCTTCAAAGTACGCCTCAGATTCATCCTCAAAATACGGGGAAGCATTAGCATCGTTTCGAAAATCATCCAGCATGGTGTGTATACTCCTAGATCCTCAATCCACGAAAATTGTCTTTCCCTGGAAAGATTATCGAACCAATATTCCGCTTGGTGATCATCTTTCAATCACTCAAGCTGCTTAATCCAGCGGTTATAGTGTAGCCCAATTCTTTCAGCTGTCAACCGCTCTCAGGTGGATTTCACCCGCCCGTACAGATAGTACCTTCCCATTTGGAAGCAACAGCCTCAGCGACCCATCCCTCATCAACCCTTCCAATTGACCGATAATCGGTTGCTCATCTTTCCTGAGCAGCTGTACAGTTTCTCCTGTAAATGCCAGCTTATCTTCCCAGGCTTGAAGAAATTTTTGTTGATCGAAATCCTGAAGTCGCTTTATCACTCGCTCAATTACCCCTTTCATTAATGCCCATCGATCAACTGATCTCCCAAGCGCGCCCTCAACACAAGTTGCGGGAAAGTTGATCTCGCTCGGCTCGGGTACTGAACCAGGTGCAACATTGATGCCAATGCCCAATACCGCTGAGTGGAATTGCTCTCCCTGCCATTCGGTTTCAACGAGAATTCCGGCAGCTTTTTCCCCAAAGAGAAGGATGTCGTTTGGCCATTTGATCAACGCGGGTAAATCATACATGCTCTGCAGGCTTTCGCAAACTGCTAATGCACCGAGTGGAGACAGATAGGGTATAGAAATGGGATTGTTCACTTCTGGCAGTAGAATTAGGCTGAAAGCGATTGCTGATCCTGGAGGTGTTAACCATATTCTCCCATTGCGCCCCCGGCCTGCTGTTTGTTCATCGGCCACCACCAAAGATAGATGTGAGGCTCCACTGCTGATCCAGCGCTGGGCGCGGGCATTGGTCGAATCAAGGACAGGGGAGTAATCAACTGCGCCTAGTGGTAAATCTTCCAAAAGTAATTGCAAGGTAGGGAGATCCATGAGCTGATTTTACTCTATCAGATTTGGTATGGGGAGAACCATTAAATAAGATCAAATGTATTTATTTCAAAAATCTCCTCATAGAACACTTCACTTTTCCCTTCAAGATTTTGGAGAATTTTATTTGAATTCTCTGCTCAGCCTTCTGGACGAAATTGAACCTCTATGATATACTCCCCACGCTCCCGCCTCAAGGCGGGAGATGTTGCGCCCCAAACAGGGGTGAACACACTTCACACGCTTCTCGACTTTTCCGGGTGTGCCGCAGTGCGGTGCCGGAGAAGGTTGACAGGAGCGGAGGCTAAACAAAAGGAGTTTAAAAATGGCTGTTGTTTCGATGAAATCGCTCTTGGAGAGCGGGGTACATTTTGGTCATAGAACCCACAAGTGGAATCCCGCCATGAAACCTTATATCTTCACTGAGCGTAATGGTATTCATATCATCGACCTGCAAAAGACTGTAAAAGCCCTGGATGAAGGATACAATCTGGTTAGAGACACCGTCGCTGAAGGTGGCACGGTGCTTTTTGTTGGCACAAAACGTCAGGCACAGGATACGATCCGAGATGAGGCAGACCGATCGCAGATGCCTTATGTAACCACTCGCTGGTTGGGTGGAATGCTTACCAATTGGCGAACTATCCGGCAGCGGGTTAACGAGCTCGATCGTTTGGAAAGGATGCGCGACCAGGGTGAATTTTCTCGCATAACGAAGAAAGAAGCCCTTATCCTGCAACGTAAAATGGATCGCTTGGAGTACCTTCTCGGCGGTATTCGTACGATGACTGGTTTGCCAGAATTGTTGTTTGTAGTAGATGTTTATCGGGAAGCTACTGCTGTTCACGAAGCAAACCTGCTGCAGATACCCGTACTGGCGATGGTCGACACCAATTGTGATCCTCGCCAAATAGATTTTGTTATTCCTTCGAATGATGATGCGATCCGGGCAATCAAACTGCTTGTGGGGACAATGGCTGACGCTGTTCTGGAAGGTCGGGCGATGCGCAAGGAAGAAGAAATTGAAGCGATGCCCGAAGAAGCACTGGTGTCAATAGCCGAAGAACCCGAACTCTCAGACGAGGAACTGCTTGGAGAGGCAACTTTAGCAAAACTGCCATCCCGCCAGTTTGATTCTGACAGCGAGGAAGAGTTTGATGAATTTGACACGGATAAAGCAGACGATGATGAAGATGAGGAAGAAAATTCAGATTTGGAACCCGATGAAGATTTTGATGATGAGGAATCTTCTGCTACCGATGAAAATTCGGAGATGAATGATGATGAGGAATTCGACGAAGAAGAGGAAGAGATAGATTAATGGCCATCTCAGTTGATCAAATAAAAGCTCTCCGTGAGCAGACAGGAGTAGGAATACTCGATGTTCGTAAAGCATTAGAAGATGCAAACGGTGATTATGATTTAGCATTGGAAAATTTGCGTGCGAAAGGCTTAGCCACCGCTGCAAAGCGTGCAGACCGAGAAGCTTCTGAGGGGATTGTGGAACTCTACTCCCATGGTGATGGACGCGTGGGAGTCATGGTGGAAGTCAATTGCGAGACCGATTTTGTCGCTAGGTCGGAAGAGTTTAGAAATTTCGCCCACGAAATTGCGCTGCAGATTGCTGCATCTGCCCCTGAGTTCATCCGGGTGGAGGAAATTCCGGAAGGGACAATCAACCTCAAGCAGAAATTGGCTTACGAACAGGCCTTGGAAGATGGAAAACCCGATAACGTCGCAGAAAAAATTGCTGAAGGACGGTTAAAAAAGTACATTCAGGAAGTGGTCCTCCTTGAGCAAGAGTACATTCGCGATGAAGATCTCTCGATTGAGCAGCTATTATTACAGACTGTTGCTGCTCTTGGTGAGAACGTCATCGTCCGGCGGTTTGCACGCTGGGAGCTGGGTGAAAGTTCTGCAAGTTGAACATCAAAAAAGTCCAACCACTTGGTTGGACTTTTCATTCCCCGAGGAGAATAGAGCATGGTGAATGAATTGAAATACCAAAGGGTGTTGCTGAAATTGAGCGGTGAAGCGCTTTCCGGACCCCAAGGTTTTGGTATCGATCCTAACCAGGCTGATGATATCGCACGCAGGATCGCGGAGGTAAAAGAAACCGGTGTGGACATCGCGATGGTGATCGGCGCAGGAAACCTGTGGCGTGGGAGGCGGGGACTAGAGCGAGGTATGGATCGGGCAACTGCAGATTATATGGGTATGCTGGCTACGGTGATGAATGCATTAGCCTTGATGGATGCTTTGGAAAGGATTGGTATCGTCACCCGGGTTCAATCTGCGATCGAAATGCCCTCAGTAGCAGAACCTTACATCCGCCGCAGGGCTATTCGCCATTTGGAGAAGGAGCGAGTCGTAATCCTTGGCGCAGGTACTGGTAATCCCTACTTCTCTACCGACACAGCTGCTGCGCTTCGGGCGATGG
>CP070764.1:59492-87034 GCA_020349245.1 Chloroflexota bacterium | reverse complement strand
CGGGTACACCCCGGCACGCGCCTGCGCCGCAGGCGGGGCCTGCACCAGAACGGCAACTTCGCCTGCTTCCCCTGGCTTTACCCGCACCACCGGTGTTTCGATCGAAACCCAATCCAGCGGGATCCCCCGCACGGAGACCTCGAAATAGTCCTCCTCTGCACCCTGATTTACAAAGCGGACCGGGATGGTCACCTTGTTCTCCGGGACAACCGAGAATTTAGTCTCGGTAAGCTGCAGTTTGACCGGGTTTTGGCTGGCATTTTCGACTGGCATCTCTGACATGGATCGTTCTCCTGACTTATCTATTTTAAAACAAGGTCTTATTATAAACGGCTCGCAGCACTCCCGTCCACCATCCCTGCCGGTGTATAACCGGGCGGGGAGCTTTTTGCGGAGGCAATGCGGTTATTAACCTTGCTCCCCCATCCGGCGATAATGACACTGCTTGAATTTAAGTCCGCTGCCGCAGGGGCAGGGATCATTGCGATGTGCCTTGGCAAACAGCTGCTGCAACTGCGCATCCCGGTGCGCCATGAAAGCCATCACGTTGGCTGGCGCCCGGTTGTAGCGCAGTTCGTTGGCCATGAAGCGCATCGGCTCACTGACGTGCTTGAAGAATTTCTTGTAGCCGGCGCACAGGTAATTCAGGCCAGGTTCCCCTTCGGGTGTCTCGATGAAACGGTTCTTCGGACAGCCGCCGTAGCAAGCGAAGAGCACCTCGCACTCACGGCAATACTTCGGCAGGGTATCAAATTTGTCCTGACCGAATTTGCGCTGTTGTTCCGAAGCGACCAGGTCGATCATCCGTTCTTCAAGGATATTTCCCAGCAGGTAATCCGGCTCCACGTAATGGTCGCAGGCATACAGGTCGCCATTGTGCTCGATGGCCAGCGCGTTACCGCAGGTGGGAGAAAATATGCACAGGTTGTGCTGTCCCACCCAGCTGCCCAGGGTGACATCGAACAGCTGCACGTAGATATTTCCCACGTCCCGCTTGACCCACTCGTCGAAGATGGCGATCAAAAAGTCCCCGTACTGCTCTGCGGTAACCGTGCGCTCGGTCACCAGGCTACCCTGCTGCACATAAAGCGGTCTCTGTGCCCCGGCTCGCTCACTCCAGCCCAGGTTTGCCAGGGGCAGCAGCTGTTCTGTAGCCCGCTCAACGATGGGGATGAATTGAATAAACTCTGCGCCCAAGTCATCCCGGAAGAAGCGGTAAACCTCCAGCGGTCGATCCGCATTGGCGGCATGCACCGTGCACAGTATGTTGAAATCCACCTCATGTGCCTTTAAGTAATCCAGCCCAAGCATCACCTGCGGGAAGGAACCTTCCCCACCCTTGTTGACCCGATAGGCATCGTGCATCGCCTGCGGACCATCGACGCTCAAGCCGATCAGGAAATTGTGCTCTTTGAAGAATACACACCAGTCATCATCCAACTTGGTGCCGTTGGTCTGCATGGTATGGGAGACGCGCTGCTCGGGTTTCTTGTACTGCTCGACATACTCGATCGAGCGTTTGAAGAAATCCAAGCCCATCAAAGTAGGTTCGCCCCCCTGCCAGGCGATAGTCACTTCCGGCACCTGGTGGGCCTCCAGCAGCTGCTGGATATAGGCTTCCAGCAGCTCGTCCGCCATGCGGAATCGACTGCCCGGGTAAAGCATTTCCTTGGATAGGAAAAAACAGTACTTGCAATCCAGGTTGCAGATTGCACCGGTTGGTTTCGCCAGGACGTGGAATGCGGGTGGTGCTTTGGTCATAGCTACTCCAGGAACATCTCGAGAATTCAGACCAATTAAACCATAAAAATTGATCAACATCCTTCGGCAAGCGTGTGATTGCCACTGTCAAGGTCCAAAAAATAGGTTCGGCAGTAAGTTCTGCCGAACCATTGGCTTCTGGGATATTACTAGATTCCCCGGAGAAGGGTGGAATTTATTTTCAGCGTGTATCGAAAATTAGATCGTTTCTACCAGGTGTAGGCGACTTACCTCATCTGGAATGCCATGACCAGCGCAGCCAGACCACCAACAACGGCCAGGATGCCGAAAATGAAGGGCAGGGTAAAGGAGGCCACGAAGGCATTAACCAACAAGAGCACACCGAAAAGGATGCTCAATGCGCCTAAAATACCCGCCCCCCAACCTGCGCCCTGGAAAGCCTGGATCAGGCTGATGACACCCAGGATAACACCGAAGAAACCGAAAACCCAGACCAGAACAGTCGGGACGAGTAGGGTCGACCAGAGCGGGTACTGGATGATAGCAACTCCTGCCAAGATACCGATGATACCGGAAAAGAGCTTCCAGCCCCACATCGAGCTATCGATGAAGATACGCACGATATCGATGATCCCTACGATGAACCAGTAGATACCCAGAAATTGGATCAGGACAAGCGTGGTGATGCCTGGCTTGATGAGCAACAGGACACCGATGATAATTGCGGCGACGCCCTCGATAAGCACCACCCACCAGGGAACTAACGATTTTTCTGAAGTCATTGTGGCTTCTGCCATAGAACATTCTCCTTTTAAATATTTTGATGCATATAGGTAATTTAATACCTGTACTACTTCTCCAGGGTGTAATAATAGTATAGCGAATTCTAACAAAAATGCAAGGTGGCTGTCGCGCTGCCGCATTTTCTCAATGCAAGCGTGATTACCCATTCCAGGATTGGTTCGGGGAGATTGGCAACTCCAATAAATCGTCGATCCGGCACCTGCCAGCTCCCGCTGTGCTATAATTCTGCAGATTTTCAGGTTTCATAAACCCTGAATTTCCTCCTGACGGGTATGGAAAGTAATTGTATACCGCTGAAGGTGGAAGATCGCAGTTATGGATATTTCAAAGGTCACGGAAAACCTGTATATCGCCGCCCACCCGAAAGCTGACCAGGCAGATGTCATTCGTAGCTTGGGTGTGCGTTTGATCCTGAATATGATTTTCTTTCGACCTGCAGATGTTTACCGCAAACCTCCATTCCGCATGGTCACCCTGCGGACCTTTGATTCGATATTTCTTCCCATCCCGATCGGCAAACTGCGGAGAGGGGTCCAGGCCGCTCTGCCTGTGCTGGAAGATGGTGGCAGCGTGCTTGTGTACTGCCGTGAAGGTCGCCACCGCAGCGTCGCCATGGCGGCCTCCGTCCTGATCGCCCAGGGCTGCAGCGCAGACGACGCCATGCAGCTGATCTCCGAAAAACGACCTAAGGCTGACCCTTATGCCTGGCATATCCAGCGCCGTATCCGCAAATTCGAGCAGGTCTGGCACCGGGAAAGCTAATTCTCCCCCCAGATTCCAATTTATTCCCCTCCACTCCCATTGGAGGCAGATCTATCCCGAGAAATATAAATACAGCCCGCCCTGTCTGCTGATGAGAAGAGCGGGCTGATTTTATCCAGGTAGAGCTACTCTTTTTCCTTCTCCTCTGCCGGAACTTCCTCCGGCAGCTCTTCCCCATTGCGCTCACGGTAGGCATACCAGGCTGCACCGAGACCGATTGCATTTACCACGATCGCCACCACCCAGCCGATGTAGGGTATCCAGGCCACCAGGACGTATATCACCAGCCCCAGAAGCAGTGGCAGGATCTTGTACTGCATGGATTTGGGGGCAAAGCGTCCCAGGATTAAAGAACCCAGCATGAAGGCTACAATCACCTTGGTGCCGTAGGAAACGAACAGCAGGGAAAACCAGAAAGCCAACCCTAGGCTGGTGAACCCTACCCCCCAGACAGCCCAGGCCAGATCCCATAATCCCAGCGATCCCAAGCCGATACCCAGCATCAAGATCAGCACCGCGACCAGCACCAGCACACCGACCAGGGCGATTGAAAGCACCAGTCCTAACAAGCCAATCCCCGTGGATTGAAGCGGCTTGGCTTCGAGCTTCTGCGCACTGCGCGTCAGGAAGGAGGAAAACAGCCAGATACCCAGCAATCCAAAGACCAGCAGGGTGAAGAATTCTTCCACACCCCAGCGCAGCCAGCCCAAAACCCGTTCGGAATCCACCGTCGACCCGGATTGGGTTGCGATGGTTGCGGGTGAGTCGGCGGCAGGCGAGAGGAAACCCTCCCCGCTCCCGGAACCTCCTAGCCTGGTCAGGGCGAAAGAATCCAGTGCGGGTATGAATCCGGCCAGGGTCGCTGGTTGATAATCTACCAAGGAAACCTTCTGCGCATGAGCAGCCTGGGTTTGCGGCTCAAAAACCGGTCGGCCGATCATATCCATGATGAGCTTGAACAATTCCCAGGGTCCGATGATGCCGGTCGTGTTCCGACCGATTTCCCCACCCAACTGGGCTCCCATGCTCATCAAGACCAGGTCCCGGTTGACCGATGACCCCTCGGCAGAATTCACGCTCGCCCCGACGAAGTAGAGATTGCGGGTCAATTCCGCCTCCTCCCCCAGTTCCAAGGTAACTGCAGCCACGTATGTCGTTCCTTCGACAGTGCCGTTGATCACCACGTTCTGTCCAACAGCTACCAGGCTGCCAGTGATATCCCCATTGATCTCAACGACGGTTCCCACGGCCAGGGCGTCGCCCTCTACAGAACCGTCGATATTCACCCGCGTGCCTGCCAGGACAACATCATTCGCCACCACCTGGCCGGCGGCGATCGAATCTTCAAAGGTGATCTCGATCCCCTGGGCACGGGCCGGTGAAACGAGGCTGAAAACGCCTCCCAGTAAGACCAGGATCACAAACAGCGCTCTCTTCCATTTGTTTTGTGGATAGACCATCACATTCTCTCCCTTGTTTCTAATGAAAACCTGCTTGCATAACTTGTACTTTGAGCTTGCGGTATATTATATATCTGATATCCAAATTTGACGCAGGCTGGTAAACCTTCTGATCAGGCTACCCGCTGGAATGTTATTCTCTCTCACAGAATAGTGAGTAATGCGCACCATCTCTTAGATTAAGTCAAGCTCGCTTCATCAACTGCTGCTGACCAGAGAAACTGCTGCCTCGAGGGTTAGTTGCTGAGCGGAATCGAAACTTGTTTTAAGCTCCTTTTGGTCCAGTTTACCTTCCAGTAGATCATGGATCCGGTTGATCTCCACCCGGTCTGCTGGCCACCAGGAACCGCCGGTTTGCTCCAGGAAATTTGTCGCTGCTCCCAGCAATCTTGCGCCAGTTTGGTATTCGCCTTTTTCAATCCGTATCCCGGCGATGGCCGATAGACACTCGGCGATGCCGCGCTGGTTGCTCAATTTCAGAAACATCGCCAAGCTTTCACGAAACTGCCTTTCCGCAGCATCCAGGTCTCCCTGGTGCAGGGAGAGGTAGCCGAGATTATGCACCAGCCTGGCCAGGTCTCCCTTGTCCCCCATCTCCCGCAGCAGGGCTTCGCTCTCCTGGTAGTACCTCCGGGCTTTATCATATTCGCCGCGCACGCGGTGTACCTCACCAAAATTATTCAGGATGAATGAAATCAGCCACTTCTCATTGATCGCTTTTCCTGCCGGTTGAGCCTGTTCCAATCTCAAAAGCGCCAGTTCCGTGTCCCCCATCCCGAGAGCAGCATTCGCCAGGTGCACCAGGGTAGTGGTGTGATACCAGTCCATGCCCAAATCCGAAAACAGCGCTAGGGACTCTTCCAGGAAGATCACTGCTTCTTCGTCCCTGCCCATGTTGACCAGCGTAGTGCCCTTGAATAGGAGAACGACTGCAAGATGAAAGGGGTACTCCAGCCAGCGAACAAATTCCAGTGCCTGGTCGATAGTGTCCAAGGCGATTTTCAAATCTCCCTGCCACATGGCGAGGGCTGAACTTGAAAACAAGATCAAAACCTGTTCCGCGGTTGGTTCGTCTGCCTTAAATTTATTTAACATCCGTCGCGACCACTCACGGCCTTCACTCAAATATCCCCGGCGGTACCAGAACCAATCCATCGCGCCGAGGAACACAGCGCCCAAATCTCGGAATGCTGGTCTTTCGAGGCACCAGGCCAGGGCTGCCCGCAGGTTGTCTTGTTCCGATTCAACCCACCACAATCCCCTCTCAGATTCGCTGGTTTGAAACAGCAGGCTGGCTTCAGAAATTTTTTCAATATAGTATTGGGCATGCTTGTCCCGCGCCGCAGATATGCCCCCAGACGATTCCAGCTTCTCCAAGGCGTACTCCCGGATGATCTCCAGCATGCGGTAGCGCGGCTGATATCCAGAGGATAATTCCATTCGCAGCAGGCTGTTGTCGATCAACACCTCTAAACCATCCAGGACATCCATTTGGCATTGGCCAGATCTGATCCTGCAGATCGCTTCAGCCCCTTCCAGGGTAAAACCGCCGATAAACACGCCCAGCAGGGAGAAAAGGTTCTGGGTGTCCTGGTCAAGCAGAGAATAGCTCCAATCGAGGGTATTGCGCAGGGTTTGCTGGCGTTCCGGAAGGTCGCGGGCACCGCCGCGCAGCAGATCCAACTTCCCTGGCAGGCGCTCCAAGATCATCTCCGGAGACAGCGACCTTGTTCTCGCTGCTGCCAGCTCAATAGCCAGGGGAAGCCCGTCCAGCTGGTAGCAGATCTGGGCAATTACGAGTGAATTTGATCCATCAACCTTGAGATGGGGGGAGATGGCTTGGGCACGGGAGACGAACAGCTGGAAAGCTTCCGACCTGTCAACCAGCTCCAGGTCCATCAGCTCTTCCCGATCTGGAAGTTGTAGCGGCGGCACCGGGTATTCGTACTCCCCCTGCAGGTTCAACACGACTCGGCTGGTAACAAGCAATTTAAGTCCTGGTGCAGCCGCGAGCAGCTCTGCCAGCAGGTCTGCCCCTTCGATCACCTGTTCAAAATTATCGATCAGCAGCAAAATCTGTTTATCCCGCAGGTGATTCTTCAAGGTCTGAAACAACGGCTGGCTCCCGCCTTCGCGAATTCCAAGCTGCTGGGCAATTTTCGAGACCATCAGGATTGGATCACGAAACTCAGCCAGCGGTATGAAATATACCCCCGATACAAATGAATCAAGACATTCCCACCCGGATTGTATCCCCAGCCTGGTCTTCCCCGTGCCACCTGGTCCGGTCAGGGTCAACAAACGCACATCCTGATTGACGAGCATTCGGCAGATTTCCGCCAGCTCTTGCCGGCGCCCAATGAATGGGGTTGCCTGGACGGGCAGATTATGTTCGAGGAGGGGTTCTTCTTCCCTCGCCGGTAGGACCGCTTCCTTCAGCTCAGTGCTCTTCGTGAGGCGGTTCAGGGTATAGAATTGTTCCGTCAGCAGGACTGCCAGATCGTTCTCGATCAATTCCTGCAGCTCCTCAGCCTTGCTGAATCTTTTGTAGGAGACTGTGTTATCCCCCTGGATTTTGCGGATCAGCGTTTTGAGACCGCTTTCGATCTCCGGAGCCGGTGATTTCAAATAAATTAATTTTGGTAGATCCTTTGCCAGGAGGTATTCATCTTCAATACCGGAAATCTCCATATGAGGGGCAATCCAGCCGTACTGCTGCCAATAAATACCAATAAATATTTGGCTCTGCTCAAGATAAGCCCGGTAGAGTTCATCCGAGGGATGAGGTCTAGCGCCCAATTCAAACATCACCGGGATCAAACGCAGCTTGTCGATCGCCCGCTGAGCTGCTTTTCGCTCTGCAGCTAATTCCTTAAGCGTAGAACTGACAAAGACCCGTAAACGCTGATCTGGTGTACGAATTTGCGTGCTCATGGCATTCTTCACTGGTAGAAACAGGCACCGGTCAAACCGGTTGGGCGAAAAGAATCGAATCCTTCTATTGATAAGGTTTATTATATAACACAAGGAATTAAATAAACTTTGGGAGTCTTTCTCAAGACTCCCAAGATCTTTTTTGGCGAGATAACAATTTCAGAAGATCCCAATCACTTTTTGGGCATGAGGCTCAAAAACCAAAGGCGATGAACCAGTGAAGGTCAGCTGCTGCATGGAAAATTGTTGCTCCCCAGATTGTACGGGTTTTCTGCACCAGCAGGCAGAACGCCAGGCCCAGGGTGAAAGCCAGCACTCCGAAGATCAGTGCGGCAACGCCGGTCACGTACACCGCGAGGATATGGATCGAGCCAAACCAGATCGAGGTCATCCACAAGGCCCCGCTTTCACCGAAAAGAGGCTGCAGCCGTCCCAGGAATAAACCTCTGAACCAGAGTTCTTCCATGAAGGCATTGGCGAATGCAAAGGTAATGAACCAAGGTATATTGCTGAGAATTGATTCAACCCCCTGACCAATGCTGGAGGCAATGATCAACGCCGAAGCAATCAAGTTCAATAGCGCCAGCACCCCGATCCGCAAAGCCCACTGCAGATTCCCTCTCCGGATATACAGAGAAGCCAGGTTCTCTCCCCTGGCTTTAACCAGTAACAGGATTGTGGCTACAGCCAAGCCGGCTTCGCACAGCTTCGCAGCGGCCATACCCGGAACCGATTCTAGGGAGACACCCAATAATTCAAACAACTTCTCACGAGAAAAGAGGGCGAAATACCAGGTGACAACATTGACTGCGGAGGCTACAAACAAAGCATAAACCAGCCCCGAAAATGGTTTCGTTTTTTCAAATTGGCCCAGGAAATACGCAGCTGCAATCAACGAAGCCGACATCCCAATCTTGATCAACCCATTCGTATTTGAAGCGAATCGATCATAATAGCTGGTACCAAAAATGAATAACCCCAGGCCACAAAGCAGAAAGATCAGAAATAATCCCCCTTTGTAAAGATTCTCAGCCGACAGTTGCTTCTTGGCAAAACGAACAGGATATTGAGTGATCTCGGTGACAGTCATCATCTTTAAATTAAATTTATTTTGCAGGTTCAGATTGTTGTCCCCCGGGGGGTGATACTCGAGATCGTATCCAGCAGGTGGTTTGGCGGATCTGCTTTGCTGACAAAACCGTTGGCTCCACAGGCCATGGCATGCGGCCGCGTCTCCGGACGACCGCTGAGTACGATCACCGCACAACAAGGAAACCTCACGGATAACTCCGCGATCATCTGCTGCGGGTGCAACTCGGGTAAATACCAATCCAATAGCACCAAATCAGGATTAGTCTCTTCAATCCCAGACTGCAGCTTCGCAGCAGAAGCAACTTCAGCGACAACTTTCCACCCCGGATGCTGTCCCAACAATGTGCACAAAGCAAAGCGCGTGCTTACACCTCCATCGGCAATTAAGATGCGCATGCTGTTCTCTCCAAACGGCCTTGAATTTAGACGCAGGAAATTGATATTCCGTCAGCTTTCTGCAAAGCTGCGATCACTTGTGGATTTATCCGGGTAAGCTAATCCCTGGCGTTCTCCACCTGGAGTAAGCAGCTGGCGCAGACGATTAAATACGCTCGTTTTTTGGGAACCCCATCCGTTCTCCAACTTTCTCAGTGAGCGACTGGTCTCTGCAGCGTGCATCATTTTCTGGCTGTATTGACGGAAATGTACTTCATTTCTCAATAAATTATCCATATTTTCCTCTACTTACCTGAACCAATTCCGGTCAGACTAAATATATAAAAAAAACTCCCTTGATGCATCAGGCATCAGGGGAATTTTGGATTATAGCCAGGTGGCTAATATTCTTAGTCCACGAGCTTATTCTCAATTGCCAGGGCAATTGCTTCCGCCCGGTTTGAGACACCCAATTTCGACAGAATACTGCTGACATGCGCCTTGACGGTCGAGCGGCTCACGGACAGCTCAACGGCTATTTCCGGATTCGTGAGCCCCCGGGCAAGGTAGCTCAGCACTTCTCGCTCACGGCGGGTTAAATCTCGCCCGAGGGTGTCTTCTCCACGCTCGGCCTGGATCAGGGCATCGACCGCTTCTTTGGCCAAGGTCGGTCTACCCGCATTTGAATCCCGGATCGCTTCAGCCAGATCATCACCGGAAACATTTTTCAGCAGGTAGCTGATCGCCCCGGCTTTCAGTGCCTCCTGGACCAATTCCTTTTCCTGGAAGCTGGTCAGGGCAATGATCTTTATCTCCGGCCAGCGATTGTGAATGATGCGTGTGGCAGCGACCCCGCTGAGTTCAGGCATGATTAAGTCCATCAAGATCACATCCGGATGATCCTGCTCGCACATTTGTACTGCTTCCTGTCCATCTCTCGCTTCAGCCACCACTTTAATGTCCTGTGCATTTAACAGGTAAGCACCCAATCCCCGCCGAACCATGCCATGATCATCAACAATCATCACTCGAATCAATTTGTCATCACTCATGTTTTTCCCGTATCTAATCTGAATCTTGAAGATATTTGATTATCTTGCATTATCGTTATGGTCTTGCCATTTGACTGTAATCCGGGTGCCAATCCCCGCTCCACTTGTAATATCTAGAGTAGCACCAATGTCCCTGGCCCGTTCGCGCATGATCTCCAAGCCCAGGTGGTCCGGTTGGACCTGGTCTTCTACAAAGCCCCTGCCGTTGTCGCTGACTTCCAAAATAATTTCCTTCGGTACTGCGTCTGGTGACTTGCCATCTGTGCAGCGAGAGCAGCTCACCATGACCGCAGCTTGACCAGCCCGGGAGTGCTTGACTACATTATTGAGCGCTTCTTGGGCAATGCGGTAGAGAGCGATATGCACATCCGGAGGCAGTTCGCAATTGCATTCCACCTTCACCTCTACCGGCAAACCTTCCCTCCCACTTGCAGCTTCGGCCAGCTGCTGCAGCAGATCTTTGAATTTTGCCTCGATCAATGCAGATGGACGCAGCTCGATCAGCAAGGTGCGCATTTCTGCCAGTGCACCGCGGTTTAATTGTTTCAACTCCACCAGCAGCTTTTCACCTTCTTCGCGATCGTTTTCCCAGGTGATCGGCAGGGCTTCTGCAAGCAAGCTGGCTGAGAAAAGCGTCTGAGTTACAGCATCATGCAGCTCGCGAGCCAGGCGAGCCCGTTCTTCGAGCACAGCTGCCTGTTGTGCCTGTTCATACAGCCTGGCATTCTCAATCGCGGCTCCTGCCTGGTGAGCAAGAGACTGCAGCACTGACAGATCTGTCTCATCGAAGGCATCAAGTTTTTCACTCTGCACATCCAAAATCCCAATCACCCTTCCTTTGACGATAATTGGAACAGTTGTCTCTGAACGCGTTTGACTGCCGTGCATCCAAATGTAGCGGGATTCCTGACTGACATCTGGAACAACCAGTGGTGTACCTGTCGCAGCAACCCAACCGGAAAGGCCTTCACTCCCAATCCGTAGGTGAGCAGGCTTAAATCGAAATTCAGGATCATCCCACAGCTCTCCGCTCCCAACTCGATAAACGACGTAATCACCTTCAATTAACCCGATCGCAACGTGATAATAACCAAAGGTGCTGCGCACCAGGCGCACAACTTCCTCCAGGACCTGGTCTACATCCAAGACCATGCTGACTTTACGTCCCACTTCTGCCAGGACCCGGAACTGTTCTGAGCGATGGTGTTCTTCCTTGAAAAATTTTGCATTCTCTATCGCGCTGCCTATTTGACCGCAAATCGCGACTAAAAGTTCGATGTCTTTCCCCGAATAGTCCCGGAAATCGCGGGTCATCAAGAACATCGAACCCAGGGTGATACCCCTGGAAAGGATGGGAAGCACTACCAGCGAATGAAAACCTTCGTCCCTAACAATCGACCGGGTTAAACGGGAGTCTGCCGATACATCCGGGATGATCATCACTTCCCCAGTCTGGACTACTTTTCCGGAGAAACCCTCGCCGATCCGTAAATTATCAATCTGGCTTACAAATTCTTCACTCAACCCTTGGAAGGCTTCGATAACGAGCGATTGACCTCCTGCTTGGACCAGGTAAATCCCCCCGGCTTCGACTTGTAATACTTCCAGGATCTTTTCCAATGCGTCATCAAGAATTTTATCCAGGTCCAGGGAGCTGCCCACCACTGCTGCGATCGTGTTGAGCGCCTCTAACTCTCGCGTCCGGCTGGCAACCTGGTTTTCTAATTCATTCGTGCGGATACGCATATTTCTTACCCGCAATCCATACCCGGTAAACAACCCCCCTACGACGATGAAGACTGCCAGCGCTTGAAACCACCATGTCATCCAAAAAGGAGGTACGATAGTGATCTTCACGGTTTTGCCGAGTAAGTTCCATACCCCATCCTTATTTGATCCCTTAAGCAGCAATGTGTATGCTCCACTGGGCAGGTTCGTATAGCGGCCGAATCTCTTCGTTCCGATATAATTCCATGTTTCGTCCCGGAAACCATCCAGCATGTAAGCATACTGGTTCTTCTCTGATTGCGAAAAACTCAGTGCGGCAAATTCAAATTCAAAGAAATTATTCGGCCAGTAAAAGGTCAACTCATCAATGCCTTCAACCGCTCCAGATTTGGTCACGTCTCCCCCGGATTGAGTCAACGAAGTCAGCACGATAGGCGGCTGGTATGGATCGTCACGGATTTCCTGAGGAGAGAAAACATTGAATCCCCTGACACCACCGAAGAACATCTCACCGCGCTGATTCTTGTAAAAAGCATTGCTGTTAAATTCATTACTCTGGAGGCCATCCAGTACATCGTAGTTCCGGAATACCTCAGTTTCAGGATCAAATTTTGAAAGCCCATTATTGGTGCTTAACCACAGCATACCCTGCTCGTCTTCCAGGATCCCGTAAACAACCTCGTTTGGTAATCCATCCTTTTCTCTATAATGGGTGAAGATACCTGTTTCAGGAGAGAACTTGTTTAGCCCACCCCCAGCAGTTCCAATCCAATACACCCCATTTTGAGCTTGATAAATAACCTGAACATTGTCTGCGCTCAGGCTCTGTGGATTATATGGATCATGGACATACTTATCGAAGGTCGATCTCTGGCGGTTTAATTTGTTTATCCCAGCATCGCTTGTCCCAACCCAGATATCACCATTCTGATCCTCGTATAGACACGTGACCAGTTTTGAGGTCAAGTCATAGTAATGGCTGAACTCTTTTTCGATGCGTTGAAAGGTATCCAGTCCTCCACCCAGCATACCAATCCACAGGACACCTTGCGAGTCTTCAAGGATTGCCGAGATTGTATTTTTAGCCAAAGTTTGTTCATCTTTGGGATCGTTGAGGAAGTGTTCAAATTTCCCAGAGAAGCGGTCATAGGCATTTAAACCACCGTTCAAAGTCCCCACCCAGAGTACCCCGGATCTGTCAACATAAAGGGATGTGACATAATCTTCACTAAGGCTTCCGGCATCATCAGGATCATGATTGAATTGATTGAATAAACCCATCCTGCGATCCACCCGGTTAACACCGCCTCCACCTGTCCCAACCCATAATATCTGGGAATAATCCTCGACAAACGAGGTTACGTGGTTGTTGCTCAGCGTGCTCTTTTCTGAGCCCTCGTATTCATAACTTAAAAAATTCTTCTGGGTGAAATCAAGCTTGTCAATCCCACCTGTCTGTGTTCCAACCCACAGGATTCCCCCTTGATCTTGATAAATTGATCTAACCAGATCACTGCTCAGGCTGGATGGATTGTCAGCATCGTACCGATAGTGAATAAATCCCCTGGAGCCTGGATCGAGACGGTTTAACCCACCATCATCGGTACCTACCCATATAACACCGGTACGATCTTCATAGATGGCGCGGATGGTGTCGCTGCTGAGACTGTACCTTTCATTATCATCATGCTTGAAATGGGTGAAAGTCTCTGAAACGGGTTCAATTTTATCTATACCACCATCCGTACCGATCCAAATTTCGCCATTGCTGTCTTCGAACAGCACACGGATAAAATCATTTCCTAGGCTGCTCTCATCCTTTGAGCGGTGCTGATAATGGGCAATTTTTTTTCGCTCCTGATCGTACTTTGCCAGGCCCCGATCAGTTCCAACCCATAAGAACCCCTCTTTATCTTCCAAGATTGCATAGGTTCGATCGGAGGCCACGCGAATTAATCCTTCCGCCTCTCCCCCGTTATAGCGGAAAAGCCCTGCATAAGACCCGATCCACAATACACCAGAACCATCCTGTCGGATTGTTAGGACACTGTCCAGCGGATAATGATCCCAGCGAGCGAGTTCTCGTTTATAACGATCGAGGCCTGCGACAGTGCCGATCCACATAATGCCTGCATCGTCTTCATATATGGACAAGATCGTATTGTTGCTCAAGCTATTGGTATCTTCTGGATCATGCTTGAAAATTGTAAACTCGTAACCATCGTATTTGTTCAAACCATCCTGGGTCCCAAACCACATTAATCCGTATTGATCTTGGATTATGGCTAATACCGAGCTCTGGGATAAGCCTTGGTCCACGGAGATATTGTCAAATTTAACCTCACCGGTTGGGGGAAAGGCGAACTCTTGATTGGGTTCATATGGATCGCCACTGGCAAGCAGATTTGTGGAGAAGTCAAGCACGCCGGTATCAGTGCTACGCTTGGCTGGTAATCCTGATACTTTTTGGAACGCGGTTATACTGCCAGCTATCATGATAACCATAAAAAGGAAGCTGATTTTGTATATCCTAAATCTGGATTCCCGCAGCAAAGAACCCTCCTTGATAATTCCGAATAGGAAAAGAACCTTAATCTTTAGGCAATCGCTATACGATTGCTAATTTCATTATATAACAATCTACTGCTGAACTTAAATCTAAGACTCTTTTCCCTGAAATCTGGTTCAAAGGCACTTCCAGATGGTATAATGAGGTATAAGAAATGTATACCACTTGTGGTTTTTCAACCACACTTGGATGTGAAATCTCATGGTCACCGTGCAAGAACTGCCTACTTCCTTCGCATTTTCAATCCCCCTGTATGTACAGATTGCGAATCGCTTGATCTCCCAAATAGAAACCGGGGACTTATCTCCTGGAGAGCAGCTGCCTGCCGAACGCGAATTCAGTGAAAATATCGGTGTGAACCGCATGACTCTTCGGAGAGCTCTTCAAGTTCTGGAATCTCAAGGATTGATAGTGCGCAAGCATGGCGTGGGTACCTTTATTGCTGAACCCAAAATCGATCGCCAGGTGGAGGTGATTTACCGCTTCACAAGCGTGATGCAGAACCGGGGATTAACGCCTGGTGCCAAGATCATCTCCCTGGAAAGAATCCCGGCTGGAAGATTCTTAGCCAGGAATTTAGCAATTGATCCCGGGGATGAAGTTTTCGATATCCTCCGCTTGCGATCGATCAATGAAGAACCGGTCATGCTCGAGAATTACAAGATCTCCGTGGCGCGATTTCCCCAGCTCGACCATTACGATTTGGAAAACCACTCAATCTACGAAATCATGGAAAATGAGTACGCTGTTCCCATTCAGCGCGCACGTCAGAGCTTCGAGCCAATTGTTGCCTCCGAATTTGAAGCCAGCATCTTGGAGATAAATATCGGTGAGGCCTTAATGCTTGAAACCCGTATATCCTATGATGCCAGGGATATCCCGGTCGAATTCGGTAAAGACCGTTATCGCGGTGACCGCTTCCGCTTTCTCTCGGAAACTACCCCTTTCAATTTTTAATCTAAGAGGAAATCTGGGTTCTAAAGCTTCATTTAGTTAGAAAAATCTTTCTGCCAGAATTTATTTTGTGATAAAGGATTATTAAACACCATGCACAGCTACGCAGAGCTTCTCTCGCAGGAACAAGTCGAAAAAATCCATGATGCCTCCCTGGAGATACTTGCATCAGTTGGTTTATTAGTTCGCAATCAAAAAGCGCGCGGCATCTTCAAAAAGCATGGAGCGCAGGTAAACGAAGATAGCCAGGTGGTCAAAATTTCTCGGGTCACAGTAGAACAATATATAAGCTACTTCCCGACTACCTTCACCTTCCTGGGAAGAGACTCCCGTTACGATCGAACAATCCCCAACGACAGGCCCTTGATCCTGACCGGGAGCTCAGCACCAAATATCATTGATCCTGTGACGGGTTACGAGCGGCGATCAACTTCCGCGGACCTTGCCCGTATCTCACATCTAATCAACGAGCTCCCTGGATACGACGTATTTTCAATATCCACCCTGGCGGATGACGCCCCTCCCGGCCAGTTCAGCCTGTCGCGGTTTTACCCTTCGATCCGCAACACGGCAAAACCTGTCCGGGCAAATACTCCCCCAGATGAAGCTGAAGATATGCTCCGTCTGGTTTACCTGATCGCCGGAAGTGAAGCCGCTTTCCGGGAGAGGCCTTTTGTTACATTTCATTACTGCCCGGTCGTGTCGCCTTTGACCATGGATTTTGACTCCACTGAAGATTTGATCTTCTTTAAAGAACAGCAGCTGCCCAGCTATTTCTCGATCGTCCCGAACGCCGGACTCACTTCGCCGCTGACCCTGGTGGGCACCCTGGCACAGAATAACGCTGAATTTCTGGCAGCAGCCACTCTCAGCCAGATGATCCACCCTGGGAGTGAATTGATTTACAGCACACTGCCAACTGTCGCTGACATGCGCACTGGTGCCTATTCTCCCGGGGCAGTTGAAACCGGTATCCTGCACATGGGCTGTGCCCAGATGGCTGGCTACTACAACCTCCCCAGCGGCGGCTATATCGGTCTGACCAATTCAAAGATAAACGATGCCCAATCCGGATATGAGACTGCCATGTCGGTTGTGGCCGGTTTCCTGGGCGGGGTGGATATTTTCAACATGGGTGGCTTGCTGGATGCGCTGATGGCTTTTGATTTTGCCAAAGCCGTGATCGATAACGATATTGCCATGATGGTAAAGCGAATTCAACGTGGTTTCGAATTCAGCGAGGAGAACCTGGCGCTGGACTTGGTTGCTGAGGTGGGTCCCGGGGGCATGTTCGCAGACACAGAGCACACCCTGGAACGGATGCGGACCACAATGTACCTAACGGATATTGCAGATAGAAATCCCCGCCAGCTTTGGCAGGAAAGCGGTGCCCATGACGTCCAGAGTCGCGCGATGCAGCGGGTGAAGAATATACTGACGCACGAGAATACTGCTGCTTTTTCTCCGGATGTCGACGCACGCCTGCGGGAGGAATTCCTGGGTATGGTTTCTGGCCAATCCACCCCGCCCGAAGGGTGGAAAAAAGCTGCCGGTTCTGCTGGTGGGACAAGGCCATCTCGTGAAGACCGCAGGCGTCGAAGGCAGCAGGCTGAGAATAGCTAGGGACATTCCGATTCGGATCATTTCAAGGCCATCTCACAAACAGCAAAGGGTATTTCATAACGACTGCCATGTCTCATCCACCGGGAACTGAACAACGATTCTGCCAGATCGCCCTGATGCCATCCGGACATAAAGGGAAGGTGGCTTATGGTACCGATCTGCTGACAGCTGCCCGCGAGCTGGGTGTTGAATTGGAATCGATTTGCGGGGGTCGACAGACCTGCGGTAAATGCCAGATTTCAGTAGAAGAAGGTCATTTCCCAAAACACGGCATCACTTCCGGATCTACTCATCTCTCGCCACAAACCGAATTGGAAAAGGAATACGATCGCGAGCACCCACTCAACGGCCGTCGCTTGGCCTGCGCAGCCCTTGTCAAAGGGGATGTGTTAATTACTGTTCCAGAAGAAAGCCAGGCCCACAAACAGATCATCGCCAAGGCAGCCACCGACAGGGTCATTGAAGTCGCTCCAGCTGTACGGCAGGTGTATATTGAAGTTGAACCTGCCAGGCTGGGTGACCCCCGCGGTGATTGGGAGCGCTTAGCAAAAGCCCTCGAAGACCAATGGGGACTCTCAGACCTGGAGATCGATGCGAAAACTCTGCCCACGATACAATCCGTTCTCCGCCAGGGTAATTTTTCGGTCACTGCCACCATCTGGGGGAATAATAAAATCCTCCGCTTGCAGCCGGGTTTCCAGGAAGGCCTCTACGGACTGGCGATCGATGTTGGTTCAACCACCGTCGTTGTACATTTATGTGATTTACGCACTGGACAGGTTGTTGCCACCCAATCCGCGATGAATCCCCAGGTCCGGTATGGGGAGGATTTGATGAGCAGGATCAGCTATGCCAACTCTGAACCCCAGGGATTGCAGCGCATGAACCGGTTGATTATCCAGACCCTCAATGAGCTGGCAGAAAAGGCTACTAATATAGTTGATCTTTCCAACCAGGATGTAACCGACGTGGTGATCGTCGGCAACACCGTCATGCATCACATCCTGCTGGGAATCCATCCAAAACAGCTCGGCGAGGCTCCCTTTGCTTTAGCCACATTTTCTGCTGTGGACCTGAATGCCCGGGATATCGGCCTGACCTTGCACCCCGCCTGTCAGGTACATATCCTGCCTCTCATCGCGGGTCATGTCGGCGCAGATAACGTGGGAGTCATGCTGGCCGAAACACCAGGTGAACAGGATGAGATTTCTCTGGTTGTTGATGTGGGTACAAACGCCGAGATTGTCCTCGGGGATCGAACCCAGGTACTTGTTGCCTCCAGCCCAACCGGTCCTGCCTTTGAAGGTGCACAGATCACCCACGGTCAGCGGGCTGCTCCCGGGGCAATCGAACGTGTTCGCATCGACCGGGAGACGTTAGATCCCCGGGTTCAAGTGATTGGTTATCCAGAATGGATTCGACCCCTCGCAGGCGAAGCAACCGATAATGCGCTTTTAGCGACAGGAATCTGCGGAAGCGGAATCGTTGAAGCGGTGGCCGAAATGTTTTTAGCGGGGATTATCAATTCTCGGGGGCACTATGTCACTACTGCAGCCGAGATCACACCCAGGATTCGTATGGATGGTCGTACTGCTGAATATGTTTTGGTAGACAAGGAATTTTCAGCTACCGGCTCTCCAATCGTGATCACCCAGAACGATATCCGGGCGATCCAGCTCGCTAAAGCGGCGTTATATGCCGGCGCGAAATTGCTCATGGATCATCGCGGCGTTGATCACGTGGACCGCGTGGTTCTCGCCGGCGCTTTCGGCACCTTTATCAGCCCCTTTCACGCCATGGTGCTGGGTTTGATCCCTGATTGTGATTTAAATAAGGTGGTAGCTGTGGGCAACGCAGCGGGGGATGGTGCCAGGCTCGCCTTACTCAATCACGACCTGCGCCTGAAGGCAGTCCGTCTGGCACGATCAGCAAATTATATCGAAACGCCACTGGAAACAGCCTTCCAGGATGAGTTTGTGGCTGCCCTTGACCTGCCCCATGCTGTCCACCCATTTCCCCACCTGGCAGAATTCCTGCCAGAGCAGGTAGATCAAAACAAACCGGGCTCCAGAAACCGCAGGCGCTCAAGGTTTGTCTCGAAGATATAAATCATGTATTTTCTGATCAACTAAACAGATGATAAAATCCACTATCAAATGGAGTCAATTGAAGAATGAACGAAGAAATCGACATCACGAAGCTTGAAACCCCGGAATTGCTGGAACTGATCCAGGATGACCTCTACGATGGGCTGGCCGATGAGGTGGTTGCCAGCGTCAATGAGCTGCTTGCCCGCGAAATGACGCCCTATGATGTGCTCAACCAGGGATTAGTTGCCGGGATGGATATTGTTGGCAAAGATTTCCGTGACGGCATTCTATTTGTCCCGGAAGTGCTGATGGCAGCCAAGGCGATGAAAGCCGGTATGGAAATCCTGCGCCCACTGCTCGTGGAAACCGGCGCCCCGCAGATCGGCACCCTGGTGATCGGTACAGTTAAAGGAGATATCCACGATATCGGCAAGAACCTGGTATCGATGATGATGGAAGGTGCGGGTTTTAATGTGATCAACCTTGGTATCAACACGGATGTGGATGCCTTTCTGGCAGCAATCCGTGAACACAAACCGGATATCCTCGGGATGAGTGCCATGCTGACCACCACCATGCCTTACATGGGCGTGGTGATCGAAGCCCTGGAAGAGCAGGGCTTGCGGGAGCAGCTGCTCGTCTTGGTTGGTGGTGCACCACTCAATGATGCCTTTGCCGAGGAAATACGCGCCGATGCTTACTGTCGAGACGCCGCGGTGGGTGTCGAAAAGGCGAAAAAATTGCTTGCCATCAAAAGAGGTCAGCCCAACTAGGAGTTGTTATGCTTACCATTCAATCCCTGTTGAAGACAAGGGATTACATCATCACCGACGGCGCCATGGGAACTGTGCTGTTCACTTATGGTTTGGAGCATGGCGATCCTCCAGAAATCTGGAATATTGAACACCCAGAACGGGTTGCCGTGATCCACCAGGCCTATATCGACGCGGGATCTCAAGTGCTGCTGACCAATACCTTTGGCGGGAATCGCCTGCGCCTGGCTTTGCACAATGCCCAGGATCAAGCCAAAGAAGCGAACCTAGCTGCTGCAGCTCTTCTGCGTAAAATCGTTGAAGAGAGCGGCAAGGAAATCCTCGTTGCCGGCGACCTAGGACCTTCTGGTGAAGTTCTAGCCCCCTACGGTGAGCTGGCCTTTGAGGACGCGAAAGATGCCTTTGCTGAACAGGCGGAGGCGTTGATCGCGGGCGGGGTCGACTTGATCTGGATAGAGACGATGTCTGACTTGGAGGAAGTCCGGGCAGCGGTCGAAGGAACCCGGTCCATCAATGCTGATATTCCCATCGTAACAACCATGACATTTGACACCCATGGGCGGACGATGATGGGCGTCACCCCGGAACAGGCTTATCAAACACTATCGGCGTTAAACGTCGCTGCCCTGGGCGGGAACTGTGGGAATGGCCCGGAGGAGATCATTCAGGTTATCGAGAAGATGGGTGCTATGGACGGCAGCCTGCCCCTGGTAGCAAAAGCCAATGCCGGTATCCCCGAACTCGTCGGGGGAAAAGCGGTTTACCGGGCCAGCCCAGAGACCATGGCAGATTATGCGATCAAATCATACGAGGCTGGTGCCAGGATCATCGGCGCCTGCTGTGGCAGCACACCGGATCACATTCTGGCCATCGCAGAAGCACTCAGTAAATACACACCGGCATGAAAAAGTTTGCATTCATCGTATGCGGCGCCCTCGCCCGGGAGGTGCTCGCAATTATCAAGAAATACCAATGGGAAGCGGATGTCCTTGGTTTACCCGTTTTGCTGCACAATGAACCTGACCGCATCCCCCCGGCCATAGATAGACGTATCCAGAGCGCCAAGGACGAATACGAGCGGTTGATTGTCGTTTACGGCGACTGCGGAACCTCTGGATCGCTCGACCGACTGCTGGAGGAGCAAGGCGTGCAGCGGGTTAGCGGACCACACTGCTACGAGATGTACGCCGATGGCACCTTTGAGGAACTCATGAAGGAAGAACCGGGGACATTCTTCCTGACCGATTACCTTGTCGGTTCATTTGACCATCTTGTCCTGGAAGGTCTCGGGATTGACCGTAATCCACACCTGAGGGATGAATATTTTCGCAATTACCGGCGAGTGGTTTACCTTGCCCAACTCAATGACCCCCGGTTGAGAGAAAGGGCACAATGGGCGGCAGACCGTCTTGGTTTACCGCTCGAAATAAAACAAACTGGCTACGGGCTGCTGGAGAAACGGCTGGTCGAACTGGTGGAAGGATAAGGGAATTACTTTATCCGGCTGCAAAACTCTATCCACCTCGATAAGAATTGAATTCCCAAATTATAAGGCTCGGTCGCTGATCTGACATCCATGCGCTTCCTACAGAATTATCCTCATTACCTCGAAGTCGCTTACCACACTACAAAGCGCATATTAAAACCCATTCAGCGCTGGCTGGTGCCAGGCGGGGGAACAGAGCGAATTTTCATCAATCTAGAATTGATCACCAAGGTACCAATTTTTGACTGCCGGATGTGCGGGCACTGCATCCTGCATAGCACCGGGATGACCTGCCCGATGACCTGTCCAAAAACGCTGCGCAACGGCCCCTGCGGAGGTGTGCGGGAGGATGGCAACTGTGAAGTCAAGCCAGAGATGGCCTGCGTCTGGGTCGAGGCCTGGCAGCGCTCCCAGAAAATGCACGATTACCAGGGGGATATCTCCATGATCCAGGCCCCGCTGAACAACCAGCTGAAAGGGACCTCTGCCTGGATAAACGACCTGAACCAGGAGGTGCGCATCCTCCCCAAAGGTTGGGAATCATGAGATCAGGATCAAGACTGGAGCGCGTTCTGGAATCAGGTCGCTTCGCCGTCACTGCCGAGCTCAACCCACCTGACAGTGCTGATCCAGGAGCAGTTTACGAACGAGCCCTGGTTTTAGCGGAAGTTTGCGACGGCATTAATGCCACGGATGCCTCCGGGGCAAACGTGCACATGTCCAGCGTGGGGATCTGCGCCCTGCTGACTCGTGCCGGGTATGAACCGATCATGCAGGTCTCCTGCCGTGATCGCAACCGCATCGCCATTCAAGGGGATCTGCTCGGGGCAGCCGCCATGGGTGTACGCAACGTGCTCTGCCTCACCGGGGACGGTGTGCAGACCGGTGACCAGCCCGGTGCCAAGCCTGTCTTTGACCTGGATTCGATCAGTTTACTGAGAACAGCCCGCACCCTGCGAGATGATGGACATTTTCTCAGCGGTCGTAAGTTAGACACCAAGCCGCGCTTTTTCCTCGGCGGCGCAGCCAATCCTTTCGTCCCCCCGTACGACTATCGTCCCCTGCGCCTGGCCAAGAAAGTCGAAGCCGGGGCAGATTTCATCCAGACCCAGTACTGTTTTGATGTCCCCCGGTTGAAAGAATTCATGCGTGCCGTGGTTGGAATGAGTCTCAATGAACGTGTGCACATCCTGGTCGGGGTGGGACCCCTGCGCTCTGCCAAGGCCGGGGAGTGGATGCGCAAATTCGTTCCCGGCGTGGTCATCCCCGATGAAATCATCGAGCGCCTGAAAGGTGTTGAACCAGGAAAGCAGCAGGCGGAAGGCAAGCAGATTTGCGTGGAGATCATCCAGCAGGTGCAGGAGATTGAGGGTGTGTGCGGCGTGCATATCATGGCCTACCGGCAGGAAGAGCTGGTCGCTGAGATCATCGAAGAAGCGGGCCTTCTTCCCCGGCGCTGGCAGAGACTCCCCGGAAAAGAAAAATCAGCCAAGGAGAATGAAAATTAATGGAAACCATCCTCACTTCACCAACCCAGGAAGTTCGCATCGGTCCTGAACACCCTTTCGTGGTGATCGGAGAACGGATCAACCCCACCGGGCGTAAAATGCTGGCTGCCGAGATGGCTGCCGGGAATTTCGAGCGGGTCAAATCTGATGCGCTGGCCCAGGTAGCTGCGGGCGCCCATATGCTGGATGTCAATGCTGGCATCCCCATGGTGGACGAACCTGCCATCCTGGCTGAAGCAGTGCGCCTCGTCCAGGAGCTGGTCGAGGTGCCCCTGTGCATCGATTCATCCATCGTCGCCGCCCTGGAGGCCGGGTTGAAAGCTTACCAGGGAAAAGCACTGGTCAACTCAGTAACCGGCGAGGAAGAGCGCCTGGAATCCGTCCTGCCCCTGGTCGCGGAGCACAAGGCCGCAGTGATCGGCATCACCAACGACGAAAGCGGCATTTCGCACGACCCGGATGCCCGCTTCGCCGTGGCGAAGAAGATCGTTGAAAGGGCAGAATCCTACGGCATCCCCCGCCAGGATGTACTCATCGATCCCCTCGCCATGCCGGTCGGCGCGGTCAACACCGCTGGGGTGACTCTCTTCACCATCACCCGCCGCGTCCGCGAGGAGCTGGGCTGCAATACCGTCTGTGGAGCTTCCAACATCTCCTTCGGCCTGCCTGACCGGGAAAGCCTCAACACCACCTTCCTGGCAATGGCCATCGCCGCCGGTATGACCAGCGCCATCACCAACCCGCTGGTGGAGAGCGTGCGCAAAACGGTCCTGGCCGGGGATGTCTTCATGGGCCTGGATGAGAACTGTATGGCTTGGTTGAAATTCCAGCGGGCAGCCAAGAAAGCCGCTGAAGGTGAGCAGGAGGAAGACCGAAGACGTTCAAGGAGAAGGGGCTGAGTTTTTTTTCCAAATACCTCGGGATATTAACTTTATCCAACACCTTTACAATTCAAATTAGGTTATCAAAGTATAAAACAGCCTGCTGATAAACTTCAAACAGCAGGCTGCCGGTTAATTGGAAATGATTAATTTACTGCGCCAGGAAGAGATCTCCGCTGGCAGCTCTGGGGGCGTGGCAATCGCTTAGGATGATTCGTTTTATTCCAGGATCAAGACAAAACCCGTGTTGAATCCTGTGAGATTGCTTCGTCGCTGCGCTCCTCGCAATGACATTCATGGGCTTAACGTCATTGCGTGCCGCCCGCCGAGCCCTCCAAGACGCCCTGCAGCAGGGTCACAAAATCCGCTGCGGGGCGGGAGCCGCGCAGCAGGCTGCCCTGCCCGTCTTTCAGAACCACGAAGGTGGGCGTCGAGCTGACCGCCCCCAGGCTGTCGTAAATATCCGCCACGACCCGCTCCACGGGTGCCCGGCTGTCCAGGCAGGCTGCGAAGGTCGCCATATCCAGTCCCAGCTCCCCGGCCAGCCCCAGCAGCTCCGTCTCGGCTTCCTCCACCGCCCACTGCTCGACCGTCTCGAAGAGCAGGTCGTGCATCTCCCAGAACTGGCCCTGCTCAGCGGCACATTCCGCGGCCGTGGAGGCAACCAGCGCCTGCGGGTGCATCTGCAGCGGCAGGTGCTTGAAGACCCACAGGATCTGCCCGTTCTCCACGAACTCGGCATCCAGGGTGGGCTGAACTTCCAGGGTATGCTGCTGGCAGGCGGGGCACTGGAAATCGGAGAACTCGATCACCACCACGGCTGCCCCGGGGTCACCCTTGTATTGGTCACCGGCCAGCGTGTAGCCGGGTCGATCCGGATCGGGTGCCAGCCCCTCGGCATCCGCCCAGAAAGGCAGCTGCGGGGGTTCAGCCTCAGCCTGCTGCTCCTGGGGAGGCGCTTCGCCGGCAACCATGGCATCGATCCACTGGTTGAAGGTCTCCAGGGGGTACGCACCGATCAGCGTATAGGACTCCCCGCTGGCGTTGTTGGTGAAGCGGAAGCTGGGCGTACCGGTAAAACCCAGAGCCTGCCCGGCGGCCACGCCCTCATTGACCTGGTTCTCCACCCGCGGGTCAGCCATGCAGAGCTCGAATGCGGCCATCTCCACCCCGGCTGCTTCGGCCAGGGCGGTGACAAAGGTCTCCGGCTCCGGGACGCTGGACCACTGGCTCTGGGTGCGGAAGAGATCGTCGTGCATCGCCCAGTAGAAGTCTGCGCCCTGCTGCCCGGCGCAGATCGCCGCCCGGTGTCCTACCGGCGCAGTGGGGTGCAGCGAGACCAGCGGCATGTCGCGAAAGACATACTGAACTTGCCCTCCCACCACGTAGTTCTCGATCAGAGTCGGCAGGGTTTCGTTGTAGTGCCTGCCGCAGAAGGGGCACAGGTAGTCGCTGAACTCCTCCAGCACGACCGGCGCGCTTGGGTCACCGCGGTAGGGGAAACCCTGGTCGGTGAAGCCGGCGGCGATGTCCTGGTAGACGCCCTGGCTGGCGCTGCCCCCCTGCCCGGAGATGACTGCCGCCTCGGCCTGCGGTTCGCTCTCCGCCTCCTCGGTGGTCGCCAGGACTTCCTCCTGCACGTTGCCCTCGCTGGTAGGGGCTTCGGTCTGCTGGGGTCCCCCAGTGGCCTGGGGCGCACTGCAGGCGCTGACCAGGATCAATATTATCAACAAGGTTAAAACTCGGTAATTTTTCATCTCTTCCCTGCCATTTATCAAATTTTGTGCAACCCAATCCGGCTAATGATAACACGCCGGGGATGTGCAGGTGCAGCATCTCACCCGGGACTTAAGAACGCCTGTTTTCAATCTTTCCGGGGGAAAAAGCGGATTAAAGGGTCAGCGGCACAGCTGCCCGCTGTTGTAGTCCCCGAGCTGCTCGACAAGAATCTGTGCAGTTTCAACATCCTGCCCAAACGCGGGTGGACCCAGGTAGCCGCCTCGTCCGTTGAACCCCTGCCCGATCAGCAACAGCTGTCCAGCTGCCACCGCCTGGTCGCCGGCCGGACAGTATTCCGCACCCACGGCCAGGTTGAGCTGCGCTGCCAGCAGCTGGGCCGCCAGCTGGTAGGCCATGTCCCCACCCCGCTCAAATCCCTCCACATCTTTATTCTGGAGCAGGTTAATCCCCTCTTCGCAGGTTCCCACCTGCAGCTCACCCAACAAAATCCCCGGGTCATCAAGAAGGTCATCCAGGATGATCCAGCCCGCGGCCCTTCCGCCGTTCGCGGCGGCCATTTCGGACCGGTTGTCCGGCGCGCAGCTGTTCCACTGCAGCCAGTAGCTCGCCGAGCGAGGTTCACCGCCGCCTCTCGACTTATGGAAATCTGGCTGTGTCTGGGTAGGTCGAACAGGTTGGGTTGTTGATGATTCCAGCGGTTCAGGTATGTTTTGAGATGGGGAACAAGCAGATATGGCTGCCAGGCAGGCTAACAGTAAAAATATCAAAACCCGCCTCCCCCTGGATATGCCAAGACTGAATGCTCTCAAGGTAACTGCCGGGTAATCATTCAAGTGGGTTAATTTTACAAAATGGTTAAGTATGGGATAACTGCTCATCAGGTCATTATACCTAAAGGGCGGGCGATTGCTCGCCCGCCCTTTTTTGTCTCACCTGCCGAATTTCGCAGTAATGCAAAACATCCGGCAAGTCATGGCCTGATTACGGACAGAGCAGGCCGTTGTTGTACTTATCGAGGGTATCTGCCAGGCTGATAGCCTCGTTACGCTTCGTCTGCAGATCACCCTTTACTTTCGGACCCAGATAATCTCCCGTGCCATCGAAGTTGATGGAAGATAACAGGTTATCTGCAGCCAGAACCGCTTCACTGAGCGCTGTGCATTGTTTGGCACCTGCAGTGGTATTTGCCTTGGCAGCGAGGAGCTGGGCGGCCATACCATAGGCAGCGTCGTTAGCAGCTTTCTTGCCGCTGAACCAGTTGGTCTTATCCAGCAGGTCCACTGCAATTTCACAGCCCGTCTTGGTGACAGTCTTCCCTTTTATGGTCACGCTCCATGTCGCATCGGAAGCCGGGATGGTGAAGCTGCCCAACGTGATACCAGGTGGATTGAGGACGTCATCCAGCAGGAAGTAACCTTCTTGGATGCGAGCTGCAGAAGCCGCTGGATCGCTGGGATTACCTTCATAGCCGGCGTTCGTGGTGGCGGTGTACTGCTGATTTCCACCCGTGCAGGTAGCCCAGTTCTTCCAGAAACCGATGGTGCGGGGCTCGCCTCCGGGGAAGCGGTTATCCACGGTAAACGCGATCGTCCCACCTTCAGGGATCGGGTAATCGGTACCGGCACCAAAGTCGAAGCAGCGGTTGCCGAGGTCCTGCCCATTGGGGAAGCCATCTGAGGGGAAGCGATCAGGGTTGTAAGGCGTGATCGGTTGCCCACCGAAAGACCAGAGTGACGCCCAACCGGCGGGCGCATTCGTCTCGCAGAAGGTATAGGTCTTGGTTGGATCCAGGTTGTAGTTTGCGAAATCCAGGATACCATCTTCCTTACCTGCGGACGTGTCGCTTGCCAGGGCGGGTCCAAAATTGCCAAATGGATCATTTGCGTGTGGGCCCTCAAAGAGCGAGAAACTCCAAGTTGAACCGGGTTTGATCTCTCCCTTCGTCAGCTTGAGGATGTTCACCAGGCTGGAGCAAACAGTCACTTGCTG
>CP070764.1:31559-59392 GCA_020349245.1 Chloroflexota bacterium | reverse complement strand
TAGGAGAGCCTTGCTCTATCCTTTGAGCTATTGGGGCGAGTGCGAAAATTATAGCATAGGGCGAGCTGCAAAATTAACCAGCCCTGCCACCAGGATATGGGGCAAAGCTGATTCAGCACAAATGTGGGTTTAAGGTAGTCCTGGGTTACTCAATCCACACTGCCAGTTGCGATGGCTTTTTTAACCTCCCCGATGGCAGTCGTGATCTGAATTTCTCGCGGGCAGGCCAAAGTGCAGTTGAATATTGTGTGACAGCGGTAAACGCCAAACTGATCGTTGAGAATTTTCAGCCGCTCACTGGCTGCCCGATCACGGCTGTCAAATATGAAGCGGTGGGCAGTGACAATCGCCGCTGGTCCCACATACTTCTCGTTCCCCCAGAATGATGGACATGAAGTGGTACAGGCAGCACATAAAATGCATTTTGTGGTATCGTCGAAACGTTCACGCTCCTCCGGGCTTTGCAGTCGTTCTGTGCTGGGTGGTGTTTGATCATTGACCAGGTACGGCATCACCGAACGGTAATGTTCAAAAAATGGCTCCATATCTACGATCAGGTCTTTGATCACCCTTAATCCCAACAGGGGTTGGATGGTGATATTCGATGATCCAATATCCTTCACCAATACCTTGCAGGCCAGGTAATTTACCCCGTTGATGCGCATCGCATCTGACCCACAAATGCCGTGTGCACAGGAACGGCGGAAAGATAAAGTGCCATCCACATTTCCCTTGACATATTCCAGAAGATCGAGCACCCGGTCGGTCGGTTCAGCCTCAACTTGATACCGCTCGTAGTGAGGTTTCTTGTCTTGCTCAGGGTTATAGCGAAAGATTTTTAGTTTTACCTGCATCGACATATTCCCTTTTCTACGAATATCAATTAATAGACTCTTTCTTTGGGTTCAAACCTTGTGATTACAACTGGTTTGTAGCGCAGCTCAATTTTATCTTCGCTCAGCCATGCAAAGCTGTGCTTCATCCAATTCTTGTCATCCCGCTTGGGGTAGTCTTCCCGGGCATGGGCTCCCCTGCTCTCTTTGCGTGCCAGGGCAGCTGCTGCGGTCACCTCTGCTAAATCCAGCAAATTGCCTAATTCCCATGCGGTTAGCAGATCGGTGTTGAAGATTTTCCCCTTGTCCTCCACCCGGATGTTCTTAAACCTTGCTTTAAGCTCCCGGATGGCCTCAACTGCTTTTGTCATTCCCTCTTCCGTGCGGAACACACCGACATGATCGTTCATCACGCTCTTCATCTTATTGCCGAGTTCCTCTGGTCTTTCGTCGCCGCTGGAGCTCAGCAGTTCATCGATTTGGGCGCGGGCAAAATCGGTCGCATCGCTCGGCAGGCTGAGAAAATCAACCCCTTTAGCAAATTCTGCGGCTTTCATGCCGGAATACTTGCCGAAGACGAGAATATCCAAGAGCGAATTGGTACCGAGACGGTTTGCCCCATGAACCGAAACACAAGCCACTTCGCCTGCAGCAAATAAACCCGGCATTGTGGTGTTCTTTTCATCTATCACCACCTCACCAAATTTGTTCGTGGGGATACCACCCATCGCATAGTGAGCAGTTGGTTGCACAGGCATGGGCTGAGTCACTGGATCGACACCCAGGTACGTGCGGCAGAAATCGACGATATCCGGCAATTTAGATAAGATCTCTTCAGCTGTGACAACATAGGGGCTGCCATCAGGTCGTTTGCGACCATCACTTGCAGCGTATTTATTGACGGTTTCCGGGCGGACATCCAGATGCATATAACGTTTTCCGCCGATCCCACGGCCGGCTTGCATTTCCAGGTACATGGCGCGGCTGATTACATCCCTGGAAGCCAGGTCTTTCACCGTGGGGGCATATTGTTCCATGAAGCGTTCACCTTTGTCATTGAGCAAAACACCGCCCTCGCCGCGCACGCCTTCCGTGATCAATATCCCTAAACGATAGATCCCTGTAGGATGGAATTGGAAAAACTCCATGTCTTCAGCAGGGATGCCCCGGCGCAGGGTGATAGCCACACCATCACCAGAATAGGCGTAAGCATTGCTGGTGATTTCCCAAATCCGCCCATGCCCACCCGTGGCGAAGATCACAGACTTGGCATGGAAGATGTGAAGTTCACCAGTTAATAATTCAACGGCAACCACACCTGCGGCAGCTCCATTGACAGTGATCAGATCGATGACCTGGAACTCGTCATAAAAATTCACATTATTTTTGATGCATTGTTGATATAGCGTCTGCAGGATCATGTGGCCAGTCCGGTCCGCCGCATAGCAAGCTCTGCGTACAGGTTTCCCTGTTTTGTTATTCGTGTGTCCACCAAAGGGTCTTTGGGCGATCTTCCCCTCGGGGGTACGTGAGAATGGCAAACCCATATGCTCCAATTCATAAACTGTGGAGACAGCCTCCGAGCACATGAATTCAATCTCCTCTTGATCACCAAGATAATCGCTACCTTTTACCGTGTCGTAGGTATGCCATTCCGGGTAATCTTCTTCTGTATTTCCCAGGGCAGCCCCCACTCCACCTTGAGCTGCACCTGTATGTGAGCGGGTCGGATAAAGTTTGCTGATGACTGCTGTGTCAGCGTTTCTGGAAGCGTATAAGGCTGCCATTAATCCCGCGCCTCCCGCCCCGACCACGATGACTTCGAACTTATGAATATTCATGTATTGATCCCTCTAAACTCCAACATTCAAATAAGCTGGAATGCCAAGGTGGAGTGAAAGACCTTGGATAATTACACTCCATAATTATTTTACATTTTCAATCATGGGAACCATGTTTTATCTGCTTATGAGAATATAACCACGTAAATAGCCACGACGAGTGAAAAACCCCATAGCAAAAAAATAAAACCGCGGATAAAAGGTTTTGCGATGGACTGGCCGATGTAATCCTCAATAATCACCCTAAGACCATTGAAACCATGGGTGACAGCAAAAAACACGATCAGAATTTGCATGACCTGCCAGAAAGCATTCGCCCAACCCAGCGTCACATCTGGGATGTTGCTGTTAATGACATGATTTGGGTTGGGGAAGAATGTCCAACGCACGAGTGTAGGCAGATCGACTTGGGTTCGAGCACCCAGGGCAAAGGCACTGGCCAAACCAATAGCTGAAAGCAGGATTAAGGATAACCCCGATATCCGGGTAAAAATCCACATGATGTATTCGAATGACAAACCGGGTTGTACTGTGCGTGAACTCATTGCTAGATCCCTCCAGTTGGTCAGCTACCGAATAGGCCGCGCTGGATGATGAAAAACACTGTTAATCCGTAAACGGGTATAAATATCAACCACTGCAGCCACAATGCTTCCCGCTGGAAGGTCTGGAATTTCGGCCAGATATCCAGGATGGCAACTCTTAGTCCATTCAATCCATGGAATATAACAATAAAGGTTATAATAATCTGGAATATCCAGGATTCGTAGACGATATTGATGCTAGTAGCCAGGTCGCTGCCTGTTTGCTGCATGAAGAAAGAGGCGAAGACATGAATTCCAATAAACAATACCATGGCGATCCCGGTTATCCGGTGGATCACCCAAGCCCACATCGGTCCTCCGCCCCGATATTTCAATCCAGCAAAGAGTCCGACCCTTCGTTTAAGCGTCATCTTCTACCTCCTCAACTGATAACATATAATATCAGAATCAGACCAGGGATCAATATTATTGCATTCACGGATAACATCGGAAAAGTGACAATTATCATGGATTATTAGTTTCAGATATCCTTATAATTCGTGGCAATTTCATCTAAAATTAGCCTGGAAAAATCTCATTGTTTTATGGAGTAACTTGATGGCTGAGTCACATGAAGTCCAACGCCGGGATTTCGTAAACATCATCCTGGTGGCCCTCGGTTCAGTGATAAGTCTAATTATTGGTATCCCAGCAATTGCATACCTGCTTTCACCCGCTATCAAAGTCCACCAAGAAGAGGCCTGGATCCCTCTTGGACCTTTAGACTCTTATCCACTTGATGAACCCAAATTGTTTTCATATACCCGCACAACGGTCAACGGCTGGGAAAAGACTGTCAGCAGTTTTGGTGCATACGTTTGGCGCTTTGGAACGGGGGAGTCTGATGTTCGAGTTTATTCAAACATGTGCACTCATTTGAGTTGCCGGGTGACCTGGAAAGAGGATTCGAATATTTATTTCTGTCCGTGTCATGACGGTCAATTCAATACAGAGGGCGATGTCGTTGCCGGACCGCCTCCCAAACCCCTGTATGAATATGAAGTAAAGGTGGAAGAGGGGGTGTTAACCATCAAGCATATGGAAGTGTAATGATGACTGAAAAAGTAGTGAACTGGCTGGATGAACGCCTAGGGCTGTTCTCCATCTATCAATTAGTTTTTGACCGCAAGGTACCCAAAGTTAACTGGTGGTTTACCTTGGGCAGCGCAAGCTTGTTTCTGTTCGTGGTGCAGGGGATAACCGGTGTGTTCCTATCGGTTTATTATGTACCTGATCCCAACAAGGCCTACGACAGTATCCAATACATCATGGATGGCGTTTCCTTTGGATGGCTGATCCGGGGAATTCATCATTGGGGGGCTACCTTGATGGTGATTTTCGTTTTTGTCCACATGCTGCGCACCTTTTTCATGGGAGCATACAAATTCCCGCGGGAGATCACCTGGATCACCGGCGTGGTATTGCTATTGGCGACCTTGGGCATGGGTTTTACTGGATACCTGCTACCCTGGAACCAGCGGGCTTATTGGGCTACGACTGTTGGAACGGAAATCGCTGGAACAGCGCCAGTGATCGGAGATTTTATCCTGCGGGTACTCCGAGGCGGTAACGAACTCAGTGCGGTGACCCTGGCGAGATTCTTTGCGGTCCATATCTGGTTTCTACCAGCGATCATCGTTGGCCTGATCAGCGTGCATATGTACTTGGTCATCCGCCTGGGTATCGCCGGGGTACCTAAAGAAGAAAAGCAGTAGTCCTCAGGAGTTGTTGCTTGAACGAAGAACAGAAGCAGACTTATCTGGAAGAATACAAGAAAGAAAAAGAAGATGGGGTCAAGTTCTATCCAGATGTAATTTATAAAGATTTATTGGTGGCATTTGGGATTTTCCTGTTGTTGCTGGGCCTGGCGATTTTTATGGGCGTTGCAGCCGAACCGCCAGCCGATCCCAGCGACAGCGCGTATATCCCCCGCCCGGAGTGGTATTTCCTTTTCCTCTTCCAGATGCTGAAATACTTCCCTGGCGAGATTGAATGGATCGGCACGGTTGTTATTCCCACGATTGCCGTGCTGGCTTTGCTCCTTTTACCATTTTATGATCGCAGCCCGTTCCGTCATTGGAAGAAGCGCAAAGTCGCCACCGCGATCATGGGTTTAACAGTCGTCGGTATCGTGGTTTTAACCATTGTCGCGGCGGCAACGACCCCACCTCAAGAAGAGACTAGCCTCGCTACAAACATCAGCGACAAAATTGTCCTTGGGCAGGACCTGTATTCAGTCCATTGCGTAGAGTGCCATGGCGCTGAAGGCGAAGGTGGAGAGATCGTTGGGGTGGAAGGGTTGGAGGGTGTTGTTGTCAAGTCGATCAGCAGCCAGGACGAGATGTACACCCGATCAGATGATACCTTCTATGCCGTGATAGATTACGGCCAGCCGGATCTTGGTATGCCGCCGTTTGGACTCGGGTATGGAGGGGAGCTATCCCGCGGTGAAATTGATGCCGTGGTTACCTTTATGCGCTACACATGGGATGACCGGGTTGAGATACCAGAAGAAGCCGCACAGGCAGGGGCGATTCCTGAACTTGGTCCGGACGAGATCCCATCTTATGAAGTCCACATGGAACCGATCATCAAACGTTATTGTGTTTCCTGTCACCGACCGGGGAAAAAGAACAATAACTACCTGATGCGAACATACCAGGAGACGATGGAAACTGGCGATCACGCTCCGAACGTAATCCCTGGAGATTTAAACTCGAACAATATCTTGATGATCAATCGCCAAGAGATCGAGGCAGGGGGTCCAATGCCTCCAACCCGGGCATTGAAACCCGAATTGATTGAAATCTTTGAAAGATGGGTTGCCGGAGGAGCCCCGGAAACGGCTGCTGAGGCTGCCGCCCTCTCACCGACAGCCGAACCAACACCAACTGGAGAGACAGAAGTCTACCCCACTCCATAAGCAAATTCTGAGGATAGGAGGTACCCACCCCAACATCACTGCATCATCCAAGCAGACACTGACGCAAATCGCAGGGACAACCAGGTCGCTTTCATAGAGGCATTGCATCGATTAATACCTGGCTGTCAACATCAGTGCTTCCTTGACCTGCGCATCATGCCTGGGTGGGAACCTTTCCTCAGTTTGCACCCTGAAGAACCTCTCATTATCGAGAGGTTCTTCTTTATATTTTTGATTCCAATAATCAAGATTTCTCTGCAGGGAATAAATGAGATTGAGAGCTACAATATTTTACTGATTTTGGTTCTTGCCGCTGGTTGGATCACGATTATAAGCAAGAACTTGAATTCATAAGTTTTTCTTTCTCTGAGCGGTAGCGAGCATTAAGCCAGAAATCAGAAAGGACCGCAGTCGATTGTTACTCAATTGGGTAGCTGAGCAAGTTTGATAACCCAAAAACCAAGATCGCTAAACTGAAGACAATAATCACCCAGCGTGCTGACATTGCTTTGAATCTCGATGCGATTCCACCCAGGAACAAAACCGAAGCCAAGATAACTGTATTAAGTATGTAGTTGTCGCTGATCTGGTTCGCTTCGACTCCCTTGGCAAAGGTTGCTTCCGCTTCAGCTGCGAGGCGGTCAGCTTCTTCCATTTTGCCTAATTTATATTCAGGCATGCTGAAAGGCGATTTAGGAGCATCCTGATTGGCTGCCGGTACCATGGCAATCCATGCATCGAACGCAGGTCTGAATTCTTCACGAAATCGTTCTTCGTAAAATTGAGTTAGTTCTTGGTTTTCTGTTGCGTAGGCGTTGACCCAATTGGTAAAGATTCCAATGTCAATTTGGGCCAGCTGTCCAGCTTCGGTGGAGGCGCGGATTGATTCGGTTCGTAATGCACTTGCCTGGCTGTAGCTGGTTGACTGCACACCGCCCCATCGGGCAGCCTGATAGCCACTCCAGGCTGTGGCTAGCGTCGCAAATGCAAGCACCAGGGTTGCGATGACTTCCGCCAAAGGTTCCCAACGGTCAAACCTGGTTGGTAGATCGATATATGAGGTAGTCGCTGGTGCTTCACGTTTTAGACGGGATTCTTTTTCTTCTGCCATTTCCTACTCCATGAATGAAATCTGATAGGATTAAGATCGAGCACTCACTCTACCATGATTCGATTTTTTAGAACGAATTCATTTCTGGATAGTGAAATCCTCCAAGAGGGTAACGATGTTTCTCAAGTCAACTTTGTATAACCTTGCTGATCAAGATGGTGGTAGTTTATTCGCGCAAACCCAGGATTAGCTATCAGCTATCTGACTGGGTGGAAAATAAGAATTCCGCACCCGATACTCACGCTGATATTCGCAATGCTCGGTACGAGAAACATTAGTTACAACCATTGATCTGTTGGGCACAGCAACCAAACTGATCAGTTACCCATATGCTGGATGACTGCGGAACCAAACTCCGATGTTTTCATCAGGGTTGCGTTATCCATCAAGCGGTGAAAATCGTAGGTGACCGTCTTCGCTGCGATAGCACCTTCCATTCCTTTGACGATCAGGTCTGCAACTTCGTGCCAGCCCAGGTAGCGGAACATCATTTCACCAGACAAGATCACTGATCCGGGATTAACCATATCTTTGTCGGCATATTTGGGGGCAGTCCCGTGGGTGGCTTCGAAAATTGCATGACCGCTGGTGTAATTGATGTTGCCTCCCGGGGCGATCCCAATTCCTCCGACCTGGGCAGCCAGGGCATCAGACAGGTAATCGCCATTCAAGTTCATTGTGGCGATGACATCAAATTCTCGGGCACGGGTAATCGTCTGCTGGAAGACAATATCGGCAATAACATCTTTAACCAGCAACTTTCCAGCCTTAAGCGCATCATCTTGTTCATGATTTGCCACGTCCTCGCCATCACTTTCCACCGTACGGTTCCATTGGCTCCAGGTGTACACCTGGTCACCGAATTCATTCTCGGCAACTTCATAACCCCAATTCCGAAAAGATCCCTCGGTGTATTTCATAATATTGCCTTTGTGAACCAGGGAGACACTCCGCCGGTTATTCTCGAGCGCATAGCGAATCGCAGCCCGGACAAGCCGGGAGGTGCCTTCCTTCGAGACGGGTTTTATCCCAAAACCAGCTGTATCTGGGAAGCGAATTTTTTTAAACTCCTCGGGAAAATTCGTTCTTAATAACTTCTTAAATTGATCATCCTCTGGGGTACCTTGCTCGAATTCAATGCCAGTGTAGATGTCCTCTGTGTTTTCGCGGAAGACAACCATATCCACATACTCGGGATGTTTCACCGGTGATGGCACTCCGGGATAATAACGTACAGGGCGCTGACAGACATACAAATCAAGGGCTTTTCGCAGAGCAACGTTCAAAGAGCGAATGCCCCCGCCCACAGGCGTTGTGAGGGGGCCTTTGATTCCGACTAGGTATTCCCGGAAGGTTTCAACGGTATCTTCGGGCAACCAGGATCCGAATTTATCATATGCTTTTTCTCCAGCATACACCTCGACCCAGACGACTTTTCGTTTTCCCTGGTAAGCTTTTTCTACTGCAGCTTCAAATACCTGTTTCGACGCCCGCCAGATATCACGACCGGTACCATCACCTTCAACAAAGGGGATAACTGGATGGTCAGGAACCTGAAGATGGTCACCTTTAATTCCAATTTTCTCACCCCCACTGGGGATATTAATCGTGCTTGCCATAAATCGAAACTCCTTGGTTGTTAATTTATCAAGCCTCGATTATAGCATGATGGATTCCCGGGAGGTTGATTTCCTCCGAAATCCAGAACAGTAAAAATATCCTCCTTGCCCCAAGGTAATAACATTTTCATGAATTGAAAGGGGAAACTGAATAATTTGATAGGATCGTAACAATTGTTTCGTTATGAAGTACAATTACGCGGAAATTTGTTTCAAATTGAGATATTTCGAACTAGCACCTGGTGGGAATATACTAATATAAAAATATCATGGAAAACACAACACCCGAAAAATTAACCGAAAAAGTGAATGGCGATTCCTGGCACGCGGTAGAAGCTAATGAAGTATTAACTCGCCTGGCAACTTATGCTGAAAGGGGGCTTTCAAACGAAGAAGCCCAGAGGCGTTTGGAGAAACATGGACCAAACCAGCTTGAAGAAGCTCCCCCGATTTCCTTCTGGCAAATGTTGTGGGAGCAATTTAATAATTTTGTTGTCATCCTGCTGATCGTAGCGGCGGTGATCTCTGCCTTGCTGGGTGATTTTATCGAATCGGCGGCGATCTTTGCGATCGTGATATTGAATGCAACATTGGGAGTTGTTCAAGAACGCAGGGCAGCACAAGAATTGGCAGCCTTGAGGAAGCTGGCTTCCCCTGATGCGGAAGTGATTCGAGATGGTCACCGGGTTATTCTCCCGTCTCAACAATTGGTTCCCGGAGACATGGTCCTTCTGGAAGCGGGAAATTATGTTCCTGCAGACATTCGCCTGCTGGAGACTGTTAACCTGCGCATTGATGAAGCAGCTCTGACTGGCGAGTCAGTCCCTGTCCAGAAAAACGCAATTATCCGCCTGGAGAGAGATATTCCTCTGGGCGATCGCAAGAATACCGCCTTCATGGGGACGATGGTCAACTACGGGAGAGGTAAAGGGGTCGTGGTGAGCACCGGGATGTTCACCCAGATTGGCTTGATCGCAACCATGCTGCAGATGGTGGAGCACGAACCAACCCCGCTTCAACGTCGCCTTGACACGGTAGGCAAGACCCTTGGTTGGGCAGCTCTAGCGATCTGTGCCGCAGTATTTTTGGTAGGTTGGGCGCGCGGGTTTGACCCACTGGATATGTTTTTGATCGCGGTCAGCTTGGCGATCGCAGCTGTACCCGAGGGTTTACCTGCTGTGGTGACGATCAGTCTTGCCCTAGGAATGCGGGAGATGATTAAACGCAATTCCCTTATTCGGAGGCTATCTTCCGTTGAGACTTTGGGTTCTGCGACTGTAATCTGTTCGGATAAGACTGGAACTCTAACCCAGAATCAAATGACCGCCACCGAGCTCTGGGTAGATGGCCAAAAAATCGATATTACTGGCAGCGGTTATGCTCCGGTGGGTGAATTCCGAATTGATGGTAAGGCCATCGCACTGCCCAACTACCCTGGCGCATCGACAGCTCTCTGGGTAGCTGCCTTGAATAACGATGCTGAACTGGATTTGGGGGATCCAAAGGATGAATCACCAATTTACCGGGTAGCCGGAGATCCAACGGAAGGTGCGTTGATTGTAGCAGCCGCAAAAGCAGGAGCCTGGACGAAGGATCTGAATGAAGCCTACCCGCGAGTTCAGGAGATCCCCTTTGATTCTGCCAGAAAAAGGATGCTCACCCTGCATTCCATCCGGGATCCAAAGCCAGAAGATATCTCACCTTTTACAGATAATCACCGGAAAGAATGGTACGTGGTCACCGTGAAAGGGGCTCCAGACCTGGTTCTGGACAACTGTACGCAAATTCAAAGGATAGATGATTCCATCGCACCCTGCACAGAAGAAGAACGAGTGAAGATCCTGGCTGCCAACGATCGCATGACCCAAAAAGCGCTGAGAGTACTGGGAATGGCATACCGCGTGGTAAATACGATGCCCAATGAAGAGAACCTTCAGGTCATGGAGGAGGATTTGGTCTTTGTCGGGTTGATCGGGATGATCGACCCCCCAAGGCCAGAGGTCTCTCCTGCTCTGGAAGTCGGCAGAAAAGCCGGTATCCGCACTGTGATGATCACCGGTGATTTTCCCAATACTGCCCGGGCAGTTGCCGAATCGATCAACCTACTTGAACCAGGACACCAGGTGCTGACTGGGGCACAGATGGATGAATTGGATGATGAGGGATTAATTCATCAGGTAGGGATGACGGATGTATTTGCCAGAGTTTCCCCAGAACACAAGCTCCGCATCGTGGAAGCTTTGCGAGCTCGGAACGAAGTCGTGGCCATGACCGGAGACGGGGTCAACGATGCACCAGCCATCAAGCGTGCGAACATCGGTGTAGCTATGGGTATCACCGGAACGGATGTGGCCAAAGAAAGTGCCGATATGGTACTTACCGATGACAATTACGCCAGTATTGTCTCTGCTGTGGAGCAGGGTCGGGTGATCTACAGCAATATCCGCAAGTTTGTCTATTACCTGCTCTCCTGCAATGTAGCTGAGATCGCTACCATCTTCCTCGGTATCATGTTCACCAAGGGGTCTCCCCTGACAGTCATCCAGCTCCTGTGGTTGAACCTGATCACCGATGGCGCACCTGCATTGGCTTTGGGAACGGAAAAAGGTGATCCGGATATCATGGATCAGAAGCCTCGTCCACCTTCAGAACCCATCATCAATAAATTCATGACCGCAGGTATCGGCATCCAAACAGTTGCCATCACCTTTGCCACCTTGACAGCATACCTGGTCGGCCTGCAACTTTTCTCAGAGAACCCACTAATTCCCAGCACGATGGCTTTTGTTACAATCTCCTTCTCTGAGCTATTCCGAGCTTTTACGGCTCGATCGGAAAGGTATCCATTAGTTAAAATAGGTCCTTTCAGCAACAGATTGATGAACTACGCGGTAATTACATCCCTGGCATTATTACTCATGGTTGTTTATGTTCCCTTTTTGCAGCCAATATTCAATACTACTCCTCTTGATTGGGACCAGTGGAAATACATCTTACCCCTGATCGTCCTTCCCTCCGTCGTAGCTGAATCGAGTAAACCATTATTGTCACGGCTATTCCCGGGGTGATGCTGTAACCCCAAATGAAGTAATGCATAATTGAATAACCGAATTCTCCCAGTTTACGGGTGTTTTGCGCAAGTTGGCGTATCTTTCAGATTGTCTGCTGATTCCAATCTACTCAGCAGCAAGATTTATTCCTTTATGGCGCCTTTAGTATGGTACACTACCTGCCACATTGGAGCGGAGTGAGTTGGATTGAGATACAGTACCGATCTGCCAGATTTACGCATCCTGCCTTCTGAAAAGTTGGTGCCTCACGAGGATTGTGATCCACGTCGCGTCGAGGGGCTTAGCCACCGCCTGCAGGAGGATGCCATACTCAAGAACCCTCCTGTGGTGGCAGCCATCCCTGGACATAACTCCTACGTTGTCCTGGATGGAGCGAATCGCTCTTTGGCTTTTCTAAAGCTCGGCATCCCCCATATCGTCACCCAGCTGGTCAATTACCAATCATCTGGAGTCGAACTGGATACCTGGTATCACGTGGTCTCCGGCATGGATATCGAGGCTTTTGAACATGCACTGACAAAAGTGACTGGATTGCAATTGTTGGACTGCAACTTGGAGGAAGCCAGGCAAGCGCTTCTAGAACATCACGCGGCGGCTTATATTGTCTGTGCCCAAGGGGTGCGGATGGTCAGTAATACAAATCACTTACTCAAGCACGATACTCGCTTGCTTAATGGATTGGTGAGCGTTTATAAAGGTAAGGCAAATATTTACCGTGCTTCCAATGATATCTGGGAGAAGCAGGAACCTTATTACCCGGATATCACTGCCCTGGTGATATTTCCCCGCCTGAACCCAGAAGATATCATCCATGCTGCGCAAAGTGGAGAAAAGATACCTACTGGTATTACCCGTCATATCATTCCCCACAGGGCATTAAATATTAACATCCCGCTGAACGTGCTGGCTGCTGATTGGTCTCAGGAGCGTAAAGAAGAGTGGCTCAAGGAATGGTTGATGAAACGCATGGCGGCCAATGCCATCCGCTTTTATTCAGAATCGACTTTTTCATTCAACGAATGAAGGCTTTACCTGTGCACCTGGAAGATTAATTATATTTTCTTTTCGTTAAAATTATAATTAGGGGGAAAAGTGACACAATTTTTCTCAAGGTGGGAAGAAAATGGATATTCACCAGGATAAATCTTACTGGCTGGAGAATTACGGTCCATATAGCCCAGCGCCTGCAATAGAAGGTGAGTTGGAAGTCGATGTCGCCATCATAGGTGCTGGTTTCACGGGACTTTCCACTGCACTTAATCTCCTTCAGGCTCAGCCGGGGCTAAACGTTGCCGTGCTTGAAGCCCAGGTGGTTGGATATGGGGCCAGCGGCCGCAATGGTGGTTTTTCGATGACGTTGTTCGGACTGGAACCCGCAGTGACTAAAGCGTTATTTGGTCACCAGCGTACCGTCGAAGCGCATCAGTACATGGAACAGGCAGTAGATTATGTCGATGAGCTGGTTAAAGAACACGAATTGCAAAGTGACTATTGGTTTCCCGGTTTCCTGCGGGCAGCCACGACAGAAGGTTATGTGAAGCGAATTCAAAGCGATCTGGAAATTTTGACCTCGCTGGGTGTTGCCGGAATCGAATGGCTGGAAGTAGATGAAATCCGCGCAGAGGTTAATTCGCCTCGATTCCTGGGGGGGTGGTGGGAGCCGCGCTGCGGCTTACTCGATCCGGCAAAACATGTCCGGGAGTTAAAACGGATTGCCTTGGAATATGGTGCACATATTTATGAATACAGCCCGGTGGTCGAGATTCAAAGGGGGACCCAGTTCAGTTTGCGCACGCCTGGCGGAAAAGTTAACGCTGAAAAGCTCGTTTTTGCCACGAATGCCTATTCCCACTTGTTCCCTGAACTGAGAAGCAAACAGGTGCCAGCCTTCACTCACATGGTGCTGACCGAGAGGCTAAAAACGGAAGATCTTGAAGAAATTGGCTGGAAAAATCGCCAGGGAATCGAGGACGCTCGCAACCTGGTGCATTACTTTCGCCTCACGATCGACAATCGCATCGCCATGGGAGGCAGTGATGTGAGTATTTCCTACGGCCGGGATATGGACTGCGATAACAATGCGCGGATTTTTCACGATTTAGAACGGGATATTAACTGGTTATTTCCCAATTTGAAGGGTATTCGCATCACCCACCGCTGGGGTGGTCCGGTCTCTGTCCCTGTTGACCTGGCCCCTGCGATCGGTTTCATCGGAGACTCGCGGGCGGTATACAGTTTAGGCTGCGTTGGACATGGTGTTTCCATGGCCCATTTAAATGGTAAAACGCTGGCTGACCTGGTATTGGAAAAGAAGACCGCGTTGACAGAAGTGTGGTTTGTGAACCGGCGCCAGATACCCTGGCCTCCAGAACCGCTGCGCTTAATTCTCAGCCACGCTATCCGCGGATATTTGCGCATCGAAGATCGAATTTACGAACGCAGCCTTTCCTTTGATGATTGATGCTTTTTATCAGAAACGCAAAGACAGGCAGCTTAACCCCCCATCCATTTTTTGAAATTCAGACATCTCCAGGGCGATAGTTCGATAACCCAGGGTAGATAACTTGGCTGCCATCCTGGGATACCCTGCTGCCAACAAGACATATTCATTCACCCGGACGCAATTGGCGGCATAACCCTCCTCTGGATCGACAGGGATAATTTCATATTTATTCCAGAGGGGAATATTTTCCAGGTCTGGGCATAAAACGATCCGGCCATCTCCCAAATAAGCAATGCCGCTCTTCAAATGCAGGAGACCTTTACTCTTGAGTAGGTCAACGAGACTTACCTGGAAACCATCACGCTCTAAGAATCCAGCCAGCTGCTGGGCGCCTTCTTCGTTGGTCCGCTCCGAGATACCAATAAGGTAATGACTTTCCACTTGGCATACGTCACCCCCTTCCAGTGTACCAGGAGATTGGATCTTGAAAATAGAAGAATAATACGGCCTGAGTCTCGCCTGGATGCTGGATACTTCTCCGCGCCGGCTGGCTGCACCGGGACGGGTGATGATAGCTACATTCCTGGTGAGCACGGCTGTGTCTTCAACAAAGGTGGAATCCGGATATTGAGGATCAGGATCCAGCTTGATCAGGTCGATCCCGCATCTCTTTAGGGCAGTACAATAAGCAGCGTGCTGCTCCTGGGCCAGCTCCAGGACCGGTTCACCTAATTGGGCAGAGGTGAGCCCCTTGGAAAAACTCGAGCTGGGTGGGCAGACGATCGCGTGATTGAACATGAGTAACTCCGGCTGAAATGAAGATATTTTTTAATCAAAGATGTTTCGTTTATGAAACGGGCTGGCGAGAAAGCGGCCCATGATTTTCCAAGGAGAAGACCAGGAAATAATCTCCCCTGAATTTGTGTTCTCCAGCATTTTCCTGGCTAACCAAGGGGTTACAGTCTCTACACGATCGCTTAAGATGTTAAACATACGCTTATCACGCTCCCAGTCTTCGGGCCGGTCTTCATAAGGTTTGGTGATCATTTCAGTGGCGACCATCCCTGGACGCAGGGAACCGATGATAATCGGCGAATTTTTCGTTTCTTCCCGTAAACTCTTGGTGTAATACCGCAGGGCGTACTTAGAGGTACCGTAATAAGTCAATCCCTGGACCATTCGTCCATCACTGCCCATGCCCTCCATGTTATAGAGTGCGCCAAACCCCTGAGATAACATTCCCTGGATCGCGATCATCGAGCCATACATTGTTCCCAGAATGTTGGTCTCGATAATCTCCTTCGCGATCTCGGGTGCAATTTTCCAGGCATCAACCTGTATGCCGCTGAATCCGGCATTATTAACCCAGATGTCAACCTTCTGGAAGCGGTCCTGGGTTCGATCCCACAGGGATTGGATCTGTTTCGGGTCTCGTACATCGCTGGCCAGACCGAAAAGATGCTCTGAAGGATGTCGTTCGCTGAGTTTCATAATGGTTTGATCAACATCCACCTGCCCACGGCCGCTTACTGTAACAGAGCAATTAAGATCCAAGAAGGCTTCTGCTAATCCATATCCAATCCCCCGCGTGCTACCGGTGATGACAATGTGCTTCATCAAGAGTCTCCTGATACCCAAGATTTATTATGTTGATCGATCCCATATTCAGCTTTCCGAACGGGTTAATTATCCCATATATCTTTCCACTATTCTCCTGTCTGGCTTTCGTTATCTTTACGCCAGAGAGTAATTTCACAATCATAGCTGGGATGAAATTCATCGAAGCGATCGAAAGAAACGGATTTTTAATATCTCGGCGATGGGTCGGTAAGGTGCCTAAAAAGGTATCTTGGCAAAGAATATCAACGGGGTGTCTTTTGATGTTTTTGGTGCTGAGCAACGAAGGAAAAACTTCCCAAACACGGAAACAAGAAGCTAGGGATGAGATGCCAAGCCTTGAAAAGGAAGGAATATAATTTTGGAACCCATGCAGCTTATCCAAATGAGTGAATTGACATAAGTGGAGCAAGCGGAAGACCAGCAGGTAGTTATCCATCCCTACCAGCGGGATGAACAATCGTAGAGCCAGCAGCCGATGAAGGTTTTGGTCATTAATAATCTCCCCATAATCGATGTGCCGTCATTGACCTTGCTGATGGTGATCGCGCCTTTCTACGCCATCTCAAAGGATCAGATTTGGATTGGATATTCAGTTTGTTAAGGTGAATAAAAGTGGCGACCAGGGAGAGGATTAACCTTCTGACCAATGACGAGTTTCGACCCCGTCGACATACGATTCAGTTTCGAGAGTATCCATTCAGCACAGAGGTATTACTCGTCCAGCATTCTGATTCACCTTCAATGAGCGTTGCCAGGTGCTTGAAAGAATGGTTGCTGACACCACCTGGCCTGGAAACCGTTGCAGAGAGTGGGTATGTGTCGCTCGCTTCCCAGCGCATTTTTATCCAGGTCTTGGCTTCAATCAGTATCGCCATCTTGAAAGTCATCTGGATCGGTCTGGCCAAAGAGCCTGCGCAGTTCTTCTTCCCAGACATCATCTAGCGGGGTGAATGGCGTGGTCTCAAATTCTTCCGAAAGGCGATCTAAATATTCACGTACTCCAAGCTGGGGTGCTTCTTCATCCAGCTCATCAATCTTTGAATCAAATAATTCGATCAGCTCCTTGCTTCTTTTCTCCAAATCACTCAAATCTAAATCCAGCTTGAGCATGTGGTTGATACGCTGCATTATCCCCAACCAGGCGGAAAAATCGTTCTCGATACGGATCGAATTTGCCACCTGCGATACGTTTGAGAAATCGTATGCGGGAACGAAAGCGTAGAATGAGACATATTCGATTCCTTGTTTACCCGCCCTGCTGCAAATATAGGAACCGACACTGGCGCCTCCATGGTATTCGGAAAGGTTGACAGACATATCCTGCAGCTCATCTTTCAATTCCTGCAGGCTATATATTGAGGAGATTACGCGATCTTTGTTGTAGGGGAGCTCACCATACACGCCTCCTAAACCAATAATGCGTTTGACTCCCAATTCCTGGACAATATGTAAAAGAGCCTGTGTGTAGCGTTCAATATCCAGCTGCGGTTCATCCCCCAGAAAGATGAGCAATCCATTCTGGTTGATCTCTGCATAATACAGATCGTTTTGCTGTACCTCAAGCGATTCGGGGTATCCTTGATTAAATTTGACCACAGGGCGTACCAGGTCGTGCGTGCCAGGGATTTGGAAAAGATAAAAACCTTCGGATTGGATGGTGCCAATCTTGCGCGCCTTGGTCTGCTCGATCAAGTATTTTGGCAAGCCCGAGGAGGTTGAACCGGCATCTGCCCACTGTCTCCAACCGGCAATCATATAGATATTTTCAGCTTTGGGAAATTCTAAAATTTCTACTGCATCCGACATGAATATGCCTCCGCATGATGATAATTTGTAATCCCGTATAGATTAGCTTTCGCCAACCAGTCGAACTGGTGCTAGCCCAGAGTATTTTCGTACTATTCTAATTAGGCATGTTTTCTGATAGCATCATGCATATTGGATATTTTAAGTAATATATTGATATTATAACCACTCTTGGGATCATTGTGAGATTGCTAGGATCGCAAGGGATATTCCAGAGGACTGCTAATTATGCTGCCGCATAGCTTGGGGAGCACCTCAAGGTAATACCATGTTTCAGCTATCATTTGAAAATGGCAAAGATTGCATTTTGACGTTATCCAGTGAGAATTATTGAAAGGTGTTAACTGCTGTACGAACCGAAATATTGGAGAATGAATAGAATTTGGCTGGGGGCAGCATTGCTACTCCTGATCTCTGGTTGTGGCAATCTTGGATCGGGTGTTCCGAATCCCAACCCAATAGCAGCAGTAACCGGGACAGCGACTTCAATTGATCTTCCCACAGTGACAGAATCTCCCTCCCCTTCGCTTCCACCAACTGCGACAATCACCCACACACCTACCCAATCACCGACCGCTACCAACACCCTGACCCCAACGTTATCTTTGACACCGACCATATCCGCGACACCAACCTTTGATTTTCCAGACGTAATGGTTTTGGAGCAGGCAAACTGCAGATATGGTCCAGGGACTGCATATCTCTATGCACATGGTCTCTACGAAGGAGATCATGGGGAAGTGAACGGCAGAAATTATTCAGGCACTTGGCTGTGGATCAAGCCTGATAACTTGGATTGGCACTGCTGGGTTGCCGCATCGGTGGTTGAAGTTCAAGGGGATATAAACACCGTGATCGTCCACCGCTCGCAATTGCCCTACTCGTCATTGTATGGACCACCGGGAAATGTTCAGGCCCGGCGAGATGGCGAGAAGGTTGCCATATCCTGGCAGGCAGTCTGGATGACAGATGATGACTACCGCGGTTATTTGATTGAGGCGACAATCTGCCAGAATGGCAATTTGGTTTCCTTGGCAGTACAGACCGACCGGACAGTATATGAATTCAATGATCAAAAAAACTGCAATGGTGCATCAGGAGGCCGGCTTTACTCCGTGGAGAAACACGGGTATTCGGACCCGGTGGATATTCCCTGGCCGTAGCACTTCGCTTCCCAAGACATCTCCAGCCTCACCAGCTGCCAAGGAATTTTATAATCATTTCCACATTCTTTGAATCCAGCCCCTGGATCAATGGATGCGGAAAAGGCCTCTAATTGAAGGCAGGTGTAGATAGTATCCCGGGAATTCAAATCTCTGCCAAAGCGGATTCCAGGCAGGAATTACCACTAAGCAGGCGCGCCAAGAAGCTCAGCTTTACTTAATTTGTTGGATTTACCACGTATTTCGGTAGAAAGGATCCGTTTCCGAATGCGGAAATTTATCGGGGTCACTTCCAGCAGTTCGTCATCTGCCAGAAATTCGATGGCTTCATCCAAGCTCATCCGTCTGGGTGGGGTCAGGCGGATTTCCATATCCCCTCTAGCCGCGCGCATATTGGTGAGGTGTTTTTTCTTACAGACATTTAATGCAAGATCACCGGGTCGCTGGTGCTCACCGATCACCATACCTTCATATACTTCGACTCCAGGTTCATAGAACAGCATTCCCCGCTCTTCAGCATTTTTCAGGCCATAGGCGGTGGTGACTCCGGTTTCCCAGGAAACCAGCGATCCAAAGGAATGCCCGTTGATCGCCCCAACCATCGGTGAATACCCATGGAAGAGGGTGTGCATAACCCCTGAACCTCGGGTGGCGGTCAGAAATTGATGTCGAAAACCGAGCAATCCCCGGGTTGGTACCAGGAAGGTTAAATGCACACTACCTTCTTGGTTTTCCCGTAAATCCAGCATTCGACCACGACGCGAGCCCAGCATCTCGACTACGGTGCCAACAGTCTCGGGACTGGTTTCAATATGGAGTTCTTCAAACGGTTCAAGAGTCTCTCCATTCTCGCCCTGCCGCAGGATCACCTCTGGTCGTGAAACCTGGAATTCATACCCTTCCCGCCTCATCGTTTCGATTAGTATTCCCAGATGCAGCTCCCCTCGACCGGAAACCAAGAAGGAATCCGCGCTATCAGTTTCCGCGACACGTAAAGCAACGTTTGAGCGTAGTTCAGAAAACAAGCGTTCGCGCAGCTTGCGCGAAGTACCCCAGCGTCCTTCCCTCCCGGAAAACGGCGAAGTGTTCACGCTGAAATTCATGCGCACAGTCGGCTCTTCAACTTGAATTGCTGGTAAGGGGATTGGATGATCCACATCAGCTAAAGTTTCCCCAATGGCGATCGCTTCGAGACCAGCAATGGCGACTATCTCGCCTGCCAGGGCACTCCCCACTTCCAAGCGTTCTAAGCCCTGGTGGACATAAAGATAGCGAGCATGTTCCGGGAGAACCTGGCCATCGAGAGTCACCCTGGCCAATGCCTGACCGGCCTGTATCTGTCCTGAAAATATCCGCCCTACTGCGGTTACTCCCCGGTATTCATCATAACCGAGGGTGGTAACCAGCATTTGTAGGGGAGCTTCGATATCTACAACAGGAGCAGGTATGTTGTGCAGAATAGCCTCGAAAAGCGGCTGCAGATCATCACCCATGGCGGGAGTTAACCCGGCAACGGCGGTAATTGCGTTGGTATAGATGACAGGGAAATCAGCCTGAATATCGCTTGCCCCGAGTTCGATGAAGAGATCGAAAGTTTCATTCAACACACGATCGGGATCGGCATCTTTCCGATCCACCTTGTTGATCACAACAATCGCCCGGTGTCCCATTTCCAGCGCTTTGCGTAAAACAAATCTTGTTTGGGGCATGGGACCTTCAGCAGCATCCACCAGAAGCAAGACGCCATCTACCATGTTCATCACCCGCTCAACTTCCCCCCCGAAGTCTGCGTGCCCAGGTGTATCGACAATATTTATCTTCACATTTTGCTTCAGGTCTGCATGCCAGAGATCGATGGCGGTATTCTTTGCCAGGATAGTGATCCCGCGCTCCCGCTCAAGATCGTTTGAATCCATTACCCGGTCAACAACCTGCTGGTTTTCTCTGAATACACGTGCCTGGCGGAGCATACCATCCACGAGGGTTGTTTTTCCATGGTCTACGTGAGCAATGATGGCGATATTTCTGATGTCATTACGCTGTGTCAACATAACTGATAAAACCTTACACTTGAGAGTTTTCCAAACGCACAACGACCCCGGCCTGCGCGGCCGAGGTCGTCCGGCGAGTCAAGAGATCATATCAAGAATATCGGTTTTTGAACAGAGCTTGCCTGGATTCTGAGATTATTAATATAAAAAAGACTCCCACCAGATGGGGAGTCTTCCGGATTATGCGAGATTTGCGGATTGCTTTCGCTTTGTAGAGAGCGAGAAGCTTTGCAAAGGGATTAATTCACGATTTCTGGAGCTGTCTGCTTGTATTTTTCTTCTATGGGTGTTGTCGCCCGCCAGAAACCAATGAAGATCAAGGTAGCCCCAATGAGCTCACCAAGATATAAAGCCGCAGGAATGCCAAAGCGGCTGAATGCACCACCGAAGGCTGGAGCCAAGGCGCCGACCGCGATCAGGATATTGCCGATCGTGCGGTGAAGCAGCACTCGTTTTCGGTAGAAGATCCATGCTGAATATACTGCTCCCCCAACCAGGGTCACGACCCCGTAGATATTGAAAAAGGGAGTCAGTGTACGGATTCCAGGAGTCACGATCGCGTGGCCGCTTAATTCGCTGCCGGTATGGACACTGCTGGTTAGCAGTGTTGGATCCAGCTGGGCGCTGAAAACACGGACAGCAGCATAGAGCGAGGCGACACCCAATACAACCATCAGGATATTTGCTGTTCTGCGTTTTGCGAGCAGGTAGACGGTTCCCTGCCCCAACCAGGCTGCAACCAGGATGGCGCCGAAAAGGTACCACATGCGGAAGATCAGTGGATTCCAGCCAAATGCCCCGAAGTATCCCTCACAAAACCCGCCAATTCCATAGAAGAGCATTCCCAAGCCCCATAACAGCAGGTGTGGTCCTCTTCTCTGGGAATAGCGTTTGAAAATAACAAAAGCAAATATAAAACTAATGATGGCTGAGATGAAGGGGATTAAGGTGTTGATAACTGTCATTACTGGTTCTCCTTTTGGGAAAAATTTTTACCAGCCGGTAAACAGCCCAAGGATTACACCGGCCGCGAAAATAAGCATCCCGATGATGATCACCACCAGGATGCCAATGGCGATCGGGATCGATTTCTCAAAGAACTGCGGGTATTCTCTTTTTGGAGGATGATCTGGTGATTTATCTACCATTTAACAGGAAGACACTGATATGAATTGGGGTAATTTACTAAGTATATTTACTCACCAGGGTTCTGTACAGATAGTTTTTCACAAGTTTAAGTGAGTTAGGGATTAGAAGTTCAGGTTATGATTAATTGGGTATCAGAGAGTCGGTTCGGAAAGATTTTACCCTGAATGTGTGGTGGTGTGCAATGAAGAAAATCTTGACCTGCATATACTTCCTGGTCGCGGTCTCGGTTTCAGGATGTTCGCCAAGCGCAAGTCAAGCTGAACCCATTCGCGTCCTGTTCATCGGCAACAGCTATACATTTAGCAACGACATGCCCAAAATTTTTGCCAAAATGGCCGAGTCTGCCGGGCAGGAAGTAATTGTCGCTTCCCAGGCCAAGAGCGGATATTCCCTCGCTGATCATTCTGTGGATCAATCCATTCAGGTAATAATTGCGAGCCAGCAATGGGATTACATAGTCCTGCAAGAAAGAAGCGATATACCGGTTTCCCAGGAGGTGCGTGAGGGTGAGATGTATCCCCAGATCCGTCAGTTCAATGAACTGGCGCGAAAAAACGGCGCACAAATCATCTTATTTATGCCCTGGGCATATCAAGATGGATTCCCGGAACGGGGTTTCCCTGACTACAGCAGCATGCAGGGTGAAGTTGCTCTCGGGTATAGCCATATCGCCGGAGAGCTTGAACTCCCCATCGCACCAGTTGGCATAGCCTGGCAGAATGCTCTGCAGGTCGATCCCACCCTGGAATTATGGGGAGCCGATAGAAGACACCCCTCGCTGCTGGGGTCATATTTGGCGGCAAGTGTTTTCTATGCCATCATCCTCGAGGAAAGTCCAGCCAAGCTCACCATTTCAGTTGCAGGCGTTACTGGAGAAGATGCTTCTCTTCTCCGGGAGGTCTCAGCGGAGACCGTCTTCGCAAATCCACCGCGCGGGAAAATCCCATAATTTGAGTCATTGAGGATCTGTATTTGTTAGCAATTGGGTGATCGGGGTTGCCGCGCAGCGCATGTAGCTCCTCCTGCAGGTTCGAGCTGGCAAAATCTCTAATAACAATCCCTGGAGGAGATTGATATAATGGCGGGATGAGTCTCTTAGACCTTCTGAAAGCTGAAGCTGTGAAGCGAGGGGTGATCGCATTCTCTGATCAATTAGATCCAGCGACCGTATTCAGGCTGGTCAGGGATATGCCTTACCAGCGGGCCAGCGATCGCACTCCTGAAACCACGATCCGCGAATGGCGGGGCACCTGCTCTGGTAAACACTACCTGCTCAAGGAACTCTTCGATGAGCTGGGATTAAAATCCACGCTTATCGCCTGCACCAGCATAACGCCTGTTGAACCGCAGGAAATTTCTGAAGGTTTGTTCGAGTTATACGATGCGGCTAACCGACATTTCGTTGATGTGCACAATTACTTGATCCTCGCCGTTCCAGGAAATGGGCAGATGATCGTTGATGCTACCTGGCCCTTATCCGCATTCGGCGCTGGTTTGGTCGTCAATGAAGAATTTGTCCTCGGGCAAGACCAGGAAATCGCCACGGAACCGCTCCAAACTTGGATCGTGCCGCAAAGTATAGACGCGCAGGCGTTTAAGGATTATCTGTTGCATGAGCACTTTACACCCGCTGAGCTGGCCTTCCGGGAGATCGTGATCACCGCACTTTCAGCTCAAGATACGAATACGGAAAGCTGATTTCAGGGATCGAATAGGTACAATTAAGGAACTCGAAGGCTGCTCGATCTCCCTGCTTGTGAAGAATTCAAAACCATGGTTTGTGGTCACCGAGTGAAATGCTGAACTACAGGCGCTCTGCCCTCCTGACATTCCTTGCCATACCCCTGGGAATTCTAGCGGAACGCAATTTCCGGAAGCTTCCCCGCCTACCTGTATCACGGGTACCTTCCTACCAACCATCCCTTTCTATCATTATCCCTGCCCGGGATGAAGCGCACAATCTGGGCGTAATCCTGCCCTCTCTGCTCAATATCGACTATCCGGGGGAGCAGCAGATCCTGGTTGTAGATGATCATTCGAGCGATAATTCGGCTCAAGTGGCGGAAACTTTCGGGGTTCAATTATTATCCCTGGTGGAAGACCTGCCCCAGAATTGGAAGGGAAAACCCTATACCTGTCACCAAGGGGCCATGGTTGCAAAAGGTGAATGGCTGCTGTTCACGGATGCAGACACAATTCATTCCAGGCTTGGTATCTCGAGTGCAGTTGCCTATGCTGTTGCAAACAAGCTAGATGGCTTGAGTCTTTTTATCAAGCACCAGAATTTGAGCTGGATTGATGGGATTACGCTGGATGTCGCTTTTGCGGGTCTATTTTCCGGATGGTCTGCTGCGAATCACATGCTTAACGGTCAATTCATCCTAGTGCGGCGGGAAGTATATTTCGACAGCGGTGGATTCGCAGCCGTGGGGAACGAGGTCCTAGAAGATGTCGCCCTTGGCAACTGGTTGCAATCACGGGGATATCGATTGCAGCTGCTGGCTGGAGACCAGGTTGCCCGGGTTCATATGTATGCCAGTCAAAAACAAATGTTTTACGGCCTCACCCGTCTTGGGGCAGGTTCCCTGCGCTGGCAGGGATTGCGGGCAGTCTTGACGGCCTTGCATATAACAGCTATCATGTCTCCACTGGTCGCCCTTTTGGGAGGTTTGTTAGGTAAATTAAGCTGGTTTTGGGTCCCCGCTACCTGGAGTGTATCTTCATTGAGCATTCTCCCCTGGTCGCGCCGCTCGGCGAACAGCTTTCAGGCGCTGTTTGCCCCGCTGGGAGCGCTTATCGTGCTGGTTGCTTCACTGTTTGGCTTGATCAACCGTTTATCAAGAAAGGGAATTCCCTGGAAAGGTCGCAGGGTTTGAACTTAATTCTTGAAGGAAGTTGGCAAAAGTTGCCATTCTAAGAATCGGAGAAACCAGACTCGCAAGGATTTTGTGAAAGGTTTGATATTGCATGCTGGTCAATTTGTTGTGGGTGTTGTTAGCATTATTCTGTGGGATGCTGCCGCTGTCCTACTGGTTAGGGAAGCTTTTCCTCAAGGTGGATATCCGCGAGTACGGTGATGGTAATCCCGGGGCGACAAATGTGTGGGCAGCCGGGGGTAAGTGGTGGGGTTTGACCGCCATCCTTTTAGACGGGTTCAAGGGCTTGATCCCTGTCGCCCTTGCGCTATATATCGGTGGAGTTGCAGGGTGGTGGCTGTTTCCCCTGGCATTAGCCCCGTCCCTTGGGCATATCTACTCACCTTTCTTGAGTTTCAAAGGCGGGAAAGCGCTGGCCACAACCTTTGGCGTCTGGACAGCGATAACGGTGTACTTTGTACCGTTGCTCCTCGGTGCAGTATTGGGCATTGGCATGCAATTCACAAAAAATGAAAAATGGGTCATCCTGGCTGGCATAATTTGCGTTCTGGTCGGTCTTTTGCTCTGGAATAAAGACCTGATATTGGTCTGCGCATGGCTGGCAAATGGTCTATTACTCTTTTGGAGATACAGCGAAAAGTCTTGAGCAATTTTCTTTGAGAAGGGGGAAGTTGATTGACTGATAAACAGATCATATCTAAATCAGGAATTCGGATCACTTGTGACAATCCTTGCTGTGCACAAAAAATTGATGCCTCCTGGTAGAGATTCGCCAGTTGAGTGATTACAAGCGTAGATCTGGAACTTGAGCACCGGGGATCTCCTGGAGGGGAAGAGGATGAATTGGACCCGGGTCTGGCAAACCGGAAATTGTGGTGATAGATTCTATCGACCGTTTTCTCCAGGATGAAAGCAGGTACAAAATTTAATATTGTGATCGAGAGGTATCTGGACCCTATGGATCTCCTTGGTAATCCCTATCTCAAAGGTAGCGCAGCCATATATAAGCGCTGGCAATTACCAGGGAGATGAATGTTGTGACCAATCCGTATTTGAGAAAGGTACCAAAACGGATGGGATGGCCACTGCGGGTGGCCAGGTTTGCAACAACCAGGTTAGCCGAAGCCCCGACCAGCGTCGCATTTCCACCCAGGCAGGCTCCTAAAGCCAGCGACCACCATAATGGTCTAACTGGCAGCGTTTGTCCAAGATTCTCAACAATGGGGATCATGGTGGCGGTATAGGGAATGTTATCAATAATCCCGGAAGCGATTGAAGACATCCAGATTAATAACATCGAAGTCGTTGCTAGATTGCCGCCCGTTAAATTCAATAACGCCTGGCTGAGTTGCTCGATGATCCCCACCGTGACAATTGCTTCAACCATGATAAAAAGCCCAATGAAGAAAAATAACGTCGTCCACTCGACTTCCCGCAATGCATGGTGAACATCGCTGCCTCCCCAGAGGAGTAATACCATTGCGCCTGCCAAGGCGATCGTTGCAGGTTCGATGTGCAGTTCTCCATGGAGCAGAAAGCCAATGATCATAAACCCGGTGACAATGCCACCCTTGATGAGCAAGCGTTTGTCGGTTATCAAGGCTTTGGTATCCAGGGCGTTGATATCCAGCGATGCATCTCCCATCGAATCCAGATCGCGCCGGAATAAAAACCATGATAGGCCAATAAATACAATCAGGATGATGATCGCAGGGGGAGCCATGTTCAGTGCAAAGGTTGAGAAATCAAGATCTGCTGCACTACCGATCAGGATATTCGGAGGGTCACCGATAAGTGTGGCAGAGCCACCAATGTTCGAAGCCAGGATCTCTGCGATCAGGAACGGAACTGGGCTGATCTTCAAGCTAGCGGCTGTATACAGGGTTACTGGTGCAACCAAGATCACGATGGTCACATTATCCAGGAGTGCAGATGCCACTGCAGTAATCAGGGATAAGATGACAAGAATTTGAAAAGGTTGACCGCGACCGAGTTGTACAGCTTTGACGGCAATCCATTGAAAAATTCCGGTTTCGCGTAACAGGTTGGCGACGATCATCATCCCTGCCAGTAAAAATATTACATTCCAGTCAACTGCGTCAAAAGCATGTTGCTGATCAAAAACCCCGATCAAGACCATCAAGATCCCGCCTAACAGTGCAACAATTGTACGGTCAACTCGCTCGGAAACGATGATGGCATATGTCGCCAAAAATAATCCTCCAACAATCCAGACTAGGCTCATGCAGCACCTTCTTCCATGGGAGAATTTCTATCAACGTTCAGGCAAACAGCCAACAATTCTAGCAGGTTGATGTAACCAACAACATGATAGCGGTCATCTACAACTGGTAAGCCAGGGATTTGGTTTTCATGCATGCGCTCAAATGCATCTTTGACCTTATCTTCCCGCTTTACCCAGACCGGCTTCTGCATAGTGTCTACAGCGAAGCGTTTTCGACTTTCTTCTGCGAAATGCATCACATCATCCAAGGAAGTAATTTCACTTAGAAATTCCTCCGGATCGATGTGGAAGAATATGTCATTGGCAAGTTGATTAAGTTCGATAATCCCTATCAGGCGACCGTTCTCATCGACGACACAGGCAACGTGAGTCATCGGGTGGACGAACATTTCTTTTGCAACATCCTGGATTGGCGTCTGGGGAGATACGATGGTTGGCTCGAGGGTCAGGCAGTCGAGCACTTCAGCCACCTTTCTGTCTCTTTGTATAGACCAACCT
>CP070764.1:0-31459 GCA_020349245.1 Chloroflexota bacterium | reverse complement strand
GCCACTTGGGTAACCGCCCGTATTTCTTCTTTTTCCGACGAGCTGGCGAAGCAGGCTAACCTGGCATGACTGCCGTTCGTCGACCAAAGCCGACGATGGGAATTGAACCCATAACCTACCACTTACAAAGCGGTTGCTCTGCCGATTGAGCTACGTCGGCGGGTTTACCATCCCTGTAGGGAGGCGAGAGGCATTATACCAGAGCCCAAGTGTAGGGGCAAGGTTAATAAAAAGCGCCCAAGCTGGGCACCGAAATGGGAGTTTATCAGGTTTCGCAGCTTCCGTCAATACGAATCAGTAATTATCCCTGGTGACCGTATGGCTCAATAAACGGGCTAACCAATTCTCAATTGGGAAGAGCCAATTTCTGGTCGGTAGGGAATTAGATCATCGTTTGCGCGCTCACTTATATCCGCGAGCACCCCAGGACATGTAAAGGGCGATAGAACCAGCAACGGCAGCGTTGAGAGATTCAACCTTACCGCGCATTGGTAAATGGACTATTAAATCGCAGGATTTTCTCACCAAGGCACGCATGCCTTTCCCCTCTGCCCCGATCACCAATGCCAACGATCCGCTGAGATCTACATCTTCGATGGATTGAGATTCCGAGCTGCTTTCTAGACCTATCACCCAGATATTTTCATCCTTGAGGGCTGCGATAGCCTGCGCTAAATTGACTTGCGTGATTAGCAAGTGCTCGCTTGCTCCTGAGGAAGCATTGACTACCGCCGGGGTAACTGTGGCTGTTCGCTTGAATGGCAGCAAGACGCCATGGATCCCGACGACCTCCCCGGTGCGCAGCAGAGTCCCCAGGTTCTGCGGATCCTGAAGCGTGTCCAAGATGAGTAAGAGAGGAGGTTCTCCGCGCTGTCCTGCAAGATCGAGGAGGTCACTGAGAGAAGTATAAGGATAGCTGCTCACTTCTAAAGCTATACCTTGATGGTGACTATGCAGGCGGTCTAATACTGTTTTAGGGACATAGTCAACGGGAATCTCACCCGCCTTACATAAATCAAGGATTTCCGCCAGGCGGGGATTATATTGCAGTCCCTGTCTCATCCATAAGCGAAATACTTGTCGACGACTGGACTTCAAAACTTCATAGACTGGATTACGACCATAAATCCATTCATGCATGATTAATAGCACCAGGATTGGTAACTCTTGTTAGCTGTTTATGGGTGAATTTACTTCCAGCGCCAGATCGTGCCGTCCTTGGTGTCCTCCAGTACAACTCCAAGATCAGCAAGTTTATCGCGAAGTTGATCGGATAAATTCCACAATTTTTCATTTCGCAGCTGTTTGCGCAGTTCCACCAGCAAGTCAACAAACGGCGCGGCTTCGGCACCTTTTATTCCTTCTCGCTCCAATCGTAAACCGAAGACATCTTCAGCCAGCTCTCGCAGCAGGTCTTGTGGCGGGGTAAGCGGTCCTTGTGGGAGCCCTGCATCACGCGCCTGGTTGATAACCCTGACCAGATCAAATAAATGACCAAGAGCACCCGCGCTGTTGAAGTCATCATCCATCGCCTCGATGAAACCCTGGCGCGACTTCTGTGTCTGTTCCTTGAGTGTCGAGTACATATCATCAGAGGGAATTGCGTCTCCCGGGATACTCGGGCGTAATGCAGAACGCAATCGCTCCAGGTTCTTTTCTGCTTGACTTATAACCTCGTCATTGAAAGTGAGTGGGGAGCGATAGCTGGAATTAAGCACCATCATTCTCAATGTATCCGGATCGTGCTGCTCTAAAAATTCTTCGATCGTGACGATATTACCAATAGATTTCGACATCTTATCGCCAGAAAACTGCAGCATCCCATTGTGAACCCAATAGCGCGCGAAAGGTTTCCTTGTCAAGCTTTCCGTCTGGGCAATTTCATTTTCGTGATGGGGGAATATCAGGTCTGTACCCCCACCGTGAATGTCGATCTGTTCCCCCAGGTGATGGAGGTTCATCGCTGAGCATTCAATATGCCAACCTGGACGCCCGGGACCCCACGGGCTCTCCCAAGATGGCTCCCCCGGTTTGGAGGATTTCCAGAGGACAAAATCCATCGGGTTTTCCTTAAGGACATTCACATCAATTCGTGCCCCTGCCTGCATTTCATCTATTTTACGTCCAGAGAGTTTGCCGTAGTCATCTTTGCTGGTTACCCGGAAGAAAACATCTCCGTCCACAACATAGGCAAGGTCTCGATCGATTAATCCTTCTACCATTGAAATAATTTTTGGGATCTCCTGGGTTGCCCTTGGGTATACAGTGGCAGGGAGCACATTAAGAGCTTCTAAATGGCTTCTGTATTCCATGATATGCCCTTCGGCCAGGGTCAGGGGATCGACGCCCAGCTCATTGGCGCGCACGATTACCTTATCATCGATATCAGTGTAATTCATCACGTGCTGAACATGGTATCCCCGATATTCTAAATAGCGTCGGATGATATCGTAGACCACCGTCGACATTGCATGGCCGACATGAGCTTTATCGTATACCGTTGGACCGCAGACATACATCAGCACCATATCCGGCTGAAGGGTTTCGAAGGTTTCTTTCTTTCGTGTAAGTGTGTTATATATCTTTTGTACCATTGGTAGCTTCTCTTACCCCTATTCACTGATGTGGGCAAATATCATGCGACCTGCTGCGGTTTGGAGCACTTTTGTGACCGTTACCGTGACTTGCTCGTTGATATGGCCACGCCCATCTTCAACAACGACCATGGTGCCATCATCAAGGTAGCCCACGCCCTGCCCCATCTCCTTACCTTCTTGGATGATGTCTACCAAGAGAGGTTCACCGGGAAGTAGGACGGATTTTACTGCATTGGCCAGTTCGTTGACATTCAGCACGGGAACTCCCTGCAGCTCTGCCACACGGTTCAGATTGTAATCATTGGTCATGATGGGCGATTTCATTTGGCGGGCGAGTACCACGAGCTTATCATCCACTTCTCGCACGCCCTCTACGTCGATATCGGTGATGCGAACTGGAACAGTCGCATCTTTCTGCAACGCGGAGAGCACTTCCATGCCTCGTCGTCCACGCTGGCGGCGCATGCTGTCTGCGGAATCTGCAATATACTGCAGCTCGTTGAGAACAAAGCGTGGGATTAGGAAAGTGCCATAGAGGAAACCAGTCCGGGAGATATCAGCAATTCGCCCATCGATTATCACACTTGTATCCAGCAAGATCGTTCGCCCGTTATCAACCATTTGTCCCGCAGCATCTCCTGCCCGACCAGGCAGGGTCATCCTGAAGACCGAGAATATATCCTCCTGGCGCATGATAAACACGGTGATACCCAGATAGCTAAACAGCAGAACGCCGAAGACAGGAAGAATTTCACCAAAGGGTGAGGGCAGGGCTGAAAGGGGGAAAGCGAGCAGAGCAGCGACGATTAATCCTGCTAACAATCCGATAAATCCTGATACCAATGTATGGGATGAAACTCGACCCAGGAGACCACGAAGGGCACGCACCGGTCGGGTGCTTATGTAGGGGGTGATAATCAGTCCAATCAATGCACCAACTAAGGCAAAAATCACTGCGTACAGGGCTTGATTTTGCCCGCTTAAATTACCTACATAGATCCCCCAGTAAACGCCCAGGGCGGCAAAAAGCACCATGCCGACCAGGCGAGCTATAAAATCTGTGCTCATGATAATGACTCCCAAATAATAAAGAATAATTTCTAGAGATAAGACAATTGCTCATTTCCATGATTTCTAAACTCGTTTTGAGCTTGCCAGCGGTAGTCGTTGGAAACCCCCAGTCAGAAGTAAGAAATAATGGTAATACATTTTGAATAATAAGATGAATAATAAGAGCAGTCCTGCATTAATTTGACAGTACTAGCGAATTAGAAGTGCATCAACCTCGATATTATGCTGCTATACTGGCAACTATTATTATACTATAATGATTACTTCAGAATTTTTACTCTCAATAATAAGTGAAAACTATCAATCATTTGCCTGGTAGATCCCAAAAGCGAGTTGGCTACCCACCCAGAACGTCGTGGGGGAATCCGACTTGGCTACCAAGAATCTTCAAATCCACCTGAGGAGGATGAAATGACTGCGACTGCATACCATGGGATTGACCCGCAGGAGTATCGGCGCCGGATAAGAGCCTGGACGCTCTACGATTGGGCAAATTCAGCCTTTGCAACAACCATCCTGGCTGCGGTTCTGCCAATCTATTACAGCCAGGTTGCTGGCGGCACTCTGCCCAGCCCGGCAATTGCTACTGCCTACTGGAGCAGAGGACTGAGCATTGGAATCTTGATCGTGGCCTTGATTTCCCCGATTTTAGGCACAATATCGGACATCATGCGTGGTAAGAAACGGTTTCTGGCAGTTTTTGCCGGAATCGGGATCGTAAGCACGGGATTGCTGGTCCTGGTCGAGACAGGGGATTGGATGCTGGCGTCGATCTTGTTTGTCTTAGGTCGCATCGGTTTCAGTGGTGCGAACGTATTTTATGACGCCTTGCTGCCTCATGTAGCTCGCGAAGAAGACCAGGACCGGGTTTCAACCCGTGGTTATGCGATGGGTTATCTTGGTGGAGGAATTTTACTAGCCATCAATGTTGTCATGATCCAGTTTCTACCGGGTACCTGGGGACCCAGGTTATCGTTTCTGAGCGTTGCAATCTGGTGGGCAATCTTCTCGATACCGATTTTCTTACGAGTGCCGGAACCTCCTGCGGCGACCATGAAATTATCGGCAGGCGAAAACGTTATTTCAGCTAGCTTCAAGAGATTGCGGGATACTCTGCGGGATATTAGTCAGTACCGGGAGCTATTTAAGTATCTGCTGGCATTCATCCTGTATGTGGATGGGATTGGCACCATTATTGGAGTGGCTGCCATTTATGGCGCTGAGCTTGGATTTGACAGCGTATCCCTAATCCTCGCCCTTCTCTTGGTGCAGTTTGTTGGCATCCCTTTCAGCTTGATTTTTGGAAGTTTGCCCAGCCGGAATGAAAAGCGCCGTCCATTCTACCTGTCTTTTGTGGTTTTCAACATGATCGCGCTACCGCTGGTTGGAATCGCAGGCGCACGTTTCCTGTCTGCAGACATTATTGGTTCCTTGCCTGCACCTTATGAGGGTACAGCACAATCTGTTGGCCAGGGTTTCTATCTCGCGGATGATCCTAATATAAGTTATACAGGTACTTGGGAAAGCACAACCATCTCAGCGGAAATTTCTGGAGAGCAGGAAGCGATTTATCTGGTAACTTCAGAATCTGGCGCTGCCTATGCTCTCCCATTTAATGGACGGAATCTCACCCTTCTCTTCAGCACTGGCCCGGATCACGGAATTTGGTCGGTTGTCCTCGATGGACAGCCACTGCTGGATATGGAGAGTGGAGAACCGGTCAAGATCGATGGCTACAATCCAACGATTCGCTATGAAGTGAGTGAAACAGTCGTGGTTGATTCTCCAGGAGAACATGTTTTGAGTCTAATCAATACCGGAGAGCAAAATCCAAGCAGCCAAGGAACGGTAATGAGCGTTGCAGAGATCGAGGTGCTGCCTCCCGAAAGGGAAAGCAACCTAGGCCTGATTTTCGGCCTTATTTTCGTGGTTGAACTGGTCATATTGTTGTTTGCCTGGTTGCTTGGCAGACCGCTTTTCCGCAATCTTGCAGAAAAGATGAATACGAAGAACAGCATATTATTATCCTTGCTGGTCTACACAGTGATCGCTATCTGGGGATATTTCTTGAATTCCGTGATCGAGTTTTGGTTCCTGGCCATGATGGTGGCGGTTGTGCAAGGTGGGAGCCAGGCTTTAAGCCGCAGTTTATTCGCCAGCATGTCTCCGGCAGCGAAAAGCGGGGAATTCTTCGGGCTTTTTGGGATTATGGAAAAATTTTCGACTATCCTGGGACCGTTGGTTTTTGCTTATGCAGCAACCACCTTTGGCAGCAGCCGGCCGGCAATTCTGACCTTGATCGCGTTTTTCGCTGTGGGCGGGTATCTGCTTACGCGGGTCAACGTTGAAGAAGGCAGGCGAGTTGCCCAAGCAGAAGATGCGCTCCTCCTGGGGGTCGAGCAAACAAATTGAGATGGTAAACTTGAGCGGTCCCGAGCGGGAGCGGTATGTCCAAGCCATGTTTGGGCGAATTGCCAGCCGGTACGATCTAATGAATCGCTTGATGACCGCGGGACAGGATGTTCGCTGGCGACGGGAGGTGATCCGCAGGTCGCAGCTGCCCCCGGGAGGGGGATTGCTCGATCTTGGAGCCGGGACAGGTGATTTAGCCCGGGAAGCTCGCCGCCAGGTTCCAGGCAGCTGGGTGGTCGCTGCCGATTTCACGATGGAAATGATGCAGGTGGGGAGGGAGCGATCTCCGTCTGCCCAGCTTGACTGGCTCGCTGCAGACGCGCGGGTTCTACCATTTACGGATAATCACTTCGATGCGATAGTCTCCGGATTTCTACTGCGCAATGTGATCGATATTCCCCAGTGCCTGCGCGAGCAGCATCGCATTCTAAAACCAGGGGGATTTATGGTTGTCTTAGATACCACGAAACCCCCCCAGAATTCTTTACAGCCGCTGGTCAATTATTATCTGTATTCCATAATTCCCGCCCTAGGTCGTATCATTGCCGGAGATGGAGAGGCCTATACCTACTTGCCGGAAACGACTGGATCTTTTTTGAAGGCCGAGCAGCTGGCTGAAATGATGGTTTTGGCTGGCTTTCAGCAGGTTTCATTTCACCGTTTGATGTTGGGAACCATCGCGATTCACTGGGGAAGAAAGTAGGCAGATCAGGAATTGGGTAGAATCTTTCATTTGGAGTAATTCGATGGCTGAGACAAAAAAAAGATTGGTTGTAGGAATTTCGGGTGCGTCAGGGGTGATCCTGGGTATTCGCATCCTGGAAGTGCTGGAGCAAACCAATATAGAAACTCATCTAATCATTTCTCCTGCAGCCAAGGTCACAATAGCAGAAGAGACTGATCGAGCAGTAAGCGAGGTGATCGCCATGGCAGATGTGGTCTACAACCATGCAGATATTGGTGCTGCCGTTGCATCCGGTTCATTTGAGGCGATAGGCATGATTGTGGTCCCATGCTCGATCAAAACGCTCTCCGCAGTGGCGAATTCCTATGCCAGCGACCTGATGTCCCGGGCCGCTGATGTGATGTTGAAAGAAGGGAGACCCTTGATCCTGGTGGTGCGGGAAACACCGTTGCATAGCGGGCACCTGCGCTTGATGAGCCAGGTTGCACAGGCTGGCGGGGTGATATTCCCTCCTGTTCCAGCTTTTTATGCTCGACCGACCAGTCTGGCTGATATGATCGATAACACTGTTGGTCGTATCTTAGCCAGGATCGGCATCGAGAATGATCTTTACTCAAAATGGAAAGATACTTGAGCACCAACCAATTGAGGCGTTCAATTGAAGATTTATTGGATGAGCCTTCCATGACTCTCGCGACAAAGGGAGAGAGTGGAGATCCGCATGCAGCTGCAGTGTATTTTGTCTCTGATGAACAGATAAATCTGTACTTTTTCTCGGATCCTGATAGTCAACATGCACAGGATAACGCCCGTGATCCGCGGGCAGCGGTTGCCATAAATGGTGAACATGCCGGGTGGCGAGAGATCCATGGTTTGCAGATGCGCGGGTTGATCAGCTCAATTGATGAGTCGATTGAACGGCAGGATGGCTGGATTCTTTACAAGAAAAAATTTCCGTTTGTAATTGATCTTGAAGAGATAATTTTGATGAATCAGATGTACGTTTTTAAACCTCAGTGGATTCGTCTGATCGATAACCGCATCGAGTTTGGTTACAAAAAAGAATGGGTAAAAACTACGACTGTTGCAGGGGCGATAAATCAGGCGCAATGGCGACTGACGAGTGAAAAGCAGGAGATTTTCAGGGACAAAGATGCTTGATAGGGATCTGGATAAAGCAGCATTACGTGGGGAACCGTCATATGTTTGGCGCAGAGGTCAGGAACGGCGCCTGCAGATGATCTTGGATGCTGCTGGGGATCGCCTCAAGGGGATTGTCCTGGAGAACGGCTGTGGGGTTGGAATTTACTTGACGCGCCTGGCGACCTCAAGCTCGAAAGCAATTGGCCTTGAGTATGATTTTTCACGGGCTCAAGAGGCGCATCTGAATAATCAATTGGTCGTGAACGCTGCAGGAGAATACCTCCCTTTGCCATCCGGTTCATTTGATCTTATCTTGAGTCATGAAGTCTTGGAACATGTGCAGAACGACCGTGCTTGTGTCGAGGAAATGGTCCGGGTTATGAGACCGGGTGGTCGGATGGTGGTCTTTGTGCCTAACCGCGGCTACCCTTTTGAGACTCACGGCATATATTGGCGGGGTCGATATCATTTCGGCAATATTCCCCTGATTAACTACCTGCCTAGCAACATGCGCGATCGACTGGCCCCACATGTTCGAATTTATTCTGCCCGGCAGTTGGAGAAATTATTCTCTGGTTTACCGGTGAAATTCTTGCAGCGGCGAATTATTTTTGGAGCATATGACAATATTATTGTTCGCTGGCCGCGATTCGGTCGCTGGATGCGAAGATTTCTACAAGGTATGGAGAATACCCCGGCCCGGGTCCTTGGATTATCGCATTTTTGGGTTGTGGAAAAGACCTGATGCCTCTCAGAACTTACTTTAACCGAAAATCGTAGATCCCGTTTTCGTGTTTCCACGGATGATCACAGGTCAAACATCGGAGTATATCTTGGTCCTGACTGAACCTGTCCTGATTGCATATCAGGCAGCGAAATAATGTATCAGGTGGGGCTATTGGTGTATTCCCAACCGCCGTGGCAGAAACGAAAACGCTTGGGCTGAGCTGCCACCATTTTCCGCTCAGCTGGGCGATCGAATCCAGGTTGACCAGCACCTCGAGGGGGACGAACCGCTTGAGAAAATCGACGCGAAAGTGTGAGACAGTCAGCTGGCGTTCGATCGTAAAGCTGCTGGATTCCAACCACTTGATAACGGATCTTGGGTGAAAATCGAAATTCAACTCTGTGAATTCCACTGCTTCGGGTGAGAAGGGATTCCAGGATTGCCGACGGAAGATATAGCGAAGGATGGCTTTCAGGTTCTTTTTATTGGCATATTCCAGGATGAAGGTCGCTCCCGGTTGGAGTGTAAGGCGTACCTGTTCCAGCGCAAGTTGAGGATCTGCCATGTGGTGGAGGGTGCGGATCATGGTTGCCCCATCAAAAACGCCAGCAGTAAAGGGTAATTGGTAGGCATTGGCAGCAACGTAGGTATACCTGCTGCTGGTTCCAAGATTGGCTTGAGCTTGTTGCAGCTGAGTGCTTGAATAATCTACCAATACAACCCGCTGGTATGCCTGGTATCGGGGGGTATTACGTCCTGCTCCCGCACCTACCTCAAGGAGTATATTCCCAGACTTGGGAAGCAATCGTTGGATGGCGATCGCTTCAACCCGATCTTCGTAGGCCCGATCGCCGGAGTCCCAGAAGGTTGTCTGGTAATCTGAACCTTCATAATCACAAATAGGAGGTTGGTTAGTGTTCATAGCACGACTCAAAAGGCACGGAAGCATTTGACTTGCATGTTTCCGTGCCTTTTATAGCATAAATTTCCAGGGAAAAGTACCCTGGATGGCGAATTGTTAAGCTGGAGCGACGATTACATCCTGCTCAAATTTGGCATTGACCATGTGCCCGTTATAACCACGACCAAAACCACGATAGTTGAAACCTATGCTGCGCATTTGCTCTGGTTCATAAATGTTGCGACCATCAAAAACAACAGGTTCCTTCATCTGGTCACGAATGCGCTCCAAGTCTAGGTGCTTGAATTCATTCCAATCAGTGATCACGATCAGGGCATCACAGTCCTGCGCCATGCTGTACGGGTCTGGAGCCATTTCAACTTCTGGGAGCAGCGGTGCAGCGACTTTCATCGCCACCGGATCGAATGCGCGCACTTTAGCGCCAAGTTCTTGGAGAGAATTCGCGATATCAATGGAAGGTGCATCCCGCATATCATCCGTATTGGGTTTAAAAGATAATCCCAGCAGACCAATTGTGCAACCTTTCAAGTCACCTACCATTTCTTTCAGCCGGTCGATAACCATCGGACGCCTATCGTTATTGATATCCATGACCGCGGTTAGCAATTGGGGATGTCGACCTTTATCTGCTGCCATGTATGCCAGGGCCTTGACATCTTTTGGAAAACAGGAACCTCCATAGCCCAGACCGGCATCGAGGAAGAATGGACCAATACGTTTATCATAGCCCATACCAACGGAGACTTCCTTGATATCTGCACCCAGCTCTTCACAAATGTTGGCGATCTCGTTAATAAAAGAGATCTTTGTTGCCAGGAAGGCATTTGAAGCATACTTAATCATTTCTGCAGTGCGTAAATCGGTTATCACAATGGGTGCACGCAGCGGAAGATGGAGTTGAGCAACTTTCTCTGCAGCTTCGGGATCCAGCGATCCGAGCACCGTGCGATGGGGATTCATGAAGTCGCTGATCGCGGCGCCCTCCCTCAGAAATTCAGGACAGGAGACAACCGAGAATGGTATGGCTTTCGTCTGGTGGCTTTGAACGATTTCCGCCACCCAGTCTCCGGTTCCTACGGGCACAGTTGATTTATTGACAATGATCAAAGGTGTACGCATGTTTAGGGCAATGGTACGGGCAACAGCTGCGACGTGCCGGAGATCAGCTTCTCCATCCACACCCGAGGGTGTCCCAACTGCAATGAAGGCAAATTCTGTCTTATCCAGTGCTTCGGGATATGAAGTCGTGAAAGATAAGCGCCCTGCACGTACGTTGCGGGAGACGAGCTCTTCAAGACCAGGTTCGTATATCGGCATTTCTCCGCGTTTTAGCCCTTCGATCCGTTCTTCATTGATGTCTAAGGCGATTACCCGGTTTCCAAGGTCGGCAAAGCAGGCTGCGGTGACTAATCCAACGTAGCCGACACCGACGACACACATTTGTTTCATAAATTATCCTCCAGAGATGAAAAAAAGTAATAATTGCGAGGTAAAAAACATCGAATCACTCGTTTTCGCTGATTTCCTCCCCGATATTTGATTGAAATAGTCCTTATTTCATTAATGTATAACGATCTTACCATGGATTTATTACACTTAATAAGACAAAATTACACGTAAAAAATCATCCTGTGGCAATGACCTCTGTCACTTGTAAATCGGTCGAAAATACTCTAAAATATCGCTGATAAAGAAACTTTAAAAGACCTAAAAGGATGGATTTACCATGCAAATAACTCGCCAAGCTGATTATGCCATGCGCGCAGTTGCTTACCTTGCCAATTTGGGGCCAGATCGTCGAGCGGCCACCAGTCAAATTGCTGAAGAGCAACAGATTCCGCCCTCGTTCTTAGCCAAGATCGTCTCACAATTATCGGTCGCTGGTCTGCTTCAAACCTCGCGTGGTGCCCGTGGTGGTGTCTCGTTGGCTCGCTCTCCGGAGGATATCTCTTTCTTGGAGGTTGTTGAAGCTATCGATGGCCCGATATTGATCAATGAGTGTGTCGTGGATCACAGAGCCTGTGCGTTTGGTGAAACCTGTGCCCTGCGACCAGTTTTTTGTGATGCTCAAGCAGATCTGGTCCACCGTCTTGAAGTCACTTCATTTGAGAGTGTGGTGAAAACAAACGGTAAGGAGGCAGCTTAACCAGCTAACAGTTTCTATAGCTTAATCACTGATCGGCCTTCTGAATCCGAATTTTGGGGTATGATGGTACTGAAGCGAGGTTCGATATGCAAAGCGGAGTACCAATCGATCGCCAATGGATATATGTACTCGAGGATGGAAGGCCGATTATTGATTGGGGAGAAGACCTCATTCAAGATATCCTCAGCGGCGATTTCTTCCCCGCGAAAAGGAGTGAGGACAGTCATCCTATCCGCGATGATGAATTGGATATGCTGAAACGGGCTGGAAGAGTTGAGCGTTTCGATGCCCGCCATGTATATATATTCTCACTCCCAGAAAGGCCGAGACCGACGATCGAATGAAGTTTTAATCAGATATGGTTAGCTTAATTTCCCCTTCCAGCTTATAATCCCCCTGGTAGGGGAACTCTTTTTAATTAAGGAGTAGTTCATGGCAAGTCAGCGAGTTGTTCGGGCCCCACGGGGTAGCCAGTTGAATTGTAAATCGTGGTTGACGGAAGCACCTTACCGGATGATCCAGAACAACCTGGACCCGGATGTTGCCGAACGCCCGGAGGACCTGGTCGTTTATGGTGGTCGCGGGCAAGCAGCTCGTAATTGGCAATCATTTGATGCGATATTGGAAAGTTTACGTACCTTGGAAGACAGTGAAACGCTTTTGGTGCAATCTGGCAAGCCGGTGGCAATTTTTAAATCCCACCCAGATGCTCCGCGAGTTTTGATCGCCAACTCGAACCTGGTACCACATTGGGCAACCCAGGAACACTTTGATGGGTTGGTAGCCAGGGGGTTGATCATGTTCGGGCAAATGACAGCCGGATCTTGGATCTATATCGGTACACAAGGGATCTTACAGGGAACATATGAAACCCTGGGTTCACTCGCCCGCCAAAGAGGCTGGGGATCATTAAAAGGAAAATTCGTGCTCACTGCTGGCTTAGGCGGGATGGGCGGTGCACAACCCCTGGCTGTAACGATGAATGGGGGGATTGGCCTGATCGTGGAGGTCGATCCAGATCGGGCACAGAAGCGGTTGGAGATAGGCTACGTGGATGTGGTTGTGGACACACTCGAAGAAGCGATGACCTTGGTGGAAGAATCTATCGAGGGTGAGTCTCCACAATCGATCGGCTTGATTGGGAACGCGGCAGAGATTTATCCGGAGCTGGCATTGCGCGGCGTTGTTCCAGATGTCGTCACCGACCAGACGCCTGCCCATGATGTGCTTATGTACATCCCCGTGGGGATGAGCGTCGCTGAGGCTGACCAGTTGCGTGCAGATGATCTTGAGGAATATACACGGCGGTCGATGGCATCGATGGCTCAGCAAGTGGAAGCCATGCTCACCTTCCAGAGGGCTGGCTCGGAGGTTTTTGATTACGGGAACAATATCCGCCAGCGAGCTTACGATTTCGGAGTCAAAGAAGCTTTTAACTTCCCAGGTTTTGTCCCGGCATATATCCGCCCTCTCTTTTGTGAGGGGAAAGGACCCTTCCGTTGGGTCGCGCTCTCCGGTGATCCCCAGGATATTTACACAACCGATCAGGTAGTCGCAGATCTCTTCCCTGAAGACGACCATCTCCACCGCTGGTTGCGGATGGCGAGAGAAAAAATACCATTCCAGGGATTACCAGCTCGGATCTGTTGGCTTGGTTACGGTGAGCGGGTCAAAGCTGGATTGGCTTTCAACGATTTGGTATCAAGCGGAAAAGTAAAAGCACCCATCGTGATTGGCCGCGATCACCTGGACTCAGGTTCAGTTGCCTCACCGAATCGGGAGACGGAAGGGATGCTGGATGGAACGGACGCGATCAGCGATTGGGCGATATTGAATGCCTTGATCAACGCCGTTGGCGGTGCGACGTGGGTTTCATTTCATCATGGTGGCGGGGTGGGGATTGGCTACAGCCAGCATGCTGGTCAAGTGATCGTGGCTGATGGCACCCCGGAAGCTGCCCGGCGCTTGGAGCGAGTGCTGACGACAGATCCCGGCTTGGGTGTTGTACGCCACGCCGATGCTGGTTATCCGGAGGCGATCGCCGCAGCGAAAAAATTTGGGATCAAGATGCCCATGCTGGAGGGTGCATGAAGTCTCCGCTACTCTGGTTTGCGCTCACTTTATTGTCGATAGTTGTGGTTGCTGCCCTGGGGCCGGCTGAGCGGTCTCTGGGCACAAATGTGCGGGTGGTCTATCTGCATGGTGCCTGGGTGTGGACAGCGTTGATCTGCATTTATTCGGCCGCCATTGCAGGCTTGCTGGGTTTCATCACCAGGCGGCGGAATCTCCATTATTGGTCGCGGGCTTTGGGTCGTACCGGGTTGGCTTTCTGGCTGACCTATCTCCCCCTATCTTTATGGGCGATGCAGACAAATTGGAACGGATTGTTTCTGGCTGAACCGCGCTGGCGAGTTGCGATCATTTTTGCTATCGGCGGATTGGCGATCCAGATCGGAATCACCCTGCTCGAAAATCCGGTTTGGGCTTCGTTTTTAAACCTGCTGTATGCGCTGATTTTGGCTTATGTTCTGCAAACTGTCGAACAAGTTATGCATCCAGGCTCGCCGATCTTTGCCTCAGGCTCGTGGCGCATACAGCTCCATTTCCTGGTTTTACTAGTACTTGCTTTACTTGCAGCCTGGCAGCTGGCCCGCCTCTGGCTCGGTGGTGAAACTGTGGTTGAAGCCCAGGCAGCCTCCATTGACTAGCAGTGCCAAGCTATCGTTTCATTACCTCTCTGATCCCTTATCCCAAGTCCTGCTCATATACTACCCAATAATATCAACTTGAAGAATCACCTATCTATCCAGATCTTGGTATTCACAGCTGCCCGGGTTGTGCTGAACACGATGTTCCGCATGGTCTACCCTTTCCTGGCAGCATTTGGCAGGGGGATGGGTGTTGAATTAACAACTTTATCCTATGCAATGACTCTGCGATCGCTGGCCGGCGCATTGGGCCCCTTCCTTGCTTACGTTGGGGATAGGCGGGGGCGGAAAATCGGCATGTTGCTGGGTTTATTTTTATTCATCATCGGTGTCGGTCTGGTAGCCATCCGCCCGTCTTTCCCGACATTCGTGTTGGCATTAATCCTCTCTGTACTTGGCAAATATACTTATGACCCCTCAATGCAAGCCTACCTCGGCGATCGTGTGGCTTACAAACGGCGTGGTCGTGTACTGGCGGTCACCGAATTGAGCTGGTCACTGAGCATTATTATCGCCGTTCCATTGATGGGTTTACTGATTGCACGATACGGTTGGTCGGGACCATTTCCCGTGCTGACCCTGCTGGCATTGGTCGCTTTTGTGGTCTTGGCCTGGATGATCCCTCAGGATAAGGTAATGATCACAATCCAGTCCGGTTTGTGGCAAAATTTCCGTAGAATATTCGCTTATCCGCCAGTGTTAGCGGGTCTGTTAATGGCGATGTTCTCTGCTTGCGCGAATGAAGTGATTAACCTCGTGTTCGGGCTGTGGTTGGAAAATTCATTTGGATTAATGATCGCGGCCCTGGGGGTTGCTTCAGCGGTGATCGGCCTCTCGGAATTGGGGGGGGAATCTTTAGCTGCGGCAATCACCGACAGATTGGGTAAGCCGCTTGCGGTGGGTTTGGGACTTGGATTAAATTGCTTGGCGGTTTTGGCATTACCGATCTTGGGAGCGAACACTAGTGGAGCCTTGGTGGGTTTGTTTTTCTTTTACCTGACCTTTGAATTTTCCTTGGTGAGCAGTGTTCCCATGATGACTGAGGTAATGCCATCATCCCGGGCAACGGTCATGGCGGTGACAGTTGCCAGCATTTCAATTGGGCGTGCAGTAGGTGTCCAGATCGCCACGCCGCTGTATATTTTTGGCAGTTCATCATCCAGGATTCCAGATATCTTGCCAAATTCCATCGCTGCAGTTTCCTTGAATCTATTGGCGATTGCCGCGTTGTCCTTGCTTGTTCGAGGAATAAAAAGCCGTTCAGAGACCCCTGTGATATAATCCCCGTTCGCAGCATCCCTTATTGATGCTTCACTGTATGAGGATGACACCTTCCCAGAGAAATGCATACTTCAAAAAGAAACTTATTTCTGATCGTCGCTGGAGTGCTTTTGACCTCCCTGATAATCGCGATCATGGTGGTGTACCCGAGAGCGAAAGAACGCTGGACAGCGCCGCTGGGCCCCAGTTTGGGTTTACCGACTAAAACACCAACATCAGAAGCGTCGATCCTTGTTGAAGATATAAGTACTCCGCAGTCCACGGAAAGCAATCCAGGTACCAACGAAGGTCAAGCCAGCGCGACGAATGCAGTACTTGCCAGTTTAGCTACTGAGACATCCAATCCTACCCCTACCCCGGAACCCATGTGCGGCGGACCTCCAGCAATGACAGTCCTGGCCCTGGGTATTGATGGCAGCGATGACTATCTTTATGGTCTCTCGGACGTCATTCGTGTCGTGCGAATTGATTTTGTCACCCCAAAAGTCACTGTGCTGGATATGCCGCGTGATTTATGGGTTGAAATACCCGATATCGCTGAACGGCATGGCATCACTCATGGCAAACTGAACCAGGCATATTTTTACGGCACGCCAGGCATGGGTTATTATGATGGACCCGGGCAGGGTGCCGGGTTGCTCGCCCGTACAATGGATGTTAACTTCGATCTGCAGGCCGATCATTACGGAGCCGTTAACATGCAGACCTTTGTCAAGCTGGTGGATGCCGTTGGGGGTATTGATATTTACCTGCCTACTGACGTGGATGGCACGCCTGTGGACGACAAAACTGAAGATATGGGATATTTTTATGCGGGACAGCAGCATTTTAATGGTGACCAGGCTCTACGCTTTTCCCGTATTCGGAAGCGATATAATGTTTTTACGAGGACCAGCAACCAGAATATGGTTCTGTGTGCACTAAAAGATAAGATCACCAACCCGGCGGTTCTGCCCAGAATACCCCAGATCATTGCAGCTTTCCAAGATTCTATTCTCACCGACCTGAGTCTTGAGCAGCTGACTCAAATGGCTTGTCTTGTCCCGAAGGTGAATTCTGAGAATCTGATATTTACGAGTATCTCAGAGGATCTGCTTACCCCAAGCCGAGTCTACAGCCCACAGCAGAAAGCAGAAACCTTTGTCTGGGAAGCGGATTATGATATCCTGCGGGATATTATTCGCCAGTTTTTAGCCGGAACCTTGGTTTCAGATTCAGATGGAGTCTCATGCCCATGACGAAAATCAGCGATCTGTCAATCGATACCAATCTAACCCGCAAGATTCTGACCACCTTCATCCACACGGAAGTCACCCGGGCAGGTTTTTCCCGGGCTGTGGTTGGATTATCTGGTGGTGTTGATTCGAGTCTTTCATGTACCCTGGCAGCTGAAGCGCTCGGAGCGGAAAACGTGCTGGCAGTGCGCATGCCCTATGAAACTTCCTCTCCGGATTCGCTTGCGCATGCCCAGCTGGTGATAGATCAGCTGGGGGTTCAATCTCTCACTGTACCGATCACAGATATGGTAAATCCCTTGTTTGAACGATTTCCACAGGCTGATCCCCTCCGGCGAGGAAACGCGATGGCCCGGGCACGGATGATCGTGCTGTACGATCAATCCCAAGCTTCAAAAGGGTTGGTCGTAGGCACTGGAAACAAGACTGAGATACTCCTGGGATATACCACCTTGTATGGTGATTCAGCTTGTGCAATAAACCCTCTCGGGGATCTCTACAAAACTCAAGTCCGCCAGCTGGCCAGGGAGATGGGCGTGCCGGAGGCCATTATTAAGAAACCCCCTTCGGCAGATCTGTGGATCGGACAGACTGATGAAGGTGAGTTAGGTTTTACCTATGCCGATGTCGACCAGCTGCTTTATCTCCTGGTTGATGAACGATACAGCCCGGAGGATTGCATCGAGGAGGGGTTCTCCGAGCAATTTGTCAATACTGTCATTGAATTGATCAGAAGGAATCATTTTAAACGGGTTATGCCTCCGGTTGCCAAGCTGAGCAACCGGACAGTGGGATACGATTTCCTGTACCTGCGCGACTGGGGGACGTAAAACCCAAAAAATAAGATTGATTTTCCTGCTGGGATTTTCATTCTTCCCAATTCCTGATCCCAATCAAAATTCTTAGCCCCAATTAATGCCGTTACATATTCCACCCTCCCTGCACCACCGCTCTTTCCGCTTACTCTGGATCGGCCAGGCGATCTCGGTGGCAGGGTCCCAAATGCAGATCTGGGCCTTGCTTTGGCATGTACGCTTACTGACCGATCAACCGATCGCCTTGGGAGGCATTGGCCTGGCACGCATCCTGCCGGTGATACTATTCTCCCTGCTTGGTGGTGCCGTGGCTGACTCGGCCAACAGGCGCAGAGTGCTCTTCGTTACCCAAACAGTGATGGCCTTCGTAGCGCTGGTATTGGCTTGGCTGACCTTCAAAGGACAGATAACCCTGTGGCAGATCTATGCCCTGACTGCGATACAAGCGATGGCCGTGGCTTTCGATTTGCCTGCTCGTCAAGCACTTATCCCCAACCTTGTACCTGCCAAAGATCTGTCAAATGCCTTCAGTATGCAATCGATTGCCCTGCAGGTTGGGTCAATCATCGGTCCAGCGCTGAGTGGATTGGTCATTGCTTATTGGGGGCAGTACTATACCTATCTGATCAATGCAGTTTCATTTTTGGCGGTGATCGTTGCATTGCTGTTAATCGGGTCTATTCCTCAGCGCACCCGGGGCAGCGGCCGCATTCAGATCAAGTATGTCGATATCATCGAAGGTGTGCGCTTCATTCTCAAGCAGCCGGTGATTCTCTCCAGCATGATGCTGGATTTTTTCGCCACTTTCTTCTCTTCAGCCAACACCTTGATGCCGATCTTCGCCCGCGATATTCTCAAGGTTGGGGCGGTTGAATATGGCTGGCTATCCGCGGCCCAATCGATCGGTGCGATGGCCGCGGCTTCCATCATCTCCCAGCTCAGGGAGATCAAGCGCCAGGGGAGGACACTTTTGATTTCCGTGATCGCATTTGGGTTCGCGACTATCCTCTTCGGTGTCTCGCGATCGTTCAACTTGGCGATGATCGCGCTGGTCATAATCGGAGCATCCGATTCGGTCAGCGCCATCATCCGCAATACGATCCGCCAGCTGCAGACACCGGATTATATCCGCGGCCGGATGACGAGCATCAACCAGATTTTCTTCCTGGGTGGACCCCAGCTGGGTGAAGTCGAAGCTGGTCTGGTGGCACAGTTGTTAGGCGCGCCAATAGCTGTGATCACCGGTGGGATAGGCTGCCTGTTAGCCGTGGGGTGGATCGCGCAGCGCTGGCCGCAATTGCGCAACTATAATGGGGATGAGCCGATCGAAGCCGGTGCAATGGCGGATTAGAGGGTTTCAAATGGTCGATTATCTGGCTAACAAGAAAAAGAGCTGTTCGTCCTCGCGATAGCCAAGATCAGGTTGGCATCGCGGCCTCTCGCCCCGTTTAGAGAATGGTTTGTGGTCGATCTATCTAGCCTGGATAAGGCATTAACCTAAGTTTGCAGCTGTTCCCACTCCGCCAGCAAGGCGTTGATCTCATTCTGGATCTGGACGTAATCCTCCCCGAGTTCTTCAACCAGCTCGCTGTCTGCCGGGGGTTCTTCCAGCTGAACTGCCAGTGCAGCGAGCTGTTCTTCCAAGGCAGCGACCTGGCTTTCGATTTCTTCAAGGCGGTATCTGCGCCGGCTTTCCCCCTTTTTCTTTGCAGGTTTTCGGGCGCTGCTTCCCACTTTGGAGGAAAGAGGTATGGACGCCTGTTCAGCAAGCTGTTCTGCCTCCAGCTGGGTGTGATATTCGCTGTAGGAGCCCTTGAATACGCGCATGGTTTTCTGCTCGGGGAGAATATCCCATACCTGTGTCGCCAGGGCATCGATCAAATAGCGGTCGTGGGAGACCAGCATGATAGTCCCTTCAAACTCGGCTAAAACTGATTGCAGGATCTCCTGGGAAGGGATATCCAGGTGATTGGTTGGCTCATCGAGGAGCAGTAAATTTGCCTTGGTCAGGGAGAGCTTTGCCAGGGACAGCCGTCCTCGCTCACCACCTGAGAGCGTGGACACTTTGCGGAAGACATCCTCACCGGTGAATAAGAAGCGGGCCAGGTAATGGCGGGTATCCGCCAGGAGCATTTGCGGGGCGACTGATTCGATCTCTTCGACCAGCGTCCGTTCTGGGTCGAGGTCTTCATGCGCCTGGGCAAAGTAACCGATCTCCAGGCTGGCACCCAGGTGAACCTCGCCAGCCAAGGGTGGTTGTTCCCCCAGGATGGTCTTCAGCAGGGTAGTCTTCCCAGCGCCGTTCGGACCGATAACCGCTGCGCATTCGAGCCGGCGTAATTCCAGGCTTTCGAGATTCAGGAGCGGGTTTCCCGGATACCCGATGAGCACTTCTTGCACGCTGAGGATGATATTCCCGCTGCGCTGGCTCGACTTTAATTTTAAGCTGAGGTTGGGAGGTTTCTTCTGAGGTGATTTTAACGCATGGATGCGCCGTTCGACCTCCGCCACGCTCATGATATTGGTCGAAATATCCGCCTGGCTGCTGATTTCCAACCAGTTTTTTCCCTGCAGAGCTTCAATTCCCAGACTCTCGATTGCCTCCACCTGGCGGCTGAGACGCCGCAGTTTTCCTTTCGCCTGGGCTGTACGCTGACCAGCGATATGGCGCTTGACGTAGTCCAATTCTTTTTCCAGGCGTTCCTTTTCGGTTTCGTAGATTTGCTGGCGCAGGTGCCAGCGTTCCTGGCGCTGTTGCAGATAAGCGCTATAGTTTCCCCGGTAGGTCTCCCACCCGGCGATGTCCATCTCCCAGATGTGTTCGGCGACCCTGTCGAGAAAATAGCGGTCATGGGAAACGAGCAGGGCGGCTCCTTCCCAGGTCAGCAGGTAGCTTTCCAACCATTCCACCGCAGCCACATCCAAGTGGTTGGTTGGCTCGTCCAGCACCAGCAGATCGGGTTTGGAGAGCAGAAGGCGAGCCAGCAGCGCTCTGGTGCGCTGCCCACCTGATAATTTGTTCACCGGGCGTTGGTAGTCAATGGCCTTAAAGCCCAATCCACTCAGGACCTGCTGGATCCGCGTCTCATAGGTATAGCCACCCTGAAGATCAAAAGACTCCTGCAATACCCCGTAGCGAGTGAGAACTTCCTGGGCTTGGTCCGGATCACCCATCCTCAATTCCAACTCCGCCAGTTCTTTTTCCTGCTGGCGCAGTTCCGCGAAGGCTTTTAGGCACTCCTCCCACAGGCTATGCTCAGCGGAAAGCATGGCTTCTTGCGGCAGGTACCCCACGGACAACCCGCGGGCGCGGTGGACCACCCCCGCAGAAGGTTCATCAAGACCTACCAGGATACGCAGCAGGGTGGTCTTACCGATGCCGTTAGGCCCGACAATGGCAATCCGCCCGCCATGCGGTATACTGAGTGAAACGGAAGAAAATATATCATCTGGCCCGAAGGATTTTGCCAGGTTTGAGGCGGTTAATATCGCCATAAGGGAACTTTATTGGGTTAAATACCGTCCTTGGAGAGTGTGGAATGGGAAAAATTCTCTCCTGGAAAACTAATTTTACCCTAAGCAGAGAGAATACCTGGCGTGATATAATTATGTGCTTTTAATCGTTTGAAACGAGCTATTTCGATCCCCGCTGTCACTTTCTTCTCTGGACTATTTTGTAGGGTGAGAAGATAGGTTTAAGCGGGTTTATCCTTTCTCAGGCAGGTTCGCCTGTCTGGTACTTTAAGAGAGATTATGGAGCGAGTACAACAAGAGACGGCAGAACCAAAGCAAGCCAGCAGAGTCAATTTCGTTTTTATTGGCTTACTGGTCGCATTCTTTATTGTGGCTGGTGTAGCAGCTTATTTGACTTATACCAGTGTTAAAAACTTCGTGTCCTCCTGGAATATAACGGATCTACCCGGTATCGTGGTCAATCCGCAAGCAGATACCACCCAGAATTCTCCCGGGGTTGTACCTGGAATAGAAAAACCCTCGGTACCCGCGATCGGTCCGGAGCCAATCCCTTGGGATGGTGCCAGCCGGGTAAACGTGCTGGTGATGGGTCTGGATTACCGGGATTGGGAGAGCGGAGAAGGGGCGCCGCGCACGGATACGATGGTTTTGGCCTCGGTAGATCCGTTGAGCATGACGGCCGGTATAGTCACCATACCCCGGGACTTATGGGTAAGCTTACCCGGGTTCGAGGATCCAAACCGGATAAACGTCGCGTACCGCTTTGGTGAGACTTACCAGCTTCCCGGCGGGGGTGCACAGCTGGCGATGGATGCCGTGGAGGGTTTGCTTGGCTTGAAAATCGATTATTATGCGCTGGTCGATTTCTACTCATTCGAACAATTCATCGATGAGTTGGGATTTATCGAAATCGATGTGCCCCGGAACATTTGGGTTGACCCGATCGATGGGCCAACTGTGAAGCTCAAGAAAGGGGCGCACGATCTCCCTGGAAACTTGGCACTGGCGTATGCCCGGGCGCGCAATACCGAGGGGGGTGATTTTGACCGGGCAGAGCGTACACTGCAGGTCATCATGGCTATCCGCGACCGGGTGCTGAGTGCAGACATGCTGCCGACATTGATCAGCCGCGCACCGGTGATATTTGAACAGATATCAGCAGGTATACAAACCAATTTAACTTTAGAGCAGGCGGTTCAACTCGCCTGGCTGGTGAAACAAATCCCTGAGGAATCCATAAAAAGAGGGGCGATCGGCACGGATCATGTAACCTTTGGTAAGTCGCCAGATGGCGATGATGTGCTCAAGCCACGTCCGGAGCAAATCCGCATCCTGCGGGATGAGATTTTCACCTCTACCGGGGCAATGAGCCCGGCGATGTCGGATGCAGATCCACGGGAACTGATGCGTTCAGAGAATGCCAGGGTATCGGTGTTGAATGGGGCTGCTACACCCGGATTAGCTTCCCGGACGGCGGAGTACCTTGGTGCTCAGGGTGTGAATGTGGTTACGACTGGTGATGCGCCTGAAGCGTATAATGCCACCACCATTGTTTCCTACACAGGGAACCCATATTCGCTTAAGTATCTGGTTGAACTGATGGGAATAACGCCAAACAGGATTTACAATCGCTTTGACCCATCCAGCAACGTGGATATTGAAATATATCTCGGATATGACTGGGCTAATACTAATACGATGCCGTAATACGTATAGCTTATGGATACTGGTCAACAATATCGAAACAAATCAAAATCCCCACTGGCCTCAAACTGGTTGCTGCTTGGATTGCTGCTTGCTTTTTTAGCCGCGGGGGTCGTGACAGTCTGGCTTACCTATTCTGCGGTTAAAGACCTGGTTTCCTCCTGGAACATCGCCAACCCTCCCAGCCTTTCACTTGAGACTGCCCCGGATGAGGCCGCTGCCTTGCCCGCAGATTTAGGTGTTGAAGGGGAAACCCCGCTCCAGACTGCAGGCGGACCACCCCCTGTACCCTGGGATGGAAACAGCCGAATAAACGTGCTGGTGATGGGTTTGGATTCGCGCGAAGCTGAGCAAGATGATATCCCGCGCACGGATACCATGATCCTCTTCTCACTGGACCCGGAAAGCCGTACAGCGGGTATGCTCTCTATCCCCCGCGATCTTTGGGTGGAGATCCCGGGCTTTGATTACAGCAAGATCAATACCGCATACCGCCTCGGGGAAGTTTACAACGTGGCAGAACGTGGACCAGGTCTGTCCCTGCGCACGGTGGAAAATCTGCTCGGTATGGAGATCGATTACTACGCCATGGTGGATTTCCTCGCCTTTGAGAATTTCATTGATGAGCTGGGTGGGATCAAGATTGTTGTCCCTGCACCGATTGTGGTCGATCCTTTGGGGAAGGGGAATACGAAAGCCTTGGAACCGGGGGAACAGGTTCTACCTGGCTATCTCGCTTTAGCTTACGCCCGTTCTCGGAATTCCTCTGGTAGCGATTTCGACCGGGCTGGACGTCAGCAGCAAGTCATCATGGCGATCCGCGACAAGATCCTCAGCGCTGAACTACTTCCCACGCTGATCTCCAAGTCTCCCGCTTTGTATCAAAGTCTGTCCTCGGGAATCAGCTCAAATCTCACCTTGATGCAGCTGGTTCGCCTGGCCTGGATCGCCCAGCAAATTCCTGAGGAGAACATCCGCAGGGGCGTGATCGGGGTCGACCAGGTGGATTTTGCGTTTTCCTATGATGGCCAGGATATTCTCCGGCCTCTGCCAGACGAGATCCGCAAACTGCGCGATGAGATTTTTACCCTCACAGGACCTCCAGCCCCCCTGGCTCCCCAGGCTGACCAGCAGGCACTCGTGGATGAGGAATATGCCACGGTGCTGGTTCTGAATGGCACCTTTTCTCCGGGCTTGGCATCCCAGACCGCGGAGTACCTGCAGGCTTCCGGAATATCTACTGCGGAACCCGGCAACGCGAATGAAACTTACCAGGAAACAACCCTCATCGACTACACCGGGAATCCGCACACGGTAGAGAAGATTGTCGCCCTCATGGGCATTTCCCCGGAAAATGTTTATCACCGCTACGATGTCACCGGCCAGGCAGACGTGGTTGTGATCGCCGGTGAGGATTGGGCAAGTGACAACCCGATGCAGTAAGTCAATTACTGGCTGACCATTCTGTTCGCAATCTCGTCATATTCGCTCAACAGGGGCGAGAATTAATGGATACGCTGACAGGCTCCCTTGAGCGCATCACGTATTACAATCCCGAGAACGGTTATAGTGTCCTGCGCATCCAGCCGGATTCACCCGGTCCGGTGGCCGATCTGCACCGGGATCTAGTCACGGTAGTGGGGAATTTACCCGAATTAAGTCCCGGGGAGCACCTGCGCCTGACGGGCAGCTGGAAAAACCACCCCAAACATGGTCTGCAATTTCAAACCGAAACCTGCGAACGGATTTTGCCTGCAACCGTGACAGGTATCCGCCGCTACCTGGGCTCCGGCCTGATCCAGGGCATTGGGCCGCGCCTGGCGGACCGCATTGTGGATCAATTTGGCGACCAGGCTCTACAGGTGATTGACCATGATCCAGAGCGATTGCTGGAAGTTCCGGATATCGGCCCCAAGCGCTCCCGGGCTATCGCAGAGGCCTGGCAGGGACAAAAACAGGTAAGAGATATCATGCTCTTCCTGCACAGTCACGGGGTGAGCACCAATCTGGCGGTTAAGATTTACAAGCAGTACGGCGATCAATCTCTGCAGGTCGTGCAGGGTGATCCTTACTCCATGGCCAGGGATATCTTCGGGGTGGGATTCAAAACTGCAGATCGCATTGCCCAATCCTTGGGATTACCTCAAGAACATCCCTCCCGCATCGAGTCGGGGTTGATTTTCGCCTTGGATGAGATGGTCTCTGAAGGGCATGTTTTCAGTCCTCGGGAGACACTTTTTGAAAAAACGCTCGGATTATTGGGGGAGATCGATCCACAACTGCTGCCTGCTGCCGTGGAGAGATTGCGGGAGGCGGGCCGCATCTTCCAGGATCATATCCCCAGCGAAGCTCCCCATACTTCAGGCGGTGAAGCTTTGGCTGATTTGGTGGCTGAAGATGATCGGAATCTGATAGTACTGTATTCGATGCCTTTCTATCACAGCGAGAAAGGCAGCACGGAGAAGCTGCTTGAGCTGGCCGGGGCAATACCCACGCGGTTGAGCGATTTGCCCCCGGCGTTTTTACCCCTCGATCCGCAATTGACCGCTGAGCAGAGTCAGGCGATCCGCACGGCGATCAGCCACCCGGTGAGTGTCTTGACCGGCGGGCCAGGGACGGGAAAGACCACGGCCCTGCGGGCTTTGATCGGTGTCGTGGAATCCGCAGGAAAATCGTATGCCTTGGCCTCACCCACGGGTCGCGCTGCCAAGCGCCTGTCCGAAGCAACGGGCAGACCGGCCAGCACCATCCACCGCCTGCTGGGGTATTCCCCGAAGGAAGGGTTTAAGTTCAATGCCGAGAACCCCCTCGATGTCGATCTGCTGGTGATTGACGAAGCCTCGATGCTGGACTTGATCCTCGCCTACCAGCTGCTTAAAGCGCTGCAGCCTGGATGCCACCTGCTGCTTGTCGGGGATGTAGACCAGCTGCCTTCCGTTGGCGCAGGTGATGTGCTCAGGGACGTGATCAACAGCGGCATTGCCCCGGTAACCCGCTTGGGCTTCATCTTTCGCCAGGAATCTGGCTCCCAGATCATCTCCAATGCTCACCGCATCAACCAGGGCAGCATGCCGATATTCAGGCAAAGCGAAGATACCGCTGCGAATGATTTTTTTCTCTTCCCTGCAGAAAGTGCCGAGGAAGCTGCCGGCTGGGTTGAGGATGTAGTTTGCCAGCGCATTCCCGAACGTTTTCATTTTGATCCCCTTGAGCAGATCCAGGTGCTGGCTCCCATGTACCGGGGACTGGCCGGGGTAAACGCCTTGAATGAGCGCCTGCAGGCTTCCTTGAACCCTCCGTCCCTGAAGAAAGCGGAAAAACAACTCTTTGGCACGACCTTCCGCCTGGGTGATAAGGTCATGCAAACCCAGAATGACTATGATAAGGATGTTTTCAACGGGGATATCGGCCGGATTCTGGGCGTCAACCCGGTTGCGCACACGATGGAGATAGGTTTTGAGGGTCGCCGGGTGACATATGATTGGACGGATGTTGACCAGCTGGTGCTGGCTTATGCTGTCTCGGTACACAAGGCCCAGGGTTCCGAATTCCCGGTGATTGTTCTGCCGGTGATCACCGGTCATTACATGATGCTCCAGCGCAACCTGGTCTACACTGCCATCACCCGCGCCCAGCAGCTGTGCGTGCTGGTTGGTAATCGGCGGGCGATCGGCATTGCAGTCAACAACAACCGCGTTGCTCAGCGCTACTCAGCCTTAGCCTGGCGGTTGGCTTCTGCAATGTAATTTTCTTGTGGGGGAAGCTGTTCGCGGGGGGAGGTCCCAGGTATTTACCTGCCGTCTCAAGCAATTTCCCTGAATTGCACAATAAATGGACAAAAATTATCCTAATAAATTTTATATATTCTGCTAACGAAAATTTCATAATTTCCAGGTAAGCTATAAGCGTGGTATCTTTTAAAATGATATGGACCCGTTTAGAGGTGAATTATGGGAAAGAGTATTAAGTTATTTCGAATTAATGGTATTCCGATTGGGCTGCATCCCAGCTGGTTTATCATCTTCTTGTTCCTGACCTGGTCGCTGGCCAATGGTTATTTCGCCGATCAAGGCCTGTCCCTGCCCTTTGCCGGTATATGGGCGCTTGGTATTGCCACCAGCCTGCTGTTCTTTGGTTCAGTGCTGGCACACGAGCTGGGTCACGCCTTTGTCGCTTTACGCAATAATATCCCGGTGAAGAGCATATCCTTGTTTTTCCTGGGTGGTGTTGCCCAGATCGAGCGCGAGCCCAGGGCTCCTGGCGAGGAATTCCGCATCGCCATCGCCGGACCCATGGTCAGTTTGACCCTGGCGGTTATCTTCAACAGCCTGAGCCAGTTCAGCGCAGGGCTGCCTTACCTGGCAGCTGCCTTCGATTATTTGGGCAGGGTTAACCTGCTGCTGGGTGCTTTCAACCTGATCCCTGGCTTCCCCATGGACGGTGGACGAATCTTGCGGGCGCTGATCTGGAAATTGACCGGTGATAATTATCGGGCAACGCGGGCTGCCTCTTTTACCGGGCAGCTGGTCGCCTTCGGTTTCATCGCCTTCGGCGTTTTCAACGTTATCACCGGGAACCTGATGAATGGTATCTGGATGGGATTTATCGGGCTGTTCCTGTTGAACCTAGCCGGCAGCGCGGCGGCACAGGCCAACCTGCAGCAGAAGCTGGATGGGGTGAACGTGGAGCAGGTGATGAACCGCTACTATCCCTCCATAACTGGCGAAACGACCATTGCCCAGCTGGTCAGCAATACCCTGGCGGTAAACGCCCAGGGTACCTACCTGGTGGTCGATCCGGGCACCCCTCCCGGTATTTTGACCCTGGGCGAGATCGCCAGGGTGCCGCGACACCTGTGGAACCAGATCAGGGCCAGGGAAGTGATGAAACCATTGGAGAGGTTGGTCCAGATCAGTCCGGACACACCCCTGCTGACTGCATTGCAGGAAATGGAAGCTGCGGACCTGCGTTTTGTGCCCGTGCTTGAGGGCTTCCAGGTTAAAGGCATTCTCTCCCGTGAGCAGGTGCACAACTACCTGCGGCTGCGCACGCAGCTGGGTTGATGGTATCAGGCGGGGGCGGGCGACTCAAAGCCAATCTGCGCCTTGATCGGTCAGCTCTCCGACTGCATCCCCGGTATTCACTGTCCCCTCTGGTTCAACCAGCAGTATCTGGCACTCTTGTTCAGCGACTGGCCTGTGCTCGACTCCCCTGGGGACGACAAACATTTCCCCCGTTTGCAGGACAACTTCATAATCGCGCAGGTGGATCGTTAAGCTCCCCTGCAGGACGATAAACGCTTCGTCGGTCTCCGGGTGGCTGTGCCAGATGAACTCGCCCTTGATCTTGGCCAGCTTGAAGTGGTAGTCGTTCATCTGGGCGATGATCTTCGGCGACCAGAGGTCGTTAAATTGGGCCAGTTTCTCCTCGAAGTTGATCGCTTTTCTCTTCATCGGTGCCTCCATTAGGGGGTCTGGAGATGTTTGCACTTTGATGCTCAGGCCAAGGATATCATTAAGTCGTGCTGAGTGCAGCCAGGGTCCGGTTGGAAGCTTCCGTGGTTAAAGGCTCTAAAGCAGCTGCATAATCATTGGATGATTTTTGCAATACAACTGTGCGGTAGATTCTTCGCTTTGCTCAGAATGACGAAAAACGAATTGTCACTCTGAGCTAGGGGCGAAGAGTCTACCCTGCGGTCACTCAGGTAACAGGAATTGAAAACCCCTTATTAGCCTCGCAGGTAAGCTCCAGCAGGCTTTAGTCTCCCTTATGCGGGGATTTGTAATCCGATGAATATTTTAAAAACCAGTCTAAATACTTGCAGGTTGCCGTAATTTAACCGGGGTTCAATAGTTGCGTAACGTAACAGGTAGATATATTTTTTCCAATGGTAACTGGTCTTCCATACTCCTAGCATACCAAAAACCTGCCCCCAGATTCGTCTGGTCAGTGCTGGAAATCCCAATGGCACTCTGCCCCAGGGTCCCGTTCAATTCCACAGCCCCTGAGATTGATTCAACCGGTGCTCCACCACCACTCAACACATGCCAGTCGACAGCATAGCTTGCAGAATAGCCTGCCCAAGCAGCTCCGGCCAGGATTAAGACCCCCAGCAGAACCAGGATGAGAGCAGTGATTCGAAATTTCCTATTCACCGGTTTTCGCTTCTCCATGGGTGCTCTCCTCCATTGGCATGAGCTCAGCTGAATCTCGGACTACTTGATAGTCCAAATACCCTTTTCGGACCCCATTGATCAAAAAGTCAAAGGAGATATTGCTGGTGCCGCTTTGCAGCTCCTTCACGACAATCGATTTAGTTGTAACCTCGGCCACATAGAGTCCCTTGCAATCCGCGCGCGGCGTCACTTGGATCGTCAGGCCTTCTTCCTCCGTGACCAAACTGAAATGCTCAGGAAGCAAGACGGTGGCTGTGCCGTCCTGCAGTTGAGCTGTACCGCGATAATAAGTGCCGGCCTCCCCGCCCTCCAGCGAGGCATAGATGATCACTTTGTTCGGATCGGTGGGATGTTCCTGGACAAAATTCTTGGTGCCGTTGCTGTATACACCATAGCCGCCGTAACCGACGTAAGCATATGTTCCACTGTTAGAGTCCTGAAAGTAACCACCGGCTGTAACGCCTCTGGCGGATACACCGTAACTGCTTGCATTATTCACATATAAACCCCAGCCAGCATTATCAATATACACGCCGGATGCATCCGTGTTCTCTATGTAGACACCAGACCAATTGGGACTGCCAATGTTGATGCCAAATTCACCGCTTGTGCCGATATACAGGCCATCTCCCCCAACACTCGACATGTATACACCGTCATCTCCAGCCCCCGATATCCACACCCCTGACATGTCTGGATTAATGGCTCGCAGACCGTAATCTATATCGTTCGTAGCAGAGTCACCCACCGAGTAACCTGTATTTGACTGTGTTAAATTCACAGAGAAGCGATCACCCCTTGCGTCATTCAAGTATGTTGTGCTGGCCGGATCTAAATAGTAGCCAGGGTTATCGGAGTCAACCATCCGCGGCACTCTCAGGTACGAGGAGCTATCAAGGGCGATTAGCTGATTGGCGGCTGGCAAGGTGGAGGCATGGAAGCCGTCAACCAAATCAGATTGCAATGCATGAAAGGCGTATCCCACGCTGGCGATGCGTTGATTCGGTTCCAAAGCCTCAAAACTACCGAGAGTCCCCGTCTGGCTGAACCATACCCGCAGGTAGGTTGGATCGTTTTCGAACACCGTGCCGCCGATCGATTGTGACATACCGGTCAGGCTGATGTCTCCGAGAAGCACATTGAATAAGCCTTCATTGACAACTAGGAGTACAGCCGCGCCGGGCTCACCGCTGGCGGTGCCATCATTGGACCAGTAATTGACTGAACCATTCCCCACACTGGCATTCACAATTGTGAATTTAAAATAGCCGTTTCCATCGTATAGGTTGCCATCGATTTTGACCACTCCCTGGTAATTAATCATCCCAGGCGTGCTTGCAGCGAGTTGGGTATCTTGATCTGGATCTGCGGCGGAGGTTCCGGCGGTCAGCAGGGTTATACCTAACAATGTAAGCATTGTTAGTAACAGCACACGTCGTTTGCGTTGCGCTTGGTAAATGACCTGGATCGTCTTCATTTCAGACTCCTTTCGAATTCTCGTTGATCCATCACCACTACAAAGGGGGACAGCTTGAATTCAAGTAGCAAAGGAAATGATATTTTTTGATATCATCTCTATCGCATGCTGCCCTCGGTTTGCGATTGTCCTAACCACTACAACTACCTGGTTTGCTACTAATAGAACAGCGAAATATCCCATCTTAATAACTTTTAGGTTAATCCAATTGACCGATCTATCTCCTTCGCTAGTCGATCAAATTTGATCTTTGATCCTTGTCCACCGCCAGCTACTTCGATTCACTCACAAAGAAATCATTCGACAAACAACAAAAGAAGCCACCGATAAACAATCAGTGGCTTAGATCGTCGCTTTCCAAGCAAACCCTCCTACTTTTCGGTTTGTTTCAAACCCAATATGTACTGTTGATTAGATTGTATATCATTTTAATCTGAAAATCAACTTTGGACCATCTTAGATGCGAGCCCTGTATTTCCCTCGAACAGGTCCCGCAGATCCCACAGGGGGACAAGATTTATGATCTTATAACTGTATCCAAGAAGAAGTACCTATCTTGCAAGAATGTGGAATTAAATTTAATTTTCTTGAGTTATAACTTCGAGGAAGATTCTTTATCCCTATAAGGACTCGTCCAGTGCAAGCCACGGGAAAAATTACAGAAAGCTCATTGTCTCGTTGAGCTGGAGGGCTTGCCCCGGTCGTAGGCGTCGGGGGGGTGGATCTCTCAAGGAGATGTGTTGCTAAAGGATGTCATCTTTATACCACAGCTGCAAGCGAGAATCTTCGCTGCGCTCAGAATGACAGGAAACGCGCTGTCACTCTGATCCGGAGGGCCTGCCCCGACCTTCAGTGTCGGGGCGAAGAGTCTTGTCCTTGAGCGATG